>CBDBPP010000001.1:0-186062 GCA_965208825.1 Dehalococcoidia bacterium
AAAAGGGAAAGCCGTCGCCAACTTGGCGACGGCTTTCCCCTGATTTTCCCGATTATGATCCCTTGGGCCTCAACTCGGGCTTGTTTCCAAATAGGCTCATTGGCTTACCGTGCCATTGTTTTGCCGGAGCCAGCCAAAAGCCCACATACCAGCTATCGGGATACAGGAACCGAGAAGAATTGCAACTGTGGAACCAACGACGGCGGCTCCCAGTTCTTGTCCCGTGGGGTTCAATTTGACCGCCATCATAACTCCCAACACCCCGGCCCACATGTTCACCATCCCCATCAGCAAGCCCAGGCCAGCACCCACCAAGATATGCACCCTGGGGAGCAGCCACCCCGCGAAAGAGCAAACCAGCAAGGTAAGCATAATCGGCCAAACCCCGAACAACAGCAAATCCATCAACGCCACCTCATCACGCACAGAAGCCATGACCCAGATACCATTACCGGCCAATTGTAGCCGGATCCGTCAGGAGCGGAATTTGTGGGTGTTTGACCAAATTGGCGCAACCGTGGGACATCGTAAACATGCCCTCTTCCACTCACTCGAAGCCGGCCATGGGCGGGCGCAACTCCGGCTGCTGGGTTACCGTCTCTCCGCCTCCTCCACGGCACGCTGTCGTTCCTGAATAGCCCACGAATCGCAGGGACGGAGCCGGATGATTTCGTCGTAGTCAGCGATAGCATTCTCCGGCTGGCCCATCTCCCGGTACAGGGTCGCCCGATTACGCCGGGAATCAACGTCCTCCGGGTTCAGGCCCAACGCCCTCCCGAAGTCCTCCACCGCCAGATGACGCGCCCCCATTTCCGCGTAGGCATATCCACGGGCGTGGTACGCCGCCGGGTCCTCCGGCGACAGCTCCACCAGTCGGTCGCAGTCCTTGATGGCCTCCCGGTAATCTCCCCATTCCGCGTGGGCAAAGCCCCGGGCCAGATAGGCCCCCACATTGTCCGGGTCCGCCCCGATGATGGCGTCGAAGTCCCTGATGGCCTCCTCGTGCCGGCCCAGCCGCATCAGGGACGTGCCGCGGCTGTACATCGCCCGCAGATCGCCGGGGTCCAGGGCGATCACCTTCGTGTAGTCCTCAATGGCCAGTTCGTACTCCTCCAGGCTGGCGCGGTTCACGCCCCTGGCCGCCAGAGTCTCTGCGCTGTCCGGTTCCAGTTCCAGGGAGCGGTCCAATGCCTCCATTGCATCTTCGTAACGCCCCAGGCTGCCCAGTGCCACGCCCCGGCCCCGCAGCGCCCCGGCGTCGTCCGGGTTCAGGACTAGCACAGCGTCAAAGTCGGTCAGCGCTTCCTCAAACCTTTCCAGGTTGAGCCTGCTGATGCCCCGGGCGTGGCGGGCCAGCCCGTAGCTCTCCTCCAACTCCAGGGCCGCGTCGAAGTCCAGGATGGCCTGCTCAATCTCCCCCAGGTCGCGGTAGGCCATCCCCCGGAAGTAGTAAGCCTCGGGCAGGTCCGGCTCCAGCTCGATGGCTCGGCTCATGTCCTCCACCGCCTTGAGATGGTTGCCCAGTTCGCCGTAGGTCAGTCCCCGGTTGTAGTAAGGTGCGGCGTCATCCGGTTCCAGCAGGATGGCCACGTCGAAGTCACTCATCGCCCCGCCCAGGTTGCCCAGTTCGGCGTAGCACGCGCCCCGGCAGTAGTGGGCCGCCGCGTCGCCGGGAGCCAGCCTGATGGCGGCGTCGTAGTCATCGATGGCGGCCCGGTATTCCTCCAGTTCGGAGTGGGCGTGGGCCCGGTTCAGGTAGGCGCTGACGTATCCCGGATCCAATTCTATGACCCGGCCGTTGTCCTCCACCACCCGGCGGAAGTCGCCCAACTCACCGTAAAGCCACCCCCGGGCGGAGAGGGACCTGGCGTCTTGGGGGTTCGCCTCGATGTCCCGGCTCAGCCGCGCGACCATCCGCAGCATTTCCTCCCGGTCCACGCCAGCCATCATCCGGCGGAATTCGCCGGGGTCCAGTTCCTCGTGTTCATCGGTCAAGGTGTCACTCCTTTTTCGTCCGGCCGCTTCATCGGAACTCCTTGCTGTCTGCGGACGGCTGGGGTCTTCAGGCTGCCCCAGGGGGCATTGGCGCTAAATGTACGTCAATGATGGGGATTCACTTGCTGAAACGCAATCCCCGGCTGGCAGTGATCCTTCTACCGCCACCCCGCTGCCGACAAACTGGCCGGAGCCGCCGGAAGGCAACCTGGTTCGCTGGTCGCCGCCCTGCGGATTTGGCAGCGTTCGCGGCCTTGCCGACCTGCGTGGACCGGAACACAGGGCGGCCACTTGTGGAACCCTTTTTGCGTTGCAGTCCTGACCGGCTCAGTCTCGGAACAGACGGCCCAGCCCCAGGTCGTCGGCCAACCGGCATAGGGCCAGCATGTGCTCCGCGTTGGGCCTGGCATGCCCTTCCTTCCACCGCCGCACGGTTTCAGGATGAATTCCCAGGCGCCGGCTGATTTCGGCCCAGGATAGCCCGGACTCCGCCTTGAACCGCTTCAGGCGCTCCGGAAAATCACTGGGAAAGGCGTTGACCCTTCGTCCGTAGCTGAAGCGCTTTCCTGGCATTCCTTGGCCCTCTCTGAAAACAGCTTGGTTGCTCTACGGCGCAGTTTTTAGCGAAAGCCAAGCGGCATCAGGGATTCTTCGCTCTCAACCGGAGTTCCAACTCCGGGGGAGCGCCGACCGGCATTGCCTTCTTCTGAATGTAGATGTTCCCCACTGGCGCGTCTTCTTCCGATGCGTCGTAGCGGTAGGTGTTCTTGGTCTCGCGCGTCAGCTTCAGGACCACGGTAATCGCGTCGTTCGCCTGCATTCTCAGACTCTCCTTCATCTTTTCAATTCAACGTCATCCCGAAAGTCGAACATTCTGACTCGGCCACTTCACTCATTGGCATGGCTCAAATACAAGCTCCGGTATCACTACTTCCCAGGTATCACTACGAAGACCGGACCTGAATTCCGTCTCTGATTTCAGCCGGTCCCACTCAATGATTGCGGAGACCTTTGCAAAATCACACCGAAACCGATTTGGGGCTTCAAATTGCCGTGCCAATTGACCGACCGTTAATCCGTTGGCGTCTTTCAGGCTCCATCAGGGCCTTTTCATTCTCCGAATTCAGGGGTAATGCCGAGGAGTAAGAAGGCTTCGGAGACGTGAGCGGCGTGGCGGCGTAGGGCGGCGGCAACGTTGGTATGACCAGCCCAGCGCACCAGGGTGGTGGTCAGGTTGCGAAAGGCTGCCATCACCTGGGGGGCGTTACCGCTCCTTACCTGGGAGCGGTCTTCGTCAAAGGTGACGTCCCGGACCCAATGCACCTGGTTCTCGATATTCCAATGCCCTCTAAGAATCTGCAACAGACGTTCCGCTCCGGCAACCTCGGGCGAAAGACTGGTCACCGCATAGCTCACCGTCACCTGGGTGCGTCCCCGGACTCTCCTCTGCCGCTCCAGCCGGCATACCTGCCGCAGGTGGGGCCACTCCTTCCCCACCGATCCGGCGCTGCCCGCATACCGGTTCACCTCCGGGTCGGACAAGGCCCACAGTTCCCGCCGCTCCCAGCGCCCGTGCCGTTGCTTGGGCGAGACATCCACCCACACAGTCAGCTCCGCCCCTCGCTCCCGCCAGTCCTCAGCCTGCCACGGCGGTACCCATGGCCCCGCAACCCTATCAGTTTCCAGTGGGGGAAAATACTTCCACCAGGTCCTGGCACAATGCAGGCTGATTTTCCTTCACCGGCAACAGGTAATCTCCGCCGCCAGCTACAATCTGCTGGCACACCTCCCGTTGGGTCAGCAGAGCGTCCGCCACCACTATCCTCCCTTCCAGGGGAATCTGCCCCAACACTGCTTGGGCCGCTGCCAATTCCTGACCCTTGCCCGCCGTGGCTGCCTGGCTCAGCACCGCCTTGCCCTCAGTGGCGTAGGCTGATACCAGGTGCACCCCAGGCAGTTCCTCACCGTGAATCCCACGCAACGTCTTCCCGTCTATTGACACCACGGAGCCCAGATCCACCCCACTATCTCGCACCCATTCCCGCAGCACCCCTTCGAAGGCATCCACGTCCAGATCCTTGAACACCCGGTGCAGGGTGGCTACGCAGGGCGTTCTCCCCTGTGGGAAACCCAATTCCTCTCCAGCAGTGGCTCCTTGGTCCCGGCCCCATTGCGCAATGGCGTAAAGACTGCGGGAGCCACATAGCATGGCGCAAACTGACAGACTCAATACCGCTCCCAATGGGTGGCGCCGGCCTTGCCGGCTCCGGTGGTCTGGAACTCCATCCAAGGCTTCTCTCAATCTCATCTTCCCCACCTCCTCACTTCTTCACCACAACTTTAAGACTCCTTTAAGAAAATGAAAAGGCCCTGCAGGCTCCATCGGTCCCCGTTGACACACACTTGCAGGGAGGACCCGGGCACGAGAGCAGCGATGGCCCCGTGTACCGGGTGGCTGGGATCGCGATATCCGGCAAAGCTGAGGAAGACGTCCCAGAGGTTCAGTCGCTGGAAGCGCCTGGACAGTTCTTTACCAGGCAGAGGGAATGACGGAGCATCGCGCCTCAATAACGTCGATGACGCATTGGCCAAGGCGTCTTGAAAGGGGTGCAGCCCGGGGAATCGCATCAGCGTCAAAGTCTGCCTGGCGCGGGTCATGGCCACGTAGTAGAGCCGTCGCGGCGCGTCCGCGTCCTCGCCTTTCCCAAGGCGATCCCAACTGCCGTCGAGCACCACCACATGGTCAAACTCCAGCCCTTTGGCCCGATGGGCAGTCAGCAACAGCAATCCCCGCTGGCGGCGCCGAACCTCCCGCCCCCACTCGGCCAGCCATTCTATGAAGTTGTCCCGGGGTGTTTCCGAACCGCCGGTTTCCAGGGCGTACTCAGAGACGGCCTCGTTCAGCAACTCGACCCAGGAGTTTGGGACTTGGCCAGCCAGCCAGGTTTCGATTTCGAAGGTGTCAACCACGCGGGAGTCGCGCCCCCGCAACCAGTTCACGAGCGCCCGCGTTTCCCGCAGGTGCCACACGCCCGCGAACTCCTCGTTGGCTATTTGTACCGGAATCCCTTCCAACTCGCACAGGCTCCGCACCGGGTCCAGAAAACTCCAGTCTCGCGCCACCACGGCGCAGGTCGACCAATTCCAGTCAGCAACGCGTTCGGACATTCGTTTCAGCTCGGCAACGGCCGCCTGTGCCTGCGATATGGATTCGACTCCCGCCGGCAGTATTTGTACTTTGCCCTGCGCCACCGGGTCAGTCAGGCTCCAGTCGCCTCCCGGCGGGTCCTGACCCCTGGATCGGTTGACGGCTATGGGATGACCTGCTTTCATCCGTAACTTCGCGGGCTCGATCACCGCATTGGCGGCCGCTATGATATTCGCCGTGGACCGGTAATTTTCGGTCAGGTAAGAGGGTCTGGCTCCGTAGTCGGCCTCGAACCGGCGGATGAATTCCGTGGACGAACCGTTGAAGGCGTAGATGTTCTGGTCGTCGTCCCCAACGGCGAAGAGGCCAAGCCTTTCGTCAGGCTCCGACAGAGTCCGTCCAGCCAGGGCCGAAATGAGTTCGTACTGCTCCGGCCCGATGTCCTGATACTCGTCAACCAGCATCCAGCGAAAACCGGCCAACAACCGCTCCCGATGTTCGTCCACCTCTTCAGGCGGCAACCCGCGTCCCCGCAGCAACGCGACTGCCTGTCGCATGACCTCGCTGAAGTCTTCCTGGTCCAGGCGGTTCGCCCTACCGGCGAAGCTGGCCCCCACCAGACTCATGGCCAGCGCATGACAGGTGAGCACCGTAACACCCCGTGCGTCGTCGCCGACCAGGTCGGTCAGGCGGCGCCTGATTTCCACGGCGGAGTGGCGGTTGTAAGCCAGGGCCAGGATTCCACGGGGGTTCTCCCTTCGCACCCTGATCAGGTAGGCGATTCGGTGCACCAGCACCCGGGTCTTGCCCGACCCGGGCCCCGCCAGCACCAACACGTTGGTCTGCTCCCGGTCATCGGCCACGATGCGCCTTTGCGCTGGATTGTTCAGGCTCTCAACGACGGCTCGCCATGAGCCGGGCGTGGTCTGCCTGGCCAGTTCATGGTCCCGGTCCGGCAACCAGCGTTCCAGGAACTCCGCCTCGGGCAGGCTGAAATAATCCATGGCAAGACTGAGATGGTCCGCGGCCGGACGCAGGCCGTGCTGCGCGTATTCCGCCATCACGTGTATCTGTCTCACCTGTTCATCGTAGTGAAGTTGGAGTGAGGCAAAGTCAGCCTGGGTGAACCCGCGGCGTTCCGGGGTCAGGTTGATGGTCATTGCCGGCCGAAATACCGCCAAGCCCTTGTTCAGGCGAATTACCCCCTGTTCGTGCAGCCACAGCAGGGCCCGGTCCATCAAACGCTCGGGACGCCTGATTTGACCGTTCAGCACCAGGTCCGACCGCACCGCCGAGAGCAGGTTGCCCATGGTGGTCTCGGCCAACAGGTCGGTGCCTCGCACCCCACGGGGTAGGGTGGAAATCAAGTGGTCCAGGAGCAACCCAGCCGCCGTACGGCGCAGGTCCGCAGTTTTCGTCAACGATCCCCAGTCCCGTTGCAGCGTCACCTGCACCGTGTCCCGGTCTCGCCCCCGTATCCCCAGACTGCCCCCGCCACCGCCCTCACCCCGACCGTCGGCGGCTATGCTGCGCACTATCCCCCGCACCAATTCAGGCAGCGCATGGGAATGTCCCGCATCGGTGAGCTCCTGGGTCGCGCTCCGGAGATGCAGTGGGAACGCCTCACCCTTCTCTTGGTCCGGCGCCCTCTCGCGCATGAGATTGATGACGCCCAGCTCCAGGTCTGCGGCTTGCTGGTAACGCTGCCGGGAACCGTGTTCAACACCCGCGTGGACAAATGCGGTGATCGCCGTGTCGTTGCTGGCGATTCCCAATCCCTCCAAGTCGTGGAGAGCCTTCCGCACTCCTTCCGGGGTGAGGCCGGACGCCGCCATCAGTTCGTCGGTGGTGATACCATCATCCGGGTCAGCCTCGAACAGCCCCTCGCAGATGGTCAACAGTTGCTCTCGGTAAGCACGCGCGACGCCGGCCCGTGCCAGCCGCGCTGCGGCATCCTCCCGGTTGGCGACCCGTAACGACGACGGGAAAACCTGCACGCGGTTCTCCTCCCTGGTGAGCAGCACCGCTTCCTCAAGCCACGCCACCGCAGTCCTGACCCGGGTGTCGTCGGTGGCGGAGTCACGTTCGAACGCGCCCTCCTCGTCCTCCCGAAGGATCTCGCCGGCGGTGGCCACTATCTCACCATTCAACCGCTTCTTGCGGTCCAGGTTCCGCAAAGCCCTCAGCACCCCGTGGATCTCTCTCCGGCTCAACCGGGATCGGGCTGACATGCCGAATTGCCGTTCCACGTCGTCCTGGGCGTACAGCAGCACGCACCGCGCCGCCCGCTGGTCGCGTCCGGCCCGTCCCGCTTCCTGCAGGTAGTTTTCCAATGACCCGGGGACGTCGGCGTGGATCACCAGACGAACGTCGGGCTTGTCAATGCCCATTCCGAAGGCGTTGGTGGCGGCGATGGCCTTTAGACCGCCCCTTATGAAGCTCTCCTGGACGTTCTTCTTGGTCTCCGGCGGCAGGCCCGCGTGGAAGTAGTCGGCCGCCACTCCCTTCTCCTGGAGGAACTGCGCTACCTCTTCGCTATGTCTGCGGGTGGCGCAATATATGATGGCTCCCCCGGTCACGGGTTCAGGCAGGTCCTCCTCCAGCAACTGGTATATGTCGTCGAATTTGGCTGAGCCTCGAGTCGGCACCACCACGAATTCCAGGTTGGTGCGCTGCGCCCCACCGTCGAACACGCTGAGCTCGATGCCCAGCTCTTCCCGGAAATACTCGACGATCTCGGACTTCACGTCGGGCTTGGCGGTGGCAGTGAGGCACAGCACCGGCGGCACGGGCTCATCCTTGGCTTTCTCCCGTATGAAACGTCCCACGTAGCGGTAGTCGGGCCGGAAGTCGTGGCCCCACTTGGACAGGCAGTGGGCCTCGTCCAGCACCCAGCAGCCGACCTCCCGTTGATCCAGCACCCGTCGCAGGGACACGCTGCGCAGTTGCTCCGGGGAGATTATGAGGATGCCGGCGTCACCCAGGCGCACCCGCTCCAGCGCGTTCGCCCTTTCCGGCATGGACAACATACCGTTGACGGTGACGCAGGAACCTATGCCGCGAGCCTCCAGACCGGCGACCTGGTCGGCCATCAGGGCTACCAGGGGTGAAATCACCACCGTCAGCGCGCCGGTCTTGTCATAGCGGGACAGGGCGGGCAATTGGTAGCACAGAGACTTGCCGGCCCCGGTGGGCAGGATGCCGAGTGCGTGCTCGCCGCCCATGGCAGCCTCGACTATCGTCTGCTGCAATGGCCGTCCGTCCTCATCGGTGGGCATGGGCCTGAATTCGCTGAAGCCGAACCACCGGTCCAATTCCCGGTGGGAGTCGTGCCTATCCCGGCACCATTGGCAGCCGGGACTGGTGCAGGCTTTGTCGCGCAGCCGCTGCACCAGCCGCCCAGCCTCCGGAAACTGGTGCCGCACCCAGGGAGGCATGACGGAATTGCTAACGGCAACCGACAACCACGCCAGGGTGTATGCCAGTTCCCATGGATGCCGCTCTGCGTCTTCCACTGCCGCCATACTCTGCGTCCGGCACGACGACCCCGCAAGACAGCGTTCGACCGCCCCGACTGCCTCTTGATCGGACGGCCGCGAAACCCCTCTCAGGTGGGTAAAGAACCTGTCGAACCCTATGCCGCCGTTGCAGCTGGTCAACCAGTGCCAGGCCGCAAGGAGGTCCGGTTTCGTCTCTCTGAACGCCTTTTGCTGGTTGTCCAATACCTTCAGCACCAACCGGGCGTCCAGTTCCGGATCGTTCAGGCGTCCCCTCCTTAACGAACCATCCTGGTAATGCTTCACCAGGTAGTGATAGGGGTTGCGGGGGAAGGCCAGGGGGTTCAGCCTCAGCGTGTCCACCGCCGGCAGCTCAAGCAGCCCGAGTCCCGGTTCAGCAGCCCGCAGGTGGGGGAGGTCGAAGTCGATCAGGTTGTGTCCCAGCAAGAAATCCGCGCCGTCGGCCAGTTCATCCAGTCTGCCCAGCGCCCGGCCGAGGTCGGGACCCACTCGAGGGACGGTTATGCTGTGACCCGTATCGGGCCTCACGCCGGCCAGAGCGTGAATCCGCTTGTCCGCCTTGCCCACTTCCAAGTCAAGCGATAGGCAACGCGCCAAGGCATCGACGGCGCTGCCGGACGGTCCAGCACAATTGTGCCGCTCAAGTTTGGTGTGGCTCCGTTCCATACTATCCTGAAAGATACACCACGGGCGTTACCGGTTCCATGCCTGTTGCGAGAGGGCGGAAAAGCAATACACAACCCGCGAATAGATCAACGTCCCCCGGACGCCGAGTTATTCTCGTATCAATGCCGAATGCGGCAAACCCATTTGGTGTGTCGGCCTATAATCCCTCGTCAGTTGCGGATGGCGAAGTCTTCAGACTGTTTCATGCCTTGCACGTCCATTCACAACCCACTCGTAACGACCGACCAATATCAGTCGATTTGGCGTCCAAGGTCCGGCAATTCCAAGTCTCCGGCAATCTCCTCCAGTTGCTCCAAGGCGGCGCGAAGGTCATCCAGGATTTCATTGGCGATGACATCGGGCGGAGGCAGATCGGCGGTGTCTTCCATGCTCTCGTCGCGCAGCCAGAAGATGTCCAGGTTGACTTTGTCGCGCTTGACCAGCTCGTCGTAGGTGAACTTGCGGAAGCGTTCCGTCTCCTCGCGCCGGACGCGGCTCTCCGGGTTGTAGCAGGCCACGAAGTCGTCCAGGTCGGCGCGGGTCAGCGGGTTGGCCTTCAGCGTGAACCGGCGATTGGTGCGCAGGTCGTAGATCCAGAGTTCTTTCGTCCACGGCGTCTCGCTGGCCGGCTTCCGGTCGAAGAACAGCACGTTGGCCTTGACCCCCTGGGCGTAGAAGATGCCCGTGGGCAGACGCAGCAGGGTGTGGACGTCGCACTCCCCCAGCAGGCGGCGGCGCACCGTCTCCCCGGCGCCGCCCTCGAACAGCACGTTGTCCGGTACCACGATGGCCGCCCGCCCTGTGTTCTTCAACAATGTGCGCACGTGCTGGAGGAAGTTCAATTGCTTGTTGCTGGTGGTGGCCCAGAAGTCCGAGCGTTCCACCGTCAGTGCCTCCCGTTCTGTCTCGCCCTCGCTGTTGACGAAGGTGAGAGACGACTTGCGGCCGAAGGGCGGGTTGGTCAGCACCAGGTCGTAGTTGACGCCCGGATGGGTCCGCAGGCTGTCGTCCACGGTGATGGTGGTTTCGTCGCCGCCGATGCCGTGGAGGTACAGGTTCATGGCGCAGAGCCGCGCGGCACCGTCCACTATCTCCCAGCCGTATAGGGCTTCTCGCTGTAGCCGCTCCTTCTGCTCCCGGTCCATGGACCGATTCTGGTCAACGATGTAGTCGTGGGCCGCAAGCAGGAAGCCGCCGGTGCCGCAGGCCGGGTCGCAGACGGTGTCGTCGGCGCCTGGGCGCATCACGTCCACGATGGCCTGAATCAGCGGGCGCGGCGTGAAGTACTGCCCGGCGCCGGTCTTCACGTCCTGGGCGTTGCGTTCCAGCAGCGACTCGTACGCGTCGCCTTTCACGTCGGCGTCCATTGACAGCCAGTTCTCGCTGTTGATCAGCTCCCGCACCAGCCGGGTCAGCATGGCCGGTTCCTGGATGCGATTCTGGGCTTTACGGAAGATGACGCCCAGGGTGCCGGGCTGCCCGCCCAGCGTCTCCAGGGTAGCGCGATAGTGGGACTCCAGCTCGGCGCCCTCGAGGGCCAGGAGGTCCGGCCAGCGGCAGCCCTCGGGGATGCGCGGCGGCTGGTAGTCGGGCAGCAGGGTGTAGGGCGGGCGGCTGCGCTCGTCCATCATCTTCAGGAAGATGAGGTAGGTGAGCTGCTCCAGGTAGTCGCCGTAGGACAGCCCGGCGTCCCGCAGGATGTTGCAGTAGTTCCAGAGCTTCTGCCCGATGTCCACCGAGGTCGTCATGCTGCCGCCTTCCTTTTGCCGCGCTGTCCGGCCTTGCCTTTGACCGCAAGGGACGCCTGGGCTTCCGCCTCCCGCTCGGCCCTAATGCGCTCGAGAAGCGCCGACGCTGGCTCGTCGTTGGGGTCCTGGGGAACCAGCCTGCCGGAGAACGCCTGCTTGAGGATGCTCTGCCGTAGCCGCTCCGCCCGGGCCAGGCTGGTCTCCACCGTGGATTCCGCCTGCTGCATCACCGACAGCCGCCGCTCCACCTCGGACACAATTCGGCGCTGCTCCGCAAGTGGTGGGAGAGGAATGATGCAAGCTGATAGGTCTTGTTGATTCACCGTGTATATGCCCGCCGTTGTCCTCGCGCTCGCTTCAACCTGCGTACGGACTACCGATGAATTCCACACACGGGAAAAGTATTGCTTAGTGACGAAGTCATTTAGCCGAAACCGGATCATAGTGTCTGGGAACGCCACAGGAGACCCTACTTCTCGAACCAGTCCTCCAATCCCAACCAAACGTATTGACCCACTCCCCCGTGAAACAAAGAAGTCCCCCCTTTGAATCAGAAATGGCTTCGCTTGCTCGGCTGTCCACTTGCCGATCTTGTGTTCGGCCTCGTTGATTTCGCCTTCTTGCAGCGCCGTCAATCTCAAAACAGGGAATCCATTGTCCACAGTCTTGACCGATCTTCCGTTTGCCAACGGTTCTGCAATGAATTGCTCAACTGTGGCCCACACCCACCCCTCCGGCAGTTCCGGCAGGGCGGAAGCATGAGGGGCGGAGGGTTCCCGGTACTTGCCCCGCCGCTTCTCCTGCGACTCCCAGCGGGCCCGGCGCTCAGCCAGGATGCGCTCCAGCAGGGCGGCGGCGGGTTCGTACTCGCGGCCCTCGGAGCGGGCCAGTTCCGCCTCGGTGGGGACCAGGCGGCCCTCGCAGGCGTCCTTGAGGACGCTGGCCCGGTAGCGCTTCAGGTTGGCCTGCGCCCGCCGCAGCGCCGCCACCGACGCGTCCAGCCGCGTGAACTGGGTCTCGATCTCTGCCACGATGCGGCGCTGTTCGGGTAGAGGCGGAAGCAATACGGGCAATTGACGCAACTGCTTCTTGGTAACGCCGCTAATCGTAGTTCCTCTTCCTTCGAATCTGAACTTCTGAACGGCGTTGCTCAGGAAGTAAGTGAAATAGGACCCATTCAAATTCAAGGTGTCGAAAACGAGACCTTGGCTATCTTGGCTGAAGCAAAGCGGCTCCGTTGTCAAAGCCACCTTACCCAACCCGACTCGGGTCACAACGATGACTGAACCCGCAGGGATCAGATTCGTCGCAGATGCTTTGATGGCATCTTCGTTTATCTGCCTCCTTGGGCGTATGTCCTTAACTCCGTGGATGTCCGCGCTGGTAATCCAAGGAATGTGACCATCCCAATGTCTGCCTTCATCAGTGGAAGGTGTGCCCCCGCCCACCACTTCGCAAAGGGCTTCGACGGTGGTGGACGCCCAAGTCGCGGGAATAGCCTGTTGGTTCATGTGCCGTGCTCTACGGCTGCTTGCTTCGCCGAGTCCAGGATCTGCTTATTCACTTCCACCTCTACGGCGGCGTTGAGCGGTTCGGGGATGGTTTCACCGTCCTCGATCATGCCTTCAATGTGGAAGTTGGCAGCTTCTTCAATAAGGTTTCGGGTTTCTTCGAAGGTATCGGCGGCGGCAACGCAGCCGGGCAAATCCGGCAGGTGCGCCGCATAACCGTTGCCAGTTTTGCCGATTATCGCCACGTACTTCATCGGTAATCCCTCCTGTCTAGGCCCGCTTGCTGCAAAATGCTGTACCACCTCTGTATGTCCAACTCTTTTCCGAGGTTGCCAGCAATGGTAACCCGTCCTGGTTTTTCGGGATGCTTGAATTGCCGGTGGCTTCCCTTAGTTCCTATATGGTACCAGCCATCCCTTTCGACTATTCGGATTGCTTCTCGGACTCTGGGCGGCATAATCCAATCCTGCTCAAAGTGACGTCATACTACAGTCCAGTTATCCGCATCGCTTCCGGCTCGTCTCCATCATCAAAATGGCACAACACGGCGTCCCTCATCATGTGCTTCAAATGCTCCCAGTCGTCGCCCTCCGTGAAAATGCTGTATCCCACGGCCCGTGCGGTGTAGCCTCCCTCCGGGGCTTCCCTCACCTGGAATATTATCTCGGCGTCAGGCACTTTCGAACTCCATTTCTATTGGTTTCCAAAGCCCCTGCTATTGGTAGAATCGAACCTTCCAGTCTTCATGGTATCAGACCCTATAGGCTGATCATCCGGTCATATTCGGCATGTGTGCCGATCCACACCCATACGAAATCCTCCCCGTCTTCATAGGCGATAGCCCGGTGAGAACGGCCGACTCGCACCGACCAATAGACGCCAACCTTCTTGAAGTGGAGCGATGCGTATCTTGGGTCGTCCTTGAGCCTGTTAAAATTCCGTCGAGCCAACCTCTGGACATGGTCCGGCAGTTCACCGAAATACCTCCAGAAGTCGGGTTCAGTCCGGTGCATTAGAGGTATCCCAGCGTTCCGTTCCTCTTGGCTTCCAAGGCTCGCTCTTTAAGGAAGTCCAATTTACCTGCTTTGACATCCTCCTCAAATTGACGGTCCCACTCCTCCCATTCACGTTCGCCCAGCTCGTAAAGCCACTCTATCATTTCGGTATATTCGGTTTTCGGCAGGTCCATGATAGCTTGCTTGATTTCTGACACGGTTTGCATTTGAAATCCTCCTTGCTTGATGTTGCCCGTGAATTCCCATTGCCTTACTACCCGGCCAGTGCCATGTTTAATTCTTCGAGAAGTCTCGCCAACTCATCGCCAAACAGGTCGTACGCCTTGCCGATGCCGCCCCGCTGAGCGAAGGGCGCGTACTGTAGGTCGCTGGGTTCAATGCTGACGTTGCCCGCTATGTGGTCCTTGATGTCCGCCAGCCACTGCCGCTGCTCTTCGGTAAAGTGTCGTCCGGCGACCTCCTGCATGGCCAGCCAACCTTGGAAGAGTTCATTGACCCCATCGGCGAAGGGAGCCAGCTCTTCGTCGTGGCCGATGGCGTAGCGTACCAGCGACACCACGTCTGCCAGCACCCGCTGGCTGGAGCCTCTGACCGTGGACCCTTCCAGGCGCCGGTATGCTTCCCACAAAGTCGTCGGCGTCCAGGACCGGGGAGGGCTTCGCAACTCCTCGGCCAACGCCCGGATGTCGCCATGGCTCAGGCGCTGGCGATAAGGCCGCTGGTACAGGACCTGGAGAGCGGCGATTTCGTCCCGGTTTTCCTCGATGTATTCCCGGAAAGACCGCGTTATTGCTTCAGCATCGGCCCCGGAGAATTCGGCTCGGACTACCGTGTCCTGCGACGTCGTGTCGATGGTCTGCTCGTAGGCACGGTGAATCTCAATCAGCTGCTGCCGCAGTTCCGGGTTTGTTGCAAAGGGCCGGGCGGCCGCTTCCAGCAGTTGACGCTCCGCTTCGGCGATAGCCTCCTCCGGTGGGTCGGCCTGCCCGGTGGACAACCTTGCCGCTTCAAAGGCGGCGTCTGGGTCAGTCGCGTTCAGCAGGTCTGACACCAGGTCTTTGAGCGACGCGCCCTCGGCAACGGCTTCCACCGCCCGCCGGTCTTCGGGCGAGAGGCGGCGGTCCAAGCGCGCAAGGCGGCTGGCCAGCGACGACAGTGTGTCCGGCTCCCGGTTTCCCATGGCCACCAGGTCCAGCAGCTTGTCCAACGGCACCGACGGGCGCCGGTCCAAGGAGTAGGACTCGCCGAGTTCGGCTTCGGTAACTCCCACGGCGTCCACGATGACAAAACGGTCCTTGACGTCCGCGTCGGGCGTCACCGAGTTGAATTCGGTGGCGGATATGGTGCGGACTCCCCTCCCCTTCATCTGCTCGAAGAAGTTCCGGCTGCGCACGTTGCGCATGAAGAACACCACCTCCACCGGCTTGATGTCCGTGCCGGTGGCAATCATGTCCACGGTGACCACGACGCGCGGGTTGAAGCTGTTGCGGAACTCCTGGATCAGGTCCTCCGGCCTGGCCCCCGTGGTGCGGTAGGTGATCTTCCGGCAAAAGTCGTTGCCCCTGCCAAACTCCTCTCGCACTATGTTCACTATGTCGTCGGCGTGGCTATCGTCCTTGGCGAAGATGATGGTCTTGGGAACGTGCTGCCGGCCGGGGAATATCTCGGTGGTCAACCGGTCCCTAAAGGTCCGAATGACGGTGCGAATCTGGTCCAGCGCCACCACGTCGCGGTCCAGTTGACCGGGTGAATAAGGCAGTTCCTCCTCCAGTTCTTCCCAGCGAACCCTGCGGGTGGAGCGGTCTCGCCGGTCCACGTTCATGCCGGCTTCGATGCTGGAACCCTGCTCGGTGATCTTAGTCTCAATGCGGTACACGTTGTAGGGAACGTTCACGCCGTCCGCCACGGCTTGCCGGTGGTTGTACTCCATGACCAGGTTCTGATTGAAGAACCCCATGGTCTGCTTGGAGGGGGTGGCGGTCAGGCCGATGATAAAGGCGTCGAAGTACTCAAGAACCTGGCGCCACAGGTCGTAGATCGACCGATGGCATTCGTCGGTGATGATGAAGTCGAACTGCTCGATGGGGAAGGACGGGTTGTACTCCACCGTCTGGAGGGGTTGCCGTACTGCTGCAACGTCGAAGCCGGATGTCTCCTCCGACTCCGGGTCCAGTTCTTCACCCCTGAGAATGGAGTAGACCCTCTGGATGGTGGCGATGCAGACCTTGCTGACCGGATCGACGCTGCTGGACTGGAGAAGTTGGACGTTGTAGAGTTCGCTGAACTTGCGCCCGTCGCCGAGCACCGTGAACCCCTGGAACTCCCGGAGGGTCTGCCGGCCCAGGTTGCTGCGGTCCACCAGGAACAGCACGCGTTTCGCCCCGGCGTAACGGATCAGGCGGTAGACCAGGTTGCAGGCCATGAAGGTCTTGCCGCTGCCGGTGGCCATCTGCACCAGGGAACGCGGACGGGCCTCCGCAAGGGACTGTTCCAGGCTCCGAATGGCCTGAGCCTGGACCGGCCAGAGGTTGGAATCGTCCAGGGACGGCATTTGGGTCAGTTGGCGGCGGAGACTGTGCCCGATTCGATAACCGGCCCCGCCGGGGTCTGAGACCCGTTGCGGCTCTACTACCTCGGCTGTTGTGCGGGAATCAGACGCCCCCAACCACTCCGCCAGCGTCTCCGGCGTGTGAAAGGAGAAAACATTCCGGCTGCGGGGCTGGGGATCTAGTCCGCTGGTGAACCTGGTTTCGGCGCCGGTGCTCTCGTACAGGAATGGAAGGGGTCTAATGTAAGCCGGGAGATTGTCCGGCAAGCCGGTTCCGTATTTCTCCGATTGAGATTCCACTCCGGTGAGGGTGCGGCCTTCTGGCTTGGCTTCCACGACTCCCGCCGCTTTGCCTCCCACGTAGAGCAGATAGTCGGCCACCCCGTGGCCCATCCGCAACCGGAACTCCCGGACCGCGACACCACGGGCGGCGTGTATGTTCAGGGCATCAACGTCTTGCACCGCCCATCCTGCCTGTTTCAGCAGCCGGTCAATGTTTGCCCTTGCTCTTGCTTCGGGGGTGGTCAAGATAATTCGCTCGGGTACGAAGTTTCTCTTTCGCCCCTGCCAAGGGTGGTTCACAGCGCCGTCTAAATGCAGAAACGCATAATCATTATCCCACGAAAAACACACCGAGGGCAGGGGTTTACCGGCATTGCCAAAGCAAACGCATTCTATTCATTGGGATGACTCGTCGTTCCCGAGAAGGCGGATAGGGCCACCGCCTTTCGGCGATGGAAAGCTCGGAGGATTTCCACTCGCCGTGCCGGGCGATGATGCTTCAATGGGGCCACCGCCTTTCGGCGATGGAAAGGGAAAGCAGGCTTGCCCCCTCAAGAAACCGGAAACCGCTTCAATGGGGCCACCGCCTTTCGGCGATGGAAAGATCACGAAAGCCGAACGGATTGGCTGGAAAAAGAGGGCTTCAATGGGGCCACCGCCTTTCGGCGATGGAAAGGGAAAGCAGGCTTGCCCCCTCAAGAAACCGGAAACCGCTTCAATGGGGCCACCGCCTTTCGGCGATGGAAAGATCACGAAAGCCGAACGGATTGGCTGGAAAAAGAGGGCTTCAATGGGGCCACCGCCTTTCGGCGATGGAAAGCAGAGGTAGTGGACGAGGGGTTCCGCACACGAGCAGTAGCTTCAATGGGGCCACCGCCTTTCGGCGATGGAAAGCCGATTGTCAGGGGGGTATGTATAGTCCAGACGGGCCGAGCTTCAATGGGGCCACCGCCTTTCGGCGATGGAAAGCAGAGGTAGTGGACGAGGGGTTCCGCACACGAGCAGTAGCTTCAATGGGGCCACCGCCTTTCGGCGATGGAAAGCCGATTGTCAGGGGGGTATGTATAGTCCAGACGGGCCGAGCTTCAATGGGGCCACCGCCTTTCGGCGATGGAAAGCTTCCCGTCGCCCAGTACGACATGACCGGGATCAAGCTTCAATGGGGCCACCGCCTTTCGGCGATGGAAAGGCTCGTCCGCCTCCTCGTCCCCGGCCGTCCCGGGCAGCTTCAATGGGGCCACCGCCTTTCGGCGATGGAAAGGCCACTACCAGTTGCCGGCCCTTCTCGCACCGAGAGCTTCAATGGGGCCACCGCCTTTCGGCGATGGAAAGGTCTCCATCGCACCATGGGGCGTACCGATAGCTGTTGCTTCAATGGGGCCACCGCCTTTCGGCGATGGAAAGCGTTCGTCCGGGGTTAACCCGCCGGACCGGTCGGCCAAGCTTCAATGGGGCCACCGCCTTTCGGCGATGGAAAGTGTGTCTCCGGTGCTGGGCGCCTTCGCGCGGTCGTGGCTTCAATGGGGCCACCGCCTTTCGGCGATGGAAAGGTGTCTACGGTGCTGTGCGCCTTCGCGCGGTCGTGGCTTCAATGGGGCCACCGCCTTTCGGCGATGGAAAGCGGTCGTGTCTGCGCGGGATGCTCCGCCGGGTGAGCTGCTTCAATGGGGCCACCGCCTTTCGGCGATGGAAAGCCTTCAATCTCGTGCTGCGGATCACCGGCTATAGGAAGCTTCAATGGGGCCACCGCCTTTCGGCGATGGAAAGATTTCGAGCACCAGCGACCCACCTACGATCTCGCCGGCTTCAATGGGGCCACCGCCTTTCGGCGATGGAAAGAGGACTCCCTGAGCCGGACATTTCCGCCCAAGAGCGAGCTTCAATGGGGCCACCGCCTTTCGGCGATGGAAAGTTGTTGAATTCCATCCAGTCATGGTTAAGGCCGATACGCTTCAATGGGGCCACCGCCTTTCGGCGATGGAAAGCACCTCCCAAATCCCCCCGCCTGTCCTGGAGTTTCCAGCTTCAATGGGGCCACCGCCTTTCGGCGATGGAAAGTCCCTCAAGGGCCAATGCCCAAAGGCTACGAATTCAGCTTCAATGGGGCCACCGCCTTTCGGCGATGGAAAGCCTGAAACGGTTCCTCAACCGGGCCCGCATATCGCCGCTTCAATGGGGCCACCGCCTTTCGGCGATGGAAAGTGCGTGTGATCAGCTGACCCTGTGGGGTCTGGCCGTCGCTTCAATGGGGCCACCGCCTTTCGGCGATGGAAAGCCGGACGGTGATCTCGACGTCGGCCCCGGGTCCAGCGCTTCAATGGGGCCACCGCCTTTCGGCGATGGAAAGGTTTTATCCCCTGTGATTTTGTATTCCTTACGTCTGGCTTCAATGGGGCCACCGCCTTTCGGCGATGGAAAGTCCTGAACCCCGGCGAGGTGAGCCTGGTTGAAGTGGAGCTTCAATGGGGCCACCGCCTTTCGGCGATGGAAAGTTCGGTATCCCCGGAGGTACCAATGGACAGCGGCCCAGGCTTCAATGGGGCCACCGCCTTTCGGCGATGGAAAGTTCGGTATCCCCGGAGGTACCAATGGACAGCGGCCCAGGCTTCAATGGGGCCACCGCCTTTCGGCGATGGAAAGTTCGGTATCCCCGGAGGTACCAATGGACAGCGGCCCAGGCTTCAATGGGGCCACCGCCTTTCGGCGATGGAAAGAGGCTCAACCCTTGCAGGCTGGCATCGGTTATTTCTGGCTTCAATGGGGCCACCGCCTTTCGGCGATGGAAAGCTCGAGGGCCACGCCGTCCACCAGGTCCACCAGCTCGGCTTCAATGGGGCCACCGCCTTTCGGCGATGGAAAGTGCCTGATGTCTTTGTAAGGAGCCATCACCAATCACCGCTTCAATGGGGCCACCGCCTTTCGGCGATGGAAAGGGGATCAGCCCGAACAGCATCAGCATGATCTGGTCGCTTCAATGGGGTCACCGCCTTTCGGCGATGGAAAGGGCCCTCTCCTCGTGGGTCTCCTGGTCTCTGACAGTGCTTCAATGGGGCCACCGCCTTTCGGCGATGGAAAGAACTCCCGGTACAGCGCATCGCTACCTATCGTCAGGGGCTTCAATGGGGCCACCGCCTTTCGGCGATGGAAAGGGAAGTTGATGTGCTCCCTGTCATCATGCTGTGGGCCGCTTCAATGGGGCCACCGCCTTTCGGCGATGGAAAGGTTCGTCGCCAACTCAAATCAAATCCCTGACCTGCTAGCTTCAATGGGGCCACCGCCTTTCGGCGATGGAAAGCGGCAAGTTGTCAAACACCCACCGCGAACCACAACCGCTTCAATGGGGCCACCGCCTTTCGGCGATGGAAAGTGCCAGCCCCCATGCATCGTGCCGCCCTGCAAGATGGTGCTTCAATGGGGCCACCGCCTTTCGGCGATGGAAAGGGTGTAGGCCGTGCTGTGCCGGAGACCGGTCAGGGTGCTTCAATGGGGCCACCGCCTTTCGGCGATGGAAAGCGCTATCTGTGCTGATTTTCGGAGCTCAATCTATGATATGGTCCAATCGTTACCGTACCAATCTCCGAAATCAGTATCCTCTTCATGTCTGGTCGCCGCGCATTCTCATTTTCGTTCCTGTGGAGCTGCGAGAGGTCTAAGGGAACGTCCTCACCACCGGACCTCTCGCAAGGCGTCGCTGCTCCTTTTGCACCTCACACTACCACGGCTGTCCTACGGGGAAATTCGCGGGCGTTTCCCAAAACTGCGTAGCTCTCGCTTCCTCGCCCTTCGGACGGACCCATGTCCACGATCAAGGCGCGGTCCTCCTTCAGGTTCAGGATTTCCGTTAGGGCTTGCTCCAGCAACACCCTCTCCTTGGGAGACAGGTCGCAGATGAACACCGAGTATTGCGCCGGCTCGCCAAACCCGTTCATCTTCTTGTAGATCCGGGCCAGCCGCTTCGGGTCGGACACATCGTAGCACACCAGGAACCGATTACGCATATCTACCTCGTCCTGAACACCGGGTAAGCCGGAAGTTCTCCCTGCAAATGCCTGGACAGCAGCCGCGCCTGTACTTCCAGGATACGCCGGTAGCTGACGGAGTATCCAAAGAGGGGGTGAGTAATCAGGGTGTCCATCCGGCGCTCGTAGGCTTCTATTACTCTACGGCGGCCATTCTGAGTGAGCGCCACTGCATCTCCCCGCTTGATGAAGTGCTCCGTACCCAGTTCTCCATTGTTGATGAGGGTCAGACACGTTGAGTCCGCTATCAGGGGCCGGAACTCTTCCACGAGGTCCAGGGCAAGGGCAGGCTTGCCGTATTTGGGCTGGTGATAGAAGCCCAAGTATGGGTCGAATCCCACCGCGAAGGCCGTGACGGTCGCCTGCTTGATGAGCATGGCGTAGAGGAAAGAAAGGACGGCGTTTACCGGGTCCCGGGGCGGGCGCCGGTTGCGCCCGTGGAAGTCGAAGTCCAAGGAATCTGTCTTGATCATTCCCTTGAACTCTGAGAAGTAGGTCCGGGCCGCAGCCCCTTCGATACCCAGCAGAGTATCCAGGGATGCGGCTGCCTGAGCTCTTTCCGCCAGCCGGTCCAACTCCGTGAGAACGGAAGCAGACGGCTCCCTGTGGTTCCGGCGCAACAGGGTGCGGCAGTTCTTTATCTTGCCGAAGACCATCTGGCGCGCGATGGGCAGGGCAGTATCGGGCGTCATGGCGCCGAGGTACTGGCGACAGCGCAATTCCACGTTTTTGTGTCCCATGCCGTTGGTTATGCCGCTGAACCAGCCGCCGTAGGTGAAGTAACAGATGGGGATGTTCCAGTCGCACAGCTCACGCAACGCCTGGGTGGTGACCTGGACGTTGCCGAAAAGAGCCAGATGGGAGACTTCCATCAGCCGGACCTTTTGCAGTGACTTTCCCTTCTGCTTCACTTCCAATTGGTCGCCGGACTTGCCGACCACGGCTCCCTGGACTTGGACATAGACGGGAAGGGCGTCGTCTCTGGCTGGGGCCATGCGGCGGACATCTTCCGGCCTGACTTTCTGCTCGTTGGCCGAGAGAAAGTTCACCTCGTCGGGGAGACAAATTCCCACCAAGGAACACCTGGGGCACTTGGGGCTGTCCACCAAGGGTTCGGGGATTCGCCCCGACGCCGACATTTTCCTGATACCCGCAAGCAATTCGATGGTCCGGGAGACAAGGGCATCGTCAAAGGGAACCGTTACCCGCTGGCGGGATGCCACGAAGTAGAGCATTCCCTCGTTGCAGGTATATCCGTTGGCCCGGAGCAACAGACCCTGGATGCATACCTGAACTCTTTCCGGTTCCCAGGCCCCCTCTGGAACATCAGGGGCTTTGCCATGCTTGTAGTCCACAGGGGTGACGACGTTGCCCCGGCCTTCTATCAGGTCGATGCGGGCAACGGCGCCCAGGGCATTGTCGGAAAGCATCACGGAACGGGCGTGAATGGTCTCGTGCTCACCGCCGTCTTCGTCCGATGAATCTGCGGAGTCGCCAGCAGGCCGAACTGGCAACGTTCCTGAAGGCCGGTCCACCCGGCGGTGCTGGAAACGGCCCTCGACAGTATCTACGCTGTCCTCGAATTCTCCCTGCACCCATTCCAAGTAAGCCAAGCGAGGGCAGTAGGCGTACTCGTTGAGCATCCGTGCTGGGACCAGTTCGGAAATCTCTGCGGCGGGTGTTGCGGACACCGGATTGGCGGGAATCTGTGGGGCTTCCAAGGTCTCTTTCATCATCTACCTCCCTCTCCCTGTTCGATTGAAGCGGGTCATACTGGGGTGGACGGGGTGAAGTTGCGGTACTGGCCGGTGGTTATGCGCCGGGACTTGAACACCTGCGTGATACCCATAGCGGCCAGTTCTTGGCGATCCGGGCTGTATGCCTGCAATTTTCTCAATGCCAACAGGGACCGCACGGTATCCAGATTGGCGGCGACGTCCCAGATGGGCCATGTCCAAGACGTATCACGGCTGTTGCTACCTGAAAACCCAGTGGTCTGCACTGATCGGCCCACTGGCATAACGGAGAAGAGAGGCAACGCCTCATAGGCCAGGCGATTGGCTCCCCACTCGGTTGGCGCACCACTCTTCTCACCTTTGGCGGTGACTTTATCGTCACTGGGATTCCTCCACCGCAATGCGTATCTGCGGTCGTCTTCGGGGTCCCAGCGCAGGGACAATTGAGGATCTTGTCTCTCCCATTGGTCAAACAAACACTGTCGGAGCTTTTCCCGGCCCACTTTCTCGGCCAAGTCGCGCATGGTTCTTAGGAAGTGCTGATGGCCCGTTCCGCTCATAGTGCGCAGTGCCGTATCTTGGACTTGCCCTTTATACTGGCCCTCCCGGCGGGTAACGGCGTCGCAGCCAAAGGCCGCGATGAAGTCCGCCATCGCTCTTCCTGAAAAGGGAGCGGATGCAGTTTCCGCCGCAACCTGGGCATGAGCTCGGAACTTGTCAGCGGAGATAGTGAGGTTGTCCCCGATCTCCAGTGCTTCATGACCCGGAAGCATCTCCATGAAACGCTCCAGCCCGTCGAGCACTTCCTCTTCATCCAGGATGCCATTGTCCACGCACAGGCAAGGATGCCAGGTATCCTGCAATTTCCAAGAGAGACAGACCCGGCGCCCCGGCCATGCGACAGTCAACCCCCGCAGCGTCCCCAAGGCCGCCAGAAAAGCCAGTGGGTTTGCCCCGTCCAGCCCGGCCAGAAGCAGGCCCTCGTTAATCTGTTCCTGCCCAGTCATTCATCTGTCCCTTATACGCTCTCGCTGGCCTTTTGCTCTTCCTCACTGCGACGGTGGTCTGCCAGGCGCATCAAGGCTTCCACCCATGAAAGGCCCCACCAACCGTAACGTCGCACCAACTGCCAGAAGCGCTCCGGCACACCGCTGTCCATCCGTTCCAGTCCGGTGTCACTTCTCGAAGACATCGAGTGCCCCAGGATGTTGGCCGTTATCTCTATGGGTTGTGTGTCTGTCACCACTGGAGCAAAGGGTCGGCAACGTCCGTGGTGGCTTGCCACCAGATGTAGAACTAGATCAGGATCAAAGGCAGATTCCAGCAAACCGGGGACACTCTCGATCAGTTTCACCGATAGAAGTTCGTGGCGGGACCCCTCGGGATAGCCGCTCTCCCAGTGGGCGCGTTGACTTTCCCTCCCACTAGTGGGCAGGTTGCCCGACTTGGCAAGAAGCTCCCCGGCTACCGTGGCCAGCCAGCCGTGTCCCCCACGAAGCATCGCTTGAAACCTGGGATCGGCCTTACCCACGTCGTGGAGCCTGGCTGCCAGGGTCAGGTCATACATCAGTTTGTCCGGGAGACCTAACCTTTCGCCGAAACGCTTGGCCCACCTTTCGACTCCGTACAGGTGGTCCTCCATTGGGACCCGAACCGTGGCCGAATAGGAATCGTCCTCGCTGGTGAGGGTTGAGGCCGACCTCATATATTTCCGCACTCGACGGGAACCATGCAGGACGAACCCGTAATCGTCGGTATCCTCCTCTAGGTCTGTAGGGTAGGGCGTCGTTTTGGGGCGACGCCTGGGCCCGTATTCCTCAACCAACGCCTTCGCTGAACGTTTCAACCACTTCCATTGGGGCATATCGCTGACTTCCGCCGCCAATGCTTCGAGGTGTTCCGGAATTTGAGACTCCAGCTCCTCCCAATCCCCAGCAGACTGAGACTTGACGGCGATTTCCATGAAGAAGGCTCGTGCTGGAACTTCCGGCCAAGCCTTCACCATTTCCGGGTGGATGCGCAGAAGCGGCTTCGCTCGGGAATGGAGGTATGCGCGATCTCCCATGTCCACAGGTGAGTCGGGCGGTATGTGCCCGAATTCACTCCAACCCTTTAATTCCGATGGAATCACCACTGTGTCGCTTGGGCGCAGGTCGTCCCGATTGGAGATCATGCGACTGTCATCTGGGCCGCGCCAGCACAGGACCTGGCGGCGAACTCGGCTTGCCGGAAATTCTGTTGTATTGGGAACTTGCGTTCCTTCTATATCGCTGTCTTCAGGATCATGGACGCTCAAGTTTCCCGCCAGCCAGCGGCGGAGGGCGTGGATGGGAACTGAAATACATTCGGACGACGCCGGGGGACAAAGGCTTACAATGTCGATTGCCCGCTGTCCGCCCCCTGACAAATCGGCTTCGGACAAATCGGTGCGCCAGCAGACCTGTACTTCTGGTGATCCCCGGTCCGGGCCATGCAGGAAAATGGCCGGGTCAGGGTCTGGCGTAGGAGTCGGTGAAGTCTGCACCCAAGCATCAACGTGGGCGGGCAACATCACCGGGGCATCCGCCGACCGTTGGCGCAACTTGTCGATTTCGTCAACGTCATGGAGAAGAAGGGCATCCATAGCCTCATAGCCGAAGTCAATCACATCCTTGTAAGCTCGTTCCTTGAGCCATTGCCAGGTCTCGGCCAGGGCTGTGCCGTATATCGGGTCTCCTGTGGTATCGCCTTCTCTCAAGGAAGTCTGATCGGCCCGGACCACGACGGTCGCCCGCGCTTCAACAGCACGCCCGGCCCGGTTGAGACGCCCGAAGCGCTGCCGCAGGGCATCGAGGCTGGCGCACTCTGTAACCAGGCCGTCAAAGTCCAGGTCCGCGCCCACTTCCAGGGTTTGGGTAGCGACGACGAATCTCTCTCGCCCATCCCTGTTGGCGCGGGTTTTGAGGGGTTGCAAACTGTCTGCAACATCGTCCCGGTCGATGGAGCGCATACGCCCTGTGAGCAAAATGGCGTCGCGCCCCTTCCGGTTCAACTGCTGGTAGACCGCCCGCGCCACAGCGACACGGTTGACAATTATCCCAATGGCCCGGCGGTCATCACTTATCAGTTGTTCCGCCTCGGAGGTAACCTTTTCAGCCAGACGCTCAAGAGCTTCATTGCCCCTGGCGTTTTGGGCAACTGCCAGCTTCGCAGGCTTCGATGCCTTGATACGCCTCCCCAAGATATGGTGCTGGCGGTCATCATCGCCGATGGCAAAGACATCCTTGACACCCACGGGCGGCGTGGCAGATAGCAGCGTCAGGTGGAACGGGACGGAATCTATACTGTCGGGCTGCTCTGCCCATCTTCGGTAACGCCTCACCGCATCGACGGTTTGCCGGAAGGGGTCGGCACAGTGGGCTTCATCCAAAATTACGAGGCAGTCGTTGGCGGCCAGCCCGGCGTGGATGGGCCGCATACCCGCGCTGGAACCATACCCTCGGAACAGGAGTCGAGAACCGAATTGGTCAACCGTGGTTACCACCACGGTGGGCCGGAGCGGCGACCTAGCCCAAGCGTCGTCACGGTACATCCCGCCACGGAGCACAAAACAGTCGAGCGGCGGTTGTTCGTTATCTTCTTCTCCTGAGACGTTCCTCAATTGGTCCGCCACCTTCTTGATTATGCCGTGACCTTGAGCCTTGTTCAGTTTGTCCGCCAGGTTTTTCCCTCGTTCGAAGGTCTCATCGACAATCACGCGGCGGTCCACGACAAAGAATATGCGGCGAGGAGCGGTGCGTTCTGCGGGAGAATGGTCGGCCTGGCAGGCCAGAGCGAAGATTGCCACGTCGATGCAGGCGGTCTTGCCCGCGGCGGTCGGCAACGCCAGGACTTCCGGCCAACAGATATCGCTCGGTCTTGACTCCGCCACCTGCCGGGCTAACCGCTCTTGCCACGGAAATGGTTTGTACCCATGAAGAGAGCGAAAGAACTCTTCAAACTGGTCAGGGGTCAGGTTGTTCATCCCTCATCCTCTTCTTCCCATTGGACGGGTCGGCACATTCCATATCCCCGGTAACGGCCGGCTCCCAAGATAATCGGACCGCTTACGGGTGTGCCGAAAGTCACCAGCGCGTGCGTGTGCTGGAGGCGGCCATTGTCGGACTTGCGCCGCATGGCGGGGAATTGCCGGCTGTGGGGAACGCCTAGGTGCAGGCTTACCTGGCTGAGAACTACAGCCACGGGACGGGGCAGTCCAATTCGCTGGCAAGCTTCCGCCACCATTCGCTCTCCCTGGTCGCCCTTGTTTCGGCCCTTGGGGTGGCGGTCAAAGACTATAGGCGTAGCTGTCGCCCACCGCCGGGCGGGGCGGCTCCATGTCCTGGAGCGCAAGGCCACCGGAGGGGAATCCCGGTCTTCCAGTTCCAGGGTCCACTCGAAGCTGGCCCCGTCGTAAAGGCGCACCTGGCGCATGGCGCCGTCTTCACTGACGCCCAGCAAAGGGTTGAGACACCGGCCCGCCTCGGCCTGTTCTACTTGATTGGGGATAGCGAGAGCAAAGCCCAGAAGGTGGCCGTCGGCGTGTTCTCTGCCCACAAAGGGAAGGGGCAGAAAGGCGATATGCGGAGTTTGCGAAGGCCGTCCGTCCGGTGTGTGGCCGCTCACCCATTCCGGGACCGGCTCAGGACAGTGCTTGACCACCGAGTTGCGGAGCTTCTCCGAGAGCAGGAGAGTGCTTTCCAGTCCCATCCGCCTTCCTCCCACCCGCCGCAGCGCCAACAGGCGACTCTGAAACAGACTGTGAGGAGCCTCCGGTTGCCTCTCGGGTTGGGGGCGAGTATAGGCGGTCCATCGTGCCCGGTCCGGCCTGCGGCCGTTCCGGTGCTGGACTTCCAGATGCTCCAGACGCCCCTGCCCGGACACTCGCATCGAATGCAGGGCCACCCCGTCGGTAGGAATCAGGTTGGGTTCCGGGGGCGCGTCCTCTACCCATGCCTGAACCAATGACGCCGAATGCCCCACCCTGATGACCTTGTCGCACAACGAATCCAGTCCTGCCCGAACTTCCGGCGAGGGCCCCCCGGGCCATATCAGGTACACCGTGGGGTCGCAGGATATGGACACCGGGAACTGGCGGGGTTGCCGGGATCGGTTTTCCGGTAGGAGTTGCAGCCCGGCGTTGACTTGCTGGCGGGAGAGGGTTCTTCCTGCCCGCGGACGGGGGGCGGTAGAGTCGTTGACTGGAACGTAGGTGGTCAGAGTGTTCCGCTCGCTCGCGTCTCCCGCCCGCATACTCGGAGCGGGCTGACGCTCCAGCCACTGCAACGCCCGCCTTTCATCGTCGCTTCCATCCGTTTCGTAATAGGCGGCGGCCAGGGCCATGAACACCCTGTCAGGGTGCGGGGGCCACTCCGGGCGCTCCCGGTCAGCGTAGTGGGTAGCCATAGACCATCCCATGAGGTAGCGTACGCCGATGGCGACCATAATCACTCCTCCCCGCCGTCCGCAGTTGCCTCGGCGGCGAGTAGCTGGCTTTGGCGCACCAGGTCCAGGAGTTGCCGCGACGGTTTCAAGACCAACTCCTGCTCCAGCCAGGGAAGCCCGGCGCTTCTGGCCTCGTCCACCGCCTGCTGATAGACCGACCGGGCTTGCTCTGCGGGGAAGTCGAATTTCCGGGTCTCATTGCCGGGGCCGTCCAGCAACTCCCATACCACCGGGCCTGTGGCGTGCAACAGGCAACGGGAACGCAGGTCTGCCCCCTGTTCTCGGACAAGACTGGCGGCGAAAAGGGCCTGCACGGCTAGAACGATCCGGGCGGCTAGGTCCACTTCTGCGCTCTGACCACCCTTGCTTATGGGAAATCGCAAACGCCGCAGCGCGGGTAGGGAAAGCACGGTGGTCTGCACCGCCTTGCTGATGGTGAAGCCTCCGTCGGCAATTGATGGTACGATGTTGCCGTGGTTGACCTCGGAAGGCCGCACTCCTCTATTGTTTCTTTCTCTGGTGTCGGACTGTTCTAGGGTCCAACCTCCGTCGCTGGTGCGATACACTGGCCCTGCATTTCTCAGAATCTGAGCCGGGTCAATTCGGCTGCTTGTTTTCTTACCCTGCTTGGCGTGAAAGCCCACTATCTCCGAAACCAGCGCGCGCTGGAACTTAACTCCGAGACCTCCCCGGGGGCCTGTGGAGTCCCACATACCGAAGATCAGGGCAGTAGGGCACAGCTCGAACAGGGCGGTGGCATTGCGGGCATCCAGTGTATCCAGCCTCTTGCCGGTATCCGACTGGCGGAACATCACTCCATCCAGTTCGCTATCGCGCAGAAGGGCGTCGGTGATGCGGTGAGGCGCCTCCAGGCTGGTAACCCGAAAGGGCTTGGGCAGGTCGCCAGCGAAGTCAACGGAGATGACCGGGAGCGGCGCTTCTCCCGACTCCCATTCCTCTAGCAACGCCAACTCCATCCGGTTGGCCTGGGACTGCACAGAGTCAAGAAGGACGCACTCGACTTCTTCCCCGCTGACGTACCGGGATTCGGTGGCATACCTCCCGCCTTCATAGGTCGGCGGGAAAACCTTATCCCCAGGGCCGCCCACGGGCTGATATTCTGTCACGCTGCGAAAGGCCGCAGCGTTGCCAGCCAAGGCTTCCTTGATGTTGTCAAGGCTAAGGGTCTCCATGCTACATATCCCCCTTTGAAGATGATCTCTCAATCGTGCCCTCGCATGTCTATGGCGCTTATTGGGCTAGTCCTTTGACATGTTAGAATGTTCAGGAAGGCTGACTCTCATCCTCAGTGCACGGATGTAGGCGACCAGTATCTCAGCACCATCACGCGAGAGTCGTCCGGAACGGGTCGACTCCAAGAGGAGCTGCTCCACCTGCGCATCGGTGGGCATAGAAGATAGCGACGTCATGTAATTGCCCCAAATTTGATCTTACATAAAGGACTATTCTTATAAAGGATAGCAGGCATCCGTCTCCAATTCAAGCCTTTTTGAACAGGATCTTCCGTAGCATTGCTATGGCCCCATTGAAGAATTAGCATCGTTCTTTAGCTGGGAAGTTCTCCTGGCTTTTCCACCGTCGAAAGGCGGTGGCCCCATTGACCGGAACGACATTGGAGGGGCCCGTGAATTCACGGGCCCCTCCACATCTCGAGAAAGACTGGGGCCACCGTCAAGTCAGGTCCATTTCATAAGAGCCTACAGGCGACAATTTCGGAGTCCGTCGGTTCCGGGGCTCCCCATACTGCATTTTTGCGCATTTGAAATCCGAATTCTTTACCGCCGGGCCAGATTCGCCAAATTGTCACGCAACTCTTGATAGACCATACTTATCCGAACGCATCCCAGGGACAAGGGTGCAGATTGGGGAGTCGCGAGGGGGCCAATGGAATACCGACCCTTCGTCTTGTCAATTTCGCAGGCAAGTCAACTGTCCGCGTCAATTACGATCAAGCCCGGCCACCCATGAATATCTGATTTTTTTGTGTTGATTGGAAAACGGATATCCTAGGGCAAGAGGTTGTACGGGGAATGCGGGAAGCCGCGTCAAGGGGTTTCTTCTTGGGTTCCAAGGCGCCCTTCGGCTACACCCGGGTCAAGGTCAGCGACGGCGTGAAGGAACGCCCCACCCTGGAGGTGGACCCGGTGGCCTCGCCCATCGTCAGGGAGATATTCGAGAGTTCCAAGCGAGGCAACGGGCTGGCGGAAATCTGCAAAGAGCTGAACGGGCGGGGCATCACCAACCGGGGAAGGCGCTGGCAGAAGAACGTGGTCCACTACCTCCTGACCAACGAAGCCTACACCGGCACCGCCGTCTGGGGAATCAAGAGCAAGGATGAGAAGGCGGGAGAGCCGGTGCGGGTGGAGAACGCCTGGACCGCCCTGGTTTCCAGGGAGTTGTTTGATGAGGTGCAGCAGGGGTTGCACGAACGGGCGCCTACGGTGCAGCGGCCCGCAAGGGTTGGCAGCCAGTACCTACTGAGTGGCCTCCTGCGCTGCGGGGTCTGCGGCAAGCCCTACTCGGCTCAGGGAGCCAAGAGCGGCTAGTTCGCCTACTACGTCTGCTCCAGCCTGTTCCGCGAGGGAGCCGGAGCCTGCACCGCCCGCTACCTAAATGCCACGAAGGTGGAGGACCTGGTGGTCGGGAAGGTCAGAGAGCGGATTCTCACCGAGGAGACCATCACCGAGCTGGTGACGCTGGTGGCCGAGGAGATCGACAACCTGGCCGGTGAGGTCAACGGACGGCTAACCACCATCAACAGTGAGCTGTCGGACGTGGATACCCGGTTGGAGAACCTCTACCAGGCCTTGGAGACCCAGCAGTTGCCCATCGAGGTCCTGTCGCCCCGCATCCTGGCCCTGAAGAGCCGCCAGGACCAGTTGGTGGCGGCGCGGGAGGAGGCCGAGTTCCAGTTGGAGCAGCGGCGGGCGGAGTTGCCCACCTCCAAGGAGATCAGGGGATACGTGGCGGACTTCCGCGCACTCTTCCAGGACGGCACTTTCCCGGAGCGGAAGGCCCTGATACGCAACTTCGTGCAGGGCATCGAGATCGTGGAGGACGAGGCGGTTCTGACATATACCATCCCCATGCCGCAGGACGGGGTCACCTCGGAATCGGCCTCGGTTCTTGATTTTGTCCAGTCCGGCCCACCAACGTTTACGGTAGGCAGAACCGTCTTTGAACGGAGGCCGGGCGGGCTGAGAGACGAAGTTGGCAGGCCATAGAACTCCTCCTAGCAGAGACATCTCCCCGCAACTGTTCAGTGTCGGTGAGCCAGGCAGGAACCTGTCCACCTGCCGTTATGGGTATGAGAATAGACCCAGGCCAACCTGTCGTCGGGGCAACCCTTGTGTTTGCCCGTCCTCCGCTCCGCGTACATTTTCGTACTTATCGATGTCGGTTTTCACCGACATGAGCGATTGCCACGATAATAGCTACCGTAGCACCCTCAATCCATCATTCCTGCGGAGGCGGAAATCCAGTTCAGGCCCTATCAACCGGAGCGTCAATTTCCATTCCAGATTGTGAGGGTGACGACCCTCAAGAGATATTCCGAGAAGCGCATCGACGAAGAATCTCCGGTCTCTCCCCGCCAGGGAAGAGATAAAGAGCCGCGAGGCTTCGTACTTAAATTCCCGAAGACTGAACAGTTACGAACCGCTAGCACCCTACCTCTTACCCCATCCTACCTCTTGAATCCGGCGGTCCGGCCCCGGATTGCCGCCGGTTCGCAGGCCGCCGCATCCGGTCGGCATTGCCGACAATACACAGAAACTGTCGGCGTAGCTGGCTTGGTATACACGGTAAATACGCATTAAGACGCTATGCTTAATCCTTGAGTTCCGCTGAGAGGCGGGGCCGATAGCGCATAGAACCAATGGTCCCGAAGAACACATCAAGGGGGAGGAAAACAGGAATCTTTGAACCTGCAGCGCCAAACAGGTCGCCCACACCACCACCCTGGACTTAGGGAGAGGATCGGTATTTCCGGAGCCATGGCGACGATTCTGTTGATCGCCGTTCTCGGCATCGGCTCACTTTTGATCGGCTGCTCGATGCCCCAAACTTCCGAGCAGGCAACCACAGGCCCCACGAACTGGAAAGAGGCGGGTCCGTCACCCACGGCGACGCCCATTCCAACGGCGTCCCCCATGCCCACGCTCGTGCCCACCCACACGCCTGCGCCCCAGACCCCGGTTACGTCGATGCCCAGACCCACGCCAACCAGGACGTTCACACCCGAACCAACTGCTGCAACTGAGCCAACTCTCAGTTCGACACCGCGCGCCACTGACACACCGATGCCGGCGGCCACGCCGGTCACTGGGACGCCGATGTCGACAGCGATGCCCTCATTGTTGGCGCTGGCAAAGGCGTCCGGTTGGTATCAGGACGGGGTGGACACCACTGATATTCACCAGTCGGAGCCGGCGGCGCTCTTTGCTCTGGAATCGTTGGACTGGAGCAACTTGGACGTAGGTTTGGTGACGACCATTGCCACGTGGTCCTGGGCCTTCGACGAGGATATGCGCGAGGAAGAGGCTGCCGTCATTGCCTACATCGCCGATCACGCTCGCGAAGCATCCGACATCTTGCCGCTGCTTGTGGAACTCCCGTGGATTGCCGACGGCATTGGGTACTGGGAGAGCAATGCGGTAGGCGAAATCCACCACACGGTGACGGGCTACGACACGAGCATCGCGCGCGATCTCGTCACCGCCCCCTGGGTTGTGGATGGCGTCACCTTCATGGAGAGCCTCTTCGGTATCCCGTCGCTGAACGCATTCGCCACCGAACACGGACACGAGATCTACAACATTCAGGATGGGACGACGAAGACGCTTCATCTGCCGGCTGGCCCAGCGCTGGCACGACAGATGATGCATCTGCTCGGTTCCCCGCCCACGGATCGGGAGCTTGTGCTACTGGACAAGCTGAACACGGTCCGCCGTCATGCCCCGGAGCGGTTCACGGAACTACTCACCGAACCGTGGTTTGTTGATGGGCTCGATGCCCGGGAAACCATCGCCCTGATCGCTGCCAGCACCGTCGCGCCGGAGGATCCGGGTGTGGAGGTATACAGTCTGGCAACTACTACGATAACGGCTCCGCATTCGGGCGCCGTGCACCTGTGGGTCGTGTGGCGCGGGGCATCGCACACGGGACAAGCGGTCCTTCGGGATATGGAGAAGGCGGTCCAGGAAAGCGAGCGGGTCTTGGCGTTGCCGTTCCCCGTCAATGACGTGATAGTTTTCCTGGAGGATACAGAGGAATGCCTGAGCATGGGCAGCCCGAATTGTCGCGGCCAACACCTGGGACAGGTGATGCTGCTGTTCACCGAGGGCGGGAACCACGACCCCGGAAGCCTCTACCATGAAGTGGCGCACTACTATTTCAACGTGGGGCCGTCCTGGTTCAGCGAAGGCGCCGCCGAGTACCTGCGGCTCTACTTTTCCAACGATGGCAATGTACCGGCGGTGCCATTCCCGGCCTACTGTGCGGAACAAGGCGTGGTCACGCTCCAGGCGCTCAACGACCTCGGTGGCGGTCCGCTGTGGGACGTTTGCAGGTACGGCATGGGTCTGCACTTTCTGGCGGCGCTGCGCGAGGCGATGGGCGTCGAGGCGTGGCTTTCGGCAATGCAGGCGTACTACCGGCACTACGGCGCCGAAGGCGTGCACGTCACGACGGCGGCGAGTCCCGATGATGCAGATATGTACCGGCTGTTCATGGAGCACGCGCCGCCTGAGCGCGTCGGCGCGGTACGGGACATCTTCAGACAGCTACACGGTGAGTCGTTCGTCGATACAGGGGATCGGGCTGAGTGACTTATCCGACATCACCCGGCTAGCAGTCGGTGGCCCGGAGGAAGCAGCCGTTTCCGCAGCGCAGCCGGCTCTGCATAACGACCACTAGTGTGACGCTAATTGTCGGCGTCCAGGCGGATAGGCCGACCAGCCATTGCTTGAAGACGGTTCTGTCTACCAGCGAGGCCTGGCGCGACCCGGCGCGCCAGGAGCTGGATCGCCGCCTGCTGACGGAGGTGCTGGGGCTGGACGCCGATGCCATGGAGCAGCTGGCAGTCCTGCGCAACCAGTGGAGCCGCGAACCCACAGTCACCGGCACCAAGCGCACCGGCCCCGACGGCTGAATCGCCACAACGCCAGCGTTACCACATCAGTTGTTAGCCGTGGCGTTTGACGGAGACGTGGTACACACCATCTTTTCCTGAGAACCATGCCACTTGGAATTCCACCACAGAGATACGGCTTTTCTCGGTACGTTCTCTACGGAGCAATCTTTGGGTCGATGGTCGTGCGTCAACGTCTACATTCCATCAATTGAGTCTTTCCATTCCCTGTGCTTCTGGCCCCTGATTCTGCAGCGCAGCCCTACAAGTCCATCCCTTGATCGTCAATACCTTGCCCATAGTATCTGAACCGTGATACGTTCCCTCTTGCTTGGGTGTTTCACTATTTCAACATTACCGGAGGGCATTTTAAGGGCAAGGCGCATTACGCGCCCCCTCTTTGTTGGTAATGTTGGTTTGACGCCCTGGCAAGTGTCCTACCGTAAATCTGCCAACAAGGGGCTTCCCTGCATGGCCATTCGGATATTGACAGTCCTTGCCGGACTGATAGCCCTGCTCGCCACGGTCGCTTGTCTTGATCCACTAGAGGTAACCAAACAAGCCTACGATAACCAGGTGGAGAAAGCGCAGGAAGAAGACCTTAAAGAAGGATTCGACTACCGATGGGAGATTGAATCGCCTCTGGCACTAACGTCTGTAGCTGTAGGTTTAGCAACATCCTGTGGACTGAGAAGCGATGGTTCCACTGTTTGTTGGGGCTTCGATGAAGCGTATCGAGGTCTCTAAGGCCCTTTCGAGGCCATTAGTGCGGGAGCTTACCACATTTGCGGAATCAGGGCAGACGGCTCTATCGGTTGCGGTGGATTTAACGAGACGATGCAGTTGTGGGGAGTAGGCATTACAGGGCAAGCCGGGCAAGCCATTCCGCCTGCTGGTTCTTACAAGTCGGTGAGCAGTGGCAACAGTCATACCTGTGCTGTAACGTCCGACGACTCGGTGGTTTGTTGGGGACTAGACAACCACGGGCAGGCCACTCCACCAGAAGGTGAGTTCAAGGCGGTGGCCTCAGGCGGGTTTCAGACTTGCGGCTTAAGGACGGATGGGCGTGTGGACTGTTGGGGAGACCCGCAAGGTGGGGGAACTCACCCGCCATCCGGCGAGTTTGTAAGCATTGATTCAGGCAGAGCATCTACTTGCGGGATGCGCTCCGATGGGACGGTGGAATGTTGGGGTACCAACGTGGAGGGGTCTATCGTCCCACCTGGGGGTGTTTTCACTTCGTTTAGTACAGGCGGGAATACTTCCTGTGGTATCAGAGACAAGGGGGAAATGGAATGTTGGGGAGACAATTTTTATGGCGTAGCTGAACCACCAGAGGGAACATTCACTGCTGTTAATGTAGGTATATCAAAGGCTTGTGCCATAAAGACCGATGGTAATGTTGTTTGTTGGGGTAGCAATACCAGAGAGGCATTAGTACCGCCTTTCGAATAGTGTGGGTTGACAACACGAACAAACAGCCCACCAGACGATCGGGTCCCGTAGATCTCCGGCGCCGGGCGTTGCAGGGGAGCCTTCCCCGGTTATCGCGGAACCGGCAACCGGTCAGCTGGCGTCGGTCTGCTGGTGGCGTCCGATGTAGCCGATTACCACCTGCCTGCGCTGCCTGTCCCAGTCAAAGGCTATCCTGATGGTGTAACGGGCGTCGAAGGTAGTGCCCTTACCGATGTGCTCGACCAGGGTGTATCTCCTCCCGTCGACTCGAGTCGAATATGAATCCCGGTATCTGGATATAGTGGTCTCCCCCTGGTCTCCCTTGTACCACCAACCGCAGGCCTCCTTGATCGACTGGTCGAAGTCGGTCACCCTGAGGCGCCCCATCTTGGAGGCATAGTAGGTCGTGGCCAGCCACTGCAGCGCATCCCAAACCTTTGCCGGATCCGTGAACGGGTTGTCCTCGATATCGGACTCCGAGTTCGGAGCGAAGACCAGTTCCTGACGGAATCGGGCCGTCGCCATCTCTACTGCATCATGAACGCTCTCCACCACCGGGGGGGCCACCCCGACCTCTTCCAGGGACCCATCCCTGGCAGTCCGGTAGGCCAACCTCCACGAGTCCTCTCTCTCCTGGCTGCCGAAGAGTTCCGTCTTGAGAGCATCGACCTCCTCTCTCAAGTCCTGGTTCTCGGACCGGAGGGCGGTTGAATCATCGGGTAATCCCTGGTTCTCCACCTGAAGGGCCAGGCGAGCCTCGACAGCAGCACCGGAGGACGAGACATCCGGCTCCGGACTGGCAGACGGAAGGAGCTCGCCCGAAGGAGATGCCTCCTGTAGGGTGGCCGCCAGCGTCGGCACGGGTTCTAGGGGCTGTTGTGGTGCCGTCGCTCCGGGTTCTGAATGGGTGTTTCCCGCTTCCTGTTCCCGAACTGAAGATGCAGCTGAATCCGGTGAATCCAACGGCTCAGGGGGGACACTGGCCTGGGCCGGCGGTACCGGCAACGGTGCCGGTGCCTCACCGGTCATGAGGGAATCAATTGCCTTCAGGGTCTCAAGTATGGCCGGCTGGAGGGCCGCCCGTTGTCTTGAGCGTTCCTGTTCTTCGCTGATGCCCGGGGCCATGTCGTGGACCGGGCGATATTCGTCCAACTGGGCCTGCAGTTTCTCGCCCAGCTTTAGTATGGTATGGATATCGGCATCTTTTGATACCCTTACTGCGGTCCATTCTAGGGTATCCTGCTCGAAGAATCGTAACAGTTCGGCATGGCTGTCCCTGATTGACTGCAGGGTCCCGTCGAGCTCTTCGGTCCATTGCAGTTGGACCGCTTTCTCCTCGATGAGACGGGATACTGATGCAACAAAGTCGGGTATCTGCCTCTCCCATTCCTGGGAGGTGGCAGGCAACTGCCTCAAGGCCGAAAGAGCAGTGGAAAGGGCGGACAACAGCGACTCACCCCGGCCGTCCTCCACACCCTCGGGCTCAGGGTCCAAAGGGATATTGCCGGACACATAGCACAGCATCAGTGCCACGTCGTCAGTGTCGAAGTCCTCGTCATAGGTCAGGGCGAAGGCGCTCTGTTCAACCTCCCATTGGTGCACTGGCCAGTAACCCCGGAATAGACTTTCCGGGAGGTTCACGGTGGGAGTGGACAGTCCGCGTCCGGTCAGGTGCCGCTCCACCGCCTCCCGGAGAGACGGATGAGATTCAGCCCAGCACTGCAACACCGCCGCAGCCAGTGTGTCGGAGCCCATGACCGCCTGGGCCACCGGCTCCTGCAGGAGGAAGCTGGAGCGGTCCAGGGCGCGACCGGCCTGGCCCCGACGAAATCCACCGCTGCTGGGTATTATTTCGTCGTTGACCGCGGAGCGCAGGGCGTTCCTCGCGGCGACGGGAAGGCTGTGGAACTCGTTGAGAACGCGACTGACCACCGATGCCCGGCGTTCCGGAGGCACTGGTCCGCCTGCCAGGAACACAGCGGTCAGGGGGATGTTTTGGAGATCAACCTTGCATCCATTTGGTTCACCTGCCATCCCAGCAAACTCCAAACGAGAGCCCGGCACACGTCGAACAGCGTCATTCGGTCGGGCACAATCTACGAACCTTTAAAGAACATGATAAGCCTGCCATTGCGGGCAGGGCAATCGTGACTTGTCGAAGCGTCACCCAAGAGGTCAGGAAATGAGTCCCGTTGATCTAGCGTTACGGGACTGTCGCATATGGACGCGTGGTGACATTTTCCACTTGCGAAGCCCTAAAGCGCATCGATAACATAGTTCCTGAATGCTTTGTAGGACCACACCCTTAGCCGACTAACTGGCCATCAGACCAGGGCCTACAACCCGAAGATGGCCGGAAGTGGCCGCCAGTGGCCGAAAAACAAAATTTTTCCTGCATGTTTCGCCAGCGAAGACAGGGGCAGCGAGGCATGGGATTCCAAATGCGATAGACCTGTCGGGCACCCCTGATTGAATTGACATTTGACCGGGGCCTACTGCAAAATCGACCACGATGTCCTGTGGTGACCCGCACACCGCTCGGATTATTGGGAGGAGGAGCCCTTTAATGCTGAAAATTGGTCACGTTGTAGTTCGTCCTGGGCGCCGCCATGGCGACGACCCGGTGGAAATCCCGGTGCCCGAGGAACTGGAAACCGTTCCGGGCATCCCGATGAACAGCAAGGATGTGGATTTCTACAGCCGTGAGTATCCGCTGCAGCGCCAACAGGTGGAGCATGCCGCCGATACCGAGTGGGCGCCTACAGTGGGTACGGAGGCGATGCAGCAGTACCATCACGAACACCAGGCGGTGATGGAGCAGTATTACCCGTTGATGAACCGCTCCGGCGACGTGCCCCCCACCGGCACACCGACGGGCGAGGACGTGACGGAACTGATCCGCACCAAGGCCCGCGAGATGGGCTACCTGGAGGTGGGATTCACGGCCCATGATCCCAGGTACATTTACCAGGACCGCAAGAGTCACGTTAAATTCGGAAACGCCATCTGCCTGGCGTTGGAACAGGACTTCGAGGAAACGCAGTCCGCGCCGAGCATGGCCGCCGAACACGGGCACTACGGGACCTATGAGATCCAGGCCCCCATGGGTCTGGAAATGGCCGAGTACATCCGGTCGCTTGGGTATGGGGCGCAGGTGCACGGACCCAGCAATCACAGCGCCGCAACAATTCCAATGTTTGTGGCTGCCGGACTTGGCCAGTTGGGGGCCAATGGTCAGTTGCTGACGCCCCACGCCGGGGCACGCTGCCGCCTGCAGATCATCACCACGGACGCTCCCGTTACTTACGACTCGCCAGTGGACTACGGCTTTCACGCCTTCTGCCAGGTGTGCCAGGTCTGCGTGAACCGGTGCCCCGGCCGTGCCCTGATGCGCGAAAAGATCTGGTGGCGGGGTGTGGAAAAGAACAAGCTCATCTACAAGCGCTGCCGTCCCGTTATGTCGCGCTACGAGGGGTGCGCCATCTGCATGAAGGTTTGCCCCATCAACAAGTACGGCGCCAAGAACGTGATGGAGCATTACGCGCAGACCGGACAGGTGCTGGGCAAGGGCATCCACGACCTGGAGGGATACACCCTGCACGACGAGAGCACCGGCCGGTACGCCACGGGCTATTTCGGGCCCGGCGAGCTGCCTACCTTCAATGCCAGCTTCTTCAAGATTCCGCAGGGCACGCGGGAAAATGCCGCCCTGGATGACCTCATTGAGTATCTCGAGACCCGCAGGGGCGACGAGTTGACCAGGCCGGAGGACGAGAAGGCGCTGTTCAATTTCCGCGACCGGCTCAGGACCATAATCAGCGGTGAGGCCATCACCGACAGCACGATGTTCTAGTTTCCGAAGGAGTCTCCGTGAGTGGAAAAGGGGCGCACGCCTGTGCGCCCCTAACTGTTGCACGGCAACGGGCGTCCATTGACAGGGAGGGGGACCAGTGAACCAGTCATGGTGGGTAGAGGGAGAGCTATTCGAGGGGTGCAGCTGCTTCCTGCTCTGTCCCTGCCATATATCGTTCCGTCAGCCTCCTACCAGGGGAGACTGCGACGCGATTTGGGCCGCGTACTTTGAGGCCGGTCGTTGGGGTGAGGTCGAACTGGGCGGACTGGGAGCGGTCATTTTCGTGCACTCCCCCGGCCCCACAATGGCCGATGGGGACTGGACATCCGTGCTGTATGTCGACGAAGCGGCCTCGGATGTGCAGATCGAGGCGATTCAGGCAATTTTCAGTGGCACGGCAGGGGGGCCGTGGGAGATACTCAGCCAGTTCTATGCGGGCGGCGAGCTGACAGCGGTTCGCAGAGTCCCACTGGAGATAAGCATTAATGCCCGGAGCAGGACTGTCCGTGCCTCCAACCTGGTGCTGCTGGAGGTGGAGGCCATCCGGGGAGCTGACCGCGAGGGAACGGCAACCATTACCAACCTGCGAAACGTCATTCACGGTAACGTCCACACCCTGGGACGCTCCAACCAGACCATCCGGGACGAGGCGCTGTCCTGGGAGGAGCAGGGCAAGCACGGACTGTACAGCCGCTTGCGCTGGGAATCGTAGCCCGTTCCACTTCGGTAGTTTTACCTGGGTGCGCTCAGCCGTGCTCGCTCAGGTGTTGTTGGCGACTTGGTCAATCAGGTCCCGGTAGACAGTTCCGCCCTTCATCACCAGCCGGATGCGTTCCCGTTCCTGAAGCACCGTAATGTCGCGCAGAGGGTCTCCGTCGACGACCACCAGGTCTGCCAGCTTTCCATGCTGCAGAGTGCCGAGATCGTCGCCCAGGCCACAGCAGTCAGCGGCGTCACCGGTCCCGGAGACGATGGCCTGCATGGAGGTCATTCCCGCGTCCATCAGCATCTCCAACTCGATGGAATTGTTGCCGTGGAACCAGCCACCGGCGTCGGTGCCGGCGGTGACACGCACGCCGAGCCGCATGGCCTGCTGCACCGTCTCGATGTGGTGCTGGCGGAACTCGCGGGCCTCCAACTGGGCTACGGGATTCCCTTCCGTGGCGTGATGGGCAAAGACGGTCAGGGTAGGCACCAGGGTCATGTCTTTGTCAGCCATCATACGGAGCAGGTCAGTTTCCAGGTCGAGATAGCAGCCATGTTCAATGGTGTCCACGCCGGCCTCCACTGCGATGCGCAGGCCGGGCCCACCCACGGCGTGGCAGGCGACGCGGCGGCCCTGGGCGTGGGTTTCGGTCACCAGGGCCCTGAGTTCCTCCAGGTCGTAGCAGGCATCGGTGCCCAGGTGAGTGGCGCGTCCAAAGCCAGTCTGGAAGACCTTGATCAGGTCCGCGCCCACCCGAGTATTCTCGCGGACGGCGGTCCGAATCTCGTCCGCGCCGTCAGCCACCCCGTAGGGTACGCCCGGGTCGGTCGTCCCGTAGCGGCGATGCCCCGACATGGTGGGGCGGTCCTGCACGCTGTGGGAAGGGCCCAGGGGGCCGGCTGCAATAAGCAGGCGGGGGCCGTCGATCACGCCCTGCTCCACGGCGGCCTTGTAGCCGGCGTCCAGCCAACCGCAGTCCCGGATGGTGGTATAGCCGGACTGCAGCGTGTCCTCTATGACGTTGGCAATGCGTACGGCCCTAGTGCTCTGGGGTTCGGACATACCCCAGCGGCTGATGAGGTCGTAGGTGAACGAGGCCAGGTGCTCGTGACAGTCGATCAAGCCGGGAAGCACGGTCATTCCGGTTGCGTCGAATTCCACCGCCCCCTCCGGCACCACGACTGCCGCTTTGGGCCCGACGGCGGCGATTCGCCCGTCGTCGCCGACAAGCACGGTCGAGTCAGCCAGCGGCTCCCCGCCGCGTCCGTCAATCAGTGTACCGCCAACTATCGCCTGCATAATCATCTCCACGACTTACAAGTCGCCGAACTCGTACCATTGGATGGTTGCTATCATAGCGCAGGCGGTCAAGAATAGTGAGACTGCAAAACAGTTGGAGAGAGTGCCGAAATGGACCGGGAATTCATCAATCCACCCGAATTGGCAGCACCGCCAAACAATCTTTACAACCATGTGGTCAAGGTGGGCAAGACGGTCTACATAGCAGGGCAGGTGCCCAGGGGACCGGACGGCAAAGCCCAGCACGTGGGAGACCCGGCAGGTCAAATCCGCCAGGTATGGGCCAACATTGAGACAGCAGTCAAATCCGCCGGGGGGACCCTGCAGGACATCGTCAAAACCACCACCTATGTGGTGGGGGCCGAGAACCTGGGCAAGATTCGAGAGGTACGAATGTCGATCCTGCCGGAGGAGGGGCGGCCGACCAGCACCACAATCGTGGTGGCGGGACTGGCGGACCCGGACTTCCTGGTGGAGGTGGAGGCAGTCGCCGAATTGCGGACGTGACCGATGCCCAATAGCAGTGTCAAATAAAGAGCGCCGTTCGTTGCGAGTATCTTGACTTACCGAGGGTTCCTATTGCTTCGCCTCTTACTTCCTCAAAGCCGGACCTGAACGCCGGCCCGCTCTTCCTGGAGGGTAAGTACGATGGAGCTATCGTTTTCCTCCCAGCCGCGGGCCATGGCCTGGGCATATATGTCGCGGCAGATTTCAGCAAGAGGCATGGGGACGTCGTAAGCTTCCGCCAGTTCCTCGCCGAGGCGCAGGTCCTTGTGGGCGGTCCTGAGGGCGAACCGGGCTTCAAAGTCGCCCCGAAATAGGGTGTCGGGCAGCCTGCCCGTCAGGTTACTCATGCGACCGATGGCCCCGTTGCGGAAGACGTCCACGATGGTCTCGGCGGGCACGCCGGACTTGACGGCCAGAGTCCAGCACTCGGTCATGGCCATGTCGGCGCAGAAGACGGCGGTGTTGTGCATGATCTTGCAGATGCACCCGGAGCCGATGCCTCCGGTGTGCATGATCCGTTCGCCGATGGCTTGCAACACCGGCAGGCAGCGCTGGAAGGTGGCCTCGTCGCCGCCGACCATGACGAGCAGGTCGCGCACCCTGGCCCCTTCGACGCCGCCGCTAATGGGAGCGTCCAGCATGGCGATGCCTTTTTCGGCGAAGAGGCCGTGGACCCTCCGGGCCAGCAGGGGCGAGTTGGTAGTGTGGTCAATGTAGACCGACCCAGGCCGGGCGCCTTCGAGGATGCCGCCTGGCTTGAGGGTTACGGGCTCCATTTCCGTCGGACCGGGCAGGCAGGTGCAGATTATGTCGCACTGGGCGGCTACCTCGGCCGGGGAGTCAGCCCAATCCGCACCCTGATCGACCAAGGGAGCGGCCTTGTCCCTGTGGAGGTCGTGAACTACCAGGCTATATCCGGCGTTGAGGATACTGGCGGCCATGGGGGCGCCAATGTTGCCGGTGCCGATGAACCCGATTCTCATGGCGTGCCACTTCCTTTACGGTGAAATAGGAGGGGAACAGCGAGGGCCGGGTGACACCACGGATCCCCGGCCCTCATTCGGATTTACAGTCCAGCCATCGGCTAAAGTTTGTAGAGCCGCGCGGGGTTGTCCCAGAGGATGCGCCGCTTGCTCTCGTCGGAGAGCGGCAATTGCAGGAAGGTCTCGGTGGTGTGTGGGTACTTGGCGTCGCCATGGGGGTAATCGCTGGTAGTGAGCAGCCGCTCGTCGCCGACGGCTTGGACCACATGGGACACGAAAGTTTCCTCGCACTCGACCGCGGCGTAACCCTGGCGGTTGAAATACTCCGAGGGAAGCATCTTCAGCTGCTGCATCTCACCGTAAGGGTGGCGCCACTCGTAGTGCTCGTCCATGCGGCCCAGCCAGAAGGGTAGCCAGCCGCATTGGCCTTCCAGGAAGGCGAACTGCAGCCGTGGGAACCGCTCCATCACCCCGCCCATGATGATGTCCATGCAGCACATCATCTGCTCGACGGAGTGGGTGGCGATGTGGGCGATACCGAGGTCATCGGGGAACCGGTCCGCTCCAGCAGCGGGCATGCGGGAGCCGGTAGTCTCGTGGAAGCCTACGGGTACGTCAAGGTCCTGTACCTCGGCCCACAGGGGATCGTAGTGGGGGTCGTGCCAAGAGCGGTTGTTATACATGTTGGGGCGGAGGAAGACCGCCCTGAACCCAAGTTCAGTGACGCAGCGCCGGGCTTCGATTACCGCCGTCTCTACGTCGTGGGGAGAAAGGGCGGCGGCGCCGAACATGCGGGTCGGGTCGCCCTCCTGGATGTAGTCGTAAAGCCAGTTGTTGTATGCCCGGCAGGCGGCTTCGGCGAAGCGGGGGTCCATCCCATTTCGGGCCGTGATGAACATTCCGGAGGTGGGATAGAGGACCGCCAGGTCCAGTCCCTCCCGGTCCATGGCCCGTACCTGGGAGGCCGGGTCGAAGTTGGCGGTAATCTCCTCGGCGTAACGCTCCGCCAGAGTGTCCTCCTCCTCGCTGCTGCGGGCCGGCCAGTTGTAGTCGGTCATGCTGGCCATCACGTCGCCTTCCACGACGGTGCGGATGTCCCATCGCCGCTCGCTGAGACGGCGAGGAGCGCGGTCCCTGAACTCGGGGTCAATATATTTCTCCCAGAGGTCGACGGGTTCCATCACGTGTAGCTCGGCGTCGATGATCTTGAATCCGTTTTTGGCCATTTCGGTGCTCCTCCTTACCGACGGCTAACTCCGATTATTATGAAATGGTCTGGATAGCTTGCCAATAGCGACGGCCCTCCGTTCGGACGATGCGACCGAAGCCGGGGGCGGCCATATGAACCGCGGCGACCGGGATGCCCTCCCGCTCCAGGCGGTCCATCATATTGCGCCGAGTGATGCGGGTGGTCTCGGGGTCGATGTCGGCGCGGGAAACCCAGTCGGTGTTCTCGATCTGTACGGTGTTATGAAGCACGTCACCCAGAACTAATCCTCGTTCACCCTGGGAATGGATGTCGATACTCATGTGGCCGGGTGTATGGCCCGGCGTGGGGAACATGGTAAGTTCGCCGGTCAATTCTGTCTCGCCATCCAACAGTTCGAGGACGCCAAGGCCCTCGAGGGGCCAGACGCAATCGGGGGCGTTGGGGAAGCGGGCTTCTATCAGGGCGGGGTCGTGGCAGGCCTCCCAGTCCCGGGCACTGACGTAGTAACGGGCGTTGGGGAAGGTGGGAACGTATTCTCCCTCGCGGGAGGCGACATTCCAGCCTATATGGTCACGATGGGCATGGGTCATCACCACCATGTCCACCTCTTCCGGTTTTATACCATGAGCAGCGAATTCGTTGAGCAGTTCCCCCCAGGGAGTTTCCGGGGTGGCCTTGGGGCCCATGCCGGTATCGACGGCGATGGTATGTCCCTCGGAACGAATGAGGAAGCAGGCCAGGTTGAACCGGACACCCCCGCTCGGGCTGAGATGGCTCTCGTGGCCATGCCAGTCTTCCTTCGGGATGGCTGGAAAGAAGTTACAGAGGTCGAACTCGAGGAGCCCGTCGGAGAGGGATGTAATCTCCACATTGCCTATGGTGAGCGTGTCTCCGGGCATTGCCAAACTCCTCCATTTGAGATTGCGGCAGGCGGTCCAGGGCCCACCACGGGCGCAAGTATAGAGCCGGGTGTGAGGAGAGGCAAACGGAAGGATAAATGAGACAGACTAATGGCGATGGTCTGCTACCAGGCGTCCATCCTTGAAGACCATCTGAAGGCGGCGAAGATTCTGAATGTCATCCAGGGGATTGGCCGAGACAACAATCATGTCAGCCCGCCTCCCTGGCTGTATGGTACCGAGCCATTCGCCAACGCCGCAGAGCTGGGCAGCGTTGCGAGTGGCGGCAACCAGGGCCTGCCAGGGTGTGGCGCCATCCTTGACCCACAGCCCGAGTTCAAGCAGCGCAGAGTCGCGCAGTGGCAATACATCGGAACCGAGGGCCATTTTCACGCCGGCGTCGAGGGCGGTGCGGAACCAACTGCGGTGCTGGTCGACCGCGGCCTCGGCCCGCCGCACCAGGTCCGGGGTCAGAGCCTTGCGTTCACAGTAGGCACGCTCCCACTGGTTGTCGGCCTGGCTGAGAGTCAGGTGGGTGATTCCCAGGGTAGGGACGTACCAGGCGCCATTATCCAGAAAGCTCGTGATGCAACCTTCGTCCATCACATACCCATGCTCGATACTGTGCGCGCCCAACTGGAGAGCCGCCTTAACGGCACCAGGGTTGGTGGCATGGGCCATCACCGGCATCGAGCGCTGATGGCAGAGAGCGAAGGCCGCCTCGATTTCTTCGGGCATCAGGAAGGAATCGTGGTGCCGGTCCCAGTGGGGACCCATGATTCCGCCGGAGAGGTTCAGCTTGATGTGATCAACGCCGTTCTTTATCTGATCCCGAATGGCCTCTACGAAGCCGTAGGGCCCATCGCATTCCCTGGCGTGACCGGAGGTGAGGAAATGGCCTCCGGTGGTGGTGAGGAAGTTCCCGCAGGCGAATACGTTGGGGCCAGCGGGTCCCCCCGTTGTGGCAAAAGCCTGTTTCCAGGCTACGTCCATGAAGTGGCCGGCACCGGCGCAGCGAACAGAGGTGACGCCGGCCTCAGTCAAACCGCAGACCAGGTTCTGGCCAAAGGCGGCGGTGAGCTGGGCGACCGTGGTGCCGGGAGGATTGGGATATTCCGGGTGTATATGGACATCCCAGAGGCCGGGCAGCAGATAGGCCCCGCCGAGGTCAATTGTGCCGTGCTGCTGATCGCCCTCAGCCGGCGTGTTCTCACCGCTGGTTATGGAGGAGACGAGCCCCTGTTCGATCGTTACCGAGGCGTTGGGAAGAACACCCTCTGTGACACAATCGATCAGATTACAGTTGGTTAATACCAAGGCCATGGGACAACAATATCATGCCTAGCGAGCATTGACCAAGGCGTTGAGGTCCTTTACCTCGATATTGGAAACGAACATGACGAGTTCATCAAGCCGACGGACCTCGAATTCCCTGAATTCATCATCGACAACCATGTAGCGGGAGACAACCTCCCAGATTTCCCGCTTCATCTGTTCCATCTTGTCCGGAGACAGGTCGATGCGGTCCTGGATGAGAACCAGACGCATGCGCTGGCGGGCAACATCGCTGGAGCTATCGCCGTTCTTGTCCGCCAGCCCAAGGAGCCACCGCAGAAGTTCACGCATGAGAATACGCCCTCCCCTTGATGCCCATAATGTCCCTCAAGCGGTTGAACATTCCGGAACGGGCATCGATTTGCTTGAGCGGGACCTCTTCCCCGTCGATCCTGGCTGCAATGCGCGTGAACGCTGCACCGGCGCTGGAACGCGGGTCGTGCACGGTGGGAATTCCACGGTTGGCAGCAGCTACTGTACGCTCGTCAGCCGGGACCAGGCCAATTACTTCCACGGCCAACAGCGCTTCAACGTCGTCCTGGTCCATCATGTCGCCCCGTTTCACCATCTCAGCGGAGATGCGGTTGATGATGAGCCTGGGACGGTGCAGGCCCGACGCTTCCAAAAGACCGATGACCCGATCGGCATCGCGAATGGCGGAAACTTCCGGGGTGGTGACGATGATGGCCTCGCCCGCGGCGGCCACAGCATTCTTGAAACCCTGTTCGATTCCGGCTGGACAATCGATGAGGATGTATTCGTATTCATCCTCAAGCTCGGCGCACAGGGCTTTGAGCTGGGCAGGCGTGATGCTGTCCTTCTCCCTGGTCTGGGCGGCGGGTATCAGGTAAAGCTCGAGCTTGTGCTTGTCCTGGATCATGGCCTGGCGCAGTCGACATTTGCCCTCCACGACGTTCACTAGATCGTAGACTATGCGGTTCTCGAGCCCCATGATGACGTCGAGATTGCGCAGGCCGATGTCGGTATCTATGACCACGACGCGGTGGCCTCGCATTGCGAGGGCAGTGCCGATGTTGGCGGTGGCGGTGGTTTTACCGACACCGCCCTTGCCTGAAGTGATGACGATTGTCCTACCCTTCATACGGTACCCCTTTTGTGTATCTGGCGGATCGCCCGGCGAATGGCGCGACATGCACTATGCCGCGGCGGACATAGGCGATCCTGGGTTGCATGTCTGCAGGTGGCTTCTTCCTGGCCGCCGGCCCTCCGTCGCCGTTCACCGCAGGGGCGTTGGCCTCAGAGTTACCGATGCGGAGGCGGGGGGCGGAGATGTTGAGCGCTATGACCGCGGCCTTGCTGTCTCCCGACGCGCCGGCATGGGGCAGTCCTTTCAGGGCTCCCATGACGATTATGTCGCCGTCGGCAATTATCTCAGATCCAGGGTTGACATCACCCAGCACCAAGATGTCCCCGTTATGCGAGACAGTCTCCCCGGAACGTATGGTGCCACGGACAACCATCGCCCGGTACCTGGTGCGCTGTCCGTGGGAGGACAGGCCGTTGAGGGCGCGAGCCAAGTCGGCGGAGGAGAATTCGACGAGAGGGGTCGAGTTTTTCCTTGACCGTTTAACCGGCGATTCCTCGAACTTGAGCTTCGGTACTTCGGCGATGTGGCCGTGGGAGAGAAGTTGTCCGGTATCTACGGTCTTCTCTTCCTCCTGCTCGACGGGCGAGCCGGAGAAAACGAACCTGGAGATTCTGAGCCCGGAGTTCTCGCGAAAGATGCGCCGGATTTCCTCTTCTTCCTGTTCGGTAAGCCGGCGATTTCCAGTGTTGACGCTGATGCCACCCTGGGAGTAAAGCGTGCTCTGGGCAGACAAATGAGCGTCCAATTCCTTGATCACATCCTGCAAGGATGCGTTCTCGTTCAGGTTGAACGCTACATCGGTGCCCCGGCCGGTGATTACCACGGCGGGCTCTTGCTTTTCCGGCTGCGTAGGGCGGTCCCCGTCCGTGGCTGTAGATTCGGCAATGACCACAACCCACCCCGTTCCCAATTATGTAATGTCGTTTATACCAGCCGCCAGACGGACAGTTCAACAGAAATTAAACTTATTTTGAGCAATTTTCACGTTATGTGAACCCACACCTCCAGGCATTACGCGCGGCAGAGGGCCGTTATCGCAGATGAAAGAGACTGCACAACCAGAGGGAAGTGCAGTCCCGGATATGACGGCGAGGGAATAGCAGGTGCCGGGACCTAGTCGCGGGTGCCGAAGAGCGCCACGGAGCAGGTGAAAGACCCGGGCCGGCCTCCCAGGTTGTGGGTCAGGCCCAGATCTGCTTTCTGGAGCTGGCGATCACCGGCCCGGCCCTGGAGCTGCTTGTAGACCTCGTAGATCATGCGGATTCCGCTGGCTCCTATGGGGTGGCCGAAGCATTTCAGGCCGCCGTCGGTGTTGACCGGCAGCTCACCCTCCAGGGTAAAGGTACCCGCCTCCACGTCAGCGCTGGCGCGCCCCCGGGGGCTGAATCCAAGGTCCTCGTAGATGATGAGCTCGGTGATGGTGAAGCAGTCGTGCACCATGGCCATGTCTATCTCGCGTCGCGGGTCTCCGATGCCGGCCTCCTGGTATGCGGCCTGGCTGGCGCGCACAGTCTCCGGGAAGTGGGTGAAGTCCCAGTCGTTGCGCATGATACCGAAGGCGCCTACCGACAAGCCCAGGCCCTTGACGAGGATGTAGTCGTCCCGGAAAGTCTTCGCAATTTCGGGAGTGGTGATGATGGCAGCGGCGGCCCCGTCGCTGACGCCGCAGCAGTCAAACAGGCCGAGGGGCCAGGCCACCATGGGCGCATTGGCGACTTGCTCGGCGCTGACCTCGCGCTGGAAGTGGGCCTTGGGGCTCATGGTGCCGTTATGGTGATTCTTGGATGCAATCTGTGCCAGCGTGTGCTTGCCTTCATCGAAGGGGATGCCGTACTGGTGGAAGTAACGGGTGGCGGCCAGCGCGAACTGCGACGGAGGCGGGACCGGCGGGTTAACGTCTGAGCCGGGCGCGTCGGGCACAGCGAGTCCGGAAAAGCCGGAGTCCTTAAGCTTCTCGACGCCCAGGGCAAGGACAATATCGTAGACGCCGGCGGCGACGGCGTAGCAGGCATTGCGGAAGGCATCGGTGGCGGTGGCACAGGCATTCTCGACGCGGGTTATGGGGATGTAGTCCAGCTTCAGGGCGTCGGCGAGGGGTTGACCCGTGCGGAACGAAGAAACGGTACCAAGCCATGCGGCCTGGACGTCCTTGCCCTCAATGCCAGCGTCTTCGTATGCCTCGTAGGCGGCCTCCACCATCAGGTCAGCGGCGCTAGAGTCCCACCGCTCGCCGAATTTGGTGCAGCCCATGCCGATTACCGCCACGCGATCCTTGATTCCACTCATAACAACCTCTGCCGTGTCCGTGTTTGCCGGGTTTGACGCTATTCCAACCTATTCCGCAACCACGCGCCGTGGTGCGGCCTTCCAGTAATAGTTGTGAATGCCGTTGACAACGCGCAGCTTGCGGAAGCTCATCTGCACCGGCATTCCTATGTGAACCTCTTCCAGTTCCCTGTCCGTCATCATACACAGAACTCGTCCGCCCCCCTCAAAGTCGACCACGGCGATGACCAGAGGGGTGTCGGTGGTCCCGGCCAGGTAGTCCATGGAATAGGTGAACACCGTCCCGGGCCGGTCGCTCAAACGCACCGGGGTCGAATCATCGCGGGCCTGGCACTGGACGCAGACCCGCTGGGGCGGATACTGCACGAAGCCGCACTGGTTGCAGATGGCGCCATAGAAGCGGATGTTGCGATCGCTCTCACGCCAGAGGGCCGACACCGAAGGGGACTGGGCCTGCGGGCGGCGGGACGCGGCATCGGTAAGCCACACCTCCCTCCAGCGAGCGTAGGTCTCGTAACTGTCCAGGGAGTGGCCGGATTTGAGGTGGCCACTGACCCCTCTGCCAGCCCTCCCGTTTCCGGCCAGCGCCGTGGCGCGAAAGCCCATGACATCGCTGCCATCCCCGTAGGAAGCCGCCAGCACCAGTTGGCCGGGCGAGGCTTCGCCGATGGCGGAAGCGAGGAGCATGGGGACGAAGGCCGCGCCGGTGTTGCCCAGCTTGCCAAACATGCCGTCCTGCACCTGCTCCGGGGCGAAACCCATCTGCCGGGCCAGCTGGGCGTGCCGACGCCCGTCGGGGGCATAGAGGGCGATCCGGGCGACGTCGCGGGAGGCGATGTTCTGTCGCTCCATGTAGCCGGCAATGGAGTCGCCGAGGATGCGCTCGAGGCCTTCCTCGATAGCGAACCGGTCCTCCCAGGAACGCACGAATTGGTCTCCGGCGCTGCGCCAGACGTCCATCATGTTCTCGGAGATGCTGTAGGACCCCTCGAGCTCGGCAATGACCTCATCGTGAGATACCAGGAATGCGGCGGCCCCGTCCCCGGAGTTACGTTCGGCTTCGCCCTTGGGCGCCCCCTGACGATGGTCGCTGGCGATGACCAGCACTTTGCGTGCAGACCCGGCGGCAACGGAATCGAGGGCTTGCCGCAGGGCGGTGGTACCGGCACGCAGCACGTCCGTTACGTCGGCGGTGAAGATGTCGCGGCGCAAGTCAAGAGCAGTGACGATGATGGAAGCGCAACCCTTTTCGGCGTAGGGGGGAGTGGTCGTGGCGAATAAGAGGCCGTCGATGTCCTGCCGGTCCTGGCCGTCAAGGCAGTCCAGGCCAGCGGCAACGGCCATGGTAACGCTGTCCTCGTCGAAGTTGGCCACGGAGCGTTCGATACGGGAACCCCAGCCGTCGGTTGAGGGGCCGAGCCGGTAACGGGGGATGTAGGCCCCGAAGGCCGAAATTCCAGCCACGAAATGCCTCTCCTGCTGGGTCCATACCGGGGTAGGGTCATGCTATCAGCGGGGGAAATTTGGTGTCAAATTGGGGGTGGGTTACTGACGGGGTGCCGATTGGCTCCGGGCGCACCACCAAGTTAAGAATCCAGGATGAATGCCGTCCCGGCCGTCGATGTTTCTAAGTTAACGTTAGCATATCAAGGATGTGCTCTATTGAAACACGGCAGCGCCAACAGGCCTCAGTTAGGCAGCTAAGGCAAGGGTATCAAACGTTTAATCGGTGGAGATGCTCCATGCCTGCCCGACGCAATATTTTCGGCACGCTCCGCGAGGAGGCAGTGAACACGCTGGTGGCCTAGCAACTGAGGCGACACGGCCTGTCCGCCAGGGCTGAACGCCGAAGCCGGGAGGGGACTCCCGATGTTCGTATAGAGCTTCGGAGCGGCGACATGAATTTCACCGCTCCTCAATGCCGAGGGCTTACTTTATCTTTCCTGCGTGGAGGAATCAGAGGGGAGGGCACAGGCGGAAATCCCGGCTTACTGAAACTTTTCCATCATAGATGATTGGGAAGCAATGACCTGTTTTATCCACAGGCCAATGAATACGCCAACCCTGTCCGGAATCTCAGCCGGGTCAACGGCCCCAATTTCAGGTATCAGACTTGCTGGAGCCAGACTGTCCAGTTGCTCTCTCAGAGCCTCATCTACCAAGGAATCGTAAAGGCCCGGTTGCAACTGACCTGTGCTTCGAGGGGTGGTCATGGGAAAAGTGCGCACCCCCGGCTACAACTCGAACTCCTTGACGTCTTCGGCAACGGTGAGGCGAGCGCCGGTGAGGGCCTGCACCTCCTCGGGGGTCCAGCCTGGTGCGACCTCTCGCAGGACCAGGCCCTCGGAGGTCCGTTCGATCACCGCGAGGTCGGTGACGATCATGTAAACGCATCCCCGGCCGGTAATCGGAAAGGTGCACTTCTCGACGATCTTGGGGTTGTTGTCGCGGTCGGTGTGCTCCATGGCGACGATCACGCCGCTGGCCCCCGCAGCAAGGTCCATGGCACCACCCACGTTGCCGACGCCGCGCTGAGGTAGCATCCAGTTGGCCAGGTCTCCGCTGGCCGAAACCTGATGGGAACCGAGAACCGTGACGTCCACGTGCCCGCCTCGGATCATGGCAAAGGCATGGGAGGAATCGAAGAAGGACATACCGGGGACGGCCTCCAGAAACTGCCCGCCTGCGTTGATGAGATCGATGTCCTCCTCGCCCTCCTCGGCCAGGGGACCACAGTTCAGGATGCCGCTCTCGCTGTGGTAATACACGGTGCGGCCCTCGGGCAGAAAGCTGGAGACGAGGGTTGGGATGCCGATGCCCAGGTTAACGTAGGCACCGTCGGGAAGCTCCTTGGCTACCCTCATGGCAATGATCTCGCGGGGCAGCCTTTCCTTCTCATACAGGTCGGAGATATCGATGTCTGTCATGGTTTCTCTCGCGGCAAGGGCTACAGGTAGGGCGAAAAGTCAGCGGGGCGCTGAACGATGCGGTTTACGAACACGCCCGGGGTAACTATCTGCTCGGGACCGAGCTGTCCCGGTTCCACGATTTCATCCACCTCGACGATGGTGACGCGGGCGGCGGTGGCCATCACGGGGTTGAAATTACGGGAGGTGCCCTTGTAGACCACGTTGCCCAGCGTATCGGCCTTGTGGCCTCGCATGATGCAGATATCCGCGATGATGCGGTCTTCCAGCACATAGCTGCGCCCATCGATTTCGCGGACTTCCTTACCCTCGGCCAGCAGAGTCCCGGCGGCAGTTGGCGTGTAAAAGGCGGCGACACCCGCTCCGCCCGAGCGAAGCCGCTCGGCCAGCGTGCCCTGCGGAGACACTTCGAGGGAGGACCGGCCCTCCTGGTAGGCGCGCTCGAAGGCACTGGGACGGTTGGCCGACGGTGAGACCGGGTAGGTCGCGATGGCCTTGGCGATCTGGTCGTTCTCGACGAATATGGTGTGATCGATGGGAGTAACTCCCTCTGGGGAGCCGAAGCGGGCAACTCGTGCGATGCCGGCGGTGTTGCTGATCATGGTGAGCCCCTTGGCGCCGTGATCGCGCAGGGCGACCATCAGGTAGTGGGCCATGCCACCCGGACCGCCAAAGCCGTCCACGTTGACCACTGCGCCGTCCGGCACGTCAGCGACGGCTTCGGCCGCGGTGGCGTAAACCTTGTTGGGCCACGGCAATTCGGGAGGGTTAAACGTCATTTCCCGCAGCCCTGGGGATACCGACAGCGGCGGGTCGGTCAGGGAGGCGACGTCGTCGGAGGTCCAGCCGGGCGCGACCTCGATCAGCTCCAGCCCCGAGTCTCCGGGACGCAAGACCGCAATGTCCGTAACGATGAGCGAGACGCATTCCCTGCCGTCGATGGAGAGGGAGCAACGATCTACGATCCTAGATGTCCCTCCATCGGTGGCCTGGGACGTCAATGCAACCAGTCTTAGGGCTCCCGAGGCCAGGTCCACGGCAAACCCGGGGGCAGCCAGCGTGGACGTTTCCGCCGTGGTCCAGTGAACGAAATCCCCGCCTGCGCTGACCTGCGCCACCTCGACGAATGCCAGTGCGACGTTGCCGCTGGCCAGGATGGCAGATACATCCATCGTGCCAACGACTGAGCCACCAGGGACCATAACCGCCGAATTACCCGCACCATCGATTACGGGACCGGAATCGCTGGAGTGGTATCCAACGGCCCCGCTTTCGGAAACGAACCAGGCACCACTGCCAGGCCGGATCACCGACGGAATCAGGCCGGGAAGGCCGGGGCCAATCGCCACCGCATCTCCTGCCCGAATCTCCTGCGCAGCCCGCAGGGCCATGCTCCTTGAGTCCAGCCTGTCGCCTGGCATATGTGACGAACCTCGGTTAAGTGGTCTGGGGCAGCGTGGGCCCCCTGGCTCAGGAGCTTGAGCTGCTCAGCAGGATGCGCTGTACGAAAATGGCGGGAGTTATCACCAACTCAGGATCAATGCCGCCGGATTCCCGGATCTCGTCGACCTCGGCAATGGTCGTTGAGGTTGCCATGGCCATCACGGGGTTCAGGTTGCGTCCCGTGCCTTCGTAGAGCAGGTTACCCAACCTGTCGGCGACGGAGGCGCGCAAGAGGGCGTAATCCGCCTTAATGGCGGGCTGAAACACGTGCTCCCGTCCGTCGATAAGACGTACTTCGCGACCATCGGCGAAACGGGTGCCCGCTCCAGTGGGCAGGAAGAGCCCACCGATGCCGGCCCCTCCAGCGCGGATACGCTCAGCGAGAACGCCGACGGGTTGCACTTCAAGCTCGAGCTGGCCAGACTGCCAACTTCGCTTCACCGGTCCATCGCCTCGGGGATCGAAGGGAAGGGGGGATATCATCATTCGGACCGCCCCGGCTGCCACCAAGTTGCTGATGCCAGCGCCGCCGGGCGCGGCAGGGCCGGTGCTCTGGCAAATGACGGTCAAATCGCGGGCGCCGCTGGCAATGATGGAACCTAGCAGCGATTCAGGTTCGGAATGCCCCGCGTATCCTCCGATCAGCAGTGTGGCGCCATCCTGAATGTCCGAGACGGCGTCCACAGCAGAAGCGAAGACTTTATTTAGGTTTGCGCCGGAATTCGTGCTCACCGGATTTTACCCTGCGGGAGCGCTCAAGATGCAGAAGTCGCCGCGGGTTGCTCGTTCTGCTGCGACTCCGAAGTTTCCATACCGTCGCTACGCCGGTTCTTTGCACCATCCTTGACCCAGCTGATCAGGGCGGTTATTCCTGCGGCGGCTGCTCCAGCCGCTGCTATGGCTGCTCAAAGCATCGGAATTCTCCTGAAGCGACTAGCTTCTCGCAATGCATTATACCAATCAGACTCGTCTATTGGCCCCACACATTCCAGGAAAGTGGAGGGGAGCCATTCGCGGCAAAAGGGAACCGCCCCGCAGGGGAGCGAGGCGGTTAAAAGAGCTTCGAAAGTGGTCAGGGACCTAGAAGTCCATTCCACCGCCCGGAGGCATCGCCGGCATGGCCGGCTTGTCCTGCGGGATTTCGGAGATCATGGACTCGGTTGTGAGAACCATGGCAGCGACGCTGGCGGCGTTCTGCAGGGCCGACCGGGTGACCTTGGCCGGGTCCACAATGCCGCGCTCCAGCATGGGGCCGTATTCACCGACCTCGGCGTCGTACCCGTAGTCGTCAGCCTGCTGCTTCACCTGGTTGAGCACCACGGCGCCTTCGAAACCGGCGTTCTCGACGATCAGCTTCAGGGGCTGTTCGAGGGAGCGACGGATGATGTCCACACCTACGCGCTCGTCCAAGGGCAGTTCACCGACGCCGTCCAGGGCTCGCTGGGCCCGAACCAAGGCCACGCCGCCTCCGGGGACTATGCCCTCTTCGACGGCGGAGCGAGTGGCCGACAGGGCGTCCTCAACGCGGGCCTTGCGCTCCTTCAACTCGATCTCCGTGGCAGCACCCACCTTGATAACCGCAACGCCACCGGACAGCTTGGCCATCCGCTCCTGCAGCTTTTCACGGTCGAACTCGGAGGTGGTGTCCTCGATCTGGGCCTTGATCTGGGTGATGCGGGCCTGGATACCATCCTCGGAGCCGCGACCCTCGACGATAGTGGTCTCGTCCTTGGTGGCGGCGACCCGACGGGCCTGGCCGAAGTCCTCGATGGTGGCAGCGTCCAGCTTGCGGCCGGTCTCCTCGCTGATGACGGTGCCTCCGGTCAGGATGGCGATGTCTTCCAGCATGGCCTTGCGGCGGTCGCCGAAGCCGGGGGCCTTCACCGCCAGGGCGTTCAGGGTACCGCGCAGCTTGTTGACCACGACGGTGGCCAGCGCCTCGCCGTCAACGTCTTCAGCGACGATCACGACGTTCTTCCGGCCGATCTGCAGCAGCTTTTCCAGGGCCGGAAGCAGTTCAGCCACGGCAGAGATCTTCTTGTCGGTGATGATGATGGTGGGGTCTTCCAGCACGGACTCCATGCGGTCGGGGTTGGTGATGAAATAGGGAGAGATGTAGCCGCGGTCGACCTGCATCCCCTCTACATACTCGATCTCGTCGGCGAGACCCTTGGACTCTTCGACCGTGATTACGCCGTCCTTGCCGACCTTTTCCATGGCCTCGGCGATGGTTTCGCCGATGGCTTCCTCGTGGGCCGAGAGGCTGGCCACCTGGCCTATGCGCTCGCGGGTTTCCACGGACTGGGACATACCGCCCAGTTCCCCAACCACTGCCTCGACGGCACGCTCAATGCCGCGCTTGATGGCCATGGGGTTGGCGCCGGCAGTTACGTTCTTGAAGCCGTCAGTGATGATGGCCTGGGCCAGCACGACCGAGGTGGTGGTGCCATCGCCGGCGGCGTCATTGGTCTTGGTGGCGGCTTCTTTCAGCAGCTGGGCTCCCATGTTCTCAAAGGAGTCCGGAAGTTCAATTTCCTTGGCGATGGTTACACCGTCGCTGCATACCTGGGGGGGGCCAAAGGACTTGTCCAATACCACATTGCGGCCCTTGGGACCCAGGGTGATCTTTACGGAATCGGCCAGGATGTCGATCCCGGTGCGGAGGGACTTACGTGCCTCCTCGGAATAGGTAAGTTTCTTGGCTGGCATCCATTCCTCCTTCTATTTTCAATAGGCGTGAATTCACCGGCCGGACGGGGGCCCCACAAAAAGCCTGCGGGTGCCGCCCACCCTGCGCCAGAACTAGGATAGCTTGGCCAGAATGTCGCTCTCCCGCAGGATGAGGTATTCGTCGTCGCCGTCCTTGTACTCGGTGCCGGCAAACTTGGAATAGATTACCCGGTCGCCCTGGGCAACATCCATGGCGATGCGGGTACCGTCATCGCTGATGCGGCCCGGCCCAACCGCGACCACTTCGCCCTCCTGGGGCTTTTCTTTGGCAGTGTCGGGCAGGAAAATACCGCCTTTCGTGGTTTGTTCGCCCTCTATGGGTTTCACCACCACTCGCTCTCCCAACGGCTGGAAATTCGCCACCGCGGCCTCCTTTATTCTTTCACCGGGAATTTGGTCTTGGCCCGGCAATATAAGCTTGCGATTAGCACTCTGGACAAGAGAGTGCTAATGTATGGTAATCACGCCAAATTTTCTTGTCAAGAATGATTCCGGCCAGGGCAATCACGTCGTAAAGCCGTGAGGCTCATTGACCTGTCATTCCCGATGTCGCGGGAATCTCACCAGCCTGGCCACCGGAATGCCAACAACCGCCAAAAGCCTCTGGATTCCGGCCTCGTATCAAGTACGGGGTGACGTTCTTTCGCCGGAATGACGGTGTGGGGGCGGGAATGACGGTCGTGGGCTAAGCCGATTCAATTTAAGACGCGATTGCCCAGGGATTCCGGCAGGAATAGGCGCCCGGCGGCCAGGAAGGAACTGGATGCATACAGGTACATGTTGAGCGAAGATAGGCAGTACCTGAGGGGCCGAGATTCCCAATTGTCTACACTTGAATTTCAAATTGAGCACGGTGTTGCCACCGTAACGTTAAACTGTCCGAATTCGAACAATTCCCTGAACCAGGAGATGGCGGCGGAACTGAGGTTCCTGGCCAGCGATCTCGCCGCGAACGACACCGTCAGGGTGGTAATATTAGCGGCAAGCGGAGCCGTTTTTTCTACGGGCAGGGAGAAAACGAGCGGGCCGGAACAGATGTCGGCTTTGCAGGTGTGCAGCAGCCTGGCCGCCCTGCCGGTTCCGGTTTTGGCGGCGTTGAACGGAGATGCCTCCGATCACGGTCTGGAGCTGGCCCTAGCCGCCGATCTGCGTGTTGCCGCAGCGGAGGCCCGGTTCTGGTGTTCGCCTCCATCCGCGGGAAGCCTTGCCTTCGATGGTGCTACCCAAAGATTGCCACGACTGGTGGGCCCCGGTTGGGCGAGGGACATGCTGCTCACGGGGCGGAGGTTGTCAGCCCGAGAGGCACTGGGCATCGGCCTGGTCAACCGGGTAGTTGCCGATGGCGCGGACGTGCTGGGCGCGACCAGGCAATTGGCGACGGAAATTAGCGAAGGCAGCGCGCTGGGGGCCCGTTTCGTTAAGGAATCAGTGGTAAAGGGGGCTGATATGTCCCTGGCTCACGCTCTCGGTTTGGAGGCGGACCTGAACGTCATCCTGCAAAGCACTGCCGACCGGGCCGAGGGAATTGCATCGTTCCTTGAGCGGCGGCCCCCCCGTTTTACAGGCAAGTAGAAAACCCTGTGGGACCAAGCCAGAATCCCGGCGCCTTCCCAATACAAGCGATTTCGGAGGATGTCCCCTGGCGCCAGTTGGGTATTCCCGGCCCAGATTTCCCGGGCGAGGCAATGCGACATGAATCGGAGGAGAAGGAGCGGACCTTGAAACTGAAGCTGGACCTTCACACCCATGTCTGGGAGGCGTTCAACTTTCAACCGCCATCCCTGGAGATCGCCGAAAAGGTGGTAAGGCAGATACGGAAAGCCGGGATCGACGGTATCGGCATCACCGACCATCACAACAGGGACTGGTCGTTCGAGTTCCGCGAACTGGTGGAACACTATTTTCCCGGCGAGGTTCTGATCATACCAGGGTGGGAGATTGAGGTCCGGCCGGAGCAGAACCCATTCGCGGAGTACCAGGTCGCCGAACTCTTCCTGCCGCCGCTGGATTGTTTGGAGGGCGGCGTGTTTCGAACCTATTGCCACCCAGGTTACTACTCACCGGAGATCATCATCGAGCAGGACATTCACGCCATCGAGATCGACAACTACATTCACAACTGGCACATCCGCAAGCCTCTGGTGAAGGAAAAGGCTGGTGCATACGGGCTCATGATGACGGAGGTCAGTGACGCCCACAACCTGGAGAATATAGGCCTCAGGTATTCCGAAGTGGACCTGCGAGAGCTTTACGTCCGGGCCGTGAAGCCTGTTGCCGTGTGACAAGCCGTAAACATGCGGGCCTTCGAAAGCATTAGATACGAGAAGGATGGGCCGTTATCGCACATTTCCCTCGACCGGCCCGAGGCCCTGAATGCTTACAACATCCAGATGCGGGATGACTTTTCAGAGGCTATCTCGGCGGTCGCCGACGACCCGGAGGTCAGAGCGCTTCTGATAACCGGAGAGGGACGGGCATTCTGCGCCGGCGCCGACCTGACGGAATTCGGAACTGCACCATCCCTAGTCACGGCGCGCCGGGTCCGATGGGAGCGAGATGTCTGGGGTCAATTGATTGAGCTTGAGAAGCCGACAGTCGCCGCTTTGCACGGGTATTGCATCGGCTCCGGACTGGAGATCGCCCTTTTGTGCGACATCCGATTGGCTGCCGAAACCACTGAATTTGCGATGCCGGAGGTGCGGCTGGGTATGATACCTGCCGCAGGAGGAACCCAGAGCCTGCCTCGCCACGCCCGCGGTTCCAACGCTTTGGACCTGCTGCTGACCGGCCGTCGATTCGACGCCCAGGAGGCCCTGGAAATGGGGCTGATAACGCGCATTTCTCCGCCCCGCAGACTTAGGTCGGACGCCTGGGAAGTCGCACGTCAGCTGGCGGCTGTGGATGTGTCCGTTATGAGAACTATCAAGCGGGCTCTGAGGGAGGGTTGCGAGTTGCCGTTGGACAAATCTCTGGAACTGGAGACGCGTCTCGTAATACAGTCGTCATCCTCGTAGTCTAAAATGCGAATTCATCAAGAAAGAGAATCGAGCCCGTTCATTACCTTTCGAAGGGGCGTCGCGGCTACGGAGCGATGAATACTACTGAACTACTTATCATTGCCGAAGCAATAGTTCCCGATCGGACGGCCATGATCTTTGACGGGCGGGAGTTCACCTACGCGCAGATCTCCCAGCGGGTGAATCGTCTGGCCAACGCGCTGGCGGAGTTGGGGGTTACCCCCGGAGACCGGGTTGCAACCATGCAGGTGAACAGCCACCGCAGTATCGAGTTGTATTTTGCCGCCGCACAACTCGACGCCGTGTACGTTCCCATCAACTTCCGTGCGAAATCCGACGAGCTGCACCAGATGCTGAGCATCGCAGAGCCGTCGTGCCTGTTCATCGGCGAGCGTTACCTCGAACTGCTGGGGGAAGAGGACCTGTTCGGAATGCCGCAGGAACGGGTCATCATCATGGACGCTGGTACCAGTACCGGTCTTACCAGCTATGAACACCTCCTCCGAGCGGCCTCCCCTGAGCAGCTGCACTTCCCCGAGGCGGAGGATAACGACACCACGGTCATCATGTTCACCTCCGGCACCACCAGCGCCCCCAAGGGTGTGATGCTGACCCACGACAGTTTCGCCTCGTACATCCTGGCCACGGTGATGCCAGCGGACCCGGATCTCGAGGAGACCAACCTGGTGACTGTGCCCTACTACCATATCGCGGGGCTGCAGGCGGCTCTGACTGCGGTATACGCGGGCCGAACTCAGGTGGTCATGCGCCAATTCGATCCTGTGCTTTGGATGGAGCTGGTGCAGGGGCGGCGGGCAAACCGGGCCATGCTGGTGCCAACGATGCTGAAGCAGCTGATGGACCATCCCAGCTTTGGCGAGTTTGACCTATCGTCCCTAAGCGTGATCACCTACGGAGCCGCCCCCATGCCCCTGGACGTCATCCGGGATGCGATCAAGAAATTCCCAGGTGCGAGTTTCATCAACGCATTCGGTCAGACAGAAACGGCATCCACCATCACCATGCTGCCGCCGGAGGACCATGTGCTGGAGGGCTCCCCCAAAGAAATTGAGACGAAGCTACGCAGGCTTACCTCCATCGGGAAACCCCTGGAGGATGTTGATGTAGAAATAGTGGACGAGGATGGTCATCCGGCCTCCGTTGGGGAAACAGGCGAGATCGTGGCCCGCGGTCCCAGGATGATGGCCGGCTACTGGCAGGAGGAGGCAGCCACCCAGGAAACACTGCGTTCCGGGTGGATATACACCGGCGACCTGGGATACAGGGACGAGGACGGGTACATCTACTTGGCCGGGCGGTCCAAGGACTTTATCAAGCGGGGCGGGGAGATGGTCTCTCCAGAAGAGGTGGAGCAGGTGATCCTGTCCCATCCGGGAGTTGGTGACGCGGCGGTAATCGGAGTGCCCGATGTCGAATGGGGGGAAGAAATCAGGGCCCTGGTCGTGCGTTCATCAAACAGCGCCCCAGACAGCAGCGGAGAAGGTCGGTTGGCAACCGAGCTGGATATTATCGAATTCTGCCGCGACCGTCTCGCGGGGTTTAAGCGTCCCCGCTCCGTTGTATTCGTCGAGGAGCTGCCCCGTAACGTCATGGGCAAGGTGCTGAAGCGCGACCTGCGCGAGGATTACGGCTTTCCGGTCGAGTCGCGCTAGCAGGCGCTGAAGGAATGCGTCGCGGCAGATCGCCACATGAGCCCGCTGAGAGCGCAGGGAGGCACGGGTCTTGAAAGTCGCAGTTGTAGGGGCCGGAGGCGTCGGGGGGTATTTCGGAGGATTGCTGGCCAGGGCCGGTCATGAGGTCTCCTTCATCGCTCGCGGGGCGCACCTGGAGGCCATTCAGCGCAGCGGCGGCCTGCGGGTGGTCTCGCAGAACGACGGCGATTTCCTGGCGCCTGGCGGCGGAGTTGCCGACACCACTGATGCGGGCACACAGGACCTGGTCCTGTTCAACGTCAAGATGTACAACAATGCCGCTGCAATCTCCACTCTCCCTCCGATGATCGGACCAGACACGGTAGTGTTGACCCTGCAGAACGGCATCGACAACGGGGACCAGATCGCTGCGGGTGTCGGCGCTGAGCACGTGATGGTCGGATCGGCCTTCATGGAGGGTCGAATCTCAGAACCCGGAGTCGTGACACAGGGTGGGCCCGGTACGGCGGGATTTGGCGAAATGACCGTCGGCATTACCGATCGCGGAGAACGCCTCCACCGCGAGTTTGTCGCGGCGGGATGGCGGATTGAATTACACGAGAACATGATGGGCATGCTCTGGAAGAAATTTGCCTACATCGCCGGTTCCGCGGCCGTCTGTGCGGCAGCCAACTGTGTCTACGAGGAAATGCGTACGATCCCGGCTACGCGGGCCCTGATCCAGCAGGCGATAGAGGAGGCCCTGGCCGTCGGCAAGGCCAGCGGAGCGCCGGTGATGGACGACTCCCTGGAGTGGGCAATGGAGTCGCTGGACCGCTTCCCAGCCCAGGGGAGAGCGTCTATGGCCAAGGACTTCACCGAGGGCCGTCCGGTGGAGTTGGACGGGATCAACGGAGCGGTGATCCGCCTTGCCCGCCAGACGGAGACCCCCACTCCGGCCAACGACTTCCTGTACGCGGTACTGAAACCCATGGCCGACCGGATTGCGCGGGAGCACGGCGGGGGTTGATCAGTTGGCGGAGAGGCGAATTCCGCCGAGCCTGTCCAAGTCCCGGTTCCAGTCCGGCCTCCAGTGCCTGAAGCGACTGTACCTGGAGTGCTTTCACCGAGAGTTGGCCGACCCGATACCACCGGAGCGGCAGGCCATATTCGACACGGGCCACGCCATCGGCGAATTGGCGAGGAAGCGGTTTCCCAATGGTGTATTGGTTGAGGGAACTCACCTCGAGCATGACCGGGCCGTTGAAACTACCAAATCATTGTTGACCCGAACCGAAACTCCGGCCATTTACGAAGCTGGCTTTACTTTTCAGGGCATCAGGACGAGGGTTGACGTTTTCAGAAGGGCTGGTCTCGGCTCTTTTGACCTAGTGGAGGTCAAGTCCACCGCGCGGGTCAAGTCCGAGCACTACACGGACGTTGCCATCCAGCTTTATGTCGTGGAAGGTTCCGGGATACCCGTCAATCGTGCATACCTGATGCACCTGAACCGGGACTATGTATACCCGGGAGGCGATCACGACCTGCACGACTTGTTTGCTCTTGAGGATGTTACCGCCACGACGAGGTCGTTCGTCGAAAACGCGGCCCCCAACAAGCTCCGAGAAATGTGGGCTGTGTTGCAACTGGAATCCGAGCCGGATATAGCAACAGGGCAGCATTGCACCAGTCCCCACCGGTGCTCGTTCTACGGTTACTGCCATCGTGGCCTCGTGAACGACTACGGGCAAAAATCTGTGAGCGAAGACCTTACCTCTGCGCTTTCCGAGATCAGGTTTCCCGCCGCGTTTCTGGACTTCGAGGCGGTCAATCCCGCCGTCCCGGTGTATGCCGGGACTAGGCCCTACGACTCCGTTCCCTTCCAGTGGTCCCTGCACATTCTGGACTCCACGGGACGGGTCGAGCACCGTGAATTCCTGAACGATAACAACAGTGACCCAAGAGAGCGCCTGGCGTCGGTCCTGCTGGACGCGCTGCCCTCCGCGGGCTCAATCTTGACCTATTCCCGCTATGAGCGGCGCGTGGTGAACGAGTTGGCGGATGCGCTGCCACAGTACGCCGCCCGTCTCCGGGCCCTGTGCGAGCGCATGGTGGACCTGCTGGCGATTGTCAAGGCAAACGTCCGGCATCCGGAGTTCAGGGGCAGCTACTCCCTCAAATCGGTATTGCCGGTGCTGGCGCCGGACATGAACTACGGAGACCTCGACATCGCAGAAGGGATGACAGCGTCCACATCCTACCTGCGAATGATCAGCGGCGACACTCCTTCATCCCAGCGCACAGCCATCCGGGAAGCTCTCCTCGCCTACTGCGCCAGGGATACCGAGGGGATGTTGCGGGTCTACCAGGCGTTGATGAGGGAGTCTGTCGGGATACGTGGCAGTGAATAACAGAGGACAGCGTCATGAACAATGACGGAATTCTGGGGATAAAAAATAGGACCGAAAATTGGAAGACGGCGCGGTATTTCGTCCCGTTCTTTGCAGATGAAGCTGCTCGTTTGCGGCTGGCCAGGAAACTTGGTGCCCCCGAAGAAACGAAAAGGGGTGAAGTTCATATCGAGCTGTTTTGGAAAGGGATCAGAGACCATCTCCACTGTCAAGCTAAACAGGAAAAAAGAGCGTATAAGGACTATTTCCCAGAACTCGCCAATCACTATACGAAGAATTTTGGCGGCTTGCTCGAAAAGATAAATGGTTTTCCTCCCGGCAGCCTAAAGTTTAAAGAACCAAAGCCAAGAAATTACAACGTGTCTCACGAAGACTTCAAGAATGGGCTTGGCAACAACTTGGTCAATACCGAAATTGATATTGTCCTGGAGACTCCCCACCATCTTTTCATTGGAGAGGCGAAGGAAGAGGCGAGGCTTGACGGCGCCGGAGATTTGGTACTCGTGCATCAACTCATTCGCCAGTACGTAATGGCAAAAATCCTGATGGAGGTGCGTTGCAGCAGGGGTCTTTGCCGGAATAAGGAAATAGTGCCCTTCCTCGTTGGAGACAAAAAGAGGCTTGACAACTTAAAGAACGCACTTCAGGTCAAGTTCATGATGGAAAAGTATGGCCTCATGGAGAGGAATGTGCTCTCTCGGGAATGTGTCGCAGCCATCGCCGAGGGCAAGGAGACGTGCTGCAAATAGCGCAGCTACGAGCTCTCCCGGCGGCGCATTTCCTCTTCCTGCTTACGGGCGCGCGCCTCGGATTCCCACTGGGTGCGCAGGTAGCGTTTCTGCGCCAGGCCCTAGGAGCGGAGAGTTCCGGCTACCCGGCAGACCGACAAGCTCAGAATTTCTCTGTAGCCCCAGACGACACCGTCGGGTTCGGTGGTCAGCTGCATTGGCTGATACTCGCCGTTGGCCAGAATGTCCCATCCGAGAATTGCGTCATGGTAGTCGCCTTCGGAGTAGAGGAAACGCCAGTATTCAGGGACATCGAGTTTGGCGTAAATCTCCCGAATTTCTGTGCAGTCCCGCTGCCAGGTACGGTGGGACGCTATCTCCATCATCAGGTCCGGCGGCTTGCCCGACTCTTCAATGACGAAGCGGTTGGTGAACATCACGTTTTCCCAGTCGACGTTATAAGAGACGAGCAAATCGGCGTATAGGCAACGGGGCAGTCCGGACCGTCGCCGACACAGGTAGACGTTCCCTCCTACAAGGGTGGTAGAGCCGGGAACGATGACGACAAGATGGGCCTCTTTGGTGTTCAAAATGCCGGCAAAAGAGTAATGTCGGGTTTGTTCCAGATCCATGTTCGAAGGGCTCGGCAGCGGTAGAAGCCAATGGGCCGCCCCCGAGCCTTCACTGGTCTGGTGGTCATATAGTCCTCGTTACAACGATAGCGGGATTGGACCATGTTACGGCGGCAACCGGAACCAGGAAGAATACCTTTCCGGTCTGCCTCCCTGGGCGGTGTTATACTCACACGCAGTTTGCGAGTCGCATGCTGCAGGAGGTCCCCGTTGAAGACAGTTGACGCCATTGCCGAGATATTGAAGCGGGAGGGGGTGGAGTATCTGCCCTGCTTTCCCACCACTCCGGTCATAGAGTCGTGCGCCGAGGCCGGAATTCGCCCCATCATCTGCCGTCAGGAACGGGTTGGGCTGGGCATTGCCGACGGCTATAGCCGGGTGACCAACGGTGACAAGATGGGCGTGTTCGCCATGCAGTACGGGCCAGGAGCGGAAAACGCCTATTCCGGCGCGGCCACTGCCTTTTCGGACTCCACCCCCATGTTGCTGCTGCCTCTGGGCCATCCACGGGAAAGGCAGGGCGTTTTTCCGCTCTATAGTTCACTGCAGAGCTACGCCTCAATCACGAAGAGCATCGAGCAGGTCAACACGTCGGATCGTACTTCGGACGTGATGCGCCGGGCCTTTGCCGCCCTGCGGCAGGGGCGCCCCGGTCCGGTTGCGGTGGAGATCCCTGCCGACGTGGCGGTGGACGAGGTCTCCGAGGAGTCCTTCTTCTACGCCCCAAGCCGACGCTCGGTATCCCAGGGCGACCCCGGCGATGTGGATGCCGCGGCTCGCGCCCTGTGCGCCGCCAGCAACCCGGTGATACTGGCGGGTCAGGGAGTGATGTACGCCAAGGCATCGGAGGAGCTGGAGGAACTGGCGGAATTGTTGCAGGTCCCGGTTACAACCACCCTGCTGGGCAAGAGCGCCTTCGACGAGACCCATCCCCTGGCCCTGGGTTCGGCCTCCCTGACCTCCTCGGCCACCCTAGTTAACTTCATGCGGCGGGCTGACTTGGTGTTCGGTATCGGCACCAGCCTAACCCGGCACAATATGGTGCTGACCATACCGGCCGGCAAGACGATGATTCATTCCACCAATGACCCCCGGGACATAAACAAGGACTACAACGTCGACTATCCGATCGTCGGCGACGCCAAACTGGTGCTACGCCAGATGATCGACGCCTGCCGCGACATCGTGGGAGACAGCCGTGGGAACAGCGGAACCGCGGACGAGGTGGGCCAGGAAAGGGACGCCTTCGTCGAGTCCTGGAGGCACAAGCTGACCGACGATTCCCGGCCCATCAGCCCCTACCGCGTGATCTGGGACTTCATGCACACCGTTCCGCCGGAAGAGGCGATCGTGACCCACGACTCCGGAAGTCCCCGAGACCAGATCGTGCCTTTCTATCGTTCAAAGGGTCCCCGCACCTACCTGGGCTGGGGGAAGTCCCACGGGTTGGGCACGGGCCTGGGCCTGGTGATCGGCGCCAAGCTGGCCGATCCCGGCAAGGTCTGCGTCAACTTTATGGGCGATGCCGCCTTTGGCATGGTGGGGTTGGACTTCGAGACTGCGGTCCGGTCAAACATTCCCATCATAACGGTGGTGTTGAACAACTCGCACATGGCCGCCGAAGTCAGCGCGATGGCCGACTCGCACAGGCTGTACAACACCCGGGATCTGGGTGGCAACTACGCAGAAATGGGGCAGGCCATGGGGGGCTACGCCGAGCGCATCGAGGACCCTGGCGAGATTTCAGCAGCCTTCACTCGGGCCCGTCGGGTTACCGAGCAGGAGGGTCGTGCGGTCCTGCTAGAGTTCATCACCAGCGTCGAGACCGAGGCGTCCCATCGCCGACCGTTCTAGTTGACAATACGTGGTACCGGTTCGAAGGCGGTTGCCCACCTGACCGCGAGATTATTTTCAGGAGAAGGCATAATGGCCAGGTCCAAATATCTGTTTGTTGCCAGCATGGACGTCGACCCTGCAAAAGAGGCCCTGTTTAACGAAGTCTATGACACCGAGCATTGCCCGGAATTGGGCAAGGTGCCAGGTGTGGGCCAAGTCACCCGCTACGAGGCAGAGCCGTTTCAGGTGATGATAGGCGGGGAAATTCGCACCGTGGCCCCGGATGGACGCCCCCGCTTCCACGCAGTGTATGAAATAGAGTCTCCCGAGGTGCTGACGTCAACGGGGTGGGGAGAGGCAGTGGAAATCGGACGGTGGCCCGAGCATGTGCGCCCTTATACCACCAACCGCCGTCATACCCTATTGCGCCTGACCTATCCCGGGGAGTAGACCAGCCGCTCGCGGTCCGCGAAAAAGAGGACCGCAAGAGGAATATCCGAAGCCGGGCCAACCAGGCTGTCGAGCGGATGTCCATTGAGCTAAAGATCTTTGTCGACTCGAGGGAATTCGTTGCCTTGGCGGGAAGCTTCTGACCGGGGTACGTGTCGCATGTCGCCCTGTGACGGGGCCATGGCTACGCCCCCCGTAAGCAAGTGACGATACGCCAGGCGAAGGGATGGCCCACCACGGGGTCCACCGCCGGAGCGGCGGGCTCGATCTAAATGTAGTGACCTTATTCCTGGTGATGATGCGGCCGCTCGGGCACGTACCTTCGGTGAATCTCGTGAAGCTTCAGCCCAACCATTACCGCGAGGTCATCTGTGGGCCGGAACTGCAATTGGGCACATCCCCCATGCCGTGACGCCCGGCGTCTATTATGGAAGCGCACAACGTTTCCCAGCCCGTAACTCAGGAGAATCTTTTTACCATGCCGGGCGCACTCGAAGGCGTAACCGTTATTGACCTCTCCCACTGGATCGCAGGGCCCTACTGCACCAAGTTGCTTTCGGGGTTTGGCGCCGAGGTGATCAAAGTGGAACCACCGGGCGGAGAGCGAGGGCGGACAATGGCGCCTTTCTACCGCGACGAACCGGGCCCGGACAACAGCCTCCCATTTGCTTACCTAAACATGGACAAACGTAGCCTTACCCTGGACCTCAAGAGCGTGGAGGGTAGGGAGATATTGGTCTCGATGTTGCCTGAAGCCGATATTCTCGTAGAAAACTTTTCCCCCCGAGTCATGCCATCCCTGGGACTCAGCTTCGACACTCTTCGGAAGATCGCCCCCCACCTGGTGATGACCTCAATTTCCAATTTCGGGCAAACGGGTCCATATCGCGACTATAAGGCAACCGACATCGTGGAGTATGCCCTGGGCGGGCTGATGTACATATTTGGGGCCTATGATCGGGAACCCTTAAAACATGCATTCAATCAGGCCCAGTTCAAAGCAGGAACGGACGCCGCATCGGCGACGTTGATGGCCCTCTATCACCAACGAATGACCGGGGGACGCAACGGCGGAGCCGGTCAGCACGTCGACGTGTCGATTCAGGAGGCGCTGGCCTCGGGCCTGCGCGACGTGGTCAACAATTTCACCTATACCGGTGCCATCCGAAGAAGGCAGCCCAACCACAGCGGCGACCTGCAGCGCCTCCGGGCCACCGCCGATGGTTACATGCTACCTAATCCGGGCCTGGGAGCCGGACTGAATTGGGACAGCTTTGTCGAGTTCCTAGGGTTGCCAGAACTGGACGATGACCGGTTTCGTACGCCCTCGGCTCGTCTGGAGAATGCGGAGGAACTGGGAAGCATTCTGGACAATTATTTCATTAGGCAAAACAAATACGAAAGATTTTATGGCTCCCACGAACGCCGATTTATCTTTGGAATAATCCAGTCGCCGGAAGAGGTGTTGAATGACCCCCAGTTTGCCCACCGGGGATTCTTCGCAGAAGTGGAACACCCGGTGATGGGAGAAATCAAAGTTCCCGGCCCTCCTTTCAAGATGTCGGGAACGCCCTGGAGTACCGGGGCCACCGCGCCGACCGCTGGTCAGCATACTGCCGAGGTGCTGAAAGAGCGATTGGGCTACTCCCTTGAACATCTAACCGTCCTTCGGGCACAGGGAGTCATATAGGGATGACCACCCAACCGTATTTGGCTGACGGCCACGAGCGGCGCCAAGGGCCATTGGAAGGTGTGCGGATCATCGAAATGGGGCAGCTCATCGCCATTCCTTTCGCAATGAAACTCATGGCGGACATGGGGGCACAGGTTATCCGCCTGGAGTCCACAAAACGCCTGGAGAGCTACCGCAGCGACTCGGTGTACCTGAACGACGTGGGTGGAGAATTCTGGAACCGGGGCGCAAATTTCTACGAGCAGAACCGCAACAAGCTGGGTATCACCCTGGACCTGGCCCGTCCGGAGGGACGGGACCTGCTGCGCCGTCTGATCGCCGTCAGCGACGTGTTTGCCGAAAACTTCACACCCCGGGTAATAGGGAACTTCGGTCTGAGATACCAGGACCTATGCCGGATCAGGCCCGACATCATAATGGTCTCGTCCACCGGGTATGGGTTCGACGGCCCATGGGCCAACTTCGGCGCTACGGGTCCCGCAACGGAGGGGGCCTCGGGGCTGGCTTACGCCACGGGTTATCCCGGCGGGCCGCCGGTGATGGCGGAGATTCCCTATGTCGATTACACCTCCGGGGAGCACACGGTATTCGCAGTAATGACCGCCCTTGTAAGCAGACTGCAAACCGGAAAGGGGCAGTTTATAGACGTTTCGCAAACACAGACCGCGGCCGCCACAATCCCGGAAATACTGATGGACCATGCAATAAACCGAAGGGCATCCGAACGGAAGGGAAATGCGGACACGGTCATGGCACCTCACGGCTGCTACCCGTGCCTTGGTGAGGACCGATGGGTGGTGATGGCAGTCAGCGGTGACCACGAGTGGCAAGGATTATGTCGTGTGCTGGGACCGGACGACTGGGCTTTTGAATCACGTTTTTCGGGATCCCTGGGCCGCTGGCGACATCGGGCTGAACTTGACGGAATGCTGTCCGAAAGGACTAAGAGTTGGGACGCTCGTCAACTTATGTACGCGCTCCAGGTCGAGGGGGTACCGGCCGGGGCAGTGCTGGACAGCAAGGACCTGCTCTTTGATCCCCATCTTCGAGAACGCCGGTTTTACGAGGTGGTGAGTCATCACAACAGCACGGGGATGCCGCCGCTACCCTACGCTGGACGGCCCTGGAAACTCTCGGAAACGCCAGCGGTTTCACCCAGGGCAGCCCCCTTGATGGGCGAGCACAACCGCTTCGTCTTGGGAGATTTATTGGGTCTTACAGAGGAGGAAACAAGCAGCCTGGAGGAAACGGGAGTAATCGGTTTTGCGCCCGATGATCCAAGGCCGGTGAGACGTCCTTCATTGGATGAGCAGGTGCGACAGGGCCGCATGCTACGTTACGAAAAGGACTTTCAGGAGCAGGTGGCCCGGGCTTATCCTCTTGAACCGTCCCAGGGAGGCGACGGGGGGACGATACAGTAACAGGCCGGGCATGGCCGGGAAGTACGGACTCGAACTGAGTCTATGCCGCGGCCGGCTATTCCTCCACAGAGGCCGGACCCTCCGGGCGGTTTCTACGGGCCCTGACAAGAATTCCCAGCGCTTTCCAAACATCCTCGAATTCTTCGTCTTTCAGGTTGGCTATTTCGTCTACCGCAAATGTCAGGGTATCGTTTGGCGCTACTGCCGTGTGATTTGCTTTAGATGGCCCGAACCCTCCGCCTGGAACGTTTAGTGCGTCGGGAGTCACAGGAATGATTTGACCGTGATCGTTTTGCTCCCCGACCACGCCGTCAGAAACAACTAGGTAGGTGCCGTCTCCCCTGTGAGTGAGCAGGTGAGCGTCCCTGGCGGAATCGAGCAACATTCTTTCGGCCTGCTGCACCCTGGCGTGTTCAACTTGGAACTCTCGCTCCAGCACGTTGCGTAGCGTCTGGCTGTCCGGAAGGCGCTGGCCTCGATATCGCTCCGCAACTGCCTTGAACAATGGAATCGACAGGAATGCCATCCGGTAGCCACGCATGGCGTCCTCGTTGCTGGTGGGCTTGAAAATGGCCTTGGACACAGAGGTGGTGGCCAGGGTATCGCCCTGCTTGGTGATCAGCTGGAACTGGCGGGCCGCGAGACTCTTGAGCCTGAACCCACTGCTCTTCGCCGAGAGCCCCAAGTTCAGAGCCAACGTCTCCTCCGACAGCGTGCCTCCGCCGCTTTCCTCTACGCGACGGGCTATGTCCAATGCGGTTGTAAAGCCGTAGGCAGGAAACAAATACGCGGACCGCTGACGCTGTTTTCTTCCAGAGGGAGTCCGTCCATCAGCAATTTCTCCGTCCAACTGTGAACTGTCGTCAGGAGGGTTACTATCCGAATGACCATTTTCGTTGGGGAACGGCTGCGTAGACATTTACGAGCCCCTTTCCATCCCAAATCAAGATGATTATGTCATTTAAACCATGATAACACCGAATAATCTTGATTATCAAGGTGGGGCTCTACCACGTTTCAGCTACCTTAAATATAACTTCAGGAAAGCTTCATTCCATTGGTCAGGCATTGCAAGCAAGTGGTTGCCAACAAAAAAGGCCCCGTTTAAGAGGGGCCCTTTGGGGATGGGCTATTTCCGGCTACTACTAGCCGTCCCTTGCCTCGAAAGCCGCAATCCTATCCTCGAACTGCAAGGTCAACCCAATGTCATCCAATCCATTCAGCAGGTTGTGGCGCCGGGCGGAATCGACTTCGAAGGGGATGGAGACCTCCTCATCCTCATCCCATACACGCTGACCTTCCAGGTCTACCGTAATGTTTACGCCGGGTTTTGACTCGGCCTTGTCCATAATCGCGCGGACGTCCTGCTCGGACATGCGCAGAGGCAGGACGCCGTTTTTGAAGCAGTTGTTGTAGAAGATATCGGCGAAGCTCGGCGCGATGATGCAACGGATACCGTAATCGCGCAGTGCCCACGGAGCGTGTTCCCGGGAGGAGCCACAGCCGAAGTTGTGCCCCGCCACCAGGACCTTGGCGTCCCGGTATTCGGCCTGATTGAGGACGAAATCCTCTCTTGGTGTTCCGTCCTCATTGAAACGCCAGGAATAAAACAGGCAGTCCTCGAATCCGGTCCGATCGATACGCTTCAGAAATACGGCAGGGATGATCTGGTCCGTGTCTATGTTAACCCGATCCAAAGGCGCCACCACGCCGGTCACTCTTACAAAAGGGTCCATATAATGCCTCTCATTTACGGAGATAGTTGCTCAAGATGGATTGATATTTAGAAGGATGCAGAAACGGTTTTGAAACCATGGGATCAGGCCACCTACTTTACTGGCGAAATCAGGGACTCCTGGTCCAAGTCTTCAGTTCACCATAAGTTTCACGCCTTGATGCCTCTTGGAAGTATTCCGAGTTGCTGCCTGATCGGTTGTTCCGCCGGGGCGCTCGTTAATGGCCATACCACGAATCTCGAATCCAACCTGCTGAAGGCACTCTACCGCTAACAGGAAGTCTGCGGAACATGGCCATCGCGACGATTCGCGACGCCCCTCTTTTCAGCGGCCTTACAGATCCCTGACGTCCACGAAATGGCCGGCGACCGCGGCTGCTGCAGCCATGGCCGGGCTGACCAGGTGAGTACGACCACCCTTGCCCTGGCGGCCCTCGAAATTCCGATTGGAGGTGGCGGCACAGCGCTGGCCAGGGGACAGGATGTCGGGGTTCATCCCCAGACACATTGAGCAGCCGGCAACTCGCCAGTCCAATCCCGCCTCGGTGAAAATTCGGTCCAGTCCCTCCTGCTCGGCCTCGCGCTTGATCTTGGCCGAACCCGGAACAACCATGGCGTAGACGTCCGGGTGAACCTTGCGACCGCGAACGACCTCTGCCGCAGCCCGCAGGTCCTCCAAGCGGGCGTTGGTGCATGCTCCCACGAAAATGCGGTCAATCTTGATGTCCTGGATCGGTGTGCCGGGCTCGAGGTCCATATACTGCAGGGCGCGCACAGCCGCCTCCCGTTGAGCGGCGTCGTCAAAAGAGTCCGGGTCCGGGACCTCTCCGCTTATAGGGGCGACCATGCCCGGGTTTGTGCCCCAGGTGACATAGGGTTCGAACGTAGAGGCATCGAATATCTCGGTCCTATCGTAAGTGGCGCCGGGATCAGTGGGCAGCTGTTTCCAGCGCTCGACGGCAGCGTCGAAATCGGCGCCTTGCGGCGCGAACTGGCGCCCCCGAACGTACTCGAAGGTGGTCTCGTCCGGCGCTATCATGCCAGCCCGGGCCCCGGCCTCGATGCTCATGTTGCAGACGGTCATGCGTCCGTCCATGGAGAGGGAGCGGATCGCCTCACCGGTGTATTCGATGACGTGGCCGGTACCCCCGTTCACCCCAATACGCCCAATGATGCCCAGGATTATGTCCTTTCCTGTGACCCCTGGAGGAAGTTTTCCTTCTACACGCACCTCCATGGTGCTGGGCCGAAACTGCCTGAGAGTCTGCGTCGCCAGCACGTGCTCCACCTCGGAGGTGCCGATACCCACGGCGAAGGCCCCCAAGGCGCCATGGGTTGAGGTGTGGCTGTCGCCACAGACCACGGTCTTGCCGGGAAGCGTGTAGCCAAGGTCCGGCCCAATGATGTGGACAATGCCCTGCATCGGGCTGAAGCGATCGTACAGCGTGACCCCGAACTCCTCGCAGTTCCGGGTCAAGGCATCCAGCTGGGCCATGGAGATTTCGTCTGTAACGGGCAACGACAGGTCCCAGGTGGGTGTATTGTGATCGGCGGTGGCCACAGTCAAGTCGGTGCGACGTACCCTCCTGCCTGCCATTCGCAGCCCGTCGAATGCCTGAGGAGAGGTGACTTCATGGACGAGGTGCAGGTCTATATAGATGATGGAGGGTTCGCCCGGCTCTTCATGAACGACGTGAGCATCCCAGATCTTTTCGAACATGGTCTTAGGGGACATCGTTCTTAATTCTCCTGAGCGGCTGATGATGGCCGGCTGCCTGAAGCCGGCCCCGCCGTTTGGTGTTCCCGGGGTGGGTAAACGCCGGCAATTATATCATCCCGTCGGAGGCGGAAGGACCTTCGAAAGGGTTTGCAGTGGAGGGCTCGGAGCGGACTGCACTTCTTCAGATGGTCATTCCGGATAGACGGGGAAGGTGTGTGGCCGCAACGACAGGCGAGACCGGCAATGGCCATGATTTTTCACCCTTTTCCCGGCCTTGAGATTCGTCATGTCTCCCATTGAACCGACAATCAGGAATCGCCTGGAAACCAGGGAAGGAAGAACTGGATGATAGCGAGGGCGGGCGAGTATGCCACGGTGTCTCCCAGGGTCTGGCGGCCGACTAACATCCTCATTTTTCCAGTATAGGAAAGCATGCAGCTTTCTCTCCCTTAAGTTAGATGATTGGGGATTCGTGGTAAACTGACACCAAAGCAGGGTATCTTGCTCACTACGACCATCGGAGCACCGGCATCTCATTAAACCAGGGCCGGCCAACTCTTAATCTGCATTCCGGACCAGCGGGGGAATCAACCCAATGCCATCAGCCGAAGCCATTGTCTTGCCCGAAAATGTCAAGCCAATCAAGTATTGCTTGACGCTTCACCCGGAGCTTGAAACCTTCACTTTCGCAGGCGAACAGACCATCGACGTCAGTATCCAGGTGCCCACCGCCCGCGTCGTCTTGAACGCGGCGGAATTGGAAATAACCAGGGTCTGTCTGAAGCAAGCAGGTTTAAGCATTCCGGCCCAGTCCATTTCCCTGAATGCCGAAACGGAAACAGCGACACTGGACTTCGGGCGGGTGCTCTCGCCCGGTCCGGCGCAACTGGAGATGAAATTCACCGGAACGCTGAACGACAGGCTGGTCGGCTTTTACCGCTCTGAATATCAGGACACAGAGGGCCGGACCCGCCACCTGGCGACGACCCAGTTTGAGGCCACAGACGCCCGGCGGGCCTTTCCGTGCTGGGACGAGCCAGCGCAAAAGGCGGTGTTCGCCGTCAGACTGGTGTTTGACGACAGCCTGGAGGCCGTATCCAACACTCCAATAGTCGAGGAGAGTGTTCCAGGACCGGGGCTGAAGTCGGTGCGATTCGGGGAAACGCCGATAATGTCCACATATCTGCTGGCATTCGTAATCGGAGACCTGGTTTCGGTGGAGGCCGAAGCGGTCAACGGTACGAAAATAGGAGTCTGGACAACCCGAGGTAAAGAGTCCCAGGCAGGATTCGCCCTAGATACGTCGGTCAAATTGCTTGGATACTTTAACGAATACTTCGGCATCCCTTACCCGCTGCCCAAGCTGGACCATCTGGCGATCCCCGACTTTGCCGCCGGAGCCATGGAGAACTGGGGCTGCATCACCTACAGGGAAACCGCTCTTCTCGTCGACCCGGAGAATTCGTCGGCCGGCACCCGGCAACGGGTGGCTGAAGTTGTCGCCCACGAGATGGCCCACATGTGGTTCGGCGACCTGGTTACCATGGAGTGGTGGGACGATCTCTGGCTCAACGAAAGTTTTGCCTCCTGGATGGGTACGAAGTCGGTGGACTGGCTTTTCCCCGAATGGGAAATGTGGACCCAGTTCGTCAACATGGACACCAACAGAGCGCTCAGCCTCGACGGGCTGAAGAACTCCCATCCCATCGAGCAGGAGGTCAAGAATCCTGCGGAGGTGAGCCAGCTTTTCGACGCCATAAGCTACAGCAAAGGTGGCTCGGTGCTTCGAATGCTGGAAAATTTCCTAGGGGCCGATGTGTTTCAGAAAGGCCTGTACCGTTATCTGAAGACTCACGAGTACGGTAATGCCCGTACCGAAGACCTGTGGCGTGCGCTGGAAGAGGAATCGGGCCTGCCGGTGACCAGCATCATGGACTCTTGGGTAAAGCAGGTGGGTTATCCCGTTTTGGAGGTTAGAGCCGAGCGAGGCCCTGGGGACCTTCAACTCACACTTTCGCAGGAACGATTTGTTTACGACCAACTGCTGGGAGGTGAGGAGCCCAATCCAGAGGTCTGGCAGGTGCCGGTTACAGTGAACGGGCCCGGTTCGGCATCGGCGTCAACAGTAATGGACGCCAAGCAAGCGCTCCTGTCCCTGCCGGTCTCCAGCCCCTCGGAGGACTGGTTCAAGGTCAACAGCGACCAGACCGCCTTCTACCGAGTGAACTATACGAGCGAGGACTGGGGAAGATTGGCGCCGGCCATCAGCGCAAGAGACCTGCCGGCCACCGACAGGCTGGGCATCCAGAACGACGCCTACGCCCTGTCGAGGGCGGGACTTCTGCCGATAACACAGTTCCTGGAACTGGCGGGCTCCTATTCGGGGGAGACCGACGCCTCGGTATGGAGTGACCTGGCATCGAACCTCCGCGACATCGAACAGCTCATCGCGGGAGAGCCGGTGCATCCGGCGTACCAGGGGTTCGGGCGTGACCTCTTCGGGCCGGCCGCCCGACGCGTAGGCTGGATCCCGCAACCCGGCGAAGGCCACCTGGATTCCCTGCTTCGCTCTACGGTGCTGGGCCAGTCGGGAAGCTACAACAATGAGGAGACGCTGACCCAGGCCTCCGACCTGTTCCGGCAGTACCTGGAGGACCCGGAGGCAGTGCATCCGGACCTGCGCGGCATTGTTTTCAGCCTGGCCGCCCAGGCAGGCGATAAGGCAACTTACGAACAGCTCTGGCATCTGGAGGAGCGCACGGGCCTGCAGGAGGAGAAAATCCGTCTGTTGCTGGCCATGTCCCGCTTTCAGGATGTGGGACTGCTTAACGACACTCTGGAGTCATCGCTGGGTCAAAGAGTCCGCTCGCAGGATTCCATCACAGTGGTGGCGGGCGTGGCGGCAAATCCCTTGGGACGCACCCCTGCCTGGGAGTTCGTCAAGAACAACTGGGCGGAATTTGACCGCCGGTACGGTGGCGGAGGGTTCGGCCTGATGAGGCTGGTATCCATCGTAAGCAGCTTTACTACCAACGAACAGATGGCGGACGTGGAAAGGTTCTTCACCGATAACCCCACTCCAGCGGCCGATCGTACAATCCGGCAGGCTCTGGAACGCATGAGGCTAAACATTCGCTGGTTGGAACTGAACCGTCCGGCCCTGAATTCCTGGTTCGGAGTTTAGCGAGGAATCACGAACTTCAAACAATTAATAAACAGAGGCTCAGTGGCAGAAGAGGTGCGGTGACGTGGAGGGGCCCCGCTGGGTTGGGACACTTCCCACTACGGAAAACTGGTTATGGATTCACATGAACGTATCAGGGCCCTGAAAGCCGCGCTTAACGAGCGAATACTGGTGATAGATGGCGCCATGGGCACGGCAATCCAGTCATTCAACCTCGGCCCGGCCGACTTCGGAGGCATCGAGTACGAGGGATGCAATGAACACCTGGTGCTTACTCGGCCCGAGGTCATTGAGTCTATTCACAAGGGGCACCTAGACGCAGGCGCCGACATCATCGAGACCAATACCTTCGGCTCTACTGCCATCGTTCTTGCCGAGTATGACCTGGCCCACGAGGCCCGCCGCCTGAACCGCGTGGCCGCAGAAATCGCCCGCAAGGTGGCGGAAGCGGCATCTACGCAGGACAAGCCCCGGTTCGTTGCCGGGTCCATGGGTCCCACGACCAAGACCATCTCCGTGACCGGCGGGGTGACGTTCGACGAGCTGGTTGACAGCTATCAGGAACAGGCGGTCGGCCTGATCGAGGGAGGCGTGGACGTGCTACTCCTCGAAACCGGCCAGGATACTCTGAACATCAAGGCAGGTCTGGAAGGAATCGACCGTGCCTTCGCCAATCTGGACCGCGAGGTCCCCGTGGCCGTGCAGGGCACCGTGGAACCCATGGGCACCCTGCTTGCCGGCCAGGACGTGGAGGCGCTGTATGTTTCGTTGGCCCACCGCGACCTGCTCTGGATCGGAATCAACTGCGCCACGGGACCGGCCTTCATGACCGACCACATCAGGACACTGGCATCCATATCCCGCTTCCCCGTGTCCTGCGTGCCCAATGCGGGCATGCCGGACGAGGACGGGAAGTACAACGAAACCCCCGAGGCGATGGCGGAAACCCTCGGCCGATTTGTGGACGCCGGCTGGGTGAACCTGGTAGGCGGATGCTGCGGCACGGTCGATGGGCACATCCATCTTCTGGGAGAGACCGCTGCCGGCAAGCCTCCCCGTGTGCCGGTGGACTCTCGCGAGACACGTGTTTCTGGCATTGACGCCCTGTTGGTGGATGACCAGCTACGCCCCGCAGTCGTGGGTGAGCGGACCAACGTGCTGGGCAGTCGCCGATTCCGCAGGCTGATCAACGAGGGAAAGTTCGAGGAGGCAGCCGAAATCGGACGCCGGCAGGCACGAAACGGCGCGCACGTCCTGGACGTGTGCCTGCAGGACCCGGACCGGGATGAGGCGGCGGACATCGCCGAATTTCTCGATCTGGTCACCAAGAAAGTCAAGACTCCGATCATGATCGACTCCACGGATCCCGAGGTTATTGAGCTGTCGTTGAAGCGCCTGCAGGGTAAGGCGATCATCAACTCGGTGAACCTGGAGGACGGGGAGGAGCGGTTCCAGCGTGTCGTGCCTCTGGCCCGTCGCTACGGCGCCACGCTGGTGGTGGGTTGCATCGATGACGACAAGGAACAGGCCCAGGCCATCACGAGGCAACGCAAACTGGAAGTCGCCCTGCGGTCCGCCAGCCTGCTGACGGAAAAATATGGCGTCCCCGAGGAGGACCTGATTTTCGACCCGCTGGTCTTTCCCTGCGGGACGGGTGATGTCAACTACATCGGCTCCGGTGCGGAGACCGTGGAGGGCGTTCGACTGATCAAGGAGGCCCTGCCCAGGGCGAAAACAGTGCTCGGTATATCCAACGTGTCATTCGGGTTGCCTGCCGCTGGCCGGGAAGTGCTGAACTCGGTGTTCCTGTACCACTGCGTGCAGGCCGGACTGGACATGGCTATCGTAAACTCGGAACAGATGATGCGCTACGCGGCCATCCCCGAGGAGGAGCGAGGGTTGGCCGAGGACCTGATCTGGTACCGGGGCGAGGACCCGATCGCCGCCTTTGCCGCCCACTTCCGTGACAAAGCGCCGGCCGCTACCAACGAGGAGCGCCGCAGCCTGCCGTTGGACGAGCGGTTGGCACTTGCCATCATCGAGGGAACGAAGGAGGGCCTGGCAGAAGACCTGGACGAAGCAATGCTGGGGAGAACACCTCTGGAGATCATCAACGGACCGCTGATGGAAGGTATGTCCGAGGTGGGCCGCCAGTTCAATGCCAACCAGTTGATCGTAGCCGAGGTTCTGCAGTCTGCTGAGTCGATGAAGTTCTCTGTCAGCCATCTTGAACCACACATGGAGCGCCTTGAGAGTTCACTGAAGGGCCGGGTGGTGCTGGCCACCGTCAAGGGAGATGTTCACGACATTGGGAAGAACCTGGTGGAGATCATCCTGTCCAACAATGGATACGAGGTGATCAACCTGGGCATCAAGGTACCACCCCAGGACCTGATCGAGGCTTACCGTAAGCACAACCCCGACATCATCGGGCTATCGGGTCTGCTGGTTAAGTCGGCGCAGATGATGGTGGAGACCGTGCGGGACTTCCGGCAGGATGGGGTCGCCGTTCCGGTACTCGTTGGCGGCGCGGCGCTGTCAAACCGCTTCACGCGCCTGCGCATCGCGCCGGAGTACGAGGGGCTGGTGGCCTATGCCCCCGACGCAATGACCGGCCTAGCCCTGGCCAACACCATCCAGGAAGCTGATGAGCGCGCCCACCTGGCGGCACAGCTCGAGTCCGAGACCGAGCAGATGCTGGACGACGACGGACGTCGCCAGACGGCCGACAGCGGCGATGAGGTGCCGGCGGCGCAGGTACGGCACGACTTCCCGATACCGAACCCGCCGGACCTGCGGCTGCATGTCCTGAGCGATTACAACATGGAGGACATCTTCGAATACATCAACCCGCAGATGCTCTATGTTCGGCACCTGGGATACAAAGGACGCTTTGCCGAGGACCTGGCAGCCGGAGAGCGGCCGGCTCTCGAGCTGAGGGATTCGGTTCGTCGAGTCGAGGACCTGGTCCTTGCCCGCAACGATATTGCCGCTAATGCCGTTTTCAAGTTTTTCCCATGCGGTTCCGATGGTCAATCGCTGCTGATTTACACGCCCGACGGTTCCCGGGTTCTGGAGCGTTTCTATTTCGGCCGCCAGTCGCAGCGGGACGGCCTGTGCCTGTCCGATTACGCACTGCCAGTCCCGGACGCACCGGGCAATGGGCTGAATGGCATGGACTACGTGGGAATGTTCGTTACGACCATAGGTCCGGGAGTGAGAAACCTGGCCTCGCAGTGGATGTCCGAAGGCAAGTTCCTGGACTCGCACATCCTGCAGGCCCTGGCCCTCGAGAGCGCCGAGGGCTTCGCCGAGCTGCTGCACCACCAACTGCGTCAGATGTGGGGCTTTGGCGATCCGGTGGGCATCACACCCTATGACATGTTCCGCACCCAATACCGCGGCCGGCGCTACTCATTCGGTTATCCCGCCTGCCCCCGACTGGAGGACCAGGAGCAGCTTTTCCGGCTGCTAGAAGTCTCCGATCACTTGGACGTGGAGCTTACCGAGGGCTACATGATGGACCCTGAGTGCACCGTGTCTGCCCTGGTGTTTCACCATCCCGACTCCAAATACTTCAACCTGAGCGAGCAGGACATCAACCGACTTGAAGCGGAGCTAGGCGGGTGAGCGAAGCACGGCCAGGACCCTCACAGTAGACATTACCAGCGCCAGTCGGCCCGATGACGACGCCAACCAGACCCGGAGGCTGTGTGGAGACCATCAGCAGAATCGCCGAATCCCTCGGATTGAAGCCGGAACACGTCCTGCCTTTCGGCCATCACAAGGCCAAGATCTCCCTTGATGCCATCGCCACGGGCAAAGCTAATCCGGGCAAGCTGGTAGTGGTCACAGGTATAACGCCCACTCCGGCCGGCGAGGGAAAGACCACAACGGCCATTGGGCTCACCCAAGGGATGGGGCGACTGGGACATAAGGTTACGGTGAACCTGAGGGAGCCTACCCTGGGCCCGATATTTGGCATCAAGGGCGGGGGGACCGGGGGCGGTAACGCCCGCATTGTCCCGGAAGACGAGATCAACATCCACTTCACCGGAGATGCCCACGCAGTGGCCTCAGCTCACAATCTGCTTGCGGCCCTGGTGGACAATGCGGTGTTCCGAAACGCTATCCCGGATTTCGACCCCTCGGGTATCCAGTGGTCCAGGGTGACCGACGCCTCCGACCGCGGCTTGCGACAGGTGATTGCCGGGGTGGGCGGCAGTGGCTACGGCCCGTTGCGGGAGGCACGATTCGACATTGTATCGGCCTCCGAAATCATGGCGATTCTCGCTCTTGCCGACGGACCAGATGACCTACGGGAGCGCATCTCGCGAATCGTCGTCGGGGCCACCCGCGGTGGTGACCCGGTGACCGTTGCTCAACTAGGCGTCCAAGGCGCCCTGATGGCGCTGCTGCACCAGACGGTCATGCCAAACCTGGTGCAGACGCTGGAGGGTCAGCCATGCCTGGTGCACGCCGGCCCGTTCGGAAATATTGCCCACGGCTGCAGCTCGATCCTCGCCGACAAGCTGGCCCTACGCTACGCGGACTATGTGATAACGGAGGCCGGGTTCGCCTCTGACCTGGGCTTTGAGAAGTTCATGCACGTCAAGACGCGCCAGAGCGGTCTTATGCCCAAGGCCGCCGTGCTTGTGGCCTCGGCCCGAGCGCTGAAGTGGCACGGCAGAATGCCGCGACGGGACCTGGGCAACCCGGACGTGGGCCGTGTCGTTGCCGGAGGGCCCAACCTGGCCCACCACGTTGGCATCGTCACCAGCTTTGGTCTGCCCTGTGTCGTCGCCATCAACCGGTTCGGAACAGACAGCGCCGAGGAGCTGGCTGCCGTCCGGGACATCGCCCTGGAGTCGGGGGCTTCGGCCGCTGTGGAATGCGACGGGTACGCACGGGGCGGAGTGGGCGCCGAGGAACTGGCCCAGGCGGTGGTGGACGCCGCCGGAAATGAGTCCACCATTACCTATTCCTACCCGCTGGAGGCCACGGCCCAGGAGAAGGTGTTGGCCCTAGCCCAAAAGGTGTATGGCGCAGCGGACGTAACCTGGTCCACCCAGGCCACGAACCAGCTGCGGTATTTCGAGTCTCAAGGCTGGGGCGATCTGCCCATCTGCATGGCGAAAACGCACCTGTCAATCTCCCACGACCCGGCGTTACGCAATCGACCGCAGGGGTACACCTTCCCGGTCAACGACCTGCGTGCGTCGGTGGGCGCCGGATTCCTCTACGCCCTGGCCGGCCGCATCGAGACCCTGCCAGGATTGCCGACGCGGCCCCGGGCGCTGGACATGGACGTTAACGCTGACGGAGAGGTCATCGGAATCCTGAATTAGCGGTTTCAGAGAAGTGCCATGCGCGTCGTGATGATTCATGCCATTCCCGAGTCCATCCCACCTGTGAGACTGGCCTTTGAGGACGAGTTTCCCGGGGCTGAGGTGGTCAACGTCCTTGACGAAGGGCTCCTCATCGACTTTCAGGGCCACATCACCCCCAATCTCCGTCGGCGAATGAGCGACCTAATCTGCTACTCCAGGGACCACAACGCCGACGCCATCGGGCTGGCATGCTCGGTTTATGCCCCGGTGGTAGACTCGGCTCGCGAACTGGTGGACGTGCCGTTGGTGTCGTCCTACGGTCCAGTGATGGCTGATGCAGTCACCGCTGGCCCGCGCGTAGGCGTTATAGCGTCCAACGAGGCCACCATGACCGACTCAGAGTACTATCTGGACCTGTCGGCGAAGGAGGCTGGAAAGGAGGTCCAGATGGTGAAACGTCTGGCCCCAGATCTAATACAGGTACTAAGGGAGGGCGGTCACTCCGCCTTCGAGAAGCGCTTGGAGCAGGAAGTGCTGGAGCTTGCGCCGAAGGTTGACGTCGTGCTGCTCAGTCAGTTCTCCTTCGCCAGTGCCCTGGAACACCTGAGGGGAGTTTCCCCCGTTCCGGTGCTTTCCGCCCCCCACAGCAGCGCCCGAACCATAAAGAAGATGCTGGAGGAATAGAAATGGCCAAGTCACCCCAATTGGATGCTGTAATAACCCTGGCCTCGGCCCTCGGAGATTATGACGACTCCCAGGGTGCCATTGAGGGCTTTCGTCGTTCCCTGGAGGAGATGACGGCAAATCTCACCTTTGACGGTACGGCTACGTACGAGAGAGTCAATGCCGGAGGTGTACCCGCCGAGTGGGTGGCCGCCGAAGGCGCCGCCGAGGACCGGGCGATTATCTATGTGCATGGCGGAGGCTATGTCATAGGCTCGGTGAGAACTCACCGCGTCCTCATGTCGGAATTGTCCCGGGCCTCCGGGGCGAAGGTGCTGGGACTGGAATACCGGCTGGCCCCGGAGCACCCATTCCCTGCCCCTGTTGAGGATACCCTGGCTGCCTATCGATGGCTGCTGAGCGAGGGGTTCGATCCTGGCAGGATTTCCATAGCAGGGGACTCGGCGGGCGGCGGGCTGACCGTGGCCGCACTGGTGCAGATAAGGTACGTGGGTCTACCCATGGCGGGCGCCGGTGTGTGTATCTCGCCGTGGGTGGACATGGAGGGAACCGGGGACTCGGTGGTTTCCAAGGCCGAGGGGGACCCAATGGTAGGGAAGGACGGCCTGCTCTTTATGGCCGGCACCTACCTGGCCGGAGCGGACCCCAAAGCCCCCTTGGCCGCACCGCTATATGCGGACCTTCAGGGGTTGGCCCCGCTGCTAATCCAGGTGGGAACAACGGAAATCCTGCTGGACGACTCAACGCGCCTGGCCGACCTGGCCAAGGGTGCCGGAGTTGAAGTGGAGCTGGAGATCTGGGACGACATGATCCACGTCTGGCACATGTTCGCTCCCATTCTGCCGGAGGGGAAACAGGCCATCGAGCAAGCGGCGGACTTCATAAAGAGGCACACCGGAGGCTGAGAATGATCTACGACTTCAGGCTGTACACTCTCAACCCGGGGGCTACCCCCGATTACCGGGCCGGCGTCAAGGAGGTCGGCCTGCCCATCCGCCAGAACCACGATGTCACGCTGTCCGGCTGGTACTGGAGCGATGTGGGCTCGCTGAACCAGGTGGTGCACATCTGGGGTTACCGGGATTTGGATCACCTGAATTCACAGAAGGCCGCAGTCTATGCGGACCCGGGCTGGTTCGGCAAATACGTGCCGCGAGCCCAGCCACTGGTTGAATCCCAGAAGACCTGGCTGATGATGTCTCCCGCTTTTGCCCCGACCTACCCGGTACGGGGCCCCATCGCCGAGGAGGGCACTGCCGAGTACCAGCGAAAGAACGATATGGTCTTCGATTACCGGCAGTACACCTTGCACCCGGGCGGGCTGCCGACCTACATGGCGGCGGTGGAGGAGCTGGCGCTGCCGATACGACAGCGGCACGGCGTCAAGCTGGCGGGCTGGTTCTACAGCGACCTCGGCGACCTGAACCAGGTGGTGCACATCTGGGCCTTCGACAACGTGCAGCACATGGAGGAGGCCAAGGGCGCCGTTGCCGCCGACCCGGAGTGGGGTGGCGCCTACCTTCCCCGCGTTCGCAGCGTGATACAGTCCCAGAACACCTACCTGATGAAGACCACGGAGTTCGGGCCGACTCCGTAACTGACCATGGGGCTGAGGCCCGGCAGATCTCGTGAACCTGATTGGGAGGGCCTTCGATAGTGAAGGCTCTCCTCATTCCGTGTCAGCCGTTATGGACCAGACCGATGTAGTTGCCCTCGGGGTCGATGAAGCCCGCGATGGAGAACTTTGTGTCGTTGACCTCCATATCCAGGGGTGCCAGAACCTCGGTGGCTCCCAGGCTGACCGCCTTGTCCAGGGATGCCCGCAGGTCGTCGACCTGGACGTAAAAGGTGATCATGGGCCTGGGAGGGTCCTCTCCTGAGTCGGAAATGCCCCCTCCAATACCCCCATCCGCGTGCTGAACGAGACCGTAGTTCCACTCCTCGCTAACGGTGGTGATCTCCCAGTCGAAGAGCTTTCCGTAGAACTCCTGCTGGGCCTTCGTGTTTATGCAACCTATCTCGAAATGTACCACGGGGTTGGTCATTGGCTGGCATTCTCCTGAATATTGGTGATTCCAGGGCCCAATGGGACCGCACCGCTAGTTGTGGCAGCCCCGGGCCTGGATGTCCCAAACAGCTTCCACTTTCCCGTTGCGCAGGCCTACGAACCGATCCCACCGGCTGACCATGGCATCCTGCTGGCTGGAAACCAGCAACACCTGGTCTCCAACCTGTAGCTTCGCACCATCGGCCAGACTGAAAACGGCGTGATCGCCGTCCATGGATTCCACAACCACGCCCGGTCGCCCGTCCACTTCGGGCAGACCGGCCAGGGTGCTAACGGCGCGAACGCCGGCGTCGCCGATGGCCACACCAGGCCGGGGAGTGCTGATAATGGTGGTCAGGACCTTGGCGGCGTAGGCGAAGTCCGACATGTAGCTGTAGTGGGCGTCCATCAGCAGGTAGCTGCCACCCTGGACCTCGGTGACACCCTCGATCTCTCCAGCAACGTCGTAGCTCCAGGTCTCGCCAGTTGACACGATCTCGACGGGCAGGCCGACCTCCTCGATGGCATCCTTGAGGTCTATGACACCCTGGATCACCCGGTTGCCCTCGATAACGCGGTCTTCCCGGTCCGGGGTGGCGGGTATCACCTGGTGGCTCATGATGCCCCGGAAGCTTATCCCGGGCAGGGAGTCAATATCCCGGGCCAGCTCCACTCCCTGCCGGATTTCCTGCACCCCGCAGCGTCCCATTCCGGTCTCCATCTCGATGACCACCCCGAGGTCCACTCCCTGCGCAACCGCCTCACGGGACAGCACTCGAGCGTTCTCAGAGTTGTCACAAGCCACCATCATCTCGGCCTGTCCGGCCAGCGAACAGAGGCGGCGTATCTTCAGCTCTCCCACAACCTCGCTGGTTATTAGCACACTGGGGACTCCACCATGCACCATGACCTCGGCCTCGGACACCTTGGCCGCGCAGACACCTCCCACGGTGCCGCCGCGGCGGATCTGCCGCAGGGCGATGGCCGGGGTCTTGTGGTTCTTGCTGTGGCCGCGCAGCTTGCTCGGCTTGTCGCTGTAGTAGTCGGCTATGACGTCCATGTTGTGGTCCAGGGCGTCGAGGTCGATTACCAGGCAGGGCGTGTCCAGTTCCTCCATGGGTGTGCCGGAAAGCGGCGTCTGACCATCGATCATTTCCTCGTCCTCCGGGAAATCGCAGATGTGGGTCCTACGACTGGTGACAGCAGCGTCAGGCGAACCTGCCCCGGGCGGACAGGGGCCAGTAACCTTCCAGTCTTCCGTTTTTCACGGCGCGGATGTAGTCATACTGGTTGATGGTAGCGGCAAGTTCCCAGGGCGCCAGGCGGGCCTTGTCTCCGGGCGAGAGCGCCCCCTCGGCGACGCTTTCCAGCGCCACGATGCCGTGTTCCGCGCTGAACCTGGTGGCGGTAGCTCCCTCCATTCCCTGCAGCACCGGACGTCCATGGTCCGGCCCGGTGGCCTTGTGGCCTGCGTCCAGGATGGCGAGGTCCGCCACCGGATGGCTTATTACGGTGGCCAGCACAACGGCAGCCAGGGAAAGTTCCGGCAGGTGCGCTTGCAGTCGCAGGTCCATCAATGGGTAGCGTCCGGCGCGGACCTCGGTGATACCGGGGAGATCGACGGCGGTGTAACAGTGGGCTCCGCCTACGCTGACCTCCGGCACCCGAATCCCGGCGCTCTCAATGAGGTCCTTGGCGTAGATGGCCACCTGCAGTCGCTCCCGGGTCTGCCGAGCATGGGAATCGGGTTCGTCGCCCGACGGCCCGGGCACCGTGGCCATGATTCCCCGGAAGTCGAGGCCGTCGGCGCCGCTCACGGCGCGGGCCAGTGAGACGGCATCGGCGTCGGGCGAGATACCGCAGCGGCCCATGCCCGCCTCGATCTCAACGAATACACCCAACTCTACACCGGCGCCGGCTGCGGCCTGCGAAAGCTGTGCAACGTTGGCCTCGCTGTCAACCGCCACTGCGACATGGCACTGCGATGCCAGCGCGCACAAGCGGCGGATCTTCGCGGCGGTCACCAGCTGGTTGGCCAGCAGGATGTCGCCAAACCCCGCCGATGCGAACACCTCGGCTTCGCCCAGGGTGGTAGCCGCAATGCCTCCACTGGCGGGAGCGGCCAATTGACGGCGCGCCACCTGGGGGCTGAGATGGCTGGTCACCACCGCACGGACCGTTACCGGGGTTCCGGCAAAGTGTCCATGATAGGCCTCAATGTTGCGCTCCATCAGGTCCAAATCGACCACCAGCGCGGGCGTGTCCAACTCATCCACCGGCGTCCCGACCGGCTGAAAAATGGGGCGTTCCATCGCGGGCTCACTCCATAAGTGGGATGGCAGCAGGATACCACAACGGGTAACTCCGGATGCCCGGTTGCAATCAATGTGGGCCAATGCCACAATCTCGCTCATGTCCGGACTGCTGGAAGGGGTCAGGGTCCTCGACCTCACCCACTACATTGCTGGGCCCTATTGTACGCGCCTGATGTCCTGCCTGGGGGCCGAGGTGGTCAAGGTGGAACGGCCCCCCTTGGGCGATCCCTTGCGGAGCCTGGGTCCCTTCGCGTCCCGCCCAAGAGTGAACCGCGATTACGGAGCAGGCGGACCGGTTGAGGACGGCGCATGGCACCTGTACCTGAATGCGGGCAAGCGCAGCGTGGGCCTTGATCTGAAGTCCGATGGTGGACTCGCGGTCGCGCTGGGGCTGGCGGGCAAGGCGGATATCCTAGTCGAGAACTTCGCCCCCGGCACCCTTGACCGGCTGGGCCTTGGCTACGGCGCGCTGAATGCCGCCAACCCGGCGCTGGTGGTGACATCAATCAGCAACTTCGGTCAGACCGGTCCGTACCGGGACTGGAAGGGCACCGAGGCGAACCTCTACGCCATGGGCGGGCTGATGAACATCACCGGGGAACCGGAGCAGGAGCCGCTCAAGGAAGGTGCACCGCTGGCGCAGCTGGGGGCGGGGCAGAACGCCTTTGCGGCCACCATGGCGGCCCTGATGTACGCCGAGGAGACAGGCGAGGGGCAACAGGTCGACGTGTCCATAGCCGAGTATGCCACGAACATACTGGAAAACGCCCTGATGCAGTACAGCTACTCGGGGCAGGAGTTCACCCGGGTGGGCAACCGGGGCTATGGCCGGGCCGCCTGGGGGATCTATCCCTGCCGGGACGGCCACGTCGGCGTGATCGCGGGGCCGGACCACCGCTGGCCCGAGGTGGCGCGGATCATGGAGCGGGAGGAACTGGCGGACCCGCGTTTCGCCTCGAGGCGCGGCCGGCAGGAGAACGCCGACGAGGTCGACGCACTGATGCTCCCGTGGCTGATAGACAACGACAAGTTGGACATCTTCAAGGCGGGGCAGGAGAGCGGACTGGGGTTCAGCTTCGTCGCCACCATGCGGGACATCCTGGAGATGGAGCAACTCGTCGCACGCGGCTACTTTGTCGACCTGGAGCATCCGGTGGCGGGCACCCTGTCCTACCCCGGCGCGCCCATTGCCATTGAGCCCGGAGCCGAGGCCTGGGTGTTCCAGCGGGCGCCCCTATTCGGCGAGCATACCGCGTCGGTCCTGGCTGACTGGCTGGGCTGCGAATCGGCAAGGACCGAAGAGCTTGCTGCGGTCGGCGCGATCGCGGTCTACGGCAGATAGGGTGATTTGAGCGAGACGCCGAAGCAACCTCTGAGGAACTACCGGGTGCTGGACCTGTCGCGCATCTGGGCCGGGCCCTACTGCACCAAGCTGATGGCTGACCTCGGCGCCGAGGTGATCAAGATGGAGTCGCTGAGCGTCTACGACTCCCACCGCGGCCTGGTGAACCCGGCGCGGGGCATTGCGGCATACCCGGAGGGCGATCCAGGGGATGAGCCCTGGAACCGCAACGGCTGGTTCAACTGCCTGCACCTGTCCAAGTACGGCATCACCCTGGAGCTGACCAGTGACGAGGGGCGCCGGGTCTTCGAGGGGCTGGTGTCCATCAGCGACGTGGTGATCGAGAACTTCCGGCAGGGCAGCCTGGAGCGGCTGGGCTACGACTACGAGGCGCTCCGACAGCACCGTCCCGACCTGATCTATGTGTCCATGCCGGCCTTCGGAAACACGGGGCCGTGGAAGGGCTACCTGGGTTACGGGATCGGGCAGGAACAGCTGTCGGGCATGGCCCATCTGACCGGGTACCCCGACGATGGCCCGATGAAGTCGGGCATCAACCACGGCGACCCGATCACAGGCTCCCACGCCGCCGGCGTGCTGTTGGCCGCGCTCCGCCGGCGGCGCCGCACCGGTCAGGGGATGTACATCGACGTCTCGCAGCAGGAGTCGGCGGTGGCCTTCATGGGTGGCGAGCTGCTGGCATACCAGATGACCGGGCAGGAGCCCGCGCGCATCGGGAACCGGTCGCGATGGTATGCGCCGTGCAATGCCTACCCCTGCGCGGGGGAGGACCGCTGGATCACCATCGCAGCAACCAGTGACGACCAGTGGCGGCGGCTGGCGGGAGCCATGGGCGCGGATGCACTGGCGGAGGATGCCCGGTTCGCCACGGCGGAGGCGCGGATGGCAAACCAGGACGATCTGGACACCATCATCGGCGGGTGGACCAGCGACCAGGACGCTTTCGCGCTGGCGGAGCGGCTGCAGGCGGCCGGGGTACCGGCCGGGCAGGTGATGCGGGGGCCGGACCTGCTGGAGGACCGGCATTACGCCGAGCGGGGGACGTTCGTGACCGTCGACCACCCGCAGGTTGGGCCGAAGCAGTACCCCGGCATCCCGTGGAAGATGTCGCGGACGCCGGGGGAGGTACGCTGGCCCTCCCCGACACTGGGGCAGCACAACCGGGAGATCTTCGGCGGCCTGCTTGGGTTGAGCGGAGGCGAGATCGACGCGCTGGAGTCCAACGGCGTCATAGGTACGAGGCCCACGGGGTCGCGGATCATCTGAGGAGGGCGAGAGATGACCGAGAGGGAAGTTATCTACGAGATCAGGGAGGGCATCGCCTACATCACGCTGAACCGGCCGGAGAAGCTGAACGCCATCAACCCGGAGATGCGGGAGATGCTGTGGGACGCCTTCCAGGACGTGCGGAGCAACGAGGATGTGAGGTGCGCCATCGTAACGGGGGCGGGCCGGGCGTTCTCGACGGGGCACGACCTGGTGGCCATGGCCAACGCCCGGGCCAACGAGGGGCCCAGCACCGGCGACCTTTATGTCGAGCAGTCGAAGATCTGGAAGCCGATCATCTCGGCCATCAACGGGGTCTGCCTGGCCCAGGGCTGCGGCATCGCGCTGGGGAGCGACATACGCATCGCGTCGAGCGAGGCCCGGTTCGGGTGGCCCCAGGCCAAGAGGGGGATCTCGTCGGTCAGCGGTCCTGCGCTGCTGTCGCAGGTGGTGCCGCGCAACGTGGCCTTCGAATTCCTGTTCACCGGGGAGTTCGTGGGCGCCCAGCGGGCGCTGGAGCTGATGCTGGTCAACTACGTGGTGGAGCCGGAGGAGGTTATGCCGAGGGCGGAGGAGATGGCGCGCAAGATCACGGCCAACGCGCCGCTGGCCCTGGCGGCCATCAAGGAGGCGTCGATCAAGGGCGCCGAGATGGGCCTGGAGGAGCGGGTGGCCTTCGCGCAGGTGAAGCGGGACGAGGTGCTGGCCACCGAGGACGCCCAGGAGGGCGTTCGGGCCTTCGCCGAGAAGCGCGCCCCGGTATGGCGGGGCAGGTAGCGGGTGATAGAATAGCCTCGCTCATCAATCGTCATTCCATCAAGTCAACCAAGCGAGAGGGAGACCTATGGCCACGCTAACCACGCCCGAAACCGTATCCATGAACCCGGCGGGACTGGAGAAGGTCAAGCAGATCTTCAACCGCCAGATCTCCGAGGGCCTGCACCCCGGCGCGGGGCTGGCCGTGTATCGTTACGGCAGCCTGGTGCTGGACATACACGGCGGCGTCGCGGACCAGAACTCGGGACGCCGGGTCGACAACAATACCATGTTCGTGCTGTTCTCGTCGACCAAGCCACTGGCGGGGGCCTGCGTCTACATGCTCAAGGAGCGGGGCCGGCTGAACTGGGACGACCCGGTCGCCAAGTTCTGGCCCGAGTTCGGGCAGAACGGCAAGGGGGCGGTGACCGTACGGCACCTGCTGAGCCACCAGGGCGGCTTCCCGGAGACACCGGCGGACCTGCCGTGGACCGACTGGCACGACTGGAGCAAGGTCTGCGCCGCGATGGAGCGGGCGACCCCCAAGTACGAGCCGGGTTCCACGCTGTCCTACCACCCGATCAACTACGGCTGGGTGATCGCCGAGCTGGTGCGGCGCATCGACGGACGGACCTTCGACCGGTTCATCGCGGAGGACCTGGCGGCCCCGTTGCAGATGGGAGACTTCTACGTGGGCCTGCCCGAGAGGCTGGATGACCGGGTGTCGCGCATCCACCAGCTGGAGCCGGACGCCGACCCCAATGGCTACGCCATCACCTTCGACCGGCCGGAGGTGCACCGGGTGATCTGTCCCGGCGCCAACGGCATCGCCACGGCGGGGGACCTGGCGCGGTTCTACGCGGCGATGGAGCGCAAGGGCACGCTGGACGGGGCGACGGTGCTGCGCCCGGAGACGGTGGCCGAGGGCATCGAGATGCAGGCCGAGGGCATCGACCAGTCGCTGGAGATGTTCGCGCAGCGGGCCATGGGGTTCGCGCTGAACGACGAGCGGATGGGCACGCCCAGCGGCAACCCGCTGCACACCTTCGGGCACGGCGGGGCCGGGACGTCCATCGGCTGGGCGGACCTGGAAACCGGGCTGGCGGTGGGATACATCACCAACGGCTTCCGGGGCGCGGACAAGAACAACGCGCGGCTGGCCGAGGTGTCGCAGGCCGTCCGGGACGCCTGCGCGTAGGGGGCCATCGACTTCCGGTGCGATCGAGGGGGCGGGTTTTAAACCCGCCCCTACCCATTTTGTGACACCCGGAGCAGGTCGGGGAAACGCAGGTGGGGTCTGGCGATGGAGGCGTGAACCTGGAGGGATCTCCCAGCGGAGGAGAGGTGGCGAGGCCGGTGTGGGACATTTTTCGAAATGCGTCCCGAAGCGTCCCATTCCGTCCCATACAGCTTTGGGAGCGAGACGCCAGTGGGACACCGGTCGGGACAGGTATCGGGGGGCACCAAGAATTTCAGTAATCCGTTCACTTTCGCTCATTACGGCCCTCGTCGGGGTGGAGCCGGTGTCTGAACCCTGATTATTGTGATTAGGGGGTTCGCTGATTTTCGGGCACAGGGGGCATTGCCGGTGGGGGGCGCCCTTCGCGGGGCGGAAATTTTGTTTTTCCGGCCAACGGCGGCCATTTGCGGCCATTTCCCTGCTGGACCAGGGCGGGTGCGCCGATGGGTCGTGGGTGCGGGGCGGTTGGCGTTAAGGGAGCATAGTGCATTGAACCGTCGCGTAGATAGAATAGATGTTCGTAGTAATTGTAACGGCGTGGGCGGAGGCCCGGCAAGGGGCGGGTGTCAGTGGGAGGGGGTGAATTTACATGGATAGACAGGATGGACAGGATTGGGGGGAAGGCGCGGCAGGGCCTCAGATTGCGGTACGAGGCCGGAGGGGAGAAAATGGCGCCGTGCTTGAATTGCTGAAGATGCATTTCGGCTACGATGCTTTCTTGCCTTTGCAGGAGGACATCGTAGCGTCCGTTATGGCGGGGCGGGATACCTTCGCGCTGATGCCTACTGGCGGGGGCAAGTCGCTGTGCTACGAGTTGCCCGCCTTGGCATTGCCGGGGCTGGCGCTGGTAGTCTCGCCGCTGATCGCGTTGATGAAGGACCAGGTGGATGCGCTGGAGGCGAATGGAATTCCAGCCGCCTTCGTCAACAGTACGCAGACCACAGCGGAGCTATCGCAGGTGGTGAGGCAGCTGAAGGCCGGGGAGATCAAGCTGCTCTACGTGGCGCCGGAGCGTGCCATCGAGGCTCGGTTCGCCGATTTTCTTACAACTCTCGACGTAAGTCTCCTGGCCATAGACGAGGCGCACTGCGTCTCAGAATGGGGGCACGAGTTCCGTCCGGCGTACCGGGAGTTGCGGAGTCTTCGCCGGTCGTGTCCTGCTGCGCCAGTTATTGCCTTAACCGCCACAGCGACTCAGCGGGTTCGTGGCGACATTCTGTCGCAATTGGGTCTGCAGGATCCGGCGGTCTTTGTTTCGAGTTTTAACCGCCCCAATCTATCCTATTCAATTGTGCCCAAGGGTCGGGACCATTCAATCCTGCTTGAACTGTTTGAAAAACATAAGGGTGATTCAGCCATCATTTACTGCGGGTCGAGAAAGGATACCGAGGAGATGGCGCAAGCGCTCAGCCAAAGGGGAATCATTGCTGAACCGTACCACGCCGGACTTGACTCCGAGGTTCGAAGGGCCACCCAGGAACGGTTCATCCATGATAGAACTCCCGTAGTAGTTGCGACAATCGCATTTGGAATGGGGATAAACAAGCCAGACGTGCGATTAGTCATCCACTACGACCTGCCAAAGAGCATCGAGGCTTACTACCAAGAAACGGGTCGGGCCGGACGGGACGGTCTGCTGAGCGAATGCGTCCTCTTCTACTCATACGCAGGCAGGTCCAAGCAAGATTATTTCATTAATCAGATTGAGGATGACGAGGAGAGGGAGCGGGCTCGCGAGAGGCTGAACAAGGTAATTGCCCTTTGCACCCTCAAGTCGTGCCGTCGCAAGTTTCTTCTTCAATACCTTGGAGAGGATTGGCCGGAAGACAACTGCGGGGCCTGCGACAATTGCGTACAGCTTCGTGAGGAGTACGACGCGACCGAGATTGCCCAGAAGATGCTCTCGGCGGTTATAAGGACCGGTGAACGGTTTGGGGCGGCTCATGTAATAGATGTACTCCGTGGAAGCAGAGCCGAGCGGGTGCTGACTCAGGGCCACGACCAGCTTTCGGTGTACGGAATAGCGGCCGACTCCTCCAGAGATGACCTTAGGAACCTAGTGGAGGAACTGAAACGAGAGGGAATGCTTACCGTTGCGGATGGAGAGTTCCCAACATTGGCGGTAAGCAGCAGAGGCCGCGAGTTTCTGAGGGATCGAGAGAGGTTGGCGCTGTCGCGACCAGTTGAGCGTGAGGTGGTTTCAAGTTCCCGAAGTCGAAACAGTCGTGGAGAGTCGGGAGACTATGACGTGGAGCTTTACAATGCATTGTCTGCGCTCCGCAAGCGAATTGCCGACGAGCGCGGAGTCCCTGCATTCGTGATATTCGGCAACCGTGCCCTTCAGGACATGGCGCACAAGGTTCCTCGTTCGACCGCAGAGTTTGCACGTGTTTCAGGCGTCGGGCACGCGAAGCTGGAGGAGTTCGGCGGTCCGTTCCTGGAGCGGATAAATGCCTACGCTAAGGAGAAGGGTTGGCCGGAGCCGGACAGTCCAGTAGTACAGGCGGCACCTGAAAATCGAAGGTCCGGCATCGTCAACCAATCCTGCCGCGAAACCGGTCGACTCGTCTCCGAAGGCGCTTCTCTTGAAGCCGTTGCTGAGGCCCGAGGAATTGCGGTCACCACCGTTCTCGGCCACATTGAGCGACTGGTGGGTGAGGGACTGCCGGTGGAACTGGGGCACTTACTCGCCTCCACCGAGCGGCGAAGGGAAATCGAGGTGGTCTTTGCCATGGTGGGCGATGAACTACTGAGGCCGGTGTGGGAGGAGGTGGAAGGACGTTTTTCATACAACGAAATTAGATTGGCGCGGTTGGCCCGAAGACAGGAGAAGAGTCCCGAGGTCTCGGTTTTGCGCCCCGGTACGCGGGAGGGAGAACAGAAGAATCCCGAAATCGAAAGAGCGCACCGGGATTTTGTGAAGCGGTTATTTTCAAAATAGATGGTTTGATCTGTGTGGCCTGTACAACCCCAGCGGCGGCGAGTTCGCGGCGGTGGTGTTTGGACGGGTGGAGGCGGCGGTGGTGATGTTGGTGGAGGGCGCACGGCTGTGCGCCCCTACAGTTTGCGGCGTTTACGGAGAGTACGTGGGGCGGGTTTCAAACCCGCCCCTACGTTTACCAGGTTTGGCACCTGTCGCGGGGGGTTCACCCTCACCCCAGCCTTTTTGCTCGAGGGGGAGGGAGCTGGTAGCCGGAATGTGATAGCCTGGGCGTTCAGGCGGTCTGCTGGTCCCCGAAGGGATTGATGACTCGTATTCCGCCGTAGTCCTGCTGGTCGCTCATGTCCTCGGAGTAGACGGCGTCGCAGCCCAGGGCGGCCGCGGCGGCGAGAATGGCGGCGTCCCAGTAGGAGATGCCATAGCGGTTGCAGAGATCGGTCGCTCTGCGGAATATCTCGTAAGTCACCGGTTGCACTGGTACTTCCGCGAAGCGATCAAGGAACCTCATTGCCTCGTCGTGGGTCAGGCGTCCCGGGCGGGACCTGCGGGTGGCCTGGTGGTAGAACTCCTGCAGCACCTGGACGGAGAATGCCAATGAATCTTCGCCCAATACCTCGAGGGCACGAGCGCTCTTGGCGGCATCCGATGGGTCAGCACTGGCGGCGTAGAGGAGAATGTTGGTGTCAGTGACGCGCACCGCGTTGGTACATCTCCTCACGGGTCAGGTTATCCTTCATCGAAAGTCCGATGCCCCGGCGCTGGAATTCGTCCAATAATTCCCTCAGCCTGCGGCGGCGCCTTTCGGGCTCGGTTTCTTCGGATTCTTCCTGGGTGCTGCCGTTCAGGACGCGGAGCATTTGCTCCCGGATCATGGCCGAGACGGAGGTGCCCCGCTCGGCGGCCCTGATGCGGAGCCTGCGGTGGGTATCGTCGTCGACGGTTACGCTGATATTTTTCATCTCTCGCTTCTTAAGCTTACCACGACTTTAGTGATTCACTTATTTACGTATAGCAGTTTACCTCATAACAAGCAGGGGTGGACAGCAGAGGAAAAGGTCGCCCAAGGAGCATCCTCACGGGTTGCATTGACACAGCCGAGCGGGTTTCGAAACCCGCCGCTACATGATTGACAGACCCTCTCCAGGTGGGAGAAGGGTATCGCCACTCCCATCCCCGGGCCGCCGGATAATCGGTTTGGCATCCGGCCCGTTGGTGGTTCGATCCTTCGACTGGCTCAGGATTCACAATGAACGGGCCGTGGCCGTTGACCGGCCAATGGAGATGCGGCCGTTGCTACATTCCCAGGGCGGCGGCGAGCTCGCGCTTGTGTTGCTTGGGGTCGCCGAGGAAGTGGTAGAGGGTGCGGGAGGCAGCGGTGTGCAGGGTGAGGCCGTACTCGGTCATGCTGCCCACGCCGGCGTGGACCTCGTGGGCGTAGTTGCAGGCCTGGTAGTAGCCTTCGCTGGCTACGGCCTTGCACAGGCTGATGCTGCTGGCGGCATCGCGTCCGACGTCGAGCTTCCAGAGGGCCTCGTAGGTGGTCCAGCGGGCGGCGTCGAGGTGGTTGACGAGGGCGATGACCTGGTCCTGGACGCGCTGGAAGCGTCCGATGGGGGTGCCGAACTGAATGCGGGTGCGGCTGTAATCGACGGAGACCTCGTAGACGGCCTGGCAGCCGCCGACCTGGTAGGCGGCGATGACGGGGATGGCCTTGGCGACGGCCCGCTGCCAGGCGTGCCAGCCGCCGGGTATGCCGTTGCCGAGGAGGTTGGTGGAGTCGGCGAGAGTGTTGTCGAAGGTGACTTCGGCGAGGTTCCAGGCGAATCCGGGCAGGTTGCGGGCGCACACGCCTTCGGCGTTGGCGGGTACGACGACGAGGCCAACGTCCCCGGTCTCCCCGGAGCGGAGGGCGACTAGGTAGTGGCTGGCGGTCTCGCCGTCGAAGACGTAGGCCTTGGAGCCGCTGAGGCGCAGACCGTCGCTAGCTACCGTGGCGGTGAGGCGGACGTCGCGCTGGTCCCAGCCGTAGTCGCGCTCGGTGATGGCGGGGACCAGTCGCATCTCGCCTCTGGCGATGCGGGGCAGCCAGTCGCGCTTCTGCTCCTCGGTGCCGCCCTCGAGGATTGCCAGGGCGGAGAGGACGGCGGAGGTCAGGTGCGGGCCGGGCACGGGGCCTCGGCCCAACTCCTCGAACAGCACGCCGGCGTCGGTGAACGAACCGCCCTCACCCCCGTACTGTTCAGGTATGAGGATGCCCAGCCATCCGGTGGTTGCGAGCCGGCCCCAGGGCTCGAGGGGCGTGGTGTCGTCGGGGGAGGCGATCTGCAGCAGCGTCTCCTTGGGGTATTCCTGGGAGACGAAGCGCCGTGCGGCGGTCTTCAGCATTTCCTGTTCGGGAGTGAGGGAGAGGTCCATTTCAGTCCTTTGGGTTCAGCGATGGCGTAGTTTCTGACCTGACCAAGGGCGACCACAAGGGTCGCCCCTACAGGTGTGATCGGCGTTGATTATTTGTAGGGGCAACCCTTGTGGTTGCCCGGTGCCATGTTCGTTCTTTCGAACTAGCCGAGGGCGCCGGCACGCTCGCGGACCTCGCGGCCGATGCCGATGCGGCGGGCCATGATGACTTTCTGGATGTCGGTGGTGCCGCCGGGGTGGATGGCAACGATGCCGGCGCGGCTGTGGGCCTCCATGTGGCCGTCGGCTGCGCCCAGCTCGGGGTCGTGGGTCAGGCCCGCGGGGCCGAGGATGTCGAGCATCGCCTGGGCCATGCGGAGTCCGGAGGTCTTGCGCACGTAAGAGGCCTGGGGGCCCTCGTAGGTGATGTGGGCGCCGCTGTGTCGCATCCAGTAGTTGCGCAGGTTGAGCAGGCGCACAATCTCGGCCTCGATGTAGACGTCGACGAGGCGATCGCGAACGTCGGGGTCGCTGGTCATCGGCTCGCCGCGCCGCTGGGTGGTGCGGCAGTGGTCGAAGAGCCGGTCGACCAGCCAGTTGCGGCCGATGCGGCCGCCGGTGCCGTGCTCCAGCTCGAGGTGGGTGGTGGCGACCTTCCAACCCTGGTTCTCGCCGCCGACGAGGTTGAAGGCGGGGACGCGGACGTTGTCGAAGTAGACCGTCTGCTTGACGCCGGAGCCCGCGCCAGACTCGCCGCCGGAGATGAGCAGGTCCATGGGCTGGATAGTGATGCCGGGCAGGTGGGAGGGCACCATGAACCAGCCCAGGTTCTCGTGGCGCTTGGCCTCGGGGTCGGTGACGGTGATGGTCCACATGTAGTCGCAGCCGTGGTCGCTGCCGACGAAGATCTTCTGGCCGTTGAGGACGTACTCGTCGCCGTCGCGGAGGGCCTGGGTCTTGACGTTGGCGAGGTCGGAGCCGGCCTCGGGCTCGGAGAGGAGTTGCCAGGTGCGGACGCGGCCGGTGAAGATGGGCGGCAGGAAGGACTGCTTCTGCTCTTCGGAGCCCCATACGAGGATGGAGTTGCCGCCGAGGCGCCCGCCGGAGTCGTAGTAGGGCGGGAGAGTCAGGCCGAAGGAGTCGATCTCCTCCTCGATAACCACGGCGCTGTCGACGTCGAGGCCGCCTCCACCGTATTGGGCCGGTGCCGTGGGCCAGAGCCAGCCCTTGTCGCCCAGCTTGCGGCCCAGCTCACGGCGGATCTGGTACTGGTCCCAGGTGAGGTCGGCCGGGTCGGCTGGGTGGTGGATGCTGTCGGGGACGTGCTGCTTGAGCCAGGCGCTGACCTCACGGCGGAACTCTTCCTGCTCGGTGGTGTAGGTGGGTTCGAAGTCCATGGGGCCTCCGGGCTCAGTCGGTGTAGTGCATGCCTGTCCATTCAAGGTTAGTGTAAATTGGGGTATGGTCCAGCTCCATTCGAAAAGAAAGGGCCACCGCAGGAATTTCTACGAGGCCGAAATCCGCGGGATTCTCTTCCGACAGGGACAAAGAGACTGCCTCTTGAATATTGGCCAGAAGCTCGTCGAAAGTTCGCCCATCAGTTACTCCGGACATCTGGTGCCACGATCCCAAGCTGAATGTAGCGACATAGTAACCGTCCCATTTCTCGACGGTTACCGGGATTTCCTTTCGCAGGCCACCTTCTGTTTCGTTCAAACTGGACCTCGATAATCCTGCCGGACTCACTGAGAGCGCAGGGCGCGGCCGGGGAGGGCGCCGGTGTGGGATCCATTATCCACCACCATCTGGCCGTTGACCAAGACGTGGGAGATGCCGTCGGGGAACTGCTTTGGCTCCTCGAAGGTGGCGTTAGCCCGGACGGTGTCGGGGTTGAAGACAACGATGTCGGCCTTCATGCCGTCGCGGAGAATGCCCCGATCCTGCAGGCCGAGGCGCTGGGCAGGAGCGGAGGTCATCCTGCGCACCGCGTCTTCGAGGCGAAACAGGCCCTCCTCGCGGCAGAACTGGCCGAGCACGTAGGGGAAGGTTCCGTAGGTGCGCGGGTTGGGCCAGTCGCCGGTCATAATGCCGTCTGAACCCACCATCTGGGCGGGATGGCGAACGATGGTGCGGATGTTGTCCGGGTTGCCGGTGCGGGCGACGAAGGAGACCTCAAGGTCCTCCTCGATGAGCATGTCGCAGATGGCATCCACCATGCGCTTGCCCTGGTACCGGGCCAGGTCGCCGAGGGAACGACCCTCCCACTCCTTGTTCCTGGGCACGTTGGCGAATATGTAGTGGTCCAGGGTGAGGCCCCACATGGGCTCCACGGCATCGCCGATCTCGTCGCGTACGGCCTGCTGGCGAATGCGCCCCAGCAGCGCCGACGGCCCTCCGGAGTGTACCCAGTAGGGGAGCAATGAGTGGAGGACCGTGGAGGCGGCGGCGTAGGGATACTGGTCGAAAGTGACGTCGACACCGGAATTGCGTCCCTCATCCACCAGGCCGACCATCTGCTGGCCCATGCCGTCAACGGGGTTGTGGTAGTGGGAAATGTGGACCGGCACACCGGCGCGGCGCCCGATCTCGATGGCCTCGCGGAAGGGGTCAAGCAACCGATCGCCCAGGGTGTACCTGGCGTGGGTCATATACATGCCGCCCAGATCGGCAATGGCCTGGCTGACAGCGACGAGCTCGTTGGTGTCGCTGTAGGCGCCGGGGGGATAGGTCAGGCCGGTGGCGAAACCGAAGGCGCCGTCCTGCATTGCCTGTCGGGCCAGCTCACGCATGCGGGCCAACTCGGGCCCGGTGGGCAGGCGGTCGTCCCATCCCATGGCCTCGACGCGAATGGCGGCGTGGGGGGCCATGAAGGCCACATTGCAGGCAACTCGGCCTTCGAAGAGGTCGAGATACTCCCGGACGGAACCCCAGCGAACGCCCTCGGGGGGCATGCCGTTGACTGCTGCCAGGTAGTAGAGGAGCTGCTCGAGTTTTCCGGGCGAGGAGGGGGCGTAGGACAGTCCATCCATCCCCATCAGTTCGGTGGTAACGCCCTGGCGGAGCTTGACCTCGTGCCGAGGATTGGACAGGAGAACGAGGTCGGAATGGGAGTGCATGTCAATAAATCCGGGGCAGACCACGCTGCCGTTGACGTCGATGACCCTCCCGGCCTCGACATCGGCTTCACCGGAGCGCACGATGGTGACGGTGTCTCCGGTGACTCCCACCCCGCCATGAAACCAGGTCTGGCCGGAGCCGTCGATGATGCGGCCGTTGCGCAGAAACAGGTCGAACATACAGCCCCCGTTCGGTGAGTAAGGTAACGCGCCTAGCCTACCACACCCAGGTTCCCGGTGTTCTCGGAAAACGGGCCCGTAGGCGAGGCTATCGCATTTGGATTGATTGATCGCTCTCAGTCCCAGTTTCCCGGCAATCCAGGGCCTCATCGGTTCTTGAATCCCTCACTCGGCAAGCAGGGATCGGATTCGTCCGGCACGATTGGGCCGATTTGCAGGCCACTGGATTCCGGCTTTGTATCGAGTACGGGGTGTCGTTCTTTCGCCGGGATTGGCTATGGCCCTGTGGGGCACGTATGGGGATGAATACGGATGCACGCCCTTCGACAGGCTCAGGAGTGCGCCCCTACAGAGAAGGTCTCCAACGGCGCAGGTACGGCTATCTTCCCAACAATGAAGGGAGGGAATTGGGGAGGGGGAGATTGTCTCTTGGGCAGGTTTTTCTGGACCCCGGCTTTCGCCGGGGTGACGGGAGGCTAACCCGTTCTCCAGTGGCACCGTGGAATAAGGTGAACTTTCGCCGGGGTGACGGGGGGTAACTCGCTGCCAGTGGCACCGTGGAAAAAAGTGAACTTTCGCCGGGGTGACGGGGGGTAACTCGCTGCCAGTGGCACCGTGGAAAAAGGTGAACTTTCGCCGGGGTGACGGGGGTAACCCGCCCGTTGCGAGGGAGGATTGATGTGTGGAGCGAGACCAAATTCCGTGCGACAATAGCCGCAGGGACGGCGGTTTTTGCCGGTAATTGTGTACCGGGCAGAGCATTGGCCGCTGAGGTTTCTCACGTTGGGACACCAGGGAGCGAATGCCGAGGTTTGCTGGTCCTGCTTGTCGCCGATCCTTGCCCGCGTTAATGCAAGCAATCTGAACAGCCGAATGCCGTCTCTGTCAGCCGTCCCGGCGGGCGGAGAATAGGGAGAATATCGGAACATGCTGAACCGGTTCCGCAACTTAGTGAAACGCCTTGAGTTGCCAGCAGAGGAGCCAGAAGATGACCGGGTATATCGGATTATAGACAGCGAATTCAATGCGGTAGAGGTGTCTCCAGCCCAGTACGGCATTTGGAGAATGCAGAACGACGTGGCTGAAATGGCGATCGTAGGGCAGGAGACGGTGGGCGATTTTACTGTGAGGACCACCTTTTCCATCATGCCGGAGCACCGGGGTTACAAGCCCTTCGGGACATCGGTTTATGAAATGCCTCACTTTGATCCCCGGACCGAGTTCTCGAGAAGGTATGACACGTGGCAGGAGGCGGAGCACGGACACCGCGAAATGCTCGCCCGACTCGCCCTGCTATCCAACGATGCGACGAGCGAGGACTCGCAGGAATATACGGGGGTTGCAGGTGAAATATGGGAGGGGCTGCAACGGGGCCTGGCGCCCCTGTTCGTCATCGCTCCCGGCCCCGGCGATGATGTGGAGGTCCGGACACCTATTCGCCTGCCCAACGGCATGTGGCTGGAGCTTTTGGTAAGGAAACACGGCGATAAATTCGTGGTCGCCTACCCCATGGAACGGATAGAGCTGGTCGGTTATCGTAACCTCCTGTCGGCGATGGACGACGAGATGGGTAGAGACATGCTGGAGGGGAATACATTCCTTTTCGAGGAGCTCGCCGTAGTATCCGCCGCCGGTGGGGAGCTGGTCGCGGAGGCGGAGAGCGCGGAGCAGTTGCCCGCGGCGATCATGGCCCTCTCCCAGGTTATCGTTCATTGCTCCCTCTGGAGTGTGGACTGAGTCCGGTGCCCGCGCGGATGCGGAAACAGCACAGCTTGCGGCGATTGCCGGCCGCGTCACCGGGGCACCTGGGCAGGAATGTCGTATCCTTGCCAGCCCCCGGGGCGGTGGATATGATTGGGGCTGCACTCCGCGCCCCCTGGAGGTAGCCGATGCCCACCGCGTCCATCGACCATATCGCCATGCCCACCGCCAACGCCGAGAGGCTGATCGCCTTCTACAAACGGCTGGGGTTTACGATCAACGACGAGGAGGAGTGGCGAGCAGGGACGGCGAACATCTTCTCCATCCAGGTGGGCGACTCGAAGATCAACGTTCACCCGGAGGGGTACGTCGCGGGACTGCGCGGCCCCACGGCGGTTCCTGGCAGCGCGGACATCTGCTTCGTCTGGGACGGGACTGTGGAGGAGTGCCAGGAGTGGCTGGCGGAAGCGGGTGTGGAGGTCATACTGGGGCCGGCGCCCCGTAAGGGCGGCCGAGGATCCGGGAAATTGCCTTCGCTCAGCCTGTACGCCCGCGACCCCGACGACAACCTCCTGGAGTGGATGACCTATCTCTGATCTCCCTTGAATGCAGGAGAGATCTCTGCTTAACCGGCCGTGGCAAGTCGCCGGACCGTCAGAAATCAGCGAAAGGCAGGTGGCCTGATGCCCGTAATGACCGGCAAGGAAGCACTGGTACGAATGCTGATGGCCGAGGGGGTCGAGTACATCTTCGGCAATCCCGGTACCAGCGAGACGCCGATGATGGACGCGTTGCAGGACTTTCCGGAGATCAAGTACATCCAGGCCCTGCAGGAGGGCACAGCCGTGGGCATGGCCGACGGCTACGCCAGGGCCACGGGGCGTCCCGCCTTCGCCAACATCCACATCGCGGGCGGGCTGGCCAACGGCATCAGCGCGCTGTACAACGCCTACCGGGGCGGCACGCCGGTGGTACTGACCGCGGGCAACTCGGACACCCGCATGCTGCTCAGCGAGCCGACGCTGTCGGGCGACCTGGTGCAGATGACCCGGCAGTACAGCAAATGGAGCCACGAGATTCACCACGCCGAGGACGTGCCGAGTGCGGTGCGACGGGCCTTCAACGAGGCCAAGACACCACCGACGGGCCCGGTGTTCCTGTCGTTCCCCTGGGACACGATGGACCGGGAGGCAGAGGTGGACATCATCGGCTCCGGTCGAGGGTACCACCGCACACGTCCCGACACGGAGGCAGTGGAACGGGCCTCGGCGCTGCTGGCCGGGGCTGAAAATCCCGTCATCATCATCGGGGACCGCATCGCTCAATCGGGCGGGGTGGAGCAGATGGTGCGGGTGGCCGAGCAACTGGGGGCGAGGGTGTTCGCCTCCTCGTTCTCGGAGGTCAACTTCCCCACCAGCCATCCACTGTGGAGCGGGTTGCTGAACACCAGCAGCCCGGTGACCCGCCGGTTGCTGTCCGGCGCGGACGTGGCGCTGGCCGTGGGGGCGAACGTCTTCGCGTCGTTCCTGTACGTGGGCGTGCCGCTGCTGGACCCCACGACCAAGCTGGTGCACCTGGACAGCGCAACAAGAGAGGTGGAAAAGAATTACCCGACAGAGGTGGGAGTCTTTGCCGACCCGGCCACGGGACTGGCGGAGCTGGCTGACGCGCTGGACCAGGACATGTCGGGGCCGGCCAGGGAGGCCGCGGCCACCAGGACGGCGGAGCTGGGGGAGCGGCGACGGAGGGCCAGGGAGGAGTACCAGGAGCGGCTCAGGCAACGGTGGGACAGCAGTCCCATGGCCGTGGAGCGCATGATGCACGAGCTGGCCGCCGCCGTGCCCCAGGGCACCATCGTGGCGGACGAGGCGGTGACCTCCCGTCCGGCCATGATGCAGGAGTTCGACTTCGACGAGCCGGGCACATTCTTCGGCATACAGGGCGGCGCGTTGGGCTGGGCCATGCCGGGAGCGCTGGGCCTAAAGCTGGCGAGGCCGGACCGTCCGGTGCTGGCGGTGGTGGGTGATGGCGCCTCGATGTACACGGTGCAGGCGCTGTGGACTGCTGCCACCTTCAATATCCCGGTGGTCTATGCCGTCTGCAATAACCGGGCCTACCGGATTCTCAAGGTCAACATGGACATCTACCTGAAACGCATGCTCGACGAGGAGGACCGGGTCAGCGATTACGTGGGCATGGACTTCGCCAATGCGCTGGACCTGGCGGCGATGGCGCAGGCCATGGGTGTGGCCAGCGAGAAAATCAGCGACCCGGCACAGATCGGCCCGGTGGCGCGGAGAATGTTCGAGAGCGGAAGGCCGGGGCTGCTGGACATCAGCATCGACGGCTCTCTCTAGGGGGAGTCGTCAGATAATCTCGTCGTGCCCGCGATGCCATAATCCGGGCGGATGCGGTTCGTGGATCGTTCTGCGCTGCTACGAGATTCTGGATTCCGGCTTTCGCCGGAATGACGAAATAGAAGCAGTTACAGGTCTGGCGGGTTAAATTGACGGCTCTCTCTAAGGGGAGTCGTCAGATAATCTCGTCGTGCCCGCGATGCCATAATCCGGGCGGTTGCGGTTCGTGGATCGTTCTGCGCTGCTACGAGATTCTGGATTCCGGCTTTCGCCGGAATGACGGAAGGGGAGCGGGTACAGGTCTGGCGGGTTAAATTGACGGCTCTCTCTAGGCGCCTGAGCGTACCGAAGACCGCGTCGGGGGAGCGCAGAAGGCGATCAGGGCGTCCGCCCGGGGTGTTACCGGATTGGGTATCATACGGGTACTTTTGAGAGGTGCGCGGGGGCGTTGACCATGGGTATCATTCTCGAGGTTTAGCGTATTCCCGCGCCAGGGCTCAAACAGGGAAATCAGGGAGGCGATTTTCGTAATTTCCGTAGCCATTTCCCATCTTATGTCATTTGACAAAGACAATTTATTTACCATATTCTAGGGCCACGCGAGCACGGGTTGAGGATGCCCTTTGAGGAGCCGCAATGGTAACACTAACAACTGACTCCGGACTGTTGCGACTGAACGCGAACAGAAATGTTCAGCGGATGGTTTCACCTTCCATGGTAATTGGACTCGGCTCTACCAGTTGCCAGATTGTGAGGAAACTGGAGTCGGCGTCGGAGAACTGGAGTTTCGAGGACCGCAAGAACCTGGCGTTCCTCTATATGGACACCCGGGAGGCCACCCGAGGTGAAATTTCCAGGGCTGCACGTTTCATACCCCTGGTGCTGCCCCACTTTTCGAACCTGAGGGACATGCGCCCGTGGATCACGGAGTGCGTGCCTGAGCTCAAGTACCTGAGCCTTTCCCGGGAGGGAGCGCTGGGGACGCTGGCCAACGCGGGGGTCGCAGGCCGGTTCAACTACAGTGACGTGCGGGGGCACCTGGACTCGTCCATCGAGCAGATCTGTCCCTACTACGAGGGGATAACTTATCTCCGCATCCATATCGTCGCCTTCCTGGGCGGCGGTACCGTGGGGGCGCTGCCGGTGCTGCTGGCGGCCCTTTCGGAGGTGCGTGGGACGGCCTACAACTTCAGCGTGGTGCTGCACCTGCTGCTGCCACAGCGGGGGATGTCGCGGGACCCGGAAACGACCTACCCGCTGCAGCTGCGAAACGCCTACGCCATCCTGCAGTTTCTCCGTTCGGTGACGGGCGTGCAGGTTGGACGCAGTGAACACACTGGCAGCGATACATTCACGATCACGGTATATCCTGACAAAAGAATAGAAGCCATCGGGCCTCACTTCGACGTGTGCCTTCTGCACCGGTCGCCCAAGGACTCGCTGCCGGTGCAACGCAACCACGTTGCCAGGGTGCTGGAGGACCTGGTCGCCGACGCATGGGGGACGGGGCAGGACTGGTGGGCCCGGTTCCACGAGACCATGAGAGAGGCGAACAACCAAGAGGACGCCCGTTTCGGGTCAATCAGCTCTCGTGAGATCGGGTTGCTGGATGGCTTCTTCACACAGACTGCCAAGCAATATCTCCAAAATCAGTGGCGCAGCAGGCTGTAGAAAGGGGAAAGATGGCGCGATTCAGAATACGCCGCAACAGGCCGTCCTTCAGTCAGATGAGCAATGTCCTGCCATCGCCGGTGGACCCGTTGGCCTTCATCCAGTCAGCGCGTCCCGGCGGGTCGGGCGGTCCGAGGGAGGCCTATAACCAGATACTAGGAACCTTCCACGATATTCTGGCGGATGTGGAAAGGGCGTTGCAGTCCGTTTTCGAGCGGATGCGGCCCGAGGGGAACATCAGCGACCGGATGGCCATGGAGGCCAACAGCGACGTAAGGACGGAGCTGGCAAGGGCGAGCACCCTGGCCGAGGTCAGGCGAAACGAGCTAACGTCCGGCATCTCCACCCGACTACAGGCGATGTTCCTGCAGAACCTGATTATGTCACCCGACCAGGACCCTCCGGTAAGGCGATGGGCCACCCTGGCCGATCGGGTGGTACAGCGGGACATGCCGGTGGTGTCCGAGCCCACCCATGCCGAGCTGGACGCCAGCCCCAAGGAGCGACGCAGGCGGCTGCTGGGCTGGCAGATGGAAACCGACGAATGGCTCGAGACGCTGTGCCTCAACCGCACCGGAGAGGTCATCGCCCATCTGCTCGAGGAAATCGGCGATTATTCCTCGTCCTGGACGGACACCGTGAACCAGTTGAGGCGCGAGTCCGTGGGCGGCGGCAGGCTGTTCCGGGAGGTCACGGACCCGGAGTACTGGACCTTCGACAACGAGGACCCCACGGTGAAGAACCTGGTGTCCGGAGTGCAGGCCCAGGATATCGCCACCAGGATTCTCAGCCGATTCCAACTGAGTAACCTGGAACTGATGGAAATCTGCCAGTCGGTGCACCAGTCACTGGGAGGCAAACCGGTATACGGCTCCGACCGGGTGGATATCCAGGAACTGGAAAACCTGATGGCGGAGTCCCTGGCGGTCAAGATAAAGGAGACGGTCGCAATTGAGGACGGCTTCATGTCGCTTATCTCCACAGGCACCCGCTCCGGCGAGGAGCTGGGAGAACTGCTGGTGGAAATGCGGATGGGAGCGGCGGCCATGGAGGAAAAGATGTGGCGGGTCGGTGAATACCGCCTGGGCCACGTGGACTCCGCGGCCGGTGTTGGCATCACCTCATCGGCACTGCATGACTCGGTCCTGCGAGGCCTGGGCGGGGGACGCAGGTTCGCCGCGGTGGAAGGCCACCCAAGCAACAACCACCGCTTTGAGGTCCAGATGTCCACGGTGGGGGCTTCGCTCTCCGACCTGGCCATATTCCGGGACATGGTGAATGCCTGGTACTCCTGGCACTTCGAGGAACGCCGGGGTGAAAACGGGAACCGCAGCGCCAGGATGGAGGCCATCAAGAAGGAGTCGTGGAAGCTCTACCCCGACATTGGCCAGAACTCAGGGGTACGTCCCGCAGTGATCGAGCTGATCGACGATGACCTGAGGCAGGTGTGGAACACCTCGGGGGACGTGGCGCTGCGACTGGCCTACGGCCACCTGGAGGAGCCGGACAGCGAGCTGGCCCACGTGGCCGATAACGGTCGGGCGCGCCTCGCCAACTAGGCGTTACCGGACCCTCGGTACAGTCACACCGCGCCGTTGCCGCGAGAAGCGAACGGCGCGGTTTTCTTTGGCCGGTAAGTCAATCGAAGGAACAAGACGGGAACTTATCCCTTTTCCGCCAGTGCAGGAGGTCAGATGCAGCGACCAAGATTCAGGCTGGAAGGCAAGGTTGCAATAGTTACGGGTGCCGGCTCCAGCGGCCCGGGGGTGGGCACGGGCAAGGCCACAGCGATTCTGTTCGCCCGGGAGGGAGCCAAGGTGCTGCTGGTGGACCGTTCCCTGCAGCAGGCGGAGGAAACGCTGTCGGCAATCCGCGAGGAGGGCGGCGAGGCATCGGTGTTCCAGGCCGACGTCACCAGCTCGGAGGACTGCCACGCCATGGTGGATGCTGCGGTGGAGCGGTACGGTGGGGTGAACGTGCTGTTCAACAACGTTGGCATTCTGGGCCAGGGGACGGTGGTTGACGTGGACGAGGACCACTGGGACCAGGTGCTCAACGTGAACCTGAAATCGATGGTATTGACGAGCAAGCACGCCATCCCTGCCATGATTGAATCGGGAGGAGGCTCGATCATCAACGTATCGTCCATCGCCGGGATACGGGCCGGGAGCGGGGGCGCAGCTGTGCCATACGCGGCGTCGAAGTCGGGCATCATCGGACTGACGGCCACCATGGCCGTCACTCACGGCAGGGACAATGTCCGGGTCAACTGCATCGCGCCGGGCCACATCTACACGCCGATGGTGTCCGGCCCGATGTCCGACGAGTTCCGCGACCTGCGACGCCGAGCGGGGCCGCTGGGGACGGAGGGAGACGCGTGGGATATAGGCTGGGCAGCGGTGTTCCTGGCCAGCGACGAATCGCGGTGGGTTTCGGGCATCGTGATGCCGGTGGACGCGGGTCTGCTGGCGACCACGCCGCTGGCGATGCTGGAACACCTGCGCTGAGGTGCCGGCACTTTCGGGTGCTTTCCCGGGTTCGAGACCCGATCCCAGGCGGAACAGGACGATCGCAAAGGGACTTCCCAAGTTCAAGAAAAAGAGGGGTTCCAGCGTTCAGCCCTGCGACAAGCCCTGGACTCCCGCTTTCGCGGGAGTGACGGTCGGTTTAACCGGGCAGTCTTGAGATAGTTTCTTAAGGGGTGTCGTCAAATCATCTCGTCGTGCCCAGGATGCCAGAATTTGGGGGGTTGCGGTACGCGAATCGTTCTGCACTGCAAAGAGATTCTGGATTCCGGCTTTCGCCGGAATGACGAGGTGGGGGCCGGAATGACGGAATTGAAGCCGTTACAGGTCTGGCAGGTTAATTCGACGACACTCCCTAGCAAATTCACGAGAAAGAGGGGTACCAGCGTTCAGCCCTGCGACAAGCCCTGGACTCCCGCTTTCGCGGGAGTGACGGTCGGTTTAACCGGGCAGTCTTGAGATAGCTTCTTACTCCGCGTCGGGGTGGGTGGTGATGAACCGGGCGGCCCTGGCCGGGTCGACGTGGGGAGCTCGCACCTCCACGTCCGCCTGCTCCTCCTGCAGACGGATGGTGACGGAGCTGTCCATCCCGCCCCAGCCACGGTTCATGGCCTCGATGGCGATCTGCTCGGCCAAGTTGGCGACGGGCATGGGCACATTGAACTCCCGGCCAAGGTCGGTGGCCAGGCCGATGTCCTTTCGCGCCAGTTCCAGGGCGAAGCTGGGCGGATCGTACTCGCCCCGGAACAGGGTACGGACGAGACCCTCGTGCAGAATGTTCATGCGACCCAGGGAGCCACGGCGGACGCACTCCCAGAGCGGCTCGGGGTCGACGCCTGCCTTGACGCCCAAGGTGAGTCCCTCGGCGATGGCCTGCCGCACGCCGTGGCCGATCATGTTGTGGACCAGTTTGGCCACGGAGCCTGCACCGATCTCGCCGGCGTAGAAGACCTTGTCGCCGAAGGCGTCCAGCAACGGCTTCACCCGGTCGAAGATCTCGCGCTCTCCGCCGACCATTACCGCCAGGTTGCGGGTCTGGGCGCCAGTCTTGCCTCCGCTGACCGGAGCGTCGAGGACGTGGACGCCCTTGGCACGGAACTTGACCTCCAGCTCGCGGATCAGGGTGGGGCGGCTGGTGGACAGGTCGATGTAGACCGATCCCGGCCGGATGCCCTCGAGAACGCCCTCGGTCCCCACGGCAACCGACTCCACCTCGCGGGGGCCGGGCAGGGAGGTCAGGGTCACGTCGCAGCGTCCGGCAACGTCGGCCGGAGAGTTGGCCAGTCGAGCGCCGGCCTCCAGGAAGGGACGGGTGGCCTCCTCGCGCAGGTCATAAACGACCATGGGGTAGCCCGCTTTCTGGATGTTTCCGGCCATGCCGCCGCCCATGTTGCCCAGGCCGATGAATCCTACGGTTTCCATGCTTCACCTCGGATGCCGCAGCACGTGGTGGGGGACGCCGCGGCGACTATCTGCGCACCGATTATATTACAGGGCGCGACGGGGGAACGGGCGGAGAGGCCGGCAGGCGGGGCAATCACGTCTTACAGTCGTGAGGCTCATTAAACTGTTATTCCCTAGAAAGAGGGAATCCAGGCTGACCGACAATTGGACGATTTCCAAGTGGAAAGCCTTCTGGATTCCGGCTTTCGCCGGAATGACGGTGCTTTAGCCAACCGTGCCAAGCTGAAAAGCGCGCAGAAAATTAAAACGCGATTGCCCTGACCGCCGGCATGACGGGGTATTCAGACCGTCGAAAAACTGCTTCCTTTGTTTTCGAATGGCGGTCCGCTCGTGGTTCGACAGGCTCACCATGAGCGGACAGGAGGGCCGACACCGATATTGAAAGTCGCCAAGAATGCTGGCGTCGGCGGTCGCGGATATCGGGAAGGGGAGACGCCTATTCGGGGCAGGCAATCTCGGCCAGTTCAGCCAGGCCCGGCACCTGCAGGGAAGGAACGGCTTCGGTGGGGCGGGTGCCGCCGCCGCGGTCCGGTCGCTTGACCCAGACGCTGTCGATGCCGAGCGCGTTGGCGGGGCCGATGTCGTGGTAGAGACTCTCGCCAACGTGGAGCCAGCGCTGGCTATCGACACCCATGCGTTGCTGCGCCAACCGGAACCCATTGAGGTCCGGCTTGTAGCTGCGGGCCTGCTGCGAGGTGATGACGGCATCGAACTCTATGCCCAGCGCCCGGGCCGTTCCGGCAAACAGGTCGTCGTCGACGTTGGAGATGATGGCCAGCTTGTATCGCGTCTGGAGTCTTCGCAGAGCCTCGGGGGCGTCGTCAAAGACCGGCCAGTGGGGGACTGAGTCAGCGAGGGCGTCGGCCTCCGAGGCGGGAAGGCGGATGCTGACCTCCCAGGCCATCAGCTGCAGCACATCGCGCAGCACCTGCCGGTATTCGAGGAATTCTGCTGAGGACTGGACCCTGGGCTCGGCGTCGGCAAACAGGGCGAGGACTTCCTGCCTGGAACGGCGGACGCCGTGGCGGGCAAAGACGGCGGTGACCGCATCGGAGATGCCCGTTTCCCAGTCTGAGAGGGTCCCGTAACAGTCGAAACTCAGCCATTCGTACCGGTCGAAATCTACCAAAGACCCTTCTCCGCTTGCATACTGGCTCCCTCGCAGCCTATCCGGCCCAAGACTCATCCATGTTACCAGCCCGCCGGGTTTTGAGCGCCATGGATTTTTGGTCTACACTGGCCGCGCCCCGGGCATCGCCGGGCCACACATGACATTCGAGGTGCGCCGTGCTGTTTCCCTCCCCCGATACCGACCGGCTGCTGTACAACCTGGACCACGGGCTGCCCTCGCTGTGCGCCTACGTCTTCAGCCATCCCAACATGGTGGAGGTGGCAGGGGTGGCCGGCATGGACGCCTTCATGGCCGACATGATGTTCACGGCCCACGACTGGGACAACATCGCGCACCTGATCCGGGCGGCGCGGGGAACGGGCATATCGCCGCTGATCCGGGTGCAGGCCTTCCCCTGGGCCACGGGAACGGACCGGCGCACCGTGTCGGACGCGGCGCGGGCCCTGGCACTGGGGGCGACGGCGGTGACCGTGTCGGTCGGCTCCAAGGAGGAGGTGCAGGAGCTGATGGGCCTCCGGGATGACTGGCACCGGCTGATACACCTGCGCCGTTTCAACACCGCCGAGGAGTTTCCGGCGTTCAACGATAGGACCCGGGAGGGGACGCTGGTGGTGCCCACGGTGGAGAGCGAGGGAGGCCTGCGGGACCTGGACGAGATACTGGCCATCGACGGAATCCGTCTGGTGTGGCTGGCGGCGGGGGATATCACCAAGATCCTGGGCGTGCCCTTCAAGTATGACGACCCCAAGGTCATGCGGCTGCTGGAGAAGGCGGTCGAAACCGGAGAGCGCCACGGCGCGGCCATCATGTACAACATGGGCCTGGACTCGCCCGACTTCGACGCCATGGCCGACTCGGCCCGCCGCTACTTCGACGTGGGGGTGCGAGTGGTGGGGCTGGGGGCGATGGAGTGGCACATGCAGATGGCGCTGCAGCACATCCGTCGCCGGGCGATTGGATGAGACTAGAGATACAAAAACAAAGGCCGAAACTCCAGCAGTGATCGCAATCACTGAAGCTCCGGCCCTTCAGGTCACCTGTACTTGTCCCTAGCGCTTAGGGATCAAGCACCCTCTTGCCAATACATTGATACTGCAACGGTATCGCTGCGAAAGTGCAATACATTTGGGGTGCAGTAAAGCCCACCCGACTGGATAAAACCAAGAACCATTACATTGACCGTCGTTCTGGAAGTGTAACCGAGCTACTGACTAACTCCCATTGGTGAGTCATGGCAGTTGGCGTCCTTTGGACAGCCCAGACCACTAACTCCTGCCAGAGGGGTTGCAGGGTTAGGTTCCCGTGGCCATTGAGGAATTGGCTCGGTGAGAGTCGGCGATTCCCAGGAAAGTCGAGAATAACCGAATTACTTACGGGCAATTACGCCGCAGGCTATGCGGTCGCCCGCGCCAGGGCTTTCGCCGTAGCCGTCCGGCTTGGCGTGAACGATGATCGCCGATCCGTCCGAATCGAATATGGTCGCGTCTGCGTCCTCGCCTATAGCCGCCTTGGTGTTGAAGACATCGGCGATGGCCGTACCGTCGGAACCAGCGTAGATGTTGGGCATGTCGCCGGGGTGATGCGGGGAAGAATGCATGAAGCCGTGGCCGTGGCCACCGGGGCTATAGTGGCCTCCTGCCGCGGCGAAGTCCGGTGAACAACTGCCTGTCTCATGGATGTGAAAGCCGTGCCACCCGGGGGTCAGTCCGGTCATATTGACTGAGACCAAGAGACCGTTTGGCCCTTGAGTGAGCGTTACTGATCCCATCGAGGCGCCATCCGTTCCAGACATTGCTGCGGTGGCGACAGCGCCGATGTCCGACGGGGCGCTCGACTGGGTCTGGCAGTTGACGAGAGCTAAGGACAGCAAGGTTATCATTATAATCACGGGGAACAGTTGGCGGTTCACGGCAGTTCCTCCAGACAGGGTCCGCGCGGATTACATCGTTCGAGGATTAGGAGGGCCAACGCGGCGTCCCCCTCGGTGGGACTCGAACCGACGACCTTCGACTTGGCACGACGACGCTCTATCCACTGAGCTACGAGGGCGTAGTTCAACGTTAGCACAAATTCGCAAATCGAACTACGGCGGCTCATTCGAGACTTGAAATCCCGGTTTCAGTCAAACTCGGTTAATCCGCTCTAGGGCCTTTCTCCTCGTTCAGGCGTAGAGCCAGTCGGGGACGTCGCGGCCCTGGGCGCCGGCGCCGCGGGCCAGGGAATCCTTGAGGACGCCAATGCGGGAGCGGAAGGGGTGGACCTGGTTTCGCTGGTGGGTCAGGCCAAGTCCGACCAGGAACATCAGGCTCTTGCCCGCAGCGTGGGGCGAGAAAAAGGCGGTGACCGCATCGTCGAAGAAGGTCATGCCGGTGGCGCCGAGGCCCATGGCGTGGCTGGCCAGATACATGCGCCCGCCGAGGATGCCGGCCTCCAGCTGGGCGAGGCGGTACCCCCGGTTGCCGTAGCGGGAGAGAATGGCGTTCAGGTCGGCCATGAAGTAAGCGACGGCACCGGCGTCGGCTCCGAGGGCCTGCTCGAAGCAGAGATGGCCGGCCTCCTCGCGGTACTCGCCTTTCGACAGCAGCTCCAGCTTCCTACTTTGAGGCGAATAGTAGTAAGTGCCGGGGTGGATTCCCTCGGCGGCGTTGACGATCAGGTAGGTGTCGATCAGACCGCCGCCGTAGTCCGCCCGGACCGGCGAGGTGGAGGCGGCGAGCAGCGCTTCCAGCCGTCCCGCCGGCATTGGCTCGCGGGCGAAGCGGCGGGTGGAGCCGCGATGGGCGATGGTGGCGCCCAGGGGTTCAGAGGAGGGCCAGTCTTCGGGCGAGGGAAGGGGAGTAGCAGGCGGGCTGGCTGCATCCTGCCGCCACGCAACCACCTCAGACGCATCAGTAAGGACGGAACCGAGGTGCAGGGCGCGGGTCTCGGGGTAGTCGGTGCGGCGCTCCACGCCGAGGACGCCGGCGTCGACGGGGCCTGGGTGTGGGAGTGCTGGGGGTGCGGCGCTGCCGCTGCCGACGGGCACGAGGCAGAAACTGGCCTCGCTGGAGGGCTCCAGTCCCAGCAGGTAGTCGACATCGGCATCGACGAACCCGGCGACGATTTCTGAATTCAGTCCCATGGCGTTTGCGGTAGCGGTCATGTTGGCCAGGATGGTGCCGTTGTCCCAGTAGCAGTAGCGGTAGCCGCGCTCCCGGTATTTCCAGGCGCTGCGCCAGAAGACGCAGGTGCATACGATGGTGGCGGGGGCACCGGCGACCCCAGCGTGATCTCCGGAGGCGGCGGCCAGGTTGCCGCGGTAGTCGCCGGAGCGCAGGAGGGTGAGGGAGTTAGTCGCAGGACCGTAGTGGTAGACGCCGGCGGGCAGTCCCGGCAAGTCCCCGCAGACGACGTACAGCTCGATGGGGTAGAGCGCCCCGGCGGAGGCGGCGGCGCGGTAGTGCACCTCGCCGGCGGTACGCAGAGTGCTGCGGCGGATCAGGCCGGCGGAGTAGTGGAGCAACTGAGCGAGCACCGACAGGTCCAACGGCCCCTGGGCCGGGGACACCGAGCCGGCGACGGAGGGCAGCGTCGCCGCTCCGGGCGAAGGCAATTCGGGGGGTAACGCCACCGGCGGCAGGCCGCGGTAGGACTTGTATAGAGGCGGCTTGGTGGCCAGGCTGATGTAGGTGAGCTTGGTGGCGTCGTGGAAACTGCGGGCTGCGCTGGTGTCGCTGTTGGGCATTATGTCCTTCCCTGGATCGGGTTGGGAATGGCCGGCGTAGGGAGCCAAGCAGGTCTTACATGGACCGCGACTTCTCCTGAGTGTACAACAGGGCAGCCACAAGGGCTGCCCCTACGAGGTTACGCCAGGGCGATTGCGGAGTCGCTGGGGGGTGTCGTCAAATCATCTCGTCGTGCCCGCGATGCCAGAATCCGGGGGGTTGCGGTACTCGAATCGTTCTGCACTGCGAATAGATTCTGGATTCCGGCTTTCGCCGGAATGACGGGTCCCGGGCGGGGATGACGGATGGCCATGGGGACACGAAAGGGTATGAAAATTCACGAGGCGACTTCTGCGAGGACTTCACCCTCACCCTAACCCTCTCCCTCAAGGGAGAGGGTTAGGTCGTTGCAGCTATTTTCATAACAATGACGGGTCTCTCGCGGGATTGAATGATCGGGGCCAGGCATTTGTCACGCACTTTCTGAGTGTACAGCAGGGCAGCCACAAGGGCTGCCCCTACCGGGTCAATGAGTCTTGTGATGGACCTGTGAGGGATAGCGTTCTATCCTGCCTGGCCCATGGCGATGATCTCGTCGAATTCTTCTCGGGTTACGGGCTGGATGGACAGGCGCTGGCCCTTGCGGATGAGCAGCATGTCCTTGAGCCTGGGATTGGCCTTGACCGCCTGCAGCGTGACCGGGTTGGGCAGGCGCTCTTCGGCCTGGATCTCCACCACCATCCAGACGGTCTCGCCGGGGCTGCTCTTGGGGTCGTAATGAATGTCGTTGGGGTCCCAGGCCGTGGCGTCGGGGTAGGCTTCACGCACGATGCGGGCAGTGCCGACGACGGCGGTGGGCTTGGCGCTGCTGTGGTAGAAGAGCACGCGGTCTCCCACCTTCATGTCGTCGCGCATGAAGTTGCGGGCCTGGTAGTTGCGCACGCCGTCCCACTCGGCCGTCCGGTTCTGCTCGTTGAGCAGGTCGTCGAAGGAATAGGCGGACGGCTCGGACTTGAAGAGCCAGTATTTCGGTTCGGGCATTCTCGGTCCTCCGTTCGGGTGGCATTTGGTTTGTAGGGGCGCACAGCCGTGCGCCCTGAATCATAATTGAAGAGACCGATTGGCAGAGACCTGGGCGCACGGCTGTGCGCCCCTAAAAGGAAAAGTTCGGGCTACCTGAGGCGGATGCCGGCGGCCTCGGTGTCGTAGCAGCCCTCGATGAGGTCCTCTCGCTCCTGGCGCAACACGTCCTTGCGGACCCGGAGGCTGGGCGTGCGGGGCAACTCGTCGCGGACCTCCCAGTAGCGGGGCACCTTGAAGTAGGCCAGGTGCTCGGCGCACCAGTAGACAACCTGTTCGGGGTCGACCGTCGCCCCCTCGCGAGGCGTGACGTAGGCCTTGACCTCGTCCTCGCCCAGATCGGAGGGGACGGCGAGCACGGCGGCGTCGAGGACGCTGGGGTTGGCCTTGATGACGTTCTCCACCTCCTGGGAGGAGATGTTCTCTCCCCTGCGGCGGATGATGTCCTTCTTGCGGTCGACGAAGTAGAGGAAGCCGTCTTCGTCCAGCCAGCCGAGGTCTCCGGTGTAGAGCCAGCCGTCGCGCAGGGTCTCGCGGTTCTGCTCGTCGTTGCGCCAGTAGCCGGGCATGATGGCCGGGTTGTGGATGGTGATCTCGCCGACGGTGTTGGGGCCGACGTGCCGGCCGGTTGCGGCGTCGGCGATGCGGATGGTGTTCTCGAAGCGCGGGTCAGGGTGCTGCCGTGCCCGGCCCGATGAGCCGGAGCGCCGGTCCTCGCGGATAGCCTCGATGCTGCCGTAGCAGGTCTCGGTCATACCGAACCCGACGATGATGTCGGTGGCGAAGCGCTGCTGGAACTCCTCGAGGAACTCCGGGGGAAAGGACGGGGAGCCGTAGAACAGCCGGACGGTGTTGTCCGTGTCGTCGGGCTGGGGTTCGTTCTTGGCCAGCACCGGCATCATCATGCCGATGAAGTTGACGATGGTGGCCCGGGCTTCACGCACCTGGCCCCAGAACCTGGAGGCGCTGAACCGGTCGACGATGACCAGCGTGGCCCCGGCGGCCAGGGCGCCCATGGTCGAGTAGTACTGGATGTTGGCGTGGTAGAAGGGCAGGCAGGTGAAGAAGCGGTCGTCGGAGGTGGCCTGGGTCCAGTGCGCGAAGCCTTGCCCGGCAGCGGCGTACATACGGTGGGTGACCATCACTCCCTTGGGATTGCCAGTAGTGCCCGAGGTGTAGACCAGCATGGACACGTCGTCGGGCGACACCTCGGGCCGTTCGGCCAGCGGCGAGGCGCGGTCGAAGGCTTCAGAAAAGGAGGTCCAGTCGTCGGGAACAGGGTCATCGCCGCGCAGGACGCGGTGGCGCACGCCGGGGGCCCGGTCGGCGGCGGCAACGGCGACCCCGACCAACGAGGGGTCGGAGACCAGCGCCACGGCTTCGGCGTTGTTCAGGATGTAGGCGGTCTCGTCGCGGCGGTAGGCGGTGTTGATGGGCACGCTGATGGCGCCCAGCTCCGACAGGCCGAACCAGCAGTACAGGTACTCGATGGCGTTGGGCATGAACAGGCATACCCGGTCGCCGTGCTCGACGCCCATCTCGCGGAACATCGCAGCCGTCCGGAGCACCCCCTCGCGGACCTCAGCGTAGGAGTAGGACGCGCCGCCGATCTCGACGAAGGTCTTGTCCGGGTCGGCCTCGGTGATGCGGTCGAGGACCTGTCCGATGGTGGTGTCCCAGGGCAGCGTCGCCGGTGTGTCGGTGGTGGCCTGCTCTGCGCTCATGCCTGCTCGCGAGTGGTGCGTGTCTCGACGGTCAAGCTACCACGCGGGTGGGGGGCGGTCAACCGGGAGGGTGTGTATTCCATCCCCTGCGTAAGGGTGTGCGGTCTTGCGACTGTCCCTGGACAAACCCAATCGTTCACCAAGCCAAGCCTACCGGATTTCCCACTGTATTGGAGAGCAACCCAGCAGGGGGTACTCTTCAGTGTTGCTGTGGATGCAGACATCCCATCGGAGGTCGTCGTCTATCCACCTCTCGTAAAGCTCGGTCAGATTGGTCAGGACCCTTACGGAGAGCCGCCCGGAACTGGGGTAAAAGAAGTGCTCCTCCCCGGAACTGTCGATGCACCAGGTAGTTCTTTCACCATCAACTCCCTGGCAGCGGTATCCCCATACTCGCTGGAATGCAGACCCGTTGATGTAGACCACAACGTTCGCTTCGCAGGCCTGACCGACCGGAGTGTTTCCGTCGCAAGGCTCGAATCCCCTCTGCCGGATATTTGCGTCCAATTCCAGAAGACCGTCGTGCGTGACAGAGACGCCTCGCTTCCAGTCAATGGCGGGCCAGTTCCGGGAGTCCGGATTGTGGTCGCCGATTAGCTCCGGCAGCAATGTCCTGATGGCCCTCGCGGAAACGCCGCTGGCAAAGGGCTCGTTAAGCACGGCCCCGGCGTTGACCCCTATCACTTCTCCCTTCAGGTTTACCACGGGGCCGCCCGAGTTACCGGGGGCCAGGTTCAGGGGCCGGTTTTCCATGTCCCAGCCGTTCTCGTCCGGTGCGGATTCGAGCTTGTCGAAGTTTCCCCAGGTGGCCTGCATCTCGTCTGCCCGCAAGGGGTAGCCGAATGCCCCAACCTCGTCGCCGGAGACGTATGAGCCGTCCTCGGCCAGCGGCAAGGCTTTGAAATCGTCGGAGCAGCAGATCCAGACAATGGCAAAGTCGTAACGGTCATCCTCTCCTATGACCAGGCCAGGGAAGATTGCCCTATCGCCGACGACCGCGTTGACGTTACCTGTATCGCCGTCAACCACGTGCTGGTTGGTAGCAACGTAGGCCGAGTTCTCCAGCGTCCTGATGATGAAGCCGGAACCACTGCCATCGTCAGTTACGAGCCGCACAATGGATGGATGGACGAGGTCAATCACCTCCCGGTATGACATGAGTGGTTCGAGGGTTGGTATGGGAGTGCTCGTTGCTCGAGGTGTTGGCGTGGCCTGAGGTGTGGCCAGAGGTGCGGGTCTCGCGGCGGGTGCGGAAGAGGGGCTGGAGGCGTTACTGCACTGCGCCAACACCGGTTTGGCTGCTTCCACAAAGCCCTCGACGGCAAAGGTGTACGTATTCTCGTATTCTTCGCCTGGACTGAGAGTCAAACTCAACTGTCTGGCGCCACCGAGCAGGGCGTTCACTATAGTGTCTCTGGTGCCCTCAGGGGCTGAATACCATTCGAGGACGCCGTCGTCAGAATGAGAGTAATACCACCGCCTGATGGGGCCATCCCGTCCGGCTATGTTGTAAGAGATTCTCTCCTCGGTCTTATTGAATAGAACGGGCAGAGGCAGTTCAGATTCGACGCCTACATACAAGTCTGTTTCTCTGCCATTCTCATATTGCCAGCACTGGAAATGCAGGTAATAGGACTCAAAAGACGGATATGGTCCGCTCCCTATCAGCATTATCCTGGCCTCTCCGTCTGCGTCCGATTCATACCCCCGCTCCTGGATTTCCTCCCATGTATACCAATCCCCTACCGATGGTGGAGCAGGCGTTGGCGTTCGCGTTGGGCGTGGTGTGGCCGTGGGGCGTGGGGTAGGAGAGGGCGTCGGAGTAAGCGTCGGCTCGGGAGTCGGCGTCGGCGTCGGCGTCGGTGTTGGTGACGGCGTGGGTGTCGGCGTCGGCTCGGGAGTCGGCGTCGGCGTCGGCGTCGGTGTTGGTGACGGCGTGGGTGTCGGCGTCGGTTCAGGGGTGGCTGTTGGCACGGGAGTGGGGGTAGGCGTCAAGGTAGGAGTAGGCGTAGGCTCCGGGGTGGACGTGGGCAGCGGCTCCGGAGTCCCTGCCGGCTCAGGCGTCGGGGTTGGCGTTGGCGTAGGAGTGGCAGACGCCGTTGGAGCCGGTACAGGGGATGCGGCGCTTGCGGGAACCGGCGTCGCGGCGGGCTCTCTCGTCGTGGCCGGCGCCGGCGTCGCATCGGGCGTGGTGGTCGGGGTGGGTGCAGGAACAGTGGTGGCCTGCTCTGTCTGCTCGCTGCCACAGGCGATGGCGAACAGGACAGCGAAGGCTATCAACAATGCAAACGCAAGTCGCATCGACTCCCCCGGTGAAAGGGCCAATCTACCGACCGACTTATGCGTCGTCAATAGCGTCCCCCAGAGGATTAGCTGTAATCCCACCGGAAACACAACATATGGTATGGTGGCCCGGCAACGGGTATAATCTACGTCAATATAAGCCAAATTGCAGTGGGGAATTCGGCCCGGTAGAGTATCAAGGCCGGAGTCAACCCCCAAGGAGGCCCGCCACGACTACTCCGAAGCTGCCCATGGGGCGCCGGGTCGCTGCCACGTCGCACATGGAGATGTCGGCGTACCTGGAGATCGCCAGCGGCGCCGAAGCCGAGACGCAGGGAGCGCAGCGGCAGGTCAATGAGGGCATCGCCGTCATCGACTTCGGCTCCCAGTACAGCCATCTCATCGCCCGGCGGGTGCGGGAGCTGAAGGTCTACTCGGAGATCGCCAACCCCTCCGACCCGTGGGAGAAGGTGGAGCGGATCAACCCTAAGGGCATCATCCTGTCGGGCGGCCCGGCCAGCGTCTACGAGGAGGGCGCGCCGCAGGTCCCGAGCTGGGTGTTCGAGCGGGGCATTCCGGTGCTGGGCATCTGCTACGGAATGCAGGCGCTGGTGCACCAGCTGGGCGGGACGGTGGCGCGGGGCACGAAGCAGGAGTTCGGCCATGCGACACTGCACCAGGACAGCCCCTCGGCGGGCTGGGGCCTGCCGGGAGGCCGGCCGGCACTGTTCCACGACCTGCCGCCGTCCATGCAGGTATGGATGAGCCACGGCGACCGGGTGGAGGAGCTGCCCCCCGGGTTCTCATCGCTGGCCTTCACCGAGAACTCCCCGGTGGCGGCCATCGGCAACGGGCGGGACATGTTCGGCCTGCAGTTCCACCCGGAGGTCAACCACACTCCTTTGGGCGCGGAAATCCTGGAAAACTTCCTGTTCCGAATATGCGAATGCGAGGGATCGTGGACACCGGGGAACGTGGCCTCCGACGCCATTGCGCGCATCCGGGAGCAGGTGGGCGACGGGCGGGTGATCTGCGCGCTGTCGGGGGGCGTAGACTCGGCGGTGACTGCGGCGCTGCTGCACCGGGCCATAGGCGACCAGCTGACCTGCATCTTCGTCAACAACGGCCTGCTGCGGCTGGAGGAGGCGGAACGGGTGCAGGCCACCTTTCGGCGGGGCATGGGCCTGAACCTGGCATACGTGGACGCCTCGGAGCGGTTCGTCGGCAAGTTGTCCGGGGTGACCGATCCCGAGGCCAAGCGCAAGGTTATCGGCGAGGAGTTCATCCGCGTCTTCGAGGATGCCGCATCCGAGCTGGGAGAGGTGGACTTCCTGGCCCAGGGCACGCTCTACCCCGACGTTATCGAGAGCGAGGCGCCGGGCAACGCGCCCGCCGGGTCCGGGCTGTCGGCCCGCATCAAGACGCACCACAACGTGGGCGGGCTGCCGGAGGACATGAAGATGCAGCTGGTGGAGCCGCTGCGCTACCTGTTCAAGGACGAGGTGCGGGACGTGGGCCTGGAGCTGGGCCTGCCGTCGGACATGGTCTACCGGCAGCCGTTCCCCGGGCCGGGGCTGGCCATCCGGGTGATCGGCGAGGTCACGCAGGAGAAGCTGGACATGCTGCGGGCCTGCGACTGGATCGTCATCGACGAGATAAAGGACGCCGACCTGTACAACCGGGTCTGGCAGAGTTTCGCCGTTTTGAGCGACAGCCGAACGGTGGGCGTGCAGGGCGACTACCGGACCTACGGCTACGTCTGCGCGATACGCTGCGTGACCAGCGAGGACGCGATGACCGCCGACTGGGTGCGCCTGCCCTACGAAGTGCTGGCCCGCATCTCCAACCGGATAGTCAACGAAGTCCCTGGGGTCAACCGGGTGGTCTACGACATTACCAGCAAGCCGCCGGGGACCATCGAGTGGGAATGATCCCGCATACGTTGCAAAGGAACATGGAAATACAAGTTGTACAGGATGTATTGATTTGATCGCGCGAATCCTGTGTTTCCTGTTCATCCATGTAAATCGGCGCTCCCTCAGCTTGATGGTATGAACGTCCTAATCGTCGGAGCAGGTGGCCGGGAGCACGCGCTGGCATGGCGAATATCGCAGAGTCCGTCGCTTACCCGGCTGTGGGTCGCGCCCGGCAACTACGGAACGGGGCAAATCGCGACCAATCTGCGGGCAGGCCCGGAGGTCGATGACACCGTGGAGGCCGCCCGCGGCGTATCCGCCGACCTGGTCGTGGTCGGCCCGGAGGCTCCCCTGGCGGGGGGGCTCGTGGATGCGTTAACCGGGGCGGGCATTCCGGCCTTCGGGCCCACTGTCGCCGCCGCGCGCATCGAATCCAGCAAGAGCTTCGCCCGTGAGATCGTTCAAGCGGCCCATGTCCCGGGGCCTGAGTTCGCCGTCTTCACGGAGGAACCGGAGGCGCTGGAGTTCCTGCGCCGCAACCCCGGCCCGTGGGTGGTCAAGGCCGACGGTCTGGCCGCCGGAAAGGGCGTGGTGGTCTGCGACCACGAAACCCAGGCCGACGCTGCGGTACGGGCCTGCATGTCGGAGCGTACCTTTGGCGAGGCGGGGGCCAAGGTGCTGATGGAAGAGCGACTGGAGGGCCGGGAGGTCAGCGTCTTCGCCCTGACCGACGGCGAAAGCATCTCGCCACTGGTGGCCGCCTGCGACTACAAGCGACTGGAGGACGGGGACCTCGGCCCAAACACGGGGGGCATGGGCAGCTACTCACCGCCCGAGTTCTGGACCCCCGGGCTGGCCCACGAAATCGAAGGGACCATCATGCGGCCGGTGGTCGAGGAGATGGCGCGCAGGGGTTTCCCCTACCGGGGAGTGCTGTACGCAGGCCTGATGCTGACGGCAAACGGTCCGAAGGTTCTGGAGTTCAACTGCCGTTTCGGTGACCCGGAGACGCAGGTCCTGATGCCCCGTCTTGCCTCCGACCCACTGCCGGCGATGCTGGCCTGCGCCGTAGGGCGCCTGGAACCGGGTATGGTGGCCTGGGACAACCGGGCTTACGTGGGGGTGGTGATGGCCTCCGGCGGATACCCTAACGATTACGGAACGGGCAAACGCATCACCGGCCTGGGAGAACGGGAGACCGGCGACGGACCGGTTTTTGCGGCGGGTGTGTCCGCAGGGCCTGACGGGTGGCCGGAGACGTCGGGTGGGCGAGTGCTCACCGTGCTAGGTGGCGGAAGCGACCTGGCGGAGGCCCGCCGCCAGGCGTACGGGCGGCTGTCGAGCATTGACTTCGACGGCGCCATCTGGCGCAGGGACATCGCATCGCTTGGCACCCGAGTGGCCACGTGACCCGGAGACCTGCGGCTGACCGGAGACGGTCCCTGGGCTTCCAGGAACTGCTGGACATCTACCGAGGCGGCGTCGAGTCCGGGGCCGACGCAGCCTATCGAAAGCGACGCTGGGGGCGGACCGCCGAATTTGCCGAATGGCTGGAACAGGAGGCACTGGCAGCACTGGAATCGCGCCAGGCACTGGCCCTCTACCGGGCCTGCGGCGGGCGGGACAGGGCGGCGTTTGCCGGGGTGCCCATCGAGGAGTTGAGGGACAGCCTCGATTTCCTTCTGTATGATACTATCAAGCTGGAAGGTCGCTTTGACGAGTGCGCCTCGCCCCAGGGCGCTTACCGGGTGTCCGGCACTGGAAAGGAGTTTGTATCCTGGCTCCTGTGCGTCAGGAATCCTTCGCTCCTGGGAGTGTGGGATACCAAGGCGGAGCGATTAATCCAGGAGGCCGGCGTCTGGCACGATTCGATGAAGCAGGGACCCTTCGGCATACGGTACCTTGACGTGCTGGAGGGCCTGAGCATCATACGTGGGCGGTTCGGCCTTGCGGACTTCATTGAGGTGGACGTGCTGGCGCACCTGTCGACCGCCGCGGGTCGGAGGGGCCTTCGCGAACAGAATTGACGGATACGGAGCATTGAGATGCCTTGGCGTGACTCGCTGTTAAAACTGAAGGATGACCTTGCTGCGGTTCGCGCCACCCGGTCCGAGCGACTGGAGGCCCTCGACCGGCAGACGGCGGCGGAGCGGGAGGAGCTGCTGTCTATGCAGCAGTCTCTCGGAATCGCAGAACTCATCGACGACATGAACGATGTGCTGCTGGACGGGCGGGGCGAGATCGAGACAACCGTGGAATGGGAAGCGGATGACGATGAGGAACTACTGGAGGGCGAGGACGACCTGGCCGACGTGATCAGCACGACACTGACCTGGGACGAAGGCGAGGAACTGGAAGTGGTGGTGGAACTGGTGATGCTGGATGACGGCCTGTCACTACTGGTTAACGGGGTCCAGATCCGCCGGGACAGAGAAGCGCTGGAACGAGCACTGCTCAGCGCCTTTCGCGAGCAGCTGGAAATCTAGCGCCGGACTTTGTACAATTCCGCGTTCGGGTATCCCCGTACCGGTTCGCAGGTGATATGATGGACGGGCTGGCAGGGCCCCTGGCAGAGGAGCGGGCATTCCGAGGAAGGTTCTCATGCAGGCAGGCCGTGGGATTGCCAATCGATGAAGGAAATATGGGTATGAAGATCGGGAGAATCCGGAGGCTGACGTGCCGCTGGTAGGTGTAGTAATGGGAAGCGCGTCGGACGAGCCTGTGGTGAGCGAGGCCGTCAAGACGCTGGAGCAACTGGGCATCGATTACGAAGTCCGGGTTATGTCCGCTCACCGGACGCCGGAAAGGGTGGCGGAATACGCACAGCAGGCCCGGGACCGGGGCATCCAGGTGCTGATCGCCGCAGCCGGCGGGTCGGCCGCCCTGGGTGGCGCCCTGGCGGCCTGGTCCACCCTGCCCGTCATCGGCATCCCCCTGGCATCCAGCGAGCTGAAGGGCATCGACGCGCTACTTTCGACGGCGCAAATGCCGCCCGGTATCCCAGTGGCCGCCATGGCCGTGGGGGGTTGGGGCGCCCGAAATGCCGCTTTCTTTGCCGCTCAAATACTGGGGCTCCAACACCCTGAAATCAGGCAAGCATATGACGACTACCGGCGCGAGCTCCGCGAGCGGTAAACTCTCTCCGGCAATTCTCACCGACTTCGACGACACAGCGGCAGTCCAGAACGTGGCCGAGCTCCTGCTCAACCGCTTCGGCGACCCCAGCTGGACGGAGGTGCGTCAGCGTTTCCGTGACGGCGAGTTGAATCTGAGGGAGTACCAGGAGATTACCTTCCGGAACATCCGTGCCGGCCGGTCGGCCATGCAGCATTATGTGAGGGAACACGCAACCCTGCGGCCCTTCTTTGCCGAGCTGTATCGCTTCTGCCGCAGCTATGATATTCCCATCGCGGTGATCAGCCAGGGGCTAGACTTCTATATCGAAGCACTGCTGGAGCGCGACGGCTTCGCCGACGTACCCATATACGCCGTTGACACCGAATTCCAGCACGGGCAAATTTACTATCACTACAACCATGCGCGACCGGGTATGGAAATCCAGGGGAATTCCAAAGCGCTAGTGGTGGAACGATTTCAAAAGCAGGGGCATTTCGTGATTTTTGCCGGAGACGGGGCATCCGACCAGGAGGCGTCGGTGCAGGCGGACATGGTGTTCGCCCACCGTACGCTGGCCCGTTTTTGTGACGAGCAGGGCATAGATTACCGCCCCTTCCAGGACTTCAAGCACATCCTTCTGACCTTGCGTGACTTGCACCTGAACGGTTCTGCGACGCACTGATGCAGCCACGCCACACGGGGCCGGGGCAGTGATAGACCGATATTCGCGTCCCGCCATGAAGCGGGTCTGGTCCGACGACTACAAGTACGAGAAATGGCTGGCCGTTGAACTGGCGGCCTGTGAGGCATGGTGCGAGGAGGGCGTAATCCCTCCCGAGGACATGGACCGCCTGCGCACCGCGACCTTTGACGCCCAGCGGATGGACGAGATCTTCCAGACGACGCGGCACGACGTCACCGCCTTCATTTCCTCGATCACGGGCACCCTCGGACCCGAGGGTCGCTGGCTACACCTGGGGCTCACCTCCAGCGACATGCTGGACACCGGTCAGGCCCTGCAGATGGTGGAGGCCGGAACGCTGCTCCTCGGGGAGGTGGACCGGGCCATCGCAGCGCTGGAAGAGCAGGCGCTGCGGCACAAGGACACCTTGATGATGGGCCGCACCCACGGCGTCCATGCCGAGCCGATGACCATGGGGCTGAAGCTGGCGCTGTGGTGGGACGAAATGCGCCGGCAGCGGGAACGGCTCGAGGCGGCAGTGGAAACGGTGCGGGTGGGCAAAATCTCGGGCGCGGTGGGCACCCACGCCACGGTCCCGCCCTCGGTGGAGGAATGGGTCTGCCAGCGACTGGGGTTGAAGGTGGCAGGTATCTCCAACCAGATCATTCAGCGGGACCGGTACGCCCACTTTGTTACAACGCTGGCCCTGGTAGCAGCCTCCCTGGAAAAGTTCGCCACGGAGATCCGCTCGTTGCAGCGCACCGAGATCCACGAACTGGAGGAGCCCTTCGGGCAGGGCCAGACCGGCTCGTCGTCCATGCCGCACAAGCGCAATCCCGAGCTGGCCGAGCGGATCTGCGGGCTGGCCAGGCTCATACGGGGGAACGCGCTGCCGGCGCTGGAAAACGTCGCCCTGTGGGGCGAGCGGGACATCAGCCATTCCTCGGTGGAACGCATCATCCTTCCGGACTCCTGCCTGGCCCTGGACTACATCCTCAGCATCTTCACCCGTATCATTGAAGGGCTGCGAGTGTTCCCCGAGCGGATGTACGCCAACATTGAGAGCAGTCGCGGACTGATTTTCAGCCAGAGAACGCTGCTGGAACTGGTGGAAAAGGGAATGCCCAGGGAGGATGCCTACAAAATAGTACAGGGGAACGCTGCCCGCAGCTGGGACGAGAGGCGGGACTTTCGCGAACTGCTCAAGTCCGATTCAGAGGTGGCGGCGTATCTTTCGCGGGAGGATCTTGATGCCCTGTTCGATTACGGGTACTACACCCGGTACGTCGACGAGACCTTCCAGCGGCTGGGGCTGCTACCCAAAGGGACCGAGGCCAGCCTGACGCCGGAACCGGCAACCGCCGACTGAACGATGCCTCGACCCTGCACTCCATCGCGTCTGTACTCAATTCAGCCATTCGAGGAAGGGAAATGATCATAGAGACGCCGATCCCCGGACGCATGCACCGGGGCAAGGTGCGCGACACCTACGACCTAGGCGGCGGACGCCTGCTGATGGTGGCCACCGACCGTATCTCGGCCTTTGACGTGGTACTGCCCACCGGTATCCCCGACAAGGGGCTGGTGCTGAACCGCATTTCCGCCTTCTGGTTCGACAGGACGCAGCATCTTGTTCCCAACCACCTGATCTGCCTGGCAGACTCTCCTGAGGCGGCAGACTATCTTTCCGGAGGCAACGGTTCCGGCCTGACCGGGGCGGTGCCGGCCGAGGTGGCGCAACAGGCGATGGTGGTGAAGCGGGCGGAGCGCATCGACATCGAGTGCATCGTTCGCGGCTACATCACCGGGTCGGCATGGTCGGAGTACCGCCGGCAAGGTACGGTGCAGGGCATGGAGATGCCCGCAGGGATGGTGGAGGGGCAGCCCTTCCCCGAGCCGCTGTTCACTCCCACCACCAAGGCCGAAGAGGGGCATGACGAGAATATGTCGCGCCAGCAGGTGATCGACATGGTCGGGGCCGAAATGGCCGCCCGGCTGGAGGCCACCAGCAAATCGGTCTACGCCTTCGCGGAGCAGTTTGCCCGGGAACAGGGCATCATCCTGGCCGATACGAAGATGGAGTTCGGCCTTCTCGACGGCGAGCTGATCCTGATCGACGAGCTGCTGACTCCCGATTCCAGCCGTTTCTGGGACGCGGAGGGATACAATCCCGGCCGCTCCCAGCCAAACTTCGACAAGCAGTTCGTGAGGGACTGGCTGGACGAACAGGGCTGGGACCATGAGCCGCCCGCGCCGGAACTCCCGGGAGACGTGACGGCGCGCACGACCGAGCGCTACCGCGAGGCCTACGTTCGGCTGACGGGGCAGGACCTCTAGCTTTCCCTGATACCATAAACCGTACCCTGCCGACCCCGTAACGGAGATACCCATTGCCCGAATCCAGACATCGCCGCAACCGCCGGCCCCGGAATTTGGAGATTCCCCGTACCACCAGGCGCGGTGGCACGAACAAGCTGCTGCTGATTGCGTCCATTGTCATTGCCGTACTGGTCATCGCGGGGTTTTCCATTCCCACGATTATTGACAGCACCAGGAGCCCCGACGACTTCAGCCTAGGCACAGCCGCGGCGTACGTCGATGGCGTGGGGCAGAAGCAGGAGATCATGCGCACCAAGCAGCATGTCGACCTGAATGACAGCAACGCCGATGACGACGTGACTTACAGCACGGTGCCGCCCACCTCGGGAGACCACTGGAGCACCGCAAGCCGTTGCGGGTTCTTTACCGATCCAGTGCCCGACGAAGCCATCGTCCACAATATGGAGCACTCCAACGTTATCATTCATTACAATCTGCCCAATCAGGCCGACGTGGATGCCCTTGAGAATGTGTATAACGGCCTGGAGGATGGCTGGCGCAACCACTTCACCGTGGCCCGACCCTACGACGAGATAGGTGTGGGGCAGGTGGCGCTCACCACCTGGGGGGTGCTGGACGTGATGGACGGCGTGGACCAGGAGCGGATCGAACGGTTCTATGAGAACTATGTCGGGCGGCTCGGGCCGGAGGGGGCCATCTCCTGCCGGGGCGCCCAGACCAGCATGCCCGGCAGCTAGAACTGGGAACAGGACCACGGTCCGTCGAAGGCCATGACCTACCTGGCAAAGATATACGTTACGCTGAAGCCGTCTGTCAGCGACCCTGCGGGACAGACTCTACTGGCCGCCCTGCGGCGCATGGGCCACGATTCAGCCGAGGACGCCCGCATCGGCAAATACCTGGAGCTGCGAATCAGCGACAACGGCACCGAGGCCATCGAGGAATCGGTGGACCGCATGTGCCGCGAGTTGCTGTCCAACCCGGTCATTGAAGATTACAGGTTTGAGTTGGAGGAAGCTCCGGCGGGCTGACGGCAAGCCCCACCACGACGCTGCAGATTTTTGCGAGGGGGAGCGCAATGACCTACATATATGCGGGAGCCGAGTCCAGCGGACTTTACCGGCTTGCTCCAGGGGCTGAAGAGTGGGTGGAACTTTCCAGCGGACTGCCCGAAACGCCCTCCGTCTGCGGCATCGCCATTCACCCCGGCAACCCCGAGGTGGTCTTCGCCGGCACGCAGGACGGGCCGTATCGCAGCCTTGATCGCGGCGAAAGCTGGGAGCGGATGGACTACCCCAGGGTGGCTCCGCCGGTGTGGAGTTTCATGTTTCGCCCCGGTGACCCGTCGGTCATGTACCTAGGCACCGCTCCGGGGGAGATCTTCCGCAGCATCGACGGCGGCGAGAAATGGCACCGGCTGGACGCGGCCAGCATGGGGTCCAACGAGGTCTCCATGTCTTTCCCCACCCGAGTGATCGCGATGTGCGCGGACCCCAACTTCCCTGACGAAATGTATGCGGCGCTGGAGGTGGCCGGGGTCATCCGCAGTTCCGACGGCGGAGACTCGTGGGAGGAGGTCACGGGCAGCCTCGCACCCAACGAGGACACGCTGGACCTGCACGGAATCCAGTGTGCCTCAGCGCTCCCGCACGTGGTGTTCATCACCACCCGCCAGGGGCCGTTCATCGGGCCGGACCGGGGTGCCGAGTGGATTCCCGTGGATTTCGGACAGTTCTCCGAGGTCACCTACACCCGGGACCTGAAGGCCGCGCCTCACGATCCGAACATGCTCTACGTTTCCATAGGCGCCGCGGCCCGGAGCAACACCGGAGCGCTGTATCGCAGCCGCGACCTGTTCAGGACCTTCGAGCGTGTTGACCACGGGATAACCGCCAACTCCACCATGATGTCTGTTTCCGTGGACCCGCGCTCGCCCGCCAACATCGCCTGCGCCGCCCGGGACGGACAGGTGTTCCGCACCAGCGACGACGGCGCTACCTGGAGCAGCCATCCCCTGCCCGTCCACGCCCTTGAGGTGCGGGCCATCGCCGCCGGCTAGGCACGGATACCGTGGTACTATGGCACGGCGGGGGCGCACACTGGTGCGCCCCTGTCTATTGTCCGAGCGGGCAGTTGGGCCAGGACTGAAAACACACTTTGTCGCTGCCAACCAACATCGAAACCTCAGGAGGCACCGGGGGCCCACCGCTGTTGGAGCTGCGCGGCATCACCAAGACTTTTCCCGGCGTGGTGGCGAACGACGGCGTCGACCTCATTGTCGGACGGGGAGAGGTCCATGCCGTTCTGGGGGAGAACGGTTCCGGCAAGAGCACCCTGATGAAGGTCATCTACGGATATCACTCCCCGGATTCCGGCACAATCGCTATCGACGGCACATCTGTCAGGATGGCCTCCCCGGCCGACGGCCGTCGTCTCGGCATCGGAATGGTCTTCCAGGACTTCTCCCTGATTCCCGCACTTTCGGTGGCCGAGAACGTGGCCCTGTTTTCCCCTACCCAGGGCCGGCTGCTCCGGCGCCGCGACCTGACAGGCCGCATCGAGCGGTTCGCCGATGAGTACGGCCTGGAAATCGACCCCCGCCGCCGGGTGGAGGACCTGACCCTCGGCGAGCGGCAACGAGTTGAGCTCATCAAGCTGCTGCTGGCCGACGCACGGCTGCTCATCTTCGACGAACCGACCAGCGTCCTGGCACCCCACGAGGCGGACGGCCTGTTTCGCGTCTTCTCGACCCTGCGGGAGAACGGTTACTCCGTCCTTTTCATCACCCACAAGGTGCGGGAGGCCCTGGCCGTTTCCGACAAAGTGACGGTGCTGCGGCGGGGCCGTGTCGTTGCGACCGCGCCGCGGACCGACTTCGACTCCCGGTCCCTGGTGGCTACCATGGTCGGCGACGATGCGCCATCGGAGACGACCGCAGGCGGGTCCAGGGAGCGGACCGTCGGAGAAATCGCGCTGCAATTCCGGGGGGTTAGCACCGGCGGGAGGAGGAACGACGGCCTCGACAACGTCAGCTTCAACCTCCGCCGAGGGGAGATAGTGGGCGTCGCCGGTGTCGCCGGTAACGGACAGCGGTCCTTAGGCGAGGCACTGCTGGGACAGGAGCCCCTCAGGGCCGGCAGCATAGAGGTGCTGGGAAACCCGCTGTCAGGACACACCGCAGCCGACGCCCTTCGCCGGGGAGTGGCGGTCATTCCCGAAGACCCCTTCGCAGACGCCATGGTGCCCGAAATGCGGGTGGACGACAACCTGCTCCTGGCCGGATTTGGCCGCAGCCGGGCGGGAGGCTTCTGGCTGAGCCGAAAACGGATAACGCGCGACGCGGAGGTAACGCGCGCTGCGTTCCCATTGCCCACTGCGGAGCCCGACATCAGGGTCAAGCACCTGTCCGGAGGCAACGTGCAGCGGATACTGCTGGCGGGAGAGCTGGGCAGGGAGGCCTCCGTGCTCCTGGCCTACTACCCGACCCGGGGACTGGATGTCGTCAGCGCCGACGCAACCCGCAGGCTGCTGCTCCGCCAGCGGGAGGCGGGAACTGCCATCCTGCTGGTGTCGGAGGACCTTGACGAGTTGCTCACGCTGACGGACCGCCTGCTGGTAATGTACCGGGGCGCCATTGCCAGGGAATTCGAGACCGCCGAGGCCTCGGTCAGCCGGATCGGACTGCTCATGACGGGTCACGAGAAGTCGTCGGAACCTGGGTGAGCCGGTGTCATCTCCCTCAGGAAATCTGCCACGCTGCGGCGGCCTGTTCCGTGTACTGGCTGTCCAGGGGCCGGGAGACCCGGTGGCCCGGACGATGCTGGGCGTGGCGCTGGCCCTGGCCGCTTTTGCCGTGTTCCTCGCCGCCTCGGGGCGGGACCCGTTCGACGCGCTGGTGAAGGGCTGGGAGGGAGTCATCGGCAGCTCCCTGGGCCTCAGCGAGGTGGGCGTGGTGATGATACCCCTGCTGCTGGCTGCCCTGGCCACCGCGATACCCACCCGGGCAGGACTGGTCAACGTCGGCGGCGAGGGGCAGCTGTTTGTCGGGGCACTGACCGCCACCGGCGTGGCGCTGTTCTTTCCCGTGGGAAAGGCATGGCTGATGCTGCCCGTCATGGCCCTGGCCGGTTGCGCCGGAGGTGGGCTGTGGGCGGCGGCGGCGGCCCTGTTGCGCCGCTGGCGGGGTGTCAACGAGGTGATATCCACCCTTCTGGCCAACTACATCGCCATCCTCCTGGTGGACGTGTTTGTCTTCGGTCCCTGGAAAAACCCCGAGGGCCTGGGATACCCCTATACCACCCCCTTCGATGCCGCAGCCATCTTCCCGGCCATAGCCGGGACACGGTTCCACTGGGGGTTCCTGGCGGCGCTGATAGCGCTCATCGTTACCTACGTTATGGTGTCGCACACCGTCTGGGGATTCAAGATGCGGGCCGTGGGTGGTAACCCGGAGGCGGCACGGCGCCGGGGAATCGCTGTCGACAGGTACGTCATCGCCGCCATGATGGCGGGTGGGGCTATGGCGGGACTGGCCGGAATGGTGGAGGTGGCCGGCATCCATCACGACCTCCGCCCCGGAATATCGAACAATCTAGGCTACCTGGGGCTGCTGGCCAGCTGGCTGGCGGGGCATCATCCCCTGGTCATCGTCGCCGCCTGCTTTCTGATTGCCGTGTTCCTGGTGGCCGGGGACGTGCTGCAGCTCACGGTCGGGCTGCCCTCGGCGGCCGGGCTGGTGCTCATTGGACTGGCATTGTTCTTCGTGCTGGGACTGCGGCGGGTGGAGCGCAGGCCGTTATGAGCACCCTCTGGCTGGTGCTCAGCGGCACCCTCACCGGCGCGGTGGGACCCGGGATATCGGTGCTCTACGCCGTCTATGGCGAGCTAATCACGGAGCGGGCAGGACGCATCAACCTCGGCATGGAGGGTTGCCTACTGATGGGGGCCTGCTTCGGCTTCCTGGCAACCGTCGAGACCGGCTCCGCGACCGTGGGAGTGCTGGCAGGGGTTGCGGCGGGGGCGCTGGCCGCCCTGATTCACGCCTGCCTGGTCATCTATCGCGACACCAACCAGTTGGCGACGGGCCTGGCCCTAACCCTATTCGCGGCAGGAATCACTGCCTACGTGGGCCGGGACTACGTGGACGACATCATCGTGGGACTGGACCCCATTGCCATTCCTGGGCTGGCCGACATACCGGTGCTGGGAGAGGCCCTGTTCGAGCAGGATGTCCTGGCATACATCGCCTACGGGGTGGGACCTCTTCTCTGGTTCATCCTCCAGTACACCCGCTGGGGCCTGAGCCTCCGCGCCGTAGGTGAGAACGCCGCCGTGGCATTCGCTGCGGGCCGCAATCCGCTCATGCTGCAGTTCGTCGCCATCGTGCTGGGCGGGGCGCTGGCCGGACTTGGAGGCGCACAGTTATCGGTGGGCCTGACGCACACCTGGTCCGAGGGGATGACCGCCGGGCGCGGCTTCATCGCCGTTGCGCTGGTAATTTTCGGGTTGTGGTCGCCCCTGCGGGGGATGGCAGGCGCCTTTCTCTTCGGCGGGGCGGTTGGTCTACAGCTCCAACTCCAGGCACTGGGGGCCCCGGTCTCGCCCTTCCTGCTGGACATGCTGCCCTACGTCCTCACCCTTGGGGTGCTGGCCATCTGGACGGGCGCGGCCGATCGGGCCATGCCCGAGGGGCTCAAGGGTATCCTGCGGACCGGATGATCGATCCAACCGCGGCAGGCCCGTTGCACAGACGCCAAGGCTGCTGTAATTTATACAACGACATTTTCACCCAGGGATAGCGGATTGATTACCTATGACTGCACCATCCAGGAGGGGGTGCTTACCGACGGGCAGCTTCGGGAACTGAGTGTTAGTCTCGCCCAGATAGGTGCCGAAGTGCTGGGCATCGCCCCCGAAGACATCACCGTGGACTACGAAGTCATCCCCCGCGGATTCGGTTTTCGCGGCGGTGAGTTGTCCGCCACCTCATCGGTGAGGAGCAAAATCCCCGACGGATACTCCCAGGAAAAACGGGTCGAGTTCATGACCAGGGTGCAGGACACCTGGATCCAGATCACCGGCCAGACCGCTGAGGATCTGGTGGTCGGGGCGGCCGATGCCAGCTACGACCCCTACGCCCTCTGAGCGACACCAACTTCGAATCCAAAGGAGAAGGTCATGCCCATATATCGGCTGAAGATACCCCAGGGTACGGTTTCGCCGGAACAGCGAGCGAAGATCGCATTGGACTACACGGACATTCACTGCGGGTCAACGAACGCCCCCAGGCACTTCGTCCACGTGTTCTTCGACGAGCAGCCCGAGGGCGGATCTGCTTATCCGTCTCGCTACTACCTCGACGCCATCAACCGGGCCGGGCGTCCCCAGGAGGTAAAAGCCAAGTTGCTGAGCGACCTTCTGGCCTCCTTCGCAACTCATACCGGCGTTTCCCGGGACGAAATTGACGGGCGAATCGGCGAGACACCCGCCTCGTGGGCCATGGAGGGCGGCGCTGTTCTGCCCGAGCCAGGCCAGGAAACCGCCAAATGGTACGCCCACGCCACCGCTGACTAATCCGCTGAAGGGACGAGTGCTTTGCTGTCAGGACTGATTTCGCGATCCCTCCGCCCCCACCCCGCAGTCCTGGCGGCGGTGCTAGCCGTCGTGGTTGCCGCTTTGCTGGGCTGCGGTGCGGAGGAACCCACACCTACGGCCACCACCGCGGCCGCCCCAACGGAGGCCCCACGGGCAACGCAGGCTATGCAGCCAACGGAAGCTGCGATGGCGCCGGAGTTCTCCCGGCCCACGATGGAGCAACTGGGCGGTGGTTCCCCCGAACTCTTCATGCAGGTCTTCGACGAGGCCCGGGAGGGTTCAGAGTTTCGACCAACCTCCGAGTTTGCCGCCGCCGCCCGGCCCCTGCCCGAGGGGGAGAGGCTGAAGGTAGGCATCATATTTGTGGGCTCCCAGCAGGACCTGGGCTGGAACCAGGCCTCAGCGGCGGGGGCCGACTACCTGGAGCAGGTCTTCGACGACGTGGAGGTGCTGCGCGCCGAAAACATCCCCGAGACCGCCGAGGTGCAGTCGGTGGCCGAGCAGATGATCGAACAGGGAGCGACCATAGTCATCCCCACCAGCTTCGGCTACTCCGATCCCATCAAGGCCATCATCGACAAGCACCCCGAGGTGATGTTCCTGCACCTGGGCGACCTGGATATCTACGAAAACTACGGGTCGTTCTTCGCCAACATCTGGCAGCTGGAATACGCGGCCGGGCGCGCGGCCGGGACCGTCACTCAGAGCAACAAGCTGGGTTTCATTGCCGCCTTTCCCATCCCCTCCAGCATGCTGAACATCAACGCCTTCCACCTGGGAGCGCAGTCCGTGAATCCTGAGGTGGAAACCACCGTGGTGTTCACCAGCGACTGGTGCGACCCGGCCAAGCAGGTCACAGCGGTGGCAACAATGACCGATGCCGGTGTCGACGTGCTCTCGCTGCAGCAGGACTGCACCAAGACGGTGGTCGAGGCCGCCGAGCGTGACGGGGTATGGGTGACGGGATTCCACTATGACGCCAGCGCCGCCGCGCCCAACCGCTGGATCACCGGCGCCACCTGGAACTGGGGACCCATCATGGCCCAGGTCGTCCACGAGATTCGCACCGGCGTCTATCGCAGCTCGGTAAAACTGGCCGGCATCGATGCCGGATGGGCCAGGCTGGCACCCTTCGGCGACAGTGTGCCGGAGGACACCAGGCAACTGGTGCTGGACACAGTGGAGGGGCTGCGCGACGGCAGTATCTCGCCATTCACCGGCCCGATTTACGATCAGGACGGCGAGGTGCGCATCGCCGAGGGCGAGACGGCCACCGACGAGTATCTGCAGGGAGTCGACTGGCTGGTCCAGGGTATTGTGGGCCGCACCAACTAAGAGGCTATAGACGCGAAGAGCGCAGAGACTTGGTGATTTATCCTATAAATGCTCGGCGTTCTCTGCGCTCTCGGCGTTTAATCCACGCTCCCTAAGCGGTCTCGATCCGGCTGGCCGCTTCCAGTCCCAGTTCTTCCACCGCCATCTCCCTCATGCGGAACTTCTGGATCTTGCCGGTCACCGTCATCGGGAACTCGGTCGTCACCTTGACGTAGCGGGGTACCTTGAAGTGGGCGATCCGACCCCGGCAGTACTCGCGGATCTCCTCGGGGTCGGCGGTCTCACCCTGCCGCAGCACGACCCAGGCCATGATCTCCTCGCCGAAACGCTCGTCGGGCACACCGATAACCTGCACGTCGGAAATCTTTGGATGGGTGTAAAGGAACTCTTCGATCTCGCGAGGATACACGTTTTCCCCGCCCCGGATGATCATATCCTTGAGGCGGCCCGTGATCCTGTAGTAGCCGTCCTCGTCCACTTCGGCCAGGTCGCCGGTGTGCAGCCAGCCCTCGGAGTCGATGGCGGAGGCGGTGGCCTCGGGCAGGTTGTAGTAGCCGCGCATTACCATCGAGCTGCGCGCCTGCAGCTCCCCCTGCACACCGGGCCCCAGAATTCTGCCGGTCTCCGGGTCGGCGATGCGGGCCTCGACGCCGGGCAGCACCGCGCCCACGGTGGACACCCGCCGTTCGATGGAGTCGGACACCAGGGTCTGGGTAATGACCGGCGAATGCTCGGTCTGGCCGTAGGCGATGGTCATCTGGTGGGCGCCCATGCGGTCGATGACCTGCCGCATCACCTCGATGGGGCAGGGAGAGCCGGCCATGATGCCTGTCCGCAGGGAGGAGACATTGAAATTTTCAAAGTCCGGGTGGTCCAGCTGCGCGATGAACATGGTCGGGACGCCGTAGAGCGCCGTGCAGCGCTCCTGCTCCACGGCCTGCAGTGTCTTCAGAGGGTCGAAGTGCTCGGAGGCGATGACGATGGCGGAGCCGTGGGTGATGCAGCCCAGGTTGCCCATGACGCAGCCAAAGCAATGGTAGAAGGGCACGGGAATGCAGAGCCGGTCCTGTTCGGTGAGCTCGATGCAGTCGCCCACGTAGACCGCGTTGGCCACCAGGTTGTGGTGGGTGAGCATGGCCCCCTTGGGGTTGCCGGTGGTGCCGGAGGTGTACTGGATGTTCACCGGGTCGTCGGGGCGGCAGCCGGCCTGGCGCTCCGCCAGTTGTTCAGGGGGCACCTCGGTGTGCCTGGCAACCATTTCATCCCATGACCACATGCCCGGCGGCGTCCCGGCGTCCGCGCCGTCGTCGTGGGGTGGGATGTGGACCACGTGGCGCAGGTGGGGGAACCGGAGGCTGCGCAGTTCCCCGGGAGTGGCCTCGCGGATTTCCGGCGCCACCTCGTTCAGCATTTCCACGTAGTTGGAGCCCCGGAAGCGACCGATGAGGATCAGGGCGTTGGCTTCCGACTGCTCCAGCAGGTAGGCCAGCTCGTGGGTACGGTAAGCGGGGTTCACGTTGACCATAACCGCGCCGATCTTGGCCGTGGCGAACTGGGTCAGGACCCACTCGCTGTAGTTGGTGGCCCAGATGCCCACGTGCTGCCCGCGCTGAATGCCCAGCGCCATCAGTCCCCGGGCGACCCGCTCCACCTCGTCGCGGAACTCCGCGTAGGTGAAACGCTGGCCGGTTTCGACATTGACCAGGGCGTCACGATCCGCAAAACGTTCCGCTTGCCGGTCCAGGACGTCGCCCATGGTGCTGTTGACGTCAATACCGCTGTAGGATGCGCCTCCGGTCGGGTTGTCAGCCATCCTATGTCCCTCCATCGATTGAAACGATGTGACCGTGCCGCCTCAGTTGCTGCGTAAGTCCAGTTGCGGCTGATTATAATGGAGAGGCGCCAAGGCATAAACCGAGGCGTGGGACGTCGGCAGGGCCTTTTCATTCTCCGAATTCAGGGGTAATGCCGAGGAGTAAGAAGGCTTCGGAGACGTGAGCGGCGTGGCGGCGTAGGGCGGCGGCAACGTTGGTATGACCAGCCCAGCGCACCAGGGTGGTGGTCAGGTTGCGAAAGGCTGCCATCACCTGGGGGGCGTTACCGCTCCTTACCTGGGAGCGGTCTTCGTCAAAGGTGACGTCCCGGACCCAATGCACCTGGTTCTCGATATTCCAATGCCCTCTAAGAATCTGCAACAGACGTTCCGCTCCGGCAACCTCGGGCGAAAGACTGGTCACCGCATAGCTCACCGTCACCTGGGTGCGTCCCCGGACTCTCCTCTGCCGCTCCAGCCGGCATACCTGCCGCAGGTGGGGCCACTCCTTCCCCACCGATCCGGCGCTGCCCGCATACCGGTTCACCTCCGGGTCGGACAAGGCCCACAGTTCCCGCCGCTCCCAGCGCCCGTGCCGTTGCTTGGGCGAGACATCCACCCACACAGTCAGCTCCGCCCCTCGCTCCCGCCAGTCCTCAGCCTGCCACGGCGGTACCCATGGCCCCGCAACCCTATCAGTTTCCAGTGGGGGAAAATACTTCCACCAGGTCCTGGCACAATGCAGGCTGATTTTCCTTCACCGGCAACAGGTAATCTCCGCCGCCAGCTACAATCTGCTGGCACACCTCCCGTTGGGTCAGCAGAGCGTCCGCCACCACTATCCTCCCTTCCAGGGGAATCTGCCCCAACACTGCTTGGGCCGCTGCCAATTCCTGACCCTTGCCCGCCGTGGCTGCCTGGCTCAGCACCGCCTTGCCCTCAGTGGCGTAGGCTGATACCAGGTGCACCCCAGGCAGTTCCTCACCGTGAATCCCACGCAACGTCTTCCCGTCTATTGACACCACGGAGCCCAGATCCACCCCACTATCTCGCACCCATTCCCGCAGCACCCCTTCGAAGGCATCCACGTCCAGATCCTTGAACACCCGGTGCAGGGTGGCTACGCAGGGCGTTCTCCCCTGTGGGAAACCCAATTCCTCTCCAGCAGTGGCTCCTTGGTCCCGGCCCCATTGCGCAATGGCGTAAAGACTGCGGGAGCCACATAGCATGGCGCAAACTGACAGACTCAATACCGCTCCCAATGGGTGGCGCCGGCCTTGCCGGCTCCGGTGGTCTGGAACTCCATCCAAGGCTTCTCTCAATCTCATCTTCCCCACCTCCTCACTTCTTCACCACAACTTTAAGACTCCTTTAAGAAAATGAAAAGGCCCTGGGACGTCGGCAGCGGTGTAGAATGGGCGCGATAATGGCACCAGCCAAAACATGATCCCAGTGAGTTGACGATGAGATTGACAACCACCGAACTGCTAGTTAACGGGGGCACGCCGGCCGGGGCTGGGGAAGGCGTTGAGAAGGTAAGAGCGAGCTTTCGAACGGGCGTGGCCGCGACTCCCCTGAACGCGTCGGGAATGGCAGAAAGCCATGCCTACAACGTCCAGTACCGGTTCCTGCACGAGCTCCAGCCACCGGAGTCGGTCTCGGGGCACAAGGTGGCGCTGACCACCAAGGCGGCTCGCGACCACCTGGGAGTTCACGAGCCCTGTTACGGCCACATCCTGGACCGCTGCGTCTACGAAAACGGCGCGGAGGTACCCATCGGGAAGCTGGCCTCGCCCCACATCGAGGCCGAAACGGCCTTCGTGCTGGGTGAAGACCTCCGGGGTCCGGGGGTGACTCCCGTCGACGTCATGCGGGCCACTGCCGGAGTCCTGCCGGCCCTGGAGTTGGTGGACCTGAAGGTGCAGGGTGAGGGCATCCAGGCCAGCGACGTCATTATCCACAACGCGCTGCACGGTGGACTGGTGGTGGGCTCCCGGCTGATACCGCTGGAGGAGCTGGACCTGCAGTACGAGGGCGTTACCGTGGAATACAACGGCGTGCTGCACGGATCAGGCACCGGCTCGGAGGTCATGGGCAATCCCATCAATCCCATCGTGTGGCTGGCCAACAAGCTGGCCGAATTCGGCGACCACCTGCGGGCGGGTGAGACCATCATTTCCGGGTCCATGGTCACCCCGGTAGAGGTCAAGCCCGGAGACTACGTAAACGCCATCTATTCCCGGATGGGAAGCGTGGGGGCCCGCTTCGTGATCTGAGGGGTACCGGTTTGTGCAGTCGGAACGGTAGCCAGCAGGCACGAATCGTTTAAGCTTATGTAAACAATCGCAAATGAGTCCAGGAGGCGATTATGACAACCGGAGATTCAGGCGCATCTGCGGTTGGCGAGGCTTACGACGTCATCGGTACCCGTCCCATCAGGCATGACGGGCCGGACAAGGTGACGGGACGGGCCCGGTACGCCGCCGACATTCACCCGCCCGGCTGGCTGGTGGGTAAGGTACTGCGCAGTCCTTACGCTCACGCTGTCATCCGGGGAATCGACTCATCGAGAGCGCTGGCGATTCCAGGGGTCAAGGCTGTCGTGACTTCCGCCGATTTCCCGGAGGTATCAGCCGAGATCGCCGACCAGGAGGAGGGGGCCACGGTCAACTACGGCTTCTACAGCCGCAACGTGATGGCCCGGGAGAAGGCGCTGTACATCGGTCACGCCGTGGCGGCGGTGGCGGCAACGTCCGCGGCTGCAGCAGAGGAGGCGCTGGCGGCCCTGGACGTGGACTTCGAGGTGCTGCCGCCGGTGCTGAACGCTGACGACGCCATGCGGGAGGACGCGCCGATCCTGCACGATCGGCTGGTTACGCTGGCCAACCCGGACCTGCGACAGGGCGGCTGGGGCGACGCGAACGCCAGACCCAGCAACGTGTCCAACCGCTTCGAGTTCCGGCTGGGCGATCCGGAGGCGGGTTTTGCCGAGGCCGACGTGGTCGTGGAGCGGGAGTTTCACTCCAAGCCGGTGCACCAGGGCTATATCGAACCCCACTCGGCCACGGCCCAGTGGAGCACTGACGGCAGCGTGACCATCTGGGCCAGCAGCCAGGGGCACTTCGCTTTGCGGGATCATACCGCAGCCATCATGGGCGTCAACGTGTCGCGGGTGAAGATCATACCGATGGAAATCGGCGGCGGGTTCGGAGGCAAGGGCCAGGGCGGGTGCTACCTGGAGCCGGTGGTGGCGGCGCTCTCCCGCAAGTGCGGTCAGCCGGTGAAGATCGCCATGACCCGGGGCGAGGTGTTCGAGGGCACGGGCCCCACCTCGGCCAGTCACATCCGGGTCAAGCTGGGCGCCACACGCGAGGGAAAACTGGTGGCTGCCGACTGCTCCTTGGTCTACGAGGCGGGGGCCTTCCCCGGCTCGCCGGTGCCCTCGGGCTGCCGCACCATGCTGGCGCCCTACGAGGTACCCAACAGCTTCATCGAGGGAATAGACGTGGTGGTGAACACCCAGAAGGCGGCGGCGTATCGCGCCCCTGGTTCCCCCGTGGCCGCGTTCGCCGCGGAGTCGGTGATCGACGAGATCTGCGACCGGATCGGCATGGACCCGGTGGAGTTCCGGATGCGGAACGCAGCAAAGGAGGGCAGCAGGCAGCCCACCGGCCCCGTCTTCCGCAAGATCGGCTTCGTGGAGACGCTGCAGGCGGCCTTGGAGCACCCCCACCTGGCGGAGCCGCTCACCGGCCCCAACCGCGGGCGTGGCGTGGCCGCCGGGGCGTGGTTCAACGGCTCCGGCCCCGCCAGTGCGGTCGCCAGCGTCAACCCCGACGGCACCGTGAGCCTGGTGGAGGGCTCGCCGGACATCGGGGGTTCCCGGGCGGTCATGGCGATGCAGGTGGCCGAGGTGCTGGGCATACCGGTGGAGACGGTCAAACCCTCCATCGTGGATACAGACTCCATCGGCTACAGCTCCGGCGCGGGCGGCAGCGGGGTGACCTTCAAGATGGGCACCGCCTGCCACGACGCGGCCCAGGACATCAAGCGGCAGGTGATCGAGCGGGCCGCTCGAATCTGGGACGTCTCTCCCGATGACGTGGCGTACGACAAGGGCGTGCTGTCCCACCGGCAGGACCCGGAGTTGAGCATCACATTCCAGGCCCTGGCACCCCGTCTGAACGGCACCGGCGGGCCCATCGTGGGCCGTGCTACGGTCAACCCAGGAGGGGTGGGCAACGCCTTCGGGCTGCACATCGTCGACGTCGAGGTGGACCCGGATACCGGCAAGGTCGAGATACTGCGTTACACCGCCATACAGGACGCCGGCCGGGCCATTCATCCCAGTTACGTGGAGGGCCAGATCCAGGGCGGCGTGGTGCAGGGCATAGGGTGGGCGCTCAACGAGGAGTACTTCGTCAACGACGAGGGCCGGATGCTGAACTCCAGCTTCCTTGACTACCGCATGCCCACTGCCCTGGACCTTCCGATGATCGACACCGTCATCGTCGAGGTGCCCAATCCCGGCCACCCCTACGGTGTGCGAGGCACTGGTGAGGTTCCGCTGGTGCCTCCCCTGGCCGCCGTAGCCAACGCCATCTGCCGCGCCACCGGCAAGCGCCTGACGGACCTGCCCATGACCCCGGCCCGCATTCTGGAAGCCATGGGCGCGCTGGAGTAATTCCCAGGACGATTGCAAAGTCCTCACCCGGCGGACGCAAGGGGCCGACGGCGGGTATGAGGATTGGGTTGCGCCGGCCGGGCAACCACAAGGGTTGCCCCTACACGGTGGCCGCCTGTTTTTGTAACAATGCCGAGTAACTTTCCTATCGTCCTGAGTAATTCCCGGCGGCGGCCTGCTTCGGACCGGTTGCGGGCACGTTTCGCGCCCGCCCTCTCCTGATATAGGAAAGGGCGGGCGCTCTCTTTTCCGTAGCCGTCCACGGATGGACCAAAGGCCTTTCTCCACCCTTCTTTAATCCTTAATGAGTCCAGATGATAATTAGTATCGTAGTATTAGATATACATTATAGGGAGGTGCGATCAGGGCCAATTTCCCGGGCTTGATACGGAAGGAGGGAATATATGAAACGGTTTACCATTACATTCGCAATAGTTACCGTGGTGGCGCTGTTGGGCGCGCTGACCGCCTCCGTGCTGCTCGCCCACGACAAGAGCGAGGAAATGATGGTGGATGTGTCTCTTACCAATCTGACACACGGGCAGATCCTGTCCCCAGTGTTCGTGGCGAGGCACGATGCCTCCGCGGACGCTTTGTACAGCCTCGGAGGGGTCGCCAGCACCGGGCTGGCGCAGATGGCCGAGGACGCGGACGCCAGCGGGCTCCTGGAGGCCTGGGACCCGGAGGGGAACGACAGCATCAGCGAGGCCATGGTTGCGAAGCTGAACGGCGGCCCCATCGCTCCGGGCGAGACCGTCACCATGAATTTCGACATCGACGATAGCAGGACGCTGCTATCCTTCGCCAGCATGCTGGTCTCCACCAACGACGCCTTCATCGGCGCCAATCACCTGGACGTGTCGAAGTCGCGCACCCTAATGCTGAACGTCTATGACGCCGGCACCGAGGCCAACAGCGAGGACTGCGCGTTCATACCGGGGCCTCCCTGCGGCAACCACCTGCATGACCCGGCTGACGCCGAGGGGTTCATATACGTACATAACGGCATCCACGGCGGCACCGGTTCCGGGCTGGCCCCCGCCATCCACGACTGGCGGAACCCGGCAGCACGTTTGACCATCAAGACCTGGAAAGTGAGCCAGTAGCTTCCAGGATGGTGAACCGCGGCAGCCCAAGCGATCAGGGAGAATCGCGAGCGGGGGTTGCAGTGGTTTACCTGAGGACAGGGGGGCGGATGAACACCCGCCCCCTTTCCTTTCGCTATTGCAGGATGGCGTCGTTTATGTCTGGTTAGCACTCGTTTATTATGTTTACCGGTGGTCTTCCGGAGGAATCGTCAGGATTCGTGTCTCTCCTGGTCCCGATCACAGAGGGCGGCACCCGTGGCTCATGGGCATGGTGCGAGAACTGCCAGGGAGTGTAGTTTAACTAACCAGTCATTCCAGCGAAGGCAGGAATCCATAGGCCATTGACACCAAGAGAGAACCTGCCGACAACAGAATTCTGGATTCCGGCTTTCGCCGGAATGACGGGGTGGGAGCCGGAATGACGGAGTGGGGGCCGGAGTGGCGAAAATTAGCCTGTCGCGCCTCTGAGAACTAAAATTTTACGACACGCTCTAGAACGCCCGGGTCGGGAACACTCGGCGGTAGACGCCCGGCGAGCCGGGAGCGTGGTCGTAGGCGCCGCCGATGTATTCATTCATCGTGTCCCGTTCGCGCTGCTTTTCCCACTCCAGGGTCTCCGGTACCTTCTCGTGCTCGAACTCGTACATCGTAAGGTACTTGGGGCCGCCCTCGACGGCATGGTAGCGCCGCACGTAGAGGCAACCGGGAATCTGCAGGTTGGCCGGAGTGCGCACGGTGTCGTAGTACTCGTTGTACCTGGCCTCCAGGCCCGCCGGAACATCCATGCGCCCGATCTGCAGCGCGGGTGCCATACCGCGCCCGGTGGTGTCGGGGTCGTCGCCGCCCTCGGGGTAGATCTGCGAGTAGACGTTGCGGACGTAGCCCCGGCCGACGGTGCCCGGCCCCATGCGTTGCGTCCAGGGCGTGGGGTTGTTGCTCATGCGCAGGTATTCCCCGGTATGCAGAGCGTCCACCGACTCCAGTTCATAGACGGCGAGGTAGCGCGGACCGCCCTTCAGGGCCTCGTAGCGGGCGCCGTCGAGAAAGCCGGGAGCGCTGAGCCGCTCCGGGATATGCTCCTCGTTGTACCAGCGGTTGAACTCGGCGTCGTTCTCGATGTCCACGTCTACGTACACCATCAGGAGCGCCGTTCCCTTCTTTTTGGCCATGTTGCCTCCCTCAATTCCCGTGACCGGAGGAAAGTGGTGGTAATGGGATTCCTTCTAGTTGTCGGTTACTTCGAAAGACAGGTAGGCGTAGCGGAGGAAGATGCCGCCCCGGGGCTCGGCCAGGGGACCGTTGGCGCACAGTACGGCGATCACGTAGGGCGTCCCCGGCTCGGCCGTGGTGGCCAGCTCCACCCGCTGCGGTGCGTTGAGTCCCGGTATGGAGCCGGTGGTGCGGTCGATCTCGCCGTTGACCCACACCTCGCCGTAGTTGTCGGCGTTGGTCTCGAACCACAGCCGCGACCCAGCAACGGGCATGCCATTCACCGTTTCGGGGAGTTCCACGCGGATGCGATACCAGGCGAAGGTGAATCCAACGGACAGGCTCTGGCGGATGTTGTCGCAGGCCTCCCAACCCGAATCATCGTAGTCGGCCAGCCGGGCGGGGGTCCCCAGGATCTGCGCGGTCAACCCCTCGTTGGGTTCGCCCGGCACGAGACCGGGGGCGACGCGCCATTGGCCCTTAACCTGGGCCCGGTCCGCAGGATTGTTCAGGTCCAGGGCAACTCTGGGCATGGAAACACCTCTCCGGTTGAGTGGCGGCGTCAAATAGCCGCCATGATGGCCCCGTTCCGGAGATTATAGCCGCGGTGCCGAAGGGTGTCGCCATGGCGAGTTGAGTGTCTATAATCGGCAGTGATTACTCGCCACCGTAAGGAGGAGCCCATGGACGTATACCAGTGCATCCGGTCGAGGCTGACGGTCAGGAGCTTCAAGCCCGACCCGGTGCCCGAGGGCGTCATCCGGAGGATGCTGCAGGCGGCCCGGTGGTCTCCCAGCGCACGGAACAGGCAGCCCTGGAACTTCGTCGTGATCCAGGAAAAGGAAACGCTGGAGCAAATCGGCAGCATTGCCTCCTCGGGCGGCTTCATCGGAGGTGCGCCCCTGGCGGTGGCGGTGGTCATGGAGCGAATGGGGCGGCCCGAGTTCGATGCCGGCCGATCGCTGCAACAGATGGAGCTGGCCGCGTGGTCCATGGGTGTGGGCGGCTGCGTCGCCGGTGTGCGGGGCGAGGAGAACGACAAGGTCAGGGCACTCCTGGATATTCCCGAGGACAAGGAACTGGTGACGGTGGTGGCCTTCGGGTACCCCACCGATGCGGCGGCTGCGGGTTCCAAGGTCCGCAAGTCACTGCCGGAAATCGCCCACCGGGAGAAATTCGGCAACAGCTACGATAACTGAGAGGCTGGTAAGGCAGGAGGTCAGTCATGCGACTGGAAAACAAAGTGGCGATAATCACGGGTGCCGCCGCCGGGGTCGAGGGTGAACTCATGGGGTTCGGAGGCGCTGCGGCCCGCATGTTCGCAGCGGAGGGCGCCAGGGTGGTGCTCACCGACATCAAGGTGGACATGGGGGAGGCCACGGCGGCCCAGATCCGTGAGAACGGTGGCGACGTCGTGTTTCTGCACCAGGACGTAACCGACGAGGCGCGCTGGCAGGAGGTGATCGCCGAGACCGTGGCCCGGTACGGCAGGCTGGACGTGCTGGTCAACAACGCGGGGACCGGGGCCCAGCCCACGGTGGAGGACACCACCGTCGACGTCTGGGACGGGCAGATGGACGTCCACGCCAAGGGTGTGTTCCTGGGTACCAAGTACGCTATACCGGAAATGCGCAAGGCCGGGGGCGGTTCCATCATCAATATTTCGTCCATCTACGGGCTGGTCGGCAGCCCCACCTCCACTGCCTACCACGCTGCCAAGGGGGCCAGCCGCATCTTCACCAAGTCGGCGGCCATACAGTATGCCGCCGAGAATATCCGGGTGAACTCGGTGCATCCCGGTTATTGCTGGACTCCCCTGACCGACCCCAGCTACACCAACATAGAGGGACGGAGGCAGTGGACGCTGGACCGCATTCCCATGGGTCGGCTGGGCAACGCCGATGACATTGCCCACGGCATCGTCTACCTGGCCTCGGACGAGTCCTCCTTCGTCACCGGCGCGGAGCTGGTCATCGATGGAGGTACCACGGCGCAGTAGCCATCCGGCGTGAGCAGGATACCGATGGTGTCGATACCTTAGTGGAGGATACCCATGACAGCATCCTCAACCTCTCCGGGTCAGCCGCAGGAGCCCTGGCCAAACCTGCGAGCGCGGGCAAGGACCTTCTTCAACGCTCCGCTGTGCGACGATATCGACCAGCTGAACGCCGACGTTGCCTTCATCGGAGTGCCCTTTGACCAGGGGACCCTGGGGCGTCCTGGCGCTCGTTTCGGCCCCGACGCCCTGCGGGACGCGCCCCGCGCCTACTCCTACACCGACCCCTACGGGCGGCAGGCATCGGCTGAAGGTTTCTTCGACATCGACGCCGAGGACGAGCAGTTACGCGGTGTCACCATGGCCGACTGCGGCAACGTGCCCATTGTGCCCTCGGAGGTGGTGGGGAACTTCGACCGCATCACGCGGGCCGTGGAGCAGGTCGTGGCGAAGGGGGCCCTGCCGGCGGTGGTAGGCGGCGACCACGCCATCACCTTTCCCGTGGTCAGGGGCCTGTCCCGGTACTGGCCGCTGAACATCGTTCATTTCGACGCTCACCTTGACTACACCCACGACGTGCAGGACGCCCTGTACACCCACGCCAGCCCGGTCCGGCGCTGTCGCGAGCTGGAGTTCGTGGGACACATCACCTCGGTGGGCATACGGTCGGCCCGACGGGTCCCCTACGAGGAGGCGATGCGCGACGGCAGCCTGGTGATCAGCGGCAGCCGGTTCCGGGAACTGGGCCCGCAGTCCGTCGCCGAACTGATTCCGCAGGCCGAGAACCTCTACATCACCTTTGACGTGGACGTGCTGGACCCCAGCCTGGCCCCCGGCACCGGCACACCCGAGACCGGCGGCCTGTTCTACCAGGAGGTGCGGGAATGCTTGCTGGCGCTGCTGGCGAGGAGCAACCTGGTGGCCTTCGACATCGTGGAGGTGGCACCGCCCTACGACAACTCGGAGCTTACGGTGCAGGTGGCATCCCGGCTGCTGCAGGACATCCTTTCGGCCCGTTTCCCTTCCCGGTAGCGAGGCAATGCTCGGAGTGCGGCCAGGTCGCGGGCGGCATCTCACCTGCGCAGCGGAGAGGTCCTCCCTCGCCCGATATTCGGACTCCCTCGCCGGAGACCTGCGGGTGGGTCACCAACCCCGAACGATTCAGGGTACTTAACCTTGCGATGGCGGAAATTCTCGACCATCTGGAGAGGGACTTCGACGTCCACCGGGAGGACCGGCACGGGGTCGACGGCGAACTGGAACGGCACCTCTGCCGGTTGCGCCAGCAACAGGGCCCGCAATATCAAGCTTAGTCTGGACTACAGGAAGGCGGTGGCACTGATACCGGGGTACCAGGCAATCGCGACCGGGGGGCGGCGTGGTGCTAAATGGTGGGCCGGACTGGACGAAATCAAGAACCGAGGCCGATTCTGACGTCACCCCGTCCTGCGGCATGGGGATGGTGTACGTCAGGACCGCCTCGTCCTCCACGATCTCGATGCCCTGCACGAAGTTCCGTATCAGGGCCTTCCGCTCCGGGAACGTCCCATCCTGGAAGAGAGCGCGGAAATCCGCCACGTATTCCTTGATCTCCTTCGACGTGGGCAGCTCCGCCCGTCGCTGCTCCAACTGGAACTCGGCCTCCTCCCGCGCCGCTACAAGCTGGTCCTGGCGGCTCTTCAGGGACAGGATGCGGGGCGACAGGACCTCGATGGGCAACTGCTGTGTCTCAAGCGCCTGGTAGAGGTTCTCCAACCGGCCCTCCACGTCGGATAGCTCGCTGTTGATGACGGTAAGCCTGCCGTTGACCTCTCCGGCCAAGGCATCTATCTCCTCGGCCACGAGGGTAACCAGTTCGGTGATGGTCTCCTCAGTGAGAATCCGCTCCCTGACCTTATCGATCACCAGGTCCTCCACCTTGCCGGCGTTCAGGTAGCGCCCGTTGCTGCACGCCCCGGCTCCCTCGCGAAACAGGCTGGCGCAGACGTAATAGGCGAACTGGCCGCTCTTGGCGCCCTGGGCCGAGTAGGGCTTGCCGCACACCCCGCAGCGCAGGAGACCGCTCAGCAAGTACTGGCTGCCCACCCGTGCGGGCCGTTGCAGGGCAGGCGCCCGTTCGTGCAACCCCTGCTGCACTTCGTCAAACAGCTCCCTTGAAACCAGAGCAGGCCAGGCGTTCTCCACCCTTACAGGGTCTGCTGCCCTCTCGTCCCTGTTCTTGACGCCCCAGACGGCGGTACCGGTGTATGCTTCGTTGGTCAGCAGGTAGTGGACTATGTTCTTCTGCCAGCGCCTTCCCCGGTTGGTGATGCCCCGCCCGTTCAGCTCCTTGCAGATTTCCTTGAGACCGTTGCCCCGGCGGGAACTCTCGAATATCTCCTTGACGATGGGTGCGGCCACCGGGTCCACCACCAGGGTGGGACGCTCCTTCACCCCGTCGCTGACCTTGACGCGGGTGTAGCCGAAGGGGGCCTTGGAGCCAAGGAAGAAACCTCGGGACGCCGCCTCCCGCATTCCCCTGACTACTTCTTGTGCAAGATTCTCGCTGTAATATTCGTCCACGGACTCGATGATGCCCTCCAGCAGCCTGCCGGTGGCGCTGTCCTCGGCCTGCTCGGTGATGGACACCACGCGGATGCCCTTGCGCCGCAGCTGGGCCTTGAAGGCCACGGCGTGCTCCCTCTTGCGGGTGAATCTGCTGAATTTCCAGACAAGAATCACCTGGAAGGGGGCCTTCGGCTTGCTGCCCTCGTCGATCATACGGCGGAACTGGGGCCGGTCGGCGATCTTGCCACTCTCGGCCTCGTCTACGTACTCGCGGGCCACCGAGTAGCCGTTGTTCTTGGCGTACTCCCTGAGCGCCCGCAATTGGGCGGCCACGGACAGGTCCACGTCCTGGCGGTCACTGGAAACCCGGGCGTAGAGGGCTGCCGGGGTGAGGGGCTGGAACTGTTTCTTCATATCTGCTCCTTCTTGTTTGGTCGCGGTATCGGCTGGTTTAATCGTCGGTCGAGTCCGCGACGGGGTGGACCTGGAGGCGGAATCCCAAGGACCACAGCACCCGGAGCACGGTGCTGAACTCGGGGCTGGCCCCGGCCCGCATGGACTTGTACAGGCTCTTCTCGCCCAAACCCGTCTCCTGGGCCACCCGCCGCATCCGGTGGGCGCGGGCCATCTGCCCCATGATTCCCATGATGCCATTCAGGTCGCCCGCACTCAGGGCGGCGTTCAGGGCATCTGTAATATCTTCCTCGGTGGCCGGGTCTTCTGGAGGTGATTCCTTGCTGCCCATCGCCACTCCCCCTGTCGCAAGTTTGACCCCCACTCCACTATGTTATCCCACGGGATACCTAGTGCGCAAGGGGGAAATGTCATTCGAGGTCGCCGCTGTTGGGCTGCGGGTTGGCGATAGGGGGTAATGTCCGAGTCTGAAAGCGGCTACCTGTTTTTGTGCCTGCCTGGGGCGTTCATTGACAGAGGACAATTTCACCAGTCGTAGAGACCGTCCCTAGACAAGAATTTCTCCGGGTCTACCGCCACTTCCCTCAGCGCTGCTTCCACACCCATTTCCAGGATGGGTTTGCTGTAGGTGTGGGACCCGATAACGTTGTCAAAGAACCGCCCAGCAGGGTCAACCATCACGTAGCTCCCGGTCATCAGGTTGTTGTTCTCCGGCACCACCCTGATTCCATACGCCTCCACCCACCGGTTCACCTGAATGTATTGGTCGAATTCTTCGTGAGAAACCAAAAACCTGTTGATAGCGTGGTCGTTCTGACCTTTCACCGGGAGCACTTGGAGCAGCTTCCATCGCTCCGGGCGAGTTTCCGTTATGAAACTCGCGAGACTCTCATCCATGTTGTGCCGCGTCACCACGGTGTTGATTTTCAGCCGGATGCCGTACTCCTTGAGATCGCCTATTGCGTTCAGGTATTCCTCCCTGCTCATGGGACCCGACCGGGTCGTGCGCCCCATTCGCAGCAGCGTTCCGGGTTCCAGGGAGTCGATACTCAAGGTGGCCCAATCGAGGCTGTCCTTGATGCCTCCAAGCCACTCTCGAGTGAGGCGACTGCCGTTGGTTACAACGCAGGTGGTCAGGCCCAGTTCCTTGGCCCGGGTTATGAGCTCCGGCAGCCAATGGCAGAGCGTGGGCTCGCCCCCGGCAAAGTTGATCTTGCGGAAGCCGGCCAGGGCGAGGCATTCCACGACCGAAAGGCAATCCTCGCGACCCAGATGACCCTCGGGCAGGATATCCGGCTGGATGTCCTGGAAGGTTGCGAAACAGAACCCGCACCCCATGTTGCATGGTTTCCACAAGTGGTAATTTACGGACGGAATTTCTGTCGTGATCGTCATGGTGATATTCGATAATGCTCCTTGAATGTGTTCACGGGCGACTGGATTGAACGGAGTGAATGCAGCTGATGGCCGGTTGAGGGACCTTTCCCGTACCGCACAAGCGGGTAGCGCAGGAGCCCGGCGTGACGCCGGGAGCCAAGGCAGGCACAGGAATATGCGGTGGGAGAGAAGGGGAACGTGTGGTCCCTCGATCCGGCGCAGGCGTTATCGTTTGGATTTCAAACGGTGCTGGAGACAGCGGCTGGCGTTAAGGGCCGCCCGGAGCCGGGACGGGTATCAGTTGCGCCTCTTGGCCGCGATCACCACGCCATCGGTAACGCTATAGCCCGCGCCAGTATCAACGTAATGTTTTTGCTCGTACTGCGGACCAAGGAAATTGTGGAACCCTAACCCGTTCGAGGGGTTGGCGGGTTCCCGCTCCACCGCGACGTTCTTGCTGTAAGTCCGGCCCTGTACTCTCTCTCCGGCTTCCACGGTAGCCTCAACGATCCGGCCGCTGTTCACCGGCACTATCGAGATGACCTCGTAGCCCTCAGAGTCCAGTTGGTTGCAGGCGTTGGCAACGTCCTGGGCCAGCTTCCGCCCGGCGGGGCGCTCTCCTGCCAACCCGTAAACCGAGTCAGTGGAGCCTTGGCGTTCCGTGAGATGGGAGTCAACGGCGACGTAGCGGGTCGTGTAAGGGAGCTTCCGCTGCCTGGTTGGCTGGGGTGTTCCCTTGTTGCCCCCAGCTGCGTCGGCCTGGCGGCCCTTTCCGGAAGTCATGAGAGTGGCGATACTCCTTCTATGTAGAATGCCAACGGTGCTTCAGCAGGGGTGCGACTATCGGCGCCGACACTAACGCCGCGAGTGAAGGCGATAGCCGCCGTGCTCAAGCATTGGCTAAAATCTATCTTACAGCATTCCCATGGCAATGCAAATTGAACTGGTGAATTGAACAGGTCAAAACTCTCCATTCCCCAAATTTTCCACCTCCTAGCCGCCCCGCCAATCCACTTTGGGGACTTCTGATCTTTCAGGGGCGGCCAATTGGCCGGTCTGTTGCTTTAGGCAGGTTAAGAGGTCAGACCTACTCCAGGCATGGGTGTGTGGTCTCTCACCTATTTTCACCTTTGACTCAACCCCTCTCCTCTCGGTTGAATCATTTATACTCTGGATGCCAGTTACAGTAACCGAGGGCTGTTGTGGGTCGGATTCGCGGTATGACAGGCTTGAAATTGAGCGGATTAACAGGCGGTAATCGTCTAGCCATAGACGTGGTGTCCATCGCTGGATTTGAGGCTGGATGGTTCCGCCATGAGGGACTTCTAACCTAGCAGCCCGTCCGAGGATTGCTTAACTGGCCTTGAAGTTGGGGCTGTGTCAGGAGACGGGCATCGCTCCTGCCGATGTTGAATGCCCACGTTGGGCCAGTCTCCCGATCATCGGAATGATGACGGCGCGGGGATGTTCCCTGACGGACCCTGCTGTTCTCTTGGTGCGTGCCCTTCGGAACTGATCGGCCCCGAACCGGAAGAGCTTGAGTAGGTTGTGGCCGGTGCAGATCAGCAGCCACTCCCGTTTGACCTTCTCCAAGCCCCGCAGCAGGAACTGCCGGAAGCCCTGGCCCTGCTTGATCTGCCCGAACACCGGCTCCACCGTCTCCATCCGCAGCGCGTAGCGCTCCCGCCCCCGTTTCGTCCGCAGCTTCCGTCTCATCCGGTCCCGGGCCGACAGCCCCTTGGGTATCCGGCCCCGGGGCGCCGGTTCCGGTTTCGTGCCGCGGCGGGTCTTCTCCGCCGCAATGAAGGGGTCCACTCCCAACCGGCAGATTTCCCTCACCCTCTTGGCCGAGTAGTAGCCGGCATCAGCGGACACCTCCCTGGGAACCGCGCCCGTGTTCAGGATGGCTTCCTCCACCATGGCTGTTGTCTGACCCTTGTCCGATGACTGGTTGGTGGCCCGGGCCGCCACGATCACCTGGTGGGCGCTGTCCACCACCGCCTGGCAGTTGTAGGACTGCTGGAAGTCCCGCCCTCCCGGACTGGGCATGATGCGGGAGTCCGGGTCGGTGAAGTTGCGCTGCGTCTTGTCGTTGGGCACTCCGGGATGATTCCGGCCCTCGGATTCCGCCTGCTCCGCCTGCGCTTTGGCCTCGGCCTCCAACGCCGCCTTGGCCTCCCGTATCTTCCGCAACCTTCCTTCCCGGAAGGACAACTCCTCCGGCAACTCATCCCCCCGCTTGTCCCGGCCGTAGCGGCGGTCCTCCTCCTCGTCCGCCTCCTCAGCCTGCCGCAGCAACTCCGCCACCTCGGCCTGTAGCTGGGCCTCCTTCTCCTTCATCCTCCCATAGCTCATGGCCTTGTGCTTCGACGCATTAGCCCTCACCTTGGTGCTGTCCAAGGCCACATGGCCCAGCTTCACCAGCCCTGCCTCCCAGCACAACTCCAGCACCTGATGGAACAGACCGGCCAACGCCGTCAGATGGTCCTTGCGGAAGTCGGAAATGGTTCGGAAGTCCGGCGTGTTGTTGGCCGCCAGCACCCGGAAGGCGATGTCCTCGTGCAGCCTCCGGGCGATGCGTCTTGAGGAGGCAACCCCGGTGCAGTAGCCGTAGAGCAGCACCTTCACCATCATCCTGGGATGGTAGGGAGGGCCGCCCCGCTCCTCGCCCTGGTAGCGGGCGGTGATGACCGATAGGTCCAACTGGTCCACCACGTCGGAGATGAAGTAGGCCAGATGATCCTCAGGGAGCCACTCCTGGAGCGCCGCTGGCAGCAGCAACTGCTGGCCGGGATCGTAGGCACGGAAGGTCTTGCTCATCGGCGTATTCCCATGCTGGAGGTTTCTCCCATCATAACCTCAGCACCGCATCATCGGCGTTTCTCGGACGGGCTGCTAGAAGTGTTCGGTTACCCGCCCTGTATCGCTCTTTGACGCCGGGGATAAGCTCCTGTTTATAGAACCTTCGCCCCAGCGCGTCCAGCAGTCCAGGCATAGAGTCCTCACTGAACGATAGTCCATTGGCTGTCTGTGTGAATGGGACTGCTCCCGCTTGACAGCGATCTATCAGCAAATCGACACTGATGCCCTGTAGTTGTTGACGCACAACTGAGGATAGCTGGCGGACAACCCCGACGGAGCACCTCCAGCTAGCGGTGTCAAACTCCCATTCCAAGAAACTCAGAGTGTCCTTCAGCTTCGTCAAATTTCTCGAGGCCGCAGCGCGAACCATCGCAGTCAGCCCCCCAACCTGCTCGAAGCCACGAACGTGCAGGATATGGACCATATCGTCGTCCACGAGTACGTCAAAGTCGTTATCCAGAAGAAAGACGTCTCTGGGTACCAGCGTCACCCTGTCATCCCCGATGTGTACCATTCTGCCCCTCTTCCGTACCATGCCCTTGAAGTCGGTCGCCCGCCGTACAGCGGTCAAAGACAAGCCATTATCATCGGTCAGTCTGGCGAAGTAACAGAATATGCGACTTGGATTGTCGAGGATGTTGCCGCCTGGGTCAAAGCTCTGTGTCTCGTGTATTTCGCGGAAGACTTCCGCCAGCGGGTCATCCAGGACAACAGCGGCGTAGTCGCTGCTGCCGTACCTGTTTGCGGGATCGTACTCGACAGGGTCCTCGCTGATCTCTGTCATTCGACCCCAAGTGTCTTCGGCCATCTCCCCAAGAATGGCCCGGACACTATCGTCCGGGCCAAGTCCATACAGTCTCATTTCACCCCTCTGCCTGATGCCTACCCCGAATCCTGTCTGCCGGATTCCTCCAAAATCAAAGTCCATCGGTCACTTCCCAATATACAGTATCGCTCAGGCGTCGGGCTTGGATTTGGTCATCCTCGCGCAAGTAGGTGCGCCTGGTCACTAGAACCAGTGACCTTTTTCTCTCAAAGCGGGTGTTGGCCTTCGGGGAAACCGTATACACGTGATACTTAAAGAGGGCCAACAGGTAGTTGACGTAGTGTAGTCGAAGGTACCAAAAGAGAAACACGAACAGGAGCAACGCGAGTCCCAGAGCGAGAAGGTCTCGCCAAGTGTCAAATGACGATCTGTAAAATGGGAGTAACGTCGCGAAAAGATACGTGAGTAGATGTGGCTTGCCGTCTTCGGCCATGCCGACCGTAATAGGGTCTGTGGCAGAATCGCGCCATACGACGAAGAACCGCCAGACGAAAATCAGAGAGGGAATGACAATTAGGGCACCAATAGTTGCCCATACGTATCGGTCGCTGACAACCAGACTCCCCCTGACCCCCAAGAGCACGAAAAGCGGAGCGAAGCCGACAAGTACGGCACAAAGCCGCCAGAGGCCTAGTTGTTCTCGTAGTTCACCTTTCGGAAACAACTCCGAAAGGAAAGTACGCTTTTCTGCTCTATCCTCAGTAGCTTCACTTGAGTGCCGCGGTGCGTCGCGTCCAGGGTTCACGAGCGTTCACCAATTGTCCATACGACTCACTGATGCTGTAGGCAGGTGCGGTTGCGACACAGCTGTGCTCGTAACTTTTGCGTACCGCGATGCGATGTTATGCTGGTGCGACTCCAACAGTCAACCGCTAAACGCCCCGTTTAAGCCTCTTGGAAACTATCTCAAAATGCGTGGTTGCTTTCCCGACGGCCTGTTAAGGCTACCCTTTCGCCTCCCACGCTAACCCTTCCCCTTGATGGAGAAGGGACTTTTGAAATGGTTTCTCAACCCCTGTCACTCTGACTCTTGAACCACTCGTTCAATTCTGCCCATTGCTCCCGCTCAGATTTCTTCCGGGCATCGGACTCCTGTTGTCTCAGCCGCGACGCCTCTGCCTCCATTGCCTCCTGTCTCGCCTGTGAGGCGCGTTCCGCCTCCCTGGCCGCCTTTCTGGCCTCCCTCAGGCGCCGTTCCGTTTCCGAATAGATTGAGCACGACTCGGCAAGCAGCTTGTTCAATACTGCTTTATCCACGTCGGCTGTTGGATCCGTCTCTCCTGTGTCCTGGTGAGGGTCGATCATTCGATTGAAGAAACTGACTCGTGCCTCGGCACCCGCAGCGCGGCAGCGGACCAGAACTCCCCTGGCCAACTCCGATTCCATCCCCTCGCTAAACCTGTCAAGATTCCAGTGAATCAATGCCGAAGTGTCCTCCCAGATGGCCACTTCCTCCGTTGACCCGAAGTTTGCGAAGACCAAACCACCCGGAATCCAGAACACAAACACCCAGGGATTCTTATCAGCTTGAACGAACCCAAGCTCGGTCAGGATCATGGCATTGACGAAAACTCTCCGCCGGACGTCGAGGAACATTGGCCGTTCGAATTTGTCGTGCGACCAGGGTCGAAACGGCAGAGTGCCGGGAGCAGTCGACCGTCGCTCGTTCATCCTCTGGAGTATCCAGTCGGACCGTTGCCGTATCCTGTCCTGTTCTCGGCGATGGCGTTGCTCGGCGTTCTTGCACTCGGAGCAACGCACAGGCGGCACGTTCAAGGTATCGTCCGTGATTACCTCGAACTCCAATTGGTGCAGCCTATCCCAAGTGGGACGGACCTTCAGCACGGGGATCCCCGACTCCCGGTAGGCCTCGTCGGTTTCCGGTTCCAGATCGTGGGTGACCACGATCTCGATGGCGACCAGCACTCTGTCCGGCTGACCTATTGCCAGGTCGAAGCGGGTTCCCGCGACGATACTCTTTTCGGATTCGATGCCGGCCCCAGGGACCGCGACGTTGCGGGAGACCGTCTTGCCGCACTCCCTGCACGTACACCCAAGGCGATAGTCCCTTTGCCGGTTCAAGGCGTCCGTAAATCCCCGAAGGATGATGGCCATTGCCGAGTCGTGCAGCGCCTTGTCGGGGTCGGCGCACCGTTCGAAGGGAGGTTTGTGGGCGAAGTGCCACTTCCGCTTCGCACCATGCCGCGACACCATGGGCGCAGAGCACCCGATGCATTGGTACGGATGCCCTTTCAGGGCATCGTTGATATGCACCGCTTCCCCGGTTTCACTGCGGGCCAGCGGGTAGAGGATGTTCGTCTGTGTCTGCATAACCCCCGGCGACGCCACTCATTTTCCGTCTTCGCCGCCTGTTTCTTTCTACCACCTAACGTAAATGTCATGTCGGCCCGTATTGGGCCTTTTGGTGATGTGCACAGGCTTTCCAGTTTCCCGCTTGCCGCCTCGACTCAGGACCGCAGGCTGGAGGCGCACTTGCCGTCCCTCAGTTACCAGGAAGTTGACTCCCGGTTGGGCTCTCTTCCCGAGGTGCTAAGGCAGTTGTCATTCGTCGTGTATGATATGCTGGCTGAAACTTCGTCGAAAGAATCTTGCATACCGCGAGTTTGCACTTTAGCGCTCTTAGGGGAACCTCGTTCGCAATGTCTCTGTCTCTTCGTCAGGCAAATCCGAGAAACGATGGTGATTCAGTGCACATTCACTGTCAGGGAGTCGGCTTCGTAGTTGGTTCGTCCGTCCCTACAGGCTGCCCTATCGACATGGCGGCGCTGGCCGTGGTGGCCCCCAGGGTTCCCGAGCCTCGCAATTCAATGGACCGCCTGGTCCGGTCAATCTCGGCGGCCAGCAGTTCCTCGTCGGGCAGGGTGATGCGGCACTCTGCAGCCATGACGTTGTTGGACAGCCCCTCCAGCGCATACCGGGCCAAGGACTCGTCCTTCTCGGAACAGAGGATCAGTCCGACTGGCGGATTCTCGCCCTCGCGGGTCCAGTTCTCCCTGGCATAGTTCAGGTAGAAGTGCATCTGTCCGGCGTCGGCGTGGCTGAAGGCCCCGATCTTCAGGTCGATGATCACCAGGCAGTGCAGCCTCCGGTGAAAGAAGAGCAAGTCGACCCGGTACCACTGCCCGCCGACGCGCAGCCGCCTCTGCCGGCCCACGAAGCAGAAGTCGTCCCCCAGCTCCAGGAGGAAGCTCTCCAGGCGTTGGATCAGCGCCTCCTCCAGGTCGCTCTCGGAATACTCATCCTTCAGGTCCAGGAATTCCAGGACGAAGGGGTCCTTGACCGCCTCCTCGGGACGGATGGCGTCCTCGGGACTCTCCTCCTGTCCGGCGGTCAGCATGACGGCCCTGTTCTGCGAGAGCGCGGTGCGCTCGTAGAACTGGGAACCGATCTGCCGGTCAAGCTGCCGGACCGACCATCCGCCCCGCAGCGCCTCGGTCTCGTAGAATCTCCGGGCGTTCGGATTCCTTACTGACAAGAGCCGCACGTATGCCGACCAGGGCAGGGAGAAGGTGCTGACGAGGTCGTTGAAGGCTAGGCCTGTGGAGTCTGCTCCGGATTCGCCAGACGCCGTCTGGCGAATCTGTTGTCCGGAGAGCTTGGGCAATCCGCCAGACAGCGTCTGGCGAATATGGTCGGGCGGATACGAGAGGTAGAACTGGCGCATGTTCTGGACGTTCTGGCGGGAGAAGCCACGCCCGAACCGCCGGGTCAGGTCCTCGGCCAGCCTTTCCAGCAGCGCGGCCCCGTACTCGGCCCGCTCCTCCCCTGACTGCTCGAACTCGATGATCCGGCGCCCGATCAGCCAGTAGGCGGCGGTCATGGCCGAGTTCACCGAGCGTGCCGCTGACTCCCTGGCCGTGTCGATTATCTCGGACACATCTCCGAAGACAACCTCGTATTGGGCGTCGGGCTCGCCTAAGGCGGCTAACTCGTTCACGATTTTTCCCTCCGGCTCGTCATGCATATTGTCCTCTCCCTGCGGCTGTGGTTCAACCGGTGCCGGTTGCACCGGTAGTCAGGCGATAGTGTGAGGAGCCGTCCTGACGGCGATAACCCTCTGAAAGGTGGTTCACCCGCAAACCATAAATTCACGGATGAGCTACCTTATAGAATCTGACAACCGGCAAGCATTCACGATCCCCGGAACAGCCACCAGGGCCCAATGCGTTTCTGCGCCGCCTTCAAATCATCCGCCAGATCAACATTGCGCTGCCGTTCCTGCTCAAGCTGTACTTGCAGCAATTCCACCTGCGCCTCTAGGCCACGAATCCTCCCTTGGGCCACGACCAATTCCGAGTCAACCAACTCGCCATTCTCCGGCGGGTCGACGTCCAGCATCACGTACACCCGATGCCGCCGTCCGCGCGTCTCCCTCTTTACCGGCACCTCCCCGGCGGCGATGCGCCGGTTCAGCGTGGACAGCGACAGTCTCAGCTCCCGGCAGGCTTCCGCCTTGGTCAGCAGTCGCATGTCTTCACCTACCATTGTGTCATTGCGTTTCATTCACGGGCCAATCCCGATGTGTCATGCGTGCCAGCGGCTTTTCCGCCCTCCGGCGGAGGTCTGGTGTCTCTCCCAGGAATCTCCCGATTTCTGCACCAAAATGCAGTCAGATGGTCTTTTGGGGTCAGAAAGGGTTAAGACAGTGAAAAACCCCTGTCATTCGTGCTTGTTCGTGGCCTCCCTATAGGAAACCCCGGGAGCCACATCACCGGAATAGTTGCACCTTGACCAGTCGCTGCAATTGCAGCCTTTCCCAGGGTTCCGGCGCGGGCGGCAGCCACGTGTCAGCCAGGATGCCATGTTGGGCGATGGTCTCCAGGTTGGAACTGGCGAAAGGCGCGTGGTCCACGTAGCTGGCGGCGTCCTGGAAGGCGTCCTCGTCGTCGGGGGTCTCGAACACGAACAGCACCAGGGGCAGCTCCCCGCCGTGGTCCCGGCGGGCGTAGCCGCTGCGGAAATAGCGCCGGTAGTTCTCCAGCCTGGCCCGCACCCGTTTGTGGGTGGTGGCGCGGCGCTCGAACTCCAGGAAGCAGTGTCGGTATCCCTCCGGCAGGTCCAGGATGAAGGAAACATCGAGGTGGACCACGTAGCTGGTGCCGTCGTACCAGTACCCCACGGCAGAGCGGGAGGTGGGCAGCAGCTACGGAATTGGAAAAGACGGGTAAGACTGTACACTGTGCGCCATCACAATGGATTGCGCTTAAGCTCATATTCGCTACAATCTCAAACGCAGTTTCTGTACTTGGAGCGCACTGTGACTGAGTACTACAGGACGATATTCACTATCCGCGACAAAGAAGGCCAACAGAGCGCGCAGGAGGGTACTGCGCTGATGCTCAAAATCGAAAAGATTGTGCGCGCTAGGGCCGGCGAGGAGTTCGGGGCGGTTTTGGACAAGCCCAATGGTGAGTGGCAAACCGATAGAGGTACAGTGAAACTCATGGGGCGGCTGTCAGAACCGTCGGGACTTTTCTGGCTGATTTGGGAACGCTTTGACGGGAGCACCGCTGAACCTGTGTGGCGTCTCGGATTTCGCCTGGCAACAGAGGGCAGCGAAGTTGAGGCTGATGTTGAAGTCAGGAGCGCCGGAGGCGACTACGGAGAAATATCACCCGATGCTCTACTTGCCGGTCCCCCGTCGGTGGTGGAGGCTCTCCTGGAGGAATTCGATTGTAGAATCGGCGGTTATCAACTTGCTGGCAAATCTCAGAGGATCGGTGCCGACACAGCAGTATCATACGCGCGGGACGTAATCCTCGATGCGGAACGATATTTGCCACTGATTCTGATATCCGAGGACTCCGAGGGGAGTAGTGTATTGGATGTCGACCTCCTGCAGGTACACTTGTTGGGGATAGCGATGGTGGCGACCTGCGACGATAAAGCAGGTTGGATCTTGAACAAAGAGCTGCGACCGTTGCTGTGCTACGACGGCGCCGTCCGTGTTTATGCACCTGGATTCTTGGCCAATGATTCCCCATTGAGGCACCCATACTGGTTGATGGATAACGCCAGGACACTCGGTGAATTTCGGTTGTCGCAAGTGCTGCGGGATGAGTGCATGAATCGCTCGCCTCACAGGACAGGTCGGATAGCATACAAGATGTTTTCCAACGTTAGGCAACTGATTCGAAGAGAGATTTTTGAAGACTTGCGTCGTCAAGCGCGGCAAAGCGAGGAGGAAAGCGAGGAAAAGAAGGCAGAGTTGGACGCATTTCTGGCTGGGTTCGAAAGGGATGAAAAGCGTATCAACGAATTGGAAGATCAATTGGCGGAGAGCGAGAGGGAAAAGGAACATCTGGGGCGGCAGGTTGAGCAGCTGAAGATCGCGTTGGCAAACCGCAACGGAAGCCCCGAATTCGAGACAGGGCCAGACGATGGTTTTTTCGATTTGGGTTCTGTGGCTCAGGTCATAGAAAGAGGGCGAACTCACCTGAGCAGAGTGCGATTTCTATCGAATGTGATAAAGGACGCCGAAGATATTCACTTCCAACGACCAGAAGAGATTTACCGGGTGCTGGCAGCAATCAACGAGTGTGGGGAAAAGCGCAGTATAGGCTCACTTGGCATGAGCGTGGAGGCGTGGCTAAAGGAACGTGGGGTCAGTTATGTACCCCGGGAAAGCGAGACAACAATGGGCATGTACGGCGATATGCGAGAATTCCTCGATGATCGCGCCGGAAAGACCGTGCTGATGGAATCACATATAAAATTGGGCGGAAACAGTTTCAGAATCCACCTCCATTGGGACGCCGGTAACTCAGAGTGGTTGATAGGGTATATGGGCTCTCACCTACGAACCGCATCTGGTTGATGCGGGTCGGGTTGACTTTGAACCACCAACCCGGGCGCCATCCGTCGGCAACCCGGCGCACGGGTCTCTATCTCAGCACGAACCACCACAGGAGAACGAGGCCGATCAGCAGCATGAGTAGCACCAAGACGATCACGCGCGTAAAGGTAAGCACGCCCTTCGTCTCCTTGTGCGCGGCGACCTCCTTCCGGTGCTCCCTCTCAAGCTCGTGATAAGGCCGGTTGGCGGTGGCGGCGGACTCCCTGGCATCGTCCCGCTCCCGCTCCAACTCGGACGCCCTGATCTGCCACTCGGACACGCTCTGCTCCAACTCCCGCACTGTCCGCCGAAGCTCATCCTCCCTGGCGGCGGACCGGCGCAGCAGTTCCTCGCCGCTCAGGTACTCCGGCCCGTGCACCCGCACGTACACCCGGCGTCCCTCCCGCGCCACCTCCAACTCTCCCCTCCGGATCATCCGGTCCAGGGTGGACATGGATACCTCCAGTTCCTCCGCCGCCGCCGCCTTGGACACCCAGCGCACTGGCTCTTCCACCGCTTTTCACCTCGCTACAGGCTGATACGTCGGGGGTTGGCAAGTTGTCCAATTCCGGTGCATTTTACTCCCGGCATTTTAGCCCCGCTTTTCAATTTTGCCCTTGACCGGTCAGAAGATGCGTCAACTCCGTTTTCGTAGCTGAAATCGGGTGTTTTGGGGCCTTTTTCGACCTCCCCGGATGACCCGATTCCGGCCTGCCGGGACGGTTTTGGACACCCATCAGGAATAACGAGCAGATGGGGCCGCGTCAGTTGCCCCATCACGTAACCCCCTCTATCGGACGCATCCGGTGCCGCAGCGAGTCCCACTGGTAGGCCCTCAGCCCCGACAGCGCCAGCCTTCGGGTTCGGGACTCCCACAGGGGACGCCAGGACCGCCCCAGCAGACCGTTCCTCGTCAGGGTCTCTGCGCAGGACACCAGGATGGGCAGCGTCATCATGTTCATCCGGGAGGCCGTTCTCGCGTAGGTCTCCTCCACCTCCTCGTTGTCCACCACGAACAGGGTCACGGGAAAGGGGGCCATGTCCGTCTCGGGAGCGTTGGAGTGGTAGTAGTCGGTGTAGGGCCGCAGCCGGGCCAGCACTCCCTTGGGGTGGCGGGCGCGCAATTCGTGTTCCAGGTAGAAGGGGATATGGAGACCGTCGGCGACGAGGTGGCCCACGGCGTCCGGGGCGATGGCCAACTCCCCCCAGTTGAAGGCCCGGTCCGTCTTGGCCGTGGGGATGGACCACTCCAGTTCGGAGTCCGCCGTCGCCCGAGCCTCCGCCGTCAGTTCCGACAGGAACCAGGTCACTCCGTCGGCGTGCCTGGTCTGCCTGTCCCAGGTCTCGATGCGGTGGCCCAGGTGTCTTTTGCGGCCCCGGTTGTCCGTGGTGAATTCCGTGCTCCAGATGCCCCGTGTGGTGGGAAGCTGCGCCCGGTCCCGGTGTGTGACGTAGCGGATGCCCTCCTCCGACAGGGTGTAGCGCACGTCGCCGCGCTTGCCCCGGCGTTCGATAAGGCCCCAGTTATTCACGAGATTGTGCAGCATCTGGCTGACCCTACCCTCGGAGACACCCAGCCAGCGTTCAAGATGCTCCCGGGGAATCATCGGGTGGTCGGTGATCAGGTCCAGCGTCCGCTTTTCCGACGGGGTCAGGCCGAAGGCCGGCGCCGACGAGACCATCCGCTCGACGTCGGGCAGAGACGCCCGCTTGCGCTCCGGCGGTTCGGTGAAGGGGCCACGGTTCGGGCTGTCGCGAGTGCTGATGAATTCCAGCGAGTAGGGCAGGCTGCCGAATACCCACGAGGCATAGCGCCAGACGTTGCTGTTCCGGTCCTCCAGCGCCTCCCGGGACTCCACCGCGACGTAGCAGTTGTCGATGTTCAACCGCTCGCAGAAACGGGTCGTCAGCCGCTGTTCCCAGACGCTGGGGGTCAGCACCAGGACCGTGCCGGGGCGGCGCCGGTACCCGTACTCGGCGATGGCCCGCAGACGGTCGTAGAGGGAGCGCCGCCTGAGCGCAGAACCCTGCCGCACCACCCCGAAGCTGCGTCCGTCGTGACGGGTGATCACCGCGTCGAACCGGCCCCGGCGGTGAAAGTCCACCTGAGTTTCCAGGCCGTCCGTTCCGGGGGACAGGGACGCTGCCAGGCGGTAGATGCTGGCTACCGCGTCCATCCGGCGGATGAGCAGAGTGAGCCACTCTCTGGAAACCGGATAGGCCCTCACGAAGTCGGAGGGAGTGTCGAAGCCGAGAATACCGGCGGCTTCGCCGACGCCCTTCTTCGTCAGGTAGTATCGCCTGCTGGAAGGCAGGTGGGCGGTTCCGTGGCTGACGCGCTCCACGATGCCGTCGTCAAGCAACCCGGCCAAGCCCCGGTGGATGGCAACGTGGGCCTCTCCGGTGATCATCGCTAGTTCCGCCGTGTCCACGAAGGGCATCCGGCTCAGGTGGTGCAGCAGTTCCCGGTCGGAGACGCTCATGTATCGAGCGTAGCAGACCGGAAGTGTGTGGTCATTAGGCAAGTGTCAGTGATGTCCGGTGTATGGAACACAGGAATCAACGGCAGGATTGCGTTGTGGGAATGGGGCCGAGAATGCGTCTGGGCTGAGACAGCGGGAGATGGGAACGGTGGCCTGCGGGTTCGGCCCCGCTTTTGTGGGCCGCTCAGTTCGCAGTCTCCTGGTCCGGTGGCGGCGCCGAAGCCGGCCCGGATGCCTGCCGGCTCAGGTGGGCGCGGGCGATGATGCGGGCCAGGATGCGCAGCCCGGTCTGCATCCTCTCCCGCTCCTGGGAGGTGTGCTGCAGGGACGCTCTTCCCGCGTTCTTCCTGCCACCGGTCCCGGATTTGCCGGCGTTCCTGCCAGACCGCGGCGGTTTGATTCTTCTGGTGTTGTTTCGCATATCCTCTCGTTGGTTGTGCGTGAATAGGCATCCATGTCGAGCTGGGGGTTAGGTTTCAGGATCATCTGGTTCACCTCGCATTGGTATGGGTCTTCGGCTCCGCAATTGAGTGTGCGCCTCAAGCACGACGAAAAGAACCCCCATAAGGGGCCGTATTGGTGCGGGTCCCTACAGGCCCCTTCTTTTTCCGTCTCCCTTTCGCTTCCCCGCAGGGACCCGACGGGATTGCGGACCGGCTCCCCGGCGTTGCCCAAGGCTTTGTGGTGTTCAGCGACCAGTCTGCGGGCTGGGAGAGCCGGGCGTTATCCCTCGAAAGGGATTTCATTGATGCAGTGGGACGGGCAGCCTCCTGATACCTCGTTCCCTTCCCCAGGATGACGCTGGGGAGGTCCGCTTTGAGGCCGGGGGGCTGTACAGGAAAGTAGTTTGAGCGCAAGTTGCGGATGCGGGACGTTTCCAAGCTGAATCCTCAGGGACTTCACCCCGTAAAGGACGAAACTGGCGAAAACTTTCCGTCAAGGCCTGGTTGCGGGAAATTGCAAGTTGCAAGGGATGGCCCGAGGCATGGAGTCTCTGAAGTTGGACCTCCGTTGCCAGCGTGGGCATCAGGTTCAGGGGCATGTCGTTCACCCCCCATGGTTTAGGTCACCGGTGTACTCGCCAACGCCACTGGTGAGTGTGAGCCAACGGGACAGGGGAAGGAAACTACCTGTGGAGGTTACCACCCCTGATAACCCCTACGGGTCCACTGGCGTCCGGCCTCTCCCCTGCTGTCTTGGGGGTGTACAGGAAATTGAGTTGGGTGGCGCGGCTCTCGGCAGGTCGTTTCCAAGCTGAAACAGGGTGAAATCGCCCCATACAGGACGTAAGCAGCGAACACTTTGAGTTAAGGGCCGGTTCCGGTCTAGCAGCCGCAAACCCGATTGACGTGGGGGTGAGCGACGGGGCGCAAATCGGCTCCGGCGTGGAATGGGCCTGCTCAGGTGCAGCAATCGCAGCCACGTCCGCAGCCTCTCCTGTTCCCGGCTCGATGTCTTGTCTCGTCGCCTCTTGCACATTCCCCCGCCGGTGGCGTGTGATTGGCCCTCCGCGTCGAGCCGAGTATCGCTATCAGGGTCATCGCGTTCACCTTGCACCGGTATGGCTGGGCCTGCTTCCCGGAGTATTCGCCCACCCCGCTGGTAAGTGTGAACCATCGGGATGCCGGAAAGAACCTCCCTCAGGGGGCCGCATTGGTGCGGGGTCTTGCAGGCCCCTCCGTCAGTGTGCACGGCTCGGACATCCGGCATAACCTCCCGTGAGTCCGCACATATGTGGGGACTTTCAGGGTCGTGTCCCGGCACACCCATCGCTGATGTCCGCGAGGTGTACAGGGAAATGACATTGGTTGCAGGAATGCGAGGCGAGCAATTCCAGGCTGTTTCGTAGCTGAAATCGGGAAAGCCGGCCCTCTATTAAAGATGGCCGGTTAACACTTTTCGTAAGTCCTCGTTTCAACCTGCGGTTGCAGGGGCCGTAGCTGAAAGTTGCATTTCTGCAACCGGACGCCAAAGGGGCGCCGGGGATGAGTGTCCTGCAGCCAGACACCGACCGGAGAGGGAGTGTCGAGGAACTGCGCCGCCTGCGGCTGGCCTTGGGCGTCCGGCGACGGCAAGGCACGGAGATGGTGATCTACTTCTGTTAACAGTTTGCAAAGGGGTGCTGAGGAAATTCCGCTACTCGGGTTCGGTGCCAAATCTCACCTGAATTCGCCGTTCCACTACGAAAGGCGTCAACGTCGGCGGGAAAGGTTGATGACGAATTCCGGTCAATTTTCAGGCTCGGACATTGGCTTGCGCAGCGTGTCTACAGCAAGTGCTTACGGGGGGAAGGACGGCGACCCTGGGCCGAACCATTCAACGTGCTGCGGCGCGTACTCGTAGGAGGCGCGGTCGGTGGTGACTACGTACTGTCTCCCATCGGGGCGTTTCACGTGCCAGTGGATACCCCCAGCGGGCTCCGCTTGCCAGCCCTCCGGCATTAGCGACGGCTCAGCTAGCGCCTTCTGCAAGTCTTGCATCGTAACTTGGGCGTTGGACACCTCGAGGGTATCCAAGGCGCTATTCAGGTTGTCCAGGTTCAACCGCGTCTCGCTCTTGATGTTGCGCACTGCCTCCCGTATGGCATCGGAGCCTGCGTTGCCCCTGATGATGTCGGCCAACTGGTTGGCGGTTGCTGGATCATACAGGATGGGCTGGTATTCGCCGACGTGTCCGTGGATGCTCACCAATCTCTCGCGCATAGCTTCGTAGGCGTCCCACTCGGCGGTGTCTTCGTAGAACAGGTTTACGACGTCTACTTCCGGGCGTTCCTGTCCAATACGGTCAATGCGGCCGATGCGCTGTTCCAGCTTCATCGGATTCCACGGAATGTCGTAGTTGACCATCGCGGAACAGAATTGCAGATTCAGGGACTCGGAGGCCGCCTCGGTGCAGATCAGCAAGCCGGATTCGGAGTCTTTAAGGGCCTTGATTCGCTGTCCCCGGTCCTTCTTCTCTTGGTCTTCCTGCCCAGATACGCAGACGATGTTCCCGTATCCCTGTTGCTCCAGCCGCCTGGACAGGTAGAGCATGGTGTCGCGGAACTGGGTGAAGATAATCATTTTGAGATGCCCGTTGGCCCGCAAGGCAGTCAACTGCTCTCCAAGCTCGCGCAGCTTGGTATCTCGCCGCTGTAGCCGGCCTGAGTCACGGGCGGCCTGCTCCAGCCGCGCCGTCCCGAGAGCAGCGAGGGCGAAGCCGGGCAGGGACCCTTCCAACGCGTCTTCAATTTCCTCGCCGTCCATCTGCCCGATCTCGCGCCATCTCTCGGCGTCGGTCTGCCTGCGTTGCATCAGGTTGCGGCAGGTCTCCGCGAAGGCGTGTGGCGACGATCCCAAGCGACGGCGGTAGGTGGTCATTATGAATCCCATCGCCGTCTGGTTGATGCCGGGCGCGTTGGCGTAGACCTCGCGCGCTAGGTTGTCTATGTCGTCGTACAGGGCCCTTTCCCCCTTGCTCATTTGGATGGCGACAGGGTGAATCCGCCGTTCTGGGATTATGGCCCCGATACGGCCTTCGCGGGCGTACCGTCGCAGCGTTTCCCTGGTATGCCGTGACATCAGCCGTTTCGCCGGGCTGCGCTCCTGCATCAGACGGGCGGTTCCGTCCAGAACATCGGGCGTCAGTTGGCTGCTGACGTAGGCACGGTTGCGATTGTGAATCAGGCGCTCGTCGGCGGCCTGTGGGTCAGGCGAGAGGGGGCGGTAGCGCTCGGCCATAAACCGCCAGTCTTCGGTTGTCGCCGGAGCGTCCGAATTATAAAAGCGTCGGAAGTCATCTACGCTCCAGTCGGTGGGCTCTAGCAGTTCCAACAGTGCGTGCAGCTCCGCCTCGTGGATCTGCATGGGCGTGGCAGTGAGCAACAGCAGGCTTTCAGTCCGCTTCGCCAGTTGGCGCAGCAGGTCGAGGTACTGATTGGGCCGACGGCGGTTGGCGTTGGTCACCTCCGAGAACCGGGCTCGGTGCGCTTCGTCGACGATGACCATGTCGTACTGCGATTCGCTTTCCAGGAACTCGGCGGCGTGTTGGCGCAGCCAGTGGTAGGAGACAATCAGCCTGTCCGCGGCCCACGGCGGGGTGGGCGCGCTGGTTTCAGTGCCGTCGGCGTGGGCCAGCGTCCTTCTGCCGACGGTTTCCAGGACGGGAACGCTGATGCAGAACTTATAGCGCAGTTCGTCCTGCCATTGTTGGCAGGCGGGCTTGGGCGCCAGAATCAGCAGGCGCTTCACTCGTTCCTGATTGATGCGGGCCTTGAGCAGGATACCGGCTTGGATGGTCTTGCCCAGGCCGACTTCGTCCGCTATGAGCAGGCGGTCGGGGCTGGGGCTACCGGCGTGGCGGTTGAAGAAGGCGGACTGGTGCGGCCACAGCGAGGTTGGGGCGGTCGCGACTGTAGTAGCAGGGTCGTTGCGAATGGCGTCGCGGATGCGCTGCCAAAAACGACGACGAGGGATACTATAGTCCGGGCGGTCTTCTTTGATGTTCCGGCTTGGTTCGATTGCCGGGTTTTCCTTCGGCGCCACCGAAATCAGGTGCTTGGAGTAGGCTTCCGGGAGTGGCATCACGTGTACGATTGCCGACTGGTTGTTCCAGAGCCGTTGGAAGTGTTCCAAGTCATCGCGGACACGGCCAGGTTCGGCCCAGGAACGGAACAGGTGGAACCGCTCGTAGTTGCGGCCCCAGCCGTAATCGGTTTCGTTGGGGCTGCCGTCGAAGGAGATGCAGTTGCCGGCGGCGTCGGTCATTATGCCGGTCTTGGCGTGGAAGATGCCTTGCCCCGCCGATTTTGGCAACGCAACGCGGATTTCCAGGCGGCCTCGAGCCACCAGCCAAGTGATGATGTTAAGTTGGTCCTTGGCACGGATGTCGTCCCCGGTAATAGCGGTCAGGTCTTCCGGCGGCACGGCGTCCAGTAGGGCTTGCTCGTGGCCAGCGATGACCGCCCGCCGCACGTCATCTGACAGTCCCTTGACTTCGCATATGATGCGCACCCGCCCGTCGTTGCGGAGGAGTCCGGCCAGCCCTGCGGCGGCCGCCGACAGTCCTCTGGCGTTGAAGGTGAACGTATCCCGCTCATAGGTCACCGACTCGGCCAAGGCAGGCGAGTAGAACTCGGCTACCGGGTCGGGACAGGTGTCCGGGTCGTAGGTCTGGCGCAGATTGAGGTCGGTTAAGGGCATGATGTGAAGTTCTTTGGCATGATCCCGGTTGTTGGAGATCATGCTTCGCTCTAACGTTATTCTGCCGTTTGGAGCTTCCCTACTGGGTAAGCGTTCTGATGACTTCGGTATAGCTCAGGATGCCGACTACCCTGTCGTCTTCGTCCGTTACCAACACGTACCCGAAGTCGGCCACGGTGTCGGTGATGTCTGCCAATCGTGTGTCACCTGAGAACTGGTGGGCGGTCTCGCTGAAATCGGATGCTTTGGCGTCGGGATGTCCATTCATCCCCCACTGTGCCAGTCCGTTTCCAGTGACTACGTGCCTGACCTTCCCAGTCTCGTCCCTCAGTGGAATCTGGGACAGATGCCCTCTGTTTTCGTTGGCTTCCATCCGTTTTGCTACTTCAGACATTCTGTCCGATTCGTCTGCTGATACCATGGTTTGGCGTTCAGGTATCATTTCTTTGATGGGTTTGTTGAGGTCCGCCATTCGGTTGCTCCTTTGGTATAGTTCCACAGCTAGGACGAAATTGGCTTGTGTGCAGCTTACTGAGTTCTAACATGTGCCCCTACTCGCTCGCGTCCACCGCGTTGATTAGCGCCCCCTGCGCTGGCCCCTCCGCCTCGTACAGCAGGGCATGGAGGGCGCGGGCGGCTGTGTCGTCAGGGTGGCCGGGCTTGCGGATGCGTCGAAGGGCCTCGAAGGTGGTCCGCAGTTCGCCTTCCTGCCAGCGGTGGCCGTTGAAGTCCAGCCAGTGCTTAGCGGCCTCCGCATTCTGGCGGTCGGCTATGGCTATGGCGGTATGGGCCTGGTCCAAGGGTGTCGTTGCCGGACGGGACTCGGAAATGATGCGTTCCGCCATTCGCTCGGTGGCCGACTTGAGGGTTACGCGGCCGCTCTTGTTCTCCAGCACGCGCTTGGCCTCGTTGCCGGCCAGCTCCACGCCCAGGGCGCGGGCGAAGAGGTTGGCTTCGTCAAAAGGCATGGTCGCGCTGCCGGTGCCGTCATGGGCTAGGATGTAGAACCAGGTCAGCGGGTCGGTGAGGGTTTGGCGGTTGCCGTTGCTTAGCTGCGCGGTACGGAAGGCGATTACCTCGTCCCGGGCTACGGCCAGCGCGTCCATGGGCGTTATGGCGAAAGGGTCGCCGGGACGGTCGGGATTGGCCGTTTCCCGCCGGGTACCCCAGTTCTCTGATATAACCTGCAACGCCGGGCCGTAGGCTGCCAGGTAGGTGTCCACCGGGCTGAGGTCGTATTCTTGCAGCCGCTCTACGTCGTCTCGGACGGCGTCGGCGATGTCCTGGGCCACTTGGTGCCACGCCTTGGGTTGGCGTACTCCGGCTGGGCGGCAAACCAGTAGGATGGTGGAGCGGGCGGCGGCCTTGTCGCGTATAGCAAGGCTAGACTCGGCTTCGGTTTTCACTGGCCAGGTGCGGGTGACGTTGAATCCCGCCTCCATCAGCCCGATGGTCATGGCGTTCCATGCGTCGTTGGAGCGGTGGGTGAACATCACCACCATGATGCCGTCAGGCTTGATGACGCGGCGGCACTCCTTGAAGATTTCGTCCATCTTGGACTGGTAATCATCGGTGGCCAGTTGGGCCGCAGTGACCTTGTACCGGCCGCTGCGCCCGGCGCTGGCGGCCTCGGCCTGTTGCTTGAAACGGGCCGGGCTGGCGATGGCCTCGTTCACCTTGTCGGTCAGATGGTCGGCGAACAGGCCATCGTCGAGGATGTATCCGGCGGTGCGCTTGAGCCAGACATAGAAGAAATCGGAGAGTTCGGCGTAGTTGACGTTGTTGTGATAGGGCGGATCGAACACCACTGCGTCCACCGAGGCATCGTCCAGATTCAGCATACGGGCGTCGCCGTTGACGACCGTGGCCGCCGGAGCGGTTGCAGGCTTTTCGTCGGCGGTATCGGCATCCAGCAATTTGGCGTCGGCAGGCTTTGATTTCCTCTTTTTGTCAGAGGCGGAGTAGCCGGACATCGCGGCAAGCTCACCGATGCACTTTCTCAGGTCGTCAAGCGCCCACTCGAGGCCCAGGCTCTCAACAGCAACCGCCATTTCAGCGTAAGACCACTTCATGCTGAAATCTTTGTTATTGAAAGTATTAGCTAGTGACTCCCGATTTGGGTGCCATATACTCATCATTGAGTTGTAATTCAAGAGTTTGTCAAATGCCAATCCAACGCAGGCCCACGCGGCCCGGCGTATGTCATTCAGCTGGCCTGCGTCCGCTTCAGCGTCTACCAGTTCGCGGAATGCCTGCACGCAGTAGCCGTGGGCCAGTTGCTGGCGAGGGTTGAACATATAGCGCCAAGGGGACATACCGTAGTTGATGGGGCGGGGGTCGTTGCCCACCGGCACGGGTTCGTTGGGCAGTATGTTGTTGGCGTCCCACTGTCGCTTGTTGGCCTCCATCAGGGCGGCGATGTGAGCAGAGTTGTCGTCCTCGGGGCGGAGGGCGCGGAACTCCCGGGGCGGGGTGGCTGGCTGGTCCTTGGGCTTTCGGATGTTGACCCAGCCGCCCTGGCCGTCGGACTTCAGCCACTGGTTCTTGAGGATGACGCAATACAACTGATGCCCCATGCGCCCGGCTTGGGCTTCGTCGGCCAGGTACCTGCCGGTGGTAGTGGCGCCGCAGTCGGGGTAGGGGCAGGCGGCGGTGCCACGGGCCACCGTGCCTTTACTCTGCTCCCGGGCAGTGTTAACCACCTCGAAGTCGCAGACGCCGCGGGCCGGGTCGGGCAGCAGACGGACGCCCTTGCCTTGGCCGTCCAGCCGCCAGTTGGGGGACAGGGGTATCAGGTTCCCGCAGTCTGGACAGCTAACCGTGCGGCTCCACAAATACGCCCAAACGTATTTGTGGAGCCGCACGGTTAAATTTTTCTGGCCTGGAATCTTGCTGTTTTGTTTGTGTTTTTGCGGCTCCGGGGGATATACTTCGCTGCCGGATATAAGCTCGCGCACCCGTTGCAAGTACTTGCCGCTGACTTGGGCGTAGGCGTCATGCAGGACGGGGCCGTACTTCTGGGGCCACTCACAGGTAGCCCGCAGGATGAGGGTAGCAACGGGGTTGAGTTCGTTGGCGATGGAGCGGAGGCCGAGCCGTCCGGCCTCGAAGGGGATGCTGCCCCCGCCAGCGGTAACGTCCAGCACCACCGGATCCGCGACGGCTAGGCCCCTGCGGAACCAGTCGCGCTCGGCGGCGGTGAGGTTGTGGGTGAAGGCGCGCTTCATCGAGTAGGCTTCGTCCAGTTTTTCGCCGGTGATTTTCGCGTCGTCAAGGCGGCGTTGCTCTTCAACTATGCCCGGATGGGTTCCCATGACGCTGAAAAAGCCTGCTTGCCCAGCGTCGGCATCCAGCAGCGCCGCGGCCACCGCCGCCCGGCTGATAGCAAGGGGCCGTCGTGCCCACCAGACGTGGAGCCAGTTGATGGGCGGCAATGCTGAGGCGGCGTTGCGCTCTCTGATGGACTCTGCGGATATTGCGTCTATTGGCAGCCAGTCTTCGATGAGACGGCGGTTGGTGGTGCTTGACATGATTGCTCCAATCGTTGGGGTGCTTCCGGCGTCCTACGGTTCCCGGTTCTCGCGCCGATGTTACCTAATACGTCACACTTGGCGTTGTATGACTTGAGCGATTTCTTCAGCGATTTCTTCTATGGTGAAGTCAGCGGTGTTACGCGCTACTTTATCGGCCAGTGACGGACTTTCCGCGATGACCTGTGCCTTGGTCAAGTTGTGCCATATCGGGAGTATGGCCTGCTTGCCGGATACGCTCATGGTTGTGATGCCGTCAAGTTCGTATTGAGGCCATCCCTTTGCGAAGAAATGAGTGGACAGGACAACAATTCCGAACCTGCTGCGTGCTATTCCGATGTCAATCTTCCTCCGCAGGCTATCGCCGATGGACAACTCGAACTCGTCGTACCAAACGGTCAGCCCTGACTCTTTCAGTGCGTTGGCGAGAGGGCGTACTATCTCGTCTTTGTCCTCCCCTGCATGGGATATGAACACGTCGTACTCTCTTGGCGGGACGAAACCGTCGCTGTCGGGTAGGTCAGGTGGTCTATCTGCTATCGCTTGAGCTATTGGCTCCAACGATGGTGGCTGGTATCGGGGCAAGGGTTGCCGTGCCTCTCGGGGGACGACCGTGACACTAGCGCGGGATTGGCCTCTCAAGCCTTGCATATCAATTGCTACGTGCCAGCTACCGCTGCGGGGTATAGGGATTTCAGCCGGGGACCGGGTTATGAGCCCGCCATGGAAGTTGTGTCGGCGTCCAGATTTGTAGTTCTGGAAGTTGGTGCTATCAAGTAGGCGCACATTGGCCGCGTTACCCGAGATGGTCACTACTACGATGTCACCCTGGTTTCGATGTCCTAGGTTCCAATGGTTGAATCGCATTTTTCGAAATCCTTCGGAGGGTTTACGGATCCCCAGCCAGATTTGCCGTTTACATTACCGTATAGTAGCATGCAGCCGCTAACAAGCGAATAAGTGTTGTAAAGAATCTTCTTTACGTTATGAGGTTATATGGCAGAGAGTCGCCAGCGTAGTAACGATTGGGAAAGCTGGGCGAGCGCTTACGCTCATCACGCGGCGAACCGCCGCAACTCTGGGCGTAGCAGCCTGCGGGAGACCGGCGAAGCCATTGGAATGAGTAAGCAAGCGGTAAGGTACCGAGTAGAAGCTCTGGAAGGCCAAGTCCGGCGCATGGCGTACATCGCGGCCCGTTCAGCTGCGCTCCGGGCCTTCTTCCTCCGGGAGTTGCTGAGTTACGCAGACGAGTCTTGGTTCGAAACCTACGCAGGCTTTCCGTTGGACACGTCTGACGCGGTGGTTGAGCAGGTGGTCCGGGAGGTGCGCTCGGCCTACCCGTAGGTCCATTCCAACGCCTGCATCGTTTTGCCCGTGTGTCAGGCTGATTACACGTGCTCCACGTGGTGCAGATAAAGGGTCTGCTTGTCCCGCCAAAGGGAGTCGTGGTCGGTGACTTGGGCGCACTTGAATCGGTAGTGCTTGCCTACTTGCAGGCCGTCCAGGCCGGGGCCGCCGGGGTAGGTCTTGCCAGATTGGATGCCGTCCTCTGTGAGCAAGGCCCATTCGCCAACGCTGCGGTTGGCCCGCTCTACTAGGCCGGTCACGGTAATCGCCTTGCCGCGTTCCAGAGCGCGGCGGATGGCCCCATCGTCAGGCGAGTCCTCCGGCCTCAAGAAGTAGCCATCGCCGCTAGGGAGGTAGTCGGTTTCCGACAAAAGCTCGTGCTGCGGCTCCAGCACCAGGGGATCTTCAATCGTGCGGTCGGATACGGTGATGTACCATTCTCCGCCGGGCGCTTCCAGCATCACAGTGCGCAGGTCGACTCGGCCAGCGCGAAACTCCGCCAACTTCTGAGGACTGACGCCCACCACTGCGTAACGGTCATGGTCGCCCACCGTGTCAATTGATTCGCAAAGATAATTGCCTCCGATGGGATCGCAGGCCGCGAAAATCAGTATCCCATCGTAGTATTCCAGAATCTCGGTAAGTTTGACGGTCTTCATAGACTCACCATTCGGCAATTCGCCAGGATTTCGTAGTCGGAATAAGGCCACCACGTATGGTGAGAGCTGCCGCCGGTCCTCTTGATGCGACCCGCTCCCGCACTCAAATCAACCTGACAGACTGCCAGAGCCTTCAATCTGGGAATCTCGGTTTGTCTTTCCGCATCGCGGCGATTGGCAAACACTGACACCCCGCGCGTCTGGCACTCGGATACCTTAAACCGCGCGGCCGGTCTCTCGGCCCGTTGCGACCGGAAGTCGTCATCGGTGGGCGGGTTATTCCGCACCAAGCGGTACATGATGCGGGGCGCGGTGATTTCCTCGGCGTCGTCCGGCGGGCAGCCTTCCGGTAGGGGTTCGCGGTAAGTCATCGACGTTGTTTCCGTTGCATTCCAGTGTATTCGGGCTGGCGCCAGGCGTCAAAACGCGCCGCCGCTCTACCCGTAAATCAACTCCAACGCCTGCATGACTTTGCGGGGGCGGCGCCGGTTGGTGTAGAGGGCGTACCACCAGCCAGCTTCGCAGTCGTGCTGTCGGGCGATGGCGTCAGCGAGCTTGGTGCCTTGGCGGGCGTCGCCAGCGTCGCGGACAGCGTTCATAGCGAGTAGCATCTGGTGTGCGCAGTATTCGTTGACGGCGTGGTACTCACCCGGCGGAAGGTCGTCGGCGACGGTGCGCAGACGTGCTCCGGTGTGATCGAACAGGATGTCAGATAGGGCGTGATAAACGGCATCCCGTTCCGGGCCGGTCAGCGTGAGCAGCCGCTTGCCGCCACCCCGCTTTCCCTTTCTGGCTAGGGTGACTGCAATGCGGGGGGAACCGGTGGGAGAATGGTCCAGATAGACAGCGTGAGTTTCCGGTGGCGGGTAGTACAGCATGGGCTTGCTTCCTTTGGGTGCCGTCGTCTTGTGGGTCAGGCTTCTGGCTGGCGAAATTCGATGTCCAGTTGCACTTGGTGGGTGTTGTCCAAGTCGTGAAGCATGGTCTTGACCGAATCGACGGCGTTGCCGTCGGCGGCGATGAAGACCTCGGCGTTGACACCCGTTGCGCCGGCGGCCCGCTCCATCTGGGCGCAGGCGCGGCTGCATTGCTGCCACTGTTCGGGGGTCTTGCCGGTGGCGCGAAGCTCGAACCCGTTGGCACTGAATTCGTAACTGATGGTGGCGCCTACCCCGTTGGAGTGAGCCTTGGATGCCATGTCATTGGCCAGGGCGATGGTGGAACCGAACACTGTGGCTTGGGCGATGTCGGACCAGTCCAGCCCGTCTGAAGCCATACGAGTGTTCAGATCATGCACCGCTACCTGCCCGCTGATAGGGCCGGCCTCAAAGCGCCGTATGTATGTGTTGCCGGGTTCAGGTTCCGGTTCCGGGCTTGGGTCCGGTTCCGGTTGGTCCGGTTGCGGCGCGTGTTCCGCCAGCCAGACGCGCAAATCATCGTTGTACGCGAGGCCTGAGCCGTGTTTGATTTCCAGCCCAGTGGGAGTGCGTATAGCTACTACGCCCTGCTCATTGGCTTGGTCCAAGGATCGGTCGAAGTGCGCCCGCTTGAGGAACATCTTGCGGCCCGGGGTACGGGCGAACCGCCCGCGCAGGTCGCCTACGGTCATGCCTGCGCCGGCCGCATTATCCAACCCGGTGGCGGCCCACACACCGCGCTCCAGCGCCGGATTCCTGGGGTGCGCCATTTTGGCTATGGAACTGCCTGTGAGGAAGTCAACGATGGCATTTTGGCCGCGCCCTTCTTGGTCGGGGAATTGGAGCCGTATCCTTTCCAAGCCATGTGGTTGGACGCGGGGCTCGGGGTAGTAAAGGTTGACCCAATTTCGCTGGATGCCCTGATAAACTGCCCTGCGGCTACTTCGCTGAATTGAAGCAAGGGTCTCTTTCTGGTAGTCCAGCAATTGACCGGCGGTTGTTTCCAGGATTGCCCCGGACGCCTTGTGCCGTGCCATCTGTTGCTTGATTTCGGCGAGGTCTCCATGATCGGGCACAAGAAACACGACGTGGTTCGGGTATTCCCGCAGGGCGTTGCCGTTGTTGCCGGACTGGTGGCGGTACAGACCGTCCAGTTGTTCGTTGAGGTCTGGGCTCTGCATCGTCACATGGCTGGGATTTGCGATGCCGATGTGGACCAGGTTGGGGTCGTCTTCAACGTTGTTGGTGCGGCTGGGGAACACCCGTACCCCCATTCCTTCGCGGTCGGTGAACGTTTCTTGGATAGCTTTGATGATGCCGTCCTCCCGTTCCGCTTCGCTGATGGCGTTAGCGCGTTGCTCCACCTCGCGGCGGACATTGGCCTGCCGGTTGAACCTGGTGGTTCCGGCCGACGGGTCGTCGTCGATATACAGCCCGTTGTCCTTCATGTTGCGGACGGCCTGCATTGCCACCGAATCGTCCGGCTCGGCAGGGCTGATAAGGGAGTTGACTATTTCGGCATCGCTCAGCCCGTTGTTGGCCGTCGGGGCCAGACTCCCCAGCAGGATGACATTAGCGGCCTTGCGGGTCGCTGCCCCGTACTGTTGAGCCGTAGCGTTGACGCCGGTGACGTCGGCAGTGATTGCGGAGTGCAGTGCCGAGTGCCCAGTCCGGTTGACCAGTTCTTCCCATACGTCGGGGACTCTGACATCCAGGTGATACGGGTGGATAAGGGGTTCGGCGATTGCCCCGTGGTGATTTATGACTGCCGACATCGCCCGGAGTGTGCCTCGTACCCTTTGAAAGTCGTTGTTGCTCGCCAGTCGTTCGACGATGATGCGCAGCGTTTCGGGGTGAAAGGGGTAGTAGTCGTAGAAACGCTCTTCGGCGTCGGAGTCGTTGGGGTTGTAGCGCCGCCAGACCTCGGCGTAGGCTCCGGCTACATCGAGGCGATGTCCGTCGCTCCCCGTGTCTTGGAAGAGGCGTCGGCGCAGGATGGCCGGCACGTCTCCTGCCTCGGTAGGCGTGAAATCCCGCGCGACCCTGGCGGTGACGGAATCTAGGTTGTTCATCACCTCGTGGACGAACTGGGTTTCCTCCTGGTATGCGTCGTGTCCCTGTTCGGGTGTGGTGATGACTAAGACAGCGCGAGGAGAGAGTGATACGGCCCGGCAAAGGGAGCTAAGAGCATTGCGAAGACCACGGGCTGCGCTCTGTCCTCGCTGCTCATCAAGTTGATTGGCTGCGGCCACGTAGCGGACCAGTTCGTCAATGAGTATCAGCGTGGGCTTGTCTCCGATGAGACGCTGGAAATCGGCGGCGCCGGGGTCGCTGAACAGTTCATCGTGCCTTTGGAGTTTGTCGAAGGCAGGTTCACCGGCCAGATGATAGGCTAGGAAGCCGGTTAAGGACTTGGATCGGCGGCTGGTGCCGTCCATTGCCATTCCGTCGAGAAGGTTGGCGTCCTCGCCAGTGAAGCAGACCATACGCACATCATCCACTGCCAGATCGGACGGCAACAGGCCTGCGGTCGATTCCGTGCGCACGAGTTGAGGGTGTTTGGCAGCGGCGGCAAGAGATATCAGGGTGTGGGTTTTCCCTCCGCCGAACATTGAGTTGAACCGGATAATGGCAGGTTGACCCGCTTCGCTGCCGTAGCGCAGCCTGTCGAAAATCCCGGTTGCGACCCTGCGCATGGCTGCTGTGACGTAGGTGCCAGCGAAAAAGTCGGCGGTGGCAGCAGCCGTTCCTATTTCGCCGTTTAAGGCCTTGTGAAGGTCGGCGGCGTATTCTTCGCTGGTTTGTTCTCTCGGACGAGGGACGCAGGTCTCTTGCAATGGCCTCAGCGTAGTCATTCCGCTCCTCGGTTCGTTTGCTTTGAGTGTCTCGTTTGGGGAGTGGGTAGGGAGATCGAAGGAATCACCTGCCCTGGTTTATCGGTAGTCGCTGCCGTTTCCCGTTCGAGGGAACCCGCCTCCGCGCTGTCGGGGCGGATTTCGGCTTGGACGCGGGCCTCTCCCTCTTGGCGGACTCTGCTCTCCCCGCTGTTGGCACGGGGCACGGTCCAGTTCGGAGTCGGTGGGGTCCCGTTCGGTATCGGTTTGGGGGCGCTGATTGTCGTAGGCTAGGTAATGGTGGCCTGTCGCCGGGTTGTACCGGGGCAGTCTGCCCTGCTCCCAACTGTTGGTTCGGGACTTCGCCGTGAATTCATTGGATGTGGCGGATTATATTCCAATGGGTACAGAGCGGCTAGGCATCCCGGGAATCAAACAGGACGATTGCAAAGTTGCCAGTCTGCACGACCCGTGGGGATTCTATAGGTGGGAATTCTCCTACCCTAGCCTTCCTTGATGGCGTGGATTTCACCCTTACTCTAACCCTCTCCCTCAAGGGAGAGGGGATTTGGGGACGGGGCAGCGACTTTGCTATCGTCCTGGGTAGCAGAAACGGGAGCCTAAGCAGATTTCTAGGGGTCAGGCGCAGAACGTCCCTCAATTAGCGTGGTCGAAGTTTCAACTGCTGTCTGCTTCTCTAATTTTGATCCTCTTCAATTACGAAGAAGCCCTCGCCTTGTCGGCGAGGGTTCAAACACTATCCCGTCCCATACCAGCGGGACGGTCCGCTAATTTGTAGGCAGGCTCCACCAAGAGACAAGACCTAGCGGATGGCAAACTATACCGCTATCTCGAATCTGATGTGGAAAGTTCTTGATTTTATCCAGTTTGGTGGGCCTGAGCGTACCAAACTGCGAACTTTTCGGTTGGAGGTCCTGATCTAAAAAGCGTCATTCAGACACGGATAGCCGTTTGCGCCCCCGCCCCGCTCTACCACCGGAAAGACTCCTCCCAATATACCCGGGCAGGCAGGCTGTAGCTGATCCCTGTCTCTTCCAGCACTGAGGCCTCTAACAGCGACGCAAACCTGGTGAGGTTCGATTTCTCTGTACTCTCTCGGCCCTGCTCGGCGAGAAGGCTCTCATGCCTCTCATTCATCCGAAAGCTGAACAAGGTCACAAATCTAGGGGCGGGAGAGTACATCATATGGACGAAGCCCGATACCCCGGCCAGATCGAAGAGGGCCGTCGTGTGATCCATGTTGGGACGGACCCCACCTGCCATTAGCTGGAGGCCGAGGGCCGCCGGAAGCGCCGGTCTAGGCGACCTTGCCGATTCCGAACATCCTCGTGGAGCAGGCCGGGCAGCTACCCCCCGTAGCCAGTCTACCGTTTGGTCAAAATCGATCGGCGACGATGTTCAAGGCAACTCCATGCTCAAGATACGCCTTGGCAGCCGCGAGAACGAGAGCGAAGCCGCCCGTCGAATCTACGACTCGGTCGATCACGTCATCGGCGTTACTATCGAAGCCACTATTGGCGACACTGACATACGTCCCGTCGGCCCCACGATCTTCGAAAGTCCACTCAACCCGTGATGGATTTTCCGAATCAACATCCCATTCAATGTAGATCCTCTTATCTTGCTCCAATGCCAACACGCGAACCGTCGACGAAGCCTCGTAAAGATCCCAGTACCATGTCACCGAGCCATCAGCTACCAACGGCCCGGAAGTACGGTTAAACCAAAACTTCGTTATCAAATCTGGATTCACGAAGGCGTCAAACACTTGCGCCACAGGTCGACGAATGAGCAACTCGATTTTTGCAACAATCTGGTCGTCGAGAGACATTAGCTTATGGGTCCTTCGTTCGGCATCCGGTGATCTGACGCATGCTCATGTCTGAGTATTTTAGAGACTTGCGCGGCACTGTCTATCGATAACTTGGTGGGCCCGCAATAGTGAATTGCGAACCTTCCAGTGGAAGGCTGTGCCGGAAGAATCACGGGCGGACCGCACTTACTCCCTCTTCCTTCTCTGTGCAACTTGCTCATCCGTCAGGATTTCAATGTTAGTTGCAAGCCACCACTGATTGCCCCATCGGTCGAGCACGGCGGCATTTCTGTCGCCGTGGTAATGTTCTGAGGGTTCGGCAAGGGATACAGCCCCAGCTCCAAGCGCTCTGTTGAATGCGTATTCAAGGTCCTCAACGTAAAAGTAAAGAGCAGCAGGAATGGTGTTCGCAGTTTCTTCCGCTTCTTGAGCGAAGATGGCTGATTCGTCGAACTTTAGCGTGGCGTAGAAGACGACACCATTGTCATCGGCGGTCTTCGCGACAATTTCTGCACCCAATCCCTTCTGGGCAAATTCGAGGAACTCCGGAATTCCCTTGACATATAAATAGGGTACGATGGTTGGAATGCCTTCGGGTTTGTAGTTATTCATTCTGCCTCCACTCCATTGCAATTGGCTGAATGGAACCCCCTGCCCAGATGATCCTAGTCGCGGGCCACCGGTTCTTGCGACCATCGGCACCATTTTTCACTGTTGGGAGTATGTCATGGCCCCACGACCGGGACAAACAGTTAGCGGCGAGCTGTCATGAACTCCGCTGAAGAGACCAGCCCAGGCCGAAGTCAGAAAGTTATGAATTCAGTCCCATTAGGCCGTGAAAAGTGGGCCTAAGTGTACCGTATTGCGAACCTTCCGGTGGGAGGTCCAGATATGACGATTCCAGCTTGGTGGATCCATATCCGGTCAAACTCGTAGCGCACGAAGTCTACCGAGGGGCCAATTGCAGGCCATCACCTTACTCTCACGTAAACCTGCGAAGCCCCATTTCTCACCTTGTGTTCCCTGGTTTCAAAAAGGTCTAGTCGGGACTTGATCAACGGTGACAATTGCTTGTGTCCATAGCTTCTGGCATCGAAGGCCGGGTCCAATTGCCGCAGGTATGTTCCCACGGCTCCGAGAAATGCCCACCCATCGTCCTGGGCTGCCATCTCGATTGCACGCGTAGTCGTCTGGGTCCAGTCCGAATCGCCCAGGTCAGCTACCGGAGCCTCTTTCTCGGCCTGGGGGGACAGGTTTTGCGTGTAAACGAATATCTCACATGCGTTGACGAAAGACTTGGGTGTATCGGACCGCCCGATGCCCATTACGAACAGTCCCTGCTCACGTATCCTGGTGGCCAACCGAGTATAGTCGCTATCGCTGGAAACGATGCAGAAACCACCCACGGTTCCCCCGTGCAGCAGGTCCATGGCGTCGATTATCAGGGCGCTGTCCGTTGCGTTCTTCCCCACGGTATAGCGAAACTGCTGCATGGGCTGGACTGCGTAAGAGTGGAGCAAATCCTTCCACCCATTCATCTGGGGAGTCGTCCAATCACCATAGATTCGGCGAGTTGAAACGACGCCGTATTTCGCAGTCTCGGCCAGGATGTTCTCTATCAAGGACGGCTGGGCATTGTCGCCGTCAATCAGCATAGCTAGGGGGCGCGATTCGGAAGCCATTCAAACTATCCTTGGAATTCGGGTAAAATGCCAAAATGAGCCACGCTGGTGTGCCGCGCCGGGATAAGGATAAGACGTGGGTGCGTCAGCCCAACCGCCATTCCTTGCGAAGTGAATCTACCAACTCGTTTTGCCTGCGCCCCAACACCTTTGGCGTCCAATCCGTTTCGTTTAAAACCTGCGCGGTCAGGGCGAAAGGAGCAACGCCGCCACGCTGGAAGTATTCAGTTTTTTTGCGCCCAAAATCCCAGTTGGACGCGCTGGCATTTTTCCGACGCGACAGGAGGACCAGGTTGGCTAGCCGGTGAGTCCAGGTATCCCGCAGCTCTTGGCTTGGGAACCAGGTCATCCACTCGGAGTCTGACCTGGGATTTTGAGGCAGAACGTGTTCCACGGTTATCGTTGTGCGCGTATAGGTAGCGCCAGTATCGGCGAGCAGGCTATCAAGACGCTCTAACAGCGTCCTCCTGACTACGGCGGTCTGCAAATATATCTGTCCGTTGAGGGCTTTCACTATCTCATCCTGTTCGTCTGCCTTCAATTGAAGGGGCGAATTATCTTCGAACAGATCGTTGCCCCGCTCAATATCTCGCAGCACCTCCGCATAGCGATTTATCCTGTCGTTGATATTGGCGCGCCGGACGAATAGCCCATATGCCAGCCTTTCCAAGTCTTTGGTAAACCTGATGAGGCTTTCTCTGTCGTTCGGGTGTCGAAGGAAGAAGGCCATCGCCGGAGGAATCCAATCAAAATTATCAAGTCGCCCAAGGTGGCGGAGATGGTCATTTACTTTTTCGGCGTCCTGAGTGCTCTCGTAAGACGCCTCCAGCAAGGTTTCGTAGACGCTGGCGTAGGGTTCCAGGGTGTTGTCGATAAAATTCTTGCCACCCGCGTTTTTCAGCACATTGTCTTGAAAATCGGCTTGCAGTGTGCGCCGCAACTTGGTCTTCAGGGTAATCATCCTAATGTGGGCGAAGAGGTCTCTAAATCCGTCCCGTCCGATCCTTTCCTCGATGTTTTCCCACTTCTCCCCGTAAACATCCTGATCGGGTTCAGGTATCTCACCGATAGTCTCGGCCTTCAAGATATCCGTTGGGGAAAGGTCCAGGCCCCTGTCGTTCATCACCGAGAATATGCGGTAGGCAGAATCTCTGTCCGTCGCCGTAACGACTACCAAGTAGCACTGCTGGATCACGAACTTAACGAGGGCATCGCGGCGAGGCTCGCCGAGTTTGGACAGTTCTTGATTGAGACGACTGACGTTGGTGAATATCAACCTCTGGCTGTCCGAAAAAGTAGCGGTGTCTTTCTTAAGGAATTCGGCAATCACCCCCCTGGACTGAACGTTGTCATGGAAGAATTCCCGGTCCCGCGCCCGCAAGCCCAAACGGAACCGGTCCTGGGTCCCTCTCAGGCTGTTCCCGGCCTCTCTTACGAAGCCGTCAAGTTCGGATTGGGCGTCGCTGGCGGCCAGTTCGCGCAGTACGCAAAACAGCATCGAGAGGGTTGTCAAGCGCTGCTGCCCATCCACCACGGCGCTCCTGGAATCACCCTCGTTCTTGATCAGAACGACACTACCGAGAAAATAAGGAGATTGCGCGTCCCGGTCCATTGCGTTGAGCAGGTCGTCCAGCAACTCGTCCACTTGCTCCGTAGTCCAAGCATACGGACGTTGATACAACGGAATCTCAAAGAGGTAATCGTCGCTGAAGACGGAATTCAGGTTCTGTTCGCTGGCTTTGATTATTTCTGGCATTTGTCGCTTCCTTTAGCGCCTCGAAACAGGGGCATCACCGAGGGTTTCCGCGAGAACCGGAAACCGCGGCTGTCCCATTTCTATTGCTGATTATGAAGTCAGATGGACCCAGATCGGTCTAGCGAATAGGCCCATCAGAGCGAACCAGCCACATCGCATCCACTACAACAGTGGCGGATGTCGCCGCTGGATGAACTGCGGGCTGTTGTGCGGTGGCGGATGGTCAAGCCATCGGCTATCTCCCGCCCAACAGTTCTGCGATGTTGTCAGGCAATTGAACGTCGTTTCTCCGTTCGAAGTTGGAGACATCGGAGTAATGTTCACGCAAAATAGCTGCGATATTCACAAAAGCGAACGCAGCGAACCTTATCTCTTCCTCTACTCTGTCCCATTCTTCCAGGAGGAGTAGGGATTCAAAGCGGTAATATCGGGTATAGGGGTCAGGATTGAGTTCCAGGGCTTGATCGTAGAACTGGATGGCTTCGCGGTGGTCGCCCTTCCCGGCGTAGGCAAGCCCCAAGTTGTGATAGACGGCATCGTTCTGTGGGTCGAATGATAGCGCGTGTTCATAATCGGCTATCGCGAGGTCATACTCGTTGAGGTCGTAGTATGCGTCGCCTCGGTGGCTGTACGCGGTTACCATACGGGGATTGAGGGATAATGCGTTGCTGTAACGCTGGACTGCTGCATCGTATCGCCCTTCGTTGGCTAGGATAATCCCTGTGTAGAGCTCAAAATAGGCCGGCTGGTGGATGTCTTGGTGTTGAATGAAGCCGTAGAGGTCGTTGTAGATGGTCTCCGTGGAAATTCCATGATGACGGTGCAAATACTCCAGAACCGATTGCTTCAAATCCTCGGGAATCAGCACCGTATCGTCAGGTTGGACGAATCCCTTTTCTGGACGCACGAAGACGCTTTTCTGGGCTACAACTCTGTGGACCGGGCTGGTTGGTTTATCCACGTAGTAGCCCTCTCCCCTTTCCGATAGCAGGATAACCCGGCCGGGTTTGTTGGGTTCGCCGTCGCACGCGAAGAAAAGGGCAACGAGGTAGTCAGTAGTAAAGTCGATCAGGTTGGTTTTGCCACCGTTGTGCTGGATCTGAGCCAGTACATCGAACTCCCGCATCTCTTCCAGTTGCGGCTCGTGACTTCTGGCTTGGGCAATGATCTCGTTCTGGATGGCTTCAATCGCGGAACCTGTGTCGTCAATGCCCTGTTCCCTGCACCGACGGTAAAGGCTTGAGGAAATATCCTCAAATAAGGCGGGTTCTCCCCGGTAAACATAGCCGCTGCCAGCGGACTTACGGGCAAGTTCGTTGATGAGCGTGAGAACGGCATCCAAGTCTTGGGGCGATGCTTCCATAGTCCGTATGCCGTCTCGTAATCCGAAACATCAGGGCGTTTCCCCGGTGACAAAAAGAGCTGCGACCCTGTTCGGGGCCGCAATCAGAATAGCATCAGGCGTAATACCCTCTGGTTCTGGTCTGCCGACTCTCAGTCCGTCGGGCGCCGGCTCGGGTTTTCGCCCGGCCGTCTACCGTCAATTTGCCGCCAGGACGCGCTAGCTGGTGCTCCCGCTCACGGCGCGTAGGGTTGTTGGTTATGCCACGATGCGAAACCCTGCGGCCTACCCGGTAGGTGTAGTTGTAGGTATCGCGTTTCGCCATGACCGATTCCTCCCAACAGTTTGTGAAGTGATTATATCACAAGCACCCATCTGTCCACCGGCGGTTCCTATTGCAACGCCAGAGGAGATGCCACGCCCATGAACTACCGGCGCTGGGGGTGGCAGATGGTCTATGGTCACCTTCGCGCGATCCTCTATATCTGTGACAAGGGACACCCACGGGGTCCACCTGTGTATCGCCGGACATTATAGAAATCTACTTC
>CBDBPP010000002.1:0-356035 GCA_965208825.1 Dehalococcoidia bacterium
TCTCGAAGTCGCTCGACTGGACGAATCACTTTTCCGTCTGGAATCGGCACGTTCTGCCCCTTGCCCTGCTGGTCCGTCTTGGAACGACGGATTGTCAGCACCATGCGCTCCTCGAAATTCTCCCTGGTGTCGAGAAACTCCACGTCTTCCACGGTCAGATTGCATATCTCTGAGCGACGCAAAGCACCGGCGAATCCCACCGCAATTATTGCGGTATCCCGTTTGCCAATCAGCGTGGCAGGAGCCGCTTGCATCATGGCTTCGATGTGGTATTCCCGCAAAGCCACCACCTTGCGGCTTGAGGAACCTCTTATCCGGGTCAACCCCTTGAGAGTCGCTCGGACCAGGGGATGGCTGGTGGGCGACGGTTTCCCCGCCTCGAGATATTTCTTGTTGACTGCGCTCTTGTAGAGCAACACTGTGCCCATCGAAGGGATCATCCCACTCTGAGGGCTCGGGCAAGTTGCGACATGCACGAAGAAACTTGCCACTCGGTCAGGAGACATAGAAAGAGGGTCGCTAATGCACTCCGTGGAGCAGTATTCCACGAACCTGTTCCATCCTTTTTGGTAAGCGGTTCGCGTGTTGTCGGATAACTCCGAAAAGAGCGCCTGCTGTTGCAGGTCCCAATCGGCTACTGCCAATGCTTCCATTTCAACCTCCGTGTCGCGGTGGGTATCATCTCTGAAGTCGCTTAAGGCAACATCAAAGCCGGAAGCATGACAGTTCTGTAACAGCACCAAGCGTGTCTGAATCGTGGGGAAATAGGACTCCAATATGCGATTTATCGAGGAATAACCACCGGCCTCAATGAGGCGTTCATCATCGATAACCGGACTAAAGACGCGCTGGTCGCAGAGGACCCAAAGTCCGCCGAAATCATCAAACCCGTGGTACGTGGCCGGGACATTCGGCGCTACCGGGCTGCCTGGGCAGGACTATGGATAATTGACACTCACAACGGGTATGCAGACACGCCTGCTATCGACGTCAGCCGCTATCCCGCAGTGAAAGCGCATCTGGACGACCACTATGAGCAGTTGGCGAAGCGGTACGACAAAGGACGGACCCCGTACAATCTCCGTAACTGCGCTTACCACGCAGATTTCGGCAAGGAGAAGCTGCTTTGGATGGATATGTCCCCTGAGGGCAGGTTCGCGTACTCCGGCGAAGAGATGTACTGCAACAACAAGGGATTCATTATGACAGGGGGACCTCTCAAGTTCCTATGTGCTGTACTGAACAGCGCACTCATCACATGGATGATGAAAAACACCGCCCGCACCACTGGGATGGGTCTCCTGCAATGGGAAAAATTCGCCGTCGAAAGGCTGCCAGTCCCGAAAGTCGCAGTCAAGATGCAACGGATGTTGGCTCAGCAGGTTGACCGGATTCTGACGGCCAAATCGAATGACCCGGCCGCAGACACCAGAAAGGAAGAAGCAGAAATCAATAGGCTGGTATTCCGACTTTACGATCTCAAGGACAATGAGATTCGGGCGGTCTTGCAAAGCTGAGACTTGCCATCTTCGAATTCTGGTGATGGGTCAGCCTCAAGGTTGCGGACCAGCGGTGCTAAAACCGCTCTTCTACCGCAGCAATTTCTGAAGCCGTTAGTCCGTATAACTGGTAAACTCTAGCATTGATCTCGGCCTCGATTTCTGATGTGCCCGTATCTTGGTCGCCAGCGTTTGGCATCAACGCCCTGTCGACCAACTGGCTAAGGTGCTGCTGTCTAGGACCAGTGATTCTCGGTATAGGCAAGCGTTCGACGTAGACCTTCTTCCAGCGCAGTGTCCCCATACCGGAGGTGGGAGCCACCTTTTCCAGGAACCATCGAATCAGCTTTGCATTCAGGACGGCGCATAAGTACTTGATCGATTCACCCGTGAGTAGGAACGTCGTAGCTTCGCCGTAGAATCCGCTGTTGTCGTAGGCGAAGCGGCCATCGTTGACAAGTTCAATCCAGAGCAATTTCTCCTTGCCGAAATCTGCGTGGTAAGCGCAGGTATCCTGCATTTCGTACCAGGCATTGCTGGTTTTCTTGCGCGACCTGGTTCCGTCTGAAAGCCTTTTGCCACTCTGCTCAAGCCGCGCTTTGCCGAAAGTGAGCAGATGCTTCTTCACTGCCGGGTAATCGTCGATGCTAACGCCCAGGGCGGGAAAAGTTGCGATGAGCCACAGACCTTGCCATTCTGCCTTGTAACGTCGGATGTCGCGGCCACGTACCACGGGCTTGAGAATCTCGGCGGACTTGGGGTCCGCAGCGACCAATGCTTCTTTAGTCCGGTTATCGATGATGAAGGCGTCGTTGGAAGCCAGTTTTTATTCCGTAGTTAATCGCAATATCCCAATCTTTCAGCGGCGTTCCCACAGCGAGCATCTTGTCCATCACGCTCTGCTCCGTTGCCGACAGGATGCTCCAAGGGGCGTCGCTATCCGGACGGGCCCGCCCCCATTGTTCAGCAGGTGGCGGAAAATCACCGTCATCCAAGTGGTCTATATCCACCGCGCGGATTGCCGCTCGCTTCCGATTGTTCCCTACCCCTTGTCTGAGCAACAGCACGCTGGCGTCGACGATGGCTTCGTCGAATACGTCCTTGCCCAACTCCAATAGCACGAAGGGCGTGTGTTGTTCGGACAGGTATTGGCGAGTTTTCTTGCCGTATTCGGCCTTCAACCAGCTATTGGAGGTGATATAGGTCAAGATGCCCTGGCCCGCCTTGAGCAACTGGCAACCCCTCTCTTGGAAGAGTTGGTAGATGTCCCCGGTGCGGGCGAAGGTTACATAGCCCGCATCCTTGTACAGCGTTCCCAGCCGGCCTCCATCCTTCTGCAACTGCACGTAGGGCGGGTTTCCAATAACCACGTCGAACCCCTCTGGGGCGCCGAACATATACTCGGAGTCGAACCAGTCGGCGTGGGAGTTCTGGTCGTAGGGGTCCCAGGCGGCAATCTTGTCGGCGTCGCCGACTGAGAAGTTGGCTTCGCGCAGGGCGCGGGATAATTCTTTGCGTAGCCGAGAGTCCTCGCGGCGATAAGCCTGCTTCTGTTGACGGGTATTGGCGTGAAAGTGGCCCTCCCGGTTGCGGTCCAGCTCCCGCTGCAACTCTTTCACTGCGTCGGTTTGACCCAAGGACATTTGCTCCGGCCTGGCCAATCCCAGCAAGCTATCGGCAGCCACGAAGCGAGTTTCCAGGTTGGGCAGTGGCTTGATGCCGTAGTTGTCGCCAGCGTCGGAGGAGGGCTCTTGGTCAATGGCCAGGGAAATGAAGAATCGCAGCTTGGCGATCTGGGTGGCGATGGGCTGTATGTCCACACCGTAGATGCCGTTCTGGATGAGGTACAGCTTGCGCCCGAAGTCGGAATCTCGGTAACGCTCAAAGGTGGCGCTGATTTCCCTGAGTTCGTCATCCCGTTCCGATTGGTCGGCAGTGTTGAAAGCGGACGCGGCGCGCTGGCCTGCCAGATCCTTTTGCAGTTCTTCCCAGAGTTCGTTGTGTGGGTCCAGACGGCGCAGGGCCAGGGTGAGCTTGTGCAGCACACCCATGGGGAAAGCGCCGGAGCCGACGGCGGGATCCAGGATTTTCATGCCGGCTATGGCGCGGACGATGGCCTCCCGTTCCGCCGAGGTGAACAGATCGGCGGTGTCAGCAAGGTCGTAGTCCAACAGGTGGCGCAAGCAGGTTTCCCAGGATTCAGCGTCCCTGTCAGTAGGAACGTCCCTGCGCGACAGCGTGGCCACCAGGGCCTCGTCCACCATGTAGTCCACCACCGTCCGGGGCGTGTAGTAAGAACCAGTCTGCTTACGCGCGTTTTCCCGCGTCTCTGGGTTGAAGGCCGCCAGCAGGTTCTCAAAGACCTTGCCCAGCAGTTCGGGGTCAAGGGCAACTTCACGCTCGGCGGGGGTGTTTTCCTCAACGGTGAACTTGTAGCGGTTGAAAAGGGTTATCAGCCCGGGAGCGTCCCGGTTTTCGTCAAAGAACAGCCGGTTGGGGATGGAGTAGCCAGCCCGGTGCCGGGTGTTGTCGGTGAAACAGTCAATGCGCACTCCGCCAGCGCGGGTTCCGTCAAAACTGTCCAGGCAGTCGAACAGACCACCGTTGATGAAAGGCGTTTGGGTGAACATCTCCAGTAGCCGGTCGGGTTCGGCCATTTCGTTGCGGTAGCGATACACCGAAAAGTTGCGGTGGTCGTCGTTGTTCTCTCGGCTGAACCGCCGCTCGCCAATTTCAGTATTCAGCGTAGCGAAGAACAGGTTTTGCAACACGGCCCGGTAGTAGGAATCACCGCCGGCCCGGTCATAATCTTTCAGCAGATGACTGACCTGGTTTTCGATGAACAGCTCCTCAGCGACAAGTCCCTTTTCCTTGATGAACCACACGAACATCAGGCGGGTTATGAGGCGAATGACGTGCTCCTCTGGAGTGACCGTCTTTGTTGACGAATCCGGGAACTTGGCGACCGTAACCGCCTTTTGGAACCACCGGAAAAGTTCCTGGTAGAAGCGACGGTTCAATTCCTCGGTATCAAGGGCGGTCAGCCAGGCAGACAACAGGCCGTCGAAGTTGTGCGCCTTGCCGTGGTCGTCCATCCACTTCAAGCACTCTGACAGAGATAGCTCGGCCAAGATGTCCATATGGGCGCGGTGCGGGTTGGCGGCGTTGATCTCGCGGATGAGGGACACACTGCCAAGGACCTGGCGGTCATCCCGTATCTTGCTGGGCCTGCGGTTGACGAAGGCGAGAGTAACCCGCCCGTCAGCGGTGCGGAAGACGACGGCGGCAGGCATACGATTGAACCGCTTGTTTATTTCGCGGGTGAAGGAGACGTACCGGCCACGAGGGTAAGTGTCGCCATCGAGGTCCACGGCAGCAAAGAGGAAACTGCTGGCGTTTCCGGCGCTGAAACCCTCAGCATCAAACATCATCCGCTGCCCCGTTGCCGCGATTTCCGTGTCGGTGTACTGGAACAGGATACGCACTTCTTTCGCGCTGTCGCGGAAATCCTGCTCGGACCGCGTATCGGAGTTGTCCGCCTTGAAGTCGGCAATAAAGCGCCCAGTGTTTCCGGTCTGTCCGTCCAGCAGCCGGTCGCTGCGGTAGCCGAGGGCGGCCAGCAACTGAGTCGAAGTGCCGGTCAGGTCTCCGGCGGCCATCTTGCCCAGAGCAGCCCGGATGGCGGCGGTTGTGTTCTGCTGTGTCATGGCGTTTCCTTGATGACGAGCCAGGTTAGCAACTCAAAGTCGCTGGCGCTGCGCGGGGATTCCGACGCTCTGGGCAGCTTGAAGTCAGCATTGCCGGACAGTCCCAGGGCTGCTGTTTGTTCCCGGTTGTGCGTCTGACGGATATGGGCGATGACGTCGTTGAGCAGCTTGTCATACAGCGACATATCCCGGCCCTGCCGGGTTTCCCTGTCAAAGCGGTCGCACAGTTCAGTGAGGGGCGCGGTTTCGCCGACCGCCGCCGCCTCAAAGACGGCCAGAGTCTGCCTGGCGTTGCCACAGCCGAACCGAATGCTGCCGTCGTCCTGGATGTAGCAGAGGGAAAAGGGATGCACCGGGCTGGCGGGACGTTGGCGTGGCCCGGCGTCGGCGGCGTTGCGCTGGCGCAGGAAGAAGATCACGCCGGGGTGGGCGTCGGCTTCGGATGGTGCTACCGCGTACACCCCATGAGGCATGGCTTCCAACTCGTCCTTGTTGGCTTCCAGATACCGCAGCAACTGGGTCAGGAAATGGTCCAGGGTGAAGTCACTCATCACCGGGCCATCGCCAAGGTCGTCGATGGTCAGCACTTCATCCCGGAGTTTGAGCAGTTGCTCGTCGCGAAAATTCAGTTCCAGTTGGGCATCTGTTTCGGTAAAGGGGTCTTCGTCGCCACTGGCGGCGACGTCGGCTAAGGCCATCCGCGCCTGCACCCGGCTCTCCAGTTTCAGGTACACGTCCATGTCCGAGGTGGGCCAGTAGTTGAGCATCCGCACGGATTGACTGCGGCTGCCGATGCGGTCAACACGACCGAACCGCTGGATGAGCCGTACCGGGTTCCAGTGGATGTCGTAGTTGAGCACGGTATCGCAGTCCTGGAGGTTCTGGCCCTCGGAGATGCAGTCGGTGGCAATGAGCAGGTCAATGTCGGCATAGTCGGAACTTTCTCGACGGTTGCGAGCGACAGGGGCGAAGTTGGTGAGGATGGCATTGAAGTCGTTGGCGCCCGCGGCGGTGCGGGTTTCGTCACCGGATACCATCGCCATGTTGACGCTGAGTTCGTCAGCCAGTCCGGCCAGGTTTTCGTACAGGTATTGGGCCGTATCTTTGAAAGTGGTGAACACCAGGAGCTTGCGGTTGGTGTCGCCATCCCGGTTGACGGTGGGACTTTCGACCCGTTTGCGGATGGCACGCTTGATTTCACGCAGCTTACCGTCCCGGCCCGGCGTGATGGCGGCTACTTGGCGGCGCACATCTTCCAAGGTAGCCTTGTCCTGTTGCAGGTCCGCCTGCCAGCGCGACAGGTCAAGCTCCGATAGGCGGTAAGGCCGTCGGTTGCCGCCGACGAAGAACTCTTCATCCTCGTCGTCTTCATCGGGCAGAACGTCGGCTTCCCCAAGCTCCGTATTGGGCTGGTTGCCCTTTTGGTAGCGTTCAATCTTGCCCAGCAGGTCGTCAATCTTGCCGACGGTGCGGTCCAACGTCAGCGTCAGGGAGTGGGCGGAACTTTCCAGACGCTTCAGGAAGTTGGTGCGCATCATTCCGATAAGGAACCGCTCACTGTCCTGCTGGTTGAAGTTCAGGCGCCTTCGGGTGTCCTCCAGTTCTTGCTTCCGCGCCGGGTCGGAGACGTACTCGCTGGGCTGGTAAACCGACAGCGTGAATTGGCCGATGCGTTCGGCCAGGCCCTGGTAGGAAAGCTCACCCCGCAGGTCCGTCTGTGGATACCGATTGTCCGGCTTTTCGTGTTTAGGGAAATGCCCAACCCGCTCCATCTCGTCGGCGTAGAAGCGTTCGATCTGGCGGCGGGAGCGTGAGATGGACACCCCGCCCAGCAGCCGCAGAAAATCGGCGCCCAAGTCTTCCAGCAATTGCGCCTTGTCCCGGCGGTTCCGTTTAGCCTGCGCGGTCTCCCACGCTTTGAACTGGCGCTGGGCAGCCGCCATCATCGTGCGGATGCTGCCCACGCCCAGACTTTGCTGAAAGGCGTCCTCGCGGCCTTCGGTCATCAGGTAAACCTGGTTCCGCAGGTCAATCAGAGAAGTGTTCACCGGCGTAGCCGACAGCATCAGCACCTTCGTCTTGGCGCCGGCCTTGACGACTTGTTCCAGCAATCGCTGGTAACGCTGCCCGCCGTCGTTGCGGAAGTTGTGCGATTCGTCAATCACCACCAAGTCGTAGTTTTCCCAGTGGAAGTTTGCCAGGTTCACCCCGCCCGACGACCCAGAGGTTCGGGACAGGTCGGTGTGGGCCAGCACGGTGAAACCGAAACGGTCCTCGCGGAAAGGATTCTGACGGTGGCCGTAGATGGCCGGATAGAGGGACCAGTTTTCAAACAGCTTGCGCGGGCAGAGCACCAGGACGTGCTGGTTGTGCAGTTCGAAATACTTGATAACAGCCAACGCGGTGTAGGTCTTCCCCAAGCCCACGCTGTCGGCCAGGATGCAGCCGTTGTGGGCCATCAGCTTGGCGATGGCACTCTTCGCTCCGTCTTTCTGGAATTCGTAGAGCGCGTTCCAAATCCGGCTGGCCGTGAAGCCCGTGGCAGTGGCGGCGTCATCTCCAGCCAGCCGGGCCTCAATGTCCTTGCGGAACAGTTCGTACAGGGTCTTGTAATAAACAACTTCCGGCGCGTAATCGCCGCCGATGCGCTCCAAGCTGTCCAGGACTTCCCGTTTCACGTCTTCGGTGAGCCGGTCATTGCTCCATAGCCGATTGAACCAGTTCTGCAATTCGGCGAGGGTATTCACGTCGTCGGTGGCGAGATTGATTTCCAGGTTGGGCCGGTCGCTTCCCCCCAGCCCGCGTTTGGTGAAGTTGGAACTGCCAACTACTCCGGACGCGCTATCAGGCGAGGTGGTCAGGTACATCTTGCCATGCAAGAAGTTGGCCCGGCTGACTGAGCGCACAGCTACGGTGTCCTTACTAACCCACTCGGCGCACCGCTTGGCCAGTGCCTTCTGCTGCAACGTGTGGTTGGGTTCCAATCCCCGCTCGGTGAGTTCAAATGATTTGGGTTCGTCTTTACCAGGGTCGAGGTCCTCCACCGACGTTGGCTCGCCGAAAAGAAACCGGACACTGCTCACCCGGTCCAGTTCCTCCGCCAGCAATTCGTAGCCGTAGATGGTGAAGTAGGCCGACGCCAAGTCGAAGGCATCGGCGCCGTGCAGGTTACTCCGCAAGTGGTCGCCGACGGTGGCGGCCTGGTTGTCCAGAATGTGGCTTTGCAACGGCATTTCGTACTGTCTCTCTTGAGTGCGGGCCAGTCCTCAAACCGGAATGCGCCCGCCTACCCGGTCGCCCTGCCCGTCCTCGGGCAATATGCTTGAAATGAGCATAGCGTAAACGCGGAAAACCCTCAATATCGCCCGTTTGTAGCGAAGGCTGGGCGAGAGCGACGCCGGCCTTCGCTTCAGCGCCGCCGCGTGGCGGGTCCTGAACCAGCGGTTTGCTCTTACCTCCGATATGGACAGCACCGCTTTCAACCGGCAGGCAGGCAATACCGCGGCCAACCGTAGAAGTGATCGAGCAGATACTGATTCACAACGTTGTCGCAATCGTGCTGCAAGCATCTTGACATTTACGACTATAATGGTATATGGTTGCTGCATCCATCCGGCGCAGAGCGGCGGTGCTGAAAAGGAGTGCATCAACATGACGACCACCAATATCGAAATAGGGGTCTACCTAGCGCGTCTCAGGGATAAAGCCGGCCTCAAGCAGAACGAACTTGCCGGCAAGGTGACTTGGAGTCCGGCGGTCCTGTCTCGAGTCGAATCCGGCGAGCGGGCCTTGTCCCCGGACGAACTGGACGCCATTCTGGACGCAATAGGCACCGAGGAAGCGCTGGGTTTCAAAACAACGGCCGGGCGTATTTGGAAGCACCTGCCCCGGCCGCCTCTGGGTCATCCTGATGAAGCGATCCTGTGGAACGCGGAGCAGGTTCTGGGAATGGTTAAGGAGCTCGCAGAAAGTCCTGAAATCAAGAACGTGATCGCCAAGCGGTTGGAAACCTTTCTATCGGAAATCGACAGCGCGGCGAGACTGGTTCTGAGAACCGCGCATAACGTTGCATTTGTCGGGAAAATCGGTGTCGGCAAGACTACCGTACTGTGCCGCATCGCCGGTCTCGAGGTTTTAAGGGCGGACAGGCTGGACCCGGTTCTGGCAGTGGGTTCTGGTAGGACCACCGTTTGCGAGGTCCGGCTCCAGCAGGGCAGTGGATATGGCCTGCACGTTGAGCCAATGGATGCGGATGCTTTCCATCGGGAAGTACTGGAGTTCGCCAATGTTTTGACCAATGCTCCCGAGGAGGAAAATCCAGAGCAAGAGGATGGAGGACAAGACGCCCAGGGAACCTCTGAGGAAATCGTGCGTGTAATCCGCAACATGAGCGGGCTTACGGTAGGCGTGAGACGACTGCCTGATGGCAAGCGTGAACTGGTTGACCAGGCCAAGCAATTGGCGGATGAGTTCAACGATCCGAATACTTTGGCCGGCGAAATCCTCGACCGTATACAACTACAGCGGCGGACAGGACGCCAGTTGTGGTATCCGGAAATTTCGGGACAAGAACCGTTGATGTGGCTGAAAGAGACCTTTGAGCAACTGAACAACGGCCGGCATCCCGAATTCGCTTTGCCCAAGCGCATCGACATCAGCGTGCCACAAACCATACTGGGCGAAGGTCCTTTGTCAATCTGCTTGGTGGACACCAAGGGCATCGATGCCACCACCCAACGCCCGGACTTGGGAGAGTACTTCAATGAACCCGGCACACTGATGGTTCTCTGCTCTTCCTTCAACGACACGCCCTCAACGGAAGTACAGGAGTTGTTGAGCCGGGCCAAAGACGCCGGATTCTCGGACTTGGATACCAAAGCCGTCATTTTGTCGCTGCCCCGTCCCGATGAGGCCCTGGCCACCAAAGACGCCCAGGGGATTCCTGCTCAATCGGCATTGGAGGGGTATGAACTGAAGGGTGACCAAGCGGAGTTCCACCTTCAATCCCGAAAATTGCCCCACGCGGGAATTGCTTTCTTCAACGTTCGCGAGGACAATCCGCAAGACCTCATCGATTTTTTGACGAACCAGGTCGAAGAAATCAGGAAGGGACAGCGGGCCAGGCTGGAGGAGGTTATATCTGGTGCCAACGAACTCGTAGAGAACGTTGATGAGGCCAAGGTGCAGGAGGCAGCCCATCGGGTGACGGTTTGGTTGGACAATAACCGGGACATTGGGGACCTAGCCACGCGGTTGGAAAACAGCCTCATTGCCGCCATCAATCAGGCATATGCAAGCTCCGTTAGGGCAAGCGTCCGGCGTCAAGGAGACTGGCACAACCTCAATCACTCGTACCAATTGGGGTATGGTGCGCGAGTGATGGCTGCCCGCGCCGTGGCTACCAAGCTGGATGATTTCAAGGCCATTACCGAGAACCTTCTCCAAGACGATGAACTCGAACCTGCTTTTGGATTGGTGCGGCAGGCGCGAAGAATCCTGGAGGACGGCGTCGCTTCTCTTTTGGACAGCAGCGAACTACTGGGGCGGCGAATTTACATCCAGCACTTGGAGCCTGATTCGGCATTCTGGCGCTGGTGTGACAACCAATGGGGTCTAGGCTATGTTGAAGGACTGGGTTACCGCGACCGCGTGGCCCGACACCATCGAAACTGGTTTTCCGACGATGGCAGGGATTTTCAGGCTATGATCCAGAGTCTCGTCGAACGGGAATGGCGGAACATCTTAGCCCGGTTATCCGCAATCCTCGATCCAGAAACAACCGAGGAAGTTGCAGCTTAGGCGAAAGCTTGGGGATGTGTCCTGAACGATGCTCGTCAGGGCACATCCCTCGCACTCACGTGGTGCCGAAATTCGACCAACTAGCCATCGCCACTCCGTCGTTCTTTCTCACGCCCCACCTTGTCGTGGAGTGATTCCTAATCATCGTCACCGTGGTTGCTAGCATCAGCAGAGAAGCATAGCAGCTGAATTGGCCTTGCACGTCGTACTTGTCGAGCTGCCGGCAGTCTGGGTGGGCATCCTGTAGGCGGTGTGAATGAGGGCGCGGCAGACTCTCTAAGTTCAGGTGCCGCTACACGCCATTTGGCTTGGTGCCGGAGTCGAACGCTTAGTCCAGGAAAATCATCCTCCGGCACCGGCATATGACCTGTTTAGGCCCGGTCATTTTCCTGGCTGCCTCAGCATGGCGGAACAGCCTCGCTCGTCCACGATGTGGTTCACGGACACCCGGCCGTGGCTGTCGTATCCGGCGGTGTAGGCGAACTCCACCTCGGCGCCCCGGGGCACCCGCCCGCCGGTGCGAATGGTGCCGCTGCCCGGCCCTCCGGCGCCCTTGACGACCACGCCGTTGCGACCGTCCTTCTTCCAACCCATGACCCTGATCTCCACGGGAACCACCAGTTCCTGGCTGGAAGGCGCGAACAGGACCCCGTACAGCCGCCGCAGCACGTCCCCAGAGGGCTTGCGCTGGCCGTTCATCACCTGGGAGAGCATGGCTTTGCTGATGCCCGCCCGCCGGGCCACCTCGTTCTGCGAGTAACCGTGGGCGTCCATGCGCTCCCACAGGACCTGCGGGTCTATGTCGGCAGGCCGGGCGGCCTCGATCTTCACCGGGGCGTCCAGCACCGCTTCCATCTTGGCCTGGGCGGCAGGACTGAGGTTGCGCTGGCCGCGCGAAACCTGGGTGACGTATCCATAGCTCAGCCCGGTTCGGTCCGCCACCTGCCGCAGGGTCAACCCCCGCTCCCTGGCCCTTTCCCGGACGTAGGTGCTCTTCCCGCCCTCAACCACGCCGCCCTGGCGGTAGACCACGCCCTGCCCCGGAACCTCGCCCAGGACGGCCTCGACCCTTTCCCGCATCATGGGGCTCCAGGGCCGGTGCCCGTTGCTGACCTGGCACAGGTACCTGTAGCTGACGCCCATGAGGTGGGCCAGTTCCTTGAGGTTGAGGCCCTGGCGCCGGGCCGCCGCCCGCAGTTCGCTTTCGGGCTTGCCGTTGTTCTTCGCCGCCGTTTCCCGCAGGGAGTAGGTTTCGTTCTGGCCGTTCAGGACGGCCGCGGGGTTGTGAGTGGCTTCCGTCTTGTCGATGCTGGTAGTCGCCTTCATGTCGCTTCCTCCGAAAGGCGGAAAGCGAGGCCGGCCCGAATGGACCGACCCCGCTCTCCGGTTCAAGATGCAGGTCTTGGGATGCGGTCCATTCCGCCGCTTGGGTGTTCGCCGGTGGCGAAACACGAAGAGCGGGATTGCCTCCCCGCCGATGGGAGAGACGACCCCGCTCGCAGGCGCCTATTCGATTGTCAGAGGCGGCCCACGAAGCCGCCCCGGTTGCCGCCCTGCCGCGAATTGGGCAGCGGACTTCGGGTTGCTACTGCCGGTTCGCCGGTTGCTCCAACCAGCCCGTGATTACCGGGAACCCAGGATGCTCGTAGTTGTCGTTGATCACCTCCTTGATGTTGTTGTGGATGTGATTGTGGTTCTCCTCGTTGTCGCTGACGCCCTGCCTGTTCCTAACCCCGTTGCCGCCGTCGGCAATGGCGCTGGTGATGGGCGCGACAGCCTGTCGCTTGACCCCGACACTTCCAGTCCAGCATTGACACGGTGGGAATGACGCTGGGGGCCGCCCGTACTCGTTTCTACCGACGCGCAGGGCAACGGTGACGCGGCGCTCATGTCACCTTGACGCCGCAACTGAAGGCAGTTCACGCCATACGGAACAGGACGCAATGCGACCAGGTCAGGCAGCGCAACGGGAAAAGCCGGTTGAGGGTTGGCGCAAGGCGCGGCTGGCCCAGGGATATAGCGTCCGGCAAACCTGATGGTGAGGGAAAGAGCAGGGCGGGGAACGCAGCCGGTCCAACGCCTACGTCGTCAGCCAGCGCGCCGGTGGAAACCGCGTTGCCAGGGAAAGCGTCCGGTCCGCCGTTGTCGTTGGCGAACAGGAGCGTGCGGAGCCTGCGGGCTGATCACCGTGTGAGTGTCGTGCCGCCGCTGATCTTGAGCAGCCTCGCCGCAGACGTGAGGAAGCGGCCGGAGGCGAAGCCCGTTCCAGCCGCAGTGTGAGGGGTGAGCGCAGCGCCGTGTGCGCTCGGTGAGTCAGACCGAAGTTTCAGGTCCGAGTCTGCCGTGTTGGTTCCGGTTTTCACCTCCTGGACGATGTTGGCAATGCTGACGACCGGCGCCAGCTTGGCTTGATGTCCCGCATCGAGACGGACGCCGGAGGAGCTGGACTCGACCCCGGGGTGCCGCATCACGCAGCGGGCGGGCGCTCATCCTCGTTGGAACCGGCGTCGGGAGAGCGAGGCTCGATCCCTGGCGAACGGTCCGGGTCGGGGATATACCCTCCAGTTTTCAGGCGGGAAAGACTGGCAAAAACCGTAAACTGCATTGATTATCGCCCGCGCTTCCGCCCCAGGGAACGGGTTTTGCAAGCATCTGGCCCGCCCCGCCGGTGAATGCTTGCCCGGCGCTTGCTGCCAGTTCGCCGGAATGCCCAGGCCGCGCCCCGACGCCTGACCCGGCTTTGACGGCAACCGCGCCGCCTAATCCCACCACGCGCCCAGGGTGAGCAACCGGCGCAGCCAGCGGAGCAGCTTGCGCTTCCGGATGGACACCTGGGTCCTGTCGAGCGCCTTCCAGCGCCAGCGGGTGTGGTCCCGCCGGCTCAGGCTGTCCCGCACCGGCTGCTTCTGCGGCGGCAGGGTCAGTTCGTGCTCCTCCAGCATGGCCAGTTCCAGGGTCAGCAGCCGCTCGTAGCCGGTCAGCCAGGACAGGCTCCGGCCCCGGACCGGGAGCCTGTCCTTGAGTTCCCGCCACTCTTTCACCAGGGGCCAGGCGTCGCCGTACACCTCCGGGTCGTCCCCGGCCGGTTCCCGTGTCACCAGCTCCGGGTCCACGCGGCGCAGCCTGGCAGGTCTGCCTGCGCCCAACCCGGCCACCGGCGGCGCGGGCGGCGATTGCGTCGGTGCGTCCTTGTCGCCGGGCTTGTTGTCCCGCGTCAACTACTTTTGCCGATTGAGCGTCAATTAGTTTTGCCGGTTCACCTCCTCTGCGTGGCCCCGTTGCTGTGCCGCATCGGTGCGGTAGCTGGGGACGTCAAACTCCAGGATGACGGAGTGGTGCACCACCCGGTCGATGGCCGCCGCGGTGGCCATGGGGTTGGCGAAGATGCGTTCCCACTCGGAGAAGACCAGGTTGGACGTTATGCCCAGGGACCGGCGCTCGTAGCGCTCGGCGATGAGGGTGAAGAGGACCTCGGACTCCTCGGTCCCCTGGGGCAGGTAGCCCAGGTCGTCCAGCAGCAGGAAGTCGAAGTTGTCCAGCTTGCGCAGCCGGCGGGGCAGGTCCAGGTCGCGCTTGGCGGCGAGGAGGTCCTGCACCAGGCGGTAGGCTGGGACGAAGAGGACGGAGTAGCCGGCTTCCACCAAACGGTGGCCCAGGGCGCACAGGGCGTGGGTCTTGCCGGTGCCGGGCAGCCCGAAAGCCAGCACGTTGACGCCGCGCTCCACGAAGCTCCCCTGGGCCAGATGATCCATTTGCTGCCGGAGCGCCAGGGGCATCCGGTGGTGATCGAAGGTCTCCCAGGTCTTGCCCGAGGTCAGCCGGGACTCCTTGCGCAGCCGGTGGGTGCGCCGTTGACGGCGATCCTCGGCCTCCTGCTCCAGCACCTCCAGGAGGATGGGCAGGGCGTCGCCGTGGCCGGCGGCGGTGAAACGCTCCACCGACTGAGCTTCCATGGTGGGCAACTTGAATTCGTGGCACAGCTGGCCGATGCGCTCTTGCACGACGCTGGCGTTCATCATCCGCACACCTCCGTCCCGGCCAGGCTGACGGTGAGCAGACCGTCGTAGACCTTCAGGTCCGGCTTCCCGGACAGGACCAGCGCTGGGGCCTCGATCGGCTTGGGCTCGACCAGCTCCCGCACCTCGGCGTAGTTGAAGGACCGGCCGGACTCCAGGAGCAGGGACAGCGCGCTGTCCACATTGGCCTCCATGGTGGTGGCCGCCAGGTGCAGTATCCGCACGTACTCCACATCGGCCCGTTCGCCCCGCCATTCCCGGAGGGCGTCGTAGGCCAGGCGGAAGCGCAGGGTGGGAAACAGCTGCTCCCGGTAGCGGTAGCGGGCGAAGGCCCCGGGCTTGCGCACCAGGGAATGGATGACGTGGCGGTAATTGACGTTGACTTCCCCATCGCCGTGCACCCGCGCCATGCGTTCCACGAGGTGGCCCTTGTAGTACACTTCCACCCAGTCGGCGTACAGACGGACCTGCACCTCCTGGCCGATCAGGCGGGAGGGCACGCTGTAGCTCCGTCCCGCTACCTGGATGGTGCTCCACCGGCGCACCTTGGACTGGTAGTTGGCGTATTCCGGCATGGGGGCTGGCGGCAGGGGCCGTAGGCAAGCCATTTCCTGCTCCAGCTTCCCCCTGACCAGGCGATTGCGTTTCTCCACCATCTCCCGGACGAAACCGGCGTAGTCGTCGGCGGTGTGGAAATCGCGGCTGCCCCGCAGGATGAGGGCCTGGTCTATGGCCTCCTTGAGGCGATAGTGGGCGTGCTCGGCGACGCCGTTTTCATGGCTCTGGCCGCGATTGATGCGCGTGGACCGGAGTCCGTAGTGGTCCAGCAGGGCGGCGTAATTGTCGTTCAGCGCCCGGGCGCGGCTGCGGCGTATTTCATGGGTGAGGGCGGCGGCATTGTCCGAGCGCACCACCTCCGGGACGCCGCCCAGGGTCCAGAGGGCATTCTGCAATCCCTGCTTGAGGGCCAGGAAGGTCTCGCCGCCGGCCACCTCGGCGTAGTGCCACCCCGAGTGGCTGAGGATCAGATGGAACAGCAGGTGGGGGTAGGGCTGGCCGGCGACGGTCACTCCCAGGGCCTTGCCGTGAGTGAAGTCCATCTGGGCTTCCCGTCCCGGCGGATGCTCTTGGGGGAAGTACACCTCCTGATCGGGACCGTGCAACGCCCGCCAGTCCTGCAATCGCCGTTGCAGGGTGCGCAGCTGGGAGGCGTCGAACCGGCCGGGATGGCGCTCCTCCAGCCATTCGATAATCGTCGTCGCCTTCAGCTTCCCCGTCGGATCGCCCCGCAGCAGGGGCTCAATCTCCTCCTCCCACACCCCGTCGAAGGGGTCGGGCCTGGTTCGCCACCAGCGCTCTTGCTTCGTCTCTGACGGCAAGGACCCGCGCTGCCACTTGCGCGCTGAGCGCACGCTCATCCCAGCCACCGCGGCCGCCGTCTCCTGGGTCTTTCCTTTCATAAGCCTCTGCCTCAATAGCCTGACTTGTCGGTCTTTGATCATTCCGGCACCTCCGTGCCGGAGGGTTTACCTCATCTCTGACCGGCAAAAATAATCGACGCTACCGGCATTCCTTATTGTCGTTAATCACTTGTCCCGTGCCTGGGCCGCCGGTTTCCCTGTTCTGCCTGCCGGTTTTCCCTGCACCGCGTCCCCAGCGACGGCCAACCGTATGGCATCGAGCCCACTGCGCAGCTCGTGGGCCAGTTCCTCCAGTCCCGCCTCCAACGCCGCCACCCGCCGCGCCAGATCGCCGCCGGGTTTCGGTTCCCCGTCCCCATCGCCATCCCCGTCTCCGCCGTCCCAGGTCAGCAGCAGCCGCTCCAACGCGTCGCTCATGCGCCCGGTCATCTCGCCCGACTCCTCGGCCTTGACCAGGGTGCGGTAGTTCACGCCCAGCAGCACCGCCGCCTCCATGCGTCCCTCCCGTTTCACCAACTCGCACAGGAACCGGTGCAGCCGCTCCCGCCGCCCCGCCTCGGCGTCCTGGCCACCGGCGCCCCGGCCCCCGTTCTGCGTCATGCTCCACCTCCTTGCTCCTACTCCGGGCGACCAGTCCGATAGGGGATTCCTGTAAGGGGTTCCTGCCCCGGCAACGACCCCCGGCCCGAATTGCTTGCTATGACGGCGCCGGATTGGGGCCGCAGCCGACTTGCACTAATACAAGTGAGGCCGGAACCGGCCCTTACCGCCAGGTGCTTGCCCATACTGCCCCGCTACCCCCGATTCCGGCCCGTTTCACGTTCAGGACGGGCCGGACTTGTATTTCTACAAGTGACCCGAATCCCTGTACACGGGTATCACATCACATCCGGCCCCGTCTCTCCAATTCCCTGTATGGGCGGACGCCGGCGTCCTGCCCTATGAGGAATTGGATTTTCGCCATGACCTTCTCACACTCGATTGGGGGCGAATGCCCCCGCCACGAGACCATTTCCACGACAAGGAGGCGGAATCCATGAATATCAGCATCAGGAACATACTTTTAGGCAACCGGCGGAAGAAGGAGCCGGTGCTGCTGGCCATCACGCCGCCCCGCAGCGGCGAGCGCACATTGCTGGGGGTGGAGAACCTGCTGGCCTCCATCGCCGTCCCCGAACCCTTCTCCCTGGAACTGACCGGCGACTCGGGCGGCGTTACCCTGCTGGCCCGCTGCCTGGACGACCAGGTGGTCCGGGGCCAGATCGCCGCCCGCTACCCCCAGGCCCGCATTACGACCCTTGACCCCGACGAGGACCCCCTGCGGCTTTCGGAGGGGGAGTCGGCCTGGGGAATGACCCTGCGGGCCTCGGGCCCGGAGTACGCGCCGCTGCGCACCTTCCGGGACGACGACCTGCTGGACCCGGGCTCCGACCCCCTCATCGCCATCATCGGGGCCTTGTCCAGCCTGAACGACGGGGAGCGGGTGGTGGCCCGCCTGCTGCTGCGCTCCATGGGGCCGGAGTGGTCCCAGGTGCACCAGCAGAAGCTCCAGCGCCAGCAGCTACCCCAAGTCGGCCAGTCCGTCAACAACGTCCAGGCCACCCAGGCCCGGATCGACGCCAAGGACGGCGTCACGCTGGCCGTGCTAGGCGTGGCGGTGCTGGCGGCGGCGCGGGGCTACCTGTGGTACCAGGACGGCGAGCTGCTGAAGGCGTTGCTGCTGGGCCTGGGCACGGCCCTGGGCCTGGCGGCCGCCGGGTGGGGCTGGTGGCGCTGGAAGCAGGCCCGCAGCCGGGTCTACGACCCGCTGCAAATCAAGGAGAAGACCTCCCGCATCGCCTTCGACGGCGAGATCCAGCTCACGGCCATCCTGCCGGAGGGCGCCAGCCTCGACCGGGCAGGTGAACTGCTGGGGCCGGTGGCCGCCGCCTACCGCCACTACGACAACCCCGCCGGGGCCAGGTTCCGGGTGAGCAAGGTCAGGCCCACGGTGCCCAGCGCCCACCTGCACCCGGCCGGGCCGGGGTTGTTCGGCGGGCGCAGCGTGCTGGGGGTGAGGGAGGCGGCCGGCCTGTGGCACCCGCCGGGAGCCAGGGACGAGACGCCCCTGGTGGCCCGCGCCGGGTCAAGGGCGCTCCTGCCCTCGGCCCGGGGCACCAGCGGCGGCGCCCTGGTGGGCGAGACCACCACCGGCCCGGCCCGCAAGGTCCACTTCCCCCCGGACCTGCTGCGCCGCCACCACCTCTACGTGGCCCGCACCCAGATGGGCAAGTCCACCCTGATGCGCCACGTCGTCGCCCACAAGCTCAAAGAGAAGGCAGCGGGCAACGACCAGGACGCCATCATCGTGGTGGACCCCCACGCCGACCTGGTGGGCAGCCTCCTGGCCCAGGTGCCGGAGAGCCTCGTCGACAGCGTGAGGCTCATCGACCTGGCCGATGAGCGTGGCTTTCCCGGCATCAACCTGCTGGACACCCGCATCTTCGCCGATAGGGACCGCACCGCCGACTCGGTGGTAAGGGTGGCCCACGGCCTGTGGGAGCAGTGGGGTCCCCGGATGCAGTCCATCCTGGAGCACGCGGTGAAGAGCCTCCACGAGGCCAACGACAAGCGCCAGCCCGAGGAGCAGTACACCATACTGGACGGGCTGCGCATCCTCTCCGACGACGACTTCCGGGACGAGGCGCTGGGCCAGGTGGACGACCATCACCTGCTCAGGTGGTGGGCCCGGGAGTTCGGGGCCTGGCGCAAGGACTACCAGGGGATGGCTCTGGCCCCGGTGCAGACCCGCCTCGCCTACTACGCATCGTCCAAGACCGCCCGGGCCATCCTGGGCCAGGCCCGCTCCACCATCGACCTGCGGGAGACCATCCGGCAGGGCGGCATCCTGCTGGTGTCCACCGCCCAGGGCGCCGTGGGTAGGGACGTGGCGGCGCTGGTTGGGTCCTCCATCCTCAACCTGGTGGACGGAGTGATCCGGGAGCAGGGCAGCCTGCCGCCGGAGCAGCGGCGGGGCGCCCTGGTGGTGGTGGACGAGATGCAGACCATGCCCGGGGTTGATTACGAGTCCATGCTCAGCGAGTTGGGCAAGTTCGGCGCCAACTTCATCCTGGCCACCCAGAGTCTGGGCAAGCTGGAGGACCTGTCCAGGACCATGCGCGACACCGTGCTGGCCAACGTGGGCTGCCTGGCCGCCTTCCAGATGGCGGGGACCGACGCCCGGCAGCTGGTGTGGGAGCTGGGCAAGGAGCGGGTCAGCGAGGACGACGTGACCTCCCTGGACGTGCACCAGTGCTACGTGCGGGCCACCGTGGGAATCCAGCGGATGGACGCCTTCTCCATGCGGGTGCTGCCGCCGGAGCCTGGCGACCCGGCGGTGGCGGAGCGCATCCGGGAGCTGGCCCTGGGCTACATCACTGCGCCGGAGGACATCGGTCCCCAGGACGACGAGATGCGCAAGCTGGTGGAGAAGTACCGGCAGGAACTGGCCGAGCTCCGCCAGGGGCCGGGCCAGCGGAAACAGAACCAGGCCACCCCGCCGGCCCAGCCCAAGCCCGCCAAACGGCGCGACCAGCGCAGCCGGCGGCAGGGGCAGCAGAATGCGCCCGGACCGGAACCCGAGGCGGAACCGGACGATGGCAATGAGTTGGTCAACGGGGAACAGGACGGAGTGGAACCGGGCGACGGCTGGGACCTAGATGGCGAGACGCAGGACGGCGAAGGGGAGGCGGAGGAATGACGCGGCTGCTGAGTAAAGGCCAGGCGGACCTACTCCGTCTCTTGGCCCAAATGCCCCTCCTGGACCGGCTGGAAATGGCCGCCCTGGCCGGCCGGTCCCGGGGCGGCGTCTACCAGGCGGCGGACCGGCTGGAGGACGCCGGACTGATCGACTCGGTGCCCCACGGAACCCCGTTGCTGGCCCCCACCCGCCGCTACTACCTCACCGAACCGGGCGTGAAGGCGCTGGCTGTGGCGGAGGTCCGGCCCTTGGGCCGCCTGCTCCGCGAGTATCCCCTCTCCCTGCGCTTCCGCCGCACGCTGCTGGAACGCCTGGACGCCGCTGCCGTCATCTACCGGCTGGCCTCGGTCCTGGCCGGACTGGACCATCCCCTGGACTTCCGCTGGCGCCGGGCCCTGCCCCAGGACGCCGACATGTCCCTGCCCGACGGGCGAGTGTTGGCCATCATACGCCAGGGGGCCACCGCCGAGCGAACAGGTTTCGCCAAGCGCCTCTGGCGGCTGGCCCAGGGTCCCCGGCCCGGCGCCGTCCTGGTGATGGTCCCCGACGAGGTGCGACTGCGCCAGGCCATAGCAATGCTGCGAGAGGCCCGTACTCGGACGGCCTTGGTCCCGGCCTTCTTCGTATTGGAGCGCCACGTCGCGGCGGCCGGCGCCGGCGACGCCATCTGGCGGTCCTCGGCGGGCGTCACCCTATCTTTGGCGGAGGCCGTGGGCCGCGCCAACCCCGGCGGGATGACGGCGGCGGAGCCGCCCCTGGTGCGGGTGTCCATTCCAAAGGACATCGACCTGGGCGGAGGGGGCGAAAACCTCCCCGACCACCTGCTTCCCGTCCTGCTGCGCCCCGCCGAGAAGCGCGCCCTGGACCTGTTGGCCGACTGGCCCTGGCTGGCGCGGGAGGACCTGTCCGGGCTCCTGGACGTTTCCCGCCCCAGGGCATCCCAGCTCACCGCCGTCCTGGAACGCCTGGGACTGGCAACCGGCTTTCAACTTGACGCCCGGCGCCTGGCCCTCACCGATAGGGGGCTGAAGCTGCTGGCCCGGAGGGACCGCGTTTCCACCGGCGAGGCCAGGCAGCGGTGGAGCGCCGGCGCCGACGGCGACGGGGACAACGGCGCAGCCGGCGACCGGCCATCCGTGTCCGGCAGGCGCAGCCGCCAACTGCTCCGGGACCTGGAGCACACCGCCGCCGTCCACCGTTTTGTCGCCGCCCTGAACCGCCAGGCGAAAGGCCTCGGCTGGGACGTGGAGCAGTTGGACCCGCCCCACCGGGCCTCCCGCTACTTCCGCCACTACGGGCGGCCCCGCTCCCTGCACCCCGACGCCTTCGGGACCCTGCGCCGGGGCGACCTGCTGCGTCCCTTCTTCCTGGAGTACGAGCGCCGGGCGGTGCGCCCCGCCACCATGGCCCAGCGCCTGGCCCCCTACCTGCGCTACTACTCCTCCCACCGCCCCGCCGACGACCACGGCCACCGGCCCCTGGTCCTGGTGGTATTCGACGATCCCGTCGCCCCAACCCACTTCCTGGAGGTGGCCCGCCGGGAGATGTTGCGCGTGCGGGTGCCGCTGCCCCTGCTGGCCTCCCACCGGGAACTGGTGGAGCGGGAGGGACCTTTGGGACCGGCTTGGCTGGCGCCGGGCGGCGACTTCCAGCCGGTTGCACCGCTGCACCATTACGAGTGAAACACCGTTACCAAGGAGAATGACCGTTATGAGAATCTACTACGTCGGCGAGTCCCGGAGCCGAACCCTCTCCGTCGCCACCGCCCTGGGGGTGGACGGCGAGCACTGGAACGCCGTGTCCGAGCACATCCTGGACTGGCGCTGGGTCATGGAGGACGACTTCAACGTCCCCACGGGCCGGACCCTGCGCGGCGCGGACCTGCTGTCCCCCAAGGGAAGCCTCCCCAAGGGTCTCCGCCGCCGCCTCACCACCCTGGAGGAGGGACTGGAAATCATGATGACCGGTCTGCGGGTCCTGGAGAGCGCCGGATGGAGACAGGGGGGCATCGGCGTGATCAACGTCTGCCGGCGCAACTCCCCCTTCCGCCAACACCGCAGCCGCGACCGCGCCGCCGCCCGGGATCGGCTCCTGGAGTTGGTCAACGCCTCGGTGGCGGCGGACGGCCGCTACGCCTTCTGCATCGAGGACGAGGCGGAGCGGGACGGCCTGCCTGCCCTGGCGGCCGGGGGCGTTCACCGCGACCCCATCCTGGCCGCCTGCCCCTACGCGGGGGACGGCGACTCCGGCGGGGACGCGGCCCGGGACACCGCCGTCTACGCCGCGCCGTACCGGGTCGCCGGGGACGACGAGCTGCTGCAGCTGGCTGGCCTGGTCTCCTACGCCCTGCTCCAGCAGGAGGACCCCACCGCAATGTCGGAGGCCCTGAACTTCCACCTGGCCTTTGGCATCCTGAAGGACGTCCTAGACCGGCGAGCCTGCCCCCGGGACCCCCAGGGCGTGGACCGGCTGTAACGGGAGCAAGAAACGGCGAAAGACAAAAAGGGGGCCGGACGGAATCATCCGTCCGGCCCCGCTGTTACCTTGAAGCACGTCGTGCCCGGGTCAGTCCTGGCCTGTTGCGCTCACTACGCAACCCCCGCTTTCGGTGTCAAGGTCGGCGGCGGCAACCGGCTCTCCCGCCTCGGGCAGAATGTGGTGGAGCAGCCCCAGCCGGGCGGCCAGGGCGAACAGCGACACCAGGTGGCCGGAGCCAATCTTGGAACCGGCCTTCCAGCGCCGCACCGTGCGGGAGTTGACCCTCAGCTCCCTTGCCAGGCCGCCCCAGGTGAAACCGGCGGCACGGCGGAAGCGGTCCAGACGGTCGGGGAAGTCCTCGGGGAAAACCTCCGGCAGGGTGTGGTAGACGTACTGCTGGCGGCGTCCCATGCCCTAACCCCCGCTGCCGCCAGTGTCGCGGTTGGCGTTCTCGCCGGACTCCCGCCGCCGGCCCGGCCCTGCCGGAAGCCGCAGTTGCAGCCCCCGGCGGTCGTTCACGTCCATCCGGGAGGCCAGGCTTCGCCAGGTCAGGCCGGACTCCTTCCGCAAACGCTCCAGCCCTCCGGGGCAGAACTCCGCAGGCACAGGGGAAAGGGCGCCGTCAATGGGTCGTCCTCCTTCCGTGGTCATGTTTCCACCTCCCTATTTCCAAGTATTACGATCACGTCCTCATCCAGGAGCAGGGCCAGGCCGCCGGGCACCCGCAGGGAGATGCGCGCCAGGGCCAGCATGGCGCCGGCGCCCGGCTCGCCGCCCCGCTTGCGCCAGCGCCAAAGCTGGCGGCTGTCCACCCCCATGGCCGTGGCCAATCCCTCCCAGGAGAGGCCGGTCAGCCGTTTGATGACCTCCAGCTTCTCCCGGAAGTCCTCGGGCAGCAGGGCCACCCCCGGCGGTATCGCCAGGGTTGTTTTATGTTCCGTTCCTGAACTACGCATCCACCTTCTCCATGACGAACAGTTGGTCGAAGTCGCTCACGCCCAGCACATCCATCAGCCGCTGGCGGGTCTCCCCCGAGGGAAAGCGTGCCCCGTTGATCAGCTGGGACAGGTAGCCGGAGGAGCGCCCGATGCGCCGGGCCAGTTCGTTCTGGGTCAGGTTGAGCCGGTTCAGCAGTTCCCAGACCGCCTCGGCCCTGAGCCTGACCCGGTAGAGGGTCCGCTTGCGTTTCATTGGTCTGCCTCCGTGCGGGCCGCGTTCCCGCCGGCGCCGTGGGCGCCGGCGGCACGGCCTTGGTCCCCGCCGTCGCTGTCGTCGGCTGGAGGGGGATACAGGTCGGGGTGTTCCAGCCAGTGGCGGGCGATGATGCGGGCCAGGAGGCGCAGGCCCTGGATGCGCCCGTCCTCCTGCTCCCCGGTGAGCTTGGGTTTCTGGTTCAAGCTGTTTGCCCCTGGCCGGAGCCCGGACCGACCCCTGGGGGTTGGCCGGGCAACCGGCGGTGTTGTATACTCGGCAGGACGGAGTAGATTATCCGTTCTGTATGATAGAGTGTAGCAATACAAACTCGGCGCAGGCAATAGTAAACTGGCAAATGTTGCCTTTTCTTGACCTGTTATTGGCCAAGTGCTCGCTTTGATGTAACAATAATCTGGCAGGAATGTAACCATTGTTCCACCGGCGCCACCGCCAACGGGAAGGAGGGGAGCATCATGGGCGACGTTGACCAGCAGCCGCCCGACCAGCCGGAGCGTATTGAGGAGACGGGGACGGCGGGCAGCGAGGACTTCGGCTCGCTGCTGCGGCGCCTGCGAGGCCGGGTCAGCCTGAGAGAGGTCACCCGGCGCACCGGCGTGTCCGCCTCCTACCTGTCCCAGATCGAGCGGGGAGTGAGTCAGCCCGGCGCCAACCTGCTGCGCAAGCTGGCCGAACTCTACCGCGTGGACCCCGACGACCTGATCAGAAGGGCCGGCCACGGTTCCCAGCCCGACCCCTTCAGCGACCAGGCCATGGACGTGGAGCGGGCCTACCGCTTCGTGCTGGACGATCCCGCCTTCCGCGTCGGCACCCGGCCCGACGGTCCCATGACCGTCAACGCCAAGCGGTTCATCGTGGAGATGTACGAGAAATTCACCGGCAAGAGGCTGTTGGAATGAGTGAGACCCTGGACGGCTTCTGCCGCGACCTGCTGGAGGACCACGAGCAGGGCGTCCGCCTAGACCCGGAGATAATCGCCGCCCGCTTCGTGAGTTGGTTCGGAGTATCGGACATTCCCACCCTGGACGAACTCAAGACCCTGATGCGCCGAGCCGGTTTCGGAGAGGTGGAGGAGAGGGACCTGGAACGGGGAATGAAGGGGGTCCACTTCGGGGCGCCGGGCCAGGAGTACCACATCTACTACCGGGATGTGCTGTGGCAGGGGTCCAAGGAGTACACCGTGCTCCACGAAGCCTACGAGATCAAGCACGAGACCATGAGCGAGATGCACTCGGGCAGCCAGTCCTCGAGGAAGATATGCGGGGAGGCCGACCGCTTCGCGGCGGCGGTGCTGATGCAGCCGGAGCGCTTCCTGGGTCGCGCATTGGAGTTGGGGCTGGACCTGATTGCCCTGCAAAGGGAGTACCAGCACGCCTACGCCGCCGTTGCCCTGCGTCTGGCCGAGGTGGTGCGACACCCGCCCCTGCTGGTGGTCCTGTACGAGCACGCGGAACGGGGCAACCCGGCGCTGTGGCCCGCCGGGGACGACCTGGCCTCGCTGCGGGTCAAGGTGATAAGGCGGACGCCTGGCCTGGGACCGCCCGGCTCCCGCCTCATCACCGGCAGGAGGGGCGGGATTCCCCGGAAGCACCGGGGAGTGCCTTCCGGCTCCCTGGCGGAGTTGACGGCCCGCAGCGGTCGAATGGAGTACGCCGAAGCCGACGGCCTGGCCGCCGTGGCCCAGCCCGTCCACTGGAAGGGGCGCCTGGCCAAGGTGGCGGTGGTGGCCGTGCCTCTGACACACCGCGAGGCGCTGGCCCCGCAGGTCGGCAACCGACGCCAACGCTCACGTCAATTGCCGGCCCGGCCCCGGCTGGCGGCTTCTTGACGGGATGGGCCGGACCTCTGATAATAATAGTAAGACAAACGCATATCGCAGCAGGCAACAAAGAGACCATGCCGCCGAGCCGAATTTCCAGGACCATCACCTTCTCGCTGCCTCCCGAGGTGTACCAGCAGGTGCAGCGGGTGAAGCAGGAGGAGGGCCGCGACATGAGCGAGTTGGTCCGCGAAGCACTGCGCCTGTACATGGATGACAGGGAACTCCGCCGGTAGCAACTCCGGGAACGCCTGCGCTCCCGACATATCTAACCAGCAGTTGATCAAGGAGGACACAGCGATGAGTAAGAACACCGACCTGGCCCCCGTGGCCCTCTACGCCCGGGTCTCCAGCGACCGGCAGGACGTGGACCTCTCCGTCGCTGCCCAGCTTCGGGCGCTGCGCGACTACGCCGACAAGAACGGCTACCTGGTGGTCCGCGAGTACGTAGACGAGGCCGAGAGCGGCAGGATCGCCGACCGGCCCCAGTTCCGCAAGATGCTGGACGAGGCAGCCAAGCCGGAAGCGCCCTTCAACGAGATATTGGTCTGGAAGTTTTCCAGGTTCACCCGCAAGCGGGAGCACGCCGTGGCCTTCAAGTCCATGCTCCGGCGCAAGGGCATCCGCGTCGTCTCCATCACCGAGCACGCCGACGACACCCCCACCGGCAAGCTCATGGAGGCCATCATCGAGTCCGTGGACGAATTTTACTCAGAAAATCTTGCCGAAGAAGTTAGGCGGGGTATGCGCGAGGCCGCCTCCCGGGGCTTCTGGATGACCACCAACGCCCCCTACGGCTACCGGCGGGTCTACGTCCAGGACGGGGCCAAGAAGCGCCCCCGTCTGGAACTAAACCCGCCCCACGACGCCCTGGTCCGGCGCATCTTCGACCTCACCCTCCAGGGCAGGACTTCCCTGGACATCCTCAAGACCCTCAACGCCGAGGGCATCCCCTCTCCCAACGGCAAGCAGTGGCGCAAGACCACCGTCCACAAGCTCCTCTGCAACGAAGCCTACATGGGCGCCCTGGTCTGGGGCCAGAGGAGCAGGGACGGGCAGGACCCGGTGCGGGTGGAGGACGCCTTCCCCGCAATAGTCTCCCAGCAGGAGTTCCGGCGGGTCAGGAAGCTGCTGGAAGCCCGCGCCCCGGCCATCACCCATCCCCGCCGCGCCGCCAGCCCCTACCTGCTCAGCGGCCTCGCCAAGTGCGAGACATGCAACAAGGCCCTCACCGCTGCCGAGGCCAAGAGCGGGAAGTACACCTACTACGTCTGCCAGTCCATCCTCAAGCAGGGCAGCGGGTCCTGCGACACCCCCAGGCTGAATGCCAAAAACTTTGAGGACATCATCATCTCCAACATCCGGGACAACATCCTCACCGAGTCCAACATCAGGGAACTGGTGAAGCTGCTGGACGAGGAGATGGACGGCGTGGCCCGGGAGCGGCGGCAGCACCTGGGAACCGTGGAGGCCGAGTTGGAAGAGGTCAAGCGGAAGCTGGACCGCATCTGGCACTTCGTGGAGAGCACCGACCTGGACATGGCCGATGCCTCGGAGCGCATCCTGGAGCACCGGCACCGCCGCGAGCAACTGGAAGCCGCCGCCGAGGACGCGCGGGCCGTACTGTCGCAAAGGCGGGAGTTGCTGGACAGCGCCGACACCATCGCCGCCTTCGCCGCCGACATGAGCGCGTTCCTCAGGACCAGCGAACTCACCGAGACCAAAGCCTTCGTGCGGTCATTCGTCAAGGAGGTACTGGTGCGGCCCGGCGGGGCGACGATTATCTATACAATACCCACGCCGGAAGATAGTCCGATAGGAGGTGCGGACGCCGCTGAAATCGCCTTGAAAGGCGGAGTTCGCAGTATCGGATACGGTGGTGGAGCTGGAGGGGATCGAACCCTCTACCTCTTCAATGCCATTGAAGCGCTCTCCCAAGTGAGCTACAGCCCCACGATAGAAAATCATGATAGCAAAGGGCGCGTTTGGGCCGCAAGACCCGAGCGCCATCAACGTTAGCTGCCGGTGCCCCTAGCGACGATGGAACTTCACCACCCGGCGATTGCGACCCCACTCACCTGGCATCACGAAATACAGGTCCTTGCTGGAATCGGCCCACACGCCGTGGCAGGAACGGTGCAGATCCGACCCCCATTGAGTGATTATTTCGCCGTCTGGCGACAGGACGCTGAACAAGCCGCCATTGTGCTCAGGTATGTAGACAACGTCGTCGGAGTCGATGTAGAACAGCGCCGGCCCGATGAGCTTGCTGGGCCAGGTTGAAATATATTCACCTTCCTGCGTGAACACCTGGACGCGGTCGTTCTCCCGGTCGGCCACCAGCACCTGACCCTGCCGGTCAATCCAGATGCCGTGGGGCAGCCGGAACTGGCCGGGGCCCTCGCCGGGCTCGCCCCAGGACGTGATCAGCTCTCCCTGGGGCGTAAATTTGTGGACTCGGGCGTTGGCATATCCGTCGGCGATAAATATCTCACCCTGGTCGTTGAGCGCGATGCCGGCAGGCATGTTGAAAGGCGGGCCGCCGTGGGTCACGCTCTGAAAGGCCGTCGAGCTGTAGTCGTCGGGGTCCACTCCCGTGTCGGAACGGACCCCTCGCTGGCCGATGGTCATAATGTGCTGGCCGTCTGCGGTGTACTTGTGGACCTCGTGGGTGTTGCGGTCCACCAGCCAGACGTTGTCGTTGTTGTCCAGCAGAATGGAGTGGGCGAAGGTTATGAGGCCGGCGCCCCAGGCTGAAACAAAGTTCCCTTCTTTGTCGAAGATGCAGACCGGATGCTCCGGGTCGCGGTTGAATGCGTAGACCCGGTCCTGCGAGTCGCCGAACACGGCCGCGGTGGGCATTTCCCATCCCTCGGGGAGCCTGGCCCATTCGGGGTTCATCTCGTAACTGTAGTCGCCGGAACCCACAATGTTGCTCGATGCCACGATTCATCTCCTGTATTCCGATTCCTGTTACTGCCAATCATACAGCTATTCGTGGGCCTTCTCTACAAGCCAGGTACCCGTCGAGGCGTCAAAGGGGACCCACCCTGTCGCCGTCCAGGTCGAGCAGTTGAGTGTGTCCGGGAGACTCGGGAATGGCGGCAAGGTCGCGAGGCATGAAAGGCATCGGTTTTGGAAGGGTAAGAATTCTGGCGATTATGACAATTGCCAGTCGTGAAAAGCGTTTGACCGTCCGGTAGAACAGCTTTAGAATTCGAGCTACCCCCTATGCAGAATTGATGCGAATCGATTCCCCAAGGACAGTAACGAAATGAGCCAGGGACCGGACGAGGAACAGGTATACCGGGAACTTCGCCTCAAAGCGGTCGCGATGTTTGGTGAGCAGCGGGCGATAGATCTGGAAGACTTCCTGCGAGCCACGGCGGGACAGGTGGCCGACATAATAAACGCCGGAACAGACCCTGACATGGAACCCCTGTTCCAGGAATAAGCGTTCCCAGACCTGAGACCGGGTTGGCCGGCTGACTTCCACCGGCAATCTGAGGTTGAATCATGGCTGAGCCATACGAACTTTCCTTGGCGGAGGCCGCGGCGCAGGTCCGGGTCGGGGGACTGTCCCCCGTGACTCTGGCCGAGTCCCTGCTGGCGCGCATCGAGGCAATTGACGGAGAAATAAAAGCCTGGGTCACCATAGACCGCGATGCCGTGCTATCTGCCGCCCGGCAGCGGGAGATCGAAGTCCAGCAGGGTACGTCCCTAGGCCCGATTCATGGCGTCCCGGTCGGGCTCAAGGACATCTTCTACACCTCTGGAATGCTCACAGCCTGTGGCTCGAGGGTGTACGGCGACTTCGTGCCTGAGTTTGATGCAACCTCAGTTGCGAAGATCAAGGTCGCCGGTGGCATCATCCTGGGCAAGGCGGTCACCACCGAGTTCGCCACCTCGGATCCCTCGCCGACTCACAATCCCTGGAATCTGCAGCACACTCCCGGTGGTTCCAGCAGTGGCTCCGCAGCGGCGGTGGCGGCACGTATGGTACCCGCGACCCTGGGCTCGCAGACCGGCGGCTCCACCTGCCGTCCTGCAGGGTACAACGGGATCGTAGGACTGAAGCCCACCTACGGCCGCATCAGCCGCGATGGTGTTGTCCCGGTGAGCTGGTCGCTGGACCACGTCGGCATCTTGACTCGCACCGTGGCGGACGCCGCATTGATGCTGGGAGTGCTGAGCGGCGAGGACGACAACGACCCGGGATCGCTGCGTCATCCCGTTCCCGACTTCATGGCGCAGATGACCGTCAACGACCGGCCTCCCCGCATCGGCCTAGTGCGTCAGTTTTACCAGGACTATGCCACGCCGGAGATCTGGGCCCATACCGAGGCGGTGGCCAACCGGCTGGCCGAGGCCGGAGCGGACGTCGAGGAGATCACCCTGCCGGCCAGCTTCGCCCATGTCCACAGCCTCCAGCGCATCGTGATGAACGTTGAATGTGCAGGTTTTCATGAGGACAACCACCGCACCCGGGCTGATGACTACGGGCCTCGAATTCGGGCAGGCATGGAAATGGGGATGCTAGTCCCCACTGCCACCTACCTCAAGGCCCAGCGACTGCGTCGTCAGTTCCGTATCGACATGAACGAGATGGCGTCCAAGGTTGACGTGGTGATGACCCCGGCTACCCCCGCACCGGCGCCCAGGGACCTGAACACCACAGGCGACGCGGCGTTTCAGGTGCCATGGACGGCTGCGGGACTACCGACGGTGGTGGTGCCGACAGGTCTCAGTGAACTCGGCATGCCCATGGCCGTACAGTTCGGCGGGCCGTGGGCGGAAGAGGGGCGCGTTTTGGGGGCTTCGAGATGGTGCGAACGCGTCGCCGGTCTGAACCAGGGGCCGCCCGACTACTCATAAGGTGCCCCTTACGTTGAGGTTTCCTTGATCTCAACAGCGTGTATTGTAGGGAAATGGGGGCTGACCCTGGGTTCAAACGTGAGAAAAATCTTGATGCTTCAATTGCCAATGCTCGTCTAATGCCGGCAATTGGTTGCGCCCTGGTTTCCCAGACTCCTTAGTGGTAGTATCGGCCTCCCCAAAATCCACGGAAGGCCCTGTAGCAAGGGTCGAGTCTAATCAATTCTGGCAAGGGTTGAAGCGGTGGAGTTTGCCTCTGGCGTCCTTGGCGGTGAACCGCCAGTTTATGTTGGCTGCCGCACTCTTGCGGTCTGATACGCAGGCTTCGACGGCCTTTTTCATATTGTCCTGGTCGCCGTTGCATCCCCGCGGGCAGGACCGGGCCGACACGCTGAACTCGATCTCCGCCATCCCATCGGCAAGCTCAGGACAGGATTCGCCCAATCCCCATGCCTGGGCGTGAGGTGAAACTCCAGACGCTGGGCGATGCGCCGGCCCTGTGGAGTCCGGGTAAACGGGCAACACTTCTGGTCCGGCAAGTGGTAACGTCCTGCCATGTACAGCGAATAATCAACGAATAAGCAATCAGGAGGTCTCGGGTGATAGGCATTCTCGGTGCATCCAGATACGAGGCAGTCCTGGAGGGCGGTCTCCAAAGGTCGACGGTCTCCACAAGATACGGAGATGTACCGGTGCTCATGGGCACCGTGGGTAACCGCGCCGTGGCGTACATACGCCGTTTTGGTTGGGGGGGCAACCTTGCCTCCGACGTAGTGTCTCATGCATCCCACGCCCTGGCCCTCCGCCAGTTGGGTGTGCGCCGAGCCATCACCCTGAATGGCTTTGGAGGGGTGAATACCGACTTGAAGACCGGAGACCTGGTGATTTACCACGACTATATAAGGATGTGCGAGAGAACGCCCACAACCATCTTCGCCGGCGAACCGGTCTGGCCCCGAGCGAAGATGGAGGTCCCTTTTTGTCCCGAGGTCCGCGAGGTGTTGGCGGCGGCCGCGCGCCGCAACAGCGCGCGCCGTGTGATTGACCAAGGGGTCAACATCTGTGTTCAAGGCCCCCACAACGAAACGCTGGCGGAGATAGAGGCCTATCGCCGTTGGGGCGCAGACATTGTATGCACCACCATATACCCGGAGGTCGTTTACTTCAGGGAATTGGAGACCTGTTTTGCGGGCTTGTGCTGGATATCCGATGCGGCAGGCGTCAGCGATCAGAAGGATTGGGTCAGTATCACCCCGGAGGAGCTTACGCCCATTGTGAGAGACGCCATCGCCTCCATACCGGAGCAAGCAGACTGCCCTTGCCAGAATACGTGGGTGGGAAGCGAGGACCGGCTGCCCTCGTGGTACCTTTCCATGCGCTGACGTGGCCGGTTTCCGCGTCGCTCCCGATCACCGGGATCCGGTCTACCGAGGGCCAACTTTCCACTCTGAGGATGTTCATCACGTTTGACTCCCCCGGAAGCGGGTGCTAACTTCCCTGCCTCGCATACAAGAAGCATAAGATCCCAGGACAGGAGTCTGCCATGGCAACCCTCGTCACCGGCGGCGCCGGATTCGTGGGCAGCAACATTGTTAAAGGCCTGGCGGAGGCCGGCCACCGGGTGGTCTGCTTCGACTTGACCCCGGCGGACGCTCTACTCAGAGACTTCCTGAAACCCTGGTCGCAGAACGTGACCTTTGTCCAGGGGGACATCCTGAATGTGCAGGACCTGGAACGAGCGGCGGCGGTCCAGGCCATAGACAAAGTGGTCCATGCTGCGGTGTTCACCCCACCTCAGCGGGGCAGCATGGAGATGGAACGGAGCCGCGACATTGTGAACATCAATATCGAAGGCACCGTGAACCTGCTGGACCTGGCCGCCGCTTGCAACCTGAAGCGGTTTGTCTACGTCAGCTCCGAGGCCGTTTACGGTGATCCACCGGCCGGCATGGCGCTGGTCCACGAGGACGCGCCGTTGCGACCTAGTAACCTGTATGCCATAAGCAAGCACACCAGCGAGCAGTTGACCCGCCGGTACGGCGACCTGCATGGCTTCCAGACCGCCAGCGTGAGGCTGAGCTACCCCTACGGGCCCATGGAACGGGTCACCGGCCACAGAAGCAGGATGTCGCTGATTTACCGGTGGACCGGCAACGTGGTCCGCAAGGAGCCCATAGTGGTCGAGGACCGCACGATAGGCCGGGACTATACTTTCACGGGGGACGTGGCCGACGGAATCCGGGCCGTTTTGGACGCGCCTACCCTGCCTCACGACGTGTACAACCTTTCCGCAGGTCGACCCATAACCCTGGAGGAGGTCATCAACGCTCTGGTGGAGTTGCGTCCGTCATTGGAGGTGATAGACCTAGCATCGGAAGAGCGGCCCTCCGAGGAGCCGCAGGCTGTGCGGGATGCATCTCGCATCAGAGCGGACCTGGGGTTCTCGCCCAGCCACGATATGACCGCGGGTCTCAGGGCTTGCCTGGAGTGGCGGGAGAGTGCCGGCTTCATGGACTGACGACCGCTGCCGTTGGGTAAGCTCCAGCGACCTCTCTTTTGGCAATCGGAGCCGCTCCCACCAAGGACTGCGGCCAAGATTCAGCAGGCCACAGCCGTTGGGCCCCTTGCATCCTGTGTCGGCGAAACTTTTAATCGCCAGCTACCGGGACCGGTGTCGACGGGGCGAAGTACGAGGGTATTGGACAGAGGACCGGAGGTATCCAGGGAGACTGTTCATCTCGCCGACGTCGGGGTAGCCATCTGACCACCGAGCGCTCAGGGGATATCCAGGTCCGGCGTGACCTCCACCGGAGGTGGCGGCAACATGAAGACGGAGTTCCGGGCACGGGTGATGCCCAGGCATAGCACGGCGTATAAACATGCCATGCGTATCTTCCCGGCGCTTACGAGCCCGCCCAGGTTGCTATACCTGTGGTCCTCCTTCCGGGTGGGGCGGCATCACCGGTGCCTGCAGCCTTCCAAGCCTACCATCCGTGCCGCTCAGAGGGCACCATAGCCCCTTGAAGGCATGTGCGAAGGCAGACTGCTTAAGGCCGAGTCCGGGGCTACTCACCCAGCGTCGTGGTCAGTACCCACATGGGGCGAGCGCCAACGTCGTAGGTCGCCAACGGCGTCATCCGCCCCGCATCGACGCTGTGCGACGACATGCGTCCCGTGGCAGAGCCGGCCCCGAATACGAACTTACCCTGGGGGTCCAGGCTGAAGGCGCTGGGAACAGACTCCGTGGAGGCACGGTCCACTGCCGTCAGCGCTCCGGTCTGGGCGTCCACCGAGAAGCTGGCGATGCTGTTGTGTCCCCGGTTGGGCACAAACAGGAATCGGGAATCCGGGGTCATCTGGATCTGCGAGCAGGTGTTGCGCTCGGTGTGGCCCTCCGGCAGCGTCGAGATAGTCTGGAAGGCCGACAGCCTTCCCTCCGAGTCCATGTTGTAGGCCGTGACGCTACTTCCCTGCTCGTCGGAGAAATACACCACGTCCAGCGACGGGTGGTAGCAGTAGTGGCGCGGGCCCAGGAAGCCGTCCATCTCCAGCACCAGCGGGTCATTGGGTGTGAGGCGGCCGGTGTCCGCATCAAAGCGGAACTGATAGATCACGTTGGGACCGAGGATGTTCTTTGGCGGCTCCAGCACATTGTCCTGGATGTATGCAATGTGCGGCACATAGGCGAACTTGTTGGTGGGGTCGGTCAGGATGGCGTGGGCCCCATCGGCCGTCGTCAGCGATTCCGTGGGCGCCCCGCCCAGCCCGCCGTTGGCCCCGACAGGGTAGACCCCGGCGCGCGCTCCTCCGTAAAAGGCGACGAGCAGGTGGCGGCCGGTACGGTCGGTGGCGATGTACGCCGGCCAGTCATCGACGGCCACCGAGCCGGTCTCGGTCAGTCCGCCGGTGGCGTGGTCTATGGAGTGGCTGGAGAGCCTGAGCGCATCACGGTGGCTCACATACAGCGTCCCCTTGTCCGGGCTGATGGCCAGCAGTGACGGTCCACCCGGCATTGGCGCGTCCTCGCGGTGCGTCAGTGCCCCGTTGTCGGCGTCCATGGTGAATATGGCGACCTTGTTGTCGTCCTGGGCTGCGACGTATACGAAGTGCGGCATTGCTTCTACTCCTGATTCAGACTACCTCGCAGGGCGCACAGCCGTGCGCTCCTACGTTTTCCGGCAAGTTTCATCGACTGGCTAGAATATGGCGATGGGGTTCACTGGAGAGCCTGTGGTGTTGTGCAGCCGCAGGGGCCCGATGGTCAGCATGAACTCCCAGCGGTTCCGCTCGCGGCACGCCGACGCCACATCCTCCAGGTTGGCGTTGTCCAGGATCCAGATTCCCATGGCGGTGATACCGACCTGGTGAATGGGACTGGGTACCGTATCGTACTGCGGCGGGTAGACATCGTTGCCCGTGTCGGTGCCCAGCATCGCGATCCCCCGCTCGTAAAACAGCGGCAGGCACGAGGCCTGGCAGGCGGTCGAACCAACCTCCCGGGTCCATGGCCCCTCCACGTTGCGGCGAAGGAGCTGCCCGGTCCGGATCAGAAGCACGTCTCCCTCCTCCACCCGGAATCCGCACCGCTCCTCGGCGGCCAGTATGTCGTCGATCATCACCCCTTCGCCTCGCTCGACCCAGTCAATCCCCCTTATCATGGGAACATCGACCAATACGGCGCGGGTGATGATGCCCTCCTTGGCCTCTTCGACCGAACCGAAGGTGGCGCCCAGGCTGGTGGAGACCAGGTGGGCAGGCTTCCCGTTGTAGGTCTTTCCGTTCCAGAAGAAGTGGGCCAGGCTGTCCACGTGGGTTACCGTGTGACCGTGAAAGATCATGCCGAAGTAGTCGGTGGCGGCGGGAAATGCCCGATCGCTTACCTTGTCCCCGCTGGCCCAGCCCTCCCCGCTTTCCACCATGAAGTGGACCGGCGGGAAGGGAGCGTCGGCACTGGCCTCGAAGGCAACGGTGCGCGACAGCGATATCCGTACGCCCTCCTGAACCGTGCCGATCGCCTGCCTCACCTTCTCAGGAGTGATCAGGTTCGGCGCACCCAGTTCATCATCGTTACCCCACCGGCCCCAGTTGGAGAACTTGTCGAAGTAGCTGAGGACTTCCTCTTCGGATGGAATGTTGGCTTGTGTCATTAGTCAACTCCCCAAACTTGCTTCTTTCCCGGTTCGCTCGAAGGGCCCCCATTCGCTCGACGGGCGGCCTACACAGGTGGCGTGAGCTGTACGTCCAGCACCCGTTCACACCAGCGAGCGGCGGCCAGCAGACGCTCCTCCCGGAAGGGGGCAGCGCCAAACTGCAGGCCCATGGGCAGTCCCGACCCGGCCAATCCTGCCGGAATGGTGATGGTCGGTAGTCCGCACGACGTCCACGGCCCCTGGAACCGGGTGTCGCCGGTGTTGGACAGGTCGGCCAGAGACGGCGTGGGCGTTGAGGGCGTGAGCAGCACATCCGCGCCCTCGGCCAGCACCTGCATGTCCGTAATGAATCTCAGCCTGCGCTCCAGGGCTGCTGAGTAATCGGCCGCGCTGGTCTCCAGTCCACGGGCAAGCAGCCGGCGCAGCAGCGGCTGGTAGTCTTCGGAACGGGTTTCGTACATCGGCCTGTGGAAGGACGCAGCCTCACTTCGCATGATGATCTGCTGGTCCTCGATGGCGGTGCTGAAGCTGTCGGGCAGTCTGACCTCCTTGACCTCTGCGCCGGCGGCTGCCAGTTTGTCCAGCATGGCCCTCGTGTGCCGCTGCGTCTCCTCGTCCGATTCCTCCATGAAGAAGGACGTAATCAGGCTGATGCGGGGCGGCGCTCCATCCTCCAGTCCCGACAGGTAGTCCGGGGCGGGGAACCGCGCGCAGATGGGATCATCGGCATCCGGTCCGGCCATCACCTGCAGCATCAGGGCGGCGTCCTCCACCGAACGCGACATCCAGCCCATGGTGTCCAGCGACCAGCTCACCGGCACCACACCGTACCGGCTGACCCGGCCGTAGGTGGGCTTCAATCCGACCACGCCGTTGTAGGAGGCCGGGCGCAGCACCGAGCCCACGGTTTGCGAGCCCAGCGCCACCGGGCACATGCCGGTGGCCACCGACACTGCCGAGCCGCTGCTGGACCCGCCGGGCGTGTGCGCCGGGTTCCACGGGTTCAGCGTCGGCGAGGGGTCCAGGCAGGCAAACTCGGTGGTCACTGTCTTGCCCATCATGATGGCGCCGGCCTGCTTCAGGCTGGTCAGCACAGCGGCGTCGAACTCCGGCACGAAGTCGGCGTAGACCTTGGAGCATGCCGTGGTCGGTATCCCCGCGGTGTAGAAGATGTCCTTGACCCCCACCGGCACGCCGTGAAGCGGTCCCGGATTGGGCAGCGTATCCAGTTCTCGCTGGCGCTGCTCGGCGTCGGCCAGCACCGTCTCCCGGTCGACGTAGACCCAGGCCCGCAGCGATTCCAGGCTGTCGGTGCGCGCCAGCAGAGCCTCGGCCACGTCAACGGCGCTGATCTCTCTCGCGCGGATCTGTCGGGCCAGTTGTGTCGCTGTGAGTTCGTGCAGTTCCGGCATCGGCTATCCTCGCTTTTTTTCCAACCGTGGTGGGAGGGTTGAGATGAGTGTCGGGGTCCCGCCCGTTCAGGGGCTATATTGGTGGTCGTCGAGTGTGCCAGTCAGTGGTCTGCTCGTAGGCGTGGGCGGCACGGAAGAGAGTCGGCTCGTCAAAGGGGCGGCCCACCATCTGAAGCCCAACCGGCAGGCCATCTGAGGTGAATCCGCAGTTGATTGAGAGTCCGGGAACTCCAGCCAGGTTTGAGGGCGTGGTGTAGGTCCGACGTCCCCCCAGCATGGTCAGGAAGTCCTCCTTGCCGTTCTTGGCCATGCCTGCCTCGGTGGGGATGGGCGTTGCCTGCACCGATGAGGTGGGCATGAGGAGCACATCCACGCGGTCCAGCGCCTCCAGGACCTGCCGGCGAATCATGTGACGCAGGCGGCTGGCCTTGTGGTGCGCCTGGGCCGGGATCAGGGCACCCATAAGGAGGCGCACGCGGTTGTTGTGGTCGTAAAGCTCCGGATGCTGTTCCAGTCCTTTTCTATGTACTGCGGTGGCGTCGGTGTAGATCAGAGTGGTCGAGATCGCCGCCGACTGGGCAATCAGCGGGATCGAGACCTCCTCAGCCTCGGCCCCCAGCTCCCCCAGGTGGGCGACCGCGGCGTTCACGGCATCCCGTACGTCGGGTTCGACTCCCTCGGCATCGATGCGGTCGCTGATCACGCCAAGTTTCAGTCCCCGTATCCCAGCATCTATACCGTCCAGGTAGTCCGGGACGGGCGCGTTGCGCGTGTAGGAGTCGCTCGGGTCGTGCCCGGCGATGGCCTGCAGCGTGACGGCGCAGTCCCTGACCGTCCGGGAAATCGGTCCGGCAGCATCCATGGACCAGGTGGAGGCCAGCATCCCGTAGCGGCTGACCAGTCCCCAGGTGGGCCGGATGCCCACCAGACCGCAGAATGCCGCGGGCCCGCGTATCGACCCCGCCGTGTCCTCGCCCAGCGAAGTGGCGCACAGGAAGGCGGCGGTGGCCGCCCCGGAGCCACTGCTGGAGGTGCCCGGATTCCGCGAAAGGTCCCAGGGGTTTCGTGGCCGGCCGTAGGGGTGATGGAAGGCGTCACCCATGGCGAACTCGCTCATGTTCAGCTTGCCCAGCAGCACCGCCCCCGCGTCCCTCAGCTTGGCCATCACCTTCGCGTCAAAGTCTGGTACGTAGTCGCGCAGTATCTCCGACCCGCCGGTTGTCAGCACCCCGTCGGTGCAGAACTGGTCCTTGACGGCTACAGGAATCCCGTGGAGCGGCCCGCGGTACTGTCCGGCGGCGATTTCGCTCTCGGCCTGCCGCGCCTCCTCCAGCGCCCGCTCGGCGGTCACGGTGATGTAGGAGTTCAGCTCCGGGTCCACCTGTCCGATCCGGGCTAGGTAGGCTTCTGTAGCTTCAACGGGGGAAACTTCACCCGCCTTCAGCAGTCCCGCCAGCGCCGTCGCATCCAGGAAAGGAATTTCGTTGCGGTCCATTACAATCCCCACCATTTCCAGATGGTAGACTGTACCAATTTTGACTTTGTCCGCAGGTTGTGTCAACGACAAGCATTTAAAGTAGTAGTGATAACGAAAAATTCTTCGTCTTCGATGCTAATCAACCAATGCCATTTATTTCTCTACCAACAAAGTAGACCGGACTTTCCAATACACTTGTAATCTCTTTTCGCAAAGTACTCCTTAAAGGGCTGATAATATTGGGAATTATAGCGAATTTTAGCCAAACCGCTTCGGCTCATCCCGTTGCGGCGGCGTGACATTCCTCGCACCGCCCGTCGTTGTAGAGGGTTTCCGGGTACGCAACCTGCCGCGCGCAGTCCACACAGAAATAGTCCCGCGCCACAACCGGCCCCTTTGGCCGGCCGGCGTTCAGCACCGCATGGGCCAGTTCCTCCGGGGTTGCGTCTATCAGGGGCGGCAACAGCCGGGCCGGGCGGCCCATCGGCTTTCTCCCTCGTGCCATAGGTCCTCTCCCTCTCGTGTCAATCTCCGAATTTCTGTCTGAGCCAGTCCATTACCCGCCGTTGGTCTCCTTCCGACGCACGGCGAACTTGGCTCAAAACCCATGTCCAGCTTGGCGGCTCTTGGGCCATGTTCTGCGCTCCCTGGTTGCAGTTACTGCATAGTGCCCGAAGGTTGGATAGTGTCTCTCCCCCGCCGTGGCTTTGGTCTACGATATGCCCTATATGCAGTCGAATAGTGCGGCCAGGATTCAGGTCGTCTATTTCCCCGGCTCCCGCTCCGCACATCTGGCAAGTATAGCCGTTTCGCTCCAATACTTGCGCCCGTAGCCTCGCCGAAATGCGCCGCGTGAAGGCATATTGGGAATCGTCGGGCGGCATGGAGTCAAGCCGATACTCCCCAGGGCGAAGACCCGCATCGTCATTGTGAGTCCGAATTGGCCATCCCTCTTCCCTAATTTCTCGCACTCGCCGCGCCCATTCGGTGACTTGAGGGCCAGCCGCAACTTGCAGATCGCGGGCCGTCACAATCTCCCCGACATGATTCCGCAGATACTCCTTGAGGCGGGCCTTGGAACCTGTCCGGGGTCTAGGCATGGGTGGACAACCTAGACTGCAATACGCTTCCCACAAAACGGGTATAAGCTGGCGGAATCGCTTCGTTAATCTCCCGCTTGGTCATCCAGTCAATCCCCATAGCATCCCTAGCTGCGGCCACGGAACAATTCCCTCCACCGTTGACCGAAACGAAGTCCTTCCACTCGTTGGTGTGGCCGTAATGGGACTTCCGCCGGTCGAAGGTGTGTACCTTGGGGTGTTTGCCGTGACTGGGAGGACAAATCGGGAAATTGGTTTCGAATAGACGGTGGCGCAACACTCTCAGCCCGGGGAACATGGTCCCGCATAGTACGATGTAGTCCCGCAGCGGGGAACCTTCCACGTTCTCAATCACGTAAGGCTTTCCAGTATCGGCCAGCAGCTCACGCACTGGCTCGATCAGTTGCGGCCACGCATCGGCATTGCCGTTACGGTAGGCTAGGTCGGAATACGCTTGGCATGGAGGGGAAGCGTGTACAGCATCAAATCCGGCCATGAAGCCGTGGTCAAGTGCCAAGGCATCCGCCTGAACAAACTGGTAGGGGTAATTGGGTTGCGGCGCGATGTCCACTCCCACCACGTCAAATCCCATTTGGTGATAGCCCACAGCCGCGCCGCCCGCTCCGCAAAACAAGTCCAGTAACCGGTATTCTGGCACAGCCATGTTTGCCCGTCCCTAATCGGCTATCAGGGCGGCGTAGGTAATCCGCTTGCCCGCCGCCCCTCTGACCATCCCTTCCATCTGGTTTTCCGTGTCCATCGGGCGGCTGTTGTGCCGCCCCTCGAATTCCAGCGTGTACTTGCCCAGGTGCTTGACGCTGACGTGATGGTAGATTCCGTCGATTCCCCGCTTGAACAGCGCCCAATGGCTCTCCATGCCGTTGGTGTGAGCCATTCCGCGGACGTACTCGTTGGCGCTGTGGGCTACCGCTTCGTGGGGCCGGTTCAATCCCACGTAGGCCCGCGCTTCGTCCGTGTAGACCTGGGCGAATGGCTCCGTGTTCCGGTGTACGAACCCCTGGAGCGTCGGCTTGTCCGTATGTTCGACAACCGCAGTCTTGACCCGGTTGGTCTCCCGGTCCTTCACGCCGACTACCGGGGTCTTCCCAACCGTTCCCCTCCCGGCATGGAGCCGCTTGGATTCGTGCTTGTTCTTCTCCAAACCGCCGATGTAGGTTTCGTCGGCTTCGACGGGACCGGCGAACCTGTCGGCTACCGGGTTCCACATTTCACGGATGCGCTGGCCCATGTACCAAGCCGAGCTTTGCGCTATCCCCAGGTCCCGATGCAACTTCATGCTGCTGACGCCCTTCAGGCTGGTGTTGAACAGGTAGAACGCGATTGCCCATTGGCTGAGGGGAAGGTTGGAGCTGTGAAGCAGGGAGTTGGTCTTGACGCTGAAGTGTTTCCGGCAATCCTTGCAGCGGTAGGGCTGGGGTTTCCGGTTGGCAATCTCGCTGATTCGCTCGCTTCCGCAGTGGGCGCACTTTACGCCGTCGGGCCAGCGCTGGGCCACGAACCACGCCTCGGCCTTTTCCTCGGTGTCGAATTTCTTGACCGCCTGAATGAGGGTGATACCCTTGCGGTAGCTCTTGCCCGGCCCAATCCCTGTCGTCATCTTCGCTGTCCAATCCCGCTTAACTTATACGACTATTTTAGCCAAGACGGGCCGACTTGTCAAGGTTTTTGGCTAAAATTCACTATAATTCCCATAATATTTTGTCCTTGGCATCGAATAGATAAATACATATTAAATGTGGGTTTACGTTGCTGTGTGATTTGTACTGATTGCCTCGACTTTACTGTCCTTGGAAACAGCGGCCAATGGTTTATCCGCAGCCGGTGCCACATATGCCCGGACTTGTATAATGAACCCTGGCCTGCAGCCGAGTCGGGCCACGGAGGTTGAGCTCATGGCATTGGTCGGCGTGGTAATGGCCGCGGGCGAGGGCAAGCGCATGCGTTCCCGCATTCCCAAGCCGTTGCACAGGATCTGCGGGAAAGAATTGATCCGCTACCCGGTGGAGCTGTTAATGGAGGCAGGCGCGGAAAGGGTGGTGGTTATCGTATCCGGTCAGAACGGGTCAGCGATAAAGGCAGTCCTCGGAGATTCCGTCGAATATGTGGTTCAACCGGAGCAAAACGGGACCGCCGGGGCCTTGGCATGTTGTGCCGGATTGCTGGAGGATGCGGCGGATACCGTGCTTGTGATCGGAGCCGACACTGCTCTGGTGTCTGTCGAATCGATCCGGAAACTTCTATCCGGGCACCTAGAATGTGCCGCGAATATGACGGTCCTCACCGCGCCTGGTGACATAGACTCGGACTTGGGCCGGGTCATAGAGTCGGACAGCAGGGTTAGCAAAATAGTCGAAGCCCCGTTCAGTCGGGACTCCCGGGAATTGACCGCAGAAGTCAACGCCGGTGTGTACTGTTTCAGCGGTGCATGGCTATGGAAGGCCCTGGATAAGGTTGAGGCGTCTCCTGCGGGTGAAAGGTACCTAACCGTTCTCGCGTCCATAGGGTCCGAGTCCGGGGCGAAGGTGCTGGCGGTCCGAGCCCATGCTCCAGAGGATGCCTGGGGTGTGAACGACAAGGTCCAGCTGTCACTGGCCGAGGGGGTGCTACGGCGCCGTATCCGGGAAAGCTGGATGCTGGCCGGCGTGACCATGACGGACCCCGAAACCGTCTACATCGATGCCGAAGTGTCAATCGGACTGGACTCCGTCATCCTGCCCAATACGATGATTACCGGCCGAACCTCCATCGGCGAGAACTGTGAAATCGGACCGAATTCCGTCATCCGTGACAGCCTCATCGGCTCCAAATGCCGCGTGATTTCCTCGGCCTTAGAGGGGGCCACTATGGAGGACAACACCGACATCGGGCCTTTCAGCCACCTGCGGCCCGGCGCCTACCTGGAGACCGGAGTACACATAGGCAACTACGTGGAGGTGAAGGAGAGCCGGCTTAAGGCAGGTGCCGTCATGGGCCATTTCGGCTACGCAGGAGACGCCACGATCGGCGCCAGGGTCAACGTGGGGGCCGGCATGATAACCTGCAACTTTGACGGAAAGGACAAGCACCGAACCGTAATTGAGGATGACGCCTTCATCGGCTGCGATACCATGCTAGTTGCCCCGGTCACAGTGGGTGAAGGCTCCATCACCGGGGCTGGAGCGGTGGTGACGAAAAACGTACCGCCCGCTAGACTGGCAGTGGGAGTTCCTGCTACCATAAGGCGCGAACTCAAATAGTCCGTCCTCCCTGTTTCGGCGCTACCTGGCGAGACTGATGCGGGCTTCGAGTTCCGGGAGAAACGAGGTTGGATACAGAATACCCTCCGCCTGGCTTATGTTCAGGTCCCCCTCGACCTGAAGCGAATCCTCGGCCGTCCTCTCTTTGTGTTCCTTCTCCACAGTGCCAAGACCTGGTTTCGGGGAACGTCATTCATATGCCGGAAATGCGGCTCCGTTGACGGTGTCCCATTATGTCAATTCTCAGTTGGCTTAGCCGTTATGTTTCGGGGAGGAGTCCGGGTAGAAACCGCGGGAGACTGTCCGGGGAAGGCAGCTCGCCTGGCATGGGTTCGGGCGGCGATGGTGGCGGCCTGACATCGCCAGGTCCATTTTCTGGACTGATACTACCGTCCGATGAACCTGCCATTACCGAAGAGGAGTTGAGCAATCTCGACCAGCGGGAAAGGCAGATGCTCCGCTCCATAATTGAGCTCGATTACACCACCGTGCGCGAGGTGATGGTCCCCCGGCTGGACATGGTGGCGATAGAGGCCAGCGCGACCCTCCAGGAAGCCACCGCCACGATCGTTGAATACAACCACAGCCGGTTGCCAGTCTACGTCGACACCATCGATGAGGTACTGGGGATTCTGTATGTCCGGGATCTGCTGGCTGCAGTAGCAGACCCGCTGAACGAAAAGGACGTCCGGTCTTTGACACGCCCGGCGTTCGTAGTTCCCGAGACCAAGCGGGTGGATGAGTTACTCCAGGAGTTCCGGCAGCGGCGTATCCAGATCGCCATAGTAGTCGACGAATATGGGGGCACCGAAGGCCTCGTTACCATGGAGGATGTCCTGGAGGAGATAGTCGGCGAGATAGAGGACGAGTTCTCCCGAGTGTGGGAAGACGAGATCACACGCGGCGAGGATGGAGAGGTATTTGTGAGTGGCGGGGTGAGCGCGGAACAGATTGAGACGCTTCTTGGCGTTAACATTGAAAGCACGGAATTCGATACTGTCGGCGGGTTTGTTTACCACCAACTGGGACGCGTTCCCCATCTCGGCGATGTAGTGCGACGAGGGGAACTGACCTTCGAAGTGACCTCGGTAGCCGGCAGACGCCTCAGAACACTGAAGATTACAATAGAAAACGGCGCCCCCACGGAAAATTCCGGTTAGGACGCCGTTCGTCATTGCTAAACTGAGGAAATCTCTTCTAGCTTATCTCTTTCCTCGCAATGAGCTCCCCGTCGACGATTAGCCGATGGTCGTAGACAAGCCGCGGGACGCAGGAAACGAGGTGAATGCTGGGTCCACCGTCTTCCTCCAACGTCAGATCGTCTTCATGAACAACCCTGGTACCGGTTACTCGGTAGAGGAATTGTTCCGACCCGTTATCCGTGATGATGTGCACATTCTTGCCGGCTCTGAGATTGTCGGGAATCTCTTGCAGGCTCATGAACACTGAGCCTTCGTCGAGAATAGGACTTTCGGTGTGCCCGAAGAACCAGGCCTGGCCGTTCTCCCCGGCGTTGGCAGTCTCAGGTATGTGCCCGACGGCATGGCTTGGCGTTTGGTAGGCCCTTCTCTCCCCCAGGTCCTGGATTGAAAGCTCTACTATGCCTGCCTCCAGGTCGATGGCCGGAATGCTGATTGTTGTGGCGGAGGACGTTGAGGGGAGTGGATTGTCCTCAAATACATTCACCAGAACGAAACCATCGGGGAGTTGACCGGAATATAGAGATACCTCTGGAATCGAGGAGGGTGCTTCCTGGACTGACGTCGACCCGGCAGAGGGCACCTGGTAACTGTCCAGATCGGCTCTGGCACTACTGGCGTAACCGTAATAAGCCGCACCGACACCTATCAGTACCCCGCCTGTTATAACCAGGGATAAACCCACGATTCTGGCGCGGTTCCAGAATCGCCTCATCCCATCCCGTAGAATCAAATAATCGTAACCGGCGATCATAGCATCCCTCCTCCCGGTCGGCCCGGTAATCCGTCTTTTTCGATCGGATCACCGGGTACGGGAACCTCACGTCACTACCACCCGGCTATTCCCCGGAGCGTTCAGGGAGCACGGAGTAGGCGCAGAAAAACTGACAAACCTGCCAAAATATGATGGATTCCCTCTAGCGAGACCGCGGGGCATTCATGGTGCCCGGCGTAATCGGCTCATTCAGATAAATGTCGCCGTTTCTAATCTTAATGTTGAACCCGCACGGCGGATTTATACAAACCCAAGCCTTGAAGTGAACCGCCGCCCCCTGCCCGCCGTAATCCGACAATGGTACTAAGTACCCGAGGTCGCACTTCAGGCACTTGGGAACTATCATTTCACCCACAGGAACCACCTCCCTCTATGGCGACTGGGGTGAGTATATAGTTTCCACTTGTGGCCAATCAACAAAAACAGTCGTAAATATTTGAAAGTTTTACGAAATCTGTTTACATAAACAGGAATCCAGTTATGTAAACTGTCATTCCTATTTTATTGGCCTTTCGGGTCCGACTATTCTTCTATGGTTCTTCCAGGTAACTGTATTACGAGACTTGATCCCTGGCAGCCAGCCTGACACGTACAGCTCGCTAATAGGCTACTCCAGGAAGTCCCTGAGTTTGCGGGAGCGTGTGGGATGACGTAATTTTCGCAAGGCCTTAGCCTCGATTTGACGGATGCGTTCCCTGGTCACCCCGAATTCGCGTCCCACCTCCTCCAGAGTGCGACTCCGACCGTCCTCCAGACCGAAACGCAGTACCAGAACTCGTGCTTCCCTTTCGGTAAGGGTATGCAACACTTCGTCGACCTGTTCCTTGAGAAGCTGGAACGAGGCCGCGTCTGCTGGAGCAGGGGCATTGCGATCCTCAATGAAATCGCCTAAATGAGAGTCTTCTTCCTCGCCGATTGGGGTCTCCAATGAGACGGGTTCCTGGGAGATTTTCAAGATCTCCTCGACTTTCTCCGGTCCTATCTCCATGGCCATGCCGATCTCCTCCGGCGTTGGCTCGCGACCGTACTCCTGCAGAAGCCGCCGGTGCTGGCGCATAAGCTTGTTGATGGTCTCAACCATGTGCACCGGAATCCGAATGGTGCGAGCCTGATCGGCGATGGATCGTGTGATAGCCTGCCGAATCCACCAGGTGGCGTAGGTGCTGAACTTGTAGCCCTTCCGGTAATCGAATTTCTCGACCGCCCTGATCAGGCCTATGTTTCCCTCCTGGATCATGTCCAAGAGGGCCATTCCCCGACCTATGTATTTCTTGGCCACGCTGACCACCAACCTCAGATTTGCCTCGGTCAGGTGGGATTGGGCCCTTTCACTATCAGCCTGTACCCGGCTGTATTGTTGCTTGAGCAGGGGATCCAATCTTTGCAGTCTTGCCAGGTGCTCAGGGTTGCCAAGGGCCGAACCCAGCTCGGTCAACTGCACGTCTCGCAGGGCGTCGACTGTCGGCTGAGCCAGAATCCAGGAGCTGAGAGAAAGGTCCAGAACGCGCCGGTAAACATCCTCAGGGGGTTCCTCCAACTGCTCGGCCAATCGTCCCAGCATTTCCTGGGAGACTTCGGCGTCAATAGAATCACGCAGCCGCGGGTTGTTCATAATCTGCGACAACGCAGGGTTTCCCGGCAACAGGTTGGGATTGGAGTCAGACCAATGTCCCCAGTTCTCCATAAGCTGGGATACGTCAGGGTTAAAGGGAAGCACTTCCTGTTTGAGCGATTGCCTAAGCTCGGGAGGAAGAGCATCCTGCAATCCAGGCGTATCCAATATTTCGCTCAGGGTGGGATTAACCGGGGCTTGCGGTTGCGGCTCGTCTATGGGAGATGACTCTTCTCCGGCGGGAAGCTCCCAAGCTGGATCTATCATTGCCGTCTGGTCATCGTGCCATGTTGGGTAGGCGTCCTGCAGAGCGCTCTTTATTACCTCGTTCACCTCGGGGTTCTCCAGGATGTCCGACAGCCTCGCCCCTGCGGGAAGAACCTCGTCCTCACCTTGCTGGAGCTGTCGCAACCCACCCCTGACACTGCCATCAATATCCTCGTTATCGAGGATCTCGGAAAGCGTCGGATTTTGCAGTCCGATATCTAAAGTGTTGTCCTCAGAATCGTCCGGTGCGCCCTCCCCGACATCTTCCTCAATTCCGTCCCTGTTCCCAGTTTCCTGGAAATCAAGCCCCACTGGCTCGGGCAACGGTCCGTGTTGCAGCAGCAAACCCCGTAGTTCGGGAGTTGCCAAAAGTTGTTCGAGCACGCTGTTGTGCCTATCCTGGAAGTCCCTCGCGATGGCATTGATCAGGGGCTGGGCATCGGCGATCCGATCAATGAGTTTCCCGGTAATCTGCCAAGGGAGGGGATCTACACCCAGTTCCTCGCTGAGTTCCGATTTAACCGCCTGCAGGTGTTTGCCACCTTCCAGCTGGCGAGCCAGTTTGCGTTCATCGGCCGAAGTCAGCAAACGTACCCGGCCTATTTCCCGCAAGTACATCCTTACGGGGTCGTCAAGAACCTCCATTGTCTCGGTAGCATCAGGACTACGCTCCTGTTCCTCCGTTTCGCTCTCCCCGGCGGCCCCTTCGGAATTCTCCAGGTTCCCTTCGGCATCCGGGGTGTCCCATTGCTCCTCTTCTCCAGCAACCGTAATCGTTGCCGGGCGAGGCGAAGCAATATCGTCGCCGTCCTCGGAGGTATCGTTCCGGGCAGCGTCCGCCTTTCGGAAGATGTCGATGATCGGATCCCTCTCCTCGGACTCTTCATCTGCCTGGGGCTCCAGGAAGTCCTCCGGATTAAGTTCCCTTGTCGCGTGCCTGTTACTTACCATGAAATCTCCTCGAATAGTGTCATAAATCAAATCATCTAATTCAACGGATCAAGAGCCACTGCGAATTCACCGACTTGCATCTGGACGAAGCAATCGCTTCACCTTTCGATTCGCAGTCCTGCTCTTTGCTCCAGGTTCCGCCTTAGCTGCTCGTTAATATTGTCTGCCAGCCGACTGTCCTCCTCGAGCGCGGTCTCTGGCGAGTCGGCATATTTGTCCTGCTCATCCCTTTTCAGTTGCCTGAGATTACGTTCCTCGAGCCGCGCCACCACATCCCCGAGGGCCCTGCGGCGCTTTGCCAGGTCCATTGGGTGAAACGTCAGTTTTCCAAGGGCCTCCATCTGTTCCCTGATACCGGGCGGAGTCATTTCAAATTGCTGGCTATCTGCGCCGTCCAATTCGCCGCTATGGCCAGAATTATCGAGATGGTTGACAAAAATCTCGCGATTCTCGGGCCGCAAAAACAGTTGTGGCTTCAGCCCAGGTTCCTGTTCGGCCAAGTCAGGGTGGCGCATCAGCAAGGCCAGGCAGTATTCCTCCAGCGGATCACGATCCAGTTGGGCAAAGGGCGATGCAGCCGCCTTCTCCGAGCCCGCCGCTTGGGATGCCTGCCCTCTCCTCGAATTCCTGGAATGCCCAGGAGCTCCAGACCTGCTGATACTGGCCTGGAGCGTCTCCATAGGCACATCAAGTTTCGTTGCCAGCATCCTGAGATAATGGTCCTGCGCCGGCGCATCCTGCACCGCGAATATCAACCTGGAAACCTGATCAGCCACCTCCGCCTTCCCTTGTGGAACGGTCAGGTCTACGTGGGAAGTCAAGGCGGAGATTACAAACTCCAGCAGCGGAGTGGCATTAGCAATCAAAGACTGCCATTCCTCCGGGGAGCGCCGGATCACCTCGTCAGGGTCCTGCCCGGGCGGCATGGCCGCAATGCGGATCTCGGGGTTGTCCCGGCCTTGCAGGATTGCCCTGCCTCCGGACTGTCCGGCTACCCGGTTCTGATATACCCTCCATGACGACTCCAGGCTCCTGAGCGTAGCCTGCTGGCCGGCGGTATCCTGGTCCAGCGCCATCGTAACCCGGCCCGTAAGGCGCCGTATGGTGTTGACCTGGGGCTCCGTCAGAGCCGTTCCCATGGAGGCCACGACGTTGTTGAATCCGGCCTGATGGGCGGCGATGGCGTCCATATAGCCCTCTACGATCACTGCACCGTTCTTTGCGATGTCATCCCTGGCGCGGTCCATGGCAAAAAGTATGCGGCTCTTGTCGAAAACCTCGCTCTGGGGCGAGTTCAAGTACTTCGGCTCAGAGTCATCAAGGGCACGTCCCCCAAACCCCACCATCCTTCCGTCCGAGTCCCTGATGGGAATCATCAGCCGCCCACGAAACAGGTCTCGTTGCTCGCTGTCATCTCCCTCCCGCACTACGCCCGCCGCCAGCAGCTGAGCGGACTCGAAACCCTCTCGCAGCAAATGGCGCCGCAGCGAGTCGCCATCGGCTGGGGCAAGACCCAATTGGAAAATTTCGATGATGGGCCTGTCCAAGCCCCTGTTCGCAATGTACGTACGAGCGTCCGCACCTTGGGTTGAGGCCAAGGTACGCTGGAAAAAAGCGCAGGCGACTTCATTTATGCGATGGACGTAAGAGACCTCGCCCTGATTGCGCCGGTCCGGCAACTGCAATCCGACCTGGCGCGCCATCCGACGCATGGCCTCCCCGAATTCCAGGTTCTCGGCCCGCATCACGAAGGATATGGCGTCGCCACCCGTAGCGCAGGCCCCGAAACAACGCCATGACTGGCGGTCGGGGAACACATGGAATGAGGGGGTCCTTTCCTGGTGGAAGGGGCAGTTGCCCTTGTAGCTGCGCCCAGATCTCTGCAGTTGTACCCGTTGCCCCACGACCTCGAGGATATCAAGACGGGCCTTGATGTCGTCAACAACAGTCACAACCAGCCTCCCGAATCCAGGCACCAACGCCAAGAGGCTGGGCTACGGATGGCTACGCCCTCCGATGACCAACCCCGCCGGAATCCCTTTTCCTGCAGCCTGCATGCACACCGGTGAGACCAGAAAAAGGGCGTATTTGCCCTAGGTTATTGTATCAAGTCTTGAGCGCTGGCGCAACAGTTCGGGAAGATTATCTGTAACCACCGCGTCCAACCTGGCCTCCGCCATGCGCACCAGGTCCCGGGCGAAATCGACGTCCCACGCCAGGGTACGCACACCCTGAGATCTCATCTCTCGCATGAGCCGGGGATTATAGCTGTCGTTGGCCGGGTCATACCAGTGCGCCTTCACCATTCGACTGAAGCATCTGGAGCGGATGGGTGGAGGGTGACGCCGGGACCAGATGTAACCCCGCATGATGGTCGGGTCCACCTTCCGTAGCTCCCAGAGCGAGATGGGATTAAAGCTGGCTACCAAGGTACTGTCCCGCCTTTCATGCCGCCGAATGACCTCGGCCACACGGTGCGCAATGAGGCGCATCCGGTCGATGACTGCTTTCATTTCCACGTTGACCAGGAAATCAGCGGGGACAGCATCGAATACCTCGTCCAGTGTTGGCGCTTGCAGGCCCCGATACTCCGGCCCGAACCGGCTCCCCACGTCGAAGGAGCGGATTTCCTCCAGGGTGACATTGCTTACCAACCGGTTCTCCCCGGTAATCCGTTTGAGGTTGCGATCGTGAAATACAATCAGCTTGTCGTCCCTGGTGAGCCTAACGTCAAGTTCGATTGCGTCCGCTCCCCGACGGTAAGCGCCATAAAAGGCAGGAAGGGTGTTCTCCGGAGAGGTGGAAAGGTCGCCACGGTGGGCGATAATAACGGGGCAGCGCCGGGCTCCCGCAGGAAAATTCCAACTCGTCGGACGTTCGCTGGCAGGAGAGTTGGAATCTGTCGTTGGAGTGTGGCTAAGACGCTGCAAGGGCGGTCCATACATCGGATGGCAATGTTCAGCGTAAATTAGTCGCTGGCAACCACAGTGTCAAGGGTGAACAAATCAGCACCCGCAATTCCTGGTAAATGGTCAGAGTTGATTAGCTGGATTCCTCCTTTTCGCCTAGTTTGCCCCGATCTGCAGACTGATGAAGCATGGAATCACGCTAGAATATTGGGATTCCCTTTCGCCCATTCGACCGGGGTTTCTTCCTAGTCGGTCCACGGAGCGCAAATGAGGCCTCTCCACGGGGTTCGCGGCACGGCGCTGGACTCATTGCAAGAGCGACACTTTCGCCTTATCTGGACCGTGGGCATATTGGGGGAGTTTGGGCGACGCTATGAATTGCTGGCGTTGAGCCTTCTGATCCTGGCGGTTACCGACTCCTCCGCCGCACACCTGATGCTGCTCTGGGTCTTCAATAACCTTCCCAGGCCCTTCGTTTCCAATCTGGCAGGCTACCTTGCCGACCGCTTCAGCCGGCAGAGGATAATTTTCCTAGCGCAGTGTGTAAACCTCATTTCCGCCGCCGGTCTGCTCGGCCTGATGGCCAACAACCTGGACTCCATTCAGACCTGGCACATTTTCATAGTCACGTTCATCCAGGGCACCACAAAGGCAGTGGAAGACCCCTCACGCCGGACCGGAATATTCGACATAGTCGGCCGGGAGCGTCTGGTGAACGCCATGTCGCTCGACGTCATTTCCCAGAACGTCGGCAAGATGATAGGCCCGGTGGTCGGAGGCCTGCTGCTGGAGTTTTCCGGGTATCCGGCGGCGTATTCCTTCCTGGTCTTTCTCCACATCGTGAATCTTGTGCTCATTGCCAGGCTCGCGATTCCGGAGACCGGTCTGCGCGCGGCCATACCGCCCATGTGGCGTGGACTTGGCGAGTCGGTGGCTTTTGCCTGGAGAAACGGCGTTCTGGTCGGCATGCTGGCCATCACGCTGGTGATGAACGCCATGGCCTTTCCCCTGCAGCAGTTCATTCCGGCGGTGGGCACCAGCCTGCTGCAGGAGGGACCAGCTCTGGTGGGCGTTCTCGTAGCTGCCGACGGCTTCGGTCACCTGATGGGAGCTGCCGTGGTGGCCAACACCAGGAATGTACAGTACCACGGCCGTTACTTCGCCTTTGGGTCGATCATTGTACTGGTCACATCCGCCGCTTACGTCTGGTCTCCCTGGTACGCCCTGGCATTCGTTCTGCTCCTGGTGAGCGGCATTGGCCAGTCAGGGTTCTCGACGATGCAGAGCAGTATCATGATGCTGGTTTCCCCTGCGGCGATGCGCGGTCAGATGATGGGACTGCTCAGCTTCTGTATCGGCATAGCGAATATGTTGGGAGCTCTTGAAATCAGCATTGTTGTTACCGTCCTTTCCCTTCAGAACACGATAACCCTTCATTCCATCGCCGGATTGGCACTCCTGATTCCAGTGATGGTTTTCACGCCTCTGGCCTGGCGGCCGCTGGCCCAGCCTTCGGCGGGCCCAGCGAAGTAACGCGGTTGCCCCTGCCAGGTTGAAAAGGTATAGTCTTCCCGAACCCCGGGCAACGGCATGACGGACTACTCAGTTCGTCGGCGGCAGAGCGAGAGTTATAGATGACCCAGGTAATCGACTGGCCGGGGCGGATGCGGGAGTTGGCTGAATTCGTTGGCCTGGACCAAGAGGGACTGGAACTGATTCAAGCCACCCGGGAGGTGGTGCTGGCCCACGGTGAGGAATTGACAGCATCAGTTTATGACAACTTCCTCGACTACCCTGAGACCCGGCGCTTCTTCGTCGACGAGGAAGACGAGGTCAACGAGGAGCGGCTGACCCGTCGCAGGCACAGCCTGATGCGTTGGCTGCGGGGTTCGATCGACTTTCAGGTGGACTCAGACTACCCGATCCGGGTTCTGGCCATGGGAATTGTCCACAGCCATCCGCCATTGCATCGCGCCCACCTGGGGTCGGTGCCGGCGAGGTTCATGGTGGGCACCATCGCTTTCATACAGGCAGCAGTTACGGACCTGCTGCGGCGAGAAATGGAAGACCGGGACCTGGCAATCCGAGCGGCCTCTGCGTGGAACAAAATGCTGATGCTGCAGCTCGACATCATGCTGGCGGGCTACATTAGCGACATCCCAAACCAACCCGTCGCCGGAGGGCCGCAGTACACGGGCCTCGGCGTAGAGTGACCCAGGAAAATACCCATTCAGGAGCAGACAAGATGAGTAAGGTGCTGGTAATCCAGGGCGCGGGTATGAACATGCGGGGCAAGTCCCAGGTGGAAATCTTCGGCACGGCTACCCTGGAGGATATCGACGAGCAGATCAAAGGGTACGCCGAGGGACTAGGGATCGACGTGGAATTGTTCCATTCCAACGTGGAGGGGGAGGTCGTGAACGCGATGTATGACGCTCACGACCGCGATTTCGATGCCTGCCTGATAAATCCCGCCGGATACACTACCGTCGCCGGACCCCTGCGGAACGCCATCACTCAGGTCAAGTACCCGGTGTACGAGGTCCACGTCTCCAACCCGACCTCGCGGGGCACCGTATCCCAGGTGTTGCCGGTGTGCAAGGGGGCTGTCTACGGCTGCGGGGTGTACGGATACAGACTGGCCCTCGAGGCTGTGCAGCAGTTAAACCAGTAGTCGTTCAGGCTGACCTACTCGCAGCGGAGGCATCGGGGCTCGGAGAATACCGCGTCGTGCACGTCGGGCGATGTGATCAGGTAGTCCAGCACTACGCGCAGGGCCTTGTCTTCGCTCTTGATCCTGTACTTCGCCTGGGCCTGTCGTATGAATGCCATCTGGTCCGGATTCAACTCGATGGTATACGATTCCTTGGGACCTGCCATGTCTAACTCTCCTTCAGTTCTGCTGACCGGCCGGGCCGATGCCCTATCGCCACCAGCATAGAACACTGCGCCGGAGCATGCAATCCGGGGCAGGGCTAAGGCCAGGGCCTTTTCATTCTCCGAATTCAGGGGTAATGCCGAGGAGTAAGAAGGCTTCGGAGACGTGAGCGGCGTGGCGGCGTAGGGCGGCGGCAACGTTGGTATGACCAGCCCAGCGCACCAGGGTGGTGGTCAGGTTGCGAAAGGCTGCCATCACCTGGGGGGCGTTACCGCTCCTTACCTGGGAGCGGTCTTCGTCAAAGGTGACGTCCCGGACCCAATGCACCTGGTTCTCGATATTCCAATGCCCTCTAAGAATCTGCAACAGACGTTCCGCTCCGGCAACCTCGGGCGAAAGACTGGTCACCGCATAGCTCACCGTCACCTGGGTGCGTCCCCGGACTCTCCTCTGCCGCTCCAGCCGGCATACCTGCCGCAGGTGGGGCCACTCCTTCCCCACCGATCCGGCGCTGCCCGCATACCGGTTCACCTCCGGGTCGGACAAGGCCCACAGTTCCCGCCGCTCCCAGCGCCCGTGCCGTTGCTTGGGCGAGACATCCACCCACACAGTCAGCTCCGCCCCTCGCTCCCGCCAGTCCTCAGCCTGCCACGGCGGTACCCATGGCCCCGCAACCCTATCAGTTTCCAGTGGGGGAAAATACTTCCACCAGGTCCTGGCACAATGCAGGCTGATTTTCCTTCACCGGCAACAGGTAATCTCCGCCGCCAGCTACAATCTGCTGGCACACCTCCCGTTGGGTCAGCAGAGCGTCCGCCACCACTATCCTCCCTTCCAGGGGAATCTGCCCCAACACTGCTTGGGCCGCTGCCAATTCCTGACCCTTGCCCGCCGTGGCTGCCTGGCTCAGCACCGCCTTGCCCTCAGTGGCGTAGGCTGATACCAGGTGCACCCCAGGCAGTTCCTCACCGTGAATCCCACGCAACGTCTTCCCGTCTATTGACACCACGGAGCCCAGATCCACCCCACTATCTCGCACCCATTCCCGCAGCACCCCTTCGAAGGCATCCACGTCCAGATCCTTGAACACCCGGTGCAGGGTGGCTACGCAGGGCGTTCTCCCCTGTGGGAAACCCAATTCCTCTCCAGCAGTGGCTCCTTGGTCCCGGCCCCATTGCGCAATGGCGTAAAGACTGCGGGAGCCACATAGCATGGCGCAAACTGACAGACTCAATACCGCTCCCAATGGGTGGCGCCGGCCTTGCCGGCTCCGGTGGTCTGGAACTCCATCCAAGGCTTCTCTCAATCTCATCTTCCCCACCTCCTCACTTCTTCACCACAACTTTAAGACTCCTTTAAGAAAATGAAAAGGCCCTGGGGCTAAGGCATCGGCACCACGATCTCCGTCCCAAGACAGCGCCGCTAAAGCTCGCTCTCGCCGGCACCCTGGCCCTGATGGTGGTGCTGGCAGGCTGCCAGGCTGAATCGCCCGCCCCCGAAGTCCGCACGACGCCGACTGCCCCTACGGGACTTTCTGCCACTCCGATCGGGGCGCCTCAGGCGGTGACGCCGAACCGGGCGCAGCCTTCGCCACCACCAACGGTGCTGGCGACAGCCGCCGTTGGGGCAGCGGGTCCGACTCCGCAGGGCGAACACAATCGGAACATCCGGACTACCTACGCTCGCCCGACCCGCGCTCCCGGAACCGTCCCCACTACCGAGCCGGTTGAGCCTGCCAGTACTCCGGACCCCGACACCGACATAGCCCATATTCGACAGCTCGTCGAAGCTTACTGGGGCGCCTGGAACGACTATGACGCTGACCGCGCCCTTGCGATGCTGGAGGAGGGATACCGGGCCCTGGAGGATGAGTTGATTCGCAAGGATATGGGGCGATTGAAACTCTTTCGGGTCAAACTTGAGGTGTCAGAGAAATCGCCTCCGAGGCTAAATGCGGGCGGGGACTACGAGACCCACCTCACGCTGGGCACGCCAATAGATTCCAGGACTGTTCTTATGGTGTTTCGGCGCTTGGAGGGACGGTGGTGGATCGTGTATTCCGACGAGGAGGAGTAGGTCGACTCTCAGGGAACGGCGTCGATTACCGCCTGGGAAATTGCAGCCAGCCTTGGGGTGTTGCTCAGCTCCGCCCGGAAGCCGTTGGTTATGTAGGCCACCGCCAGCCCGGTATCGGGGTTGGCCCAACCCACCGAGGTCCCCGAACCGGCGTGCCCGAAAGTTCGGGGGTCCAGACTGTCAGGGTCTCCAGTGCGCGGATCGGCCAACGACAGCCCCATACCCCGGATAACTCTGCGGTTGAGCGAGTGGTCGATTCCCTCGGAGTGGGCTGCCGTCACTTCGGCAACCGTCTCCGGCTTTAAGACCGTAGCTCCGTCCAGCGTGCCTCCCAGCTGCATCATGGCAAAGAAGCGGGCCAGACCCCTGGCGGTGGAGATGCCTCCGCCAGCAGGCTGCACCGTGCGGTGAACCTCAGGGTTGTTGTATAGCTCCACCTGGCTGCGACGGTCGCAGTCCTCCATGGCGTGCAGCCTGGAGACACGGTCCAACAGCCATTCCGGCAGACCGATGTACAGGTCGTTGATGCCCAGCGGGCGGGTGATTTCCTCCCGCACGAACCGGTTGATAGGTCGACCATCTATGCGGCGTACCAGTTCACCTATGACCCAGCCGAAGTTACGCGGATGATAGGCGATTACGCGGCCCGGCGGGTAATCAGGTCGTAATTCCTCCATAGCCCGCACGGCAGCGCCCCAGTCGTTCCAGCGGTCCCAGGTCATGTGGCTGGGGCTGTCAGGGAATCCGCCCCGGTGAGTGAGCACCTGTCCTATGGTGACGTCCTGCTTGCCCGACTGGGCAAACTCGGGCCAGTGGTCAGCCACCCGGTCGTCCCAGCTGAGTTTTCCCCGCTCCCAGAGAATGTGCAGACAACAGGCTGTGACCGGCTTGGTGGATGAATAGAGGACAAACATGGTGTCCTCGTCCACCGGCTTTCCCTTTACTCTGTCGGCGACACCGCCGTACAGGTCCAGCACCAACTCACCGTGGTAATACACCGCCAGCGCCGCCCCAGGGTGCAGACCGGACTCTATCTGTTCGAAAAACAACTCCCTGACGCGATTCAGGCCGTCGGGGTCCAAGCCCACTTTGGACGGCGCGCCCGCGCCGCACGCCATAGCCACTACACGCAACCTCACCGAGTCAAAATGGACCCTGCACTGCCCGCCGGGTGTCCCAGCTTTTTCGGCCTACCGTCAGGACACACTCAGTTCAGCCTTTCCCAGTCCCTCGATTTCAATGACGGCCGAATCGCCGGCAGCCAGCCATTTGGGAGAGACTATGCTGCCGGTGATCACCACCATGCCCGCCTTCAGCTCCCGGCCCTGGGCGGCCAGAGTGTTGGCCAGCCAGGCCAGGGGTTCCAGCGGGTGCCCCATGACGTCGGAGCCCTGACCCTCCCCGACCAGTTCCCCGTTGATTTCCATATAGCCACGGCAGTCGGCCAGCGGGATAGCCCGCCAGTCGGAAACCGGTTCGCCCAACACCACGCCGGCGTTCAGAATGTTGGAGGCGATGGTTGTCAAAAGCTGAGTCCGGGTGTCCTGGCCCTGGGTGCGACGGTTGTCCACCACTTCAAAGGCCGTCATTACGGACTCGACGGCTTCCGACACGCTGTCGCGGTCATAAGGAACCCCAGAGGCCGGCAGGTCGGAACCCAGGAGCACCCCCACCTCGCACTCGATTCCCGGCTGAAGAAACTCCGAGGAGTTCAGCACCGCAGGGGAGTGCCGCACGTTCCTGGCGAGTATGACACCCGCCACGGACTCACTGATGCCCGAGGACTGCTGCAGGGCAGTGGTGGTGTAGGCGATCTTGTAACCGGCCACCGAGCCAAAATCTCCGACAAGGGAGTCCTGATAGCCAACCTGCACCCGGTAGGCCTCGTCGATACTCTCCGGCAGCAGATCGCCTTCAAGCAGGTACTTTTCCTTTCGGTGAAACTGCCCCAGCAGGACGCTTGCGGCTTCAGTGACTCCGGCCATTATTCCCTCGCATTTCCTGGTGCCACAAGGTCGAATTATACCAGTCGGCCCGGGCCTGGAGCCCGACTACTCGTAGGGTGCCAACTGGATTTCGTGAAGGGCCGGCACAACTTCAGTGCCCAGCAACTCCACGGATCGCATCACGTCCGGGTGCGGGATGTTTCCGTCGCTGCCTATCAGGATCATGTAGCCGGGATTGAGCTGGCCAATGGTGTCGGACAATTTCCTGATCACCGTGTCCGGACTTCCGACGATGATGGCGCCGACCTCCTGCAGGTCCTCGTAGCCCATGGCAGGCCCTCCCCCGCCGCCTATCCGCCGGGCCGCCAGTCGGCTGGCCGTCGGCGACTGGTAGCCGGGTGGGTCGAGGTGTTCCACCGGTCCGCGCATTCGGTGCTGACCGGCCCAGAGGAAGCCGCGACCCAGCTCCTGGGCTTTTTCATCGGTGTCGGCCACCAACGCCCGCACCTGGTATCCGAAGTGCTCAGGGCCCGGGGTGAAACCCACCTCTTTGGCAGTATCGATATACACCTGCTTCAGTTCCTTGGTCAGGCTGATCAGGGCTCCCAGGTTCATGTAGGCGTACTGGTGGCTGGCCGCCCAGACCACGCTCTCCGGACTGCTCCCACCAGGGAACCATACGGGCGGATGGGGCTTCTGCACCGGCAGCACCCATGGGTTCACCACGCGGTAGTGATAGTAATGGCCCTCGAAGCGGAAGGGACCCGGCTCGGTCCAACACTTTATGATCAGGTCGTGGGCTTCCTCGAACCGATCGCGGTTTTCCGTTGGGTCAATGCCGGCCTGCAGGGTCTCGACCGCTCCGCCCCTCACGAAGCCGGAGATCAGTCGGCCGTTCGAGTAACAGTCGATCATCGCCAGCTCCTCGGCCATGCGCACCGGGTCGTTGATGGGTATGATATTGCCAAGGATAGCGATTCTGGCCCGGCTGGTGAGCCTGCTGATGACGGCCGCGTCGATATTGGCCGAGGGCTTCATGTTCCAGTACGAGGAGTGGTGCTCGTTGGTCATGATGCCGTCCAGACCCGCCTCGTCGGCCATGGCATACTGCTCGTGGTACTGGTTGTACAGGGTATGGGCCTTTTCCGGATCGAAATAGGTATTGGGGAAATCGAGGCGCCCGGACTTGTATTGTGCAATGTCTTCCTCGTTCACCTGCGTGTAGGGCTGCTGGGAATGGAAAAAGACTTCCACAGTGTCTTTCATGGCAACTCGTCCTGCGGGGGTGGATTGGAGGGTCTCGCGATTCGTCGGATGCCGGGAAGGTTGAAGCTTCCGCTCAGCTGATTTCGATGCCCACCGGGCAGTGATCCGAGCCCATGACATCGGGCATGATGAAAGCGTCGGAAAGGCGGGGCGCGAAGTCTGAATCGGCGAAGAAGTAGTCGATGCGCCAGCCGACATTCCGTTCCCTGGCCCTCGTCATCTGGTCCCACCAGCTGTAGTTGTTGGGTTCCTGGTTGAACTGCCGGAAGGTATCCACGTATCCGTGATCAATAAACTGGTCCATCCAGGCCCTCTCTTCGGGCAGAAATCCAGAGATCTTTTCGTTCTCCTTGGGCCTGGCCAGGTCGATCTCCTTGTGGGCCGTGTTAACGTCGCCACAGACCACGACGTTGCGCCCTTCGCTTCGGAGATTGTCCACGTAGTCGAGAAAGGCGTCGTAAAACTCCATCTTGTAACGAAGGCGCTCGGCGGACCGCTTGCCGTTGGGGAAGTAAATGCCCAACAGCACAAAGTCGTCGAAGTCGGCGACTACGGTGCGGCCCTCGCTGTCAAAGCGCTCAACGCCGAGGCCAAAGGTGACGCTGCGTGGCTCCAGGCGCGTGTAAAGTCCCACGCCGCTGTAGCCCTTCCGTTCGGGGGTTGAAAACCAGGAGGCATAGCCCTCGACCTGTTTGACTGCCGTGGGAATCTGGGACTCGTGCGCCTTGGTCTCCTGCAGGCACAACACGTCGGGTTGCTCCGATTCGAACCACTCCAGGAACCCTTTCTTGTGAACGGCGCGTATCCCGTTCACATTCCACGAAATCAGGCGCATGTAACACCCACCGGAAGTAAGACTGCCGCCCGATTATAGCAAAGGCCCGGAACGGCGGCCTCCGAAATGCCTGTGCTATCATTGGCATCGCTTGCCCCGGCACGCATTTCCTGGCCCATCACTGACGGCGGAGCGGACTATGGTAAGGACGGGACAGCAGCACCTGGACAGCTTACGGGACGGGCGGCAGGTCTACCTGGAGGGTGAGCTGGTTGAGGACGTGGTGGACCATCCCGGCTACCGAAACGCGGTGAGAACGGCAGCCTCGCTGTATGACTTTCAGGCAGACCCACAGAACCTGGAGTTGATGACCTTCGAGTCACCAACCAGCGGCGAGCGAGTCAACCGCAGCTGGCAACTGCCCGAGTCCTACGAGGAACTGGTGGCGAGGCGCAAAGCCATGGAGGCGTGGGCCGAATGCACCTACGGATACATGGGCCGCTCGCCCGACCACGTGGCCTCGTCGCTGGCCGGCATGATGATGCGGCTGGACCTGTTCCGGGCCCACGGCGAGGAGCGGGCCGATGCGCTGGCTGATTACTTTCGTTACGTCCGGGACAACGACCTGTTCGTTACGTACACCATCACCAACCCGCAGGGTTGGACCGGCGAGCATGACGAGTTCCTGGTGGCCGGGATCTGCGACGAGGATTCATCGGGCATTACGCTAAAGGGCGCCAAGACGCTGGGGACCAGCAGCATCCTGGGCAACGAGGTGCTTTGCACCACGATACAGCCCCTGCGCCCGGGCGCGGAGAAGCATGCCTTCTCTGCCGCTGTGCCCATGAATGCGGCGGGGCTGAAGATCCTATCCCGGAAGTCGTACGAGGCCTGGGCGCAGAGCCAGTTCGACAGCCCGCTGTCATACAGCCTGGACGAGAACGACGCCGTCATCTATTTCGACGAGGTGAAAGTCCCCTGGGACAGGGTATTCGTTCACCGGGACATTACCCTGTGCCGCGACCAGTTCCACGAAGCGCCCACCCACATCTTTCAGAACTACCAGTCCCAAGTCAGGGTGATGGTGAAGCTGCGCTTTCTTGTTGGCCTGGCGCGCAAGATGGCCGACTCCAACGACCTTACCCGCATCCCGCAGGTGGTCGAGACGCTGGGACGCCTGGCGGCGCAGGCAGGGGCGATCGAGGGGCTGGTCAACGGAATGGAGGCGTGCGGGCGCTATGTGGGCCCCTACTACGTACCGGACCGGCATCCACTGTATACAGCCCAGGTGATGGCCCAGGACCTCTACCCGCAGTTGATGAATACCCTGCGAGACCTGGCTGGCGGAAGCCCGATCATGCTGCCCTCTTCCGCCAGGGACTTCGAGAGCCCTGAGATCGCCGATTACATAGACCGCAGCCAGAGCGCCATTGGGCCCGAAACGGAAGACCGCGTCAAGCTCTTCAAGCTGGCGTGGGACGCCATCGGGTCCGAGTTCGCCTCCCGGCATATTCAGTTCGAGCTTTTCTACGCCGGCGCCGGTTATGTAGTGCGCAACAATTCGTTCCGCACCTATGACTGGGACCGCGCCACCGGCATGGTCGACGGACTCCTGAGCAGCTACGGCCTGCCGGGTTAAACAGGCCCGTTTCCCTGGCGGCGCGAGTTGCCCGGAGACACCCATCCTCGCCGGAGAGATATCCCATGGCATCATCCGCACAGTTCCCCCTGAGCATGCCTACCGGCCTTCCGCTGCCCCTGGAGGGCATTCGCGTGCTGGACGCCACCCACATAGTCGCGGGGCCCTTCTGCTCGCTGATCCTGGCGGACATGGGCGCGGAGGTCATCAAGATAGAGCGGCCCCGCACCGGCGATATAGCACGGGGACGCACTCCCTTCGTCAGCGACGAGGAAGGTAACCGCATCAGCTCGCGTTTTCTAGGGATCAACCGCAACAAGAAGAGCGTCAGCATTGATCTGCGCCATCCCCGGTGCAAGCAGTCCTTTGAGAAGATGGTCGCGGAGTCTGACGTGCTGGTGGACAACTGGGGCTCCGGGGCCTTCCGACGCCTGGGCTTAGGCTACGACCGACTAAGCGAGATCAACCCCGGCCTGGTCTATGCCAGCATCACCGGCTACGGGGACAGCGAGGGGTTGACGGGCCCGTACTCCAAGTGGCCGGCGAACAACATGGCCATCCAGGCGATGGCGGGCTGGATGGAAATGACCGGGGATCCCGACGGGCCGCCCCAGGCGGTGGGCGACAACATCGGGGACTCGATACCCGGGCTGTGGGCCGCCCTCAGCATCGTCCTGGCCCTGGAGACGCGACGCAAGACGGGCCGGGGCCAGCACATCGACGTAGCGATGTACGAATGCATGGTCTCGCACATCGAGAGCAATATGAACCACTACCACGCCACGGGCGCGGCGCCCATGCGCACCCACGACCGCATGGCCACCGCCGGTGTTACCTTCAGGGCCAGCGACGGGTATGTGGTGCTGGCCGGAGCGCGCACCGAGGAACGGCTGCGGTCGCTGTGGCGAACGGTTGGCCGTGACGACCTCTCCGAGGACCCTCGCTTCCTGGGGGGAGAAACCAGCGGAGAATTCTTCGTTAACGAGTTCATTCCGGCCATCGAGCAATGGTCGATCAACCTCACCCGGCTGGAGATTGCCGAGACGCTGGTGGCGCTGGGATTTTCAATGGGCATGGCACAGACCATGGAGGACCTGGCCCACTGCGGACACCTGGAAGGCCGCCGCATGTACGTGGATACCGGCGACACCCTGGGAGGCACGTTCCGGTCTCCCCGCACACCGGTGCGCCTCACCGCGTGCGTCGACTCTCCCGCCGAAACGCCTCCCACCTTGGGCGAACACAACCGCGAGGTACTCTGCGGCCTCGGTGGCCTAACGCCCGAGGAGCTGGAGTCGCTGGAGGCGGACGGGGTAGTCTAGAGGGTCGGACGTAACTGCACCACGTTCAGTCATCTGCCGGGCTGATGGGGCTCTTGATCAGCGGTGTAAATATCATAACCGGAATCAGTAACACCAACCCGAGACCGGTGCTCAGGGCCACGGCGACCTGGGCGCTGAAATATTCAGCGACAAGGCCGACTATCGCTCCGCCCACGGCAGCGACGCCAATGCACTGTCCTAGTACGCCCAGTGTGGCGCCCCGTATGTCGGTGGGCGAGGACAGCATGATTATGGTGCTCTGCATCGTGCCGAATCCTGCCGCCCCCAGACCGGAAATCAGCAGCAGAACGAAGGATGCCGGATACCACGGGGAGAGCGCGAACAGAACCAGGCTGGCCAACTGTGTCGCCATTCCGAAGCAAAAGACCCGACCATGGTAGCGCAGGTTTGGTACCATCCCGATGCCCACTGCCGCAACCAGCGTACCGATGGACTGGGCCGCAATGAGCACGCCGGTCAGCTCGGGACCGACCTCGAGGTGTTCCGTCGCAACGACGGGGAACAGCGACTCAACGCTGAATGCCAAGGCATTAAATATTATGGTCCCACACAGCACCGCGCGGACCACCGGATTGTGAAAGGCATACCCGAACCCGGTCTTCACCGTAGTCCAGAAAGCGAAATGGCCCACGCCGTGAGCCGGCAACCGGGTCTTGATCAGGATGGTAAATCCAAAGGCCGCACCATAAAGCACCACCAACGTAACGAAGGCGGCGGTGAATCCGGCCTGCCCCACGATGAGTCCGGCGGCCAGTGGTCCCAGCAGGCGGCCTATCGTGGTGGTGATCGTCTCCAGCGACATGGCTCCCACCACCTGACGCCCACCGACAAGCTCGTAAATGTATGAGCGGCGAGAGGGAAACTCCAGGACGTAGAACCAGCCCAGCAACAATGATCCTATAAAGAGGTGTACAGGGCGCACGCTGTCGGAGGCCACGAGCATCAGGAGGACAACGGTAACGGCCACTGCCACCGCCCGGGCCACGATCATCACCAGCCAGCGGTTGGAACGATCGGCGATCATCCCGGAAATCAGGGCGAAGAAAAGCATAGGCGTCCAGCGGAAGGCGAACAGGAGGGCCACCTGGAGCTCGGAGCCGCCAATCTCCAGCATCAGCAGGGCCATGACCACGGCCTCCATCCAACGACCCGAGTTGTCGGCGGCTCCTGCCATCCACAGCAACCGGAAGTCCGGGTTGCCAAGTACAGCAAGAATGGAGCCGGAGCGTCTGGAGGAACGGGTGGCGGTGGTCATTTTCGGAGAGCGACCCTTAGAGGTGGAAAGTCGTAGCGGACAGGTATACGGACGAATGTCGCTGCTGCTTCATTTTAGCCAATGCGGTGTTATGGATTGCCCGTTTCGTGAGCGGGAAGGAAGCAAAAAGGCCCCGCAATTGGCGGGGCCCGCGCTAATCGCCGATTATGTGAATCAGCTAATCGTTGACACTACCAATGGCCTCCAGAACGTCAGCCGGAGTAATGGGCAGTTTGTTGATGCGAACGCCGACCGCGTTGGAGACGGCGTTGGCGATGGCCGGCAACGGAGGAATGATGGGGGCTTCGCCCACACCACGGAGACCGAAGGGGTGGCGGGGATTGGGCACCTCCACCATCACCGTCTCGATCATGGGAACGTCCAGGCTGGTGGGCATGCGGTAGTCGAGGAAACTGGAGTTCAGCACCACGCCCTGGTCGTTGTAGAAGTACTCCTCGTTGAGCGACCAGCCTATGCCTTGAACCGTACCGCCCTGGATCTGCCCCTCAACATAGCTGGGATGTACTGCCGTGCCCACGTCCATGAAGGCGGTGCAGCGCGAGATGTCCACTTTGCCGGTATCGGGGTCGACATCGACGTCGACGATGGTGCCAGCGATGATTGGCCCAACACCGGTGGAAACGGCGGAGACCGAGGTGGTTATGGAACCCCCCGTGCGCATCATGCGTCCCGCCAGCTCTCTGAAAGTGAAGCGGTCTTCGGGGTTGCGTTTGCAGACAAATACGCCGTCCTCGAAACTGACGTCATCTTCCTGCACCTCCCAGATGGCCGAGGCACGCGCCGCCATCTGACGCTTCACGTCCTCCGCGGCCTGAATGGCGGCCAGGCCGGTGTCAAAGGCGGTGCGGCTGCCCCCGGTGACAGCGGTGTAGCCGATGGTGTCCGTGTCCACCACCGTCGGGATAACGTCTTCGGCGGAGATGCCCAGGACTTCGGCGGCCTGCATGGCTACCGCAGTCCGCGTGCCACCGATGTCCACTGAGCCGGTGACCAGGTTGATGGTGCCGTTTCCATTGACGATGATGGTCGCGGCGGACATCTGTCCAGCCTGCCAGCGGTAGCCCACGGCGACACCCCGCCCTTTCAATACTCCGGTGGATGGGTCGGGAGACTGTAGAGGCGCATTGTAATGGGGATGGTCCCTCATGGCCTCCTCCATCTCGCGGACGCCGAAACGGGGATGGGCCACGCCGTTGGGCATTCTGTCGCCTTCTTTGGAAACGTTCCTCAGGCGCAACTCAATGGGATCGATCCCGAGTTTTTCGGCCAGTTCATCAATCAGCGGCTCGACGGCAAAAGCGCCCTGGGGCTGACCGGGAGCGCGGTAGGCCTGGACCTTCTGCTTGTTGACCACCACGTCATAACCGTCGATCAGCAGGTTCTCGATGTTGTAAGGACCGGTGGCACAAAGGGTGCCGCCGCCCACGGGCGAGCCGGGAAATGCACCGGCCTCGAAGGCCATCCAGACCTGGGCGGCGGTGATCCGGCCGTCCCTGGTGGCGCCGATCTTGGTCCGCAGGGTGGTCGCGGAAGTGGGACCTGTACCTTCGAACACATCCTTGCGGCTCATCACCAGTTTGACCGGTCGGCCAGTCTTCTTGGAGAGAATCGCCGCGAGGGGTTCCAGATAGGTGGTGATCTTTGCGCCGAATCCGCCGCCGATCTCCGTGGGAACGACCCGAACCATGTCCTCCGGCACGCCGCAGATGGCGGCAGTAGAGCTGCGGATGGCGAAGGAACCCTGTGTGCAGGTCCAGACGGTCAGGCGTCCGTCGCCGGTCCATGTGGCTGTGGAGGCGTGGGGTTCGATGTAGCCCTGGTGCACGGTGCCGGTGAAATACTCCCTTTCCAGCACCACGTCCGCCTCCCGGAAACCCCTCTCGACATCACCCAGCTTGTGCTGGATGTGGCTGGCGATGTTGCCTCGGGCGCCGGTGTCCTCGCCACGGGCGAAGCGTTCCTGCTTAAAGTGTGTGGACAGGGTCTCATGGATTATTGGAGCGTCGTCACGCATCGCGTCCTCAATGGAGAGAACGGGCACCAGCACCTCGTAGTCTACGTCGATGAGCGCAAGGGCCTGCTCGGCGATGTGGGGGCTGGTGGCAGCGACGGCGGCGACGGCATGCCCCTGGTATAGCGCCTTCCGGTGCGCCATGACGTGCTCTGCCATCAACCGCACGTTCCCCTGGGTTTCGGCAAGATCGATTATCTGATCCTGGATGATCGGGAAATCGTTTGCCGTTAACACGGCCATCACGCCCGGCAGCGCCTCAGCCTTGGTGGTGTCGATACCGCGGATTCGGGCGTGGGCGTAGGGGCTGCGCAGTACCTTTCCATGCAGCATTCCGGCCAGCTGAATGTCTGCACCGTATTTGGCTGCGCCAGTTACTTTGTCGATGCCGTCGTGGCGGATGGGCCTGGTGCCTACCACCTTGTATTCACTGCCGGGACGTTGCTCGGTAGTGGTCATGCGAACCTCCGAAAAGCCTGATTCTCGATGGATAGCCGCGCCTGTCAACTGTGGCTCACTATATCCGCAAGCCAGCGAATGTCAAACTGCTGACTTCGGGAAAAGTCAGGGTCCCTGATTCGCAGGGACCCTGGAAAGACCGGCAGGCACAGGTGTGTGAGAAATCACCACCTTGACGACCTCTCCGCGTAGACATGGTCCGGCAGACGGTAGGAGATTCCCTCCGGGTCGTAGGCGGAGGCAGACATCAGGTAGCCGAAATTGTGGAACCTTATGCGCTGGGCCCTTCCGGGAAGCACCCAATTCAAGAAATTGTTCAACCGAGTCTGCAAGCGAACTCCGGTTAGGAGGAACCTGGTGCCATACCGGGGGTACTTCAACCTGTCGGCTAGCTCATCGCCTATCAGTGCCCGGGAAACGGTGTAGGCGAGTTTCAGGATGTCGTCCTTCTCATTTTCATCCGCGATCCCAAGAACCGGCGGGGCCGCGTTGATCAGCGCGTTAGCCATGATGATGGACTCGAAATCCGGCGGCGGTTCGCAAATTGAACCTATTTCGTATAACTTAATTGCCTCCCCCTCATTTTTCGGGAGGATCGTGTCGGGAATGCCCATCAGTCGCATGGCGTACAGCCACACGTTCATGTAACTTTCGCTTTCTTCCTTGCTGAAGTGCACCCCAAGGTTCCTCGCGTGTCTAATGGACCGAGCCGAGAATGCGCTGGCAGCGAACCCCATATGAGCGGAACTGAGGGGACTTCCCCAGGACTCCGTAATCCAATCCTGGGAAGCGTCGTTCAGGAGAAACCTTACCTGAGCGTGGACGAGGCGCAACCTGACTGACAGTTTCCAACCATCCCCAAACCTCTCCAGGCCTCGGGGCATGAAGATCTCCAGGACGTGGCGATTGTTCTGCCTCAGCCTCCTGACCCCCTGTTCCCGCAGACGCCCGGTTATAACGAAGGAACGGGCAATGTTGGTCGAAAACCCTTCCACCAGGCTGCCGCCGACAAGTCCCTGAAGAATCAGTTCGGAGTTGCGATGGAACCTTCGAATACCGGGTTCAAAGGTTGCTAGTGCCGCTTCGTCCGTCAGGCTCTCCACCTGGTCGAAGAAATCGCGAAGTTCCCGGGGCGCCTCATGAAATACCGCCTCATCATCGTTCATGGCCCCCGTGAGCAGGCGGTGAAACTCACCGGCGCCCAAGGGGGTCAGCGCCTCAACGAGGGCATCCGCCCACGGGTCGCCAATGTTGGTGTGGGCGATGTAGTTGTCCGCCAAGGCGGCGTCGATCAGACGGGCCTTCTCATAGCCCGGGCGGTAGTCGATTGGTATGTTCAGTGAACTTGCGGCCATACTTCTATCCGGCCTGATCGCCCGATCGATTATTTTCAGGTGGTTCGATCTGCAGCTCCGGAATCCAGCGGAGGAAGGGCGGCAGGTACCAATTCCGGGCACCCAACACCTCCATGCTTGCCGGCACCAGTACCGAGCGCACCAGCGTGGCGTCGAGGAACACCGCCACAGCCAAGCCGAACCCGACCTGCTGATTGATGATGGTCTGACCAGCAGCGAAGGCGCCAAACACCACCACCATGATAACCGCGGCACCCGTGATAATACCTGCGGTAGAACGCAGGCCGAAGGCAACCGCCTCCGCGTTGTCTCCGGTCTGGTCGTAACGCTCTTTTATCCGGCTCAGCAGAAACACATGGTAATCCATGGACAGGCCAAAGAGAATGGAGAACAGGAAGAGCGGGATCCACATGTCGATGACGTCAGACTGTTGAAAGCCAAACAGGCTGGCTCCGACCCCGTGCTGGAACACCACGACAAGGAGTCCATAGGCTGCTCCCACGGACAGGAGGTTCATGATAATGGCTTTGACCGGAATTACCAGGGACCTGAATACGACCATCAACAGGATGAAACTCAGCCCGAGAACGAAGGCGAAGACTATGGGCGTGTAGGTGCTTACGATCTTGCGGAAGTCGGCAAAAGTCGCCGACTGACCACCCACGATCACCTCTGCCTGCACCCCTTCGAAGGCCGCCGGTATGTGCTCCTCGCGAATGACCCTGACTGCCTCCAGCGCCGGTGGAGCGGTGGGCACACCGTCCACTGCGACGTAAAGGATGACAAGGCCGGCCTGGGGCGCCTCCCTGATGAGCGGAGGAGCCGGGAAGCGGGGGTCAGCGGTTATCGCCACTGCGAGCTTCTTGATTGCTGCCAGGACCTGGGGGTCCTGACTGTCCCCACTAACCAATACCTCGGCCGGATTCACCACGCCAAAACCGAAGGGAAACTCCTCCTCGAGGATGAAGAAAGCGTCCCTAGTGAACGACCCCTCCGGGAATACGTCGACTCCATTGTTGCCGGTGTTGATCTGGAAGAAGAAAGCCGCGGCAACGATCATTACTCCGCCAACCAGGAGCAGGCTGACCACCGGGAACCTGGTGACGATCCCAGTCATCGCATCCCAGAATCCGCCGCTTGCACCTCCAGAGGATTCCGCGGAGCTGCGGCCGACGAAGGGCAGGCGAAGCGAGTCAATTTTCCTGCCCAACAAAGCCAGGAGCGCCGGCAGGAATGTGAAGGTCGCCAGCAGGGTTACCAGAACAACAATTATCGCGCCTAGACCGAGGGACTGGAAAAAGGATGACGGAATGATGAGCATTCCACACAGGGCAAAGACGACGGTGAATCCGCTGAACAGCACGGTCCTTCCGGCTGTAGCCGCTGCCCTCTCCACGGCGGTCCGGATTTCCTCGCTTCTCCGAAGTTCCTCCCGGTAACGGGACACGATCAGAAGTGAGTAATCTATGCCAATGGCCAGACCGATCATGGTGATCATCAGGGTGACGAAAAAGGATAGTTCGAAAGCCTGTCCTATCAGAGAGGCCACTCCGAAGGAAACGCCAATGGAAGCGATGGCCAGGACTATGGGAAGGAGGGCCGCGAGCGCCGTACCGAATATAATCAGCAGAATAATCAACGCCACCGGGATGCCGAATCGCTCTCCCTTCTGAAGATCGGCCTCGGCCAATTCGTTGTTCTCGAAGGCGATGCTGGCCTCTCCACCCAACAACACCCGGAACCCTCCCACCCCGTCGGCGGCGGATGTCACGTGCGCTATCTCTTCGACATTTTCGATGGCCTGGTCCAGCTCACCGGTAACGCTGACAGGCATCAACGCAGTCCTGCGATCAGCCGACACCAGAGTCTCATCCCCGGTCAGGTAGTAATTGAGGCCGCCAGCGACAACATCGGGGCCCAACGCGACCAGAGAACCGAATATCTGCTCGGTCTTGGCCCGGAATTCCGGGTCGTCAACCGTCAGTGTGTCAGACTGGATAACCACGATTTCCGGCACGCTAACGGGAATACCGGTCTCTCTCGATTCCAGCCTTTTAACTTCCTCCAGCAACCTCCCCGCCCTTTCCGATTCGACTCCACCGGTCAACCGGAGTTCCGTGGTAGTAGCGCTGTCGAGCAGGTCCAGCCCAACGGGAGTCCGAGGGGGGCCGAAGGCTATGAAGGCGGCAGCCAGGCCAAGAACTATCCACAGCAGGACGACCACCAAGGGTCTTCTTGCGCTAATCCTTGACAATGAAACGGGTGAAAGAATGTCTAACATTGGAGCTCAATCATAGGGCACTGCCAATGAATCCTATAGCTTCCTGTCCATTCTGGACAAGATAGTAATGGCACGTAAATATATTCTTTCACAATTTTTTCAGTCTTGATTGTTGATTCGCATAAACTCCTCCAAGCGGCCCTTAAGAACCATCCTTTCGAAGGGCACGCGGACAACGACGCCCACCATTCGCCAATTTACCACAACATATGAGGCCGGTAGCCCGGGACTCCGGATACGCAGATGAGACTTGCTCAACCGTCGCTTCTCGAACACGGCGACGCTTATGAGGATATGTTGCGGTTGACACGGCAATCACTGATGGATAAATTTCATTCTGGAAATTTCCGGGCATTGCTGGGCCGTTTACCCATGTTTCAGGCTATCCGATGACCTTAAGGAGGGGCGAAAGACCCCGGGAGTTAACGATGGCAGAAATTCCTCTGTTTCCCGTCACCGTGGTGGGGAGCTGGCCGCGCTCCAGGGACCTGGTGCGTGCACTGCGCAGCAAAGAGGCTGGTGAGACTACTTTCAGCGACTTCAACATTGTTGCTGACGGCGAGGTCTTGGACTGCATTCGTGCCCAGGAAAACGCGGGCGTAGACATCCTGAGCGACGGAGAGCAGCGGCGCGACAACTTCTATTCGTTTGCAGTTGACAAGCTCAACGGCATGCAACTGATGAAGGTGTCGGAACTGCTCAACTATTCGTCCGACCGGGCCCGCATGGAGGAGGTGCTGCGGGCCCTGGACGTGCCGGCCTTCGCCATCAAGAGCCCCATAGCCATCGAGCATATCAGCAAGCGGCACGGACTGGCTCTTGACGAACTGGCCTTTGTGAAGGAGCACACCGACCGGGCCGTGATGGTCCCCATCCCCGGCCCGTATATGCTCACCCGCTCGGCCTGGTTCGAGGGGCTGTCGGACAAGGCATATCCCACGCCCGACGACCTGGCACGGGACGTGGTGGCCCTCCTGCGGGAGGAGGTCATCGCGCTGAGGGACGCGGGCTGCGATTTCGTGCAGCTGGACGAGCCAACCCTGTCTCAGGTGGTCTTTGGCGAGGAAACAACCGAGACTTTCATGTGCGCCGCCCTGCCCAACCGCCGCGACCCGACCGACGAGCTGGAAATGGCCGTCAGGCTGATGAACGAGACCCTGGACGGGATCACCGGGATCAAGACCGGCGTGCATGTGTGCCGGGGGAACTGGAGCCGCAAGGAGGAAGTGCTGCTCCGGGGTAACTACGGCCCCATGCTGCCCTACCTGGTGCAGATGAACATCGACCGACTGGTACTGGAGTGTGCCACACCTCGCGCCGGTGAAATGGAAGTATTCAAGGAATACAGCAACGAGAAAGAAATTGGTCTCGGGGTGGTCAACCCCAGAACCGACGAGATCGAGCCGCCGGAGCAGATAGTCGCCCGCGTCAAGGAACTGCTGCAGTATTTTGATGCGGACAAGATCTACCTGAACCCCGACTGTGGTTTCGGCACCTTCGCAGAGCGGAACGTCAACACGCACGAGGTTGCGGGCGAGAAAATGAAGACAATTACCGAGGCCGCGCAAATCCTGAGGGCCGAATTCGGCTGATCAAGGCGAGAGTCTCCGCCCGCTCAATTTCTGTCAAAACACGGTGTAATGGACGCAACAGGAGAGGGAAAAATGGCACAGGAACCAGAAAGAGACCTGAATGGCCTTCCCCGCGAGAAACTGGCCGAGGTGTTGGAGTCCTTCCGCGACCCGGAAGTATTCAACGCCGTTACCGGCCCCTGGAAGTCGAGGGTTGCCTGGCAGGGTGGAATGAAGGCGCGGGCGTTCATGCGCAACCACACGGTAGACATGGATGAGCCCGGCGACCTCACCGCCACGGACGTGGCCGCGAGCGCCCACGAACAGTTGCTGTCTGCCATAGGCAGTTGCATGACCGTTGGGTTCGTTGTCAACGCCACCAAGCAGGGCGTTCGAATCCACGACCTGGAAGTAGCCGTGGAGGGATACTTCGACAACATCCGCAAGTGGGCTGGAGTTGAAGACGAAGGCAACCCCGGCTATGGCAGCATTTCCGCCAAGTGCTACGTGCGCGCCGATGCCGACGAGGACACGTTGCGCGATATCTGGCGCCTGGCTGTCGAGGGGTCTCCGGTGACGCAGTCGGTTGCGAACCGGACCCAGGTATCAACAGATTTCGAAGCGATCGGTTAATGGTCACCTTTGTCTCTGCTGGTTGGGTAGAGGAGCACATCGGCCGGCCTGGGTATCTCCTGATTGATCCCCGATCGGCCATGCGCTATCTGATGGGCCACCTCCGAGGGGCCGTGAGCGTCCCTCTCAAGAAACTGCAGAACCCGCAGGGACGGCTGCTGCCGGCAGAGGAGATGGCGGAGGTCTTTGGGGCCGCGGGACTGGACGATGACCTAGTGCCCGTGCTCTATGATGGCTCCGATGGACGTAATGCTGCGATGCACGCGTGGATCCTGGAGTACCTGGGCCGCCGGGATGTCCACGTAATGGAACAGCTCTACGACCGATGGAAGGAGGAGGGGAGGGAAGTGCTCTACCGCCCTGTTCCGACCGAGTCTCGCAGTTTTACCCCGCGAATCGAGCTCTCGATCCGCGCTTCGCTGGACGATGCCGCGTCCCCCGGCGCCGCCAAGCTGCTTGATACTCGATCTGTGGAGGAGTACAGGGGCGAAGTGGAAATGGACTTGCGACCGGGACATATCCCCGGCGCGGCGCATCTCACCTGGACTGAACTGTCCGGGCGGGACGGAAACATGCGAATCGACGAGGGACAGGTCGAGGAGGCACTATCGTCGATAGGCATAAGCCGAGGTGACTCGATAATCGCCTACTGTCGCAGCGGCCTTCGTGCCTCGCTGCCGTACCTGGCCATGAAGCAGGCAGGGTACGACGTGCGCTTATACGACGGCTCATACTCCGAGTGGATGGAAAGCGCCCACCCCGTGGAAACCTGAATCGCAGTAATTCGCATTGAAGATATAAGCAACGCCGGGGATTTCGTCGATCTTCCCGGCGTTTCTAGTTCACTTAACCGTAGCGAGAACTAGCCCGGGACCGAGAATCCGCCTGCGTAGATCCGCACCGCTTAAACTGGCAGTTCTGCTCCCGTCCTCAACCGGGCGTTTGAATCACCGCAGCGTCAGGGGTCGCTTCGTCCATGTCCCTCAAGACGTCCCCGGCAGTGAACGACTCAACCTCGCGATGTGCCTGTTTGTGGGCAGAATGCAGCATCAGAAGTGGATTCGCGAGTCCACTGTCAGCATCAATCGGCCTCCTGTCCTGGCCGCAGTGGCCGGACTCCGGGTGCAGCCGCCACCTCGTCATTCTCCGTGGAGGGACCTGCATCCTGAGCGGCCTTTTGTGGAACCGGCCGATTGCCGGAGGGTTTCATCGCGTTATACAGGGCTTTGAAGTACGGCTCGGTCACCCGAAGCACAAACTCCAGCAGGACGATAAATACCCAGTAATAGAAAATGCCGCTCCATTCGGCTCCGACACGATTCAACAATTCCGTTGATGTGCTCAGGTCAAAATAGCTCAAATCAATGAGAAAAATGCCCAGCAGGGCAAACGGCAACATCTTGGCGATGTCCCGCGAGAGTTCCTCGGTGTAATAGGAGGTCACGCGGACCGATGTAAGGACAGCCATGGCAATGAGCAGCAGATCCTCCACCTCCTTGGTCTTGGAGAGAAATGCCACCATGACCACCAGTACTCCGAACCAGAGAAACGCGAATAGCGGAAAAATCAGCAGATACTTTGCGATGTAAAAGATAAACGCGAGGGTCTTTCTCAAAAGTTGATGCCTGGACGCCTCATACTTTGAGAAATTCAGGTTGAAAATGTCCTTGCGAGACATGAAACGGTACAGGTTGAAAATCAGAATCGCGTAAATCGCCACTCCAACCGTGAACATGCCTGCCGGACGCAGCAGGTTTATGGCATCATTCAGATTCAGCTGTCGCAGCAGGTCTACTTCTGGTGGCATCGGCCCCCCATTTCGGCCTTAATCGGCCGCCTCAACCCATGGATCGTAAGACCCGAAGTTCCATAGGTGCCCCTCCGGATCGAGTGCACTGTACAGTCGACCGCCGTAAGGCTGGTCGGAAATCTCGTACACGATTTCAGCCCCTGACTCCACTGAATGGCGGTAGTGCTCGTCGACGTGCTGAACGACGATGTATGCCGCCTGAGTATTGGCGCCCACCTCCTGAGGCAGCCTGACCAATTGGTCGTACTCTCCATCTTTTTGCGCGGACCCCAGCATGATCATTCCATTGCCCAAAACGAGTTGGGCATGGGCAATGCCGCCGCGATCATCAGGCACGACAAGGTGCCTTGAAAAGCCGAACACCTCACACAGCCACTCGATGGCGGCAGGGGCATCCTTGTAGCGCAGCCCCGGTATCACCGCGCTGTTAGCGGTATCTGCCATAGGTAGAAAAGACCCTCCGCGTTTCCGGAAAATATTATGTATACCCAATAATATCAGCGGGGGGGTTGAACAAGCGATTCCAATACAAGTCAATTATCGCCGGTTTGGGGAGCTGCCTGGACTGGGCGGCCGGCGTTAACCCGATCTTCAAAGTAAAATCGTTCACTGGATGTTGAAAAATAAGTATTGACATTTCATTAATATCGCTTATATTACCCATATTCATTCACATGAGTTGGCCCCTAGAAAGCGTATCCCTAAGATCGATCACGTAGTACGCAATCATGAAGAAACTCCTAACCAAAGCCGCACATGGCAGAAATAAGGGGGGCTCGAGTGAACACGGAGAATCCGGGTAGAGTACGGTCATCAGCAACCCTCGCCCAGTTCCAACAGGACCGGACCAGCCTGAAACCAGGGCAGGGTCTCTCCTGCAGTCATGGCGGGTAAAGAAGCACGTTTGGTTGTGTTCACCGGATAAAACGTCATAAGGGGTATATATGAGACCTGCGATCCCCTATCTACTGCGCCAGGGTAGCGGCTCGGGAGGCGAGTTGCTCATGCGACTGCGTGACAGCGATTCGGCTTGTGTGGTCCAGATTTCCCTGGAGCAGGCAAGAATGCTCGCGGTCGAGATGAGGGGACTGGCGACTGATCATTGCCCTCTGCATCACCTCGCGATGCGGGTAGTCGATGGCCTTCACGCGAGAATCGACCACATCGTCATCCAGCAGACCGAGGACGACGAGGATGTGACCACCCTCGTCGCGTTGACGACCGACACGGGACGGCTGGCTATCCCGGTGGATACTGCCGCAGGGCTCTCATTGGCTATCCACGTGGGATTACCCATTTTCATGGAGGGGGAGTTCCCGGCAGTTGATCCGGAATGGAGAGCGCGTTCGGAATCCTCCGTCGATAAGAGAGCAGGGCCGAAAGTAATTGCTGAATCTTCATTGGACAGCCCAGGCAATCCAGGCCGACTGTCCACCCCCATTCCACTGGCATTCCAGGAGTTTATTGACGGTCTGGAAAAAGCCAACGAAAACGATCGCCCGGAGAACCGTCCCGCGGGGGACGAGGGCAGATAAGCTGAACCGACTGAGCGTTATGCGGAGGGGAGCATCGTGACAGCGACCGACGTCCGGACAATGAGCGTTTATCACGCCATATATTCGCGCCGCAGTGCCTGGAAATTCTCAGACCAGCCAGTGGACCGCATGGCGATTGAACGAATGCTGGATGCGGCTGTTTGGGCGCCCAATCACCGTCTCACGGAGCCGTGGCGCTTTTTCGTGCTGGAAAAGGGCAGCCCGGTACGCCTGAAAGCCGCGGAATTGGCCGCCGAATTTCAGTTGGGCAGAACGGGCGACCAACGCCGTGCTGACGGAGCCAGAGAAAAGGTTCTGGCACCCCCGGTGGTCATGTATGTTTACGGCGTTCCCGGTCCGGACGAAGAGACCACGAAGGAAAATTACGCCTCGGTATGTATAGCAGCCCATAATATTTCCCTGGCTGGAGCGGCCGAGGGGCTGGCAGTTACCTGGGAGACCGGTGGCGCCACCCGGCATCCCGGGCTGAAGGCGCTTCTGGGGGCCGACGAGACGTGGACCATGGCCACCATGCTACTGATCGGACATCCGGTTTCGCGCCGCTCTCCCGCCTCCGGGCTGGCGACATGGTTTGGGGCCGAGGAACAAGCAGATTAAACAATTGAAATTTCCTGCCCACTCTTAGGGGCTTTGCACGACGAGGCGGGAGCAGCCATCCGGCTGCGCGCCTGGCCCGCCCCGTACGTGCCGCCCTTGGGCATTCCCCCGGATTGCTTGCCGTCGGGCCTCTCCCTCCGGTCGCCCCTTCAAGGCCGGCTGGGCCGGCGGCAACTCCGGGGGCACCGACTCCCCCGCGGGCCGGGTGCGCCTCCTCCTCCAGTGCGTTGCCCGGCCCACGGGGTGTCAACCTTCAATAACTTCCCCCGGTTGATCCGGGACCGTTCAAGAACCCACCCCGGACGAATTCATCGCATCAAATTCGCAATCTAACTTTGCGTGCCCTTGACTGCCAGCCGGTTACGCGAAAGTGCGGGCTCGACATACGCGCTGGGAGAGGATAGCGCATCGTCGATGATCTCCAGGACTGCGAGAATTGCCGGATTCTGAAGTAGGGCTGCCCGCTTTTCTGGAGTGTCTGCCAGGGGCTCGTAGTCCGCGGCCCCCACACTCTGTCTGTCGACGATCTCGGCAGCTTCGATGATAGCCCTCTCCAATTCGGACTGATCGATCACCCCGTGGAGTCGCCAATTTGCCAGAATCGCCCCGTCAATACGCTCCGTAGCCCGGTCCTTCATCTCCTCGATACCGTCGAAGTTCGGCACGCCGCTGCATCCAATTCCCCGCCTGACCCATGGTTCCACGTAGGCGACCATGCTGTGAGCGTAACGAAGGGCGAGGTTGGCCTTCACCTCCGGGTCCGCTACCTTTTCCTCCTTGAGCAGTGGGAAGGTGAGAAGCGAAACGCGGTCGATGTTCAGGGCCGGGGAATCCAGCATCACACGCTGGACCTCGTCAACGTCAATCATGTGGTAGTGCATGGAATGCAGGTCACTGGGGTAGGGAGCCGGCACCCAGGCTGTATTGCCGCCGGTCCTGGGGTGATCAATCTTACGTTCGAGCATTTCGGCCATGGCCCGGTTACGCACCTGCATGCCCTTGCCGACCTTTCCATGCCGATGCACACCCGCATGCAGGCTGACGTCTACGTTGTGCCGTTCATAGCTGATGTTGAAGGTCTCTTGGGTCAGATCATCACGGAGATCCACGGGGCCGGCGTGCATCTGGGCCCTGATCTGGGAGCCGGTGCGGTCCAGAAAGCCGGTGTTGGTGAAGAAGGTTCGGCCCCGCGAGGCTCGAAGTGCCTCCGCCAGCTGCAGGGTCATGCCCAGTTCCTCGTTCATGATGCCAATAAGAATGCAGCCCGGCTTAAGTCCCAGGCGGGATTCGATGGCTTCAAACAGACGGACCTGCTCGGCGACTTCCTCGGAGGTCTGCAGTTTCGGGGTCACCTGATACACCATTCCCAGCGCGCTGTTGGGCCCGCGTACCGGCAGATCGCCAGAACCGTCGGCGTGGGGTTGGCCGTCGGAGCCGTTGTCGTGGCTGGTCGCGATGAGGGTTGTCAACAGCAGACCGAGCATCCGCTCAGGTATGTCTTGGCCACCCACCCGGACTATGCCGGTATACATGTGGAGGGATACGTTTCGTACCGACATCAGGCTGGTGCCCTTGAGCGTCCTCTGCTGCCCATCAGGACCAGTGCAGGTGCGGTCGGAATTCAGGGCTTTGCGGTTTCCCCGAGAACCGTATCCAACCAGGTCTCCGCGGATCAGCCCCAGGTAGTTTCTAAGGGAGGCAACGAGGTCCTCCGCATCCACCACTGCCACTGCGTCCTCAAAGTCGACAATGTTGGTCACGGCTGACTCAACTAATACATCACGAAACTGGCCATTTTCCCGGTTTACCTGGCCGCCTTCGTAAAGCTGAAAGAGTATCCGCATCCCGTTATTTTCTATGTAAAACTCGTCTAGCGTCCCCTGCGTGGTCAAGTTGAAACCGTAAAACCTTGATGGGTCGGAAAGGCTGGCGTCGCCGCTAGCTGTCTTTCCAATTAGCTCAGAACGGCCACCGTTGTTCCTTCTGACCTCAAAGGAAAGAATCTCGCCGATCCCATCAGCACCATTCCACCGGATTACATGCTGGTCAAAAAAGGCGTTGGTCTCCTCCACCACCATGCGTAGACGCGCTGGCCGCTGCTCCTGCCGATCAATCTCCGGGTGAAGGTCGCTGAGAAAATAGGCGTCATACAGGCTGCCCCAGCGGGCGTTTGCGCCTCCCACGGCCATGCTGGCATTAGACACCGGCGTAACAAGTTCGGGACCGTTCTGGTCCATCTCGGGGTCCAGCTGCGGGGTGGTCATCTCGAAATCCACCGAGTGGTCCGGCTCCAGATAACCGATGCTGAGCAGAAACCGCTCCAGGTCCGCCGCGTCCTGTTCCCTGGATTCCTGGGTCGGACGCCAACCATCCTCCCGCCTCTTTTGGTAGTACGCGTCAATTTGCCCTTGTACCTGTTCCCTGCCGTCCAGCAACCTTCGGTTCGTTGGCTCGAACTCCTCCACCAGCTCCCCCAGGTGGCTAAACACCGCATCGGCGGTCCAGGATGTGCCGGGAACTACCTCGTCCCTGACAAACTCATACAGCAGGTCTGCGATTTCTATCTGGTTACCAGAGGGCAGGTCAATTTGTGCCATATCACGCTCTCCAATATTGTACGGTTGTACTGCAGCGGAAACTGCAGTGAACTAACCCGGTATACTCGACGCAGCCGAATATCGGTCCCGGTCTGATGATTATTCCCCATCGATCAGGGCCACCACCGAGGCCGTTCAAAGGTCGCAGATGCGCGCCTCTCTACAGTCAAAGGTCGTAGGGGCTCTCGGCATTTTACCACTGGCCCAGCGCATACGCTTGCAGCTACTTACCTCAGTTATAAGTCAAGCAACTATAAGTCAAGCAACTGACTGGTCATAGTCAGGCCTCGTGGAAATTACTCCCGACGACTTTCCACGACGGTCCAATAATACGAGTTCGCTCCAACGGAAACTCTTGATCGATTAATCGTGTTTGGCGCCGGTGGGCCAGCAGAGAGCACCGCCTGTTGCAATCAATAGAGGGTCTGCGTTGCCCGCTGACCGGACGACAGGCTACTGGTAGCGGCACACCGCAGGCGTAATGCTATTGCGGGCCGAGCTATCAAGGCTCAATGACACCGTCCGTCATTTCCAGCTTCCTGTCGCTCGACTCCGCCAGGGCCAGGTCGTGAGTCGCCACGATTACGGTTGTGCCCTCATTGGCGATTCTGCGCAGGAGGTCCGTGATTGCCAGAGAATTCGTGGTGTCGAGTTCCCCGGTCGGCTCGTCAGCGAAAACGACCTCCGGACCTGTAACCAAGGCCCGAGCGATGGAAACGCGCTGTTGCTCGCCACCAGAAAGCTCGTATGGCCGGTGCCTGGATCGCGGTCCCAAACCCAGGGATTCCAGGGCTTCAGCCGCTCTCCTGCGTCTCTCCCGCCAAGATACACCCATGATGTGCAACGGGAGCTCCACGTTTTCTTGGGCAGATAACAGGGGCATCAGACCGAAGGACTGGAAAACAAAGCCAATCTTGCGCCTGCGCAGCCCAACCAAGTCTTTTTCGGAAAGTATTGAGATGTCCTGACCCTGGAAAAAAACCGTGCCTGCATTGGGACGATCCAGTCCGGAAAGCAGGTTGAGCAGAGTGGTCTTGCCAGAGCCTGATCGTCCGGTAACCGCCAGGAATTCGCCTCTTTCCACCTGCAGGTCCACTCCGTTGACAGCCCACACCTTCGTACCTCCGCCCTCGTAGGCACGGCTGAGCGACGCCGCTGACACCACGGGAACGGTCATTCCGATGCCCCCGGGTTACCCCCGGCATCCGCGTCCGCGGGACCAAGGGTGATGCGCCCGTTCTCGAGGCCCAGTCGCGCAAGTCCACTGCGGGCGAAGTGGGCGGCGTATTCCTGTGGCAACTGCATCCTTCCGGCAGCGTCAACCACGATAAATTCGTCGGCCGTTCGCGATCCGTCCCGTTGGTATGTGCTCCTGCTCAGTGTTTCAGACTCTATGCCGCCGTCCCGGATATGCAGCACACGGTCAACAAACCGGGACACACCCGGGAAATGACTGACAATAACAACGGTAACTCCGTAGGCACGATTCAGGTTACCCAACATCTCAAAAACCTGGATGGCAGTAGTGTTATCGAGTTCTCCCGTAGGTTCATCTGCCAGGAGCAGTGGTGGACGGTTGGACAAGGCAACGCAGATGGCCGCCCTCTGCTGTTCTCCCCCCGACAACTCGTGGGGCAGCCGTTTCTCCTTGTCTACAATGTCCAGGGCCTCCAGCAGTTCTACCGTCCAGGACCGCCGGTGTCGCTTCGGCTGTCCGGCCAACGCCATCGGGAGTTCCACATTGTCGGCGACGGTGAGATAGGGCAGTAGATTACGTCCGGTGGCTTGCCAGACAAACCCCACATCCCTGCGACGATATTCCACCAAGTCCCGGTCTGATACGGTGAGGAGATCCCGCCCGCTCACCCTGACCTGGCCCGCCGACGGCCGGTCGAGGCCTGCCAGAATGTTCAAGAGTGTGCTTTTGCCGCTACCGCTGGCCCCGACGGCGGCAACCAGTTCACCCGAACGCACGCTCAGATCGAGGCCGCGCAGGGCCACCACCTCCAGATCGGCGCGCTTATAGATTTTGAACAGGTCCCGGCACAGGATGAGGGGCTCCGCACCGTTATCGCGAGTTACGTTTCTGTGAGGGTCTGCGCTCATAGGATTATCTACTCCCCCATCCGGAGGACCTGATGCAAACGGAGTTTTCCAGTCAACCAGGTCAGCCATAATCCACACAAGAGGGTTACACCCGCAAGGATTCCGTAAGACATGAACAGCCGTTGCCAGTCCGCCGTGAATACGAGACTGGGGGTAATCCTTGTACCAGCGTCTATAAGCTCCATCAACGGTATCAGGCTCGACCCCAAAAGCCAGCCCAGGAAAGTGCCGAGACCCACTCCACAGATTACCATGACCAGCAGACCGGCCCAGACGATTTTCTGCATCTGGAAGCGAGACGTGCCGAGAGTTCGAAGCAGTGCGTACTCGGTCTGCCGTTCCATGGCGTCCAGATGGGAAAAGAGTATCAGGCCGGAGGCGCTGGCCAGGGCCACCGCCAGAAACATCAGGACCAGCAGGGCTCCCCACCCGGCATTGAGGAGCGGTTGTTCCAGTTCCCGGGCTACCATGGTGGGGCCATGCAGGACTTCCCGGGCGATTAATCCGTCCTCCTTTAGTGCCTCCAAAACCGGCTCCGGAGGAATGACACCATCCGTACCGGATATCCACAACTCGTTAGTCTCCCTGGATGGACGGGGGCTATAACGGAGGACTGCCTGATTCATGCGGTCAATGTCCACTACCGCAAAGGGACCTTCCTGGGGATCCAGGGTAGGGAAGTAGTCAATTTCTGCCGCTATCTCCACCAGCAGTCCGTGGGTAGTCATCCCGAGTATGGCGGTGTCCCCGACTTCAGCGTCGGCGATTTCCATAAACTTTGAGTTCACCAGAGCCGGTATGGGTAATTGGGTCCCTCCGGCCCTGACCCCCCTCAGCCCCACACCTCCGGACGCCCAACTGAAGCGTCCGACGGCATCAAACTCTCCATCGGCAGCGGCCCTGCTGGTCTCCAGGGAATACAATCCGGGCCGGCTGAAGTTTTCGATGACAGTCCAGCCGTCGGTGGAACTGAAGTCGTGGACGAGCACCTCCCCCCGGGGGGTGGCAGCGTCAATTCGGCCCAGAAACATCGCTCCACCTTCGTCCTCCTGAAGGCGGCTGCGCAACCATATGGACACCAGGTCAAAAGGCGGCGTCAATTCTGCCGGCTCAGGGGCTGCTCGACCAGTAAACCGGGTACGCCTTTGTCCCACTGTCGTCAGATCGAGTTCCAGGCGTGACCAGCGGGTGTCCTGAAGATCGCCGATCAGCGCGTCCACGGCCGTGCCCCTGGAATCTCGCAGCCTCGCCCATATAGCAACTATCTGAGCCGAACCGCTGGGTCGAGCCCAGACCACCAGGGAAGTGGCGTCCCCGGGCAGAGTGATACCATCGGCCTCAGGGCCCGTCGATGCCCCTTCCGGGCCGGGACCCAGGAGCTCGAGCAGCTCCCCAATGGGCCTTCCTTCAGTAAAGTCATCCCTGAACCAGGCGACGTCTTGTATAGATTCAGTATCTACGGCGAGCAGCGTGCCGCTTTCGCTGAAAGTGCTGGTGGTGATGTAAGCCGGCGTCCTCAGAACATCAGCGGCAGCCGATATGCCGTCCACTCTTTGCGGCCAGGGGACAGGATCAGCGGGCGCGATAGTGTTTTCCATACCTCCGAACTGGAGTCGCAGGTCCGCACCGGCGGCGTACAGGGCTCGCTCCTCCCTGCCGCGTTCCAGTGTGGCGGCGAAGGCGCTGCCCATCACCCCCAACGCCGTGGCGAGCATCAGGAGCACCACCAGTAGGGCAGGGGTTACGGGGTCCCGTCCCAAGTGGCGCAGTACGTGGGTCAGCCATGCCGGACCCACCGGTTCGACCAGTCTGAACAGGATTGCCGCGGCCCACGGAAACAGCCGCAATATGATCAGTCCGACTGCGACGAGGCCGAGGGCCGGCCCCAGCAGCAAACTGTAATCGACAGCCAGTTCACGACTTCCCAGGGACTGCACCAGGAACGTCCCCCTGCTTTGCAACTGCCACCAGACCAGGCCGATTACGGCCAGGAGTCCCACGTCGATAAAGTAGCGGTGCAGTATGGTGGTTGCAGGGGGGCGAGCACTCGCCTGCCGGGACTCGATGGTCTCCCGGCGGGCCACGACCAGGGTAGCCCCAGTGAAGACTGCCACGGCCAGGGCGCCTCCCGCGATACCGACGAGAAAGGCTTCCAGGGAAACCCCGGCTACCGTGGACGATTGTTGACCGAGACCATCGCTAACCGGAAGAAAATATGCTCCCAACAGTTTCACCGCACCTAGCGCGATGAATGGGCCAGCAATGACGGCAGGAACAGCCAGCAGCAGTCCCTCTCCCAGTCCCAGGATTCCCAGTTGCCAGGCGGTGGCCCCCCGACTCCTGAGCATCGTGATCTCCCCCGACCGCGACCGCACGATCAGCCCCGCTACGAGGAAAAGGTAATAGACCAGGATGCCGGTCACAAGGAACAGCATTAGCAGCATCGGCAAGCCGGCAAGCAGGAGTTCCTCCTCAAATTCGAGGAGCAGTGTATCCAGTCTTATGGAATAACTGGAGTTTTTCAGCCCAGTCTCAATCGCTCTTTCAGTTCGGGCCAGAATTACCTGGAGATCCTCCACGTCCTCCGCCCGTAGACTCTGTCTATCCAAAAAGAGGTGCCAGGTGGTATCGGAATAGAGCGATGGGTAGGTGCCCAGCACACGGTCAATCAACGCTTCCCCGGAGGTGTAGAGCGGAACCAGCGTCCAGTGCTCGTCAATTCGGCTTTGAGCGGTCGGCAGGCCGTACCAGAACTCATCGGAGGGGTCCGTCATCTCAAAAATGCCGACTATGCGAACTGACATGGGACGAGAATTGCTAATCGGGGTTGCGGGGAAAACCTCCATGGTTTGACCCACGCCCAGCTGGAGCAGCTGTGATCCTTGCCTGTCGACGGCGACCTCCACCGGTTGCCCCGGAACCCCTGCCCCCTCGGGCCAATGCCCTTCCAGCATTCTGGTCCTCCCGGACAGCCCGGTAAGGTTGACCATCGCTCCCCTGGGCCTGATGTCGCGGTGCAATTCCAGCTGCGGGTGTCCCTGGAAGTAAAAGGTGGCCGTTTCCAGGAACCGGGAATATTCCTTCAGGTAGGGTCGAATGGGGCCGGCCACCTGCTGTGCGATAAACTGGTCCCTGGCCTCGAACGCCTGCCTGCGTCCATCACGATTCGCGGGATCATCTCGGCTGCTAAAGGTCCTTACCCTCAGGTTGACCTCTTCCGGGTCAGCCGTGGCCACGGCCTGGTAAAGCGCCACGTTGCCCATCAGGTCCGAGAAAATAACACCGCTGGTCATAAGCGCCACGGCCAGCAGTATCCCTCCGAATAGCACAGCCTCCATCCTCCAGCCGGTAACGGCACGCCGGAGGGCCATCACGTAAGCGAATCTCAGAAGCGATGCCACCGTTCAGTTCCCCTCGCGCAGCACTTCCGGGATTCTCAGCCGACGGGCGGCCAGACCACCAACACCAACCGAGGCCGCGACTGCAAGTACCAGGCCACCAAGAACGGAGGCAAGCAGCACCTCGTTCACCCTGGGAATCATGGGTGGAACGATTTCCCCTCCGTTATGCGCCAGATCAAGCAGCTTCACCAGTTCCAGTCCAGGCCAGAATCCGATGGCCCCACCAATGGCAATGGCAAGCCCGGCCATCAGCCATCTTTCCGCGGCCAGGGAAAGGAATATCTGGTTCGATGACAACCCCAGCGCCCGGCCGACTGCGGTATCCACTCGACCCGCCTGAACGGAAAAGACACCGTGCAGCAGGAGTATGGTCAGAAGCGACGCCCCGATGGAGGCAACGCCAAGGCCCATCAGCCCGTCCCATCCCCCGCCTGCCAATGGATTTGAGGACGCCTTTGCCGCCTCTGCTTCCCGGTCGGTAACTGCTACGAAATCAGGCAATGATGCCGTGATTCGTTCAATTACCGTCCTCCTCTCATATTGCGAGTCCAGCGAAAGCCAGACCTGTCGCGGGGCCGGGTCCAGGCCACCGGGCGGGAGCAGGTCCTTGTAGGACTGATAACCCTCGATATCCATGAGCAGGAATGGTCTGCGCTGACTGTTAACCGTGGGAAACCATTCAGCCGTTTCGACCACTCGGACCGGTATGGACGAACGTCCATGCCGGATTTGCAGCGATTGTCCGGGCCTGAGGCCTCCGCCTCCGATTGCAGGCAAAGGCAACCGAACCGGTGACAGATGTATTCCACGCTGCCCGCCTGCCAAAGGCTCCACCCATGAAAATTTCAGTCCTACATCTCCATCCCTTCCTGAAATTGGGGAGATTTCCGTGCTGTCCGGAACCCCGAAACTGATGCCGATGGGCCTCCATTCAGACGAATAGTCAAAACTCTCGATGACCATATCCCCTGCAGGCAATCCGCTGCCGGACACGGAAAAATCGTCGATGCTGATACTGCCTGCCGCCACTTTTGAAAAGGCGCTGGTGGTCAGGAAAATCGAGGCAAGGGACCACACCCGTTCTGGCCTCCGTATCCTTTCGGGAAGATCGGCGCTGTGGAAATGCCAGCCTTCTGAATTCTCGTTGTCAGGTCCCGCGAATTCCCCCAACTGCACGTTCCTGTAGCGTCCCCTGGAATCGGTCAGCCTTGCCCATACGCCAATGCCTCCCTGGAGGACTTGCTCCCCCAATTCCGTCGCATCCACCCACACTCCGATCCTCTCGGTACCTGGGGGAAGCGGCACTCCGAACCCACTTTCATGAGCCCGTACTGGGACGGTTTGGATTGAATCCGCCAGTTCCTCCAGAGTCGCCCCTGAGAAGTCCTCCCGGAACCATGAAGACCGCTGGATGGATTGGGGAGAGGCCGCGAAAAGCTGGGCGGAGGAGCTGGAGTGCCCTGCAACCAGGTCGACCGAGTCACTAATCACGTAAGTGGCAGACTCCACTCCGGGCGCGAGCGTCAGCTCTTCAATGCTCAGCGACGCGACGCCGGCACCAGATAGTACGACGTCGCCTCCGACGCGGTGTCGCGCCTGGTCGCTCTGGCTCCCCGTCAGGCTGGATTGAAATACTGCGCCGAACACACCCAGGGCTGCCGAGATCATAATCATCACCGCGAGGGAGGACGGCAAGACCGGGTCTCGGGCGAGACGAGCTAGGGCCACCGTGGACCACGCTGGACCAGTTCGCGCAACTAACCAGAAAACCAGCCTGGTCAGCAGTGGGAGGATCCGCATCATCAGCAGTCCGGCTGCAAGCAGCACCAGCACCGGGCCCAGCACGACCGAAAGATCCAGTTCCAGTCCCCTGAACTCCAGGGACCTGGACACGAACCCTTCGCGCTCCTGAAACTGCCACCATACCAGGGCAACAATCAGAACAACGACAAGGTCGAGATAATACCGATGTACCACTGACGTGGATGGTGGCCTGGACCTGCTGCTCATTGCATCGACCACCCCCAACCTGGCCCTACCGACGATCGAGATCGTCAGTACCGCCAGCGACAGGAGTGCGCCCACCGCGGCTGCCCAGAATGCCTCGCCTGTCAGGTCAAGTTCTATCGGACTCCCTCCGACGTCGCCGAGAGAGGGCAGGAGCAAGAACCGGACTATCAGCCAGGCAAGCGGCGGGCCCACCGCCACAGCGGTGCAGGCCAGCGCACACTCGAACAGCAGCATCACTCCCCAGACCTGCGGGACTGTTGCTCCCCGGCCACGCAAGAGGTTCAGCTCGTCCGCCCGGCTTTTCCCAAGAATGACGGCGATCAGGCCGAGGAAATAAAGGATGAGAATTACGATCAGGGACACGTATACGTACAGGGGGACTTTGGCCAATAACAATTCCCGCTCGTATTCCTCCAGGGTCAAACCGAGCCTGGACAACAGGAAAGTGCGGGGATACACCTTGTTCAGGTCTGCCTCCAGGCTCTCCAGCGACTGTTGGGTGGCATCCACGGATTCCGCGGTGATCCTTGAGGGGTCTACGAAGACATTGAACCCGAAGTCTCCGACCACCGTCGGGAATCGGCGACCCACGACCTGGAAAAAGTCATCCTCGGTAACGTAAATCGGGATTACCAGTTCCTCTCCATGGGCCTGGGGAGCAAACTGGTCTGGTAGGCCCATCCAATATTCGTCTCTGCCATCCACCGGTTCGACCACACCGGCAACGTTCAATGTCAACCGCTCCTCCGGCGCTGCTCTAAAGGGTGTTACAAAGACCCTGGAACCAACCTCGAGACCCATGCTCCGGGCGACCTGCGCCCCAACGACAACCTGAAGTTCCGCTCCTTGGGGTCCTGCTTCGCCCGGCGTTCGGGGCCAGTCGCCGTAGAGGATGCGGGAATGCTCGGTGAACCCTGTCATGAAGATAAGTCTTCCCGATGGCGCATCCAACGGAGGGGAACGCCGATCGGGGTCCATGGTAAGCGGCATTCCCACCTGGGATCGTCCAAACCGCTCCTGGCCCACAACCAGTTGACCGATTCTCTGCTGTATGGCCCGTTCGGCGACCTCCCTAAGTTCCTCGTAATCACCCGGATCCAGCGGACGATTCTGGGCCAGGGCCTGGACATTGTTGGTCTCCGGCGGTTTGGAGACCAGCGTGTGTCTCACCCCCGCCTCGGCCAGTGCCTGTGTAAAGAGGGACGTGGAACTCAGGAGGATTGCCGAGATCAGTATGCCGAGGGCGGTAATTGCACTGAGCACCCATGCCCTGCGGAGCCGGCGCCTCAGAGTCCACAACGAAAGTCGTAGGAAATGACTCATGCAACGGATTATAAGAGACCTGCAAAGCATTTATCTCGTACCCGAACGTGCCCTTCATTCGTGGGCCGATATCAAGGCGAGTGCGAGATTCCCTTCCCTGTAGTCCGGTCCAAAATTCGCACCAATGGCCGGCCCACTTACACCCGAAATAGTTGCCATCTCCCGATTCCGCACCAGGGGTATAATCGAGACCAGGTAATTTCAGGGGCCATGAGGGGCTTTATGGCAGAGATACTGGGAATCGGAGTCACGCATTCGCCGTCGTTGATCAGTCCCGACGAGCTGAAGAATTACTCTCTGACGCGGGCGCTGCGGAACGAGCGGATTCCCAGCGAGCGAAAGAACCCGGAGAACTGGCCCGAGGCCATGCGCCAGGAGTGGGGCGACGACGAGGGATACTCGTCCGCGGTGTACCATCGGGAGAAGCTGGTGGCCGGCTTCCGCAGGGTGCGGGCCGTGCTGGACGCCTTCAATCCCGACGTGGTGCTGGTCTGGGGCGACGACCAGTACGAGAACTTCAGGGAGGACATCATCCCGGCGTTCTGCGTGATGGCCTACGAGGAGTACGAATGCCGTCCTTTCACCACCAAGGAGGGCGGGACCCGGTCCAATGTTTGGGGCGAGCCGGCGGACCAGACCTTCCGATACCGGGGACACCCGTCGGCGCGGTACCTGGCTGGGGCACTGATCGACGATGCGTTCGACGTGGCCTACGCCTACAAGCCGCTGCACGAGCCGGGACTGGGCCACGCCTTCCTGAACACCCTGCTGTACCTGGACTACGATCGCACCGGGTTCGACTACCCGGTGGTCCCCTTCGCCATCAACTGCTACGGCAGCCGGGTCATCCGCAACCGGGGCGGCGCCATTCCGCAGGAGGTGAACGGCGTTGAGATACCGTCCGACCCGCCATGCCCGTCGCCAAGGCGGTGCATGGAGCTGGGGGCGGCGGCGGCCCGGGCGCTGCAGGACAGCCCGTGGCGGGTGGCGCTGATCGCGTCGTCCAGCTGGTCCCACGCGTTCCTGACGGAGAAGAACTGGTGGCTGTACTGCGACATCGAGTCGGACCGGGCCCGCTTCGAGGAGTTCAGGGACGGGGACTACGAGGCCTGGCGCAGCCTCACGACGGCGCAGATGGAGGAGGCAGGGCAGCAGGAAATGCTGAACTGGATGTGCCTGGCGGGGGCGCTGTCGGAGCTGCAGCGGACACCGGAGATCGTGGAGTTCCAGCAGACCTACGTGCACAACTCCAGCAAGTGCCTGGCGGTGGCGAGGGGGTAGGGGCTCGCGCCGCTCAGAACTTGGGCTTGAGACGCCGCCCGTCTACCGCTGGACGGGCGGTTTTATGTCGTTGGAAGTGTGGCCGGGCGGAGGGGCAAGCCAGTTTCCTGAAAATCCGATTTCTTCACAAGGCGGCGAACGTTCTTCATGACGATATTATGGAGCCAGTTTCTCGCCGAATTTGGTGACACTTACTCATTGCGTCTTAGAGATATTTTGTTCTACTATGTCGAATAGTAAGTGCGGAGCAGGAAATGCCTTCCTCGATTGAATGGACCGACGAAACATGGAACCCGGTAACGGGGTGTTCTAGGGTGTCGCCAGGCTGTGACAATTGCTACATGTTTGCTTTATACCCGCGCCTAAGGGGTATGGGTGTGCCAGGCTATAGCTCTAGTCCCGATATTGTACAGATTCACCCCGAGAGGCTCGCTTGGCCACTAACATGGACTAAGCCGAGGCGAGTATTCGTTAACAGCATGTCAGACGCGTTTCACAAGGATGTGCCTGATGAGTTTCTTCTCTCGATGTTTCAGGTCATGAAGCGCAGTATCGACCGTTCAGGGCATGTGTTCCAGATCCTAACCAAACGCCCAGGGCGTGCTGTCGCATGGTGGCAAAAGCACGACAGTCATTTCCCCGCGGGCTGGCCGGAAAATATCTGGATTGGGACCTCTGTGGAGAATCAGAAATACGCCCCTCGCCTCACAGTGCTTGCTCGTCTACCTGCACCAGTCCGGTTCGCTTCTGTTGAGCCACTATTGGGACCAGTTGATCTATCGGATTGGCTAGCCGCAGGTTCCCTTTCCTGGGTAATAGTCGGCGGAGAAAGCGGTCAGCGGGCCAGACCCTTGGAATTGGAATGGGTGGAGTCTCTCAAATGGCAATGTGAAGAAAACGTAGTGCCCCTGTTCGTTAAACAACTGGGAACCCATTGGGCTCGTGCCACAGACTCCTGTGATTCCAAGGGCGGCTTGCCAGTCGACTGGCCCGAGGGAATTGTTTCGCGTGAATTTCCAGTCACAAAGGAATCATTGACGGGAATCGCAGTCTAGAGGGGAGAAATGACAACCGGCAATGAAGATTTGCTTCTAGAAGACTCGCCACACACTCAAGCCAAGCATGAGTTGTACCGATTTTATCTAGATGCTTGGCTACCAATTCTAATCCGGGGCGGGATACCGAAAGTTCGTATCGTCGATGGATTCTCTGGACCTGGGCGTTACAAGGACACAGATAGAGAGGGTTCGCCTCAAATTGCGATTCGAGCTATTTTGGAGAATAGTCAACTGGGGACGATATTAGAGGGTGACGAGCGAATTCTACTCCAGTTTATCGAGCAGCACCCAGACCGCGCCAAATATTTGGAACAAGAATTGGCAAAGCTACCAGAGAAACCTGTTTTTCGCTACGACGTAAAGCCAGGAGACTTCGCGTCCGTCTGGTCGACTGAAATGGATTCCATCCAAGAATCTAGGCGTCAGTTAGAGCCTACATTGCTCTTTGTCGATGGCTTCGGGTACGCAGGGTTTCCACTACAATTGCTAACTCGAGCTTTAAGATACCGGTCTTGTGAGGTGCTGATTAATTTCGCGTGGCAATCCATTAATCAGTGGGCTCTTCATGACGCAAGCAAGCACGATGCGTTAAATCTGCTATACGGCAGTGAAAATTGGCGTGCTGGCATCCAGATTAGTGACTCTTGGGAACGCGAGCAATTCTTTGTATCCCTGTATCAACAAGCTCTCGCAGAGGCGGGTTGGCGCGGTACTTCGTTCAGGATGCTGAACGCGAATAACCAAACGACCTATCATCTCGTCTTTGGCACGACCAACCCACGAGGAATGGACGTGTTCAAGAATGCGGCATGGCGCGTCGCACCAGATGGGTCGTTCCAATTCTCTGATTTGCAAAACCAGGCGCAAACTGGATTCCTCAAGGACATGACCGAAGAAATGGTCGTCCGAGATTTGAAGTCACAACTTGTTTCTTCTTTCGGTGGACAAGAAGTTTCCCGCGAGAAGCTCGGCGAATTCGCATCCTGGCACCCAGTAGCTCGTTCTACGCACTTAACTCAGGCTTTGAGGCAACTACGAAACGAAGAGGCAATTACAGGCGTATCCCCTGAGCCGAGGCGGCGCACTGACTTTCCAGCGCGGTCCATCATTACATTCGCTTAAAGTGTTGAGGGTTCTGTCGAGCGGGCGGTGGCGGTTATCAGGATGTCGGGATGGTAGCCGGCGTGGCCCTGGATGACCCGGGTGTTATCAGAGCGCACAATCGCCTTGCCCAGCATCCCCTGGAGGATGTTGCCGAGGGTCGTATTGGCGCTGGGCTCGGTCTGGTGCGGCATGAGCGGAACTCCTCTAGGTGCGGATTCTGCGGGTGCATTTCATCAGACCGCATTGGGCTCCCGGCTGACCAACCGCCACGCAGTGAATAGAAAACGCGCCGTCGTGTATACTCTGGCTCAACTGAGACATGACCGGGAGCGTGTTTCATGGTGACCACGGCGAGCCGGACGATGAGCAGTATCGTTGACTTGGAAGGCGGGCAGATCAGCCGCGAAATCTTCGTCAACGAAGAAATCTACGCCCAGGAACAAGAGCAGGTCTTTTCCCGGGCCTGGCTGTTCGTCGGGCACGAGACGCAGGTCCCCAAGCCGGGCGACTACTTCGTGTCCAGCATGGGCGAGGAGTCGGTGATCCTCTGCCGCGACCGGGAGGGTCAGGTGCACGTCTTCCTGAACTCGTGCACCCACCGGGGCATGAAGGTCTGCCGCTACGACGAGGGGAACACGCCGGTGTTCAGCTGCCCGTACCACGGCTGGAGCTTCGCCACCGACGGGAAGCTGGTAGGGGTGCCGTACTTCAAGGATGCCTACAAGGGCGCGCTGGACAAGTCCCAGTGGGGCCTGATCGAGGTGCCGCAGATGCACAACTACAAGGGCGGCATCTGGGCGTCGTGGGACAAGGACGGGCCCTCGTTCCAGGAGTACATGGGCGAGTTCACCATGTACCTGGACCTGCTGATGGACGGCCGGGACGGCAGCGAGGGAGGGTCGGAGATCCTGGGGGGCGTCCAAAAGTGGACGATGCCCAACAACTGGAAGTTCGCCGCCGAGAACTTCGCGGGGGACGGCTACCACAACATCAGCCACCGCTCGGTGGACATGGTGGGCATCGGCCCCAGCGGGCTGGGGAGACGCGACGATGCGGAGTACAAGGCCGGAAAGCGCATCAACGTGGCGATGCCGGACAAGGGCCACGCGGCGGTGGTGGAACTGTTCCCCGACGACACGCCGCAGATCGCCACCTACCAGAACACGGCGGACGTGGGGGAGTACTTCCGGTACATGGAAGCGGAGCGGCGCCGGAGGCTGGACGGCAAGACGAACCTGCTGGGAGTGGTGGGTACTGTGTTTCCGAACATGTCTTACCTGGCCCGGCAGCCGCGGTCCATCGCCGTGTGGCACCCGCGAGGACCGAACCTGACGGAGGCCTGGCGCTGGTTCCTGGTGGACAGGGACACGCCGGAAGAGGTCAAGGACGTGCTGCGGCATTACTACATCCGCTACTCAGGGCCGGGCGGGATGACCGAGCAGGACGACATGGAGAACTGGAACTACGCCCACAAGGCCAGCCGGGGGACCATCGCGCGCCGGAGGCCCTACAACTACCAGATGGGTATCGGTCACCTGGTGGAGGACCTGGACTTGCCGGGCGTGCTTACCGAGGGTATCTGCGAGGAGAACGCGCGAGGCTTTTACTCGGGGTGGGTCAAAATGATGGATGCCAAATAGGTGCTCCTTTCCCCTTTTGCGGGGGAGGGCCCCCTTGCTTCTGGTTCATTAAATTATCTGTAGGAGAGGCATCATGGCTAATGTTACCCAATTGGGATACATCGGTATCAGCGCCAGCAACCTAGAGGAATGGGAACACTTCGGCACCGAGGTGCTGGGACTGCAGTCCAACGGCGTCGACTCCAACGGGGTACTGACGATGCGGATGGACGAGTACACCCACCGGTTTATCGTGAGCCCGACGGGCAAGGACGACGTGGAGTTCGTGGGCTTCCAGGTTACCGACGAGGCGTCGCTGCACGAGATGGCGGAGCAGCTGCGGGAGGCGGGCGTCGAGGTTTCGATGGGGACGTCCGAAGAGGCCAGGGAGCGCAAGGTCGAGGGACTGATCAAGTTCGAGGACCCCGACGGCACGCCCACCGAGGTGTATTACGGCCCGCCGGTGAGCTTCGACAACCCCTTCAACTCCCCACGCCCGATCACCGGGTTTGTGACCGGCGAGCAGGGCATGGGGCATGTGGTGTACCACGTGGAGAGCCTGGACCGGGCGGTGGCTTTCTATCGGGACGTGCTGGGCATGAAGATCAGCGACTACATCCGCAACCTGGTGTTCTTCCACTGCAACCCGCGGCATCATACCCTGGCCATCATTGAGGCCAAGGGGCGCGATACCAAGAAACTGAACCACTTCATGCTGCAGACCCAGGGCATGAATGACGTGGGAACCACCTACGACATGGTTCTGGACTCGGAAAACATCGGCATCACCAGGGGGCTGGGACGGCATACCAACGACCACATGACATCGTTCTACATGAAGACGCCGTCGGGCTTCGACGTGGAGTACGGCTGGGGCGCCAGGACGGTGGACGACGCGACGTGGCAGGTGGTGCGTCACGATAAGGGCAGCATCTGGGGCCACCGCCCCGTGCCGCAACCCGCCGCAGCGGACTAGGGCAAACGCAGGCTGAACGATTATGGCCGATTTGCCACCTTTGCCGGAGCCTGGATTTCAAAGTAAGGATGACCGCCGCACGATAGGACGGCGGTTCATCCTTCAGGCCCGCATGCATCTTGAGGAGGGCGATCGCCTGCAGGCAGGCGAGAAGGCCTGGGGCGCCATCGCGCAGAATCTTAAAGCGATCGCAGAAATGCGTGGATGGAAACACGGCAGTCACCAGCAAATTGAGAACACAGGCAGGCAAATCGTTGTCGAGTTCGACAATGCCGAACTGGGAAACTTTATCGCAGAGACCTTTCAGAACGGACACCGCAACTTCTACGAAAATTACCGCACAATCGAGGAACTGGGGATTACGATTGAAGCTGCCGAGGAAGCCCTACCTATGCTCGAAACGTTGCAACAAGAGCATCCCCGTCCATTCACCATAATTTCCAACACCCAACTACGCCGGTTGAGAGCGCTCACCGGCAACGACGACCTGCAAATCGGCGACACCTCTCCCGTTGGATTCTCACTAAAGCACTCCAGTAAAGATGGCACCGCTTCGGAGCAGTAGATGGACGTTGGATATATAGGCACGGGAACTATGGGCAATCCCATGGCCCACTGCCTGCTGGACGCAGGGCACAACGTTACGGTGTATGACGTTCGGCGGGAGGCCACCACCAACCTGTGCGAGCGGGGGGCCCACTGGGCCGACAGCCCGCGAGCCATTGCGGAAGCGGCCCCGCTGGTGTTCACCTCGCTGCCGGGGCCGACGGAGGCGGAGCGGGTGGTACTGGACCCCGACTCCGGAATCCTGGCAGGGCTGCCCCGGGGAGGCGCATGGATCGACACGACCACCAACTCACCGACGCTGATCCGTCGGCTGGCGGAGGAGTGCCGCCGGCGCGGCGTGGAGATGCTGGATTGCCCCGTAAGCGGACAACCTCCTGGCATGACCATGATGGTGGGCGGCGACCGGGCGGTCTTCGAGAAGCACCGGCCGGTGCTGGAGTGCATGGGCCGGGACGTGTTCTACGTTGGCGAGACGGCCTCCGGTTGCGTCGCCAAGCTGGTGACCCAGTACCTGGGCTACTGCGCTTTCGTCGCCGGAGTCGAGGGGATGCTTATCGGCGCCAAGGCGGGCCTCGACCTGGACATACTGGCCAAGATCATCCCCGTAAGCGCCGGTTCCGTTGGAGTGCTGAACCGGTCCATGGAAGTAATCCTGGACCGCAGCTTTGCCTCCAGTGGGACGTTGGACATCGTTGCCAAGGACATTCACCTGGCCTGCGAACTGGCGCGGGAATCGCAGGCTCCAGCCTCCATCGGCGCCATCGCCGACGACATGTTCCAGCGGGCGCAGGCCCAGGGGATGGGCCAGGACGGCTACCCCGCAGTGGCCCGCATCCTGGAACAGCTGGCCAGCGCCGAGCTAGGAGGAAGCGGCTAGGTAGAATACCTGGACCACAGTAATCAATGGGAGAGGATGATGCGGAACGGCCATAGCGACGGCAACCGTTCTCTTGCCGGCATGGTGGACAAGGAAGCCGGAACCGTGAGCCGGGAGATTTTCGTCAACGAGGAAATCTACGCCAAGGAACAGGAGTACCTGTTCGCCCGAGCCTGGCTTTTCGTGGGTCATGTCTCCCAGATTCCCAAGCCCGGCGACTACTTCGTCTCGTGCATGGGCGAGGAGTCGGTCATCCTGTGCCGCGACCGGGAGGGGGAGGTGCAAGTCTTCTTGAACTCCTGCACCCATCGGGGGATGAAGGTCTGCCGCTACGACGAGGGCAACACCCCCGTTTTCAGTTGCCCGTACCACGGCTGGAGCTTCGCCACCGACGGGAAGCTGGTGGGAGTACCCTATTTCAAGGACGCCTACAAGAGCGCGCTGGACAAGTCTCAATGGGGCCTGATCGAGGTGTCGCAGCTGTGTGTCTACAAGGGCACGGTCTGGGCCAACTGGGACAAGGACGCGCCGTCGTTCGAGGAGTACCTGGGCGGGTACAAGACCTACCTGGACTTTCTGCTGGATACGTGGGACGGTGCCGGCGGAGAGACCGAGGTGTTTGGCGGCATCGAGAAGTGGGTTATACCCTGCAACTGGAAGTTCCCATCAGAAAACTTCATCGGCGACCGCTATCACAACATCAGCCATCGCTCTGTCGATTTGGTAGGCGTAGGCCCCAGCGGCAGCGGTCGGCGCGACACGCAGGAGAGGGTGGGCGCGACGGCGCTGGACTTTTCGTTCCCCGAGCGCGGCCACGGCACCATCAGCTTTCTACGGCCCGACGATGCCCCTATTCCCGCCTACCAGCACTCGAGGATTGTTTCCGAGTATTTCTCTCACTGCGAGAATGAACGCCGCAAGAACTATGGCCAGTGGTCGCGGTTCATACCCGGGCCGGGCACCGTGTTCCCCAACTTCTCATACCTGCCTCGCCAGCCCCGCACCATTGCAGTGTGGCACCCGCGAACCGCCCAGAGCCACGAGGCCTGGCGCTGGTTCCTGGTGGACAAGAACGCCCCGGTCGAGGTCAAGGAGTTCCTGCGCCAGTATTACATCAGCTACTCCGGGCCCGCCGGTCTTACCGAGCAGGATGACATGGAGAACTGGAACTACGCCCATAACGCCAGCCGGGGCGCGATTGCGAGGCGTTATCCCTACAACTACCAGATGGGAATGGGGCACGAGGCGCCGACCTTCGACACCGGCGGTCTTGAACTTCCGGGTCAGATACGCAACGTGACGGTGGCGAAGGCCGCGGAGCAGAACCAGCGCGGATTCTACCTGCGGTGGGCCGAGTTTCTGACTGCCCATGACTGGGATGATCTTGCTACCTGGCGCGGCGGCGGGGCCCTCGACAAGGTCAGAATGAACGGCAGCGCCTCCGTCGTGGCAGGGACTTAACCATGACCACCGTCGGGGCCAACCTCGCCCACTTGCTACTGAAGAACGAAGTTGAGGAGTTCCTGTTTCACGAGGCCGAGTTGCTGGACGAACGCCGTTTTGCCGAATGGCTGGACCTCCTGAGCGACGATATTCGGTATTGGATGCCCATGCGCCGCAACGTCAAATTCGCGGAGTTGGACCGGGAGTTCACGCGGGAAGGCTATGACATCAACTGGTTCGACGAGGGCAAATCGACCCTGGAGCGGCGAGTCAACCAGATACTGACCGGGGTGCACTGGGCCGAGGAGCCTCTGTCACGCATCTGCCACATGGTGTCCAACGTCCAGATTCTGGATGCCGTGCCCTCGGCGGAGGACGCGCGGGAGGTCTCACTGAAGTGCCGCTTTCTGATCTATCGCAACCGGGTTGAGACGGAAACGGACTTCCTGATCGGCAAGCGGGAGGACCTGCTGCGCAAGGATGATGGCGCCTGGAAGATCGCCCAGCGGAAGGTCATCCTTGACCAGAACGTCCTGATGGCCAAGAATCTCACCTTCTTCTTCTAGCGGCTCGCCCGTTGGCGAAACTACCACCACTGGGGAGGGCCAATGGCCGAGGCAATCAATCTCATCACCATCGATGAGGGCGCCACCATATCGACGATCCACGGGGCCACCGCCCAGGTCATCACCAACCCCAGGGACGGTGTCTGGGTCGTTGCCAGGTACGTGACCTCACCGGAGGACCCGGACCTGGTCGGGACCGAGGACATGATCTTCGCCCAGGACATAGCCGCGGTCCTGAACCAAGAGTAACAGGCATAATGATAAGACCGTCCCACCAGGAGCTTCGGGAGGCTTTTCAAGCGGGCTTCGACTCCATCGACGAAGGCGAAGGGTTCTATCCGGGATTCCATTCATTCCTGGAGTATCACGGCTACAGCCTGCGCGAGGACATACCCTGCACTTGCCTTGACTGTGGCGCCCACGGCCATCAGCCCGAGTGCCGCTGGGTGAAAGAACCGGTCTAGGCATTGGGAGTATCGAAATGTCCGAACGTGCTTCGACGGACTCGAGGCTGGACGGCGGCGACGCGATCCTGGAAGCTTTGCGGAACTTGGACATTGACCTCATCATCTCCTCCCCGGGGTCGGAGTGGCCGTCGGTCTGGGAGGCCCTGGCACGACAGAAAGTAAACGAACAGCCGGGCCCCACCTATATCAACTGCTGGCATGAGACGCTGGCAGTGGCCATGGCCTCGGGCTACACCCGTATGACGGGCCGGATGCAGGCCGTGCTGCTGCACGCCGGCGTAGGGGTGCTGCAGGGCTCCATGGGGATACATGGCGCCTACCAGTCCGAGGTTCCCATGCTGGTCTGTTCCGGCGAGTCGTCCACCTACGGCGAGGTCCCTGAGATGGACCCCGGCCCCCAGTGGCTTCGCAACCTGAGCATCGTGGGCGGGCCCGACCGGCTGGTGGAGCATTTCACCAAGTGGAGCAGCCGCGTAACCAGTCCGCAGACCCTGTATGAAACGGTGTCCAGAGCGGGGGAGTTGGCGCAACGGACTCCACAGGGGCCCACATTCCTGAACGTTCCCATCGAGACCATGCTGGAGGAATGGAAGCCCGGCCGACCCCTCAAACGTCGCCCTTCCGCGCCAGCCAGTCATCCCGACCCGGCCGCCGTGGACCGAGTGGCCGACCTTGTATGCGGCGCGGCCAATCCCGGGATAGTGGCCGACTCTGCGGGGCGTACCGCCGCCGGATTCCATGCCCTGGTATCGCTGGCCGAGTCTCGAGGGATCCCGGTGTTCGAGTCCGAAGGCCCCGCCTACAACAACTTCCCCAAGAGCCACCCGCTGCACCACGGCTACGACCTGAAGCGAGAGATGGACCGTTTCGACCTGTTCCTGGTCATTGGAAACCGGGCTCCGTGGTACCCGCCCAGTGCAGGGCCATCGGCGACGGTGGTGATTATCGACGAATACCCGGTCAAGGAATATATGGCCCACCAGGACCTGCAGGCCGACCTGTACCTGGAGGGTACATTGCCCATGACTTTGGCTGCCCTGAACACAGCGGTGCGGGCGCGCACCAACGGTGGCGGACCGGCGATTTCCAGCGGGGCCAACGCCGTTTGGGAGCGGTACCGGACGCTGGGCAACGACGCTGAAACTGCCTCACCCATCGACCCCGGTTTTCTCTGCAACACCATCAGCGAGACGCTGCCGTCCAACACGGTGTACATCGATGAGACCATCCTGCACCGTGCCCAGATCCTGCGACGGATATCGTGGGACAATCCGTTGTCGTACCTGCGGCCCGCCGGCGGGCTGGGCCAGGGTCTTGGCATCGCGCTGGGTGCAAAACTGGCGGCGCCGGAACGCCCGGTGACCGCTCTGATAGGTGACGGTTCATTCCTCTACAACCCCATCACCCAGAGCCTTGGCGTGGCCAGGGAGAGCAATCTGCCGATCATGATCGTGGTGTTCAACAACGCCAGCTACGCCGCCATGAAGAGCCTTCACCAGTCCTTCTATCCGCAGGGAACGGCGGTGGAGACCGGTATCTACCACGGCGTGGACATTCCCGGACCGGACTATTCCGAGCTTGTCAGGCCTTTTGGCGGCCACGGCGAACGGGTGGAGGACCCAGCGCGGCTCAAGGGAGCGCTCGAGGAGGCGCAGGCTGCGGTCTACGACGGCAACGTGGCGATTGTGGACGTGGTGCTGTCTGCCTAATCGAACCGACCGGGCAGAAAGGAAGCAAGCGGGCCGACGGCCCCATCAACCAGGTAGTTGACCACCAGCTCCGCCGTACCGGGACTGAGCATGATTCCGACGGCATCGTGGCCCGACACTACAGTCAGACCCTCAACCCCGTCAGCCGGGCCGATTATGGGCAAGCCGTCGGGGGTTGCGGGCCGCACCCCGGCCCGTCCGGCAACAAACTCCGCTTCCGCCAGCATCGGAAAAGAAACAATTGCCCCTTCGACCAGGGTGGTCACTCCCTCTGCCGTTACAGTATGGTCCGTTCGGCCCTCCTCACGGGTGGCGGCGACCAGTATGTTTCCGTCGAGCCTGGGGAGCACGTAGACAGAGGAATTGCGCACCGGGGTCCTGGGCATGAACCCGGGACTGCGCAACAAAATACGCTGGCCCTTGACACCCCGCACGGGCAGGTCCAGCGGTCCGCCAGGGGCGGTCCATCGTCCTGCGATACCGGTACCGAACCCTGCGGCAAGGACAACCTGCCCGGCAGCAATGGCGCCCGCGGTCGTCTCCACGCCGGTGATGCGATCGCCGTCATGGACCAACCCGGCAACCTCGGTACGCTCAAGCAGCCTGGCACCGAGGCGCCCGGCTGCGTGGGCCAGTGAATCGCAGAACCTCTGGCCCCGCACGCATCCCTCGGAGGGCGAAAACACACCGGCCAAAACGTGAGGGCTGGTATCTGGCTCGTGTCCCAGCACCTCTTCCCTGTCCAGCATTTGGACACCCAGATCCAGCAGGGACTGCCACACGAAGGACGCCATGAGTTCCTCCACGTCGTACTCGGTGAAGGCCAGTCGCAGCAACCCGTTCTGCTGGAACTCGGGGTTCACACCGACATCGGCCAACTGGGCGGCCCACTGGGGAAAGAGTTCCAGGCTTCGCATACCGAGAGCGAAGAGGTCCTGCTGTTGGGGGTCCAGATGCCACAGCGGCCCAATCACGCCGGCGGTGGCCCCTGAGGCGCCTATCCCGAAAGTATCCCGCTCCACCAGGGCGCAAGAAACACCCCTATTGGCCAACTGCCAGGCGATGGCGCAACCCATAACGCCGCCCCCAATGACGGCCACATCGACAGCCCTGGACATATCGAAGCCTCCGGCCTGAGCAACACCGCTCGGACTCGCGGGAGTGTAGTTTTCGAAGGCGAGACGTGTCAACGAGGGAGCAGCCGCAACGGTGATGCGCAGATTGGGCTGGCAGGATCTTTCGGTTATTGTCTGAATCAGGATTCACATGATTAAAGGATGAGCAGGATTTTCTGACATCTTCCATAGACACAGTTGTTGATGTGTGGTTTATCACCCTCACCCCGACCATCCTCTCAAGGGAGAGGGGGTGGACGAAGGGTCTTGATGGCTCGGGCCGGGTTTTTATACCAAAGGGACATTCTGGATTCCGGCTTTCGCCGGAATGACGGGAGAGGGCGGGAATGACGAGAAAGGGCGGGAACGACGGAGCGGAGCGGGAGTGGCGTGGGGGGCAATGATCGGAAGACCCTGAACCCGTATCGAAAATCGTTGCCAGCATGGTTCTCTTTTGATAGGCTTTCCGAAAATGGATGGGGGAAGCTTTGACAAATACGAGGCCGGTAAAGGCCGACCTGTTCGTCACCTGCATTATCGACCAGCTGTTTCCCGAGGTGGGAGTCAGCGTGGTAAGCGTGCTGCGGCGGTACGGCGTTTCGGTCGGTTTTCCGGAGGGGCAGACCTGCTGCGGGCAAGCGCTGTATAACTCGGGCTACACCAGGGAGGCCCGGGAAATGGCGGAACGGACGCAGGACCAGTTCAACGACAGCGAATACGTGGTCGTTCCCTCGGGATCATGCGGGGCGATGATGAAGATATTCTACCTCGACCTGTTCGAGGATGACCCGCCCATGCTGAGAAAGGCCGTGAGGTTTTCCCATCGCCTCTACGAGTTCTCCGAGTTCCTGGTGAAGGTACTTGGAGTAGAGGACCCCGCAGTTCAAGGGTCGGGCACCGCTGTCTTTCATCCCGGCTGCCACCTGATGCGGGAGATGGAGGTGCGCCCCGAGCCCGAGGGCCTGCTCGAGGGGATTGAAGGGCTCGAGATGAAGGAGCTTAGAAACGCCGAGACCTGCTGCGGGTTCGGCGGCAGTTTCTCGGTAAAGCTTCCACACATCTCGGAGGGGATGCTGGCGGACAAGGTTTCCAGCGTGCGGGAGTCAGGCGCCGATACGGTGGTGTCCTGCGACATGAGTTGCCTGATGCACATTGGCGGGGCGCTGCGACGGGAGGCGCCGGACATCAGGATCCGGCACATCGCGCAAGTGCTGGACGGCGCGTAACGAGCGAGAGATGGGTGCCCAACGACAGGCGCGGGGCGCAGGACGTAGATAAATGCCGGAAGTAAAGACCAAGGAATTCGCCACAGCATCGGCCTCGGCCATGCTGGACCCGCAGCTCCGACGGGCACTGGACAGGGTGGGGACAGGGTTCGACGTGGCGCGGAGAAACGCCATCGAGGAAGTAACCCCCGAGGCGTGGGAGGAGTGGAGGGAGGAAGCGCGCCGCATCAAGATCCACGCCCTCGATAACCTGGACTACTATATCGGGCTGCTGTCCGACAACGTCGAGGCCGGCGGCGGGCACATGCATTTCGCCAAGGACGCCGCCGAGGCCAACGCCATCGTCAGTCACTTGGCGGAGAGCCGCGGGGTGAAGGTCGCCACCAAAAGCAAGAGCATGGTGTCGGAGGAACTGGAGTTGAACCATGTGCTCGAGTCGATAGGGGTGGACGTCTACGAGACCGACCTTGGCGAGTACATCATCCAGCTCGCGGAGGAGGCCCCGTCACACCTGGTGGCCCCGGCGCTGCACAAGTCCAAGGAGGACGTGGCCGAGCTGTTTACGAACAAGCTGGGCGTGCCCTACGACGAGGACATCATTCACATGGCGGCGACAGCGCGGCGGGTGCTGCGGGACAAATTCATGGAGGCTGACCTGGGGATAAGCGGGGCCAACTTCGTGGTGGCGGAGACCGGGACGCTGGTGATCGTGACCAACGAGGGCAACGGCAGATTATGCACCTCGGCGCCGCGAATGCACATCGGGATTACGGGAATGGAAAAGGTGATCCCGTCGATGCAGGACCTGGCGATATTCCTGCGGCTGCTCCCCCGCTCAGCCACCGGTCAGCGGATATCCAGCTATGTCAGCATGATTACCGGGCCGCGCCGGGAGGACGACGAGGACGGGCCGGAGGAATTCCACCTGGTGCTGGTGGACAACGGCCGGTCACGGATGCTGCGGGACCCGAAACTTCGGGAGGCACTGTACTGCATACGTTGCGGGGCTTGCCTGAACATCTGCCCCGTCTACGCGAGAGTCGGTGGCCACGCATACGGCTGGGTGTATCCGGGACCCATCGGGGCAGTGGTCTCGCCGATGCTGACCGGGTTGAAGGAATCAAAGATGCTGCCACAGGCCTCCAGCTTGTGCGGCGCGTGTCGGGAGGCCTGCCCGGTCAAGATCAACATTCCCAGGATGCTGCTGGAGCTCCGCCATCGCACGGTGGAGAGCGAAGACCCGGAGGAACGGGCATCATCCCGGTCGGAAAAATTCCTGGCCGGTGCATACTCGAGACTCATGAGCAGCCCCGGCAGGATGGCCCTGGCAGCCAGCATGGGCCGGCTTGCCCAGCGACTGGTGCCGGCGATGCCCAAACGCGGCGGCTGGATCAGGAAAGCCCCGCTCCCGGTGCTTTCTCGTTGGACCCGCGCCCGCGATCTCCCCGAGCTTCCCTCCAAGTCATTCCGGGAGATCTGGAGGGACGAGCTCAACGAAGAGTCCGACGGCAGGGGTGGCCGTGGCAGCCGCTGAGAATACCGGAGTGCCTGGCCGCTCCAGAGCGGAATTTCTGCGCTCGGTGCGCGAGGCCTTGGGACGCTCCGATGGTCCTCCCAGCCAGCCCTATCACCGGCTGCAGGAGGACCTGACCCAGCTTGAATCGCAGGCCGCGGAGCTGGAGGAACGACTGCGACTCAACCGCCCCATGTTGCTGGACCGCTTTGTGGACATGGCAGGCCGCGGAGGCTGGAATGTTCAACGGGTCTCGGGGGCGGAGGCCGCCCTCGGCTGCGTCGATGCCATCATCGGCGAGCTGGGCGCTACGAGGGTGGTCCGGTCGGGGCAGGCCGTCTTCGATGATATACCCGTGGACACTGCCCTGGAGTGGCGTGGCATAGAGGTCACTCCGATCGTACGTGGAGAGGCGTCGGAACGGGAACGGCTGCGCGAGGAGATGCGCCGGGCCGACGTGGGCCTGACCGGGACAGACTACGCGCTGGCAGAGACCGGGTCGCTGGTCATCCTTCCGCGCCGGGGACTCTCGCGGCTGGTTTCGCTGGTGCCCCCGGTGCACGTGGCGCTGGTCAGGCCCGATGAGTTGCTGGAGAGCCTGCACGATCTGTTTCTGCTGCGGAGACTGGAGTACAAGCAGCGAGGCGGCGAGATGGGGAGCTACCTGAACTTCATCACCGGACCGAGCCGGACGGCCGACATTGAAATGACCATTGTGCAGGGCGTGCACGGGCCGAGGGCGGTCCACATGATCCTGGTGGAGTGAGGGACACCGCGGCGCCGGTGCGAGGGATACGGAAACAGAGGTCCGGACTATGCCGATGCGGGTGGGCTTTGCCCAGTTTCGGAAGCAAATGGTGGAGAGGGAACTGGAGAACATCCAGGAAATCCTTCCCATGCTCGGGGTCGAAAAGGTCATCCTGACCGGAGAAGTCGCTGCCGGGGAGTTCACCCCGGAGAGCAGGATCGAGCTGGTCGTGGTGCATGACACCGACCGGCCCTTTGGACGAAGGTCGGACTTCTTCTCCTATCACCTGGGAAGCTCGGTGGAAATCGACACCCAGGTATACACGCCCGAGGAATTTGAGAGACTGAAAGAAGAATTGCCGGCGTTGCGGCGGGCCATCAACGAGGGAAGGGAGATCTTCAATGCCTGATTACCTGTCCGAAGGGGCCCGCTGGTTGAGGCAGGCCGAAAGGGACCTGGAGGACGCCCGGTTCCTGAGGGACAACGGGCGGTACAATCTGGCCTGCTTTCAGGGGCAGCAGGCCGCCGAAAAGGCGGTCAAGGCCTATCTATACCACCGGCGCGTGGAGGACGTGTGGGGCCACTCGCTGCTGGACCTGTGCGAGGATGCCAAGCTGTTCGACATGATGTTCGACACAGTGAAGAGCGAGGCGAGGCAACTGGACAAATATCACTACATCACCCGGTATCCCGAGTTCCTGCCCAGCGGTACCTGCTTCGACGCCTTCGACGGGGTGGACGCCGACCGCTCGATCGACCTGTCGAACCTCGTCCTGGAATTCGTCAAGGAAAGGATGTCCTGAGGACAGGGGCTTTCGATCATCCAGCGGTAGCGGTTTTTCCTGCGGGATACGAATGGCTCCGGCCAGGTTTTTATACCAGAGGGTCATTCTGGATTCCGGCTTTCGCCGGAATGACGGAGGGGCCGGAATGATGGGCCGGAGTTTGCAATAATCTAATGACCCAGTGTCCTGAGTACAGGCCTCTCTCAGGCGAGGGCCGTGGGGATGTTTTGACCCGCCAGAAGTAACCTCATGGTCCGCTCGGAGGCCGATTCCAGGAGTTCGGCGGTCCGGGAAAGGGATACGTCGAAGCTCATGGGCCGGTCAGCGATGCAGACCACCGCCGCCAGGCCGTGCTGATAAAGCTCCTCGTAGCCTGGGCCAAGTCCGCCGGCGAGCAGGACCGTCGGGATGCCGTGGGACTGGGCGTGACGGGCCACACCGACGGGGGCCTTGTTGAAGATTGTGGAGTGGTCCGCCCGTCCCTCGCCGGTGATGACCAGGTCCGCTCCGTCCAGCAGGGCATCGAAATTCAGGACCTCGCACACCATGTCTATTCCTGACTGCAGGGTCGCGCCGGTGAAGGCCAAGAGTCCCGCGCCGAGCCCCCCGGCGGCACCGGCCCCGGGATGCTCCGATACGTCCCTGCCAATGTCGCGGGCAAGGACCCTGGCGTAGTTGGCCAGTGCCGCGTCCAGTTCCTGCACCATTTCAGGTGTGGCGCCCTTCTGCGGGCCGAATATGGCCGATGCCCCTTCCGGGCCGCACAGGGGATTAGTCACGTCGGTAGCTGCAACCAGGGTGGTCCGCCCCAGCGCGGGGTGAAGGCCGTCGGTCTCTATGCGAGCCAGACGAGCGAGGGCGCTGCCTCCGGAGGGCAAAGTGGCACCGGAGGAGTCGAGAAATCGCACACCGAGGGCCGAGGCCATCCCTGCCCCGCCGTCGTTGGTGGCGCTGCCCCCCAGGCCCACGATGATTCTGGTGAATCCGCGGTCGAGGGCCTCACGGAGGATTTCCCCGGTGCCGGCGGTGGTCGAGACTCTGGGGTTGCGATGGCGCTGGGGCACCAGGGCAATTCCCGAGGCCAGTGCCATCTCGACCACAGCGGTGTTGCCGTCGCCCATCACCCCCCACTGCGCCTCCAGTGGCCGGCCCAGGGGGCCGGTAACAGTACTGGTAAACACCTCTCCGCCGGTGCCGCCGACCAGCGCGTCCAATGTGCCGTCTCCGCCGTCGGCGACAGGTGCCAGCACCGTTTCAGCGTCCGGCGCGACAACAGCCACGCCGCGAGCGATGGCCCTGGCGGCCTCGAGCCCGGTGAGGGCCGCCTTGAATCCCTGGGGCGCAATGACAATCTTCATGAAAAACTCATAACTCAGAGGCAATCTTGGAGGGGTTGAGGCAACGGGGACCAGCGGTAAACAGCGCCTCGCGCCACGGCATTATACAACGCCGGGAGTGGCCATAAATTGTGCTATAGTGCTAACGTGGTGGTTTCCGGGCGGCGCGGTACGTGACATTTCCTGCCGCGGCGTGGAGGGAAACGCCAAGGAGCGTTTCCGCTCCGTTGAATTGCGAACGGGGCCCAGACTAAGGCTCAGAAGACCAATTGGGGGTCAGTTTATGTCGACTATCGGAACCTCGATAGCGTCCCGAGAAGAACTTAAGCACCAGGCCGGTGAGGCCATAGATTCCCGTGCCGACGACCTGGTCTCCCTGGTCAAGAACATTCTGGACAACCCGGAACCGGGGTTCCGCGAGACCAAGACGGCGGACCTGGTAGCGCGGAAATTCGCCGACCTGGGAATGCCGGCCAGGATCGGCCTGGGGTTGACGGGAGTGCGCGCAGACCTGGTCGGGGGGAGTCCCGGTCCCGCCCTGGCAATCCTCGGCGAACTGGACTCGCTGATCGTGAATGAGCATCCCCACGCCGACGGGAAAACCGGAGCGGCTCACGCCTGCGGGCACCACTGCCAGATAGGCATGATGCTGGGAGCGGCCATCGGGCTGATGCAGCCCAGCGTACTGCAGTCCCTGAGCGGGAGACTTGCCTTTATGGCAGTACCTGCTGAGGAATATATCGAAATCGAGTACCGCGACTCCCTGCGGCGGCAGGGCAAGCTGGAGTTCCTCGGGGGCAAGCCGGAACTGGTGAAGCTGGGCGAGTTCGACGATATCGATATGGCCATGATGTGCCACACCACCTCCAACCCGGAGGAGAAACAGCTGTGCATCAGCAATGAGAACAACGGCACCGTGGCCAAGAGAATCCAGTTTCTCGGCCGGGGGGCCCATGCGGGCGGCGCCCCTCACCTGGGCATCAACGCACTGAACGCGGCCAGCCTCGCGCTGTCGGCCATTCACTACAACCGGGAGACCTTCCGCGACGACGACACCATCAGGATCCACCCCATCATCACCAAGGGCGGGGAGGCGGTGAGCGCGGTTCCCGCCGACGTGCGGATGGAGACCTTCGTACGCGGGCGCACCCTGGAAGCCATTATGGACGCCAACACCAAGGTCGACCGCGCACTGAAGGCCGGGGCCATGGCCGTGGGTGGCGACGTCGTCATCCAGACGATCCCGGGATACCTTCCGCTGCAACAGAATTCGGCCATGAACGACTTGTTCAGGGCCAATGCCCACCAGCTGGTCGGAGAGGAGAACACCGGTCACGTGAATCGGCGGGGCGGCTCCACGGACATGGGCGACATCAGTCATCTTATGCCCGCGATCCACCCATACGTCGGTGGGGCCACCGGCATAGGGCATGGGTCAGACTATGTGGTCCAGGACTATGGGCTGGCCGTAATAACTGCGGCCAAGGCGCTGGCGTGCACCGCCATAGACCTCCTAGCTGAGGGCGCGCAGGTGGGCGGCAGCATCGTGTCCAACCATCGTCCGGAAATGTCGCGTCCCGACTACCTGAAATTCATGCGCAGCCTGGCGAGTGAGCAAACCTTCAAGGGCGCATAAGTATGTTGACCATCGAAGAATTGAAGCGAAAGGCCTGCGAGTCCATCGAAAAGCGCAGGAAGGATATCATTGGGGTCTCAAGGGAGGTCCTGACTCATCCGGAGGCCGGGTTCAGGGAGCATCGCACGGCAGCGCTGGTTGCCCAGAAATTCAATGAACTGCAGATAGCCCACGAAAGCGGCCTGGCCATCACCGGCTTGAAGGGACGAATCGCGGGCGGAGCCGGTGCCGGGCCAAGGATAGCCCTGATCGGCGAACTGGACTCTCTGGTTGTAACCGAGCATCCCCACGCCGACCCGAAAACCGGGGCCGCCCACGCCTGCGGGCATCACTGCCAGCTGGGCATGATGCTCGGGGCCACTATCGGATTGCAGACCCCCGAGGTGCTGGAGCAGCTTTCCGGAGAAATCGTTCCCTTCGCAGTCCCGGCCGAGGAGTTCATTGAAGTCGAGCAAAGGCTGGAATTGCGGACCCAGAAGAAACTGGAGTTTATGGGCGGAAAGCAGGAATTGATTCGCCTGGGCCATTTTGACGATATCGACATTGCCATGATGTGCCATACCGCCAGCGATATGGGCGAGCGACGATTTGCCATTGGCGGTACGAGCAACGGGCACGTGGTCAAGTACGTGCGATTTCTGGGACGGGGCGCCCATGCGGGGGCCTCTCCCCACCTGGGCATCAACGCCCTGAACGCCGCGTCTTTCGCCCTGCAGGCCATCAACGCCAACCGGGAAACACACAAAGCCGAGGATACCGTCCGAATTCACGGCATAATCACCAAGGGCGGCGAGGCGGTAAGCGCAGTGCCCGCGGAGGTAAAGCTGGAGTGGAGGGTGAGGTCGGCAACCCCTCAGGTGGTCGTCAAGAACTCGCAGGTAGTCGACCGGTGCTTCCAGTCAGGTGCGCTGGCGGTCGGGGCCCAGGTTGAGATCACGACCATCCCCGGCTACATGCCCATGCGAAACGACGGTGGATTGCAGGACATATTCCGCAAGAACGCCAACTCGGTCGTGGGGGATGCCGGAACCATGGTGATGCCGGCGGGTCGGAACCGAGGGGGGTCCACCGACATGGGAGATCTCTCCCAGCTGATCCCCGCCATTCATCCCTACACCGCAGGGGCTACGGGGCCGGGGCACAGCAAGACCTACCTGATCAACGATTACGAAGTGGCCGTAATCAACCCCGCAAAAATCATGGCGATGTCAGTCATCGACCTGCTTTACGACGGGGCCAGGAAAGCCAGAGAGGTCAAATCGGCATACAAGCCCGCCATGTCCCGCTCGGCCTACCTGCGTTTTCAGCGGGACCAGGCGAAATCGGTACACTTCGACGGAGGGAGGCAGTAAAGCCGCCCCTGCGAACCGGATACCGGCAACACGCTCAGGATAAGCGGGTCGAGAGGCGGATGGCGTTGTGCCCCGTCTTCCGGGCGGATGGCCGATCTGACCCTTGAGCAGATCAAACCCCCATGGCCCACATGGCCACTCCGGCGATCAGTGGGACGGTGAAGTTGTCGTCGGGGGGTATGGAGGCCAGTTCGGTCAGCGCCGCAATGGCTGCTCCGGGCCACAGAGCCCAGTGGTGGCTGACTGATCCGGTTGCCACAAGTACCAAGGCGATGGCGGCAGCTGTGCCGGCGAAAGCCAGCGTACCGCCCGGCGATTTTCCCCGGAACCGGGGCCCGGGTGTCCTCATGCCCACCAATGCGGCAACCGGGTCCCCCAGGGACACGAAAAAGAGTACGGTTACGCCCACCTCTTTGCCGAAGAGCCAGAAGACCAGGGCGGCGGAGATCAGCATGTAGGTCGCGCCGGTCAACCGGGCGACCTCCTCGCCCTTCATCAGGGGGGCCATCCAACGCACATACAGGCGGTTCAGGGGTGGGAAGCTGAACCGGGACAAATCCACGAGCACCGCACCACCGGCCAGCATTGCCAGAGCGATCCTGAATTCGCACTCCGGGGCAAGTATTCCTGATATCGGGATGGACGAGCCGCCCAGGAGGTGAAACAGTCGGCGCCAGATTCTGGGGTGTTCCCTCGGCCCCTCCTCTCTCCTGCCTCCGCGTATCACCAGCCCGGCTATCCGCAGCATCGAATCAGATCCGCAAACAGAGTTATTTCGGCCACGTCAGTCAGAGCCTGGCCCGCAAACAGCATAAGCGCAGCGTCCCAGTATGTGCGGGGGACAGAGGCAATCGGCCGGGAGGGTCAGAATCGGAAGAGTATCGAATCCCCGGCGGTCCACCGGATGTCCCTGAACGGGGTGTCCTTCGGAGCCTCAAATACCAGAAAACCGTCAATTCCATGTCCCTTGACGAGCTCAAAGGAGCCGTTCAGAAACAGGGTGGAGCGCTCAAGGAAATCGCGGCCCGAATTAGGTGCGGACACCTGGACCTCCGCAGGCCAATTCACCGCGTCGGCATTTCCGCAGTAGTAAGGAAAGACGCCCGGCTGATCGAAGGCATGAGACAAGGACCCGCCAGCAGGAATTTCGGCCCTGCCGCCGGGACCCACGGCAATTCCGGTGTTATCAAAGGCGAGGTGCTGCGGCTCGTCGGCCTCGTTCCTCCACGTAACCGAGGCGCCTGTGTCTATCAGGGCGCGGGTGCCGTCAAAGCATTGCCCCAGATCCATTCGTACCATCGCTTCCGACTCTCCCCGGAAGTCTTGCCAGACACTTTCAGCGATCGAGAGGGGACGGTAGGAATCGTTGGCGAAACCGCGCAGGGCCGCCGCATTGTTGTCGACGTTGACGAAAGCGCTGACAGCGGTGTGGTTCTCCACCTTGGCCCTGACGAGGATTAATTCCATCTCCTGCGATGACGGCGAAAGGCTCCACCGCCTCACTATGCCCTCCGGGTCGACGGTCGAGTAGCGGAGCTCCGGAACTCTCTCCAGGCTGACCACGCTGAAGTGCAGGGTCCTTCCCTTTCGATACTGACCCAATGAGGAGGATTCAGAAGTGCAGGCAATGAACGCGGCCAAAGCCATGGCCGAAAGTATCAGGATGGCAAAAGGCAATAGTGCTTTTTGGTGCATTCTGGGAATCATTGGTTCCTGTAGTGGGGGTACCAAATTTGACCGGACTCGCGCTTACGCTCTCGCCGTGGTCAGGCTGGGCAGCTGCCGAAGTCGTTCAACCAGGTCCACAAGTACATCCAGAAGATAATTCACCTGTTCCTCGGTGTTGTCCCTTCCCAGGGTGAGACGCAGGCTGCCCCTCGCCATCTCCGCTGACTGACCCAGGGCCAGGAGAACGTGGGAGGGTTCCAGGGAACCGGAACTGCAAGCACTCCCGCTGGAGGCAGCGATGCCCGCCATGTCCAGCCCCAGCAGGATCGGCTCTCCCTCCACCCCGGAGAACGAGAAGTTGGCGTTGTTGGGCAGCCGCTGGGTCGAATGGCCATTCAGAGAGCTGCCAGGGACCCCGCCCAGCACACCAGCCACGATGCGGTCCCTTAGGGCTGCGCAGTGGCGGCTGGTCTCCTCCCTCCGGGCATCGGCCGACTCCAGCGCCACCGAGAGCCCAACGATACCGGGGATGTTCTCAGTGCCGGAACGGCGCTCGCGCTCCTGTCCGCCGCCCAGCAAGAATGGCAGGAACGGGGTACCGCGCCGAATGAACAGGACACCGGTGCCCTTGGGCCCGTGGAACTTGTGCCCCGAAAGGCTGAGCAGGTCAACCCCCAGCCGTTTCACATCTAGGTCCAGGAATCCTGCCGCCTGGACGGCATCCGTATGCAATACGATGGTGCGGGAGAGTTCCGAAGCCCGCTGCTTTACCACCGCCGCAATTTCCGGGACAGGATTGATGGCCCCGATTTCGTTGTTGGCGTACATCACGGAGATCAGCGTCGTTCGCTCGGTGATGGCGCGAAGGACGGTCTCGGGCTGGACGATTCCATCCGCATCCACCGGGAGGTACGTAACCTCGAATCCCTGGGACTCCAGGTGCTGGCAGGTGTGCAGAACCGCGTGATGTTCTGCGCTCGAGGTTATGATGTGGTTTCCAGTCTCCCTTAGAGCCGTCGCAACCCCGGCGATGGCGGCATTGTCCGACTCGGTACCGCCTCCGGTGAAGACCACCTCCCGGGACCGGCAGTTCAGCACCCGGGCCACCCTGTCCCTCGCCTCGTCCAGCGCGTAACGCGCCTCCTGTCCCACCGTGTGGATACTGGACGGGTTGCCGTACATTTCGGTGAAGAAGGGCACCATCGCACTCAGCACCTCGGGCGCCAGGGGCGTGGTACCCGCGTGATCCATGTATACGATGCCGCCGGGAGACCGGTTCTGCGTCATTCCACAATACCGTCTATCGCATTTCCCGGTCTGCCTGGTCACCGGGATAGCCACCACATTCTAGCACAGATGCCCGGAGCTTCTAGCGCTCTGCCTGCCTCGGGTAACTGCCGGTGGCAACGGACAGAAGGAAAGCGCCAATCACCGCGGCCCACACGCCGTCCACCAGGTTGCCCCTGATTGCCAGGTAGATCCCGCCACCGATCATCAAGATCCCGACACCCTGCCCACAACGGGCAGCAACCCGGGTCGCCGTCACGTGGCTCCCCGATCCGGCCCATACGATGGCGCGCAGGACTCTGCCACCATCCAGGGGAAATCCGGGGATCAGGTTGAAGAGGCCCACGGAAAGGTTTCCCCATGCCAGCAGAAACGCCACCATCTCGACGGGAGTGGCGTAGCGCCCCGGCCAGAACCAGTCACCGGAACTGACCAGATAGAATACGGCCCAGGACACCACTGCCAGGGATATGCTGGTGACGGGGCCCACCACGGAGATCAGAAACTCCTCCGAGGGATGTCCCGGCTCCCTGGTCAGGTGGGAGACTCCTCCAAATATGAACAGCGTGATTCCCGCCACCGGAATTCCACGACTGATGGCCACCAGACTGTGCGACAGTTCATGGGCCAGCACCGAGAGAAAGAACAGTCCGACGGTTACAAAGGCGACCGTCCATTGCTGGTAAATCGGCCACCGAAGCGACGACGAATCAAACCGATTGACCAGGAGGTAGGTCAGCAGCAGGAAGATAATCAGCCAGGTAACGTTGATCTCGACGGGAATCCCGAATACCCGGCAGATACGCAGGGACTTTCCCATTCTCATCCCCTAACCGGCGCTGGATAGTCCACACTATCAGGATAGCAAATGGAGAAGATCCCGGTGCCGGGCTCGGCGCTGTAGCGATCAGCGATGCTGTTGCGAGAGTACGGAATAGGCCGCGAGCTTGCCAACCAGCCGGGCCGCCGTGTAGGTACAGGCATTCGGCCCCTCAGCCGGAGCCAACTCACACACGTCGAAACCGACGATGCGCCTTGATTCACCCACCCGGCGGAGCAGGCCGACGACCTGCCGCCAGCTCAACCCTCCGGGTTCCGGAGTACCCACCGCCGCCATGAGGGAGGGATCAAAAACGTCAAGGTCCACACTGACGTAGACCTCAGCGTCAAGGTTCGCGATGATGTCATCGGCCGGGAGCGGTCCATCCTGATCCGGACAGGTGAATACCGGGATATCATTGTCCCGAATGAAATCGCGCTCTTCCAGGCACAGACTTCTCACCCCGGCTAGTACCACCGGGCAGGAGTCCCAGGCACGACGGGCGGCCGAGGCGTGCCCCCACTGGGTGCCCTGGTACTCATCCCGCAGGTCGGCATGGGCGTCCAGGTAGAGAACGCTTAGCCCGGAAAAGGCCTCCCGGTGTGCCTGCACGCTGCCGGCGGCCAGGGAATGTTCTCCCCCCAGGACGCCGACCACCCGGCCGGGTCCGATGAAGGAGGCGACGGTACTCCTCACTCGCTCCACCATCGCTCTTGGGCCGTCCATGCTGGGCTCAAGGGCCGGCGTGGTGTGGATGCCCAGGGCGGCCACGTCCAGGTCCAGGTCGACATCGTAGTCCTCCATCTGCGCAGAGGCGGCTATGATGCCGGAGGGACCGTCCCTTGCCCCTCCACGGAAGGAGGTTGTGCTGTCGTAGGGAACGGGGATTAGAACAACTTGAGACGATTCCAGGGAAGATTGTTCCGGGGTGAGGGCGAGAAAGCCTGGGTAAGTCCAGTGTCCGTGCAATTCCACACTCTCCGGGACGAACCGCCCTCAGCGGCCGGACCCAGGGATTCGACTGCCCCGGCTCAGAACCGGCGGGTCCCCTGCTGGCCCATTTCGAGACTGGTCTCCAGGGCTTCCCGCTGTGCCCGGGATTCCATCAGGCCCTGGCGTTCGTCCAGCCATTCAAGGCCCCGATCTAGGATCCAGGTCTGGACATCCTCAAGGTCAAACAGGTTCTTGACGTCCTGGAGGGCCCGGTCATGGTCGAATGGCCTGCAGGAGAAGATATCGATATTCACGTAGTTCTTGCGCGGAAAGGTGTGGATGCTGATATGACTCTCGGCGATAATCACGAATCCTGAGACACCGGAATCCTCCGGCTTGGGTGCGTCGTATACCAGTACGCTGGGCTCAGTGATACGGGTCATTTCGAGAGCATCCGGGTAATCTGTCAAAAATTGACGGACCAAGCCTTCATCCCACATTTTGCTCGTATTCCCGTCAAAACCGTCGATCACCAGGTGCATCTCACCTCCAGGCACGTTCTTTGTTTCAAGACGTAGTCAAAAAGGGTACGGTTGGCAAAAGCAATTATATACAATATCATTTGTCGGATTCGAACACAAACAAAACCAATTTCGTCGGGCCCGCCCACTAAAGGCAGGCTTGGTTGGTCGGTCCGGAAATTGCGACTAAGACAGGCAGGTAATTCGTGCAGCCCTCAATGATTGAAGCTACCGACGTTACCCACTACTACGGACCCTACCCGGCAATCCAGGACGTCAATTTCGACGTACGCAAGGGCGAGGTATTGGGATTCCTGGGCCCCAACGGTGCCGGGAAGACCACCACAATGCGGATCCTGACGGGTTTCCTGCCCCCCACCCGCGGTTCGGTCACCCTGGACGGGTACGACGTAGTCGAGAAGTCCCTGGACGTCCGCCGCCGGGTAGGCTACCTGCCCGAGACAGTTCCGCTCTATACGGACATGACAGTAACCAACTATCTCAAGTACATGGGCACCCTGCGGGGAATGCCCGGCTCCAAGATACGAAGCCGCCTGGGCGACGTCATCGACGTCTGCCGCTTGGGAGACTACCGGAAAACACACATAGGCAAGCTGTCGAAGGGGTTCAGGCAGCGGGTCGGCATTGCCCAGGCCATTCTGCACGAACCGGAGGTCCTGGTCCTGGACGAGCCCACCATCGGGATTGACCCGATCCAGGTGGTGGAGACCCGCAGCCTGATCCAGGAACTGGGCCGTTCGCAGACGGTAGTCTTGAGCAGCCACATCCTGCCTGAGGTCAGCATGATCTGCGAACGGGTCCTGATCATCCATGAGGGACGCATCGTAGCAGAGGACACGCCCCAGAACCTGGCTCAGGGACTGCAGGGGGTGGAGCGCTTGGAGGTTGAGGTGGGCGGACCTTCGGTGGATGTCCTGGCGGCCCTGCAAAAGGTCGATGGTGTGATGAGCGTCAACTACCGCAGCCTGCAAGGCCGGCACATTTACGTCATCCAGGCCCAGGCCGGCCGGGACTTGCGCGACGAGATTTCGCGAGAAGTAATCAGCAACGGATGGAGCCTGCGGGGCATGCAGATGATGGGAATGAGCCTGGAGGAGATTTTCCTCCGCCTCACCACCCAGGAGGACCTCTAGTCATGCGCACCGTCCGGGCCGTGGCCTGGAAGGAAATGCAAATCTTCTTCCTGAGCCCCACTGCATACATCGTCGGCATGATTTTCCTGTTCCTGACCGGAGTGCTCTTTGTCTGGAACCTGGGCGATCCATTTCCCGAGGCATCGTTGAGGACATTCTTCCTGGGGCCTCCGGGCTTTATCACCACCGGGGCGATACTGGTCCTGGTCCTGCTGGCACCAGTCCTGACGATGCGCCTGATTGCCGAGGAGCAGAAGCTGGGCACCATCGAGTTGCTTCTGACCTCCCCGGTGCGGGACTGGGAGATTATTATCGGCAAGTACCTGGCCAGTCTTGTATTCTTCGTGTTCTTGCTGGTGATGTCGGGATTCTACGTGATCCTGCTGTTCGTCTACGCCAGCCCCGATCCTGGCCCCATCTACGCGGGATACCTGGGACTGGCCCTTTACGGCGCCGCGGCATTGGCGGTTGGAATGCTGACCTCCACCCTCACAAACAACCAGATAGTGGCAGCGGTAGTGGGAGTGGGCATCCTGCTGGCGCTGTTCTATGCGGACCAGGCATTCGAGGCCGTGGGCGGGGTCGCCGGACAGGTCATCGGGGAAATAGGAATGACGGCCCATTTCTATGATTTCGCCAGGGGTGTGATAGACACCAAGCACATCGTCTACTTCGTCAGCGTCATCGTCTTCTTCCTCTTCCTTTCGGTACGCGCGCTGGAATCCAGGCGGTGGCGTTAGCATGGCCGGACAACAGCCCACCGACGGTGAACAACAGGGACCCCGCGACTGGCGCAGGAGACGCCGACGGCGTGCACCAACCCCGGAAGCCGCCAGTACGGCCCCGGCGGAGGAATCAGAGGCGGACCAAGCCGACGAAGGGAACGAGGAGGACGTATCCCGTCCATTGATCAGCCTGCTGGAGCCGGCGGTCGATGTGGTTGGAGTCTTCGGAGCCCCCCTGCTTCTCGCTGGCATCGTCGGGCTGGTGACGGGCATCGTCATCGTAGCTTTCGTCGGTTCGATGCGGCTGTACGGCTACATCGACATCGCCATCGGGGCCTCGCTCATCGCCATCGTCGGCGCCGTGTTCATCAGCTCGGTAATCGCCGCTTTCCTAAGCCGGACCGGCCGCTACGGCATCAACACGTTGATAGTGCTGGGGGCCGTGACCGGAATCATAGTGATTCTCAATTTTGTTTCCTTCGAGAACTCCGACAGAGTGGACGTTACGGCCACGAACCAGTTCAGCCTGTCGGAGCGCACGCGCGATTTGTTGGAGGACCTGCAACAGGACGTCCGTGTGACCGCGTTCTACAAAGCCCTGGAGGAGGCGCCGGACTCCAGCGTGGCGACCAGGCGCAACCGGGTAGTGGAGACCCTGGAGGAATTCAAGGCCCGGTCAAGTCGGCTGTCCTACCGGGTCGTCGACCCAGACCTGGAGCCAAGCGTGGTGGAGGCCTACTTCGGGTCCCGCCCCACCGGATTCGTCAGCGAGACCGTTGTGGTGGAAAACACCGAAACGGGTGTCTTCAACTCGTTCCAGAGCAGCGACGAGGTCTTCAGCCAGCTGGAACAGGAACTGGTCACAGGACTCTACGTAGCGACAGGGCAAGAGCAGAAGGTGATTTACTTCCTGGCCGGCCACGGGGAACGAAATATCGACAGTGGCTCCGGTGACGGATACGCCTTGCTTCGTCAGACCCTGGAACAGGAGAACTACCAGGTCAGGGTACTTCTGTGGTCTCGGGCGTCGACGGACGTGTCCGTACCGGATGACGCGGCCCTAGTGGTTGTGGCGGGACCCACCTCAGAGCTCCCCGAGGCCCACGCCATCGCCCTGGACCTCTATCTGCTGGGGAGAGACCTCTCGGGGGAGCGTCGGCGGGAGAGCGGGAACTTGATATTCCTGGCCGAACCCGACACGCCCATTTCCTGGAGTGAATTCCTGATTCAATGGGGTGTCCTGCTCAGCCCGGGATACGTGCGTGACCTGGATGCTTCCGTACCGGGACTCCCACAGACCCTGAACGTAAATGTTGACTTCAATACCCTGGTGAACTTCAACGTGCAGGTGCTAGGCGGTACCGATTCAGCCATCAGCAGCGCCTTTGAAGCCGCCCTGGAAATCGTGGCGCCTGAGGGGCAGGCCCTCCAGGACGTATTCATGCCCGATGCGGCGGCCATACTGCCTTTCAACGACGGGGCGCGACTGCCCCTGGCACTGGGCTTTACCTCCCCCAACAGCTACGCCATAACCGATCCGGACCGCATTGATCCGGTGACGGAGGGCGATAATGCGGACCCGAGGGGGCCTTTCATTCCCGCCATGCTGATGCGTTCGGCAGGCAAGGTTGGTATGCAGGTGCCTCAGGATGGGCCCGCGGAGTCGGACATTTCGCTGATAATGGCCTATGGCGACGCGGACTTCGTAGCCAATATCAACATCGGCCGCGGCAGCGGTCTGGACATGTTCGTCAACTCGGCCAACTACCTGCTGGGAGACTACTCACTGGTTTCCATCCGCCCCAAGGCCTTTGCCTACCGGGAATTCAACCTGGACCGCAACGAGTACAACTTCGTGCGTTTCTCGTCCTGGTTTTTCCTGCCTGGGATCATGGCCCTGGTCGCCGGCCTGGTATGGTGGGTGCGGCGATAGGACGGCGGTACAGGGAAACCACTTACCGAAAATGAAATGACACGACCGGCACGCACGACTTTCAGCACCATCCTGCATCAAGACGCATGAACATCAGGCTGACAATACTGCTCGCCGTCCTGGCGGTGATGATCGGCGCCACCTGGGCCATCATCGAGTTTACCGACGTGGTCTTTCAGGGGGATCCCGACCCTGAGGAACCGTGGCTCTACAAGATCGATGATACCGACATCACCAACATCGAGGTGGTACACGGCGGAGAGGCGGTGCAGTTCGCGCGCGACCCGGGGGGCTACCAGTGGGTAATCCTCGGAGATCCCAACTTCCCTGTCTTCCAGCACAGGTGGAGTGGGACACCGCTCCTCCTCAGCGGGCCACGGGTAAACCGGGGGCTCAAGGAAACCCTGGACAACCCGTCTCAGTATGGCCTCGATCCTCCGGAATCGGTTGTGCGTGTTACCGACTTTGCCGGCAACACCTTCGAGTTCCACATGGGCATTCCGACGCCTGACGGAAACAACCAATACGCCCGCCTTGTCGGGGACAATGCACTCTACACAGTGCCGTCAGTCTGGGCGCAGGTGGTAAACCGGCTGGCCCTGGAACCGCCGTGGGGCAAGCTGTTTGATATGGAGATCGGCGATATCCGGGTCATCGAGGTAACTGCCGGCGAGGACTCCGCAGTGTATTTCCTGGATGAGGCGGGGTGGATGGTGAGCACTGAACCCCCGCCCGTCAACCCGGAATCCGCGGCCCCGGTTGCCGCAGAGTGGAGCGACTGGGTGCGGCTTCTGGCTGCTCCACGAATCGACACAATCGTGGACCCGCGCATCCAGGACCGGGAGGAAGAACGTCTCAAGGAATTCGGTCTGGACGAGCCCACTGTTCGGGTGGTCATTGCCCGCAGGGGACAGGCCACTGTGGAAATACACCTAGCGGACGGACCACCGGGAAGCGACAGCTATTACGCGCGTACGGTAAATCACAACGACGAAGCACTTTATTCCATCAGGAAAGACCGGCTGGAGGGTATCGAGGCGCTGGCCTCCGACCCGCTTATTTTGCCGGGATGGGAACCACCTGAGGACGATGGAAACGGGGAATCCGGAGAGTCGCCAAGCAACTGAAACAGGCATGTCGAAGAACGGAGTCCCGCGGCAAGCTCCTTCCCAGTCCCACCCATAGACAGCCCCTGCCCCGTGCGACCTACACCCGCCACGAATGGCGCTAACGGCGCCGAACGGATTTCCCTGAGGAGAGCGGCATGAGAGCCGAAATAATGGGTATCGGCACTGAGTTGCTCATGGGTGAACTCAACGATACCAATGCGGGCTGGATCGCCACCCGGCTACCGCCATTGGGCATCACACTGCAACGGGTAACGCTGGTGGGGGACGATCTGGCCCAGCTCACCGAGGCTTTCCAGGAAGGCCTGAAGCGCTCGGATATTATCTTCACCACCGGCGGTCTGGGACCAACCCAGGACGACCTGACCCGGGAGGCCGTAGCGGCAACCTTCGGCGAGTCTCCAGAGGTGCAGGAAGAGCAGGTGGCGCAGCTGAGGGAATACTTCCGCGGCCGCGGGCAGGACATGCCGTCCCATAACATCAAGCAGGCCTGGCTGATCCCTTCGGCGCAGTTCATCCCCAACCACAACGGCACCGCACCCGGATGGTGGGCGGAGCGCGACGGCAAAATCATCGTCTCCATGCCGGGTCCGCCAGCAGAGATGCAGGCCATATTCCGGGACCAAGTGGAACCGCGCCTGCGGGGACTGGTAACGGAGGAGGTCACCATCACCAGGAACATCAAAACGATGGGCCTGGGCGAGGCGTCCGTCGACGAGATAATGTCCGAATACTTCGGGCACAAGAATCCCTACCTGGGCATCTACTCCAAGGCCGATGGAATCCACCTTCGGGTCATCGCTCGCGCCGAGGACGAAGCGACGGCCCGAGACATGATTGTCCCGGTTGAAACTGCCATAAGGGAACGCCTAGGCGAGTACGTCTGGGGCTACGATGACGAAACTCCGGAGCAGTCAGTCGCCCAGGCCCTGCAGTCCAGAAACAGAACCATGGCGGTGATGGAGTTCTGCACCGGTGGATTCCTAACCAACGCCATCACTGAGGCTAACGACTCCGACCGGCACTTTCGGGGCGGCATCGTAGCTTTCAGCGCGGCCTCCATCGCGGCCGCCGGCGTCCCGCCAACCCTGCTGGACAACCACGGGGTAATCAGCCAGGAGACGGCCAACGCCATGGCGTCGGCCGCGCTGCTGCAGCTGGGCGCCGACTACGGCATCGGAGTGACTGGTTCGCCGGGCCCTGCGGAACTGGACGGCCGGCCCATGGGACTGGCCTACATCTCCATCGCCCGGGCCTCCAGGTCAGGTCCGCAAGTGATCAAGGAACTGGAACTACGAGTTCCACCACGCCGAATAACCATCAAGCGTCGCATCAGCAACCAGGCCCTGATAGAGCTTCGGAAGTTAATAGACGCCGGAGAGTAAACGTGCCATGACAATCCTTGCCCGGTTCCTGGCTCTCTCACTGGTAATCGCCCTGGTCGGCGTGGCCTGCGGAGGAGAGTCAGAGGAACCTGCAACAGTTCCCGCTTCAGAAACCCGCTCCGCGCCCACATCAGCAGCGGCCACAGAGGCGCCTCCCCAATCAACGGCCGTGCCGACGGAGGCCCCGACGGCCCCGCAGCCGACAGCGCCACCAGCGCCCACGGCAACCTCAGCGCCAGTACCCACTACTGCGCCTGGCACTACGACAGCAACTGTGCCACCGACCAGGGAGACGCCGCCCACCCGGAGAACCGAGCCCACTCCCTTGCCGACCGAGACAGCCGCCCCCACTGTCACCGACACGCCGGAGCCGGCTCCTACGGAGCCCGCCACGGAGAAGCAGTCCTTTGTGGTGGGCGAGGGGTCCCAGATAACGTTCACCGTGGAAGAGGAATTGAACAGATCGCCGATCCGGTTCGACGCCGTCATCTCCAGCACGTCGCTCAGCGGATTCGCCAACCTGGACGGCAGTCCGTCGGAGATCAGTCTGGACCTTCACTCCCTGGAGAGTGACCAGAGTTTCCGCGACCGGTACATACGGCAAAGAATGTTCCCTGACACCCGCACCGCAACGGTTACCGTCGACCAGCTACCGGATCTTCCCGAGAGTTTCTTTGACGGAGAGGTAACCACCGGTTCGTTGACCGGCTCCCTTCAGATCGGAGACCGGGTAACACCGCTTACCTTCGATGTGGAGGCGCGCCACGACGGCAGCGTGGTCAACGTGTTGGCCAAAACCACCTTCACCTGGGAACAGCTGGGCATAGCCACGCCGATAGCGGGCCCGGTGGCCTACCTGGCCGACGAAGTGCGTGTCCAGGTGCTGATTGTGGCAAGGCAGCAGTAGGGGATAAGCGAATGAGTCGCTGCCGTCATAACGGGCTGCTCGCAATGCGGAAAATATTATTCAACCGAGAAGAGGTAGTGCGGCAGCCGCCGGCTCTTGGCGTTCTCTAATCATTCTGATATGGACCATCGCCTGCGGCGGTGGAGAACCAACTCCGGCCGCGACAACCGAATCACCGTCGCCCACTCCGGACGTGCAGGCAACGGTGGAGGCGGGAATTCAGGCCACCAAGTCGGCTGAAGCCTCGTTGGAGGCCACTATAACCGCACGAGTTGAGGCGACGAAGGCAGCGGAGGCAATGGCTACACCACGACCATCGCCTACCCCCACACCTCAGCCAACGGCTACACCACGACCGTCGCCCACTCCCACCCCGCAGCCAACGGCTACACCACAACCATCGCCTACTCCCACCCCTCAGCCTGCGGCTACACCACAACCATCGCCTACCCAAACGCCGCAGCCAACTGCGACGCCCGTATCATCGAATGGATTTGATCCCAACAGAATTGAGGGCCCAGCTGGACAGCTATTCGACTGCCTTCAGGACGGCGAAGAATATAAGGAAATTTATAGGTCGGTCGCCGTGAGTGGTGCCATACTGGAAGGAATGTCTCCGGAAGGCGCGGCCCGTCTGTTGGACTATATGCTGAGTGCCCGGGAATTCTTTGTATTGGCCTTTGCCGAGGCTGCAGCAATAGATCCCGCAACTGAGAATGCGATATTGCTGGAGTTAGAAGCGTGCCAGGCAGTCACAATCGGTCGGCTGCAAGGGAGCCAACAAGTGGACCCGTTGGCAATGCAGATGTTCGATTGCCTTGGGAGGAACACAGAGTTTAGATATGTTTTCGAGGAGGAAGCCACATACGCTTTGGTCGCTGAAGGTATATCCCAGGAGGCAGCGGCGGCTACAGTCGACCTAATGCTGCAAATCAGCGAATTCTTCGTCCTTACAATGCGAGAGGCAGCAAGAGATGACCACCTATTCCTGTGGGATATGGAAGCTTCCCTTGCTGAGTGCGAAATGGTAAGAGGCACCATCCCGTCTGCAGAACGAGACCTCGATACATACGCCGAAAAACATGCCGGTGGCCCGGGGGCCATCTACGTTGGCAATCTCGAGCAGTTGGTTGGGCCGGCCCCGAGTCCAGAACTGGGAGACCGAAATGGAAACGTTTCTTTGTCTGCCCTTCAAGATCATCAGTGGCTTTACGAATCAGATTACTACCAATCCCTGCTGCAAAGGGCCAAGCTCAGCAACCCAGCTAGGCTCGTAAGTCGGGGGCACCAGATAGAAATTGTGTACTACTGTATTAACCGTGCGTTGCTGACATGCAGCCTTATTGATCAATACTTGAAACCAAACCTGGAGGCGCGCACCAATGGACAGCTGCTACTCAAGATCTCCTCAGTCCCCGAGTTGGGTGTGGCTGGCCCCGACACTTTGCCTCTTCTGTCAGACGGGACTCTGGACATGTCCCACATATTTAACGGATACATCGCAGCGGCGCTGCCGTCAGCCGAGGCGTTCAGTCTGTGGGGGATTTATCCTGACGGAAAGACCGCATACCTCTCCAATTCCTCTATGATTCCTAAAATGGATGCGATCTTGAGCGAGGCCACAAACGGTGGGGTCGTCGTTAACCACAACTGGTTAAACCTGAACGATGTGTACATCTTCAGCAAAAAACCATTAATGACCTCTGCAGACTTCGAGCAACAGAGGATGCGCAGCTATGCGGCAGCCCTGTCGGACTGGCTTGACGGAATGGGGGCTGTGGCCAGTTTCTTATCTTTCATCGAGGTATACGCGAGCCTAGAACACGACCGTTTTGACGCCGCTGTAACAAATGCCACGGCAGCTTACGAGCAGCGCTGGTACGAGGTGATCGACTACATGAACGGCCCATTGGTCAGTTGGCTTCCCACCACCAATGTGGTCAACAAGGAAGTGTGGCAATCGATGCCGCAGGACCTGCAACAAATCTTGATCGAGGAGGGAGCCAAGGCAGAGCTGGAACAATTGAGGCTGGCCGCAGTCCAAAGCACAGGCGGCCTAGAGGAAAACATCGACGTGGGGCTGAAACTGGTGGAGTTTCCACCACAGGTAAAACATTACGCCTTCAACATCGCCGCAATCCAGCACGTCATTCCCGGCTGGTTACGACGCATGGGTTATCCCCGAAGGGGTGACGAAGGCGTGGACATGTTTAACGAGCATGTCGGACCGTACGTCGGTCTGCAAATCAGGAGCAACGGGGCAGTTGAGAAAATCCCGATAACGGCGGGCCCGCACGTTGGCAAGACGATGGAGGAAGTCCTGGCCGAATAAGACCGTGCAGTTGCCCCAATTGGCCCCTCAGTTCACGACCAGGTCCTGGCCCAGCTTGGTGAGGGTCTCGCAGCCGTCTTTGGTGGTGATGACGGTATCGCCCACCGACATGGCCAGCTTCGTGTCCGCATCCAGCAGGATCATGTGCATGAAGATCACCATGTTGGGCTCCAGCACCACCGGGTTGTCCCTGAATATCATGGGCCAGTCCATCCACGTCGGAGGGTAGAGGGCGCCAAGGCTGTAGCCGCAGGCGTTGAGGCGGTGCTCGCCGAATCCCGCCCGGTCGAGAGCCACGGCGTGGGCGCTGAAGATGTCGCCGAAGGTCGCCCCAGGGCGACAGGCCTCCTTGCAGGCCTGCAGGGCCTCGGCGCATGCCGCGTGCATCGCCACGTGCCGGGGGTCGGGAGTGCCCGTAAGGATGGTGCGCATCAGGGCGGAGTGGTAATGGCGGTAGGCACCGCCGAACTCCAGCTGCAGCTGGTCGTTGTCGCCCAGGGTACGATAGCCGGTGAAGTTTCGCACCATGAGCGCATTCTCGCCCGAGCCGATGATGAACCGGGTGGCAGTGTAGTCTCCTCCACCGTGGAAGACCGCGGTGTTCATGGCGGCCAGGATGTCCTGCTCCGGCGTCCCGGCCAGGGCCGTTCGCTGGGCGGCCAGCCACGCCTCGTCCGCCAGGACTGCCGCTTGCCGCACGTACTCGATCTCGGCATAGCTCTTGACCAGGCGCAGATGGCTGACCAGGTCGGACCGGTCCTCCCACTGGCGCTTGCCCTCCATCGCGCCCCTGACGTACTCCCAGCGCCGGCCGGTGAGACACCAGGCCTCCAGCTCCACACCCACCTTCCGTCCCCGGCAACCCTGCTCCTCCATGATGGCCCACAGGTCGTCGCCGGGATTCACCCCGGCCCGGTCCACCCACAGGCGAATGTCCTCAACGACTGAGGTCAGCCGCGCCTGCCGCAAGTCCGCGGAACGAGTCAACAGCACGAGACTGCCGTTGGCGCCCAGGTACAGGCACTGAAACTGGGAATAACCGGTTGTGTCATACCCGGTCAGGTAATACATGCTCTCCTGGCGGAAAATCAGCAGAGCGTGCAGCCCGTCCGCCTGCAACTGTGCGGCCACCCTATCACGCCGGGAAGCCAGCTCCTGTTCCGTAAAGTGCAGTGCCATTTCGTACTCTCCGCGTCACCAGGCTACCGTATCGATTGCCAATGCCAGTATAATCCGCGTCAAACCAGCCGCAAATACACTCGTCCAGGGAAAAGGAGGCGTGTAATGGCGACCATCAATACGGCAGTGGGAACGATGCAGACCTCAGAGTTGGGGTTCACCCTGCCCCACGAGCACCTGATCGACTCCTCGGCCGGGATACGGATCAGCTACGGGGAGCTGGAGTTGCGCGACCAGGTCTACGAGATGGCGGTGAAAGATTTCTCGCGGGCCAAAGACGGTGGGGTCGACACCATCGTCGAGGTCTCCCCCATGGACCTGGGGCGGGACGTCGAGCTGATGAAGGAGGTCTCGCTGGCGACCGGGGTGAATTTCATCTGCAGCACCGGTTCCTGGCTGGATATTCCCCGCAGCCTGTGGTGGCGGGACAAAGAGTTCATAGCCGATTTCTGGGTCAAAGACGTTGAGGTAGGCATGGACGGCACCGACATCAAGGCAGGGATGATCAAGGTGGCCACCAACGACCCCATCTCGGAGCACGAGGAGCTCATGTTCCGGGCCGCCGCCCGCACCCACCTGCGCACCGGGGTGCCCATCACCACCCACACGCCGCCAATGTCCCGCATCGGGGAGCGGCAGGTGCAGATACTGATGGAGGAGGGGGTGGAACCCCAGAACATCTACGTCGGCCATATCAACCAGACCCTGGACCCCGACTATCACCGGGAGCTGGCACGCCTGGGCGTGTGGCTGGGCTGGGACATCAACAACGAGTTCGGCCGCCCACACCTGCCGCAGTGGGAGGACAGGGCCGTCTACCTGAAGGAGCTGCTGGACGAGGGCATCGGCGATAACATGATGATGTCCCATGACTGGAACGTGGTACTCTCCCGCATCGGGCTGGTGGGCTTCCCCACCCGGGAGGAGAACCCCGAGGGGTTCCTGTGGCTGAGCCACCACTTCATTCCCCGGCTGATGGAGCTGGGTGTCTCCCAGGAAGTCGTCGACCGGATGATGATCGAGAATCCGCGCCGTCACTTCGAGAGCGTCAAGCCGGCGGCGTGAGGGCAGACCCGGTTTCTATTCAAGTATCAGCAGGAATGCCGGCAAGCGACTTCAAAGAAAAAGCCTCAAACTACTAGCTCCAAATCCGAAACCTGCCTGATTTTTGGGCGGAAACGAAATGAGGTAGGCGCAATTACATCGAGTAGGAGTTATACGATCAGACTACTTGGATACATTTCGTCAGGAACCTAGCAGCCTAGCCTTACTCCCTTATAACTTCGTCCAGAACTCCTGTTTTGTTGGCATTGTAGGTCTATATTGCCAACAATATTGACAAGATGCTGGCACCATGCTAGCATTCATCAATGGAGGTGCAAAGATGGTGCAGGTGGAATCTTCTGAGAATACGCTCGGCCGTGCCCGCGGTGGCAAGGCTCGCATGCAGGCGTTAACGCCAGAAGAGAGGAAGGAACTCGCTAGCAGCGCAGCCAAGAAGAGATGGAGTAAAGAGAAACTGCAGGAAAGAGCAGTATCCAAGCCCACAGAAAACGTCCCTGTAGCTATCGCCTGGGGTTCTTTACAGGTAGGAGAGTCGTTGCTCCCCTGTTACGTGTTAGACAACGGCGAGCGGGTGTTCAGCTTAAAAGGAGCCGTGGTAGGGCTTATTGAAACGGAGGGTGGGCAGCTTGCGGAGTACATCAGAGTTCAGCCTTTACGCCCATTCCTGCCAGAAGACCTAATTCCTGCGGAAAATGGCATTATTCCCGCTTTGATACAGTTTGATACTGGCGGTGAAAATTTTACAAAATATGCAAGTGGTCTCCCTGTGGAAAGGTTCATGGACCTCTGTGTAGCCTACTCGACCGCAGCGGACTACGCCACGCTGACTCCGAGGCAGAGCCGCATTGCCGCCAACGCGAACCGTTTTATCAGGGCCACCGCTAAGGTGGGCATAGTTGCCCTAGTAGATGAAGCAACTGGGTACCAAGATCAGCGAGAGGTAGATGAACTGCAGTTCAAATTGAACCTATATTTGGCGGATTCCATGCGGAAATGGGAGAAGACTTTCCCAGATGAGCTTTGGGTTCAATTTGGGAGACTCACCGGTTGGACTAAACCGGCGCACCAGCGCCCTAAGTGTTGGGGACGGCTAGTTGTCGAACTCGTCTATAGGTATCTAGATCCAGACGTTGCTGAGTGGCTTCAGGAAAATGCCCCCAAGCCCACTCACGGTCAGAATTATCACCAGTGGCTTTCTAGCCAATATGGGTTAAAGCGCCTGGTAGAGCACATTTGGAAGTTGATCGGGGTAGCTAGCACATGCGAGACGATGGATGATCTAAGATATCGCATGAAAGAATTGTATGGAGACCGTGAAAGTTTTCAATTCCGACTGCAGTTCTCACCATCCCCAGAGAAAGTGCAGAAATAACAACCAAATTTCACGTTTCCGGCCCCCTGAACGAGGGACATGCCATGAACATCAGAGGCCCGCGCCGGAATTTCGGAGCGGGCCTTTCGTTGCCAGTGATTCTGCCGCTTTAGGGGCCCCGACGGCTATCGCCGGGCGAAACGGCGGGCCGTCAGCTCGCGGTACAGCATGGGCAGGCGCTCCGGCAGGGCCCAGATGTCGCCCAGGACCTCGTAGCCCATGTCGCCGCACATGCTCTTCAGGTAGTCGTGCCCCGCCTTGTCCACCGTCAGGCAGAAGGGCGTGATCGACTTCTGCCTAGCTTCCACCAGAGCCATGTGGGTGTCGTGGACGGCGTACTCCTTTTCCACCCCCTCGCGGCTGTAGCCACGGTCCTGGGGCCGGCCATCGCTGACCAGGAACATGATCTTGGTATGCGCGTCCTGGTTCTCCAGCTTGGTGATGGCGTGACGTATAGCCGCACCCATGCGCGTAGCGTGCAGCGGCGTGATCTTGTCGATGCGCCGCTTCACCTTGTCGCCCAAGTTTTCTCCGATGTCCTTGATCACGTAGAACTCGACGTTCTCGCGGCCATAGCCGGAGAAGCCGTAGATGCCGTAGGTGTCGCCGATGTTCTCCAGGGCCTGCACCAGCAGCGCTGTACTCTCTTTCTCCAGGTCAATGATGCGTTTGTAATTTCGGCGCACCAGACCCTCACGGCGACGTCGCAGCCAGACCATGTACTCCACGGGGTCGTCGGGAGCATCCCGGTCGTCGACCATCTGGCGCCCTTCGTCGATGGCCTCGGCGGTAGAGGCACTCATGTCCAGCAGGAAAACCACGGCCACGTCCCGCCGGTTCCGGTTGCGGTGCCAGTAGATCTTGTCGTCCGGCGGGATGTTCATCTTCAGGTCGACCCAGGCCTCCAGGGTTGCGTTGAGGTCCAGGTCTTCACCGTCGATGAGCCGATAGGTCTTGCGCATGCTCTCGGGCATGATCAGTTCGAACTGCCGGCGGATGTGGGCCGAGAGCGACGCATAGTTCTTCAGGGCATCCTGGTAAAAGTTGATGTCGCCTTCCTCGACCGTCTTTTCCTTGACGATGCACCACCGGGGTTTGTAGTCATTGGCACGGAAATCCCACTCGTCATACAGGAAGGTCTGGGGCTCCCTGGCTTCCAGCTCGCCGCCCTGGTCGTCGTCGTTGAGCAGCGGTCCGTAACCCTGGCCCGGCTGGGAGTTGGGCGGCGGAGTACCGGCCTCCTTCATGATGTTCTGGGCGAAGGTGGTCATCGCGTCGGTGATGTCACCCTCTTCCGCGTCCAGTTCCAGCTCATCGCTCTCCTGCAGGAGCTGCTCCAGCATCTCCTGGGTCATGGGCTGGGCCTCGCCGTCCTGATCGCTGCTGTCTGCCTGAAGGCGGGTGAGCAACTGCACCATTTCTGGCTTGAAGTCGCCGCGATAGTCCACGGGCTCCGGGGATTCGTAGGACTCTTCGCCCTCGGCGTTCTCGTTGCGTTGGTCCATATCGGCCTGGAGGCGGTCCACCAGGTCCTGGAATTCCTCTTCGTTGAAATCGCCCGGCTCCTCCAGGTCCTGCTCGTCCCAGTTTTCCTCTTCCTCCTGCTGGTTCGGCAGACGGGAGATTATTTCGTAGGCCCGCAGGGTCGCCTCAGCGGTGTCCTCCACATTGGCCTCGGCGGTTCGAAGCTGATGGAGGATGCGCGACAGCATCTCCGCCACCTCCTCATACCCTTCGGGCACAGGGAGGCCGGTGAACCTCTCGAGGCTCATGTGAACGAGCAACTCGACCATCGCCTGGTGGAGCGGCATTTGCTCGATGGGAGGGCGGCCCTCCAGGGCATCCTGCTGCACGCGGTTGGCGGCCCGGCGAATGCCCGGGTATTCCACGTTAATGCGATAGTCCAGCCTTCCGTCCTCCAGCACAGTGAACAGGTCGAAGGCCAGCTTGCCGTTCTCGAACATGGCTAGGAACCGGCCGATGTCGGTGTAGGACCGCATGGAGCCGGGCGCCTCCGGCATCATTCCCTCAGGCATCATGGAGGCTTCGCCACCCGAACCCGCCTCCATGAATGTCACCTCGGCGTCATCCCCCGCCATCTCCCGGGCCATATCGACGATGGCCTGTCTTGACGCCTGTTCCTCGGCGCGCTTGGCGAGAAGCTCCTCTTCCATGGCGTGACGACGGTCTTCGAACTGCGTTGTCGGTCTGTCGAACTGGAACTCAAAGCTGCCAAACTCCAGGCGACTCACCTGGTGAGTGGAGACCACCTTGAACCAGGAGAAGTTGTCCTGCTTGTTGGAATAGCGATCGACCACGGGCGGCAGGAACACTTTGGAGCCGTCAGTGGAGGCGGTATCCTCGTCCACCCATCCGATGTTGCGGCGGACCAGTTCCTGGGAGTTCATGATCTCCACCCCGGCGCCCGAAATGGCGCGGCAATACAGACGGATGATGCCCTTGACCCGGTCGAGTTCAAGACTGGATGACAGAGTTTCCAGCATCTGCTCCGAGGTGTTCGACTCTATCTTGAAGAACGCAATGCCGCTTTCCGGGTTCTCCTGCAGCAACCGCATTCCATGCTGGTACCAGGTGTCCAGCTGGCTGACGGTGATGCGTGTTAACACGCCGTCCAGGCTGCGAAGGAAGGGTGGCACAGACTCGGGCGCTATGGCCACCAGTTGGTCGCACAGGTCCAGGATGTAGCCCTGGTTGCCCTGGGGCACCCTGCCCAGAGCCTGGGTACCGTCGGCCAGAAACCGGGAGGTGTCGCGGAGCCCCACCTTGGCCAGGCGTTCTCCCAGTTTGAGGAAGCGGCCGGTCTGGGCCTCGTCCACGTGCTGCAGGGCCCTCGGGACCAGCTCCAGGCAGGTTTTCACCTCCCGCCAACTGGTATCGATCAGGGCGCGAGTCATGGCGAGGAATGGCTCTCTCTCCCGTCCCATGCCGGGAAGGACGTCCTTGCCCAGCGTCAGGCACTCGCTGGCCACGTCATAGGATTTGTAAGACAGGGCCTCGATCAGGGAGGCGAACACCTCGACGTCCCAGAACGGCAGGCTTCGCACCAGCTCAGGGGAGACCTCAAAGAACTTGGCGGCCAGGGTGCTGGATTTCCAGGTCCCTTTGTACATGCTCCGCCCGAGTCCGGCCCACCTGGGAATGTACTGGGGGCGAAGGTTGGGAACGATGGCAACGCTGGACTTGAAGAATGCCACCGCCAGCGTGGGCGAGTCCTGGGCCAGGTAAGTGCCGCAGCGGGCCCACTGCATGAACGACGGAAACGACAAGAAGCGGCAAACGTCGGGACTGACCTTGTAGTACTCGATAGCTGCCTCCCAGGACCGGATGGTCTGGGAGCCTATCGATATGCCTTCCTTGGCCCACAGCACGACCTCATCAGGCCCAAAGGCCTGGCTGACGGCGTCAATGGACCCCTGGTAGGCCTCCAGCACTGCCGGGGGCAGTTTTCCCAATTCCTGTTCTATCTCGGGTGTCGGAGCGCTGCTTGTCAATTCGGACCCTCGCTTTCCAGCCCGTCCTCCAAGAGATGCAGGAATTGCTGGAGGATTCTTGCAGTTGCACCGAATACCAGGTGCTTGTCGTAGGCGTAAGATTGTACGGTGGTGGGGCCCTCCGCCTGCCAGTGGGTCTCCGTGCGAGTGCTGGAGGGATCCAGCAACGCGCTGACGGGGAATTCCACTATCTCGGCAATTTCGTCGGCGCTGGGCCTGAAGTTGCAGGGACGATCGATGGTTCCGGCAAACACTCTCACACGAAACCTGGACCGGGTGACCACCTCATCCATCTCGCCGAGAACCTTGATATCTTCCCGGCGAATCCCCATCTCCTCCTCGGTCTCCCTCAGCGCGGTGTCCAGGGCGTCCCGGTCTTCCGGATCAGTGCCGCCCCCGGGAAACGAAATCTCCCCCTTGTGATGCACCACCCATTCGGACCTCTTGTTCAGCAGGACCCAGTGATCGTCATCCTTGGGGTAGACCAACACCATGACGGCGGCGGGCGTCAGACCCTCTTCCGCCGCCCTGCTGGTGGACCGGTTGGCCAACGCCCGCTTGATGAGCTCCGGAGGCGTCAGGACTATTAACTCTCCCCTACCAAGGCGCGATGCTTGGAAAGACTACTCGAAAATGGAGGAGGCTACCTCCTCCAGGCTCCTTTGAAGTTCGGGGTCATCGGTCAGCGTCCAGACGATAGCCACCTGGCATGCCCTGCGGGCAGGTATTCCCTCGGACATCAGCCGACCGGCGTAAATCAGCAGACGAGTGCTGGCTCCCTCCTGCAGCCCATGGTCCTCGAGATTGCGGATCTTCTCGCCCAGCTTCGCCAGGGCATCAGCCTGCTCCTCGGTGCAGCCGGCCTCCGCTTGGATAATCTCCCGTTCGATTTCCCTGGGAGGGTAATAGAATTCTATGGAGATGAAGCGCTGTCTGGTGCTGTGTTTCAGATCCTTCAGAGCGCTCTGGTAACCGGGGTTGTAGGAAATGCAGAGCAGGAACCGGTCGTCAGCCTCGATGATGGTGCCCGTCTTCTCCACCGGCAGAATCCGGCGATGGTCCGTCAGCGGGTGAATCAGCACCGTGGTGTCCTTGCGGGCCTCGACCACCTCGTCAAGGTAGAGAATGGCCCCGGCCTTCACGGCGCGAGTCATCGGGCCATCGATCCAGCGGGTGCCCTCGGCGTCCAGCAGGTACCGGCCCACCAGGTCGCTGGCGGTGAGGTCCTCGTGACAGGCGATGGTCACCAGCGGCACGCGAACCTCGCCTACGCCGACGTCCTGCGCCGTCAATCCACTTGTCCCCGAGGTAGCGCCTGCATCCTTGGCCTGCTCGCGGATAACCGTGAGAGGGCGGCCCAGCTTCCAGGCCATGTATTCCACGAATCTGGTTTTCCCGCAGCCCGTCGGACCCTTGAGCAGCACGGGGATGTGCTGCTGGTATGCGGCGGCGAAGAGCTCCATCTCGTCACCCACCGCGCGGTAGTAGGGCTCGGCGCGAACGAGAAACTCCTCAATCGCGTACTCGCTGTAATGTAGTTGTTCCTGTTCTGCGGCTTCTACCATTATGCTTGTTCAATCCTTCCTTTTACTCGGGTTGCCCACAACTCATCGATCGTTTTACGCATGGCGTCCATGTCCGAGGAGTTATGAATCACGAAATCGGCGCGTCTCACCCTCTCCTCTCGGCTCATTTGAGAGCTGACGCGTTTGCGGACATCTACCTCGGTCATACCATTTCGCCGGGCCAGCCTTTCGGCAACCACCTCAACGGAGGAATCGGTGACCCAGACCTCGTCAACCAGCGAGTCCCATCCCGCTTCGAAAAGCAGCGCCGCCTCGACCACCACCACCCGGCCACCCCGACGCCGGTGCTCCTCAATTCTGCTCCCGACCATGCTGGCCATCAGTGGGTGCATGATACCGTTAAGGCGAGCCAACTGATCGGGATCGGAGAACACGATGGCACCCAGCTTTCGCCGGTCTATCTCACTATTGGCACCCAATATACCTTCGCCGAAGGCACCCACCACCTGCCGCCATGCCTCTGAATTGGGAGTGTAGGCCTCATGGCCAACCACATCGGCGTCGATCAATTCAGCGCCCAGGTCCACCATGTGGCGAGCTGCCTCACTCTTGCCCGTCCCAATCCCTCCGGTCAAGCCAATGACAAGCATTTTCCCCCGGGATGGTCTTTTAACCCCTGCGAGACCCCAACTGCTTTGGCACTTTTGCCAGTTTTCCGGGCAATGCTGGACGCCCCGTTGAGACAAGGCCCCGGCTAGGGCACAACGAGCGTAATTCTAACAACCACTCTCTGATATGGTCAACTTGAACTCGAGGAGGACCGGGGCAATCGCATCTTGGAGGATGTGTGACAATAGAGGTTTATTGCCGCTTTGATTCAGGTTAATTCAGAAACGGGCACTGGATTCCCGCTTTCGCGGAAATGACGGTCGTGGGCAAAGCTGAATCAATTCAGGCGCGACTACCCTGCGGGGAGGAGGCCACAGGTGCCCAAACCCGGTGTGGGGTCAACCTGAGCCGTCAGTCCATGATCGAAATGGGCCCCCAGCGGGTCTCCCACGTGTCCTGCAGCTCCCGGAATTTCCGGCTGTAATCCTCGGTCCCGATGGGAGTGGTGGTCATTATCACCGCGTCCTCGCGGTTATCCGAATAGTAGCCCTTTCGGATTCCCACCGACTTGAAGTCATACTTTTCGTAGAGTCGCTGGGCGATAAAATTGGATACCCGCGCCTCCAGGGTCATAACCACGGAACCGTATTCCCGGGCCGCCCGGAGGGACCCGATCAGGAGGAGTTCGCCAATGCCGTTTCCACGCAGGGACTCCCTGACAGCGATCTCAGTAATGTGTGCCTCGTCTCCCTGGTACCAGACACTGACGTATCCAGCGATAGCCGGGGGGGTATCCGACGGTGGCGGGGCCCCACCACCCAAACCCAGCCGGTCGGCCAATCTCGACATCCAGGACTGGGGATGGTCAGGACATTCCCTGCTTTCCGGTTCGGGAGTCTGGCTCGCCTCGGTTGAGTCGATGCAGGCAACCAGGTAGCAAGCTCGCCTGTTGCTGACATCTCGCTTGAAACCCGAACTTGTCCACATGGGCGCGAAGGCTTCCCGCTCGATCTCTACGACCTCGGTGATATCCTCTTTCTGCAAACGGCGCAGGTGCACAGAAACAGTTTCAGGCAAGTTCTAATTGTCCCCGGGGTGGCGGTGCGGCGTAGCCAGCCCCGCCTGAATTGCCGGAATTTTAGCACAGGGCCTGCTCATGCAGGGAAAAGGCACCGACCGGACCTGCGCCCCGACTCCCGGAGCATTCTCGGAGGGTCCGTCCGTTACTTTACCGACTACTAAGCGCGAACCCTGATCGATCCATATTGACCGTCAAAGCCGGGATCGACCGTAACCTCGCCCCTGCGTACCCTGATGATCGCATCAGCCAATTTCTCACCGGCCACGTCACGCAACTCGGCCTCATCGGCCTTGACCAGCACCTCGAGCTCGCTCCCAAATTCGCCGCATAGTTGGCCGTATGCCTCCGCCACCTTCTTGGTACGACGCCCCACGTCCAGGGCATCCGCCAGCAACTCCTCCAACGGCACGAGCCTCATGTAGGCCGGACGTCCGTCGGAGGAAACGATCCGGCCGTCTGCATCGGGTCGTAGCGGCTCGAAACCCGGCTCGGGATCTCGCGCCGCCAGGGACTGGACACGGTGCAGCACGCCCAGGGTCAACGGACGACCACACGCGGGGCAGATTCCGCGATTCCCCGCGATGGTCTCGGCTGGCGACTGGCGGATGCCGCACTTTCGGTGGCCGTCGTAATGGTACTTACCCTCCTCCGGGTAGAACTCGATGGTGCTGGCGATGGCGTTCTGGCCGATAGCACGGCGCAGGCCATCGTAGTTCGGAGAACCCCTGAACACTGTCGCCTCCCGGCCCAGGTTGGGCAACGAATGGGCGTCGGAGAAGGAAACAATGGCCCGGTCAGCCAGCTCGGATATACCCCAGTTCATGGCAGGATCACTGGAAAGCCCCGTCTCCACTGCCTGCACCAGAGGAGTCATTTCGCCGAAACACTCCTCCAGGCTGTCGAAGCCGGATACCGATCCCAGCATCCCGTACCAGGGTGTCCAGATGTGGGCGGGGATAACGATGGCATACGGGTCCACATCCAGGGACAAATCGGTAATCTCGGAGGCGGACATTTTCAGTACAGGACGACCGTCACCCTCAAGTTTCGCACCCCCACGGCACAGCCTGGAATTGAACCGGTCTACCGCGTCCATGGAGGAAAGAAACACAAGGATGTGGACTCTCCTCGTGCGGTTGCCTTGCCTGAAGACACAACTGACCTCGGTGCCAGCGACAAAGTTCACGTCTCCGTACCGGAACGTCCCCCAATCCACGGGGCTCAGGCCTGCCTCCAGTTCGGCCCGCCATGCCGGGTGCGTGAAGTCCCCGGTCGCCAGCATGTCGATCCCTTTCACCCGGGCCATCTTCGCCAGGTTGTGGAGGGTAAGTTGCTTGCTGCAGGCGTAGGCGTAACGGGAGTGGATGTGGAGGTCTGCTACGAACTCTCTTTCCGGGCTCATGTCCGGAGTCTAGCACACGGAAAGTTACCCTCCGCAGTGGAAGATACTGGCTAAGACAAGCAAGCGAGAAAGCTGAGGTGGGACAATTTTTCAATCTGTCCGCGTCTTACCTTACCCAGGTGCAGGGAACACCCAGTACAATCGCGACCAATAGTCGTGAGGCTCATTAGTCTGTAATCCCCTCGAAAGAAGGAATATACCCGGCCTTTCAACCGGAATGCCAACAACCGGCGAAACGCTCTGGATTCCCGCGTTCTCGGGAATGACGGGGTGGCGGCGGGAGTGACAGTCGTGGGCAAAGCTGATTCAATCAAGACGCGATTGCCCTGAGGGAGCACCGACTCGAATTGAAAACCTGTACAAATTTTCATAGACTGCCGTGGAGATCCCCTATCACCTGGAAGGCAGAATGTGACCGAGCAAGAGGAAAGCAGTCCGAAAGTGCCCTCGAGCATGAGGACCTGGGCCTCTTCCGGGGCAATCGCGCCGGGGCAATCAGGGCTGGGATGGCAATTCTCGGCCCTGGTGCTGCCGTGGCGGGTTGTCCTGATCCTGATATTCTTGTACCCGGTGATGGTCTTATTCTCATCCCGCAAAACATACGGAAGGGAAAAGCTGAACTCAATGCGGGGCCCAGTCATCTTTGCCTCCAACCATCTCAGCGTGGCAGACAACCCTGCGGTGCTTCTGGCGTTGCCGTGGCGCTGGAGGCTGCGGCTGGCCACGGCCGCGTCGGAGGAGGTGATGCAGGACCGGGGACGCCTGCAAAGCTTCTTTGCCGCCGTGATCAGCAACGGGTTTCACTTCTCTCAAACGGACTCGATCAGATCAAGTATCCGATTCTGCGGTAGACTGACTGCCAACGGCTGGTCCCTGCTCTTCTTTCCGGAAGGGATGCGTTCCGACGATGGTGAACTGGGGCCCTTCAAACCCGGAATTGGTCTCTTGGCCTCACACCTCGGGGTACCGGTGGTACCGGTGCATTTGAGGGGAACAGACCGGGTGCTGGCCAAGGGGGGCAGCCGTCCACACCGCGGGAGCATTGAAGTACGCATCGGGGAGCCCATTCACTTTCAGCCTGGAACAGGGTTTGCCGACGCGGCCCACGAAATCCGGGAGGCTATCCTGTCCCTTTCAAATTCGGCCCCACGGTAATTTCCTGGCTACGCACGATATTACTTGCCGGAATCAGGCGACGTGACTGAGACCACAAATCGCGAGACGATCCGCCTGCCCTTGATCAACAAGGTGCTGCTGGCCTCGGACCACATCGGTCTGCAGGCCATACAGTACTTCCGCCAGACGTGGATAGTCTTCTTTCTGGTTCCCAACACCGGCGAAGGCGTCGCCAGGGTCCCAGACGTTACCGTGCTGGGACTTACCATTGACGCCCGGGTGTTCGCCACGTGGGTCCTCATTTTCATCGGTCGCCTCATCGACGCCTTTACCGATCCCCTGATTGGATGGTGGAGCGACCGCACCCAGAGCCGATGGGGAAGACGCATACCCTTCATCCTGTTCAGCACGCCCTTCTATGCCCTGTTCGCTGCGCTGGTGTGGTTTCTGCCCGTAGAGGGAGCCAGCCTGTGGAACGCACTCTACTTCGTGATAGTCCTGGAGCTGTTCTTTTCCGCAGCCACCATGTCCAGCGGCCCATTGGAGGCGCTGGTTCCGGAGGTTACCAAAGGTCCCGCGGACCGAAATAACCTGGTGGGCTTGATTTTCCTGCTGGCAGTGGTCGGCGCTGCTGTTGGTCTGCCGGTGGGCAGCGCACTGTCCGACGTCCTGGGATTCAAGACGGTTGGCATCATCCTGGCCGTGATTGGCTTCGTATTCCGTTACATCTCGCTGGCCTCCGTCTGGAAGCACGCTCCCCGCCACACTCCACCGGCCAAAGTAAGTTTCTGGGGCGGATTACGGGGCACGCTGCGTAACCCCCAGTTCATATACTACCTACCCACTTTCGTAATGTTCACCACCGGCGTAGGGGTGCTGCTCGGTTGGGTGCCGTTTTTCGCCGTGGGTATCCTTAACGCAGAACAGGAGGGCAGCGTAGTCAGCCTGATTCAAACGGTGGTGATTATCGGGTCGGTGTTGAGCGGCATCTTTTTCTGGGTGCTGCTAAACGGCTTCAATTTTAGTGACCTCCGTCGAATTCCTTTGTTCGGTCGAGTGCTGGTCGGTAGGCTGGGTATTGTGGTTCTTTTGATTCCCTTGTTTGCTGTTCTCATGGTCGGCTCGGCTCTACATAGGCGTTTCAGTTTCACCAAACGGAGCGTCTACGGCGGGTGCCTCATCGCTAGCGGTGTGGCCTTTCCTCTACTTGCGCTGACTGGTCTGATGTCGGCCGACGGTCTCGTAACGCAGGGCCTGGTCCTGGCATTCATTGCCGGACTACCCATGTCAGCCGTTTTCATGCTGCCAAAGGGGCTGACAGCGGACATCGCCGATTATGACGCACTGCTGACCGGTGAACGTAGAGAGGCCATGTTCTACGCCACACAGAACTTCTTTGAAAAGATAACCTATGCCCTGCCCCCGGGCATCCTGGCCTTGATACTGCTGCTGGGAGACACCTCGGAGGATTCGCTGGGCATACGGCTGGCGCCGGTAGTGGCGGGAGTGCTGGCCATTTCGGGCATGGCACTGTGGCACCGTTACAAGCTACCGGACACGATCAGTCAGGAAACCGTGTCGGCGGCGGGCCTTCAGACCAGGGTTAGACCCGCGCCCGGAGCAGCCGACTGAAACAGGCCGTGGCGAAAGGGCGAAGGACCCCGTTGGAGACTCGGGATCACTCCCGGCTGTTAACGGACTTACCCCGCACCAAGTAACGCGATCAGGGCTTCGGGGTTGTTTACCGGCAGCCTGCAGACGTAGTCTTCACACACATATGCGGTGGGCTGACCGTTCTGCATCCCGCGCCCCTGCAGCAACGGAAGGCCCGAGGCCGCCGCCTCCGCTTCTCCATCGGCACCCACCATCACCCTGTTGGCAAGATAGCGGCCGTTGACGACGCGGACCAACGCCCTGGTGTCCGGGTCGCCGGCGGGACCGACGACGGCTACCTCCCGGGGTGTGGACAGGTGGAAATCCAGCGCCGCAATCCAGCGTCCAGTCCCGGCTGGGGCACGCCTCATCAGCTCGGCCAGAGCGCGCATGGGAGCCACTGCCTTCGAGGTGTAGTCATCATTTCCGGTGATCACCGCCAGGCGAAGCAACAGATCGGAGGCAACGGAACCACCGCAGGGCTGAGCGTTGTCAAATACGTCCCGAGGTCGGACCACCAGTTCTTCGTGGTCCGATCCCGTGTCGTAGAACGCACCTGCCTGTTCGTCCCAGAACCGAAGGATCATTTCATCCGTTAATTCGATTGCCGCATCCAGCCATCGGCGTTCGAAGGTTGCCTCGTATAGCGCCAGCAGACCGTCCGCCACAAAGGCGTAGTCCTCGAGAAAACCGGGCAATTTGGCCTGGCCCTCCCGGAAGGAGCGGAGCAGATGCCCATCCGGACGCAAGTCAGTGAGCAGGAATTTGGCGTTGCTTGCTGCCGCGTCCAGGTAGTCCTGCCGGTCGAGCGCGGCGCCGGCCTCGGCGAAGGCCCGCAGCATCAGGCCGTTCCACGACGCCAGCGCCTTGTCGTCCAGCAGCGGATGTTCGCGCTGTTCCCGGGCGGTCCAGAGCGCCCTTTTGCCCCGATTTATGATCCCCACCAGGCCATCCAGGGAAACGCCCTGTCGCTCCGCAAAGTCGGCGGCCTTGACCGGGATATTCAGGATGTTCTTACCCTCGAAATTGCCTTGAGCCGTTACCCCGAAGAACGAATTGAACAGCGCTGCGTCCTCCGCTCCAATGACAGCCTCGATTTCCTGGGGAGACCAGACGAAAAACCTGCCCTCTTCGCCCTCGCTGTCGGCGTCCGTGGCAGAGAAGAAACCTCCGTGCTCGCCGGTTATCTCCCGCAGGACGTAGTCCAGGGTTTCTTCGGCGATGCGCCGGTACAGAGCACGGCCAGTGGCCAGCCACGCATGGAGGTAGAGTCGCGCCAGCAGGGCATTGTCGTAGAGCATTTTCTCGAAGTGGGGCACCAGCCAGAACGAGTCGGTCGAGTACCGGTGGAACCCTCCACCGACCTGGTCATAGATGCCTCCCCGAGCCATCTTTTCCAGGGTCAGTTCCAGCATATTCAAGGCCCGGTCGTTGTGTCCGTGGGCGTAGTAGCGAAGTAGTATTTCCAGGGTCATAGCCTGGGGGAACTTGGGGGCAGATCCGACACCTCCATTCTGGTAGTCGAAGTTGGTGGCGAGCTGGTTGTAGGCGTCGTGAAGGATGCTGTCGTCCAGTGCCCCGGAACCCCGGGGCATATTCGCTGTCCGCCCCATTTGCTCGGTCAGCTGTTCGGTAACCCGCTGAATTTCGGATTGACTGTTGCGGTAGGCCTGGGCCACAGTCTCCAGCAGGCGGGGGAAGCCGGGCATATTGTGGCGATCGACGGGCGGGAAATAGGTGCCACCGTAGAAGGGCTTTCCATCAGGCGTGAGAAACACGGTCATGGGCCAGCCGCCGCTGCCGGTGAGCATCTGCACCGCCTCCATGTAGACGGCGTCCAGGTCGGGGCGTTCCTCCCGGTCGACCTTGATGTTCACGAAATGCTGGTTCATCAGACCGGCGATGGCATCGTTCTCGAAGGACTCTCGCTCCATAACGTGGCACCAGTGGCAGGCGGAGTATCCGATGCTGAGCAGGATGGGCTTGTCCTCGTCGCGGGAGCGGGCCAGGGCCTCCTCCCCCCACGGGTACCAGTCGACGGGGTTGTTGGCGTGTTGCAACAGGTAGGGACTGGTCTCGTTGATCAACCGGTTGGGCATGAGTCCTCAACTTCGCCGGCGCGAGCCGGATTGGGGTGAATCAGGGCAAAGGGACGACGATTAAAGAAGCCGTAGTCGCCGAAGGTCGTCTTCGGTCCACTGAGTGGCTCGCAGTACGGAAGCGAGGGTTTTTCTGACCAGGGTTTCGCCACCAGCGTGGTAGTGAATAGGCAGAGATCTTCCGTCGGGGTGCCGGTACCAGAAGCCGCCGGTTCGAGCGCGATTTGTTCGTACAAACCCGTCTCGTTCCAGAGCGCGAATTATTTCTCTCATCGGCGCATTCCGGAGCAGGTGGACCAGCCTGCCAACACTTCTCATATACTGACGATGACTGTTTCCTGTTCAAGCGTATCAATGTCGCCCAGGGCGATCTCGCAACTATCGATGCCATCAGGCAGTGGATCTCCATATTCCACTAGCATCTCGAAGTAGCCCTGTGTCAGGTCTTGCAGGTTTTCCAGTGCCTCTTCTTTGCTATAGCCCGAGGCGGCGCATACGGGAACAGCGGGAATATCCACACCCCATCGTCCGTCTTCTTCCTGCTCAAAATCCACTGCGAAGGCGTAGATTTTCTTTACTCGCATACACCCCCCATATAGCTAAGTGTCAATCCAGTTCTTTTCCCCGAAGCCATTATGCTCGGTTTTCAACGTCGTTGCCCAGCCGAGCCACGAAATCGGCCAGCGGCATGGCACCCAGGTCGCCGCCCTCGCGGCTGCGGACGGCGACGGCGCCCGCCTCGGCCTCACGGTCGCCGACCACCAGCATGTAGGGCGCCTTCTGGAGCTGCGCCGTGCGGATCTTCTGGTTCATGCGCTCGTTCCGGCTGTCAACCTCGGCGCGATACCCGCCCGCCGCCAGCGAGGCCAGCACACTCTCCGCGTACTCCCCGTGCCGGTCGGCGATGGGGATGACCACCGCCTGCACCGGCGCCAGCCAGAGCGGGAAGGCGCCGCCGTAATGCTCGATTAGCACGCCCAGGAAACGCTCCATTGACCCGAGAATAGCCCGATGCACCATGTAGGGGCGGCTGCGGCCTCCCTGGTCGTCCTGGTATGTCAGGTCAAAGCGCTCGGGCAGATTGAAGTCGAACTGAACGGTGGTGCACTGCCAGGCCCGGCCCAGAGCGTCGGTGATGTTTATGTCAATCTTGGGACCGTAGAAGGCCCCGCCCCCTTCGTCCACGGCGAAGGGCAAGCCCCGGGCCTCCAGCGCACCCCTCAGGGAGTTGGTGGCGTGCTCCCACATATGCAGGTCGCCGACGTATTTCTCAGGGCGGGTGGACAGGGCGATGCTGTAATCGGAGAAACCAAAGGCCTCCATCAGCTCAAAGGTGAGCTCCAGCACTCCGCCGACTTCGTCCTCCAATTGCTCAGGACGGCAGAAGATATGGGCGTCGTCCTGGGTGAATCCCCGCACCCGCATCAGACCGTGCAGGACGCCGCTTCGCTCGTAGCGATACACCGTCCCCAGCTCGGCAAACCGCAGTGGCAGTTCGCGGTAGCTGCGAAGGGCCGAACGGTAGATGGTGATGTGGAAAGGACAGTTCATTGGCTTCAGGTAATATTCCTGCTCATCCACTTCAACTGCGGAGAACATGCCCTCGCGGTAAAAGTCGAGGTGTCCGCTGGTCTGCCACAGCGTGGATCGTCCGATGTGCGGGGAATACACCACGTCATAGCCGCGCCGGTAATGTATATCCTTCCAGTAGTCCTCGATGAGCGAACGCACCCGGCCGCCCTTGGGGTGCCACACCACCAGGCCGGGACCAATCTCGTCATGGATGGTGTACAGGCCAAGTTGACGTCCCAGCGTCCGATGGTCGCGGCGTTCCGCCTCCTCCAGGCGAGCCAGGTGGTCGTCCAGGTAATCCTGCGTCTCGAAGGCTGTGCCATAGATGCGCTGGAGCATCGGCCGCTTTTCGTCACCCCGCCAGTAGGCTCCGGCGACGCTGAGCAACTTGAGAGCCGGAATCTCTGCGGTGTTGCCCACGTGAGGGCCCTGGCACAGGTCGACGAAACCGTTGTGACGATATATCGAAATTACTGCGGACTCATCCAAACCATCGATGAGTTCCAGCTTGTAGGGCTGGTCCCCGAACAGGTCCTGGGCCTGCTCCCGCGTCAGCTCTTCCCGTTCGAAGGGAAACGAGCCTGCTATGGCCTCACGCATGAGACCCTCGATGCTCTCCAGGTCCTCCGGAGTGAAAGGACGGGAGACTTCGAAATCGTAGTAAAAGCCGTCCTGTGTGGGCGGCCCTATGCCCATCTTGGCCTCTGGGAACAGTTTCAGCACCGCGTCGGCCATCACGTGGGCCGCTGAGTGCCGCATTGCATGTCGATGCGCGTGGGCCGCGTCCACGCTCGAGTCAAGGGCACCGTGGTCTAGCATCGTCCGATCCTGCGCCGGCGGGACCGGCGCGCAACAAAATCATTGTCCGATTTATTATAGCCCACCTCTATCAGACTGTTGCCCCGGGAGCGCGCTATAATGGACAGGATCCTTGTTAATCGACCCAGGGGAGCATCCGCTTATGGCTACCACGGCCGACCTGGAAGCCTTTGTTACATCAGTGACCTGCCCCGATGACTTTGACGAATTTTGGGCGGGCGTGCTGGCTGAATTGGCTGCGGTGCCGCTGGAGGCGTCAGTCACTTACGATCCTCTCCGCAGCAATGACGGGGTCAACGTGTACCACGCCACCTATCGCAGTATGGACGGAATTGACATCTTCGCCTGGTACAGTCTGCCGACGGAGGGAGAGGGTCCGTACCCCGCCATTCTGGTGTTCCCCGGCTACAAGTCTGAGCCGGCTTTACGTCGCGACTGGGGACACAAGGGCGTGGCGGTGCTATCCGTGGCGGTGCGCGGCAAACTTCCCAGCAGCGGTCAGTTCAATCCCGGCTACCCCGGACTGCTGACCGCAGGCATAGAGGGCCGGGAGACCTACAGCTATCGGGGAGTGATTTCCGACTGCTCCCGCGGCGTGGACTTCCTGATCTCCCGTCCTGAAATCGACTCGGAGCGTATCTTCGCCTGCGGCACCAGCCAGGGCGGCGGGCTGACGCTGGCCACCGCGGCGCTCAGGCCCGAGATCAAGGGCGGCGTCTCCGGCTATCCCTTCCTCTGCTGCTATCCCGAGTCCCGGCAAATGCTGCGCTCCTATCCTTACGACGAGTTGTCCTGTTACCTGCGGGCCCACCCTGACCGCGAGCAGCAGATGCTTGAAACGCTGCGCTATTTCGACTGCGTGAACTTTGCCCCCCGCATCAAATGCCCCATGGTGGTCGGCATTGCGCTGGAGGATGAGGTCTGCGCACCCGAGACCAGCTATGCTGCCTACGACCGGCTGGGCGGCGAGCGCGAACTGTGGCTGTTCCCCGATTCGGGCCACGGCAACGCCCACGACTTCCCAGGGCAGGAGGCAGCCTGGCTGGAGCAGAGGATAGCCGCGACCGAGCCTGCGCGGGCGACCTCATGACCCCCGCTGGCTTTTGGGAGCGCACAGAGGCGCAACTGGCGGATACTCCGCTGGAACCTTCGGTCGAGCGGGACGAATTTTATTCGCAGCCGGAATGGGACATCTACCGGCTCAGTTATGGCGCCACCGGCGGTCACCGTCTGTTCGCCTGGCTGTCTGTGCCGAAGGGCGCTGCCGGCGCAACGTCAGCGCTCATCAGGATGCCGGACTACGCCAGCGTTCATGACATCATTTATACGTCGCTTCGCCATCACGCGATCGTTATGAACCCCACCTACCGGGGCCAGCGCAACGCCGACCGTCTGTACCGGGCCAGCTATCCCGGGCTGCTCACCGACGGCATCGCCGACGGCGAGTCGTGGGTGCTGCTGGGCGCATTCGCCGATGCGCTGCGCGCCCTGGACGCCCTGCTGGCGCAGGACCTGACGGACGTCGGCAACGTCGCGCTCTGGGGATCCGGCCTCGGCGGGAGCCTGGCACTGTCCCTGGCTTCGCGACGGTCTCGAGTTGCGGCGGTCGCGGCGGATACGCCGATGCCGCTGGGGCACCCGGCAGCCCTGGATGCGGGAACGGGGTACCCCCTGGGAGAGATCAGCGACTACCTGCGCGCCTTCCCCGACCATCGCGCCGAGGTGGAACACACCCTGGGGCTTTTGGACCCGGTGGGAGATGCGGCCGTGACCACTGTGCCGGTGCTGCTGAGCGCGGGCCGGTTTGACCGGAGCACCTGCCCGCTGCCGTTCGCCGAGGAGCTGGCCGCGACGCTATCCGTTTGCGACTTTCGACTTTACGATGGGGCCGCTGAGGGCGGCGGCCACATTCATGCCCTCGCCCGCACCTCCTGGTTGTCCGACAAATTGGGAATCCCCATATCATCACCATCCATCTAGCAGGAGACGTCTTCACCATGGAACAGATCAAGCAGAACCTCACCGCGCTGGCCCAGAAAGTAGCGTCCGTGGTGGAGCGTCTTTGACCTGGCAGACAAGGAACAGCAGATAACGGAGCTTGAGAAGGAGTCCGCCGAGCCCGAATTCTGGAACGATCACCAGCACGCCCAGCGCACCATGCGCCGGATGGGCCGCCTGCGGGACACCGTAACGCTCTGGCGGGACTTCGAATCACGCAGCACCGACCTGCTGGAACTGACTGAGTTGGCCATGGAGGAAGGGGAGGACTCACTGGAACAGCAGCTGGAGGCTGACGCGGCGGAACTGGCCTCTGACCTGGCCCGTGAAGAGATCAGGCTGACCCTCGCCGGGCCATACGACGAGCGCCCCGCCATTGTCAGCATCCACTCGGGCGCAGGCGGCACCGACTCTCACGACTGGGCGCAGATGCTGCTCCAGATGTACGTGGGCTGGGCGGACGGCGGCAGAAGGCCGGTGGAGGTCATGGACCTGTCCTACGGCGAAGAGGCCGGACTACGGAGCGGCATCCTCGAGGTGGGTGGGGACTACGCCTTCGGTTACCTGAGCGCTGAACAGGGCGTACATCGTCTTGTGCGACTCTCTCCCTATGATCCGAATCATCTGAGGCATACCTCCTTCGCCAACGTTGAAATCCTTCCGGCGGTTGAAAGTGAAGCCGACGTGGAGATCCGTGCAGAAGACCTCAAGATGGACACCTTTCGTTCCAGCGGACCAGGCGGGCAGAACGTCCAGAAGGTGGCCTCCGCAGTCCGGCTCACCCACCTGCCCACGGGCATCGTCGTGTCCTGCCAGACCGAGCGCTCCCAGCACCAGAACCGTGAGTACGCGATGCGTATCCTGCGCGCCAGGCTGCTCAAGCGGCAGGACGACGAGCGGGCCGAGGAGCTGGCAAAGATCCGTGGCGAAAGGACCAACCCGGAGTGGGGACACCAGATACGCAGCTACGTCCTCCATCCATATAAGTCGGTCAAGGACCACCGGACCAACCTGCAGAGCACCGACCCGGATGGAGTTCTGGCCGGCGCCATCGACCCGTTCATGGAGGCATACCTGATGCATCGACTGGATGGCTAGCTGCTAGAGTTCCCCGGGCCCACAAGCGACGGCGGCCTGGCGAACAGTTCATGGCACTGACGGACGAAATGGAAAAGGAGCGGTAGAATGGACCGCTCCTTCAGTTGACGGCGATGGCTGGCGCGAGAACCGGTTCTAGCAATTGGCCAGGAGGTGGCCCATCCTCAGCTTCTTGGTGATCAGATAGTTACGGTTCTCGTCATTGACCGGGACCTCCAGAGGTACCCTGTCCTGCACTTCCAAGCCAAACCCGGAGAGGCCCACCACTTTGCCGGGGTTGTTAGTGAGAAGGCGAAGCTTGGAGATTCCGAGGTCAAGCAGGATCTGGGCCCCGGACTCATAGTGCCGCATGTCCGCATCGAACCCCAGGGTCTTGTTGGCCTCTACCGTATCCAGCCCATGGTCCTGCAGAGAATAAGCCTTGATCTTGTTGTGCAGACCTATACCTCTCCCTTCCTGGCGCATGTAGAGCAGCACGCCCTGTCCCTCTTTGGCGAGGGCCTTCAATGCCAGCTCCACCTGCTCGCCGCAGTCGCAGCGCAGGCTACCGAAGACATCACCCGTGAGGCATTCGCTGTGGATCCGCACCAGTACCGGGTCGTCGGGTTCCCACTCCCCGGTGGAGAGGGCGATGTGTTCGCCCTGGTCGAAGTAGCTTCGATAGGCAAAGGCCTTGAACTGGCCGTATCGGGTGGGGAGGCGCGTCTCCGCCACTCGCTCGATCAGGCGCTCGCTGTGCCGCCTATGCGCGACGATCTGCGCGATGCTCAGGATCTTCAGGTCGTGCTCTGCAGCAAAATCCTCCAGCTCCGGCAGCCGGGACATCGACCCGTCCTCGTTCATCATCTCGCAAACGATGCCCGCCGGGTACATGCCCGCAAGATTGCAGAGGTCCACGATGGCCTCGGTGTGCCCTGGGCGGGCCAGAACGCCGCCGGGGTGATAGCGGAGCGGGAACAGGTGGCCGGGCCTGATGAAATCCCCGGCCTCCGACGATGAATCGATCATCGCCTTTACAGTAGCGGCGCGGTCGTAGGCGGAAATTCCCGTGGTGGTTCCTACCTTGTAGTCCACGGAAACGGTGAAGGCCGTCTGGTCCTTTTTCCCGGCGTTCTGGCTGATCATCAGAGGCATCTGGAGTTCGTCCAGCCGCTCTCCGATAATTGGCATACAAAGTAGACCCCGGGCGTACTTCACGATGAAGTTGATGGCCTCCGGGGTCACAGTTTCCGCCGGCATCACGAGGTCGCCCTCGTTCTCCCGGTCCTCATCGTCAACTACGATCAGCAGTTTGCCCGCTTTCAGGTCGTCCAGTGCCTCTTCCAGACTACACAGGGGCATAATCCAGTCCTTCTTCTGCGCTGGGATGCTCCACCCACAATCACCGTTTCAGCAGGTTTTCCACATACTTGGCCAGTATGTCCGCCTCCAAGTTTACCCTTGCGCCGACTGATAGTGTTTGTAGATTAGTATTGCGGAGAGTAAATGGTATCACAGCCAGGGTGAACGAGGAAGTGCCTACTTTTACCACGGTCAAACTTATACCGTCAACCGCGATGAACCCTTTCTCGACTATGTAGGGCATCAGCCGGGCGGGTGCCCTGACGCGGAATACGATCGAGTCACCGTCCTCCCTCGTCGATGTGATTCGGCCGGTGGCGTCAACGTGGCCCTGCACGATATGTCCGCCCATGCGGTCGCTGGCCGACAGTGCCCGTTCCAGGTTCACCGCGCCACCCTCCGCCAATTCTCCCAAAGACGTCCGGCGCATTGTTTCCGGGGACAGGTCCACGGAAAACTGCGAGGGAGTAAGAGATACAGCGGTCAGGCAGGCCCCGTTGACCGCGATGCTGTCTCCCAGCTTCAGGTCAGACATTACCCTCTCCGCCTGGACGGTCATGCCGTTGCCGCTGATGCTCACCACCGAGCCGACTTCCTCCACTATTCCGGTAAACATTGCTCGCTCCTCCTGTGGGGTGAGCTCCCTGGGAATACCAAAGGCCCTGCAGGTATCAGTCTCGTTCAGGCCCCAGGGGATAGCCGGTGACCAGCCAGTCCATCCCCACCTTCACTATGATCACATCCGTCAGCCGGTGGACTCCGTCCATCATCGCCGGTCCCATGCCCTCGACGGGCGAGGCCGCCTCGACTCCGCCGATGATGACAGGCGCGACGAAGGCATGGACCTTGTCTACCATCCCTCCGTCAAACAGCGAGCCCAGGATCTTCCCCCCTCCTTCAACCAGCAGGTTTACCACTCCCCGTCTGCCGAGGTCGACCAGCACCTCCTCCAGGCGTACCAGGTCTTCCTCGGTGGATCCCACTTCGATGACCTCTGCGCCCGCCCGCCTCAATCCTGCGGCGCTGGAAGCCGGAGCGGAGGCCGTCGTATAGACCAGGGTCTGACCGGGCTCCCGTAGCAGCCTCGACCGGGCCGGCATCCGGCACTTGCTGTCCAGGGTGACCCGCAGTGGCTGCCGGGGCAGCGGCTCGTTGTTTTCGCCGCGAGCAGTCAGTTGGGGATCGTCGGCGACCACAGTATTGGCCCCCACCATGACCGCATCTGCCTCGCGGCGCATCTTCTGCACAAGGGCACGCGCATCGGGACCGGTGACCCATTTGGAGTCGCCGGTCCGGGTGGCGATTTTTCCGTCCAGGCTCATGGCGAACTTGGCTACCACGAATGGAATGCCAGTCCGGATATGCTTGGCGAAGCCCTCGTACAGCGTGTTCAGTTCACTGTTCGGAGCAAATTCCTGGTTAAGTAGCGACACGCCCACTCCGGCCCGGCGCAATTCCGCGACCCCCCTGCCTGACACCACGGGGTTGGGATCGGAGGCAGCGATCACCACCTCCGCAACGCCGGCCTCTATTATTGCGCGAGTGCAGGGAGGTGTCCGCCCCCAGTGGCAGCACGGCTCGAGAGTCACATACAGTGATGCTCCCCTGGCATGTTCGCCGGCTGCATCCAGGGCGCCAATCTCCGCGTGGGCCTGACCAGCGGGCCGGGTGGCTCCCTTTCCGACCACCATGCCGTCCTTGACCAGAACGGCGCCGACAGCAGGATTAGGGCTGGTGGACCCCATTACTGACCGGGCCAGCCCGAGGGCCTGCGCCATGTAGTCCATGCCGGTACCCGTCAACGAGAGTTCCTGGAAGATTCTGGCGCGGCGAGTTCAGGGGAGACGAGGCCGCGGGTGGGTTCATTCAGGTTCAGGGATTCCTTCGACAGCCTCTCCAGGGACCCGGATTGCCCCAATATGCGGCGCAGCCTGGAGTCGGCCGTAGAACAAAACAATGCGGCTTAGCCACCAATCGCTATGGGACATCCCGGGCCGGCTGGTCCCGTCCTGAAATCGAAGGCAGGTCGGCCGGCAACGGAGAATACGGGATCGTTACGGTCGACGACGAGGTTTCGGCTGGCCGTCCTGATGTCGGAAAGACCAAGGAGAAGAATAGTCTGGCGGTTTTTCCAACTCGTTCTTATTCTTCCTGCCCCAACGTAACACGCCATGAATGTATGTGCTTTCACGACGAGATAGGATTGCCGAATTCTAGCAACCGGCCATCACCATAGCAAGGGACTTCAGAACCAGGGCCATCGCGCCTTAAAGTCGTGAGGCTCATTGAACGGTCATTCCCTCGAAAGAGAGAATCAACCCAGCCTTGCAACTGGAATGCCGACAACCGCCAAAACACTCTGGATTCCGGCTTTCGCCGGAATGACGGTCGTGACCAAAGCTGAATCAAATAAGACACGATTGCCCTGACTTTAGGACGGGTGCAAGGGTCCTTTAGTTTCCGAAGGCAAACAGCCGAGTCCGCTCATGGTGAGCCCTGAGCTTGTCTAAGGGTCGAACCACGAACGGAATGTCCCTTCGACAAGTTCGAGACCAGCGGGGCTGATATTTCGGTGGCTTTGCAATCGTCCTGCCCGGCATGCGCGATAGCGCCACCCGCCTAATGCGCAGGGTTCTCTGTGATCAGGTAAACGCCGGTCACAGATACCGAGACCGCCAGTTCGCCCGCGGATATCGAGGTGTCGGCAGCCGACTCCAGGGCGACGGCAGCCCTGGCGTAGACCGGTTGCGGCTCGACAGAGTAGGACTCTTCCCTCAGGCTAACCAGGCGACCCAGGCCTACTCCGGCCAACTGAGCGATCACCTCGGCCTTGCGCTGCATTTCGTCCACGGCGTTCTCGCGGGCCTCATCCTGCAGGGTGCCGGAATCCTCGATGGTGAAGCTGATGCCGTTAACCCGCACCAGGTCTCCGGCGGCCTCCGTAACCTGATCGATGATGCTGCCCACGTTGTCCAGATCTCGAATTCTCACCGACAACTGGTTGCTGACCGCATACCCTACCAACCTCTGTTCCCAGAAGGTATTGCAGTTCTCATCTCCGGAAACTGCCGTCTCCTCCGTTTCCGCATCATCATCGCAGTGAGTCACCTGGACGCTCTGGTACCGGGGACTGATGTTGAAGTACTGAGTCTGGACGTCCCTCTCCTCCACCCCGGCTTCGTCGAGCACCAGCATAACGCTTGCCATAGCCTCGGCTGCTTCGTTCCTCGCCGAGGAGGCCGTCTCGGATACGGACTCGACGCCCAGGCTGACGATTGCCAGGTCGGAGTGCCGGTTGCAGTTCCGCTGGCCCTTACGCGAATGCCCTGATCACCGTCGTAGGGAGCAACGCGGGCCTCGTGCCTCTCAGATGAGGAAAGGCGCGCTCTTGGGCCGTCAGCCGCCTTTTCGGAATACATACGCTCCCTGGCGGCCGCTGTGTCCCGGTACGAGGAGTCGTAGACCTTGGCCCAGCATGCCGTACTGAACAGCAGGGTCAGAAGAGCAACCATGAATAGCAATCGAACCCCATTTTTTCCCGTCAGCCGAGTCATGGCTTTACTCCAGTGAACTGCCGCTTCGAAGGCAGACCGACTAGCCCTGAAAGTTGACCCGGCCGTCCAGAAGTGCCCGGGCCATCACGAACTTGTGGATCTCCGAGGTGCCGCCCCCGATCCGGGCATGGCGGAGCAGGTGATACCAATGGGCGATGGGAAGGTCCAGGGTTTCCCCGGTCCCTCCGAACACCTGCATGATCTTGTCGATGCTGCGATGGCCCCATTCTCCGGCGCAGTACTTGATCATGGACGCCTCAACGCGGACGTCGTCGCCGGCATCGGCCCGGGCCGCCGTCTCTCGAGTGGCGGCACGCAGTGTCATGATATCTATGTAAACGTCGGTGAGCATCCACTGTATTGCCTGCCGGTCGGCTATGGGACGCCCGTAAGTCACCCGTTGCTTGGCCCAGTCGATGGCCATGTCCAGGGCCCGGCTCAATATGCCCAGGGCCATGGATCCCCGTAGAAGCCGGTCGTGGTGGACCAACCACTTTTGTCCCAGAGTGAAACCTCGACCCACCTCGCCCAGCACCTTGGTCTGGGGCACCCGCACGTTGTCCAGGTGAACCATGTGCTGCTGGTTCTTGTGGGGATTAATCCAGATCCTGATCGGATCGAAAGAAAGTCCGGGGCTGGGGTTGTCCACGATGAACATGGTGATACCGCCCCGCTGTCGCTTTTCGGGGTCGGTTACGGCCTGCACCAGTATGTAATCCGCACTGGCACCGCCCGAAATGAACGTCTTGGTACCGTTGAGCACCCAGTCGTCGCCGTCAAGTTCGGCGCGGGTCTGCATCATGCCGCCGGGGTCTGAGCCGGCCTCCGGTTCGGTCTGTCCGAAGGCGTAGTGCAATTCGCCCCTCACCGATGGGATAAGGTACTGCTCCTCCTGCTCGGGGGTGCAGTTGCCGATCATCATCATCGGCACCGGCGAGGTCGGCAGCTGCACTATGCTCTTGTGCACCTCCTCATCCAGCACCACATGGCCCAGGGCCCCCATGCCCCCGCCGCCGTATTCCTCGGGGACAAAGGATGTATAGATACCCGTATCCTTGGAAATCCGGTTCAGTCTTCCCCACTGCTCCGGCGACAGAGTTCCCAGAATGCCCTGAAGGGCTTCGGCGATGCCCCGGGGCGCGCCGTCATCGATACCCTCCTGGGTGGGGTTGGCCAGGTACTCGGCCTCCAGCGGATAGCATTCGTCCCTGACGATCTGGCGGATCGTCTGCTTGAGCGCCTCCAGCTCCGGAGGCAGGCCCGCCTCTTTTGCGGTCATTATTTTCTCTCCTGGGGTGTGTCACTCCGGTGAGACCTGCCGGAGATTGCCGTATTCAAAAGGCGCGAGCGGTCCCGCGCCTTGAATTCTCTGAACTACTACTGCCCACGGCAGAAAGGCTAGTGCAGGGGTCAGACGAACTTGAAAGCCGCGATCGCAATGTTGTCCCCTTCGGCGCCGTTCTGTTGCTGCACAGCGGCCGGGCTGCCCCTGGCCTCCTCCACTGCCGAAAAACCGATGGCAAAGAAGGACAAGGTAAGAAAGGCGATCACCGCCAGAACGGCTATCTTACCCTTCGATATCGCCAGTCGCTTCTTGCCAGTGGAGACTGTATCCAGCATGATTCCCAATTCTATACCGGCATATCCAGGCTTGTCACCCCTCCGTTACGGGCGTCAGTGTGCTGAGTGCAGCGAATGCAGTATCGTCTCCGTTCAGACTCCGCGTGCTAAAATGGTCGACGGCAAAATCGTCCCGTCGGAGGCCCATGCAGTACAGGAACCTGCCCAGCGTCGATAGCGTCCTCGCCTCCCCCGAAGTGGCGGAAATGGCATCCACTTACGATCGGGGATGGGTGGTAGAGTTGGTGCGCCGTGAGCTGGAGCAGGCCCGGGTCCGAATCCGGCAGGGGGGCGACGCAGCCGCGCTGGATGACGTGGCGTCCATGGTCCGCCGGCAGGCGGAGGACGCATTGCGTGCGGAGCCACGCCGGGTGATCAACGCTACCGGTGTGGTGATACACACCAACCTGGGCCGTGCCCCGCTTAGCAGGGCCGCCACGCAGGCCGCTCATGAGGCGAGCCTTGGCTACTCCAACCTCGAGTTCGACCTCGAGTCGGGGCGCCGGGGGAGCAGGCAGGAGCAGCTGCAGTCCCTGCTTCGCCAGCTGACCGGGGCAGAGGCGGCCATCGCGGTGAACAACAACGCCTCCGCCGTGCTGCTGGGCCTGCTGGCCCTGGCAGCGGGGCGCGAAGTCATCGTGTCCCGCGCCGAGGCCGTCGAGATCGGAGGCGGCTTCCGCGTGCCTGACGTTCTGCGCCAGAGCGGCGCCACCCTGGTGGACGTCGGAACAACCAATCGCACCTATCTCCGCGACTATGAGGAGGCCACCAACGCCGATACGGCCGCCTACCTGAAGGTACACGCCAGCAACTTCCGCGTCGAGGGATTCACCGCCGAGGTCGGTACCCGTGAATTGGCCGAACTTGGCGACAGCCAGGGTGTGGCGGTGCTGCACGACGTCGGCAGCGGCAGCCTCCTGCCCACCGACAAGTACGGGCTGGCGCACGAACCCATGCCGCAGGAAAGCGTCCAGGCCGGCATGGGACTGGTGTTCTTTTCCGGCGACAAGCTCCTGGGCGGACCGCAGGCGGGAATCGTGGTCGGCCGTCAGGAGATGGTGTCTAGCCTGGCCCGACACCCACTGGCCCGGGCGGTACGCATCGACAAGCTTAGCCTCGCCAGCCTGACAGCTACCCTCGTCCACTACTTGAAGGGAGAGGCAGAGCAGGAGATTCCTGTCTGGCGGATGATATCGGCGACCTCCGAGTCTCTCAAGAAACGGGCCCACGGATGGCTTTCCTCACTGTCCGGGCCCTACTCGGTAAGCCAGACTCGGTCGGCCGTCGGAGGGGGCAGCCTGCCGGGTGAGACCCTGCCCAGCTGGGCGCTGGTCCTGGAGGCCTCAGCATTCAGCGGCGGAGCCGCGGGGGTTATGAAACTCCTGCGGGAGAACCACCCGCCACTGATTGGCCGAGTCGAGGAGGAAAGTATCCTGTTCGACCCCCGAACAGTGGCACCGGAAGAAGACGACCAACTGCTCTCAGCGCTACAGGGTCTGGGAACGTGAACCGGACCAGGTGCGACTGTCCGTTATCCACCGTGCGAAGGCAAGCGGAGCCAGGGAGAATATGACCGATTACCTGCTGGTGCATGGGCTGGGCCAGGGTTCATGGGCCTGGGGCAAGGTGTGGGGACTGATGACTGCACCCGAGGAGCATCCACCGCGCCTGCACAAGCCCCGGCGCGCCAACCGGGTGCTCACCATAGACCTGCCCGGCCACGGGGCCGACATCGCGGGCGACACGGCCGCCATACGAGTGGAGGAGTGCGTCGAGGCCATTCTTCATACCGTCGAGCAGGAGCAGATGCGGGACCTTGTGCTGGTGGGCCACGGTCTTTCCTCGGGCATCGTTTTGCAGGCGGCCTCCGAACTGCCGGCACCGCCCAAGCGGCTGGCCTTAGTGGGTGGCAACGTGCCCGAAGGGTCCCGTCCCCTGATAAGTGGGTGCGCCGGGCGGATCAGCCGCTGGTTCAAGGTGCTCTCGCTGCTCAGCTCACTTTCCGGCAAGGAGGTCCGCTTTCCCCATCCCTTCATCAGCCGGTACCTGTGCAACACCATGGAGCCCATGGACATCGTGCAGATCCTCGGTTACTTCGGCCCTCTGCCCACCCGCCTACTGAACTCGGGGCTGTCCCTGGAGGGAGACCTATCGTCGCCCCTGTCATGCATAGTGCTGAACCAGGACAAGCTGGTCTCGGCCCAGGCCCAGCGCCGTACCGCCGAGCGCCTGAACTGCGATGACGTGCTGGAGATCGACGCTTGCCACATGGGGGTCTGGGAACGGCCGCAGGCGGTCGCCGAAGCCCTGCTTCGATACGCATGAACCTCCGGCGGGAAGGCCTGCGAAAAAGAAGCATGGGCCGGAGATTTCCGGCCCATCGGCACTTCATGGTCCCACTGTCGGCACTGCCTTGCGGTTACTATCCGGGGCGCCGGTTCCGGCATGAAACATGCCGGATAGTGCCGTTTTCATGGCCTCCACTTTCGAATGTCCGGATCGAGTCCGTTGTCAGGATAAGGACCAAGATCATCCGGGTGATTTTCCTGATTGCAGCCCTGGCCGCCGGACTGCCGTAGCCCGCCGGCTCAAAGCCTAGTGATGGTGTCCGTGGTGGTCGGGTTCCTCTTCCTCTTCCTGGGTGATCAAGGAATAGGTGGTAAGAATCATTCCCGCCACGCTCACCGCGTTTTCCAGGGCTGACCTGGCCACTTTGGTCGGGTCAATGATACCCCGCTCCACCATATCACCGTATTCGCTCCGGGAGGCATCGAATCCGAAGTTGCGATCGCTGCTCTGGCGGACCTCGTTGACCACCACCGCCGGTTCTGCGCCGGAGTTGCGGGCGATAATGCGAACCGGTTCCTGCAGGGTGCTGCGGAGAATGCTGCGCCCGACCTCTTCGTCTCCAACGAGACGGACGCCGTCGAGGGCCGTCATGGCGCGAACGTAGGCCACACCGCCGCCGGGAACTATACCCTCCTCCACGGCCGCCCGGGTGGCCGAAAGGGCGTCCTCGACCCGCGCCTTACGGTTCTTCAGCTCGGGCTCGGTGGGTGCGCCAACCTTGACCACCGCAACGCCGCCCGACAGCTTGGCCAGTCTTTCCTGGAGCTTCTCCTTGTCGTACTCGGAGGTGGTCTCCTCAATAAGCACGCGGATTTGCTCGGTACGACCGTTGATCATCGCCGCATCGCCAGCACCGCCCACGATTGTGGTCCGGTCCTTGGAGGTCTCGATACGGCGGGCCCTGCCCAGGTCGGCCACCGAGGCCTGGTCCAGCCGCCGGCCCCGTTCCTCCGACACCACTTCGGCGCCGGTGAGGACGGCGATATCTTCCAGCATCGCCTTCCGCCGGTCTCCGAACCCAGGGGCCTTGACCGCGAGACAGTTCAGTGTGCCGCGCAGCTTGTTGACCACCAGCACGGCCAGGGCCTCGCTGTCAACGTCCTCAGCGATGACCACCAGGTTGCGGGTGACCTGCAGGGCACTCTCCAGTACCGGCACCAGTTCGGCGGCCGAGGAAATCTTCTTGTCGGTTACCAGAATGTAAGGGTCCTCGATGACCGATTCCATCCGCTCCGGGTTGGTAACGAAGTAGGGGCTGATGTAGCCGCGGTCGAAGTTCATACCTTCGACATACTCCGTTTCCGACTCGATTCCCTTGCCCTCCTCGATGGTAACCACGCCCTCGGCTCCGACCTGGTCCAGGACATCGGCCAGCATGTCGCCGACCTCGCTGTCGTTGGCGGAGATGGTGGCCACCTGCGCCATCTGGTCCCGGCCCTGCACCGGGTTGGAGATCCCGGCCAGCTCCTTGACCAGGGCCTCCACGCACTTGTCGAGGCCCCGCTTGATCGCCATGGGGTCGGACCCCGCGGCCACGTTCCTCATGCCCTCGCGGACAATGTTGTGGGCCAAAACGGTGGCTGTGGTGGTACCGTCGCCAGCGACGTCATTGGTCTTGCTGGCTGCCTCCTTGATGAGCTGGGCGCCCATGTTCTCGAAGGACTCGGGCAACTCCACTTCCTTGGCAATTGTTACGCCGTCGTTGGTAATGACAGGGGCGCCCCATTTCTTTTCCAGGGCAACGTTCCGGCCCTTGGGTCCCAGGGTCCGCCCAACAGCATTGGAAACCGTCGAGATGCCATTCAACAGGGCCTGCTGAGCGGCCTGATCACTGATAATGTGCTTGGCTGGCATTCCTTACCTCTCCATTAAGATTGAAAGCAGTGTTTGTCAAAGCCAGAAGGCAAATGCCTGCAGGATAAAGGATAAGACCGCCCTCGTTGCGGGTCAAGCGGGGGGCCTGTAAGTTGGGGCTCTTTGGCTATCCATTGCCTACGGTTTTCCTGCAGGATACAAATCGCTCCGGGCAGGTCTTTATACCAAAGGGTCGTTCTGGATTCCGGTCCCGTATCAAGTGCGGGGTGACTTTCATCCGCCGGAATGACGGGAGCGGGCGGGAATGACGGGGCGGGGGGTGCAGTGATCAATTGACCCTGCCTGTGAGTGGTATAACAGCGAGTCCACGCAGTGGATGTGCGGCCGACGTTAGCCTGAATGATACATAAATTACATTGCGAATCACAATATTGTGATTGTTTTCACGGGGTTGACAAACATACTCTTTATTGATATAACTAATACATCGACAGGAGATCCGGAAAAGGGCTGATGCTCAGTTACGAAACTCAGCCAAACCCAAGATTCAATGGAGGTGCCAACCATGTCGACCCAAGCGAAAATAGCGATTGCCGTGGGAGCTGCCGCCGTGGCCGCATTCGCCGCCTACAAGGGCTACCGTTACTGGAAGAAGTCCAGGAACACAGCCTAGGTCTCAAAGCTGACTCCCGGCGCCCCTGAACTGTTCATGTAACCTTCAGGTTACGGTGACGGCGCCGGGGTTAGGGCCAAGGCCGCGAAACATGCCCCTGCATGGGCGCAGAAGGAGGAGTCTTCGATTGAAGACTCCTCCTTTCTTTTCGTCGGCAGTGGCCGTCATTGATGCTCCTTCGGCCCGTCCCGGAAGGCCCCGCGGTGTTCGGCAACGCAGCCCGCTTTTACCCTGCGCCCTCGCGACTCTTCCCGGGATCCGCCAGGAACAATCCACCACCCCGGTACGCACCCGCTGTCCCCCAAAAGGTCTTCCCCACCGCCACAGCTCTAGCGCTATGAACAATCCGCGGCTATCGTCCTTGGGATGCCAAGCCCCGGCACTCCCGTCTTTGCAGGGTTGGCGCACAGGATAATTTTGTTTTCCGGCCACTGGCGGCCACTGGCGGCCATTTCGGTTGGCCGGTCCCGGGGGGAGGTCAGCGGGACTCCGGCCAGTTGAAATTTACGAACCATTGAGAACTATGTTACTGATGCGCTTCAAGGCGCGGCAAGTGGAAAATGTCACTGCGGCGCCCTGATGCCATTGACCTGACGGCCAGTCGCGGCGGGCTACCCGCTGCAGCCCTTCGGCTGTATAATTTGTACGTTTGACACAGAAGCCAGTCTGCGAGAATTGGCGTGGCACTTCAGGGTTCAGAATTCTGGTCGAAATGCGCCGGAGTTGGCAGCGCAAGATTTGGCGACGGGCCGGATTCCCGGTCCAGGGCCATTCGGCGACATTGGCAAATGCGGCCGGTTTGGACCTGCGCCGGCGCCAACATGACCTGGGGGCAAAGTTGCACCAGACCGAGAGCGTCCGCCCATTTCGCGTAGCACAATCACTGCGGAAAACCATGTCCGGGTCAATGTCCCTGGCTCCCATTGAAGTAACGGAGACAGATGGACCGATACGACAAGGAGAGAAAAATGCCAGAAGCGGCCAGGATTATCTACACCAAGATTGATGAGGCTCCTGCCTTGGCCACGCATTCGTTGCTGCCGATTCTCCAGGCCTTTACCAGGGGATCGGGGATCGAACTGGAAACCTGGGACATTTCGTTGACCGGCCGCATCATAGCCAATTTCCCCGACAGGTTGTCGGAGGAACAGAGAATCCCCGATTATCTGACCATCCTGGGCGAGCTGACCGAGGACCCGGGGGCCAACATCATCAAATTGCCCAACATCAGCGCGTCCATTCCGCAGATGAAGGGCGCCATCGCCGAGCTGCAGGGAAAGGGATACGACATTCCCGACTTTCCCGATGCTCCCGCGACGGAGGAAGAGCGGGACGCCCGTGCGCGATTTTCCAGGGTGGTCGGCAGCGCGGTGAACCCGGTACTGCGGCAGGGGAATTCCGACCGGCGCTCATCGAACTCGGTGAAGGAGCACGGCAAGCGCAACCCGCACCGGATGATGCAGGACTGGCCGGAGGTTTCCAATACCCGGGTATCCTTCATGACTGACGGGGATTTCTACGGCAGCGAGAAGGCCCTGACAGTGACAGAATCCGGGACCGCCGCCATCGAGTTCGTGGCTGCCGATGGCAGCGTGACCTCCCTGAAGTCTGGGGTCCCGCTGACAGCCGACGAGATAATCGACTGCGCGGCGATGAATGTGCGGCAGCTGCGTGATTTCTACGCACGGGAGATTGCCAAGGCCAAGGCCGACAACGTGCTGCTCTCGCTGCACGTAAAGACGACCATGATGCGGGTGTCCGATCCGATCATTTTCGGGCATCTAGTTTCGGTGTACTACGAGGACGTGTTCGCCAAGCACGGGGCTGCCCTGGCCGAGGTGGGGGTGGACCCCGACAACGGGGTGGCCGAGCTGCTGACCAAGATCCAGGACCTGCCGGAGGCGAAGCGGGCCGAGATCGAGGCGGACATCCGGGCGGTGTACGAAGCGCGTCCCGAGCTGTACATGGTGAACTCCAACCGCGGGATCACCAACCTGCACGTGCCCAGCGACACGATCATCGACGCCAGCATGCCGGTGATCATCCGCGACGGCGGCAGGGCGTGGGGCCCCGACAACGAGTTGCACGACACCATCGCGATGATTCCCGACCGGTCGTACTCGAGGCTGTACCAGGCGGTGATCGAGGACTGCCAGGACAAGGGGGCCTTCGATCCGTCCACCATCGGCAGCGTGGCCAACGTGGGGCTCATGGCCCAGGCGGCGGAGGAGTACGGGTCGCACGACAAGACGTTCACGGCCCAAGGCAACGGAACGATCCGGGTGGTGGACGCCTCCGGCGCGACGCTGATGGAACAGACCGTCGAGAAAGGCGACATCTTCCGGATGTGCCAGACCAAGGACGCGGCGATCAAGGACTGGGTCCGGCTGGGAGCGCAGCGGGCCAGGCTGACCGGCAATCCGGCCATTTTCTGGCTGGACAAGGAGCGAGCCCACGACGCCGAGCTGATCAAGAAGCTGGAACAGTACCTGCCCGAGCACGACACCTCGGGGCTGGACCTCCGGGTGATGGCGCCCATCGACGCGATCAAGTCGACGGTGGAGCGGAGCAGAGCGGGGCAGGACACGATTTCGGTTACGGGAAACGTGCTGCGGGACTACCTGACAGACCTGTTCCCGATCCTGGAGCTGGGCACCAGCGCCAAGATGCTGTCGGTGGTGCCCCTGCTGAGGGGCGGGGGGATGTTCGAGACAGGCGCCGGCGGGTCCGCTCCCCGGCACGTGCAGCAGTTCCTGGAGGAGGGTCACCTGCGGTGGGACTCGCTGGGCGAGTTCTGCGCGCTGGTGGCGTCCTTCGAGCACTGCGCCCAGGTGTACAAGAACGACCGGGCGCAGCTTCTCGCCGACACGCTGGACGATGCCATCGGTGAGCACATGGAGCAGCAGAGGGCGCCCTCGCGGCGGGTGAACGAGCTTGACACCCGGGGCAGCCACTTCTACCTCGCCCTTTACTGGGCGCAGGCGCTGGCCCAGCAGGACAAGGACGCCGAGCTGAAGGCCAGGTTCACCGACGTGGCTGGGCAGTTGGAGGCCAACCAGGAGAGGATCCTGAAGGAGCTGATCGATTGCCAGGGCCAGCCGGTGGACATCGGCGGGTACTACATTCCCGACGACGAGATGGCGTCACGAGCCATGCGTCCCAGCGCCACGCTGAACGCGATCATCGATGCAATCTAGCATCGCGAGGGCCGGCGCGGGCAGTGATGCCACCCGGCGGGGAAAGAGGATCGCTGATCGAATAGTCTTGCAGAGGGGAGTCCCAGTGATTCCCCTCATTTGTCAACTCAGAGGACTCCACACCACCTGACGACACCAACGGGAGGAAAAGCCAGCCAATGCGAAACAAGGTAACCGTAGTCGGCGCGGGAAACGTCGGCGCCACGACTGCACAGCGGATACACCAACTGGGCTACGCCGACGTGGTGATGGTCGACGTGGTGGAGGACCTGCCCCAGGGCAAGTCCCTGGACATGCTGGAATCGGGGCCGGTGCTGGGCACCGACGCCGTGATAACCGGCAGCAACGGGTACGAGGAGACGGCGAATTCCGACGTGGTGGTGATCACAGCGGGGATCGCGCGTCGCCCTGGCATGAGCCGCGACGACCTGCTGCTCACCAACATGCGCATCACCTCGTCGGTTACGGAGCAGGTGGTGAGGCACTCGCCCAACTGCATCATCATACCGGTGACCAATCCCCTGGACGCCATGGTGCAGAACATCTACGAGGCCAGCGGGTTCCCGCGGGAGAGGGTCTTCGGGATGGCCGGAGTGCTGGACACGGCGCGGTTCCGCACCTTCATCGCCCTGGAGATGAACGTGTCGGTGGAGGACGTGCAGGCCTACGTGCTGGGCGGCCACGGCGACGACATGGTGCCGCTGGTGCGCTACACCACCGTCGGCGGCATTCCCATCAGCGAGCTGATGGCCGAGGAGAAGGTGGAGCAGCTGGTGCGCCGGACCAGGCAGGGCGGCGGCGAGATCGTGCAGCTGCTGAAGGAGGGGAGCGCGTATTACGCTCCGTCGGCAGCGATCACTCAGATGGTGGAGGCGGTGTTGCTGGACAAGAAGCGCATCCTCCCTGCCTGCGCCTACCTGCAGGGGGAGTACGGCATCGACGGACTGTGCGTCGGGGTGCCGGTGAAGCTGGGCGCGGGCGGCATGGAGCAGGTGATCGAGATACGGCTGACGGCGGAGGAGCAGGCGGCACTTCAGAAATCGGCGGCCAGCGTAAAGGAGCTGGTGGAAGTGATGAACAACGCAAGGGCGGGGGGGTAGCCGTCATCCACCCTCCTTTTTATGGACCGTAAATTTCTCGATCTTACGGTTCAGATTTAACGGACCCGGTTTAACAAATCGGCGCAGTTTGCTTTGGCAACTGGGCCGATTTTGTTTATGTCAGGAGTATAATTTTGATCAGGCCCTCTGGACGGAGGGATACTGAATATCTGTGATAGTGGAGGCCCGCCATGCCCAATCGCACCCCCGAGGAACAACGCCTGCTGGAAAAGGCGGGCCGCTATCTGCCCGGCGGAAACACGGGCAACCTCCACTTCGACGCCGAGCACGATTTTCTCGTGGCCGGGGGCAAGGGCTCGCACTGCTGGGACGTGAGCGGCAACGAGTACGTTGACTGGCTGATGGGCAGCGGGCCGATGCTGCTGGGCCACGCCCATCCCCACGTGGTGGAGGCGGTGATCAAGACGGTGGAGCAGGGCACGACCTTCTTTGCCAACAACGACAGGGCGGTGATGCTGGCGGAGGCGCTGGTGGAGGCCGTGGCCTGCGCCGAGAAGGTGCGCTTCACCACCAGCGGCACCGACGCCTGCTTCCAGGCCATGCGGGTCTGCCGGGCCTACACCGGCAAGGAGAAGGTGCTGAAGTTCGAGGGCGGGTTCCACGGGAGCAGCGACTACGCCCTGATGAGCGTAACGCCCAGCGCGTCGCTGGAGTTCCCGCAGTCGGAGGCCAACAGCGGGGGCATCCCCAAGGCCATCGCCGACCTGATGCTAATAGCGCCTTTCAACGACCTGACGACCACTGAGGCAATCATCCAGGCCCACCACGAGGAGCTGGCGGCGGTAATCGTGGAGCCGATGCAGCGCATCATCGCGCCACGGCCGGGGTTCCTGCAGGGCCTGCGGGACATCACCAACCGGTACAACATCCCGCTGATATTCGACGAGGTGGTGACCAGTTTCCGGCTGGCGTACGGCGGGGCTCAGGAGTACTACGGGGTCACTCCCGATCTCTGCTCGGTGGGAAAGATCATGGGCGGCGGGTATCCGCTGGCCGCGGTCCTGGGCCGGGACGACATCATGTCGGTCTACGACCGGGGCGAGGTGGACAGCGACACCTTTGTCAGCCAGATCGGGACGCTGAACGGAAACCCCGTGGCCTGCGCGGCGGGACTGGCAACGCTGGAGGTACTGCGGGACGACGCCGACGCCTACCGGCGGGTGCACGGGTCCGGAGCGGCGCTCAAAGCCGCGATGACGGAGCTGTGCGCGGAGAACGGGATTCCGGTGCAGAGCTGCGGTGAAGATGCCGTGTTCGATTTCTGCTTCACCGACCAGCCGGTGAACAACTACCGGGACACGCTGTCGGGCGACGGGGCCATGATGGCGCGGCTAAACGCCGGGCTGCTGGAGCGCGGCGTGCTGAAGGGCGGGCAGAAGTACTACCCGTCGGCGGTGCATAACGATGAGGACGTGGAGCGGACCATCGAGGCCTACAGGGAGATCGTACCCACCCTCCGGGGGTAATGCCATGCGCACGCTGAAAGAGCTGTTCACTGCCGAGGACCTGGAGCGCCTGCCGACCAGTGGGAAGCGTCTGGAGTTGGTGAATGGGAAGGTATACGAGATGGCTCCAGCGGAGGGAGAGCACGGCGAAGTTGCAATGAACGTAGGAACATTCCTGAATGTCCACGTGCGGGCTAATGGCCTCGGCCGTGTATATGCCGCCGAAACAGGTTTTATCACCAACAGAGACCCCGACACTGTACTAGCACCCGATGCGGCATTTGTAACTCGGAACCGCCTCGGAATCGGGGCGTCCCCACAGGGCTTTATTCCCTTGGTCCCCGACTTGGTGGTGGAAGTGGTCTCGCCGGGGGACAGCAGGATAGAGGTGGACGAAAAGATGACGCACTGGCTGCAGGCCGGCGTGCGACTGGCCTGGGCCATCCACCCCTCTACGCGAACTGCGGACGTATATCGTCCTCACGCAGACGTCCGCCCCCTAAACGAGGACGATTTCCTGGACGGGGAGGACGTGATGCCGGGATTCTCATGCCGTGTTGGGGATTTGTTCGGGTAGGAGCCCATATCGTTGGGAATGATGACTACTTTCCCTGTGGGTCCTTAACCTGCAGAATGGGGCCGCCTGTTCGTGGGCCGAGGGGCTCACCATGAACGGGCTTGCGGCTTGACGGTCAATTCAAAGAGTTGCTCGCCTAGTCCCAGGGTTCGTTGATGAGGACCAGCTCGGTGAGGACGGCGTGATCGCAGCCCATGGCGCGGCCGGCCTCCACGGCATGGGCGGTAAGGAACTCGAAAGTGCGCTCGGTGGAATCGGCTCCCAGGTACTCGAGGTAAGCGCGGTGCTGCCGCAGGGAGTCAATGCCCTGCTCCCAATACCCGGTGACGTCAATGCCGTGGGTGGGGTTATTGGGTCCGAAGACCGCCACGAACCGGACCCCATCCCACGGCTCCAGTCCCTGGGACATCAGCTCCGGGAAGATCCAGCGGTTGGCGGCGTCACGGGCGGCGTCGAACACCGCCACACCCACGTTGCGGTGGTCGGCCATGTTCAGGTGGCCCGAGGGGAACTGCAGGTGGTGGCTCAGGGTCAGCAGAACGTCGGGCTTGTAGCGACGGATGGCGCGGCTGATGTCGCGGCGCAGCGGCAGGCCGTACTCGATGACCCCGTCGGTGTGGTCGAGGAACTCGACGGTGTCGACTCCCACGACGCGGGCGGCTGCGATCTCCTCCTGGGAGCGCAGGGGACCTACCTCCGACGGATGCAGTTCGTTGATGCCCGCCTCGCCGCGGGACACCATGACGTAGGTGACGCTCTTGCCCCCTGCGGTCCACTTGGCGATGGCGCTGGCGGCTCCGTACTCCAGGTCGTCGGGGTGCGCGACAACAGCCAGGGCGGTCTGCCAGTCTTCGGGGAACGGCTGGAGCGAAGGCACGGCTTGTTGCATCAACAGGCTCCGGATACTTCGATTCAGGCAATCGGGCTCATGCAGGCGGGCGCCCGATAGGGGCGCCGCTACGCCAGGCAGGGCGATTGCAGAGTAACTTCGCAATTCCTGCGATAGCGGGTATCCAGCGTGCAAGCCGGGGACAAGGACCGGGACCCCTCTTTCGCGGGACTAACGGTTGGCCCCTTGCGCGTGCGTCGAGTGGGGACATTGCAATCGACCAACTTTGCCAAAGATCCAACGACAGACTGGACAAGCTTCGGGGCGCCCACCTGTGGGCGCCCCGATCTCAGCCTTGGTTAGGGACTCTTGGGGCCACTCAGTGGGCGGCGCCCGCGTGGGACAGCTGGGTCACCAGCGGGCGGGTATTGACGATGTGGCGTCGCAGACCCAGCTCCTGGGGACTGATGCCCATGGCCAGGCCGATGGCCTGGGGCATATGCAGGATGGGCAGGCCGATTTCCCTGCCGGCCTGGGCCGCCGCCTTGGGCTGGAAACTGTCCAGGTTCAGGTGGCACAGCGGGCAGGGAGTAATCATGGCGTCGGCGCCCAGGTCCTTGGCTTCGCCGGTGTGCTTGCCCACCATGGCCAGGGAGTTACGCTCGTTTATGGTGAGGATGGGGAAGCCGCAGCAACGGGTCTTGCCGGAAAAGTCCACCACGGTAGCCCCCAGGATCTCGATTAGCCGTTCCAGAGCGTCCTGGCGCTCCGGGTTGTCGGCGAACTGCAGGGCGTCCGTCGGGCGGACCAGGTAGCAGCCGTAGAACGGGGCCAGCCGCACGCCATGGAGCGGACGGGTGATCAACTCTTCCAGCTTGTCCAGGCCGTAGTCCTCTATCAGGATCCAAAGCAGGTGCTTGGGCTGGGCGTTGCCCTTGTATTCCAGTCCCTCCTCGGCCAGGTGGCTGTTCACCCGGGCCCGGTATTCCGGGTCCCGCAGCCGGAAGTTGGCCTGGCTCATGACCCCCTGGCAGGTGCTGCAGATGGTCATGATCGGGAGGTCCCAGTACTCGGCCATGGCAAAGGTCCGGGCGTTCAGTGTATCGCCCAGGAGCTGGTTCTTTTCCTGCAGGACCCCGGCCCCGGTGCACGAGGCCCCCTGCATTTCCCAAAGATCGATGCCCAGCCGTTTGCAGATGAGCACGGCGGCAGGGTAGAGCTCAGGGCAACCGCCCCGTGAAACGCAACCGGGGAAAAATGCGTACCTCAATTCTGGTCTCCGTTCATACTGGGATTAAGTTTCACCCTACTCCCCTCCTACCGTTTCGCCCCCGCCCTAACCCTCTCCCTCAAAGGAGAGGGAATCTGCGGGGTCATAAACATCTCCCTCAGAGGAGAAGGAACCGGTGATCAGCGTTCCCCGCCGTCCACTTCCTCGAAAATTCGACGAACGTTTTCCACGCCCTCGATCTTCTTGTGTTTGATGGGGGGCATCTTCCCGTGGGTCAGTGCCTGTATTGCCACGGGGGCATAGTTCAGCATGCCCTGAATGTTGGTCATGCCCAGAGACTTGGGTATGAGCTTCAGCTCATCCAGGGTGCCGGTGTGCTCGACCGACTCGGAAAATGCCTCAGTGTGCCGGGCGCCGTTGGTGTTGTGGAATCCGGCAGCGATGGCCTGGTCGCGCATCGCCATGATGCGGTCCATTGGGGCGACTCCCTTGGGGCAGGCCTGTACGCATTCCAGGCAGCGGGTGCAGTCCCACATACCCGAGGGGTCGTTGAGAAACTCCAGGCGTTCCCTGGAGACACCCTCCTCGTCGCCGTCGCGGGGGTCGGCGGTGAAGCGGTAGGCTTTGGCCAGGGCCGCGGGGCCCAGGAACGAGGGGTCGACCTCCATCACGGTGCAGTCGGATACGCATGCGCCGCACATGATGCAGGAGGTGACGCCGGACAAGTGAAGCATCGATTCGTTGGATACCACGTACTCCTGCTCCGGCTCCGGCCCCTGGGGCTGCAGGTAGGGCTCCACAGCCATGATCTTGTCCCAGAACAGGTCGAAGTTGACTACCAGGTCCTTGATCACCGGCATGTTTCCGGCGGGCTCGACCTCGATGACGTCCCCCTCGGTCAACGCCATGGCAGCCTGGGTCTTGCAGGCGAGGCCGGCGTGGCCGTTGATGCGCATGGCGCAGGAGCCGCAGATGGAACTGCGGCAGGAGCAGCGCAGGCTCAGGGTGCCATCCAGGTCCTCGCGGATCTTGATCAACGCGTCGAGGACGGTGGCGTTGTCCTCTACATCCAGGGAATAGTCCTGCCAGAAGGGCGCGGTATTCTCCGCCTCGGGGTCCTGGCGGAGGACCCTGATCGTGACATTCATGGGCTGCTGTCCTCCAGCTCAGTGCCGATCCCCTCCGTTCCGTCGCCGCCTGTGGTGACTGATCGAGGGGAGGGACTGCGCGGGTCTAGTATTTCCTTTCTTCCGGTTCCCACCTGGTGATGCTGACCGGGGCGTAGGAGATCTCGGGGCCAGGCTCGCCCCGGGTGACCACCAGATGCTTCATCCAGTTCTCGTCGTCCCGGTCGGGATAGTCGGTGCGCGCCTGGGCGCCCCGGCTGTCCTTGCGGTCGAGGGCACTGACCACGATGCTGGGAGCCACATCCAGCATGAATCCCAGTTCGAGGGCGAACACGAGGTCGGTGTTGAAAACCTTGCCCTTGTTCTCAACGGGGACGGTCTTGAAACGCTCCTCCAGCCGTTCCAGGTCGCCCAGGGTCTCCTCCATGCCCTCCTGGTTGCGGTAAACGGCGAGATTGCGGTTCATGGACTCGCCCATGCCAAGACGGACGCTGGCGATGCGGTCGCCGTTAGCCGGACGGTCCAGCAGTTCCTGGATGCGCTCCTCTTCCTTCCTGACGACCTGGTCGACGTTGAACTCGACGTAGTCGACGCTGCGGGCGGCCTCGGCGGCGTGGTTGCCGGAGCGTTCACCGAAGACGATGGTGTCGAGCAGTGAGTTGGCTCCGAGGCGGTTGCCACCGTGCACGCTGACACAGGCGCATTCGCCGGCGGCGTAAACGCCCGGCACGTTGGTCTGGCCGTCCACGTCGGTCTTGATGCCGCCCATGATGTAGTGCATGCCGGGCCGGATGGGGATGGGCTCCTTGATCATGTCGACGCCAATCAGGTCGATGCCGATTTCACGGATCTGGCTGAGCTTTTCCATGATCAGGGCTTCGCCGAGGTGGCGGCAGTCCAGCAGCACGCAACCGTTGATGCCGTTGCCGGCGTTGATCTCCGTCTGCTCAGAGCGGGAGACCACGTCGCGGGAGGCCAGCTCCATCATGTTGGGCGCGTATTTGTGCATGAAACGGTTGCCGTCTTTGTCCAGCAGGTAGGCGCCCTCACCGCGGGCCGCTTCGGAGATCAGCACCCCGCTGCCGGCCAGCGTGGTGGGGTGATACTGGACCATCTCCATGTCCATCAGCTGGGCCCCGGCGTTGTAGGCCAGGGCCATGCCGTCCCCGGTGACGATCAGCGCGTTGGTGCTGGGTTCGAACACTCGTCCCAGGCCGCCGGTGGCGAAAATGACGGTCTTGGCGCGGATGGCGTAGACTTGCCCGGTGCGAATCTCCAGGGCCATCACCCCGCAGACCTGGTCGTCCTCGATGATCAGGGAGGTGACGAACCACTCTTCGTAACGTCGGACGCCGGACTTGATGAGCTGCTCGAACATGACATGCAGCAGCGCCTGTCCGGTGAAGTCGCCCACGAAGAATGTGCGGGCGCGGCGCTGCCCGCCAAATGCCCGGGTCCCCAGGTAGCCCTCGTCATCGCGGTTGAAGGTTACGCCGAAGTGCTCCATGTCGATGAGTGCCCTGCCCGCCGAACGGCACATGACTTCAATGGCGTCCTGGTCGCCAAGAAAGTCGCTGCCCTTCACCGTGTCGTAGGCATGGTCTTCCCAGTCGTCACCGCGGTCCGTCAGTGCCGCGTTGATCCCCCCCTGTGCCGCGTTGGAATGGCTGCGTACGGGATGGACCTTGCTGACGATTGCCGTGTTGGCGCCGTTGGCCCTGGCCGCGATAGCAGCCCTCATTCCGGCCAGCCCCGCGCCGATTACTAGGACATCATGCTCCAGCATGTTGACCAAATTCCTCCAGTTTTGTAGCCTCGCTAAACCGGCGAACATCATATCACAAATGAGGCGCAGCCGTTCGCGGACCGGCCTCTTTGACCGACTAAATTCACCCCTCTCCTCAGCCTGACCTCGCAGCGACTGAAAACGTAACCCCGGCCCCTTGCGGACCCTGACGCCCGTCGCGATTTCGCACCGGGGCGGGACAAAGAAAGACCCGCCGTTCCGGCGGGCCTGGCATTGGCAATGGTTCGTTACCCGAGGTCTAGGCGGATGCTGCGGCGTGTTCCTTGGCATGGTGCTCGTGCCCGTCACACTCGTGGCGATCATGAATGTGTTCACCGGCGTGATGTTCGTGGCTGTCGCACTCGTGGATGTCGTGGACGTGTCCCTGTTCATCGCCGTGATGTTCGTGACCGTCGCACTCGTGAGCGTTGTGGATATGCTCGCCAGCGTGATGTTCGTGCTCGTCGCACTCGTGTGTATCGTGGCGTTCAGAAACCATGCTATAACACCTCACCGGTAATACAAATGATACTTGACGCCACAATATTGTCTCAACACCTACAGGTTTGTCAAGTCGATTTAACCCGTTGTAGCTACATATTACGGTGAGCAGTTTATGGTTCGGAGTCTCATTTAATGTTGATTGTCAGTATCATGTGATCAGCGGCTGGGCCAGCAGCAGAGAGGCGATGGTCTTTGCGTCGTTGATCTCTCCGGTATGAATCATCCCCAGGGCATCGGCGAAGGGGACCCGCACCACCTGGATGTTCTCGTCGTCGTCGGCCGCCAGCTTGGAGGGTGTCAGCCCGGTGGCCAGGTAGGCGTGCATCCGCTCGGTGGCCCATCCCGGAGCGACCCAGAAGCTGGCGAGGTGGGTAAGGCTGGAGGCAGTATGTCCCACCTCTTCCTGCAATTCTCGCAGCACTGTCTCCTCCGAGACCTCCCCGGCTTCCACCCCTCCTGCCGGGGCCTCCAGCACCGAGGATTCAGTCGGCTTGCGGAACTGCCGTACCAGCAAGACATTCCCCTCGTCGTCTATGGGTATCATGCAGACTGCATCGGCGTGCTCCGCCACCTCGCGAATGGTACGCCGCCCGCTGGGTAGTTCCACTGTGTCCACCCGAACGCTGAAAATCCTGCCGCTAAAAGGGCGTGAGGAGTCGATGGTGTTTTCGAACTGGACCGGTGTCGGATCGGAATGGTCATTGGTATCGGCCACGACAGACGTTCTCCTATTGGCCGCGGATGCTGAATCCGAGGCGGCGGGTGAGTGTCCCGAAGAAATACGATGGCGGATTGGCCCGCAGGAAGCTGGCCTTGTGGGGGCTCTGGGAAAGCTCGACGCGGTCTCCGGGCTGGAGTTCGTAGTCCTCGTAACCGTCCACGCTCAGAACCGCCGACTGGAAACCCTCCAGCTGCAGTGATACCTCCGTGTTCGGGCGGAGGACCAGGGCCGCGGTAAGCCCCATATGGGCCGCCACCGTCTTCAACACCAGTGAATCGGACTCGGGGTCCAGGATAGGCCCGCCCACCGCCAGGTTGTAACCGGTGCTCCCCGTGGCCGTCGACAGTATCAGCCCATCGGCCCGGAAGGTGGATATCTGTGCTCCGTCAATGGTCCCGGCAACCGTCACCACCCGGGAGGCGGCGCCGCGCGCAACCACAAAATCGTTGAGCGCATGGTAAGGCCCCTGCCTGATGGTGGAGCCGCCGGGGGTTACCGTAGCCTGGAGCATGTTCCGTTCGTCCAGCCGCTGATCGCCGTTCAGATAGGAGGGCAACCGGGACATGGCTTCGTCCACCGTGAGTTCCGTCATGAAACCCAGGCGTCCCATGTTGATACCCACGATCGGGATGGCCGCCGGAGCCGTGAAGCGCACGGCCCGCAGTATGGTGCCATCGCCTCCCACCGTGATCACCAGGTCGGTATGCTCAGCCCGGGGGTCCAGCGAATCCAGGTTTTCCGCAGGCGAGTACCAGCTCCCCTCGGGCAGCCCCAGTTCGTGAAGAATGGACATGCTCAGGTCGAGGGCCTCGGGGATGCGGTTGTTGTAAATGATACCGACGCTTCTCATCGCTTCCTTCGCCGGATAGAGAGGGGTACCGATAGATCAGGCCTGCTGGGCGCCGTCATCGCTCTTTCGCCCTCCGCCGAACAGCCCCCTGACGATGCGAAGCAGCGTGCCAACACCAGAGGGGCCGCCTCCCGTAATTCCCAGTGATCCCACCCGGGTGACCATGTCAACTATCCCTTTCGCGCTATTGGCGAGATCAGACACTTTATTGGCGGCCTCCCTGGCGGTGCGAACGGTGCTGGGCAGGTCCTCGCTTCCCTCCTTCAGCCTCTCCGAGATGGCAACGGCGTTCCGGGAAGTCTCGAGCACGTTCTTAGCGGTCTCCGCCGACACCGCGGCCAGATCTTCGGCGACGGCGCCAATGTTCTCGGTCGCCCTGGCAGCATTATGGGTAGTTTCGCGCAGGGGGCGGTAGAGCTTGATGAAAACCAGCAGAACGGCGAGGCAAAGAAGGGCAAAGACACCCGCGGCAACTATGACAAATATGTCCCTGATGACGGAAGTTACATCAGGATCCATGCCTGACTGCCTCCACCGGTCCTTTACTCGGGATTGCCCTCAAGTCGGCAAACCCGCGACGAGATCATAACATGTCAGCCCAACCGGTCCGGCGATGGTCTCAGACCCCCAGCGCGGTGACTGCCGCCCCGGCGGCCTCCAGCACGAACCCCGGCGCCACGCCTAGGAACACCACCACGGCTGCAGCCACCGCGAGGGCCGCCCACGGCGCCGGATTGCGCGACGGGGGCGCTCCGGGGCTGGCCGGGGCCTGTTGCAGGAACATCACCCGGATGATGCGAACGTAGTAATACGCCGAGACCGCGCTGTTCACCACACCAACTATGGCCAGCCAGGCAAGACCGCTGTCCACGGCGGCGGTGAACACGTACAGCTTGGCAATAAAGATTCCCGTGGGCGGCACGCCGATCAGGGCGATCAGCGCCAGTGCCAGGGTGATGGCCAGGGCCGGGGACCGTCCGAACAGCCCTGCATAGTCGCTGATCCGGTCGCTCCCCACCCGTTCGCCGATGGCGGCGATGGCGAAGAAAGCGGTGAGATTGGCGGCGGTGTAGGCCACCAGGTAGAAGAGCACGCTGTCCAGGCCGATGGAGGCGAACACCGGAGTATCCGGCAGCAGGTCGCCCGCCTGCACTCCAGCCGCCACGCCCACCAGCAGATAACCGGCGTGGGCGATGGTGCTGTAGCCGAAAAGACGGCGGATGTTGCTTTGAGCGATGGCCACGGCGTTCCCGATGGTCATGGATGCAGCGGCCAGGGCTGCGATGAGGACGGCCCAGTCCAGCGATACGTCGAAGAAGCCGTTGAAGAGCACGCGAAACAGCACGGCGAAGCCCGCAGCCTTGCTCGCCACCGACAGGAACGCCACCACCGGAGTGGGCGCTCCCTCGTAAACGTCCGGCACCCACATCTGGAAGGGCGCGGCGGATATCTTGAACCCGAACCCGGCCACCAGCAATACCAGCCCGACCAGCAGGGCGTAGTTGCCGAAGGCGATGTCGCCTCCAGCCCGTCCCACCGCAGCGGCGATCTCGGGCAGTTCGGTACTGCCGGTGAACCCGAACACCAGCGCCATGCCGTAGAGCAGAAGGGCCGAGCTGATGGCGCCGATAATCAGGAACTTCATGCCGGCCTCGCTGGAGCGGCCGCTCATCAGGAAGGCGGCCATGGCGGCGATGGGCAGGCTGGTAAGTTCCAGCGCGACGTAGATAGTGATCAGCTCGGTGGCGGCGGCCAGCAGCATCATGCCCGTGGCCGAGAACAGCAGCAGCCCGAAATACTCGCCCCGGAACCGGGGCATCAGGCGCACGTAGTCCGTGGAGGCCAGCACCACCAGCGCGGCGGCACCCGTCACCAGGAAGTTGAAGAAAAGCGCGAACCGGTCCACGGAGAGGCTGCCGGCCAGAATACTGTCCTCTCCCTCCGCACTGGCGCCGACCAGGTTTAACCCTGTCCCCAGGTCATAGAACTGGTACAGGCTCAGCAGGAAGGGCCCGGCCAGCAGCAGGAAGGCCAGGTAGGGCAGGAGACCGCCGGCCCTGCGGGGCAGGATGAGGTCGAAGATTATGACCAGGATAGCCGCCCCGGCCATGGCCAGGTAGGGTGAAATCACGTATACGTCGTGGGCGTTCATTCTCGGCTAGTCGCGGAGGGCCTGCGGGGCGCCCCCGCCAAATGAATCGTTGATGGCCCGGACCATGGGTTCCAGGGCCGTGTCGAACAAATCGGTGAGCAGCGCGGGATACACTCCCACTCCGATGATGCAGACGACCATCAGCGCCAAGGGCGCGGCCTCGACCAGCGAGGCGTCGGTAATGTCGGCGAAGCGCTCCCGTCGCGGGCCGAAGAAGGTGCGCTCCATCATCCACAGGATGTATCCGGCGGCCAGCACAATTCCTACAACGGCCAGCACCGTCGGCCAGTCGTAGGCCCGGTAGGCGCCGAGGAACACCAGCAGCTCGGAGACGAATCCGCTGAGTCCCGGCAGGCCCAGCGAGGCCAGGCCGGCAATCAGCATCGCCGCCGCGACGAAGGGCATGCGTCCGGCCAGGCCGCCCAGGTCGGGAATGTACCGGGTGTGGGCTTTCTCATAGACAATCCCGACCGCCAGGAACAGCAGCCCCGTGATGGTGCCATGGGTGAAAAGCTGCATCGCCGCGCCGCTCAGGCCCGTGGACGTCAGCGCACCCCCGGCGACTCCAACGGACCCGATGCCCAGCAACACCAGGCCCATGTGGCTGACGCTGGAGTAGGCGATCAGTCGCTTCAGGTCGGTCTGGCGGATGGTCACGACCGCGCCGTAGAGAACGCTGATCACCCCCAGCGCCACCAGCACCCAGGCGAAGTCCCAAGACTGGTCGGGGAACAGTCCCACATTGACGCGGAGGAGGCCGTAGCCGCCCATCTTGAGCAGCACACCGGCCAGCATCACGCTGGCAGCGGTGGGGGCGTCGGTGTGGGCGTCGGGCAGCCAGGTGTGCAGCGGCCAGGTGGGCAGCTTGACGGCGAAGGCCACGAAGAAGAGCCAGAACAGCCATGACAACGGCAGGAGGGTGGACGCCGAGGCCAGGAGGCCGCCGGTGGCGGACAGCTCGATCAAGTTGAAGGTGCCCACGTTCGGCGTGAGGAATACCGCCACGATAGCCACCAGCATGAAGGCGCTGCCCAGGATGGTGAAGATCAGGAACTTCATGGCCGAATACTCTTTCCGCCCGGTTCCCCAGATGGAGATGAGCATGTACATCGGCACCAGCTCCAGCTCCCAGAACAGGAAGAAGAGCAGGAGGTCCATGGCGGTGAAAACGCCCATGACCGCCGTCTGCAGCAGCAGCAGCCAGAAGAAGTATTCCTTGACCCGCAGGTTCACGTGCCAGGAAGCGAGGACCGCGCACAGTCCCAGCAGGCCGGTCAGGGCAACCAGGGGGGCCGACAGCCCGTCCACGGCCAGCAGGTAGGAGGCCTTCAGGCCGACGTCCGGAATCCAGGCGAACTGGTCGATGAACTGGAACCGCTCGGAGCCCTCGCCGCGCTCGAACAGGGCGAAGACCAGTAGCGCCAGCACCAGGTCGGCCACGGCAATGGCGACTGCGGTGCCGCGGATCAGTCGATGGCCCCGCAACAACAGCAGCAGCACCGCCCCTGCGGCGGGCAGGAAGACGGTGGCGGTCAGCAGACCGTTGAACTCCGGAGACATCAGATTTCGTTACCCTTGCTTTCCATCACTGCGCCAGCAGGAAACCGAGAATGATCAGCAGCGAACCCAGGGCGACCGCTGTTCCATAGGCCTGTACCTGCCCCGTCTGCAAGCGGGCGACGGCCGATCCGACGTTGCGGAACAGCCACCCCACCAGGTCGACGACGCCGTCGACGAGGCGGCGGTCGAGCCAGTTGGTAACACCGGCGAACACCCGATAGAAGCTCCCCCGAACCAGGAGACCCTCGTACAGGGCATCGACGTAGTACTTCTGCGTCAGCAGCGTATGCACCGGGCCCAGCAATCGCAGCGGGTCCCTAAGTTGCGCGGCGCTGGCCCTCAGTCTTCCCGTGGGCAGTCCGTACACCGCCAGCCCTACCAGCGCGCCGAAAACGGCTGCTGCGGTGGAGATGCCGGCCATGGGCCAGCTGAAGTCGGGCAGCTCGGCGTGTCCCTCACCGCCGGTGGCTACCAACAGCCCGTCGGCCACGAACCCGGTGATCCAGTGCACGGGGACGGTCAGGAAGTTGATCCACTGCGGGTTGATGATGAATCCGATGACCACGGCGCCAAGACCCAGCACGCCCATGGGCACGACCATCACCAGCGGAGACTCGGCCAGGTGGACGCCGCCGTGGTGAGTGTCTTCTTCGCCTTCGGGTCCGTCCCCGGGGGCAGCGACCGCTGGGTGGTGCGGGTCCAGATCCGTCGCTTCCTGGTCCACGCCGCCCCGGAACTCACCGTAGAAGGTCAGCATCACCATGCGCACGGTGTAGAAGGCGGTGAGCACCACACCGGCGATGAGCCCGGCAAAGACGGCGCGGTTGATCCAGTCGGCAAGGTGGCTGTTGCCATCGAAGGCGGCCAGCAGGATCTCGTCCTTGCTCCAGAACCCGGCCAGGGGAATGATGCCGATGAGGCTCAGGGCGGCAACCATCACCAGGATGTAGGTGGCAGGCATATACCTGCGCAGCCCGCCCATATAGGTCATGTCGAAGGTGCCGCTGGCGTGGTTCACGCTGCCTGCTCCCAGGAACAGCAGCGCCTTGAACACCGCGTGGGTGACCAGGTGGAAGATGGCCGGGGCATATGCTCCCAGGCCCAATGCCGCCATCATGTACCCCAGCTGGCTCACGGTGGAGTAGGCCATCACGCGCTTTATGTCGTTCATCACCAGACCCATGGTCGCGGCCATCAGCGCCGTAAAGGCGCCAACCAGGGCGACCACGGCCATGGCCGTGTCCGACTGCTGGAACACCGGGAAGAATCGGGCCACCAGGAACACCCCCGCCGCCACCATGGTCGCGGCATGGATCAGGGCGCTGACGGGCGTGGGGCCCTCCATGGCGTCGGGCAGCCACGCGTGCAGGGGGAACTGACCGGACTTGCCGACCGCACCGGCGAATATGCCCAGGGCCATCCAGGTCAGCGCCGCCCCGCCCAGAACGGCTGCTCCGGCGGCCACAGGCTGCGCCGCCTGCCAGATGTCGGGGATATGGAAGGCGTTCAGCCCCAGGGCGGCGAATTCGTCAGCCTTGAAGAACAGGTACAGGATGGCAATCAGGAAACCCACGTCGCCTATGCGCGTGATGATGAAAGCCTTCTTGGCGGCGGCCGCAGCCGCAGGTCGCTCGTGCCAGAAGCCGATGAGCAGATACGAAGACACGCCGACCAGCTCCCAGAAGGCGTAGAGCTGCACGATGTTGCTGGACAGGACCAGCCCCAGCATCGACGCTGTGAACAGGGACATATATGCGAAGTACCGGGCGAAACCGGGGTCGCGGTCCATGTACCCGACAGAGTAGACCTGGATGAGCAGGCTGATGGAGGTGACCACCACCAGCATGACGGCGGTCAGCGGATCGACCAGCAGGCCCATCTGGATGGTGGCCCCACCGACAGAGAGCCAGTCCCAGCTCTGGAACACCTCCCCGTGGTTCGCGATGACCCCACGCAGCGTGACGCAGGCCAGCACGGTGGAGGCGGCCAGGGCGGCGATGGTGCTTCCGGCGGCCAACGCCGGGCCGAGAGGCCGGCCTGCGAAGGGCACCCGGAGCGGCCAGCGATTCTGAAAAGGCCGAATGACCAGGGCAATCAGTACGAAGGAGCCCAGGGGAAGCAGGAAAATGGCCCAGACCAAAGCTTCGTTGACCATTTACAGTTTCCTCAGAATCTCCTCGGCCACGTGCTCCCTCCCTTTGGGAACATAAATATTGAAGGGCACCCTCTCGCTCCAGTCCAGAATGTCGCCCTCGGGCAGAATGCGGGCCGGCAGGCCCTCGCCTTCGAGGACCTCTCTCCACATCTCTGCCAGCATCAGGTTAGACGCCTTTCTGAAATACACCCACATTCCGGGTTCAGCTCCCTTGAACCGTGTCCTGCCGGCCCTAGTGTCTCAGTTGCGACGCCTCGGTCAGGTCGACGGACTCGTTGGTGCGGTACATCGCAAATACTATGCCCAGTCCCAGCGCGATCTCCGCGGCGGCCACGGTTATAACGAATACGGCAAAGACCTGGCCCGTCAGCGCTGCCGACAGGCTCTCCTGCAGTCCCGCGGGCGCCAGGTACTTCGCCATGGCGACCAGGGTCACGTTCACCGCGTTAAACATCAGTTCGATGGACATCAGCACGGCCAGCACGTTGCGGCGTGCCAGAGACCCGTAAAGGCCGATGCAGAACAGTACCGCCGCGACGATCAGGAATGCTTCGAAGGACATTCCGGCTAGTCCGCGTCCGATCCGGAGGCGTCGGGACGGGGTACCACCGGGCCGGCCCGTGGGCGTACCAGCGCCAGCGCTCCGATCAGCGCCGCCAGCAGCAGCACGGACACCGCCTCGAAGGCCAGCACGTACTTTCCGATCAGGAGATCGGCAAGACCGCCCTCCTGCACCTCCTTCTGCTCCGCCGGGTCAACGACCCCGGCCTGCTCCAGAGAATCAGTGGTTATGTCCGCGACCGAGGAGGTCTGCACCAGGTCCACACTCTGGCGCTGCTCATCAGCGATGAAGTTCCAGGGTGTGTCGATGGCCACCAGCACCAGCGCCGCCAGGAGCAGCGCCGCCAGGAAACCCGCCGGCATCTGCAACCGGTTGGGCGGATTGCCCTGCTGGACGTCGCGGGTGAGCATTACCGCGAATATGATCAGCACCGCGATGGCCCCCGCGTAGATCAGCACCTGGACCACCGCCAGGAACTCGGCGTTGAGCAGCACGAAATAACCGCCCACTGCGATGAAAACAGCAACCAGCAGCAGCGCAGCCCGAAACAGGTCGCGGATCAGCACCACTCCCAGCGCACAGCCCACGGCCACCACGGTCAGCAGCCAGAATACGACTTCCTGGAACAGCATCTCAGGCCGCTTCCTCGCCGTCACCTTCGCTGGACTCGGGAGTGGGAGCGAGACCGATACGCATGCCGGCCTTTTCCCGCTGATGCCACTCCCACGATTCCCGGCCCACCTCCTGCCAGTGCAGGGGCATACCCGCCCGGGGGTCGTAGTCCTGCGCCTCCAACTGCGGACGGAAGAAGGTGCTGGGACGCTTGTCAGCCTGCCTCAACTCGTCGATGGTGATGACCATGTCCTTGCGCGAGTACTTTCCCTGCTCAAACCCGCTGCCCATGAACAGCGCGTCGTAGGGACAGGCCTCCACGCATAGCCCGCAGAACATACAGCGGTTGATGGAGATGTCAAACACCTCCAGCCGGTACTTGTCCCCCTGGGGCACTGCGGTCTCGCTGGGGCTGGTCACGATCTTTATGATACCCAGCGGGCAGTACTTGGCGCAGGAGGCGCAGCCGGTGCAGCGCTCCTCATACCAGACGAATTCCTCGCCCCGAAACCGCGGGTGCTGCTTCAGTCGCTCCTCGGGATACTGCACCGTTAATGGCTTTTTCGTCAGGTTCTTGAGGGTAACCAGCAGGCCTTTGGCCATGGCCAGTCCGTACATTGCTAATCTCCCTCCACTATGGTGACGCCCCTGGGCAGAGTGGGATGACCGCTCGAGGCCACCGGCCGTACCTTTTCACGCACCAGGTTGCCGAACACCAGGATGCAGACCACCGTGATCGCCAGGTTGATCCCGGTCATTATGCCCAGGTCTCCCTTGGTCAGCACCCCCTCCGCGTCGCGCAGGAAATAGACCTGCAGGGAGGTGGCGAACAGGTTGATCAGGCTGGCCGGCAGCAGGAACTTCCAGGCAAAGGCCAGCAACTGGTCTATACGCAGTCTCGGGAAGGTCGCTCTGACCCAGATGAAAATCATCGCCACGATCACCGTCTTGACCAGGAACCACAACCAGCCCAGCCAGTGCGCCACCGGTCCTTCCCAGCCAGCCAGAAACAGTGTGGCGATGACCGCCGAGGCGGCCATAACCGCGCCGAACTCCGCGGCCTGTATCATCGCGAACTTGATCCCGCTGTACTCCGTGTGATATCCGGCGATCAGTTCCGACTCGGCCTCCGCCATGTCGAAGGGGGTACGGTTCAGCTCGGCGGTGGTGCCAGCCACGAATACGAAGAACGCCAGCGGCTGGACCACGATGAAGGGGATCGTCTGCGCTGTAATCAAGTCGGCCAGCGACATCGACCCGGCAATCATCACCACTCCCAGCAGCGACACCACCACCGGTACCTCGTAGCTGATCAGCACCGCCACGCCCCGCATCGCACCAAAAAGGGCGAAGCGGTTGTTGGAAGACCACCCGGCCATGAAGATCGCGATGGACGTCACCGAGGTGACGGCCAGGATGTACAGCACGCCCACGTTCAGGTTGGCCAGCGCCGTGTCCTTGGCGAAGGGTACCACCGCCAGCATCAGCATAACGGGCGCCACCATGGCCACCGGCACGATCATGAACACTATACGATCGGCGGTGCCGGGGGTGAGGTCTTCCTTGAACAGCAGCTTGACCACGTCGGCTATGGGCTGCAGCAACCCGAAGGGGCCCCACCTGTTGGGGCCCAGGCGGTTCTGGAACTTGCCGATGAGCCGCCGCTCCATCCAGGAAAAGGCCGCCGCGCCCAGAAGCACCGCGTTCGTCAGCACGAGAATGATGACCATTCCCGCCACTAAGTACGATAGCCAGCAGGGCAACACCTGGCCCACGAAATTGTAGATTTCGCGGAACATCGGCGTCTGGTAGAGAATGCTGTCTGGGCTGAGAACGCAGTTCACCGGTCGACTTCACCCATGTTTATGTCAACGCTACCCAGCGTAACGATCATGTCCGCCAGCTTCCACCCCACCAGCAGGTGCTCGGTAACCGTCAGGTTCAGCAGGGACGGCGAGCGGATCTTGCAGCGGTAGGGGCTTATGCCGCCGTCGCTGGTCAGGTAGAAGGCCAGCTCACCCTTGGACGCCTCGACGCGGCCGTAGGCCTCCGCTCCCGGCTCCGGGCGCAGCACCAGGGGAACATCGGCGCGCACCGGGCCCGGCTCGATCTGTTCGATACACTGGCGGATGATGCGGACGCTCTGCCGGATCTCCTGGATTCTGACCCAGAAACGGGCGTAGTTGTCGCCATCGGTGGAGGTGGGTACGTCGAAGTCAACCTGGTCGTAGGCGTCGTAGGGCTCGACCTTGCGCCAGTCCCACTCCAGCCCGCTGGCCCGCAGCACGGGGCCGCTGACCGAACAGTTGATGGCCAGGTCCAGCGGCAGGGGGCTGACACCCCGCGTGCGGACCATGATGATCTCGTTTTCCAGGAGCAACTGCTCCAGTTCTCTGAACTCCTCCTCGAAGTCCACGAGGAACTGGTCCAGGGCCGGCCAGAACTCGGGCGGTGTGTCGAAGTAGACTCCGCCGGGCCGCATGTAGCTCACCGTGATGCGCGCCCCGCAGAGCATTTCGAACAAATCGAGGATGCGTTCGCGGGAGCGGAAACAGTACATCAGGGGCGTGCCCAGTGCGCCCAGGTCCTGGATGATGAAGCCGATGCCGATCAGATGGGCCGCGATGCGCTGCAACTCGGCGGTCAGCGTCCGCAGGTACTTGCCCCGCTGTGGTACCTCGGCGCCCAGCAGCTTCTCCACCGCCAGGCAGTAGGCCTGGTTGTTGATCATGGAGGATACGTAGTCCAGGCGGTCGGTCAGGGTGACCACCTGGGTGTAGTTACGCTCCTCGGCCAGCTTTTCGGTGCCCCGGTGCAAATACCCGAAGATGGGCTCCACCTGCAGGATTTCCTCGCCGTCGAAGGTAACCCGCAGCCGGAACACCCCGTGGGTGCTGGGGTGCTGCGGGCCGATGTTCACCGTCATCGGCTCGGTGCGGATGGTCTGTGAAGAGCCGGTCGACTGGATCATCCGAGGAAGTCCTTGCGCAGCGGGTGGCCCTCGAAGCCCTCCCAGAGCATGATTCGCTTCATGTTGGGATGGCCGTCGAAACGGATCCCCATGAGGTCCCAGACCTCCCGTTCCTGGAAGTCTGCGCCCCGCCACAGGTGGTAGACCGAGGGGGCGGACAGCTCGTCACGGCCAGGAAGCCGCGACTTGATCGTCGCTTTATGCCTCTTGCGAAAGGAGGTCAGGTGATAGACCAGCACGAAATGCCCAATAAAGTCGATGGCCGAGATTGAATTGAGGAACTGAATGTCCAGATCGCCATCGCTTTGCAGGTACCCTGCCACGTCGGCAATCGACGAGGGTCTGACCCAGAGCGTGTCGTCACTCCAGTCCTCTACGGCTCCCGGCACCGCCTCGTCCACCCGCTGCGCCAAATCGGCGCCGCCAAGCTGGGTCAGCGCCATCACCGGTCTCCGTCGATGTCTGCGGGCACGACGTCATGGTCCTTCCCAGTGACAGCGGCGCGAACGGTGCGGGTTGGCAGGTTGCGGTGACGCTTAATCTTTTCGTGCAGGGCCATAATGCCGTAGAGCAATGCATCGGGACGCGGTGGGCAGCCCGGCACGTAGACATCCACGGGGATTATGTGATCAACGCCGGGAACGACGCTGTAGGACCCGAAATAGGGCCCCCCGCTGGTGGCGCAGACTCCCATGGATATGACCCACTTGGGCTCGGCCATCTGCTCATAGATGCGCTTGATGGGGGGCGCCATCTTCCACGTCACCGTGCCCGCTATTATCAGGAGGTCTGCCTGCCGGGGCGAGGCGCGGAAGGCTTCCATGCCGAATCGGGCGATGTCGAAGCGGCCCATGCTGCTGGCGATCATCTCGAAGGCGCAACAGGCCAGCCCGAAGGAGACCGGCCAGGTCGAGGACTTGCGGCCCCAGTTGACCAGCGCGTCGATGGAGGTGACCATGACGTTCTCCTTGAGATCGTCGGGCACCTCGATCATCGGCTCCGCCAACGGCTCCGGGGAGTTGTCCTTCAATTCCTGGACCACGCGGCCTTCGTTCCGGTCCAGCTCCCAGGTGCGCGAGTGGAGCGGCTCTCCCCGCTGCCACGGTTGCATCGTCAAAGGGCTAACTCCATTCCAGGTCGCGCTTGCGCCAGGCATAGGCCCAGCCTACCAGCAGGATACCCACGAACACTGCCATCTCGATCAGGGCGAACAGCTCGAGGCTGAGGAACTTCGTGGCCCACGGGTAGAGGAAGACGACCTCCACGTCGAAGATGACGAAGAGGATGGCGAACATGTAGTAGCGGAAGTTGAACAGCCTCCAGTGGCCGCCAATGGCCTCCATCCCGCATTCGTAGGTCTCAGCCTTGACCTCTGTGGGCTTTCGCGGCCGCAGACCGATCCGGGATGCCCCCCACGACATCACCAGCATGCTAACCGGCACCGCCACGGCCACCACGCAAAAGATGGCGATCAGACCATACTGCCTGAAGTAATCGTCCAAAAGCATCGCCGGGATTATATCAGAAACCGGCTCCCGGCCCTCACAAAAATCCGGCACTTTTCGGTGCCATGTATCAGGCCCTAGGCCAAAATCCGGCCTGGATAGCCCGGAGTTTGGGACCCCTGGAATGGTAAGATATGCAGCACAGTTCGACGCATTTCGCGAGAAACAGGGGCAAGGTTTGACCGATCGGAATGAGGGCAAAGGAACCGGGCCGCTGGCCGGCCTGAAAGTGCTGGACCTGTCGATGATAGTCGCCGGCGGTACCGCCAGCAGCCTGATGGCCGACTTCGGCGCCGAGGTGGTGAAGGTGGAGCGGCCCGGCGGCGGCGACCCCCTGCGCAACTGGGGGCCCTTCGCCAACGGCGTTTCCCTGTGGTGGAAGGTGCACTCCCGCAACAAGAAATCCATCACCCTGAACCTGGGGAATGCCGAGGGCCAGGGCATCCTGAAGGGCCTGGCCGCCAGAGCCGACGTGCTGATCGAGGGCTTCCGGCCCGGCGTCATGGAGCGATGGGGTCTCGGCCCGGAGGAACTGCTCGCGGCGAACCCCGCCCTGGTGATGCTGCGCTACTCCGGGTTCGGGCAGACCGGCCCCTACAAGGACCGGCCCGGATTCGGCACCATCGCCGAGTGCATGAGCGGCTACGTGGGCATGACCGGGTTCCAGGACACGCCGCCCGTGCTGCCCCCGGTGCCCCTGGCCGACGAGGTGGCCGGCGTTTTCGGCGCCATGGCGGGGATGATGGCCCTGTACCACCGGGACGCCGGTGGCGGCGGCAAGGGCCAGGTGGTCGACGTCTCCCTGTTCGAGCCGCTGTTCCGGCTGTGCATCCCCCACATCACCATGTTCGACCTGCTGGGCATCAACCGGGAGCGGGTCGGCAACGACTTCCCAGACGCCGCGCCCCGGAGCCTGTACCGCACCGGCGACGAGCGATGGCTGGGCCTGTCCGCCACATCCCAGAGCACTTTCGAGGGGCTGGCCCGAGCCATGGGAATGCCCGGACTCATCGAGCGCCCTGGCTTCGCCGACAACGCCTCCCGCATCGAGAACCGGGCGGAGCTGAACGACGAGCTGAACGGCTGGCTCGGAGAGCGCACCCTGCAGGACACCCTCGACCAGCTGATACCCGCGGGAGGAGTGGTCGGCCCGGTCTACGGCGCCGCCGACATCGTGGAAGACCCGCACTATCAGGCCCGGGAGGACATCATCGAGATCGACGACCCGGAACTGGGCCATACCAGGATGCTGGGCGTTGTACCCAAGTTCAGTGAGACCCCTGGTGCGGTGGAACACGCCGGCCCCACCGTCGGTCAGCACAACGCCGCCATCTACGGTTCCTGGCTCGGCCTCGACGAAGAGGACCTTGCCGGCATGATGGAGCGGGGCGCTATCTAGTCGCAATGGAGATAAGCGATCCGCACCGGGCCAGCCGAATGATCACTGTGGGCCAGTGGGTTGTATTCCTGCTTGGCGCCCCAACAGTTCTCGCATTTTCAACGTTATGGCACTGGCAGGTTATGGACCACCCCTACGGTCACGTTGCCAGCATACTGGCTATCGGTGCCCTTCTGGGAGGTATGGGCGTCGTTAAGAGGCGCATTTACCCGGAGGTTATGCACAACAAGCGGCGCATCCTGGTAAGGGCCGCCATCTCCCTGGCTCAATTGTCGCTGATGCATATCGCCGTCATAGTTTCGTTCCTGGTATGGTGGATCGTTGATCTCAAAGAAGGCGATTGGAAGGGAGATTCATTGAAAGTCGCCGGTATCGCCTGCGCCTGCGTAATAGGCATCCTGATCTCGGAATGGGGCAAGCTGCGGTTGACGCAGTGGCGGGATGCCCCCAATTCCGGTTGAGCAGAGCAGCATGCCTATACAGAGACTCCTCGTGGCCACCGGCAACCAGGGCAAGCTGCGGGAATACCAGGACCTCCTGCGCGACGCTCCGTACACGCTGCTGTCGCTGAGGGACGTGGGAATCACCGACGAGGTGGAGGAGACCGGGGAAACCTTTGCCGAAAACGCCTGGCTCAAGGCCTCGGGCTACGCCGCCATGAGCGGACTGCTGACCCTGGCCGACGACTCGGGCCTGGAGGTGGACGCTCTCGGCGGAGACCCCGGCGTGCGCTCGGCCCGTTATGGCGGCGACGCCTGCCGCAGCGACGCCGACCGGGTGGCCCTGCTGCTTCGCAACCTGGAGGGCGTGCCTTGGGAAAGACGCACGGCCCGGTTCCGTTGCGTCGTCAACGTGGCCCTGCCACCCTCAGAGTTTAACGAGGAGGCCCGATTGCTGGTGTCGGTAGTTGGGGCCGTGGCGGGAATGGTAAAATACGAGCCAGCAGGCACCGACGGCTTTGGCTACGACCCAGTGGTTTACCTTCCGTCCTTTGACCGGACAGTGGCGCAGTTGTCTCTGGAGGAAAAGAACCAAGTGAGCCACCGGGGATCCGCAGCCTCCCGTGCTTTGGCGGCACTGTCCAGGCTGTCCTGCCATTAATCTTCGGCCACCGACTCTTGGTTGTAACGCCCATGACCCCCAACGTAGTCGACACCATGGGCAGGTCCATGCGAGACCTGCGCATCTCCGTCACCGACCGGTGCAACTTCCGGTGCCCTTACTGCATGCCCGCCGAGATTTTCGGCGAGGCCTACGAGTTCCTGCCCCGGGAGGAGATCCTCACCTTCGAGGAGATCGCCCGCCTGACACGGCTGTTCTCCGATTTCGGCGTCACCAAGGCCCGCATCACCGGAGGCGAGCCGCTGCTGCGCACCGAACTGCCGGTCCTGATCTCCCAGATATCCGCCATCGATGGCATCACCGACGTCACTCTCACCACCAACGGCTACCTCCTGGCCCAGCAGGCCCAGGCCCTGAAGGACGCCGGCCTTCATCGCATCACCGTCAGCCTCGACAGCATCGACGATGAGGTGTTCAAGGTCATGAATGGGCGCGGATTCGGCGCGGCCCGCGTCCTTGAGGCCATCGACCTCGCCGCCGAGGTGGGCCTGGCCCCCATCAAGATCAACGCCGTCGTCCAGCGGGGCGTCAACGACCACACCATTGTCGACCTGGCTCGCCGCTTCAAGGGAACCGGCCACATCGTCCGCTACATCGAGTACATGGACGTGGGCAACCGCAACGGGTGGAAACTGGACGAGGTGGTCTCCGCCGAGGAGATCATCTCCCGGATCGACGCCGAAATGCCCCTGAAACCTGCGCCCGGCAACTACGCCGGGGAGGTGGCGGAACGCTATCTCTACCGCGACGGCAGCGGAGAGATCGGCGTCATCGCCTCCGTGACACGGCCCTTCTGTGGGGCCTGTACCCGGCTGCGCCTGTCCACTGACGGACAGGTCTTCACCTGCCTGTTCGCCACCCGCGGCACCAGCCTGCGCGACCCCATGCGCGAAGGCGCCAGCGACGACGAGCTGCGGCGCATCATCGCGAGCCTCTGGACCCGTCGCTCCGACCGTTACTCGGAGGAGCGGTCTGCTGCGACCCCGGGCATGCCCCAGCCGGTCAAGGTGGAGATGTACCAGATCGGAGGGTAGGGCCTGGGCGTGTTTCAAAAGTGCCTGATGTAATCCTGTCGGGACATTTGGGCGAGTCTATTCGTCTTACTGAGGAAAGGATGGACCACATTCTACTGGATCATCCTGAAATGGATGGCTTGCAGTGGGCAATCGCCCAGACCCCCTATCGCCTGACTCGCAGATTCCCTCCCGAACAGACCCCGGACGTGTCAGGAAGTATTACAAGGAAATTCCGGGCACCGGGGTCGGCAGGTTTGTTAAGGTAGTAGTGTGCTTCGAAAATAACGATCCTTTCGTGCTCACCGCTCACGGTTGCAGGCGGATTCCAAGGAGAGTGGAATAATGGAACCCAAATGGGTGAGTATCTGGTACGACCCAGAGGGAGATTTTCTCGAGGTCGTGTGGAAACGGAAGCCAGGCGAATTCGTAGAATCTGCCGATGGGCGGGCCGACATTAAGCTTGACGATGAAGGCAACATATTGGGCTTTCAGATACAGGCACTCAGCAAAATCACCAAGCCCACCAATGTGGTCTTTGACTCCGACGACCCCGAATTTGAGCAGTCCGAATGCCGGAAAACAGCGTCCCAAAACCCCGACACGTAATCATCCATACCGATGGGTCCTGCATCGGCAACCCGGGGCCCGGCGGGTATGCCGCCATTTTGGAGTTCCGAGGACAGGAAAGGGTACTGTCCGGCGGGTTTCGCCGCACCACCAACAACCGCATGGAAATCCTGGCGGTTATCGCCGGGCTCGAGGCGCTCTCGGAACCCTGCTCTGTCACGGTTTACAGCGATTCCCAGTACGTCGTGAACGCTATCGAGAAGGGATGGGCCGAAAAATGGAGGGCCAACGGGTGGATGCGCAACAAGCGCGAGGCAGCGGTAAACCCCGACCTGTGGGACAGGCTGCTCCAGGCCCTCGACAAGCACTACGTTGTGCTGATGTGGGTGCGCGGCCACGCCGGCAACCCAGGTAACATGCGGGCCGACCGGCTGGCGGTTGAGGCGGCCAACGGCAAGAACCTGCCCCGGGATGAGGGCTACGAGAATCCGCGAAAGGGACTGATATGACTTCACCGGAACAGCAGTCGCTGACCCACCTGGACGAGCAGGGCCGGGCCCGGATGGTGGACGTGGGCGCCAAGGACGTCACCAGCCGCGAGGCAGTGGCCCGGGGCCATGTCTCCGTGCAGCCCGAGACCGCCCGGCTGATCCGGGAGGGCCTGATGAAGAAGGGCGACGTCCTGACCATCGCCCAGGTCGCCGGCATCATGGGTTCGAAAAAGACCGCCGAGCTCATTCCCCTCTGTCATCCCCTGCCGCTGGACAAGGTGGACGTCGACCTGGAGCTGGACGAGGAACGGAGCCGGATCAACATCACCGCCACCGCCAGCACCACGGCCCGCACCGGCGTCGAGATGGAGGCCATGACCGCCGTCACCGTAGCGGCCCTGACTCTTTACGACATGTGCAAGGCCGTCGACCGCGGCATCCGCATCGAGGGCGTCCGCCTAGTCCGCAAGAGCGGCGGCCGCAGCGGTGACATCGACCTAGGCGGGGACGAGGAGCAATAGCATGGGGGCCATATTAATCAACATCGAAGTTGGAGACGTTCGTGGCGAGGAGTTCGAGGCGGTGGAGGTAATGGTAGACACTGGCTCCACGTTCACCACGGTTCCCGCCGAAATGCTGCGGCGTCTTGGATTTTCACCCCAGCGCACTATGCCCACCCGGTTGGCAGACGGCAGCATCATCGAGGACGAGGTCTGCGACGCTCCAGTACGCCTGGAAGGCAGGACCTTCTTTACGCCCGTTACCTTTGGGAAAGAAGGGGAGCCGAATCTGCTGGGGGTTGTGGCCTTGGAGACGGCCTTGCTGGCCGTCGATCCGGTGGAGCAGCGGCTGGTTCCCACCATCGGCTGGAAAGCCTGACAAAACCCTGCAAGTAAAGGTCAAGCCCAGCAATTCCCCCACTTCCACCTTTTTCATACCAGCGCTTCTAGCGACCGGTGCGACCGTGGTGCGGGTCCATCTGATGCTGAAGGCGCCCGTATAGGGACGTGGCGGACCCGTTGATGGCGCGTCAATCAAATGATGGCGCGTCAATCAAAGACTGGACAGGCGGCGCAGCGCTCCCTTCGTTCCCATTCCCCCGCAGGCTATCCGGCGGAGCGCCGCTCCAGCTCCAAGGCCATCTGGCGGACTGCCTCAGTGGCGAAGTGGATGTAATCGAAGAGCGAGAGTTCCAAAGGCTTGTAGCTGTCCACCTGGTCCGCGTCGTCGGGCCCCACGGGCCCAGGAATCATCCCCAGCTCCAGCTCACAGATTTCGCCGTCGGCCAGCACCACGACGCAGCCCCAGTCGTTTCGTGACTCGGAAGGTGGCTCCAGTTCGATGGCCTGCAGCGTGGTCATGCCCATGAACGACGGAAAGGGCCGCAGTCTGCCTGCCAATTCGGCTACCTCGTCGTGCAGACGCGCTGCAGTATCCTCCGACGATTCCCCCGGATTTGGTGTTGCGTCAGTCATGATCGTTCATTCCAGGGTCCCTAAAGGGCAATGCCATGAACAGGTGGCGTCCCCATGACCCGTCCATTATGCTTGCGCGGTATTTCATAGTATCCACGAATTTTGGCACGGAGTACCAGTGGCAGAGTCCCGGCACGGATGGTTCGCGGTTGCCGGCACCTTCCTCATACTGACGATGGGGTTCGGCAGCACCTACTCTTTCGGCACTTTCTTCACACCGTTGCAGGAGGAATTCGGCGCCTCCCGCGCCTCCGTATCCGTCGCTTTTTCTGCCGCGATACTGTTCCTCTTTTCCGTAGGGCCCCTCAGCGGCACTCTGGCGGACCGCCTGGGGCCGCGCATGTTCGTCGCCGGCGGCACGATGCTGGTCGGCTTCGGCATGATGGCGGCCAGTGCCGCCCAGGCGATGTGGCACGTACAGGCCGCATTCGCCATTGGCATCGGCGGAGGCGTCGGCGTCGCCTACGTCCCGGCGGTCGGCGCGGTGCAGAAGTGGTTCGACCGGCGGCGCGGCCTGGCCTCAGGGCTCGCCGTAGCCGGCATCGGGGCGGGCACTCTCGCGGTACCGTCATTCACCGCGCTGATGATCGCCCACTTCGACTGGCGCCCCGCCTTCCTGATTGTGGGAGCAATCGTAGTCGCTGCCGGTGGCGCTGCGGGACTGCTCGTCACCAGCCCGTCTCAGGCCCGAAACAGTGACCGGACCGCCGTCGGCCCGACAAGCGGGGTCAGCCTTGGCGTGGCGATCAGGTCCCGGCCGTTCCTGCTGTTATTCATCGGCTTTTTCCTCGCTTCCTTCGGCCAGTTCACACCGATTGCCCACCTCGTGCCCTACGCCGAGGACCGGGGCATATCACCCCAGGCCGCCGCCGCGTTGCTGAGCCTGCTGGGCATCGGAAGCGCCGTTGGGCGTTTCGCCATCGGCGCGGCGGCTGATCGCATCGGCCGCTGGCGCGGACTGGGGCTCTCCTTCGGCGGCGTCGGCCTGAGCTGCATCCTGTGGCTCACCGGCGAAAATATGATCACCCTCGGACTCTTCGCAGTCCTGGTCGGCACATTCTGGGGCGGCTCCGTGGCCCTGGCCCCCTCAGTGATGGCCGACTATTTCGGCACCAGGGCCGTCAGCGGCATCATCGGCGTTCTGTACACCGGCGTGGGTGTCGGCGCCTTCGTCGGGCCCATCATGGCCGGGGCCGTCTTCGATTACTGGCAGAGCTACGTCGCGGCAATCATGTTCAGCATCGTCTGCCCGGTGTTGGCCGCAGTCTCGGTCCTCCTGGCGGAGGCCCCCGAGCGGTGGCGGCTGCGCTTTGCCCAAGCCGCAGAAGCATGTGGCGAAATCATCGAACAACCTGCGGGCACCGCCAATTGACACCAACGAAGGCCCGACACTAACATGGAATGACCGGGTTGCATCCTGGCGGCTGGCCGGATGGCCCCTCGGTGGCAACGTAGCTCAGCGGCAGAGCGGGCGCTTCATAAGCGCTAGGTCACTGGTTCGAGCCCAGTCGTTGCCACCACCCTCGATGCCCTCCCTCCACTTACACCTCCGGCAGTCCGTAAGCCCGCGCCGCGGTGTTGTGGAACAGGTCCGCCTGCTCCGGGGCAGAAAAGTCCCGGGCCAGGCGCTTCAAAGCGTTCCAGCACACGTTATACGAGCACGACTGCTTGTCCACCGGGAAGTTGCTTTCGAACATGCAGCGGTCCGCGCCAAATTTCTCGATACAGTACAGGTAGTAGGGCGCCGCCGCCGTGGCGATCTCTCCCGACCCCGGCGGGAAAGGCCTGGTGTGCCAGTCGAACCCGCTGATGGGATTGCCCAAGCCGCCGACCTTCACCACCACGTTGGGACACTCCGCCACCGCGTCGATACCCGCGCGCCACCCCGGCATCAGCTCCTCGCGCCGACCCGCGTACGGTCCGATGCCCAGCGGTCGGCCCACGTGGTTCAGAATGATGGTCAGGCCGGGAAAGGCACGGGCCATATCGGCCACCTCGGGCAGTTGCGGGTGGTACACGATGCAGTCGAAGGTCAGCCCCTTGCGCTCCAGGCGGGCCAGTCCTCGCCGGAAGTTGGCGTCGGCCAGCATGCGCGGGGAGTTGGCCCGGGCCGTCGTGATATCCGGGCTGGCGTCCCAGGCGGCGGTGCAGCGTATGCCCCGGAACCGGCCCTTGCCCGCATCTGCCAGCGCCTCCAGCACCGGCTCCACCCGGTCCCCCAGCATCAGGTCGGCGTTGCCCACGATACCCGCCGCCACCGCAGTCTCGTTCCCCGCCGCAGCGTTGGCGGCGGCGATGCCCTCCACGAACTCCACCTCGCCCACCGACCGCAGCTCTTCGGGGCCCGCGGTGCGGTACTGCGAGCGGCACTCCACGAAGACCGTCTGCGCCACTCTGTGGCCCGAGCGGGTGTCGGCCAGCAGGTTCTCCAGCAGGTACACGTCGCCGGGACGCTCCCAGAAGTGATGGTGCGGGTCCAGGATGGGCATGTCCGGCTCGATGGGGTCCTCTTCGGTTAGGGCCAGCCACGATTCCAGCGGCGTCGTCATTTCCTGCTCCCGGACGTCCCCGATGATGTCCCCACGAGCGGTGGGCGGGACGGCCCTAGGCTACTACGAAAGGTCGTGATGCTCAAACCCGCGTCCACCGATGTATGTATAATCTCATTGCCGCAACGAACGGTAAATGATGAAGTACGCATACAGGAGGCAACATGGCCGAACCAACGATGGCACAGGTGCGGGCAGCAATGGACGCGATGATCAACAAGGCGATGGAGACCCCCAACGAGCCGGTGGCCATGGCCATCGTCGACAGCGCCGGCAACCTGCTGGCCTACCTGACCATGGACAACCTGCGCATCTTCAGCCGCCGCCACGCCCTCCGCAAGGCCCACACCTCCGCCCTGATGGGACTGGACTCCGGCGAAAACGCCAGCCGCCTGCACAGCCAGGGGCGCAACATCGCCGACCAGGGCGATCCCATGATGACCTATGGCCAGGGCGGTGTCGTAATCATGAAGGACGGCGTCATCCTCGGCGGCATCGGCGTCGGCGGCTATCCCAGCGGCCAGTCCGACGAGGACCTGTCCCGTATCGGCCTCGCGGCCATGAATCTCTAACCCCTCAGTGCCGCCAGTCAACCCGGCAGGCTCACAGGACCACGATGCTCCATTTGCGACGGCTCCCCGTTTGCCAGGTTCTAACCCTTGTGGCCCTCGCCGCCGCCGTCCTGGCCCTTGCGGCCTGCGTCGAGGTCGAGACGGCCGAGTGCGCCGACGACGGCGAGCTCTGGACGGAATACCGGCTCTTCATGGGCCGCGGCGCTGACGGCGTGGAGGTGGTCAGCGACGATGACTGGACGGCCTTCCTGGCCGACACCATCACGCCCCGATTCCCCGACGGGCTGTCGGTCATCGACGTTGCAGGCCAGGGCACCAACGCCGACGGGACACTGGAACGGGAGCGCACAAAGATGCTGCTGGTGCTGGCGCCCTTAGATGATGACGGAGCCCTGGGCCGAATCAACGAGATCGGCGCCGAGTACAAGCAGCGATTCAATCAGAACTCCACGCTGCGGGTGATCACCGAGGCCTGTGTGACCTTCAAGTAGTCATAAAGGCCGCATTCCAGGGCTGCGCTATCGGTGACTTCTTGCATCAGTCCGTAGGGGCGGGCGTTGCGCCCGCCCGGATTCGGCATCCAAATCGTCCATCCCAGGAGGACTCCCATGCGAATCGGTGTCTTCGTAGGTGCCTCGGTCGCCGACCTGATGACCCTGAACGAACTGCTGGCCCGCATCAAGCAGGCTGAGGAGGACGGGTTCGACAGTTTCTGGGTCCCACACATCTCGTCCCGGGGCTACGACGCCCTGACCGTGCTCGCCCTGGCCGGGATGCAGACCAGCCGCATTGAGCTCGGCGTTGGCGTCGTCCCCACCTACCCCCGACACCCGGCGGCCCTGGCCCAGCAGGCCCTGACCACCGCCACGGCCTCGGGAGGACGGTTCATCCTGGGCATCGGACCCTCCCACCGGCCTGGTATGGAGGACGGCTTCGGCATCCCCTACGAGCGTCCGGCCCTGCACACCCGTGAGTACCTGTCGGTGATGCGCCCCCTGCTGGAGGAGGGAGCCGTGCAGTTCAACGGGGAGTTCTTCAACTGCAACTTGGAACTGGCCGCGCTGGAACGCCCGGCCTGTCCCATCCTCGTATCCGCCCTGGCACCGCAGATGCTGAACCTGGCCGGGCAGCTGGCCGACGGAACGGTGACGTGGATGGCCGGGCCCCGCACCATCGAGACCCACATTACGCCCCGCATCAGCCGCTCGGCGGAGAACAGCGGGCGGGCCGCGCCCAGGGTCACTGTCGGCCTGCCCACAGCGGCCACCGACGATGAGGGCGCCGGACGCCGCAAGGCCGCCGAGTCCTACGCCCGCTACGGGGAGCTGGTGAACTACCGTCGCGTGTTGGACATCGAGGGTGTGGAGAGCCCGGCCGAGGTGGCGGTCATCGGCAACGAAGACTCCATCCGACGCCAGCTGGAGGACTTCGCCGCCGGCGGTGCCACCGACTTCGTTGGCAACATTTTCGACGTCCCCGGCGAACCCGACTCCGCCCAGCGATCCTACGAGGCCCTCAAGTCCCTGGTCGGCAGAATCTAACCCTGAGCCATTAACATGTATGGACAGGATGGACAGGATTCTTGGTCATCTAAATCAACATCCTGTTAATCCTGTACATCCATGTTAGATGAAAGGAAGAGAATCATGGCCCCCCGCATCAAGCACATCGCCCTGCACACTGAGGACCCGGTGGCCACCGCCGAGTGGTACAAGACCTGCTTCGGCCTCGACGAGCTCCGCCGCTCCCCCGATGGCGGCTCCGAGGGCGTCTGGCTCACCGACGGCTACATCTACTTCGCCATCCTGAAGATGGGCACCGAGGACGCCCCCAACCTGGGCGAGGGTCCCTCCACTGTCAAGGGTGTGCACCACATCGGCTTCTACGTCGACGATATGGAGGAAGCGGTGAACACCGTGGTAGATCACGGCGCCACCGAGTGCCCCGGCAGCAGTCGCGCCAACCGCAAGTATCAGGGCCCCGACGGCCTCATGATCGACCTCCGAGTGCGCGGCTGGGACGAGCAGATCCGGGCCCGCAGCACGCTATACGAGTTGGTCGAGTCACCGCCCCGGGAGCCCGCAGGGGCGCCCGCAGACGATTAGAGGTCTGGACTCGGGCGACGGGTTCCTGATTCCTATAGGGGCCTGTGCAGCCAGGGATTTAACCTGGCTGTACAGACATGAGGTGGGATTGAAAGACCTAAAGCAAATGTCTGAGATTGAACTCCTCCGGACTCACGCTGCAATTATTGATGAGCTGATTAACCGGAATGTCGTCAAGACTCGTAACAACCCCATTGGGGATTACACTGAATGGTTGGTTTCCCGTCGTTTGGGTCTGGACCTGCAACCAAATTCTAGGGCATCGTTCGACGCTGTTGACCTTATTGGAACCCGCTATCAAATCAAGGGAAGGAGAGATAGCGGAACGCATGTACAATTCAGCTCGATACGAAACCTCGACGCGAAAGGCTTTGATTTCGTGATTGCTATCGTATTCTACGATGACTATTCAATACGACTGGCCCTCAAGATACCCCACAAAACCATACCGGAATTTGCAAAGTACCAAGAGCACACCAATGCTCATAATCTCATTTTGACGGACAATTCTGTGGAACATCCCGATGTGACAGACCTAAGGAATCACCTGGCTTAATATGATGTCTAACTGACGCAGTTGGAAGGGAGCCCCCCCAGCTGCCCCTATCCTCAGCTCGCCAGCAGCTCCCGCAGCGCCGCGTCGACGAACGCCGCGTCCGGCGGGTTGAAGCCCGGCCCGCCGGCCAGATGCCCCCAGATCGACTCGATGACCCGCAGCTCGGCGTTGGGCATCATCGACACCTCGATCTCGTTGTCCTCGGGTGGGAAGTACAGGTCCGTCCGCCCCGGCATCACGATGGCCTTGGCCGTGATGCTGCCCAGGGCCCTGGCGAAGTCGCCGTTGTACTTGTCGTTCAGGCTGATGTCGGCGTTCTGCCACGTCCTCAGCATGGCCAGGAAGTCGTTGGCGTCGGCGAACAGCCTTCGGCCCTCCCAGAAGGCCACCAGGTAGTCCTCCAAAGACGAGTACCCGATGTCCAGGTACACCTCCTCCCGGTAGAAAGCCTGCGACACCGCCCATCCGGCATAGACCCGACCCATGGCCCGCAGGCCCTTGTACGGCGGCGAGTCGTACCATCCGTTGTTCCAGGCGTCGTCAGCAGTTATCGCCGCCTTGACCCCCTCCAGGAAGACGAAGTTGTGGCGCGAAGTCCGCGCCGACCCGCATATGGGCGCGATCCGCTCCACCATGTCCGGGTACAGCGCGCCCCACTGGTATGTCTGCTGCGCTCCCATGGACCAGCCCACCACCATGTGGACGCGCTCGATGCCGAACACCTCCGTCACCAGGCGGTGCTGGCTGCTCACGTTGTCGTACAGCGACACCCAGGGGAACCGGGCCCGGTCGTAGGGCATCGGCGTATTCGACGGCGACGAGGACAGCCCATTGCCCATCATGTTGGGCACGATGATGAAGTATTTCTCCGGGTCCAGCGCCTGGTCTGGCCCGATGATCGCCTCGTTGGCGTAGTGGTTGCCCCCATAGAACGTCGGGAACACGATCACGTTGTCCTTGGCCGCGTTCAGCGTCCCGTAGGTCTTGTACGCCAGCCACGCTCCCCGCAGCGTCGCCCCGCCCTGCAACCGCAAGTTCCCCAGCTCGAAAATCTCGTAGTCGGTCATTATGGCCTCACTCTATTGGTGGTTCGCTCCGCGGAGCCGATTCCGTAAGCCAGGATATTATGCGCTCTTGGACGCGATGATAAACGTATAGTCCCCCAGCGAGCCCGCGCAGCGGTCCGAAATCTCCGTGAATCGTCCCGATTCGATGTCGGATGCCAGCCTCGCGCAACCCTCCGCGACCTCCTCACGGCCGGCCAGACCGGCGAAAGTCGAAATGCCCGCCCGGAATCCTTGGTCCAGGTATAACCGGGGACTGTGCTTGCCGCTGTAAAGAAAAAGGTCCTGCAGATCGTCCCTGACTTCGTATCTATCAACCTGAACGCCGTGAAAGCCGGCTCCGGTAAGTCCTCCTGTTATCTGCTGGAGAGTTGGCATCTGCTCGATGGACCTCATCATGGCTTCCGGGAAGTACTCGTTCAGCCAGTACTGTCGCATCTGGCCAGGGTCCGCCGTAAAGATGACCAGGTTCCCTTGGTCCACCACCCGGTAGACTTCCGTGAAAACGCGGTCGGGGTCGGCGAAGTGGTGTAGCGCGAGCACGCAGATGGCCCCGTAAAACACCCCGTCAGCATACGGCAGGTACTCGGCCTTCGCCAATGTCCATGCATTCTGCAAGCCTTTAGTGCGGGCCTGTGTAATCATGCCGGCAGACACGTCCACCCCAACCCAGTCTCCTCCTTTCTCTCCCAGCGCGACAGTGTAGTTCCCGGTGCCGCAGCCAACGTCCAGGTATCTGCGCCCCTCCCGCAACGAGAGCCATGCGGCAAGCCGGTCGGCGATGTAAGGGTCTGCTCGGCGGGTGGCGTCGTAGCCACTGGAGACGGAGTCATACATGAGTTCCTTCTTCGTCCTGCAGGGGACCGTGCAACTACACTCCTGCGGCCAACTCCCGCAGCCGTCCCAGGTCGATCTTCACCATTCCCAACATCGCCTCCATCACCGGCCCAGGCGCCCGCTCCATCAGTTCTGGCAGCTCTGCGGGTTGTATCTGCCACGACAGCCCGAACGCGTCCACCAGCCAACCGCACTGCTGCTCCGTCCCGCCTCCTTCCAACAGCCCGTGCCAGTAGTGGTCGATCTCCTCCTGCGACTCGCAGGCCACATAGAACGACACCGCCGGCGTCAGCTGGTACATCGGCCCGCCGTCCAGCGCCGTGAACTTCAGCCCCTCCAGCTCGAACTCCACCAGCGCGGCGCCCTCCGCCGGCCCCGACGTCAAAGGGTGGACGCCCAGCAGCCTGGAGTGCGGGAACAGCGACACGTAGTGCCGCGCCGCTGCCTCAGCCTTACCGTCGAACCACAGGAACGGCGTTATCTTGTTGCTAATCGCCACGTTTTGAAACCCTCCCGCCGTACCGTTCCGCTTTTCGTGGTTTGCCAGCTAAGGCTCCGTCATTCCGGCGAAAGCCGGAATCCAGGAAATCCTCCGCACCAGCGATCCCGATCAGACCTGGCCACTTGATCCGGAATGCCACCCCCTCATCCCGGGACTGCCCTGTATAACCCCAATGATACCCTCCAATTGACGCCCATGCTGCCCCGCCGTAGACTGCCCTCGCCGTCAAAGCGTCCATCAGGAGTGACCAACATGGCCAACGAGCCCGTCAACATTTTCGAGTATGAAGCCATCGCCCGCGAGAAGCTGGAAAAGGGGCACTACGACTTCATCGCCGGCGCCGCCACCGACGAGATCACCCTCCGGCGCACCCGCGCCGTCCTCGACAGCATCCAGTTGCGGCCCAGAATGCTGACCGACATCAGCCAGCGCGATCTCAGCACCACCGTCCTGGGCCAGCGCATCAGCTTCCCGGTGATGCTCGACCCGGCCGGCAACCACGAGGCGGCCCACCCCGACGCCGAGCTGGCCACCGCCCGCGCCGCCGGGAAGGCCGGGACGGTCATGGTCGTCAGTTCCCACGCCGCCCGCACCATGGAGGACGTGGCAGGCGCCGCCTCCGGGCCGCTGTGGTTCCAGCAGTACTTCTTCAAGGACCGCGGCCTGACCCTTGAGATGGCCGCCCGGGCCGCCGAGGCCGGCTACACCGCCCTCTGCATTACCGTCGACGCAAAGATCAAGCCCAAGCGGGAGCGCAACATACGCAACGACTACGTCGGCCATTCCTCGCCCAACTACGACCAGATCGAGCTCTCCGAGCACACCTGGCGCTTCGCCGCCGACGCCCCCGCCGGCGTCATGGACATCCGCGATCCCGGCGCCACCTGGGCTGACGTCGACTGGCTGGCCGCCGACCAGAGCCTGCCCCTGGTCATCAAGGGCGTCATGGTCGGCGAGGACGGACGCCACGCCGCCGACAGCGGGGCAAGGGCCGTCATCGTCTCCAACCACGGCACCCGCTACCTGGACACCACCTTCACCACCATCGAGGTCCTGCCCGAGGTGATCGAGGCGGCCAACGGCGATATCGAGGTTTACATGGACGGCGGCATCCGCCGGGGCACCGACATCGTCAAGGCCCTGGCCCTCGGCGCCCGCGCCGTGCTCATCGGCCGTCCCATCTTCTGGGGCCTGGCCGTCAACGGCGAGGACGGCCTGATGTCGGTGCTGGAGATGCTGCGCGACGAACTGGACGCCACCATGGGCATGTGCGGCCGCCCCACCATAGCCGACATCGACCGCGACGTCATCGGCACCGTCTCCCCCCTCCTCGGCATGTTCCCCCAGGCGTGGGACGCGATGAGGTACTGAGACGCAATTTGCCCCACTCTACTTTGGTCCGAAATAAACCGAGCCGCGTCAAGAGCCCCCGTTCCAAGGTTTAGCCGAGCGGGGGCTCACTTGGTAGACGAACAATTGCTGACAGTTGGCCGTTGCAACCCAGGGACGAGGTAGCTGAAAATGCTAAGCCATGATCAGTGATGACGATTCCGGAATAGGGTACCGAACGGAAATGCATTTGATCGAAGGCACCTTTCCTGATTTGGCTGGTTGAGTCGCTGGCCCTAATCGCAGCAGCGATGTATTCTTGGAGAATCATTATGTAAATTCACAGACAAGGGTTCGGGCAGTTCCAACCGGGTTGCCCGTTCTATGGAGTATCCACTTTGGTACAGACCGAGTTAGAGATTGTAGGGGAATACTCCCCTATCAGTAGTGTGTGGGAGGGCAACGACGGAGACTTGATCGAAAACATGTTGCGATTCTATCCGTCGATTGCACCGGAACCGATTTTGGACGCCACGTACAACAAGGGAAGATTTTGGAAGGGTTCCACGCGGCAGGTCGTCTCCATGGACATCAATCCCAAGTTCAATCCTATGATATTAGGGGACAACCGTGTAATGGATGGGGTCCCTGACTGCGCATTCGCCACAGTCGTCTACGACCCTCCTCACGTTGGCCCTCAGGGAAGGGACAAGAGCAGTAAAAAGTTCGACGAGGATTTTGGGGCAACCGTCGCATGCGGCAGGGAACATGACTGGAGCCTAAGTTATCTCTATCCGCCATTTCTTGAGCAGGCCAAGCGGGTGCTGAAACCGGAAGGTCTGTTGCTGGCCAAGATAACGGACATGGTCAACAGCCACCGCTCCAAATGGAGCCATTGCGACTTCATTTAGAATGGCGGATGAGGCGGGTTTCACCGTTTGCGATTTGATTGTCAAAATACGGACCGGGCCGATGGTTTCAACCAAATGGTCCACCGCTCACCACGCCAGAAAACGACACTGTTTTTGGATCGTCTGCCGCAATAGCACCAAGTGCGAGCGATAACGCATGCGCGCTTACAACCCGCTCAGCGTGGACGAGTTGGGACGCAATGCTGCTCGCGCCTTGATGGAGTATCCCGCGGACCCTTTGCCGCCGGGCGAGACCTTTGAAGGTGCTGGCGTCTACACTTTGCATTATATGGGGGACTATTCACCGTATGTCGACATCGGAATAGATGCGCCCATTTATGTACGTAAAGCAGACCCTCCGGGAGGACGACAGGGTCGCGCCGCATCGACGCTTTCATCAACACACGTCCTCAGTCGTCGTTTACAGGAACACGCAGAGTCGATTGACGCCGCCTCCAACGTGAACCTGAGCGACTTTCGCTGTCGCTGGCTCGTGCTTGACCCCGTGTGGATCGGACTCACAGAGCAGGTGCTGATTTCTGGGTATCAGCCTATCTGGAACGTTGTTGTCGACGGGTTCGGAAATCACGACCCTGGTGCTGGCCGGAGGAATCAGCGTCGATCTCGGTGGGATACATTGCACCCTGGGCGTGACTGGGCACTCAGCCTCCGAGACAGGGGAGAGTCAGCGGAGGAGATTATAGCCACGATCAAGGCTTTCTTGGCGGAGGAAAGCACCTCCTAGTTCGGCTCCAACGCCTTGAGCATGGCTAACCACCTTAACCCGCACACCGTGTACAATACCCCCACCTCACGATCCCAACCCCACAGGAGGCCCGCCATGACCACCCTCGGCTCCGGACACTACACCTACACCCTCCAGGAAAACTGGGCCAAGCTGCCCGAAGGCGAGACCTTCGCCATGGTCTCCGCCATCGCCGTCGACTCCCAGGACCGCGTCTACGCCTTCCAGCGCAAGGAGCCGCCCATCCTCATATTCGACCGCGACGGCAACCTGCTGGACTCCTGGGGCAACGGCTCCTTCCTCTTCGCCCACGGCTTCTACATCGAGGACGACGTCGTCTACGTAACCGACCGCGACGCCTCTACCTGCCTGGTCTACACCCTCGACGGCAAGCCGGTCCAGATGCTGGGACGCCACGGCCGCCACTCCGACACCGGCTGCGAGGTCCCCGGCGAGCTGGTCCCCCGGGCCGCCGGGCCCTTCAACTACCCAGCCGAGCTGGTGCCCTCGCCCTCCGGCGAGCTGTACGTCGCCGACGGCTACCGCAACTCCCGCGTTCACCGCTTCACCGCCGAGGGCGACCTGATCCAGTCCTGGGGGGAGCCGGGGAAGTCCGAGGCCAACCACTTCCACTTGCCCCACAGCCTGCTCATCGACGGCGACCGCGTCATCGTCTGCGACCGGGAGAACCACCGCATCCAGCTCTTCACCCTCAACGGCGAGTTCATCGGGTTCTGGAACGACATCCAGCGACCCATGGACATCTCCCGCGACCCGGAAGGCAACTTCCTGGTCAGCGAGGGCACGGTCAACGACGGCTCCGCCCGCATCAGCATCCTCGACCCCCAGGGCGGCGTGCTGGCCCGCTTCGACTGCCGCGGCTCCGGTCACGGCAGCTGGATCGACTCCCACGGCGACATTTACCTGGCCGGCGTCCCCGACGCCATCGACAAGTACGTCCGCGAGGGCTAGCCCAGAGCCGCCGCACCGCTAATCAAAGGCATATCGACACCGTTCATCCCGAGCCTGTCGAAGGACGGACGGTGTCCACCAAGACGCGCCGTCCGTTCCTCAGCCGCTTGTCCTGGGCTAGTGGACCTTCATGAAGGGCCCAGGCCGAAGCCTGTCGAAGTTCGGAAGGTGAATTCACCAGGAACGGAGACAGCTATGGCAACGGAGAAAACCCAGGCGCAACTCGACCTCGAAGCAGTCATGGCCACCATGGGCGATGACGAGTGGCACGACGTCCGCATCCTCGAGCACTACGCGGAGTCCCACATCTCCTATTCGCTGGTCGGGGTCAAGAACGCCGACGGCAAGACCTACTTCTACCAGGCCGACACCGGCCGCTTCATCATGCTCAACATCTAGGCCCGGCACTACGGTTCACTCTGCCTCCGGGCGAGGGTTAGGCCTACCCCGTAGGGGCAGCCCTAGTGGCTGCCCTATTCCAACTCCGAGGCCTATTCAACGCCATAGGACCGGGTTTGAATCCCACCCGTGCCAAACGAACGCCTCTAACTACACCAAGGCGTTTTGCTCACGTAGAAACTGCAGCGGAGACACAATGTGGACCCCACGAAACGGATCCATCTCCAGCAGGTCGTCGTCTCCGCTGATGACGTGAGATGCGGCCCCACTTAGCGCCAGCTCAAGGAACTTGTCGTCTTTGGGGTCCCGGCAAACATTTAAGGACACTACCACATCAACCAGGTCCGACGTCCTCACCAGTTCCGCCAGGAATTCCAGACGTTCATCAACGCTCAAGTACCTGTGAAAGCGAGGCCGACCTATAACTTCGTTGAGCTCCGCAAGCGTCGGAACCGAATGCAGTAGCACGCCATGCCCCAGAACTCGGTCCAGAGCCAGGCGTGGAGTGGATCGTCGCAGCAATGCTGCGCTAACGGCGACGTTGGTATCTATAACGACCCGAGGATCACTCGTCACGCAGGAGCGACTCCAGAATCTCCGGGGTTAGTCCGCGTTCCTCCGCCTTTCTGCTGATCTCGTCCATGACCTTCTGCAGCGACCCGCCCGGCGAAGCCGTGAGTTCCTGCAAGCGAAGGCTAAGCAGAAGTTCCAACTTCCGTCGCTCGCTCGGAGAGGCCTCAGCAAAAGCCTGCGCAGCCGCCTCGTCCACCTCAATATTGATAATTGCTGTTCCCACGCCTTTCACTCCCGATCTTCTTTCTCGACGCTGAGATTATCTCAAACCAATTCCGCCAACGGCATCGACGCTCACTTCACACTTGCGTCGTAGGGGCATCCCTGAACTCCGTCTCGTCCGCAACCAGTGATCCTTCTCTACCCATATCGAAATACTACCCCCAGCGAGATAACTCATGGAATCGCGGCTATGAACGAAAAAACCCATTTTGCCCATACAGCAATCTCCTAAGATATCGCATACATGTAAGCACCTTTTTCTAGGTTTCCTCATTTGCAGTCAACCTTGTTCTTTCCGTTTACGTTCTTCGGGGGTCATGAACTCCCTTGGGTACCTGTATTCTAGGGCGTCCATTATCTTAGTTTTCGCCAATATACTGAACCTTTAGGGCAGCAGCCTACAAAGCCGTGAGTTCATATAGATCTGTCAAGATTGGTCGGCCACCTTTTCAATAGCGTTGCATACACAAGTCAACAGTGCGATATTCTCAGGTCGTAGAATATGTCTGGATGTCTCGGCATATCGGGGATCAAACAAATAACGAATGGCTGTATATATATCCTTAGACTTCATAAGAAATACTCGAAGATTCTGAAAAGACCTTTCTCTTCCTATCATTGCAAGTTCGTTCTGGTATTCCTTGTCTATGTTCCCTTGTACTGCGAAAGGAAGTAAATCAAATAATGTAAGTAGCCTATGACCTACGTATTCTCGCTTGAAACTTCCAGATTCTTTAACCAACAAATACTTCAAGAAATATTCTATGGTTAACGGAAGATGAATAAATGAACTATAGAGAAGTCCACCGTCGTTCTGGGACAAACCAGAATCGTACAGAGTTCGATACGACGAAAATGAGCTCTTCGCCAAAAATAGGATAAACGACGGGTTCGTGACAGTCTGAATCTCAGCTTCTTCAACTAGCCGTAACCGCTCCTCTCTGATTGCCCTTTCTCGAGGGTTCTCGTCAACTAGACTGAGAGACCCCACGCTCTCTTCCTTATTGGCAACAATGCCTCCAATTGTTGTAGTCATAGTCAGTGTCCCTGTAATAGGATCCCCTGAATGTGCGGTACGGATTCTCGTCGATTTCAGTCTACCATTGCCATGTAATATGATCTCTTCACGTCCTGTTTCAGTAATCCGCCAATTGATGGTAGCACTCCCCGTACGCCAGGGCCATAAACCTGCCGTACTCCTGATTCGATATTTTATGTTAACTTCCTTACCGGATATTGGACCCAGTAATTCAGATGTACTTGGGTTACCAATCAGCTCTGTATGAATCGTCCATTCAACTCTGTCCTCTTGGCAATCAGCCCAATCCCCAAGATACGGCGAGACATCAGTCCCATTTATGACCAAATCAAGGGGCCGATCCTCATTACTATAAGTCATATCGTTCATCACAAATCCCCCTAGCTGTATTGCATCCCCTCCGGCAATCTGTCTAATGCTCATACAACGATTTTATATGTAATATAAATCGGTCGGCCTGCAACTGATTTGACAAGTGGTTCTCACGAGCCGGAGAATTTCCAATTACATACAGACGGACCTCCGGCCTACCCGAATCTCAACAACGCTCCCCCAACCGCTTCTCCGCTACCTCCAGCTCCCTCCGTCCCCGCAACTCCATCCGGAACCCCGCCGAATTCCCGAAGGACCGGGAGAACAGCAGCTCCGTCTCCGCCGATATACCTCGTTCCCCGTGCACGATGGCATGCGCCCGACGAGGGTCGACTCCGATGGATTTGGCCAGCCGGTGATGACTGATGTTCAAGGGCAACAGGAACTCCTCCTGCGATATCTCCTCCGGATGGACTGGCGGCAGTCTCTCCGGGACCCCCTGCCGCTCCGTTGTCATGCCTCCTCCCTCAATCAGGAACGCGCAGCTAATGGTTGTCAACTAATTCCACTTCGAAGGCGTCCCCACTCTCCCCGGTGAAACAGGTGCGCCATTGATCGTTGATGCGAACACTGTGCTGTCCCCTTCGAATCCCCGACAGGGCCACCAGTCGGTTTCCGGGAGGCACCCGCAGATCTATCAGGTCCGCAGCGTTGCCTATCATCATCAATTTTCTCTGAGCACGACGCTGCCAACCCTCCGAAAATCGCCGGACCCTGCGCCTTTCCTCTACTGCCTGAGTGTCCCTGTCCTCATAGCTTCTGGTCACTCGCCTGTAGCAGTACGACACGCGAATAGCGTCAAGCGCCATTATATCGCCGTTGACATTTCCGATTCAGACCACCTCTATCCCGTTCATCCATGTTAGTCCAGCAATTCCCTCCTCAGGCTGAGTCTGGCTCCCTTCCCAACCACTGACACTTGCCTCTTGCCAAATCCCGTAGCACATCTGTACGATATTTCCATGAAAGCCTCTGCCAGCAAGCTCGAAGCACCACACCGCGCCGGTCCGTGGCCGGCCCCCTGCCCCCAGATTCCAGCCGCAACAGGGAAACGGGACGGAATGGGACAATATGGGACGGAAATCGAAATTCCCCTCCAGCGACACCAAAAACACCGGAAATCAGCTTTGAGACCGGCCCTTCGGCCACATTAAATGGGAAAATCCGGGAATTTTTGGGAATCCGTGGGAAAAATTCAGTCCCATTCCGCCCACTGCGCCCAAGCGCTCCCAGCGTACAAGGACACCACCAGCGTTGCGCCGCGTCGGGGGCCCGGAACTGCCTGAAATTACCGGCTTTTGCCGTAAGGCTTAAATTTTCTGGCGGCAGGCGCCCGACCGGCCCCTCCCCCGGCGCCCTGCGCTATAATGGGCCCAACACCAACGGCACAGGAGCGCCCGCCCATGGTCAACGCACCGGTCCGGCTGACCGAGCTTTCCCACTGCGCCGGTTGAGCCGCCAAGCTCAGCCAGAAGGACCTGGTCCAGGTCCTAAGCAAACTTCCGGTAGTCGAACATCCCGACCTGCTCGTCGGGTCCGCCACTGGCGATGATGCCGCCGTCTACCGCCTCGATGACCGCACCGGCCTGGTGCTGACCGTGGACTTTTTCACGCCCATCACCGACGACCCCTACGAGTTCGGGTCCGTGGCAGCCGCCAATTCCCTCAGCGACGTCTACGCCATGGGCGGACGTCCTCTGGTCGCCCTGAACGTGGTCGGCTTCCCCGCCGCCCTGGCCGGCGAGATGCTGGGCGATGTGCTCCGCGGCGGCTACGACAAGGCCGCCGAGGCCAACTGCCTCATTGTCGGCGGCCACACCGTCGACGACAACGAGCCCAAGTATGGCCTTTCGGTGGTCGGTCTCGTGGAGCCGGGCCGACAGGTCTCCAACGCCGGCGCCCGGCCCGGCGACGCCCTGGTGCTCACCAAGCCGCTGGGCACCGGCATCGTGGCCACTGGCGGCAAGGCCGGAGTTGCGCCTCCGGGCTCGGTGGAAACCGCCGTTGAGACCATGGCCACCTTGAATCGCGCCGCCTCCGAGGCCATGATGGAGGTCGGAGTCAACGCGTGTACCGACGTCACCGGCTTCGGCCTTATGGGGCACCTCACCGGCATGCTGCGCGCCAGTGGTGTCGGGGCCCGGGTACACGCCTCAGCTGCCCCCGTCCTGCCCGGCGTGGTTGAGCTTCTGGAGCAGGGCGTCGCCCCCGGCGGGACCCACCGCAACGAGGCGGGGGTCGCCGACTCGGTAATCTGGGACGACGCCATCACCGCCAGCCAGCGCCTGGTCCTCTGCGACGCCCAGACTTCGGGCGGCCTCCTGATCGCCGTTCCCCTGGAGCGGTTGGAGGGGCTGCTTGAGGCGCTGGAACAGCGAGACGTCGCCACCCGCGCCGTCATCGGCAGCATCACCGACGGCACTCCCGGAATGGCTAGTGTATCCTTATGAGCAACCGGGCCAGGATAACCGACCGGGCCCATCCTGGCTCTCCAAACTCTTTCCCAACGTGAGGTGGGGCTTGAAGCGTCCTGACCAAGTGAAGACGGCTCCAGACCAGGGTTACGGAGAACGGGTACCTCCCGGCCAGTTCGTAACCACGAAGTTTCCTGTGTTGACCTATGGGCCGGAGCCAAAGATCGACATCAGCACCTGGCAGTTCCGGGTCTTCGGCCTGGTCGAGCAAGAGATCACCCTTGATTGGAAGGCGTTCACGGACCTGCCCTGGCGGGTCCTGGAAGCCGACTTCCATTGCGTCACTCAATGGAGCGCCCTGGACCAGACCTGGGAGGGAGTGGCGGTATCCGACCTGTTGTCCCTGGCCGGCGTTTCCCCCGAAAGCAGGTACATCATGGCCCACTGCTTCGGCGGCTACACCACCAACGTCCCCCTGGAGCTGGCCCTGGAAGAGGGTTTTCTGGCCCACAAGCAGGGTGGGCAGCCCCTGGGCAAGAGCCACGGCTGGCCCCTGCGCCTCATCGTCCCCAGCATCTACGGATGGAAGAGCGCCAAGTGGATCAACGGGATCGAGCTTATGGCCGAGGACGCCCCCGGCTTCTGGGAGCAGCGTGGCTACCACAACAACGGCGACCCCTGGAAGGAAGAGCGTTTCTGGCCCGAATTGTCGCGTTAGTCCCGGCCCGTTGAACCCGCTGTGAACGGCGCTCTTGGCCGGAGCTTCCTGGCCGACAGTCAGGGTTGGCAACTAAGGATAGGCGGATCATCATCCGAAACGTCGGAGCCTGGAAGCCCGGCTCGCTACCAGCGGTACCCGGTCAAAGTTTAGGGGCGGCCCGCAGACCGCCCCTGTTTCTTTGCTGGTTCGGATAGATCCCGGCTGGCTTAAGCCGCCCGGGGCAGCGCCTCCTTTTCGGCGGCCCATGCCTTCGCGGCCGGTGCCGTCGGCGCCCTCGCCGAAGCCTTCAGGACCGCCCCGGAATCAATGTCGCGCATGAAACCGCACTGTATGCAGCTGATGAACGACCCGTACGCGTCCTCGCGCATCGTCAGGTCTCCCAGGCACTTCGGGCAAGACTTCAAGTAAACCATCGGGCACCTCCTCCCTTATCTTGGCTGCTGCCTCTCCGGCCTGTGAGGCAGCCCGCCCCTGGGTCTCTCACTCGACTCCCTTGGCAACCGGGTCGTCTAACTTCTTACGTCCCTGCGGTGTCCTTGGATCTTTATTTGACTTGCGGCACACCACTTGACATGACTTGTGTCAAACCTTATCATATGAACCATTACAGGTCAATAGATTCGGGAGAAATAAATCATGGCCCAGCAACGCCAGGTCGAAACGGGGCAGCGTGTTGAGTCGGATACCATTCCTCTGGGAAAGGTACCATCCGATAACCAGGACGCGTTGCCCACGGTTACGCCAAGCGGCCCTGCCGAGGCCGGTCCGCAGCAGGAGAGCATCGACGATGAAGCTGCGTTGCAGATGGAGGGGGTCTACATCATCAGCGTTGCCGCTCGCATCCTGGACATGCACCCTCAGACCCTCCGCAAGTATGAGCGTCTGGGACTGATTCGGCCGGGGAGGACCCTCGGCATGCTGCGGCTCTACTCAACCGATGACATCCGCAAGCTGCGGCTTATCCGCCACCTCTCCGACGGAATGGGCCTGAACCTGGCCGGTGTTGAATTCGTTCTGGCTGCGGTGCAGAACATGCTCACCATGCAGCAGAGACTGGCCGCCCGCCTGGGTCCCGAAGCCGGCGAGGCCGTGAGCGAGGAGCTGGACCTTCTCTTTCACAGCCTGAACCTGCCGGTTGACCATTAACTGAAGACCGGCCTCAGAATAGAATCCTCTGATGGGAATTATTGATGTCTACTGAATACAACAGGGAACCAGCCGAAGAATCCGAAGTCGCGGAACAAGCCGAACCCTCCGCCGAAGGACAGGATGAGAACGGTACAGTCGAGTTCGCCCAGTTACCGCCGGAACTGAAGTTGGCCGCGCTCACGGAGCGACTGGAAGCGGCAGAAGCGGAGGCGGGCAGATTCCGCAGCGAGGTCCAGTACAAGGAGGCCGAGTTGCAGACAGAGCGGCGACGGTTCTCCGAGCAGCGGGCTGCGGCGGCCAAATACAGGGATGAAGATCTCCTTCACGACCTGCTGCCCGCCATCGAAGGTCTGGAACTGGCCTTGATCGCCGATGTTACCCCCCAGTGGGGCGATGGCGTGAAGCTGGCCGTTCGGGAGTTGAAGCGACGTCTGGAAATGCGGGGGCTGACCCTGATCGACGAAGCTGTGGGACTTCCCTTCGACCCGAATGAGCACGAGGCCCTGGTTTACCAGGAGTCGAGAGAGCACCCTCCGGACCACGTAATCCAGCTGGTGCGGCCGGGATACCGCCTCCACGACCGACTGCTGAGACCGGCACAGGTGGTGGTCGCCAAGGAACCCTGACCTTTTTCAATATAAGAGATTGCAGCTACCGGCTACCTGCCTGAAACCATAACCGTAAAATCTGGACCTGATAAGGAGCACAGCGATGCCTAAAGTCCTGGGCATAGACCTTGGAACCACCAACTCAGTTGCCGCGGTCATCGAAGCCGGCGAACCCGTCGTAGTGGAAAATGCGGAGGGCGCGCGCCTCACACCGTCCGTCGTGGCCCTCAACGCCCGCACCGGCGAAAGGTACGTCGGACAGGCGGCCAAACGGCAGGCCGTAACCAACCCCGAGAACACACTCTTCTCCGTGAAGCGCCTCATGGGCCGGCGGTTCGATGACAACGAGGTTCAGACCGCCGTGTCCAAGCTCCCCTACAAGGTGGCCAGGGCCGACAACGGGGACGTCCACGTTCAGATGGGGGACCAGGTTTACGCTCCACCACAGATTTCCTCCTTCGTCCTCGCCAAGATCAAGCAGGACGCCGAAGCCAAGCTTGGCGAACGTATAACCCAGGCGGTCATCACCGTGCCCGCCTACTTCAACGACTCGCAGCGCCAGGCCACCAAGGACGCCGGGACCATCGCCGGCCTGGACGTGCTGCGGATCATCAACGAGCCGACCGCCTCCTCCCTGGCTTACGGTCTCGACAAGACCCGCGCCGACGCCAACATCGCGGTGTTCGACCTGGGCGGCGGCACATTCGACATTACCATCCTTCAGATGGGTGAAGGCGTTTTCGAGGTAAAGTCCACCAACGGCGATACCTTCCTCGGCGGCGATGACTTCGATCAGGCAATCCTGGACTGGATGATTACCGAGTTCCGCAGGGAAACCGGCATTGACCTGGCCAACGACCGGATGGCCCTCCAGCGACTCCGCGACGCAGCGGAGCGGGCCAAGGTAGAGTTATCCAGCGTGGTCGAGACCGAAATCAACCTGCCCTTCATCACCGCCGACGCCAGCGGCCCGCAACATCTCGTCAAGTCCCTCACTCGCGGCCGGTTCGAGCAGCTGGTCCGAAACCTGATCGACCGCACCGCCGGTCCCTGTCAGCAGGCCATCGCCGATTCCGGTCTGCCTGCCGGACAGATCGACGATGTCATCATGGTGGGCGGAATGTCACGGATGCCGGCGGTCCAGGAAAAGGTCAAGGAGATTTTCGGCAAAGAGCCCAACCGCAACGTCAATCCCGACGAAGCTGTGGCCTTGGGCGCCGCCATCCAGGCCGGTGTCCTTGCCGGCGAAGTTGGTGACATCGTTCTGCTGGACGTCACTCCCCTGACCCTGGGACTGGAGACCCTTGGGGGTGTGATGACCACTCTGATCCCTCGTAACACCACCATACCAACCAAGAAGAACGAGACCTTCACCACTGCGGCCGACAGCCAGTCCTCCGTGGACATCCATGTCCTGCAGGGCGAACGTAGTATGGCCACCGACAACAAGTCCATCGGCCGCTTCATGCTGGATGGCATCGTTCCCGCTCCGAGGGGGATCCCCCAGATCGATGTCACTTTCGATATCGACGCCAACGGAATCCTCAGCGTATCCGCCCAGGACAAGGGCACCGGCAAGGAGCAGCGCATCGTCATCCAGTCAGGGTCCGGCATGGACAAGGCCGACATCGAACGCATGGTGGACGATGCCCGCCAGTACGAGGAGGAGGACCAGCGCCGCAGGGCCGAGGTGGAGACCCGCAACCAGGCCGACTCGATGGTCTACCAGGCCGAGAAACTGCTGAACGACAACGCCGAGCAGGTGCCCCAGGAGTTGCGGGCAGAGGTGCAGCAGAAAATTGACGCCTTGCGCCAAGCATCCGCTTCGGGCAACACCGCGGAAATGCAGACCGCCATCACCGAATTGAACGCCGCCTTGCAGAGGCTCGGCGAGGTAGTCTACAGCCAGGCCGGCACTCCCGGCCCCGGGGGGACCGGAGGCGTTGACGCTGGCCCCCCGGATGACGCCGGCACTGTGGAGGGAGAGTTCCGGGAGGTCTAGTGTCAGACTGGGGCGCGCATACAGCGAAGAGGGTACGTCTCGCTTCAGCTAATCCTCATCGAAAATCACCGGGGGATATCGCAATACCGACATTCGCGGACCGCTCAATCGATTACGGCTAAGGCCCGGCTCTGATATAATGGGGCTCACCATAGATACCTAAAGCCCCTGATCCACCGGGGGCAATCATCCGGGTAACCCTTGGTTGAAAGCGGATGGAGATCACTATGAACGCACAACCAGAAAGCGCAGACAAAGAACTGCTCAGCGAAGATGGTCCCGAAGCCGAATTCTCGACCATCAGCCCCTCTGCGATAAGTCAGTGGCGGGTGAACGGCATCGACCGGGATCTCACACCGTTGCAGTACCACTACCTCAGCTTGATGCAGCGTTTGATAGCACTCAAGGACGGCTATCAGACCGACCCCGACTACCAAGAGTGGATGATGTCGGCCATAAACAAGTCAATCTTTTCCACTCTCCGCGACAGCATGGAAGCCAACGTGGGCGACGAGGCCAAGGACCTGATTAACCCACAGCAGCGGGTCCGCTAGCCGAACTCACACTGTCCTGCGCCTCCACTAAACGGCCCGCAATCAACACGGCCCCCTCCGCAAGAGGGGGCCGCTTGACGCATCAGTATCCCGGCAGGGTCCTACCCGTCCACGCCGGCGGCCCCACCGCTCTCCCGTTTGGTCAAGAATCAACACCATGCACGGGAAAGACCTGCTCCCTGATGGCCGCCACCGTCTCCCCGGCGTGACGGCGAATGTCCAGCCTCAGATTGGCCGGCACCTCCGGAGCGCCGCTGTCCCTCAGGTGTCCCAATCCGTGTTCTAGCGCGAACCGTTGCGGCAAAGTATCCGGCCATTCCACTCCCAGCATCACGCCGTAGGCCAGCGTCCATGCCCTGGCCACCGCCATCAGGTCGTATCCGCCCCCGCCGGTGGCGAGCCATGGCAGACCCAGGGCGGCAAACTCCCTCACCACCTCCACGAATCCCTCTGTGGTCAGCTGGAGGTGCGTCAGCGGGTCCGAGTGGTAACTGTCGATTCCCAGCTGTGTCACCAGCACGTCGGGCGCAAACGCGCGGATAAGGGGCGGCACCACTTCTCTGAACGCGTCCAGGTACACCTCGTCGCCGGTGTAAGGGAAAAGCGGCAGGTTGACGGAGTAGCCCCTTGCCTGCCCATTCCCCAGCTCGTGTACGAATCCGGTGCCCGGAAAGAGGTATCGTCCAGACTCATGGACCGATATGGTCAGCACGCGGTCGTCTCCGTAGAAGGCCTCCTGCACCCCGTCTCCGTGATGGGCGTCCACGTCAACGTATGCCACCCGCATCCCCCGGCGCAGGAAATAGTGGATTGCCAGGGCCGGGTCGTTGAACACGCAAAACCCCGATGCATGCCCTGCCGCTGCATGGTGCAGCCCTCCCGAGATGTTGAAGGCCACCTCAGCCGCGCCCTCCGCCACCAGTTCCGCTGCCAGCAGCGTGCCACCCGAACTGAGGCTCGCTGCCTCGTACATGCCGGGATAGTAGGGGTTATCTCCCCGGAGACTGAAATTGAACCTCTCGGCTTCACGCGCCCCCTCACCGGCGCTCAGTCTCCGGACGGCTCCGATGTACTCCGGCGTGTGCAGCCACAGCAACTCATCCTCTTCGGCTGACCTGGGAGAAACCAGCACGGCGTCATCGTGGTCGAACGCCCCGTACCCTTGCAGCAACTCGTAGGCATAGCGCAGCCGCACCGGCCGCATGGGGTGGTCGCTGCGCAGCTCGTGCTGCGACATCAGGTCGTCATAGACGAAGGCGGCTCGGGGCATTCGGCACCTCCTGGTCTCTACAGGCCTGCTGGGTCAGTTTCAGAACATCCCGCGAGGTCAGGGCTGCTTCGGGGCCTGGCCGGACTGACAGCATCTCAACAAGGCCCTGTACATTGGCCTGAGCGGGCCCGCCTGCGGTCCTGGACCGGTACGGACGACTACCGTCGTCCACATCGGTTTGCATTTCCGACCGGGCCGGTTATCAAGATGGGCATCGCAGAGAATTCTTAAAAAATACTTAAAATTTGCTTCGAAGATAAGGGCAGAATTCGGGGCGCCGGGTTATATTAGATGTCGCAACGGGAAATCCGTCATGCACTTATCGCCACTCTATTGGGTGGACACCGCGCCGGATCGCCTGATTCCGGCCCAACTTGCCTCAAGGCCCGTTGTGGCCCGGGGCCTCAATAGGAAACATGGGGGTTTGCGTTAACGGCGGCCGGGAGGCCGCAATTGCCCAAGGGCTCAGATTTCCAGCTTATCACAGGTCGGCCTGCCCTGCCTGCTGTCCGTTGTATCGGGACCTGGGCGAGAATCCAGAAGGCCATTGGCTCTACTCGTTTCCTTTCTCGCCATTGGACTGGAACGTGCGCCTTCCATATAGCATCTTAGTCTGAGGAGTGTTTGCCATGCCCATCGAGTTCGACGAATCCATGCAACATCGGCTCAAGCAGGCCGAGATGGCCGAGCGGGAATTGGAACGCCTGCAGCCCCTCGCCGAGGAGGCTCCCGATCTCCGGATGAAGCAGGAGCGGGCAGCCAAGTTCGAGGATAGTATCCGGCGTCGCGACCAGTGCCTGGAGGAGGCTCGGCAGATGGTGGAGTCGGCCGGCGCCCGGCAGCTGGAGATACCCGCCCTGCTGGACAACGCCTCCCAAGCCGTCGCCGCTCTTTTCGCTGCCATGAAGGACGTCAAGACCCGCCGCCGCCGGGCCGCCGAAGCCCTCGCCGTCGTCGACCGTGTCGACTACGAAATCGAGCTCGCCGAGGTCGGCGAGGAGCAACGGCAGTACGATCGCGACCCTCGCGGGTTGGCCTACGCTCTAGCCGCCAGGCACGGCGATTCCCGGGTCCAACATATGCTGGAAGAGATGGACCCCGGTTTCGATGTCATGCGCAATTGCAACATGAGCGACGCCCTTCACCGCGACGTATCCGAATTCGTGAGTGAACACGTCAATTCCAAGGAGCAGACCGGCGCCAAGCCGGCCACTTTCCTGAAGAACACTGTCGTTCAGCGGGAAGACGAGCCGGAAGCCGAGATGGCCGCCACCTCCTAGGCGCGCTTCCCCCGCTAGGCTGGCGAGGGCGCCCGCCCCGGGCGCCCCTGCTCCCCGTGGCAGTACCGGCTTTGCGTCCCCGCCGACGGCCGGATGCTTTTTCCGGTCGTGGACGGCGTATGTTCGCCGTTAGAGCCGTCGTTGACCCTCCATTCTCGCCGTTATAGACTCTCGCCAACTCGAACGGCGGGAGGGAAACGTGGCTTCTCTGGACCAGTACGACAACCAGTACCGCAACATCCGGTTTGAGCGCCGGGACGGTATTCTCCAGATGACCTTCCACACCGACGATGGGCCGTTGCAGTGGGGATCTGGACCGCATGAGGAATTCCCCAGGGCCTTTGCCGACGTGGGGAGCGACCGGGAAAACAGGGTCATTATCCTGACGGGTACGGGAGACGCCTTTTCCGGGCCGCAGGGTACCGCAGCCGGTGCCCCCAAGCGCGCTCCGGCCGACTGGGACAGGACCTACTGGGAAGGCAAGAAGCTGCTCGGAAATCTGCTGGACATCGAGGTCCCGATGATCGCCGCGGTCAACGGCCCCGCCCTGCGTCATTCCGAGATCCCGCTTCTCTGCGACATCGTTCTTGCCTCCGATACCGCCTCCTTCCAGGACTCCGGACACTTCATGAGCAACCTGGTGCCGGGCGACGGAGTCCATGTCGTTTACCCCATGCTTCTGGGCGCCAACCGCGGGCGCTACTTCCTATTCACCGGCCAGTCCATCGGGGCCCAGGAGGCCCTGTCCCTCGGCTTGGTCGGCGAGGTCGTGCCCCGGGCGGACCTGCTTCCCAGGGCCTGGGAGTTAGCCCGGCAGCTAACGGACAAGTCCGACCTGGTCCTGCGTTACACCAGGGTCGCAACCACGCAGTACATTAAACGCATGATGCAGGACCTTCTTGGTTACGGCCTCGCGCTGGAGGGTCTGGGGTGGGCCGATGCCCTTATCAACCAGCCTTGAAAACGTCCCCCAGAGAGTGCCCCTGTGACCTTTCAGGCTTGAAAATCGCGTATCCTTCTGGCAATATGAACCCATGCGAATAGGGGCATTTGAAATAGAGGAACCGGTCCCAGAGCTCCGCGATCCGCACGCCTTCGCGATGATTCGCCCATGGGTGGACGTGGGCAGCGTGGGCACCCTGACCCTGAATCGCCTGGAGCGTTTCCTTGGATCCAAGGAGTTGGGCCGTCTCCATCGTCCGGGAACTTTTTTTGACTTCACCCGCTATAGACCCAACATGCGTCTGGTGGATGGGGTACGACAGGTCAAAATACCCAATAGCACCATCCGCTACGCAACTACCGAAGGCGGCCCGGACTACCTTTTCTTTCACCTGCTAGAGCCTCATTCCAACGGGGAGGACTATACCGACTCGGTCCTCGAGGTCGTGAGGTACTTTGGCATCAAGCGCTACTGCCGCATAGGGGCCATGTACGATGCCGTGCCCCACACCCGCCCCTTGCTAGTTACCGGCTCCCTTGGTTCGGTGGAGCAGAAGCGTGCCGTTCCCAACTTCAAGCTGCAGCAGAGCACTTACCAAGGGCCTACCACCATAATGAACCTCCTGTCGGAGGGCATCGAAAGCGACAGCATAGAGACCATCAATTTCATGGTCCATCTGCCCCAGTATGTGCAGTTGGAGGAAGACTACGCCGGTACCTCCCGAATGATCGAGGTACTGTCCTCGGTGTACGAGAACATTCCGCCCGATCTCGCTCCCGTTCGACGTGGGCAGCGGCAGTACCGGGAACTGAACGCCTCCGTTGACCGCAATGCGGAACTAAAGACGCTGATCCAGCAGATGGAGCAGTACTACGACTCTCAACTGACGGCGGAATCCGAATCATCCTCCTCCGGGGAACCCAGCACCGGGCCCGCCCTGTCGCCGGAAATCGAGGCGTTCCTGAGCGAGTTGGGAGACCGCCTGGAGAACGAGTCCGACCAGGATGACTGACCGGCCCCCATGGTTATACTGCTGTCGGCCACGCTTACAGTTGCGTGGCCGGTTCTTTTTGCCAGAGTCGCCACTATGGTCACGGCATTCTCGTCGACTTCGAACCTGAAGGGGAGTGGATGCAACTGAAAGACTTTGTTCTGGGCTGCCTGCAGCAACATTACGATGCCATGCTTAGGTCCGTGGACGGCCTGACGGAGGAGGAGCTGGCATGGATGCCTACTCCACAGTGCTCATCGATTGGTTTTCTCCTTTGGCATTACGGGCGGACACTGGACCGGTGGGTCCATGAGCGGCTCCAGGGAGGCGCCCAACTCTGGACCCGGGGATGGGCCACCCGCCTTGGGTGGCAGACAGCAGACCCCGGCAACACCGGTTATGGCTACACTCCGGAACAGCTGGCCGACTTCAGGGTTCCCGCCACTCATGACCTGCTGGAATACGCCTCCTACGCTTACGACTCCGCGACAAGCTACCTGGGGTCTTTGAGCGAAGCCGACTTTGGACGGATGGAGGTGATCAATCCCCGCGGAGGCTCGATGACCCTGGGCAATATGTGCCAGCAACTGCTCTGGGAGTTCAACCAGCACGGGGGCCAGATCGCCTATCTGCGCGGAATGCAACGCGGCCTGGAGAGCCCTGCCTTCAGCGGCGGACTCCTTGAGGGTCTGGCTGCCCGGGAGACCGGTCATGGCTGACGCCGGCCTGCTTCTCATGGTCCAGCTCACCTGCGATCGCAATTATCTCGATCGGTTCACCACCTGGTACAACAACCATCTCCCCAACCTGCTGCGAATTCCTGGCTATCAATGGGCCCAGCATTATGTCAACCTGGACGGCGGCACCAGATTCACCGCCCTGTACGGAATACGCGGCCCATCCGACCTGCCATCCCTGCTGCAGTTCGGTGGCCCCGACCTGCATTCCATCGCCGCCTCCGAGTACGCTGTCTTCGGTACTCTCGAAGGCGTCAGCGAGCCTGTCTCCAACGTATATGAACAGATTTCCGGCGCCCCATTGCGCAACCCGCTGCTGCTCTCCGACCGACCCATCAGCATCGTCACCACCGACGTGGACCCCGTTCACGAGGCGGAATGGGATACCTGGTACACCGAGTCCCACCTGCCGGGAGTGCTGGCCGTGCCCGGTTACGCGCGTGGCGCCCGCTTTCGCCGCCTGGACCATCCCGCCCTGGAAGATTTCAACACCGGGCCCAAGTATCTGGCCATCTACGAGTGCGACAACGAGGAGGTCCTGCCCTCGCTCGTGCCCGGCGGCAGCATCCGCCCCGAGGCGGCCGCCGAGCTTGAACGCTGGCAAGAATTTGGAGCCTTGCACGCTCGCGACTTGGGCTGGGGTTTCTACCGCCTGATCTCAAAGCACTTCAGTTGGACGGACATCTGAAACGAATTTTCCGTCCTTGCTGTCTTCGGATTTCACTCGAATCTCCACACCCCACCCCGTTTGCGCCTGTTCCGTCGCAGTGTTAGATTGAGTGATGGTTATGAAATCTGCCAAATCTGGGACCGGACGGCCTTAATGACCTCAGCTAGTAACGGGAGCAAGAAGGGTGTGATCCTTTCTGGTATGCGCCCCACCGGTCTGCTCCATCTGGGCAACTACATCGGCGCGCTCCAGAACTGGGTGGCCCTCCAGGACGACTACGATTGCATCTATTGCGCCGTGGACATACATGCGCTGACCACCCTTGAGTCACGCTCCGAGACCGCGGCCATCCAGTCCAACATCGAGGACATGGTGCTGGACTGGCTGGCCGCGGGCATAGATCCCGAACGGAGCATCGTCTTTGTCCAGTCTCAGGTGCCGGAGGTCATGACCCTCCATACGCTGCTGAGCATGGTGACGCCGCTGGGCTGGCTGACCCGCGTGCCCACCTTCAAGGAAAAGGTCCGGCAGATGGACGAGACAGAGGAGACCGTAAACTACGGGCTCGTGGGCTATCCGGTCCTGCAGACTGCCGACATCATCCTTTACAAGGCTGACACGGTCCCCGTGGGGCGGGACCAGATTCCCCATATCGAGCTGTCCCGGGAGATCGTGCGCCGTTTCAACAACTTTTTCGGCGACACTTTTCCGGAACCCCAGGCCAAGCTCACCGAGTCTCCCCTCCTTCTGGGACTGGACGGGCAGGCCAAGATGTCCAAGTCCCTGGACAATCACCTGGATCTCGCCGCAACCCCCGAGGACACCACCAAGCGGGTCATGACGGCCTTCACCGACCCCCAGCGGACCACCCGCAACATTCCCGGCCGGCCCGAGGTCTGCAACGTTTACGCTATGCACCGGATGTTCAGCTCCACCGCGACGGTAACCGCCGTTTACGATGAATGCACCACCGCAGCCCGAGGGTGCGTCGACTGCAAGCGACAGCTGGCCGGCGGCATCAACGATTTTCTGGAACCGTTGCGGGAACGCCGACGGGAGTTCGAGTCCCGGCCCGGCTACGTCAGAGAGATCCTCGACGAGGGCGGCAGGAAGGCCCGCGCCATCGCCGTCCGGACCATCGAAGAGGTCTACGATAAGATGGGGCTGGCCAGGGAATGAACGCCGGCCTCACGGTGGAGCAGGCAGGCAGCAGGGTTGAAGCGACACGGGTCAAGCGACGGCCTGATTTACAGTCATGAACGTCGGCACGGCACACGTTAATGAAACAACCCCGTCCGCACCGGCGTGAGACTAAACCTTCATCCTGCCATGGCTCCCTCAACAGCGCACACTGTCTGCTTCGAAACGTTCCTGTTATGGGCGCGAACTGCCTTTCGCAGAGCGTGTCTGGGACCTGCCGTTCATTCCTCGCCGGAAAGCGATACTGCGACTCCGCTCAATGACCGGCCTTCGCGTATAATGAGTCCGTCTCGCGACGATTGATCGGGCCGGCAGCCTGCTCTCAAATTCACGCGGCTGTCGGATCGCGATTTACTGACCGCTAAAAGGAAAGGCTCGCCCAGTTTCACCAGAGGCGGTCAACGACCCCATCTCCACGAACCCAGAGGAACTATGAAGCAACTCGCAGTCCTTGCACTACTCGGCCTCCTGGTCCTCTCCGTCGTCGCCTGCGGAAGCGAGACGGCGGAACCAACGAATACTCCTGCCCCGGCGGCGACTGCCGTCCCGCCGACCTCGCCACCGCCCGCGCCCACCAGCACCCCGGTGCCGGAACCCACGACTGCGCCCACAGAAGCTCCGGAGCCCACGCCCACCACGGCCCCCGAGCCATCCCCCACGCCCGAGCCGGAGCCTACCGCTGCCCCCGATCCGACGGACACGCCGACGCCAACGGAAACGCCTGCGCCGGCACCAACGGAAACACCAGCGCCGCAGCCCACCGACACTCCCGAACCGGCGCCAACCGCAACACCGGAGCCGACCGCTACGCCGCCTCCTACCCGCGAACCGGAGCCAACAGACCCCCCCATACCGCCGATCGCCATGGATTTCGCTGCCCTGGGTGATAACCTGCTCTGGGTCGCATACATCGATGCCGCCACCCAGCGCATGTCGGCTTACAACCCCAGCGGCACCTTCACCCCCGAGCAGGCTGCGCCTCCGGGAGCGCCCGTACCGGACGCCTCAGAGGTTGCACCCCTGACACAGGTGCAGGCCGGTAGAGTCCACGTTGTGGCGGTGGCGGAAAACCAGACCGTCGAGCTGCGGGGCAGGACTATGGATCTATATGCGGGAATAAACTACGTATTTTTGCAGTAGCCTGAGTTTCCCCGGGTGGCCATGTCCGGTACGCACCCGACAAGGCTCATGATGACCTGCACAACCATTCAATCGCCCTCAGGGCTTTCGGAATCTAGATGATTGATAATTCAGACGGCGCTCTCCCCGCCACCTCCGACGGGCGGAGCGCCATGGACGTGGCCCTCGAGGCCACCCGGACGGCGGGCGAAATTATCCGCTCCGGTTGGAACTCAGACCGGCAGATCACCTTCAAAGGGCGGGCCGACATCGTCACCGACATCGATGTAAAGGCTGAAAGGGCCGTGCTTGAAATCTTGACCGGCGCTTTCCCCGACTTCGGAATCCTGGCCGAGGAGTCGCGGCCGGTGGCCGGGGCCTCCGCTTATCGCTGGGTCGTGGACCCCCTCGACGGCACGAGGAACTACGCCCAGAGCATCCCCCACTTCTGCACCATCGTGGCCCTGGCCGAGGGGGATGACGTCATCGCCGGAGTCGTTTACGACCCGGTCCGGGAGGAAACGTTCACCGCGGTTCGCGGGCAGGGGGCCTTCCTGAACGGCGCCCCCATCCGTGTTACCGATACCCAGGAACTCTCGCGGTCGCTGCTCAGCTTCGACCTGGGCTACGTCGACGAAAAGGCGGGACTGGCCATCGACCTGCTCCGTTCACTCTGGCCGGGGATGTACAGCGTGCGACTTATGGGGTCGGCAGGACTGGGCGTAGCCTATGCCGCTGCCGGCCGGGTCGACCTATTCTTTCATCACTCCCTGTCACCATGGGATATCGCCGCAGGCCTGGTCCTGGCGAAGGAGGCCGGCGGCAGGGTTGTGGACCGAAACGGGCAGGATGCCGATCTTTTCACACCCAGTGTCATCTGCTCCAGCCCTGTGCTGATCGACGGATTTCTGGCCGCAACCGACGGACTTCCCTGGCGGACCGCCCGCTGATCGGGACCATGTCCCTGTACCCGATGCCAGTCAAGGGGTTCTGTCTGCCGTGAGCCGGAACTACGATCTGATTGTCGTCGGAGGAGGAGTAGCCGGAGCCACAGTGGCGGCAAGAATGGCGGCGGCCGGGGTCCGTACCATCGTGGTCGAGGCCGAGAGTGAGTTCCGGGACCGGGTCCGTGGCGAGGCCATCATGCCCTGGGGCGTATCCGAAGCCCGTCAGCTCGGCCTGGAGCCTGTGCTGGAACGGGCCGGCGCACAACCCCTTCCCTACTGGGACTCGTACCAGGGCACAGAGAGGACGGGCCACCGCGACCTCACCCGCACCACCCTTGTTGGCGAACCCGTGATGGCCTGCTACCATCCGGCGCTGCAGACCGCGCTGTTGGAACACGCCGAATCCTCCGGCGCAGACGTCTGGAGAGGGGCCCGTGTAACGGCCCTGGAGGCCGCCGGAAAGGCATCCCCGGCCTCAGTTACGGTGGAGCATGACGGCCGGAGCATTTATCTGTCGGCTCGACTCATTGTCGGCGCCGACGGGCGGGGTTCCCAGACCCGCAACAGGGCAGGCTTTCGCATCATGCAGGACCAGGAGAGAAACCTGGTCGCCGGCGTGCTGATGGAGGGCGTGGCGCTTTCCGACGATGCCACCCACGCCTGGCTTGACACGGTAAAGGGCCACTTCATCCTGAATTTCCCCCAGGGGAAGGGCCGGGCCCGCGTCTACCTGTGCTACGACGTCCGAACTGCGCCGCGCTACAGCGGGACCCCGGACGTTGCCGCCGTGTTGGAACAGTGCCTGGCCTCGGGGGTTCCCGCAGAGGTCTATGCCGACGCCACGCCCGGAGGTCCTTTGGCCACCTTCGAAGGAAGGACCACCTGGGCGGCAACGGCATTCCATCACGGCGTGGCCCTTGTGGGGGACGCTGCGGCCAACACCGATCCCACATGGGGGCAGGGACTGTCCATGTCCCTGCGGGACGCCCGGGTCCTGACCGGAGCCCTGCTGGCGGACGAGGACTGGAACAGGGTCGGCCAGGACTATGCCCAGGCGAGAGAGGGCTACTTCCAGGTGGTCCATTCCATGGAGAACTGGCAGACGCGGTTGCTGATGGAGACCGGCCCGGAGGCGGAAACCTCGCGTTCCCGCGCCTTTCGGAGTTGGCGGGAAGACCGCACACGCAATCCCGACACCTTCCTCAGTGGCCCCGGCGGCCCCTTGAACGAGACCGACCGCCGCCGCTATTTCGGCGAGGAGTAGCCGCTCACCACACCCTATCGCCTGCTGCCGCTGCCCTGGTTCCCCAGGATAACCCCCTCTTGCATCAGGGAGCCCACCTCCTCCTGGCTGAACCCGTGCTCCAGCAGTACCTCTTCCGAGTGCTCCCCCAGCCCCGGGGCCCGGCGGCGTATTCGGCCCGGAGTGGCCGACAGCTTGACCGGCACCCCGATGTTGCGAATGGTCCCGAGATCGGCGTCCTCCAGGTCCACCAGCATGTCCCGCGCCAGCACCTGCGGGTCCTGGTACACCTGCTCCATGTTGTAGATGGGTCCGGCCACGACCCCGGCGGCGTCCAGCAGTTCCAGCCAGTGCTCGGTGTCCTTGGTGGAGAAGGACTCTTCCAACAGTTCCGCCAGTTCCGCCTCACGCGCCTTCCTGTCCCACGGGTTCCGGAACCTGTCATCCTCCATCAGGTCCTCCCGGCCGATGGCGCGGCAGAGCTGCTCCCAAGTCGGCTGCGTCGCCGCCCCCAGGTTCAGATGGCCGTTCCTGGTTCGCAGGGCCTGGTAGGGCGCCGAAACCCGGTGCGCCGACCCCAGTGGGCCGGGAATTTCCCCCTGGGCGAAATACACCGACGACTCCCAGACCGTGTAGGCTACGCCCGCCTCCATCAGGGACGTGTCCACCATCTGGCCCTCGCCGGTCTTGAGCGCGTGGATGACCGCGGCCATGACGCCATTGGCCCCGAACAGCCCGGCAGTCAGGTCGGTGATGGGCACGCCCACCTTGGCTGGCGGCATGCCCGGGTGTCCCGTTATGCTCATCAGCCCGCTCACCCCTTGGGCAACCAGGTCAAAGCCACCCTTGCTTCGTGCGGGACCGGTGCTTCCAAACCCCGAAATCGTGCAATACACCAGGCTCGGCTTGATGGCCGCCAGGTCCGGATAGCCCAGGCCGAAACGCTCCATAACCCCCGGACGGAAGTTTTCTACGACAACGTCCGCCTGCTTGACAAGCCTCCGGAATACCTCACGACCCACCTCGGCGCGCAGGTCCAGCGCCAGGCTGCGCTTGTTTCGATTGACCGCCATGAATCCTGCGGACCAGTCCTTAATGAAAGGAGGACCCATGCGGCGATTATCATCTCCACCGTTTGGCTTCTCAATCTTGATTACGTCGGCGCCCATGTCGGCCAGCACCATCGTACAGGTTGGCCCGGCCAGGATCTGGGTCAGGTCGAGAACCATGATTCCGTCGAGAGGGCCGGTGGGTGCTGGAGTGGTCATCGTGCGTCTATCCCCGGCGTGGCCATACTGGACCTCGCATTTGGAATGGCCGGCAATGGCAATGCCCAAGTATAACCGACAACCGCTTCATCGGCCCCCGTGGGGCGTATATAGCTGGACAATCGCGTCTTAAGGTCGTGAGGCTCATTGATCTGTCATTCCCGCGAAAGCGGGAATCCCGAGCGTTTTGACAATTGTTGGCACTCCGGTTGCAAGGCTGGGTGGATTCCCGCTTTCGCGGGAATGACGGTCATGAGCAAAGCTGAATCAATTAAGACGCGATTGCCCTTCCGTATATGGGCAGGGTCACTCGATTGTTGCGAACTCCGGTCCGTAATCCCGGCCCCTCCGTCATTCCGGCGAATGCCGGAATCCAGAATGACCCTTTGGTATAAGAACCTGGCCGGAGCCATTCGCATCCTGCGGAAAAACCGCGAGCACTGGATAATAGCAAGGCCCTCGCTTATGTGGCGCCGCTTCACCGGGCCGCGACGAGGAATGGCTGCGATGAGCAATGCATCCTGCTACCACACAGCCACGGCGACTGTTATATTTCATAGTGCCGGGTCCCACGTTTCCCCTTCGTCGACAGGGACACCAGGCAGTCTCTGGTAGATCGAACAGAATGCCGGACAACCCGACTGAAATCCTGCAACTCGTCGCCTCGGGAGTAATCGGGTACTTCCTGGGAGCGTTACCCTTCGCCCAGTGGGTGAGCCGGTACTTCAAGGGCGTGGACATCTTCAGTACCGGCACAACCCTGGCCGGAACCGCCAACGTATTCTGGAACGTCGGGCGTCGCAGCGCGCTCCTGGTCTTTGCAGGAGACGTGGGAAAGGGTTCGGCCGCAGTGGCCGTGGCATGGGCACTGGGCATCGATGCCCCCCTGACGCTCATTGCCGCGGCGGCGGCCATCTGCGGCCACTGGGCCTCCGTTTTCTCCTCCTTTCGCGGTGGAGACGCCATGACCCCGCTTATAGGCGTCAGCGTCGCGCTGGTGCCGGTGCTCACCGTACTCGCGGCGGTCGTGGGCGTTGCGACGGTGCTCCTCTTGCGCAACCATTCCCTGAGGTCGTCCTGGGGCATCTGCACCGGTTTCTCACTGATGCTGGGGTTGAGCCTCGCCTACAGGGTGGATGTGGAGTTGGTGGCCGGCCTGACGGTTCTGGCAGTCCTGGTACTCATCAGGAGCATGGTTGTCAGGCGCCGGATCAGTTCCACGGACCAGCAGGGCCTCATGGACGACCTTGATCACGATCCGGAACTGTCACAGGGAATGTCTGAGACCCGTTAGCCACCAGCGCCAGGGTACGTATCGCTACCTCGTGAGTCCCTCATCTCCCGCACCCTGAGTGCCCAACGGAGATGCTCGTCCTGCGCCGCCTCCTCCGCCAGCTCCGGAGCCAACTCCAGCAGGCTGTCCATGTGCCTCAGGCATGACTCTATGTCGTCCAGCTGCGAATACACCCGGGCCGCGTTGTAGTGCGCCGACGCCAGACTGGGATTTGCCTCCAGGGAAGCGTGATACGCCTCCAGCGCCTCCTCAACTGCCCCCTGGGCCTCCAGCACGGCTCCGCGATTGCTGTGCGCCTCGGCAAAATCGGGGCGTACCTCCAGTGCCTGCTCGTAGTCCGAGATGGCCGAATCATAGTCGCCGAGGGCATCGAAGGTTAGTCCGCGATTGTTGTACGCCTCAGCGTCCTCGGGGTCCAGTCGCAGCACCTCGGAATAGTCTGCCAGCGCCTCCTGCAACCGCCCCAGGTAGTAGCACGTGCGGGCGCGGTTGAACCGGGCCCGGGGATCTTCTGGATTCAGGTCAGTGGCGCGGCTGTAACTGCCGATGGCCTCCTCGTGCAGACCCAGTTCATCCAGGGAGGCTCCCCGGTTCAGGTGAGCGTTGCCGATATCGGGACGCTGTTCGATGACCCGGTCGAACTGGGCCACCGCCTCCTGGTGCCGTCCGGCCCCGGCCAGAACAATCCCCCTGTTGTACATCGGCTGAATGTACCCTGGAGACAGGTCGATGGCCCGCGAATAGTCGGCCAGCGCCTGGTCCACCTCGCCCAGGTCGTCGTATGCGTTTCCCCGCTGGTAGTATGCCTCGGCCAGTTGCGGTGCCCGGACCAGCGTTTCCGTGAACTCCCGCACGGCGTCCTCCGGTCTCCTCAACCGCAGGTTGGTCAGGCCCAGGTTGAACCGTGCGTCGATGTTGGCGGGTTCCCGTTCAAGCAGCGCGAGATAGGCCCGCGACGCCTCCTCGTGGCGTCCCAGGGCATAGCAGGCATTGCCGTACGTCAGGGCCTCACCGTCTCTTTCCGTTCCATCCAGGGAATCGACGGCGGTTTCCAGCAACAGCCTCGGTTCACCGCTGAGGCGGGAGCCGCGTGGCCCGGGAGTTATACGGCCCACGCCTACGGAAAAGGCTTCCAGCAGTGATTTCACTGTCCCGATGTCTGACTGATCGTCGGCGTAGTCCATGGCGCGTGTAGCCCGTTCGGAAATTCAAAATTGGAACCTGCGGGCTTTCTAGCATATCACCCCCGGCATCGTCCCGCGATTGCCCTGGCTCGCAGTTCATTGAAACACGCAGCTCTCGCGTTGAACAAAGCGCCGCCGCCGCGTACAATTCCTGAACAATCAACTGCTGACCGGACCGCCGGACGGCAGCTTTAGGCAGGGATGCGAAGTGACAGAATCCAGCCAGGTCATCCTCTACACCCATCCGGATTGCGCCTTCTCGGCCGCCGCCAAAATGGACTATCGCAAGCGCAAGGTCGCCTACGAAGACGTGGACCTTTCCAAGCAGGAAGACCGGATCCCCGAACTGCTCGAACTCACGAAAGGCGAACGGATAACCCCGGTGATCGTCGAGAACGGCACCGTTACCATCGGATTCAAGGGCGGCACCTGAGAATTCTAACGGACGGCCAGTTAGGCCGCTCATGACATGGATGGACCGATTCCCGGATTCCATCCGGGCCAGTTATCCATCCGGGCCAGTTATTTGGAACGTGCTGAAATTTGACCTATCCGGAATTGGAAATTACTGACAGCTGCACATTGCCCTCTTTTAGAACATATGTTAGTCTTGTCTCATTCAATCGGGAGGAACGTGCCGGGTGATGAAAAAAGACAAGTTGGGTACTGACAGGAAGGCCGCGCTGGACATTGCCCTCAGCGGCATCGAGAAAGACCACGGTAAAGGCGCGGTCATGCGTCTCGGAGAACTCAGCAACAGCCTTGTCACCGAGTCCATATCGACCGGGTCGCTGGCGGTTGACATCGCCCTGGGCACGGGCGGGATTCCCCGGGGCCGGGTCACTGAAATTTTCGGCGCCGAGTCCGCGGGAAAATCCACCTTGGCGATCCACCTCATGTCCGAAACCCAGAAGGCCGGAGGTGTCGCAGCCTACATCGACGTGGAGCATGCCCTGGACCCCACCTATGCCGGCAATTGCGGCCTCGACCTCAACGAACTCCTCATCGCCCAGCCCGACAGCGCTGAGCAGGCCCTCGATATCACGGAGCAATTGGTCCGCAGCGGCGCCATTGACGCCATCGTCATCGACAGCGTCGCCGCACTCGTTCCCCAGGCCGAGATCGAGGGCGACATGGGTGACACTCACGTAGGCCTCCAGGCCCGCCTGATGTCCCAGGCCCTGCGCAAGCTCACGGGCACTATTCACAAGTCCAGGACCGCAGTGATATTCATCAACCAGCTCCGTGACAAGGTCGGCGTAACCTACGGAAGCCCCGAGGTCACTCCGGGCGGCAGGGCCCTCAAGTTCTACAGCTCCGTCCGCATCGACCTCCGCCGCATCGAGTCCATCAAGCAGGGCGCCGAGGTCATCGGCAACCGGGTGCGGGCCCGAATCGTTAAGAACAAGGTGGCCGCCCCCTTCCGGGTTGCCGAGTTCGACATCATGTTCAACCAGGGCATCAGCAAGATGGGAGACCTGCTGGAGATCGGCACCAACAAGGGCATAATCAAGAAGTCCGGCGCCTTCTATTCCTACGGCGAAACGCGCCTGGGACAGGGTCGCGAGAATGCCAAGGAATTTCTCCTGCTACACCCGGAGATTGCAGACTCCGTGGAGAATCGCGTCCGCGCCGACAGCGACCTCTCCGCTTCGCCGCCACACCTCGGCGCCGATGAGGGTGACACCCTCACCATTGGAGGCGCCTCCTCACGAAACGGCTCTGAACCGTCCACGCTCGAATAGCAGGTCATTATCGGGGTCGCCCATTTCCCGGCGGCCCCCACTCTATTCACCGGGATTTCCGTTTAGCCATGTCCGACGGGCCATCACCTTCCTTGAATCACCGGGATGCCCAATTGGCTCGCGGTGCCGCCCTCAAGCTCCTCGCCGTGCGCTCCAGGTCCATCGCCGAAATGCGTGAGCGCCTCGGGCGACGCTTTCAGCGCGACGTCGTCGAGCAGACCGTTTCCAGGCTGGTAGAGGAGGGGCTGCTGAACGACGCGGAATTCGCCGACCAGTGGCGTCAAAGCAGAGAGAGGCACAAGCCACGCAGCCGCGGCATGATCGAACGGGAGCTGAGGCAGCGCGGTGTTTCCAACGAGATCGCCAGCAACGCGCTGGAGGGGTTTGATTCGCTGGATGCAGCCTACAGGGCCGCCAGCCGGTACGCCGCCCGGCAGGCCCGTTGCGACAGGGCCACCTTCGACCGCCGTGTCGGCACTTTCCTGGCGCGCCGCGGTTTCGAACCCGGCCTTTTGCGTCAGACTCTGGCCCGCCTCAGGGAGGAGCTGCAAATTGGCAACCAGCGGAAACTCGAGGCGGAACAGGAATAGCTCTCGCCCGGTCCCTGCTGTTCTCTCGTCGGCCCTAGCGGAACTTGGCTACCGCCGTGTATACGGCCACACCCAGGAAAAGCAGGCCGAACAGCGCGTTAATAAAACTGGCGCTGAATAGCTGCAGGAAGCCTCCCGAAATCAGGTAAGACGCCACCATCGCGCTACCGGCAATCCACATTAGCCCGACGCCACGCTTGCGATTCACGGCCCGGCTGATCAGCTCGCTGATCGCGTAGGCTATTGCCAGCCCGAATATCGAGGATATGAACGGGACCCCGCCGAAAATGTTATTGAGCAACAGCCAGAGAACGCCGCTCACCACGGCAGCTACGAAGGCAACGCCCACAGCCCTCAGAAAGTAGGATGGTTGAACATCGTAGGTGGGTAGCCTTTCCGGACGGCCACACTCTCGGCATCGTATGCCCACCGGCACCTGGACCAGGCAGAGTGTGCAGATGCTCTTCCGGCAACTGCTGCAGAATAGCCTGGTCTCTGTTTCAGGATGCCAGTTACAGTAGCTGGCGCTGGCCTCCTGGCCCGCCCGTTGCGGATCCGTGGCCATATTCAGCTCCTCCCGGATACTGGTCAGCCGGCCGCCTCCGGAACCCTTGCAACCCATTCGTCCCGGTCAACAACGTCCCGGTCCAGCAGCAGGCGGTTCAGGAATACCCTCCTGCGCGAGAGACCGTCGGGGAGCGGCGTCCAATTCGATGACAGCCGCTTGGCTACGATTACTCCCAACACTCCCAGGCAGTACCACACCAGGGTCAGTCCATCTACTATTTTAATGCTTTCTGGAAAGAAATATGACATGACTGGCAACGAGAGCAGCGTGATCAGGGCCCAGGGCCCAGCCTCTTTCGTCAGGAGATAACCGCCGAAATATATGACCAGGGCCGCTCCCAGGATGGCCGGCGAGAATGCCAGCAGGGTCCCGGCGGCGACACCCAGTCCTCGCCCCCCCTGCATCTTCAAGAAGGGCGACCAGTTGTTGCCTGCCAGCACCAGCAGTGGTGGACCGATCAGCAGCGGAGAGTTCCAGTCAAGCCCCACCACGTATACCGAGAACCAGATGCTGCCCGCTCCCTTCACGATGGCATCGGAGACCAACTGGGGCACGAACCATCTTTTCCCCACGTGCTGGATGACGTTGCCGCCCCCTACGTTGCCGCTCCCATACTGACGTATATCAATTCCCCTGGCCACCTTGCCCAGGATAAAGGCTGTCGGAATTGATCCCAGCAGAAAGGCTGCAACGTATAGGCCAGCTATTTCCATTTGCCGCTCATTCCGCCTGTTACCGTTGAACTGAGACCCGTTCTACCTAGATCCGCAAGGCACTGCGGGCCTCTTGAGCCGCCGACTCCAGCCGTTCAACGGACTGCATCGGAGGTCCATTCTCGCCGGGAAGACATTCGTCGCTGTTGCCCAAACCGTGATAGTCGCTCCCGCCGCTCGGCACGAGGTCGTACTGCCGGGCCAGCCTCTCCAGTTGCCGGATGGTGTCCTCCCGGTACTTGGCGTAGTGGACCTCCATGCCTGCGAGCCCGATGCCCGACAGGTTGGAGATTCCCAGTTCCATGTCGTTCATGTACGCCGGGTGGGCCAGCACAGCCGCTCCCCCTGCCTTGCGTATGATGCCCACGGCCTCCTCCGGGGAGAGTTTGACCCTCTCCACGTAGGCCAAGCCGTTGCGTCCCAGGTATTCCGGGAAGGCATCCTTCGGTTCCTTGCAGTAGCCCGCCTCCACCAGCGCCAGCGCAATATGCGGCCGCCCGACCGCCCCGTCGCCCGCGAAGTGCTGAACTCGCTCCCACTCGACGTGGATCCCCAGCTGGGCCAACTTATCGACCATCGTCCGCGCCCGGTCGAGCCTGCCCTCCCGGAACTTGGTCAGCTGCGACTGTAGTTCGGCATTCTCCGGGTCGATGAAGTAGCCCAGCACGTGGACCTCGTCGCCCGGAACGTCGGCGCTCAATTCGATACCCGGGACAACCCGGAGACTCGGAAAAAGCGCCGCCGCATCCATGGCTTCGGCCAGCCCGTCCGTCGTGTCGTGATCGCTGACCGCTATCGTCTTCAGGCCCCGGCTAGCTGCCAGTTGCACCAGTTCCGTCGGTGTGAGCCGTCCGTCGGAGGCCAGGGTGTGAAGGTGTAAATCTACTTGGGAATTCATTTCAACCTGTCATCCTGTCAATACGCTCCAGGTGCGTCGAACACCCGGTTCTCTCGTCCACTTCCACCAGCGCTGAATTCAGTGTGCACGGTCCCTTGGCGACCTCCAGCCGCTGTGGCATCGAGGTCAGAAAACGCTCCAGCACCGCGTTCTTGTCACTGCCGATGACCGAGTCCACCGGACCGGTCATCCCCACGTCGGTCAGGTAGGCGGTTCCTCTGGGCAGGATCCTGGCGTCCACGGTACCCACATGGGTGTGTGTACCGAAAACTCCGCTGACCCGCCCGTCCAGGTACCATCCCATAGCCTGCTTTTCGGACGTGGCCTCGGCGTGAAAATCAACTATCACCACTGGTGTTTCCTCGGTCTGCCTCAGCTCATCCAGCAGGCGGTCCGCAGTGCGAAAGGGGCAGTCCAGCTGCGCCATGAACACCCGTCCCATCAGATTGATCACCGCCACTCCATTCCGACGTATCACCCCTGCCCCCGGTGCATCGGGGTAGTTGGCTGGACGAATTACCGGGAGACCATCCCCCTGGACATCGTCCAGGTATGGAATGAACTCTTTCTTGTCCCAGATATGATTGCCCGAGGTGAGAACGTCGACCCCGGAATCCAGCAGCTCCCAGGCCGTATCCACGGTGAGTCCGAAACCTGCAGCCGCGTTCTCGCCATTGGCTATCACCAGGTCGATATCCTTTTCTTGGCGCAGGCCAGGCAGAATCCGGCTCACCGCATCGCGGCCCGGCTTCCCAATGACGTCGCCAATCATCAGTATTCGCAATGGGCGTCTTCCTGTTCGCGGATAGTCCGCACCTTTGTTCCGGCGATAAAAGGACTCAGCAGCCGGGGCTCTCCCGCTCCTGAGTCCTTTGTCAGCCGCTCTGTAGCGGGCACCCTGCCGGGCGGATCGGCAGGTATGCCTTCGCTTCCAGGATTTCCCTGTACCAGAATACCAACGGCCGCCTAAGCGACCTAGCGGGCATACTCCACGCTTCGGGTTTCCCGGATAACAGTGACCTTGATCTGGCCGGGGAATACAAGATCGTCCTCGACCTTGCGGGCGATGTTCCGAGCCAGTGAAGCCGACTTAACGTCGTCCATGTCCTCCGGCTTGACCATCACCCTCACCTCGCGCCCGGCCTGGATCGCGAAGGTGCGCTCCACTCCGTCGAAGCTCGCCGCCACGTCCTCCAGATCCCTGAGCCGCTTGACGTAGTGCTCCAGCGACTCCTTACGGGCTCCGGGCCGTGCCGCGCTGATGGCATCCGCAGCGGCAACGAGGAATGACTCGACCGTCTCGTGTTCGTCCCAGTGATGCTCCAGGATTCCGCGGTACGAACTGTGGTTGATACCGTGCCTCTTGGCGATCTCGGCTCCGATCTCCGCGTGGGGGCCCGAGACCTCGTGGGTCAGCGCCTTTCCGACGTCGTGAAGCAGGCCGCCTACCTTGGCAACCTGCACATTGGCGCCGGATTCGGCTGCCAGCATGCCCGCCAGCAGTCCCACTTCGACCGAGTGCTGCAGCACGTTCTCGCCATAACTGTAGCGGTACTTGAGCTGCCCCAGCAGTCTGACCAGCTCCCGGTCGAGGCCACTAACCCCGACGTCAAAGGTGGCCTGTTCCCCGGCCTTCGTGATCGTCTGTTCGATCTCGTTGTGGGACCGGTTGACCATGTCCTCGATCCGCGCTGGCTGGATGCGCCCGTCTGAGACCAGCTTCTCCAGTGCCAGTTTGGCAATCTCCCTTCGCACCGGATCGAAGCACGATACGGTTACCGCTTCGGGAGTGTCGTCAATGATTATGTCCACCCCGGTCAGTGACTCCAGGGTGCGAATGTTGCGTCCTTCGCGACCGATGAGACGACCCTTCATCTCATCGTTGGGCAGGGAAACAATGGATGTCGTACTTTCCGACACCACGTCTGAGGCCAGTCGGTTGATGGCAACTGCTATGATTTTCCGTGCATTCTCGTCGGCGCGGTCCTTGTAGTCCCGTTCCAGATCGTAGTATCTGCGGGAAAGGTCGTGCTGAGCGTCCTCCTCACCCCGCTTTACCACGGCCTCACGGGCTTCCTCGACACTCAGGCCGGCGATCGTCTCCAGTGCTTGTGTTTGCTTGACCTTTAGCTCATCAACCTCTCTGCGGGAATCCTCGATTTCCGTTTCTTTATCGGCCAGTTCGGCCTGTCGCTTGTCCTGCGCCTCAATCTTGCGTTCCAGTTGCTCCTCCCGCTGCATGTGCCTGTCCTCAAGGCGGGTGAGCTCCCGGCGTTGCTCCTTGACTTCCGACTCGGCCTCGTTGCGTAGTTTGAGGGCCTCCTCCTGTGCCGCCAGGATTACGTTTCTGCTCTCTTCCTGGGCCTGCGCGGCAAGGTCTCCGGCGGTCTGGCTGGCAAGTGCCAGCCTCGATGCCTCAGCCCTCTGCCTCAGTCCGAGCCAAGCTGCTATCCCTAGCCCAAGGGCCGCAAGGACGGCGAGAACAGCGATTACAACTACCGTCATAACACCTTTCCCTTTCCGCCTGTTACGCCCGATCAGGAGCAATCCCCTAAGGGGTTTTTGGACTTTGCTCCTATTTTGAATCCTACCGACAGGCAGTCGAAGTGTCAAGGACGGTCGAATGCCTTCAGGGTCTTTCGCTTATTGCAAACTCCGGTCCGTCATTCCCGTCCTCTCCCGTAATTGTTATGAAATTAGCCTTACCTAGGCCGTGAAAGAGCTTCCCTGAAGGGGCGTACTCCAGAGCCTGTCGACGGGCGTGCGCCCATTTTCATCCCCATTCGTGGCCCACAGGGCCAAAGGCCATTCCAAACGCTTTCCCTCTGGCCACCGTTCCTTGCCCGGACCCCTGGCCGGGGGCGTCGCTGTTGGGGCGAGTTGGCGGTCGCTGTTCGCCCCATGGCCCCGAAATGCCACCCTACGGGCTTCGATTCCCCGTTACGTCCAATTTGCCAAACCTTCTACTTTCGCAACCTTGAGTGACTACCGGGACTCAATTACAATAACTGTGAGTGTGCCCATTATCGCTGAACCGGGTTTGGGTATTGATTAATGGCTGACCAAGACTATTACACCCTCCTTGGCGTTGCCAGGAACGCCAGCGACGAGGATATCCGTCGTGCCTTCCGACGCAAGGCCATGGAGTATCACCCTGATCGCAACAAGAACCCCGATGCCGAGGAGCGGTTCAAGGAAATTAACGAAGCCTACCAGGTCCTCTCTGATTCCAGTAAGCGCGTTCAGTACGACCGTTTCGGCAAGGCTGGGGTCGGCGCGGGTTCCCGTTCCGGCGGCAGCCCCTTTGAAGGCTTCGAGGGTTTTGGAGGATTCGGAGACATCTTCGATTCCTTCTTCGGGGGCGCAGGTACCAGAACAGCCCGGCAGCCTCGCCGGGGCAGCGACCTACAGCACCAGGTCACACTGAGCTTCGAAGAGTCCGTGTTCGGAGCGGAGCGTGAAATCGACATCAACCGCCTCGAGATTTGCCAGCATTGCTCCGGTGCAGGGAACCAGCCGGGCACCAGCGTTGACACCTGCTCCGATTGCCGGGGCAGCGGTCAGGTGCGCCGCTCCCAGCGCAGCGTATTCGGCCAGTTCACTCAGGTGGCCAGCTGCCCCACTTGCCGCGGCAGGGGCAGCATCATCAACAATCCCTGCGCCTCCTGCAGGGGAACTGGCAGGGAACGCCGTAAGCGCAGAATCGAGGTCAAGATTCCCGGTGGCGTAGAGAGCGGCATGCAGGTCCGGCTTAACGGGGAAGGAGACGTCGGCACCGATGGCGGTGGCTCCGGCAACCTCTACGTTGGCGTTGGTGTCTTGGAACACAACCTCTTTCATCGCGATGGAGCAGACATCATTTTTACACTGCCCCTGAACATAGCCGAGGCCGCCCTCGGGGTGGAAAAAACCGTCCCCACCGTCGACGGCTTCGATGAGGACCTCAAGCTCCCGCAGGGGACCCAGCCAGGGGCCGAGTTCCGTATCCGCAACCGGGGCGTTCCCCACCTGCACTCCAACCGCCGGGGCGACATGCGGGTTCTGGTCGACGTCAGGGTGCCCAGTTCCCTCAGCGCCCATCAGCGGGAACTAATGGAGCAGCTCGCCAGTTCTTTCAATGGCGACAGGCCGGGATCCACCCGGGCCGCCAGGAAGAACAAACGCTCCGGGAAGAAGGTCGATCCGGACCCGGCCCAGAACGGGACAGGCGAAGACGATTCGGAAGAAAAGGGCCTGTTCGATCGCATCAAGGATGCCTTCTAGCTCGGTCCGCAAACGTTGCTTACCAGCCGTACCCAAGCCCCATCGCCGTCCGGGTTCATCAGGCGCCGGACCGCGACTCCCGGAGTCACCCCATGTCATGGATGGAGCTGAGCATCTCCGTTCCCCACGAATACGTGGAACCCATTTCCTACCTGTTCAGCCGGTATGGCAGGGGGCTCAGCACTGAGCCCCAGGGATCCGGCCGGGTAATGCTGCGCACCTACCTCGAATCCGGCTCTCGCCAGCGGTTGGCCCGAATCGACGTCGGGGTAAGGTTGGTGGCCTCGGTCGGGGAACTGGGAGAACTCGTCGTCCGCGATCTTGATGACGATGAAGACTGGCAGAACAATTGGAAAGAGCACTACGATGCGCTCCCCGTCGGCGAACGGCTGATGATCAAGCCCACCTGGGTAGACCTGGCTCCTGAGGAGATTAAGGACAGGATTGTCATCGAGCTCGATCCGGGCATCGCCTTCGGCACCGGCTATCACCCCACCACCTACACCTGCCTGGAGGCTTTGGAGGAGCTGGTGCAGCCCCAGACCACCGTTCTCGACCTGGGTTGCGGATCGGGCATCCTCAGCATCGCCGCGGTCCTTCTGGGGGCACCGTCGGTCGTCGCGCTGGACATCGACGGTCAGGCCGTCTCTGCGGCTCGCCGGAACTTTCGTCGCCTCCGACTCCACGACCGCATAACTTTGGCCAAGGGCTCTGTCCCTCACCCACTCGCTCCGGATGCTTCCATAGATCTGGCGGTGGCCAACATCTCGGCCCGGGGTGTCGCGGACCGCTCTCCCTTCCTCCAGCGGTCGATCCGTCCGGGCGGCATGCTCATCGCCTCCGGTTTGCTGGCCACCCAGCGCGCCGAGGTGGACGACGCCGTCATGGGCCTCGGTTTCACCCCGGAACTTGAGTGGCCCCGCGACGAGTGGCTGACCCTGGGCTACCGCCGTCCCGTCGATTAGTCCGTTACCTGCTGTTCCCCCTGACCGGCTACAGGGTAATCTCGCCTTAATTGATTCAGATCTGCCCACGACCGTAATTCTCGCCCCCAACCCGTCATTCCCGCGAAAGCGGGAATCCAGAGCGTTTTGGCAATTGTTGGCATTCCGGTTCCAAGGCTGGGTAGATTCCCTCTTTATGAGGGAATGACTGATAAACGAGCATCACGACTTTAGGACGCAACCGTCCTGCAACCCGGCAGGTTTCAGTTGCATTCGGTCAGACCCCGTCGTAACATCTTCCGTGGACCGGCGGTCATCCGGTAAGGATGGCTCCCGGCGGGCGCAGTTGCGGTCGGGAGGCCGCCATTGGTGGAAAAGGTAGACCTCCACAGATATGAAATCTCCGGCCGTCTCGGCTCCGGGGCGGACTACGATGTCCGCGCTGCCATAGACCGGGACACGGGAGCCGAGGTCGCCTTGAAACGCCCAGTGCCCCAGGCGGTGAGCCGGAGGCAGCACGCTGCCATAGAGGGCCGTACCGAAAGACTTCTCGTGGCATACGACAAGTGCGGCGACGCCGGCGGGTTGCTGGCGCCGTTGCTCGGGTACACCGATTGCGCGGTCCACGACGACTTTTTCGGAGACGACCTCGGCGAACCCTATACCGTTTTCGTCCAGGTTCGCGCACCGGGAATTCCCCTGCTGGGAGACATGATGTCCCGTTTCACAGGCGTTCCCATCGGTGCGGGGCAGAACCTCTTTGCCACTTTTCCCCTGGTGCCGGCCCGGGACGCGCCTCCCCTCCCCCTGCACAACCAGCTGCTGGACCTGGAGGAACAATTCCTGAATGCCGGCTACATCCTCATGGACCTTAGGCCGCAGAACGTGTTCTATCGGCCGGCGTCATGCAGGCTACAGGTCATCGACACCGGGGCATTGGCCGGGGTTGACGACCCTGCACCCAGGGGCCGTCCTCCCCTTGACGTTAATGATGCCTGCCTGGAACTGCTCAAGTTCTACACCACCGCGGAGCGCCCTCCCCTGGAGGCCGCCGGTTACCGCGATGCCAGGGGAGTCCGGCCCATCGTCAATATTCAGCAGGAGCTGGACGAGATACGCCGCAGACTCCTGGATGCCGGGGACGGTGCACAGGCCGCCGGGGAGACCATTCTCGAAAAGATAGGCACTCGCGCTTACGTGGACTACGCTCAGTTTCGCTCCGATCTTTGCTGCTTTCTCCAGGCCGTTTCCGAGCGAAACCGGACTTTGCCGGAGTGGGACGGCGCACAGGCTGCCTGGCGGGAGGCGCTGGACTGGCTGCGGGAGGATTACTGGACCCGCTTCCTGTTCGACGCCGAGTCGGAACTGGCTGCCTTTGATCCCTGAGGGTGAAAGAGGCCCGGGCCGTAGATTCTCGGTCAGTCCCGTACCTCCGGCTCGTGTATACCAGGGTAGCAATCAAATAGGAAATATAGAGGAAATTTCCATGGTTGCCAGCACATTTTCAACGTTGATAGACAATTCCGCACACGGCGAGGACAGTCTGCTGACCCGCGACCTTGGCAACGGGGACTTCCTCGACGTCGTAATGGACGGCGTCACCGGCCACGGCGGGGCCGACGCCAGCAGGGAGTTGGCCGAGGCCCTGGCAGCCTGCCCCGCCGATACCATCGACGACATCGCCTCCACAATCAGCGAGGTGAACGATGAGTTCTTTGGAGTGGGAGGAGGGCGATTCCTGCTTACTACCGTCTCCGCCGCCCTCTTCCGCGGCGGTCGCCTGTATGTTACTGCAGCCGGGGACAGCCCCATCGTCATGATAACGCCCGATTCCCATGAGCGTCTCTGCGGAAGGACCGGAGGATTCCTGCACGTGGGCGTCGCAAAGGCCATAGGGGCCGCCGAATCCCTTGCCCAGATGACCCAGCGGGACCTGACGGTTCAGTCGGGCTCCCGGCTGGTCCTGGCCACCGACGGTATCACCGACAACATGGATATCGGCGAGCTGGCAGACATCGTCCGCCACTCCGTCACACCCGATGAGGCCACCGCCCGCATCGAGGAAATCATTGCCGGCCGGTTGGTGGAGGGCAGGGTGCCTGAAAAGCTGGGAGTCCGCTTCCGGTACGACGATCGCACCCTGATTATCCGGTTCTTTGACTAGCATGGAGGCTGCCGCGCTCATCGCGCTCCCCTCGCACCCGTTCCGCCCATCCAGCCGTTTCAGCGGTCGAGGCCGCCCCCTGAACTTGTAGGCCGGGGCCGCGGATTGATACAATCGCAAGGTTAAATCGGTCCCGGTGGCGCCGGTCTCAGGGAACGGCGCCGGTCATCTCGTTTTCTTCCGGTCTTCCACGGAGCCTTCCGGAACAACTGTCGCAGCTAAAGGAGCCACCCAGTGGGGAAAATTAACGTAGCCATCATCGGCGTGGGCAACTGCGCCTCATCTCTGGTGCAGGGCCTGCACAGGTACGTGGAAGTACCTCAGGACGAAGCCGTATCCGGCCTGATGCACAACACCATCGGCGGCTATCGCATCGAGGACATCGAGGTCGTAGCCGCCTTTGATGTAGACGAGAACAAAGTGGGCCTCGACCTGTCCGAGGCCATCTTTACGCAGCCCAACAACACCCTGAAATTCTCCGATGTCCCCTCCACCGGCGTGAAGGTGGAACGGGGCATGACCCACGACGGTATCGGCCGCTACGTTTCCCACCTCGTGAAGAAGTCCCCCCACTCAACCTCGGACATCACCGGTATCCTTCGCGACCGGGAGGTGGACGTGGTCATCAACTACCTCCCCGTTGGCAGTGAACAGGCAACCAAGTGGTACGTGGAGCACATCCTTAACGCCCGGTGCGCCATGGTCAACTGCATTCCCGTGTTCCTCGCCCGTGAACAGTACTGGCGCAACCGGTTCGAGGAGCGGGGCGTTCCCATCATCGGCGACGATATCAAGTCCCAGTTGGGCGCCACCATCACTCACCGCGTGCTCACCAGGCTCTTCGAGGACCGGGGAGTCGAACTGGAGAACACTTACCAGCTCAATTTCGGCGGCAATACCGACTTCCTGAACATGCTGGAAAGAGAGCGCCTGACCTCCAAGAAGATCTCGAAGACCAGCGCGGTTACCTCTCAGCTGGACGAAGAGATTGACCCGGACAGCATCCACGTCGGCCCCAGCGACCATGTACCCTGGTTGAAAGACCGCAAGTGGTGCTACATCAGGATGGAGGGCCGCATCTTCGGCGGCGCGCCCATCAGCCTGGAAGCCAAGCTGGAGGTGTGGGACAGCCCCAACTCCGCAGGTGTTGTGGTGGACGCTATCCGCTGCGCCAAGCTCGCCATGGATCGCGGGGAGGCCGGCGCCGTCGTTGGCCCCAGCGCCTATTTCATGAAGTCGCCGCCTATTCAATACACCGATGATCAGGCCAGGGACCTGACCGATGCCTTTATCGTTGGGGACGGCGTCAAGCCCAGCCCGAACAGGGCTGAGGAGGACACTGAACCCGGGAGCTAGGAACCCGGGACCGGTGTTTCCTCGCTGGGAGGTGTGCCATTGAAGATTGCCCTGGTGTCGCCATACGACTTCACCTGGCCGGGTGGCGTTACCATCCATGTCTCCCAGCTGGCGAGGGAACTGTGCCGCTCCGGCCATGAGGTGCAGGTCCTCGCCCCCCACTCCCCCTCCCGCGAAAGCCAGGACCAGGACCTGCTGGTTCCCCTGGGGCGGTCGGTGCCCCTGCCCAGCGGAGGTTCCATCGCTCGTGTTTCTCTCTCCTGGTGGCTCGCCCGTAAAATTCGCGCCCTCCTCAACCGGGAACAGTACGACATTATCCACCTTCACGAGCCCATGGCTCCCATTCTCCCCCTGACCGTTCTCGAGTACTCCAACACGGTCAACGTCGGCACCTTCCACGCCTGCCACAACCGGCATCACCTCTACCGGATGAGCCAGCCGGTCATAAAGAGATGGCACCAGCGTCTTCACGGCAATATCGCAGTCTCCCAGGCCGCACGGCATTATGTGAACTCCACCTTCCCAGGGAAATACGAAATCATCCCCAACGGCATCGATGTCGAACATTTCTCCCAGGAAGCGGAGCCGTGGCCCCAGTATCAGGACGGCAAGACAAACATTATCTTCGTCGGCCGTCTTGAAAAGAGGAAAGGACTCCGTTATCTGCTGGAGGCCTATGGACGGCTGAAATGGGACCTGCCCAATCTGCGGCTTCTCGTGGTGGGTCCTGGCAACCCCGACAAGGACTCCTACCAGGTGCTCGGGGCCCGGAACCTGCAGGACGTGGAGTTCCTGGGCCGGGTCCCCTACGAGGACCTTCCTCGCTATTACGCCTCCGCCGACATCTTCTGCTCGCCCGCCACCGGGGCGGAGAGTTTCGGCATCGTGCTGCTGGAGGCCATGGCCGCCGGAAAGCCCGTGGTCGCCTCGGATATCGAGGGCTACCGCGGCGTGCTCACCGAGGGTCAGGAGGGGCTGCTGTTTCGCAACAAGGACATTGAGTCCCTGGCCAACGCCCTGGAAACACTGGTCCGCGATCCCGAGTTGCGGCAAGCCATGGGCCAGCGGGGGCGCGTTACTGCGGAAAGGCACCGCTGGCCGGAGGTTGCCCGTCAGGTTGAGCAATACTACGAGTTGTGCCTCCGGGAGGTGTATGGCACTGCTGGACCGCGAGCAACTTAGGGGCGCCGTCCGCAGCTACTTCGAGGAACCCGGCGCCCGTATTTTCCGGGCTCTGGGGTTCACTCCAAACGCCATAACCCTTTTGGGCTTTGCCGTCTGCGTAGTGTCCGCCTGCCTTGTGGCGCAGGGCTGGCTGGTCTTGGGGGGCGCGGTTTTCCTCGCAGGCGGCATCCTGGACCTCTTCGATGGCGCGCTCGCGCGCCTCACCGGGCGCGACTCCCCCTTCGGCGCATTGCTCGATTCCGTTTTCGACCGCCTTGGTGAGGCCGCCCTTTTCGTGGGACTGGCCGTGTTCGCCCTTCGTTCCGATCAGATCGAGGATTACCGGTCTTTCTTCATCACCGCGCTGTTTCTGGCCCTGGTCTTTTCCCAAGGCGTCAGTTACCTCCGGGCCCGCGGGGAAGGTCTGGGCGTATTCACCAGGGCCGGGCTGATGACCCGAACGGAAAGGGTGGTCCTCCTGGGCATCGGGCTTCTGCTGGGCTGGATTCCCTGGCTCCTGATGAGCGTTCTCGTAGCCATCGCGGCCGTCTCCTGTTTCACCCTCTTCCAGCGAATGTTCACCATACGCAGCATGCTCGAGAGGGACGAGTAGCCGGCCCGCCGGAATTACCAGGGTTACCCCTACTCAGTGCCGCGCTTTATACTTCTCTCAGGCTGGCAAGGCTTCCCCGGCCCGTGTAAACTGGCCCGGAACACCTATCCTCCACAGGAGCGCTTCCAATGACCTCGGCCCAGCAGGCACTGCTACCGGCGCAGGAAAAGGGCCGCCTGAAGCGGGACCTCCGCAAGCACCTGAAGGGCGACGTTGTGCTGCGGCTGTACACCCAGCGCCCATCGCCCATCGCCATCCCCGGTCGCGACTGCCGTTACTGTCCCCAGGTGCAACAGTTGCTGGAGGAGTTGGCCCGGCTTTCGCCCAGGCTCGAAGTGGAGATCTTCGACTTCTACGGCGATAGGAATGCGGCGCGTGAGGAGGGAATAGACCGCATCCCCGCCACCGTCATTCAGTCGGGGTCTAACGGACGGGCCCGTTACTTCGGGCTGCCCATGGGATACCAGCTGCCGGTCCTCATTGATACTATCAAGGCGGTCTCACGGGGCGCGACCCGTCTGTCGGTGAACAGCCGCAAGCAACTGCGGCGGCTCACAAAGCCGGTGCACCTGCAGATATTCGCCACTCCCGGCAGCGAAACCGCCGCGGGCATGGCTTTGCTTGGCCACGCCATGGCGGTTGAGTCTCCGCAGGTCATCACCGACGTGGTTGAAATAGAGGAATTCCCCGAAATGGCCCGCAGATACGGCATTCGCCAGGTGCCTGTGGCTGTCATCAATGAAATATCCACCTTTTCGGGAATGGTGGGCGAGTCCGAACTGCTGGAGCGGGTGACCCATGCCGGAACTGACGGCTCCTTCGGCTCCGATGGATAGGGGAAAGGCGACCGATTTGACCTGGCTGGTAGCCGAATACACCCCGGCATCATGTGCTGCAATTACAGGATTTAGGAGAACTGATCGTGCCCAACGAGCTTCGAGGCGACATGAACGGGCAGGGACTTCGCGTCGGCATCGTCGTGGCCCGTTTTAACGAGGTGATCACCAAACTATTGCTGGACGGCGCCCTGGAAACGCTGACTCGCTGCGGCGTGCGCGATTCGGACGTCACGGTGGCCTGGGTGCCCGGCTCCTTCGAGCTCCCTGTGGCGGCCAACGCCTTCGCCAAGAGCGGCCGTTGCGACGCCGTCATCTGCCTGGGTGCGGTGATACGCGGCGAGACCACCCACTACGATATGGTGGCCGGCCAGGCCCAGGGCGGCGCCGGTTCGGTGAGCATGGACACCGGCGTGCCCACCATCTTCGGAGTCCTGACCACTGAAAACCTGGAGCAGGCCCTGAACCGGGCCGGCGGCAAGTCTGGCAACATGGGCGCCAACGCCGCCCTCGCTGCCATCGAGACCGCCTCTGTGCTGTCCGCCATCAACACCGCATAGGAGGACCGGCCTTTTTGCTGGCTACACCACTCTCCCGGGCCGGGGCGCAGGACTGCTTGTCCGTGGCTCAGGACCATCCTTGACGGGGGGGCAATGACTCAATTTGGCGTAACCATTCCCAACAATTGGGGCGTTGAAAATCCCAGGGATGTCCTAGCCCTTGGGCCGGAGGCTGAACTGATGGGCTTTGACTCCATCTGGGTCATGGACCACCTGTTCAATGCCGGTTACATCCGGGAGCGCCTTGACGACCGGCCCTACTATCACCCCATGGCCATGCTGTCCTACATGTCCTCCACCACCGGCAGGGTGGCTCTAGGCACATCGGTGCTAGTGCTGCCCTACCACAACCCGGTTGAGCTGGCCAAGTACGCCGCCACCCTCGACCAGATTTCCGGCGGACGCGTTGTTCTCGGCGTTGGAACCGGCGCCATGGCCGAGGAGTTCGAGGCCCTGGGCATCCCCATGCGTGAGCGCGGCTCGCTGACCAACGAGTCCATCGCCGTCATGCGGGAGTTATGGACCAGCCATAACCCGGAATACCACAGCCGCCGCTGGAACTTCGCCGACCTGCGATTCTCACCCAAGCCGGTACAGTCGTCTATTCCGCTGTGGGTGGGTGGTTCATCGCCCGCCGCCCTCCGGCGCACTGCCCGCATGGGCGACGGGTGGCACCCCACCGGACTTTCCCCCGAGGAGTTCGTCATCGGCCGGCGGGAGATCGCCGAAATGGCCCAGGCCGCAGAGCGAGACCCCTCGGCCATTACCATGTCCGCCCGCGTCGAGGTGGAGGTGCACGGCGGGCCGTCCAGCCAACGCGCGGCGACTAGCTCCCGACTGCCGGGGGACGACCCAGGAGCCATGCGGGCCGGCATTGATGCCTACCGGGAGGCGGGCGTCGAACACATCGTACTGGCGCTGAACTCGGGAGACATCCCGGCCCTTCGGCGCCTCATGTCCATCATAGCCGATCAGGTACTACCGGCCTGCCGATAGCCCTTGGGCGGGTCCGGTCCCACTCTTAGTGCCCCTGCGGGTTATCCTTCAGAAACTGCTCCAGTTCCCGGCGGTCGGCTTCCAGCCGCTCCATTTGCTCCCGCTCCGCCGGAACTGCGCCATAGTGGAACGACTGAAACTCGTCAACCGTGCGGGCCACCGGGTCTGCCGGGAGCATCCCGGCGAGGTCCCGCTGGTGCTCTCTGGGAGTTTCCGATTCGTGCTTCGGGCGTCCCGCTTCCTCCGCGTTGTCCAGCAGGGCGTGATAGTAGTCCCGGGGCGTCCTGAAAGTACGGGACGGCCGCCGCCTGCCGGCGAACATCCCGCCGAACAAGCCGGTAAAGGCCTCTTCGATGTCTTCTCCCGCGTGCTTGAGGCTGAACAGCGACTCGCGACTCTCGGCGACCTCGGAGATGCTGCCACCCCGCCTCCTAGCCCGAAACAGCCGGTAGACCACGAAGGAGGCCAGGGCTGCGCCGATCACTGCGGCAATCCATTGCAGCACGATAAACAGGGTATTACCCCGCGGGTCCGCCTCCGCATCCCTGAGACTCTCGTGGAACTCATTGATGCGCCGCTGTGCGTCCAGCAGTCCCTGCAGGTCGCCTCCTCCCATGATCTCGGAAAACCAGTTCCCCACGCTCACCAGCGCACTCGCCAGGAGTCCGATGAGCATGATTATTGGCTCCAGTATCCGGAGGCCGACGGCACCGACTGCATCCAGAATGACTCGCGTCACATCATCGAGACCGCCGAGACCCAGCCCGCTGACCATGAGCCCCAGCAGCAGAACCGCGCCCACACTGCCGATAATCGGCCAGATCCATTGCTGCGGCAGCGACCGGTCCTCTCCGCTCTCGGCAGAGAATCGGGCCAGTGCCATCGCCGAAAGGCCCACGGAAAAATAGCCCAGCACCAGAAATCCGCTCACTATCTGTGCTTCCAGCACCGCGTTGATGAGCGCCGCCGACAGCAGCACCACCATGCCAATCTGGAAGGTGGAACGCACCGCGTCCAGTGTCACCTCCTCCCGCCTCAACTCCACACCCCGCCACCAAATAAGCAGCAGTAACATCACCGTACCAACGAAGGTTCCTATGCCGCTGGCTGTTCCCGAAGTCAGCAATCCTGCGGGCGAGAACAGCTCGCCCGCGTTCCAAGCGGTCAGAAGCAGAAGGGATGGGATCCCCAACGCGATTCCCGTCAGGCCCCTCAAAGCGGGAGTCAGGCTCAGGCTCATGATCCAGGAGGACAGCAAGTAGGCCCAGGCCAGGGCCACCAGTACCAGCCAGAAGGACATGTGAAGTCCCTCTACCCGGACCAGTCCGGCGACCACGCCAACGAGGACGTATAGCGCGCACCCCTCTAGGAATAGCGCCGCCGACGTAATTGCCCTAGCTCTCCAGGCCGGAAGCAATGGCCACCTCCAGCACTGTCTCGGACTCTTTCTCCCAGTCGATGGCATCCTCCGGCAGGGCATCCAGCAGATGCCCAACTCCCGTAACGGGCACGCCGGCCAGGGATTCCGGGGGGTTCCCGTCTCCTGCGTAGATCACGGAAATTTGAAATCCCCTTTCCGCTATTTCCCGGATCTGCGTCGGCATGGAATCGGTGATCGCCCCGGTAACCAGGAGTACTGTCGCGCCGGGTCGAAGGGTGTCTCTCTCCGCAAGAACCACCTCCGGGAGCATGGCAACCACGTATGGGGATGCCATGGCGAGGGCCTCCAGCACGTGGGGCAACTGGTACGAGGATGCTCCCACCGGAACGGTCAGCCACTTGCCCGAGTAGGAAGCGACCGCGTTGGAGAGCAGTCCGTAGCTGTATCCCCGCCTGTCGGCCAGGGCCGCTGCCGAGGCCGCCGTAGTCACCGCCCGTTCGAACAGCCGCCGGTTCGTACCCTGCCAGACAAAGTCGCTGGTTGAGCCATTGAGAGCGATGACCAGATTCATCGACACTGACGGCTCGAATATCCTGCTCTGCAACTGGCGTGAACGGGCTGTGGCCTTCCAGTCGATATGCTTTTGCGGATCGTCGGGCCTGTAGTCGCGAATCCCCCTGACCCTGTTGGTGTCATGGTACAGGGGTGTCCGGCCCCTGGTGAGACCAAACGGATGCTGCGGGGGAGTTACCAGCTCCTCCAGCTCAATGACCCGGGGATAGACGAGAATGTCGCTTACTCCCGCCAGCCGGGCCTCGGTGGACGTGAATCCGAATAGGTCACTGCTGCGCAGGCGTACGGGGCCGATCCTGTGATAGCCCCGCCTCAGGCAGCGCATACTGAAGGTCCATTTGGCCCGTTGGTATGGAAGAAGCGAAGTGGTGATGCTGTGGTGCCGGTTGGCCTCGATGGTCGCCCCGCGCACCACCGCGTTTGAAAGGTCCAGCCCCTCGGGAAACTGGTCCTGGGCTTCCACCCAGATCAGCGGCAGCGGTTTGTCATTGCTAAGCGAGACCGAATACTCGATGCTGTCGCCGATAAAGGCCCGGCGCCTCCCCACTTCCCGATCGAAAGCGACCCTTCGAAAGCAGTATTTCTCCCATACCCGCGCCGCCGCCCAGACAACGAAGACCAACGAGCCGACAACCAGGAGCAGGCCGTTGCTGGCCAGAAGCCCTACGAACACTAGGAGCCCACTGGATAACGGCCAGAGCTCGTGTCGCATGGCGTAGGCCCAGGACTAGACCGGGACCTCAACCGCAGACAGTACGCTCTGGACCACGTCCTCCGAAGTGCGGCCTCGCAGCCTGGCCTGGGAGGAAACGATGGTGCGATGGGCCAGCGCGTAGGGCGCGATCACCTTCACGTCGTCGGGCGTAACATACTGCCGGCCGAGTATGGCCGCGAATGCCTGGGAACACCGGTACAGCCCCAGGGTGGCCCTCGGGCTGGCGCCCAGTTCAACGTCCTCATGGCAGCGAGTGGCCTGGGTCAGGCGGACTACGTAGTTGGCCAGCACGGGATCGACGTAGACTTCCTTGACCGACTCCTGCATTGCGACGATATCCCCGGCCTCCGCGACCGGCCGCAGGCTTTCGATCGGATTGGCCGTGCTGAACCTGGCCAGCATCTGCTCCTCCTCCGCCTCATCTGGGTAACCCAATCTCAAGCGCAGAAGGAACCTGTCCAGCTGCGCCTCGGGCAACGGAAAAGTCCCCTCCAGCTCGATGGGGTTCTGGGTCGCGATCAGCAGGAAGGGTACCGGCAGAGGAATGGTACGGTCATCTACGGTTAGCTGCCTTTCGGCCATTGCCTCCAGTAGGGCCGATTGAGTGCGGGGAGTGGCGCGATTGATCTCGTCAGCCAGTACCACCTGGGCCAGGATCGGTCCGGGGCGAAACTCGAACTCACCCAGTTTCTGATTGTAAAAGTGAATGCCCGTAATGTCGGACGGCATCAGATCGGGGGTGCACTGGATCCGCCGGAAACTGCAATTGAGAGACTCGGCCAGGCTGCGGGCCAGGGTGGTTTTGCCGATACCAGGCACATCCTCCACCAGGACGTGTCCCCCGCTCAGCACCGCGGCCAGCACCAGGTCTATGACCTGCCCCTTGCCCACCAGCACCTGTTCCATGCTGTCCTTGACCCTCGAGACAGCGGCCTGAAGTTCCAAACCGGCGGGACCGGAGTCTGTAACGGGGCTGCCTGTCAACGGGTCTGCCGGCTTGCTCTGCACCATCACCAGCGCACCGTGGGGGAGGCTATGGGCATCACCGTGGCCATCCCCGCCCGCTCATTCAGCCTCGGGACTCAGGGGAACTCCGTCGGCCCCCGCTGACTCACCTTTCCCGTTGAGGAAGTCGTCGGCCTCCCGGAGGTCCTTGAAGGAGTCAATGCTGGTCCAGAAAGATCGGGTTCGGAAGGCGGCGATGCGTCCGGACTCAGCCAGGGCCGGAAAGGTCTCGACTTCGTGGTCGCCGAGGTCCGGGAACTCCTGAAACACCTCGCGGTCGATCACATAAACACCGCCGTTTATCCAGTGCGGCAACTCCACTTTCTCACGGAATCCCACCACACTTCCGGCGTCGTCCATGTCCACCAAGCCGTATGGGCTGACCATCGGCACAGCCATCAGAGTCACCGCAGGTCCGTTTTTCCTGGCCGGGGAGCGCTGGTGGAACTCGATGATCTCCCGCAGGGGCTGTCTCGTAATGATGTCGCCGTTGGTGACCACCACGGGCCCTTCATCATCCGAGGCCAGCGGAAAGCCCTGTTTGATTGCCCCGCCGCGTCCCAGGGGGCTGCTCTCCACGCTGTACGCCACCCTGACCCCCTGGCGGGAACCGTCCCCGAAGTGAGAACGAATGGCCTCCCACCGGTACCCGGCCAGGAAAACAACCCTATCCACCCCGCCGGCACTCAGCCATTCAACCTGATGTTCGAGAATCGGCTTTCCGCCGACCGGCGCCATGGGCTTGGGCAGGGTGTCCGTGAGCGGTCGCAGCCGTTCGCCTTTTCCCCCTGCGAGAATCAAGGCGTACATCCGATTCCATCTCCTTCCTGATGAAGGATGATATCGACGTGGCGCCTAATATACTCGCGCCGAACAGGTGGGTCAAACGGGTACGCAACGAACGGGTTACCCGGAGGGGGAGGTTAGGTATAATCAGTTTATGTTCAGTGGCGAGATGGCCTCCGCTGGAAAACGGAGCTCTCCGCGTCACGAATATGGTTTGAATTCAAAGAGGGGATAAGCAATGGATTACGAAATAGTTCACAAGCCTTCCTATGCGCTCGGGATTGTCAGGCTGAACCCGGGAGAGCAATTGCAGGCCGAGACCGGGGCCATGGTAAGCATGTCGGATACCATCAACATCGAGACCAGCGCCAGGGGAGGCCTGTTCGGTGGCCTGCGCAGGTCGGTTCTCGGTGGTGAGAGCTTCTTCGTCAACACTTTTACTGCCCAGGACTCGGGCGAGGTCACCATCGCTCCCTCGCTGCCGGGAGACATCGAAGCGCTCGAACTGCAACACGAGACCGTCCTGGTTCAGTCCGGCTCGTTTCTCGCGGCCACGATGAATATCGAGGTGGATTCCCAGTGGGGAGGCGCCCGTTCCTTCTTCTCTCGCGAGGGCCTGTTCCTGCTCCGGTGCTCCGGCAGGGGACTGCTTTTCATATCATCCTACGGCGCCATCCACCGGATAGACCTTGGCCACGGTGAGCGCTACACGGTGGACACCGGTCACATGGTGGCCTTTGACGAGTCGATTCGCTACGACGTCGGGCGTTCCGGAGGGTGGAAGACGACCCTCCTGGGCGGAGAGGGGCTGGTGTGCAAGCTGGAAGGCCCCGGACGATTCTTCATGCAGACCCGCAGCGAAGACGCCTTCTTGAGTTGGCTGGCACCCAAGCTCCCCAACCGTCAGTAGCCCGCCACGGGCGTTCGCTAACTACGCCGCTATAGCGGTCTGGCAGCAGGTAGCCGCACAGGGGTGCCGCTCCGTGCTCGGGGGCGACCTCAGCCGGGCAGCACTCCGCCTCCGGCCAACCGGTGGGACGCCGCCGCCACCAGGCAAGGCAGGCGTTCCATCGCCAGTGCCGCAGCGCTCTCCGCGAGCTCGCGTTCGTCGTGAAACAGCATTCCGATCACCGTGCCGCTGTGGGCCACGTTGACCCCCACCGCCCCAACCTCGCGGTGAATCTCCAGCACCGCATCCAGGTGTGGATTGAGGCTGACCTCCTGGTTCGCCACCGCGCTGATTGTGGCGCCCTTCCCTATGAGCGCCGGGTCGCCCGAACTTATCCCCCGCGAGATCAGCCCGACGGCCTCTGACATCCTGGGTGCCTGTTCCCGCAGCGCCTCATTCCGGTCGGCGCTGTTGTGCGAAACCGTGTCCACGACTCCCCCGAAGTCCAGGACCACGACACGCATCGGGGGCGGCTGGCCCAGGGGTCGGGCCACGGACCCTCGGATGTGATCGAAGATGACCACCTCAGGAAACATGACACCGTCACTGGGCTCCACCTTCAGGGCGATGTCAGCTATCTGCTTTGGGGATAGCTCCCTGCCGGAGGCAGCTGCCGTGGCGGCTATGGCCGCTGCCACGTCTGCCGTGCTGCTTGCCATTCCCTTGCCCCGGGGAAGGCTGGAACTCAGCCCCAGTCTTGCGTTCACCCTCCGCTCGCCCAGGAACTCCAGCGACGCCTGCACTGCCTGTCGCGCCTTGGGAGAGTCCTCCGGCGCCGTGACCTGCCCTTCGCCCGGCGTCAGTTCCACCGTAGCCCGGCTTCGCATGTCGATTGGACAGGTCACCATGCACAGGACCGCGTCCAGCATCCCTTGCGCCAGTTCCCCGCACGTTCCGGGGGCGGACGCTGAGCCCCTGCGGGACCTCCCCTCCTGCGGCATCAGTCCAAGGCCGGGTCGATGCTGTCGAGTGGCAGAGCGCCCAATTCCTTCAACTCCAGCGCCAGACCGGCAACCATGAGGTAGACCCTGTCGGCGCGACCTGCAAAGAGTTGGTTCACTCTCCCCATGACATCCCTGTAGCTGGCCCCCAGGGCGGTCGGTGGCACCACCCCCAGTCCCACCTCGTTGCTCACCACTACCCAGGTGGCCTGTGACCGGTCGTATACCTCGAGTACCGTTCGCGCGGCATCGAGAATTTCCTCATGCGCCCGTGGATCGCCCTCCTTGCTCAGGAGCAAATTGGAGACCCACAGGGTCAGGCAGTCCACCAGGCATACCTCATGGCCGCTCATGGCGGCGGGGAGCACCGATGCCAGTTCCCTTGGCTCCTCCAGTGTGTCCCAGCTCGCCGGACGCTGCTGGCGATGGATGGCAATGCGCCGTTCCATGTCCTCGTCCAGGGCCTCCGCCGTAGCCACATACAGCACCCTGTGCCGCTGCCGGGCCAGTCTCTCCGCAAAGGAACTCTTCCCGGACCGGGCGCCGCCGAGTATCAGGACCAGCTGCTTAGGCAATGGAAGGCCTCCGGGACAGTACCTGGCGCAGCCCCTCGATCAACCTGCGGTTGTCCTCCATCGTCCTTACCCCGACCCTGATGTACTCGGGCAGGCCGAAAGAAGCGCAGTCCCTCACGCAGATGCGATGCTCCCTGAGTAGCGCCGTCCGCACCTCCTGCCCCCGGCCGACTTTCAGCAGCAGAAAGTTTGCCGACGCTGGTGGGCATTCGATGCCCAGGCCATTTGCCATCCCTCTTACGTATTCCCTTCCCTGTCTGATCACCTCCCGGCCCCTGCTCACATGCTGGTGGTCCGACAGTGCGGCGATCCCGGCAGCCTGGGCCGCAGCGTTTACGCTCCAGCTGTACTGAAATCGGCGGACCCGGCCCACTGTCTTTTCGGGTGCCAGCAGGTAGCCCAGCCTCAACCCAGTCAGGGCATAGTCCTTGGTCATTGACCTCAGCAACACGACGTTGCCCATCGACAGGAGAGGAATCGAATTCCAGGCCTCCTCGACAAAGGGGACATAGGCCTCGTCCAGCACCAGCACGCCCCCTCCCCGCAGGGACTCAGCCACGCTCCTCACGGCCGTTTCCGCCAGGTATACCCCCGTGGGGTTATTGGGGTTGCACAGAAAAACCAACGCTGGAGACAATTCTGCGATTCGGTCGAGGGCGAGGGGAATATCCCACTCAAACAAGCCCCCGCCTTTTGCTGCGTCCGGGGGGACAATCTCAGTCGGTTCCACTCCCTCCACTCGGCAGGCTGCGGCGTACTCCCCGAAGGTGGGCGCAAATATTATCGCCGAGTCCTCGGGACCGAGAAACGCCTTGGCGAGCAGGTGAATCAGTTCGGTCGACCCGTTTCCCGGCAGGACGTTCGCCGGATCGACTCCCACCGCGTCAGCAATCGCCTGCCTCAGCCGGCGGCACTCAGGGTCTGGATACGCGGTCAATTGGGCCTTCTGCGTCGCCAGTAGCGCAGCTTCGGGCAGGCCCAGCGGATTGATGCTGGCGCTGAAATCCGTGACGTCATCCGCACTGAGGCCCAGGGCCTCCAGCTCGGCGAAGTTCAGGCCTCCATGTACCGGCCTTTCATCTTTCCTGTCCGGCAACACTCTGGTCAACCGCCAAGCCCGCCCCGTGCCGCCAGAATGCCGACCGCCAGCGTCGCACCCATGACCGCTACCGCAAGGGCCACCCGCACTGCCGTTCCGATGTGGCCGGGTTCAGGTTGGTCCAGGCCCTCGCCGATGCGGTAATGTCCCGCTTTCTCCAGTGCCACGCCCAGCAGTCCGGACATCGCCCCAATCGTCCAACCCGCGTTCGGGCTCGACGTCAGGCGCCCGCCTGCGCGGCACCAGCGAATGCCTCGACGCACCGGTAGCCGCCAGAAGGCCCCTGCCGCCAGGATCATGCCTGCACTGATCCGCGCCGGAACGACGTTTACAAGGTCGTCCAGCCGCGCTGACGCCTTACCCAGATATTCGTACTTCCCGCGATAGCCAATCATGCTGTCCAGCGTATTCACCGCCCGGTAGGCGAACGCCCCCGGTAGCCCCAGCAGTGCGAAGGCCAGCCACGGGCCGACGTAGCTGTCCGTCGTGTTCTCGGCCACCGACTCTATAGCCGCAGCCGACGTCATCGACCGGTCCAGCGAACTGGCGTCCCGGCTCACCAGGCTCCGCAGACCATCCCGTGCCTCACCCATGCTGCCCTCGCGCATCGAGTCCCGCACGCCGTACGCCGCTTGCGCCAGGCCCTTTACCGCGAACGTGGTGTTTAGCAGCACAGCCACACCTGCGATGTAGGGCCACGGCCCCAGCTCCCGCAGCCCGTTGGCCGCGACCCATGCCGCCCCTCCGAATATTGCAGGCACTGCGAGCGACATCAGTCCTCCCCAGACCAGAGCGGGCCATTTTGCCGTCGGCGGTGGACCGGACCTCTCCAGCCATGAGACCAGCTTCCCCATCCAGACAACCGGATGGATGGCACTTGGCAACTCCCTGAGAGCCACATCTATCGCCAGCGCCAGCAACAGGGCTCCCGCGTCAAGATACCACTCTCCCGGAAATAATCGCCACTCCATATCGGGTTGGTTGGGGCCTCACCAGCCTATACGATGGACCGGCTCAAAGAAGCTTTCGGACACCCCGTAAGCCACCAAAGCGGCCAACACCAGCACTGCGGCCTCCGATACCTCGTTCACGGCTCCGTAAACGTCGCCCGTTACTCCGCCCAGCAGCCTGCTTGCCCACGCGGCCATTGCCAGGGCCACTGCGGTGGCCAGTCCCAGCAGGACGAGGCCCGCCGGTCCGGCCAGCGCGACCGTGGCGGCCAGGGCCACCACCAGCCCTGCCAGCAGCTGCCATCGACCTCCCTTGGGCTGAAACGGCACCCCGATTCCCTGGGGCCGTACGTACGAGAATAATTCCAGCACAACCAGCATTCCCCAGCGCGACAGGGCGGGAAAGAGAAGCAGAATCCAGAACCGGCCCGGCGGCGGCAGGGCCATGATAGCAGCAACCTTGATCAGCAGCAGGCTCACCACACCCACGACCGCGAACGCGCCAACGTGGGAGTCCCTCAAGATCTCCAGCCTTCGTTCCCGGTCAAAGCCCCCCAGCAGCGCGTCGCAGCAGTCCATGAATCCGTCAAGATGCAGGGCGCGGGTCAGTGCGGCTATTGCAATCACCAGGACCGAGGCGGAGAGCAGCGGCGGGAACGCTCTCTGCTCCTCCGTGAAAAGCGGATATCCCCAGTGCATCAGCAGGTCGAGACCCACCAGCACCAGTCCCAGAAGCAGCCCGGCAACGGGAAACCAGCCCCGGGCCGATTGCAGTCCCGCCTCTCCCTTGGGCGCGAGAGGAAGTATCGTCAGGAATCCCAGGGCCGAACGGAGCCCGTTCACGGAGGGCCGTCGCCCTCCGTTTCCCTATCCGACACCCCTGCCTCCGCGAATGTGGCCATCTCCGACAGCGTCGCGGCGGCGGCCTCGACGATGGGAATCGCCAGTGCCGCCCCCGTCCCTTCACCCAGCCTCATGCCCAGGTCAAACAGCGGTTCCAGTCCCAGCGCCGACAACGCTCCGCGATGGCCCCGTTCCGCAGAGACGTGGGAGGCGATCATGTAATCACGGGCAGGCGGACAAACTGCTTGGGCTACCAGGGCTGCCGCGCTTGAGATAAAACCGTCGATTACCACCGGGCGGCGCATCGCCGCCGCTCCCAGCATGACTCCGGACAGCACCCCAATCTCGAACCCACCTAGCTTCATAAGGAGGTCCGTCCCCTCCAACGGGTCAGGAGAATTGACCGCCAGGGCGGTCCGCACCACCGCTATCTTGTGCTGGATTTCCTCCGCGCTTCTCCCGGTGCCCTCCCCGGTGGTCAATTCGGGGTCCAGACCGGTCACCGCGGCTGTAATGGCGCTGGATGCGGTCGTGTTGCCGATCCCCATGTCCCCGGTGGCCAGCAGGTCGACGCCGGAGTCGGTCACCTCCGCCGCCAGGTTGATGCCGGCCTCCAGGCACTCCTCCGCCTCCCGGCGTGTCATCGCTGGCCCCAGGCTGATGTCTCGGGTTCCCCGGCCGATCTTGAGCTGTCTCAGTTCCGGGTGCTCAGGCAGGTCCGCCGCCACGCCCGCGTCTACGATCACCTGTCGGATCCCCAGGTGCCGGCACATCACGCTGATGGCCGCCCCTCCGGCCAGGAAGTTCAGCACCATCTGCGCCGTCACCTCCTGCGGATATCCCGTAACGCCCTGGGCCACGACCCCATGGTCGCCCGCAGCAACGATCACCGCCTTCCCGCCGATCGATGGCCTGGCCGTTCTGAATATCCCGGCCAGCCTGATGGAGAGCTCCTCCAGGCGCCCCAGGCTGCCCGGTGGCTTGGTCAGGCTGCCTTGTCTCGCCTCCGCCAGGGCCATGGCGGCGGCATCCGCAGGCTCTATTCGCTCGATCGCCTGGGACAGCGTGATCGTCCTTTCAGGCATCGCCCCAGACCTCCCGGCCGGAATTTGGTTCGGTAGCGCTATTCCGATGGCCCGATGAGCCACACCTGCGGGCACCCGGTGCCCGGATCGAGCTGCACCGACGTTTCCACTCCAAAGGCCGCCCGGAGGTTGGAGGGCGTGAGCACCTCCACCGGCGTGCCCTCGGCAGCAACCCGGCCCTCCGACAGGAGGATCAGCCGGTCGCAGTACCGTCCCGCCAGCGACACGTCGTGCAGTGCCACAACCACCGCGACCTGGCGCATCTCGGCCTCCGCCCTCAGCATCTCCATCATCGACAGCCGGTGCCGCAGGTCCAGGTTGGAAGACGGCTCGTCCAGCAGGATGACGCCGGCCTGCTGCGCCAGCGCCCGGGCCAGTATTACCCGCTGGCGTTCGCCGCCCGACAGGCGGTCGAGCTGCCGGTCCTCGAACTGCGACGTGTCCGTTCGGGACATCGCATCCAGCGCGATATCGCGGTCCTGCCGTCCCTCCAGTTCAAATCGCCCCAGGTGTGCGTACCTTCCCATCAACACCGTCTCCAGCGCGGTGAACGGATGGGTCGCGTCGTGCTGCGGCATAAAGGCGATGCGCCTGGCCCGCTGCCCCGCGTTGAGCGTTCCCAGTGATTCCTCGCCGATTGCCACCTCTCCCGAATCCGGACGGACCAGGCCGGCCAGCACCCGCAGCAGGGTGCTCTTGCCGGCCCCGTTGGGCCCGATCAGTCCGGCCACCTCCCCGGGACGGCCCTCGAAGGACACTCCCCTGAGCACCGGATTCCCGCCCAGCTTCACGAAGATTCCGTCGGCGCTGATGGCGGCCGCACTTACCTGGGTTGCCATCCGCTTATTCCTCGTCGTATGGCTCGAAATCGCTGAAGGTCATGCCTGCGAACAGTCCGGGATAAAGAATCTGCGCCACCACCTCGATGCCCCTGACATTCCAGTGCGACAGCGTCGTGAATCGCTTCGACCCCACCACGTGGATCCTCTCGTCGACGATGGCCGGCACCTCCGCTAGCGCCGGGTGCGCCAGCAGGTCCGCCCGCAGTGATTCTCCACCCTCGCCCGACTGGGTGATAAAAATCACCTGGGGATTCAACGCTGCCACCGATTCGATGCTGACCTTTTGTATACCCTCGATTCCATCACGGGCCGCGGTATTAGTACCCCCGGCCGCCTCCATGATACCCCCAACGGTGGTGTCCTTGCCCGGCACGTACAGCGTTTCCGAGTATCGCGTTATGGACATCGTATTCGGACGGCTGGCGTCCCCTGCCGGTGGCACCACATCGGTGATCGTATCGAGCCTGCTCCGAATCTCAGCGACCAGTTCCAGGGCCCGGTCCTCGACGCCCAGCATGTAACCGTAGAGCAGTATGTTCGGTATGTTTCCCTCCGAGGAGTTCTCCAGGGCCGGACGCGCCACCGGCACACCCGCCTCCCTGATCAGGCTGACTATGTCCTCCTTGGTGCTCTTGGAGGCAATGAACAGGTCCGGTTCCTGTGCGAGGACGTTCTCCGCGCCCTTCTCGTAGACCTCCAGCCCCTCCACGCGGTCTGCCACGTTGGAATAGGCCGCGTTCCCCGTAAATTTTCCGATGGCCGCAATCCGGTCCCGGGGCAACAGGGACAGCAGGATCTCGTCGTGTCCCAGGGAATAGGTCAACACCCTTTGGGGCGGCTCTTCCAGCGTGATCCGTCCCTCTATGGTCTCAATCTCCCTTGGCCACCCCGTGTTCGACGGATCGACTATGCCCGGCACAGCCGGGTACGGCACCTCCGTCGGCGGCGGCGGCGCCGTGGGCTGGGGAGTACTCGTCGGCACTGCCGTGGCCGTCGGTACGACGGGCCCGGATTTCGAGGGTGTGGCGAGCGCCTCCGTGGGCGCCTCCGTCGGTTGTGGCAACGGCGTGTTCGTGGGTGCCGTCGTAGCCGTGGGTTCCGCAGTGGGAGCCTCCGGTGTACTCGTGGGAGCAGGCGCCTCGGTGGCCGCGATCATCGCGGTCGGCACCGCCGTGGCCGTTGACGCCCCTTCACCGCCGCACGCCAGCGCCCCGATAGCCAACAGCGACAATATCACCAGCCAAATTGCCGTACTCGCCCCATTCCTGACTGTAATCATCTCTTGTGTTCGTCCTTCGGGAACACTGGCCCCCGCCAGCCATCCCCTTCGCCTGGATTTGTGCCTGCCTCTAAAGCATCGATGCCCGCGCCTTGTTTCGCGCCAGCAGCATCAGGAAGAATGGGGCGCCGACCAGGGCTGTTATTATCCCCACGCTCACCTCGGCAGGCGCGATCACCATCCTGGCCAGCGTATCCGCCGCCAGCAGAAAGATCGCGCCGCCCAAAGCGCTCAGGGGTATCAGCACCCGGTTGTCAGCCCCCGCGACCAGTCGCAGCGCGTGCGGGACAATCAGCCCCACGAAGGCGATTGTCCCGGAGAACGCCACCGCCGTCCCGGTAATCAGGGAGGCCGCCGCCAGCAGCGAGTTCCGGGTGAGATTCACCCGGACCCCCAGCGAACGCGCCTCGTCCTCGCTCACCATCAGCAGGTTCAGGTCCCTCGACAGGAACACCGCCACGGCGACACCGAACAGCACGAACGGCAGAGCCAGCCGGACCTCCCCCCAGCGCGATGCGTCCAGCCCGCCGGCCAGCCAGAACAGCATGTCCCGCTGGGCCTCCAGGTTCTCCGTGAACAGGATGATGGCGGAGATGATGGCCGCGACGAACGCTCCCACGGCAATCCCCGACAGCAGCAGGGCCGACATGGAGAATCGTCCGCCAACCGAGGCCACCGCGTACACCAGCGCCAGTGTGCCGCCCGCCCCCAGGAACGACATGCCCGGCAGGGCCAGCGCGAAAGCCGCCTGCGCTCCCGTCGATATCGCCACGATCGCCCCCAGCGCCCCTCCCGCGGACACACCGATGATGCCCGGATCGGCCATCGGGTTTCGGAACAGGCCCTGCATAACGGCGCCCGATACCCCCAGCGCGGCTCCCACCAGCAGGGTCAGCGCGATCCGCGGCAGCCGTACGGAAGCAACGATAGCCTGCTCGGTCTGTGGGGCCGTGGCCTCGCCCACTCCGACCTGGGCCAGCAGGATATCCAGGGTATGGGTCAGGGGAATCGTGAAGGGGCCCAGCGCCACCGCGACGATCACCAGCGCCAGTCCGACTACCAGAAGGGGAACTGCCCCCGCGGCGAGTCTCAACAGCACGGGAGACCAGCCGATGGCCGGTGAGCGCTTCAACCAGCTCAGGTAGAGCCGCGCAATCTGCCTGCCGATGGGCTGCCTTTCCTCGTCGGAGCGCAGGTTCGTCGCCCCTGACCGCGCTGTGTGCAAAACAAAATCCCCGCCGCCTTCGCCGCGACGGGGACTGCCCTTTAGACCTGCAGCCCCCCTGCGGGCCTGCACTGTACCTGAGCACTCCGCAGACGAAGAGCAACCGCTCAGTTCAGCCCGGCAGGTCTCCTGGCTCCCGGATCATCGCCTCTTCCGCGCCTTCCCATCCACCTGGCGGACAGTGGCTACAGCGGCTGGCTCCCCGGTCACAGTGGCGCCTCCGCAACGGATTTTCACCGCTTTCCCTTGTGCACCCGTTTATCGTGTGCGCCGTGCTGATCAATCTGGATATTTTTAGCGATGCTAGCAGTGGGCCCGTGGATTGTCAACTTTGCCTGGGGCGCAACAGGGTCTTTCGATCATTGCAAACTTCTGCCCCTCCTCCCGGTCCCAGCCGGCATCCCTGCTCTCTCCCGTCATTGCCCTAGACCTAGCTGTCTCAATTACGGCGCATTCGCCCTGGCCTCCGTCCCAGGGCCTTTTCATTTTCTTAAAGGAGTCTTAAAGTTGTGGTGAAGAAGTGAGGAGGTGGGGAAGATGAGATTGAGAGAAGCCTTGGATGGAGTTCCAGACCACCGGAGCCGGCAAGGCCGGCGCCACCCATTGGGAGCGGTATTGAGTCTGTCAGTTTGCGCCATGCTATGTGGCTCCCGCAGTCTTTACGCCATTGCGCAATGGGGCCGGGACCAAGGAGCCACTGCTGGAGAGGAATTGGGTTTCCCACAGGGGAGAACGCCCTGCGTAGCCACCCTGCACCGGGTGTTCAAGGATCTGGACGTGGATGCCTTCGAAGGGGTGCTGCGGGAATGGGTGCGAGATAGTGGGGTGGATCTGGGCTCCGTGGTGTCAATAGACGGGAAGACGTTGCGTGGGATTCACGGTGAGGAACTGCCTGGGGTGCACCTGGTATCAGCCTACGCCACTGAGGGCAAGGCGGTGCTGAGCCAGGCAGCCACGGCGGGCAAGGGTCAGGAATTGGCAGCGGCCCAAGCAGTGTTGGGGCAGATTCCCCTGGAAGGGAGGATAGTGGTGGCGGACGCTCTGCTGACCCAACGGGAGGTGTGCCAGCAGATTGTAGCTGGCGGCGGAGATTACCTGTTGCCGGTGAAGGAAAATCAGCCTGCATTGTGCCAGGACCTGGTGGAAGTATTTTCCCCCACTGGAAACTGATAGGGTTGCGGGGCCATGGGTACCGCCGTGGCAGGCTGAGGACTGGCGGGAGCGAGGGGCGGAGCTGACTGTGTGGGTGGATGTCTCGCCCAAGCAACGGCACGGGCGCTGGGAGCGGCGGGAACTGTGGGCCTTGTCCGACCCGGAGGTGAACCGGTATGCGGGCAGCGCCGGATCGGTGGGGAAGGAGTGGCCCCACCTGCGGCAGGTATGCCGGCTGGAGCGGCAGAGGAGAGTCCGGGGACGCACCCAGGTGACGGTGAGCTATGCGGTGACCAGTCTTTCGCCCGAGGTTGCCGGAGCGGAACGTCTGTTGCAGATTCTTAGAGGGCATTGGAATATCGAGAACCAGGTGCATTGGGTCCGGGACGTCACCTTTGACGAAGACCGCTCCCAGGTAAGGAGCGGTAACGCCCCCCAGGTGATGGCAGCCTTTCGCAACCTGACCACCACCCTGGTGCGCTGGGCTGGTCATACCAACGTTGCCGCCGCCCTACGCCGCCACGCCGCTCACGTCTCCGAAGCCTTCTTACTCCTCGGCATTACCCCTGAATTCGGAGAATGAAAAGGCCCTGGCCTCCGTCCGTCGCCGTATTGACATACGAACGGAGGCTGAACTAAACTGGATGGCGCGTCCCAGACTCTTTTGGGTCGGGTCGCCCGTTTAAAAACTGATTTTCCGCCCGGTGAATCGACCTCGATTGCTTCAGGGGAAGGCGGTGAAAACCCGCCACGGTTGCGCCACTGTGATCGGATACCGGACTGAGACCGGGTCCGTAAGTCAGGAAACCTGTCCGGGTGGACGTGCTCTACTTCTGCGCTCAACAGAAAGGCACTCGAGAGAAGTGGCCTGTCCCTTGGGGACCGTCTCCGGCAGTTGTGGAGCCGGAGACTTTTTTTTGGCCTAGATTCTCAAATGAGGGGGGTTCCTCATCCCTGAATCCGATGAAAAACCCGGCACCATGATCACCGTCGTCGCCGTAGGACCCGGCAACCCGGACATGCTGACGTTGCAGGCTCGTCAGGTATTGCGGGAGGCCGATATCGTCCTGGGGTTTAACACGGTGCTTAACGTGGTACGCCCCTGGCTGGAGGCCGCCGAGGTCTGCCCAATGACCTACCGCGACCAGGAGCAGGTGCTGGAGTACGCCGAGGGTCAGGCCAGGGTGGGCAGGAAATGCGTGGTCTGCTGCTGGGGCGACCTGAACGTCTCCGCCCGTGAGTTGCTGGAGCGCGTCCGCCGCCGCGCCGACAGTGTGGCCCTGGTGCCCGGCATCAGCTCGGTCCAGGTCGCCCTGGCCAGGACCGGCATCTCCTTGGAAGACTCAGTGTTCATCACCCTGCACAAGCGGGCTGATTCCGCCAGTGAACTGGAAGAGTTGGTGCATTACGTGAACGAGGGTCGCAGGCACGTGGTCCTGCTCCCCCGTCCCTTCGATTTGATGCCCGCCTCCATCGCCTCTGGGCTGCTGGAACAGTGCGGACGCGATGACCTACCCGTCCGGGTCTATCAGCGCCTCACCTTCGATGACGAACAGCGCTGGGCCGGAACGCTGAAGGAGTGCAGCCAGGTCTCTGAAGATTTCAGCGACCTGTCCATCATGGTCTTTCTCAGCGGCAGCACCCCCGTGCAGTTTCCGCTCTCATCGGAGGAGGGCTAGCCTGGGGGCCTCCCCACACAGGCCGCGTTATGCAGCAACAGAAATCCATCCTGTTCATAACCACCGCCGACACGGACATCCTGACGGCGGATAGGGCCTTGGCGTCCTTGCCCGAAGGCATCCCGGGGGTTGTCGGTCTGAACCCTACGACCCTGGGCAAGTCAGCCGGCGATGGCAACGGCCACCCGGCCGATGACATCCTGTCCCATGCCGCCAACGCCGGCGTTGTGGTGCTCCGGCTCCTGGGCGGAAAGCGCGCCATGGCCGATGGCTTCGACCCGTTGGTCCGCCACTGCCGCAGCCAGGGCATTCCGCTCATCGCCTGCCCCGGCCACCAGGAGTGGGATGAGGACCTGGTCACCGCCTGCACCGCCCCCGTCGCCGAGGTTGAGACCGTATTCGCCTACCTTATGCAGGGCGGCGTCCAGAATTTCCAGAACCTGTTCCTGTTCCTGAGCGACACCTACTTCGGAACCGATCACGGCCACGAGGCCCCCGCGCCCCTGCCGTGGGAGGGCGTATACCATCCCGACGTCGCCGATGGTACCGATGTCCAGTCCTACGTCGCCCAGCGTTTCCTGCCCGGTCGCCCCTCCATCGGTATCCTGTTCTACCGCGCCCATTGGATGAGCGGCAACCTGCTGCCCATTGACGCCCTCGTTCGAAGCCTGGAGGCCAAGGGAGCCAACGTGCTGCCGGTCTACGCCTTCAGCCTGAAGCACAGCCCGGAGGATGACGGGAAGCGTCCCGGAGGAGCTGGAGCGGAGCGCCCGCCAGTAGGCAACCGCGCCTTCACCGAGTACCTGGTGGCTCCCGACGGTACTCCCCGCATCCAGTGCATCGTCAACACCATGGGCATGTCCATGGGTGAGCTGAGCCAGGAGGGACCGGCCATCGCCACCGGCTGGTCGGTGGACTACCTAGAATCCCTCAACGTCCCCATGCTGCAGGCCATCATCAGCACCGGCAACCAGCAGGAGTGGCTGGACAGCGAACTTGGCCTGGGCCCCATCGACACCGCCATGAGCGTGGCCCTGCCCGAGTTCGACGGCCGCCTGATCACCGTGCCCATTTCCTTCAAGGAGGAGGTCAACGCCGGCCCCGTGCCTCCTGAGCGCGTCGAAGGACGGGGGCCGGCGAACAGCGGGCTGTCCGGTAGCCTTCAGCGCTATGTCCCTCGCCAGGACCGCATCGAGTTGGTAGCCCGGCTGGCCATCAAGCAGGCCAACCTGGCGCTGAAGCCTAATTCGGAAAAGAAAATCGCCGTCATCCTCAGCAATTACCCTACCAAGGACGCCCGTATCGGCAATGCCGTCGGCCTCGACACCCCGGCCTCCGCCGTGCTGGTGTTCAACGCCCTCAAGGACGCGGGATACAAGGTCACCGACATACCGGAGACCGGCGACGAACTGGTCCATCGCATTATCGAGCGGTGCAGTAACGACCGGGACTCCCTGACCGAGGATCAGTTGCGTCTCGCCGCCGGGCACGTCCCGTCCGCTCTGTATCGCGACTGGTTCGCTACCTTCCCTGACGACGTTACCGGGGAACTGTCCCGCGACTGGGGCGAGCCGCCCGGGCGGGTGTACCGCACTACCGCGGAGGGCCTGCGGGGCGCCCCCGCCAACGGCGCGGATGGCCTGGCCATCGCCGGCATCGACCTCGGCAACGTGTTCGTGGGCTTGCAGCCCCCGCGCGGGTTCGGAGAGAACCCCATCGCCATCTACCACAGCCCAGACCTGGCTCCCACCCATCACTACATCGCCTATTACCGCTGGGTGCGTGACGTCTTCGGCGCCGACGCCATCCTGCATCTCGGGAAGCACGGTACCCTGGAATGGCTGCCCGGCAAGGGTATCGGCCTCTCCCCTTCCTGCTACCCCGAGGTGGCCATGGACGATGTGCCGCTCTTCTACCCGTTCATCATCAACGACCCCGGCGAAGGCTCCCAGGCCAAGCGCCGCGCTCACGCCACCATCGTCGACCACATGATTCCGTCCATGACCACCGCCGACAGCTACGGCGACATCGCACGGATCGAGCAGTTGATGGACGAGCATTATCAATGCCAGACCCTCGACCCGGCCAAGCTGCCCCTGCTAGAGACCCAGATTTGGGAGATGGTGCAGCAGGCGGAACTCCACCGCGACCTAGGCATCGACTCCCAGCCTGAAGACTTCGGCGAGTTCATTCTCGAGATCGACGGCTACCTATGCGAGCTCAAGGACGCCCAGATCAAGGACGGCCTGCACATCCTCGGCGACACCCCCCAGGGCGAGCAGCTCATTGGCCTGCTCTGCGCCCTCACCCGTCTCGACATCAGCGGCGTTCCCAGTTTGCGACGTTCCGTGTCGGAGGCGCTGGGCTTCGACTATGCCAGGCTGACCGAAGACCTTGGCGAAGCCCCCACAGTTCCCTCTCCCCCAGCGGGAGGGTTAGGATGGGGACGTATCCAGGCCCTCGACGAGGACACTCCCGTCCGCACCAATGGCGACGTGCTCGAACGTGTCGAGTTGCTCTGCCGCCGGTTGTACCGCGAAATGCTCGAACACGGCTTCCGCTCCGCCGACGCCCCCTCTGCCGTGGCCCGCGTGCTGGGCTCGCCGGACGCCCGGACAAGTTCCGTGCTGGAGTACGTTGCGGACACGGTCTACCCGGCCCTCATGCGTACCCCCGACGAGATTGGCAACCTGCTTCGCGGACTCGAGGGAAAATACGTCCCCGCCGGACCCAGCGGTGCGCCAACCCGCGGCATGGCCAACATCCTGCCCACCGGCCGCAACTTCTACTCGGTGGACCCGAAGTCCATCCCCTCGCCCGCCGCCTGGGAAACCGGTAAGCAGCTGGCCGATTCTCTGTTGGACAAGTATCTCCGGGAAGAGGGTGCCTACCCGGAGATGGTCGGCCTCGTCGTCTGGGGCAGCTCCGCCATGCGCACCCACGGCGACGACATCGCCCAGATCCTCCACCTCCTCGGCGTCCGGCCCACGTGGCAGGCCGAGAGCCGCCGGGTGCTGGGACTGGAGGTCATCCCGCTGGAGGAACTCGGCAGGCCCCGCATCGACGTGACCATCCGCATCAGCGGCTTCTTCCGCGACGCCTTCCCTAACCTGATCGCCCTGCTCGACCAGGCCGTGGAGCTGGTGGCCTCGCTGGACGAGTCGGCCGAGAACAACTACATCGTAAAGCACCTGCGTGAAGACCTGGCTGACACCGCAAATCGTCATTCCAGCGAAAGCGGGAATGCGGGGGACGGGGAGAGCATCGCCGACCGGTCTTCCTCCCTCTACCGCATCTTCGGCAGCAAGCCCGGTACCTACGGCGCGGGCATCCTGCCGGTGCTGGACGAGCGCAACTGGGAAACGGTCCAGGACCTTGCCGAGGTCTACACCGCCTGGGGCGGCTACGCCTACACCCGGCAGGAACACGGCGTGAACGCCCGCCCGCAGTTCCGCCGCCGGTTCGGCCAGATCGTGGTCGCCGCCAAGAACCAGGACACCCGCGAGCACGACATTTTCGACAGCGATGACTACATGCAGTACCACGGCGGTATGATTGCCACCGTGCGGGCGCTGAGCGGGCGCAGCCCCCGACAGTTCTTCGGCGACAGCTCCGATCCCTCCCGGGCCCGTAACCGGGACCTCCAGGACGAGGCGAGGCGGGTATTCCGCAGCCGCGTGGTCAATCCCAAGTGGATTGACTCCATGAAACGCCATGGCTATAAGGGCGCTTTCGAGCTGGCCGCGACCGTGGACTACATGTTCGGCTATGACGCCACCGCTCAGGTCATCGACGACTGGATGTACGAGGACGTGACCGAGAGCTACGTCCTTGACCCGGAGACCCAGCAGTTCTTTCAGCAGAGCAACCCATGGGCCCTGAGGGGCATTGTGGAACGGCTGCTGGAAGCCATCGAGCGGGGTCTGTGGCAGGACCCGCCGCCCGAAATTCGCGAGAAACTGCAGCAACTGTACCTTGATCTGGAAGCCGACCTGGAAGCCCGCCAGGAGGTCCCTGCAGGTCGGCAATAGTCGGCAGAATCCCCTTCCCTCCGGGGAAGGCTTGAGGTGGGGACGGTCCCTGCCAAGGAGCCCGAAATTGGAAATAGCGATGGAACTGATCGAGGTGCTCACCGGCGGCGAGTCCATGATGTGGGTTGTCGGCGGCGGACCTGTGGTCAGCGAAAACAACTCAAAGGGCATCCAGAAACCGGAACGTCACAACAACTCGGTTACCGTCGAGGCGGAAAACTGGCACTTCCACCTTTCCCTCGATGACGTCGCCGGCATCCAGTTCGTCGAGACCAAGACCCACGGTGAGCGGCTAAGCTACTACGTCCGTTTCTCCGGCCATGAGGAACAGACGCTCCTGCGCAGCTACTTCCCCAACCCCTTCCTTGACGAGAACTACAAACCTACGCCTCTCCAGGAGGACCGGTTGAAAGTTTTCACCGACATGCGCGACAGATACGTGGGCAGGGAAGGCATTGTCTTCGTGCACTACGTCCCGCCATCCGCAGCGCCGGCCGTACCGGGCTCGGAAGGCGCCGCCCCTGGCAGTTAAATCTCAATTCACCAACCTGGGTAAAGGAGGATCATATGGCAAGTATTTTCGCGGGTACCATCGGTCAGGCTAGTCTGTTCCGGCTTCTACCATGGTTTTTCCTGGCCATCGTCGTACTGTACTTCGTCGGCTACGTGGACGGCTCCGTGCATACGGCGGCCTTCGGCGGCAGCAGCGCCGTCCTCGGCGCAACCCACGAGTTCTTCCACCACGCCCGCCACGTCGCCCTTATGTGCCACTAGAACGGCCTGGCTAGCGCCAGACCCTTACCGTCTGGTCCGGGGAAGGTTGGACCCTTCCCCCGCTGGTGCGGCGGGCATTTCACAAAGGGGACCACATCCGGTTGCTACCTCTTAACTTTTAGGCGGGTAGCCGCATGAGAACGGCTACGGAAATGAATGGAGGGTGCAGATGAAACGGCTTCTCGTTACCTCGGTGATTGTGGGTATTATCGCCGGCCTTCTTGTTGGTGGGTTCTATAACCTGTTCCAGGTGCCAGTGATGGAACGGGCCATTGCCCTTGAGGAGGAGCGTTCCGCCTCGGTTACTCCGGCCGGCGCTGAGGAGGAAGAGGAAGAGGGCATCCCCATCTCCCTCGGCATTCAGCGCATCGGTATGGTCATTGCCATGGGCATCTACGGCGCCATCCTCGCGCTGTTCTTCTCCGTCGGCTTCGTCCTGCTTCACCGCGTTGCCCCCGATTGGCCTGTGGTCTGGGTGGCCCTGGCCGTCGGGGCCCTGGGTTTCTGGAGCCTCTCTCTGTTCCCGTTCATCAAGTTCCCTCTCAACCCGCCCGGAGTCGGCGATGAGGCGACTCTCCTTTCCCGCCAGCTCGGGCAGACCCTGTTCATGCTTATTTCCGCCGTCGCCGTTGGCGTTGCCCTCGAAGCCGTCCGCCGCATCAACCAGAACATTGCGGAACTCGCCTCCCGTCGCTTGTGGTACGCCGGAGTGCTGGGCATCTATGCCGCCCTGGCACTGATCATAGTGTTCGCTATCCCCGGAAACCCCGACCCCGTGCCCGTTCCCATCGACCTGTTGGAGCTGTTCCGCGCCCTTACCATGGTCGGCCAGTTCCTGTTGTGGACCCTTCTGGCGGTCGGCGTAACCCTGGCGCTGCTGTGGCATCAGCGCACCGAGGCATCTCGCGCCGGCGTGCCCTCGACCGCCGCTGGCTATGCTCAGTGATCCTTCTCAGCCAATCCGAGGGGAAAGCGCATGACCGCTAGCCCGACGCAGGAACGCCGGGAGCCGCGTTTTCCCTTCACCGCCATCGTCGGGCAGACGGCGATGAAACGGGCTCTGGTGCTCAACGCCGTCAACACCCGCATCGGCGGCGTGCTAATCCGCGGCAAGAAGGGCACCGCCAAGTCCACCGCCGTGCGCTCCCTGGCTGCCCTGCTGCCGGAGGTCTCTGTCGTTCGTGGCTGCCCCTACAGTTGCCACCCCGACAATCCCCAGCCGCTCTGCGCTCACGGAAAAGAGACCTCGCCCGTAACCCGCCAGGTGCGCATCGTGGACCTCCCCGTGGGGGCGACCGAAGACCGGCTGGTCGGCTCCCTGGACATCGAGCAGGCCATCCGCACCGGCAGCCGCAGCTTCGAGCCCGGCCTCATCGCCGCCACCCACCGGGGCATCCTGTACGTGGACGAGGTCAACCTGCTCAACGACCACCTGGTCGACGTGCTCCTGGACGCCGCCGCCATGGGCCGCAACTACGTGGAGCGCGAGGGCATCTCCGTCAGCCACGCCGCCGAGTTCATCCTGGTCGGCACCATGAATCCAGAGGAGGGCGACCTGCGACCCCAGCTCCTCGACCGATTCGGTCTGGCCGTGGAGGTCGACAGCGCCTTTACCCCCGAGGAGCGGCGGGAGGTCGTTAGGCGCCGCATCGAGTATGAGGCCGACCCCTTCGCGTTCATGGACGTCTGGCAGGAGTCCGAGGCCGCCGAGCGGGAGCGCATCCTCCGCAGCCAGCAGCTTCTCGACCAGGTCACCGTGGGCGACGAAATCCTGGAACTCATCACCGGCATCTGCGCCGAGTACCAGGTCGACGGCCTGCGCGCCGACATCGTGATGTACAAGACCGCCGGCACCATCGCCGCCTACGAGGGCCGCGACCATGTCATCGCCGACGATGTCCGCGAAGCCGCCGAGATGGCCCTGTTGCACCGCCAGCGCCGCCAGCCCTTCCAGCAGCCCCACCTGGTCACGGAACAGCTCGACTCCATGATCGACGAGTTCCAGAACCGCCCCCAGGATCGTGAACCCCAGGACCGCGAGCACTCGCAGTCCGACGAGCAGGACGACTCGGACCCCGACTCACCTGACCCGGACCCGTCTGACCCGGAAGAGCAGTCCCCTGACTCGCCCGGCGACGCCGGCCCCCAGGACCAGTATTTCGAGGTCGGCAACCCATTCTCCGTTCGTTCCCTTCAGGTCCAGCCGCCCGATAGCCGTGCCCGGCCCTCCGGCGGCCGCCGCGCCCGCACCGTCAGCGGCTCACCCTCCGGGCGATACGTCGGCGCCGCCGTGCCCCGGGATGAGGCCACCGACCTGGCCCTGGACGCCACCCTGCGTGCTGCCGCACCCTACCAGCGGCAGCGTCGCGACTCCCTCTTACACGGCCCCGAGGTCGACGACGCTCCCGCGTTCCTGATCGAACCCTGGGACGTACGCGAAAAGGTGCGCGAGACCAAGACCGGCAGCCTGGTCCTCTTCGTGGTCGACGCCAGTGGCTCCATGGGTGCCCAACGCCGCATGGTCGCCGTCAAGGGCGCCATCCTCTCCCTGCTGCTCGATGCCTACCAGCGCCGCGACCGGGTTGGGCTCATCGCCTTCCGAGGGACCGGAGCGCAGGTCCTGCTGCCCCCCACCTCCAGCGTCGACCTGGCCCACGCCATGCTGCAGGAGATGCCCACCGGGGGCCGCACGCCCCTCAGCCGGGGGCTGCTGCTGGCCATGGAAGTTATCGATGCGGAGCGCCAGAAAGACCGCAACGTCCTGCCGCTGCTCGTGGTGCTGTCCGACGGCCGCGCCAACGTCGCCATGGGGGATTCCGCTGGTCCTGCGGATACTCCCCTTCATCCTGAGCCTGTCGAAGGACGCACCAGCCTCCCCCTCGCCGAGGCCCGTGCCATCGCCGCGGCCATCGGGGAGCAACACATCTCCTCCGTCGTTGTCGACACCGAGACCGACTTCCTGCGCCTCGGGCTGGCAAAGACCATTGCCGAGGCCATGGGCGCTCCCTGCATCAAGCTGGAGGAACTGCACGCCGACGGTCTCGCCGACGCGGTGCGGATGCAGCTACCAGACTCGGATTCGTCGCTCCTCTCTCCAGACGAGATCCAGGACCTGCTGCAGCGCATCCGGCTGCCTTAGTACCAGAAACTAGTGGCTGCCCCGCCTGGGCTCGAACCAGGGATTTCAGCTCCAAAGGCTGACGTGCTACCGCTACACCACGGGGCATTATCTTGCGGAATCGTCGGCACACCAACCCTCCGCTATTCCAATTGTCCCGCCCGTCGTATTCTCCGTCAAGGGGCTCCCATTGACGCTGAGATGATCAACCCCATTGTGCAGGGGCACGCAGCCGTCCCGCCTTCTCCTGACATCGTACCCGGCCAACTGATGGTACGGCCCGCCGGTACGGGCGCCACCCTCCGTGGGCGTTCCCGCCCGGTGATATAATCGGCGGAGCACCTCAGCGGGCATCGGGCCACACCACGACGCCCCGGAGTTCTCCTTGAGAATCGCCTTTTTGCACATCGCACCCGTTACCGGCGACATAGAGCACAACAGGCGACTGATCGAACAGGGGGTGGATGCCGCCTCCTCTGCCGGGGCGCAGTGGGCCATCACCCCCGAGCTTTGCGTTTCCGGGTACCTGTTCCTCAAGTCCATCGGCACCGGCTGGATTCAACCCCAGCCCGACGGCTGGATGACCGGGTTCCGCGACTTTGTCCGGGCCCGCAACCTGACGGTGTTCCTCTCTCATCCCGAATTAGACCCCTCCTCCGGCCGCATGTTCAACTCGGTATTCGTCATCGACGCCAACGGGGACATCACCGGTCGACATCGCAAGGTGAAGACCCTGGGAGGCGCCGAGGCCTGGTCCAGCCCCGGATGGAAGATCGCCCCGCTGGAATGCGATGGCGTCAAGACCGGCATTCTCGTTTGCGCCGACGCTTACAAGAACGACGTCGCCGAAGTCCTGGTCGGCAAGGGCGCCCAGTTGCTGATATCCCCCGTCTCCTGGGGCCCCGGACACTGCGGCCCCGACGGCGAATGGGAGGCCCGGACCGTGCAGACCGGGTTGCCCATTATGGTCTGCAATCGTACCGGGCTGGAACCCGAAGAGCTGGACTACCGCGAGGCCGAGAGTGTCGTGGCCCACCACGGACGCCGCCTTCTGGAGGCCACATCAGAGGGTTCGGTCGTCCTCACCTTCGACTGGGACATGGAGACCATGACCCTCCAGTCTCAGGATTTCGACCGCACCTACCTGTAGTGCCCGTCAACCTCTGGCCACTGCCTCGAAACCCGCTACTGCCCCAACCCGTCATTCCCATGAAATTAACCCATTTCAATTCGCTACCGTGGTCGCAAGGCCAACCCGTCATTCCCGCGAAAGCGGGAAGGTGGATTCACATTTCAAGTGCAACACCTGGTATGAATGGAATTCGGATGGTGTGAGGTAACCCAGGGACTTGCGAGGGGTGTTGTTGTCCGCCTGTGCCAGCTGGATGAGTTCCTGGTCGGAACAGGCAGAGAGGTCTGTGCGCCGAGGCAAGAACCGGCGCAGGCGTCCGATGCGGTTTTCCACTGCGCCCTTCTGCCAAGGGGAACGCACATCGCAGAAGAAGGTTTCCACACCCAGTTGGTGGAGTTGGTAATGCTGGGCGAACTCGGTACCATTGTCAAAGGCGACGGAGCGGCGCCAGTGGTCTGGGAAAGGGGCCAGTATCCCGACCATCGCCTGGGCCACGGGCTGGGCTGCTTTGCCGGGCAGACGGGCCATGGCCAGCAGCCTGGAGTGGCGCTCGGTCATGACCAGCAGGGCCTGACCCTTGTTGCCGAAGAGCATCAGGTCAGCCTCCCAGTGTCCCGGTTCGTGGCGGTCGGCCGCCTCCGGGGGCCGCTCCGAGAGGGGGCGGCGATGGGCGATGAAAGAGGCGGGGCTGCCTCCCTTGCGTCCCCTGCGACCGCGCTTGGACTTGCCCCTGGGGAGGTAATAACGCCAGCTGTAGTCCTTGGTCCTGCGGATCTGGGCATAGGTGAAACGGTAGATACTCTCGTGGGATATGACGCTGCGGCCGGATTCCAGGGCAAGGCGTCCGGCCACCTGTTGGGGAGACCAGCCCGCCTGGAGCCGGCCCATGACCTGTTCCCGCAGGACGGGATCGCGGTCCAGGCGGGAGCCGGTCCAGCGGCGAGCCTGGGCCTGCTGCTGGGCATAGGATGGCCGGTAACCCTGGGTCTTGGAGCCATTGCGTTTCAATTCCCTAGCCACTGTCGATGGCGAGCGATCCAGACTTGCCGCGATTTGCCGGATCGGGTATCCCTCGGTGTGTAGACGGGCCAATTCACATCTTTCCTCAATGGTGAGGTGCCAATATCCAGTTCCCATGACAACACCTTAACAGCCCGGTGTTGCACTTCGTTTGTGAATTTAAGGAATCCAGTGGGATGGTCCGTAACGTTTCCGATATCACTGCGAGAAATCGTTTTGAGGCAGTCTCTCAGCGGCATCGTCGCCTCCCGAGTCCAGGTAACGCCTCAGGATCAGCACCGCCGCCGCCTCGTCCACCGCCGCCCTGTCTCGCGACGGCTCCACCCCCGACTCCCGCAGCAGCGCCTCCGCCTCCACGCTCGTAAACGCCTCGTCCACAGTGTGTACCGGCAACGCCGTTTCCCTGCGCAGGTGCCTGACAAATCCCCGCACCTGCCTCGTCTGCGGGCTCTCGCCACCCTTCGGCAGGTAGGGCATGCCTACGACGATGGCCTCCGACTGCCTCTGACGGGCCGCTGCAACTACCCCTTGCACGTCCGCCTTCAGCCCGGTTCGGCGCACGAAACCCGCTGGCAGGGCCGTCCCTGCCTCCGAATCTCCGGACGCCAGCCCGATGCGCCGTTCTCCCACATCCAGCGCCAGCAACCTCATGCCACCGTCCGACGTCTGGAGCAGCTCATGACAGCGCCGCCCGCACCAGCCCAGGCACCGCATTCAGGGCCTCGTCCAGCTTCTCCGGCTGCCGTCCCCCCGCCTGGGCCATATCCGGGCGTCCGCCACCTCCGCCGCCCATCAGCGTCGCCGCGTCCCGTGCGATACTGCCGGCGTTCAGGCCCCGCTCGACCAGGTCCGGCGTAACCATCGCCACCAGGATGGGACTGCCCTCGGCCAGGGCTCCCAGCGTGACCACGCAGCTGGAAAGCTTGTCCCGCAAGTAGTCCCCCATCTCCCTCATGCCGTCCGCGTTGTGGGCAGACGTGCGGCCCGCCACCACCCGGACGCCCTCCACGTCCGCCACCCGCTGCAGCAGAGCCTCCGCCTCCGACCTCAGCAGCGAGCGCTCCAGCGCCGTCAGCCGCCGCCGCAGGTCGTCCGTCTCCTGCATGTACGAGTCCAGCCGCGACTCCAGCTCGGCCACCGGAGTCTGCAGCCGCTGCGACAGCGTCTCCAGCGTCGCCGTCTGCTCCACGAACAACGCCTCCGCCGCCCGGCCGGTCAGTGCCTCCACGCGCCTCATGCCACCCCCGATGCTGGACTCACCCAGCACCAGTAGCGTCCCCACCTGCCCCGTGGCCCCCACGTGAGTCCCGCCACACACCTCGAAGCTGAAGGGCTCCTCCACATCCTCCGCCATCTTCACCACCCGCACCACGTCGCCGTACCGGTCGCCGAAGAAAGCCAGCGCTCCCTGTCGCACCGCCTCGGCATATGAGGTCTCCTGCGCCGAGACCAGCAGATTGGCCCGCACCTTCTCGTTGGCCAGCGACTGCACCTCCAGCAGTTCTTCCCTGGTCATCCGGCCCACATGGCTGAAGTCGAAGCGCAGCCGGTCCGGCGTCACCAGCGACCCCGCCTGCCGCACATGCGGCCCCAGCGTCGCCCGCAGGGCCGCGTGCAAGATGTGCGTGCCGCTGTGGTTGCGCGAGGAGTCCAGTCGCCGCGCCACATCCACTGTGGCCGACACAGGGTCTCCCACCGCGATGTGGCCCTCCTCCACAACGCCCCTCTGAACGATCAGCCCGGCCACCGGCGACTGCGTGTCCTCCACCCGGAACAGCCCGTTGGGACCGCGGATGTATCCCCGGTCGCCCAGCTGCCCGCCGCCCTCCGCATAGAACGGCGTCTGGCTGATCACCAGCTCCGCCTGCTGGCCCTGTGTCGCGTGTCCCGAGGACGTTCCATCCACCAGCAGGGCCGCCACCAACGATTCCTGGTCCGTTGACAAGTGGCCGGTGAACTCGGTGCGTCCCGCCCCCAGGTTCTCGTAGGCGGTCAGCATCTCCATGCTGCCCTCGAAGTGCTGACCGGCCCGGGACTGTTCCCGCTGGTTCTCCATTTCCCGCTCGAAGCCGGCCATGTCGACGTCCAGCCCGTGCTCGCGGGCGATCTCTGCGGTCAGCTCCGGGGGAAAGCCATAGGTGTCGTACAGCACGAAGGTGTCCCTTCCCGATATCTCCCCCGCTCCGCCCCCGTTGGAGGCCTGGCCGGCGATCATTTCCAGGAGTATTTCGTTGCCCCTGCCGAACGCCTCCGCGAACCGTTCCTCCTCCAGGTTGATCACCCGCAGGATGAACCCCCGGTTCTGCGACAGCTCCCCGTAGACCGTCTGGAAACGTGGTATTACCTCCTCCACGACCTCGCCCAGGAATGGCCCGCTCAGTCCCAGCCGCCTGCCATAGCGAATGGCGCGGCGTATCACCCGCCGCAGCACGTAGCCCCGTCCCTCGTTGCCCGGCACCACGCCGTCGCCGATGAGAAAGGACGCCGCCCGGGCGTGTTCGGCGATGACACGCAGCGCGAAGTCGGTATCGGTATCGGTGCCGTACACTCGGCCCGTGAGCTGGCAGGCCTTGGCGATGATCGACGTGAACAGGTCGGTCTCGTAGATGTTGTTCTTGCCCTGCAGGATCACCGCCGCCCGTTCCAGGCCCATGCCGGTGTCCACGCTGGGGGCGGGCAGGGGCGTCCGGTTGCGCTCCGGGTCCTGGTAGTACTGCATGAACACCAGGTTCCACAGCTCCACGAATCGCTCACAGTCGCAGTTGGGGTGGCAGCCGTCCACCTCCGAGGGCGCCGCTCCCTCCCGCTCCTCTCGCAGCTGCGCCGTCAGCACGGCCACCTCCACCATCCGGCCGCCGCTGCACCCCTTCTCCACGCCGCCGTCGTAGTGGATCTCCGAGCACGGTCCCGTCGGCCCCTCTGTCCCTGCCGGCCCCCACCAGTTGTCCTTGTCGCCGTACCGGTATATTCGCTCGGGCGGCACACCGACCTGGTCATGCCAGATGTCGAAGGCCTCGTCGTCGTCCAGGTGAATCGTTACGTATAGCCGGTCCGGCGACAGGCCGAAGAGCTCCGTAACCAGCTCCCAGGCGAAGGCTACGGCGCCCTCCTTGAAGTAGTCGCCAATGCTGAAGTTTCCCAGCATCTCGAAGAACGTCAGGTGCTTGTGGTCGCCGACCTCGTCGATATCCGTGGTCCGGAAACTCTTCTGGCTGCTGGTAAGTCTCTGGGAGGGCGGCGTCTGCTCTCCCATGAAGAACGGTTTGAACGGCACCATTCCGGCGCTGGTGAACAGCAGCGTGGGGTCACCCGCTGGAATGAGCGACGCAGAGGGCATATGCTGGTGCCCCTTGCTCTCAAAATACCCTATGAAAGAGTCCCTTATCTGGTCGCCATTCATCAGCTCTGAACTGCTCCAATCAACTTTGGCCCGACGGGAAATGAAAAAGGCATTCCGTGGTTAACGAATCCGGCCTGTGGAGGTCATCCGGACTGGCACCGGAAGATTACGATAATCGCCGAAAGGGAACTTGAATTCGATTGTATTTTAGGCGGAAGGGGCAGTCAACGACAGCGCGGCAGGTGTCTCACTTCCGGGGATGCCGTGACACAACCATTCGATTATCGCAAACTCCGCTCCTTTATTCGGGCGAAAGAACGTCACCCCGTGCTTGATACGGAGCCGGAATCCAGAATGACCCTTCGGCTTAAAGACTTGGCCCGAGCGATCAAAGCCTTCCGCTTATTGCAAACTCCTCCATTATTCCGGCGGAAGCCGGAATCCAGAATGACCCTTCGGTATGAAGACCTGGCCAGAGCCCTTCGTATCCTGCAGGAAAAACCGCAAGCCCTGCACCATCGAAAGATCCTGCGTTGTGACAGAATCATGTTGAAGTCATGCCATTCAGAGTCTAAAATCTTAATTGTTATGCAGCCGTGCATCCTGGAGGTATACTAACCAGCCCATGGCAGATATCTCAAAATTCGCCGACAACTAAGACCCTGCATTCCCGATAAGTCGGGAATTCGCAAGCCCAGGCTTCTACCCGGCCTGTTAACTGGGAAAATGAACGTTCTGAGATAGTGCTGAGGGTTACGGGCATTCTAAGAGGGGCCGGCCTATGGGCCGGCGGGTTTGGAGGTGCGATGAATTCCAGCATCATCGGCAAGATAGACAAGGCGAGGAGATACGCCGAAGAAAAGGAGCGGGTCAGTATCAACAGCTTCTCTGCTACTTTCCAGGGCAACCACAACAGCTACGACGTATCGTTCAAAGCCGGCGCTTGGGATTGCGAGTGCCATTTCTTCGCCACCAGGGCCGTTTGCAGCCACACCATGGCTCTGCAGAGGATGCTGGAAGATGTGCTGGCCAAAGTGGCAGCTCAACCTGCAACCGTTGAAGCGGGCTAGCTGCCGGCACCTGCTGCGCGTTTTCCAACAGGCCGGGGCTGACACTCCGGCCTGTTTCTGTCCACGGCAGTGCTATGGGTCGAAGGGTATCCCGTCGTAGCATCCGTTCATGACGGGGTCCACCGATGATGCCCGGGTCCCCAGGTAACGCCTACGCCGGACACCGACTGCGAAGTGCGCTCCATTGTCCTCCATCCTCTCGGAGCATGCTGTTTGCTTCAATATCACCGGATTCCGGACAGGGTCATTCCATTATTGCAATCTCCGCTCCGTCATTCCGGCGAAAGAACGTCGCCCCGAACTTTATGCGGGGCCGGAATCTAGAATGACCCCCTGGTATCAAGGCCTGGCCGGAGCCATCCGCATCCTGAAGAGAAAACCGCAAGCACCGGATAATCGAAAGGCCCCGGAAATCGGGGCCAGTTACTGGATTGTCCTTGACCTTCGTTGCCATAATATGGTGCTGATAATCAATTCTCATTCCGGGATTGACCGGCTGTCCACGGGTGGATCGCCGGACTCTTACCGAAAAATTCGAATCAGAAAGGGGGCAGCATGAAAGTAGTGGCAGTGTTATATCCGGGAGGACCGGCGGCGGCGGAAACTCCCGAACTCCTCGGATGCGCCGAAAACGCCTTGGGCCTCCGGCAATGGCTCGAGGGAGCCGGCCACGAGCTGGTGGCGACCACTGACGCCGGAGCCGGGCTCGACAGTCATTTGCCCACCGCCGACGTCCTCATCGCCACACCCTTCTGGCCTGCCTACATCAGCCGCCAGCGCATCGAGGCGGCGCCCAACCTCAAGCTCCTGCTCACCGCCGGTGTCGGCTCCGACCATTTCGACCTCGCCGCAGCCGCCGAGCGTGGCATCACCGTGGCCGAGATCACCGGCAGCAACGTCGTCAGCGTCGCCGAGCATGTCGTGATGCAGATCCTGGCCCTCGTCCGCAACTACATTCCGGCGTACCAGGAGGTCCTGGAAGGCGGCTGGGACATCGGCAAAGTCGCCGCCCGCTCCCACGACCTGGAGGACAAGAAAGTCGGCATCGTGGGTTTCGGTCGCATCGGTCAGCGGTGTGCAACCCGGCTCAAGCCCTTCGACGTCCAGATGCGCTACTTCGACTACCGGCGGCTGTCCCACGCCGAGGAGACGGTGCTGGACGCCCGGTACCAGGGTCTGCGGCCTCTGGTCGCCGAGAGCGACGTGGTCAGCATCAACATTCCGCTGACTCCGGCCACCCAGGGACTGTTCGACCGCGAGCTGCTGGGCAGCATGAAGCCCGGTTCCTACCTGGTCAACACGGCCCGGGGTCGCATCGTCGACACCGACGCGTTGGTCGAGGTCCTGGAGTCGGGGCACCTCGCAGGGTACGCCGGTGACGTCTGGTACCCCCAGCCGGCCCCCTCCGACCACCCCTGGCGCAGGATGCCCAACCACGCCATGACCCCCCACGTGTCGGGAACCACCCTGGAGGCGCAGCGGCGCTACGCCAATGGCATCCGCGAATGCCTCACCTCTTTCCTCGCAGGCGAACCCATCGACCGCGACTACATCATCGTCGACGGGGGCCGGGTGGCCAGCCCCAGCTACAGCCCCGCCTACCAGTAACCCGATTCGTCCGGAACAGCTCTCCGGTCCACGTGGCATCGAAATCGCAGGGGCGGGTCTAGTACCCGCCCCCGTCCAATGCTGGTCCTCCCACCGGGAACCCGTAGGGGCGGGTTTGAAACCTGCCCCCCACTACCGCCGGCACCATCAACCTCCGAGACCTGTCGGAAAAGACAAGCTCCATCCCCGCGCCTTCGGCCCTCCCTCCGCCCGTCATGGAAGCATCTGGGTGAGTTGCGTCAGCACCGAGCGGGGGCTGTTCACCGTCAGCACCGGTAGCCCCACGTCCCGATTTCGCGCCTCCGTGGCCACGTAGCGACGGTCTGCCTCGGCCACGTCGCGATTGATTAGCATCGCGTCGTATGTGGACGACCCCACCAGATCGATGGCCACTCCGTCGTTGGTGGTGCTGGTGACGATGTAGCCGGCCCCCTCCAGTATTCCCGTAAGGCTGTTGATGCCGGATGCGTCCCGCCCCAGGACGACCAGTCTCTTGTTACTGCTCATTTTGCGCCGCCCGCTGCGGAGTATTTCGGCAACAGGGTATTGGCCGACAGCGTACATGGCAAGCCTGTCATGGAGCACACCAGGATCCTCCGGTTCTTGGAGGGTCTGAAAACGCTGACCGCCAATGCGTCATCGTTATGAAAATAGCCGCAATAGCCATTCCCTCTCCCTTGAGGGAGAGGGAGAGGGCGAAAACGTCCCCCGTAGGGGCGGGCCTTGTGCTCGCCCTACCCCTGTTTCCAGGGCCTTTCCAAAGTCTACTCGTCATTCCCGCGCAAGCGGGAATCCAGTTCTCTTAAACCCCTGCGAATTTGCGAGGAGAAGGCCGTCCAGCCCAGTTCGCCTCTGACGGGAAGAAGCGATGCTCCTTGGATTCCGGCACTGGCGGGAATCACGGATTGCAACACGCCTGGTTCAATAGAACCGCGATTGCCCCGTATTTGCCCTGCCGTTGCGCATGTCGCTGCCGGAACATATAGTAGGGCCACCGGACCAACGTCCGGACAAAGAGTAACCAGGCTTCCCTATGACTCAATCATTCCCTCAAGACGAGTGGACTCGCTACGGCGGCCTGCGCCTCCACGTGCGCAACTGGGGCGGCAGCGGACGCCCGGTTGTCCTGCTCCACGGCCTGGCCTCCACCTGCCGCATCTGGGACCTCGTCGCTCCCATCCTGGCCCGGGATTTCTCCGTCATCGCCGTCGACCAGCGCGGACACGGCGACAGCGGCAAGCCGGATAAGGGATACGACTTCGCCACCGTGGCCTCCGACACTGCGGCGCTGCTCGCCGGGCGAGGAATCCGGCGCCCCATCCTGGTCGGCCACTCCTGGGGCGCCGACGTGGCTTTGGAACTGGCCGCCGCCCGCCCGGGTTTGCTTCAGGGCCTCGTCTTCGTTGACGGCGGCACCATCGACCCCTCGGCCCGCTACGACTCCCTGGACGACGCCCTTGAACAGATGGCGCCTCCCGACTTTCGCGGCGTGACACCCGCGCAGTTTCTCGAGCACGTCCGGTCAGGAGGCCAGTGGGCCCAGCTCATCGACCAGCACGGCCAGGCGGCCCAGGACATTATTCTCGCCAACTTCGAAATCCTCGACGACGGCACCCTGCGCTCCAGGCTCTCCCGCGAGAACCACCTGCGCATCATCCGCGCGCTGTGGAAGCACCACCCCCGCGATCTGTATCCGAACGTGGACTGCCCCGTCCTGATGCTGCCCGCTCGCCAGAAAGACAACCCTGACCACTACGAGCGCACCCTGGCCCGAACCGAGTCCTTTGCCGCGGCTGAGGAACTGCTGCCATCCAGCAGGACCGTTTGGCTGGAAGACAGCATCCACGATGTCCCTGTGCAGCGCCCCGAGCTGGTGGCTGCTACCATCCGAGACCAGATCAACTCGGGATTCTTCGATCTTGAGATGCGCCAATAGACGCCTTTCACCTGCCAAATATCCCCTCTCCCTTGAGGGAGAAAGTTAGGGTGAGGGTGAACCCTCCAACGGGAAAACTCTTACAAGGAAACAAACATGGCGGCAGTGGACTACTCGGTACTGGACGACATCGGCGTCTCGATGAACGCCTTCTACCCCCGCAAGAACTGGTCCTCGGCGCCACCGGGCGCCAGCGACCACTCTGTCGCTGTAGACGACGGCATCACCCTCTCCGCTCGTTTCTTTCCGGTTTCCGGCGCCGCCCCAACCATACTGTTCTTCTACGGGAACGGCGAGACCTCCAGCGACTACACCAACATCGCTCCCCTGTACAACCAGGCCGGATTGAACTTCTTCGTCGCCTACTACCGGGGCTACGGTCAGAGCACCGGCTGGCCCTCCTTCACCACCATGCTGGCCGACTCAGTCAGGGTCCTGGACTACGTCGAAGCTACGCTTGCAGAAGTGGGACAAACGGGCGCCCTGTTCGTCATGGGCCGCTCCATGGGCCGCCACTCCGCCTTCGAGCTGGCCGCCAACCACGGCAGCCGGTTGGCGGGCGTCATCATCGAGAGCGGCCGCCCCCGCTTGGCCAATTTTGCCCAGGCGTTGCCGCAGCAGCAGGCCGTGCAGTTGGAAAACGCCTATTTCGCCAAGGTCAGTTCCATTACAATTCCATCGCTGGTCATCCACGGAGAGCAGGACACCCTCGCGCCGGTAGATCAGGCCGTCGAGATGCACCAAGCCTTCGGGTCCACCGACAAGCGACTGCTCGTTATCCCAGGCGCGGGACACAACGACCTGCTTTACCGTGGCCTTGACGACTATTTCGCCGCCATCAAGGAATTTACGGGAGCCAGTAAGGAGTAAGCCCATGCCCAGGATCGTTCGCGCCGGCCTCATCCAGGCGGGCGTCGGGCAGGACGCCCCCGAGGACATACCGGCCCTCCGCCGCCTCATGCTCGACAAGCACCTCGCCCTTATCGAGGAAGCCGCCGGGCGCGGGGTCGAGGTGTTGTGCCTGCAGGAGCTGTTCACCAGCCCCTACTTCCCCGCCGAGCAGAATGACCGGTGGCGCCAGCTCGCTGAGCAGGTCCCCGACGGCCCCACCGTCCGCCTGATGCAGGAGAAAGCGCAGGAACATGGAATGGTCATGGTCGTCCCGGTATTCGAGGAGGAGATCACCGGCCTTTTCTACAACTCCGCCGCTGTCATAGACTCCGACGGGACCTACCTGGGGAAGTACCGCAAGAACCACCTGCCCCACGTCGACCCAGGCTTCTGGGAAAAGTTCTACTTCCGCCCCGGCAACCTCGGCTACCCCGTCTTCGATACTGCCCGGGGCAAGGTGGGAGTCTACATCTGCTACGACCGCCACTTCCCCGAGGGCGCCCGTGCCCTCGGCCTGGCCGGCGCCGAGATCGTCTTCAACCCCTCCGCCACCGTCGCCGGTCTGTCGGAGTACCTGTGGGGCCTGGAGCAGCCGGCCCATGCCGCCGCCAACGGCTACTTCCTCGGCGCCATCAACCGCGTCGGCGTGGAGCAGCCGTGGGAGATCGGCGAGTTCTACGGCAGCAGCTACTTCTGCGACCCTCGGGGCCAGATCGTCGTCCAGGGTTCCCGCGACCGCGACGAAGTTATCGTCGGCGACCTCGACCTGGACGAAATCTCCCAGGTCCGCAACACCTGGCAGTTCTACCGAGACCGCCGCCCCGACACGTACGGAGGCCTGACAGCGCCATGACCTCCACGCCCCGCCTCAGTCTGCCGCCCGACATGGACCCGGACGCTGTCCTGGCCCGTCTCGACCGCGTGCTGGACCCGGAGCTGGACGAGTCCGTGGTCTCCCTGGGGTTCGTCGAGGAAATCACGAGCGACCACCAGGGCAACCTTACCGTCTCCCTGAGGCTCCCCACCTACTGGTGCGCCGCCAACTTCTCCTACCTCATGGCCGACGACGCCCGCCGGGCCCTGCTGACCCTCGATGGCGTGCACTCCGTAACCGTCAGGCTCGGTGAGCACTTCGCCGGCAGTGAAGTCGAACGCGGCACCCGCGCCGCCAGCACCTTCGGCGAAGCCTTCCCTGCCGGCGGTCCCGACACCATCGAAGAGACCAGGCAGATTTTCTTGCGCAAGGGATTCTTCGCCCGTCAGGAACGCCTGCTCCGGGCGCTGAAAGATGCGGGCCTGTCCTTTGCCGAAATCGCATCCTTACATGTGGGCGATGTGCCGTCGGTTGTGGACGCCCGCACCGTTGCTCGCTACCAGGAACGCTGCGAAGAACTGGGGGTCGACACCACCGGCACGGCCACGCTCATCGTCGACCTCTCCGGGAATCCCATCCCGCCCGAACGGCTGGAGACCTGGTACCACCGTGCCCGCACCACCCGCCTGGCCATGGAAGCCAGCGGCTCCCTGTGCTCGGCAATGCTTGAATCAAGGAGCATAAACTGGACCACTCCTTCATCCTGACCTAGTCGAAGGATGACAGTCTGACCGGAAATATCAGCCATACCCGAGAAATCGCGCTAAGGAGGAGGAACGCGATGTACTCAGTGAACGGCGAAGACATATTTGTTGTGGATGGCCACATGCACTTCTGGGACGCCGGCCCTGACAATCACCGAAACGACTACGGCAATGCCTGGATCAAGTGTTTCTACGACTACCACTCCGCCCTGTCGCCTGCCGAATACGTTTGGGACTTTGAAAAGTACTGCAATTACGGCGAGGAGGCCCTGCTCAATGACATGTTCCTTGACGGCTACGTCGACGTGGCCGTCCTGAACTCCACCTACCTGTACGAGTTCTTCAGGACCGGCTTCAACACCCACCAGAAGAACAACGTGGTCAAGCAGAAGCACCCCGACCGTTTCGTCCTTTGCGGCTCCTACGACCCCCGCGAGGAGGAGGCCGGCCTGGACCGCTTCCGCGAGATGATGGCCGAATACCCCATCGGCGGCCTCAAGCTCTACACCGCCGAGTGGCGCGGCGACTCCCGGGGCTGGAAGCTCAACGACCCCTGGTCCTACCGCTACCTGGAGCTGGCCCAGGAACTCGGCATCAAGAACGTCCACGTCCACAAGGGCCCCACCATCTACCCCCTGAGCCGCGACGCCTTTGACGTCAACGACGTCGACTACGCCGCCACCGACTTCCCTGGCCTCAACTTCATCGTCGAGCACGTCGGCCTGCCCCGTCTCGACGACTTCTGCTGGATCGCGACCCAGGAGCCCAACGTGTACGCCGGTACCTCCGTGGCCATGGCCTTCATCAATTCCCGCCCGAAGTACTACGCCGAAATCATGGCCAACCTGCTCTTCTGGCTTGGCGAAGACCGCATCCTCTTCGGCAGCGACTACGCCATCTGGAGCCCGAAGTGGATCATCGACAAATTCATGGCCTTCCAGCTCCCCGACGACGTCCGCGAGGAGTTTGGCGTCGAGCTGACCCCGACCGTAAAGCGCAAGATCCTCGGGGAGAACGCCGCCCGCCTCTATGGCATCGACATACCGGAACGCAGCGCAAAGCTGGCCGCCGACTCCATCGGGACCCAACTGGCGGAGGCCAAGTAATTGCGTCTGTAAACTGCCCCCAATTCCCTCCCACTCGACGGAGAAGGTTGTGGTGGGGGTGAAATCTGTACCCTCTCTTGAGGGAGAGGGTTAGGGTGAAACGGAAGGCCTCGGCCACGAGTGTCTCCAGCGTTTCCAAAGGGCAAGGACAACGCGGCATGGCAGCCATCACCATCGACGAAACCTTGGACCTGCTCAGCTTCGCCGGCGCCGAGCTGGTCAACGGCAACTCCAATCACGGCCCCATGGCCGCCGAAGCACTCTTCGCCTTGGGAAGAGACGACGCCGTCTTGCCCTGGGTCGAAGCGTACCGCCGTCGCTTGATCTACCGGCCCCAGCCCTCCCTGGCCATCCCGCCGGACGAGTGGCGCGAGCACCTCGGTGCCAGCGAACGCATCGGCGACTGGATCACACTGTTCGAGAACGAACTCGCCGAGGCTCCGTGGCGCGCCGTCGTCCGGCAGTGGGTCCCCCGCCTGGCGCCGGGCCTCATGGCCGCCGCCACCCACGGGCTCATCCGCACCGCCCACGCCGTCCGCTCCCTCTCCCGCGCCGAAACTCCCCAGCGGAAGTACGAGCTGGCCCAGGGCCTCGGCTATTGGGCCGCCCGCTACTACCAACTGCCTGGGTCTCCGACGCCAGTCGGTAGCAGCGACAGCCCCAGAGACGCCCTCAGCCGCGTCCAGCGCCTCCACGACTCTTCCTTCGACCTCAGTGGCTCCATCGCCCAACAGGTGAAGGGCATCGAGGCCCACCCGGAGTTTGCGCCGGTCATCGACCTCGCGGGCCCCCAGGGCGATGTCTCCCGGTTCCTCTCCGAGCTGACTGAGACCTTCGCCCTCATCTACCTCGCCAGCAACAAAAACCTTATCGCCTTCGTCCACACCGTCACTGCCCCCAGCGCCCTGCGGCTGCTGTTGCCATGCCTGAAAGAGCAGGATGCCCGTCTTGCAACCCGCTACGCCTGGCAGGCTTGCGCCGCCGTATACGCCTGGTACGCCACCGCGCCCGCACAGGACCGCCCGGAGCCGTCCGTGCCCGCGGAGACCCACGACCAGCTCATTGACCGGGCCGTGGCTGCCGGCGGCGCCCACTCCATCAAGTTCACCGAGGCCTGCCTGCGGGAATATGCGATCAATCCCAGCCCCGTCTACCTTGCCGCCGCCCGTGATGCCGCCCAGCGCGTGGGCCCGATCTAGGACGCCGCAACCGTAATTGTTGCGTTATTCATTCGTGCTAGAATGCCCTCGCTCAAGGCACCACCCAGCGAATATTGGCCCGGAATGTGATGTCCCTTAACCGCCGCGCCCGCCAGCACGAGGTCGAAGACCCGCTGGACGCCATCGAGGAGTGCTACCGCAACGGTTGGACCGACGGCCTGCCCGTCGTGCCTCCAACTCCCTCGCGGGTCGACGCCATGCTGGCCCACGTCAACCTCGACCCGGAGCAGGTCCTGGGGGAGGTCCCCGTTCGGCGGCGCGCCCTCACTGCCGAGCTGGCAGCGGCCAACGCAGTGATGGCCGGCTGCCTCCCTGAGTACTTCCCCGTGGTCCTGGCCACCATGGACGCCATGTTTCAGCACGACCCAAACTGCATCCATGAGGCCTCCGCCGCCACCAATTCTCCCGGCATTCTCATCCTGGTCAACGGCCCCATTCGAAAAGACATCGCACTCAACTGCGGAGGCAACCTGTTCAGCCCCGGCCACCGACCCAACGCCACCATCGGTCGCGCCATCCGCCTCATACTGATCAACGTGTTCGAGCAGCGTCCCAACGTACTCGACCGTGGTACCATGGGCTCCCTCGCCAAGTATGGAGTCTGCATCGGCGAGGACGAGGAACAAAGCCCCTGGGAACCCTTCCACGTTTCCCGTGGCTTCGACTCCGGGCAGTCCACTGTCACCGTGGCCACTGTGCAGGACCCGGAAATGCTGGGCAACCGCTACGGCGTTACAGCCGAGAGCCTGATGGACGCCACCGCCGATGCCATGGCCAGCCACGGCCTGGGCATATACTTGAACAGCTCGCCTTGGTTCTGGGTCGTGGGACACTGGCATTCCGAGATGCTGGGCCGCCAGGGCTGGGACCGCCCCAGCATCCAGCACTATATCCACGAGAAAGCCTGGCGGTCCCGTGCCCGGATGAAGCGCCTTGGTGCCGTCAACGGCTCCATTCAGGATGGCGACGAGGACACCCGGGTTCCGGCTGCCCCCACCCCCGAAAGCATCCTGGTCGTGAAGGGTGGTGGCGACAGCGGCATTTACAGCGAGCTCATGATGAACTATCACGGCCTGCCGGCCATCACCGTCCCCATCCGCGACTCGTGGAAGGACTTCCGGGTTGAATAGAGTTGGGACTCAGGCATCCCGGTCCATCCTTCGGGATCGCCAACACTCCTTCCGCATCTGGGAGATGAGCAAATGACCGCGCCAGCAACGCACAGCATCCAGCTGGTGGACCCCACCGGCGCTGACCCCGGCCCCAACCCGCTCACGCTGGCCGGACGGCCCGTGGATCTTCGGGGCAAGCGACTGGTTCTACTGGACAATTCCAAGGCCAATTCCGATGTCATTATCCGCGGTATCAGCGAGATTCTGAACGACGAGTTCGAGTTCTCCGATGTCCTGTATCTCAAAAAACACAGCGCCTCCCTGCCTCCCAAACCGGAGATCATGGAGGAGCTCCACCGCCACGCCGACCTGGTGATCACCGGCATCGGCGATTGAGGGGGTTGCTCGTCGGGCAGTCTGCACGACGGAATTACCCTGGAGCGGTTGGGTTTCCCCACCGCCACCATCATCACCAGCGTGTTCGTCACCACCGCCAGGGCCTATACCAAGCTAATGGGCGTGCCCGGCTTCCCCTACATCGTCTGCCCCCATCCCATCACCAACGTCGGCGCCGATGGACTTGACCAGAGAATACAGGAGCTTGCTCCCCAGGTGTCCCGCCTGTTGCAGGAAGGCACCGTAAACTGAACTTGACCATCCAAGTGGTCCATCGAGAAACTATCTCAAAAATTATCACAACCCAGAATCCGCCATTCCCGCGAAAGCGGGAATGTAATTTCGAAAGCCAATCGCATTCCTCAAACACCCTTTTGCGGACCATCCACCAGGCACTTACAGGGCCCGAGGTACACACATGACATCCGAACGGGGAACCCGGTTGAGCGGCAAGGTCGCCATCGTCACCGGCGCCGGAGCCACCGGCAGCGGCGAGTTTGTTGGCATCGGCCAAGCCATCTCCATCCTGTTCGCCCGCCAGGGCGCTAGGGTGCTCCTCGTGGACCGCGATGAGCGCAACGCCGGCACCACACTGGCGATGATCCGCGAGGAGGGCGGCGAGGCATCCATCTTCGCCGGCGACGTCACCAGCAACGATGACTGTCGCGACATGACCGAGGCCGCCAGGGCCCGCTACGGCAACGTCAGCGTGCTGGTCAACAACGTTGGCATCAGCGGCCCCGGCTCCGTTACCGACGTCGACGAGGACTTCTGGGACACGGTGATGGACGTCAACGTCAAGAGCGTCATGCTATGCAGCAAACACGCCATCCCGCAGATGATCGAGGCCGGCGGCGGCTCCATCGTCAACCTCTCCTCCATCGTCGGCCTCCGTGCCGGCGGTGGGCGGCCCAGCCACCCCTACGCCGCTTCCAAGGGCGGCATTATCGGCCTCAGCAACTCCATGGCCGTCCACTACGGGCGCGACAATGTCCGTGTCAACTGCATCGCCCCCGGCCACATCCACAGCCCTATGGTTGCTCGCCACGCCTCCGAGGAGATGCTGGAACTGCGCCGCAAGGCTGGCCCCCTCGGCGTGGAAGGCACGCCCTGGGACGTCGCCTACGCTGCGCTGTTCCTGGCCTCCGACGAGTCACGCTGGGTCTCCGGTGTGACCCTGCCCGTCGACGCCGGCCTACTTGCCGCCACCCCGCTCGCCATGTACCCTCACATCCGCGACCCGGAGTAAGGTCCGCCCCTCAATTCTCTCGCCAGTTCACAAGGAGAAAGAACATGTCCACTCAAGATTTCTCAGGCCTCGCCACCCAGTTGGCACAATTGCAGCGCAGGGTGCAGAACCTCGAGTCCGCCAACGAAATCCGTAACCTCAAGGCCGAGTACGCCGCCGCCTGCGACGACAACTACAATGCCGACCGCATCGCCTCCCTGTTCGTCGAGGACGCCACCTGGGAGAGCGAGGGCCTAGGCCGCTTCGAAGGGCGCGAGGCCATCCGCGAGTTCTTCCGCGGCATTTCCAGCCACTTCGTCTTCGCCCTGCATTACGGCCTCAACCCCAACATCACAGTAACCGGCGACACGGCCCGCGCCCGCTGGTACCTGTTCATGCCCTGCACAGTGGGAGAATCGGGCCAGGCTATGTGGCGAGCCGGCATCGACGACGAAGAGTACGTTCGCGCGGGCGGCCTGTGGAGGTTCAAGAGCAAGAAGTCGGCCCCCATTTTCAACACCACCTTCGAGCAGGGCTGGGCCAAGCAGCCCTTCGCCTAGCTGCTCGCCCGCGCCGACTCAGGCGATATTCTCTCTCCCAGCGATGCCCCCGGCCGGTCGGGGTACGCCAGGCCGGCGATCGCTCCCAGACCGGTCAGCAGCGACAGCGCGATCAGACCTGTCTGTATCGAGCCGGTCGCCTGCGCCACCGCGCCCACCAGCATCGGACCCAGCGCGAATCCCAGCCCCATGAAGGTCAGGATCAACGCCGTCAGCACCGCCACCTCCCTCGGCTGCACCCCGGCAAACTCGAACGGCAGCACCTGGATCGCTGGCGTCGCCACCCAGACCAGCCCCAGGCCGGTGATGAACACCATCAGCATCGCCGGCCCCTCGGACAGGGTGATCACCACACCGAAGACCACATTCAGCAGGGCCGGTACCACCAGCAGGGTCTTCCGGCTCCGCAGCTTGGTCAGCAGCCAGCCGCCAAGAAACCCAGAAGGTATCAGCCCGTAGTACAGGAACCCCAGCAACGGCCCGCCCAGCGTCAGCGCCACATCCCTTTCCTCCACCCACATCGTCGGCAGGAAGGTCACCATCCCCGTCCAGGTCGCCGACAGGAACAGCATCACCACCGCCAGCAGCCACCCCTGCGGATAGCGGCGCAGCTCCCGCCAGGGCGAGTGGCCCTCCTCCTCCTCCGTCGTCAGCGGTGGGTGCGGCGGAGCGTATCTCTCCCGCGCCACCAATACCCAGGCCAGGATCTGCGCCGTGAAGAATCCCCCCAGCACTGCGTAGGCGATACGCCAGCTGCCCAACCCCTCGATCAGCCAGGGACTCAGGCTGACCGCCAGCGCCAGTATCACGCTGTGCTGCGAAAGCCCCAGAGACTGCACCAGCGCGTACTGCGTCGGCGCGCACCATTGCCGCAGCATCAGAGCACGGGCCGGTGTGTTCACCGTGTGAAACAGGATGAACAGGAACCGCCCCAGCAGCAGAACCCAGAATCCCGTGGCCAGCGCCTGCACGAACAAAAATGGCGCCCCCAGCAACAGCGACACCAGCGCCAGCGGCACCGGCCGGAAACGCGAGAACCAGGCCCCGAAGGGCATCGACAGCAGCGCAGCCGTCGCCCACCATACCCCCTGCAGCAGCCCGGCCTGCAGCGGCGTGATGTCCAGGTCCTCCCTGATGAAGGGCAGGAACAGCCCGAAGGTGTACGAGACCAGGATGACGGTGCTCTGCTGGGCGCGGAACAGCATCAGCACGGCCCAGCCCCGCGGCGGCGTCCGCTCCATCATTAACTCAACACAGAGACCACGGAGTTCACAGAGATTCCTTTTGGTCCTCTCGGCGTTCTCGGCGCACTCGGCGTTTAATCCGTCCTCCTACTCTTGCAGGAAAGACTTGATGACGGCGTAGGATTCGTCCGGCATCTCCTCCGGAATGTAGTGGCCGCAGGGAATCGACTGCCCCCGGACGTTGGTGGCGTACTCATTCCATACACCCAGCACGTCCTGCGTCCGGCCCACGTACCCGGTGGCGCTCCACAGGGCGAACATGGGCACCGTCACCTTGTTGTCGAAATCAGCCTCGTCGTGCACCAGGTCGATGCTCGCCCCCGCCCGGTAGTCCTCGCAGGTGGCGTGTATCGTGCCCGGATCACTGAAGCACCGGGCGTACTCGTCCACCACCTCCGGCGGGAAGGCCTCGGTCGCCTCGGGACCGCGGGCGAAGGATCTCCTAACGAAATGATCGGGGTCGGCGCCGATCACCCTCTCCGGAAAGTCGTACGGCTGGATCAGGAAGAACCAGTGGTAGGTGTTGGTCGCCATCTCCTTGTTCACTATCTGGAACATCCTGCGCGTGGGTATGATATCCAGCACCATCAGCCGCTCCACCCGTTCCTGGTGGTCCTTGGTCAGCCTGTGCGAAACCCGTGCCCCCCGGTCATGGCCCACCAGCTTGAACCGGTCGAACCCCAGGTGCGCCATCACGTCCACCTGGTCTTGGGCCATGGCCCGCTTCGAGTAGTTCAGGTGCTCCGCGTCCCCGGGAACCTTGCTGCTGTCGCCGTAGCCCCGCAGATCGGGCACGACCACCGTGAAGTCCTCGGCCAGCCGCGGTGCGATCTTGTGCCACATCATGTGAGTTTGCGGATATCCGTGTAGCAGCAGCAACGGAGGCCCGTCCCCTCCCTTGACCAGGTTGATGGTGGCCCCGCCGCTTGTGTCTACCTGCATCCGTTCGAACCCTTCGTAGAAGGCCATGTCTTTCTCCCTGTGCGCAAATGTGCTTTAGTGTTTTGCCGTACTTTGTGGTATTCCCCAGCATGGCCGAAGCCCCGCTATACTACCACTCGACACCTCTCCGCCACACCGTCTCCCCGGACGGCCCGCTGTGTAACTGTCCCGGAAATCCTTTCCCCGAAGGGAACAATCCCCTCTTCCGCCGGGAGGGGGGTCAGGATGGCCGAAAACCGCACCACCAACGCAGAAGTCCGGCCGACAACCGCGCCGGCCCCGCTGCCTGCCAGCCCAACGGCACCGCCCCGCCCATTTCCGATCATCCGCCGGACCGCATACTCTCACCGTCCGGTCGGTTGTATAATCCCTCAACCAGGCAACCAACCCACAATCGACAGACAGGGCAACTCGAACTGGAGGAGCAAGCCATGACTGCCAGCAGCAAGACCCTGGTAATCCGCAACGGAACACTGATCGACGGCACTGGCCAACCTGCCTCGGCCAACGAGGCCGTAGTTATCGAAGGCAATCGCGTCTCGAGCGTGGGCGCCCTTCCGCCAGGTCTCAACCTCGAGGACACGGACAACTTTGACGTCATCGACGCCGAGGGAAAGTGGATCATGCCCGGTCTCATCGACGGCCACTGCCACCTCTCCTTCGGCTTCCCCGCCATCTCCTCCTTCAAATACCCCAGCGCCAAGGGCACCACCAGCCCCGCCTTCAGTGCCATCCGCGCCGCTCGCAACGCCCAGACCGTGCTCCGCTCCGGAGTCACCAGCATCTCCATTCCCGGCGGCACCTGGTTCATCGAGGTCGGCCTCCGCGACGCCATCAACGCCGGCATGGTCGAGGGTCCCCGCATCGCCACCGCCGGACGCTTCATCGTCACCTACGGCAGCATCGGGGACTATGAGCCGTCATGGGTTGGCACGCCCGAGCATGTCCTGGGCGTCCTGACCAACGACGTCAATGACATGATCACCGAGGTCCGCCGCCAGACCAAGCATGGCGTTGACTTCATTAAACTCGCCGACAGCACCTGGGGCGACGACCAGACCATGTCGAAAGAGGAAATCGCCGCCGTGGTGGATGAGGCCCATCGCCGCAACGCCCGCGTTACCATTCACTCCCGAGGCGCGGGCTCCACCAAGGCCGCAGCCGAGGCCGGCGTCGACTGGATCATGCACGCCGACCTGGCCACCGAGGCCGAGCTCTATTCCGTCGCCGAACATGGCGTCCGCGTCATGCCCACCATGACCTTCCTGTTCGAAGCCCTCTCCATCGGCAAGGAAAAGGGACGGGGCGACGACGAGCTCGACCTCATCCGTCGCAACACCGAGAGCGCCTGCCGCGTCCTCGAGACCGCTCGCAACCTCGGCGTCAAGGTCCTTTGTGGCACTGACAGCGGCAACTCCCCGGTCATGCCCTACGGCACCCTCCACGCCAACGAGGCCGAGGTCCTGGTAAAGTACGGCGGCTACACTCCCATGGAGGCCATCGTCGCCAACACCCGCGAGAACGCCTACGCCGTCGGGCTCGAGGGCCAGCTGGGTACCCTCGAGCCCGGTAAGCTCGCCGACCTGCTCATCCTCGACGCCGACCCGCTGGCCGACATCCGCGTCCTCCAGCGCGGCGAACACCTGGACACCGTCATCAAGGACGGCCACCGCGTCAACCTCCAGCCCGACGACCCCGAACCCCAGCTAGACCTCTGCTAGGCGGAGGATTACGGCGGAGATAGGCATCAATGGATTGGGCCACCAGTGAAGTCGTAACGGTCCTCGCGTTCCTTCTTCCAGGGCTTGTCGCTGCCGCAATCTTCTATTCCCTGACGGCATACTCTAGGCCCAATGAATTCGGCTACGTCGTTCAGGCTCTGGCTTTTACCGTTGCCGCCCAGGCGATTAGCTGGATCATCCTGACGCTGGGGGATTTGGCCTGGGATGTAGAATCGTGGCCTTCAGGAGTCGAAACTGTCTTCTCCGTTTTCAGCGCCATACTATTGGCCGTTTTCATGGCGTGCCTCGTCAACCACGACATCGCTCATAGTTTCTTGCGGAAAATCGGAGTTACGAAGGAAACGTCGTATTCCTCTGAATGGTATTCGGCGTTTCATCGCTTCGACGATTGTTTTGTTGTGCTTCACCTGAAGGGAGGTCGCCGCCTTTACGGATGGCCTCAAGAGTGGCCGAGCCAGCCAGGGAAGGGGCACTTCATTATCGCTGAAGGCGAATGGCTGGTTGAAAGCGAAAGACATCCTCTTAGTGGAGTTTCGATTGTCCTGATACCCGGGCGGGAGGTTGAAATGGTAGAATTTATGGAAACAACGCTTAGTGAAGGTTCAAAGGAGTAGTTTATGGTAAGGGTGCCGAATCCCCCACCGAGCCAACGGTCTCAAGGAAACAATGGCAAGGGCCGCTCCGCCAAGCCCACCAACCGCCAGAAGCCTCCTCCTCCACCGCCGCCTCCTCCAAAGAACAAAGACGCCTGAGACAAGAATTTGCCAGCGCCCACTAACCCGGCACTATATAGGTCGAGTAAATGGCTAGATTGCCGAACTTGGCGCCAAGCAGGCGAGGGATCGGGCTGAAAGGAGACAACCGGCCTCTGAACGTCAAGAAGCCGCCCCCTCCGCCACCCCCCTCCTCCTTCAAAGAAAAGGGAGACTAAAGAGCGAAACTAAGGATACTCAATCAGCCTGTCGAACTGCTTTTTCGATGGGCTGTACACTATATCGGACGAACGATTCCAGGCCCCCATCGCATCGCCATAGCCACGGAGCATCCCATGAAAATCACCGGCGTCACCAGCGAAGTCTTTGAGTGGCAGCGGCCAGGCATCTGGAACGGCGGCCACTTCTACGGCCCAGGCCGCCTCCACAAGGTCACCGTCACCACCGACGAGGGCATCACCGGCTACGGCTGGAACGGCGGCACCGCCGCCGAACGCCCCATGGAGTTCTTTCCCCTTTATGTCGACTACTTTCGCCCTCTCCTCATCGGCCGCGACCCCACGGACACCCGCGGCATCGCCGTCGACCTCGGCGAGAAGCTGATCAAGATCCTCGGCCCCGGCGGGCTGAACACCCAGGCCCTGGCCGCCATCAACATCGCCTGCTGGGACATCAAGGGCAAGGCGTTGGGCCGGTCGGTCCACAGCCTGCTGGGCGGCGCCCAGGACCGCATCCGCACCTACATCGCCGGAGGCTACTACGCCCAGGGCAAGGGCCTCGAGGAGCTGCAGGACGAGGTCCGCTTCAACGTCGAGGAGCTGCACGCCGGCGCCGTCAAGATCAAGATCGGCGACCCGAACGTCGGCGTGGCCGGCGACATGCAGCGCATTGCCGCCGCCCGCGAAGCCATCGGCGACAGCGCCTCGCTGCTGGTCGACGCCAACTGTGCCCTCGACCTCTCCACCGCCATGGAGTTCGCCCGACTGCTGCCCGACTACGACGTCTACTGGTTCGAGGAACCCCTCCCCATCCACGACTACGAGGGCCACCGCAGGCTCGCCGAAATGTCCAGCGTGAAGATCGCCACCGGGGAGAACGGCTACCACCTGGCCCACTTCCGCACCCTCCTCGACCATCACGGAGCATCCATCCTCAACGTTGACGTTGCCATCGTTCCCGGCTATGACGTCGCCAAGGACGTATGCGACCTCGCGGCGGAGCGCGGCGTAACCATCGCGCCCCACGGCTGCCAGGAGCTGCAACTGCCCCTCGCCGCCGGCATCCCCCATGGCGAGTTCCTCGAGTACTACCCCTCCGCCGTAGACCCACTGCGCGACGAGATGTTCTATCCCAAGCTCCGACCCGACGCCGACGGTTTCGTCACCGTCCCTGACCGCCCGGGCATCGGCTACGAGCTAAACATGGACCTGCTGGACCACTACCGCGTCGGCTGAGGCCCCCCCGGCCCTGTTCTGGCCGCCAGCCCCGGACACCCGTAAGGGCAGCCCTTGTGGCTGCCCTTGCCACCGCCAGCCCCGGACACCCGTAGGAGCAGCCCTCGTGGCACCCTTTGCCGTCCGCACCCGGCCTCGCCCCGTCACCCCGCCGCGAAGGCTCCCTCGCGGTGCGCCCGCACCCGTTCCGCCAGCGCCCTCACCTGCCCCAGCGTCTCCAGGGGCGTTCCGGCCAGGTCCAGCGACACCACCTCGATCGCCTTCCCGGAATGCCGGATACGGTGTACGGCAGACCCCGCCTGCTCTCCAGCGTACACCAGCAGCCCGGAGGGCAGGTTCGCCGCGGTACAGTAGGCCAGCATCCGGTATATGTCCGACTGCTGACCATCGCCATCGGCCTTCGCTGGAGCGTACCGCGTATCACCGACGAACAGGCAGCGGCGCCCCCTCCACCACGAGAGTCCTGGCCTTACCCGCACCTGTTCCTCCTCCGCCAGGTGCAGCGCCCGTCCCAGGTTGTGTCCCGCCGGCCATTCCGATTCCGGCAAACTCAGCTCCTGGCGCAGGGCCGTCCGCACGAAGGTCTCAAATACCCGGTTCATGTCCACCAGCAGCGACGCCCCCACCGCCTCGCCGTGCAGGAACTCCAGTAACGTGCTTCCGATGACCAGCCGGGCCATCTCCACTGCCGGCTTGTAGTGGCGATTCAGTCGGGTGTAATGCACCTCCGGCACCATTCCCCTGCGATAATTCCCCAGCGAGACCGGAGCAAACGCCGGTCGCAGTGCCCCCAGCTGTCGCAGCGTCTCCACCGACCGCACCGGCATCCGTCCCAGCAGGTGGATCGCGGTCTTCAGCAGCCGGTTTTCCTCGATATCCACGGTGAAATCGTCGTGGCTTACCTCCACCGGAATCGTCCAGCCGAACCTCCTGTTCATCTGGTCCGGTAAACGAATACGCCCCCGGACCATGGCCACCGACTCCTCCTCCGTACGGTATCCCTGCAGCAGGCCGCGCTGGATTGCATCCTGAGTGAGCCTGACAAAGGCCGGCACAATCGCCTCGAGAATGTCGTCATCCTCAGCGAGATCGAAGGGGGCATCTCCCCAGTCCCCCGGGCCCAGGGAAAACCCGACCAGGAACATCACCCGGTCCATGGGAATCCTGGGCCGGATTACCACGTTCAGTTCGCCGCACCGGAACACGCCGACCTGCGACGAGGGACACAGCTCCCACGCCAGGTCCCCGGGCCTTCCCGGCGCACTGACTGGCCGTACGCTTACGTGCGCTTCGCCAAGGATCTCCAGTTGTTCCCCCGTAAGCGGGGCGTCAACCCTGTAGGGCTCTCCCTCACGCAACTGGAGAGTTTGCATCTGCCGCCGCGGCATCCTCGTCCTGCCCTGCCGCTGAGGCGGTCTCCTCGGACTCTGGACCCCCTTCGGCCTCCTCGTCCTCCGCCGGTTCCTCCCGTGACTCCCCGGCGGCAGGTTTCCCGACTTCCCTCGACAGTTCCGACAGCAACCTGTCGAAGTCGAACTCCGCCAGCCGGTCTTCGTTGCCGAAGAACTGCTCCTCGATGTAGGGGAGCACCGCCCGCCTCCAGATCCTTCGCACCTGGGCCTCGTCCAGTCCCTCGGCATCCGGCATGAAGAAGCTCGGGCCGATGCTCGTATGGCGGTCTCCCAGCCTCTCGTTGGCGAGGTCCACCAGGTCGGCCACCCAGGACGCCTCCGGCCGGTTCCGGTCCAGCCACCGCCGCAGCAGTCCCCGGATCGGAGGCTGGTCTCCGAAGAAAGGTGCGAAGTAGAATCGCCGCCGCAGCGCGGCGTCCATAAGCGCGATGGAACGGTCCGCCGTGTTCATCGTGCAGATGAACCACAGGTTCTCCGGCAGCCGGAACCTCTGGCCCGCACCGCTGTACTGCAGCTGGATATCGTCGTCGCGGTACTCCAGCAGGTAGTACAGTTCCCCGAATACCTTGGCCACGTTGCCCCGGTTCAGCTCGTCGATCACCAGTATGTACGTCGATTGCGGGTTGGCGGCAGCTTGCGCCGCCATCCGCAGCAGCGGCCCGGCCACCAGTTCGAATCCTGGCTGTCCCTCCCGTATCCTGGGCCGGAACCCCTCGACGAAGTCCTCGTACGAGTAAGACGGGTGAAACTGCACGATGGCGTAGTCGCCCCCCTCCTCTCGGCAATGCTGGGCGATCCTGCGCGCTACGTACGTCTTCCCGGTGCCCGAGGGCCCGTAGAAAATCACCTGTCGCTTATCTCGCAGGTCCGCCACCACCTCGGCGAACTCCCCCTCCTCCCACAGCAGCTCCTCCGCCAGGGCCGCCAGTTTCTCCTGCGACCATGGGTCTCGTGGCGTAGACGGTGCGGACTCGGGCTGGGACTCCGGCACCTGCTCCGGTTCCCGCTCCGTCGGAAGCGGTGGCGGTGGCACCGTGTCCCCGTGCAGGTACGCGTCGTACCGCTGGCGAAGCCCCTCCGGCCATTCGCTGGCTGGCGGTCGTTCCGTCCCGTAGAGCATCACGCACCACAGCAGCGACTGGGCGTCCATCCGGTCCCGGATGTGCAGGCTGCGCGTTCCCGAGCGCCGGATGAACTCATCAAGGAAATTCAGCATGCGCCCGTAGCGGCGCCCACCGTCGTCACCCACCTCGTCTCGCTCCCGGCCCACCGACTGATAGGCCCGGTTCAGGTACTCCGCCCGATATGGTGGGTTGTTGGCAGGATCGTCCGCCATCAGAAAAGCCGCCGCCAGCTGACCGTTGGGTCCCACCGCGATCCGTTCCTCGAACTGCCTGATCCTCTCCTCTGCGGTGACGTTGCGTCCCGGCTGCCAGAACTCCCTCAGGACGCTTCCCACCAGGGATTTGTCCTTGTCCAGGAGATTCCTGAACGCCGAGTACACTCGCCAGTTGATCAGGTGGTACCCCGGCGACCGTGGCCCCTTCAAGCCTGCGTCCCAGTTCGGGAAACCGTCCAGCAGCATGTCTCGTACGCTGCCCAGGGTCTGGGCTATCTCCAGCTTGTAGTCCCGTTCCGCCTCCTGGAACCGGTCCCACTGGTAGAACAGCCTCGCCCATTCGATCAGGGCGTCCCATCGTGTGTCGCCGGGTGGATTCCCGATAAAGTCCTGTATCGGTGATTCTTGCATATCGGGCGCTCCCCCTCGCCAGGTCCCCCTCTTCTCAGGAGAAATTATGGCGGCCTGCGGTCTCTGGAAGCCGTTTAGCTCAGGTAAGCGAAACTGGCCTCGAGATTGCTAAACACGTCCGGATGGGGCGGGATTTCCATGATCGCCGCGCCCTCGTACCCCTTGGCCAGGAGAATGTCCCGCATCTGGCGGCAGTCCAGGTCCCCGTCCTCAACGCTCGGACAGGCCATTCCGCTCCGAATCTGCTTGAAATGCACGATCTTCAGCATGTCCGGGCGCAGCGCCTTCAGGTCCGCCAGTGGCTCCGATTCAGGAAAGCGGCGCAGCTGGTTCGTCGGGTCCGGGCAAAGTCCTAGGAACTCCCGGTATTCCGCCGGCATCCTCTCCCGCACCGCCTCCACCAGCATCGCCATGCTGCATATCGGCTGCCCCGAATTCTCCATCGAAAGCACCACGCCCTGCCTTGCCGACTCGGTGGCCAGCTCCGCCAGCCCCCAGGCCTCCACCGGTATATCCTCCGGCGATGTCCACACATGGTCGAAGCCGGACGGATCGACGATCCGAAGATGCGGTGAACTCCCTCCCACTAATTTCGCCCCGGCCAGTGCCGCCTGCCATGCCTCGCCCTTCGGGTCCCTCCGCTGGGTCAGGCAGGGCCAGGCCATCGCCAGATCGTAGGTCAGATCGGGCCACGCTTCGACGGCTTGCCTCAGTCCCTCCAGCGAGGGCCGCCATGCGTCGCCCTCCCCGGTCTCGCAGCTCCCAAGGCAGGTCTGGCGCAGCTCGATATGCCTCGCACCCCTCGCCTCCGCCTGTCCCACCAGTTCGATCAACGACTGGCTCTCCAGCTGCATTCGCCAGGAGTTGGTGATCGCGCCGAAGATCATCGTCCCTCCCTGAAATCCACGGCTCGACTATTGCCGCTCGTGCTGTGTATTCCGCCGAGCCCGGCCCATTATAACCTTCGATTACCCTACTCTGGTGAGTTTATACCATATTCCGGGCTCCACCCATCATTGCCAAGAAAATAGCCGCAAAAGCCATTCCCTCCCCCTTGAAGGGGATGGTTAGGGTGAGCGTGAAATTCCAAGCATCTTATCCCCTCTCCCTTGAGGGAGAGGGTGGGGGTGAAATTCCAAGCGACGACAACTGTGCCTATGAAAGACGACAGGAAATCCTGCTCACCCTTTAATCCTGTGAATCCTGATTCAGATTATGCAATAGCCCTGCCCGCCGACCCTCGTTCTGTGGACAGTCGCAGAAGGCCGCGATAATATTCACCGCACAACTGAGACCGGCATCGGTCTAGTCCAACAGGACTGGACCGTAGGACTGCACCGTCTCATGACCGGAGGTGGTAGTAATGAACGAGGAAAACGGTGACGTACAGGTCGTCCTGCCCGTTTGCGGGGCCCAGAATCCCGATGCCGCCTGGAAGGGACTGAGCATCGGCGGCCTGGTCGCCAGGCCCCGCGAGTTCGACGTCCAGGGCCTGTCCCGCCTGGCCCAGGGCGAGCTCGTCGATGATTTCCGCTGCGTCACAGGTTGGGTGGCCCATGACCAGCACTGGGAGGGTGTACCCCTCGCCGACCTGCTCAGAGATGTCGGCCCCTTGCCCCAGGCCCGCTACGTGGGCTTCACCTCCGGCGGCTACACCGTCGGCGTAACGGTGGAGGAGGCCGGCAGCGCGGGCATCATGGTGGCGCTCCGGCACAACGGCGCGCCCCTCACCGTCGAGCACGGCGGCCCCTGCCGGCTCGTCGTACCCGGCCAGGCCGGTCGCTGGAGCGTAAAGTGGCTGGAGCGCATCGACCTCCTGCCCGAAGCGCCCGTTGACACCGGCCACCATCAGCACTAGACCCGTTCCGGGAATCGGTCCCGGCCCTCTCAGTCCTCATCGTCAATGCCGGGAAACGCCTTTGACTTGGTGGAGAATTCATGCGCGCCATCGATATCCACGCCCACATCTCGCCCGAAGGGTTTATTCACGCCTTTCGCAACGGGGACACCTGGCACGGTCTTGGTGCAGATTCAGCCTCCAACATGGCCTACAACCCCCGCACCGCCTGGACCCCCGAAGAGCGCATCGCCGATATGGACTCCCTGGGTGTGGATGTCCAGGTCCTTTCCACCAACGCCTCCTTTTACAACTACGACATGGACGCCTCCGTCGTAACCGCCATGGCCCGGGAATGTAACGACTACGTGGCGCGGCTGGCCAGAGACTGGCCCGACAGGTTCGCCGGCTTCGCAACCTTGCCCATGCAGGACGTCTCCGCCTCCGTCGCCGAGCTGGAGCGCAGCATGCGCCTGGGACTCAAAGGTGCCATGATTGGCGACCACGTCAATGGCAAGACCTTCGACGACCCCTCCTTTATGCCCCTCTGGAAGTCTGCCGAGGCCTCTGGGGCCCTGTTCCTGATTCACCAGGGCGGCAGCACCATCGTCTCCCCTCTCAACAACAGCTACCACCTCCCCAACACCATCGGCAACCTGGCCGAACGCACCGTCACCTTCGCCTCCTTTGTTTTTGGCGGAGTCATGGACGCCTGTCCCGGCCTTCGCGTCTGTCTCTGCCACGGCGGCGGCTACACGTGCTACGGTATCGGGCGCATGGACCGGGGCTGGCAGGTGCGTCCCGAGGCCCGCGTTCACATCACTCAGCCGCCCAGTAAATACCTCGACAGGTTCTATTACGACTGCTTGACCCACAGCGAGGAAGCCCTCCGCTACCTCATCGACACCGTGGGCATCGAACGCGTCGTCTTCGGCACCGACTGGCCTTTCGACATGGCAACCGATTGGCCCGTGTCCTGGATCCTGGGCCTTGAGAGCCTGACCATGGAGGAAAAAGAGGCCATTCTCCACGGCAACCTGGAACGCCTCCTCGGCCTCTGACGCCTTTCCCTCGTCGGCGCACCCTTGAACGGTGCCCATGAGCGGGTTTCTGACCCACCCTGGCACAAATGCACCGCACCACCGTAGGGGCGCATTTGAAACCCGCCTCAACACAAAAGGACCGGAAATCTTGCAGGGGCAGCCCTTGTGGCTGCCCCGTCGCCTCCTCCGTCATTCCAGCCCATCTCCCTCATTCCCGCCGCCCTCCGTCATTCCCGCGAAAGCGGGAATCCAGGGACGGGTTGGAACATGGCTGAAATCCTCCTCTTGCTGGCGCCCAATCCCACGCCTCCCGAAACGCTTGCCCCTTCGCTCACCATCACTGATGTCTCTGCACCGGCCACCCCTCGCGACACAAAAAACCTGCGGCGCCCCATCGGAAACGCCGCAGGCTCGGAATTACGGCCCCCGTACGGAATGACTGGCGCGACACTACACGCCGATCAGGTCTCTCCTCTTGGCGACCTGGGCAATCTGCTCCAGTATCTCGTCGGTAGACTTGACCTTGGAGTAGGTCTCATTCAGAACCTGGAACGCCATCTTGTCCTGCTCCTCGGTAAATCCCGCCGAGGCGTCGTGCAGCAGTATCACGTTGTAGTCCCGGTCTCCCGCGTCCCGCACCGTCGTCTCCACGCAGTAGTTGGTCGCCACTCCGCAGCAGATCAGCGTCTTGATCCCCAGGTTGGCCAGGATCTGGTCCAAGTTGGTGCCGTTGAAAGCGCCCGAGCAGCCCTTCGTAACGACGATCTCGTTGTCCAGCGGCTTGATTTCCTCCAGGATTTCCGCCTCCTTCGAGTTAGCCGGCGCGAATAGCTGCAGCCTCTTGTGTACCGGGCTTACATCCCGGCAGTCGTTTACCAGCGACGCTATTCGCACGAATATGACCTCGATTCCCTTTTCCCTGCAGGCCTCCTGGACTTTCTGGATATTGGGAATCAGCAACTCCTCCACTCGCGTGAAGAAGTAGTCGAAGTCCTCTGCCGTCCCTAGTTCCTTGGCCTCCGCTCCTATCCCGTAGTCGCGGTGCGCATCCAGGTACTGCATGTCAATGATCAGGAACGCCGAGTCCTCGGCTGTTATGTTAAATTCCGGCAGGCTCTTCATCACTCCGCTGAACTTGTTGCTGACTTCAGAATCCTGTGCCATCACGTTCTCCTAATTTCAAAATCTCGTTCGTGGCTGGAACGCAAGATTCCCGCGCCGCAGCGCTCGCCTTCCAGCAAAGGCAGAAAGCCATCACAGCTGCCGCCGGGTCGGGTCGACCCTCTCCCTCAGCCAGTCACCGGTCAGGTTCGTGGACATTACCAGCAGCGAAATCGCTACACCCGGCATCACCGGAAGCCACCAGTGAGTATAGATATAGGCCTGTCCGTCGGCAAGCATCGTCCCCCACGACGGCAGCGGACGCGGCACTCCCAGCCCCAGGAAGCTCAGCGCCGACTCGAAGATGATGACCGTCCCCAGCTCCAGCGTGCTGATGATCAGCAGCGTGTTCGACAGGTTGGGCAGCACGTGCCGCAGGATGATCCGCCAGTTGCTGGCCCCCGCCACCCTCGCCAGGCGCACGTAATCCGTTTCAGTGACGGACAGCACCTCGCTCCTTAGTATGCGGGCATAGCTCATCCACCGCAGCAGGCCCAGCACCAGGATCACGTTGGTCTTGCTCGGCCCCAGCAGCGCTACCACCGTCACCGCCACCATCAGGAAGGGCAGGGCCATGAAGGCATCTGTAATCTGGATCAGCAGGCCGTCCACCCACCCCTTGAACACCCCTGCTATAACGGCAACTATGGTACCCGCAGCCCCCGAAACGAACACCGCCAGAAATCCTACGGTGATGGAGATGTTCGCCCCGTGTATCAGCCGCACCACCATGTCCCGCCCCTGGTGGTCTGTGCCCAGCGGGTGCGCTCCCCAGGTCGGAGCCTGCAGTGGATTGTTGAGGTCGCCCTTCACCGGATCGAAGGGCAGGAGCGGAGCCATGATGGCGCAGACGATCGCCAGCGTCAGGAACAGCAGCGAGAACTTGGGGGCGCCCCGGAAAATCTCCGGCAGTTTCCTCAGTCCCCTGACGACCAGGCCGCTTGGGGACTGGCCGCCCCTCGAGATGACCCCCCTGTCTCCTTGCCCTGCTATCGACATCCCGCGTCCCTAGGCCAGCCTGACCCGCGGGTCAAGCCAGGCGTATGCCAGATCGATCAGGATGTTGGTAACTACGATGACCATCGAGGTGAAAAACACTACCGTCTGGACCACCGCGTAGTCCCGGGCCAGTATCGCGTCCACCAGCAGCAGCCCGATGCCGGGCCATGAGAAGATCTGCTCCGTGACCAGGGCCCCGCCCACCAGTAGGGCCAGGTTGACTCCGAACAGCGTTATCACAGGCAGCGAAGCGTTGCGCAAAGCGTGCTTCCAGATAATGATCCGGAACGGAAGGCCCTTGGCCCGCAGCATTTTGATGTACTCCGAGTCCAGCACCTCCAGCATCGAGGAACGCGACAGCCTCATGTTGGCCGCGACCAGGAACCACCCCAGCGAGATTGACGGCATTAGTATCCCTTTCCAACCCACCCGGTCCAGCCCCCCGGCGCTGGGCAGCCAGCTCAGCCAGATCGAAAAGAGCAGGATGAACAGCAGCCCCAGCCAGAACGCCGGCATCGCCTGCCCGCTTATGGCCACCAGCTTGCCCACCCGGTCGAACCATGAGTCCGGATAGGCCGCCGAGATCACCCCCAGGACCAGGCCCAGCACCATCGAGAACGCCAACCCTGCCCCCACCAGCTGTACTGTGGCCATCACCCTCGACTTGAAGACGTCGAAAGCCTCGTTCCCCGACCACCGCACCGAGACGCCGAAGTGGCCGGTGAAGATGCCCTTATTGAACAGCAGGTACTGGATGTGCCAGGGTTTGTCCAGGCCGAACTCCCGCTTCATCCGTTCCCTGTCCTCCACGGTGATGCTGGGATTGGCCAGGTAATCGATGGGGTTCCCAGTGAAGCGCAGCAGGAAAAACACGGCGAGCATCACCAGCCACACCGTTATAAGCCCCCGGCCTATTCGCCTGAAGGCATAACTTCTCATTTCACCAGGTCAGTCCTGTCTGCTCTGCGCTTTCCACCGCCGCCTCCCTCTTCGGTAGGATTGCGTTCCAAACTAAGTGGATTCCTTCCCAGTGTAGGGGCGCGCTGCTGTGGGCTCTTGTTCCTGGCAGGGCCTCTACCCGAAGTAGACTACCTGATTCGGAACGCTGCCCTCGGTATCCGCCCCCTCACCCACAGGATTCGGGCCCCGTAAAAACGAAAGCTCCCCCGGCCCAGCTTCGGACCGGGGGAGCTTCCTGCGAGTATCAGTCGCGGAGCACCACCCGCCACAGTTGCTCGAAGGAGCTGGCGAATGGCGCCGTCGGGTGCGCCAGCACCCTGTCCGTGTAGCCCTGTACCACCGCCACCTCCGCCATCGGCACCACCCACCGGTTCTCCAGTACGTGGTTCTCTATGCCGTTCAACGCCTCCAGCTGCACCTCCGGGTCAGTCGTGGAGTTCGCCTGGCGCCACAGCGCCTCCGTCGTCTCATCCCAGCAGCAGATGTAGCTGCCCGTCTCGTGATAACCGTAGTTCACAATCACCCCTGCGTGCTCCTGCCGGCCCCAGGTCTGCACGATCAGTGGCCGGTACGGCCGCTCCAGGTCGTCAGGAGCGCCGAAGCAGCAGCGACTGTAGAATTCTGCCGTCGGGATCTCGAATATCTTCAGATCGATGTTGACCTCTTTCAGGAAGGATGCCGCCGCCTCCAGCCAGTCCCTCTGGCCCGGAGAATTCACGAACGGACCGTAATACACCTCTACCTCGAATCCGTCCCCGTAGCCGGCCTCCTCCAGCAGCATCCTCGCCCGATCCGGGTCATAGGGGGACACGGGAATGTCCTCCTGGAAACCGAAGGACCCGGTGAACCAGAGTCCGCCCATCGGCGTCGTGAACCCGTGGTGCGCCGTTTCCACGATGGCTATCTTGTCGATCGCCAACTCGAAGGCCTCCCGCACCCGGATGTCGTCAAAGGGCTTCACCTCCTCGGCGGTCGGCGGTTCGAGCGAGTCCGACATCAGGTTCACGAAGTCGATGTTGTAATTCCCCGTGGAGCGCACCGTCTGTGTCCAGAACTCCCCTTGGTCTGGATTGATCCCGCGAGCATCGAACTCCTCCGAGCGCGGGATGTCCTTGGCCACCACGTAGGGTATGTTGACCACCGCATCCACCTGGTCGCCCCGCAGCAGTCCGTACCGGGACGCAGAATCCGTCGACAGGATTATCTCCAGATCGGTGTGTTGTGGCGCGTGGTACCAGTCCGTATCGCCCCAGAAATCGTCCCAACGCTGCAATTCTATCCGCTCGCTGGGGCGCCACAGGGAGACCGTGTAGGGCCCGCCGCCCGATGGATTCTTCTCAAATTCGTCAACGCCCACTTCCTGCATATAGCTCGCGTTTCCAAAGTGCACCTGGTGGTATCCGGAACCGGAGTAGAAGGCCACGAAGTCGGGAACCGGCGACACGGTCCTGATCATGACCTCCTTGTCGCTGATTACCTCTACTTCCTGGATCTGCTCCTGGAAGCGGTTGGCGGAAAGGTGCCCGGTGAATTCGGGCGAGAAGTCACCCCGTGCCGCCTCTACATTCCACTTGATGTCCTCTGCGACAATCGGTGTCCCGTCCTGCCAGATCGCATTCGGGTGAATCGTGAACCGGAAGCCCTCGTCGTTCAGCTCCCAGTCCGTCGCCAGGCCCGAAACGATGTTGTGCTCCTCGTCGCGCATTAGCAGGAACACGTTGATGTAGTCCTGCAGGAACGTTACACCCTGCATCTGCACCGGGTTCAGGTCGTCCCAGCCCCATCCATCGACCGCGATGGTGAACTTACCTACCGTCTCCGGCACGCCGTCTACTCCCGGCGCCGGGAAGCCGCCGGTCACCGCCACTGGCGAGGGCGCCGCCGTCGGGACTGACACCTGCGTCGGTATCGGCGTGTTCGTGGGTTCCTCTTCCATGGCCTCTGTCGGAGCCGGCGCCGTGGTCGCCGCGGGCGCTGTCGTCGCCGCCGTCGTCGGCGCGGCTGCCGGGGCCGTCGTCGCCTCCGGTTCGTCCGACCCGCAGGCCACCGCCACCATCGACACCACCAGCGCCACCGCCGCCATCAGCACGGCCCAGCGCACTCTCCCGAGGAGAGACAGAGAATTCGATAGCTGCTTGCCCATATTGAACTCCTGCAGAGAATTGCCGTTAGTTTTACCACGATTGTCTGGTGGTGTACAGTTTTGAGACCGCCCGCGAACGGGGCTGTCATATTTGGGATACCATGCGACGTCCGCAGGAAAAACAACCCGTCATTCCGTCCCCTTTCGTCATTCCGCTCTCCTCAGTTATTCCGGCGAAAGCCGGAATCCAGAATGACCCTCTGGTATAACGACTTGGCCCAAGCCATTCGTATCCTGCCGGAAAAACCGCAGGCACTGGAGAATCGAGGGGCCCTGGCACCACCACGGGGTCCCCACTCCTTAGCTGAGCCTCCGGATCCTCGGCAACCCGATGGCTGCAACCACGCTGATCGCCGCCAGTGCCGCCCCGTTGATCAGCAGCGCCCGCGGTGCCCCCACCGCCTCGGCCAGCGCCCCCACCCCCACGTGACCCACCGGCGCGAATCCGATGCTCAGCACCCAGGACCCCATCGCCCGTCCTCGCTCCTCGTCCGGCACCAGGCCCTGCATCAGCGTCTTGTACAGTGTGTCCACCGCCATGGCGCAGGCATTCACGAACAGCAGCACTCCCAGGAAAGAATAGATGTTGCCCGACACCGAAAACGCCATCAGCCCTCCGCCGAACCCGATGGCCGTGGCAAACATCATCAGCCCTTTCTTCCTGACGTTTCCCAACCAGACCAGCAGCCACAGGCCCAGCAGGCCCCCCGTTTGCCGCATCGCCGTCATCACTCCCAGCCCTGTCGGTCCCACGCTGAGCACGTCCTTGGCGAACACCGGCAGCAGCGTCATGTGCGTGAACCCCAGCACCTCCGTCGCCGCTGTCAGTAGCATCAGCACCAACAGCAGCCTGTAGCTGCGCAGCAGCCTCACGTAGACCGTCAGGTTCCTCAGAACGGATGTCGCAGCCGGTCGCATCGAACGCCCCGGATTGCCTATCGGTATCGTGGCCAACACCGATCCCGTGTAGCAGACTGCCGCGGCCACGAATTGCCAGCCCGGGCCCACTGCCTCGATCACTGCCCCCGAGGCCAGGGAACCCACGATTCCGCCGCCCTGCATCGCCATTGCTCCCAGTGCCAGGCCGTTCAGCGCGTATTCCGGGCCCACAATGTCGTACGTGTATGTCTGGCGCACCGTTAGCACGAAGGCGAGGGTGCATCCCAGGAGCGCCACCAGCCCGATTACCACCCACACGTTCTCCAGCCCGCCCAGCAACAGCAAACCCATGGCCAGGGCGACCGCAGCCCCTCCCCCGCTGCCGATCCGCAGCAGCCACCGGCGCTCCCACCGGTCCGCCATCGCGCCCGAGATCAGGCCCAGGGCGAAGAACGGCACCATCCGGGCCGCCGCCCCCACCCCTAACATCAGCTCCGAACCCGTAAGCTCTAAAATCAGCCATCCCACCGACACCTGCTCCATCCCCGTGGCCAGCGAGTACAGCAGCGTCGATCCCCAGAGCATCCGAAAGTCCCTGATTCCCAGGGACACCGCCCATTTCCATGCGACGTTCATGGTGAACGATGATACACCCGCCCGGACGCCCATCCCTCCCCACTTGTCCCCCCATTCCCGACCTTCCCCGTCATTCCGGCCCCACCCCGTCATCCCCGCCCTCTCCCGTCATTCCGGCCCCACCCCGTCATTCCGGCGAAAGCCGGAATCCAGAAGACCCTTTGCCATAAAGACCCGGCCCGAGCCATTCCTATCCCGCAAGAAATACCGAAAGTACTCGATTACCGAAAGGCCCCCTGACATTCGGCCCTTGAAAGTCAGTTAGAATATATGTACTATATCTATAGTCTCACATGTCCGTACCGCCCGGCGTATCTGCACCCTGCAAAGGCAGCCCCCCGGAAATGGCCGCCTATGGCCGATAGTGGCCGGAAAAACAAAAAAACTGGGCCCGACAGGCCCCCAAGGATGTGACTCCATGTCGTTGAGCGTCATCAGAAACCTCATCAATACCCTGCAGAGAAAGTTCGCCCGGGAGCTCGCGGTCGTCCGCGCCCGCCGCGTCGCCGAAAAGTTCTGCGACCAGTGGGCCGCGGCCAGGAACAGCAAGAAGCCCCTGCCCGATTTCTTCGTTGCCACGGGCATGCTGCGCCGGGAGGGCGTCTCCGGCGCTACCTTCGTCGAACTCAACCAGTATCTCAATGAGTGCCGGAAGGAGGGCCGGTCTCCCGAGGTCCCGGAATTCCTCCACTCCGTGCTCTGCAAGCCGCCCTTCGACGCCCTGATCCGCTCCATGCTCCGCTGGGATCTCCCCGCCAGGAAGCCCAGCAATTACCGGCCCACGACCGCCCCCTTCATGGCCTTTCCCATCCTGTTCTAGAAACTACTCCATAACTGCCCGGCTGCCGCGCCCGGCTAACTGCCAGGTTGAACTGCCAGGTCGCCCCAACACCCGTAAGGGCGGGCCTTGTGCCCGCCCTTGACGCCAGGGCACGCGCCGCAAAGCTATCCCCTCTCCCTTGAGGGAGAGGGTTAGGGTGAGGGTGAAATTCCAAGCATGGACAACCGTGCCTACGGAAGATGACAGGAAATCCTGCTTATCCTTTAATCGTGTGAACCCTGATTCAGACAATATTCGAAAGTCCCTTGCCAGCCAGCAGGACGATTGCCCCCTCCAGCAGGGACTGATATAACTGCGGTATCCTGTCCGTTGCGGCAATTGCCTGTCGGACACCCCTGCGGGAGCGGCGAATCCCCTCCCTCCGGAAAGGGATTCGGGCTGTCCTCAGTTCGCCTTGCGCCGGCCGAAGGGAGCGAAAGCGTCTACTCTGCCGCAAGGCACCGCCACCCTCGTCTGCCGCGTCCATGCCAGCTGGGAGGCCGGAGGTCCCATGAAATACGACTTCATCATCGTCGGGGCAGGGTCCGCCGGTTGCGTCCTGGCCAACCGTCTGTCGGAAGACCCGACCAGGTCCATACTCCTGCTGGAGGCCGGGCCCGACTATCCCACGCCGGAATTCTTGCCCGACGAAATCCGGTACGACCTAAACCAGGCTGCCTCCGAACAGGGGGCGGCCCACAACTGGTCCTTGACCGGCCTCTCCACGCCTCAGCAACCCCACCCGCTCCACGTTGCCCGTGGCCGCGTTACCGGCGGCAGCAGCGCCATCAACCACCAGATTCTCCTGCGGGGAGCGCCCGAAGACTTCGACGCCTGGGCCGCCGCCGGCAACGACCAGTGGAGCTACGAAAAGACCCTCCCCTATTTCCGTCGGCTTGAGGCGGACGCCGACATCCGCGACGACTTCCACGGCTCCGACGGCCCCATCCCCGTGTGGCGCCACCCCGCTGAGACCTGGCTCCCCCTCCAGGCAGCCTTCTACCGCGCCTGCCGGGACCTCGGGTTCCCCGACGACCCAGACATGAACCACCCCGACGCCACCGGCGTGGGCCGGATACCCTTGAACAACCCCGGCGGCATCCGCATGAGCACCGCCATCACCTACCTCGACTCGTGCCGCCATCGCCTGAACCTGACCATCCGTGCCAACGCCCTGGCCCGCCGCCTCCTCTTCGATGGCCGGCGTGCCACCGCAGTCGAGGTGGAAAGCGGTGGCGAAACCTTCCTCGCCGAGGGCGACGAGATAATACTCAGCGCCGGTGCCATCCACACGCCCCAGCTGCTGCTGCTTTCCGGTGTCGGCCCCGCTGAGGACCTCCGCCCTCTGGGTATCGACGCCGTAAACGACCTGCCCGGTGTGGGCCGCGGGCTGAAGAATCACCCCACTGTGTCTGTCGTCTACCGCTCTGATCCCTCCCACCACCTCCCACCCGAGGCCCCTCGCAATCAGGTGGGCTTGCGCTTTACCGCCGGGGGCTCCCCGGACCGCAACGATATCCAGGTCCAGCCCACCACTTCCTACCCCGCCAGCGACACTCCGCCCGACATACGCATCGGCTGCCGGCTGGAGTTCCCCTACAGCCAGGGGCGGGTGACTCTCACCTCAGCCCAGGTCTCCGACCAGCCTCACATGGACTACCGGTTCTTAACCGATCCCAGGGATCTCCCTCGGCTCAGGGACGCAGTCCGCCGGACTGTCCGCATTTTCGAACACCCGGCCTTTGGTGGATTGCTGGCGGAACGACTGTCGCCCACCGACGCCGATCTCGCCAGCGACGAGGCCCTCGACTCGTGGCTGCAGCGCAATGCCGGCATAGCTGGCCACCAGTCGGTCACCTGCAGGATGGGCCCGTCAGACGACCCAACGGCCGTGGTCGACCAGTTCTGCCGTGTTCACGGCCTGCGCGGGCTGCGGGTGGTCGACGCCTCCGTCATGCCCGACATCGTGCGGGCCAACACCAACGCCACCGTCATCATGATCGCCGAACGGGTCGCCGACTTCATCCGTGAGGGCAGGTGAGTCATCTCCTCGGAAACTGGCTAACTATCATCCGGTTGGCCCAACCGCCATCCGGCCAGACCGTCATTCCCGCGAAAGGAGACCTTTGCGTAACTTCCTGTTGGGGATGAAAATAGATGAGTTCCCTGGGGTCAGGGCACAGGAGGGGAGAGGATGCACCGTGAGACGGGACAGCGTTCGTTGGCGGAGGCTTTGTTGCCGGGGAATCTGGGCGTCAACCCCAGGCTGGAACGCATCGAAGAATCGGTGGACTGGGAGCCCTTCGGCCGCCTGGTCAGTAAAATCCATGCCTCTTCCGAGGGGCGGCCCAGCTATCCTCCCCTGCTGATGGTCAAGGTGCTGCTCCTGCAGCAGTGGTACAACCTTTCGGATCCCCAGATGGAGGAGGCTTTGGGGGACCGGATATCCTTCCGCCGCTTCGTGGGGCTGGGGCTGCAGGACGACACCCCGGACCACTCCACCATCAGCCGGTTCCGCAGCGCCCTGGGGGAGGAGGTGAGCGCCCGGCTGTTCCAGGAGTTGGGGCGTCAGTTGGAGGATCGGGGCATGGTCCTGAAACAGGGGACGTTGCTGGACGCCACCCTGGTTGAGGCGCAGGTGCGTCGGCCCTCACGGGAGGAGGGGCCCGGCGACGGCAGTCCCCTGGACCCCGACGCTGGCTGGAGCTACACCCACAGGGGACGCCGGAGCCATTTCGGCTACAAGGTGCACCTGGGAGTGGACCAGGGTTCGGGTGTGATTCGCCGTGCGGTGTTCACCCCGGCCAAGGTTTACGAGAGTTTGGTGGCGGAGCAGTTGGTGAGCGGTGATGAGGAGGCGGTATACGCCGACCGGTCATACGAGTCGAGGGAGAGGCGCAGGTGGCTGCGGTCCCAAGGAATCAAGGACAGGATCATGCACCGTTCCCACAAGCATCAGGACGGGTTGCCGCGATGGCAGAAACGGCGCAACGAGCTGATAGACCCGGTGCGCAAGACGGTGGAGAAAGTGTTCGGGACACTTAAACGGAGCTACGGCTACCGCCGGGTGAGGTACCGGGGACTGGCCCGGAACGCGGTGGAGATGTGGTTCAAGGTGATGGCCTACAACCTGCGCCGTGCCGACCGGATTGCCGCGGAACAGGGCTGAGGGTGAAGACCGGAGGGGACAAACAACGCCGGTTTACCTCACCAGAATCGAAAGACCAGCCAGATTCCTCCCCAGAGACTGAGGCGCATCGCCTCCGAAAAATCACTCCATCATTGCATCCAATACCTCACTACGGTTACGCAAGAGTCTCCGAAAGCGAGAGTCCACTGCCCCGGAACACTGGACATTTGTCCCTTCTGTCATTCCGGCGATAGAACGTCACACCGCACATGATGCGGGGCCGGAATCCAGCAACCCCCTCCCGTCATTCCCGCGAAAGAACGTCACCCCGTACTTGATACGGGGCGGGAATCCACTACCCCGAGACGATGGAGCATCGGGGGCACCGTCACTTTGACCGTTTGGCCGCAGTTTCTCAGGCCTGCTTCACGGCGGTGCCTCTACGAGACCCGATCCGGCCATACCGGATCGTGGTATCCCAGTGGCACCGTGGGCCTCTCCCAGTGCGGTTGCGTCTCCGAGAGTTCCAGCGCCGGGGACAAGTGCCTCAGCCGGCCCGTGGGCACGTCCTGCTCTGTTGACCAACAGTCCAGCTCCTCCGCGGTGAACTCCGCGGCCGCTCCCCCAAGCTCAACCTCGTGCACCTGTCCCAAGTCCACCAGCCACTTGCCCGTCTGGGCCAGCGATGCCCGCACCAGCCAGCTGCCGCCCTCCCGGGCCCGGCGGCCCAGCGCCACCATGGCCCCAAAGGCCATCAGGTACCCGGTCAGATAGTCTATGGCCGACACAGGATAGAACTGCGGCCCCGGCTCTGGGCCCGGAAACAGCTCGCCCTGCCGGGTGGTGATGCCGCTCACCGTCTGCACCACCGTGTCGAAGCCCCGCCGGTGGGCCCACGGACCGTTGCGCCCGAAGGCCGACAGCGATACGCACACTATTCCGGGCCGGAGCCGGGCAAGGTCCCTCGGTGAGAAGCCCCGCCGGTCCAGCGTCCCCGGCCTGTACCCCTGCGAGAACACATCCGCCTCCTGCACCAGCTCCATAAGGGTCTCGACTTCATCATCCAGCCGCAGGTCCAGGTGCGCCGACAACTTGCCGTGACCCGTATCGTACTCCTGGGACACGCTGCTGGGCAGGTGGGCTCCCGTGATCTTGAGCACGTCGGCCCCATGCTCGGCCAGTGTTCGGGCACAGGTTGGCCCGGCTAGCACCCGGGTCAGGTCCAGCACCCGGACCCCCGACAGGGGTCTCGGACCCTCCGGCAATGGCATCGGCGGGCTGTCGGCGATCCTCTCAATCTCCAGGAGAGGCAGGGATGCGACCGCCCGGGATTGTGGGTGCTGGTACCATTCCTCCATCGGGCGGGCCATGCCGCCGGCTCCCCTGGACGCTATGACTGTTTCCTCCAGATCCAGCGCGTTCCACTGGGCGACCGCCCGCCTCACAGCCTCGCGGTCCTCCTCCACACCCAGAACTCCGAGGGCGGCGTCTCGATGGTTGGGGAAGTTGCAGTGCAGGTACATCCATCGGCCATCCGCCGTTGGATACACTCCCATCACCGGGGTCCTCTCGTCGCGCACCCGGTCACCGTTCAGCGACACGTAGTTCCCGCTTCGCAGGGACGCCGTTGCCCTGCGATACTCGACCTTCGCCTCCTGGCTCCTCCCCGTCTTCAGCTCCCAGAGGTCCGATACTGCCAGCCCGACCGCGGCGAGGCTGGCCGCTGCCGCCTCACTGATGCGGAAAGGAGTCTTCAGGACCGGGTCCCCGCTACCTACTATCTCGACTCCGGAGGTACGGCCGGCTCCCCAGCCAACGGTCGAGAGAATGCTGGAAAGAGTGTCTCTCTTCAAACCTTTGTTCCTCCTTGTCCGGTTGGACGGAATCCGATCATGGCCGGTTCAACTCTGATGGCATCGTTGGCTTTCGAGGCTTCCCATCCTGCCCCATTGTACTCAAATGCGGCCGGCTTTGGGGCCGGAGCATGAAGGTATTCCGGGTGCGGCCTGGCACTCCCTCCAAACAAGGCCATGCCCCAAACGGTAGCAGAAAGCGTTCCGAATCAGGTGGTTTGCGCTGTGCAGGGGCAGGTTTGAATCCTGCCCCTGCGCTACCACCAGTTAACTTTCCGGGGCTTGACCACCTGATTCGGAACCCTGCCCCGGTAGCAGGAAAGGTTGACGGGCGGCGGACGAGTGGGTATACCTGTTCCTTGCATCCGACGATTCAATTGGCCCCGCAGGAGGGACTGCCAATGGCTGAACTCAGTCCGGCGCGCGTGCTTGAAGAGCTGAAGAATAATGGCGTCACTCACGTGGTCTGGCTGCCCGACAGCGAGACCAATTTCCTCTACGTTCTGATGCGCGATGAGCCGAGCATTGACCTGGTGCCCGTCAGCCGTGAGGGCCACGCCTTCTCTACCGCGGCTGGTCTGGCCGCCGGCGGGAAGCGGCCGGTGATTCTCATTCAGAACACCGGCATGATGGAGTCTGGCGACTCCCTGCGCGGTTGGGGCATCGGCATGAACACGCCGGTGGTGATGATGGTGGGATATCGGGGCTGGACCCGCCATGGTGTGATCAACGACACAGCCGCCTTCTACACGGAGCGCTTCCTGCATGCCTTCAACGTGAACTATTACCTCGTTGAGTCTGACGAGGATGCAGACCGGATATCCATCGCCTTCGCCGAGTCCGCCCGGGAAAAGCGACCCGTGGCCGTGCTGGTCGGCGACGAATACCACGGGTTCAACGTGAGTCGATAGTCCCATCGTAGTAAGGACGAGATCTACATGATGAAAACGGCAGAAATGCTTGAGGCATTCAACAAGCTGCGGGGCGATGCCATCGTCGTTCCCGGCCGCGGCGGACGCCACTGGGTGAATATCAGCGACCAACCAAACCGGGACCTCCCCGTAGGAGACCCCGCCATGGGAGGACACGCATCCTTTGCCCTGGGGCTGGCTCTCGCGCTCCCCGACCAGCGGGTGGTTCTGTTCGACTCGGAGGGTGACGTTTTGATGGGAATGGGAGCTTTGCCCACCATCGCCGAGAAGGCACCCCGGAACCTGTATCACTTCATGCTGGACAATGGCGTATACGCCACCACGGGCGGGCAGCCTGTTCCCAATGCGGAAGCCATCTCCTACGACATCGTTGCCCAAGGTTGCGGCTATCCCCGAACCTACGCCATAGATAACCTCGAGGACTTCACCAGCCAGATCGATGAGATCCTGGGGCAGCCTGGTCCCGTCTTCGTCGCCCTAAAGGTGGACCCAGAAATTATCAATGAGCCGATTAACGCCCGCCCTCAGTGGCAGCGCAAGACCCGCAACCAGGCAGTCGCCGACTTGAAGGCGGAGCTGGGAATCGACGAATGAGTTCCCCGCAAGCATAGATTCGACACAGGCGAGGTTGGTGTCGAGATGGACACGATACTGAAAAACGCGCGGATATCGGATGATTCCAATGCTCCATTGATGGACATCGGAATCACCCACGGCACTATATCCGCCATCGCAGCGGAATTGAACGCGGAGGGCGAAACGATTGAGCTTGGCGGGCGGCTTGTTTCTCCGGGCTTCGTTGAAACTCACATCCACCTCGACAAGTCCTGCATCCTCGACCGCATGTCCACCGGGAGTGGCGGACTCAGCGAGGCGATAGAAGAGGTCGCCCAACTCAAGGCCAGGTTTACACCCGAAGACGTTTACCAACGCGCCAGGCGTACGCTGGAGAAGTGCCTTGTCAATGGCACCACCCACATGCGCACACACCTGGAGGTCGACCCGGTAATCGGCCTGCGCAGCCTGGAGGGGATTCTTCCATTGGTGGACGAATTCCGGTGGGCCATGGACATCGAGGTTTGTGTGTTTCCGCAGGAGGGACTGCTGAACAACCCTGGCACCGACCAGCTGATGGAAGATGGACTGCGCCGGGGCGGCAGAGTGGTCGGCGCCGCCCCCTACACCGACAGCGACCCCCATGGACAGATTGACCGGGTGTTTGCCTTGGCCCGCGAGTTCGACATCGACATCGACATGCACCTGGACTTCGGACCGGATCCCGACTCATTCGACCTGGACTACGTGTGCGATCTGACCGAGCAGTTTAACTACGGCGGAAGGGTGGCCATCGGACACGTCACTAAATTCTCGGCCCTGCCGCCGGAAGATCTGGGCCTGAAAGCGCAAAGACTCGCCGATGCTGGCGTGGCCGTTACAGTACTTCCTGCCACAGATCTTTATCTAATGGGAAGGCATCAGGAACACTCCGTTATGCGCGGAGTGGCTCCGGTACATCGCCTGCTGGAACACGAGCTGAACTGTTCCCTGTCCACCAACAACGTGCTCAACCCGTTCACTCCCTTTGGCGACTGTTCACTGGTCCGGATGGCGAATCTGTACGCCAATATTTGCCAGGTTGGGGACCCGCACGGCCTTGAGGAATGCTATGAAATGGTGACCTCACGTCCTGCCAGGCTGATGCGTCTGCCGGACTACGGCATCAAGGTGGGACACCCCGCCGATTTGGTGGTGCTGGACTGCCATAGCAGGGCGGAGGCAGTAACGGAGGTTGTTTCTCCCATCATGGGATTCAAAAGAGGCAGACGCACATTCTCTAGGCCGTCTGCAACCATCCACCCGCCAACCGGTGATTCCGATGACTGACAGGGACCCGGCTACCATGCCCATCGACCCCCTTGGGGCCTTTTGCAGGGTAAACCATGCAGCATCAATAGCCTCGGGCAGTGGCCCCTTGACCGGATTGACCTTTGCCGCCAAGGACGTCTTTGACATCGCGGGGAGCCATACGGGGTTTGGCAGTCCCACTTGGCTGAGTACCCACCCTGCAGCGACGTCTACCGCGACTGCCGTCCAGCAGCTTCTGGACTCAGGTGCGGAGATGGTGGCAAAGGCGATCACTGATGAGCTCACATATAGCCTAAGTGGCCAGAACGCCCACTACGGAACGCCGGTCAATCCGGCGGCCTCCGGCAGAATACCGGGCGGCTCATCAAGCGGGTCCGCCTCCGCAGTTGCCGGCGGGCTGGTGGATTTCGCGTTGGGCACGGATTGCGGTGGCTCGGTTCGTCTGCCAGCCAGCTACTGCGGAATCCTCGGAATCCGCCCAAGCCACGGTCGCGTTTCCTTGGAGGGCGCAGCACCGTTCACATGGAGCTTTGACGTGGCTGGTTGGTTCGCCCGTGATGCCAATGTATTCGCGTCAGTCGGCGACGCGCTGCTGGAAGACGAAGAGGAGCCCCAGGAGCCAGAACGACTGCTGATCGCCGGAGACGCCTTCGGCCTGGTTACCGAGGGAGTAAGGGATGCCCTGCAACCGGCTGTGGGAATGGCAGTCGATGTTATCGGACATCCGTCCGAAGTCACCGTCTGCCCCGGAGACCACATGGAGTGGTTCCAGACTTTCCGCGTCATTCAAGCGTGGGAGATATGGTCCAACCATCACCATTGGATCGAAAAGTACAACCCTCAGTTTGGGCCCGGTGTCCGCGAGAGGATGGAATGGGCATCCAGGGTCACCGAGAGTCAGGCGCAGGCCGCAGCCGAGCGGCGTGCGGAGATTGTGGGCCACATCCGGAGCTTGTTCTCCGAGGGCGACGTGATGTGTCTGCCGACGTCCCCTCGGGTCGCCCCTCCTGTAGACACGCCGCTGGACGAGTTGGAGGAACGAATACGGGCGCAGGCCATGTGCCTGTTGTGTTTCGCCGGACTCGCGGGGCTGCCCCAGGTCAGCTTGCCTCTGGCAACCCTGGACGGCCTGCCACTAGGTTTGTCGCTGGTCGGTCCGTATGGGTCGGACAAGCAGCTCCTTTCCCTGTCTAGGAAGCTAATGAGCCGGTCGGAGAGTCTACCCTAGCCGCGAAACAGCGGCATCACTTGATCACTCAAAAGACGCATGGAACGGGCCGTCTGCTCCGCTGACATCAGGCCTCGGTTGGTCAGCATTACGTTGCGAACTCCGGCGTCCCTGAGCTGAGCCAGCTGCTCCGCAACTCTGCCGGGGCTTCCGACCAGGAGCTCATTGGCAGCGGGGTCAGGTTTGTCGCCGTACATGTCGCGACTTATGGGTGCCGTCTGGCGGTCCATGGTGAATTGGGGCGGGTTGAACCGGTTGCGATAGCCCTCCATGGTCACATAGGCCTCGTGGAACGCCGGTAGATACTCCCCGAAGGCCTGCTCATCAGTCTCCGAGACATGGACCTCGCGCCACACCCAGACCTGGTCCAGGTTGAACTCGATAGTGGACTCACTATAACCGGCCTCAACCATAGTCTCTCGGTATAGGTCGATGCTGTCGCCCACATGGTTGGTGGAACGTCCCCTGAGTAGAACGGGCCGCCCGATGCGGGCCATCTCAGCGATGGACTCGGAGTTCAGACAGGCCCTCACCAGCCGGGGGTGCGGCTTCTGATATGGGCGGGGTCGCATGTATGGCACTGAAACCTGGTAGTGCTGCCCGTTGAATTCCAGACCGTCCGTGGTCCAGGCTTTGATGAGCAATTCCTCGGCCTCGTCCAGCTGCCTCACTCCCTGCTCGGGATTTGAACCAAAGCCGATGTACTCATAGGCATTGTAGTTGGAGCCCTTGGCGGTCCCGACTATAAGACGTCCCTGGCAGAGGTTGTCCAGCAGGGCGGTCTGAATAGCAACGCGGACAGGGTTATGCAGAGGAAGCTCCAGTATGCCGAACCCGATATCAATATGACTGGTCTTCATTGCCACCGCGCTGGCAAAGACCAGCGGGTCCCCGTAAACGCACTCTCCGGTGAAGTAGTGCTCGGCCAGCCAGATGGCATCATAGCCAAGCTCTTCGGCCAATACAGCCTCCACCAGGCAATCTTGGACCGCCTGGTAATCGTTGGAGTCGTCAAACTTCATGGGATAGAAGAAGTGGCCGAAGCGCATCTTGCCTCCCTGGAACGACGCAGATAGTCTGGAGCCTGGTGCCCCGGGTCGAACCGTTGGCCATTATAGACGGCCCGAGACTGGCATGGCATTGAAACGTGCTGCCCCCGCGATTTCTGGGATTCCTGATACGACCGGGATGCGCTTCAGTCCTGGTCACATTCAAAAGCCGGGGGACGGGAGGACCAAGTTAGTATCGTTCGTGATTCCCTGAACGAGCGTTCCTGACCCTCAGTTACCCTTCAGAGGAGTGTTGCCACGAAGGCAGCGCTTGACCTCTCCGGAATCAAACGTACTGGCCCCTTCGCTAAGTGAACTTCTCCGATGGCCACGTCGTCCGCGACCTCGCTCCCGGAGGCGCAGGAGCCTTGCGGCTCTACTTGCAACAGGCGACGGGAGTACTTCCGCAGCGGACCACCCAACAGGCGCGGCAGACCCGACTCGTGAAAGGTACTGACCGTTGAGGCCGACAAGGCCGCGGTCTCTTCACTTTCCTGGCTATCGAAATCCCATCCGGAGTGGATGCTTCCCACGGCTGTCATCAGGTAACGGAATCACTTCCTGACCTCCACTAGAAAGGACATTCATTGATTCAACACTGCGCCGGCATGTCAAAGCCTACTCATCGACCCTGGGAATAACCTCCTGAACAAACAGGTCCATCGAGTCCAGAAGCTGCTGCAGGTTGGCACACCCATTGAAGTTCACTTGGAACTGCTCGAGACCCGCCTCATGACGGTATCGACGAAAGTCGGAAATCACCTGCTCCGGGGTTCCTTGTCCTATAGGCCGGTCGTCACCGATGGAACTGCCAGTGATGGTACTGATATTGACCCTCATGCTCATCCTGGTGGATGGAGGCTCCCGTCCGAACTCGGCGCTGACCGTCCTCAGGTAGGACTGATTGCTGATGAGTTCCGGCAACGGGGTGGGCGTGGGCTGCCATACCTGGGCAAAGCGGGCGGCGCGGCGCAGTGATGCGGCGCTGGTGCCGCCGACCCAAATGGGAGGATGAGGCTGCTGCAGGGGTTTGGGATAGACGTACATGTCATTAAAGGAGAAATAATGTCCGCTGAAGCTCGTAGACCCAGGCTTCCAGCATTCTTTCCAGAGCAGCAGGTATTCCGATGTGCGGGCGCCACGCTGCCGGAACGATACGCCAAGAGCGTCGTATTCAGCCTGGTTCCACCCGGAGCCTACCCCCGCAATGGCTCGACCTCCGGACATCTGGTCGAGGGTGGCTATCATCTTGGCGCTGACGACAGGGTTGCGATAGGGCATGATTAGGACGGAGGTACCCAGCATGATTCGGTACGTTCGGGCCGCCACATAGGAGAGCACCATCAGAGGGTCATATACGTTGCGCCAGGGTTCGCTGCGAGGCGAGTTGTCCACTATCACATGGTCGTTCACGAACAAAGCATCGAATCCCAACTCCTCTGCCTTGCAGGCGGTTTCCACTATAGCTTGGGTCGTGGCAGCAAACCCAAGATAGTCGGCGTTGGGCAGTCGGACAGAATACTGGACCATATCGCCTCCGATGTACGATTGTCACTATCCATATTAGGGTCGGGCACCGCCTCGCACAATGGCGCTGCGCGGGTAGTCCCTCATGCCCTGCACGATAAGTTATGTCATTAGTTTTCAGTCAAGAGCATCCAATTCAGGACATGTGCCATGAGGGGTGCGGGCTGCACACGCCAGCTGGTACCGGCAACCAGCCTCAGAGCGAGCGGTCGAGATCGCCGGTTAACCCCCTGCATCCGAGCCGGAAAGACATGTCTCGAGGCATCCTTAAAAACGTGACATGGAGGCAGCCTGACAATTGTTCTCCGGCCAGCATAAACATCGTCCACGGGCGTGGCTCGGGGTAGTTCGTGGTAGCATAGCGGCAACGGAAACTCATCCGAAGAATCCGACTCTCGAAATCGGAGGGGGATCAATATGGAGTCCAAGTTCGTGAAAGCCGGTCCGGCAAGACTGCAATATTTCGAAGCAGGGGAGGGCGCTGAGGCCATCGTGCTGGTGCACGGGTTCGCATCTTCAGCGATTCTGTGGAAATACACTATCGATCACCTGGCCGGAGGACGATTTCGGGTCATCGCCCTAAACAACCGGGGCGCGGGTGACTCAGACCTGGCTGACTCTGAAGTTGGTTACAGCGTTCAGTCCTTTGCGGAAGACCTGCACCAGGCGGTTGCAACCCTCGGGCTGTCTGACTTCATGCTCGTGGGGCACTCCATGGGAGGGGCGACGGTCGCCCAGTTTGCCTTGGCGTACCAGCACATGCTGCGAGGCCTGGTATTGCTGAATTCAACCCCATTAAATGGGAGGACCCTGTCCGATGACTGGGAGGATGAGCTGCGACGTTCCTTCGCACAGGGCGGCCTGACGCAAGGCGACATGGGGTTCCAGGCCCCGCATGTAACTGAGGACTTCAAAGATGAGGTCCGAAGCATCATCCTGCGCAATCCCGTCGAACGCGCCATCGGAGGCCGCAGGTCCATGAGCGCGTTACGACTGCGGGACCGTTTGGGGGAAATTAAGGTTCCAACGATGGTAGTTGGAGGGGACCGGGATGACACTGTCGGTGTAGATAACATCCTTGCTGATTACTTGGCGCTGCCGGTTGAGAACCGCCATATGCACATGTTCCATGGAATCGGGCACTCGCCCAACGTAGAGGTTCCGGATCGTTTGGCTGCCCTGCTGACTCGATTTGCCAACGAGGTATTTCGGCACGAGGCAGCTTCAAAGGCTTAAATCCGCACCTCTTCGTACAGCAATGCCCGAGCAAAGTCGCCGATCTGATCTTGGCCAAGGGTGAAGAGCTGAAACGCCGTGTTGTCAGGCTCGGGCCGATCAGGATCGTCGTAGGAACGGCGCTGCAGGCGTTTCGCTCCTGGAAAGATCGGGCCTTTCTCTCGAACCGTATCGCAGCCGGTGATGACTAGGTCGAAGGGCGGGCAGGCATACTGGTCGATGTGATCCACGTGTGGCAGGAAATGTCGCTGCCTACGTGGGCCATGGCGCGCCCGGCCAATGGGTGCAGGCCGCGGGCTTCCGTCCCGGCGCTCTCGACGTGGACCCCCTCACCGCCAAGGTAGCGCGATCGGCCCTGCGTCCCTTGCGGACGGGTACGTTTACCGGTGCAAATAACAAGGATACGCCTGGGGGAGTTCTCAGTCATATAAGCATGTGCTCTAGCTGATTTCGGCTTCCCCGGGGCTACGAATTTGCGAGCGCTGCTTCTCTCAGCTGCCACTGCAAGTGGATCCATGATTTTCTGGTCCACGATCTTGCGGGCGCTGATCACTTGAACTGGGAACCTCGAATTGGAGGCCGCATCGCGGGCAGGTCACCGCGGGGGATGCTCTCCGCCTGGAAACATGTTCCATGAAACCGGACCCGAGAATGCCCGCGGGCAGGGCGAAAATGCCAATGCCCAGCAATGCTATGAAGCCAGCCAAGAGTCGTCCAAGAGGGGTGACCGGGGCGACATCACCATAACCTACGGTGGTAACGGTAATGATGCTCCACCACATGGCTGCGGGGATACTATGGAATTCGTCGGGCTGAGCCGACTCTTCAATGTAGTACATGAGGGAAGCGGCAATTACCAGCAGCGCGGCAACGACCGACACAACGGCCAGCAGTTCGTTCTTTTTGGCCGAGATAGCCGTAGACAGGGCTCTTAGACCAGGTGAATACCTGGCGAGCCTCGCTGCGCGGCTTACTAGGCGGAGGGCGCGAAGCGCACCGAGATCGAGTCCTGAGGGATAAATGAGGAAGACGAAGTAGGACAGGACCGCTATGGCGTCAGTCACCATCAGCGGCTGGACCATGTAACGCAACCGTCCGGTTACCGGGTGGGCGAATTCCGGGTCTGCAGTGCATGACCATAGTCGCAGCGCATATTCGCCTGCGAAGATGCAGAAGGACACGAGCTCAAAATACCGGAAGGCTGTCGGAGCGGCCGAGTGAATCTGGTCGTCGGTGGCGATAACAATGGCTGCTACGTTGGTGATAATCAGCAGAAGAAGGCCGGTATCCACCGCGTGGCTGATCCAGTCGTCGTTATTCCCGACTTCAAGGAGCTCATAGGTCCTGCGTTTCATGTCTGTCTCCACCACATTCCGGCATTCCGCCCATCATCGACTGATGCGACATCCCGTAGCCTCTGGGGGCTATGCTATCATCGAAATGGCTCCGGTAACTAAATGCGGCCCCTCCGCCATCGCCGCATGATACAAGGGTGTGTCCATAACTCATGACTGATAACCCCTCCCACAATGTTGCTATTCAGACCCAGGGGCTGATAAGAGAGTTCGGGCAGGTTAGAGCGGTCGACGGAATTGATCTCGCCGTGGGGGAAGGGGAGATCTACGGGTTCCTTGGCCCAAACGGCGCTGGCAAAACCACGGTTATTCGTATGCTGGTCACTCTGCTGGCCCCGACAAGCGGTAGGGCAACCGTTGCAGGCTACGACGTGATGAACGACCCGGATAATGTCAGAAGCCGAATCGGGGTGGCTCTGCAGGACGCCGCACTAGACAACAAGCAGACCGGGCGGGAGCTGCTGCGGCTACAGGGACAGCTCTATGGCCTGAGAAGGCGACAGGTGGACGAGCGGATCGCTGAGCTGTCGGACCTGGTGGATATCGGGGACGCCATGGACCGCTTTATAGGGACTTATTCCGGGGGTATGAAGCGCAGGCTGGACTTGGCAGCAGCCCTGATTCACCGGCCCGACGTGTTGTTTTTGGACGAACCAACTACAGGCCTGGACCCGATCAGCCGGTCACGAATCTGGGAGGAAGTCAGGGAGATCAATACGGGGCTCGGGGTTACGATCTTCCTTACGACTCAGTACCTGGAGGAGGCAGACGCCCTGGCTGACCGGGTGGGCATCATCAACCACGGTCGTCTGGCGGCGCAGGGGGCCCCAGCTGACTTGAAGCGCGAACGGGGAGCCGACTTGATCATTGTACGGCTGGAAGGGGACGGAACTGACGCTGCAGAGGCTCTGAAAGCAGTTCCCGAAATAAAGTCTATCGAAGCCCATGAAGGTGAACTCACCATTAGCACCGCCAACGGCGCGTCCTTGATCAGCACTGTCGCCCTGCTCGCGAATGAAAAGGGAGTGACTGTGCGGGAGCTTACCCTCAGAACACCCACCCTCGACGACGTCTTCCTGCACGTTACGGGGGTGCGATTCGAAAGTGAAAGCAGAGGACCGGAAGTGACCAGTGAGGGGATAGTCGATGCGTGAAACGGTTCCTGGGACTGGGGTACGGGATATGGATCGATCCATTAAGGAGAGCAGGAGATTCCGATGACCACGGCGCAGGCAGGCCTACCCGCGCGAGGGCGCAAAGCGGGGTTTCACCGCGATATCGTGTCCATTTCCACTCGGGCGGTGCGTTCGGTATTCCGCGATCCGGAAACCACGGTCCCGGCGCTCCTGATCCCGGTGTTCATGTACCTGATGACCGTGGGGGCACTGGAGGACTTTGCCGAGGAAATCCCCGGCCTGGACTACCGGGCGTTCCAGTTACCGGTGGCGGTGCTGTTTGCCGTAACGGGGATCTCTCGGGCAACAACAGTGGTGACGGACATCCAGAGTGGTTACTTCGACCGCCTGGTGATGACTCCGGTCAACAGGCTTGCGCTTTTGTTGGGCCTGATGGTGGCAGATTTCTTCCTGGTTGTTGCCTTGACCATACCAGTGATCATCATGGGCTATATTGCCGGGGTGCAGTTCGTGACGGGCGTGCCGGGAATTCTGACGTTCATGGCACTGGCAGGAATCTGGGGGCTTATCTTTTCCGGATTCCCATACGCGATCGCATTCAAGACGGGAAGCGCGGCGGCGGTCAATACCAGCTTCCTCCTCTTCTTTCCCTTCCTGTTCATGACGACCCTGTTCGTGCCCCAGGAGGTTATGACCGGGTGGCTCTCCACCGCGGCGGACTTTAACCCGGTCACGTATCTGCTAGCCGCCCTTCGATCGGTAATTTATGGGGGCTGGGACGGAAGGTTGATGCTGGATGCCATCATCGCCGTGGCCTCCGTCGGAGTACTCAGCATCGGTCTGGCCCTGGCAGCGTTGCGGGGCCGGGCAACCAGAAAGTAGGCACGGAAGCAGGCTGCCCGCTGCGACGACACCCCTGACCTCAATCCCGAGACCATTGTCAGGGGAGCGGTGAGGCGAGAGCTTCCTCGGCTCGGGACCGGGCATCGAGAATGGCTTGCGGCAAGTCGGAGAGGGACTCCTCACGATTGGGTTGGAGGTACAGGAATACAACCTCCTTGACTCGCTTGCCGGTAACCTGCTGGACTGCGTGGGCGTAGGCTCCTCCCTGTAGACGATAGCGCTCGACGGCTTTGGCCACCCCAGCGTCGGTTACGGAGTCGGTCTTGTAGTCGACGACCACCAAACCATCTGCTTCTTCAAAGAGCAGGTCGACGAATCCGTGGAGAGAACCGTCCCCCAACCCCACAGCCACCGGCACTTCGCGCCAGAATCGCCCTGAAGCGACCGCCCGCTTTACAATGGTGCTGTTTACTGCATTGCGCGCATAACGAACGATGTCCGCCTCCCTGTGAGCGACTCCCTCGACAACCGCCTGGGCCTTCGCTTGTTCGATAATGTTTTCCCCAGTGTCCAGGTCGATCACCTGAAGGACAGCGTGGACCGCGCGGCCAACGTTCGACCCGGCTCTACCTTTGCGCCACGGCTCGTCATTGTTCGGCTCCGGCTTGTCGTCCTGGTCATACTGTTCGGTCTGCAGACCTTGCCGGACCGGGGTGGCCTGCCCGAGCGAGGTCGCCGCGACGCTGTTTCGGCGCCTCATCTCCCCCATCAGAGCATCGCGCTCGGCGAGCCAGCGTTCCCTGGCTTCTACGGAGTGCTCGACAGGATCCTGATCGGCAGCCGGTATGTCCGGTTCGTGTCGATCATCTCCATGCGGTGGATTCTGGGGAGATATGACTAGGTCGGTCCACAATTCTGGAGAATCCTCCAGAAACTTTGCCATGTGACCAGCAGGGGAGTTCGCTCCAAGTTTGGTACTGGTGCGCCGCAGGCTGAGTACCAGGTGATCACGGGCCCTGGTAGCAGCGACATACATGAGGCGCACGTTTTCGGCTTCGCTTATGTTCTTTTCAAACTCGGCCAGCCTCTGGTATCCATCAGTCTCGAACCGTCCGCCCCCTGAACTTAACCCGACGGAGACGCTTCCTCGATCCCTATCAAAGTAGGCCATTTCAGGTCGGAATCTCAGCTCAGAATTAATGCCGGTTAGGATGACCACTGGAAACTCCAGACCCTTGGCGCTGTGAACGGTCATTACCCTCACCGCCTCCTCATCAGAGTCCTGGACGGGAGTCTCCGTAACTCGGGCGTTGCCGATGACCTGCTCTTCCATCCACTCAACAAAGGCTCGAAGTGAATTTCCTGCTATCTCGGCAAACTGCCAGGCCTGTTCCACCATGAATCGGTAACGGCGCCACTGTTCCCTCATGCGAGGATGATCGATGGCTACCTCCAGGAGCATCCGGTCCCGGATGAATCCGTCTATGAGGGAACCGATGGAGCCGTCATTGCGGCGGTGGTGATACTCCCGTATCTCGGCCAGAGCATCACTAACGGGGCCGGCGGGCTGACTTGACGGACTGGCCATGTAATTAAAGCTACCCCCCGCCTCCCGGTGCACGAGCAGATCGACATCGCTACATCCGAAGGCTGGAGATCGCAGCGTAGCTACGGTCGCCACCTGGTTGGCAGGATCATCGATGGACCTCAAGCAGTTGAGGAGATCCCGTATCTCTTGGGTCTCAAATATGAGGGACGAACTTTCCAGCCGGTAGGGAATGTCATTGGTTTCCCACTCCCTTTCCAGGGTCTGAAGACTGGTTCGCCTTGGCATGAGAATACATATGTCCGAGAAAGTCACCGGCCGGTAGATCTCGCGACCCGCGGCCCGCGACGTATCTTTGTCCAGGGTCAACCAGGGTTGCGAGACTATCTGCCGCAGCAGGGCCGCGATGTCCTCCGCCTCGGCGCGTCGGACCGCGTCAATTGTCCGCTCGGAGTCATCGTTGGTCAAAGCCCAGACCCTGGAGGCCAGTGCGCTCTCAGAGTCCCCTTTCCGCTGGGGCCGCATTGCCTCATACCGCGCCTGAAGGTAGGTACCGTCCTCAGGGACATCGTCGCCATGGGGCATCCAGCTGGTGAAAATGTGGTTAACCCAGTCAATCAGGCGTTCCTGGGCGCGGAAATTCTGAACCAGGCTCACGGCGCGCCCCCCCGCCTGCCCCATCCGCTCCTTCAGACGCCTCATCTGGCCAACATCGGCACGGCGGAACCGGTAGATGGACTGCTTGGGGTCGCCAACAACGAAAAGTTTTCCTCTTTCGGGTGAAATCTGGTCCCAGGAACAAGGGCGGTCCAAGTGCGTGCTTCCGGGGGGCACATGCTCCGCCAGAAACATGGCGATTTCAGCCTGTATGGGGTCAGTATCCTGGGCCTCGTCGATAAGCAGATGAGTAAACCGGCCCCGGAAGTGGTCTCGTACTTCGATGTTATCGCGCAATAGCTGACGCGCCCATGCGAGCAGGTCATGAAACTCGGCCCGGCCCTCGGCCCGCCGGCGGGCCGCATACTCCAGAACAAACTGCCGAATCCCCTTGAGGATGGGCAGCAGGCAGGTATTTCTGGAATGCTCAACATCGTGGCTGGCCGCCTCATCCAGGTCTCGGAGTAGTTCCTTCAGCCCAGCGCAGGCGTTCCTGGCCTGCACGGGATCGCGTTCCCAGTCGGATTGTCTGCCCCAGCTGCATTTGAGCGGCAGCAGGCGAGACATAAGACGAAGAGTGCCTGCCGATGCAACACCGGCGTCAACCAGGCGTCGGAGTCCGGGGAGTTTTCTCTGAACATGGGAGTAAAGCCGGTCTTCTTCGCCAAGACGCGAGTATCCGCAGAGGCGTTCAAGTTCAGTTAGGTCTACCGCGAGCCTGGTCACGAAGTTTCCCATCTCGACTGTCTGTGAGACAAAGGACGCCGCCTCCAGATCGATGTAATTTTCATGGAACCGATGGGCGACCTCCTTAAGATTGGAGAGAGTCAACCCCAAGGACAGCCCCACAGACAGCGGCACAGCCAGCGGAGAATCCTGCTCGAGGGTTTTCTCCAACCAGGCGTCCCACTCTTCGCTGAACCTGATGAGTGAGGAAATTTCGTCGCTGGTCTCGAAACCCGGAGGCAGACCTGCCTCCAGGGGACGTTCGTGGAGTATGAGGGCGGCGAAGGCGTGCAGGGTGCAAATAGCGGCCTGGTCCAGGTCAGCGACACCTCTCCGGCAGCGATCGCGCTCCCTTTCGTCGCGGGACTCATCGTCCACCGCAAGCTCCAGCCGCTGGCGAATGCGGTCGCGCAACTCCGAAGCCGCTGACTCGGTGAAGGTAATGGCGGCGACGTGATCCAGGGTGGCCTTTCCTCCAGCCACCAGGTTTACGACCCGTTCCACCAGGCTTTCGGTTTTGCCTGTTCCGGCGCTGGCCTCGACGAACAATGTGTCGTCGAGCAGTTCAACTATGTCACGACGCGCATCCCCGTCGGCTAGTTCTGGTTCAGCCTGATTCGGGGCAGGCTGGTGGGCTACCATCTTCAGTTCTCCTGATCCCCCTCGGCCAGATCGAGATAAACGGAGAGTCGTTGGTCGGACTTCTTGCGTTCCCACATAGCGCCACGGCGTGCCGGGCACAGTGAATCAAAGTCGCAGTAGTGGCAGTTCTTGAAGTCCGACCCTCCCGTGCCGAAGGTTACCACCGGGCCGGGGTTGGCCGGGAATACGCCTTGACGAATGCCAGAGGAGACAGTGGAGAGAACATGCCGAAAGCGGTCCATGGAGGCACTGTCTCTGACGTCGAAATAGTGGGGCGGTGCGAGCACAAACCCACCATTGTTCGTGGTGAACCAGTAGGCAGCACGGAGGCCTACGGCGGCAGGAAACATGCTGCGAGCGGCCAGAGAATATACGCCGAGTTGCAGGTGCCTGCCCCGGTCGACGGGGTCATCTTTCAGGGCCTCGTAGGGAACGACACTTCCCGTCTTGTAGTCGATCACGGTGACGGAACTGCCGTCCCCGGAAACGTCAACGCGGTCGATGTAACCCCTAAAACGCAGTTGTGTCTCATCATCCATGACGTCTAGGCCGTCCGAAACAAAACCGAACCGGGATTCGACCAGGATCCTGCTCGTACCAAGTTCCTCCCTCAGCCTGGCGTCCTGTTCGAGGAAGGACTCAAGGTCTTCAAGAATGGTTTGCTTGTCCAATTCCCAAAGCAAAGGCTTACCGGTTACACCATTTAGTTCCTCATTGCGGAAGCGTTCATCGGCGATTTCCTGCAAGCTTCTACGGCTGGCCGTGCCCCATTGGCCTCCGGAGCCTGGCAGGGTTCCAGCGGCGACCTCGCTGCTAACGAAACTCTCGAGGATCGCGTGCACCATCCTGCCGCGGTCTCCGGGGCTGATGGAGTAGGCATCTTCGGGAGTCTCCAGGGCACTGAGCCGTAGAACCTGTCCGAGAAAGTAACGGAATGGGCAGGCGGCCCAGTTTTCCAGTCTGGTAGGCGATACAGGGGCCTGCTCGAGGCCAGTTGCAAATCCGGCGACAGAGGCAACCTCGGTCAAGTTCCCATCAAACTCGGTCCATGAGTCAACGTAGCGGCTTCGGTCCAGCCGGATGGCCTTGGCCAATACACCTTGCTGGGCCAGGGGGTGGTGGCGTAGCCACCTCCCCTCCCTCCGCCACCTCAGGAGACGGTGAAGATTGTAATCGTGGAGGTCTGCGAATTCAGCCTCCAGCGGACCTGAAATAGCCTGCTCCGCCGAGTCATCGATTGTCATCCAAGGGCGGGTGCGCAGGCCGTGAAGGTCGCCTACGTATATCCTTCGCCCCTCCAGCAGGGACGCTTGCTCCAGGAACCAGCGGGAGGGATAGGCCTGCCTCTGGGAACCGCCATCTGCGAGAGGGTACGACAGCGTTCGCCGCGTAGCCGAGGCCATGGCCGACAGAAAGTCGCTCCTCTCGGCGGCGATCCTCGTGTTGGAACGAGGCCTGCCACCCGCTGCTGTCCAGCCGGATTCAGGAAGCAGGGGATCAGGTCTGATGGAGGGCGGCACTCCCCCCTCGACCATGCCAACCATCCAGATGACATCAAAGCTCATTCCCGTGGCGCCTGAAAAGCTGGACACAAAGACCCCTGCGCCAGTGGCGCCAAGGGTACCGCTGGCGGTCTTGAGTGCCTCCTCTACAATCTGCCGGAACGCCTCAGGAGAAGGGAGGCCACCGATGGAATCAGCCGAGGCCAGCTCATCAAGAATGCGAATTATTTCTCGCCTGGCCTCGGTCTCGCGGTTAGATGTCGCGCTGTCTTCGGGCAGGTCGTGGGAGAGGTAAACCTCCAGCAGTTCCTTGGCCCCCCGGCATAAGGCGGCCCAGGTATTACCCAATAGAAGGGTTTCCAGGTCGCTGGCGAGCTGTTCGATGAATTCCACAGCATGGCGCGCGGAAACCGCCTCGTCCCTCATGGCAGCGGCGCGGACCCCGTCTATTTCACCCATGCGCTCCCTATCGTCCGCGCTCTCTTCAAGTCCGTCGGCAAGTCTACCCATACGAAAGCGCCATTGGTTGACGCCACCCACAACGCCAGCCTTGCGGGACAATACGTCCCACCGGCTGGGATTAAACCCTGGTGTCCTCCCATGATATGGGGCCACCGGACACGCGGTGAGCCAGGACATCACCTCTGACCGGCGAAAATTGCTACCGGCTAGCCTCAGCAGTCCTAGTAGCACGCGCCCCGCTCCGGACTCAGCAAGGGTCTTTATCCCCGGCCCGGACACGGGGATTCCCGCCATGTCCAGCTCGTCGGGAATGAGAGTGGAGTAGGGGCTGTCCAGACGGTAAAGGACCGCCATTCGGTGAAAGGGAGTCTTGTTTTCTATTGTCTCCTTTATCACCTGGCGAATGACCCAGCGCAGTTCCTCATGGGCGCTGGGAGCGATGTGCAAATCGGTTTCGAGAAACGTACTGGGAGGGCTATCGTCAGACTCGATTAATTCAATATCCTTCCCGAAAATGGGACGGAGATTAGCCTCAAGCTCTAGGGGCGATTGGTCGGCCTCTTTTTCCCCGGTTATGCCAAGTATGACGGAGCAACGATTCAGGCGCGCCAGTTCCCTTACGAGACCTGTCTCTGCGGGGCTGATGTCTCGGGGAAGGTAGAAGATAATCATCCCTAGATCTTCCACCATCGTGGTCTCATCGCGGCGCAGCACCTTTACGGCCTCTTCAGCCAGGTCATCCCTGTCGTACCAGTCGTTAACGATCCCTTGACGATAAGTGCGGTAAAGCCCAGCTACCTGACCCCGGACTCCGCCCTGGGACTCCAGTGCAGTAATCAGCCCCTCACCCTCTTTGCGAAGCTCTGCGAAAGACTTCCGAATGCTCGCCTGTGTGGAAGGATGTTGACTCACGGAGGCCAGGGGCTCGGAGGACCTTGTGAGTACCCGCCGCAAGGCAACGTTTTCCATAACCGGAGTCAGCGGCCGCCGTCCCTGCCGGGACAGGGACGCGCCTCCCAGCATCTCGGCCAACCTAGAGAGCACCTCGAAGCGGACGTTTATGAACCCGTTCTGGCCGAACTCCTGTCGAAGTGTCAAGTTGGCAAATCTGTTAGGGCCGATCACGGTAACAGGGGAGATTGGGTCGCGGGCCTTTTCCTCTTGGATTAACTGCCACAGCCGTTGCCGAAGGACATGGGACCTTCGGCCGATGATGAGACGTATGGGAGGGAGACTACTCGGGCTCATGCCTACAAAATACCATAGCAGTTTCAGTACTCCCAGCCGGTTAATTCGACTGTGTTGAGAATCAAGTGGTCGCCTTTAGTGGCCTTGGGCTAAAAGCGCACTTCCCTGTTTCCGACGATTCACGGGCCAACATTCCAAGCCGCACGCACAAGACCAGGGTGCCGCGACAGAACCCGTCCCCATATAGCACAGGAACTATGGATTGAAGGGGCAACCATAGAAACATGGCCGCGAACCAGCGGTTGGCGGCCCTGGAACTGGGTCAAGAGCGAGCCAGGAGTTAACCGTTCCGGATCCACTCGGCGCAGCGTTCGCCAATCATGATGGTTGTGCAGTTGGTGTTTGCCCTGATGACATTGGGCATGATGGAAGCGTCTGCCACCTTGATATTCTCAAGGCCATGGATGCTGAGGCGCTGGTCCACCACCGCCGCAGGATCACTGGCCGGACCCATCTTGCAGGTGCCGGACGCGTGGGTCGTGTTGAACACGGTACGGCGCATCCACTCGTCGAGAGCATCATCGGAGGCCAGGTCATCGGGGGAGGGCTGAACCACGCTGCCAATAATGCTACCGAAGGCCTGATGTTCCAGCAGTTCCAGCGTTATCCTGACAGCTTCCCGCAAGCGCTCGACATCTCTGGGCTCCTCCAGGTAACGATAATTTAGCGAGGGCTGAACATTTGGATCGTTGTCCGAAAGTCGCACCTCTCCCGAGCCATCGGCAAGTTCCAGAATGCACTGGATTCGTACCCCGCCAGGCTCGAAAGGGTCGGCCCCGCCGATGGGTGTAGAAAATGATGAAGCCAATATTTGCATGTCGTTTCGGTGGGGAGAGTCGGTGGCGGTGTAACGCAGCCCGCATTGGGTGCGAGGCGCGTGCGGGTCCTGTGGATGGTCCTCTCGGACCTCACAAACGACGGCGACGATGGGATGATCGCGCAGGTTCTGTCCTACGCCGGGCAGGTCGTGGACAACGGGTATCCCCATTTCGCGGATGTGATCGGCCGGGCCGACCCCGGAGAGCATCAGGATCTGTGGAGAGGCCATCGCACCCGCGCTGAGCACAATCTGGGCGCCTTCGACCTGGAAGACTTCGCCGCCGCTCTCCACTTCCACGCCCACGGCTCTCTTGCCCTCAAAGAGAATTCGCCGGACGACGACGTTGGCCTTCACAGTCAGGTTCAGCTTATGGCGGACTGCACTGAGAAAGGTGAGAGCGGTACTCATGCGGACTCCTTCCGGATTGTTCATGGGAATGGGCCCGACCCCGTGGGAATCGGGAGCGTTCATGTCGTAGTCTTCGGAGTAGCCAGCGTCAAGGGAGGCTTGTACGAAGGCCTGCTGGAAGGGAAGCCACTCCTCTTTTTTGAACCGGCGTACGGGAATGGGCCCCTCACTGCCATGAAAGTCGTCGGTGATGTCCATGTCCGTTTCCAGTTTGCGGAAGAAGGGCAGGCAGTCGATGTACCTCCATTCCTCGTTGCCCTGCGAGGCCCACGAATCGTAGTCCTCGGGGATACCGCGGAGCAGGACCTGCCCATTTATGGCACTGGTGCCACCCACCACCTTACCGCGCGGCGCGGGTAACATCTCGGTCTGCTCACTCGATCCCTGCGCCCACCAGGTCCAGTTGTGAGGAGCGCCCTGAGTAGATGCGTCGGGCTTGTAGCCATACTTCAGGTCGTCTGGATAGTACTGGTAGTCTGGGTAGTCAGGTCCGGCCTCCAGCAGCAAGACCGAGCGTTCGGGATCCTCGGCAATGCGGGAAGCCACCACGCAACCGGCCGAGCCGGCCCCTATAACGATTACATCGTATTTCATGGTCATTTGCCTTCCTTGATGAAATCAGAGATCCTCTCGGCGATCATGATGGTGCTGACGTTGGTGTTCGCCCTTGGAGTGTCCGGCATGATGGAGGCGTCTGCGACACCGAGACCATCCACACCGTGAACACGCCCGTATTGGTCGACCACAGCCATCGGGTCGGAGTCCGGGCCCATTTTGCAGGTACCTACCAGGTGCTGGGAAGTCCGCACCATGCGGTGCAGCCAGGCGTCCAGGGCTTCGTCAGAGGCGAGATCCTCGTCCGTGGGGTCCAGCCGTTCCCTCATGATGTTCTGGTAAGCCTCGCCTTCCGTCATCCGGACGATCAGTCGAACGCCGTCTCGCAGCCGCTCCGTATCGCGCTCGTCCTCTAGGAAGTGGTACTCGAGAAGCGGCTGGTCATGGGGATCGGGGGAAGTGAGTGTCACCTGCCCGTGCCCCATAGCCAGGTTCAACAGTACGGACATCCTGAAGTCCTCGCCGGGTCCGCTGAGGTCGCCCATAGGGGTGGAAAAGGCTGTAGGAAAGATGACCATGTCATTGCGAAGATCGGAACCGGTGGCGGTGTAGCGCAGGGCAAGCTGGGTCCTGGACGCTTCGTAGTTCAGCGGAAAGCCCTCTCGGGCGCTGAAGGTGATTCCTATCTGGGGATGGTCCCGATAGTTCTGGCCAACGCCGGGCAGATCATGGACGACAGGGATGCCGACGCTCTCGAGGTGGGCCCGGGGACCAACGCCGGAGTGCATGAGGATGTGGGGAGAGGCAATTGAACCGGCAGACAGCACGATCCGCTCCCCTTCGACGACAAAAGTCTCGCCGCCGCTCTCGACCTCAACCGCGACGGCCTTCTTGCCCTGGAAGAGGACTCTGGTTGTCAAAGCGTTGGGTTTGATGGTCAGGTTCAACCGGTGGCGGATGGGGTTAATGTAAGACAGCGCTGTACTGAGACGGACGCCATCAACGTTGTTCACCGGTACTGGGGCCACACCGGAAGAATCGGGATTGTTCATGTCCTGCCCCGAGGCGAACCCTTCGGCAATACAGGCCGAGTTGAAAGCGTGCATCAATGGTTCCCAGGCCTCTTCTTTGTGGCGGCGTACCCGCATGGGGCCGTCGTTGCCGTGAAAGTCGTCTCGTATGTCGAGGTCGGTTTCCATGCGTCGGAAAGTGGGCAGGAGCTTGATGTACTCCCATTCATCGTTGCCTACGGCGGCCCAGGAATCGTAGTCCTCAGGGAGACCTCGAAGGAAGACCTGCCCGTTGATGGCGCTGGTGCCGCCGACCACCTTGCCCCTGGGGGCGTACATGTCATTTGGGCGCTCACCGGTGGGCTTCCCCACAAAGGACCAGTTGTGCTCGGAGCCATGAATGGAGGCGAGTTCCGTTTGATAGCCGTTCTTCAGAGCCTCAGGGTAGTGCTCAATGTCCGGATAGTCCGCCCCCGCCTCCAGAAGAAGTACGGACCGTTCCGGGTCCTCCGATAGGCGAGCCGCCAGTGCACACCCAGCGGAGCCCGCACCGACGACAATGATGTCGTACTTCATGTTTGCACCTGCCATGAATTGATGTGAGGAAAGTTGGTCAACCCCGCTAGCATAAGACAATGGCGTGGGGCGTTCAACAGCTACATAGGAGACGTCAACACGGGGATCAGCAGCGGGCTATCAAGGACGGAAGCCTGCCTTGAAACAGTCGGGGCGCACTGTAGTGCGCCCCGTAAATGACGGCCATCGTTTGAATTCGCATCCCCTGGAAACAGTCAGCCAACCCGGGCGGCAACCGGGAAGGACACGTCAAACGGTCTTTCTAGCGGACGGCCTGAACGGGTTGGTGGGCCTTGAGGAATTCGCGTACCTGCTCAATGGTCCTCTCCTTCAGGTCCGGATCCTCCTTCCAGGGATATGGAGTCGCCTCGGCCTTAGGCGCGATCTCGATCAGGTCCATGGCCGCCTCCAGGGAGTGGGCCGGGGTGTCGTCGGGCATGACGAGCAGGGGCGTCTGGCAGGCGCGGGCGAACTCTCTCGACACGCTGTACATGAAGTCCGGCTGGACGCGGTAGAGGTTGTGAAGATATTTCTCAATAGTCTCCATATTCAATTCGGGCCGTTGAGCACACAGGTCTGGTCCCCAGGATTCCATGCCCATGTCGTACATGGCATCGGGCGTCTTGGTGGCATGTCCCACGGGCTGGCAGAGCACAGCCGCCAGGACACGCTCGGGAGCGCGGTCAATGAGCGTCATGGCGAACGGGCCGCCTATACAGTAACCAATGAACAGGAACTCCTGAATGCCCAGGTGATCCATCAGCGCCAACTGGTCGTGGGCAAAAGCGCCCCACGGATCCTCAACCTGGACCGGCCCGGTGGATCCGCCACCTATGGCGTTTCGCTGGTCCATGGTGATGCAACGGAAGTCGTTTTTGAAAACTTCCATGGAGTCGAAAACTTGGCCGGGCCAGTTTTCGATCTTGGAGTTCAATCCTCCTCCGGGGGTCGCCAGCAGCGGGAATCCGGACCCTACGTCCTCATATCGAATAGTGACATCGCCCTTGGTGAAGCTCGGCATGGCAGTCTCTCCAAATTGCAAGTAATCTGTTTCCGTGGCGTGGTCCAATTGTAACTTGCGAAGACGAGGCGTCAATGGACGGATGTCGGACAAAAGGCGCCCAATACAGGACATGGCGCCGAGAGGCCTTTACCGGATGTGTAACGGATGGTCCGATTTGGCGCTGCTGAGGGAACGTCGCTGCTGGGAAAAGAACGATTCTCCCGCACTGACGTTGTGGAGTTACGGAGTGTGCGGAGATTTTCATGCTCACCTTTCCCTATATACCCTGGCGGGCCGAAGCGAAACGAGTTCTCAGAGGGATAATCAACTGATCCAGTGGGCATGAGTCGGAGGCCCGTCTTTTCGCGGCATCGCCGCGGCATCGGGGTGGCGGTGATGTTCGTCTTGCGGGCTACCGCCCAATGGCGACGTTAATGGAAGAGAGCAAATAGCGTTGACAATACTGGTTACCGGATGTGCTGGATTCATAGGGTCCAGGGTAAGCTCGATGTTGCTGGATTCGGGCAAAGCGGTGCACGGAGTGGACCGCCTAGGAAAAACAGCGGGCTCCCCTTTACACGAATACCGGCTAAGTGCCCTGCTAACCCGGCCCGGATTCACTTTCAGCCGGTGCGACATATCGGACCCCGGGGAGGCCCTTTCGCTGTTTGAGCAAAGGCTCAGCCAACAGCCTCCGGCGGCGGTGATCAACCTGGCCGCGCTGGCAGGCGTAAGGGGAAGCCTGCAAGACCCTCGAGCATTTTACGAGGTTAACGTGCTGGGCACCCTGAATCTGCTCGAAACGTGCCGGAAGTACGGGGTCACCAAATTCATTCTAGCGTCCACGTCCAGTGTGTATGGGGCTGAAGTCCACGGGCCGGTCGGAGAAGAGGCAGATTCCAGCCGGCCGTTGTCGCCCTACGCGGCGTCAAAAAAGGCCGCCGAGACTCTCGCGTATTCGTACCACCATCTCTACGGTATCAACGCCGTGGCGCTCCGCTATTTCACTGTCTACGGCCCGGCAGGGCGCCCGGATATGAGCATGTTCAATTTCATACGGTCAGTGGCAGAAGGGAAGCCGATTACTCTATTCGGCGACGGCAGCCAGCAGCGAGACTTCACCTTCGTGGACGACGTTGCCCGCGGCACGGTGGCGGCCCTGGACACGGAAGGATGGGAAACCATCAACCTGGGGTACGGTCAGCCGGTGGTGCTTAACGACGTCATCAAGTTGATCGAAGAAACGGTAGGGAAGCGGGCAAGTATCGAGGTTCAGGACCGGCACCCCGCCGACCCGCTGACAACCTGGGCTGACAACGGCCGGGCGCGGGAAATGCTGGCCTGGACGCCGGTCGTCGGCATAGAGGAGGGCATTAGACTCACCTTTGAATGGTACCGGGAGAACCGGGAATGGGCGAGGCTGCTCTCGTGACCCGGGGACTTCCGCCGGCAGGGGCGTTCAGGGCCTGCCCTTGAACAGCCCCACTGCAGGTGCGACCACCTCCCTTCGGAGATAAGACCGGATATGACCGAAAGTGATGCGAAGTTGCATTCGGCGCCAGGATTCGACCAATTGGGGGCCAATGACTGTGGCGGTGATGAGGCCGGCCAGGACCAGCCAAAAGAAGGTCAGCCACCATGTCTCCTCGGTCCACCAGGTGTACAGGGGAAACAGGCCGGACAAGCCCTGGAACGGAGGGAATGCCATGTCGAAAGGGTCCACGGCAATGGTTATCTCTCTGCTCCGACCGGCCAGGGCGAGCGCTCCGGTTGTGGCCAGGGTCATGCCCCCCAGCAGGGTGAGAGCGACTTTGCCGCAGGGCGCGGCCCGGTCAGCCACCAGCACTATGGGGACGACGAGAAGCGGCGGTACGGTCAGCAGAGTGCGACCAGGGAACCACCATCCCATCATGGTGATGGCCACGAAGGTGGCTATCAGCGTCTGAATGACAATCAGGGACAGTATCATTCTCATGGGCGGCCTCCCCAGGGCCAGGATGGCAAGGCCGGGTACGGCCGCCAGTAGCAGCGGCGCCCAGCGTCCAATGCCGAACCGACGGTCGATAAAGAGTCCCCACAGCCGGTAGTACCTGTCTCCCCATTCGATATGCCCGCCGAGTATATCGGCGGTACCCCACTGAGAATAGACAGCACTCACCCCGTAGGGAGTCAGGCCGCCGAAGAGGTTCAAGTGGAACCAGGCATAGAATCCCGCCGAGGCCGCGCCGGCCGACAGTAATGCTATCTGTCCGGGTCGGTCGGCCCTGAAAAGGAAATAGGCACAGACGGGCAACGCCAGAAAGGCGTATTTGATTCCCAGCCAACACATGACCGTCAGCAGGAGGGCCAGCAACAGGGCGTCGGCCACCGCCAGTGTTCGTTGGCGAGTAACAACAAGGAGGGAAAGGACCAGCGCCAGTGCCCCAGGAAATTCCGGATATATCTCGGTGGAGTAAATGAAGGTGGTGGCGGAAAGACCCACCACCAGCGCCACGATCCAGCTGAGAGACCGGCGTCCTGTCAGACGGTCGGCCAACACGAAGGTGAGGGCCAGCGTAATGGCTCCCAGCACCAGCAGCTGGACCTGGGATCCCAATAGGCCACCCAGGGCGAACCCCGGGATGACCAGGAAGGACAAGCCCGGATTGTGTGGACTGAGCAACTGGCCGTCGTCAGGCTTGGGCACTGACTGGAACCACAGCCCGTTGGGATGGTCAAAGAAAGTTTCGTAGGACCTGGCCTCGTATTGGTTGGTCAGGTCGAAGTCCCCGTCGGCCAGCAGGCTCTGCGTGGTCAGCAGGTAGAATGGCTCGTCGCCGGATATGGACGCTCCTCGGGAGGCCCGAATGTCCACTGAGAATGAGTAGGCGATAATCAGTAAAAAGAAAAGAGCCGCTGCGGCCAGCAGCAGCTCCTTTTTCTTAATCCAACCACCGGCGACTCGTAAGTGTTGCGTTCGGGTCACGGCAATACGCCCACATCCCTGAGCAAATTGAGAGTGCCTTGCAGATCACTCAGACTGCCAAGATCAACGTCGGGCGGGTTCAAAGACTCCAGGGGCGGCAGGTCGCCCTGGGGGACCACTCCAGCGGCCACAGGGTATTCCTTGACGTCCGAGGTGAAGTACTGCTGGGCTGGCTCTGAGAGGAGGAACTCGATGAATCTCTCGGCGGTCGCCTTGTTTTCGGATGCCTCCAGGATTCCCGCGCCGGCCACGAGGACAAGGGCCCCCGGGTCGCCGTTACCGATGTAGTGGTTCCTGGCCTGGAATTCCTCTCCATGCTCCTCCAGGAACCGCTCAAGATAATAGTGGTTCACGAATCCCACGTCCACCTCTCCACTGGCAGCGGCCTGCACGATGGAAACGTTGTTGGGATATTCCTGGGCGTCGTTTTCCTTCATCCCTTCCAGCCATTCCCTGGCCCGATCCTCGCCCAACTGTTGCCTGAAGGCGGTGACAAAGGCCTGGAAGGAACCATTCCGGGGCGCCCAACCTACCCGGCCTCTCCATTCGTTCTTTGTGAAGTCTAGTATGGTGGGCGGCAGATCCGTGTCCGGATTGATGGCCTCGGTGTTGTAGATGATTGTCCGGGCTCTGCCGGAGGTGCCGATCCAACGGCCGTTGGGATCTCGCAACCTGGGGTCTACCTTTTCGAGGGTGGCCGGAGGAAGATGGGCCAGCATGCCGGAGGCCCCAAGGCTGCCCAAGGACCCGGGATCCTGCAGGAACACCACATCGGCAGGGGTGTTATCACCCTCCTCCAAGATGGTTGCCGCAGTGGACGCGCTGCCCGCGTATTTGACCCGAATTGAGACTCCGGTAGAGTCTCCGAAGGCCTCGAGCAGCGGGTGGACCAGGGACCGGGACCGCCCCGAATATACGGTGAGGGTACGGTCCTCCTGTTCCTTCTCCATTGCCGGAGCCGTGGTGGGCGGAACCAAGGTTGGGGATGCGCCGACCGGCGCGGTAGTCGGGGCAACTGTGGGCGCGGCTGTGGCACCCGGAGCTGCGGTGGCTGGAACACTGGTAGGGGAGACTGGTGCGGTTGTCGGGCTCTCGGTGGGTGCCGCTACCGGAGAGGTAGTCGCGGGGGGTGGCGATGTTTCGCCACCCCCGCAAGCTGACAGCGCCAGGAGCAGGGCCACAGAAAGCGTGGCCATTGCCAGCACGGCCCACCGGAAGTCCTTTAAGGGTACCCAGTTCATTCCGGTTCTCCTGTTGACTTAGTAGAGCGCCGCTGGTGAACGCGTCACGATTTCCGAGGGGATTGCCAGCGCCTCGAGGACAGCTGCATCGTTAAGCCCAACGTAAATCGTGGTCGCTGCCTCCCGGGACAGCGGCTGAGAGGGATCCGCGGTGAACACCTCGTTGATGTCATCCGCGATCGACTGCGAGGCACTGGCCACGGTGGGTGCGATGGCCTGGAAGAAGGCCCAGCCCTCCGCCAGGTGCTGCGCCCGGGGGCTCTCGGTGGTGTCGACAGCCGCCAGATAGGCGTAGCGCAACGTAGCCAGGTAGAAAATGCTGTTCAGGCGGGCCCTCGCTTCCGCTGCTGCCGCATCGAAAGCATCCAGGTCTCCGGCCCGCGAGGCCTCCAGGGCATCGGATAGCGCCCGAGCCAGGGGCAGAGAAACGTTGGGCGCCAGCTTGAAGTTACCCTCACGGCTGCGAGCAGTAGCGGCGATGGACCTGGTGCGACCGCCCTGGGAGTCCGCAGTCCCGTTGTAGAAGGCCCAGGCCTCGTCCATCTTGTGCGGCGCACCCTTGGCATCATCCAGGTTGCCCTGCTCCATCTGGGAACGGGCCGAGGTCAGTTCCTGGAGCACCTTGCCGTAGATAATGACCTGGAGGCTCTTGTTGAGGAGCTGCCGACGTACCAGGTCGTTCACCTCCATGCCCGCCCAGTTGCCGCTGAGAGCGGCCTGCACGTTGCCGTCCAGATCTATATCGGTCGGGAATTCGGCCAGCACCGAGTCGCTGGTGGCGTAGCCCTGAAGCGTCCTGCCACCGGCGTGTCGACCGTTTTCGTAGATGTCCGTGATTTCGTCCCAGTCGACATTGTCCCCGCTCTTGGCGGCGTTCAGCAAGTCGGCGATGTCGGACATATCCCTTCCAAGGGCAGCGTGGGCCCGCACGTCGCTGACCGGCAGGTAGTAATCTACTCGCTTCGGCAGACCCAGTGCGGCACGCACGTCCGGATGATTGAGGGCGTCAAGGACTGCGTTGGCGTCGGCCGGGTCCACCGGGCTGGACGGGTCCTGCATGTACAGGTCGTTGGCCAAATGGTCCCCTTCTTCGTACGCTTCATGCACAGTCGGAGAGATGGCCTGGTAGAAGGCCCAGGCCTCCGCCAGATGCTGGGCGCGGGCGCTTTCGTCGGTGTCCCGAGTGGCTACCCTGGTATACCGCACCGCGGCCAGATGGAAGATGGTGTTTAGTCCGCTGCGCACCCTCTTGACTGCGGCGTCGAAGGCATCCATGTCGCCGCTGCGGGACGCTTCCAGAGCATCTGCCAGCGCTTTCTGGATCACCGGGTCCAGGGTACCGTCCAGCTGGAAGTTCCCTGCCCTGCTGCGGGCGGTCTTGGCGATGGAGTAGTTGCGGGCGCCGGAATCGTCGGGCGCGCCCACGTAGAAGGCCCAGCCTTCGTCCACCTTGTGAGGAGCGCCCGAGGCGTCGTCCAGGTTCCCCTGCTCCATCTGGGAGCGGGCCGAAGACATCTCCTGAAGCACTTTCCCGTAGATTATGGCCTGGAGGCTCTTGTTGAGCAGCTGCCGGCGCACAAGGTCGCTGACCTCCCGTCCGGCCCAGTTGCCGCTCAGAGCGGCCTGCACGTTTCCGTCCAGGTCTATGCTCTCTGGGAATTCGGCCAGGACCGAGTCGCTGGTGGCATAGCCCTTCAGCGTCCGGCCGCCAGCGTGTACGCCGTTTTCATAAATGTTTCGGATCGCCGCGTAGTCCACGTCGCCGCCTTCCTTGGCGACGTTCAGCAGGTCGGCGATGTCGCGCATGTCCAGGGCCAGGGAGGCATGAGCTTCTACATTGCTGACGGGCGTGTAGTATTCATCGCCCTCGGATGCCGTATAAGCGCCGGTAACCGTGCCGGTGCCGGTACCTGTTCCAGTTCCCGTTCCCGTTCCTGTATGAGTGTGGGTATGGGTGCCCGTGCCTGTTCCAGTTCCAGTGCCTGTGTGGGTCCCTGTACCGGTTCCGGTTCCAGTACCCGTGCCGGTCCCCGTACCGGTTCCGGTTCCGGTCCCGGTCCCAGTACCACTTTCAATGACCGTTATGACGGGGCGGTCTTCACCCCGCCTAACTGCTTCCTCAGCGGCTTCCTGAGCCGCAGTGGCGGCATCGCGCGCTGCCTCGGCCGCGGCTTGGGCCAGCGCCGCAGCGTCAGATTCCGCGCCGGTCGTGGCAGCCGCCATGGCCTGCTCTGCTGCCGCAAGGGCTGCCTCAGCCGCCGCCTGGGCTTTTACCGCTGCCGCAAGAGCTTCACCACTACCTGTATCCGCACCCGGGGCTGCTTGGGCTTCCTGGGCAGCCGCCCGGGCTTCCTGGGCAGCGGCCAGTGCATCCGCAGCCGCCGCCTGGGCATCCGCTGCCGCTTGCGGCGCGGAATCAGGCGCGGCCGGTTCATCCTCTCCGCAGGCAACGACTAGAGCAAGGCACAACATGAGCACGGGCAGAATCGCCCATTGCAACAACCGGCGCCTTGGCTTCTGCGATTCGATTGGACTAAGCACTGTCTGGTCCTCCTTAATTTTCCGGATGACTAAGCCAGCATTTCCCGAAGCATCGCAGCCGGGACACGCCAGAGATACTTGATACTGATGAACGACTTCCCCTTGGTGCGGAAGCGGTATGAGACTGGTACCTCTCGCATACGCATACCCTTCTTCAAAAGGTCAAGGGTCAAGACCTGGGCGTAGTTGTAGTCATGGATGATCTCGGCGCACTCCAGGGCCTTGCGCGAGAAGGCTCGGAATCCAGTCTGACCGTCTGTAATCCGGCGACCCGAGGTAATGCACAGCAGTCCGGTGAATGCGAGGTTCGCCACCAGGCGCGTTACAGGTTGCCTTTCCCGCGTGCCCAGGAACCGGGAGCCCACGACGTAATCGGCCTCGCCGGCCTCTATAGGCCGCAGCAGTTCCGGAATCTGCTCTGGGGAATATTCTCCGTCGGCGTCAACGTATACTGCAGCCCGGGCGTCCATCTCCCTAGCGACTTCAAGTCCGGTGCGCAGTGCTGCTCCCAGACCTCGATTGCGTGGGTGGCATACCACCGTATCGGCTCCATGCCGCCTGGCAATGTCCGAGGTTCCGTCGGAGGAGCCGTCATCCACGACGACGACCTGCATATTCGGAACAAGGGATCGGGGCATTCGCGAGAGCGTGTCCGGTATGTTTTCTGCTTCGTTATAAGCAGGAATGATCACAGCCAGAGGCTTGGCATCATCGCTTACGTCGGCCACACCCAGCACCTGACCCATCGACTGCGCGGGAGGAGGTGCGCCAAGGAAGTATGCGATGGTGGGAGCGACATCCATCACTGACCGGGGGGTGTCAAAGGTCGTCCTGAAATCGACTCCCGTGCCCCACATCATGCAGGGAACGAAGGTCTCCTCGGGGCTCATATGGCCGTGGCCACCGATTCCGATACCCTGCCCGTGATCAGAGGTGATTAACACCGTAGCGTCGTCCAGGTATCCCCGCTCCTGGCACCAGCCTAGGAATTCCTCAATCTTACGGTCTGTGTCCTCAATCTTTGCCAGATATTCAGCGTTGTAGCTGCCGCGGGCGTGTCCAGTCTGGTCCACGCTCAACAACTGCAATGCGAGCAGGTCCGGGTCATCCCGCTCCATCACGGCCTTGGCCCTGGCCACCAGGGCGTCATCTATCTCATCGTTGTGGGTGACGGCGGTAACCGTTTCAACGTCGTCGCCGAAAGCATCTACGAGGTGCGCGATTCCAACCAGTCGACCCGATAGTCCTGCGGCACGAAGCGAGTCGAAAATGGACTCGCACTTGACGCCCAGGCTGGGGACGAAGTTGCTTCGCATGCCGTGGGTCGCGGGCGGGGCCCCGGTGAACATCGAACTGAATCCGGTAACCGTGCGGGCGGGATAAACTGTGGATGTGTTTGCGTAGTTGACCCCTTCGCTGCGTATACGGTCGATATAGGGAGTGTGCGCCTCGAGAATGCGGTCGGCTCGACACCCGTCGATGACGATGGCGAAAAAGCGCTTGCAACGTCGTTCCCCTCTTTTTGCCACCAACCGGGTGGGCGTAAGGGAGGGGGCTGGCGGCCAGGTAAAGAACCACTGGTGCACCAGCAACGACACTATGCCCAGGCCTATAACAAACCCCTCAACCGCTACTATCGTGTCCAGGCCCGGGCGTTCGATCATCAACTGGAAGGTCAGGATCAGCAGGAGGGTCTTGGGAATCTGTTCAAGGAAGTTTCCACTGGTTGGGTCGGGATTCTCCAGCACCAGGCGCCAGAACCGCATGAAGTTGGTCCATGGAGTGCCAATACGAAGATGGTAATAGACAGTTCCCCACAGAAAGATTGTAAATGTGAGATACAGACCCAGGACCAGTGCCAGGGCTAACGGAGCCAGGAACTGGAATGAAGCCAGGAATACTCCCATGGCGATCCAGAGCACTATTCGCAGACGGAGCGGGAAATCAAACCGATAGAAAATCAGGAACATCGGAATAAGTGCAGCAAAGGCAATACCGGCCTTGGGCCAATAGCCTGGTTCCGCTATATGGGGGATGCTCAAAAGACCCAGCACACCAACTACGAAAACTGGTGTGAAAGGCTTTCCCTCGTTGAGGACGTTCCAGAGCCGGGCTGCTACAACTTCAAACCGTGATGCTTCTTTGGCACCATCGGAAGACCCCCGCAAAGCGTTCAATGGGTTGAGTTCCGGAATTTGCCTGAATCCGGCGAGGGTGAAAGCAAGGGCTACGGTGTAAGAGTAGGCGAATTTGAGTCCGTGCGTAGCCACTGCCAGGGCCAGTCCCTGCTCCCATGGAATCCCATGAGCGTACAGCGCGCCGGTCATCACCGCCTCGTATACACCGATTCCGCCAGGGGTCAGGTGGAAGACTTGGAAAAGAATCGTGAAAGAGGTCACCGCAACAGCCGCAGCAATGGACAGTTCGATGCCGAGTGCCTCGGCTGCGACCAGAATTACGGCGGCCTCCAGTGCCCAACTCGGCAAGGTCCACAGCAAGGCGGTTGATACCTGGTTAAGCGACACTTGCCTCAGTTGGCTCTGCAGCAATTCGAACCGGTCCCGCAGTGTGGCCGGCAGCCAGTTAAACCAGCGGGCCTGGCGCATGGCCAGTAAAGCAGCACCGCAACCCAGGATCACAGCGGCAGGGAGGGCCAGTCCCTCCAGCCAAAGGTGGGTGTCCGTTGCAAGGGACACCGTAGACCCCACTATTGCAGCGATTACCAGCAATGCCGCAAAGTCAAGGTATCGTGCTATCGCAGTAGTGGCGGCGGCTTCCGCCGCGGGCATGCCGAATCTCGAAGCCAATAATGGACGTACAAATTCGCCTAACTTAAATGGCGTGAGGTGGTTAGCCAACATCCCGGCCTGAATTGAGACGAACATATGGTATACGCCTAAGCGTTGAGTCGACAATGCCCGCCACGCTAGGGCCCTCAGCGCAAAAGCACCGGTGTACGCCGCAACTAGAACTCCCAAAAGCCAAGGTTGCTGGCCAAGTTCCTGCAACGCTACTCCCAGTACCGGCCAGTCGGCTAGGTAAATGACCAAACACAATGCCAATGACAGGATGGCGATAGAGATCGCCGTTTTTCGGATACCCAGAGATGGGCGCAATATTACGTCGGTTTCTTGGTTGTACCCAGTTCGTGTCGTGAGCACTTGGTTTCGGAAATCTCCCATGTCGTCCGTGCTTTGAAGTCTTGTGGTTTCTATTAGTTACGTGTATGATGCGTGCTATTATCGTGCAGACTTATAACATTCCAAACTATGTATGTCAATAGTGTCAAATCACTCACACTCAGCGTGTCACTGTTGTGGTGTTCCATAATCCCACTGGCTCTCTGATTTATAGTGGATTGGTTCTTCCCCGGAGATACAGGACCACCGGAGGCATCCGACGGGACCGGTTGCCTGGCGAGGTTTTAATTGAGGATCACCATTGTCGGTTTGGGACATCTTGGTTCTGTGGCCGCTGGAGCACTGGCTGCCGCCGGACATGAGGTAACGGGTCTGGATCTCAATGCAAAAAGGGTTCGAGAGATGCAGACAGCAACACTGGACATATTCGAACCCGGCCTGCAGGAATTAATCGCCTCTGGCGTTGACAGGGGAAATCTCCGCCTTTACGGCCTCGATGAATTCAGCGACCCCCTGGGGGAGGTGGCGCTGATTGCTACTGGCACGCCATCCGGTCCCGGTGGAGAGGCCGACCTCACGCAGGTGCGGTCCGCTTTAGCCTGGATCAAAAGCCGTGCGGTACCCGGTCTGACTGTGGTTATGAAGAGCACTGTCCCTCCAGGCTCCGGATTGGACTTTATCCACCATGACCTGGAGGGATCGAACGTTTGCTACGTTTCAAACCCCGAATTCCTAAGGGAAGGGAAAGCATTACAGGACTGGTTTTTCCCGGACCGAATCGTCCTGGGCGTGGAGCCCGAGTCATCCAGGGGAATTACCGCAGCCAGGCAGATGTACTCGGACATCGAGTCCCCATCGCTTGAAACCGATATCACCAGCGCAGAGATGATCAAGTACGCAAACAACGCCTTTCTGGCCACGCGCATTTCTTTCATTAATGAGATCGCCTCCCTTTGCCAAGCGGTAGGAGCCTCCGTGGACGAAGTAAGCAACGGGCTCGCCTTGGACAAACGACTCGGCAGGAAAGTCCACGCCGGAGTGGGTTATGGCGGCTCGTGCTTCCCCAAGGATATCGAGGCCCTCGAGTATCTGGCCTGGGAAGCTGGAATAGATCTGGACTTGCTGCCCGCCGTTACCGCGGTGAACAAGCGTCAAAGGAAACTGCCCATCCAAAGTCTCTTTTCCAAGTTCGGGTGGGATCTCAGCGGAATTCAGGTGGGCGTGCTTGGGCTGGCTTTCAAGCCTCTCACCAACGATGTTCGTTGTGCCGTGTCATTGGATGTCGTAAGTTCCTTGCTCGACCTGGGAGCGTCAGTACGCGCCTACGACCCGCAGGCACGAAAGTTCGCCCAGGAACTGCTCCCAACCTGTGTCGAATTTGCAGGAAGGCCGGAGGAGGCAGCTATCGGCGCACAGGCGCTGGTTCTCCTCACCGAGTGGCAGGAAATCTGCCAGGCAGATTGGGAGGCGATCGCCGACAATATGCGGCCACCAAAGTTCATCTTTGATGGCCGAAACGCGCTTGATGCCTCACGGATGGTAAATCTGGGCTTTGATTATGTCGGAGTTGGTCTCGGCAACCTTCCTCTTCCTTCGCTGACTGCGGCAGACAGCAATGTTGCCACAGAGGCACCTCCCGTCAGTCGAAGGGTTGCTCGTTCCATGTCCACGAAGCAGACGGAGAAGGTCCTGTATCACCATGGATAACGCAACGCCCAATTCAATTGGGATGACGGGAAGCGGACCCGACCGCTCTGCACGTCTGGCGGGAGCGTGCCTGCTGCTCACCGCTGCAACCACGGTGTTGATGGTCTTCACCCGTGTTGCCGCGGATGCCGACCAGGACACCCTGCTGGAATCACTGCTGGCAGTGGATGAAAATCGCGCCCTTTACGGAATCTCCGGAGTCGCGCGGTTACTGTCCGGCGTGGCGTTGTTGGCAGGTGGGTGGTTCCTGGTAAGCACCTGGATCATCCGCGGCAGGTGGGCCTCTCCCTTGGTGCCGTATTTGTTCGCCTTTTCTGCCCTGTTCACAATCATTTCCGGCGCCTGCACAATCCTGATTGCGGCGTACCCAGCGCCAGAAACGAGCTTGGTTGCCGGGGAGGTTTCGGGCGACGTTTCCCGGCCAGTGGAGATCGTGTCGCAAGTCCGTTGGATTGCCGCAAAGGTCGGGTTCACACTGGCAGGGTTGGCAGTGATCGTAGCCGCCCGATTTCAATGGCAGGTAGGCGGCACCCTCAAATGGATCGCCCCAAGCTCCCTGGTCATCGGATTGGCAATGCAATTCATCTGGGTAGATTCCGCCACGATCATGCACCCGATAATCGGCACGGCCTTCTTCTTGTGGCTCGTGGCGGTGGGCACAATGCTAATTACCGGCAAGGTCGAGCTCCATTTTGCGGCGAAGTACATCCAGAGCGGCGATGCATCTCAAGAATCACCATGACCTTGGAGTCCTATTGGGAGCACCCAGGTGCAGCATCCCTAAAGGAAAACACGACAGAGAAGGCTTCCCGGGAATGGTCGCTCAGCATCATTCCAGGACATCGGGGAGGGGACGAATTCACAGAACTCGAGAGCAGGCCGGGTTCTCAAGCAAATATTGTCCAAGGGGGCGGCCAGCGGCTATTCCGATGGGAACCGCAACGGTCGCGCGACCTCCTCCCGGAATCCATTGATGACATCTACCAGTGGTTGTGGCAAAGCCAATGTGTTTCAGGGCAAACAATGCAATGGAGCCGGGTCGACAAAGTTATCGAATGGACAATATGGACGCACAGAACCTAAATCGGAAAAAAGGATGAGCTGAAATGACTCCTGTATTTCCCTACCTAATCCGCCGCAGCGAGGATGGATGGCGTGGCGAATTGCTGTTGAGGCTGCGCAATGGAAAGTCCGCATATGTCGTACATCTTTCCCTGGAGCAGGCGAGGATACTGGCAGTAGAGATGCGTGGATTGGCTACCGACCATTGCCCACTCCATCACCTGGCAGTTCGGTTGGCAGAGGGTCTGCACGCCAAGATCAGCCACATTGTGATAAGGCGCGCCGGAGCAGGAGATGATGTTGTCGGCTCACTTCGGCTGGTAACGTCGACAGGGTTGCACACGATTCAAGTGGATGCCGCGGCCGGCCTGGCGATGGCGATTCACATGGGCATACCGATCTTCATGGACGGGGAGTTTTCACCCGCCGAATCGGAACACCCCCATTCCACACACGATCATTTGCCAGATGTCGAGTCTCCATCGAACTTGCGTGAGCCGAAGTCCGACGGCTCGCCAGAAGTCAGTACTCCGATACCCAGAGCGTTTCGAGATTTAATAGATGGTTTGGAGTTGCCGGATGGCGGCGATGCGGACCCGGTGTGATCACAGTCGAGTTGATAGGAATGGACTCGATTTAGTTCATTGACAGTTTCCGCCCTCTCAGGGCGCTCGGGACGGTAGCAGGAGCAGCAACCCCCTTGGTTAACGCCCCCGGTGCCGGGCGTCCTACGGTGGCGACCCTATCGAGACCGGACGGCCCGGCGTCAGTACGGGGGGCCGGACTGGACGAAATCAAGAACCGAGGCCGATTCCGACGTTACCCCGTCCTGGGGCATGGGGATGGTGTACGACAGGACCGCCTCGTCCTCCACGATCTCGATGCCCTGCACGAAGTTCCGTATCAGAGCCTTGCGCTCCGGGAACGTCCCATCCTGGAAGAGTGCGCGGAAGTCCGCCACGTACCCCTTGATCTCCTTTGACGTGGGCAACTCCGCCCGCCGCTGCTCCAACTGGAACTCGGCCTCCTCCCGCGCCGCAACAAGCTGGTCCTGGCGGCTCTTCAGGGACAGGATGCGGGGGGACAGCACCTCGATGGGCAACTGCTGGGTCTCCAAAGCCTGGTAGAGGTTCTCCAGCCGGGTCTCCACGTCGGCCAGCTCGCTGTTGATGGCGATCAGCCTGCCGTTGACCTCCCCGGCCAAAGCATCAATCTCCTCGGCCACCAGGGTCACCAGCTCGGTGATGGTCTCCTCGGTGAGAATCCGCTCCCTGACCTTCCCGATCACCAGGTCCTCCACCTTGCTGGCGTTCAGGTAGCGGGCGGTGCAGGCTCCGGCCCCTTCCCGGAACAGGCTGGAGCAGACGTAGTAGGCGAACTGGCCGCTCTTGGCTCCCTGGGCCGAGTAGGGCCTGCCGCAGACACCGCACTTCAGGAGACCGCTCAGCAGGTATTGGCTCCCTACTCTGGCGGGCCGCTGCACCGTGGGCGCCCGCTGGTGAAGCCCCTGCTGCACCGCGTCGAACAGCTCCCTTGACACCAGGGCGGGCCAGGCGTTCTCCACCCTTACCGGTTCCCCAGCCTTCTCGTCCTTGCTCTTGACTCCCCAGACGGCGGTGCCGGTGTAGGCTTCGTTGGTCAGCAGGTAGTGGATGACGTTCTTCTGCCAGCGTTTGCCCTTGTTGGTGATGCCCCGCCCGTTCAGTTCCTTGCAGATTTCCGCCAGCCCGTTGCCCCTGCGGGAACTCTCGAATATCTCCCTGACTATCGGGGCGGTGTCCGGGTCAATCTCCAGGGTGGGACGCTCCTTCACCCCGTCGCTGACCTTGACGCGAGTGTAGCCGAAGGGGGCCTTGGAGCCCAGGAAGAAACCACGGGACGCCGCTTCCCGCATCCCACGCAAAACCTCTTGCCCAAGATTCTCGCTGTAATATTCGTCCACGCTCTCGATGATGCCCTCCAGCAGCCTGCCGGTGGCGTTGTCCTCGGCCTGCTCGGTGATGGAGACCACGCGGATGCCCTTGCGCCGCAGCTGGGCCTTGAAGGCCACGGCGTGCTCGCGCTTGCGGGTGAATCTCGAAAACTTCCAGACCAATATCACCTGGAAAGGGGACTTGGGCTTGCTGCCCTCGTCGATCATCTCCCGGAACTGGGGCCTATCGGCGATTCTGCCGCTCTCGGCCTCGTCCACGTACTCCCGGGCGACGGCGTAGCCGTTGTTCTTGGCGTAGTCTCTCAAGGCTCGCAGCTGGGCGGCCACGGAGAGGTCCACGTCCTGGCGGTCGCTGGAGACCCGGGCATAGAGGGCCGCCGGGGTGAGGGGTACAAACTCGCGCTTTTTCATTTTGCCTCCGTTTCGTCCGTGTCCACTTGGCGGGAACGCCGCTGCATCCGCTCCTTCACGCGCCACTCCCGCTCCTCCATGTACAGGCGGATGGCTTCCCGCAGAAGCTCGCTCACGGTGCGCTCCTCCTCCTTCGCCGCCTGGCGCAGCCGCTGCGCCTGCGGCGGGGGCAACGAAAAAGTGACGGTCTCGGTGTTCCTGGATATGATGGGGGCCATGAGCGCTCCTTGCGCTATCATTATAGCACATTGTCTTACACTCTGCCAGCGGGCAACCAGCCTTGCAACTGTTCACGTCCAAGGTGATCCGATCAGCCCGTCATCGAAGTTTCGTGCTTGATCACCTCCGCGCCGGGGGGCAAACAAGCCGCAGATACCCTTAAGTCTGAACAGTTACCCAGCCTTCCGCCCGCCGGCGGCGGCGCATTGACCGATAAAGCGCGGGCGCCCGGCAACAGTAGTTGACGCCGGATACCTGCAACATTTCGCAACCTTGCCACCTGTTGCACGCCGACAAGGGAAGGGTAATCACTTCCCTTTTGAGCACCATTGGAAACCACGGGAACGGCTCCGCTCACCCCTATTGGACACGCTGTCCGGGCCTGACGGCTGGTTCGTCGATGTCCGTGGCCTGGCGGTTATTGTCGGCATTCGTGCCTGAACGGCGTGCCTGTCGGGTGGCGGGTGGCTCATTTGCGACGACGGTCTGACGTGTCGTCTCTGCAACATATTGCAGTGGCGGGGACGTAACGGGAGGTGGCGGCTGCAAGTTGCAGCAAAATTGTCCATTCGTGGCTGCTGAGGCCCCGCTATAGGAAATCCACGGCGCAGGAAAGTTGTACTTTGGGAACTCAGTACAATGCGGCCAGCGGCGCCCGGTCCCGCGAGCGGGGCGGCGGAAAAGTCCACGCCTCGCCCAGGATGCCGTGTTCCGCCGGGGCCTCGGCGTTGGAGGCGATCACGTCCAGGCACTCCATTTGTCGTTCGGTGTAACAGGTTTCAGCCACCCGACACCCGGAGCCACGCAATCCCGTCAACGTGCTCGAAGTGGCTGTCGGCGGATACCAGGTCGGCGCCCGTTTCCATGGCGTGGGCCGCAATCCAGACGTCGTTGGTCGGAATTGGCCGCCCCTTGGCCCGCAGCGCCGTCATTACCCGCGAGTACCGGTCCGCAGTCACCGGGCCCACGGGAACGAAGGACACGTAGGGACGTTCGAGGAAGGAACGAAATTCCGCCAGGTTCCGCTCGAAATGCGCCCCCTGCCGAAAGCCGTACAGCTGCTCGCCTACCACGACGGCGGAGAACAGCACCTCCTCGGCTACCACTATCAGATCTCTCACCTCGTGGCTGCCCCGCATGAACGCGGAGTAGGCGTTGGAATCCAGCAGAATCCTCATGACCACGCCGCCTCGTCCACCGTGCCGAAAACCTCAAGAGCCGCATCGAAACCCTCGGCTTCATCCCGGCTCCATGCGCCGAACAGGTCGTCCAGCGCGGCGCCTATCGCATTCGGGTTTCCACGGCTCCCGTCCGACAGGCCAGCTCCTTTTCTGAGCAACCTCAGGGCAGCCTGATTCAGCGAGATACCCTCCTGCTTGGCGAGGTGGTTCAGAATAGCGCTGAGGTCGTCGTCGAACCCCCTGACGGTCAACTGGTTCATTTGGCGATCCCCTCTGTGAGTCATACTATGATGCAACGTGAGGCATTATAGTGATGGTTTGTGCCCCGGTCAACAATACCAAAATCAAGCCTGATTCTCACCGGAGCAGCAGCCACATCACCGTAATACAGATTGTCAAGAGAAACACCAACAACACAGCGGCGATGCCCGGCGCTTTGCCCAGCTTCCCGGTCCTGCGGTGGGCATTCTGCTCCCGGACCAACACCTCCTCAGCTGGCAGTGATCTCCTCTCATTTGCCCCCGCAATCGGCGGCTACTTCCTCTCGGTCCCTGGTCTGTCCTGTAGCTGGAATGGCAGTTCCGGTTCAGGGCGGGAAAGCGATGCATTCTGGCGGTCGGCCAATACCTCCACGTTCTTTTCCGCGCGGTGTTGCAGGCACTTCCTCCGAACTTCGTTCACATAGGCGAGCCATGTCCCTATGTAATCGCTCTCCGCTTTCTCAAAGGCCATTTGTCTGGCCGAATTGCCGCCTACGACCGCCTCACGCCAGAACCAGTCCTCGTTTTCCATGCTTCGGTCAGTGAAGTTCTTGACCTCTCCCCGGCTACGGATCCCATAGAACTGGGCCTGTAGGTATAGCTCCCGACTGTTGTCCTTGTGGCGGTCGTAACCATAGAGGAAATAATGCCAGTCATGTGGAGTTATCGTCCTTATCCAGTCTTGGGCATCCTGCCAGGCATAGTCCGCCCAATCCGGCTCAATTTGTGGATAAGGGGCTGATTGTTCGAGGTGTTCGATAATGTCGTCCATGTCTTCATCGGTTATCTCCGTTCTGGCACGTTCCAGGGCGGTGGTGTAGGAATTTAGCGCTTCGCGGCAGATCAGGGAGATGTTGGCCTCTGGGTCAAGTTTTTTGATCAGCCTGATAGCCTTGTCTGGGACATTGATACCGATGCGCATACGGCCTCCGTATGTGTATGTTTGATGATACAGCATACAATACGCCTATAGAAAAGTCCACCCGGTTGGCAAGCGGAACAATGGACCCAGAGCATTCTCAAAATCCCCACAGCATTGGTCGGTTCCGGTCCTGGCGGTCGCGGCCGAGAGGTATCCATGGCGCGGTTGCGACAGGGCGGCGGCGCTGGCCTCATTCTCCAGCTCCCGTTCCCGTGGCGGATTGAGCGATGGAACGTCTCCCCGTCGGCACCGGGGTCGCCGTCCCATCCATTCTAAATGATCACCCAGTTGCAGAAGCCGCCAACAGGGCCCGATGCGACCCGGTGTGCCTTCGGTAACGTCATCATGGGTCAAACCTGGCGCGTCAATGGCTCCATCGCCGCAGCCGACCACGTACTGGACCGCAACCGACAGCATCGCTTACTACGGCCAAATCGACGCTCCGGGCCGCTGCCGGGGCCGATTACTATGTTGTACCCGTGTACAGAAGCTGGGACGAGTTCCCTTTCGGGAATTTTCCGGCCCCTCCCGAACTCAAAACATATGGAAGTATTCGAGCCGACTCGCCTGGATTGCAAGCACCTTGGGGCAAGGTCCCATTCCAGAATCGCGGGGCGGACTTCCCGAAAGGGAAGCGAACTCCCAGCATCAAGCCGGCAAGCAAACGCCAGGCGGCACGCAGTCATGGGGGCGTGATTCGATGACACTTCAGTGCCCGCCCCGCCGCCCTGCCAGCCGCACCGTGACCGGCGTTCAGACGTCAACGTCAATGGAATTCTCCTCCCCCTCCGTTGGACCGGTGTAGGCGTCCACGGCGCTCCGTGACGCCGCCCGGTAGATGCCCTCCATCGCGGCGGAGAATTCCTCCTCGCCCTGCCAGAACGGGAACCGGCCCAACTGCCGGGGCAGCGCCGCATGAACGTCGGGCACGGCGATGGCTCCGAAGGCGTCTCCCTCGTCAAATTGCCGCCCGGGATTGCCCCAGAACTCGGACGGGTCCGCTGGCAACGGCTCCGGGGCTGCCGGAGGCCCATCCAGGGTCTGGGCGGACCGGACCAAATCCCCGCCCAGCAATTCCTCCCGCTCCATTCCCCTCAGCCGGAAGATCAGGAACGGGTCCCGGTCGAACTCCTCGCCCAGCAGCAAATACACCGCCGCCACGTGCTTGCACGGATTGGACCAGTCTGGGCAACTGCATACCGTTTCCAGGTCCGCTTCGCTCTCCGGGAACATGGAGAGCCCTCGGGCGCTGAAGCACTCCTCGACGGCGTCGGGCATCCGCCCCGAAAGCAGGCTGGCCGCTATCGCCGGCTGCCGTCCGAACTCCTCCCGGAGCTCCTCCCAGTCCGGCAGACTGATGGTCTTCACCTGGACGGAGACGCGGTAGGGCTTGGGCCGGGACCCCTGCACCAGGGCCAGCACCAAGCCCGGCTCCACGTCGATGGACAGCACCTGCCCTCGCCGGGCGTACGAGCGTCCCCGGTCGAGCCGCGTCCCGATCCGGAACTCCTCCAGGGTTTGCAGCCACCGCCGGGCCCACCAGCTGGCGCCGAAGTCCCCACGCCGGGACTGGGCCTTGATGCCTCCCCGGGCTCGGATGGCGGGCCGGTAGTCAGGGTAAGCCATGGCGTCTCGTTTCCTCCGGCGTCTTTCCATGGGTCAGTCGCCGTAGTGTTCCCGGCTCAGGGCCAGCACGTCGCGCAGTTCGGCGTTGGACAACTCGGTCAGCCAGCGCTCGGAACTCCCGCCCACCACCCGCTGGGCGGTCTCCGCCTTGGCCTCGATCATGGCGTCGACGTGGTCCTCCAAAGTGCCGGCGCAGATCAGCTTGTGGACCTGCACGTCCCGGGTCTGGCCGATGCGAAAGGCCCGGTCCGTGGCCTGGTTCTCCACCGCCGGGTTCCACCACCGGTCGTAGTGGATCACGTGGTTCGCCCGGGGCAGGTTCAGGCCCGAACCCCCCGCCTTCAGGGACAGCACGAACACCCGAGGCCCATCAGGGTCGTTCTGGAACCGCTCCACCATGGCGTCCCGCCCCCGCCGCGACACCCCGCCGTGCAGGAAGGGCGCCTCAATTCCGAAGGTCTCCTGCACGTGCCCCCGGATGATCTCGCCCATCTCCGCGAACTGGCTGAACACCAGCGCCCGGTCCCCGCTCGCCACGATTTCCTCCAGCAGTTCGTCCAGCCGCTCCAGCTTCCCCGAACGCCCTGCGACCACGGAGTTGTCCCCCAGCAACTGCCGGGGATGGTTGCACGCCTGCTTCAGCTTGGTCAGCGTGTCCAGGATCATCCCCCGCCGACTGATCCCCTCCGCTTCCTCCATCCGGGTCTCCGCCTCCCGCAGCACCGCCTGGTACAGCGTCGCCTGCTCTCGGGTCAGCACGCAATACTGCTTGGTCTCCCGCTTGTCCGGCAGGTCGTCGATCACCGCAGGGTCCGTCTTCAACCGCCGCAGGATGAACGGCCCGGCCGCCCGCTTCAGCCGGCTCGCCGCCGCCTCGTCCCGGTGCGCCTGGATGGGCACGAAGTAGTCGCGCTTGAACTGGGCCTGGATGCCCAGCAGACCCGGATTCAGGAACTCCATGATGGACCACAGGTCCCCCACGTGGTTCTCCACCGGCGTCCCGGTCAGCGCCACCCGATAGTCGGACGGCAGCTCCCGCGCCGCCCGCGACTGCCGGGCCATCGGGTTCTTCACGTTCTGGGCCTCGTCCAGGATCACCGCCCGCCACGGCACCCCCTGCAACGTTTCGGCGTCCCGCAGCATGGTGCCGTAGCTGGTCACCACCACCTGTCGCTCCGCCGCCTCCTGGCGGAATTCATCGCCCCGCTTCCGACCAGGTCCATGATGCAGCATCACCCCCAGCTCCGGCGTGAACTTCCCCGCCTCCCGCTGCCAGTTGTACATCAGCGACGTGGGACACACCAGCAGGCTGGGCCGGTCGTTGCCCTCCTGCCGGTCCAACTCCAGCGCCGCCAGCGTCTGCACCGTCTTCCCCAATCCCATGTCGTCCGCCAGGCACGCCCCCAGCCCCCACCGGCGCAGGAAGGTCAGCCACGCGTAGCCCCGCTCCTGGTAGGGCCGCAGCGAACCCAGGAAGCGCCGCGGCGCCGCCGGCGTCTCGACCTCCGCCTCCCGGCCCAACCGCTCCAGCAACCGGTCGACCCAATCGTCCGCCTCCAGCCGAACGTTGTCCTCCGACGACCGCTCCTCCGCCCCCAACCCGATGCGCACCGCCTCCCGCAGGCTCACCCGCTTCCGGTTGCGCCAGTGGTCGGCGGCCTCGCGAATCTCATCGGCGTTGATCTCCACCCACTGACCCCGCAGCCGCACCAGCGGCGCTTTCAACTCCGCCAACTCGGCCAGTTCCGCCGGCGTGATCTCCTGCCCTCCCAACGCCACCGACACCTCCAGGTCCAGCATGGTGCTCAGGCTGACTCCTCCGCCTCCCGTCATGGCCGGCGTCCTCACCCGGGCCCGGATGGTTGGCCTGGCCTTGGTCCCCCGCCCGGTCCACCACGCCGGCAGCAGCACTCCAAAGCCCGCCTGCTGCAACGCCGGCGCCTCCGCGTTCAGGAACCGGTGCGCCTCCCCGGTGGACAGCATCCTGCCGGATGGACCCCTGGCCTCTAGGCTCTCGGCGACGGGCGGGCACAGGTTCGCCGCCTGGGACAGCGCCGCCAGCAGGAACTCCCTGGGGTTGTAATCGGGGTTGCCGGCGTCCTGGCTCCCACCCTTCCACACCGTCTCGGCGGGCAACAGCAGGCTCCGGTCGTCGTGGGGTTGCAACAGGTACCGCAGGTGCCAATCGCCTTGTGCCATGGCTGCCTGACCATCCACGGCATCAAGCTCCGGCGGCTCCTCCAGCCGCAGGCAGAGACGGTAGGGAGCGTTGGCGGCAATGGCGATGGGCCTCTGCCACTCCGACACCTGCCGGCCCAACTGCTTCGCCTGGTCTGGCCCAACGCGGATGGTTCCGTCGGCGGCGCCCAGGGCGTGCAGCCAGGCGTCGTGGGCTGAATCAAACCCGTTCCCCTCCGGCCGGGGCACCGACGCTTTCCGCGCCAGATGGTCCACCACTCCGTCCAGGAAGGCCCTCAGCACGGTCGAGGACGCCTGGGCCGGCGGACCAGTGGCCGCGTCCCCGGTCGCCGACCGCGCCGCCGGCGGCATCAACCCCGCCAGGTCGGCCAGCCTGTCGGCGTCATCGCCGACGAATACCGCCTTCCACGCCGCCGTCATCCCGTCTCCGTGTCCCGTCGCCGTGGGCAGGTATCGCTGCCGCGCCACCAGCGCCATCCCGAATTGCCGCGCCCGGCGCCAGTAGGTTATTTCCGGCCCCAGCGCCACCCCGGGCTGCAATACCGGGCGGTCCCCGCACCTCTCCAGGAACTCGCCCGCATCGGCCCCGTCCAGCCAGAGCGCGGGCACCCGAAAGGGCAGTATGCGCGGCTTGGCACGGGACCGGGGCGCTTCGCCGGCCAGCGGACTCGACGGCAGCGGCTCGCCGACCCTGCTGGGCAGCCAGACCACCGCCTCGCTCGCCATCTCCTCGCCCACGTCCAGACCCATGGCCCCGAGCAGCAGGTCGCCGGCGGCGCAACGCGGGTGCCGGCCATCTCCGTGCCCGTCTCCCGTTGCGTCGGAATCCTCTCCCCACAGGACCAGACGGCCTTCACATTGTGCGGCGTGCAGTATCAGCATCCCGGGCGGCGTCTCCTCCAACCCCACTATAGCCCGTCGCCGACGGTCGTCAAGCGTTGCAGGGCCGGCCCTTCACGGGTGTCCTGCTTCGGGCGCTCCCGACATTTCTGCGGCCCGTCAATCGGCCACGCGTTACGGCCTCCGCCTCTACGGGGAATGGGCAAAATTAGGCCCGCTGAGATGCCATACCCGTGTACAGAGATTGGCGTGACTTTTGTTTCCAAAAGTCCGGGGCAGATCTGAACTTGAATCGGGCCGAAAATCAGGGCTTCCCGGCCGGTTCCGCGAGCGCTTGGGTGAAAGGGACGGTTCCGGCGAAGTTTTGAAAATAAAAGTGGCCCGGGGTATGTCTGTCCTAACATCGCAGCCAGCGCTTCCCTTGGCGAAGCCGACACCGGACCCGGGCGCGTCTACGACGTCATCGACCGGCCCCTACCGGACCGGACAGGATGGAGCACAGTTGCAGAAGGCCGATTGTCGCCACGGGGTTCTGTACCCTGACCACTACCCCCAGCACTCCCGCAGACCCTCCGCCACGCCGACGGACGGGACGCCGGCCACCGGCTCTCCGGCCACCAGCGCCGCGCCGGTGTCGTGAAAGTCCAGCCCCGGCGTGTTCTCTGGCTTCTCGCCCGTCCTGGCGTGCTCCGCCACCGCCTCCACTCCCAGCCGCGCCATCTCCAGCGGGTACTGCATCACCGTGGCCCCGAACTCTCCCGACGCCACCCGCCTCACCCCGTCGCAGCCGCCGTCGATGGTTACGATCAACACGTCCTCCGCCAGCCCCAGCTCCGCCAGCGTCGCGTATGCCCCCGTCGCCGCCGGCTCGTTGATGGCGTACGCCAGGTTGATGGAAGGGCGCTGGCCGATGAGTTCCTCCATCGCGTTGCGCCCTCCTTTCTCCGTGCCCAGGGTCACCCCGCGGCCCACGATGCGGGGATCGTCTTCGTCGCCCATCTTTCCAGCGTCCTTCACGTCGATGCCGTAGCCCTTCAGAAAGCCCTGGTTGCGCAGCACGTCCACCGACACCGGCGTGGGGTAGCCGTCCAGCGTTGCGATCCTGGCCTCCCTGCCCTCCGTCTCCAGCCTGGCCTTGGCCCACCGGCCGATCAACTCCCCGGCCCTGAAGTTGTCCGTGGCGAAGGTCCCGTCCACCACGTCCCCTTGCTGGAAGGGCGTGTCCAGCGCGATCACCAGCACCCCGGCCTCCCGCGCTTCTCGCACGGCGTCGCTCAGGGCCGCCGGGTCCGAAGGCGTGATCAGGATGCCATGGGCACCATCCGCCACCAGTTCCGCCATCGCCCGCGCCTGGCTCTCCCAATCGCCGTCATGTTCCCCGGCGTAGGCGCGTAGTTCCACGCCCAGCTCATACGCCCGCTGCCGCGCGGCCTCCTCCATCTCCACGAAGAAGGGGTTCCCGTCGGTCTTGGTGATCAACCCCACCATCACTTTATCCGCGTCATCGAACACCTCGCTGTTGCCGCACCCGGCGGCCAGCAGCAGGCACGCGCAACCGGCCACCGCCGCCATCCAAAACCAACGGTCCATCCTTGTCAATTCCTCACCTGC
>CBDBPP010000003.1:0-468830 GCA_965208825.1 Dehalococcoidia bacterium
GACTGGTCACCGCATAGCTCACCGTCACCTGGGTGCGTCCCCGGACTCTCCTCTGCCGCTCCAGCCGGCATACCTGCCGCAGGTGGGGCCACTCCTTCCCCACCGATCCGGCGCTGCCCGCATACCGGTTCACCTCCGGGTCGGACAAGGCCCACAGTTCCCGCCGCTCCCAGCGCCCGTGCCGTTGCTTGGGCGAGACATCCACCCACACAGTCAGCTCCGCCCCTCGCTCCCGCCAGTCCTCAGCCTGCCACGGCGGTACCCATGGCCCCGCAACCCTATCAGTTTCCAGTGGGGGAAAATACTTCCACCAGGTCCTGGCACAATGCAGGCTGATTTTCCTTCACCGGCAACAGGTAATCTCCGCCGCCAGCTACAATCTGCTGGCACACCTCCCGTTGGGTCAGCAGAGCGTCCGCCACCACTATCCTCCCTTCCAGGGGAATCTGCCCCAACACTGCTTGGGCCGCTGCCAATTCCTGACCCTTGCCCGCCGTGGCTGCCTGGCTCAGCACCGCCTTGCCCTCAGTGGCGTAGGCTGATACCAGGTGCACCCCAGGCAGTTCCTCACCGTGAATCCCACGCAACGTCTTCCCGTCTATTGACACCACGGAGCCCAGATCCACCCCACTATCTCGCACCCATTCCCGCAGCACCCCTTCGAAGGCATCCACGTCCAGATCCTTGAACACCCGGTGCAGGGTGGCTACGCAGGGCGTTCTCCCCTGTGGGAAACCCAATTCCTCTCCAGCAGTGGCTCCTTGGTCCCGGCCCCATTGCGCAATGGCGTAAAGACTGCGGGAGCCACATAGCATGGCGCAAACTGACAGACTCAATACCGCTCCCAATGGGTGGCGCCGGCCTTGCCGGCTCCGGTGGTCTGGAACTCCATCCAAGGCTTCTCTCAATCTCATCTTCCCCACCTCCTCACTTCTTCACCACAACTTTAAGACTCCTTTAAGAAAATGAAAAGGCCCTGCAGGCTCCATCGGTCCCCGTTGACACACACTTGTAGGGAGGACCCGGGCACGAGAGCAGCGATGGCCCCGTGTACCGGGTGGCTGGGATCGCGATATCCGGCAAAGCTGAGGAAGACGTCCCGGAGGTTCAGTCGCTGGAAGCGCCTGGACAGTTCTTTACCAGGCAGAGGGAATGACGGAGCATCGCGCCTCAATAACGCCGATGACGTATTGGCCAAGGAGTCCTGAAAAGGGTGCGGCCCGGGAAATCGCATCAGCGTCAAAGTCTGCCTGGCGCGGGTCATGGCCACGTAGTAGAGACGTCGCGGCGCGTCCGCGTCCTCGCCTTTCCCAATACGATCCCAACTCCCGTCGAGCACCACCACATGGTCAAACTCCAGCCCTTTGGCCCGGTGGCCAGTCAGCAACAGCAATCCCCGCTGGCGGCGCCGAACCTCCCGCCCCCACTCGGCCAGCCATTCTATGAAGTTGTCCCGGGGTGTTTCCGAACCGCCGGTTTCCAGGGCGTACTCAGAGACGGCCTCGTGCAGCAACTCGACCCAAGGGGTTGGGGCTTGGCCGGCCAGCCAGGTTTCGATTTCGAAGGTGTCAACCACTCGGGAGTCGCGCCCCCGCAACCAGTTCACGAGCGCCCGCGTTTCCCGCAGGTGCCACACCCCCGCGAACTCCTCGTTGGCTGTTTGTACCGGAATCCCTTCCAACTCGCACAGGCTCCGCACCGGGTCCAGAAAACTCCAGTCTCGCGCCACCACGGCGCAGGTCGACCAATTCCAGTCAGCAACGCGTTCGGACATTCGTTTCAGCTCGGCAACGGCCGCCTGTGCCTGCGATATGGATTCGACTCCCGCCGGCAGTATTTGTACTTTGCCCTGCGCCACCGGGTCAGTCAGGCTCCAGTCGCCTCCCGGCGGGTCCTGACCCCTGGATCGGTTGACGGCTATGGGATGGCCTGCTTTCATCCGCAACCTCGCGGGCTCGATCACCGCATTGGCGGCCGCGATGATATTCGCCGTAGACCGGTAATTTTCGGTCAGGTAAGAGGGTCTGGCTCCGTAGTCGGCCTCGAACCGGCGGATGAATTCCGTGGACGAACCGTTGAAGGCGTAGATGTTCTGGTCGTCGTCCCCAACGGCGAAGAGGCCAAGCCTTTCGTCAGGCTCCGACAGAGTCCGTCCAGCCAGGGCCGAAATGAGTTCGTACTGCTCCGGCCCGATGTCCTGATACTCGTCAACCAGCATCCAGCGAAAACCGGCCAACAACCGCTCCCGATGTTCGTCCACCTCTTCAGGCGGCAACCCGCGTCCCCGCAGCAACGCGACTGCCTGTCGCATGACCTCGCTGAAGTCTTCCTGGTCCAGGCGGTTCGCCCTACCAGCGAAGCTGGCCCCCACCAGACTCATGGCCAGCGCATGACAGGTGAGCACCGTAACACCCCGTGCGTCGTCGCCGACCAGGTCGGTCAGGCGGCGCCTGATTTCCACGGCGGAGTGGCGGTTGTAAGCCAGGGCCAGGATTCCACGGGGGTTCTCCCTTCGTACCCTGATCAGGTAGGCGATACGATGCACCAGCACCCGGGTCTTGCCCGACCCGGGCCCCGCCAGCACCAACACGTTGGTCTGCTCCCGGTCATCGGCCACGATGCGCCTTTGCGCTGGATTGTTCAGGCTCTCAACGACGGCGCGCCATGAGCCGGGCGTGGTCTGCCTGGCCAGTTCATGGTCCCGTTCCGGCAACCAGCGTTCCAGGAACTCCGCCTCGGGCAGGCTGAAATAATCCATGGCAAGACTGAGGTGGTCCGCGGCCGGACGCAGGCCGTGCTGCGCGTATTCCGCCATCACGTGTATCTGTCTCACCTGTTCATCGTAGTGAAGTTGGAGTGAGGCAAAGTCAGCCTGGGTGAACCCGCGGCGTTCCGGGGTCAGGTTGATGGTCATTGCCGGCCGAAATACCGCCAAGCCCTTGTTCAGGCGAATTACCCCCTGTTCGTGCAGCCACAGCAGGGCCCGGTCCATCAAACGCTCGGGACGCCTGATTTGACCGTTCAGCACCAGGTCCGACCGCACCGCCGAGAGCAGGTTGCCCATGGTGGTCTCGGCCAACAGGTCGGTGCCTCGCACCCCACGGGGTAGGGTGGAAATCAAGTGGTCCAGGAGCAACCCAGCCGCCGTACGGCGCAGGTCCGCAGTTTTCGTCAACGATCCCCAGTCCCGTTGCAGCGTCACCTGCACCGTGTCCCGGTCTCGCCCCCGTATCCCCAGACTACCCCCGCCACCGCCCTCACCCCGACCGTCGGCGGCTATGCTGCGCACTATCCCCCGCACCAATTCAGGCAGCGCATGGGAATGTCCCGCATCGGTGAGCTCCTGGGTCGCGCTCCGGAGATGCAGTGGGAACGCCTCACCCTTCTCTTGGTCCGGCGCCCTCTCGCGCATGAGATTGATGACGCCCAGCTCCAGGTCTGCGGCTTGCTGGTAACGCTGCCGGGAACCGTGTTCAACACCCGCGTGGACAAATGCGGTGATCGCCGTGTCGTTGCTGGCGATTCCCAATCCCTCCAAGTCGTGGAGAGCCTTCCGCACTCCTTCCGGGGTGAGGCCGGACGCCACCATCAGTTCGTCGGTGGTGATACCATCATCCGGGTCAGCCTCGAACAGCCCCTCGCAGATGGTCAACAGTTGCTCTCGGTAAGCACGCGCGACGCCGGCCCGTGCCAGCCGCGCTGCGGCATCCTCCCGGTTGGCGACCCGTAACGACGACGGGAAAACCTGCACGCGGTTCTCCTCCCTGGTGAGCAGCACCGCTTCCTCAAGCCACGCCACCGCAGTCCTGACCCGGGTGTCGTCGGTGGCGGAGTCACGTTCGAACGCGCCCTCCTCGTCCTCCCGAAGGATCTCGCCGGAGGTGGCTACTATCTCACCATTCAATCGCTTCTTGCGGTCCAGGTTCCGCAAGGCTCTCAGTACCCCGTGGATCTCTCTCCGGCTCAGCCGGGATCGGGCTGACATGCCGAATTGCCGTTCCACGTCGTCCTGGGCGTACAGCAGCACGCACCGGGCCGCCCGCTGGTCGCGTCCGGCCCGCCCCGCTTCCTGCAGGTAGTTTTCCAATGACCCGGGGACGTCGGCGTGGATCACCAGACGAACGTCGGGCTTGTCAATGCCCATTCCGAAGGCGTTGGTGGCGGCGATGGCCTTTAGACCGCCCCTTATGAAGCTCTCCTGGACGTTCTTCTTGGTCTCCGGCGGCAGGCCCGCGTGGAAGTAGTCGGCCGCCACTCCCTTCTCCTGGAGGAACTGCGCTACCTCTTCGCTATGTCTGCGGGTGGCGCAATATATGATGGCTCCCCCGGTCACGGGTTCAGGCAGGTCCTCCTCCAGCAACTGGTATATGTCGTCGAATTTGGCTGAGCCTCGAGTCGGCACCACCACGAATTCCAGGTTGGTGCGCTGCGCCCCACCGTCGAACACGCTGAGCTCGATGCCCAGCTCTTCCCGGAAATACTCGACGATCTCGGACTTCACGTCGGGCTTGGCGGTGGCAGTGAGGCACAGCACCGGCGGCACGGGCTCATCCTTGGCTTTCTCCCGTATGAAACGTCCCACGTAGCGGTAGTCGGGCCGGAAGTCGTGGCCCCACTTGGACAGGCAGTGGGCCTCGTCCAGCACCCAGCAGCCGACCTCCCGTTGATCCAGCACCCGTCGCAGGGACACGCTGCGCAGTTGCTCCGGGGAGATTATGAGGATGCCGGCGTCACCCAGGCGCACCCGCTCCAGCGCGTTCGCCCTTTCCGGCATGGACAACATACCGTTGACGGTGACGCAGGAACCTATGCCGCGAGCCTCCAGACCGGCGACCTGGTCGGCCATCAGGGCTACCAGGGGTGAAATCACCACCGTCAGCGCGCCGGTCTTGTCATAGCGGGACAGGGCGGGCAATTGGTAGCACAGAGACTTGCCGGCCCCGGTGGGCAGGATGCCGAGTGCGTGCTCGCCGCCCATGGCAGCCTCGACTATCGTCTGCTGCAATGGCCGTCCGTCCTCATCGGTGGGCATGGGCCTGAATTCGCTGAAGCCGAACCACCGGTCCAATTCCCGGTGGGAGTCGTGCCTATCCCGGCACCATTGGCAGCCGGGACTGGTGCAGGCTTTGTCGCGCAGCCGCCGCACCAGCCGCCCAGCCTCCGGAAACTGGTGCCGCACCCAGGGAGGCATGACGGAATTGCTCCCGGCAACCGACAACCACGCCAGGGTGTATGCCAGTTCCCATGGATGCCGCTCTGCGTCTTCCACTGCCGCCGCACTTTGCGTCCGGCACGACGACCCCGCAAGACAGCGTTCGACCGCCCCGACTGCCTCTTGATCGGACGGCCGCGAAACCCCTCTCAGGTGGGTGAAGAACCTGTCGAACCCGATGCCGCCGTTGCAACTGGTCAACCAGTGCCAGGCCGCAAGGAGGTCCGGTTTCGTCTCTCTGAACGCCTTTTGCTGGTTGTCGAATACCTCCAGCACCAACCGGGCGTCCAGTTCCGGGTCGTTCAGGCGTCCCCTCCTCAACGAACCATCCTGGTAATGCTTCACCAGGTAGTGATAGGGGTTGCGGGGGAAGGCCAGGGGGTTCAGCCTCAGCGTGTCCACCGCCGGCAGCTCAAGCAGCCCGAGTCCCGGTTCAGCAGCCCGCAGGTGGGGGAGGTCGAAGTCGATCAGGTTGTGTCCCAACAGGAAGTCCGCGCCGTCGGCCAGTTCATCCAGTCCGGCCAACGCCCGGCCGAGGTCGGGACCCACTCGAGGGACGGTTATGCTGTGACCCGTATCGGGCCTCACGCCGGCCAGAGCGTGAATCCGCTTGTCCGCCTTGCCCACTTCCAAGTCAAGCGACAGGCAACGCGCCAAGGCATCGACGGCGATGCCGGACGGTCCAGCACAATTGTGCCGCTCAAGTTTGGTGTGGCTCCGTTCCATACTGTCCTGAAAGATACACCACGGGCGTTACCGGTTCCATGCCCGTTGCGAGAGGGCGGAAAAGCAATACACAACCCGCGAATAGAACAACGTCCCCCGGACGCCGAGTTATTCTCGTCTCAATGCCGAATGCGGCAAACCCATTTGGTGTGTCGGCCTGTAATCCCTCGTCAGTTGCGGATGGCGAAGTCTTCAGACTATTTCATGCCTTGCACGTCCATTCACAATCCACTCGTAACGACCGGCCAATATCAGTCGATTTGGCGTCCAAGGTCCGGCAGTTCCAAGTCTCCGGCAATTTCCTCCAGTTGTTCCACGGCGGCGCGCAGGTCCTCCAGGATTTCATTGGCGATGACATCGGGCGGAGGCAGGTCGGCGGTGTCCTCCATGCTCTCGTCCCGAAGCCAGAAGATGTCCAGGTTGACTTTGTCGCGCTTGACCAGCTCGTCGTAGGTGAACTTGCGGAAGCGTTCCGTCTCCTCGCGCCGGACGCGGCTCTCCGGGTTGTAGCAGGCCACGAAGTCGTCCAGGTCGGCGCGGGTCAGCGGGTTGGCCTTCAGCGTGAACCGGCGATTGGTGCGCAGGTCGTAGATCCAGAGTTCTTTCGTCCACGGCGTCTCGCTGGCCGGCTTCCGGTCGAAGAACAGCACGTTGGCCTTGACCCCCTGGGCGTAGAAGATGCCCGTGGGCAGACGCAGCAGGGTGTGGACGTCGCACTCCCCCAGCAGGCGGCGGCGCACCGTCTCCCCGGCGCCGCCCTCGAACAGCACGTTGTCCGGTACCACGATGGCCGCCCGCCCTGTGTTCTTCAACAATGTGCGCACGTGCTGGAGGAAGTTCAATTGCTTGTTGCTGGTGGTGGCCCAGAAGTCCGAGCGTTCCACCGTCAGTGCCTCCCGTTCTGTCTCGCCCTCGCTGTTGACGAAGGTGAGAGACGACTTGCGGCCGAAGGGCGGGTTGGTCAGCACCAGGTCGTAGTTGACGCCCGGATGGGTCCGCAGGCTGTCGTCCACGGTGATGGTGGTTTCGTCGCCGCCGATGCCGTGGAGGTACAGGTTCATGGCGCAGAGCCGCGCGGCACCGTCCACTATCTCCCAGCCGTATAGGGCTTCTCGCTGTAGCCGCTCCTTCTGCTCCCGGTCCATGGACCGATTCTGGACAACGATGTAGTCGTGGGCCGCCAGCAGGAAGCCGCCGGTGCCGCAGGCCGGGTCGCAGATGGTGTCGTCGGGGCCTGGGCGCATCACGTCCACGATGGCTTGAATCAGCGGGCGCGGCGTGAAGTACTGCCCGGCACCGGTCTTCACGTCCTGGGCGTTGCGTTCCAGCAGCGACTCGTACGCGTCGCCTTTCACGTCGGCGTCCATTGACAGCCAGTTCTCGCTGTTGATCAGTTCCCGCACCAGCCGGGTCAGCATGGCCGGTTCCTGGATGCGGTTCTGGGCCTTGCGGAAGATGACGCCCAGGGTGCCGGGCTGACCGCCCAGGGCTTCCAGCGTGGCACGGTAGTGGGACTCCAGCTCAGCGCCTTCGAGGGCGAGCAGGTCGGGCCAGCGATAGCCTTCCGGGATGGGCGGCGGCTGGTAGTCCGGCAGCAGGGTGTAGGGCGGGCGGCTACGCTCGTCCATCATCTTCAGGAAGATGAGGTAGGTGAGTTGCTCCAGGTAGTCGCCGTAGGACAGCCCGGCGTCCCGCAGGATGTTGCAGTAGTTCCAGAGCTTCTGCCCGATATCCACCGAGGTCGTCATGCCGCTGCCTTCCTCTTGCCGGGCCGCCTGGCCTTGCTTTTGGTCGCAAGGGACGCCTGGGCTTCCGTCTCGCGCTCGGCCTTGATACGCTCCAGCAGCACCGACGCGGGTTCGTCGCCGGGGTCCTGGGGCACCAGCCTGCCGGAGAACGCCCGCTTGAGGATGCTCTGCCGCAGTCGCTCCGCCCGGGCCAGGCTGGCGTTCACGGTGGCCTCCGCCTGCTGCATCACCGACAACCGCCGCTCCACTTCCGCCACGATGCGCCGCTGCTCGGCCAGCGGTGGAAGCGGAATGGTGAAAGCTGATAGGTCCTGTTGATTCACCTTGTAGATGCCTGCCGTTGTCCTCGCACCCGCTTCAACTTGCGTACGGACTACTGAGGAATTCCATACACGCGAAAAGTATTGCTTCATGACGAGCTCATTCAGCCGAAACCGGATCATAGTGTCTGGGAACGCCACAGCGGATCCTACTTCCCGAACCAGTCCTCCAATCCCAACCAAGCGTATTGAGCCACTCCCCCGTGAAACAAAGAAGTCCCCCTCTTTCATCAGAAAAGGCTCCGCTTGCTCGGCTGTCCACTTGCCTATCTTGTGCTCGGCCTCGTCGATCTCGCCTTCCTTGAGCGCGGTCAATCTCAAAACAGGGAATCCCTCGGCCACAGTCTTGACCGATCTTCCGTTTGCCAGCGGTTCGACTATGAGTTGATCAACCGTGGCCCACACCCACCCCTCCGGCAGTTGCGGCAGGGCGGATGTGTCGGGGGCGGAGGGTTCCCGGTACTTGCCGCGCCGCTTCTCCTGCGACTCCCAGCGGGCCCGGCGCTGGGCCAATATGCGCGCCAACAGCACGGCGGCGAGTTCGTACTCGCGGCCCTCTGAGCGGGCCAACTCCGCCTCGGTGGAGACCAGTCGGCCTTCGCAGGCATCCTTGAGGACGCTGGCCCGGTGGCGCTTCAGGTTGGCCTGCGCCCGCCGCAGCGCCGCCATCGACGCGTCCAGCCGCGTGAACTGCGTCTCGATGGCGGCTACGATGCGGCGCTGTTCGGGTAGAGGCGGAAGGGAAATTTCTATTTCATTGTAATCATTGCGGTTTAACCCAGGAATTGCGGTTGACCTATCCATCCCTGCCAAATCTGTGGCCATGAGAATGTACCTGAAGAAAGCCAAATTCGTGCTGGGAGAGGTTTCAACGTAATAGGAGGTGTCTATCGGCCAACATGGGCCTGAAGAATAGTGAACCGCTCCGACGGTGCCCTTCCGACCTACGATAAGGGCGGGCCCTTGAATCAAGGCTTGGTTGTGATAGCCAAGGACACCTGCCGAACCGAAGACAGGGATGTCTCCGGTCTGGATTCGGTTCTTCTCAACCAAGCCCTTGCCATATTTGAGAGGCAAAATCTGGCCGAGTTTGGCATTTGCCCAAGCCTCTGGAAGCTTCATTTGAGTCATCTACCGCGTTCAACGGCAACTTGCCGCGCCGGGTCGAGGGTTGGCGCGTTCACTTCCACCTCCACGGCGGCGTTGAGCGGTTCTGGGATGGTTTCGCCGTTCTCGATCATGCCTTCGACGTGGAAGTTGGCGGCCTCCTGGATCAACTGGCAGGTTTCCTCGAAGGTCTCTCCGGCGGCGATGCAACCGGGCAGATCCGGTAAGTCCGCCGCATAGCCGTTGCCGGTTTTGCTAATTATCGCTAGGTATTTCATTGATAATCCCTCCTGTCCAGCCCTGCTTGCTGCAAAATGCTGTACCATCTCCGAGTATCCAACTCTCTTCCGAGGTTGCCGGCAATGGTCACCGTACCCGGTTTCTCAGGATGATGGTATTGGCGATGACTGCCCCGTGTCCTTACACGGTACCAGCCATCCCTTTCGATTATGCGGATTGCTTCTCGGACCCTCGGCGGCATAAGCCAGTCCTGCTAAAAGCGGCGTCATTCGGCGATTCGAACTGCTGGGGAATTATCTAGTCGCGGGGAATCTGGCACGAGTGCACCCATGATTGGCATGGGCATCCCAGCAAGGGTCGCAAAGGTCTTGACCACACCTTTGGCATCGCAGAGTCAAGTACCGGCGTCCGCATTTTTGACAACGGTCCAACATCTTTGCTTGACCTCCCATCCTGCTATAACGGTCACCTGCCAAACAAGTCCTGCATCAACTCGTCTTGACCAATCCCAAGATATTCAGAAACTTGCCCAAGAATTTCGTCCAACGTGCCAACCCTCACCGGGTTATGGCGCGGAACAGAAATATGATGTTCATAACCCATCACGGTAGAGGCCAGTCTCATGTGGCTGCCTCTCTGCCGGACGAAATTGTAAGCATACCTCCGGCGCAACAGCGTTGCGAGCTGCACGCCGGATAGATTCCGGGGCATTCTCACACGGGTATGACCTCGTTTTGGACCAGATGGACGCGAATCGCCTGGGGCGCTTCGTCATCGTCGAAGTGGCAAAGCACGGCGTCCCGCATCATGTAGATCAATTCATCCCAATCATCGCCCTGAGTGATTATGCTGTGCCCGACGGCGCTGGCCGAGTAGCCGCCATCGGGAGACTCCTTTACCCGGAAGACTATCTCCGTGTCAGGACTGGAAAGGGCGCCCTGCTTTCTGGCTTCCAAAACCTTCTCTTTGAGAAACTCCAGCCTTCCAGCTTTAACGTCCTCTTGAAGCTGATGGTCCCACCGCTCCCAGTCCTGGTCCCATACCCACTTCATCAGTTGGGAGAATTCAGCTTCTGGCAAGGCCATGATAGTCTGCTTGATTTCCGATACGGTCTGCATTTCAAATCCTCTTTTCTCGACGTTGCCGATGAATCCCCTGTTCTTTGCTACCCCGCCAATGTCATGTTCAATTCTTCCAAGAGTCCCGCCAACTCATCGCCAAACAGATCGTACGCCTTGCCGATGCCGCCCCGCTGGGCGAAGGGCGCGTACTGTAGGTCGCTGGGTTCAATGCTGACGTTGCCCGCTATGTGGTCCTTGATGTCCGCCAGCCACTGCCGCTGCTCTTCGGTAAAGTGTCGTCCGGCGACCTCCTGCATGGCCAGCCAACCTTGGAAGCGTTCATTGACCCCATCGGCGAAGGGAGCCAGCTCTTCGTCGTGGCCGATGGCGTAGCGCACCAGCGACACAACGTCGGCCAGCACCCTTTGGCTGGAACCTCTCACCGTGGATTCTTCCAAGCGCCGGTAGGCTTCCCACAAAGTCGCCGGTGTCCAGGAGCGGGGAGGGCTTCGCAACTCCTCGGCCAACGCCCGGATGTCGCCATGGCTCAGACGCTGGCGGTAGGGCCGCTGGTACAGGACCTGGAGAGCGGTGATTTCGTCCCGGTGTTCTTCAATGTATTCCCGAAAGGACCGCGTTAATACTTCAGCATCTTCCCCGGAGAATTCGGCGCGGATAACCGTGTCCTGCGATGTCGTGTCGATGGTCTGCTCGTAGGCACGGTGAATCTCAATCAGCCGCTGCCGCAGCTCCAGGTTCGCGGCAAAGGGTCGAGCAGCCGCCTCCAGCAGTTGCCGCTCAGCCTCAACAACGGCCTCCTCCGACGGTTCGGTTTGCCCGGTGGACAGCCTTGCCGCTTCCAAAGCGGCGTCGAGGTCGGTCGCGTTCAGCAGGCCGGACACCAGGTCTTTGAGCGCAGCGCCACCGGCAACGGCTTCCACCGCCCGCCGGTCTTCAGGCGAGAGGCGACGATCCAAGCGGGCAAGACGGCTGGCCAACGACGACAGCGTGTCCGGCTCCCGGTTTCCCATGGCCACCAGGTCCAGCAGCTTGTCCAGCGGCACCGACGGATGCCGGTCCAAAGAGTAGGACTCGCCAAGCTCGCCCTCGGTTACCCCCACGGCGTCCACGATCACAAAGCGGTCCTTGGCGTCCGCGTCGGGCGTCACCGCGTTGAATTCGGTGGCGGATATGGTACGGACGCCCCGCCCCTTCATCTGCTCGAAGAAGTTCCGGCTGCGCACGTTGCGCATGAAGAACACCACCTCCACCGGCTTGATGTCCGTGCCCGTGGCGATCATGTCCACGGTGACCACGACGCGCGGGTTGAAGCTGTTGCGGAACTCCTGGATCAGGTCCTCCGGCCTGGCCCCCGTGGTGCGGTAGGTGATCTTCCGGCAAAAGTCGTTGCCCCTGCCAAACTCCTCTCGCACTATGTTCACTATGTCGTCGGCGTGGCTGTCGTCCTTGGCGAAGATGATGGTCTTGGGCACGTGCTGCCGGCCGGGGAATATCTCGGTGGTCACCCGGTCCCGAAAGGTCTGGATGACGGTGCGAATCTGGTCCACCGCTACCACGTCTCGGTCCAGTTGACCGGGTGAGTAGGGCAGTTCCTCCTCCAGTTCTTCCCAGCGCATCTTGCGGGTGCGGCGGTCTCGCCGGTCCACGTTCATACCAGCTTCGATGCTGGAACCCTGCTCGGTGATCTTGGTTTCGATGCGGTAAACGTTGTAAGGAACGTTCACGCCGTCCGCCACAGCTTGCCGGTGGTTGTACTCCATGACCAGGTTCTGGTGAAAGAACCCCATGGTCTGCTTGGAAGGCGTGGCGGTCAGGCCGATGAGAAAGGCGTCGAAGTACTCCAGCACCTGGCGCCACAGATCGTAGATCGACCGGTGGCATTCGTCGGTGATGATGAAGTCGAACTCCTCTATGGGAAAAGACGGGTTGTACTGCACCGTCTGGAGGGACTGCCGTGCTGCGGTCGCGTCAAAGCCGGATGCCTCCTCCTTTTCGGGGTCCAGTTCTTCACCCCGGAGGATGGAGTAGACCCGCTGGATGGTGGCGATGCACACCTTGCTAACCGGATCGACGCTGCTGGATTGAAGGAGCTGGACATTGTAGAGTTCACTGAACTTGCGGCCGTCGCCGGGTACCGTGAACCCCTGGAACTCCCGGAAGGTCTGCCGGCCCAGGTTGCTTCGGTCAACCAGGAAGAGCACGCGTTTCGCCCCGGCGTAACGAATCAGCCGGTAGACCAGGTTGCAGGCCATGAAGGTCTTGCCGCTGCCGGTGGCCATCTGCACCAGCGAACGCGGTCGGGCTTCCGCAAGAGATTGCTCCAGGTTCCGAATGGCTTGAGCCTGTACCGTCCAGAGGTTGGCATCGTCCAGTACCGGCAATTGGGTCAGTTGACGTCGGAGGCTTTGCCCGATGCGATAACCGGTCCCGCCGGCGTCTGAGACCCGCTGCGGTTCAACCACCCCCGATTTTGTGCCTGAATCAGAGGCGCCCAACCATGCCGCCAGCGTCTCAGGCGTGTGAAAGGCGAAGCTATTCCGGCTGCGTGGCTGGGGATCAAGCCCGTTGGTGAACCTGGTTTCGCTGCCGGTGCTCTCGTATAGGAATGGAAGGGGTCGAACGTAAGCCGGGAGATTGTCCGGCAAGCCCGTTCCGTATTTCTCCGATTGAGCTTCCACTCCGGTGAGGGTGCGGCCTACCGGCTTTGCCTCCACGACTCCCGCCGCCTTTCCTCCGACGTAGAGGAGATAGTCGGCCACCCCGTGGCCCGTCCGCAAACGGAACTCTCGGACCGCAACCCCACAGGCGGCGTGAACGTTCAGGGCGTCAACATCCTGCACCGCCCATCCTGCCTGTTCCAGCAGCCGGTCAATGTTTGCCCTTGCCTGTATTTCGGGAGTGGTCACGATAACTCGTTCGAGTCCCGGAGTTTCTCATTTTGCCCTTGTCACAGTCGGCTCACAGCGCCGCCCAAGCGCATAAGCGTATAATCATTATCCCACCAAATACACACCGGGGACAGGGGGTAACCAGCTTTGCAAAGCTAGAGGTGAGAATCTTCCGGCGTTATGGCCTGACCAGACACCAAGAGTGGTTGTAGTGCCAACCGTCATTGGGCTTCTAATCCCACACTCCAGGAGTATCGCAACTTTTGGTGTTGATTGGATAACGGGTATCTTAGCTCAAGAGGTCGTTAGGGGAATGCGCGAGGCCGCTTCCCGGGGATTCTGGGTCTCCACCAACGCCCCCTACGGCTACAAGAAAGTCCACGTCCAGGACGGCGCCAAGAAGCGCCCCAGGCTGGAACTCGACCTGCCCCACGACGCCGTGGTCCGCCGCATCTTCGAGATGGTCCTGAGCGGCAAGAGCGTCCTCGACGTAACCAAGACCCTCAACGACGAGGGCATCCCCAACTCCAACGGTAAGAAGTGGATCAAGACCACCATCCACAACATGCTCAACAACGAGGCTTACACCGGCACTTTGGTCTGGGGCCAGAAGAGCAGGGACGGGCAGGAGCCGGTAAGAGTGGAGGACGCCTTCCCCGCCATCGTAACCGGAGAGGAGTTCAGGCAGGTCAGAAAACTGCTGGGCTCCCGCGCCCCCAAGCAGGCCAACCCCCGCCGCGCCGCCAGCCCCTACCTGCTCAGCGGCCTGGCCCGCTGCCAAGCCTGCCGCAAGGCCATGACCGCCGCCGAGGCCAAGGGCGGCAAGTACACCTACTACGTCTGCCACTCCCTGCTCAAGCAGGGCAGGGACGCCTGCGATTGCCCCAGGCTCAATGCCAGGAACTTCGAGACCGTCATCATCTCCAACATCCGCGACAACATCCTCACCGAGTCCAACATCCGGGAACTGGTCAAGCTGGTGGACGAGGAGATGGACGGCGTCGCCAAGGAGGAACGGGAACGACTGGAGACCATCGAGGCGGAACTGGAGGAGGTCAAGCGGAAGCTGGACCGCATCTGGCAGTTCGTGGAGAGCACCGACCTGGACATGGCCGACGCCTCGGAACGCATCCTGGAACACCGCCACCGGCGGGAGCAACTGGAGGCCGCCGCCGAGGATGCCCGGGCCGTGCTGGCCGAGCGGCGAGAACTGCTGGACAGCGCCGATATGGTGGCCGCCTTCGCCGCCGACATGAGCGAGTTTCTCCGCACCAGTGAACTCACCGAGACCAAAGCCTTCGTGCGGTCCTTCGTGAAGGAGATCGAGGTGGCCCCCGGCAAGGCGACCATCGTCTATACCATACCGACTCCCCAGGATAGTCCCATAGGCGGCGCGGACACGGCGGAGGTGGCCTTGAACGGGGGTGTTATGAATTCGGTACAGCGTGGTGGGCCTGGATGGACTCGAACCATCGACCTCGGTCTTATCAGGACCGCGCTCTAACCGCCTGAGCTACAGGCCCTCGTCGATGAGAGGGGGCACACCCTGACATAGCAACGTCCGCGAGCACTGCTACAGGGCATGTCAGGCTGTCATTATATCCCCCGGCCCGGTGCGGAACAAGGGCCCGTGCCTGCCAGGCACCGCCACCGCGCGTACCGGGCTTCTGGCGCCGCCGTCCCAGTAAGGAAATCCCGGCTGGCGGTCGCGGAAAGAAACGTAAGGCTAGACAAGAATCAGTAGCAAGAACCCGAAACGGAGCTTCCATAAGTTCGGCTATCAACCAACAAAGCGTTTCGACCCAGCGGATTGACTCACTATCGGCTCCTCCGACATATCGCGAACGTGCGGGGCCGCCCATCCATGACCGGAGTTCTCGGCCTCATGATTCGGCACGCTGGCCGGCAACCGAATGCGGGTCGAATCTCAGGGCCTCTTAATATTTGAAGGCAACCAGCTAAGTCAGTTCATAGTGAACCCTAAGCTTGCCGAAGGGTCGAACCACAAACCGACGGCCCGACGGCCCTTCGTCAAGTTCGAGACCAGCGGAGGAATTTAGGAGAGCGAAAAGACTCTGGGTTGAATCTGACCGCCCGAAATGTTAGGCTAAACCGGATTAGTGCTGCCATGAGAGGGAGGTGCAAATTCCTATGGCAAACGAGGTCAGCACCCAGGACATTGCCCTGATGGCCCACCTGATGCGAAGGGCCGGTTTCGGATGCCGCTATGACGACCTGGAGGAACGAGCGAAGAAGGGATATGAGGCCACCGTGGAGGAGCTGCTCAATCCCGACGATCACTCCAACGGTCTGGACCTGGACCTAGCCGAGCGGTGCTTCATCGAGTGGAGCCACTTCACGCGGGCGGTGCCGGAGTACTTCGCCTGGCGGCTGATCAATTCGCGGGCGCAGCTGGAAGAAAAAATGGTGCTGTTCTGGCACAGCATCTTCTGCACTGCGGACAGCAAGGTGCAGAGCTACCCAACCCATTACGACCAGCTGGAGATGTTCCGCAAGCACGGAATGGGCAGCTTCCGGGATTTGCTGGTGGAGATTTCCAAAGACCCGGCGATGATTTTCTTCCTGGACAACTGCCTGAGCCATAAGGAATCCATAAACGAGAACTATGGGCGAGAGTTGTTGGAGCTGTTCTCCCTCGGCGTGGGCAAGGACGGAGACTTCAACTACACCGAAGACGACGTGAAGGAATGCGCCCGGGCCTTTACCGGCTGGACCATCTCCAACCCCGTCCCCGGCCAGCCCTACGGCCGGTACGCAGCCAAGTTCGTTTACGTCCCCGAGGACCACGACGACGGCGAGAAGACCTTCCTGGGTGAGACAGGCCGGTTCGACGGCGAGGATGTCATCGACATCATCGTCAAGCAGCCAGCCGCCGCCCGGTTCATCTCCCGTCACCTGTACAGCTACTTCGTAGCCGACGAACCGGGCGTGCCCTCGTGGATGGAGACCCCGCCCCAGGACCTAGAGACCATCCAGATGCTGGAGCAGGAGTACTACCGTTCCGGATACAACATCAAGTCGATGCTCCGGGTGCTGCTGAACTCCGAGGCTTTCAAGAACGCCCGATTCCAGCGCATCAAGAGTCCCGTCGAAACAGTGATCGGCACTCTGCGCATGGTGGGCGACTGGACCCAGCCCAAGCCGGGCTTCGAGTTCATCTTCGACGAAATGAAGTATATGGGCCAGGAACTCCTGAACCCGCCCTCCGTGGAAGGATGGCACACCGGCCGGGAGTGGATCGACGGTGGCACCCTGGTGCACCGCATCAACTTCACCGCCGATTTCCTGGGCGACACCAAGTTTCCCGGTATCCAGGACATCGTCGGGAAGCTGGCTGACAGGGGACCCGCCATCACTCCGGCGGAAATGGTGGACGGCTGCCTGCAGTTCCTGGGCCACTATGAATTGTCCGACGAGAGCCGGCATATGCTGATGCAGCGGGCCGCCAAGGACGAGGTAGTCCGCACCGACACGGCCGAGTTTCCTGAGGAAGTTGGCGAGATGCTCCAGCTCATCGCCTCAACCAAGGAATACCTGTACGCCTAGAGCACTGATAGTAAAGCGGAGAAGCGGATAGCCAGAGGGAGTAGTTTCCCGCTCTTCGGTAAGAACAGCAATTGAGAAGGAGAAGGCAGACACGATGACGACCAACAAGAAAGACCGGGTGCTGGTAGTCCTCCAGATGACGGGCGCCTACGATGCCGTGAACACCGTCATTCCCTACAATGACCCGCACTATAGCGACTATCGCCAGGCGGTGAGCGTTGACCCCGCCGACGTGCTGCACATTAACGACGAAGTCGGATTCCATCCGGCGATGTATCCGTTCAAGAGCCTCTACGACCAGGGGAAGATGGCGGTAATCCAGGGAATAGGGTACCCAGTCCCGAATCGCTCCCACTTCCGCTCTCTGGACATCTGGCATACCGCGGAGCCGGCCAAGATAATCACCGAGGGTTGGCTGGGCAAGGCCATCCGGGAGCTGGACCCCAACCGCGAGAACGTGCTGACCGCAGTCAACTTCGGGCGCGGCCTGCCACGGGCACTGGCGGCCCCTGGAGTGTCCGTTGCGTCGGTGGGCGACCTGGAGAGCTACGGGGTGCTGACTGGCATCGACGGCGAAGACCAGCGGATGGAGGCCCTGGACATCTTCTCCAAGATGTATTCGCCCCTCATCGGCACCGGCCCGGCCAACGACTACCTGTCCCAGACCGGTCTGGACGCGCTCAAGGGCGCCGACATTCTGAACACTGCCCCCGACAACTACACCTCCACGGTGGAATACGGCGGCAGCATGTTCGCGCAGTGGTGCAAGAGCATCGCCCAGGTGCATCTGGCCGAGTTCGGCACCCGCATCCTGTACACCGGTGTGAACCCGGGCACCTTTGACACCCACGCCAACCAGAACCCCGCACTGTCCAAGCTGTGGGAGGACGTAACCACCGCCACGGTGGACCTGTACGATGACCTGAAGGAGCACAACGCCGCTGAGGAAGTTGTCATCCTGATGTTCACCGAGTTCGGGCGCCGCGTGCAGGACAACGGCTCCGGCACCGACCACGGCTCGGGCAGCGTGGCCTTCGTCATGGGTGACGGCGTCAAGGGCGGCACCTATGGCACCTACCCGTCGTTGGAGCCATCCAAACTGGACGAGGGTGATCTGCACTGGAACAACGACTTCCGCAGCACCTACTCCGAGTTGCTGGACAAGTGGATGGGCCTGGACGACCAGGCCATTCTCGGAGGCAACTACGAACAGTTTGGCTTTATCAAGTAGAGAAGGGGCCAAGATGTAAGGGGCGGGTTTGAAACCCGCCCCCTGCTACTCCGTCAGGCTCCGTTTTTTCTCTCCATCGTTTCCGCTCTCGCGGGAATTCTGCTTTCAAAAGGAGGGACTGATGGTTACCGCCATAGCCCCGATCACCTTCCAGTACAGTCATACTATCGGGCGCCAAGAAGTGAGGAGCGGCAACGGCTTCTTCATGCCGGTGGCGATTACCCGCGACCCGGACAACCGGCTCTACGTCCTGAGCCGGGGCTCCGAGACGCCCGCCTTCTTCCCTTGCAAGCGGGTCACAGTCTTCACGGTTGACGAGGAGTTCATCGAGGACTACGGCCAGAAGATTCCGCCGGAGGAAGCCGATCCGGCCACCTGCCCCAACGGCAGCTTCATGTGGCCCACCTCCGTCGCCCTCGACAGCCAGGGCAGGACCTACGTGTCCGACGAGTGGCTGCAGCGCGTGTCCCAATATACGCCGGGCCAGGGGTGGACCGGGATGTGGGGGACTGTAGGCGACGCTGACGGCGAGATAAACAAGCCCGCGGGCCTCGCCTTCGATAAAGACGACAACCTCTACCTGGTGGACAGCTACAATCACCGCGTACAGGTTCTGACTACCGACGGCAAGTTCCAGTTCAAGTGGGGAACGGAGGGCAGCGGCCCCGGCCAGTTCAGCTATCCCTGGGGCATCGAGATCGACCACAACGGCGACGTTTACATCGCCGACTGGCGCAACGACCGCATTCAGAAGTTCGCCCCCGACGGTACCTTCCTGATGCAGTTCGGCTCCCACGGCTCCGGTGACGGCGAATTTCACCGTCCCACCGGTGTGGCCGTCGACAAGGATGGCATCATCTACGTCACGGACTACAAGAACGACCGCCTCCAGGTGTTTGACGCCGAGGGCAACTTCGTCACGAGTCTGCTGGGTGAGGCTACCCTGTCCACCTGGGGCCGGGAGCGGGTCCTGATCGACCCCATCACGGTCAAGGGTCGCCTGGCCGCCAACGACCTGACGGAGCGCGAGGCGGCCTTCCAGGGTCCCATCGCCGTCGAGGTTGACGACGAGGGCCGCATCTTCGTCGTCGAGGTCGCCCGTGCGCGCCTCCAGGTCTACAACAAGCAGTCCTCGGTATACCAGGGCGGTCTGCTCTAGGCCGCACACTTAGTACACCCGGGCATGCAATGGCCCCGCCTGAGACGGCGGGGCCATTTGTGTCTCGCGCCTAAGCCACGGCACTGCATGCACACTTCACCCTGCAACCGTGGCCCCGTGTTCCGGCGGATTCTTGCCAGGCGTGGCAACACGGGTAGTGTTACAATTGGCGCGCGCAATCTGCCGGAGGTTTCTGATGCCGCCAAAACAATACTCAAGCCCCTTCCCGACCAACATCGACCAATCAAAGACCTACACCGCCACCCTCGACACCAGCGCGGGCAACATAACGGTGGAGTTGTTCTCTGCCGAGGCGCCGCTGACGGTGAACAACTTCGTGAACCTGGCCCGCGACGGTTTCTACGAGGACGGCCAGTTCCACCGGGTCATCAAGGGCTTCATGATCCAGGGCGGCTGTCCCCTGGGCACCGGCACCGGCGGCCCGGGCTACCGGTTCCAGGACGAGCCCGTAACCAGGAACTACGTCCGGGGCACGCTGGCCATGGCCAACGCCGGACCCAACACCAACGGCAGCCAGTTTTTCATCGTTCATGGGGCTGACGTGGGCCTGCCGCCCAACTACACCATTTTTGGCATGCTCACCGGCGGCGACGATGTGCTGGATACCCTGGCCAACTCGCCGGTGACCCGCAGCCAGAGTGGCGAGCAGTCCCAGCCCACGGAGAAGCTGGCGATCAACAACATCACCATCGAAGAGTCGTAACGGCCCCATTATCGAGACTGCCACAAGAACGCGGAGGTCCCTGTCAGAACCTCCGTGTTTTTGTGGGGCCGGTTCCAACACTCACGTTACTTGTACATCCTGGAGTGCGGACAACTGGGGGGACCGAGCTATCAGGTACAGGAATCCCCCAAACAAGCTCAGACCCGCCAGAACGACCAGGGGGGCCGTGTATCCGTCCAGCCAGTGGATGAAGAGGCCAGTCATGGGAGAGGCGACCAGCAGAAAAAGACTCGCGAGAATCGTGGAGAACCCCAGGATCTTGCCAAGGGAGTCCGTTCCGAAGTAGTCGGGGAGTATGGCAATGGACAATACGCCCCGGCCGCCGATTCCAGCTCCGAAGAGGACGGCGAAGGCGAGAAACACGGTCAGGCTGTTGGCGAAAGCCAGCACCAGCAGCCCAACGGCCTGTACCACAGCGAATGCGGCTAGGATGACTCGCTTGGAAGCCCGGTCTCCCAAGCACCCGCCCACGAGGTGGAAAACCATGCTTGCGCCGGTGTAGACAGCGATAACCCACTCTGTGTCCCGAACTGCAAAGCCCATGTCCGACATCAACAGTCCTAGGAAGGTCATAACCGCCAGAACCGCCATAGTGGTAAGGGTGTCTCCGACGGCAATCAGCCAGAAAGCCCGATTGCGAAGGGTACTGCCCAGGGAAAAACTGATCGACTGAACCGCAGGAGGGACGCCATGGGGTAGCAGGCCCATTTCCTCCGGCCGATTTCTCAGCCGTGCCACAGCGAGGACGGCGACTGCCAGAATGCACGCTCCCACCACGAAGGCGGTAAGTCTCCACCCCAACCGGCCGGAGTCCGAATCAACGCTCGAAGCGATGACCGGAACCAAAATCAACCCGCCGAGAGAAGCGGCTATCAGAAGAACTGAGATGGCGGTGGCACGGCGGCGCACAAACCAGCGGCTGAGCATCACCAGTAACGGAATAGTGCCGCACAGGGAGCTGCCCACCGCCATAATCAGGATTGCAGCGTAATATCCAGGGAGGTTCGGTGTCAGGCCGAACAGTACGGTCCCAATGGTCAGGATGCAAAGCCCCGTCAGAACCAACGGACGCGGACCGAAGCGGTCGCTGAGATAGCCCACCACAGGCGTCGCCAACCACAGGACGCGGGTGAACGTCAGCCCAATAGACAGTTCGGTCCGGGTCCAGCCGAAGTGCCTCTCCAGCGCCAGGACCCAGACGGGCATGGCATGATAGAGCGGCACTGTGGCAACGACCAGAACCAACCCGGCCAGCAGCACCAGCCACCAGCCATAGAAAATGCGGGGCCTTCTTGGTTGTTCCTGGGATGAAAGTCGGGTCATGTGGCTATTTCACTCGTGCCGACCCGTTCGATTGGTCAGACTTTCTGCCCGCGAGTCTACACTGCCAGAGGCTTTAGTGGTTACTGCGGAAGGTTCCCTCCCTGAAGTTGCGATCCCTCAGTAGATAGCGGGCCCGGCCTGCTCAGGCTGGGGACAGCGAGTGCCGTGAGCCTCACCCTCCTCCCCGCGTCTGCAGCCATAGCTCGTAGGCGCGGTTCCGGGTAATGCCGAACCGGGTGGATGCCTGCGTCGCAGCGTCGCGGCCCCTGACCCCGTTGGTGCGCAGGTCCGACAAATACAGGAGGACATCCCGTTCATCCAGCGTCGCAAGGGGATCTTGGGCCTCGGTCTTGTTTGAACCAGCCACCACCAGCACTAATTCGCCCCGGGGTGATTCGAAATGCCGCAGCGCTTCCGGGGCGGTCCCCCGAAAAATCTCCTCGTGGAGCTTGGTAAGCTCCCGGCAGACGGCGATGGGTCGGTCCGCCAGTATCTCCGCGATATCCCCCAGTGTGCTCCTCAGTCTGTGCGGCGCCTCGAAAAGCACAAGGGTGAGCGGACTTTCGGCCACCTCGCGTAGCCGTTCCTGTCTCTCGCGGCGTCGGCGGGGCAGAAATCCCAGGAACAGGAAAGCATCCCCGGGAAAGCCCGACACTGCCACCGCTGTAGTCACCGCCGAAGGACCCGGCACCGGCTCTACTCGTATTCCCCTGGCAGCGGCCGCGGCCACCAGCTCACTGCCCGGGTCGCTGACGCCCGGCATGCCCGCATCGGACACCAGGGCCACATCGTTCCGTTCCAGCTCCCCCAGGACCCGGTCCAAACGGTCCCGCCAGTTGTGTTCGTTGAAGCTGAGCGTCGGCGGACGCGCCTCCAGGTGGTTCAACAGTCTGCGCGCCACACGCGTGTCCTCCGCAACCACCAGCCCGACCGAACGCAGTACCCGGGCGGCACGGAGCGTCAGGTCCTCCAGGTTGCCGATAGGGGTGCCGACGACGAACAGGGTTCCCGAACTATCATCCATAAACTGCAGGGCCCGCGGCGCAGGCAGGAATATCGTGTTGCATAGCTGGAGCTATCGTATATCATACTGGGGCTGAAAATTCCCGGAATACTCCCGGGTTTCAACTTCCAGAGCGTTGGGCTCGCCTTTCGATGTCTGGTGGTGGAAGAGAACGGCTCAGGAGGGACCATGGCGCGACTCACTGGAGGGCACCTCTTCATCCGCTGCCTGAAGCAGGAGGGCATCGAGAAGGTGTTCACGATCGTCGGAGATACTATTCTACCGCTGGTGGACGCAGCGGAGGACGAGGGCATCGAGTTCATCGACACCAGGCACGAGGGCGCGGCGCTGCACATGGCCGACGGATACGCCCGCATCACGGGACGCCCGGCCTGCGGCATCTTCACCGGAGGGCCAGGCTTCTCCAACGCCATCTCCGCCCTGCCGGCGATCTACACCTCGGAGAGCCCGGTGGTGTTCGTCGCGGGCTGCGCCGAGTTGCCGGAAAAGGGTATGGCCGCCTTCCAGGAGATCGACCAGGTGAGCATGGCCGCGCCGGTCACCAAAGGCTCCTGGCTAATCCATGACAAGCGGCGCATCCCCGAGTACGTGGCGACAGCCTTCCGAGCTGCCACCACCGGACGGCCCGGCCCGGTGCATCTCACCCTGCCCATAGACCTGCAGGACGAGGAGATCAGCGAGGACGACCTGCCACAGTTCCTGCCCCAGGAGTACCGTACTATGGGCCGGCCCCAGGGCGATCCGTCCCTGATAGAAGCGGCGGCGGCCCTGCTGCGGACCGCGCGTCGGCCGGTCATCATCGCCGGGAATCCGGCCCGCTATTCGGTCGCAACGGAACAGCTGCAAGAACTCGCAGAGGGCACCGGCATCCCCGTATTTACCGTGGAGCAGGCCCGCGGTCTGCTGGACGACGAGCATCCCCTGTGCTTCGGCTACGCCGACGGGGCGCTTAACCCAACGGCGCGGCGCTTCCGCGAGGCCGACGTCGTCCTGCTGCTGGGCAAGCGCCTCGACCACCGCTACCGCTACGGCGGCGTGTTCTCCTCCGACGCCAAGCTGGTACAGGTTGACCCTTCGCCGGCGGAGATCGGGCGCAATCGGGGCGTGGCCGTGGGCATCCAGGGCGACCTGGGCGCCGTGGTGCAGCAACTCGCGTCGGCACTGTCGTCGGGGGCCAACGAGTCCAAGGTGGCCTGGGTGGAGCAGCTCCGCCAGGACCGCAATGCCTGGGACGAAGAACTGCGAAGCAAGGCCACGGGCGAGTCACCCATGCACCCGCTCGACGTCTACACCGGGCTGGAGAAGCATCTGGACGACGACACGGTGGTGATATTCGACGGTGGCGACTATGTACAGTGGGGACGGGCATACATCAAGGCGCGCAAGCCGGGCCACTTCATGCGCCTGGGGCCGCTCTCCCACCTGGGCGCTGGCATTCCCTATGGTATGGCGGCCAAGCTGGCCAACCCGGACTCCAACGTGCTGGTATTCATCGGCGACGGCGCCTTCGGCTTTTACTCAATGGAGTACGACACCTGCATCCGCCACAACCTGAACATCACCACGGTGCTGGGCAACGACGCCACGTGGGGCATCGACAAGACCTTCCAGGTGGCGTACTACGGGCGCGCCGTGGGCACCGATCTGCGGCACATCCGGTACGACAAGGTCGTGGAGGCCATCGGTGGCTACACGGAGCACGTGGAAAACCCGTCCGAGGTAGCCGGCGCCGTGGGCCGCGCCCTGGGCTCCGGACGGCCATCTCTGGTCGACGTGACGGTACGCTCCGGGGCTAGCCCCCTGGCTACCGCCATGATAGCCCGGCGGACCGGAGGGTGACCTCCAATCGGCTGTCGAAAACTTCCTGAATGGCAACTCTAATGAGACGAAGTTCGTCGGAAATCCTCCGGGTTCGTCAGTATGCCCGCCAATGCTAATCTATATGGCGTAATCGAATACAGAAATCCACCTTTCATAAGACTTGACAATCAATTTGATACAAGGTTATGGTTGCGGATAAGGCAAAGCCCGCGTTGCCCGGTGTATCATATTTTGGAGGGAAAATATGCTTAAGATAGGCCATGAGGTAGTCCGGCCTGGCAAGTACCTCGGCGATGAACCCGTAACCATCCAGGTCCCTGAAGAACTGGAAACGGTTCCCGGGATTCCTCTTACCAACCGTGAGGTTGACTGGTACGCCAGGGAGTACCCGCTGGAGACCATGAACATCACCGAGCGAGCTTCTCGCGACTGGGCCAACGCCATCCGCGACCAGCACGTCGAGATGCGCGAGATCCGCAAGGAGCACGACCGCCTGAACCAGCCGCTGATCCTCGCCGCCCGCATGACCGGCGACCAGGAACCCTCGGCTGAGGCCACCGGTGAAGACGTAACCGAGGCCATCAAGGCCAAGGCCCGTGAGCTTGGGTACATTGAAGTCGGCATAACCGCCTACGACCACCGGTACACCTACCAGAGCAAGAAGGACTGGGTCAAGTTCCCCCACGCCATCTGCCTGGCCTACGAGCAGGACTTCGAGCCCACCCAGACCATCCCCAGCATCGATGCTGAGATCGTGCATTCCAGCACCTACCGCACCGAGGGCGCGGCCGGCCTGGAAATGGCCAAGTTCATCCAGGGTCTAGGCTATCGGGCGCAGGTCCACAGCCCCAACGACAACACCGGTCCTTACATTCCGATGTTCGTCGCCGCCGGTCTCGGCTCCCTGGGCGCCTGCGGCTACCTGCTCACCCCCCATGTCGGCTCCCGCTGCCGCCTGATGATCATCACCACCGACGCCAACGTGCAGCACGACAGCCCGGTAGACTACGGCATCCATGCCTTCTGCCAGGTCTGCCAGGTCTGCGTGAACCGCTGCCCGGGCCGCGCCCTGATGCGCGACAAGATCTGGTGGCGCGGTATTGAAAAGAACAAGCTCTACTTCAAGCGCTGCCGCCCCGTCATGGCCCGCTACCTGGGCTGTGGCATCTGCATGAAGGTTTGCCCCATCCAGAAGTACGGCATGTCCACCGTGATGGAACACTATGCCGCGACCGGTCAGGTCCTGGGCAAGGGCACCCACGACCTCGAGGGCTACGAGCTCGAGGGCAAGGGATACTTCGGCCCGGGCGAGCTGCCCGTCTTCGAGCGCGAGTTCTTCTCCTCCATGCCTCACGGCGACACCGAGGAGTTCGCTTTCGATTCCTTCCGCCAGAGGGCTCTGGACAATGGCGGCATCATCTCCGAGGACATGTGGGATGAGCTGAAGGCTGAGGTTTCCCGAGGCCTGCAGCAGTCCCGCGACAACATCGGCATGATGCAGGAAGAGGACTACATCTAGCCCTCTCCTACTCGCTGAACCCACGAAGTTCAAGGGGTCGGCTGAATGCCGGCCCCTTTCCCGTTGCCCCGTTCGCACCATCGGTCAACGGCGGTCCGGATTGATGTTCCGAGCGCGGGAGACGAACTCCGCCACCTGGAATCTCTGACGAGGGCGCGCTGGGTTTCCCATGGCAGCCACCGGCCAGGCAGTCGACGCTGGCCTTCTCCGAAGACAGGGCCGACGGCAATTCCCGGGACCAAGGACCGGTTAACCAGCGGGGCATCTCGTGGCGCCGGCAGGACGGCCGGAGCAGGCGAATCAGGCAAATGCAAATAAAATAAGGAGGGGATCGCCCCTCCTCATCTCTTGCGCCCCGCCGCGGCGTTCGGCCCGCAGCTACAGCTGGAAGTCCACCACCGGCACACCCGCGCTGGCAGGCTGGTCCTGCTTCAAGGCGTCGGCCAGCCGGGCCAGTTCCGACTCGTAGGTCCCGGAGTCCCCCTCCCGCAGGTCGAAGATGACGTTCTCCGCTGCCATGTTGCGGGCCGCGCGTCCCGAGGGACGCATCAAGCCGTCGTCCGGGGCGACTAGGTAGAGCAACCAGCGGTCCGCCGCCTGCTGCTTGTCGCGGGCCGCGGTGATGTCTTTCAGTATCGCCTCGGTATCGATGGCGCGGGAGGAGGCAATAACCACCATCCTGTCGTAATTTCTCAGCCACCGCTCGATTTCCTCCTGGTCCGATGAGCTGAGGCGGGAGACAAGGGCGTTGCCGCGCACTCTCTCCGAGAATACCCACGCTTGCACGCCGAGTTTGCCCAGACCGACGCTCAGCCTGCGGGCGAATTCCTCGTCGTCGTCGCGGCAGGAAATATAGCATTCAACGAGCGGCACCGGCGAGGCTGCTATCGCCTGTTGCAGCACGCTCAGCGAGTCCGGATTGCCCGCGCCTGCCAGGAATGCTTGAGGGAGATGACCGCCGGAACGATAGACGGTGTCCACCCCTATGCTGCTCGGGGCGTCATGGCGCACCAGCTCCAGGCCCACCACATCTCTGAGATCGCAGTCCTGCAGCACCGTGTATCCCAGGGCGGCGCCCGTGAGGTTCAATCCGCCGAGGTTACAAGCCCACAGTCGTGCCTGGAACAGATCGGCATCCGCCAGGATGGCATCTGACAGGTCCGAACGCACCAGGTCGGCGCCAGAGAAATTTGCGCCCGTGAAGTCGGCTCCCGCCAACTTGGCCCCGATGAGGCTGGAACGTTGCAGGTTGGCATTGGTCAGGTTGGCCCCGGAAAGATCGGCGTCCGATAGCACCGTACGGTCCAGATCGGCCCCGGAGAGATTGGCCCCCCTCAGATCGGCTCCCCGCATGTTGGCCCCGTTCAGGAGCGCATTAGACAGGTCGGACTCCCGGAGGTCGGCGTGATACATGTGGCTGGGGTTCAGGTAGCACCCGGACAGGTTGGCCCGGCGCATGACCGCACCCATCAGGTCCGAGTTTCGCAGGTCGGAGCCACTGATATCGACCTGGGGCGCCCGGACATAGCTCATGTAAGCTGCGTTCAGGTCAAGGGACTCGTTGGGATTGGCCTCCCTCCAGCGGGCCACGTGGTCCCGCCCTCGCCTTACCAGTTGAACGTGCTCCATGTTGGCCATGATCACTGCTCCCGGACAACATCCCTGGACTAGCGGAAGACCCCTCGCCAGGCCTTCCGGCGCCAACTCTCCGGCACCAGAAGGAGTGGAAGGGTCGGCGACCCGGATTTTAGCACACGGAAAGGACCGGGGGCCTGGGCGTACCGGGGTGCCGCGGGACCCCGGTAACGTCATTCAGGCGGATGCCTGGATGACGGCCCGACGGTGAGTGCCCTCTCCGATCTTGCGATCGCCGTGGTGCGCCTCGACCCGGAAGGTCAGCCGATTCCGGTCAACCTCGGTCAATTGCGCCATGGCAACTATGGTGTCGCCGATATCGGCTGGCGCGAGGTGGCGTACATTCACCTCAAATCCCACCGTTGTCTCTCCCGGCAGGAGGTGATCTACAACGCTGTTCATCGATGCCTGTTCCATGAGTTGGATCATGGAAGGCGTGCTGAATTTGGGAACGTGGGGTGCCACGTTCGCCTCGCTGACCACCGTTTCCATGCGACCTTGCAGTCCGGCCTTCAGGTCTGGGCCTGGCATTTTTCTAGCCTCTTTGTCTATATTGGGGAACCATCGACATCCGATGTACCATCATAGCAGACACCTTCCATCTGCGGGGAGAGACCCAGGGGAGGTTCCCAGGGTCATTCGATTATTGCAAACTCCGGACCGTCACTCAGACGAAAGAACGTCACCCCGTACTTGATACGGGGCCAGAATCCAGAATGACCCTTTGGTACAAGGACCTGGCCGGAGTCATTTGCATCCGGCGGGGAAATACCGCAAGCACTGGATCACCGAGAGACCCTGGGGGGAGGTTCCGCGGGGAAGTTGCCTCACACAGTAGCGGTGTTCCTTGGAAACAGGGCCAGCTTTATGGCACGCCACACCGGTTTCAGGTAGGCGCGGGAGCCGGCGGCTGAATCCAGCAGCCGGTCGACGGCCACCCAGCGGCACATGTCAATGTCTTCCGACAGCTCCGGCGTGAGCGGGTCGCCCAAGCCACCGGTGTAGTCCAGCAGGAACCAGTCGACTGTCTTGTTAACGGGGCCGTATGAATAGTAAGAAAGATAGCTGGAGCGGCAGAGCGCGGACCGGATGGAGAGAAGGCGATGGCTCAGCCCCGTTTCCTCGGAAATTTCCCTGACGGCACAGGTCTCGGGTTTTTCGTCGCCGTCCAGTTTTCCCTTAGGGAGATCCCACAGGTGGTGCTTTCTGATCAACAATGCATGGCCGCCGGAAAGCACCAAGCCCCCGGCGGCCCTCATCTGGGGGAGCTCATCTCTATTCATGTATACGCAATCGTTCCAATATCGCTACCTGCTCCCTGTTCAACCCGGTGAACAGAACCCCGTCCACCAGGAGGTCCAGGAACTCCTGATCGTTTTCTGACTCGGCCCGCAGTGATGGATGAATCAGCCCGCTGTCCTCGTATCCAAATCTTACCAGAACATAATGTATTGCATTGAGCAATGCCTGCTGCTTGTTGTCCGAATTCATTACCACCCAGGGGGCATGCTGCGTGGAGGTGGTGGAAAACATCCGCTCCTTAAAGTAGGTGAGCAGCTGCCACCGTTCGGCCGCCAGCCGGTCGTTGAGCGAATACTTCCAGTACTGCAGGTCGCTATTGCTTCTCAGCTTGAACCGCAGGTCCTGGGCCTCCTGGGAAACGGAGAGGTAAATCTTAATGAGAGTAATATCTTCATGGACCAGGTTCTGCTCCCACTCGTTGACCCGGCTCATGAAGTAGTGATACTGGCGCATGGTGCAGTAGCCCATGGCTGGCTGGATCATGGCCCGGGAATACCACGACCGGTCGAAGACCACGATACTCCCCCGCTCGGGCATCATCTTGTAATGCCTACCCAACCAGGTACGCATGGCCTGCGGAGTTGGAGTCCCATGGGCAATCACCCTGGCGTGCCTCGGATTCAGATAGTGAGTTATGCCCGCAGACAACCTCCCCTTTCCGGCGGCATCCCGTCCCTCAAGAACGATCGCCAGCCGGTCCCCATTCTCGACCACGCTTTCCTGCAGGGACAACAGGTGCACACGCAGGGCGCGCAGTTCGGCGCGGTAGGCGGGGTACGTGAGATCGCGGAATTCCGCTACATCGTGGATGACGGGGTCTGTCAATTGGGAAGCGTCGACTGTGGCCTGCATCCTCAGGACCCGCATACCGATCGTATTGGTTGGACCTGAATCGACAATGCTTCGAACAATGGTAAATACACCCTTTCCGATAGTCAACTTGATTGTCCGTGGGCATGCCACCCTCAGCTACAAGGCCTCTCCCATCCGAATCGGCCAGGCTGGTCGTACCTACGCAGGGGTGGAATGGCTGTTTTCACCGGCAGGGTGTCAGCCTTTCTCCTCCACATACTGCCACTCTGCCTTCAGCGCATTTATGCTTGAAGGCACCCGGTGATTCAAGTAACATCTGGATTCGGGGCGATATATCATGCCTGAAAAGCGGGACTTCATCTCCGTCACAGACATATCCCCGGCAGAGACGCAGCACCTCATCGAGCGCGGGGTTCTGGGAAAATCGCGTCGCGGCCACGGGCCTCTGGCGGGCAAATCGGTGGCGCTGCTGTTCGAAAAACCATCCCTGCGGACGAAGGTCAGCTTTCAGGTGGCCGTGGAGCAGCTGGGCGGTTATTCACTGTACATGGGCGGCGAAGAGGTCGGACTGGGGGTCAGGGAGCCAGTATCCGACGTGGCCCGGGTGCTTTCGGGATACGTCGACTGCATCGTGGCCCGCGTCTTCCGGCATGGCGACCTTCAGGAGCTGGCCAGGTATGCCTCCGTGCCGGTAATCAACGCTCTTTCCGACTGGGAGCACCCCTGCCAGACCATGGCGGACCTGCTGACCGTCCGCGAGCACAAAGGGCCGCTGCAGGGCCTTACCATGGCCTACGTCGGCGACGGAAACAATGTGGCGCGCAGCCTGTGCCTGGCCCTCCCCGCGGTGGGAATGAACTTCAACTGCGCCACACCCGCCGGATACGAGCTGGACCTCGAATCGATGGCGGCGGCGGAAGCGCGCGGCAACGGCTCAGTGCGGCCCCTGCGGTCGCCGTTGGAGGCCGTTGCCGACGCCGACGTTGTTTATACCGACGTATGGGCCAGCATGGGCCAGGAGGCCGAGGCTGAGCAAAGGCGACAGGTGTTTGCCGGATACACAGTTGACCCCGCGCTGATGGCACAGGCCCGTCCCGGCGCCCTGTTCATGCACGACATGCCCGCCCACTACGGTGAGGAGGTGTCTCCGGGCATGCTGGAACACTCCCAGTCGGTGGCCTACCCCCAAGCGCACAACAGGCTGCATGCCCAAAAGGCCGTCCTGCAGTTCCTCCTGGCCGGCGAGTAGCCGGACCAGGACATGTCTCCACTGCCCGTCGGGTACAATGAAATGAGTTACGCTATGCTCCGTCAACCCACCCGCATTTCCTCCATTCCGAAAAGATGGAATGCATCGGAGGCGGCCGTATGGCCCTTCCCATAATAGCCATAGTTGGACGCCCCAACGTGGGCAAATCGTCGCTCTTCAACCGCATCGTCGGCTGGAGGCACGCCATTGTTTCCGATGTGGCCGGCACCACTCGGGACCGGCTGATGGCCGATACCGATTGGGAGGGCCATCGTTTCATTCTCCTAGATACAGGAGGATTGGAAACGGACCCGGAGGGCACTATCCGGTCCAAGGTGCAGGAACAGGCCGAGATGGCCATGGCAGATGCCGACGTAATCGTGCTGTTGACCGACGTGGCCGAGGGGGTTAATCCCGACGATGCCATCGCTGCCCAACGCCTGCGCACCACCCGGAAGCCGGTGGTCCTGGCAGTGAACAAGGTGGACAACGACAACCGGGAGCTGGACATACCCGAGTTCTACCAGTTAGGGATGGGTGACCCGACCGCGATCAGCGCCTACCACAATTACGGCGTACACGCGTTGATGGAAAGGGTGATGACGTTCCTTCCGGCAAATGCAACAGACCAAGGCGATGATGCAGAGGAATGGGACGAATACCAGGAGGAGACGGGAACTCCAGGCCTCGACGAGCTGGAGGAGGCTCCCCTGAATGCGGAACTGAATCTGGCCATAGTGGGCCGCACCAACGTGGGCAAGTCGGCCCTGCTGAACTCCATCCTGGGACAGGAGCGTTCCATCGTCAGCTCCGTGGCCGGTACCACCAGGGACGCCATCGACACCCAGTTCTCCTACCAGGGGCACGAGGTGGTGGTGGTGGATACCGCGGGACTGCGTCGCCCCGGCCAGGTGCAGCCCGGCATCGAAAAGTACAGCGTCATCCGGGCCGTGGGCGCCGTGGACCGCTGCGACATCGCCCTACTCGTGGTTGACGCCTCCGAGCTGGCCACGGCACAGGACGCCCACATAGCAGGGTTGGCCTGGGAGATGGGGCGGGGCGTGATCGTCGTTGTAAACAAGTGGGACCTGCGCGATGAACAGGGCCGCTACGCCCGGGCTGAGGCGGAAGCGGAGATGAGGGAACGCCTCCATTTCATGTCCTATGTGCCGGTGTGTTTCACCTCTGCCCTGCATGGCCGGGGCATTGGAGGGCTCATGGGTACCGCCATGGAGCTGTGGGACGAGCGCCGACGCATCGTGGCCAGCCGCGATCTGCAATTTTTGCTGGCGGATGCCATGGCCGAGCACAGCCCGCCGATGGTCAAGCGCAACCGGGGAGTGCGGGCCCGCATCAACCGGATAAGGCAGGTCGGGATTAACCCGCCCACATTCCTGTTCACGGTCAACAACCCGCGGCTGATACACTACACCTACAAGCGTTACCTGGAAAATCGCATCCGCGACGCCTTCGGCTTCGACCATACCCACCTCAGACTGGTGTTCCGCCGACAATGAAAGGACTGCCCATCCCTCTCCTGGCTCAAGCATTCGCCCTGCCGGTGCTGGTAGCGGCGGCGGCCCTGTTCGTTGTTTATCTGCCCGAGCAGCCTGCCAGCGTGCAATACGGCGCGATGGTGATCTTCTCCTACCTGGTCGGCTCGCTGTCTTGGGGCTACATGCTTCTGCGCTGGAGGTCCGGGGTGGACGTGCGGGAATACGGCAGCGGTCGCACGGGAATGTCCAACGTGCTGCGTACGGGAGGAGGCAAGGCGGCGGCGATTGTACTGGCCCTGGACATCGCCAAGGGAGTAGTGGTGGTCATACTGGCGCGGGAAGCCATCGGTACCCACGTGGCGGAGGTGGTCGCGGCGCTGGTGGCCCTGGTAGGACACAACTGGCCGGTGTTCCTGGGGTTCCGTGGCGGGCGCGGCATCCTGACCGCTCTGGGCGGCCTGTCGATGATGACCCCGGTGCCGGCGGCGGTGGCCACGGCCATCTTCCTGCTGACGACCTTTGGTAGCCGTTACATCTCGCTGGGTTCCATCGTGGGTGTGATTGGCGGCGCTCTGTGCCTGGTCGGGCTGGCCCTGGCCGGATGGTACTCCAGCACTTACATGCTCTTCGCAGGGTCCGCCGCAGCAATGATCATATGGCAGCACCGGGACAACATTCAGCGCCTCATCCACGGAAACGAACGGCGCCTGGGCACTCCTGCTGCTCCGGTGGAATAGCAACCCCCATCGGACCACTGAAATCCCTTCCCCCTCCGTGATATCCTCTTCCCGGCTTCCGATCCATATTCACCTGCAACAGGCATCTCGTGGACGATAAGACCGCGGTAGTCGGAACGACAACATGGGGCACCACCCTGGCGGTTGTGATGGCTGGGGAGGGCCGGCCCGTGGTGTTGCTCGCCCGCACTCGCACAGAACGGGAGAGCCTGGTAGCCGCCAATGAAAACGGCCGATACCTGCCGGGCGTTGCATTCCCGCCCTCGTTGCGCGTGTCGGACAGTCCGAACGAGGCGCTGACAGGCGCTGCGATGGTAGTGCTTGCGGTCCCCTCCGACCGTCTGCGGCAGAACGCCATCCGCATCGCGGACTGCGTTTCTCCTGAAACGGTCGTCGTCAGCGCCGCCAAGGGCCTAGAACTACCGGACGCGAAGCGCATGAGCCAGGTGTTGGTCGAGGAGCTGCCCGCCGGCGCCCACGCGGGCATCTGTGCCCTTTCCGGCCCGAACCTGGCCAAGGAGATCGTCCAGGGCAGACCCGCCACCACCGTTGTTGCCTCCGGGTCGCAGTGGGCGGCGGAGCGGGCGCAGGCCGCCTTGCTGTCGAGCCGGTTCCGCGTCTACACCAGCGATGACCTGGCAGGGGTGGAACTGGGCGGGGCGCTCAAGAACATCGTGGCCCTGGGCGCGGGCATCTGCGACGGTCTGCAGATCGGTGAAAATGCCAAGGCGGCGCTGATAACCCGTGGTCTGGCCGAGATCGCCCGCCTGGGGGAGGCCGCGGGCGCCCATCCGCTGACCTTCACCGGCCTGGCCGGGGTGGGCGACGTGATAGCGACGTGCGCCAGCCGCCTGAGCCGCAACCGTTACGTGGGCGAGCAACTGGCTATGGGGCGGTCTTGGCCGGAGATTCGCGCTTCCATGGATAACGTGGCGGAGGGAGTGAACGCCACCGAGGCAGCCCTCAAGCTGGCGGAGCAGCTCGGCGTGGAGATGCCCATCGCGGAGACCACCTACCGGGTGCTGCACGAGGGGCTGCCGCCACGGGAGGCCGCTGTGGAGTTGATGGGGCGCCCCGTGGGCCGGGAGTACTGACCCAGGGTCAGCGCAGGCGTCCCAGTTCCAGTCCGGGCACCCGCTCCAGCAGCCAGGCCGCAGCAGACCGGCGATGGCAGGGTGTCCCCTCCGGCTCAAAGCACAACAGGGTAAAGTCGCCCATGTCGTCCGCATCAGCCATGAACTCTCGAAGCACAGGGTCTCCCTCCAGGGTTTCGTCCAGTTCCTCCCGGTAGCGTAGGTCCAGGGCGGCGAAGTCCAGCTGTCCTCCCCGATACTCGTTCAACAAGGCACGGGAGGGATACAGGACGGGCAGCACCTCCCATTCGGTCTTCCGGCCCCGGGGGTGGGCCCTCGAAATGCGGTAGCGGGTGCCCACCCAGTGGCGCGGCTGGTAGAAGCTGGCAGTGTAGAGCATCACCCCACTCCGGTTTTCCGTCAGCAGGTCTGGGCGGTGCTGGTGCGGGCAGGACGACCAGCAGTTCCGGCACGGCGGCGGAAGGCGGGACGAACGGCGAAGATCACAGCGCCAATTATGATAACGCTGATGTAGGTGATGAACCTGTCAACCAGCACGAGGGCCGTGGCAGCCTCTTTGGCCAGGGAACCGAGTCGCACTGCCAGGCCGGCCACCCCAGACTCCACCGCGCCGACCCCACCGGGCGTGGGCACCAGCGACAGGAGGGAGTTGGCCAGTGTCAGGAAGACGACCAGGGCGACGCTCATGTCGAATCCCAGGGCCATGGCCACCAGGTACATCCGGCCTATCTCGGCCGCCCAGCCCAGCAGGCCCAGGACCGTGGTGACAGGCAATTGGTGGATGCTTCCCATGGCGCCCGTGTGGAAGCGTCGGTACGGGGAGGCCAGCCAGACCGGCAACCGCCGCTCCAGCGCCCCGCGCGCCCATACCATCGCCACCAGCAGCACCACGAGCAGGATGGCCAGGCCGATGGCTACCGCCAGAACGGTCCAGGTCTCTCCGTCGTCGCCCACGCCGACGAGGAACGGCACGGTCACCACCAGCATGAGCGCCACCAGGGCCACGTCCAGTACCCTCTCGGCCAGAATGGTACCGATGGCGCCGGAGAAGGTGGCCTCGTGTTCCTCCTGGTACAGGTAGGCGCGGAAGGCGTCGCCCAGCCGCAGCCACCCTATCGAGTTCACGAACCAGCCCAGAAGCACCAGTTGGCTGCAATAGAGCACGCTGGGTACGGAGCCTCCGCCATCGCCCGTCTGCGCCGAATAGCGCAGCAGGATGCGCCAGCGGGCGCCGCGGAACAGGAAGGTCGTGTAGTGGACGGCGAATGCGGCAACCAGCAGCCACGGATTGGCGCCGCGCACCTGCTGCCAGGTAGCATCCAGGTCGACGTCAAAGCGGGTGACGAGGAACAGCAGGAAGCCCGCAGCGACCAGCAGGGACACAAGGGCCGGAACGGAAAAGACCCGGCGCCGCAGGGACTCGAACCGCTGCGTAGTGGCTACGGGGGACCCGGTGTCCGGACGCGATTCCTTCCCGTCGTTCAGATGCATCAGGACGGTGGCCCTTGGGTTTCCCTTTCCGGCTGGAAAGCCCGGTGAGGCCGGGCCATGTTTAGCGAAGTTCCCGGGGCATGGTGAAAGACACGTCCTCCGCGACGCCGCTGAGCATGGTCACGCGGTCAGGGGCCAGGGCTTCGATGACGCTTTCCACCAGCACCTCGGGCGTTGAGGCCCCCGAGGTGATACCTACCTTTTCCTTGCCTTCAAGCCAGCCGGGTTCGATTTCTTCTGGGCCGTTGATCAGGTAGGCCGGCACACCCTCGGCCGCGGCCACCTCGCGAAGCCGGTTGCAGTTGGAGCTGTTCTGGGCCCCGATCACCAGCACCAGGTCCACGGTGTGCGCCATCTTGGTGACGGCCTCCTGCCGATTGGTGGTGGCGTAGCAGATATCATTGCGCACCACGGCCTGGGGGAAACGTTCCTTCACGGCATCGATGGCGCGCGCGGTGTCCCGCACTGACAGGGTGGTCTGGGTGAGGACCGCTATCTCCTGGTCATCACCCCAGTTGGGGAGGTCGGTGGGGGCATTGTCGTCGATCAGGGTCATGTCGACCTGACCCATGGTGCCGCGCACTTCCTGGTGCCCGCGGTGTCCCACCAACAGGACACGCCGGCCCTCGCGGTTGTATTTCTTGGCCTCGTTGTGGACCCTGGTAACCAGCGGACAGACGGCGTCGATAACCCGAAGGTTACGTGCCTGGGCCTTCTCAAAGTCCTCCGGCGGCGAGCCGTGGGCCGAGAACACAACGAGGGACCCTTCGGGGATCTCGTCGACCTCCTCCACCGTGATGGCCCCCCGGGACTCGAGCTCGTTGACCACATAGGGGTTATGGACGATCTGGTGCTTTACGTATACCGGAGGACCATAGCGACGAAGGCAGACATCCACCACGTCGATGGCGCGCACCACCCCGGCGCAAAATCCCCTCGGAGAACTGAGCAAGACCTCCAAACTGTCCCTCCTGCGAATCCAAACGAACAGTCCCGGCTTGGGGTCCACCGGCCCCTGTTTGCCGCGCAGATATAATAGCACAGCGCCTGCTTGCACAGGCGTGCCAGTGGCGAATCGACCGCCGTCGGGTCCACCCCTATGCTATAATTCTGCGGCACTTGATACTACTCCCGCCGCATTCTCTTGGGGATTTCGGCCACCGATGCGGCCCCCCGGAACACCGATACTCCGCTTTCAGGAGGCTTGCATGGTCAGCATTCACGAGGACCTAGTGGTGTTTTCCGGCAACGCTCACCCTGAACTGACCCAGTCGGTCTGCGACTACCTTGGAAACAAGGTTGGGCAGGCCGAGGTGTTCAAGTTCGCCAATGACAACAGCTTCGTGAGAATCCTGGAAAACGTGCGGCAGCGGGACGTGTTCCTGGTGCAGCCCACCTGTGCCCCGGTCAACGACCACCTGATGGAACTGCTGATCATGATCGACGCCTGCAAGAGGGCCTCAGCCGGTCGTATCACAGCGGTCATGCCCTACTACGGGTACGGACGCACCGACAAGAAGGACCAACCGCGGGTGCCCATCACGGCCCGCCTGGTGGCCGACCTGCTAACAGCGGCGGGCGCCGATCGGGTGCTTACGGTGGACCTGCACGCGGCCCAGGTCCAGGGCTTCTTCAACATGCCGGTGGACGAACTTACCGCAGTCCCCATCCTGACCCAGTATTTCGCCGACAAGGGCATAGATGACCTGGTTGTCGTGGCGGTGGATATCGGCATCAGCAAGAAGGCCCGCGACGTGGCGGAGCGCTTGTCGGCCCCCCTGGCGATCATCGAGAAGCGTCGCACAGACAACAGCGGCCAGACGGAGTTGATGAACGTCATCGGCGACGTGGAAGGCATGGTGGCGCTCACCTTCGACGATGAGATTGACACCGGAGGCACGGTAGTCAACGCGGCAAAAGCGCTGCTGGACCACGGTGTCAAGGAAGTGTACTGCTGCGCCTCCCACGCCGTGCTTTCTCGGAATGCGCCGCAGACCATGGCCCAGAGCCCCTTCAAGGAAGTGGTGGTCACCGACACCATCCCCATCGGTCCCGAGAAGCGAAACGGCAAGTTCACGGTGCTGTCCGTGGCGCCGTTGCTGGGGGAGGCCATCTACCGGATCCACTATGGTCAATCGATTGGCGAGTTGTTCAACACTTAACGAAGTTCGGAGGCCAATCCTGGGGGCGCACAGCCGTGCGCCCTTGCTGTTTTCAGGAAATATTTCCTCGGGAAGCAAGGAGCGTAAGCCGATGTATGACCTGCTGATCAAGGGCGGCACTGTTGTGGACCCCTCCCAGGGCATTCACGCCGTCAACGATGTCGCCATCGAGGACGGAAAGATCGCCCGAATTGCTCCGCACATCGACGCCTCGGAGGCGTCACAGGTGGTTGAGGTGAAGGGCAAGGTGGTGACGCCGGGCCTGATCGATCTGCACACCCACGTGTTCGCCGGGGTGAACGCCAACGGCGTAGAGCCCGACATCGGCGGCGTGCGGGCCGGAGTTACGACGATGGTCGACGCCGGCAGCTCCGGATGCGACACCTTCGGCGGCTTCCCACGCCACATCCTGCCCAACACCGACACCGAGATCATCTGCTTCCTGCACATCTGCCGCACCGGGCTGGCGACCACACCCGATATCTTCAGCCCCACCAGCATCGACCTGGACAGCACGGTGGAGACGATCAACCAGAACAAGGGGATAATCTCCGGCGTCAAGGCCCGGATGGTCTCTCCGGCGCTGGAGATCATGGGCATGGAGATGCCCCGGATGGCCAAGCGGGCCGCCAAGGAGGCCGGCGTGCGCCTGATGGTGCACATCGGCGACACCGAGAAGCGCTACGACGCCAACGTCATCCGGGAGCTTCTGCCCATCCTGGAGGAGGGCGACATCGTCACCCACTATTTCACGGCCAACCCAGGCGGTGTGCTGGACGAGGACGGTAAGCTGGTACCCGAGGCTAGGGAGGCCCACGAACGCGGCGTCTGGCTGGACACGGCCCACGGCCGGATGAACTTCAGCTTCGACGTAGGCGAGCGTGTGATCGACCAGGGGGTTCTGCCCCACTGCATCAGCACCGACCTGACCGTGCCGGGTCGGGCCCGGACGGTGCACAGCATGACCGAGATGATGACCCGTTTTCTGACCATGGGGTTCACCTTCGACCAGGTGGTCACCATGTGCACCGAGAACCCGGCCAGGGCCGTGGGAGTGGAAGACCGCATCGGCACCCTGCACCCGGGCAAGCAGGCTGACCTGTCTATCCTGGACATCCAGGACGGCGACTGGGTGGTCTACGACGTGCTGGGCGACTCGCGCAAGGCGGACCGGGCGGTGACGCCGGTGATGGCGGTGAAGAGGGGGCAGGTGTTCGAGGCCGCATGGGGCCCCCGCCCCTGGGGCTGGGAGCCCGACAGCGCGTAGGTGGACAAGCGAGTTGGGAACGTTCTACGTCTCGATTTGGGTCGCCGACCGTTTCCGGGAGCGGTACGTAAACGTGAACGCCATGGTTGATTCAGGCTCGACCTGTACGTCGTTACCGGAGAGTTTGCTCGCCAAATTGGGGATCGAATGGGAAGAGACCGACGTCTTCGAGATGGCGGATAACCGCGTGGTAGAGTACGACGTGGGGGAAACCCCGGTTCCCATGGAGAACCGCGAACTCACCGTACCTGTGATTTTTGCTGCCGATGACGCCGTTCCCCTAGTGGGAATGACCACGCTGGAGATCCTGCGGCTGGGCATAGATCCTGCGGCGGAAAGGCTGGCGCCGGTAACGGCGTTGCGGAAATAACCTGCCGGGGTGAGCGCCTAGCCCGATTTTCGACCCGGGGTGGGGGCCGATGCTACGGGGTGGAAGCAGGATAGCACGGGAGAGGACGCCCGCTTTATATCGGCACTCATTGGGGGCATTTCCAGAAACTGGAGGTGCCCCCATGTCATTTAACGGGTTTGTCGGGCGATGAAGTTTGTAACGTAGGGTGTCTGCATCAAGTTCTTTCGGGCGATGAGGTCTGCAACGGAGGGTACCTGGCTCACGTTCGGGAAACGGGCGGGCCACTGGGTACGGTGGTCGTCGTCCACGGTGGCCAGCATGGCATGGCTGGCTCCAGCCGGAGCCATCATGTGGACGTCGACGCCTGATTGTTGCATTTCCTTTACCAGTTCGGAGAAATCGCCGCCCTTTGAGCAAATGACCAATACCGTATCCTCCGGGTCCGGTACGCAGTCGCTTCGGACTTGCTGGGCAATCGCCTCGTCCTGATCGGATTCGTCGATCCTCACCCGCCATTTGAGCTTTTTCAATTCGGAGATGCCGACGACCTGGTCCGGCGAGGCGAAGGCCTTGAACACTTCGTGATGAGTGGAGGGGGCTATTCGCTCCAGTTCCTCCATGATGAAGTGGTCCATTCCCTTGATGTCTAGGGAGGAGACTCCTAGGTCCTGAAAGTCAAGAACAACTACAAGCCTGGTGCGATCGCCCTCGACGAACTTTCGGAAGAAACTCGGGTTCAGTCCCCTTTCCTGAGCAAAGGAAAAGATTAACGCGAGTGAATGAGCGTCAGGCGTGGCCTTGCCGGTTTCCCACCGAGAAAGGGTGTTAGGGGGCACTCCGAGCAACAGCGCCATTTGGAACTGGGTCATTCCCAGCCTGTTCCGAATGTCCACGATCCCCTTGGGGTCGAATCGATAACTTCCCTTTTCCACTGGCGCCATCATGGGCCTCGCCTCGTAGAGTCCGATAACTAATTATACAGATCAGTAGTGTTATCGACAAACCTGTATAGAGTGTCTGAGCCGCGTTTTGACAAGCGGACTTGATGCAATGAATCGTCGTGTCGTCTGGGGCGGCTACTTGCGAGGCGGGTTTGGTTTGCGGCGAAAGGGCTTTGCCAGCGGCCGCAGCTTGGCGCGCAGGCTGAACCGCTGCCGCACGTTCTTGGCGATGAGTGGGGCTAGGTGGGGATTGCCGGCAACGAGGGGGGCGACCCAGGCGCGCAGCTCCTTCATAGTGGGGGTCTTTTCGTCCCACGAGGGGACGAAACTGTCTATGGGGTGCCAGCGGCGCTCACCCTTGAAGCGGGTCATCACCATGCCGCCGGCCTCCTGCACCGCCAGGGTACCGGCCGCCATGTCCCACATTCGCGGGGCGCCGAAAATGCCGTACTGCATCACGCCACGGGCGGTCATCGCCAGCTCGTAGGCGATGCTCCCGGTGGTGCGGGGCTCGCCCTCCTTGCCGGCCAGCCCTCCGGTGAACCGGTTGCCCACGGCGAAGTGTCCGGGGAGTCCGATGAGGCGGTTGGGAATCGGCTGCTCGGTCTCCAGCACCTTCACCGGTTCGCCATCGGCGTAGCAGCCGCCGCCCCTGCGGCAGTGCAGTACGAAGCCGCCCCCGTCGGCGGGCCAGGGGACGTAGAGGGCCGCCGCCATGGGCCGTCCCCGATGTATGACGCCTATGGATGAGGCGAAGACCGGCAGGCCGTTGAGGAAGTTGGTGGTGCCGTCGAGGGGATCCAGTACCCACAGCGTGTCGCGGGCCGGTTCCTCTGACTCCTTCTCCTCCTGGGTGGCCTCCTCGCCGAGAATGCCATGTTCCGGGAAACGGTGGACGATCTGTTCAACCAAGTACGCCTGCGTCTGCTTGTCGGCGGCGGTTACCGGGTCGCGCTGCTTGTCGTCCTTGAATTCGACTTCGATACCTCGTTCAAAGTGGCTCCTGAGGATCCGACCGGCGCCGCGGGCCAACTCGACCGCGTGCTCCTCTATCGCCACGAGTTCTGCCTCGTCAAGGGAATGCACGATTTCACCATCTCCCCAATCTCTCTCCCTGGATGGAGAGAATCATCGGTGTCAACTTGATGCCTGCCGCCCGGAACGGCTTGGCGCAAGGGTAGAACAGGCCTGTCCGGCGGTCAACCGGGAACCCGGCTGGCGCCGGATCACGCTGACCGGGTAGTGGCCGATGTTCACCGCCGGTATGCTGTCTCCCCGCAGCCCTTCCACCAATTCGTATGGCAATCTGCATTCGGTGTAGCCTATAATGTCAGCTACCAGGTACACCCAAATTCCCAACCAGGAGATGCGAAACCAATGGCCGATCCCGGCTTTGTCAAAGTGGCCCAGGTTAGCGAAATCAGCCCCGGCGAAATGATCACGGTAGACTTCAGTGGCGACGCCGTACTGGTCGCCAACGTGGAAGGCGTCATTCACGCCTGCGACGACATTTGTTCCCATGCTTATGCCTCTCTGTCAGAGGGAGACTTGAATGGTGTCGAGGTGGAGTGCCCCCTGCATGGCGCGTTGTTCAACATCGCCACCGGCGAGGCGCTAACCCCACCGGCCGACGAACCCGTGAAAGTCTACAAGGTGCAGATCGAGGGCGACGACATTTACGTGGCGCCACCCGGAGACTAGGCCCCGCTTACAAGAGATGGTGAAGCAGGACCGGGGACGGTTTCAGTCCCCGGTCTTGTTTTAGCCGGCGTGGCGGCCACGGACTTCGGCGGCGCCCCGTCACTGAGAGCTTACGACGCCTACATCATCCCAGGGCCAGTAGACCAGCCAGACTTTCCCCACTATGTTTTCCTCAGGCACGACGCCCCAGGCGCGGGAATCGTTGCTGTTGCGCCGGTTGTCTCCGATGACGTAATAGTCCTTTTCGCCGAGAACGGTGCGGCGTGAGTCCGAACGGTCCATTCGCTGCAGGTAAGGCTCGTCCAGGGGGGTGCCGTCGACAAAGACGGTGCCGGACCTCACCTCGATAGTTTCGCCGGGCAGTCCCACAACCCTTTTGACGAAGTCTTTGCTCGGGTCATGGGGAAAGCGGAACACGATTATTTCGCCACGGATAGGAGGGTCGAAGGCGTACTTGGTTTCGGAACCCGAAACGTTCCAGAAGGGTACTATCCTCGACAGTCGCTCCATGTCCACCTTGGCGTAGGAGACCTGGTCAACGACGAGATACTGCCCGCCCTCCAGGGTGGGCGACATGCTGGATCCCTCGACCTTGAAGTTGCGCACCGTTCCCTGCAGCACCACCAGCACCACCAGCGCCAGCACCACCGCCTCGAGAATTTCGCGAGCCAACCGGGGCATCTAACGGGTTTCCTCCTGATTGTTCGTATTTCTCTCCAAATACCATATCAGATGAAGCGCCAGTGCATAAACACCCTGTCGCATCACTGCAGGGTCCTTCGTTTATTGCAGACTCCGGTCTGTCATTGTTATGAAAATAGCCGCAATAGCCTTTACCTCCCCCTCGAGGGGGAGGGTTAGACCCACGGCACCCCGGCGAAAGCCTGGGCCCAGAAAAACCAGACCAAGAGACAATCTCGCCCGTACCCGCCCCCCTCCCGTCATTGCCATGAAAAGAGGCTCGTTTTCATCCCCACTCATGGGCCACAGGGCCATAGCCAATTCCGGCTTTCGCCGTAATCCAGAATGACCCTTTGGTACAAAGACCTGGCCAGAGCCATTCATATCCTGCAGGAAAAACCGCGAGCACTGGATGATCGAAAGACTCTCCATATGACTCGCTCCGCCCAGACAGCACCAGGCGGTGCCCGGAGAGCGAACCCGCTTTGTTAGCGCACTCTGGCTCTGCTACAATCGGCCCATTCGCAGGATGTATTCCCAGCAGGGAAACACATTAATTCTGGGCTATGAGGTCCCGAAATGAGTTGGAAATTTGAGCTCCTGACCAAGCCGATGGGAGGCGTAACGGAGGGCCCGGTGTGGGACGGGGAACAGGTGCTGTTCACCCACATTCCGGCCAGTCGCATCATGCGATTGGACCCGAAAACCGACGAGATTACAGTCTGGAGGGAGGGTACCAACCGCTCCAACGGCCTGGCTCACGACGCCGAGGGGCGGCTCTTCGGGTGCTGTTCTGGCGGCCGGGCCATTGTGCGTTTCGACGACGACGGCAGTACCGCCGTGATCGCCGACCGGATCGAGGGGCATCCGCTGAACACCCCCAACGACCTGGCAGTGGACGCCCAGGGACGGATTTGGTTCACCAACCCGTGGAATGCCGGCAACATCGACGACACCGAGGTGGAGGTGCCCGGCTGGCGCTGCGTGCTGCGTGCCGATCCCCAACCCGACGGCTCCTACACTGTAAGCCGCGTCGAACACGACAGCACCATGCCCAACGGAATCCTGGTGTCCATCGACGGGAAGACACTGTACGTGGCCGAAAGCAACAGTGACGATCCGTCCATCGACCGGGAACTGCGGGCCTATCCCATCAACGACGACGGTTCGCTGGGGCCCTACGACATGCTACACGCCTTCGGAACGGACGGCCGGACGGCCCAGCGCGGCATTGACGGGATGTGCTTCGACCGCGAGGGCAACATCGTGGCCACCGCCGGGTGGCCCACGGCGGGCCCAGGGCCGCTGATCTACGTGTTCGACCCCAAGGGACGAGTCATCGAGACCCACCCGGTGCCCTGTATCCGGCCGACCAACTGCTGCTTCGGCGGTCCCGACCGTTCGGTGCTTTATGTCACCTCCGCCGAGGGACACGTGTTCAAGGCGCAGACCGATATGGAGGGGTGGGCGCTTTTCCCGTAACTCGGCCCGTTTGCTGAAACCGGCAATTCAGGGGCGCACAGCTGTGCGCCCCTATACTTAAACCTGAGCGATAAGACACAATGGCCGGATGTACGTTATGAGCTTGCGCAATCTGGACGGATTCGGACGCGACCAGTTACGCCAGGGCGGTGGCCGGGGCAACGGAAACGATCACCTGGACGAGTTGATCGGCGCCACCGAACTGTTCATCTACCAGACTCCCAACCGGCGGGTAAAAGGCTTCGATGCACTCAAGTTGTTCATCGAATCCAATGATTGCGAGCTCCTGTTTACAACCGACGTCCCGCCCGAGTTGCGCAACTACGAGGCCTTCCGCATCACCCACAGGAGGGGAGAGCCGATCCCCACGACGGTCCTGCGCCGGTCGCACTCGTGGGCCCACAACCGCAACTTCCTGCACAGCTTCTTCAAGCCGCTGTACCGGTAGTAGGGGCAACTACCTCAGCCGCGATACAGGCGTCGGAAGGCTCGCTCATTCCTCCTCCTGTGCCGCCACCGGCCTCCGCGGCGGACGGGCGAACAGAACCAGCACCGTCGCCAGGCCGCCCATCACAGCGAAGGCCATGAACGCCAGCCGGTAGCTCTCGGTGAAGTCGTAGATCACGCCCGAAGCCACCGCCCCGATGGCCTGTCCGAAGGTGGTCAACGGCTCCGTAACTCCCCGAATGGCCCCCAGCGAGCGTCGCCCGAAGTAATCGGCGTACCCCACCGGCGGGACGGACAGCAGCCCGCCGACGCCGAATCCGAACAGCACCGCATACACCAGGATCTCGACGGTTGAGCCGGCAAAGATGAACATGGCCGAGGACGCCCCGACCACTAAGGCGACCGCGGCCAGGACGTAACGCGGCGCAAACCGCTCGGTGATCCAACCCCAGAACAGGCTGCCCATGCCCAGGAAAGCAGCGTTGAGGCTGATTCCCACCCCGGCATAAGCGGCGCTCAGTCCCTGGTCCCGCAGATAAGCAGCCAGGTGGGTGTTGACGCCGGCCTGCACGAGAAAGACCATGCCCGTCGCCGTCGCGAACATCCACAGGGCCGGAGTTCGCATGGCTTCCCGCAAGCTCCAGACTGGTTCCTCGGCAGGCACAGCCGGCACCGCTGCGACGTCAGAGGGCACGCCACCGCCGCTCTCGGCCTCGTCTGGCGCGGGGTCGCCGTCGGGTCTCTGGCCAACATCCTCCGGCTGCTGAACGATCAGCAGGGCCGTGGGCAGCAGGGCGATGCCCCATACCAGCAGGCCGAGCACGATCCAGGCATCGCGCCAGCCGCTGGTGCCGATTATCACCGAGGCAATGAGCGGGAACAGCACTAGGCCGATGGAGTGGGACCCGAAGAGGATACCGCTGGCCCGTCCTCTCATACGGACGAACCACCGCGAGACGACCACGGAAGAGCCGATCTGCACCGGGCTGGAGAAGATAACTCGCCCGACCCCATAGGCGACGTAGAATGCTATGGGAACGGTGGCCCAGGCCAGGGAGATGGTGGAGAGGCCGAGAATGAAGATGCTGGCGGCCAGGACCAGTCTCGCTCCATAGCGGTCGACCAGCCAACCCACGCCGGGAGATACGCCCGAGGCAGCCAGCCCTCCCACGCTGGCGGCGCCCGCTATCAGGGTGCGGCTCCAGCCCAGTTCCTCGGACAGCGGGAAAATGAAGACGGCTATGGTGAGGCTTGCTGTGGCGTTCCGCACCACCTGGGTCGTGCCCGCCGAGAAAAGGATGACCCAGCCATAGAAGAAGGGTGTCCTTGGCGCCAGCCGGGTGCCCGGATCGAACAGTGAGAGAAGGCGAGTCAGCATTTGAGCGCGGGTGCCCGGCCTCTATGATTCAGTGCGGTTCGGGACAATATACAGCCAACGGTCAACCCATTCCCGTTAATGATGCTGCCGGACATGGGCGGCACCGGCCGCATTAGAGGAACGAATCAGGGCAGGACTAAAATGTCATAAGCAACAGGGGCGGTTGATATTCCGCCCCTATCTTTTTCCCACCGCATCAGCCCTTGAGGGCGGATCCTCTGCTACTCGAGGTTGAACCCCCGGTAGCCATTGGCGGACACCTCGGCACGCTTGGCCCGCATCACCGGGGCGGTGTCGGGAGCGGTCAGCAGGAACCGTGCTTTCCCGGGGATGTTGGCTCCCACGAACCAGTTGTCCGCCTGGGTCCGCAGGATGTTCTTGCCGCCATCGATCATGTGCTGCGTCCACTCGTCCTCGGACTGTTGGGTCGGCTGGACCCGCTGGTAGCCATTGTCGCGCACGTAGGTCACACAGTCGCTTATCCACTCCACCAGCGGCTCGGCGGCCCGCACGAAGTTGCCGACGGAGGCGGCGTTCACGGTGAACATGTTGGGAAATCCGACACTGGAAATACCCATGAAAGTACGAGGTCCCTCGGCAAACTTGTCCTGCAGGGTGATGCCGTTTTCGCCCACGATGTGCATCCTGTTCAGGGAGCCCGTAACCGCGTCATAGCCAGTGGCGTAGATGATCACGTCAAGCTCGTAGTGGGCGTCGGCCGTCTGAATGCCCGTGCCGGTGATTCGCTGTATGGGCGCCTTCTTTACGTCCACCAGCAACACGTTGTCCTGGTTATATACCTCGTAGTACCCGCTCTCACAGGGCAGGCGCTTGGAGCCGAACATGTGGTCCTTGGGCACCAGCATTTCGGCCACCGCCGGGTCCTTGACACGCTGGCGTATCTTGTTGCGGAAGAACTCGGCGTAGTCCTCGTTGGCCGGCCCGGGCATCATCACGTCGTAGAAGTTGCTAAGCCACTTGGCAAAGCCCGGCTCATCCCACAGGCGTTCGTACTGCTCGATGCGCTCGTCCTCCGAAACGCTGAAGGCAGAGCGGGCGTCGAAGTCATGCACGAAGGAGCCGGCAGTCTCCTGGCATTTGTCGAAAATCTCCTGGTACCGTCCCCTGATATCCTCCTGCTCCTCCTCGGAGATCGACCGGTTCCGCAGCGGAGCACAGTAGTTGGCTGTGCGCTGGAACACTGTCAGGTGGCCGACTTCCCGGGCGATCTCGGTAATGAGCTGCACCGCCGTGGCCCCAGTCCCGACAACGCCGACACGCTTGCCGGTCAGGTCCATGCCCTCCTCGGGCCAGCGACCAGTGTGGCACCATGTTCCCTGGAAGTCGTGGATTCCCTCGAAGTCCGGCACATAGTGGGCCGACAGCAATCCGACGGCGGTGATGAGGAACTGGCCGCGGGCGCGGTGCCCGTCCTCCATGGTCAGCTCCCAGCGGTTAGCATCCTCGTCGTACACGCAGGACACCACCCGGGAGTTGAAGCGGATGTGGCGGCGCAGGTCGAACTTGTCCGCCACGTAGTTCAGGTAGCGTTCATTCTCGGGCTGCCCGGAATAGAGCTCCTTCCAGTGCCATTCCTTCAGTAGCTCATCGGAGAAAGAATAACCGTAGGTGTAACTCTCGGAATCGAATCGGGCGCCCGGGTAGCGGTTCCAGTACCAGGTGCCCCCGACGCCCGAAGCATCCTCAAAGGCCCTCACTGAGAACCCCAGCTCCCGGAACCGGTAGAGAGAATACAGGCCGGTAACGCCGGCCCCGATAATTAGGACCTGATACTCCTCGACGCTTCCGTCTTCAGTTGATTCGACCGTGGTACTTCGCTGCAGAGAGTCGACCATGAATATTCCCTCTCTTATTTCATTCGTCCCTGTAATCTTCGCCCCGGTAATCAAGGAGGATTATACCTCGAAACGATACTCCCGTAGGCGGGAGCATCCCGCGATCACGGGTGGCAGGCCCACACAGTGCCGGGCGCTACGTATACAGCGACGCGGGCAGCGCGGCCCCCGTCAGCATGGCTCCCCCGTACTCGAAGTTCAGCGGGAGGCCCGAAACGTGCTGTCCGTGTACGTGCAGGTCCCGGAAATAGCGCTCCAGTCCCACGGAATGGTGGATGGCATTGGTGCCCGCAGCGACAAAGAGCTTGTCAGCAACGGCAATCGACTGCCGGATGGCGTGGGTGATGGCCAGCCGTGATCGCATTGACTTTTCCGGCAGGTCCGGGCTCCTGGCCTGTTGCGCATCCCACATCGAGCTGACTGTGTCCAGAACGTAGCGGCGGGCGCTGTCGATCATCGCCTCGCACTCGCCGACCACGATCCTGATGTGCTGACGGTCTCGCAGAAGGGTTGGAGAGTCGGTCGAACCGGAATCGGAGGCCAGCTCCACGAAGGTGTTCATCGCTCCCCTGGCCATTCCCAAAGTGTTGGCTGCGGACAGGGTCCAGCCGAAGACGATGGCCGACTGCGGCGGGGTGTAGAGCGCGCCGTCGTAGTGGGACTCGCCGCCCCGCATGTAGGTGTGATGGTCGGGAACAAACACCTCGGAATACTCGGCGTCGTGGCTGGCCGTTCCCCGCATTCCCATGGTGGTCCAGGTGTTCAGGACCTCGCCCTTGGACACGGGGAGCACCACAGTCCGGCCCGCGGGCGAGCCGTCGCCGTTGATCACCGGACCGTTTTCGTCGATGACACGGCAGGCCAGGAACAGGGCTACCGAATGGTCTATGCCGCTGAGAAAATTCCAGCGCCCGGAAACTACATAGCCGCCCTCGACTATCTTTGCGGTTCCGCCGGCACGAGCGGACCCGGAACCGAGCACCACGGGAGGATCGCCGAATATCTCCTTCGCAGCCTTGGGAGAGAGGCGCGCCACCCCTGATGAGACGGCGGCCCCGTTGAACACGCACCAGCCTGCGGAACCGTCGGCCTTCGCGATTTCCTCCACCACCTGAAAGGCCGTCACCGGATCGGACTCCGGCCCTCCCAGCTCCTCCGGAACGTACAGGCTGAAGAGCCCCTGGTCTGCCATCATGGATGACAATTCCTGGGGAAGCTGCTTCTCGGCCTCGATGCGGTCCCTGTTCGCCATTAATTCAGGGACAATGTTCTTAGCTGCCTTGACCAAATCCCCTGCCTGGTTAGTGGTCATACGGTCTGCGGCTCCTGACAATATCTGACCTATTATAGCCAACTCGAGCTTGCCGCCCAACTGCCAGTAATGACACGCGCAGGACGGGATCCGACGGAGGCATCGCTCTCCAATTCCCGGCACAACTGACAGATGGCCGTTGCCGTCCGGTGCGAGGTGTGTTGTATAGTAACCCCCGTCGGATTGGTTAAGGGATAACGGGAGGGACGATGCTATCGATTCTTGGCGGAACCGGCCCCGAGGGAAAGGGACTGGCCTTGCGGCTGGCCCTGGCCGGGGAGTCGGTCACCATCGGCTCCCGAAGCCGGGAACGTGGCGAGGCGGCCGCACTGGAGCTGGCCGCGAGCGCCCCGGGGGCCAGCATAGCGGGGAGCGACAACTCCGGAGCCGCCGCCTCGGCCGACGTGGTGTTCCTGGCTTTCCCCTACGAGGGCCAGCGCCCGGTACTGGAGGAGCTGGCCGGAACGCTGGACGGCAAGATCGTGGTCAGCGTCATCGCCCCCATGGCCTTCGAACGCGGCAAGGGAGCCCGTGCCGTCGAGGTGGAGGCCGGTTCAGCCGCCCAGGAGGCCCAGGAGATTCTCCCCGGCGCCCAGGTCGTGGCGGCCTTCCAGAACGTCAGCGCGGAGGAGCTGCAGGACCCGGAGGTGGACATGGAGGGTGACGTGGTGGTCTGCTCCGACCACCCAGGGGCCAAGAAGCTGGTCATGGGACTGGCCGACAGGATACCAAGCCTGCGGGGTGTGGACGGAGGCGCTCTGGCTAACGCCAGGTACGTTGAGCAGATCACGCCCTTGCTGGTGAACATCAACCGGATCTACAAGACCCACTCCGGCGTCAGGATCACGGGATTGTGAACCCCTCCGGCCAACCCCTGAATCGTGTAGCGCCTCCCTTGGTTCTCCGGGCGGCGAAATACATCGATCTCCAGAAGCTGGACACGGCATTGCGCATTATACTGATACACCAAAACTCGATCAGGAGCGAAACATGCCTCGATTCACCATAGACATCAACAGCCCCGAGGGGCAGGCGGCAGTGAAAGGCCAATGGAGGCACGCCGAGGGCTATATTCCGGGCGACGCCAACTACGGCCTGGCCGAACGCATTGAGGGCAGCCCGGCACGCCTGGCCGACTACGACGACTCCTCCTGGGAGGTCTGCTCGGACACCAGCCTTTGGGCCAGGTTCGGTGGAGAATTCGTGACCGGTTTCTCCTTCGTCTGGTACCGGATGACGCTGACCGTGCCGGAAACGGTGGCGGGACGGGACGTGCGGCGCACCCGCCTGATGTTCGAGACCTGCGTCGATGACTACGGCGAACTCTGGATCAATGGCGAATGTAACCGGGAGCGGGGCACCTTCGAGGGATTCAACCGGCCGCAGCGCATCGAACTTGCCGCCACCCCCTCACCCGGCGACCAGCACACCATCGCCATCCTGGCCGCCAACGGCCCCATGGGTGCGCCCGGCGGCGGGGTCTTCGTCCGGTACACCACCTTGAGCTTCGAGTGGCGCGACGACGACCCGTAGCCCCGGGCACGGTTCTCCAAGATGACGGGTGGAGGTGGTCATGACCAGGCTGAGATTTGTCCACGCTGCCGACCTGCACCTGGACAGCCCCTTCCGTGGCATCCGCAGCGAGGCGCCGGAGTTTGTCTCGGAAGCGCTGCGTGAGGCCACCTTCGGCGCCTACGGCAACATCATCGGCCTGTGCCTTCGGGAACGGGTGGACGCCCTGCTAGTGGCCGGAGACATCTACGACGGCGCCGACCGCAGCCTGCGGGCGCAGCTCAGGTTCGTGGACGGGCTGGTCCGGCTGGAGCGAGAGGGCATCCGCTCCTTCGTATGCCACGGCAATCACGACCCTCTGGATGGCTGGGAGGCGCGCCTGGCCCTGCCCGAGGGATGCGTGCGTTTCAGCGACGGAGTGAGCGGGGAGCCCGTGTTCCGCGACCAGCCGGAGCGGGCTGCCGTCTATGGCATCAGCTACCCTCGGCGGGTCGTCACGGAAAACCTTTCGGAATATTTCCGTCCCCCCTATTCCGCTGACTTCAACGTGGGCCTGCTGCACGCCAACGTGGGCGGCGTTTCCGACCACGACAATTACTCCCCATGCAGCGTCGACGATTTGGCGGCCACCGATCTGGACTACTGGGCGCTTGGTCACGTTCACACCCGCCAGGTGCTGCGGACCTCCCATCCCACCGTGGTGTATCCGGGCAACCCCCAGGGCCGCAATCCCCGGGAGACCGGCGAGCGCGGCGTTTTTCTCGTCGAAATCGACGACTTCGGCTCGGTCCAGCTGGACTTCCGCCCGATGGACATGGTGCGCTGGGAGGTGCTGGAGGTCGGCGTTGACGGGTTGGAGACCGAGCAGGACGTGCTGGACGCGGTGAACTCGGCCTGCGATGCCGCCGTCGAGGCAGCCGACGGCCGTCCCGTGATATGCCGCCTTGGTCTGACCGGGCGGGGTCCGCAACACGCCTGGCTGCGCCGGTCCGGCACCATCGACGACCTACGGGAGCAGGTCAACGACCGCCACTCCCGCGACAGGGCCTGGCTGTGGTGCGAGGGAATCCGGTCCCAAACCGGGTCGCCCGTCGACCCGGACCGGGTCGCCCGGCGGGAGGACTTTGCGGGCGACCTGGCGCGCCTCGGCGCCGGCCTGCGCCATGACCCGGTCGCTCTTGCCGAACTGCGTGATTCCCTACGGCCCCTCTATGCCAATTCCAGCGCGGCGCCATACCTGCGGGACCACCTCCCTTCGGACGGCGAACTTCTGGAGCTTCTAGCCGCAGCCGAGGATGAGTGCCTGGCCTCGCTGGTGGGAGAAGAGGACGAAGGGTGAGAATCCAAGAGCTGTACCTGAACGGCTTCGGCCACTTCCACCAGCGAATAATCGGCCCGCTTTCAGGGCCGGTTACCGTTTTCTACGGCCCCAACGAGGCGGGCAAAAGCACCACGCTGGCCTTCATCCGCGCCGTTCTGTTCGGCTTCCCGCCCAGGTTCAACAGCCACTATCCGCCTCTGGCTGGGGGACGGCACGGCGGACGCATCACGCTGTTGGACAGCTCCGGCGAAGTCTACGGCGTGGAACGGTACGCCGGAGCGCGGGGCGGGTTGAGCATCTCTGCCGACGCCGGCCCGGCGTCCAACGCCGACACCCTGTTGCAACGGCTCACCGGCAACGCCACCCCCGACCTCTTCCGCAACGTGTTCGCATTCAGCCTGGACGAACTGCAGGTCGCCTCATCCCTAAACGATTCCAGTGGCGCGATATACAGCGCCGGACAGGGCGCGCCCGGTCTGCCCGCGCTGATGAAATCATTGGATGACCAGAAAGACAAAATATACCGTAGCCGCGGACGGGACAACGACCGGAGAATTCCTCGCCTTATGACTGAGCTGCGGGACCTCGACGAACAGTTGCGAGTCATAGAGGGGAACGCGGGACGTTACGGGTACCTCACCGCTCGCAAGTCGGAGATTGACTCGGAACTTCTGTGCTCGGACGCCGAGGTGGAGCGTCTTGACGAGCGTCGGACACATTTCAGGAACCTGCTGGATGGGTGGGAGGACTGGGTGGCGTTGTCGGACTGCGAATCGCAATTGCGGCAGATGCCCCGGTTCGTGGACTTCCCGGAGAACCCCATCGCCCGGCTCGACAGCGTCATGGAGCGAACGCGGCTGTTCCGGGAGGAGCGGGATGAGGCCGCCGCGCTGTTGCAACGAGCCGAGGAGGCCGCGGCCGTCGAAATACCCGGTGAGAATCTGCTGTACGACGCCGTCAGCATCGAAGCCGTCCGCCGCGCCCGCAGCAGCTTCGACAATTCCGTCCGCGATCTGCCGGAACGCCAGGGCGAGCTGCGGGGACTGGAAGCCGACTTCGAGAGGAACCTGGCCGACCTGGGCCATCGGTGGGGCGAGGCGGAACTGCAAGCTCTCGACACGTCGCTGGTGGTAAGAAATCAGGTGGACGGATGGAAGGAGCGCATAACCGGGGCCGGGGATCGTGCCCAGGAAGCCCAGCTCAAACTTGCCCAGGAACAGCGGACGTTCCAGGACCTTCAGGAGGAGACGAGAGAGGCCCGGGGAAAGCAGCCGCCGGAACCGCCACTGAACGAAGCCGCGCTGACCGAACGGCAGGACGCGCTCCGCGCTGCCCGAGGTCGGCTGGGCGAGTACGAGCGGCAACATCAGCACCACGACGCCTTGATTGGGCAACTTAACGCCCTTTCCGTCGCCCAGGAAGCGCGGGATAAGAATTCCGTACGCATCAGACCTGTCCCCATCATTGCGCTGGTTTTGGCCGGGGCCGTCCTGGCGGTGGCGGGAATCTTGCTCGGCGGGGGCGCCCTGGTTATCGGTATTCTCTGTGGGGTGGTCCTGCTAGTCGCAGCCGTGATGCTCTGGTTCATGGGAAAGCCAACTGCCTCGACCGGGCCATCCCCGGTGACGGGCGCATTAGAACGGCAGACCTCCGATGCGAAGTCGTCGGTAGAAGCGGCCCGCCAGTCCTTGCTGGACGCAGCGGCGGCGCTGGGCCTCGGAGGGCTGCCCGATGGCGCCGCGCTGGACTCGTCGGAGGTGCGTCTGGATGCTGTCCGCAACGCACTGGACGACTGGAAAGCCGCCAGCGCGCGCGTCGAGGAGGCCTCCCGGCGTGAGAGGTCGCAGGAGCAAAGGGTGGAGGTGGCAGTTCGAGAATACGAAGCCGCCGCCGCGTCGGCGCAGAAAGCGCAACAGGAATGGCGGCAGTGGCTCCGGGAACGCGCACTGGAGGAGACGCTGACCCCGGATGCGATGACCACTTTCATCGCCCGGGTGGAGACGGCTCGCAGTTCGCTGTCCGAAGCCCGCCGCATGCGCGACCGGGTGGCGGCCATCGAGCACGACATCGGAGAGTTTCGCCAGCAGGTGGAGCCCCTGGCCGCTCGCCACGTCCTGCCTCAGGGTTCCGGGGACCAGCGGCAACTGGCGTTGGTTGCCGACGAACTCATCCGGCAGCTGGAGGAAACGCAGACCGCCTTCGCAGACCGGGAGCGATCCAGGGGTGAAGTCGAGGAATACCGGGAATCCCTGGAAGGCTGGAATCGGCGCCTGCACTCCGCTGAGGAGGAGTTGGCTGATCTCCTAGCCGCGGCGGGCTCGGAGAACTCCGAGGACTTTCGCCGCCGGGCGCGGCAGCACGAGGAACGTCTGGATCTGGAGCGGCGCCGCGACGAGCACCGCCGCAACCTGGAGTGGTTCAGCGGCCCCGGCGAAAGGTTCGAGGCTTTCCGCGAGGCGCTAGGCCAGGCCGACCCCAACCGGCTGAGCGAAGATTCGGCACGCCTGACGGAGCTTCACGCCGAGGTGGATTCCCGCCGCAACGCCCTGCGGGAAGAGCGGGGCGGCATAGATGCCGAGCTGGCGCAGCTCACCGGCGAAGAGGAATCATCGGCACTCCGCATCCGCAAAAGCACGCTGGAGGAGCAGCTGCGGGAACACGCGCGGGAATGGTCGCGGCTCACTCTCGCCGAAACCCTGCTGGACAAGACGCGTCAGAAGTTCGAGCAGGAACGCCAGCCCGGTGTCATCAAATACGCCGAGGAATTCTTCATCGGTGTCACCGGCAGGCGATATCGGCGGCTTCACGCGCCCTTCGGGGAGCAGACGATAACTGTGACCGGCGCCGATGGCAGAGGCAAGCAACCCGGCGAGCTCAGCCGGGGCACCCGCGAGCAGCTTTACCTGGCCCTGCGCTTTGGACTGATTCGCGAGTTCGGAGAGCACGCCGAGCGGCTGCCTGTGGTGGTGGACGAGGCGCTGGTCAACTTCGACCCGCAGCGGGCCCGCCTGGCCGCCGAATCCTTCTCCCAACTGGCAGAGACCAACCAGGTGCTGGTCTTCACCTGCCACCCGGCCACCGCGGAGATGTTCGCCGAGGCCGCCGCAGCGCAGGTGGTGGACATCAGCTGCTGAATCTGCCGGTGGCCATCGGCACGGCCGGTCCAGTGCAAAGCGCATCCGTTCCAGACGTTCGGAATCCCGCCACCGGGCAGGCTGACGCGTGAGACCTAGTCCTCCGGGGGCCACTTGGTCCCGCCGACGGCGGGACGCTCCTGGGCTGACATCCGCAGCCCCGCATCGACGACTTCGCGGAACTCTTCCAGGATGACCTCGGCCCAGTCCTGGGCGTGGGCCACCCGGTGGGCCGTCCTTCGTCCACGCCGGGCCTGGCGCTGGGCCGCTTCCTCCAGGCCCTCGGTGTCCCGGTTGATCGCATCGTCCATGGCGTCTATCTGCGGTACAAGGCCGTTGGCTGTCTCAATGAACCGGGCCACCTCATTCATGCCATCGTCCAGGACGACGAAAATCGGCACCGTCCCGGCCCGGTGTTCCGGCAGAAAGGTGTCGGCCAGGGGAACGTCATCGTCTCGGTTGAACACCTGCAGGTTGACCTTCTCGCTGCTGTCGGCAAGTCGCAGTATGACGGGGGTGGTGCTCACCGCATCGCCGCACCAGTCGGCCGTGAACACCGCCAGGTTGATGGGACTGGCCAGTCCATCCACCCATTCCGTAGCCTTCAGCGGGAGGTCCACTGAGTCGTAGATTTCCACGAAGGGGTCCTTGTTCACCTTGATCTGGTCTATGTATTCGCGGGTGGTCATGCCCGACCCAAATCTCTCTCTGCTTATCGGCATGGCAAGTCCTCCTGTAGTCCTTGTGCGGACCATTATAAATCAGGGTCCCGGCCTGCAAGACCTCCATTCCCGTGATAGAAGGGTCATTCGATAATGGTCGGCGGCGCGCCGTCCGTTCATGGTGAGCCCGGAACTCGCCGAAGGGTAGAACCACGAAGGACCTGCGATTCGTTACGGGGTTCCGTAACCCGCGCGCTTGCCCTCAATTCCTGTGACTGCTGAAAATCGAAATACTTTACCGTGATAGAATCAGATCTTGATGATCTGCGCGACCTCGGAGGGCACCGGGTGACAACTCCCATTGACGATCCCTATCTGAAATACGCCCTTTTCTGCAAGGGGACCGAGGAAACCGACGGCGGTGATCTGGACCTGTGCGGCATTGTGGACCTGGTGGACCTCCCTGAGCCGCCTGCCGGGGAGTCGGGGCCGGTGATCGCCGAGGTGGATGTGAACCTTGCCTTCTGTATCGGCGGGGTACTGCCCGGCGAACATCACCTGTTTGTTGCCCTCAAGACGCCGGGGGTCCCTCTGGAAACGCCGCCGGCTCAGCGGGTGCAGTGGGAGGAGGGAATCCTGTTTCAGCGATGGATCAAGACCTTCCGCATCCCGGTCCAGGCCGCCGGCGAACACTCGGCGGCCATCCTGTTCAACGGCATCCCTCTGGGCGAGGCCAGCTTCCTCGTGCGCTTCATCCCACGGTAGGTCTACGCCGCGGCGAGGATGTGCCCGGCTTTTGATTATTGCCGGCAGCGCGCAGCCCCCTCATAGTGAGCCCTGAGCTTGTCGAAGGGTCCAACCACCAACGGACTGCCTTGTGTTGCGGGCAGTGGCCACTCGCGGGCTGCCCTCTATACCTGAGGCTGCCGATAATCGAAAGACTATGCAGAGTTGTGTTGAAGTTGCAGGAGGAGACCTGCATTTTGGCTGAATCGGGGAGGACCAATGGAGTTATTCGGATACACCGTAATTCGCATCTGGGAACTCAGAGATTTGAGGGCCGAGTTGGCCGATACCCGGCGTGCTATGGCGGAGCAGGTCAACATCAACGGCAGGCTTGCCAACCAGGTCAACCGCCTTCGTCTTCTGCTGAAGAACGAGGATTCGAACGCTCAGGGTGGAGACGACCAGCGACAGCAAAGTTGAACGGAGCATTTCCTCAGGCTAGAATTACCAGTATCAAAATCAACGGAGGGGCACGAAAATTGGCTAACCAGACCGGCAAGCGCTACGTCTGCGCCCAATGCAGCGCCGAGTTCATCGTGACCAAGGGCGGCAATGGCAACCTCGGCTGCTGCGGCCAGCCCATGCAGCTGAAGTAGAGGCGTAGAGGATGGCTAATCAGCTAGGCAAGCGATACACCTGCGAACTATGCGGCAGCAGTGTGCTCTGCACCAAGAGCGGCGACGGCGAGATCGAGTGCTGCGGCACCAGGATGGAGTTGCAGGAGCCGCGCAAGCTGCCCTCTTCCGATTAGCGGGGCGGCCCCGTCCGACCCTCCCCCGGAGGGCGGGGGAACCGGACGCGGTGGGGCCAGAGATGATGCAGGGGCGGGTTTGGTACCCGCCCCTATTTGCGTCAGCGCCGTTCCGGCGTCTCCCGTCTACTTGAAGTGCGGTATCACGTGTTTGCCCATCAGCTTGATGGAGTCCATGATGCGGGTATGAGACAGGTTGCCGGGCTGGACGAAGCACAGCACCTGGTCCACGCCTGCCTCCTGGTACTTCTTCATAACCTCGATGACCTCGTCCGGCGTGCCCATGGCAAAGGCGCCGGACTCCAGGTGGTCTTCGGCGGTCTTGTTGGCCCGCTCGGTCTGGATGGCATCCACGGCGAACTTGTAGCTGTCGGGCACCTTGCGCCCGGCCCAGGGGGCGTACAGGTTCTCCGCCATCTGCACGAACCAGGCGCCCTCGGGCCCGGCGACCTGCCTGGCCTCGTCGCCGTCCTCACCGCAGTGAACGATGCACAGGGCGGCAACCTGGTCGTTGACGAAGGAACCGACGGGGTTGGCGTTCTTTACCGCCTCGCGGTAGGCCGCCACGCGCTCTTCCATCTGGGCATAGCCTCCCAGGTTGAAGCAGAGCACCCCCAGGCCCATCTCTCCGGCGCGGCGGAAGCTGTCGGGCTGGCTGCAGGCGACCCACATCGGGGGATGCGGATCCTGCACCGGCTTGGGTATAACCGACCTCTCGGGGATGTTGAAAAACTCGCCCTGGTGGGAATAGGGGTCCTCGGTCCACATCTTGGGGATCATGTGGATGGCCTCGTTCCACTGGGCCTGGGTCTGCTCCGGGTCCACTTCAAAGCCGTCCATCTCGATCAGGGTGGTGGAGCGGCCCGTACCCAGCTCCATGCGGCCGTCGCTGAGTATGTCCAGCACGGCCGCCCGCTCGGCGACTCGGACGGGGTGATTGTACTGGGAGGGCAGCAGGGCCACGGCGTGGCCGATGCGTATGCGCTTGGTGCGCTGGGAGATGGCCCCGTAAAGCACCTCGGGCGCCGAGCAGTGGGAGAACTCCCGCAGGAAGTGGTGCTCCACGGTCCAGAAGTACTCGAACCCAACCTCGTCGGCCAGGTCCACCTGGGCCAGCACCTGCTTGTAGCGCTCCGACTCGATGCCGGGGTGATGGGGTTCAGGGATCTGTATTTCATACATCAGGCCGAATTTCATGCGTCAATCCTCACTGTTGGGGCTTTCCGGGGCATTCTAGCACAAGGGCCAGATATCCCGAAGGCAGTGGCCCCGGAACTTCTCCGGGGCCCGCGTGGCTGTCGCCTGTCGTTCCTCCACTACCGCCCTACGGCACCAGCATGGCGCGGGTGATCTCCGGCTGGCGCTGGTCCCACTCGCACTGCGGGAAGGCCTCGTTGACCTCGCCCAGGGGGAACTTGTGGGAGACGATGCGCTCGAAGGGGAGGCGCTCCCGGTTGCGGACGAGGAAGTTGAGCAGCCGGGGCAGCAGCTCGGGTTTGTACATCAGGGAGCCGACGATGTTCTTGCCCTGGAGCAGCTTGGAGGGGTCGATGGAGACCTCGCGGCCGCGCACGATGTCGCCGATCTCGACGAAGGTGCCGCCGTTGCCGAGCATGTCGATGCCCTCGGCGAGCAGCTCGGCGCGGCCTACGAGCTCCATGACCACGTCGGCGCCGCGGCCGTCGGTGAGCTCCCTGACGCGCCGAACCCGCGTCTCGGGGGTGTTGAACTCCTCGATGTTGATGGTGTGGTCGGCGCCGAAGGCCTCGGCCAGCTCCATCCGGTTCTCCAGGCGGTCGAGGACGATGACCCGGTCGGCGCCCATCTCCTTGGCCATGGCGGTGGCGTGGACGCCCAGCCCGCCGGCCCCCTGGATGACAACGTAGTCGCCCTCGCCAGCACCGGCGCGGATCAGGCCGGTGGTCACGGTGCCCATGGCGCAGTTGACCGGACCGAGCAGGTCGTCCTCCAGCTCGTCGGGCACGCGGAAGAAGGGATGGCGCGGTGGCAGGTAGAGGAAGTCGGCGTAGGTGCCGGTGAAGTAGGGCCAGACACCGGCGGCGGGGTAGTTGCGGTTCATGCACCAGTTGGTGTTGCCCTTGAGACACTGATGGCAGGCGTAACAGGGAAACACCGCGGCGTAGACCACCCGGTCTCCCTTCCGGACGGGGGTGCCGCCGGAGTCGGTGGCGACGCCATCGCCCAGGATTTCGACCACACCGGTGCCCTCGTGGCCCATGGCCCTCCCCGTGGGAGGCAAGGGCACGTTGACCTGGTCCCCACGCCAGACGTGCAGGTCGGAGCCGCAGATTCCCGCCTGGGTCATGCGCAGTACCACCGCGCCCGGAGCGGGTTCGGGGACGTCATACTCCTGGATCTCGAAGGGCTTGCCGTACTCCACGCAGGCAATCACTCGGCCTTTCATCGCGTCCTCCTGAGTTAGTGGGTGAAGGTGGACGCAATGTATCACAAGGAAGGGGTAATTGATACGGAGGGAGGTATACCGGGGCTAATTTACAGGGATGGACAGGATTGCCTGAATCAGGATTCGCAGGATTAATGGATTTTCAGGATTCTCTCTTGCTCCATTGACAGACTCTGGCGGGCCTGGCCCTCGCCCAGAGGGGGATGGTCAGGTGGCTGTCGCGGCTGATGGCGTGGTGGGTAGTAGGCATGGCACGCGAGGGCGGGGGCGGAAGGCGGTGGCCGGGTTGGGTTTGGGGTGGGGGTCTGGTTCGCGCCAAGTGCCGCGGGCCATTGCCGCTCTTTTGCGGTCGGCCATGGCGACGATGAAGTATCCCATGCCGAGTTTCCATTCACGACGGCGCTTGAATGGGACCTCGATGCGGGACTGGGGGATCAGGCCCTTCTCCCGGGCCTTGGGGAAGAGACTGCGGAGGACGTCGTTCACCTGGGGCAGGAGTAGCTTGTCGAGGCAGCCCGACAGGTAATCGTACAGGCCAACGTGGGAATTGACGCGGATATCCTTTTCCCTAAGTCGCGTGAAGAGGTTGAAGGCGTAGTCCAGGCAGGTGAGTTTGGGCTTGGGCCTGCCGGGGGTTACAGCTTCGGCCATCTGGTCGCAAAGTTCGAGGGCGAGAGGCCGGGCGCGGTAGACGGCGAGCTGGGCGGCGTGCTTCCGCTTCAGTGTATCGACGATGTTGCGGAGTCGGGTGAAGGTCATGTCGTTCCTCCTATAGGTTGTATGCCAGTGGTACGGGGCCGACGGGCCGATATTTTCATTATCCCGGTAATTTCCGGACAAAACCGGAAATTTGAGGTGTTTCACGACGTCGGCCAAAGTACCGGACGGCGGGCCGGGATTTATTCATTTCCCCTGCATTTTCCGGCATAAGCCTGCACTTTTGGGGTGGTCGGCACATGCCGTGTCATCCCAAGGGTAACTGTTATTATGATACAAATGTTCTATATCGTTTGTATCAGGGTATACCCGCACCGTGGATGGTGTCAAGATCTGTCTGACAGGGCAATCGCGTCTTAGAGGGTGTGTGACTATAGAGGTTTATTGCCGCTTTCATTCGGGCTAATTCAAATAAGTGCACTGGATTCCCGCCCCGTGGCAAGTACGGGATGACGTTCTCTCGCGGGAATGACGGAGTGGGGGCGGGAATTGGCTATGGCTCTGTGGGCCACTTATGGGGACGAAAATGAGGTCGGGTCAGCCGGGCAACCACAAGGGTTGCCCCTACAAGAGGCCTGTGCACGAGCCTTTCACCCCCATCCTAGCTCTCTCCCTGAGGAGGAGGGAATGGTTCTCGCGCTTATTTTCAGAACAATGACGGTCGTGGGCAAAACCGATTCAATAAAGACGCGAATGCCCTGATCTGTCTGAGCTGTGATCTCTTGATTATTGGATTTCGCTGGTTGGAGGCAGGTTATTCACATGGATGGACGGGATAGACAGGATGGGGGTCGCCCGAGAAATCAGGATGGCTGGTTGGGGGATTGGCTGAGTGTTGGGAGGGAGGACGGCGCAAGGGGCCGGTGAGACGCGCAATTTGAGCAGCGTCCGGACACCGCGGTACAGTCCGTGCTTAAGGCACTCAGCCCTGGTGCACGGCCTCCGAGATTGCTTTTTGCAGTTTGATCAGCTCGTCGTCGCTCATGCAGGCGAACATCTGCCTGGACAGCGTTACCGCCTCGCCGTAGTGTTCGGGGGACTGGTCGGTTAGGCCCAAGGCGAATTCGATCAGGTGGGGATGGGGATCTCGCTCCAGGGCTTCCTTGAGGGCCTGCCCCGCGCAAGTCAGGGTGTTTTCGCTGAGGCCGCCCATGCGGGAATTGCTCACCGCGATGAAGATCGCTGCGAGGCTGTCCGATTCGATACAGCCAAATATTTCGCTGGCGGTCCGGAAACTTTCCATCACGGTGTAGTCCCGTAGCCTGTCCAGAACGTCGGCGTCGACTTTCTGCTGGACACAGGACAGCTCCAGCGGATTCAGCATCGCCAGGACGTCGCCACCCCGGAGGGTGTCCGCCCGGTCCAGGATGACGTTCATCTGGCCGAAGGTTGCCAGGGCCTCCTCATCGTTCAGGCAGCGGATTGTGGTGGGCTCGGCTTCCAGCAGGTGCACCGGCTCCACTTCAAGGCTCCCCTCAGTCATTCCGGCCTGAAGATCGTAGGGGTCCGGCGTGTTCGCGATCACCTGGAAGATACAGGCCGCCGTCTCCTCGCTGAGTCCCGCTTCCACAGTCATCAGGGCGAGGCCGATCCTGTTTATGCTCACCTGGTTGATGCATTCGAATATGAACCGGGAGTTAGGATCGGTGGCCAGGTTGGTAGTAATTCTCAGGTCCTTGATCTGTTCCAGGAGCTCCTCACCGAAGGTATCCCTCATGCAGCTGACCTCCTCGTCGGTCAGCATTGCCACAACCTCCTCTCCGCTCAAACCCGGGCCCAGTTCCTGGGCTGACGGGGCCGGGGCGGGCGTCGCAGTGGGGGCAGGTGAGACGGTCGGCTCTAGAACGGCCGTAGGTGTCGCCGTGGGGGCCGGAGTGACGGCCAGCTCTGGAACGGCCGTAGGCGTCGCAGTGGGGGCAGGTGAGACGGTCGGTTCCGGAACGGCCGTAGGAGTCGCCGTGGGGGCAGGTGTGGCGGTGAGAGCAGCCGCGGGCTTAGGCGTGGGAACGGCAGTGGCAGTCGGCACACTCGTGGGCTGGGGAGCGAAGGTCGCGGTCGGCGCCGTAACCGGAGTGGCCGTGGACACCGAGGTCGCCGTGGGGTCCGTCCCGCATGCCACATCACCCAAGAGGAACAGGGCGCTCAGCAATACTAAACCGAGGCTGGGGCGTCTAGTGCCAGAAGGTATCCTGGTTCCAGTCCGCAAGAACTGCCCTCCGGCGCCACGTTACGAGCACTGGGTGGAGAGTGCGCGGAATGGATGATACAGCACCCCACCACACTGCTACAATCGATTCTCATACGTCGAACAGTGCCAAGGGAGAACTGCCATGCCAGCCAAGACCGGCGCCCAGTACATCGCCAATCTGCGCGACAATCCCGCCGAGGTGTGGGTCCGTGGCGAGCGGGTGAAGGAATTCCTGGATAAGGAGCACTGACCGCCCGGATGTCAGGTGGCGGGAGGCGCTGGCAGATGAGCCTTGCGATTTGGGGGGCATCAGAGTCCTTGAGCGCCGCCCGACGGTACGGGTCAGTTTTCGAACCTGAGCTCGTCGCAGCGTTCCTGGTCGGCCTCGGCCAGGTCGGGCTGGTCGTTAAAGTGGTAGACGAGGGAGCGCTGACCGTAATAGAGCCCATTGGCAGGGGCGAGCTCGATGGCGCAGGTCAGGTCGGCGATGGCCTTCTCGTAGTCCCCGACCTCGTACCAGGAGCAGCCCCGGTTGTACCAGGCCTCGGCGAGGTCCGGGTCCAGCTCGAGTGCGGTGGTGAAGTCCTGGATGGCGCGGTGGTAGACACCGTTGCGGCCGTACTTGCTGCCCCGGTCAAGGAACCCCGACGCATCCGTCGGCTCATCCGGCTGCCTGCGTTCAAAGACCATTTCGCCTCGCGTGCTGTAGCCTAGGGGAACTCTCCCTCGTCACTAGCCCGCCCTGTTTTTGACGATAGGGTATTATGGCTTTATGCCCCGTTCAACCCGTTATCGCATGTACGTGGACGAATCCGGCGACCATGTGATGGACCCGTCCAAGTGGAGCAGCCCCGACGCCCGCTACCTCGGCCTGACCGGAGTCGTCATTGCCAGCGAGACCTACCGGACTCGGACGCACCCGGAGTTCGAAGCGCTAAAGCAGGAGTTCTTCCCCCACGAACCTGACTATCCTGTGATTCTGGTCCGAAACAGGATTGCAAAGAGAGAAGGTCCATTTCGTTCATTGAGTGACCCTCAGGTAGCCGCAAACTGGGAGCAGCAAATCATCCGATTTATGAGTGACAACGTCAGCCAAATCTTCACGGTAGTTATTGACAAGCAGGAACACTGGAACCGGTATGGCCGTTCTGCGCTCCATCCCTACAATCAGTGCGCCACTGCCTTGACTGAAATTTACGGGCAGTGGCTACGGACAGCTGGGGGACAAGGGGATGTACTTGCCGAATCCAGGAGCGGCACGGCGGACAGGGAGCTTAAGAAGGCGTTTCGGGAACTTATGGAAGCTGGAGGACCTTCCGTATCGGTCGAGGAATTACAAAGCCGGATCACCAGCAAAGAGATAAAACTACGCCCCAAAGAAGCAAATATCACTGGCCTTCAATTGGCTGACTTGGTGGTATATCCAACTACGAGAGACATATTGCAGGAATGGGGTCGGCCATTGCTTAACCAGCCTAGCCATGCAACTCGCCGCATTACCGAGGCACTTCGACAAACACACAGCCAGCAAGAAAGAGTGCTTCTCCCATAGCGGCCAACAAAACAAAAAAGGAGGCGCTCGCCCCCTCTCTTGCGCCAGTCCCTACGGACTGTCTACCTCCAGCGATCTGGATTAGTTACAGTCTATACCACCACGAGACAGACTTTCAAGGCCATCAATGCGAGCCGAACATCCAACCCCGTGCCAGCCAGCTACATCACGGAGCGGACGAGGCCGCCGTCGACGAGGATGGTGGTGCCGGTGATGTAGGTGGACCGCTCCGAGGCCAGGAAGGCCACCAGGTTGGCCAGCTCGACGGGCTCGCCGACGCGGCCGAGGGCGGTGTCGTTAGCCCGCATGGCCAGCGCTTCCTCGACGGAGATGCCCAGCTCATTGGCCCGGGAGGTCACGTTGGAGAGCATCCGGTCGCTGAGGATGGAGCCGGGGCAAACGTTGTTGACCAGGATGCCGTCGCGTCCCACCTCATCGGCCAGGCTCTTGGCGTAGGCCACCACGCCCATACGGGTCGCGCCGGACAGGGCGAGGTTGGGGATGGGATTGTAGACGGTGCTGGCCAGGATGTTGATGATGCGTCCACCGCCGCGCTGGCGCAGGTGGGGGATGCCCTCACGGCACATGCGCCCGAAGAATATGAGCGAGCGCTGCACCGCCGTCTCCCACTGCTCCTCGGTGGCGGTGGCCGAGCGCCCCAGCGGTGGCCCGCCGGAGTTGTTGACCAGGATGTCGATGCCGCCGAACCGCTCCAGTGTCGCGGCGATCAGGCCGTTGATGCTCTCCAGCTTGTCGAGGTCGGCGGCATATGCCAGCACCTCGGCCCCGGTAGAATCGCGGATTTCCCCAGCTGCCTGCTCCAGATCGGCAGAGGTGCGGCTGCAGATGGCGACCCTGGCCCCCTCTTCCGCCAGCACCTGAGCACAGGCCCGGCCCAGACCCTTGCTGGCACCGCCGACGATGGCCACCTTGTCCTTCAGTCCCAGATCCATTCGAACGCCCTTGCCACAGCCTCGTGGGATGCGGCCCGTAAACTCGACTGCGGCGGATTATACCAGCCTGTCCCCATGTAAGGCAGGGGTGGGTCGCGTCCGGCAGCGGTTCAGAATCAGGCGGTTGGCCGCAGGCATCCCGCACTGTGGCGGGAAAGGGCGCACGACTGTGCGCCCCTACAGGATGGCCGCCACCTGCTCCGCACCCGGCCCTGGACTCCCGCTTTCGCGGTAGTGACGGGTTCTTTTTGTAAGGGACTACCATAGGAGACACGAGTCCGGGTAGATCTCTTTCCAGGAAAGGAGGGCTCACAGCTGTGCGCCCCTCCGCGGGAGGTCAAGAGGGGCCGTCTGGGCCAGGGCCACCTGGGCCGTCGCCCGCCCCCGCGTCGACTCCGGGGATATCCGCGGGTGCCGGTCGGCGAAGGAACGCAGGCACCGGTGAGCCGGGGCCGGCATCCAACCGGGGCGACTCGTCGTCGGGGAACTGCAGGGAGCGCACCGGGTAGTTGATGACAATCCCTTCCTCATCGAACCGGCGGTGCAGCTCGCGCACCAGTTCCGACCGCAGCTCGAAACTGGCCAGGCGATCTTTCGCCTGAACAAACAGCCAGAAGTCCACGTTGGACTCGCCGAAATTGTCAAACCCGAAGTAGGCTCCGTATTCCCGGACGCCGTAGGGGCTGCTCTCAAGCACCTGGTTCATCACGTCCATGGACACCGCTTCCACCCGGGTCAGATCGCTGCTGTAGCTGACGCCGCAGGTGAGGTAGACGTTCACGGGCGGAGCGGGCTCATAGTAGTTGGTGATGATGGTCTCGGCGAACCGGGCGTTGGGGACCACAACCAGGGTGTTGCTCCAGGTGCGCAGCCGGGTGCTGCGCCAACCGACCTCCAGCACGTAGCCGGCGACTCCGCCCTCCATCTCGATGTAGTCACCGGGCGACACCGCCCCCTCGGTCATCACGTAAGTGCCGGCGAAAAGGTTCGACAGCGTTGGCTGGATGGCCAGCGCCACTGCAACGCCGCCAAGGCCGAGGCCGGCTATGAGCGGACTGATGGGAATACCGAGGGTGTTTATCACCAGCAGCACGCCCAGGACATATATGAGTCCGACCGCTACTCGCCGCAACATGAGCAGCAAGCGAGGGTCCACGGCGCGTCGCACTTTCTTGTCCTGTTCCGCGATCGCCCAGTCCATACCGCGGGAAACCACGCGTCCAAACAGGACAACAAAGAGCAGAACGCCTATGGCCTGACCACCAGCGTCGATAATATTCTGCACGCCACTCGGCAAATCCAGGGTGATCTTCAGGCTCAGGTAAATGCCCAGGATGACAATTCCCACGTTCAGCGGCAGCCGCACCGCCCGGATGAGGACGTCATCGAGTTCCGTGGGCGTGTGACTGGTAAGCCGGGTGAAGAGCGGAAAGATGGCAAAGTGCGCGATGGCGGCCACTACGATGGAGATTAGTACCACCGCGATGGACAGCACCGGCTGCACCCATGGCTGATCAGGCAACCCGAACTGGGCCAGCACAAAAGGCATCTGCTACCGCTCCAACTGAAAGAAAAGTGGCATGGCTGAGCGTTCCAGGACTCGCATCATAGATTATATCGAATGGAGCAGCCGGGGCAGCACGTCGTCCGCCGTTCCGCTGAGAACCAGGTCGCACCATGGGGTGAGAGAGGTGGGCTCCGGGTTGATCTCGATGAGCGAGGCTCCTCTCTCCTTCGCGACCAGGGGCAGCCGGGCGGCGGGGTTGACCGTGCCCGAGGTGCCGACCAGCAGCATGCAATCGCAGGCTTCGGTGGCCTCCATGCAGGCCCGGAGCACGTCGCCGGGTATGGCCTCGCCAAACATTACGGTGTCCAGCTTCAGCACCCCCCGGCATTCTCCGCACAGCGGCGGCACCTCAGCCGGGTCAAGTCCGTCGCGCCGAAACCGGAGTCCACACTCGAGGCAACGTACCCGGGTACGATTACCGTGGATCTCCAGCAGGGCCCGGCTGCCCGCCTCGCCGTGCAGGTTGTCGACGTTCTGGGTAATCACACAGCGGAGGATGCCGCGCCGCTCCAGCTCTGCCAGGGCCAGGTGGCCGGCGTTGGGAGCAGCGCGATCGACGGCCTGTTTCATCTGGAACACCGGGTGGGTCGGGTCCTGCTCGGCCGCCAGGCGCGCGCGCCACCACTCCGCCGGGTCGTGGGCGAACTCCCGGTAGGACAGGAGCGGAGGTACCCCGTGCTGGGTCCACAGACCGCCCTGGCCCCGGTAGGTGGGGATGCCGCTGCCCGCCGACAGCCCGGCCCCTGACAGCGCCACAAGATAGCTCGAGTCGCGCACCAGGTCCGCAGCGCGGCGTATTTCGTCGGTCGGTTGTGTCATAGGCTGATCTTTCTGCTGCCAGGACTTATGCCCCAGTCCGCAGTTGGTTCAGTTCAGCAGTTCGGCCCTGCAGATTGTCGCCCAAGTTGATTCTTGCAGACACACGCGCCTCGGCCACACGCATCCCCATCACGACAGGTATAGCCGCCAATCCCAGGCCGGTGGCGCTCAAAGCTGAGCCAATGGCGCTGTATGCCGATGCCCCGCCCAGCCGCTCGGGCTGTGCCGGACAAACCACGTCGCCACCGGAACCGGCTGCGAGTTTCCCGCCGGGTTTCTTCGCCATGCTGCATATATCCCGGAGCGAGAGTCTCCTCATTGTTCCGCATCCATATACCTCCGGCCTTGTTCTCCAGCCGCGCGTTATCCGTCTGCTGACCTCCATCACTCCTCAAACCCCTCGGGGCCCAGCAGGGGCACGAAGCGGCATGGCCCCAGAGTGCTGATGGATACGCCCTCCCCCGTCTTGAGCACCAGCAGCAGTTGCTGCTCCTCCCGGGAGCCCACGGGCAGCGTCATGCGCCCTCCGACCCGCAACTGGCCCAGCAGCGATGCCGGAATGGCGGGCGCGGCCGCGGCGACCAGGATGGCGTCGTAGGGGCCGCGCTCCGGGCAGCCCGGCACGGAGCCCGACGGTTCGACTGCGACGTTGCGGTAGTCCAGCTCCCGCAGTATTGCCTCGGCCCGGGCCGCCAGCACGGGCAGCCGCTCCACGGTCACCACCATGCCGTCGGGGGCGAGCTGGGCCAGCACGGCGGCCTGGTACCCCGATCCGCCTCCCACCTCGAGGACCTTGTCCCTGGGTCCAAGGCGCAGGGCTGCCGACATTTCGGCCACTATGGCGGGCTGCGAGATGGTCTGTCCCTCTCCGATGGGAAGGGCGATATCCTGGTAGGCCATATCGCGGGAGGCGGGCGGCACAAAACGTTCCCGGGGCACTGCGGCCATCGCCCGCAACACCTCGGGAGCGCTGATTCGACGGGCCAGTTGCTGCATCAGCGCGGCCCGGGATCCGGCCAGGTCCGACATTGGCGGATTCTAACACGACGGCAGGGGAGGGCAGGTACGGGAAGGTTTGACACCGTTTGGGGCTGTACCTAGAATTTCACCCGATACGGCTCTCAAGGCTGGAGGGGCAATGCACGTCGGACTGGTGATGGAGTGCGACTACCGCTACGGCGAGACGGAGGAGGCAGCCTTCGACGAGGCCTTCGCCATGGCCGAGGCGGCCGAGAGGGGCGGGCTGGACGCAGTGTGGCTCGCCGAACGCCACTTCGCCGCTCCGCTGAGTCCCTCGGAGATGGGGGCAGCCGACATTTCGTCGGTGGTATCGGCGCCTCTGATCATATCCTCGGCCATCGTGGCACGCTACCAGCGGCTGCGGGTGGGTGTAGCGGTGAACGTGCTACCGCTGGCCCACCCGATACGCCTGGCGGAGGAAGTGGCGACGGTGGACCACATCAGCCGGGGGCGCGTGGAGTTCGGTGTGGGACGCAGCGGTTTCCCCCAAGCCTACGAGGGCTACGGCATACCATACGCCGAGAGCCGGGAACGCTTCCAGGAGTCCCTGAACATCATTCTCAAGGCCTGGACCAACGACAGCTTCTCGTACGAGGGTAAGTATTACCGGTTCGAGGACGTCTGCGTAATTCCCAAACCGTACCAGAAACCACATCCGCCGCTGCGCGTTGCCGCCACCACCAGGGAGACTTTCCCGCAGGTGGGCCGGGCCGGGATGCCGATATTCGTCGGACTACGGGGCATGGACCGTGCCACTCTGGCCACCAGCCTGGAGGAATACCGGACGGCTTGGAGGCAGGCGGGGCACGAGGGCGATCCCAGCGTCTTCCTGCGCATCCCGATCTACGTGGGAGAGACGGACGGGCAAGCCTATGACGACGCCGAGGAGTCGACAATGCGGGCCTACCGCCGGCTGGCCGAGACCTTCCTGAGGAGCGCCAGCGTCTCCGGGGCCACGCCAGAGGAGGAGCGCGCCGAGCGGGGTCAGCGGCTGTCGGCCATCACCTACGAGGACCTGCTGCGCGGACGGGTGGCCTACGGCAACCCGGATACTGTCTCCAATTTGCTGCGCGAGATCACCGAGCAGCTGGGCCTGTCGGGCGTGATCGCCGAGGTCAACGTCGGGGGAGGCATTTCCAGGGCAAAGGTGCTTGCCTCGGTCAATCGCTTCGTCGCCGACGTGGCGCCGGCCCTGCGTTAACCGTTCCCGGGCCCTGTCTTGATGAGCCGGTCAATACTCCGGCTCAACCGGTTCGGGGCAGAATATGCCGGTCGATAGCCACGACTAGACCGTCCTGCTCCACGGGCGGAACGGTCAGGACCGCCGCGCTCCTGACGTCGTCCGGGGCTTGTCCCATGGCAATGGCCAGGCCGCAGGCCGCGAACATGGGCAGGTCATTGTAGCTGTCACCCACGCATACCATGTCCGATGGGGACACTCCCAGCATCTCTCCCATGCGAACAATGCCGCTGCCCTTGTCGATTCCTTTCAGCGTGAAGTCGACAGCCCACAGGCCGTTGTAGGGCAGCGACGCCAGGATAACGCTCATTCGGGGGTGGTCGCGATACCGGCGGGTAAGCTGCTCGGCCTCTTCCCGGGAAAGGTCAAGAGCCGAGATGCGAACGATCTCCCGGTCGGGGATGTCGCTGACCCTGCGGAAGGTTCCCCGACCGTGGGTGGCGACGAAGTTGGAGTCCAGCTCGCCGATAAGGCTCAACACCTCCGTGGCCAGTTCCGGTCCCAGGTTGGCGCTCCAGATATGCCGTTGGGCCACGGGGTCGAGGATGGCCGCGCCGCCGTCGGAAAGCTGCGGCCCGGTGAGGCCCAGTTGCCGCGCATAATCGAAAACGTCCTGCGGCTCGCGGCCGGTCGCGATGAACACCGGGATCCGCTCGGCCAGGCGCGCCACTGCTTCCCGGACGGCGGGAGTGATCCGCTCATCGGGCCCGATGATGGTCCCGTCCAGGTCCAGAGCCGCCGCCCCGATGCGTATTTCCGTTTGAGTGGTCATAGGTGGTCCGCCACACAAATGTAGGGGCGGGTTTGAAACCCGCCCCTACGATACCAGCGATTCCCTTACCTGTCCGTCTAGTCGAAGACCAGCGCGGTGTTCTGCCGGCCGGGGCGGCGCATCTCCTCCAGACCCTCCTCGGCGGTGTCGAAGGTGTTGCAGAACAGCTCGATGCCGTTGCCGTCCGGGTCCTTGATGTAGATGCTCTTCGTCATACTGTGGTCGACGGTGCGTAGCTCATCCACTTCGTAGTACTGCTGGAGCTTGTTGTAATAGTCCTTCAGCTCCTCGTAGTCCTCCACCTGGATGGCCATGTGGTTCAGTCCCAACCCCCCGTCGACCACCTCCTGCGCCCCCTCCTGGGCCTGGAACAGGGCCAGGTCGTGGTGGATGCGGCCGCAGGTGAGGAACGTGCCGAAGCCCGGCCGCTCCACGGCGATCTCAAATCCCAGCACCTCGGTGTAGAACCTGGTCGATGCGTCCTGGTCCTTGACGTTGATTACCAGGTGCCCGATCCTTTTCGGCTTCGCCATTATTCCCTCCCCTTTGACTCGGTTCGATTCATCCATCCAGTGTCCAGTACTATACATACCGGCCCAACGTTTGCCAATACAACCAATTGAACAGGAAACCCATGGCAGGAGAGCCGGGCGGGAAACACCGACCCGAGGGAAAGCGGAACGGCTGTCCGTCCGGAACGGTACGGCGGGGACTCAGGGTCTATGCTTGCAGGGTGAGTGATGCTGCGGACGATACCACCGTCGGGCCTCGCCTTCGCAGGACGGTCGCCCTGTTGACCGGCGTCGCGATGGTCGGGGTGCTGCTGGGGCTGGCCCGGATGCACGCCACGTTTCCCGGAGACGAGTGGGGACTGCGGGAGGCCATCCGGTTTCGCACTGCCTGGCTGGACCAGGTCGCGGTTGTCCTCTCCGCCATCGGAGCGGGCGGCATCGGCCTTGGCAGCACGGTTGTGCCGTGGATTCCCATGGTGGCCGTGGGAGCAATGGTGACGCTCCGGAGGTGGGGCGTGGCGGTGTTCCTGTCCTTGGCCGTGTTGGCCCCGGCGGTGAACCTGGGTCTCAAGGAACTGGCAGCACGTCCCAGACCGGGGGAGGCCTGGGCGCTGGTCGAGCAAGCGGGTTACGCCTTCCCCAGCGGCCACGCAGTCTTTGCCGCGGCATTCTTCGGGGCCCTCCTGGTGCTGCTGGAGCGGTGGAGTTGGCTGGGGAGCAGGCCCGCTCATCTGTGGTCCGCACGGGCCCTGCTGGTCCTGCTGGTCGCCGCCGTCGGCTGGTCCCGGGTCCACCTGGGGGTGCACTGGCCCAGCGACGTAATGGCGGGCTGGCTGGTGGGGAGTCTCCTCGTCTGCATCCTGCTGGCCGGGCGAGATTGCATCGAACGCAAATGGCAGCGGGGCCCATGACGTCATTCCCGCGAAAGCCGGAATCCAGAATGACACTCTGGTATAAAGACCTGGCCGGAGCCGTTCGTATCCTGCGGGAAAAACCGCAAGCGCTGGATATTCGAGAGGCCCTGGGCGATAGAGGACCAGCGGCGAGACATCCGGGGCTTTGCGTTATAATGACGGAGGCTTCGTCATTTCCCCGGAGGGTATCCAGGAGACGGGTGTAAACCGGAATCAGCGGGAACAGGCAGGACTGTCATCAGGTTGACCGGGAGGCGCGTTATTGGCCACAGCGGTTGAGAGACCCAAGGTTGCCCCGGTAAATGGCCATGCCGAATCCATTGGGGCAGAGAGGGAATGGCCTGACCCCAGCGTCCTCATACGCGCTCCGGTGCTGGTGCTGAACCTGAATTACGTGCCGGTTAACGTCTGCTCGGTGCGACGGGCCATCGTCATGGTCGACAAGGGCAAGGCGGAGTTGCTGGAGCAGCACGACGGGAGCCTGCACACCGTCTCCGGCGAAATCGAGGCCCCGGCGATCATCCGGCTGGTCTACCTGGTCAAGAGGCCTTTCCTGCCCCGAAAGCTTTCCAAGAAAGAGGTGTTCCTGCGCGACCGGTTCACCTGCCAGTACTGCGGCAAAAAGGCTCAGGACCTGACCCTGGACCACGTCATCCCCAGGCGCCAGAACGGGGCCCACACCTGGGAGAACGTGGTGACCGCCTGCAACCGTTGCAACCTGCGCAAGGCCGGACGTACCCCCACCGAGGCCAGGATGAAGCTGCACACCGTCCCCCGTGCGCCCGACCCCAACCCCTACCTCATCCTCCAGAACCGCGCCATCCTAGAGGTCTGGAAGCCCTACATCCCCTGGAACCTGGAGTAAAACGTCTTCTAACCGCTTTTTTGAATCAGGTGTGGCGTTAGTCCTCTTGATCCTTGCCTGTGTACCTGGCCCTAAGGCGTACCCCCAATCCAGCCGCCGCCCCAATAGCCATGCAGGCGACTAACAATGAACTTGCGTCCTCCGGCGTAGTAGCCTGGTTGACGGGTATGAATATCGCAAGGGCGATCACGGCGGCCGTTGCCAGAGCTCCGCTGTTAATCTTCTGTGCAGAGGTGAGGTACACCCCTGCCTTGAATCTCTTGTAACTGTCTGCATCTGCCGCTGTCCTGGTAACAGCACGGAATTCAGACTGTTTGATGCCTCGGTCCGGCATCCTCCCCGGTTCCTGTGGTAGCAGGCTTCGGTACCTGTGGCGGAACTCGGCATCGCTGCGGTCCGATTTCCTCAGGTTGCATCCCGCACAGAGCAGTTGAAGGTTGGCGCGGTCGTTGGTCCCGCCCTGATTCACGGGGATTATGTGGTCGATATGAGTTGCTCCCACCCCACCTAAAGACAGCTTGTCGCGAGAATATATGCAGAGCCCTTTTTGCTCCCTATGGAGCCGCTCCCGCAATCCCTTGGGCCACGACATTCTCGTCCCCGGCTTCGGCCTTGCTCCCGTTCGCATCAGGGACAGAGTGATAATTGCGTCTGCCGTTAACAGGGATACGGCCTTCAGAATTCTCCAGGCACTTTTGCCTGTCTCCAGCACCCTTTTCGCGCGATGAATCATGCGAAAGTCCCCGGTTTCGTTATTCCGCAGGATACGAAGACGCCGGTCTCACCCCGCGTGCAGCATCAGCGTCTCCAGGGCCAGGCGCGGGCTGGCGTTGGCGTCGAGCGCGGCCATGGTGTCGTGGAGGCGGCGGATGAAGGCCGCAATCTGGGCCGTCGTCAGCGTCTCTGCGTGGGCGCGCAGCTCCTCGGCGTGGTCCGCGTTGTGCAGATACTCCTCGGCCCCCTGCTTCACCAGCAGCAGGTCGCGCCACCACCGCAGCCAGAGCGCCAGCAGATCCCGGGCCGCCGGACGGTTCGAGCTGAACAGGGACGCCACCTCGTTGGCGTAGCTGAACCTGGTGTCGAGCCCGGCCCCGACCGTCTCCCTGAGCCGCTCCAGGTCCGCCTGTCGCTGGTCCAGGAGCTCCGGATCTGCCAGGGCCTCCAGTGCCCACCCCAGGCAACCTCGGGATAGCCGGTAGAGTCGATCGGCGTCGCTCTCCGGGACGTCGTGGTGGCCGCCCAGGTAGTCCATCATCTCCTGACGCGCCATGGGGAGCAGCTGCAGCGCCTGGCATCGCGACCGGATGGTGGGCAGCAGTGCCTCCTCGTGATCGGCCAGCAGCAGGAACAGCACGCCGGGCGGCGGCTCCTCCAGCGTTTTCAGCAGGGCATTGGCCGCGTCGACGGTCATGGAACCGGCGCCGTCGATGATGACGACCGTCCGGGCACCCTCGTAGGGGTTGAGGTTAACAGTACGCTCCAGCTCGCGGATGGCGTCGATGGTGATGGAGGTGACGGTGTTGCGGCCCTCAACGGTGCGGCTGAACTCGATGTCCACTACCCGTACGTCGGCGTGCAGCCCCTCGGCGATACGCCGACACTGGGCGCACTCGCCGCAGGGCGCCCCGGGGCCCCGCAGGCAGTTGACGGCCTGGGCGATCTCCCTGGCCAGGGTCATTTTGCCCACGCGGGCCGGGCCGGTCAGCAGGTAGGCGTGGGACTCCCTTGCCCGTTCCAGCGCAGGCTGCAGGCGTGCGATGAGGTGGTCTTGACCGAGAGTTTTCCAAGGCATGGGATTATATTAGACGCCGAGAACGCTGAGACTTTGTTTTGTTGAATCAAAGGGCAACCACAAGGGTCGCCCCTACGGACCTTGTGTTGGGCGGAGTCAGACCACGTCGCAGTACATGAGGTCCTGGTAGCTTTCACGTCGGCGAATGAGGCGGCTGCCACCGTTGGCGGCCAGCACCATGGGAGGGCGGGGGTTGAGGTTGTAGTTGCTGGCCATGGAGGGACAGTAGGCGCCAGACACCGGGATGGCCAGCAGGTCTCCGGACTCGATTTCCGGCAACTCGACGCCCTGGGCCAGCAGGTCGCCTGACTCGCAGTATTTGCCGGCGATGGTCACCGTTTCGGAAGGCTCAGCGTTGGCCTTGTTGGCCACCACCACCTCGTACTGGGCTTCGTAAAGGGCGGGGCGGATGTTGTCTCCCATCCCGCCGTCGACGCTGACGAACTTGCGGACACCGGGAATGTCCTTGATGGCGCCCACCCTGTAGATGGCCACACCCGACGGACCGATAATGGACCGGCCCGGTTCGACGACCAGAGTGGGCTGTTCCATGCCGAGGTCATCGCAGGTTGCTGCCATGGCCGAGCAGATAGTCTCGGCATAGTCAGCAACCGAGGGCGGCTCCTGGTCCCGGGTGTAGGCCACGGCAAACCCGCCACCGGGGCTGAAGTGCTGCAGGCGCAGGCCCTCCTCCCGGAACTCGGCGGCGAAGCGGAGCACCAGCTCGGTAGCCACACCGTAAGGCTCCAGTTCGAACACCGGCGATCCCAGGTGGAAGTGCAGGCCCTTCAAGTCCAGGTTCCTCGCCGCCAGCGCCTGCCGCACGGCCTGGGCGGCGTGCCCGGTCTGGATGGAGAACCCAAACTTGGAATCGAGGATGCCCGTCGTGGTATAGACGTGGGTGTGAGGGTCGATCCCGGGCGACACCCGCAGCAGTATGTCTTGGGTCTTTCCCGCTTCTCCCGCCAGATGATCCAGCAGTTCAAGCTCGTGGAAGCTGTCAACCACCACCCATCCGATGTTCTGGGCCAGGGCCTCCTCCAGCTCCTGCGGGGTCTTATTGTTGCCGTGGAAATACACGTCGCCCAGACCCGCGCCCGAGTTGGCAATGGTGGCAAGCTCGCCGCCGGATACCACGTCGAAGCCGAGGCCCTCCTCTGAGAGGATGCGAGCCAGGGCCGGATTGATGAAGGCCTTGCAGGCGTAGGCGACCTTCGCTCCCGGGGCCCGCAGTCGGAACTCGCTGACGAAGGAACGGCAACGGGCGCGGATGGTGGCCTCGTCCAGCACGTAGACTGGCGTGCCGTATTCCTCGGCCAGGGCCTCGGCTGTACATCCGCCGATGACCAGGTGCCCCTCGGCGTTGATCTCGGCGGTGTCGGGAAAAACGGATTTCGGGAACATGGGCGTCACCTTGGATACAGTTTTGAGCTAAGGAGAAGGGTGGGGAGCTTTCGAGTCAGGGACGGGAACAGGGTCGGGGGCGCAATCCAATAATGCATCTGCGAAAGCGGAGGCAGTTGTGGGTTTTCCGTTCTCAGGTTGCGGCGGCAGGTCAATAAACCAGTCGCCCTCGCCTCGGTCGCGGCAAAGGGCCTCGTAAGCCGCTTGCAGCCTGAGGTAGCGCGGAGCGTAGTCCTGGCGAAAGTAAAAAATTTCCACTCCCACTATGCGGAGGGTATCGTCCTCTACTACCCATTCGAATCCGTCAGGGTCGTTGTCCAGGCAATGCAAGATAGTGAGACCGGGTTTGCCGAATTTGAGCTGCAAGATATCGGATTCGTAGTCGTAAAGGATGCGCCCTGGTTCCTGTCGAATCCGGTCTTTCCAGTATGCATTGGCTTTGAGCAGGTGTTCGTCAAATTCCTCGTCGCTAAGGTTTTGAGTGTCAATCATATTATGTCCTCCCCTTTAGGCGGGAGTTTGCTCAAATGCGCTGTGCGAACACTTCCCAGTCTTCTTCCTGTGATTTCGTCAGAATAGACGATGATAACTCGCAGATACCTGCCCGGCCTGCTGGCCACCACTCCCAAACTTGCTAGTCGGATCTCTCCCCTGTCGCCAAGCCTTGCAATTTCGGGGTTGCGAATCACCTGCTGAATTTCCTCGAGGCGGCGTTCCATGTCCGGGTGATAGGGCAGGATGTGCCCGAGCCACTGGGACTCGGTCAGACGTATCTCATTTCCATCCCTGTCCAGCGTCGAGAATACGAGGCGATTTGGGGTCATGGGAAATCAGATTTTCAGGCTCGGTCAACGATTCTTTCAGGTACGGCACTGGGCATTTACAGTGTATCACGGTGCAGTTGGCCGAATGGCCACCCCCGCAAACCCGACCGCGTTGACCGCCATACGCGGCCAACATTATACTGCGGGCACTCGGCTCAGGCGGCCGAATCCCTACTTTTAGGGGGTATTGCATTGAATATCCAGATGACTGTCAACGGGCAGTCCCGGTCGGGGGACGTTGAGCCCCGCCTGCTCCTCGTCCACTTCCTGCGGGAGAACCTGGGGCTGACCGGCACCAAGATCGGCTGCGACACCAGCCAGTGCGGCTCCTGCGTCGTGCGCATGAACGGCGTGACCGTCAAGTCCTGCACGACCCTGGCCGTGCAGGCCGACGGAGCAGAGATCACAACCATCGAGGGCATTGCCGCCGACGGTGAGCTCCATGCCGTGCAGGAGGCCTTCTGGAACAAGCACGGCCTCCAGTGCGGCTTCTGCACCGCCGGCATGATTATGACCGCCGTCGAGCTGCTCGAGCGCAATCCCAGCCCCACCTCACAGGAGGTGCGCGACGGGCTGGAGGGCAACATATGCCGTTGCACCGGCTATCACAACATCGTCCAGGCGGTCCTGGCGGCCGCCGAGGCCAAGGGAGGCTAGACGATGAGTCCAACGTCATTCCCGCGAAAGTGGGAATCCAGAAATAGGGAGGCCGGGCAATGACTACCAGAATTTTCGGCTCAGGGATACGCCGCCGTGAGGACCCGCGCCTCATCACCGGAGGCTCCACCTACACCGACGACGTCACCCTTCCGGGCATGGTGCACGCGGCCATCCTGCGGAGCCCCCATGCCCACGCTCGCATCACAGGTATCGACACCTCGGCGGCGGCCTCCGCCTCCGGGGTCATCGCCGTCTACACCGGCGCCGACACCGAGGGCGCCCTGGCGCCCATCCCCTGCGCCTGGATTCCGCCGGAATCCGACGTCAAACCTGTCGCCCACCCCGCCATTGCCAAGGACGTGGTTCGCTACCAGGGCGACGCCGTGGCCGTGGTGGTGGCGGAGACCCGCTACCAGGCCGAGGACGCCCTGGAACTGATCAACGTGGACTATGAGCCGCTGTCCGCAGTGGTGAACCCGGTGGCGGCCATGGAGGCGGGCGCGCCTCAGCTGCACGATGACGCCCCCAACAACCAGGCCTTCCACTGGGTGGCCGTGGGTGGCGATCCCGACGCGGCCTTTGAGGCCGCTGACGTAATCGTCAGCGACACCATCGTTCAGCAGCGTCTCGTGCCCAACGCCATGGAGCCCCGCTCCGCCCTGGCCAGCTGGCTGGGGTCGATGGGCGAGCTCACCCTCTGGAGCACCAGCCAGAACCCTCACATCGCCCGCTTTCTCGGTTCGCTCATTACGGGCGTGCCCGAGCACAAGATCCGGGTCATCGCCAACGAGGTCGGCGGCGGGTTCGGCAGCAAGATCCCCGTCTACGCCGACGAGATGATCACTGCTTTCTGCGCCATGCGGCTGAACCGCCCGGTGAAGTGGACAGAGACCCGCTCCGAGAATTTCCAGGCCACCATCCACGGCCGAGACCATATCGAGCAGGTGGAAATGGCCGCCAACCGCGATGGCAAGATCACCGGCGTCCGCTCGGTGGTGCACGCGGGCATGGGCGCATACCTGTCCACCGCCGCACCCGGAGTGCCCACCATCCTCCACGGCCTGATGTACAGCGGACCCTACGCCCTGGAGGCAACAAGGGCGGACATCTACGGCGTGTTCACCAACACCACGCCCGTTGACGCCTACCGCGGCGCCGGAAGGCCCGAGGCTACCTTCCTGCTGGAGCGGCTGATCGATTTGGTCGCCGCCGAGGTGGGCAAGGACCCGGCCGAGGTGCGCCGAATCAACCTGATCCCCAAGTTCGAGAACGGCCACGATGTTTGCGCCGGTCTCACCTACGACAGCGGAGACTACGTGGCTGCGCTGGACATGGCCCTGGACCACGTCGGCTACGCCGGCCTGCGAGAGGAGCAGTCCGATGCCCGCCAGCACGGGCAGTTGACCGGAATCGGCGTTTCCACCTACTGCGAGATCTGCGGCCTGGGTCCATCCCAGGTGGCCGGAGCCGTGGGGTTCGGCGGCGGTTTGTGGGAGAGCGCCGTGGTGCGCTTCCACCCCTCAGGCAAGGTCAACGCCTATGTCGGCGTGTCGCCCCACGGCCAGGGGGAGGCCACCACCTTTGCCCAGGTAGTTTCCGACACCCTGGGAGTGCCGGTGGACGATGTGGAGATCGTCCACGGCGACACTGACATTACGCCCATGGGCTGGGGCACCTACGGCAGCCGCACCACCGCGGTCGGCGCCGGAGCCCTGCTGCTGGGGCTGAACAAGATCAAGGACAAGGCCCGTGCCCTGGCCGCGCACCTGCTGGAGGCCGCAGAGGCCGACATCGAGTACGCCGACGGGCAGTTCTTCGTCCGCGGGGCTCCAGACCAGGCCAAGTCCATCCAGGAAATCGCGCTGATGGCCAACGTGGCCTGGAACATGCCCGAGGGCATGGAACCGGGTCTGGAGGCCTCGGCCTTCTACGACCCGCCCAACTTCGTCTACCCCTTCGGCGCTCACGTCGCCGTGGTCGACGTGGACGCCGATAACGGCCACGTCGTGCTGCGCCGCTACGTGGCCGTGGACGACTGTGGCCCCCAGATCAATCCCATGATCGTCGAGGGACAGGTCCACGGCGGCGTGGTCCAGGGCGCCGGGCAGGCTCTCTGGGAGGGCGCGGTCTACGGCGACGACGGGCAGTTGCTCACCGGCACGATGCAGGACTACGCGCTGCCCAAGGCCCACATGGTGCCCGATATCGAGACGCTGTCCTCCGAGACTCCCTCGCCTCACAACCCCCTGGGCGTCAAGGGAATCGGCGAGACCGGCACCATCGCCTCGACCGTCACCATTTACAATGCCGTCATCGATGCGCTCAGGCCCCTGGGCGTGACCCGGCTGGAGATGCCGCTGACCCCCGAGCGCGTCTGGCAGGCCATCCAGGACGCCAAGTCATAAGAGGTTTGCACCCAACGTAGAGGCGGGTTTGAAACCCGCCCCTACAACACCCGAAGACCCGAACCAAGGCACGAGTCAAAAGGGTATTGGAGTTAAGAGATGTACCCAGCCCAATTTGAGTACAGCAAGGCGGGGTCGGTGGCCGAGGCCATCCAGATCCTGCAGGGAGACCCGGACGCCAAGATCATCGCCGGCGGCCACAGCATCCTTCCCCTGATGAAGCTGAGACTGGCCCGACCATCCCGCGTGGTGGACATAGGCGGCATCGACGAGTTGCGAGGCATCAGCGTCAGCGGCGGCATTGTCAGCATCGGCGCACTGACCACCCACTACGAGGTGGCCAGCTCCGCGGAGGTCCAGGCCAATTGCGCCATCCTGGCCGAGGCGGCCGGAGGCATCGGCGACCCGGCGGTGCGCAACCGTGGCACCATCGGAGGAAACGTTTCCCATGCCGACCCCGCCTCCGACTATCCCACGGTGCTGACCGCCCTGGGAGCCAGCTTCAACCTGCAGGGTCCGTCGGGAGCGCGCACCGTTTCAGCTGACGATTTCTTCACCGGGCCCTTCGAGACCGCGGTGGGGGCCAACGAGGTCCTGACCAGCGTCAGCGTTCCGGTGCTGGCCGCCAACCAGGTGGCCGAGTATGCCAAGATGGCCCACCCCGCCACCTCCTTCGCCGTGGTCGGCGCGGCGGCGGTGGTGACCCTGGAGGGCGACGGCCACAGCCACGATCACGCCCCGCGCTGCGCCTCGGCCCGCGTGGCCGTCGGCGGGCTGACACCGCGGCCGACCCGCTCCCCTGCCGTGGAGTCGGCCTTGGGTGGCACTGAACTCACGCTGGACTCCATCGCCGAAGCCACCTCTCGCGTGGCCGGCGACCTGGGCGACGACCTGCTGGGCGACGTGTACGCCTCCGCCGACTACCGTCGCAGCATGGCCGGGGTGGAGTTGAAGCACGCCCTGTATCACGCCATGGGGCTCGCGCACCACTAGAATTCCGGCGACCAGGTACGGAGCGAAGGCCCACCGCTGATGAGCAGCGGGCGGTCCTCGCTCCGTTTTCGTTTATACTGGTGGTTTTCTACTGAGCACCACTACCCGAGACGGAGTTGCCAGGGGGCGGGCTTTGATCGCCTGCACTTGCGCCTGCATCTCCCGGGAGGTTGCCGCTTTTGTCAGCCGACCTGACAACCCCATCAGAGACTTCCCGCGCCAGGAACAACCGAATAGCGCTGGGATATGTCTTCATCGCGGTCATATCCTACGCCATTATCCCCACCGTGATCGGTTACATCGGCGGCGAGGAGCTTCCTTTCTACTTCATGGCGGCCTGGAGGGCGGGGGTCGCCGTTGGCTGTGTGGCGATCCTGTTTACCCTCTACTTCCCCCTTTGGTTCAGCCGCTACAACTGGGGAAGGTTCCGGTACCACATCTCCAGCTCCGACACCAAGGCGATCGACTGGAGGTTCCCGCTGGTCCGGTTGCACCTCCAGGTTGACGAACTGAGGATTCCGATCGTCAAGTGGAGGATACCCGGGGACTTCATCGACTGGCGCATCCTGCTGACCATCCTGGGCAACTGCGAATACGCCCTGTTCGCCTGGTCGATCAAATTCATCGACATCGCTGTCACCACCATCCTGTTCCAGTCGTGGCCGATCTTCTTCCTCCTGCTCACGGCCGTCCTCCTACGCAAGGATGCCCAGCTGGACACCTCCGGCAAGGGCGCGCTCTCCCTGGTCCTGCTCATCGGCCTGGGACTCATTGGCTTTGTTTTCATCATATTCAGCCAGACCGGCGAATTCGGGGAATACGGCGAACTGGGCCTCACCCACCTGATTTTCGGGTTGGTGCTGGCCCTGGGTGCCATGGCCCTCAGCAACCTGAAGGCCTTTGGCATAGAGTGGGCCAGGGACCTGGGAAATCAGCTCTCCGGCAGCCTGCGCGGGCTGGGCAGCGATCCGGCGATTTTCTTCGTCATAATCTCCTTCCTCTTCAGCAGCCTCGGCGCCGCAGTAGTCGGCTTCGCCGTGGGTGCCGGCAGGGGTGAGACCTTCGACGTGGGACTGTTGGCACTGGCCTTCGTAGCAGGACTGATCGTCAACACGACCGCGGGCCTCATGTGGCGGAAGGCCAATATGGCCGACGACGACATCAGCTTCAATGCACTGGGATACGTCATTCCCGTCCTGGCGCTGCTCTTGCTGTTCCTCTTCCAGCAGGCGGACATCACCAGGGTGGACTACCTGATACTAGGGGCGACCGCCATCATCGTCGCCAACATGCTGATCCACTTCGAGGCCGAGGTCCGCTGGAGCTTCGAGGCCCTGATCCTGGCCCTGGGCGGCTGCGGCACAGTCGTGTACTTCCGCACCGACCTGTTCGACCTGCTCAGCATTCCCGACTGGTCCTGGTCCGGCGACGGCTATTTCGGCTCCATCGCCCTCTCCGCCACGGTGTTCACACTCCTGCTCGCCTTCCGGGTCGCCCGTTTGGTGACCCGCACCAGCGACGAGGAGAACCGCACCTTCAGCATCCTGCGAAAGCTGGACTCCCTGGTCAGGCGGGATGTCATCAATGGGGACGTCCGCAGATGCATAATGGTGATAGATGAGTCCAACAAACAGGCCACTCTGAAGGAGTACTACCTGAAGACCCGTGACTACCTGGCCAGCGCCATTCCGGGCGACGACTCCGACCGTCAGCGCCTCAACGAGACCGAGGCCGAGCTGGATATGCTGGTCAGGTCCAAGCAGGTATCTCCCGTCCTTGGAGAAATCTTCGCGCTCCTGGTGTTTGCCGGCATCACCATCTTTCTCACAATGTTCACCAGGCCGCCGGAATCCGAGGGCTGGATCCGGCTGCTGCTGGACATGTTCGCCATGCTTGTGTCCTCCGTTATCATCTTCCTGATGATTTATTCCATCGACCTGGACCGGGAAAGGGATGCGCACAAGCTGGAAAGGGTGGATGAGACGGAAAGGGAGAGCTATCTGCTGCTGTTCCCCGATACTGAGCAGCGGCTGTTCGACCAGTGGCTCTCAGTGGCCGTGGGGGCAATCATTATCCTGGTCTACGCAGGCCTTCTGTCCAACAAGTGGCTGGGATGGTTCAGTTGACCCCGATTGGGGCCGATAGTTGTGGAGCGCGCTTCAGGAAGGTCTGATGAAAATACTGCTGATCAACGATGACGGCATTGAGTCTGCCGGTCTGTGGGCTGCGGCCAGGGCCCTGCGCCGCGTCGGCGAAGTGGCCGTCGTCGCCCCCTGGCAGCAGCAGAGCGGCGTTGGAGCCTCGCTGACGCTCCATTCACCCGTGAAGGTCACGCCGTGGAGGCCGGCCCCGGACTTCCAGGAGTCAGGACCCGGCCATTACCCTGTCAGCGCTTATTCGGTTGAGGGCACCCCCGGCGATTGCTGCATCCTGGCCCTCGAGACACTGGTGCCTGGAATAGACCTGGTGGTATCGGGGATCAATTCCGGTTCCAACACCGGGTGGGACGTCATGGTCTCCGGAACGGTGGGCGGAGCGGTGCAGGGGTTCATCCGCGGGTACTCCACCATAGCCGTGTCGGTGGCCTCGGTCACTGCACCCCGCTACGACACCGCCGAACGTCTGCTGGAAGCCCTGGCCCGCAGGATTGACGAGCGGACGGGCAAGCCCCTGTTCCTCAACCTGAACATACCCAGCATCGCCCCGGACCTGGTGAAGGGAATCAGGGCGACCAAACTGGGCGGGCTGTCCTACGGGGAGTCCGTCCGCCTGGAAGGCAGCAGCGGCGAGGAGAGGCGCTACTGGATCGCTCGCAACCGTCCCGGCAACCGGACCCATGGCGACGATACCGACATCGTGGCGTTGCGCAACAATTACGTCTCCATCACACCGCTCAGGCTGGGAATGGGGGATGACGCCGGGGTTGCGGATGTCGAGGGCCTGCTCGAAGGGCTGATGCACTAGGCGCGCCCATGGTAGGCAAGCATACTGCCCATGAACGCCAGGCTACGGGCGGCTAAAAGCCCTCCCGCACCCCAACTCGTCCCGTAGAGCGGGCCCCGGCGCGCAAAGCGGAAAGGGCTCTAATCCCCGGAGGCGACGGGTTCGGGAGCCAGGGCGCGGGACACGCCGATCATGGAGTCCCTGGTTACCAGGGCCGCCAGTTCCTCCTCGCTCATCCCTTCGGTGCCAGGTGGACGCTGGGGCAGCACCAGGTAACGCAGGTCGGCGGTGCTGTCCAGCACAACCACCTCCGTTTCTTCCGGGACCTCGGTCCCGAACTCCCTCAGCACGCCGCGGGGGTCGATGACCGCCCGTGAACGGTAGGCGAAGCTCTTGTACCAGTCCGGAGGCCGCCCCAGCAGCGCGCGGGGATAGCAGGAGCACAGGGTGCAGACCACCAGGTGATGCACGTCTCCGGTATTCTCCACCACACCCAGCTTGGGAGTAGGATCGGGCAGCGCGTACCCCAGATCCGCCAGCGCCGCCTCCGGGTCCGAGAGCAGCCTGGCCTTGTACTCCGGGCTGGCCCAGGCCCGAGCCACCACACGCGCGCCGTCCGCCGGCGATCGCGACTCCACGGCGTCGACGTTGCGCTGCACCTCCTCGACGGTCAGCACTCCCTTTTCGACGAGCAGCGTCTCCATGGCGCGGACACGCCGCGCGTGGTAGCCAGGTTCCTCCGTGTCGATGCCCGGGTGCGTGTGGTCGCCGTGATCCGTTTCGCTCATGGCTTTCCTCCGGACTGTTCGCTGAAGAATAGCGCAACGATTATCCACACCGTAAGAGAGAGCAGGGCCAGGGCTGTGATTGCGAAAAGTCCGCCATAAAATCCTGCGACCGGTTTCAGCCATTTCAACAAGGTCGCCATTTGCTCGCTCTTGCAGCTTCAGATGTTCAGGAGGCGCTCTCCAGCCACTGTTCGTAGATGTCAACCTGCAGACGGTCCGTGGGCGGTCCGCAGTAGTCGTCCCAGAGGACGGTCTGTGGGAACTCCACCCGGTACAGTGGCTTGTTGGGGTTGCCGTCGCCCCCGTGGGCCAGGGATTCCGGGTCCGGGAAAACGCCGCAAAGGGCCACCACCCTGCCGGTCTTGCCCTGCACGTATTCCGGAGTGCGGTAGTGGGTCGGCGGGTTGCCGGTACGGACCTTCACCATATCGCCGTTGCTGAAGGCAACGTGTCGAGATGCGCTCATGTTCAGCTTCCCGTGGCCTCCTGCCGGGCCATCACCGCGTCCAGCTCATCGGCGGTCAGGACGCCCTTCTCGATGAGCAGGGCTTCCACCGCCTCAGCCCAGCGCTGGTAGTAACGGAGTGACTCGTAGCGTTCGGGGGACAGGCCCTCAATGGCCCGTCTCAGTTCATACACGCCCAGGTATCCCTTCCCGTCCAGTACGCCGCGGATGGAGTCGATGCGGCGCTCCCAGTCCATCAGGACGTGCTCTGCCTGGTCGATGGGGTCGTCGTTGGGCCGTCCGCCCATATCATGAGCCTTCGCCATAACGCACTCTCCTGCGGGATGGCGCCTATGCTAATCGGGGTCGCGGGCGTTGGCAAGGAGGAGAAGGCTAAAGGGGTTCGGTGCCCTCGGAGAGGATGTCAATGTAGCGTGCATACTGATATATGCGGTTCCGACGTTGCCCAGTGGTCTCCTTTACAATGTTCAATCGCTCGAGAACGCTGATCGCAGATGAGGCCGCGTTAAATGACAATTCAGAAAGCCTTTGCGCGTCCTGGACTTGCAAGACAGGTTGCGCCTTGAAAGCCTGGAAAACTCGCAGAGCCGATTGTGTTCGAGTTTCCTGATTTATTCGTTTTTCATCTTGGTCAAAAAGCTGAATGAGTCTCTGAGTCGTGTACTCCGCGCCCTCGGCAGCCTCCCGAACTCCCTGCACAAAGAATTCGAGCCATTTCTCCCATTCGCCTGTCTGTCGGATACTGTCCAGCAGGTCGTAGTAGACCTGTCGTTGCTGCTTAAAGAAGAGACTGAGGTATAGCAGAGGTTCTCTGATTACTCCTGCGTTGACAAGCATAAATACGATGAGCAAACGCCCAACGCGGCCGTTGCCGTCCAGGAATGGGTGAATGGTCTCAAACTGGACGTGACATAGTCCGGCGCGTACCAGTGCCGGGATGTCATCACCGTTGGAGTGCATGAATCGCTCCAGATCGCCCATGCAATCCGGCACGGCGTGAGGGGGTGGAGGAACGAAGCGGGCATTGCCGGGGCGGCTGCCGCCAATCCATACCTGAGACCGTCTGAATTCACCCGGACGTTTGTCACTACCCCTTCCGTGGGACAGCAGTTTGGCGTGGATTTCCCGCAGGAGACGGTTCGAGAGGGGAAAGTCGTCTTGCCGGAGTCGATTCAGGCCATGATTCATGGCTGCAACATAATTGGATACCTCTTCCGCATCCTCCAGTGGGACTCCTGGTGCGTTTGCGGCCTCGTATTGCATCAAATCCGCTATCGAAGATTGTGTTCCCTCTATTTGAGATGACAATACAGCTTCCTTGCGCACATACGAGTACAAGAACTGTCGTACGTCAGGAAGAAAATTGGATAGGGCATCAAGTCTTCCCAAGGCCAGATGCGTTTTGGCCAGCGACTCTTGGAGTCCCTCTAACTGGAGGGGCGGGTTGGGAGGCAGCGGCATCGGTATGAAGGCGCGGACCAGTTCCCCGCCGACATTGCTGATTTCGTATTCCCCAGTCTGGTTCCTCTTCACGGCGTTATGTCCTTATTTCTCTCTCTCGAGAAATTAGCAAGGACACTATTTCATATTTGCGCCGACACTGCAATATGAATCCATAAGGAGGGCTCTTATTTCATTTCCTGAAACAAGAATTGGCCTTATTGCAGATCTGCGTCAAAATTGCAATACACTTGGATAATGAGTGCTCGTATTTCAAGAAATGAAATAAGGAGCAGCACTATCGCAAATTAGCCTTAAATGTACAATAAGACCACTGGTATCCACAGTCCCTCGTCACCCCTCCGGCGCGAAGAGTCTGGCAGCGTCGATGGCGCGCATGAACTCCACGTTGCGGTGGCTCTTGATGAACTCGATGAGCTTCTCCAGCATCAGCAGGCGGCCGGGACGGCCAATGTACTGGGGGTGCATGGTAAGCACGAAGGCGCGTCCATACCGGTAAAGGCCCTCGAACTCCGCCGCCCAGGTTCCGTAGACCTCGTCGGGGTTGCGCATGGGGCCCAAACGGTTGGCCACCGGTGCGTAGACGAAGTTGGGCGCGTCGTCCAGCAGCCAGTGTATCGGAATCTCCACCAGTTTCTGTCCCGTCTGCGGGGCGGTCTCGATGTAGGGAGCGTCGTCGCCCATCAGGCTGCTGTCGTACACGAAACCGTGCCCTGCCAGCAAGTCCAGCGAGTGTTCGCTGAGCTCCCAGGAGGGCGAGCGATAACCCAGGGGCCGCTCGCCCGTCATGTCTCCGAGTATGTCGATGCCCCGCCGCAGGATCTCGTCCTCCTCCTCGCGGGAGAGCGTGGACGGCGGCTCGTGCATGTACCCGTGGTGGGCCACCTCGTGGCCACGAGCGGCGATTTCCCGGACCAGTCGTGGGTGCGTCTCGGCGATGTAACCCGGTATGTAGAAACTGGCGGGGATGTCGTGGGCGTCCAGCAGGTTCAGAATGCGGGGAGTGGCCACGCTGGGGCCATACTCGGCCATGGACATTAGACTCGGGTGGTTTTTGAAGCTGGGGTCGCGGTTCAGCCAGGACGAGACACCGTCCACGTCAAATCCCAGCATTGCCACGCATTCGGTCTCACCGGGCCATATTCCTGCCATTGGGGACCTCCTTAGCTAACGGGACTATGTCTTCGCGTAGGTGAATCAGCGGACTAGGCGGTTGTTTTGTTCAACTCTGGTAACGACAACACCCTATGCACGAAACGGCGGACACGCGGACGAGCGTGCTCAATTCTCCAATTTGGCATAAAGTCGTGGTAGAAATTAGCGTGGAATTTTTCCGCGATGTTGAAGTCGGATCGAATGAGCGGCTCGTTCAATTCCTTGGCCACCTGCTCAGCGGCCTCGCACATATAGCGATGGCTGCTGAATCGCCAGCCCCGCTGCCTGGATAATGCCATTATAGCGTGCGCTGCAGCTCCCCAAAGTTTTTCTGAACCTTGAAACCGGTCGCCCTCGGCGAAATAGCGGTCCGACCTTGCCAAGAAATCCAAAGCCGTGTGGATGTGTTCCTGTATTTCCATCGAGATCAGTTCTCGCTGTTGATTGCTGACGAGAGTTCGGGAAGCGCGAGTACACACTCGACGAAATGGCGAACGCCAGGGCGGCTGCCCTTTAGTTGGAAGTCTTCCATGAAGCCAAGATCAGCGTTTAACCGAAAGGTGTCAGCGACTTCAAACTCCGAAGCTAAGAGCGGGTTCTCCATTTCCTCCGACAATCGATCAGCGGCTGCCGACAGTGATTCCAGGTCGCTGTATTCCCAGCCGCGCTGCTGGGCGACTGCAGCGATGGCGTGGGCGGCGGACTGCCACAGCCTCTCGCAGGCCTTCAGGTGGTCGTCGCCATCGGCAAATTCCACGTATGCCTCATACAGCAGGTCCCGGGCTTTCTGCGCCGACTTGAGGTATTCCTTCGTCGTCATCGGTGGACCCTCCGGTCGGGGGGTGGGCTAGGGCGCCTCAATCCGGTCGAAGCCGGTGTAGGGGCGCAGCACCTCGGGGATCAGCACCGAACCGTCGGGCTGCTGGTTGTTTTCCATGATGGCGATCATCACCCGGGGCAGCGCCAGACCGGAGCCGTTCAGCGTGTGCGGCCACTGCGGCCTTGCGCCCTGCTCGGGCCGGTAACGGATGTTGGCTCGCCGCGCCTGGAAGTCGGTGCAGTTGGAACAGGAGCTGACCTCCAGCCACTCCTGGCACCCGGCAGCCCAGACCTCGATGTCGTAGGTCTTGGCGGCGGCGAAGCCCATGTCGCCCGTGCAGAGTTCCAGGACCCGCCAGGAAAACCCCAGCCGTCGGCAGATCTCCTCGGCATGCCCCAACAGTCGCTCCAGCTCATGTGGCGACGATTCGGGCTCAACGAACTGGTACATCTCCACCTTGTTGAACTGGTGGACCCGCTTGATTCCCCGGGTGTCGCGTCCAGCTGCCGCCCGTTCCCGCCGGAAACAGGGCGTCTGGGCGACATAGTACAGGGGCAGCTGCCCGGGCGGGATGATCTCGTCCCGATAAAGGTTCGTGATCGGCACCTCGGCGGTGGGAATCAGCCACAGGTCGTCCTCTTCGTCGTGGTACAGGTTGTCCGCGAACTTGGGAAGGTTCCCGGAGCCCTCCATGACCTCCCGGCGCACCACCGCCGGCAGGGCCAGCTCGGTGTAGCCGTGCTCGCCGGTGTGCAGGTCCAGCATCCAGGAGATGAGGGCCCGCTCCAGCCGCGCCCCGGCGCCCATGGTGGTGTAGAATCGGCTGCCCGACAGCTTGGCACCGCGCTGGAAGTCGATGATGCCCAGACGCTCCGCCAAGTCCCAGTGGGGCAGGCCCTCGAACCCCAGTTCCGCCTGGGCCCCCTCCGTCCGGTACACCCGGTTTGCGTCGGAGTCCGACCCGACGGGAACATCGTCCAGCGGCAGGTTGGGGAGGTTCAGCAGCATTTCCCGCACCTGCTCCTCGGCCTCCTGGGCGCTGGCCTCCAGCTCGTCCACCCGGCGGCCGAGAGTGCGCATCTCCTCGATGACCTCGGGCGATGGCGCCTGGCCAGAGGAACGCGCGTGCCCGATGTCGCGGTTCACCTGGTTGCGGCGGTTCCGTATTTCGTCGGCCTCCGTCCGGTCGCGGCGCCACGCGGCATCCAGCGAAAGTATCCGCTCCACCGGGTCCGGCTCGCCCCGGGATTTCATGGCCCGCCGCACGGTGTCAGGATCGCGGCGAACCTGTTCGATGGCAATCATTCGTTACAGCCTGCATTGGATCTGGTTGATAGGGGGCCTTCGTTGCACCAAAGCGATATTATATTATATGGCAACGAACAGCCCGGACAGGGAGCAGGATGCTGACACAGGACCAACACGCTCAAAGGGCGCTGGATTTCCTGGAGAAGGCCGACCGGCACTACGCCGAGGGAGACCAGATCCAGGCCTCCGAGAAGCTATGGGGTGCCGCGGCCCAAGCGATCATGGCAGTGGCCGGAGATAACGGCTTATCCACCGAAAACCGTGGTGAAACAGTTGCTGTTGCCGAGCAACTGGCTATCGAGCATAACGACCCGCTGATCGCCTCTGGGTTCAGCATCGCTGGAATGTACTACCACGACGCTCACCATGTTCACCCTTTGTTGGATGGCGACGAATGGGGTTACGACCGTCCGATAGTCGGCAACCTGGTGGCGCGGGTGCTGGCCCTCCGCGGTGACACCGCTAGGGACGGGCAGCAGGACGGATAGGTAAGCCTCAACCGCCCAGCTGGCGCATCTGAGGGAAGAGGACGACGTCGCGAATGGTGCGCTGCCCCGACAGCAGCATCACCAGCCGGTCTATGCCGATGCCCAGCCCGCCGGTGGGAGGCATCCCGTACTCCATGGCCGTCAGGAAGTCCTCGTCCAGCCGGTCCACCTCCTCGTCCTGGTACAGCCGCCGGATTTCCTCCTGGCCCTCGAACCGCTCCCGTTGCACCTGCGGGTCGTTCAGTTCGGTGTAGGAGTTGGCGATTTCCATGCCGCAGGCGAAGGCCTCGAACCGCTCCACGTAGCCTGGCGAACCCGGCTTGGCCTTGGCCAGCGGTGACATCTCCTCCGGGTAGTCAAGGACGAAGGTGGGCTGCACCAGGTGCGGCTCCACGAGGTCAGACAGGAGCTTGTCGATGATCCGCCCCCTGCTCTCACGGATACCGGTGTCGACTCCCAGGGAACGGGCGCGGCGCTGCAGCTCATCGTCATCGCAGCCGTCCAGGTCGATGCCGCTGCGACGGTGCAGTTCCTCGCGCAACGATACCCGCCGCCAGGGGGGCGCAAAGTCGATGATCTGCTCGCCGACGGCAACCTGTGCCGACCCGGTGGCGTCCAGGGCCAGACCTGAGATCATCTGCTCCACCATGTCCATTACGTCGTTGTAGTCCGCGTAGGCCTCGTAGCTCTCCAGCAGGGTGAACTCGGGGTTGTGGTCCTGGTCGATGCCCTCGTTGCGAAAGACGCGACCGATCTCGTAGACCTTGTCAAACCCGCCGACGATCAGGCGCTTCAGGTAGAGCTCGGTGGCAATGCGGAGGTATAGCTGCTCGTCCAGGGCGTTGTGGTGGGTGACGAAGGGCCGGGCGTGGGCGCCGGCGGCTACCGGCACCAGCACCGGCGTGTCGACCTCCAGGAAGCCCCTTCCGTCCAGGAAGTGGCGGATGCCGCTGATCACCCGGCTGCGCAGGCGAAAGACGTCCATCACCTCCCGGTTGGCGATGAGGTCGAGGTATCGCTGGCGATAGCGGGTCTCCGTGTCGCGCAGACCGTGGTACTTCTCCGGCAGCGGGCGCATGCCCTTGGCGATGACGGTCAGACCCGAGGCGTCAATGGTTATCTCGCCGGTACGGGTACGGATCATGTTGCCTGTGACGCCCACGTGGTCGCCGATGTCCAGGTCCCGCAGTAGCTCGAAGTCGTCACCGAGGTTGTTCCGGCGGAACAGGGCCTGGACGGTGGCGGACTCGTCCTGCAGGTCAAAGAAGGCGGCCCGTCCCATCTGCCGCACGGAGAGCACGCGGCCGGCGAGGGAGAGGCCCTCGGCGTCGGCTGCGGGCTGCTGCCCGGCTTCCACGGCGGTGAAGGCGGCCACTGCGGCGGCATTGTCGCAGGTCCGGGAGAAGCGGGGAGGGTAGGGATCGATGCCCCGGTCGCGGAGACGCTCAAGCTTGGCCTGGCGGCTGGCGATGTGTACGGAGGCTTCGTTTTCGTTGGGGTTAGGCGCGGTCCCAGTGTCTGGCTGGCTATGGTCCTGCATAGGAATCTGCGGCTACTCGATGGCCATGATTTCCAGCTCGATCTTGCCAGAGGGAACGTTTACCTCGGCGACCTCGCCGACCTTCTTGCCCAGCAGGCTCTTTCCGATGGGGGAGACGTTGGAGATCCTGCCCTGGGCCGGGTCGGACTCGGCGCTGCCGGTGATCGTGTAGGTCGTCGGCTTGCCCTGGGGGTTGCGGACGGTCACCCGTGCTCCGACCACCACTGAGTCGCGTTCGCCGCCCTCCTCCTCGATGATGACGGCGTTGCTGATCATATCCCCCAGGGTCTGGATGCGGCCCTCGACGAAGGTGCGTTCGTTGATAGCCTCCTCGTACTCGGCGTTGCTGACGGTTCCGCCCCGCTCCCGGGACTGCTGGATGCGGTCCGCAACCTCACGGCGGCGGTTGGTCCTCAGGTCGGTGAGCTCGGCCTGCAGCTTTTCCAGCCCCTCACGGGTCAGATAGGTCGGCTGAGTCATTTCCAATTCCTCTGCGGGACAAAAAGCACAAGAGAGCCCGCCCTGGGCGGCACCCTCCTGAAGTTGGCGTGATTCTAGCAACACAGTCGGCTGAAGTAAAGACGGCCCCCGTCGCTGGATTGCGTATCAGGTGGCCCAGCGGGTCCCCTTTCTGCCGACACAGGCAGGGCCCCTCGCCGCGCCGGCTAGAGCACGACGGGGTAAAGTACCTGGATGACCTTGTTGTCCCGCAGCACTTCGAAGTAGGGATTGGGATTGTCGGGGGTCTGGAGCCAGCGCAGCGTGAAGAAGGCGCACAGGTTGGCCAGCTGCATGGCCGGGGAGTCCGCCGCCTCCACATAGCAGATGCTCTCGTGCAAACCCGTGGCGTCAATGCCCTCATCGGAGCGCAGGAACTCAGCCATCACCCGCGGCCTGATGTTCGTGCCGTTCTGGGCCAGCACCATGGCGAACTGGGTGACCGGAAAGGACCCGGTCATGATCTGGTCGTGATTCAACGTCGCCATGTTCATTTCGTCAAGGTACATGCTCAGCGCGAAAAGGAAGCGGCTCATGACGGGTCCGATGGGTTCGTTCCATAGCAGGGCTGCCGGTGATGAGGTGCTGGCCCGGGCGTCCGCCAGGTCCTGCCGGTTGAGGAAGGCGGACAGCACCGGCGTCTCCCGGCGGATCAGGACGCCCAGGCAGTCCTGGATCAGCTGCGAACGCCGGTCCGGCTCCCACCCGGAGTAGTCCGCCTGCCCCTGGAAAAGGTCCGGCGGATGTATCATGGCCGGCGCATCATCCTCTCCCAGTGGGGAGCCGAAATGGCGGCGGCAAAGGGCGTCGAACTCGCCATTGACGGAGGTGATCTGGGTCTCGTGGAGCATCAGGCCTGCCACCACCTCGTGACCGGTCGTAGTGCCGTCGGCGCCGGTTGCGGGCAGGTCGGCCTGTCCCAAATATACCAGGTGCATACCGTCGGCTCCTCCTCGATTCGTGGCGGCGGCCCGAATGCGGGCAAAGACCAGGGGAAACTACTCGGATTCTTCTCCCGAGTCCTCCTCCGGGGCTCCCTCCCCCGCATCTTCCGCCTCCTCGCCGATAGCGCCCCGGGGCACTTCGACCCGCGCCACAAGTTCCTCCGGGTCGGTGAGCAGCGTGACGGAGGCGGGAAGGTCGATGCTGCCGGCGCGGATATCGCTGTTTGCCTCAACCATCACCGCAATGTCCACCTCGATCTGCCCCGGCATCTCCAGCGGCAGGGCGGAAACCTGAACGTCGAAGAGCTGCTGGCTGACATAGCCGCCGCTCCGGACGGCGCCGGGGGCCTCGCCGACCAGCGTCACCGGCACTTGGGCGGTTACCGGGCGGGAAACGTCGGCGGCCAGCAGGTCGACGTGCACCACGGTATCGCGCCGGGGGTCCCACTGGATCTCCCGGGCGAAGGCCATGTGGGTGCCCGTCTCGCCCTCAATGGTGACCGTAATGGGCGTGCTGGCCCCCGCCTCAGCCAGTACCCGCACCAGCCGGGGCGCGGCGCACTGGAGCGCCCTGGACTCGACGCCCGGCCCGTAAAGGTGGACGGGGATGAGACCGGCCCGCCTAAGGCGGCTCACCTTTTTGCCTAGAAGTTCCCTGGGCTGCAGTTCCAGTTGCACCGCGCTGGTCGTCATCGCGAGTCATTCTCCGGGTTGGTTTAGACAAACATGCATGATACCACCCGGCCCGCCCAATGGGAATTGCGAGGCGGGATGGGCTCAGGGCCTTTTCATTTTCTTAAAGGAGTCTTAAAGTTGTGGTGAAGAAGTGAGGAGGTGGGGAAGATGAGATTGAGAGAAGCCTTGGATGGAGTTCCAGACCACCGGAGCCGGCAAGGCCGGCGCCACCCATTGGGAGCGGTATTGAGTCTGTCAGTTTGCGCCATGCTATGTGGCTCCCGCAGTCTTTACGCCATTGCGCAATGGGGCCGGGACCAAGGAGCCACTGCTGGAGAGGAATTGGGTTTCCCACAGGGGAGAACGCCCTGCGTAGCCACCCTGCACCGGGTGTTCAAGGATCTGGACGTGGATGCCTTCGAAGGGGTGCTGCGGGAATGGGTGCGAGATAGTGGGGTGGATCTGGGCTCCGTGGTGTCAATAGACGGGAAGACGTTGCGTGGGATTCACGGTGAGGAACTGCCTGGGGTGCACCTGGTATCAGCCTACGCCACTGAGGGCAAGGCGGTGCTGAGCCAGGCAGCCACGGCGGGCAAGGGTCAGGAATTGGCAGCGGCCCAAGCAGTGTTGGGGCAGATTCCCCTGGAAGGGAGGATAGTGGTGGCGGACGCTCTGCTGACCCAACGGGAGGTGTGCCAGCAGATTGTAGCTGGCGGCGGAGATTACCTGTTGCCGGTGAAGGAAAATCAGCCTGCATTGTGCCAGGACCTGGTGGAAGTATTTTCCCCCACTGGAAACTGATAGGGTTGCGGGGCCATGGGTACCGCCGTGGCAGGCTGAGGACTGGCGGGAGCGAGGGGCGGAGCTGACTGTGTGGGTGGATGTCTCGCCCAAGCAACGGCACGGGCGCTGGGAGCGGCGGGAACTGTGGGCCTTGTCCGACCCGGAGGTGAACCGGTATGCGGGCAGCGCCGGATCGGTGGGGAAGGAGTGGCCCCACCTGCGGCAGGTATGCCGGCTGGAGCGGCAGAGGAGAGTCCGGGGACGCACCCAGGTGACGGTGAGCTATGCGGTGACCAGTCTTTCGCCCGAGGTTGCCGGAGCGGAACGTCTGTTGCAGATTCTTAGAGGGCATTGGAATATCGAGAACCAGGTGCATTGGGTCCGGGACGTCACCTTTGACGAAGACCGCTCCCAGGTAAGGAGCGGTAACGCCCCCCAGGTGATGGCAGCCTTTCGCAACCTGACCACCACCCTGGTGCGCTGGGCTGGTCATACCAACGTTGCCGCCGCCCTACGCCGCCACGCCGCTCACGTCTCCGAAGCCTTCTTACTCCTCGGCATTACCCCTGAATTCGGAGAATGAAAAGGCCCTGGGGATGGGCTGGGTCTTACGGTTGTCCGGTGCTTGCGGTTTTTCCTGCTGGATACGAATGGCTCGGATCAGGTCTTGATGCCAAAGGGGTCATTCTGGGCCCCGGCTTTCGCCGGGGTGACGGGGCGGGGGTGGGAATGACGGTCGAGATTGTTTATTGGGCTGGATTTTCTGGGCCCCGGCTTTCGCCGGGGTGACGGTCGTGGGGCGGGAATGACGGTCGAGATTGTCTGTTGGGCTGGATTTTCTGGGCCCCGTATCAAGTACGGGGTGACGTTCTTTCGCCGGGGTGACGGTCGTGGGGGTTTGCAATAAGCGATTTTCCTTGAACGGGGTTGGAGCCCTTCAATTCTTGTCTGAATCGGGACTTACAGGACTAAAGAATTAGCAGGATTGGCGGACGCGGGGGGGTAGCGGAGGGCCACCGGAGCGGGCAGGGTGTCGGGGAGGGGCTGGCGCAGGGTGCCGCGGGCCTGCCTGGCCCGGTGATCGTCGGCCCGGGCAGCCATGAAGTAGGCCATGCCGGCCTTCCAGGTCCGCCTGTGCCGGAAGGGTATCTCTCGGCGGGCCGGCGGGATGAGCCCCCGATCCCTGGCCTTGGGGAACAGGCTGCGGAGGACGTCATTGACCTGGGGCAAGAGCAGTTTTCGGAGGCAGGAGGACAGGTAGCGCGCCAGTTCGACCCAGGATTTGACACGGATGCGGCGATCGCGGAGTTGCCGGAAGAGGCCGAGGGCCAGCTGCTCGCAGGTGAAGGAGGATTTCGGCTTGCCGGGGGTAACGGCTTCGGTCATGCGGTCGCAGAGATCCAGGGCGAGGGGAGTGGACCAGTAGACGTTGAGCTCGGTGGCGTACTTCTCCTTGAGGGAGGCCACGATGTTCCTGAGGCGGGTGAAGGTCATGTCTCGATACTCCTTACGGGTCTTATTCGGTCAGAGACGGGTGCGGGGCCGGCCAAGGGCCGGAGAATTGCATTGTTCCTGCCATTACCGGACAAAAGCGGAAATGGGGGATGGTTTTGATGTGGCTTGCGCAGGATGTCTGAATCAGGATTCACCAGATTTTGGGATTTTCAGGATTTTCTCTCCCCTTAGAGGGGTGTGGTCCAATCACCTCGTGGTGCCCTCGATGCCAGAATCCGGTGGATTGCGGTACGCGAATCGTTTTGCACTGCAAAGAGATTCTGGATTCCGGCTTTCGCCGGAATGACGGAACTGAAGCCGTTACAGGTCTGGCAGGCCAATTTGACGACACCCCCCAGGAGGTTTGGTCCAGGTATGGTTTCATAACAATGACGGGTTGCGGCGGCATGCTAGTTGCGATCCAGGAGGGCGGCGCGCAGGTCCTGGACATCCTCGACGACCTTGTCGTGATCGCGGAACCTGGCGGCGTAATTCATGCCGTAGCGGGCGGCGCGGATGCGGATGGCGGGGTCGGGGTTTTCGACGGCTTCCTTGGCCAGTACGGAGAGGAACATGGGAACCAGGACCTGGAACTGCTGTCGGGCGAGCTCGTAGGACTCCTCGCGGAGGCGGTCGAGGTCGGCGCGAAATGAGGGATCGTCCAGCCACTTACGGAGAGTCCTTTCGGAGACACCGGAATCGCGGGCGGCCTGGGCGAGGGTGTGGGAGACGGCCAGGATGGGGAGGACGGATTTCTGGCGATGGGAGAGGCCGGAAATTTCCGTATCCCGGACATTTGCGGCAGTTTCCGGAAATTGGGAGGCGGCGGAGATAGCTGGCAACGAGGCAGCAGGGATTTCAGAGCTGCCGCTGGAGGTGGTCTTCTTGCGTTTGGTGGACATTGGAACTCCTGAGTGCCCGGAGGGGCGACTGGAATGGAGGAGAGGCCGCGGATAGGGCCGTCAACCAATATGGTACATGTGTTCTATATTAGTTAGCAAGGGGCGGGTGTCAGTGTGGGAGGGTCATTCGATTATTGTCTGAATCAGGATTTTCAAGATTTAAGGATTAGCAGGATTTTCTGACGTCCTCCATAGGCACAGTTGTTGATGTTTGGAATTTGACCCTCACCCTAACCCTCTCCCTCAAGGGAGAGGGAGTGGCCTTTGCGGCTATTTTCATATCAATGGCGGTCGAGATTGTCTATTGGGCTGGTTTTCTGGGCCCCGGCTTTCGCCGGGGTGACGGGGAGGGCCGGGGTGACGGGGCGGGGATGACGGGGCGGAGGCGGGAATGACGGTCGTGGGGACGGAAGGCTAAATTGACAGCACCTATATCATAGGGCTTGATTTCCTGAGAACGCACCAGCCTGAGGAGGGCGATGATGGCGTCCCATTCCCTGGGACTCTCGCTGCACGATGCGGCCCGGCGCATGGGTGTGCCGTTTGCCGACGAGAACGAACCCGCCGACGGGTTCGTGGACGCCAACGGCCTCCGCTTTCACTACCTGGAATGGGGCGATCCGCTCAATCCGACGGTGCTGATGCTCCACGGCGTTTCCCAACAGGCCCATAGCTGGGATTTCATCAGCCTGCCCCTTTCGCCCGCCTACCATGTGCTGGCCCTCGACCAGCGGGGACACGGCGACAGCGACTGGGCCCCGGACGGCGACTACACCCTTGACGCTATGGTGGCCGACCTGGACGCCATCGTCCCGGCGCTGGGACTGGACGGCGCCAGGTTCCACCTGATGGGCCACTCCATGGGAGGACGAAACAGCTTCGTCTGGGCCTCCCGGCACCCCGGCGCGCTGAAGTCGCTGACCGTCGTGGACACCGGTCCGGAAACGGCATCTCGAGGGCGGCAGCGCATCCAGCGTTTCCAGAAACTGCCGGACAACCTGGACACCCTCGAGGAGTTCGCCGACCGCATCCAGGAATACACCGGGCGCACCCGGGAGCAGGTGCTGGGAGCGCTGAAGTACAGCATCAGGCAGGGCGCGGACGGTAAGTGGACCTGGAAGTACGACCGGGCGATTCGAGAACGGGGGCGCAATGACGGCCTGTGGTCGCCCGAGCAGCTCTGGGAGTGCTGGCGACGCATCGACTGCCCCACTCTGGTAACCCGCGGCGACCGCAGCGACGTCTTCGCCGAGGACACCATGCAGCGCATGGGCCGCGAGCTCACCGGATGCACCACCGTCACCATCTCCAACGCGGGGCACCTGGTGCAGGGAGACAACCCGCCCGAGTTCCTGGCCGCGGCGCGGGCGCACCTGGACCGGGCCGAGGGGCGGGCGGGAACGGAAGCGTAGGGGCACTACCGTTGTGGTATATTGCTGAATAGAAGTTGCCGGTCAGGCGAAACTCCCCACAATGCTGCCGGGACTCCCCTCGTTGGTGGAATTGAGTGATGAACACAGAGCGAGTTACCTGCGTCAATAACGAGGGATATCCGGTTTCCCTGATTCTGAATTCCGTTTATGAGGCATTGCCGGATGATGACGCAGCAAAGCGCAATCTGATTCGCGTCATCGACGAATCCGGAAAGGACTACCTGTATCCAGCAGACTTCTTTAGTTCCTGCGACGCCGGTGGGCAGGCATTTGGTGAAAGGATCGAGGCGTACTTCCGCAGGGCGCAAGAAAGCTTTGACAGAAACGACCCCTTGGAGGGGAGCGAAACCCTGGCCGATGCTGTAAGGGTAGAGTTGCGCTGCATCGCGACAGAGCGGGGCTGGCCCCACAACTCAGACGACGACCTCTACCGGGCCGCAGCAGCTCTGGCGACTGGGGGTGGGATTCCTGGGGAAACGGATAATCTTTACATTCTCTTGGACGAGGCGTCGAATGAGGGAATGGACCTTTGTGGGGCTCTTGCAGCAAGTTTGGGGAGGCCCGATGCAGTAAGGCATGGACTTTACGGTGAGAGCCTTGAGAATGTGCAGGACGATGCCACCCTGTTCGCCAGAAAGGCCATTAACCTAGCGCGCCGTCTTGCCAAGGGGGAGGTTGCGACCTCCTGATCCAGCAGGAACATATCATTATGGCCCAGGAACTAACAGTCCGGGCTGATGAGGAATTCCGGAGCGGCGGCAATCTACTGGTTGCCGCCGAATTACTTTGGGGGGCGTTTGCCCACTGCCTGATCGCAGTGGCCATTAATGAAAGTCTCGCGCACAACAGCCATGAGGAGTTCAGGATTGTGGCCCGGCACCTGGCGAATTCGCTTGGTCAGGAACGATGGGTGTCGGACTTCGGGGCTGCCGAGGGCCTCCACATCCACTTCTATCATTGCAACCTGACCGGGCAGCAGTTGAGCACTCACGCCCGAAACACCGAAAGAGCCACCGAACAGCTGCTGCTGATTCTAAGCAGAGATGAGTGATCAAAAGGGGCGATCAGCGTACACATACTGTGGGGGCTTCCAATAAGCTCTCTCTCCATCCGGGGAAGAGATAGGGTGGGGATGTCCTTCTCTTTCCATTTGAAACGACTGATTCCTCCGCTCAGTTGGCTCTTGAGGCGTCGCGAAGTTTTTGGATCCCCCCTCTGACACCAAATTAGCTATCTCGCCCGGAGCCCCTACGTGAACAGGCGGGGTATCAGCTCGCCCAGGGCGTACCCGACGCCGGCGGACAGGGTGCCGATGCCCAGGATCTCGAGGCCCTGCAGCAGCGGCGAGCGCTCCACCAGCCGGCCCTTGATCAGCCCCAGGGTGAACAGCCCGGCCAGGGTCGCCCCCACCGAGACCCCGATGGCGATCCCGCCGGTCAGGAAGAAGTGGGGCACCAGCGGGACGGCCGCGCCCGTTATGAAGGCCGCTCCCATGACCAGGGCGTCCTTGACCGGGTTCGTGGTCTCCTCGACGGTGATGCCCAGCTCCTTTTCCACCAGGGTCTTGAGCCACAGGTCCCGGTCCTGGGAAATCTCGTCGGCCATCTGCCGAGCTTCCTGGAAGGTCATGCCTTCGCGCTGGAACAGCACCACCAGCTCCGCCAACTCCTCACCGGGATGGGCGTTCAGCTCCCGGGCCTCCCGTTCGATCTCGGCGCGCTGCACGTCCCGCTCCGCCCGGGAGCCGAGGAGGGCGCCGGTGGCCATGGAGATCATGCCGGGCAGCGCTGCGGCCAGACCCGCGACCAGGACGGTGGTCTGGCTTTCGAAGGCAACGGCTACGCTGGTGACCAGCGCCACGGTGCTGAGCAGGCCGTCCTGGGCCCCGAACACGACTTCGCGCAGGCGTCCCAGCCGGGCGACGCGCCAGATCTCGCGCTCGACCTCGGCTGCGGCGGTATTGTAGGTATCGCGGTCGAAGGCACGTCCGGCAGCGGCGGCGGCTTCCGCCGTTCCATCGGGCACAGGGGGCAGTGACACCGCTCCCTCACCGGCGGGCATCACCGGAATCTCAGGGGCAGGGGCCGGCCTGGCGCCTTCGCCACGGGCCGCCAGCTTGGCCTCGAGACCGTTGAGGGCCTCGGTGAAGGCCTCCAGGTGCCGCCGCTCCCGCTCCATGGCCAGGGTGAAGGAATCGGCGGCCTCCCGGTTGCCCTCCTCCAGAGCCTCGCGGATCATCCTCGGGTAAACGGTGGCGGCCTCCTCGGCCTCGCCCTCGATGATGCCTCGCAGGTTCTCGACGGTGGAGGCCATGTCCCCCGAGACCCGCAGGTGGTTGATGCCATGGACCGTCTCGGCACCGGCCACCTCCTGGAAGATCTGAGCGACCTCGGGGTGGCCCTCCTGCATCGCCCGCTGGGCGTAGGCGTTGTATTTCAGGTTGGCCAGGGCCTCGGAAACGATGGCGTTCCAGAGGTTCTTTTCGGTCCTGGTCAGGGTGACTGGTCCGGCAACCATGCTGACTCCCTGCGGGGCGCGCAAGACCCAGTAGTTTCTTGAATATATTTCATCAAGAGAATTGGGTGTGAAGGGGATTTTCGCCGGGGAATACGGAAATCGTCGTACCTTCAGCCACCGGGCGATGCGTGGTGGGCGATCATCATCCAGCCGGCACCGGTGCGGGCGAAGATGTTGGTGGCGTAGGTGGAGAAGTTGGAGGCCCGGCCCTGCACCACGCTGGTTATGGCCTCCACGCAGGTCACGCAACCGAAGTCGCCCTGAACCACCACGTTGAGGTAACGGACGTTGAAGTGCATCAGGTTGGCGTTGTCGAAGATGCGCACCCAGCTCTCGCGGATTGGCTCCCAGCCGACGATGGGCGTCCATCCGGGATGGACGCAGAGGGCGCGTTCGGAGTTCTCCCAGACCTCGTCCATCCGTTCGATGCTGAGTTCGTTGAAGGCGTCGTAGAACCGCTGGTTGGCGGCCCTGATTTCCTCGATAATTTCCGGCTCTTCGTTAAGCATTGCTCTCCGCCCACAGGCCCCTGGCTCTGCGTCTTTACCTACGCTGGCCGCCTAAGGCTCGCGACCGGCCCGGATGGCCCAGTATTCCCAGGCCCGGTCCAGGGAGGTCGGCCTGACCTGGCTCTGCGACATCAGCTCGATTTCCCTTGGAGAAAGATACTTCACATCGCCCAGGGGCAGGGAGGCCAGCAGCAGGCGTGCGTTGGTCTGCAGGTAGACCGAGGCCATCACCGCCTCCTTGACTGTCCCGCCCGCCACCACGCAGCCGTGCCCGCGCATCAGCGCCACGCGGCCCGCCCCCAGGACAGCGGCCAGGTCGCGGCCCTGCTCCATGGTGGTCACCAGCAGGCTGGTGTCCTGGAAGTTGTCGCGGATGTCCCACACTGGGAGCTGCTCTCCGATGATCGCCGCCAGGTGGAACATGGGGCGTAACGGCGTGCCGGTGACGCCGAAGGGAAGCACCGCCGGCGAGTGGTTGTGCACCACGGCCCCAGCGTCCGGCCGGGCCTCGTACACCCCTCCGTGGATGGGACGCTCGGAATACATGGTACGCCCCTGCTGGTCGAGAGGTTGACCTTCGAGGGTGTACTCCATCAGGTCGTCCAGGTCCACCAGCTCGGGGGCCCTCGATTGGGACAGGATATAACGCTGGGGATGCTCCGGGTGCCGAATGCTGACGTGCCCGAAGGCATCCACTACTTCCTCGCGGGCGAGGATGCGGTTGGCGGTCACCAGGTCCTGCAGTTGCTGCTCCAGGTCGGTCATGGACGGGCTTCTCTCTGGCCTCCTCTCCCCGGGGAGAGGGCAGGACAATTGTAAAGTCGCCGAGATACCGGCCCCGTTGGTCCTGAGCCAGGGGTGTCGTCAAATCATCTCGTCGTGGCCACGATGACAGAATCCGGGGGGGTTGCGGTACGCGAATCGTTCTGCACTGCAAAGAGATTCTGGATTCCGGCTTTCGCCGGAATGACGGAATTGAAGCTGTTACAGGTCTGGCAGTTTAATTTGACGACACTCCCTAGTCAAAGGACCGGTTGAGAGAATCCTCTGATGGTTCGACAGGCTCACCACCAACGGATTCTCCAGGACCTTGCCATCGTCCTGCTGGAGAGGCGCGGGGTGAGGGCGTAACCTAGTGCTGACTGTTTCAGGGGTGTCGTCAAATCATCTCGTCGTGGCCACGATGACAGAATCCGGGGGGTGCGGTACGCGAATCGTTCTGCACTGCAAAGAGATTCTGGATTCCGGCTTTCGCCGGAATGACGGAATTGAAGCTGTTACAGGTCTGGCAGTTTAATTTGACGACACTCCCTAGTCAAAGGACGGGTTGAGAGAATCCTCTGATGGTTCGACATGCTCACCACCAACGGATTCTCCAGGACCTAGCCATCGTCCTGCTGGAGAGGCGCGGGGTGAGGGCGTAACCCAGTGCTGACTGTTTCAGGGGTGTCGTCAAATCATCTCGTCGTGCCCGCGATGACAGAATCCGGGGGGTTGCGGTACGCGAATCGTTCTGCACTGCAAAGAGATTCTGGATTCCGGCTTTCGCCGGAATGACGGAATTGAAGCTGTTACAGGTCTGGCAGTTTAATTTGACGACACTCCCTAGTCAAAGGACCGGTTGAGAGAATCCTCTGATGGTTCGACAGGCTCACCACCAACGGATTCTCCAGGACCTTGCCATCGTCCTGTGGGAGAGGGTCAGGGTGAGGGCGTAACCCAGTGCTGACTGTTTCAGGGGTGTCGTCAAATCATCTCGTCGTGGCCACGATGACAGAATCCGGGGGGTTGCGGTACGCGAATCGTTCTGCACTGCAAAGAGATTCTGGATTCCGGCTTTCGCCGGAATGACGGAATTGAAGCTGTTACAGGTCTGGCAGTTTAATTTGACGACACTCCCTAGTCAAAGGAAGGGTTGAGAGAATCCTCTGATGGTTCGACAGGCTCACCACCAACGGATTCTCCAGGACCTTGCCATCGTCCTGCTGGAGAGGGGCGGGGTGAGGGCGTAACCCAGTGCTGACTGTTTACGGTGCAGGGGCGGGTTTGAAACCCGCCCCTACCTGTTTGCTGCCTTCGCCCGTACTTCCGAACGGGCCTAGTGGGTCGGCGAGAAGGAGGACGGTACCATGATCTTGTTCTCCTGGCCCATCAGGAACTCGCGGGTGGGCGGCGGCCAGTGAGCGGACTTGACGGCCTCCTCCCGGATGCGGTTCCGCTCGTCCAGGTCCTTGTACGGCCAGATGTGCACCCACTTGTTCAGCCCGCCCAGCTCGGTGTACCAGGCGGCCGCCAGCGGCGAGTACTCCTCCCGGTGGGGGACTGCGGCCTCCCAGCGCTTGAGTACCTCGCCCATGGAGCCCGTCTTGTAGGTGTAGGAGCGCATCTCGTAGATGTTGCCCAGTTCCTGGTCCTCGCCCAGGGGCCGCATGAAGGGCGCGGGGATGAAGATCTCCGACTCCATGTTGACATACATATCGGGGTCGTTGGCGGGCGGCCAGTTGGGGTCCTGGGCTGCCTCCGTTCGGATGCGGGTGCGCTCGTCCAGGCTCTCGTAGGGCCAGACGTGGATGACCTGGTTCAGAGGGCCTATCTCGGTGTGCCAGAAGGCGGCCAGCGGCGAATACTTCTGCCGGTGGGGCAGGGCCCTGGCGAAGTTTTCCTCGAAGGTGGGTACGCTGCCAGGCTTGAGCGTGTAGGTCCGGACCTCGTATATCATCGCGGTTTTCTCCTGCAATGGCTGTGGTCAGTGACGGTGGGGTGAGTCCGCGGCTAGTGTACCAAACAGCGATAAGCCGGGCAATTGAAAGCCGCCAGCGCCGAGGGCCTTTCGAAAGTCTGCTCGTCATTCCCGCGAAAGCGGGCATTGGCGATGGCCCGTGGGCCACGTATGGGGATGAAACTAGCCTTTTTCACGGCAATGACGGGAGGGAAGCGGGTACGGAGAGATTGTCTCTTGGCGAGTTTTTCTGGGCCCCGGCTTTCGCCGGGGTGACGGGGAGGCTAACACTCCTCATAAAGGGGAGGGAATGGCTGTTGCGGCTATTTTCATAATAATCACGGGAGGGAAGCGGGTGCGGGAGAGATTGTCTCTTGGCGGGTTTTTCTGGGCCCCGGCTTTCGCCGGGGTGACGGGGAGGCTAACACTCCTCATAAAGGGGGAGGGAATGGCTGTTGCGGCTATTTTCATAACAATGGCGGGAGAAAAGCGGGTACGGGAGAGATTGTCTCTTGGCGGGTTTTTCTGGGCCCCGGCTTTCGCCGGGGTGACGGGGAGGCTAACACTCCTCATAAAGGGGGAGGGAATGGCTATTGCGGCTATTTTCATAATAATGACGGAACTCGGAAAATCCAAATGCGATAGCCCTGGCCGGCGCCGTGCCTGCCCGGCGGAAAGCTAGTGGGTCTCCTCTGTCCTGCCCGGCCGGGCGAAAATGACCACCGGAAACGACAGTATCGGCAGTGCCATCATGGCCAGCATGCCGACGGTGTAGGTGCCGGTCCACTCCTGGAACATCGCCAGGGGCAGGGGTCCGATGGCCGAGGCACAGACGGAGACGGTCATGGCGGGGCCCTGAATGCGGCCCAGACCCTGGCGGCCGTAGTAGTGGGCCCAGATGGTGCCCAGCACAATGACGTAGAAGCCGCTGGAGGTCCCCATCATCACCACGTACAGTACCGCCATGAACAGTGAGTTCGTCAGTACCCCCAGGGCCAGGGTTACCAGCAGGATCGACATTGACAATACCAGAATGACTTTGGGCCCCACACGGTCCGACAGGAACCCGCCCACCAAGGAACTGGTGCCGGAGGAGACCGAGAATATCGCGAAGGCAGCCGCCGCCAGTGTGGCGCTCAGACCGTTCTCCTCGAAAATGGAAGCCTGGTGGAACATCAGGGCGGTGGTGATCAGGCTGGGCGAGCTCAGCGATATGGCCAGCAGCCAGAAGGCCGGCGAGGTGTAGACACCAACGGCCCTCCGGGGCCCGGCGGCCGCCTGACGCGACTCCGAAAGGGGCGGCCGCGTCGAGCCGTCGGGATACAGTCCCAGGTCCTCGGGCCGATTCCTGACTACGAGAAAGGCAACGGGCACAATCACGCCGATGGCCACCACCCCAAGGAGGCCGTAGGACTCCCGCCAGCCGATGCTGTCGATGAGAAACCTGGCAAAGGAGGGATAGAGCGCGACGGAAAGCATGCTGCCGATGGTCATAAGGCCGATGGCCCGGCCCCTGCGGGACACGAACCACTGGTTGACCAGGAGAACGCAGTTGATGTGGAGAGAGCCCTGGCCCAGGGCCCTGAGGGCGGCGAAGGCGACGAAGAAAAGGAGTATGTGGGTGGCGGTGGCCATGCCGAAGCAGGCGGCACCGAGACCCAGCCCGGCAATCATCAGCATTATGCGGGGCCCGTAGAGGTCAGCCAGTCGGCTGACGATGGTAACCAGCACGGCGCTCAGCAGGGTGCTGGCCAGGTAGAGCATCGAGATGCCGGTCCGGGACAGTCCGGTTTCGTCGATCATCGGGTCGATGAACACGGCGAAGACGTAGGACTGGCCCGGGCCGGTGCTGAATATGATCAGGCTCGCCGCAGCGACGATGAACCAGCCGTAGAAAACACGGCGCCCCGGTCCCGGAGCAACGTCGGCGGCAGCTCCCGTCATGTGCTCACTTGCCGGCGCCGTCCCCTTCGGCGCCCGGTGCACCCCGGCCAGACCAAGAAGGCAGCGCAGGGGCGGGTTTCGACCCCGCCTTTCGCGTACCGCGAAACAGTTTCCCCGAGGGGGATGATTGCTGCCACAAACGGTGCTGAAGGAAATGAAGGATGCAAGGAATTACTCGAGAAAAATTATCGGCTTTTCCACCGGGCCGGGGGACATCAGGAGCCCCGTCTTTGCCCAATGGCACCCGGTCCGGGGGCTCAGCCGGGTGTTGTCTACCAATACTGTAGTGGCTTGAGCGGTTCCATTCCACCATGCGGAGGCACGGGATTCGAGGTCTTTGGCGCCCGTGCCGGTTGGCAGAACTCCCGAAACCGCAAACCGCCCGCCCGCCGCTTCACGGGGCGAGTCGATGGATTGGATACCCGTACACCAGGTGTCGGAAGCGGCCGGGCAAAGGGGCACACCCCTTGAAAAGGACAGTCAGAAGAAGTTGCTGACGTTCTTCGCCAGGAGGACAGTCTGGTCCAGAACGATCTTTCGGTAGGCGACCTTGAGCCGGCCATCCTCGCGCCGGAGGACGTCCTCCCGGCTGCCCACGTAGAAGTCCTCCTCCGTCTCTCCCCGCGTGCGGTACATGATGAAGTTGGAGTAGACGCGCAGCTCCGCATCCCTCTGGCCCGGCTCGACCTCGATGTTCGACACGAAGTGACGGGTGCGCGACGGCGGGTCCTCGGCCCAGGCCATCCCCGAATCCAGCCGACGGATGCGCCGGGTCAGCGAGTCCTTGTCCTCGTCCATAATGGCGAGCTCGTCCTCCTGGGACAGATCGCCCTCCTCGTAGCGCGACCCGTCCAGGATGGAAATGGCCTTGCTGTTGGCCGGGTACCGGTTGGTCCGGAGGGGCATCCAGTACTTCACGTCCTCGGTCAACGTGTCCAGCCAGTCATCGAAGCGGCGGGCGTCGAGCAGGCGGGCCTCCCGGTACAGAAACTGTTCGACCTCGCGGATGGTATCCTCGCGCATCAAGCGCTCCTTATAATCAGGTGTTCCCACGGGACGCGGCTCCGCGCCCCCCTTGTTCCATCGAAATCGGAGACCCCGGGGCGTCTCACTCCTCGGAGGGCCAGGTCTGCGAGTTCATCAGCTGGCTCCAGCGACGGTAGAAATGGCGCTGGTTGCTGTCGCTGTAGCGGAAGTCGGCCATAACGGCCTCGTAGTCCTGGCTGTAGAACTCGTGTCCCAGCCCCATCTGGTAGTTGAGCATCTGGCGCCTCGCCACCACGCCCCGGCTGCTCTGGGTGCACTCCTGCCAGTTGTCCATGTCGTCCTGCTCGAAGGTGCCCGAGGGCCCGAACCCCCAGATGGCGCTCTTCCGGACGGCCTCCTTGACCTCGGCAGGCGCGGCCACGTCGGCGAAGGCCCACGACCAGATCTCCACCTTGTCCGGTCCCTTGGGATGCCAGACACGAATGGAATGGGAGCTTCCCCGCAGAATCGAGAAGTTGGGGAACACGGTGCCCACCACCGGGTTCAGCATCCCGGCCCGAGGGCCCAGCCGGGCCTCCAGTTCCTCCCGCCTCTCCTCATCGTAGTCCCGGAGAATCTGCAGCGGCGCCCCCGACTGATCGGCGCCCACCGCAATCATGCCGTGTCCGTTGCCCATGGATACCGGCCCGCCCTTCATCCTGGGCTGGGCCGTGACTCCCACGCTGAACCCGGCCCGTATGGGCGAAAGGTGGGACCACTGGACATGATAGGCATCGCCCACGAAGTTCTCGGCGGGCATCTTCCAGTTGCAGGGGACGACCCACTTGTGTACGCCGCCCAGGATCTCCGCGCCGCCCTCGCGCCGGTCGAACAGGGTGTCCAGGTACCACGCCATCGGCCCCAGGTAGTCCAGCAGCGGCGGCGCCGTGGAGTCAAAGGTGGCGAAGACCAGGCCCTTGTAGCTGTCCAGCTGGGCCACGGGAATAAGGCCCCACTGCGACTGGTCCAGCTCGTTGTAGTAGGCATCCTGCAGGTTCGGCACCGCCTGCAGCCTGCCGTCCGCGCTGTAGGCCCAGCCGTGGTAGGCGCAGATGAAGGCCGAGGCGTTGCCGTCCTCGGCGCGGCAGAGCCGGTTGCCCCGGTGGCGGCAGATGTTCAGGAAGGCGTTGACCTGGCCCTGCCGGTCGCGGGTGACCAGCACCTGGTCCTCTCCCATGTAGGTTGTCAGGAAGTCGCCGGGGTTGGGAATCTGCGTCTCGTGGCACAGGAAGAGCCAGCAGCGGGCGAAGATCTGCTGCAACTCCTCTTCGTATATGGACTCGTCGCTGAATATGCGGGGACTGATCAGTCCCCGGTCCAGGTCCACCAGCGTGCTGGCTTCCGCGAGAACCATGGAGAACCTCCTTGCCTGCCTGGTGGTTGTCTGAGCTGTGATTTCTGTGATTATAGGATTTTCATGTTGGAGGTCAAATGACTCCGGCCATCAGACAGCGTTCCCTGTCAGGTGGACCCATGATTATCTCGACCCAAATGGAAACCGTCCGCGGATTCCTGCTTTCGCAGGAATTGGCTATGCCCCTGCGGGCCACGAATGGGGATGATAACTTTGTTGGTCGCACCAGGGCAACCACAAGGGTTGCCCCTACATTGGAAGGGCTATTCTCACAACAATGACGGGTACCGGGTCGCCAAAACACCTAAATTGAAACGCTGTCCGCCCATCGTACAATCCTGAGTCAGGTGCCGCGCTGGCGCAGCCGCAGGGTTACCCAGGTGATCGCGGTCGACGTTATCAGGCTCAGTATGCCGCCGATGAGAATATCTATCGGCACCAGTTCGCCGGGCCAGGTCTTGGTCATCATGTATATCGGCACTACGTAGGTGGCATAGGCGGCGCAGCCGAACACGAAGCTGTTTCTCGCCGCTATCAGCAGCCTTCCTTCGCGCAAGGCCGGTTCGATGGCGAGGACGCTGTTGGCCAAGCCAATCAGCAGGAAGAACACCAGGGCGGCGACAATCACCGTGCCGCCCAACTCGTCCAGCTGCCTGCCGAACTGGTCGAGCAGCGCATCGTGGCCGCTGGACTCGTAGAAATTCTCGTACATGCCCCGCGCCGTAGGAGAGAGGTTCCACGCTATGTCGATGATGGCGTAGACCAGGAACGCTGCCAGGAACCTTGCGTATTGCATTGGCACTCCGCTTAGAGACTATCCAAGACTACATACTCTTGACGGCATTTGGGCAATTCATGGTCAGAGCGACTGGATTCCGGCCCCGTATCAAGTACGGGGTGACGTTCTTTCGCCGGAATGACGGATGTCGGGGTGCGGAGGGCATTCAGGTAGTTTCTTGCTAATGGACTGTCGCTACCTTACCCGCCGCCCGGCCTACAGCTCGGCCCAGCTTCCTGCGGCCATCATCTCGCTCCAGCGCCGGTAGAACTGGCGCTGGTTGCTGTCGCTGAACCGGAAATCGCTGGTGAGGCCCTCGTTCTCCTCGCTGTACCTGTCGTGGCCCAGACCCATCTGGTAATTCAGCATCTGCCGGCGGGCCACCACGCCCCGGCTGCTGACGGTGCAGTTCTGCCAGTTGTCCATGTCGTCCTGCTCCAGCGTACCGGAAGGGCTGAAGCCCCGGATGGCGATGAGCCGGATGGCGTCCTTGACCTCCGCGGGCGCAGCCTTGTCGGCGAACACCCAGGACCATATCTCGATGCTGCCCGGTCCCTTGGGGTGCCAGACCCGGAAGCTTCGGGCGCTGGACTTCAGGAACGAGAGATTGGGGAAAATGGTGCCTACCATGGGATTCAGAATCTCCGAGCGGGGGCCCAGCCGGGCCTCCACCTCCTCCCGAATCTCCGCCTCGTACTCCTTGAGGACGTCCATGGGTTCGCTGGTCGTGCCGCTGACCGCGCACCAGATGCCGTGCCCGTTCCCCGGGGATATCTGGCCGCCGCCGTCCACGGGCTGGATCGTCGGCCCTACGCTGAACCCCTGGAGGATGGGCGACAGGTGCGACCAGGGAGTGTGATAGGTGTCGCCGATGAAATTGTCGGCGGGAAACTTCCAGTTGCATGGAGCGACCCACTTGTGGACTCCGCCGATGACCTCCACGCCTCCCTCGCGCCGGTCGAAGAGGGCGTCCATGTACCAGGTCATGGGGCCCAGGTACTCCAGCAGCGGTGGCGCCGCCGCGTCGAAGGTGGCGAAGATCAGGCCCTTGTAGCTGTCCAGCTGGGCCACGGGAATCAGGCCCCACTGCGACTGGTCCAGCTCGTTGTAGTAGGCGTCCTGCAGGTTCGGCACCGCCTGCAGCTTGCCGTCCGCGCTGTAGGCCCAGCCGTGGTAGGCGCAGATAAAGGAGGCGGCGTTGCCGTCCTCGGCGCGGCAGAGACGGTTCCCCCGGTGGCGGCAGATGTTCAGGAAGGCGTTGACCCTCCCCTGGCGGTCGCGGGTCACCAGCACCGGGTCCTCTCCCATGTAGGTGGTGAAAAAGTCTCCGGGGTTGGCAATCTGCGATTCGTGGCAGAGGAAGAGCCAGCACCGGGCAAAGATCTGCTCCAGTTCCTCCTGGTAGATGTCAGGCTCGCTGAATATGCGCGGGCTGATCAGGCCCCGGTCCGCGTCGACCAGTGAGGATACGTTGGCTATCACCATGTTCTTGTGACTCCCTTGCTCAGTGCTTGCGTCTTGCGACGGTTTGTCGCGGAGATTGTATTACAGGAGGGCCGGGCAATTATAACCCCCTGTCGTGAGTCCGCATCGGTACGGTTACCCCGGAGCCCGATGCACCGCCACGGCATCGGCAAACCTTCGGGCGGCGGCGACAGTCGGGTCTTCATCGGGGGCATGTCCCAGGACGCACACGATGGCCCACAGGCCCTCGCGGGACTCCCGGGCGGCGCGGTTGATCAGCTCATCGCGGTTGCCCTGATGCATCGTCAGTTTCACGCCTCGGACCAGGTGTCCGACGGCGTCAAGGGCTTCCGCCTCCCCCACGACGTAATCGGCCATGTTGAGCATGTCCCTGACCTCGGTGGAGAGCCGGGCAGCGTTGCCGTCGCCGAGGGCCACGAGGTTCAGCGCTCGCTCCTGGGACCGGAAGGCGGCGACGAACTGGCGCGTCAGATCGATCTGGCGGGCATGGGTGGCCTCGTGGCCCGCTGACCGCTCCAGCAGCTCCAGGAGCGTCAGGCCGGGGAAGGAGTTGGCGGGATTCGGCGGCGTGACCGGCCGGGCCAGTTGCTCCGGGGTGAGCTCCGCAACCAGGGACCGCAGGCGCCGGTGGGTCGCCTCCTGGTGCTCCCGTTCCTCCCGGAAGTGCTCCTCGCGGCTGGAGAAGGGCGGCAGCATGTCCATCTCGCCGCGGGCGATCTGCTCCAGAGCGTCCACGTAGCGTTCCGAGTCCAGGTGGAGCAGCACCTCCCGGACCGACCAGCGCTGTCCCAGGAAGGCCTCCTCGGTCTCCAGCCCCTCCAGGGACTTGAGCAGGATTTCGTGACCTTCATCAAGGCGCTGAAGGGCCTCGGCCTGACGCCGCAGGATGGAATCTCGTTCGTCGGGATTCAAGGGCACCTCCGATTTCGCCGGTCCCGCACCGGAGCGCGCGAAGGAGAACCGGTACATCGCGGGCGATTATACCCGGCGCGCCACCGGTGGGCGATGCTAAAATCGATGGATATGACCTTTCCGACCGAAACCGGGGAAGCACTGGCAGGCGGGACTGTACCCGCCGCCCGGCTGCGGCGCATGCTGGATTCCCTGGCCGCGGAGTCCAGGTTCGAGGAAACCTCCTCGCTGTATATCTCCCCGGCCCAACCGGCGGACCCGGCCGCACTGGCAGCGACGGGCTGGACCGCGCCCATCGAGCGTTTCGGCGAGGCGGCATTGCGCGACGGCTGCGGGCTCGTCGGCCTCCGGGCCGGGGACCGGGGACTGCTGGTCGCGCCGCCCTTCCCCGTGCCAGAGACCTTCCTGGCGACCGACTGGGATGACGGAGCGCTGCGCCAATTGCTGGACGCCGACGTAACAGTGGGTGTGGTCCTGGTTCGGCTGGGGCGCTTCTCGGTCGCGGTCTTTCGACGAGCCGAGCTGGTCGAAGCCAAGACCGATTCCCGCTACGTCAAGGGCCGCCATCACGCAGGGGGGACCTCGCAGCTCCGCTACACCAGGGTGCGGGAAGGGCAGATCCGCCGACTGTACGGCAAGGTATGCGAGGAGGTCCGCGCCCGCCTCCTGCCCCCGGCCACGGTGCTGGACCACCTGTTGCTGGGGGGCGAGCGCTTTACCCTGAACGGCCTGGTCAAGGACTGCCCGGAACTGGCCAGGCTGGCACCTATCACGCTGAGGCGGCGGCTCAACATCCGCGACCCCAAGCGCGATACCCTGCCCCAGGTCGCGGCCATGCTCACTGAGAGCAAGGTGTGGACCCTTGATTTCGACACAAAGGCGAAATGACGCAAAGGTTCCTTCCATTAGATTTGCTTTGCGCCTTTGCGCTTTTGCGTCAATTCTTCCGTGAAATATGGAGATGATGGATGCCTCTGGGCGGATTTGAATCGGCGTGCCGGCTGCTGGAGTTCGACCAGGTGCTGGTGCAATTGGCGTCCTATACCCGCACCGCCCTGGGGCGGGAAAGGGCTACCTCCCTGGAGCCTTCGGAGGACCTGCTGGAGGTGGCCACCCGGCAGCAGGAGACCACCGAGGCCCGCCGGTACGTGGACGGCGGCGGGGCCCTGGAATTCGGTCCGGAGCAGGACATCACCGAGCTGGTCCAGCGGGCGCTGCTGGGCGGTCTGCTGCGGGGCGAGGAACTCTATGCCATCCGGCACTTCGCCCGGGCCGCCCGATACGACTATGACGAGTTGAACGGAAGGGATGACCTGGCGCTGCTGTCGAGCCTCGCCAGCAACATCCCCGAGCTCGGGCACCTGGACCGGGAGATCGGCGCCGCCATCAGCCCCGCCGGGGAGGTGCTGGACTATGCCAGCCCCCTGCTGGGGAGGTTAAGGACCGAGTCCCGCCAGGCACAGAACCGGCTGAACGAGATCATGGAGCGCAACCTGCGGCGGTTCCAGCGTGCCGAGGTGGTACAGGAACCGATCATCACCCAGCGCAACGGCCGCATGGTGCTGTTGATCAAGACCGAAATGCGCTACCGGGTTGCGGGCATCGTCCATGACGTCTCGGACAGCGGCGCAACAGTGTTCGTGGAGCCGATGGCCGCGGTAGACATGGGCAACCGCTGGCGGGAGGCCCGGCTGGCCGAGGAACGGGAGGTGGAACGGGTGCTGCGGCAACTGTCCGTACGCGTCGGTGAGACCGCCGAGGACCTGCTGCTGGCCCTGGACCTGCTGGCGCGACTGGACCTGGACGTCGCCAAGGCCCGCTACTCCGCCGCCATCAGGGCCGCGCCGCCCGTGATGCAAGGAGATTCCGACGGCCCGCACTCCGGTCCCGAACAGGAAAGGGACCCATCCGTCGGCGACGACGGGCCCTTCGACGGGCGGCGATTTCTCCGGCTGAGCCAGGCACGACACCCCTTGCTGGCCGGCGAAGTGGTGCCCATCAGCATCTCCCTGGACTCGGAACACGGGGTGCTGCTGATCACCGGGCCCAACGCAGGCGGCAAGACGGTGGCCCTGAAGACGGTGGGTCTGCTGGCCATGATGGCTCACGCCGGGCTGCACCTGCCGGCCGAGGAGGCCCGGCTCCCCCGATTCGACGGCATCTACGCCGACATCGGCGACCAGCAGAGCATCCAGGAGTCCCTTTCCACCTTCAGCTCGCACATCACCAATCTGCTGAACATCATGGGCCGGGCGACCGACCGGTCCCTGGTCCTGGTGGACGAGCTGGGTACCAGCACCGACCCGGAGGAGGGGGCGGCACTGGCCAGCGCAATACTCCGCCACTTCCAGCGCATGGGCGTTTTCCTGGTGGGCACCACCCACCAGCGAGGCGTGGCCCGCACCGTGCAGGAGCACCCGGGAATGGTCAACGCCAGCGTCGACCTGGACCCATCGACCCTGGCGCCCACCTACCAGCTAACCATGGGCCTGCCGGGGCGCAGCTACGCCCTGACCATCGCGGCCCGGCTGGGGCTGCCGCAGCCCATCATCGATGACGCCAGCGCCGGAATCTCGCCGGTGGAGCAGGCCACCGAGACCCTGCTGCGGGAACTGCAGGAGGAGCGCAGGACGGTGGAGCAACTCCGCGAGGAGGCGGAGTCCTCGCGCCTGGCTGCATCGAAGATGCGGCAGGAACTGGAATCCCAGCTGTCGTCGGTGGAGGCCACCAAGACCGAGATTGTCGAGGAGGCCCGCCGCGAGCTTCAGCTGCGCACCAGCGACATGCTCGATCGCCTGCAGCGGGCGGAGCGGTCGATGGCCCTGGCGGCCTCGGCGGCGGCGAACGCGGCGGGACGGGCCACCGGCGCACCGGTCCCTCCGGACCGGCGGGGCGAGCTTCGGGAGCAGCAGGAGACGCTCCGCGAGGTGCAACGGCAACTGGACTCCACCGAATGGCAGCCCATCGAGATTAAGCAAACGCCGTGGCAGGAGCGGCTGAAGGCCGGCGACCGGGTGTACGTGAGGGGCATCAGCCAGCCAGTGGAGGTGATCAGCCCCCCCGACCGGGGCGCGGGAACTGGGCAGGCGCAGCGGGTCGAAGTGCTGCTGGGCACCATGCGGGCCAAGATTCCGGTCTACCAACTCCACAGCCTCGCCGAGGGGCATCCCGCAGCGGCGCGGCACGGCGTGCACCTGGACCGGGCGGAGAATCGCCCGCCCCAACCCCGGAGGCCGGACCCGGAGCTCGACCTGCGCGGCCTGAGGGTGGACGAGGCGGTCGCGCAGGTGGAGACGGCGCTCAACGACGCGGCCCTGGACGGAGTGTCGCTGCTGCGCATCATCCACGGCCGCGGCACCGGGGCGCTGCGGCGGGCCATCCGCGAGTACCTGGACAGTCACCCGCTGGTATCCAGCGCTTCCGACGGAGAGGGCCCGGGCGGCGACGGTGTCACGGTAGCCCAGCTGCGGTAGAATGACCTTTACCATCGGCTCGCAGACCTTCAGTGTCTCTGAACACATCTGGTCGAACCACCCGGACCGCGTGGGCGTGGTTAAACTGGAACAGATCAGGGAGACCATAGAGAACCCTGAACGAACGCAGACGGTTAGAGGAGGACGGGTCGTTTACTTGCACTGGTTTCCAGAGATGGGCAGTGACGGAAACTATCTCGCAGTCATAGTCGATCAGGGTCAGGACCCATATGTCGTTGTCACTGCAATGCCTAGCAGGAATGAGCGCAGAAGGAGAGGGAGGCAATCATGAAACACAAAACTCCTTATACGTACGATACCGGTCTCGACATACTCTCCCTGTCGACAGGGAGAGGCTACGAGGAATCGGCAGCTATTGCCGCTCTCTTGATGGCTGATTTCGATACCGAGGGAAGATGCGTCGGGTTTGAGTTTCTTGATGCGGCTGAATTGTTTCTCCCTTACCTCCGTCCCGACGAGTATTCAGAGCCGGAAATTGATGGGGAGGACTTGATCATCGATTACTGCCAGGAAGCGGATACTCTATCCTTTCGAAACAGCAGCCACGTCAGTTACAGCCAAACCGTCGTCGATGACTGTGTAGCACACCTAGATTCCAAGGGGGACCCCGTTGGTTTCACCCTGGAAAGGGCCTCGGAGCTGGTCCTGCCCCTGTTGCTTCAACGCTCCTCGGGCAACGCCGCGAAATCCTGAGGCAGGCGGCGCCAGCCCTTTGCATTAGTGGGAAACCCCGCTGCCTCCGCAACCCAGGGCCTTTTCATTTTCTTAAAGGAGTCTTAAAGTTGTGGTGAAGAAGTGAGGAGGTGGGGAAGATGAGATTGAGAGAAGCCTTGGATGGAGTTCCAGACCACCGGAGCCGGCAAGGCCGGCGCCACCCATTGGGAGCGGTATTGAGTCTGTCAGTTTGCGCCATGCTATGTGGCTCCCGCAGTCTTTACGCCATTGCGCAATGGGGCCGGGACCAAGGAGCCACTGCTGGAGAGGAATTGGGTTTCCCACAGGGGAGAACGCCCTGCGTAGCCACCCTGCACCGGGTGTTCAAGGATCTGGACGTGGATGCCTTCGAAGGGGTGCTGCGGGAATGGGTGCGAGATAGTGGGGTGGATCTGGGCTCCGTGGTGTCAATAGACGGGAAGACGTTGCGTGGGATTCACGGTGAGGAACTGCCTGGGGTGCACCTGGTATCAGCCTACGCCACTGAGGGCAAGGCGGTGCTGAGCCAGGCAGCCACGGCGGGCAAGGGTCAGGAATTGGCAGCGGCCCAAGCAGTGTTGGGGCAGATTCCCCTGGAAGGGAGGATAGTGGTGGCGGACGCTCTGCTGACCCAACGGGAGGTGTGCCAGCAGATTGTAGCTGGCGGCGGAGATTACCTGTTGCCGGTGAAGGAAAATCAGCCTGCATTGTGCCAGGACCTGGTGGAAGTATTTTCCCCCACTGGAAACTGATAGGGTTGCGGGGCCATGGGTACCGCCGTGGCAGGCTGAGGACTGGCGGGAGCGAGGGGCGGAGCTGACTGTGTGGGTGGATGTCTCGCCCAAGCAACGGCACGGGCGCTGGGAGCGGCGGGAACTGTGGGCCTTGTCCGACCCGGAGGTGAACCGGTATGCGGGCAGCGCCGGATCGGTGGGGAAGGAGTGGCCCCACCTGCGGCAGGTATGCCGGCTGGAGCGGCAGAGGAGAGTCCGGGGACGCACCCAGGTGACGGTGAGCTATGCGGTGACCAGTCTTTCGCCCGAGGTTGCCGGAGCGGAACGTCTGTTGCAGATTCTTAGAGGGCATTGGAATATCGAGAACCAGGTGCATTGGGTCCGGGACGTCACCTTTGACGAAGACCGCTCCCAGGTAAGGAGCGGTAACGCCCCCCAGGTGATGGCAGCCTTTCGCAACCTGACCACCACCCTGGTGCGCTGGGCTGGTCATACCAACGTTGCCGCCGCCCTACGCCGCCACGCCGCTCACGTCTCCGAAGCCTTCTTACTCCTCGGCATTACCCCTGAATTCGGAGAATGAAAAGGCCCTGCTCCGCAACCTGCCTCGATTGACCTTGCGACCGTGCTGTGATAATCTCACTCCCGCCGAATTTTATGCCCCTGAGATTTGAACAGATTTTAGTAGGTTTGGTTGGTGGATTTGGCCAAAGTTTCCCCAGCTGAAGGTGTGGCCGGAACGGGCGACGAATGGCTCTCGTTGCGGGATGCCTGCCGCCTGCTGGAGGCGAGCCAATCGACGCTGCGCCACTGGGCCGACGCCGGGCACATCCGGGTGTATCGCACCCCGGGGGGCCATCGCCGTTTCCTGCGCCGCGACCTGGAATCGTTGACCAGCGCTCCGACCCTCGCAGCGGATCCCGCAGGTAACGGCTCCGGGGAGGCCCCGGCCCTGCGCAGAATCCGCCGCAGGCTCAGCCACAACAGCGTCACCCAACAGCCCTGGTTCCGGGCGGTGGAGCCCCAGGGGCATGACCGGATGCGGCTGTTCGGACGGCGGCTGCTTTCGCTGTTGCTGCAGGAGCCGGGCACACGGCGGCACAGGCAGGAGCTGCTGGCGGAAGCACGCATCCTGGGACAGGAGTACGGTTCGGAGATGGTTGACCGGGAAGTGGCGTTGACCGACTCAGTGGAAGCGTTCGTCTTCTTCCGCACCATGGTACTGGACGGCGCACCGGCGGAGGCCTGGTCTCGGATCATCGAGACCTCCGACCGGGTGCTGGCAGGACTCTGCGCCTCCTACCAGCCGACTGCCGGGCCGGATAACGTAGAATAGAATGGACTGGGGCTCTCTTTGGGGCGGAGCGCCAGTCCACGGGCAGGGGGAATGACCATGGACATGACCGACCGGAAACTGCTCAACCTGATCCAGGGGCCCTTCCCCATGGTGGAGCGGCCCTACCTGGACCTGGCGCAGCAGCTGGAGACCACCGAGGAGGATGTCCTGGGCCGCCTGACCGAACTCAAGCGGCAGAACGTCCTGCGCCAGATCAGCGCCATCTTCGACACGCGTCGTCTGGGCTACAAGACCACCCTCGTGGCCATGGCCTTCGACCTCGACAAGCTCCACCGGGCGGCCATGGAGATCAACCGACACCCCGGCGTGAGCCACAACTACGCCCGGGAGGGCTCCTACTACAACCTCTGGTTCACCCTGGCGGTCCCCCCGGACCACGATCTGGAGGCCACAGCCAATCACATGGGGCGCAAGACGGGCGCGCTGGAATCCCGCATCATGCCCACCATCAGGTTCTTCAAGATCGGCGTCAACTTCGACATGGTGAACCGGCAGGGGTCCTCCTACAACTTCAGCCCAGACGGGTTCGACAAAGGCGAGGCCGACAGCTGGAACAGGCCGCAGCAGGTAACGGAGTGGGAGAAGGAGGCCATCCGCCAGATGCAGGAGGACCTGCCCCTGATATCCCGTCCCTTCGACCCCATTGCCCAGCATCTGGGCATTGCCACCGCCGAGTTATTCGCCCAGGCCGAGAACTTCCAGGAGCGCCGCATCATGCGCCGCTACAGCGCGGTTCTGCACCATCGCCGCTCCGGGTTCCGCTCCAACGCCATGATCGTCTGGAAGGTCCCGCCCGAACGCTCCCAGGAGGTGGGCATGATCATGGCCGGCCACAAGGCCGTCACCCACTGCTACGAGCGGCCCACCTTCCCCGACTGGCCTTACTCCCATTTCACCATGGTGCACGCCACCACGCCCGAAGGTTGCGAGCAGTACAGCCAGGAAATCTCCGAGGCCACCGGCATCACCGACCGGCTGGCCCTGTACAGCACCCGGGAATACAAGAAGACCCGTGTGCGCTACTTCGTCCCGGACTATGACGAGTATCTGGCGTCAGAGGCGATCGTCGACCTGGAGTCGGCGGAGCTGGAAGACGGGGAGTTCGAGGAGATGGCGCCCCTGGCGACCACCGACTGATAACAGATCACTAAAGTCCCCTGTTTCTTCAGGAGACGGGCTGGGCCGGTCCCGAGCCCGTTGAAGACTGGGGCCAAAAGGTAGCGCAACACATTCGTGGCAGTCCTTCGCGTCCATTCAGAGGCGTTACAGTGAGCCTTGAGCAAAAGGAAATGACCTCTTATTACCCCGTCTACCTGAATCTGAACGGCCGGCGCTGCGTTATATTCGGTGGCGGTACCGTGGCCGAGGGCAAGATCGGGCGGCTGCTGGACTCGGGCGCGCAGGTCCAGGTGATCAGCCCCGACGCCACGCCCGGCATACGGCAGTATGCCACCGAAGGGTCCGTGTCCTGGGAACAGCGCAAGTACCGTCAGGGCGACCTGGAGGGCGCGTTCATCGCCATCGCCGCCACCAACGTCCGGGAAGTCAACCGCCGGATTTTCGAGGAATGCGAGGAACGGGGCGTGATGCTGAACGCGGTGGACGACCCGCCCAATTGCAGCTTCATCGCTCCCTCCATCGTGCAGCGCGGCCCGGTGACCGTGGCCATATCCACCGGCGGCCTTTCCCCGGCCCTGGCCCGTCGCCTGCGAGAGTCCCTGCAGGCCTCCGAGGACCTGGCCTGGGCCGATCTCGCGCCCGTGATGGCAAAGGCCCGCGCCACCCTGAGGCAGAGAGGCCTGCTGTCTACCGTCGACTCGCAGCGATGGCAGTGCTGCATCACGCCTGAGTTGCTGGCTATGGCCCAGCAGGGACGCGAGGCAGAGGCGGTCCGGTCGCTGCTGGCCGGGCTGACCGGAGAGGAGCAACGTGGACTCTGCGAGGAAATATCCAGGTGCCGTCCGGAGCTGTGCCACGCCCGGCAGGAGTCACCTCCCCCACAGGGGGAGGGTTAGGTTGGGGGTGAAGAAGTTTCCATGACCCTTGACCGCCCCATCCGTGTCGGCAGCCGGGGAAGCCCCCTGGCCCTGATCCAGGACAACGAGGTCATCTCCCGGTTCAAGGCCCGGCATCCCGGCCTGGAGTTCGAGGTTGTGACTGTCCGCACCGGTGGCGACGCCGACCAGACTGCGGCTCTCGCCGGCATGGGTCTGGGGGTGTTCGTCAGCGCCATCGAGGAGCGACTGCTCTCCGGTGAGCTGGACATGGCTGTCCACAGCCTGAAGGACGTGCCCACCAGGTTGCCCGACGGCCTGACCCTCGGCGCCATCACGAAGCGTCGCGACGCCCGTGACGTGCTGGTCAACCGCTGGAACTGTCCGCTGGACGAACTGCCCGCCGGAGCCCGCATCGGCACCAGTAGTCCCCGCCGGGCCGCCCAGCTCCGCCGGTACGCCCCCGGCGTCGAGGTTGTACCCATCCGTGGCAACGTGGAGACCCGCCTGCGGAAGGTTGCCGGGGAGGAGGCCGACGGAGCGGTGCTGGCGGCGGCAGGGCTCCTGCGAATGGGTATGCACGACCAGGTGGCCGACTACCTCTCGACCCGGCGTTTCGTCCCTCCGCCGGGCCAGGGCGCCCTGGCCGTGGAGGTACGCTCCGACGACCGGAGGATGCTGGAGTTGCTGGAGTGCGTCGAACACCCGGCAACGCGATTCGAAGTGACGGCGGAGCGTGCGTTCCTGGAGACCCTGGGCGGGGGCTGCTCCGTTCCCGTCGGCGCCTACGCCCGCACCATGGCCCACGAGCTGCTGATGAACGTATTTCTAGGCACTCCCGACGGTTCACGAGTCTTCACCGCCAAGGTGGACGGTCTGAAACACGACCCGAAGCAGCTGGCCACCGACGCCTACCTGGCCGTGGCGGAACGCGGCGGCGCGGACCTGCTCGAGGGTGCTCGCCAGCCCCAGGGCCCGCCGGCAACGGAGAATTTGTAGTCATGATTTCAGCGAATCTGCCAAGGTGCCTGGAACATATCGGCAGGACACCACCCTAAAGAGGAGGCGCGTATCGTGCAAAGGGCATTGCACCTGAAGACAACAGTTCTTCCGGGCGGCAAGATCGAAATCGTGGACCAGTCCCTCCCTGTCGGAGAGTCTGTTGATGTGGTCGTAAGCCAGTCGACCCAACCGGCAGGTCAGTCCGCAGTGGATATTCTGGCCCAAGCACCGGGACACCTGGTGTTCAAGACGGCTGAGGACGTGGCGTTATATCTGAAGGAAGAACGGGACACATGGGACAGCTAGAGCTTCCTCCCATTGGGCCGGTCTATCTCGACGCCAGCGCGTTCATCTACAGCGTGGAGCGCATTGAACCCTATCAAAAGATGATCGAACCGATCTGGGAACAGGCTCGAGCAGGAAAATTCATTGTGGTCAGCAGTGAGTTGGTAGTATCGGAGGTCCTTGTCAGGCCTCTACGGGAAGGCAACAGGCTTGCCGAAACGCTATTTCGGTCCCTGTTGGGAGCCCAGGAAGTTGGGCTGATAACGGTTACCCGCTTACTATGGGAGGAAACAGCGCGTCTGCGAGCAATTTCAGGCTTGAAGACGCCTGACGCCCTTCACGCCGCAACGGCTCTGCAAGCTGGATGTACTCTATTTCTCACAAACGACGCTGATTTTCGTCGTATCGAAAGTCTGCCTGTCATGATTCTTGATGACCTTTTGCGAGAGGAAAATTCCTGAATGACCTCGGCGACGGGAAAGGTCTACCTCATCGGGGCAGGGCCCGGCGACCCGGGACTGCTCACCGTCAAGGGCCGCGAGGTGCTTGAGCGGGCCGACGTCGTCGTTTACGACCGTCTGGCCCACCCGTCGCTGCCGGACCTCGCTCCACCCTCCGCGGAACGTATCTTCGCCGGCAAGGCGCGGGGGCAGCAGGAGCTGTCCCAGGTGGACATCAACGGCCTGCTGGTCGACCGGGCAAGAAACGGCAAGTATGTGGCGCGGCTCAAGGGGGGCGATCCCTTCGTCTTCGGACGCGGCGGCGAGGAGGCCCTGGCGCTGGCCCGCAGCGGCATCCCCTTCGAGGTGGTGCCCGGTGTGTCGTCAGCCATAGCCGCCCCGGCCTACGCCGGCATTCCCGTCACCCACCGGGGCATCGCCGCTGGCTTCACCGTGGTCAGCGGCAGCGAGGACCCCTCCAAGCCCGAGTCCACCGTGCGCTGGGACGAGTTGTCCCGCTCGCTGTCTGACCGTGGTGGAACCCTGGTAACCCTGATGGGCTGGGCCTCTATCGAGAAAATACTGGACGCCCTGCGAGGAGCGGGCCTTTCCGCCGAAACACCCGTGGCCCTGGTCCAGTGGGGCACCTGGAGCAAGCAGAAGACCATCTCCGGAACGCTCGCAGACGTCGCCGAGAAGGGCCGCGCCGCCGGGCTGGCCGCGCCGGTGGTCGCCGTCATCGGCGAGGTGGTGAACCTGCGCGACGAGCTAGCCTGGTTTGACAATCGTCCCCTGTTCGGACGGCGCGTGCTGGTCACCCGCTCGCGCACCCAGGCCTCCCGGATGTGCCGCCTGCTGGAGGACGCCGGCGCCATTGCAGTGGAGTTGCCGGCCATCGCCATCGCCCCACCGCAAGACCTGGCGCCTTTGGATGAGGCAATATCGCGCCTCCATTCCTACGGATGGGCCATATTCGCCAGTACCAACGCCGTGGACTCGGTATTCGAGCGGCTGTCCGTGCAAGGGCGGGACGCCCGCGCCTTCGGGACCGCCCGCATCGGGGCCATCGGACCGGCCACCGCCGATGCCTTGCAGCGCCGGGGCATCCGGCCCGACTTCACGCCCTCGCGCTCGGTGTCCTCGGCGGCGTTGGAGGAGCTGGCGGCCTGCGACTGGCGCGGCGTCTCCGTGCTGCTGCCCACGGCCGACATCGGGCGCGACGAGCTGGCCGAGGGGCTGGCCTGCCTCGGGGCCAGCGTCGAGCGCGTCGCCGCCTACCGCACCACCACCCCGCCGGATGCGTCCCAACGGGCGCGGGACGCCTTCGCCGAGGGCATCGACATAGTGACCTTCACCAGCTCGTCCACTGTCCGCAACCTGCTGGCCCTGCTGGACGAGGGCGCCGGCGGCGGGCAGGAGTTGCTGTCGGGTTCCCTGATCGCCTGTATCGGCCCGGTTACCGCCGGGACCGCCCGCGAGCTGGGCCTGCGCGTGGACATCGAGGCCGAAGACCACACCGTCGAGGGGCTGGCGGAGGCGCTGGTCCGGCATTTTTCGCGGACGGTCCCCGCCTGATCACCGGCGTACGGCCGGGTAAATGCTCCCAGTTCTCCAAAAAGGGAGAATGCCAGGCAGGCAACAGGAATCTGGAGGAAATTACTCAATGACCAGTACCAGGGCATACCCCGAGACCCGCCTGCGCCGTCTGCGCGGCACCGGCCCGCTGCGCAACCTGGCGCGGGAGACCCGTCTCTCTCCCAAGGAGTTCATCTACCCCATGTTCGTCATGCACGGGCAGGGCGTCAGGGAACCCATCGACCCCATGCCGGGCTGCTTTCAGGTGTCGCTGGACGTGATGTCCGATGAGGTCGGCGAGGCGGCGGAGTTGGGCATCGGCGGCGTGCTCCTGTTCGGCCTCCCCGCCGAGAAGGACCCCCAGGGCACCGAGGGATATGACCCCGAGGGAATCGTCCAGGAGGCCGTGCGGGTGATCAAACGGGACCACCCCGATATGCTGGTGTCCACCGACGTCTGCATGTGCGAGTACACCGACCACGGCCACTGCGGCATCATCCACAACGGCCGGGTGGATAACGACCAGACCCTGGAGCTGCTGGCCCGCACCGCCCTGTCCCACGTTCAGGCGGGCGCCGACCTGCCCGCCCCCTCGGCGATGATGGACGGGCAGGTCTGGGCCATCCGCCAGGCGCTCGACGCCAACGGCTACGAGGACACGCCGATCATGGGCTATGCCGCCAAGTACGCCTCGGCCTTCTACGGCCCCTTCCGTGTCGCCGCCGGCTCCAATCCCCAGTTCGGCGACCGCAAGTCCTACCAGCTGGACCCGGCCAACTCGCGCATGGCCATGCGCGAGATCGAGAGCGACATCGCCGAGGGCGCCGATATCGTGATGGTCAAGCCCGCCATGGCCTACATGGACGTCATCCGCGAGGCCCGCCAGCGATTCGACCACCCTCTCGCCGCCTACAACGTCAGTGGTGAGTATTCGATGGTCAAGGCAGCAAGCCAGCAGGGCTGGATCGACGAGCGTCCGGTGACCATCGAGTTGCTCACGGGCATCAAGCGGGCCGGCGCCGACATCATCATCAGCTACTTTGCCAAGGACGTTGCCCGCTGGCAGCGGGAGTAAGTCTCCAACGCAGGGCCGGTGGCTGACTCACCGGCCTGCACGACCAGAAAACGCAGGGGCGCACAGCCGTGCGCCCCTGTCATCGTCTCTGGATCTACCCCTATGGCTACTGCTCGAAAGCTCCTCCGCCGGCGGTCTCGAACTCCACTGCCTCGCCCTCGTTGACCTGGAACCAGCTATCCCCCGGGTCCTGCCTGGGCTCCGGCGTGGGTCGGCGCACCACCCGCACCCCCAGCGTCGCCAGCATCGCGTCGATGCGCGCCACCGGGCCGCCCGCCGCCGCCGTCTCGCGGCGCAGGGCCAGCAGCTCCGAGGTCATTTTCAGGGCCAGCTGCACCCCCGACAGGTTCAGGCCCATGTCCTCGACGAAGTGCTTGATCAGCCGCAGCCGCGCCACGTCCTCATCCGAGTAGGTGCGCAGCGCCCCCATGCGCAGCGGCACCACGAACCCTGCCCGCTCGTACTTGCGCAGGGTCTGCGGGTGCATGTCCAGCGTCTCCGCCACCACGCTGATCAGGTAGATTCCCTGGGTCCGCTGCATTGTCCGCCTCTGCTTCTGAGTACAATGAATATATTGTCTTTATATAAAATGTAGATTGGTATGTCAACTTCATATACGGAATTTTACTCAGCTCAGATCAACTCTAACGCTATCTTATACAAATAGTTGACACAAGTCGTATCAACTGATATAGTCTAGTCATACAGTAAGCAAGGAGAGAGGAGATGGCAGCGACGGAGTTGAAGAACCAGTTCACGTCAACAACCTCAGAGGCCCGGGAACTGAACCCCAAGGCGGCACAGGAGGTCTCGAAAATCCTGGAACAGGCCGTCCATCGGGAGAAGGTTCCACAGCCCGTGCTGGCCTACAGGGTACCCGCCCCCGGCGTGCGGTACTACTTCTAGGCCCAGGGTAGATGGGCATTCCCATGCCACGGTTTTATTGCCCAAGGGCGAAAGAAGGAATCAGGAAAGAAGGCAGTAGAAGGAGAAACTAATGATGTTGCAGCGGAGAAACCGATTCAGCCCCTTTAGCGAATTCCGGCAGATGCATAACAGCATGGACCGCATGTGGCGGGACTTCGGCCCGTGGCGCCACTGGCCCCGTTGGGACAACAACGGCTTCAACGGGTCTAACGGCCACGACGGCTGGGCCGCCCCCTTGGACGTGTTCACCGAGGACGATAACTTTTTCATCAGGGCATCCCTGCCCGGCGTGGCCCCCGAGGACATCAAGGTGACCCTCGAGGATAACGTCCTGACCATCAGCGGGCACACGGCGTCCCGGTTCGAGAACGACGGAGGGTCGTATTTCATGCGCGAACGACGCTGGGGCAACTTCCGCCGCTCGGTGCGCCTGCCCGGCAGCGTGAACCAGGAGATGCTGGAGCCCCGCTTCGAGCACGGCGTACTGACCATAACCCTGCCCATGGCCGAGACCAGTAAGGCCAGGGAGTTCCCCGTGCAGGTCGTGGAGGGACCGCCCGCCATCGAAGCCAGCTAATCCCCGGGCGACGCCGGGCCGGCAGATCGTAGGGGCGGGTTTGAAACCCGCCCCTACGCGTTCACCGTAATAGCGACTGATGCCGGAAACGAACCGTAGGGGCGCACAGCTGTGCGCCCCTACACTCTCTCCGGAGACCGGCCCGCCTCAGGAACTCCTCCTTCGGGGGATGGTGCGGGTCGGAGTGATTCGCCTGTTGCCGGTCTACGTCCCGTAGCGCGCGGCGGCCAGCGGGTCGCTGTACTCCTGTCCCTTGGTGGCCCAGAAGGCCGCGGCGATGTCGTCACAGGCGGCCACCAGGTTCTCCGCGTTCTCCATGCTGACGGTCTGCTTGCACTGGCCCGCCAGCTTGAGGGCGGCGTTGAACTTGGCCGCGATCTCATTGGCGTCGGTGCCGGGCCACGCGTAGTCCGCCCAGAGGATCCGCAGCTCCTCCTTGCACCTCTCGGCGTGCTCCTCCTTGACCGTGATATAGCGGGCCATGGTGTTGGCGAAGGCACGGTGGTCGTCGCCTTCCTCCAGGTTCTGCATTCGCAGCACCATCTTCTGCACCGTCTGGGCCGCGATTTTGGCGCTGATCGGGTCGTAGATGCCGCAGGGAATGTCGCAATGTGCCTTGGCTGTCTCTGGCTTGAACCAACCCAGGGGGTTAAACATCTTGCCCCTCCATCCTGGAATCTTTCGGGATTTGGCCCGCCGGGCTCACCTTGCGGGAACCCTCTCGAGCCGGAAGGAAGGTTAATGGAAATCGCCCAACCACGCAACCCGTGGCGCCGGCCCCGACCGTGCTACACTGGAAATATGAGCATTACGAAATCCATCACCATCTGCCGGGAACACCCCGGCACCGAGGAAGCGTCCCTCCTCATCTCCGAGCTGGACGCCTATCTCGGCCCTCTCTACCCAAGGGAAAGCCAGCACGGTTACAGTATCGAGAAGCTGGTCGACCGAGGCGTGGAGTTCTTCGTCCTGTACCACGACGGCGCACCCGCCGGCTGCGGCGGCGTGCAGTTCCTCCACGACCCGGGGCTCCCCGGCGGCCGTTACGGCGAGCTCAAGCGCATGTACGTCCGCGACCGGTTTCGCGGTCGGGGCCTCGCCCGGCGCCTGCTGGACCACCTGGAGACCCTGGCCCGGGAGCAGGGCGCCGCCGTCATGCGGCTGGAGACCGGCATTTACCAGCCCGAGGCCATCGGCCTCTACGAGAAGTGCGGCTACCACCGCATCCCGCCCTTCGGCGATTACCCGGCCGACGATCCACTCAGCCTCTGCTACGAAAAGCGGCTCGAAGAGGCAACGGGCTAGGGTTCCTTGCAACACGGCGGCTTGCCGTCAGTCCGGTGGTAGAATACTGCCAGCCCGACCTTTGACGAGTGCGCAATGCTTACCAATCTGGCTGTACACAATTTCAAGGGGCTCGGCGACGTCGATATCGAACTGGGCAGCCCGGTAGTGTTTATCGGGCCTAATAACTCCGGCAAGACCTCGGCCATGCAAGCTTTGGCATTGTGGGACATCGGACTAAAGCGCTGGCTGGAACGTCGGGGGCATGCGGAATCACACTCGGGACGTAGTCAACGGGGCGTCACCGTTAACAGGCGGGACCTGGTCTCTATCCCCGTGCCCGACGCAAAGTTGCTTTGGAACGGGTTACACGTGCGTAATTCTTTCCGAGAGAACGGCAGACAAAGGAACGAGAACGTCCACGTCAACATCGTGGTTTCAGGCATTGGCCTTGGCGGGCAGTGGGACTGCGGGTTGGAATTCGACTACGCCAACGAGGAAGCATTTTACTGCCGCCCTCTCCGCACCGGCGACCGACAGAGAATGCCGGTTCCCGAGGAGGCGGGCACGGTGCAGGTATCCTTTCTGCCACCAATGTCGGGCTTGGCCGCCACGGAAACCAGGCTGGACGCAGGCGCTGTAAATGTGCGGATCGGCGAAGGCCGTACAGCGGAAGTCCTTCGCAACCTTTGCTATCGAATTGAACAGGAGAAGCCTGCGCTCTGGGAACAATTGGTTGCACAAATTGAAGTGCTGTTTCTGGCCACCTTGGAACAGCCGAGATACGTAACAGAGCGCGGAGAAATCGTGATGAGCTACAGGGAACGAGGTTCATCACTCGACCTCTCATCCAGCGGACGGGGTCTGCAGCAGACTCTACTTCTCCTGGCTTATATGTACGCAAACCCCGGGGCCGTCTTGTTACTTGACGAGCCCGACGCCCACTTGGAAATCCTTCGCCAGCGGCACATTTATCAGCTGATCTCAGATGTTGCAGCCCAAAGCGGCAATCAGATCATCGCGGCTAGTCATTCCGAGGTATTACTTGCAGAGGCGGCTGATCGCGACATGGTTATCGCCTTCGTAGGACGGCCCCATCGTATGGACGATCGAGGCAGTCAAGTATTGAAGTCACTACGAGATATAGGATTCGACCAGTACTATCAGGCTGAACAGACAGGCTGGGTTCTTTACCTTGAGGGTTCAACAGACTTGGCTATTCTGAGAACTCTCGCCCGCCGTTTGGGGCATGAGCAAGCTCTTAAAGCACTTGAAAGACCCTTTGTCAGTTACGTTGAGAATCAGCTCCCTAAAGCCCGGAATCATTTCTACGGCCTTAAGGAAGCTTTGCCATATCTCCAAGGCTTAGCCCTCTTTGATCGAATGGAAGCCGTCCCTGAGATGGGAGGCGATCTCAACATACAATCATGGCAGCGCAGGGAAATCGAAAATTACTTTTGCACCCGCACAACCTTGGAGAATTATGCGGTCGCCTCTGCCGAAGCCGATGCCCAGGGTCCGCTTTTTGCTGTAGCTGAGAGGCCGATACGTCTTCGGGCGATGCAGGAGGCCATTTCTGAGATAGAAGGTGCCATGTTGACCCTTGGCCAAGGGTCACCTTGGGATGAAGACGTAAAAGTCAGTGACACTTTCCTTACGCCGTTGTTCCGCACCTATTTTCAGAAGTTGGACTCTCCCAATTTAATGAACAAGAAAGACTTTTACGAACTGGCAAATTACGTACCTGAAGAGCAGATTTCCTCTGAGGTAATCGAAAAACTCGATGCCATCGTACGAGTGGCCGAGAGTGTAGGATTCGATTAGGCTCTTTACTTTTCAATGATCCTCCGCTCGGTTCCTCTCGCCCGCTCCCTCCCCCGCCTTGTGCCCCAATAGGTAGCAACCTATAATTGCGCGACAGGCGATCTTAGAGACACTACACGGCGCGGACCAGGCCTGCGCCCATACCCAACCTTTACTAAGGGAGATGACCCCGTGGCCACCACGACCGCACCGACAGCGCCAGCCTCAATCGGAAAACCCGCCAAAACCAAGCACCGCAGCGCCGAGATCACCCACGATGTGCAGCGCGCGCCCGCCCGCGCCATGCTGATGGCCATGGGCATCACCCACGAGGACATGGAAAAGCCCTTCGTCGCCATCGCCAACCTGGCCAGCGACGTCACCCCCTGCAACGTACACCTCACCCGCTTCGCCAACGGAGTCAAGGAAGGCGTGCGCGCCGCCGACGGCGTCCCCTTCGAGTTCGGCACCATCACCGTAAGCGACGGCATCTCCATGGGCACCGAGGGCATGAAGACCTCGCTGGTCAGCCGCGAGGCCATCGCCGACTCCATCGAGCTGGTCACCTTCGGCGAGCGCATGGACGGGCTGATCACCATCGGCGGCTGCGACAAGAACATGCCCGGCTGCATGATGGCCCTGGCCCGCCTCAATGTTCCCGGCATCTACATGTACGGCGGCTCCATCATGCCCGGCCAGTACGACGGCCGCGACGTGAACATCCAGGACGTGTTCGAGGCCGTGGGCGGCTATGCCAAGGGAGACGTGACTTTCGAGGAGCTCCGCGCCCTGGAATGCGTCGCCTGCCCCGGCGAGGGTTCCTGCGCCGGCCTGTTCACCGCCAACACCATGTCCACTGCCATCGAGGTCATGGGCATGTCGCTGCCCGGCGACGCCTCCATCCCGGCCATCGACCCCCGCAAACTGGGCGAGGCCCGCGACGTCGGCCGCACGCTGATGCGCCTCCTGGAGGAGGACCTCCGCCCCCGGGACATCATGACCAAGCAGGCCTTCGAGAACGCCATCACCGTCGGCGTGGCCATGGGCGGCTCCACCAACCTCGTCCTGCACCTCCTGGCCATCGCATATGAGGCCGGCGTCCCTCTCACCCTGGAGGACTTCGAGCGCATCAGCGCCAGCACCCCATACATCGCCGACATGAAGCCCGCCGGCCGCTACGTCATGGCCGACCTCTCCCGCTACGGCGGTATCGCCCTCGTCATGAAGCGCCTGCTGGCCGCCGGCCTGCTCCACGGCGACTCCATGACCGTTACCGGAAAGACCGTGGCCCAGAACCTGGAGGGCGTCACCGTGATCGATGACCAGCCCATCATCACCGAGGTCGACACCCCGCGCAGCCCGACGGGCGGCCTGGCCATCCTGCGCGGCAACCTGGCCCCCGAAGGCGCGGTAATCAAGGTCGCCGGCCACCAGGAGAAGGTGTATCGCGGCCCGGCGCGGGTCTTCGACCAGGAGCCCGCCGCCTTCCAGGCCATCCAGGCAGGGCGCATAAAGCCCGGCGACATCGTCATCATCCGCTACGAGGGACCCAAGGGCGGCCCCGGAATGCAGGAAATGCTGGCGGTGACCGCCGCCATCGTCGGCCAGGGCCTGGGCGACGACGTGGCCCTGGTAACCGACGGCCGCTTCTCCGGTGCCAGTCACGGTCCCATGGTGGGCCACGTGGCCCCGGAGGCCGCAGTCGGCGGACCCATCGGCCTGTTGCGGGAGGGCGACGAGGTCACCCTGGACATACCCAACCGCCAGCTCAACGTGCGCCTCACCGAGGAAGAGATGACCGACCGCCGGGCAAACTGGCAGCCGTTGCCCCCCAACTACTCCACCGGGGCCCTCGCCAAGTACGCCAAGCTCGCCTCCTCTGCCGCCGAGGGCGCGGTAACGCGGTAGCCGGACAACTAGTCAGCGACGCCCAGCAAAAGGGGAAGGATCTATTACTGACCGAGCCGGTTGAAGGTCATGCTGAAAGAAACCCTGACACAGGAACAATTGAATCAAGTGTCGGAGATCGTTGGCGAGGCCCTGAAAGGGCACTTCGAATCCAGGCTGGATTTCGACCCGATTGTAGTCAAGCAAGATGTCGACGGGTACGGGGACCCCTACCTGAGGGTTCTGGTCGTATTTGAAGGCGAGCAGGATGATCTGGACCCAGCCTGGACAGGAGGCCTGATTGGGCGGCTCAAGGACAGGCTGATCGAACTTGGGGTGCCTCCGTACCCCAGTATTTCCTACATCAAACGATCGGAGTGGAAGGTGATGGGGCCGAGGTACCTGAGTGAAGGCGCTTGACCTCATTACCACTTCCAGGAATTTGGCGGGAAGGCCGGTCAGGGGAAGACCGCTGGAAACGGACCTCAGGAGAGCAGTCAGTTCTACATATTATGCTCTGTTCCATAGTCTTGCAGAAGGCTGTGCAGATACTATAGTGGGCGGCAGACAATCGAGTAGAAGCAAAGAGGCATGGGTGCGGGTCTACCGGGCGCTGAATCATGGGGTAGCCAGGGCCCGTTGCCAGGAAGAGGCTGAAATAGCCAGGTTACCTGTGGCAATCAGAGATTTCGCAGACTCTTTCGTGGAGATGCAACAGCGTCGCCACAGGGCCGACTATGATCCCGAGGCGAATTTCACTAGGACAGAGGTGCTGCAACAGATCGCTCTTGTGGAAGGGATCATTTCGAGATTCGTCCGGACTCCCATTCGAGATCGCAGATCCTTCGCTGTCCATGTCCTGATGGGCGCGAGACGAGCCTAACCGACGCCACCAGACCCATTTCAAAACACGTCAGGAGTAACGAACCATGACAACCGACTACGGAACAGAGGCCATCCGGCGGCACCGGGAAAGCCGCGGCAAAGTCAGCATCAATTCCAAGATGACCGTGGAAACGCTGGAGGAACTGTCCATCGCCTACACACCCGGCGTGGCCTCGGTGTGCATGGCCATTCACGCCGATCCCACCGAGTCCTACAACCTGACCAACCGCGGCAACACCATCGCCGTGGTCACCGACGGCTCGGCGGTGCTGGGCCTCGGCAACATCGGCGCTGAGGCGGCCATGCCTGTCATGGAGGGCAAGTCGATCCTGTTCAAGAACCTGGCCGGCGTCGACGCCTATCCCATCTGCGTCGCCTCCCAGGACCCGGCCGAGATCATCCGGACCGTCCGGGCCATCGCCCCCAGCCTCGGCGGCGTCAACCTAGAGGACATCGCCGCCCCCAAGTGCTTCGACATCGAAGAAGCCCTCCAGGACCTGGGCATCCCTGTGTTCCACGACGACCAGCACGGCACCGCCATCGCCGTCCTGGCCGCCGTGATCAACGGCCTGGCCGTCACCGGCCGCAAGATCGAGGACGCCTCCTTCGTCTTCGCCGGGGCCGGGGCCGGCGGCATCGCCTCCGCCAAGCTGCTGCTGGACTACGGCGCCACCAACATCATCCTGGTCGACAGCGTGGGCATCATCCACCGGGGCCGCACCGACCTGACACCCATCAAGTCCTCCATGCTCGATATTACCAACCCCGAGAACCGCACCGGGGGCATCGCCGAGGCCATGCGCGGCGCCGACGTATTCATCGGCCTGGCCGTGGCCGACATGATCACGCCTGAGATGGTCTCCTCCATGGCCAAGGACTCTGTGGTCTTCGCCATGGCCAACCCTGTGCCCGAGATCATGCCCGACCTGGCCGAGGCGGCGGGCGCCGCCGTGGTCGGCACGGGACGCAGCGATTTCCCCAACCAGATCAACAACAGCCTGGTCTTCCCCGGCGTCTTCCGCGGCGCTTTGGACGCCAAGGCCTCTCAGATAACCACCAGCATGAAACTGGCGGCGGGCCAAGCGCTGGCGGCCCTGATCCCCGAACCGACGCCCGGGCGGGTGATCCCCTGGTCCCTGGACCGCGCCGTTCCCGCTGCCGTGGCCAAGGCCTGCGCCGACGCCTGGGCCACCCACGGCCCCGAGAGCTAGGCTGCCTCATTTTCCATGTCCCTCTCCCCTGGCAGGGGATTGTGGCAAGGGCATCGCTGGTTCGGGCCAATGGACTGATTCAGGTGGGACCCACGCAGTCGAATCCTGGCCCTCCCCCGCGGGAGAGGGTCAGGGTGGGGAGTTCACTCCCCACCCGCGAGTTTCCTGTCGCGATTCAGGCATTTTCCTAGCGAAGGCCCTTCAATCATGGTCCATGGCCGGAACACTCGCCAACGATGGCCGGCACGCAGGAGCAGCCCGTAATGGCAGACGATTCGGTTAAGTTCACCACCTCGGGCGCCGTGGGCATCATCACCCTGGACAGCCCCGAGACCCGCAACGCCCTCACTCCAGCGATGATCGACGCCCTGGGACGGGCCGTGGAACAGTCCGCCTCGCCCAACATCCGGGCCGTGTTGCTACAGGGCGCAGGCGGCGCCTTCTGCGCCGGCGCCAACGTCAGGCAGATGGTGGCCACACTGGAGGAAAGCGGGCCCGACGGCGTCTCCCAGGCCATCCGCGAGCTGGCCGACTCCCTGCACGGCAAGGTGGTGCTACCCCTGCGGCGGCTGCCCAAGCCCGTGGTGGCGGCCATCAACGGCGCTGCTGCCGGTGCCGGGTTCAGCCTGGCCCTTGCCGCCGACATTCGTGTGGCGGCCCAGGGAGCCCGGTTCCTTATGGCCTACGCCAACATCGGCGCTCCAGCCGACGGCGGCTCCACCTGGCTGCTGCCGCGCCTTCTGGGCTCGGGCCGGGCCATGGAGCTGTACCTGGCCCCCCAGCCCATCGGTGCGCCCCGCGCCCTCGAGCTGGGCCTCGTCTCCCAGGTCTGCTCCGACGAGGAGCTGGACCGCCACGCCCTGGAGACCGCCACCCGTCTCGCCGGGGGCCCGACGGTGGCCTATGGGCGCGTTAAGGAGCTCTACGATCGCTCCTGGGACTCCACCCTCCAGGACCAGCTCGACGCCGAGACCGAGGCCTTCGCCCGCACCGCCCGCACCCGCGACTTCCAGGAGGGCATCAGGGCCTTCGCCGACCGGCGCCAGCCCTGGTTCCAGGGCCTCTAGCAGGGCGGCTGCCGGGTCCCTCCCAAACCGTTCGTGGCAATGCCACGCGCCTGCCCACGGACTTCCCACGCCGCTCATCCTGAGCTTGTCGCAGGGTCGGAGCACGATCGGACTGCGCGCTGCCGGTCAGGCCGAAAATTATGGTGGCAATTCGTAACACTGTGGTAAGATTCAGTCAAGTATGATGCCCTTCAATTTCTTTATCCGACACAGTATTACGGGAAGGGAGGTCATCAATGTTCAAGTTGCGCGGTTGCCCCAAGTGCCAAGGAGACCTGTACCTCGGTCAGGACATATACGGTCGATACCTGAACTGCGTGCAGTGCGGGCGGTATTATGCAGTGGCGGAGGCCGCCCCCGGGGGCGCTGACCGGCAGGCGGTGGAGGCCGCCGTCCCCCCGGAGGCGCCTGACCTGGAACTGGCGGCTTGACGGAGAATATTTCGTCAATTTCCAAAATTAGTCAAAAAATATCGCCGAAACCGTTGACCGCCGTGGTTGCGGGACGATAGCTTGTGCTTGACGGGATGTCTGCCCATTTTCCGGACATCCCGTTCAGCATTATTTCTCCATAGTCGAGAAGTGGGAACGAGGAGGTGAAGCTATGGTCCTGGAAAAGTCCCAGGGGGTGACGGCGCTGCAGGAGGCGCCGGTCTGTCGGCACCACTGGATCATCGAGCCGGCCAACGGCCGTTACAGCCGGGGCGAGTGCCTCCACTGCCGCGAGGTGCGCGCCTTCGAGAATTCCATCTACAGCTCGGGGGACGACGAGGAGCAGTAGCCCCAGCCCGAATGTGCGTGATGAGGGGCGGAGTTGGACTCCGCCCCTTCCTCTTTGGAGAATTCCGGAGGCTTGTGGCCTTACAGTATCGCGACCGGGTTGACCGGTGACCCGGTCCCTCCCACGACCCGCAGCGGGTTGATGGTGATCATGAATTCGTAACGCCCCACTTCGGCGCAGGCCTCCGCCAGCGGCTGCAGCAGCGCGTTGTCCAGCAGGCCGATGCCGTAGGCGAAGATGGCGCCGTGCACCGCCCACGAGAGGTCGTACCCGTTGGGAGTGAAGTCCATCATGTCCCAGCCCAGCAGGCACACGTTGGACTCCTTCAGAAACGGCAGACAGCTCATGTGCAGCCCGGGCCGCTCCAGCGGGTCGCTGCCCCACAGGGGGTTGCCGTCGGCGTTCCACGCCTCCCGTCCGCTGTAGACCAGCACCGCGTCGCCGGGGCGCATCTCCACACCCTGCTCCCTGGCGATGTCCTCCAGCTCCCAGCCATGAACGGGGCTTTCCATGGTCACGTAGGGCGTTCCCCGGTGCCGGGGCACGTCCAGCAGCACCCCCCGCGTGATCAGCCCCTCCTTCCAGTGATGCACCGCCCCCCACTGTGCGCCGTCCATCGTGATCTGCTCATCGGGGTTGCGACCGTTCCACATCCCGTTTTCGTCCCAGACGTGGCACAGAGCGTCCAGGTGAGTGGTGGCAGTGCCGTGGTATGAGATGCCGTAGTAGTCGGCTGAAAATCCCGCCGAGGGGCTGCGGTAGACTTTCTTCATGTAGTGGATGGCAGGGGTCGGATTGTTGGGTGCCGGGATCACCGGAAACTCGCGGCTCAGCGATATGGCCCGGCCCGACTTGACCAGCGCGGCGGCCTCCATCCGTTTCTCCGGGGTGATCATGTTGACCGCGCCCAGCTGGTCGTCATCGCCCCACCGGCCCCAGTTGCGGTCCTTCGTCAGGTAGCCCAGCACCTCTTCCTTGGTGGGTATGCCGCGTTCCATCGGGAACCTCCTCTAGACCTGATTCCTCCCCCGTGGAGGGAGGGTTAGGGTGAGGGTGAGACCTGCAACTGCGTAAGTCCGGTCCTGACTTCAGCCGGCCTTCGTCGCCGCCTCGGCCAGGCATCCGAAGAACCGGTCCATCATCGAGCGCCCCGCGCTTTCCATCATGCGCTGTCCCACCCGCGCCAGCAGACCGCCGGCCTGACCGTCGCCGTCCACGCTGACCGTGGTGACTCCGCCCTCCTCGGCCAGCGAAATGAAGCACTCCCCGTTTACGAACCCCGGCGGGCCATTGGCCGAAACCACCAACCTGTACGACTCGTAGGGATTCCAGTCCCGTATGCTGACCCTGGCGTTGAAGCTGCCCCGCACCGGTCCCAGCGATGCGCTGATGGCGGCCTCGTAGTTGCCTTCTCCCACATCCTCCAGGCGCTGGCAGCCGGGAATGCAGCCCTGCAGGGATCGGGGTTCGGTGATAGTTCGCCACACAGCCTCCCGGGGGGCGTTGACTTCATAGCTGCCGGTGAGTTTCACGATGGCATTTCCTTTGATTTCGACTTGGGTTTGGATAAGGGAGAAATCTTGCTCCCTTACTGCGGGATATTGACTTGCGAGGGCCAGGTTGGCCCGTAACCCTCAACCCAGCTTGAGCTACGGGCTATCGCCCTGTCTTTCCCTCGGCTTTTGCGGCCCGTGATGTTGCAATGACCTGGGTCTCCGGGTACGGGGTCGCGTTCTACTTCAAGACCCTGGGCTCATATGACCCCTATTCTCACTTTCGCTACGTATGTTCCCGGGTGTTCTCTGGTGATGTGCGCTGGAGTAGTTTCAGATTCCAAGAAAACTGAAACGTCTCCGTCAGGCCCATCCTGTATGAAGGAGTTGCTGGAGGGTCTTGGCAGGCCGTCGTTGCTGTCCGTAATTATTTGGGAATTATAGCGAATTTTAGCCAAACCGCTTCGGCTCATCCCGTTGCGGCGGCGTGACATTCCTCGCACCGCCCGTCGTTGTAGAGGGTTTCCGGGTACGCAACCTGCCGCGCGCAGTCCACACAGAAATAGTCCCGCGCCACAACCGGCCCCTTTGGCCGGCCGGCGTTCAGCACCGCATGGGCCAGTTCCTCCGGGGTTGCGTCTATCAGGGGCGGCAACAGCCGGGCCGGGCGGCCCATCGGCTTTCTCCCTCGTGCCATAGGTCCTCTCCCTCTCGTGTCAATCTCCGAATTTCTGTCTGAGCCAGTCCATTACCCGCCGTTGGTCTCCTTCCGACGCACGGCGAACTTGGCTCAAAACCCATGTCCAGCTTGGCGGCTCTTGGGCCATGTTCTGCGCTCCCTGGTTGCAGTTACTGCATAGTGCCCGAAGGTTGGATAGTGTCTCTCCCCCGCCGTGGCTTTGGTCTACGATATGCCCTATATGCAGTCGAATAGTGCGGCCAGGATTCAGGTCGTCTATTTCCCCGGCTCCCGCTCCGCACATCTGGCAAGTATAGCCGTTTCGCTCCAATACTTGCGCCCGTAGCCTCGCCGAAATGCGCCGCGTGAAGGCATATTGGGAATCGTCGGGCGGCATGGAGTCAAGCCGATACTCCCCAGGGCGAAGACCCGCATCGTCATTGTGAGTCCGAATTGGCCATCCCTCTTCCCTAATTTCTCGCACTCGCCGCGCCCATTCGGTGACTTGAGGGCCAGCCGCAACTTGCAGATCGCGGGCCGTCACAATCTCCCCGACATGATTCCGCAGATACTCCTTGAGGCGGGCCTTGGAACCTGTCCGGGGTCTAGGCATGGGTGGACAACCTAGACTGCAATACGCTTCCCACAAAACGGGTATAAGCTGGCGGAATCGCTTCGTTAATCTCCCGCTTGGTCATCCAGTCAATCCCCATAGCATCCCTAGCTGCGGCCACGGAACAATTCCCTCCACCGTTGACCGAAACGAAGTCCTTCCACTCGTTGGTGTGGCCGTAATGGGACTTCCGCCGGTCGAAGGTGTGTACCTTGGGGTGTTTGCCGTGACTGGGAGGACAAATCGGGAAATTGGTTTCGAATAGACGGTGGCGCAACACTCTCAGCCCGGGGAACATGGTCCCGCATAGTACGATGTAGTCCCGCAGCGGGGAACCTTCCACGTTCTCAATCACGTAAGGCTTTCCAGTATCGGCCAGCAGCTCACGCACTGGCTCGATCAGTTGCGGCCACGCATCGGCATTGCCGTTACGGTAGGCTAGGTCGGAATACGCTTGGCATGGAGGGGAAGCGTGTACAGCATCAAATCCGGCCATGAAGCCGTGGTCAAGTGCCAAGGCATCCGCCTGAACAAACTGGTAGGGGTAATTGGGTTGCGGCGCGATGTCCACTCCCACCACGTCAAATCCCATTTGGTGATAGCCCACAGCCGCGCCGCCCGCTCCGCAAAACAAGTCCAGTAACCGGTATTCTGGCACAGCCATGTTTGCCCGTCCCTAATCGGCTATCAGGGCGGCGTAGGTAATCCGCTTGCCCGCCGCCCCTCTGACCATCCCTTCCATCTGGTTTTCCGTGTCCATCGGGCGGCTGTTGTGCCGCCCCTCGAATTCCAGCGTGTACTTGCCCAGGTGCTTGACGCTGACGTGATGGTAGATTCCGTCGATTCCCCGCTTGAACAGCGCCCAATGGCTCTCCATGCCGTTGGTGTGAGCCATTCCGCGGACGTACTCGTTGGCGCTGTGGGCTACCGCTTCGTGGGGCCGGTTCAATCCCACGTAGGCCCGCGCTTCGTCCGTGTAGACCTGGGCGAATGGCTCCGTGTTCCGGTGTACGAACCCCTGGAGCGTCGGCTTGTCCGTATGTTCGACAACCGCAGTCTTGACCCGGTTGGTCTCCCGGTCCTTCACGCCGACTACCGGGGTCTTCCCAACCGTTCCCCTCCCGGCATGGAGCCGCTTGGATTCGTGCTTGTTCTTCTCCAAACCGCCGATGTAGGTTTCGTCGGCTTCGACGGGACCGGCGAACCTGTCGGCTACCGGGTTCCACATTTCACGGATGCGCTGGCCCATGTACCAAGCCGAGCTTTGCGCTATCCCCAGGTCCCGATGCAACTTCATGCTGCTGACGCCCTTCAGGCTGGTGTTGAACAGGTAGAACGCGATTGCCCATTGGCTGAGGGGAAGGTTGGAGCTGTGAAGCAGGGAGTTGGTCTTGACGCTGAAGTGTTTCCGGCAATCCTTGCAGCGGTAGGGCTGGGGTTTCCGGTTGGCAATCTCGCTGATTCGCTCGCTTCCGCAGTGGGCGCACTTTACGCCGTCGGGCCAGCGCTGGGCCACGAACCACGCCTCGGCCTTTTCCTCGGTGTCGAATTTCTTGACCGCCTGAATGAGGGTGATACCCTTGCGGTAGCTCTTGCCCGGCCCAATCCCTGTCGTCATCTTCGCTGTCCAATCCCGCTTAACTTATACGACTATTTTAGCCAAGACGGGCCGACTTGTCAAGGTTTTTGGCTAAAATTCACTATAATTCCCAATTATTTCGTAGTCTCTGACTCGCCGCATGACTATCTGACTGTCTTCAATGCGTCCTTCCTGGGTTGATGATGTCATTGGGGGATTGTCTATTTCCTGTCATGGGGCAACATTGCAACGTGGCGCTTGAGTTGAACCAGAGCTTCATCCACCGGGCCCTCATATTCTTCGATTCCCGGACCGGCGAAATTGTACTCCATGGTTCCGCTTGGGTCGCACTCGATTTCCAGGTCGAATCCGTTGGCGTGCCACTCCGCAGACACTCCGCCTCGCCAGGTGGGGATGATACCGGTAGGTGGTATGGTGTCGTCGTCAAGGGCCATCGCCAGCAGCCAGAGCAGAGCGGCGGCGGCCTCGGGTTGAGGCGGAGTTCTGCCGTCGGGGAGGTTTGTCTCGAACCAAGGGAGGCGGGCGATGGCAGCCGTGGTGGGACCCAGCCATCTAATTTCAGGGCTCCCCGGCCCTCCTGGGTTCTCCCGGGGCACTGAGCTAAAGCTTACCGACACTCTTCTTCCCGTAATGGTCTTTTCCACAAAACTTCTGAGCACATCGTCCGGGACAGAGGGTTGAGGCGCTGCCATATCCGGTGTTGCCGTCGTCATCGTACCGCTCCTCGTTCGGCGCAAATCGGGGGATATTCCAAACTTTCTGCCACCCCTCACAGCCGTTCGTCGGCCAGGAGCAGCAGCTCCAGCAGCACCTGGGCCCCGTTGGCGCAGTCCTCCGGGCTGGAATACTCCTCGACGGCGTGGCTGATTCCCTCCGCGCTGGGCACGAAGACCATCGCCATGGGCGCGATGGTTGCCATGACCTGGGCGTCGTGCCCCGCCCCGCTGGGAACGCGCTCCCAGGAAAAGCCGGCCCGCTCGGCGGCCTCCCCCACCCAGTCCTGCATTTCCTGGGTAATGGGCACCGCATCCGTGAACCGGTGGCGGTTGATGGTGATCTCCACCCCGTCCTGCTCCTCCGACTCCCGGGCCATCCGGGTGAGTTCCCGCTCCGCCGCAGCCAGCGCCGACATGTCCAGGTCCCGGAACTCCACGCCCACCGTGGCCCGGCCCGGCACCACGTTGACCGCGTTGGGCAGCACGTCCAGGGCTCCCGCCGTGGCCACCCGGCAGATCTCGTCCTCGGCGGCCATCTTCTGCACCTGCACCACCAGCTTGGAGGCAGCCACCAGCGCGTCCCTCCGCTCGCTCATGGGCGTGGTCCCGGCGTGGTTGGACATCCCCGTAATGTCCATCTCGAAAACGCCCCGGCCCGTGATCCCGGTCACCACCCCGATGGGGGTTCCCGAGCGGAAGATCTGCGGTCCCTGCTCGATGTGCAGCTCGAAGTAGGCCGCCAGCTCGCCGGGTTTCCGGGCCGCCTCCTGCACCCGCGACAGGTCGCCCCCAATGTCTCCCATGCGCTGGGCCAGCGATACTCCATCGGCGTCCACCGCCACCAGGTCCTCGGGCTCCAGCATCCCGGCCATGGCCCGGCTGCCGATCATCCAGCGGTGAAAGCGGGTGCCCTCCTCGTTGGTGAACACGATGGCCTCCAGCGGGTGGCGGGTCACGTGCCCGTTCTCCGCCAGCGTCCTGATGACCTCGATGGCGCCCATGACGCCCAGGGCCCCGTCGTACTTGCCCCCCAGCGGCACCGTGTCGGTGTGCGACCCCATGGCGATGGCCGGCAGCGAGCTGTCGCTGCCCTCCTTGCGCCCGATGATGTTGCCGCCGGTGTCGATGCGTACCTCCAGCCCGGCCTCCCGCATCAGTCCCATGGTGTACTCGCGGCTCTCCACGTCGGCGGGGGAGAAGGCCAGGCGGTCCATGCCCTCAGGGGTCTCCCCGAACTTGCCTAGCTCCTCCAGGGTCTGGTTCAGGCGCGCTCCGTTGATGCTGATAGCGGGCATAAGAATACGTCTCCCTTCCTCTCTCAAGATTTCAGCTATTCTCGTGGCGAGGACGACACCCGGATGCGGCCACCCCGCAAAGTGATGATGGCACGCTCCTCCAGTTCGGTTTGGTAACGTCGAATTACCTCTTCCAGTAGGGCGATACGCTGCCGTACGGGAACGTCCGGGATGCGAACCAGTCCAGCGTGATCCTGCCCGCGTCCAAATATCAGCTCCCCAAAATCGGTGTCTATTGTAACCAGTATCCGCCCTGACGACGCTGCAACATCCAGCAATGCAGCATCTCCCGGATCCGGGCCAAGGGCGTCTGCTTCAATCACATCGTGCCCATTTTCGCGCAACCAATGGGCCAGGCGGCGCCCTGCGCAAGCGTCTATCAGGAACCTCAAGATGCCGAAACGGAAACCGCAGCCAGCGAGTCCCCCGCAATTACGGCATGAGCATATGCGATGCAGGCGAGAATGTCATCGGCTTCGAGTCTGGGATAGTCGTCCAGAATTTCCTCTGCCGTTACCCCTTGACTCAATAGGCTCAGCACCAGTTCCACAGAGATGCGCATGTCACGGATGATCGGTTTCCCGCCAAATACATCGGAACGCGCAGTGATGCGTTTTAGAAGATCCTGGTTCTCGGCCATTTAACGTTTACTCTTCATAGAACTGCAATCATTCGCCGTTACTCTTTACGTCCTCTCCGCCCCCTCCGACGGGAGCGGACCTCCTTGAGCATTTCCTCCAGCGCCCCCCGGTCGACTCCCAGCCCCACGGCCACATCGACGTCGCGCCGCACCTGGTCCTGCTTGCCCAGCATGGCATTGGCCGTGGCCCGGTTCACGTAGGCCACGGCGAAGGTGGGATCGTACTTCACGGCCTCGTTCAGGTCCCGTACGGCCCAGTCCAGGGCCCCGGTGGCGATGTAGGCGTCGGCCCGGTTGTTGTAGGCCACGGAGAACCGCTTCTCCAGGCGGATGGCCTGGGTGAAATCGTCAATGGCCGGCCCCAGCCGTCCCGCCGCCCGGTGGGCCGCCCCCCGGTCGCTGAAGAAACCCGCGAAACGGGGATTTATGCTGATGGCCCTCGACAGGTCCAGCACCGCCGCGTCGTGTTCGCCCTTCGAGTGATGGGCGTTGCCACGCACGCTGTAGGCTACCGGCAAACGCGGGTTGACGCGGAGAGCCCGGTTGGCGTCCTCGATGGCCTCCTCCGGTCTGCCCAGGTTCAGGATCGCCGTAGCGCGATTGCTGTAGGCCGTGGCCAGTTCCGGGTCCCGGTTCACGGCCTCCGTGTAGGCCCGGACCGCCTCCTCCAGCTTGCCCCGCCGCTGCAGGTTAACCCCGTGGTCGTACCAGCGTTCCGCCTCGGGCTTGCCCACGCCCCCGGGCAGAAGGCGGCCCAGTATTTCCATTACGCCCGGCAAGTATCTCCTCTCTCCTCGCCCTGCGTGTCCGGCGGTCCCATCGCTCCTCCGCCCGGCCGCGAACTCGGGGGCCTCAGCTCTCAGCCCTCATCCGGGCGTCTGAGATCTGCTGCTCCAGGACCTCGCGGTCGGCACCCATGGCCACCGCCTGCTCCAGGTCCCGCAGGGCCTGTTCGTGCCTGCCCGTGAGAGTATACACAATGCTCCGGTTGATCCGCGCATCAAGGTGGTCCGGACTGGCCTCGATGGCCGCGCTGAAATCGCCGATGGCCCGCTCCGGGACGCCGATGGCAACAAAGAGCAGGGCCCGGTTGTAGTAGGCCTTCGAGCTGCCCCGGTTCATGGTCACCGCCCGGTTGAAGTACCAAAGGGCCCGGGCCGGCTGTCCCCACCGGGCATAGATCATGGCCCACTGGTAGTAGAAGTCGCTGACCAGCACCCGCAGCAGGGTGAACCCCTGTCCCAGCAGTCGCAAGACCATCATGACTGTCACATTTTGCCACAGCGCGGGGGCGGCGGGACAGGCCACTGAATGAAACGGACAACGGCGAGCCCGCAACACCCGCAGGGGCGCACGCCAGAGCCTGTCGAAGGGCGTACGCCCCCCTTAACGCCACCATCAAGTCCCTTCGAGCCAGAACCAACCCAATCTCCGAATCACACGAAACACCTTTCAGACAACGCCATCCTCCCGGGCCCCCGTTTGCCGACCGCCGCCAACGGGATATAATGCCCGAAAAGCAGCGGGACGCCGCAACAAACGACAGGGAGGGATACGTCATGGGCGCTACCGAGACCATTGCGCGCTGGGTCGTCAGCACCAGCTACGAGGACATACCCCCCGACGCCATCCGGGTCGCCAACGAGTCCTGCTTCGACCTGCTGGGCGTCATCCTGGCCGGGTCGGTGCAACCGGTGGGACAGATCATCCAGAAGTATGTCAGCGACCAGGGCGCCGTCCCCGAGGCCACGGTGCTCTCCGGCGGCAGCCAGACCACCCTGGCCAACGCGGCCCTGGCCAACGGCACCATGGGCCACGCCCTGGACTACGACGACTTCGGCGGCTTCGGCCACCCGACCGTCGCCATCTTCCCGGCCCTCCTGGCCATCGGCGAGCAGGCCGGAGCCACCGGACGCGACCTGCTGGAGGCCTACGTCATCGGCTGCGAGGTGGGCCTGGCCCTCCAGCACACCACCAAGTACAAGCAGATGGACCGGGGATTCCACAGCACCGCCGTCATCGGCCGCCTGTCCTGCGCCGCGGCCTGCGCCAAGCTGCTCAAGCTGGACGAGGAGCAGACGGTCACCGCCCTGGGCATCGCCGGGTCCATGGCCTCCGGCCTGATCCACAACTTCGGTACCATGACCAAGCCCCTGCACGCCGGCCTCACCGGGCGCGACGGCGTCACTGCCGTCCAGCTGGCCCAGGCCGGGCTCACCGCCGGCGACCAGGTGGTGGAGCACCCCTTCGGCTTCGCCAGCACCGTCCTCGGCCCCGGGATCTACGACCTAGACCAGATGGCCGACAACCTGGGACAGCCCTTCCGCATCCAGGACGCGCTGATCATCAAGAAGTACCCCTGTTGCGGCGGTAACCACGCCATGCTGGACAGCCTGTTCAGCCTGATGCGCGACAACGACTTCACCCTGGACGACGTGGCCAACGCCGAGGTCGACCAGTCCTACTTCTCCGTGGTCATGCTCTACCAGGAGCCCGAGGACGACCTCAAGGGCAAGTTCAGCGCCAAGTACAACGTGGCCGCCGCCCTGGTCGACGGTGAGGTAAACATCGACACTTTCACCCAGGAAAAGATCGACGACCCGGCCATGGCCAAGGTCATGGACAGGGTCAATCTCCGGGTGATGGCCAAGTCCGAGGAGCTGCTGACCAACGCCGAGGACGGCCTCAAGATCAGGATCACCCTCAAGGACGGCCGCGTCTTCGAGCACGCCACCGCCCGGGACGACATCCTGGGCGCCCAGGGCAATCCCTGGGGCTTCGACAGCATCCGGGCCAAGTTCGAGGAGAACGTGGCGCTGGTCCTGAACGACGATGACGTCAACCGCGCCGTCCAGGCCTGGTCCGACATCCCCGGGGTCGCCGATGTCTCCGACCTGATCCGCAGCACCCTGGTGGCTACGAAGGCCTGATCCGCCCCCCAGTGCCGGCCCGCGTCCCTCGTCGCGAGAGCCGGATGGGATTTGACCTCCATGTTTGACACCATAGGCGAAATAGAACGCGAGGGGATCCTGCCTGCCAGGTGGCTCAGGGATGCCGTCTGGCGAAACGTTATATCCAGCGACTACAGGATCCCCGACGAGAATTTCCAGCCCGCCAGCCTCGACCTGCGGCTGGGTGAGACCGCCCACATCCTGCAGTGCAGCTTTCTGCCCTCCCGCGGCACACTGGAGGAAAAACTGGCCCAGCTCACCATCGGCACCATCGATATCCGGGACGGAGCTATCCTGGAAAGAAACCGCCCCTACCTGATTCCCCTGCTGGAGAGCCTCCGCCTGCCCGAGGGAATCCGTGCCCGGACCAATCCCAAGAGCTCCACGGGAAGGCTGGACATCTTTACCAGGGTGATCACCAATTCCAGCGACCGGTTCGATGATATCGAGGAGGGTTACCAGGGGCCGATGTACCTGGAGGTGTTCTCCAGGTCCTTCAGCATCAGGGTACGGACCAGGCTGTCCCTGAACCAGATCCGCCTGTTCAAGGGCGACTCCCGGTGCGCCGGCAGCGAGATCCAGGAACTTCATGACCGCAGGCCGATCGTCCTGCCCCGGAACGACAGGCCCGGGCAGTTCATCCCGTCATTCGCCGACAACTCGGTGGGCCTCGGCGTCGACCTGACCGGCGCCGACGGGGGAATCGGCTATCGCGCCAGGAAGAACAGCAAGCTCCTGGACCTGTCCCAGACCAACCGGTACGACCCCGGCGACTTCTGGGAACCCGTTTTCGCCGATAAGGGCCAGTCTCTCATTCTGGAGCCCGAGGAGTTCTACCTCCTCTCCTCCAGCGAATGCGTGTGCATCCCCCCGGAGCTCGCCGGCGAAATGACCGCCTACGACGCCTCCAGCGGAGAAATCCGGACCCACTATGCGGGGTTCTTCGATCCTGGGTTCGGCTACGGAGAGGACGGCAGGCTGGGGGGAATACCCCCGGTCCTGGAGGTGAGGGCCCACGACGTCCCCTTCATGATAGGCCCGGGTCAGAAGGTGGGCACCCTGACCTTCGAGCGAATGCTCGAGGTCCCGGATTACTGGTACGGCCCCAGAGCGGGCTCGTCATACCAGGAGCGCGGGCGCGTTCTGAGCAAGCACTTCGATCCCGGCATGCAGACACGCCAGCTCAAGATGCTCGAGGGGGACGCCGGCCGGACTGGTTGACCGCTTTCTTCCGGTTCCGGGAGAAGGGGGCGGCGCAAGCTCTGCGCCGCTGTTCACTCCCTTGGGGCTATTCGCCGCTGAAGATGCCCAGGATCCTGAGCAGGATCAGGAATATGTTCAGAAACACCACGTACAAGCCCACCGCTCCCATTATGGCGATCTGGCTGGCGGACCGCTCATCGCCCCGCATGGCGGCCTCCTGGGCCAGCTCCTTCACCTGCTTGGTCTGATAGACGCAGAGGCCCAGGAATATGGGCAGCGCCACCAGCGTGATGATCCACGAAAGCATGTTGGAACCGATGAACCAGTTGGCCACCCCGGCGATAATCACACCGAACAGCCCGATCAGGCACATGGTGCCCAGGCCCGACAGGTCGCGTTTGGTGGTATAGCCGATGACACTCATCACCGCGAACACCCCGGTGGTCAACGCGAAGGCCAAGATGATCGTGTCGCCGGTGTACTCCCAGAAGATCGTCGAAATCATCAGGCCGGTGATGGCGGTAAACACCAGGTAGGCGCCACCGGCCACCGCCGGCGGAACGCGGTGGGCCAGGAAGCTCAGGCCGAAGATGAAGGCAATCCAGACGCCGAGCACTACGAAGTACCCGATCATGCCGAAGTTGTCGATGATGCTTTCCAGGGCCCCGGCCTGGTGGCTGATCCAGGCCACGGCCCCCGTGGTCACCACGCCCAGGGCCACCCAGCCGTAGAGCCGGGTCATTGCCCCGGTGAAGATCACGTCGGCGGCCTGCTGCGGGTAGAACCCGCCCCTTGAGTTGTCGTAGTACAGGTTTGCCATGGTCTATTCCTTTGCGGATATGTCTTTGGTGGCTGATCGGACCTGGCTAGAACAGTCCCAACCGTCCCAGGTCATCGGCATTCCAATGCGCCTGCTCTTCGAAAATAAATTGCAAAGTGCCTATCGGAACCGTTTCGCCGGTCCTGGTAAAGGCTACGGATACCCTGCGACCATCTGGGTGCCTGTACCGATGGTGGCTGCCCCTTTGTCTGATGAATATAAAGCCGTCATCCAAGAGTGCGCGAATTAGCCTGCGGGCTGGGAGGGAACGCAGTCGGCCATAGTCGATTCCACTCACACAGTTACCGAGACCGGTATTCCGTCAGCCCCTTCCTCGGTTTCAATGGGTGGGAGAGGCGTTCCCTCCTCCTCGAATTCCTCGATAATCATTTCGAGGAGTTCCTTGATGTAGTACAACGCCTCTTCCCTGGTACAGCCCCATGTTGACGCGCCGATGCTGCCCCATGGAGGAAAATAGACGTGCCATCCCTCCTCGTCGGGTTCCAGCACCACCCGGAACACGTAATTCTTCATTCGGACTGGTTCTCTCTGGCCCGGTGATCGTCCTACGGCTCGACGCGGATGTTGTCTCCCACCTTGATGGCGCCTCCGTTTATCACGGTACACAGCATGCCGCGGCGGTGGTCCAGCTCGGCCTGCAGCCCCTGTCGGATGGCGTCCATCTTGCCGCAGGGCTCGCACTCCCCCACGATCTCCATGGTCACCTCGTCGCCTAAGAAGACCACGTTTCCCGCAACGGTCTGCGACAGGTCCAGGCCCGAGACGGTGATATTTTCCTTGATCTGCCCCGGGGCCAGCCCGAACTGGCCCAGGGTCTCGTTGTCCATGATCAGCACCTGGCGCATGTTGCCTCGTCGGCAACTGCGGTCGCCCTCCAGCCCCATGCCGGAGAGCGCGGTGGCCTCCTGCACCGGGTCGGAGGGGGTCTCCTTTACGCGGGCGATGTGCAGATTGGTAATGGTTCCCTGCTGCATGACGGCTCTCCTCTAATACCGACCGGCCCTTTATGGACGGCCTGTTCCCAGTGTCCCGGCTATCCTCATCGCGGTTGTTTGCGCCGTGGAGCGTATGTTAACCTGCAACCAGGGTCCGCCTTGCCGCGAACCCCTTCCTGTGACAACGATTATATGGGTTCGGGCCGGGACGCGCCACACGTTGGCCACGGAGACGCCCGGAACTGGGAACAGAAATACCCGATTCCACGGAGAAAGGGCACATGGCCTACGAGTTCATCAAGACCGAGAACCGCGACGGCGTGCTGGTGCTGACCTTGAACGACCCGCCCACCCGCAACGCCCTGGGCCCGGAGATGGCAGCGGAGGTCCGGGAGGAGCTGGACCGGTTTGAGGACGACCCGGACTGCCGGGTGCTGCTTGTGACCGGCACCGCTCCATCTTTCTGCTCGGGAGCCAACGTCAGAAACTTCAACCGAAGCATCGAGGAGGCCGAGGCGTCGGGCGCCGAACCGGAGCCGCTGCCGTGGGGGAAGATGGAGGCCAGCCTCTCCAGCCGCGATAACAGCATCGAATTCGCGGGCAGCGCGCCGCTGGTGCCCCTGCGCATCCACAATCTGCAGAAGCCCTCCATAGCCGCGGTCAACGGACATGCCATGGGCGTCGGCATGGGCGTGGCCCTGGCCTGCGACATCCGTTACGCCGCCGAGGGGGCCGTGTTTTCCGAGGCCTTCTCCCGCATGGGACTGATTCCCGGAGACGGCTCCTGCTGGCAGCTACCAAGGCTCATCGGCATGAGCAACACCCTGCTGCTCCAGTACACGGGCGACCGCATCGACGGCAACGAGGCCTACCGTCTCGGCATCGCAAGCAAGGTGTTCCCCAACGGCGAGCTGATGGAGGCGGCCATGGAGCTGGCCACCCGGCTGGCCCAGGGCCCGACCCAGACCCACGCCCTGATCAAATACCTGGTGCACCGCAGCATGGACCTGGGATTCAAGGAAAGCCTCGATCTCGCCCACGTCGCCCAAGTTCAGGCGAGAAAGACCGAGGACCACAAGGAAGCGGTGCAGGCCTTCCTGGAAAAGCGTCCCCCTGTGTTCAAGGGCCGGTAGCCGCCCCCGCAACAGGTAACGCTTGCTCCCAGGGCGCCCCTGAGAGAGGGACGGCGGGTTGCTCACCCGGCAGTGGCCTTCTGGCTGCGGAGCTGTGGCGAGGGCATTCGTTCCATCAGTGCCGGCGGTCCCGGAGGGGCAATTCGAGAATTGAGACGCCTTGCCCCTTGACGGCTCCGGACAGGCTGTCTATAATTCGTATGTGCAAGAGGTGAGGCATCCGAATTGATGGTAACAAACGCCTGACATAGGCAAAACCCTCATAAGGGATACCTGAACGGCGGTTCGGGGGAAGCCCGAGCCGTTTTTTCTTGCCCGCACCTTAAAAAGAGAATACGCGACCTGAAAAAATCCTGTTAATACTTCAGGTGTGTCCGGGCGTTTACCGTAGCGTTCCGGGCGCATAAAACTCCGGGATTTGGGCCATCAGGCCTGGAACCCGGGGAGTTTGGAGTTCCTTGCGTGGGTCAAGTTATTAAGGGCTTACGGTGGATGCCTTGGGACCAAGGGCCGATGAAGGGCGCGGCAAGGCTGCGATAAGCCTCGGTGAGCCGTCTAGCAGGCATAGCCGGGGATACCCGAATGGGGAAACCTTGACCGGTGTTGAGTCGGTCAACCTGCCGGTATTGAATCCGGCGGGAGGTAAGTGGGGGAACTGAAACATCTAAGTACCCCGAGGAAAATAAATCAACCGAGATTCCCCTAGTAGTGGCGAACGAACGGGGAACAGCCCAAACCGGTGCGACCTAACGGCATGAGGGCCTATGTCGTACCGGGGTTGTAGGAGTCGCCTGGGACCGCCTCATGAGGTCCGCAGGAGTTACAAATCCGTTTCCTAGTCGAAGGAACCTGGGATGGACCGCCATAGAGGGTGAAAGCCCCGTAGGCGAAAGGGAACGGACTCCTGGCGAATTTCCTGAGTACCACGGGGCACGGGAAACCTTGTGGGAATCTGGGGGGACCACCCTCCAAGGCTAAATACCCTTGGTCACCGATAGCGTACCAGTACCGTGAGGGAAAGGTGAAAAGAACCCCTAGCGGGGAGTGAAATAGATCTGAAACCGTGAGCCTACAGAAGGTCGTAGCCCCGATTCGTCGGGGTGGCGGCGTGCCTATTGAAGAATGATCCGGGGACTTAATGTATGGAGCGAGGTTAAGGAACTGTAGTTCCGGAGCCGTAGCGAAAGCGAGTCTGAATAGGGCGAATAGTTCCATGTATTAGACCCGAAACCGGGTGAGCTACCCATGGCCAGGTTGAAGGTTCGATAACACGGACTGGAGGACCGAACTCGTGGCTAGTACAAAAGCTTGGGATGAGCTGTGGGTAGAGGTGAAATGCCAACCGAACCCGGATATAGCTGGTTCTCCCCGAAATGCATTTAGGTGCAGCCTCGGGTTAGGTGGACGGAGGTAGGGCACTGGATGGGCTAGGGGGCGTGAGCTTACCAAACCCAACCAAACCACCAATGCCGTTTATCCGATGCCCGGGAGTGAGACAGTCACAGATAAGTGCGATTGTCGAAAGGGAAACAGCCCAGACCACCGGCTAAGGCCCCCAAGAGCAGACTAAGTGGGAAAGGATGTTGGGTTCCCCAGACAACCAGGAGGTTGGCTTAGAAGCAGCCACCCTTTAAAGAGTGCGTAATAGCTCACTGGTCGAGGGGTCCGGCGCCGAAAATGTAACGGGGCTTAAGTCTGCCGCCGAAGCCGTGGATGTTCAGGTTTCAGTAGCAAAGGACCAGCCGGAACCGGTTCGCCGGGGAAAGCGGGAACGGAGCTGCTGTGTACCGCCTGGGCGTGGTAGGGGAGCGTTCCTCGGGCGATGAAGGTGAGTCGTGAGGCTTGCTGGAGCGCGGGGAAGTGAGAATCCCGGAATGAGTAGCGTAAATCAGGGTGAAAATCCCTGACGCCGAAAGCCCAAGGTTTCCTACGCAACGTTTATCGGCGTAGGGTTAGTCGGTCCTAAGCCGTAGGCAAGCGCCGAAGGCGATGGACAGCAGGTTAATATTCCTGCACCGCCATTTTTTCGCTTTAAAACCAAGGAGGGATGCAGGAGGCTAGGCAGGGCATGCCCATTGGACATGGTGTGTCCTTTTCCGTAGGCGAGCCGGGGCAGGCAAATCCACTCCGGCGCTAAGCTGAGGGTTGAGGAGATCGAACCTTAGGGTTACGAAATCCTGTTGACGCCATACTGACCAGAAAAGCTTCGTGGTTATGGAACTGTGGCGACCGTACCGCAAACCGCCACTGGTGGGCTGGGATAAAAGTCCCGAGGCGTTCGAGATAACCTCCGTTAAGGAACTAGACAAAAGAGCCCTGTAACTTTGGGAGAAAGGGCCCCCCGGGGGGTGAAGCCGCAAGCCGGTGGAGCGCTCTGGGGGCGCAGATAAGAAGGCCGGGCGACTGTTTAACAAAAACACAGGTCTGTGCTAAGGGGAAACCCTACGTATACAGGCTGACGCCTGCCCAGTGCCGGAAGGTTAAGGGGAGCGGTGCAAGCTGCGAACTAAAGCCCCGGTGAACGGCGGCCGTAACTCTAACGGTCCTAAGGTAGCGAAGTCCCTTGTCGGGTAAGTTCCGACCCGCATGAATGGTTGAACGACTTGGCCATTGTCTCGACGGAGGGCTCGGTGAAATTACGGTGCCCGTGAAGACGCGGGCGACCTGCGGCAGGACAAAAAGACCCCGTGGAGCTTTACTGTAGCCTGGTATTGGGCTGGGAGCTGTCATGTGTAGGATAGGTGGGAGGCTGAGAAGCCCCGACGCCAGTCGGGGTGGAGCCATCGTTGAAATACCACCCTTGTCAGTTTTTGGTTCTAACCTGCGTAGCGGGGACAGTGCCTGGTGGGCAGTTTAACTGGGGCGGTTGCCTCCTAAAAGGTAACGGAGGCGCCCAAAGGTCCCCTCAGGACGGATGGAAATCGTCCAAAGAACGCATTGGCATAAGGGGGCTTGACTGCAAGACCTACAAGTCGAGCAGGGACGAAAGTCGGGCAAAGTGATCCTACGGCACCGTGTGGAAGGGCCGTGGCTTATCGGACAAAAGCTACCCCGGGGATAACAGGCTTATCTCGCCCAAGAGTTCACATCGACGGCGAGGTTTGGCACCTCGATGTCGGCTCGTCCCATCCTGGGGCTGAAGGCGGTCCCAAGGGTCCGGCTGTTCGCCGGTTAAAGGGGTACGTGAGTTGGGTTCAGAACGTCGTGAGACAGTTCGGTCTCTATCCGCCGCGGGCGCAGGAGGCTTGAGGGAACCTCTTCCTAGTACGAGAGGACCGGAAGGGACAGACCTATGGTGTTCCGGTTGTTCCGCCAGGAGCAGCGCCGGGTAGCCATGTCTGGCATTGATAAGCGCTGAAGGCATCTAAGCGCGAAGCTACCCCCAAGATGAGGCCTCCCTCCCCTATTGAGTTAGGGGGTAAGACTGCAGAGAGACTATCTGCTTGATAGGCCGGATGTGTAAGGTTGGTAACAACTTCAGCAAACCGGTACTAACCAGTCGAGAGGCTTGGCCCACGCAATGAACTTCAAACTACCTGAACTGACAGGACCCCAGGCAAACTCAGGTCGGCGCATTCTCTACATCACCGCGGGGTGGAGCAGTGGCAGCTCGTCGGGCTCATAACCCGAAGGTCGTTGGTTCGAGTCCAACCCCCGCTACCAATACGAAACGTTAAGGCCCCGGTTGATTCAGCCGGGGCCTTCTTCATATCTGGGCAAACGGTGCCGAGTTGCTATGCGCGAATCGGTTATCAGGCTGAAATCGCAAATTCACGTCCTGTTGAGTCTGATCGGCGTAGAAAGGGACGAAGCTGAACGGCGGCCTGCTCCAAGGTAAACCCAACCGCCTCGCCTTTCCCGTCGAGCTCCGCAATCAGGGTGTCGGCTACAACCTGCGTCCTGGTTGGCTCTCGCCCGTTCCACAGCCGCAGTGTGTCGGAATTGGGCCAGTAGTCTATCAGCAGCGGCAAATCCTCCAGATAACCCACTTGTCCAACCTTTCGGCGCACCTGATCTTTGCCGACGTACTCCTCGCCATACAGAATGGGTGCCAGGTTTCTTACCGCTCCCTGGATGGTAAAGGAAACAACCGAGTCATCTGAATCGTCGAAAAAAGCCGTAAGACACGCGGATACATCTTCTCCGCCATCCGTCAGTCGACCATTCCATAGAGTCAGGAAATCAACATCGCCGGAATACTGGATTATCAATTCCATCAGGCTGACTCTCTACGTTCTCGGATAAGTCTTCGTAGTTCCCCACGATCGAAGTGAACCGTTACTATAAATCCGTCAGGGTTGACAATTACCTTGAGAGTCCTCCGAACGGCGGGTATCTCTACCCAACATACAGCGGATGGGCCTCTCTCATCGATCTGCAATTGGTGGGCATAATATGTCTCCAGCGCCAAGCCAATCCACTCTCGCCGAACCTCTCGATGCTGACCTTGCGTTATCTGGAACTCGGCGTGACTGGTCAAATTCTGCCCGTCGGTGGCGCGCCACCGCTCCAGGGCGCGCTCAATGTACTCCTTAGCCTGTGCGTCCGATTGTAGCACTTCCCCTACCGCCGGCCCCGGGACAGCCGACGCCGGCGCTGCACTTGCGAGTAGACCAGCGAGGCGACCACCAGCGCGGCCGCCACGGCTACGATAACGAACATCAGGTTGAACCCGCTTTCCTCCCTGGCCCGCACGTTGAAGGTGTGCCTGGCCGGACCCGCCGCGCCGTCGATCTCCAGCGTGACCGCCCAGTCTCCCAGGGCGTCCAGCCACAGGTTGCCCTCATACAACTGAGGGTCCTGGGGCGAATTTACCGCTTCAGACTGCCCCGGAGTGCCCGCCCCCGACACCGACAGGAGCACGGAGGCGTCCTCCACCGGCGACTGGTCCCCGGAGTCCAGCACCCGGATGCTGACGTGCAGCGGGCCCAGAATGGGATCGGCGGGCAGGATGCCCACCCTCAGGATGTATGGACCGGCCACCTCGTCGATAACCACCAGCCGAACCAATCCATTGGCTGAGACGGTCCCCACCGCCAGCGCCGCCAGCAGGCCTGCCAGGACCATGGAAAGCGCCACAATAGGGGTAATCCGACCGGAAACACTGGATTCCCGCTTTCGCGGGAATGACGGACCAGTGGATGCCATCTAACTCGGCGTTCTCTGCGCTCTCGGCGTTTAACTTATACGGGCGGCTGGCCGTCGTCGCGGCGGACGTCGTTGATAATGGCGCGCACCCAAGTCTCGAGGGACGGGTACTCCAGCTCGAACTCGCCCAGCAGGCGGCTGTTGTCCACCAGGTAGTTGCCCGAGTCTTCTTCACCGCCATCGGCCTCGAAGGAGATGTCGGCGTCGGGCAGGAATCCCTGGACGATATCGGCCAGGTCGCCCAGACTCACCGGTATGCCGCCGGTGTTGTAGACCGGGTGGTGGGGGCTGTCGGACAGTGTGACCCGCACGAAAGCCTCGGCCACGTCGTCGACGTGCACCGGCAGTCGCATGAAGCCGCTCTTGGGGAAGCTGACCGGCTGGCCCGAGGCGGGCTGGGTGATGCACAGGACGTGGTCCGTCGATCCCCGCACCTTGTCCGGGCCGGTGACGTTGGCCGGGCGGATGCCGGTGATGTTCATGCCGTAGACGCTGTTGAACTGCTGGGCCTGGAACTCGTTGAACCGCTTGTGCATGGCGTACTGGCTGGTGCCGTACATCGGGTCGTCCTCGTCGACCAGCCGGTCGCCGAAGTCGCTCTGCTGGCCGCTGACGGCCACCGAGCTGGCGTAGACCACCCGGTCGACGCCGCAGACCCGGGCGGCCTCGAAGCAGTTGTCCATACCGAGCACGTTCAGCTTCATGGTGAAGTGAGGCGTGTCGTCGCCGCTGCCCAGCAGGTAGGCCAGGTTCATGATGCGGTCGGGCCTGGAGGCAAGGATTGCCTTGACGACATCCTCGAAATCCATGATGTCGCCGCGCATAACTGTTACCAGGTCGCCGAACTCCTCATATGAGACGGCGTTGGGGTTGATGTCCATCACCGCCACTCGCTCGCCGCGGGCCGCCAACCGTGGCACGGCCCGCCGCCCGATGAATCCCGTCCCGCCCAGTACCAGGGTAGTCATGCCCGCCTCCTGCAAATCCCCGTTCAGATGCAACTCCACCCTCGATAATCGAATGGCGGGCCAGGTTTGTCAAGGCGGTTTGCCGGGCTGGGGTCTTTACCTCGCCACTCCCATCTGACAGAATCCCAAGGCAGTCCGGAAGCAGCAGGACAATGGATGGCTGAGGCATCATTACAGGAGAAGGTCGCCATCGTCACCGGCGCCAGCCGGGGAATCGGCAAGGCCATGGCGCTGGGACTGGCGCGGGCCGGCGCCTCCGTGGTGGTGGCCGCCCGGACTGCCGAGCCCCGAGCCAACCTGCCGGGTACCATCCATGACACCGTGGCGGAGATCGAGGCGGCCTGCGGCAGCGCCCTGGCCGTGGCCTGCAACGTCGGGGAGGAGCAGAGCATCCGCGACATGGTGAACGCCACCCTGGACGAGTACGGCGCGGTGGACGTGCTGGTGAACAACGCGGGCATCGGCAGCTACGCGCCCTTCCTGCAACTGACGCTGCGGGAGTGGGACCTGAACATGGCCATCAACCTGCGGGCCCCCTTCATCGCCTGCCAGGCCGTTGTGCCGGTCATGATCGAGCAGGGCGGCGGCAGCATCATCAACGTCTCCTCCCACGCCGCCACCAACATCTTCTCGTCGACGCTGGGCGAGGACCACGACGCCGGCATCGCGCTGGTCGGGCAGGCCTACGGAGCGTCCAAGGCGGCGCTGGAACGGTTCACCTGGGGCCTGGCCGCCGAGCTGGGGCCGCACAACATCGCGGTCAACGCCCTCAAGCCCCTGCGTCCCGTGGCCACCGAGGGCTTTCGGTTCCAGCGCCCCGACGCCGATTTCTCCACCTGGGCCACCCCGGAGGACATGGCCAAGGCCGCCGTCTACCTGGCCGCCCAGGACGGCCGAGGCCTGACGGGCTCCATCGTCACGGCCGAGGAACTGGTGCGGCGGCTGGGGTTGTAGCGGACTACGATTGAAGGGACGGCGATTACCAACCGACGGGCTTGGTGATTACGCCCTTTGAGTCCTGTATCTGAGGCGGAAACTGGCACTCGCGCAGGGTATTAAGCCTGAGCCGCCTGACGAAGGTAGCTGCGTCAGTGAGTTCTTTGGGAGTATGGGCTTTGGGGTCGAGGTTAGGGTTTACAATGCCCATGGGAAACCTCAACCTGTCTCGTACCATACCGATAGGCAGCGCCAAATCGGCATCATTGGAAATCACGACCGCCTGCTCATAATCTCCGTCAACACCGTCCATCAGCAGATAGGAGGCCAAGTTTACGTCGGTTCCCTTTTCTTCCGTGTTCCAAATTTCTACGATCCGGGGTTGGTCTTGAACAGGCGTGACCAGAGGCCGGAATATACGTCTATCCCGGAACTGACCATAGTGAATGGTGAGATCGGAGATGGTCTCTAACGCCCTGAGGTACATTGCCTGACGAGTTGTCTGTTGAGGATTTCTTGGCCTTCCCCTCACCAAGGAGGTGAAATATCTGATGCGGTTTACTTGGTGACCAGGAGCGAGGGCCTGGCAAAGCTGGAAAAGTTCAAGCCATTTGTAGGGGGTGCCTTTCAGGGCCAGGTAATAGAGATTGAAACCGTCTATGTAAAAGTTTGTCTTCAAACGTCTGTCACAAAAAACAGGAGCCGCCCGAAAGGCGGCCCCGACCCTACCGTCGAAACGAATAGGGGAAATACACAAACATTTTACACTAATTGTGCAAACCTTGTACATCCCCTGACCCAGGCGTCGAATCTGCAAAGGAGCGGCCCGTGGACATCGCCTTCACCCCCGAGCAGCAGGCCCTCAGGGACAGCACGCGCCGGCTGGCCGGGGAGGCCGACGAGTCGACAGCGGTGCACCTCGGGATGATGGCCATACTGGCCGAGTTCGAGCTGCCGCGCCCAACCGTGCCCGAGGACTACGGCGGGGCCGGCGTCCGGGTCCTCAACCCGTGCATCATCCACGAAAAGCTGGCCCGGCTCTCGGCGCAGGCCGACACCAACTTGATCATGCAGGGACTGGGCAGCTTTCCCATCACCCTCGGCGGCACCCACCAGCAGAGGGCCCGCTACCTGCCGCCCGTGCGCCGGGGTGAGTCCATCGCCGCCTTCGCCCCGACCATCTACTAGGGCTCCTCCGAAATCCAGCGCCAGACCATCGCCCGCCAGCGGCCGCGGGAGTAAAATCGGAGGGACGGTCAGCGCAGGCAGCAGAGGGCAGGGAACGGCATGGACGAACCGAGAACCATCCGCGTGGAAAGGGTGAGGCGCCGCTCCGGTTGCTTTGGAATCCCCGTATCGGGGATCTGGCTCTTCTTCACCCTGATGTACTTCTTCACCGAGGAAGCCGCCTTGCCCACGGGCAAGCTGGAATTCTTCTGGCGCTTCCTCGCCGGGCCGTTCAACCTCCTGTTCTAACCCCCGGACGATTCCCCTCCCTTGAGGGAGAGGGTTGGGGTGAGGATAAAATCTTCACCATGAAACTGACCTACTTCGGACATTGCGCCTTTCGTTGGGAGACGCCCGACGGCGTCACCGTCATGGCCGACCCCTACCGGAACCAGTCCGGCCGCTACTGGTTCCGCCGGCTGTTTCCGGAGGTGCACTGCGACCTGGGACTGATCAGCCACGCCCACTTTGACCACGACGCCGCCGACCGGCTGCCGGAAGCCGCCTCACTACTCCGAATGCCCGGCGAGTTCACCACCGGCGACCTGCGTCTCCGGGGCATCGGCGACTTCCACTCGGGCGCGCCACGCCTCAGCGACTTCCCCAATGTGATGTTCCGGCTGGAGGTGGACGGTGTCAGTTTCCTGCACCTCGGCGACAACCGCGCCGACTGGCCGCCGGAGGTGGCCCGCGCCATCGGCGAGGTGGACGTGCTGATGGTGACCGTGGACGACTCCATCCACCTGCTGACCTACGAGGAGGTGGACTCGCTGGTGCGGCGCCTGGAACCGAGGGTGGTCATTCCCATGCACTACGCCATCCCCGGCATAACCGCCGCCGAATGCGAGCTGCTGCCTCCGGACCGGTGGCTGGACCGCCAGCAGACGGTTCGCCGCCTGGATTCGCATCGCGCCGACTTGTCCCGCGAAAGCCTGCCGGGCAGCACCGAGGTCTGGCTGTTCCAGCCCGCACCCGAATCGCTGAACGCTCCGGAGGTCGATCCGTGAGCGGATTTGACTGAATCCTGAACTAGACCATGACTCCCTGAAACTCTGCTTTCTTGCCGTATACGACCGCGCACCGTAGAATGCCCCAAAGGCAGTTGCCTCCCCGTAACTATTGGCCGGCCGCCGAAGGAGAACGAAATGGCAGGACTGAACCATCCGCTGGAGAACGTCAGAGTCATCGACCTGGGCCGCCACCAGGCCGGGCCCCGCTGCGCCCAGGTGCTGGCCCGCATGGGCGCCGAGGTGATCAAGATCGAACGCCTGGGCGGCGAGGAGACCCGCTACCACGGCCCCTGGGTCAAAAAGCAGTCCTCCTACTGGGTGCAGTACAACTCGGGCAAGAAGTCCCTCTCCATCGACCTGCGCAAGGAGGAGGGCAAGGAGGTACTGCGGGAGTTGGTCAAGGTCTCCGACGTGGTGGTGCAGAATTTCCGGCCCGGCACCATCGAAAAGATGGGTTTCGGCTACGAGACCCTTAAGGAGCTGAACCCCCGGATCATCATGGTCAACGTCTCGGCCTACGGGCAGTTCGGCCCCTACCGGGACAACATCGGCTACGATCCCATCGGCCAGACCATGTCGGGCATCACCATGGTCACCGGGGAGGAGGGCATGCCCCCCATCAGGACCGGGGTGCCCATAATCGACCGGATCACGGCGCTGCACGCGGCCATCGGGACGCTGGCGGCCCTGCACGAGCGGGAGAGTTCGGGGGAGGGACAGTCGATGGACGTCTGCCTGGCCGACACGGGTTACTCCATGACCGAGATTCCCATCACGGCCTACCACGGGACCAAGATAGCGCCCAAGCGGGGGGACACCACGGCGCCGCCCTCGGGGATATATCCCTGCCGGGAGGGCTGGGTGCTGATCTCGGCGGGGGACCAGCACCACTGGCACCGGGTGTGCAACGCCCTGGGCCGGCCGGAATGGCTGGAGGACCCCCGGTTCAACACCCGCCACGAGCGCCTGGCCAACGCCGAGCTGGTGAACCAGGCGGTGCGCGAGCTTCTGGCGGACAAGTCGATGGAGCAGGCCATCGCCCACTTCACGGACTACGACGTGGTGGCTGCGCCGGTAAACACCATACCGCAGGCGGCCGAAGACCCGCACCCGTGGGAGCGGCGGGCGATGGTGGAGGTGCCGGACTTTCTGGCCGGAGAGATCGCGGTGTCAGGGGACTACTGGCATTTCTCGCGGACGCCGGTGAACATCGGGAGCACGCCGCAGGTGGGAGAGCACAACGAGGACGTGCTGTCGGGGATCCTGGGCTACAGCGAGGAGCAGATCGAGCGGTTCCGGGAGGGCCGGGTAATCTCCGAGGAACACTACTACGACGAGATACCGGGGTAGATGGCCTGTCGGCTGCATAAAGGACGAACCGGACCGTAGGGGCGCACAGCTGTGCGCCCCTGCCCGCAGGGAAGCATCGAAGGTGATCACCTACTCCACAATCAAGCCGGCGCACGGAGTTCTCCGCCGCATCGGCGAAGGACCCGGGTCGGACCGTCACGAGTTGCCCGAGCGACTGCTCTGGAAGCTCTGGAAAAGGCGTGCCGCCAGGCACCAGGAATTCCGCACCGGTGCCGGGGGTCGAATCCGGGTCCTATACCCAGGGAGGCATGGCACCTCCGCCGGGCCTGACTTCCGGGACGCCCTGCTGGACGTCGAGGGTCTGGGACTGGTCCGGGGCGACGTGGAGATCCACCGTCGGCAGAGGGACTGGGACGCCCACGGCCACGGCGATGATCCAAACTATGACGGGGTGGTCCTGCACGCCACGTTGGATGTGGACGAACCCGAAACAAAGCTCCACAGCGGGGCCATGGCGCAGGTAGTACCCATTTCCCCACTCCTGGACGACGCCGACGAGTGCGAGGTCGAAAATCCCGGCAGCGCGGACGTTTCATCCAGGCTGTGGAAGTTGCTGGGTGGTCACCGATTCCCTCGTCCCCTCGACGAGCAGGAAGCCGCCGGCCTGCTGGACCGGGCGGGGGACGAACGATTTCGTCGCAAGTCGGGGTTGCTGGTGCGGTTCGCCTCCGAGCAGGGGCCGGAACAGACAATGTACGAGGCCCTGCTGGAGGGGCTGGGCTACAAGCACAATCAGCAGCCCTTCGTCAGACTGGCCCAGACCGCACCCATGGCAGCCCTGCGGCGGGCGGCGCTGCCGGTGCTGGCACAGCAGCGCCCGATGGCGCTCCGCCACTGGCTGTTGACGGCGGCAGGGCTAAATGACGGCGCTCCGGGGCCCCTTCCCCGCGGGTTGGGGCCGCCCATGGAGCGGAGCGAGTGGCACCTGTTTCGAGTCCGCCCCGCCAACCACCCGGCGGCTCGCATCGGAGGCGCGGCGGTGCTACTGGACCGATTCCTGGAGCAGGGCCTGCTGACGGGTCTCGGCCATGCCTGCGCGTCGCCGAAACAGCTCACCGGAGCCCTTACAGTCGAGGGGCAGGAGGGCGGTGCCTCCCCCATCGGAGCTGGCCGGGCCGGAGACCTGGCGGTCAACGTGGTGCTGCCACTGCTGCACGGCCTGGAAGGGGCCGAGGAATCGCGGTTCATTGGACTCTATCGCACCTTTCCCAAGCTTCAGGACAACGAGGTAGTTCGGGAAATGTCCGGGCATCTGTTCCCGGAGGATTGGAGCAAAGTAGCAAACACCGCCCGGCGGCAACAGGGGCTGCTCCACTTGGCGGCCCTACTGCGGGGCGCGTGGTGAGGGTTGTGGGAGTGCAGGAATGGTCTGTGTAGGGGCGGGTTTGAAACCCGCCCCTACGGGTGTGATGCGCCTTTCACTACTTTAATCTACTCCGGTTCGGCCAGGGGGATGGCCAGCGACGTCCGCATCCCGGCAAAGGGGGACCGGGCGATGTGGCCGTGGCCCGAGAGGTCCTCGGCCACCAGGATGTCTCCAGGCTCCAGCTGCACCCTGGAGCCGTCGGCACACTCGAACTCGGCTACGCCCTCCAGGTTGACCACGTACTGGCGCCGGGGGGCCTGGTGGTAGTCGGAAAAGTTGGGTGCCTCGCGGCGATTGATATTGATGTCGCCGGGACCGACGCGGTCGACGAGGCCCTGCATCTCAGCGAAAGGCACCTCCTCGAAGTGGGACTCGCCGTCGTCTCCCGTGAATACGCGGATAATTTTCATTTCTGTACACTCCGGGATGGAATTAAACGCCGGGTACGCCGAGTACGCCGAGATTTTTCTTGGTTTCACTCGGCGTTCTTTGCGCTCTCGGCGTTGAGTAGATCTAGTCGGCCAGGGGCACTGCCAGCAGGACCCGGGGCTCGTCGCCCAGGCCCCGGGCGATGTGGCCGTGGCCGGTCAGGTCCTCGGCAATCAGGATGTCCCCGGCCCCCATGCGGTACCTGGTGCCGTCGGCGCACTCGAACTCCGACAGTCCGCTCAGGCCCACCACATACTGGCGGCGCGGCGCGGTGTGATAGTCGGAAAACGAAGGCGAGGGCCGTTCGTTCAGTTGTATGTCGCCGCTGCCCCGGCGCTTGGCGATTTCGGCGAACTCCTCGGGCGTGACCACCTGGAAGTGGGACTCGCCGTCGTCGCCGGAGTAGACGCGGACAATGTTCATGTCGTCCTCCTGGGAATAGATTAAACGCCGAGTACGCCGGGAGCGCAGAGATTTTTCTTACTTGACTCGGCGTTCTTTGCGTTCTCGGCGTTGAGATTACTGGTCGGCCAGGGGAATGGTGGCGGTGATGCACCGGCCCCCACCGATGCTGCGGGTGGTGTGGCCCTGGCCGGTGATGTCCTCCACCAGCCGGGCGTCGCCGGGGCCGAACTGATGCACCGAGCCGTCGCCCAGACCGATCTCGATGCCTCCCTGGATGCAGATGACGTACTGTCGGCGCGGCGCCGGGTGCCAGTCGATGAAGTGCCCCGAGTCCCGTTCGGTGAAGGTAATCGTGGTCACGTCCCGGGGGTTGGCCAGCTCGGGGTGGTCGGCCAGCGACTGCTCCTCGATGTGGGTCTGGCCGTCGTCGCCGGTATACATGCGGTATATGCCCATGTCAGTTCGCTCCTGCCAGTTCTTCGGCGTCATTGATATAGTCGGCGGTCTCCCGGATTCGGCGCTCCACCTCGCCCGGTGGTCCCAATTCACCCAGATAAAAGCAGGCGCCGTGGAGATAGCTCTGCCGGGTGAAATAGCGATTCCTCAATGACACCACGACAGTCTCCTCTCCGGACAGCCGCATCAGCCCCCTCGTGGTATCGGAGGAAATTTCCGGTTCGGATCCCGTGCGGGCCAGGATCAGCGCGTCGGCGGCCCGCTTGGTGGCGCACCAAGCCTTTTCCGCGGCGTCCCGGACATCTCCGCTCTCCAACTGTCGGAGAGCTTCGGCGTGCATGACGCGGGCGTCGGCGAATATCTCAGTAACGCGGTCGGTGATTACCATGCGGCGATATGCTCCATACAGGGAATGTGCTGAGCCGTAGCTTAAACTCCGGCGCAGCGCGTGGCAACCTGCGGCTGTCAGGAGATTTAACACCAAGGCGCAATGACGCAAGGGTTATTTCTTGGGGGCGTAGATCCAGCCTTCGAGCCGCGCCGCAACCAGTTCCGGCATAGCCATCACTGCATCGGAGGCCCGGCGGCGACCATTTGCTGAAGGACCGTGCCACGTGTCGCCGGGACACCGGAACAGGGAGGGGTCCGTGGCCCACAGGGAGGCGGCCACGGCAGCCACCAGCGAGTCAAGGCAGTCATGGCTGTCCAGGCACTGCTCCCGGAAGTCGGACAGGTTTGCCATGGCGATTCCGGAGCGCTCTTCGAGCCCGTCCAGCACCTCCCGGCGCAACTCCTGCTGCCGTTTTCCGTTCTTGTAGCCCTTGTGGGGCAGCCCCAGGGAGTTGATCACGGCGCCGGGCATTGACTCCAGCAGCACCGGGCCGTGACGCCCGGCATCGTCCAGCGGAGGGACCCGGCAGCCGGCGTCCCAGAGCCGGTGGAGCATCTGCATGCCCCGGAAGGTCATGGGCACCATGTTGGGGTTGAATTTGTGCAGGCAGGAGTAACACTCGGGGAAGTAGAGATCCCCGCGGCGCATAGGCTCCCCGTGCTCAGAGCAGAACTCGTCCCGCAGGGCAAGGAAGTCCTGGAACTCCATGCCCGCAGCCTCCCGCCACAACTCGGGCATTTCGGCGGCGCCCGGCACCCAGAATTTCGCAAAATGCTGGGGGACCGAGTACGGAAAATCCAGCGCGGCCACCGTCTCGCCCGGAAGGGAGACGAGCAGGTCCGCCAACTCGGCACGCCGCATCGGCTGGGCGGACAGCAGGTGCAGCGAACCCTCCTCCAGCCGGGCCTGGGTTACCCAGGTAGCGCTATCGGACCGTGCGCCACTGAAGTCCACTCCCACGATCATTGGGTTAGAATACAGCAAATTCGATCTGGAGTAAGAATATGGACTTCACGTCGCGGCGGGCCAGGTACCGGGGGATTCTGGAGGGGGATGTTTGTGTGCACCCGGGATCGGTATTCGATCCCATATCGGCGCGTATCGCCGAGGACCTGGGCTTCGAGGTCGGCATGTTCGCCGGGTCCATCGCCTCCTTCACCGTGCTGGGGGCGCCCGACCTGGTGGTGCTGACCCTGACCGAGTTCGCCCAGCAGATACACCGCATCTGCCGGGCCGGCGACCTGTCGCTGATGGTGGACGCCGACCACGGTTACGGCAACGCGCTGAACGTGATGCGCACGGTGGAAGAGCTGGAGACCGCCGGCGTGTCGGCCCTGACCATCGAGGACACGGTGCTGCCCCGAAGCTTCGGTACCTCGGGCACGCAGCTGTTGTCGGCCGAGGAGGGCGTGGGCAAAATGAAGGCGGCGCTGGCCGCTCGCACCGACCCGGCCCTGTCCATCGTCGGGCGCACCGCCGCCCTGGGCGTCTCCGGCGTGGAGGACACCATCCAGCGCGTCAAAGCCTACGAGGCCGCCGGGGTGGACGGCATCTTCCTCACCGGGGCGACGAGCCGGGACCAGGTGGCGGCGGTGGCCTCGGAGCTGTCGGTGCCCCTGCTGCTGGGCGGCACGACGGGCGAGTTGCAGGACAAGGAATGGCTGGGGGCCCACGGAGTCCGCGTGGCCCTGCAGGGACACCTGCCCTTCGCTGCGGCGGTCAAAGCGGTGCACGACACGCTGAAGGCCCTGCGCGACGGCGTTCCACCCGCCGACCTGAGCGATACCCTAGCCACCGAGGAGCAGATGGGCCGGTTCACCCGCCGGGACAGCTACCAGCAGTGGACGGCGGACTTTCTGGGCTAGCCGGGTCTGCATCCCGGATCGTCCCGGCCAGGAGTCGTCGGGTCTCGGCGTTCAGGACCACGGACGGGCCTATTTCCCCCGGCGATGGGGCCGGTAGCAGCAGGAGGCGGGAGAGGAAAACTTCATCGACCGCCTCCCGGAAACGGCGCCACTCATCGCCGCAACGGCGGATGCTCAGGGCCACTGCGGACTTGTGATTGCGGCCGTCCAGCAACGTAACGGCGACCAGATTCCGCAGGGACGCCAGGTGGCCCGGCCAAAGGTCGCCGCAGACCTGCAGATACAGCAGCCGGGCCAGTTCCGGGAGAGCGTCCGGCGACGCCCGCGCGCCCAGTTCCTCCAAGCGGTCGTGAAGCAGCCCAGCCAGGGACCCGGCAAGCAACGCGAAGTCGCTGCCATAGAGAGGCGAGCAGTCCGCACCAAGGGCGCTCCGCACCTCCTCCTCCAGTCCGGCGAATCGTAGTGGGTAGTCATCGTCCACGCTGGGACCGAAATGCCTGCGAACGAGGCTCACGGCGACCCGGTCCGCCGTTTCCCGGCACAGAGCGATCATTTCCCCAGGGTCCGTGGCCGATTCCTTCAGCTGCCGCCGTCGCTGATGGTACATGTGGGTCTGACGGTCCAGTTCGGCCGTGTAGTCCTGCATCAGGGCCCGCTGGGCCTCGCCATCCACGTCGGCGGCCTCCTGCAGTTGCCGGAGGCGGCGGGCCACCTCGGGGCCGGTGTAGCAGGTTCTGCCGGCGGCATCCGTAGTCCGGCACCGGCTGAGTTTGAGAATTGCATGGGCCTCCAGCTCCAGCAGGCGGTCCTCCAGGGACAGGATGGTCCGGGTGAGGCCAAACTGCCCCTGGCGCCCGCTCCTGCCGTCCAGCTGGAGCGCGATGCGGCTGGACTCGTGTACCTCGGTGCCGATGACGCACAGCCCCAGGGCGAACTCCATTGTGGCCTTTCCGGCGCGGGACCCGTCCCTGTCCCGCAGGGCAACGCAAAGCCCCAAAGGGTCGGCGCCGGGCAACACCCGGTACTGCGGTGAGCGGGCCAGCTCCGCCTCCAGCATCGCCGCCTGCTCCGGCGACGGGCAGGCGACTTCAACGGTGCCCGCCCATTCGCCGGGGCTGGTCAGAAGACGTTGGATTTCCTGCACCGTTTGCCGGATGATGCGTTCGTCCAGGTCCGGCTCCAGCAATATGTCGGTGCCCCGGCCCGCCATGGGAGTGGCGACGGTCACCGCTTGGAACGTTCCCGCCTCGCGGACGATGCGAGCCTCGGCGTGAGTCGTCACTGCGTTCAACACCCTGTGCGGTATTCCGCGCTCCTGCAGTAGCAGTCCCATTTCCTCCGACTGCTCCACCGTGGCGGTTACCACCAGCACCGGCTGGCCGGTCCGGCGCCGCGCCTCCACCTCATCGACCACGGCCGCCAGCTTGCTCTCGCGATCCAGGTACACCACCGGCGGCCGGGTTGCCCGCATGGTCGGGTTGACCGGCGGAACAACGGTCACCGGCAATCCGTACTTGCGCCTGAGCTCCCCGGAGGCGCCGGCGGCGGTGCCGGTGATGCCTGCTACCTGTTGGTAGAGCCCCACGAATCCGGAGACTGAGATCTGGGCCAGGGTCTCCTTCTCCGGCCTGACCGTGACTCCCTCGCGGGCCTCCACTGCCAGCTGCAACCCCTGCTGGTAGATACTGTCGGGCTTGGGCCGACCCGTATGCCGGTCGACCAGGACGATGCCGTCGTCGTCCACCACGTAATCAACGTCGCGGCGCAGCAGCAGGTGGGCCCGGAGTGCCTGAGAGACCTGGCTGGCCAGGCCCTGCCGCCTCGCCCGCCGGCGGGACGGCATCCCCTCGTTGGGTGCCGGACCCGCCAGGGCGCCGCCCAGGCGCCGTTCCAGGAATTCGAGGCCCTTGTCCGTCAGGGTAACGTAGCGATTGCCGGAATGTATGCTGCAGTAAAAGCCCCCGGACAGAGCGGCATGTTGGTCCTCGGCCAGGGCCATTGCCCGGCGGCGAAGGGTTGGATGGCTCGAGAGATACTGGCGATGTGGCTCGCCCTCCGGGTCCGCCAGTACCAGGGTGGCGAGCAGGCGCAGCAGGTCGCCCTTCTCCTTACCGGGGGAATCGAGTTTCTGGCACAGCTCGGCGACGCTCGCTCGCTGGCGCTCGATCATATCAGCGACGGCGGCGTTCACCCGTACCGCCATCCGGGTGCCGCCCAAGGGATTGCCCGAGATGATCAGGGGTGTGAAGGCCTCGTCGATCAGGGCATGGTCGGCCTCGTCCACGATGGCGACGTCGAGAGGTTGCTGCACCTGGGCGGAGAGGGTGGTCTTCAGATGGTCCCGCAGGTGATCGAAGCCCAGCTCGCGCATGGTGCCGTAAACGATTTCGCGGCGGTAGACATGCCTCCGCTCGGCCTCCTCCGTGTAGGCCAGGACCGCACCGGACCGCAGCCCCAGGGAACGGTAGACCGGCTCCAGGAGCGCCGCATCCCGCTGCGCCAGGTAATCGTTGGAGGTGATGACGTGGACACGCCGTCCCAGCAGGGCATGGAAGGCGGCGGCGATGGCGACAGCGACGGTCTTGCCCTCACCGGCGTCCATCTGCACCACACTGCCCCGGAACAGGTGGACCGCCGCCAGCAGCTGCTCGCTGGTCGGCCGGAAGCGCAGGCTCCCCTTTCTGTCCAGACGACGCGCTGTCCCGTAGAACTCAGCGGAAAGACTTATGTCGCCCAATGGGTGATGGCGGCGCAGGCGGGCCACCTCCGCCTCAGCCTGGTCGAGGACACCGGTGTCGTCGATAAGCGATGCCGCCGCAGTGTCGCCCTCCCACAGGCGCCAGACACCAAGTCTCCGGTCGATGGCCTCGGCGAGAATGGCGAAGGACTCCGGTAGCAGGGCCTCCGGCGTCTCTTTCCCGGTGCGGGAGCGGATGCACTGCGCCTGCCGCCGCAGATCAGCGTCGGAGCAGGATGTCAGATCGTGGGCATGGATCCGGCCCAGCAGCACCCTTGGCGTTGGCTTGCGGGGTCTCATGGGGAGAGTTTATAGCACCGCGAAAGGAGGAAACAGGCCGGTAGCCGGTTCACGCCGGCCCCTCCGTGCCGTTCAGTACGTGGTGGAATCAGGGGCCAAGGCGGACCACTGCCAGGCCGGCGTCGTGACCGTCGCCGTCGCAGAGGTCCAGGCGGGCGAGCAGGTGCTCCCGGCACTCAATGACGGCCTGTGCCGCCCCGGGCTCGGCGTCCTGGAACTGCTGGCCCACGGGGGTGTCCAGGGTCCAGTCCTGTGAAATGGAGCAGGTCATATTGCCGCGCCGGGCCACATCCTGAAACTGGTCCCGGTCCCTCTGAAATTCGCGGTCGCTGCGCCAGGAGACGGGGGCGACATAGTAGTCCGACGACAGGTACAGGCCCAGCTCGTTGTCGAATACCTGCATCAGGTCGGAGAAAGGGATCCAACCCTCCAGTGCGAAGAAGAGGTTCTCCGGGATGTCCTGGGGCACCCGGTGGTAGAAGAAGTCCTCCTCGGACTCCACCATTCGCACCCCGACAGCCCTCTTGTCCCGGCAGCGCAGCAGTGGTTCCGCCTCTCCGCCCTGGAGGAACAGGAAGGGAACGTTGCCATTGGTGGCGTCCACCAGCACATCCGCGCCGTTCAGGTGATACAGCAGGGCGGTGTGCTGCCAGTAGCGCATGTATCGCTTGCTGAACCGGGGATCGAAGGTGGTCAGGATCTCCCGAAGCTTTTCGACAGGGAAAGGGCCCTCGGCGCCGGGTCCCGCCAGCAGGTACTCGGACTCCAGGCCGTAGTGGTCGGTGAGAAACTTGAGCGATTGCACCTTTTCCGAGCAGATGGCTCCGCCACCGTCCAGGATGTTGTCGATTGTCTCGTCGCCCGACTTGTAGACCAGCCGACGGCCGGTGAAGCGGGAGTAGTTCTCGAAGGGGCTGTTCCAGATGCGGCGCGCCAGGGATTCCAGAAAGCTCAGCATCTGCTCCGTCGATTCCAGTGCCAGGATGGCATCAGCCTCCCGCTCTCCATGGTCGGCGGCCAGGGTGTCGTAGACGAAGGCGGCGTAACGCTGGGGGGCGCGCCGCCACCTTCGGGCGTGAAATCCGCGCCAGTTGCGGTCGTAGCCACAGGCGACGCGGTCTATGGCGATGTCCAGCAGCGCCACCTCCTGCTCCTCCCACTTCGCCCGGTGAACGGCGGGAATGTCGCCGGGGGCCAAGGAGCGCCCTCCTTCGCAGAGGGCGATGCCGTCGAACATGCCCGAGAGTTTCCCGCCGTCGTCGCTGGCATAGACCAGGTCCTGCAGGGAGTACAGGGTGTCGGCGGAGGAGCGGGTTATCCTGCAATCCCCCAGCATTTCATCGATGGGGGCGTGGCGCAGGTAGCGTTCCAGCAGTGCGCCGAAGGGCAGCCCCAGGTCCTCCGGCTCCAGTCGCAGGGAACACTCCCGGCTGGCCACCGTGTCCCTCAGCTGCAGAATTGGGCCATCGCGTCCTGGCGTCACGGCGTCTTATTCCACGTCTCTCAGACCCCAGCGGGCCGCGTACTCGGCGTATGAGGGGCTGCCCCGCAGTTCCAGCCTACCGGCGGTGGTCAGGGCGTACACCGATGGCAGGGCCACCCCGTTGAAGGTGTGGGCCTTGACCAGTGTATAGGAGCCGGCGTCACTGAACACCACCCGGTCGCCGACGCGCAACGGGCCCGGAAAGCGGTATGTCCCGAACAGGTCACCGGCCAGGCAGGTGCAGCCGGCCAGCAGGTACTCGTGGGCCGTGTCTACCTCCACCAATGGCTCCGGGCCTGCCGCGAGCTGAGTCGAAGGGCCGCTTGCCACGGCCCCAATCACCTCGGGCTGGAAGCCGTACTCGAATACCTCCGGCATGTGGTTCACGGTGGTGTCCAGCACCGCCACCCTCGCGCCGCCGCTGCGGAAGATGTCCAGCACCGAGGCCACGACGTACCCGGCGGCCCGCACCAGGCCCGAGCCGGGCTCGATGAACACGCGCACCCCAAACTCCGAGCGCAGCCACTCGATGGCGCAGCGCAGGTCGTCGAGATGGCAGCACGGTTCGCCCTCCTCCTCGAACAGGTAGCCACCGCCCAGGTTGACCCATTCCACTTGTCGCAGCAAGCCGGGGATCCGGTGCGCGATATGCTCCACCGTTGCCCGCAGCTCGGCGAAGTCCGTCGAGTCGCAGTTGGAGTGGAACAGCAGCCCGCGCACTGCCTCCAGTCGTGATGGTTCCCGGCGCAGGACCGTCTCCAGGTCCTCCAGGGGCACGCCCAGCTTCGAGTGGGGACGGCAAGGGTCGTAGCGGCAATCCTCGGCGAAGGACATTTGCGGGTTGACCCGCAGGCCGCAGCTGGCCCGTTCCTGCAGCCCGGGGACATGCATATCCCACTGGCCCAGCGAGTTGAGGGCGACGTGATCGCACAGCAAGCCGATCTCGTCCAGCTCGTCGGGCCGCAGTCCGGGGGTGGTGAGGTGCACCGACCCCTCGCTGCCGGTAACGCTGCGGGCCAGGCGGGCCTCGTACAGCGAGCTGGCGGCGAACCCGTCCAGCCGGGGGGCCATCAGTTTAAGGGCCGGTGCGAAGGAGAAGGACTTGACGGCGAAGAGCACCTGGCAGAGCCCGCTCTCGCGCAGGGGCTGCACGTGGTCGAGCAGGCGGCGCATGACCCGCTCGTCGTAGACGAAAGCGGGCGTGCGAATCGCCTCCCATCCGTCCGCGAGGGACCCCGCGCGATCAAGTCCAGAGGTCTTCATCGGCCGATTCTAGCACAGGGATAGTTCAACGCAGAGGTCGCAGAAGACCCTCATTACCCCATATCACTCTTTGCCTCTTTGCGCCTTTGCGTCAAAAACCACCGGCACTGGGGCCAAGGGCCGCCGCACCGAGGCCGGATCGATGCCCGCCTTCAGCGCGGCCAGCACCCCCGCCGCCTCCCAGTAGTTGGCGACGCGGTGGAACTGGCCCTGCCGCCAGGGGAGGGTCGACAGGTCGTTGCGCATCAGGTTGGAGTTCTCCTCCACCTCGATGACCGGTATGCCCTGCTCCAGCGCCGCCAGCGTCGGCAGGCCCAGGCAGCCCTGCGGCAGGACCAGGCAGGACACGTCTCGCGCGGTCAATACCCCCGGCTCCCCCATCGCCTCGCGGCCGGTGACGATGCGCGGGCTGCGCTGCAGTCCCTTCAGGACGGATTGGAAAAAGGTCATGGAGACGGCCTCGGCGGCCATGCGCGGATCGACCACTCCCACATCCAGGTCCAGCACCTCCTGGGACTCCAGCATGGGTGAGTGGGCCGATGGAACATCGTAGAGGCTGGATATTGCGTGGGTGAGCATCGCCTCCACTCCGCCCCAGGGGTTGACCATGCCACCGTCACTGGCGAAGTAGTCGGCGTGAAACTGGAAGGGAACGGAGATCACCGACGACAGCGCCACGGCGTCGAAGTCGCCCCTCCTTGCATCCAGCACGTTGAACAGCCGTTCAACCTCCTCGACGCTCCCGGCGGCGCGGGCGGAGTCGGTGTAGGTTGAACGCATCACCAGCGGAGGGTCCAGGGCCACCACGCCGGCGGAGAGCAGGCCGTAGGAGGCGTGGGCCGCGTTGACGGCATTCACCGCGAGGTCGGTGAACAGCGGGTTGGGGTGGGAGTCCACCACCGCCAGCACCCGGTTGGCCCGCACCGGCTGCAGGCCCGCCGTGCCCATCAGCAGCCGGCAGACCACGCTGCCCTCGACGTACAGGGCGTTGGTCGGCATCTCGTTGATGTCCGAGGCGTTGACCACGTTGGGATGGGTGATCAGCGTGTCGCAGACCGAGGCCAGCAGCCGCGAGACCGGGGTGGCGTCGCCGGCGTGGCCCCCGATGGCCGCGCCGATGCCTGTGGGCACCAGCAACACGGCATTGAACGCCGCCGTGTTCTCCGACATCCTCGGCTGGAACGAGAAAGCGCTCTCTCCTTGGGGGTAAGGACTGGGATGAGGGGTACTTCGCTCCTCTCCCCTCAGGGTTGTCACCTCAAATCGGTGGCCACGCTCGTGCGATTCAGTGACCACAATCCGCAGGGGGGTCTGCTCCGCAGGGAGCGACTCTCCCACACGGCGGGTCAGCCACCCCAGCAGGCCGGTGCCCGCGGGAGCGGGGGGTATTTCCAGTTGGGTCTCGATCAGGTGCAAGGCACGGACTCTCCTGTCCATTAACCCGGGGAATGTCGATTGACAGTATAATCTCTGCGTCGAAATAGGAGCAGATGCAGAGACGGAAGGTGGAGATGCCCGAGCAGAGGTTGCTGGCCTGTTTTGCCCACCCCGACGACGAGGCGTTCCCCGTGGGCGGGGCGCTGGCGGCCCACACCAGGCGGGGCGTGGATGTCCGCCTGATCACCACCACCCTTGGCGAGGAGGGCGAGATCCGGCAGGAGGGGTCGGCGACCCGGGAGACGCTGGGCGAGATCCGGAGGGTCGAGCTGTCCTGCGCCGTCCGGGCCCTGCGGCTGGGCAGCAACGACGTGTGGGGCTACCGGGACTCGGGAATGCAGGGATGGGAATCGAACGGCCATCCCAAGGCGTTCATCAACGCCGATGCCGACGCGGTGGTGGAGCGCCTGGTGCTGGAGATGCGCCGGTTCCGCCCCCAGGTGGTGCTGACCTTCGGGCCCGACGGCCTGTATGGGCACCCGGACCACATCGCCATCTCCGATCACGCCACCGCAGCCTTCCACCTGGCCGACGACCCGACGGCCTTTCCGGAGCAGCTATCGGGCGGCGTCCGGCCTCACCAGCCCGCCCGGCTGTTCTACAGCGTGCGCCCCCGAGGCTTCCGCCGCCAGTGGGCCGAGGCCCTGAGGGGCGAGGGGATCGCCTGGCCCTGGCCGACGCCGGAACAGGAGCTGCAGGGTGTTCCGGAGGAAGAGGTGCACCTGGAGCTGGACGTCACCGGCGAGGGCGACATGGAGGCCAAGATCGCCTGCATCCTGTGCCACCGCACCCAGGTGGCGCCGGACTGGCCCTACCATCGGGTGCCCCGCCGGGTCACGGCCCGCATCCTGGGCCGCGAGTTCTACGTTCGCGCCCACCCGCAGGTTGCGGAGGGTGAGAGCGTCACCGGAGACTTCTTCAAGGGGATTGGTTAAACGCCGAGAGCGCCGGGTACGCCGAGCTTTCTCCCAGCTTCTTTCTCGGCGTACTCGGCGCTCTCGGCGGTGAATGCTGGGCTGCTAGGCCAGAACGACGCGCTCCTCGTCGGCCTTGGGGCGCTGGATGATCTCCACGCTGACCTCGTCGGGAGCGACGATGAAGGCCACGGCGGATCCGGAGGGCATGACCCACGGCTCGCAGTTGAAGTGCACGTTGTTGGACTTCAGCGTCGCCGCCAGGGTCATGATGTCGTCGGTCATGAACCCCAGGTGGTCCAGGCCGTAGCGGGGCTCGGTGGAACCGGCGACGGGATCCTCCCCCTGGGCGCGGCCGGAGATGGTCATCAGGTAGGTGCCATTCAGCGATAGCTCGATGGACTTGGTGTTGGAAAGGGGCCTTTCGGCGACGATCTCGGCACCAAAGTTGTCGCAGTAGAACCTGGCGGCACCATCGGGGTCGGCGCTGCGGAAGTGCAGGTGGTTGTAGAAGACGTTCACGGGTTCCCTCCTGTAACGATTGGGGTGCGGCCCTAGTGTAACCCAAAAGGGGACGATGGGGAATTTGCCCGCCGGGCGGTAGGGCCTTTCCAAAAACAGAAAGATGCCCAGACCGTTAGTCCTGAGCTTGTCGAAGAACGGGTAATCGGAATCCTTTAGTGGTTCGACAGGCCTGTCCTGAGGTTGCCGAAGGGCTCACCACCAACGGCTTTTCCAGGACTTTGGAAAGGCCCCTGGCGAGCGGCCCGTCGACGCCTCCGCACGCGAAAGCCGCAGCCCGCATCCCATGGGGAATGACGGCCCCCGTGTTGGCGGTTACAATGGGGAGCATTCACCAAGCCACCAGCGCACCCGGAGGGTACCGGCATGGCCTGGCGCAAGATCAGACTCGGCACGGCCCTGTCCCTGGGCGGAATCGTGGCGGCGGCGCCCCTGGTGGCGGCCTGCGGCGGGCCGACCTACGAGGACTGGGCGGCCACCGACGGGGCCGCCGGCCGCATCAACCTGGACGACGTTCAGGAGGCCTTTCAGAACTCGGAGAGCGCAACGGAGTTCGAGCGGCGGGTCAACGAGATCTACGAGGGCGACGGTCTGGTGCTGATACGGGCCAGGCAGGACGGCGAGACGCTGACCCTGGAGGGCTGGGAGGACCTGAACGGCGACAGCACCATCGACGAGGGCAGCGACGACCAGCTGTTCTCCATCGTGCGGAATACCAACGGCGACCACGAGATGCGGGGGCACCACGCCAACGGCTACTATCACAGCTACTGGGGCCCGGGCAACTTCCTGTTCACCTACCTGCTGATCTCGGCCGTAACCCCCCGGTTCGGCGGCTACTACTACTCCACGCCGCCCTCCCGCGGCACCGAGATCCGGAACCAGCGGACCACCTACCGCAACTCCTCGGCCTACGGGCGGCAGACGCAGCGTAACGCCAGCTACAACTCCAAGCAGTCTTCCTTCGCGGGGTCCCGGTACCAGTCCTCCCGGGGCAACGTCAGCTCCAACCGCAGCAGCTACCAGTCCACCCAGAGGTCCACCGGCTCCTTTCGCACCAGCAACACCGTCTCACGCACCAGCTCGGTGCGCTCGTCGTCGCGCAGCTTCGGGGGCTTCGGCGGCGGCGGGGCCATGCGGGTGCGCCGGAGGTACTGACCATCGAAGGGGTCGAGGGGCCCTTCCTCCTGCGGGTGTCGCTCTCCGGCATGGCTCCCGAGGACCGGCTGGAGGTGCTGCTGCCTCCGGACTTCGGAGAGTCAACACTGCAGGACCTGCTGGACCGGGTCTTTTCCGCCGAGCCGGAGGAGCGGGAGCGGGTCTCCGGAAGGTTCGACCAGCGGGCCAACCCCGACCTGCCCGACATCTACGCCGTGTTCCTGGCCGTCTGCGAGGAGTGGCGGGACTGGCGATGCGCGCTGGTCGTCTCCTCGGGTGGCGTCGCGGTGGACCTAGGGGAGAACTGTCCAGGTCTCATGCAGGCCGGTGCTGGGCCGCCGGTGCTGTCCCTGCACCTGGAGCAGCGCTACAGCCCCCTGGAGTACGCGGTGCGGCACGGTCTCTGGGAGTCCCGCGAACAGTTGCTGGACTGGATGCGGTCGCTGACGGTCCTGTATTTCCTGGACAAGCACGAAGTGCGACTGTCCGCGGCGCCAAGTCCGGGGTCGACGGTGCTGCAGAGGGCGATGGAGGACCTGCGGTCGAGAGAGATCGTCGGACTCCGGGAGGGTGAGACTGAGGGGGAGCAGGACGGTGACCCGGAGGAGGGGGCCGGGCCGGAGCCCGCCGTACTGTCGATCACCGCAGAGGGGCGCCGGTTCATCGCGGGCCTGCTGGCCGAGACCGAGTCCTATATCGACCAGTACGACCACTACCAGGACACCCTGGCCGACATGGACCGCGACATCGTGGAGTTCAGCACCGGCCGGGGAGTGGACCTGCGGGTGGCGGTGTACCTGGCGGAGGAGCTGGACCCGGTGCGCACAGTGTTCCTGCTGCGGCTGTATGACGGGACCCTGGACGCCCGCCTTTCCGACTGGGTGGAGGCGCTGGAGTCCGAGGAGTTCTACGAAGGGGTGCTGGAGCCGGTGGTCAACCGCCACAGCGCCAGCGCCGAGGCCATGGAGCTGGCACTGGACGAGGGGTATGCCTGGCTGGAGGAGCGGCGGGAAATGGAACGCCGGGAGGTTGCCGACCGGGACCTGCTGCGCCGCGCCGGAGGAGGCCCTTCGTAGCGGGGTTACGCTGCGAGAACCCGGTGGCGCCTCCGGCAACCTCAGATGGCCATGAACAGGACCAGAGCCGAGCTTATGACCACTGCGCTCTCGACGAAGGCAACACCGACGTTGCGCCCGCCGGAGACAGCCTGCGACACCCGCACCGTCGGCAACAGGATGAGGTCAACCAGCAACCGCATCACGTAGAGCAGGACGAAACCCAAGACGCCGAACACCAGGAAAGAGGCGATACTCTCGCCCCAGCCGTCGAAGGAGCCGAAGACGGCTTTCAGTGCGACCAGGCCGATGGCGATCAGGTTGCCGCCGAAAGCCACTCCCACCGCCGTGTTGTCGCGCTCGATCTCATCGTGGATGTCGAATGGGGTGGTGAGCTCGTAGAACAGGGCGAATACCACCAGCAGCGCCAGTCCCATGCCGAAGAAGGCCAAGGCCACGAGGGCCGCCTCCCCCTCGCTGGTGTTGGTATCCCCGGCCACCGCGCCGGCCACCAGGAGGCCGGTGGCGAGGTACATGCCGAACTCGGCGGCTCCCGCCCCGGCGTTACGGTCTTCCACCACCTCCTTTTCCAGCTGGAACTTGTAAAGGACGAGCCGGTCGAACAGCAGCCGGACGAGGTTCAGAGCGACGATGCCGGCCAGGGAATAGAGGAAGACCCGGAGGACCTCCTCTCCGAGGGCCCGGTTGAAACCGAACCCCTCCTCGGCGAAGCCGATGGTCAGCGGCTGGTACAGGACTCCCAGGAAGATCAGGATCACGGCGATGAAGTACCCGCTTAGCCGCAGGGCCACGGCCAGATTGGCCTTCTCGGCCACCTCCTGGTTCACGCTGTAGCGAGTTACCAGGTCCCGGGCCAGCTTGGCCAGGGCCAGCACGATCAGCCCCTCGGCCACAAACACCAGGCCGCGGGGAAAGGCCTGCAGGGTATCTATGAAAGCATCAATCATCACTCCCCCGTTGCTCCCGGTTCTGTTGCGGAGTTGTCCATGCGTCCAGCGAAGGGCCCGGGATGAACGGAGCAACACGGGGCTTGCATCTGTGGCCCCTAGCGATGCCGCTCACCCTGGTACAGGGTGACGTTTTCCGGGGCCAGGCTCTCACTGAACACCACTTCGAAGGGCCGCCCCTCCCACTTGGTTATGGTCAGGTTCATGTCGCCCTGCTCGCGAAGGAAGTCCCACTGGTAGAAAGCCTCGCCGGGACCCTTGTTATCGCGGAAGAACAGCACCTCGGAGCTGTTCCGGTACCAGTAGTTGTCGCCGTCGATGGTAACAAAGTTGTCGATGGAGTGCTCTTCGTCCAGCTGAACCAGGTCGTCCTCGGTCAACCCGGTGGCGGTCAGCCCGGCAGGGCCGGTGTCCTCGGTCACGGTGACGGACAGCTCACGCCCGTCGGTCCAGTCGAGCCACAGCCGGGTGTCGCCGTCGACACAGAGCATCTCGTACCAGGTATCGGCGGCGGCGGAGTAGCGGTGGATGCGCTCGATGAAGAATAGCCGCTCGTCGTATTCCACGGCATAGCCGGTGACGGTCAGCACGTCGCCGACCCGGGCGGCCCGAATGCTATCGTCCGTCGGTGGAGCGAGCGGCTCCCGTTTCCCCTTTCCCCGTCCGAACAGCGAACGCAGCATGGTACTCTCTCCGGATTGCTACCGGGGGCCACTGGAAAGGCCCCTGGCGTTGAGTGTACTCAGGCGGTGGGGTCAGGTCAATCTGGGCGCGAACCACACCCATGCTGCGGTTGCGGGAAAGGGAGTGGTGAATTATGCTGGAAACACACGCAGCCGGACGGTCCGTCAAGGACCCGCTGCAGGGCAAGGAGCTGCCAATGTCCGCCCCGATCATGCTGCTACTGGGAATCGTCGTGTTGCTCTTGGGCCTGGCCTTCATAGCCGGCTGGTTCGACTGGCTGCTCCGGGTCGGGGGAGTGATGCTGGTCATAATTGGCGCCATCGGCATAGTTATGGGACTGGCCGGTATGTTCGGCAACAAGGGCAGATCGGGCGGTTACTGACACAGGAATACCGGAGACGCACACAGGAGGCGCATCATGGGGATGCTGTCGCGCATGTCCACCATCGTCAAGTCCAAGATGAACCGCATTCTGGACAACGCGGAAGACCCGCGTGAAACGCTGGACTATTCCTACGAGAAACAGCTGGAGATGTTGCGGAATGTGAAGCGGGGCGTGGTGGAGATGGTGGCCGCCAAGCGGCAGATCCAGCAGCAGGCCGACAAGGTGCGGGAGAATATCGCCCGCCTGGAACGGCAGGCCGAGCAGGCCCTGGACGTGGAGCGGGAGGACCTGGCGCTGATGGCCCTGGAGCGCAAGAACACCGCCGTCCTGGAGCTCGAGGGATTGGACCAGCAGATCGCCGGCATGGAGGTGGAGCAGGAGAAGCTCACCCAGGCCGAGGCGCGGCTCTCGGCGAAGGTGGCCGCCTTCCGCACCAAGAAGGAGGTCATCAAGGCCCAGTACACCGCCGCCCAGGCCCAGGTCCGCATCGGCGGTGCGCTCTCCGGCATCTCCGAGGAAATGGGCGACGTGGGTCTGGCCGTGGAGCGGGCAGAGGCCAAGACCGAAAGCATGCGTGCCCGGGCCAGCGCCATCGACGAGCTGGCGGAGGCCGGGGTGCTGGACGACTTCGCCGGCGGCGGCAAGGACGACATCACGCGCGAGCTGGAAAAGATGTCGGTCAGCAGCAGCGCGACCAGCGAGCTGGAGGCCCTCAAGGCAAGGCGGGGGGGCACCTCGAACGGCTCGGGGGCAGCGGGGGAATAATGATCGTACGGATCAGCTCGGAGGGGCAGTTCAATCTGCCGGGATCGTTCATCGACCGGCTGAATGATATTGACAACGCCCTTGTCGAGGCAGTGGAGGCCGAGGACCAGGACGCCTTCGAGACCCTGTTGAAGCGGATGCTGGACCTGGTGCGGGAGAACGGGACGCCGGTGCCGCTGGACGAGCTGGTGGAGTCGGACCTGATCCTGCCCGAGCCGGACCTGACGCTGCGGGAGGCCGAGGAGCTGTTCGTCGGCGAGGGCCTGCTGCCGGGGTAGGGGGAGGGGCTGGGGGGCTGGTTTACCCGCCAGAACCAAGCAAAGCCCTCAGGCGGTGTAAGCCCCTTGCAGGTTGGCTAAAGCCGTGGGGAACTCCTCTTCGCTGAATACGAGCCGGAAGGTTCCTTTGGCCGGGCCATCGTAAATCTTCAACGTGCCGCCATTAAAGGTGTTTTCCAGGGTTTCAAGTACCTTTCGTTTGTACTCCGTGTCGGGATTGCCTTCGAGATGCTGGCCTTTGGTCTCGAACACCAGGACGTGCGGTTTGCCCGTCGTGTCGCCAGCCATAGCGACAAAATCAGGCCAGATGCGTTCCCGTTTCCAGCCCCGCAGATAATAGTCTCCCTGCTGGCGCACGGCCACCCGGTGCCACCAGTGCAGCGCCTTCTGCTCATCCAGATAGCGGGCAAAATTCCTTTCCAAGTCGTTATCGAATTGACGTGCCAATACCGGCTCGAACAACGACAATTGCAATGGCCTGCCATAATTCTGCAAAGTGGATTCGTTTACGCTCACTGGGATATCGTAACTTTCCCGAACACGGAAGCTGTGACCGCTGGACTCCAGGTCGAAACTGATCTCCTTCCGGTTCAGCTTGTCGAGGAAAATCCCTTTCGACAAATTTTCGACTGCTTCTGTTACATAGTCCCGCAATGAAGCCGCTAAGTTGGCGCGCTGGTCATAGACGTCATCGTCGGTCAGGCCGTCGCTACGCAGATGCCCCACCATCTCCGATGCAATGCGGGCAGCCTGCCACGGATTGGTCACTATGTCGGCCAGACGGCGGGCGAACCAGGAAATGTTGACCGTCTTGTCTATGTAAATTTCCCGATCAGGATGATAAACCTCGCGCTCGTCTACTACGTCCACTGTGGCCCACTGCCGCCGGGCGGCCCGGTCCAGCACGCCCTGCGTTTCCGGGACGCCAATGGACGCCCATTCTACATGGGGCAAAATGTGCTGCTGATAATCCAGTTCGCGCCAGCCGTCGCCATCTCGGTGATTGACCATCGGCAAAAAGATAGTCTGGCCCCGAAACTGTTCTCTACGCTCCAGTGTTATACGCCGAAAATCCCCAGATTGTGAGATTACATCATCCCCCAAGCCAGTCATACCTTCCTGTTCCAGACCGTTCTTGACGTGACCCACGGCCACACCTACATCGGTGTTCCAGCAGTAGACATAGCACTGGTCCAGGGCTTCTCGCCCGGTGCGTCGGGCATGGGGTTGCCGCATTACACGGCCCACCAATTGGGTGATGGCGCGTTGGGCCGATGTGTTGTCCAGCATCACTAACAGGTAAGCGAAAGAGCAATCCCAGCCTTCCATCAGGGCCGCCCGGGTGATTATCCAGCGCACCGGAGAGTATCCCGACAACAGGTCTTCATTGCCCAACTCGTCGTTTTCCGCCGACTTGACGCGCACCTGCTCCGCCGGAACTCCCAAATTCAGCGTGAGATATTCCCGCACATCCTCGGCGTGGACCCGCTCGCCGTCGCGCTGGTCTTTGCCGGTGCGCTCCACCCGCACCACGGCGATGGGGCGGATGTAGCGGCCCTCGCTGGCTTCCAGAGAAACCGCATCGGCGGCGACGCGCTCCAATTCGTCATACGCCTGACCCAGGGTGTACTGCCATTCGGCGCCAGTGAACGATGTCACCTGCACCGGCAGCTTTATCATCTCTTCGTCTCTCAGTTCGACTCCGGTGATGTCCACCAGCAGATTGCTGACGTTGCGGTTGGGCGTGGCCGACAGCTCTATGACCATTCGCGGATTCAGGCGGTTGACCGACTGGACGAACTCGCTGGCGTCGTTAGCCCGGCCATAGGCTTTGTGAGCTTCGTCCAGCACGACCACCGGGCGCAGCATCTTGAAAAGGTTAAACAGGCTGTGCTTGACTGGGCCGCCCTCGGATGTGCGCTCCAGATCGGGGTGTTGCTCCAGCAGGCGGCCATCGCCCAATGCGTCGTCGCTGTCTGGAAATAGCGTCGGGTAGCGCCCCGAATCGCGGAACATCCGTAGGAACTCCCGGCCCTTCTGCCGGTTGGTCGCCGGCAGCATCAGCAGCATCACGCACAGGTAGTTTTCCATGTCTCCGGCAGTGAAAGGCGTTTCCTTTTCAAGCAGCTTCACCCGCCCGCCGCTGGCCCGCTCCAGCATTTGCCGGTAGGGATGCTCGCGGTTTCGCAGCGCGTCCCAAGTCTGCTGGTAGATGGCCCTGGTGGGCGTTATCCACAGCGTCAGGCCAGTATGACGGTTCAGCCGTTCCAGCGCGGCGGCGGCCAGTAGCGTCTTGCCGCCGCCGGTGGGAACCTTGAAGCAAACGTGCGGAATGGGACGACCGGCGCCGTCGGTTCGCTCGACGTAGGCCTGCGACGGAACGGCTACCTCGCCGGACCCTACCAGCGTTTGCCAGGCAGTCCGCGGATAGTTGCGAAGCTCGGCGGGCACGTCCACCCCGGACTGCTGCAGGGCGGCGATGCCGGTTTCGCTCCGCTCCTGCGCGGTTTCCAGCGCCCTCAGCCAGCGATCAAAAGCGTCAAGGGCCTTGCGCTGGTACTCTTTCAGTTCCATTCTCTCACTTCGGTTCTGGATTCCCGCTTTCGCGGGAATGACTAGGGGCCGCCTTCTAACTGCTGTGGGCCAAGTGGATTTCGTAGGGCAGTTGGCAGAAGGTGATGCCCATGGTGGTTAGCTCACGTTGCCCGATAAATTTGTCGGCGGCGAACACTATGGCCCGCTTGCCCTCGGCGCGGGCCGTTGCGCCGATGCGGCGGGCGCGTTCTTCGTTCAGGATGGCCTCGTCGCTTCGCAGGTAGTCCAGGGCGGGTTCATAGAACAGGTGATAGTTATTTTTCTCGCTGCTGTAAAACAGCCGGTCGCTGTCCTGCGGAGTCAACTCTCCGCTGCCGACGGATATTCCGGAGGCGGTATGAACCAGATAGGCGGCGAGGGCTGAAAAGGAGGGCAGCACCTCACCGGTCAGCATCCCCTCAACGTCAATAGGATCGCCCAGCGTGCAGTAGGTGAAAGAGCCACTCAGCCCCTCACGCAAAGCGGTGTCACGGGCATCGGGCACACCGTTGATGATACGGCGCACTCGCTCGGCGGTAATGCTGTCGGCATAGTCCTCACACTCAACCAGGATGAACTTGCGGTTGCCGCCGTCCTCTTTGTTCAACGCTAGCACGGCGTGGGCCGTGGTGCCGGAGCCGGCGAAGGAGTCTAGGATGACGTCATCGTCGCCGACATTAGCGAATGCCAGTATGTCTTTTAGTAGCGCAACAGATTTAGGAAAATCGAATACTCTTTCTCCGCCGAATACTGTTTTCATCATATTGGTTCCAGAGGATGCGGAATATTGTGGTTTGTTCCACAGGGAACTTGGTTTACTTGAAAATTGACCTTTGTCGTTCGGACGGATTTTGATAGTGAACTGATAGGCCATTCTATTGTGAGGTCTAACCAACAGATTATGCGACTGATTCTCGACCTTGTTTTTTCCCCAACGCCAAACAGCAGGCTCTCCTTTACCGTCTTGTGGCCAGACCTCTGTGTCACTTGAGGCGAGTCTTTGAACGCTAATCGACTGGTCTTCTCCCACGTAAATTGGGAAATACAAGTTGGGGCGGTCATCCGGTGTACCACTTAGGCCTATTCTAAGAAGGCCAGCCCCGGGCCTATATACGCCGAAATCATCCTCCAGCCAGCCATCAGTGGGTTCATCTTTATCAAACTGACCTAATTCCAGATTAGTAACGTCTTTAGCGAATACATGAATGAATTCATTCACCTCACTGAGCCATTTACCTGATACTGCACCGAGGTTCTGGATCAAAATCAATGTATCTATGAAATTGGATTGACCGAACACCTCTTCCATTACCATCCGAAGGTGACTTTGTTCGTGATCGTCGATAGAGGCAAATATGACTCCATCATCTGATAGGAGCTCCCGTAAGATGTGAAGGCGCGGCCACATCATGCAGAGCCACTTGTCGTGGCGCTCCAAATCCTCGTTGTCAATTGGCCTGTTCTCTTTCAACCACTGTTGCATGAGAGGGCTATTGACACGATCGTTGTACACCCAATCTTTGTTGCCCGTGTTGTAGGGTGGATCGATGTAGACGCACTTTACCTTGCCAGCGTATCGGGGCAGCAGGGCCTTCAGCGCGTTGAGGTTGTCGCCGTGGATGATCAGGTTGTCGTCGGCCCCGGCCGGGTTCAGTGACTTGCCCGGGTCAGGAACCAGCGGGCGGTAGGGGACTGTCAGGTGGTGGGCGTAGACTATCTGCTTGCCCTTGAATTCCAGGCTGGGCACGGCTCACCTCTCCGGGCGGGTTGACGGGCGTATACTACCCCATTCCGCCGGAACTTTCACGAACAGTAAAGACCCCGGCGAACACCGGGGCCTCTGCGTTTTCCCTTGGACTGGACCAGCCCGCGATCAGCGGGCGACGAAGTCGAACTGCTCGAACTGGCCGTGGACGATGGGGTCCGGGTCCAAGCCCAGCCAGCGATCCAGCACCGTGGCGTAGGTGGAGCGAAAGTCGGTGGTGAAGGCCATGTCGCCCTCGGAAAGGTCGGAGTCCCGCAGCGAGGGATACTGGCCGTAGAGCCCGCCCTGCACGGAGCCGCCGAAGACGAAGGCCACGCCGCCGGAGCCATGGTCGCAGCCGGTGCCGTTGTCCTTGACGCGGCGCCCGAACTCGGACCAGACCAGCACCAGGGTGTCGTCCCACAGGCCCTGCTCCTTCAGGTCCTCGGTAAAGCAGGCGATGGCCGAGGAGGCGTCCTGCCAGAGCTTGCCGTGGGCCCGCAGCTCGTCGCTGTGGGTGTCGAAGCTGCCGTGCTGGGCGTAGAAGATGCGGGTGCCCAGGCCGGCGCTCATCACCTGGGCGGCGTTGCGCAGGCCGTTGGAAACGGGGGTGTCGGCGTACTCGACGCTGGAGGTGTACCGCTCCGGGGCGGTGCGCAGGATGTCGGCGCCCATCAGGGCTTGCGAGCCGTTGTCGCTGAGGGCCTGGGCCACGGCGTCCCTGCCGCCGTCAGGACCGTACATGCGGCCCAGGGCGTCGAGGGCGTGGTGGCGAACGTTCTCGTCCTCGATGTCAGGCAGGAGCCCGTAGGTCTCCAGGTTACCCACCGAGGCCACGGGCACGCCCTTGCAGACCAGGGCCCGGGGCAGTCCGCGCCCGAAGTTCACGCCGGTGAGCACGTTCTCGCCCCTGGAGTCCAGGTCGCGGATGGCGGCGCCCAGCCAGCCCTGGGAGCCAATGGTATCGGGCTCGGCGGTGTACCAGATGTCCCGGGAGCGGAAGTGGGACCGGTTGGGCTGGGGGTAGCCGATGCCGTTGATGACGGCCAGCCGGCCCGCATCCCAGAGGTCCTTGACGGCGGGCATGTTGGGGTTGAAGCCGTACTCACCGTCTATGGGCACCACGTCGGCCTGGGGAATTCCGATGCCGGGACGGTGGTCATAGTAAAGACTGTTGTTGTAGGGGATGATTGTGTTCAGCGCGTCGTTGCCGCCGTTGAGCTCGATGACGACCAGGGTGCGCTCTTTCTTGGTGGATACCATTGTGCTGCTCCTGCCGGGTAGTATTTCTTTCGATCCCCGTCATTCCCGCTTTCGCTGGAATGACGGGCGGAGGGGAATCACGTACTCAGTGCCTACTCAGCCCTCTGGTAGATCTGGATTCGGTGCCGGTTGGTCTCGGTCACGTAGAGCCGCTCCTGGCTGTCCAGCTTGACCGAGACGGGGCACCAGAAGTATTTCTCAATGTGGGAGGACTCCTCGTGGGGGTCGTCGACTACGTAGTCGATCTCCATATCCAGGTCGGCGGTGGCCCGGGCGGCGGCCTCCTCGCGGTTGATGCTGAGGAAGTTGGCTGCCCACTCGGAGATTGTACCTTCACCGCGCAGAAGCTGCACGAAGTTGCCCTCGGAGTCGAGCACCTGCACCCGCTCGTTGCCCCAGTCGGCCACGTAGATGTAGCCCTCGGAGTCCACCGCGACGGAGGCGGGACGGGTGAACTGTCCCTCTCCCCGGCCCGAGGAACCAAAAGCCGCTAGGAACTTACCGTCTGAGGCGTATTTCTTCACGGCGTCGTTGCCGAAGTCGGCGACGTATACGTTGTCCTGGGCGTCGCAGGCCAGGCCCCAGGGCAGGCTGACGCCCTGCCCGCCCTCGCTGGCTGCGCTCAGCAGGAACCGGCCCTCGGCGGTGAACTTCTGCACCCTGTTGTTGTAGGTGTCAGCTACCCAGAGGTTCCCTTCGCTGTCGAAGGCCAGGCCCGAGGGTGTGTCCAGCTGTCCCGGCTCTGCACCGGCCTCACCCCAGTGGAACAGGTACTTGCCGTCGGCGTCATAGGCCGTTACGCGGTGCAGCCGTTCGTCGCTGATGAAGAAACGCCCCTGGCTGTCGGTGGCGCCGCCGGCGGGCCAGACGAACTGTCCGCCGTCGAAACCGTAGCCGCCGAAGTTGCCGAAGTACCCGCTTTCGCCGTCACATATGGTGACGCGTATACCGCGGGTGGTCTCCTCCTTGCTGCGGCTGATGACGTAGAGGCGGTCTCCGTTCCCCACGGCGGTGTCAACCGGGTAGTAGAAACCCTTGCCCTCCATGACGGTCATGCCCATGGTGTGGGAGTATTCCAGGCGTTTCGTTCTCTGTGCTGTGGTCATAAGCCGCACCTCGGCGATATTTCTCGTTTCGGACCCACCCGGACGGGCGGTCAGAAGGGCGGTTCCCAGACCGGCTTCAGGTCCAGGGTGAAGCCGGGCAGTTCCGGCTCTCCGGAGACCGAATCCGGAGCCTGCAGTACCTCGACCTCCGCGCCGGGGCGGTAGACGTACACGCGGCGCTCCGGGTCAAGGGGGTCGATCAGCCAGCCGAGCCGGACGCCGTTCTCCATGTATTCCTGCATCTTGCGCTGGAGGCCGGCCAGGGTGTCGGAACTGGAGCGCAACTCGATCACAAAGTCCGGGGATATGGGCCAAAACCCCTTTTTCTGCTCATCCGTCAATGCGGCCAAGCGGGTCTTCAGGGCCCAAGCGGCGTCAGGGGCGCGCACGGCCCCACTAGGCAACGTAAAGCCCGTATCTGGTCCGAAAGCAACACCGGTTCCATCAGTCCGGGCCCAAACCATGAGATCAGCGGCCGAGTTCAGTTCCTGATTTCCGGTGTCGGTGGAAATGGGAGGCAAGATTTCCAGTTCTCCTTGGGCGTTCTTCTCCAGGCGCAAAGCGTCGTTCAGCGAACTCAACTTGAGGAGCACGTCATCCGTGATCTCCACGACAGGGTCCAACCGCAGCACGACAGGACCGAGCGGCTCCACCATTACCGGGCCAGCCTGCGTGGTTTCCTGTCGCGGTTTTGCTTCCTGGGTGGTCACCTGAAGATATCCTTGCCCCGATTCCTTCCTGGAAACCTGGCCCTAAGCCCGCTGGAACTCCTGGGTGGCCGCCACCATCTGGAGCACATCGGCGATGTGTTGCGGATCGGTGTTGGCGCCGTCACTGCCCTGGGCGGAGAATTCCACCAGGGTCCGGCGGGTGGACTCGTCCACCGCCAGCGCGCCGACCTCCTCCAGGCAGGCGTCCACGAGAACCTCGGGCGAGGTGGTCTCGCTGAGCCGCTGGCCGATGCGACTGACCATGGCCCGGATGCCCGGCTTGCCGGCGTCGCCGATCTGGCGGCTGGCGAAGTTGATACGCTCCACGAGGGTCCCGCTATCCAGCCAGTCGGTGCCCTGGTGCCAGCCCTCCACGCTGGGCGGATTGTTCAGAATCTGGCCCATGTAGGAGGCCTGGTTGTACCGCTCCAGGATTTCGTAGCGGGGACGGTCGAACTCGCCGGTCAGCCGGAGTACGCCGGCCACCAGTTCCACCGGGCTCTTGACCTTGGTGTAGCGGATGTCCTCCGATTTGAAGAAGTCGGAGTTGAACAGGACCCGGAGCACGGCTCCCATGTTGTAGTCGTTGTCGAAGTAGGCCCGGACCAGGGTCTCGATGGCCTCGGGGTCGCGGGGCCCGGTGTAGGGCCACTCGGGCACCGGCGGCTCATCGGCGACGAAGAAGCTGTACAGATGCCTGGCGATGAACCGGGCGGTGGCGGGCTGCCTGCAGATGATGTCCACGATGTCCTCGCCGTCCCAGCCGCCCGTCTCGCCCAGGAAGGTCTTTTCGCCGTAATCGTGGTCATCGGGATGGAACTCGAAGTGCCAGGCAATGCGCCCGTAGGGCCAGTCGGAGTCCCGGATGGAACGCATTTCCATGTATTCCCGGTTGGCGATGGTCCAGCCGGTAAAGGCCCGGGCACACTCCTTGACGTCGTCTTCGGTATAGTTGCCCACGCCCATGGAGAACAGTTCCAGCAGCTCCCGGCCATAGTTCTCGTTGATGGCGTCCTTGTGGTTGTCCTGGTTGTCCAGCCAGATGATCATGGCCGGGTCGCGGGACAGCTCGATGAGCAGCGTGCGCAGGCTGCCCATGGCATGACGGCGGAACATGCGGGTCTGGTCCGAGAGGGCCTTGCCGTGGTTGACCTTGTTGTATCCGGTGGCGAAGATGGAGTGCCAGAAGAGGGTCATCTTCTCCTGCAACGGCGCGGAGGTGGTGGACAACCGGTAGAGCCAGTTCTCACCGGGGGCCTGGGGACCCATCATGCCCGAAAGTTCGGGATGGAAGCGGCGCACGAGGTAGTCGCTGATGCGCTGCTCTTCCCTCGGGGTCAGCAACTCCTCCACCGCGGCCTCGTAGCCCTTGGAGCCATAGCTTTCCAACTCGTCGCGTGTGGCACCGAACCCGGCCCTCCGCAACAGGTGGGCAATCAATTCGGTGTCGGTCTTCGTCTGCAACATAAAGAACCCCCGTGAAGGCATAGTGGCAAGGAAACAGTCTCATTCTAGGCTTCGAGGGCACAGGCGTCAATTGAACTGGCTTCCAGGGACCCCCGCTCAATAGGGGCAGGTCCAGGACAGAAGGTGGCTGGAACGGGCCGGCGCCACGCATCGTCCCTGTGCTAGGGCTGGCCCACCCGAACGAAGATGATGTCGGTGCCGTGGTACTGCTGGTGGCGCACCGACTGGGCGAAGCTGCGCAGGAGGCGAAGGGAGAGCTCCTCCTCCACCGGGTCCTGGGTGTCGTGCTGCTGAAGCTGACGGATGCGGTCCTCCAGGTTGCCCTCGTCGCCTCCGCCGATAAACTCCAGGTCCGCCACCGGCCCGTCGCTAGTCGCCAGAACAACGAGTTGCCGGTCCGGCCGATCACCGGTCGTGTCGGCATCCAGGCTCAGGTCCAGGGGGGCCAGGGTCAGCAGCGTTTCCTCTGCGACGGCGTTGAGGCGGTCCTTCATGGCATCGTCCCAACCCCGGCGGGCGGCGAACCGGGACATGAAGTCGTTGAGGTCCGGCAGGGAGTCTACGTGGAGCCTCGACTGGAAGCGCATGCGGCGCGGGCTGGTCAACTCCAGGTATACGATCATCAGCACGGCGGCCAGGCCCCCGGTGGTGATGGCGCTCTTGAACAGGGCGTCCCACACCGGGCCGAAGGAGGGCAGATAGAACAGGTTGAAATGGAAGGAAACGCCGATCCAGAAACAGATGCCGGCCACCACCACCTTCTGGCGGTTCTGCTCGTTCTGGATGACCAGTCGAGTGCCGTCCACCAACAGTGCGCCGGTAACCATCATGAGGTAGCCGGTCATTACCGGGGCCGGAATGGAGGCGATCAGCCCGGAGAACTTGGGCAGGAAGGCGACGGCAATGACGATGGCGGCCACGGCGTATCCCATCCGGCGGGCGGCCATGCCCGTGGTCTGGGTGAAGGAAATGATGCCCGAGTTGATGATGTTGGGAACAGCACCCGCGGCGCCAGCCAGCAGGTTGCCAACGCCGACCCCCGCCATGCCGCCCTGCACCTGCCGGAAGTCGACCGCCCGGTCATTTCGCCAGGCAACGCGCTGCTGGGCGATGGTCTCGCCGTTGGAGTGGATGGAGAAGATGATGGCCAGGAAAAGGAAGGAGGGCAGGAGGACCCAGAAGTGAAGGCCGAAGGAAGGCGCGAGGTCAGGGAGGTCGGTGGGGACTCCAACCCACGGCGCCTCTTTCACGAGGGTAAGGTCGAATATACCCAGACCCGCGGCGGCGACACAGCCGGCGATAATGCCAAGGACCGGTCCCCACAGCCGCAGCAGGGCGGAGCGGCGCAGGCTGAGGGCGGCGACCACCCCGAGGGTGATCATGGCGGTCAGCGGAGCGGCCATCGGGTCCTCCCGCGCCGCTCCGTCCAGCAGGGCGAAGACCACGGAGGCGAGGGTTACCGACAGGATCATAATCACGATGCCGCTGACCACCGGGGTTACGATGCGGCGCAGGATGACCACCCACCGGGTTATTAGCAGCTGGAGCAGCCCGGTGACGAAGACCAGGCTGACCAGCGTCCCCGGCCCTCCGTCGACCACCGCGGTGATGCAGAAGGGGATGGAGACGGCGGCGGTGAACATGGGCAGCAGGGCCCCGGCGCCCACCGGACCGATGCGGCGCACCTGGATGAACGTAGAGAGGCCGACGACGATCAGGGAGGCGAAGACCATCCACAGCAGGTAGGACACGCCCAGGCCGGACTCCCGGGCCACGATCACCGGCGTCACCAGCAGGGTGGCCGAAGCGATCAGGTTGAACTGGGCGCCGTGACCCAGGGAGGACAGAAAGGGTGGTCTCTCGTCCGCCTCATATCGGGGGTTCCTGGTGGCTGGTGAAGTCAGGGTTGCCTCCAGACCTGGCCGGGGCCACCGTCCTCACCGAGGGGCGGGCCCCTGATGTCCTGGGTCAACGGCGCAATTGTATCGCATAGTGCAGGAAGGAAAGCGTCCGGAGACCTTGCTCCAGGGCCTCCGGGCGCGTGAATCGGAAAAAGCCTCGGGACCGGTGCGCGGGCAGCGCACCGGGATCACTTAAACCGGGGAATAACCTTGTCGGTGAGGCAGCGCATGGTATTCATCACCACGTCGCGGGGCACCGAGGAGGTCCAGTTGACCTCGAACATGATCTCGTCGGTGCTGAAGTCGTCGCGGAGCATCTCGATCTTGTCGCAGACCTCCTCGGGGGTGCCGAAGAGGTTGACCTCCTCGGTGGCCTCGGGACTGGCGGTGCCCGCGTCGGTGCTGCCGATGGCGACCCGTCCGGCGTAGTAACGGCGGGCCAGGTCCAACAGGTTTTCCGTCTGGCGGTCGGCCTCCGACTGGGTGTCGGCGACCAGGGTCGGAATGCGGACAACGGTGGTCGGGTCGCCGGGGTGGCCGGCGTCGATCCAGGCCTGGCGGTAGGCTTTTACGTCTTCCTTCAGCACCGCCGATCCCCGGGGGTTGTGGGGCGAGCTGCCGGCGCCGATGGCGATGCGGTAGCCCTGTTCGCCCATGGGCACGAAGCTCTCCTGGCTGTCCACGGGGAGCAGCATGGGCGGATAGGGCTTCTGGTAGGGCTTGGGGATGGCCAGGTAGGACTCGTAGAAAGCGGGGTAGCTGTAATACCTGCCCTCGAACCCGGAGAAGTGGTCCTCGGTCCAGAGCTGCTTCATGACCTCCAGGTACTCGAAGAACTGCTCGCGGCGGGAATCGGAGCCGCGGGTGCGTCCGCCGGCGCCGTAGATGAAGCGCCCGCGACTGACCTGGTCGACAATGGAGACCTGCTCGGCAGTCTGTATAGGGTCCTCCGCCAGAAGGTTGTCGAATCCGTAGCGCTCGTGGGGCAGGGCAGCGGGGGACAGCGTTTCGCCGTCCTGCCTCATGACCGGGCGGTGGATGGAGGAGCCGATCCTGATGCGTTCGGTGCGCTCGGCGACGACGGCGGCGAGCATCAGGACCTGGGGGTCCATACTGGCCTGCTTGGAGAAGTGGCCGCCGCCCAGCCAGATGTAGTCCCAGCCCATGTCCTCGACGGCGTCGATCTCCTCGTAGTTCTTCCGGTAGGCGTCTTCCTCGAGAAGCCTGCCGCCCCGGTACTCGGGGTGCCAGGGCACCATGTCACCCTCGTAGAGGGCGTTCCAGGTGTTGAAGAGTCCAAAGTCCATCTCGTCCCTCCTGTAGCCGGTGCTTTACTTTCCACATTTCGGAAATCTAGCACCGGGGCCAGGCACGGTCAACGGCGGGACAGATGCCAGTGCAGTCGGACCCGCTGAACCGCAGGGCGAGGGGGCAAAAACCCATGTCCCGGACATTTCCGGCCAGGTCCGGACATTTCACCAATCGCGGTCTGAACACGGGCTGCGGGTATCAAGGCAGGCCCCAGGTTTTCAGAACGGCCTGGGCACCCACGCCGGCCAGGAGGCCCGCCAGGTGGTAGGCCAGATCGATGCCGGGGGTGTCGCGGCGCTTCTGGAACTCGAGGGACTGCCGCACCCACACGGTCGCCATCACCACCGCTCCGGCCCACGGCTGGCCACCGGTGAGCAGCAGCCCGGCGACTCCACCGACGGAGAGATGCACCAGGTGTTCCCTCCAGTAACGGCGGAGATTGGCGGCGTAGGACGGGCTGGGGTCGGTAGCGGGACGGTAAGGAGGAGGGATGCCGCGCATCATGGCCGGCTCCCGGGCCGGGGCCGAACTCGGCCGTTGGCCCCTGTTTGGTCTGAATCTTCTCGCTGCCGGCCCGGAAATACCGGTATGTCGTTTTGCAAGGATGTCCCAACTCGTGTTCGTCGGTGGATTCTGCCCAAAGGGGCAGGGGATGGCTGACCAGCAGGAACATATGTTCCATACTGTCCAATTCAAGATACTCCGCGGAGGGAGAGACGTCAACGGGCGGGCGTCACTGTGGGCGATGCGGTGGAGCATGACCGGCGGCGAAGAAGTCACCCTCGACAACGGACGGATTCACAGCCGGCCCAAGGGCATGGTCAGTTGCGCCGATGGGTGGCGAAAAATCAACGCAACATAGGCGCTTTTCGTAAAAAAGCAGGTAACATCCTTGACACTATTAGAGCGCCCGTATAGTATTGCCAAGGTTATTTTGCAGAGTGCATAAGTGGCTTCAATAGGGCGAGCGAATGTGTGCAAAATATCACAAAGTTGCAACGATATTTCTACGGAAACAGGGGTATAGTTGCAACCGGCAGCAGAAATACGGGAGTGCGGAGGCTTCTCGATGACCAAGTTCCGGCTACTAATCTACGGACTGGCAATTCTGGCCCTGATGGTGGTAGTCGCGTGCGGCTCCGCCGAGGAGGCCACGGAGGCGCCAGAGCCAACGGCAGCGCCGCAGCCCACTGCCGCGCCAGCGGCCACCGCCGCCCCGGCGGCCACGGCTGTCCCCACGGAAGCACCTGCTGCTACCGAGGCTCCTGCTATGACTATGGCCGACGACGCGCCTGAGGGCACCCTGAACATCGCTTTCAAGGAGCTGTTCGCCTTCGGCAACGCCCCGCGCACGACGGAAAGCGCCGTTCTGGTATTCGTGGGCAGCGCCTCGGGCGAGTCTCTGATCAAGCTGAATATCGAACGGGAGATGGTGCCGCAGCTGGCCACCGAATGGTCGGTGGACGAGTCCGGCGCCGTCTGGACGCTGAAACTCCGGGACGACGTGGAATTCCACGGGGACTGGGGCAACATGACCTCCGATGACGTGATATTCACCATGAATGAATACACGGCAGAGGACAGCATCACCTCGTGGCTGGGGACCCTGCAGCGCCTGTTTGACGCGGAGGGCGGCGGCCCCACCAAGGTGGACGACCACACCTTGACGGTGGATACGGTGACGCCCCAGTTCGACTTCCTGTACACGCTGGTTCTGCCCGAACTGATCCAGACGGTCAGCAAGAAAAACTATGACGAGCTGGGTCAGGACGTGGCGACGCACCAGGGAATCGGCACGGGCCCATGGGAGTTCGTGGAATCGAGCACCCGGGAGTACTGGCGGTTCAACGCGGTGGAAGACCACTACCGCAAGACTCCGCATTTCGCCGAGCTGGTGCTCTGGGACATCCCCGAGGAAGCAACCCGGGTTGCTAACTTCGAGACCGGTCAGCTGGACAGTTTCCTGATGGCCTTTGACTCCAAGCCCCGCCTGGACGCCATCCCCGGCATCCGGTACATGTCGGTGCCCAACGGTTCCACGGCCCATATTGGCCTGCACCCGAACCACTACGTGGGCATGGGCGAGCCGGACTTTGCCGAGCGACGGCCGGGCGCATTCAACTGCCTGGCCGAGGAGACCTGTCCCTGGGTGTCGCCAAACCCGGACATCAACTCCCCGGAGTGGGAGCGGGCTCGCAAGGTGCGGGAGGCGTTGCTCATCTCCGTGGACCGGCAGGAGATTGTGGACACGCTGCTGAGCGGCGAGGGCTCGCCCCAGTCCCTATGGGCCTGGGAGAACCGTCAGGAGGAGCTACTGCCCCAGTACCGGGAGTGGGAGTTCAACCCCGACCGGGCCCGGGAACTGCTGGAAGAGGCAGGCTACGGCGACGGCTTTAACATTGAGGTGACCGCCAGCATACGCGGCGTGGCCGCCGAGGCAGAGTCCTGCGAGGCCGTGGCGGAGTACTGGGGAGACATCGGCATCACGACCAACATCAACCGCGTGCCCTACCTGAGCATCGGACCCAGGATCTCGGCCAGGGAGTACGTTGGCCTGAGCTGCCACGGCACCGGTGGTCGCATCGACCCGGCGACCATCTACAGCGTCATCTATGGCAGCGAGTCGGGATTCTCGGGCGGGTTCGATCACCCGATTATGGAAGAACTGCTGGAGCAGATGTTTGCCATCGGCGACGACGAGGGCCACTGGCGGATCATGAACGAGATGGCGGCCTTCATCTACGACAACGCTCTGGACAGCGGTTTCTACAGCGTCAACGTGCTGTGGCCCCTGAGCGACAGGGTGGAGTCGTGGCGGGATGACCTGCAACAGGGCGACACCCGCTCGCTGGGCTCCTACGAGTTCACCAGGCACCGCGAGCAGTAGCGGTTATTCTTTCGACCAGACCCAATGGGGTATGCCCTGCCATGCGGGGCGTACCCCTTTAATTCACAATAGTTCAAGCCGTCCGCTCCGTTAACTCCACTCGTCGGCAGGTCTGATCCACCCATGCAGCGCTTCCTGGTCCGCAGGATCATAATTACAATTGTCACCCTGTTCGCGGTATCCGTGATCATTTTCATAATGGCGCGGATCTCCGGCGACCCGCGTACCATGATGCTGGGGGACTTCACCACCAAGGAACAATACGAGGCGGTCGGCAAGAAGCTGGGCCTGGACAAGTCCTACTTCGAACAGTACTGGATCTACATCAAGGACCTAGCCCGAGGGGACTTCGGAGAATCCATCAACGAGCAAAAGCCGGCCGCGGAAGTGATCGGGGGCCGGATGCTGGCCACCCTGGAACTGGGCGGGGCGGCCTTTGTCTTCTCCCTGCTGGTGGGTATACCCCTGGGCGTGCTCTCCGCCGTGCGCCGGGGGACGTTCTTCGACACACTGGGCAAGATGGTGGCCCTGGTGGGCCAGTCGGCCCCCACCTTCTGGCTGGGGATAATGCTGATCTTCCTCTTCGCCGTCCGGCTGGAGTGGGTGCCGCCCTCGGGCCGGCAGGAGGCCAGCAGCATCGTGCTCCCGGCCATCACCCTCGGGTGGTTCTTCGCCGCAGCCAACATGCGGCTGGTGCGCTCGGCCATGCTGGACGTGCTGGATACAGAATATATCAAGCTGGCCAAGGCCAAGGGGGTCCCCACCCTGGGCATCGTCTGGAAGCACGCGTTCAGGAACGCCCTGATCCCGCCCCTGACTTTCGCCGGCGTAACCCTGGGCAACCTGGTGGCCGGTTCCATCACCACGGAACTGGTCTTCGCCTGGCCGGGGCTGGGACTGCTGGCCATCCAGGCGACGCTGATCTCCGACTACCCGGTGCTGCAGGGCGTGGTAATCGTATTCACGCTAATGTACGTGGGCGCGGCCTTCCTGGTCGACGTGCTGTATGCCTATATCGACCCTCGAATCCGGTACGGTTAGGGAGAGGGGGCTTCCGTGGCTGCAGACCTGACACTGAGGCGTCCGTCGGTTTCCCTAGCCCGTATGTACTCTTTGTACCGGAGCCTGCGGCGGATTCCCATTGTGCCCATCATGTTGCTCGGCGTGGTGGTGCTTGTGGGGATACTAGCCGACGTGATCGCGCCCCACGACCCCACGGACGGCAGCCTGAGAGACCGGCTGCTGCCGCCCATCTGGGGTTCCGCCCGGACGGCCGAGAAGCTGGTGGTGGAGGTGCCCCAGAGCGGACAACTCCTTTACCAGGTCGAACTGGAGGAGGCGCGGGAGCAGGACCCCAACGTCCAGCTGGGCGATACCATCGAGATGCTCACCGGGTCCGGAACCCGGGAAGGAGGCAGCTCGGAGTACATCCTTGGCACCGACCAGCTGGGGCGGGACATCCTTAGCCGCATCATCTTCGGCGCACGGATTTCCCTCATTGTCGCCGCCGTCACCCTGGGAGTGGGAGGTGGCATCGGCGTGCTGGTCGGCCTGGTGTCCGGCTATTACGGCGGATGGGTCGACGAGTTGCTGATGCGGCTGGTGGACATCATCCTGGCCCTGCCGCTGATCCTGGTGGCCCTGGTGCTGGTCGTCGCGGTGGGCCAGTCCTTCGAAATGATCATCGCGGTTCTGGCGTTGTGGATATGGCCGCGCTTCGCCCGGATGGTGCGCGGAGAGGTGCTGCAGCTCAAGAACCTGGACTATGTGGCCCTGGCCCGGGTGGCCGGGGCATCCACGCCCCGGATACTGTTCATACACCTGTTCCCCGGCACCATCAACACGGTGATCGTGGTGGCAACCCTGCAGGTGGGCATCGTAATCCTGGTGGAGGCGACGCTCAGCTTCCTGGGAGCCGGAGTCCCGCCACCGGACCCGGCATGGGGATCGATGGTAGCCGACGGGCGCGACCGACTGGTGGACGCCTGGTGGGTGGCCACAATGCCGGGCATCGCGATCTTGGTGACCGTAATGTCGCTGAACCTGTTCGGAGACTGGCTGAGGGACAAGCTGGACCCCAAGCTGCGCCAGATAGAGTAGCGCCACAACACCGGCTGGCGCCGGGCCTCGCGTTCCGCCCTTAGGGCAACGCGGTCACGCAGCGGGCCGGGTCGGACTCGGCCAGCGCCGGCGACGGGTGCCCGGTGTGCACGTAATCGGCGATGAGCTTGCCCGCCATCGGCCCGCGCCCGAACCCTGACGAGGCCAGCCCGCTCACGATGTACAGCCCCTCGACCTGCGGTATAGCGCCTATGACCGGCCTGCCGTCCAACGAGAAGGGCATCAGCCCGGCCCAGGTGCGAGCAACGCAGTGGCTGGCGACGAAGGGTAGCACCTCGGAGACGTGGCCGAAGTTGCTCTCGACGCCAGCGGCGTCGACGGAGTAGTCGTAGCCGGCCATCTGCCGGTCGCCGCCGAACACGATCTCGCCGTCGCGGTTCTGCCTGCCGTACAGGTGGCGGGTGATGCGGCGATCGCCGTGGTGGGTCAGCTCCGGGGGCGCGTTGGCGTAGCGGGGCGTATTGCTCCAGTCCAGGGGGGACTCGAAGGTGGACAGGGTGTGGAACACCCTGGGCGGCAGCGGCTCGGTGGCCCACATCTGCCCCCGAACGGGCTCGATGGGGATGTCCAATCCCAGCATGGCGCCCAGGGGCCGGCACCAGGCACCTGCCGCGATCACCAGTTGCCGGGCGCGGTACGGACCGTCGGGGCAGTCCACGGTGAACCCTCCGCCGGGCGAGCGGGCGATGTCAGTGACCTCCCGTCCCGTCAGCACCTGGGCGCCGTGGCTCTCCGCCGCCGAGGCGAAGGCGCGGGTGGTCTTCTGCGGGTCGGCCTGGCCCCGCAACGGCAGGTGCATCGCTCCCTTGAGGTCGGGGTTAAGTCCCGGCTCCAGGGCCCGCGCCTCCTCCACGGTGAGAAGGTCGACGGTGTAGCCGCGGGCTTTCATGCCCAGCACCTGCTCCCGGGCGAACTCGTACTGCCGGTCGGTCTGGATCACCTGGAGAGTGCCCGAGGCCCGGAACTCGATGTCGTGGCCCAGCTCCAGCTGGATTCGCTTGAAGATCTGAAGGCTGCCCATAGTCAGCCAGGCCTCCAGGTTGGGCACATGACCCCAGCCATATGCGCCGACACCGCCGGCGTTCACCCCGGAGGCCTCCGAGGCGATGTCGCCCCGCTCCAGCAGCAGCACCTCCCGCCCGTGCTCCGCCAGGTGGAAGGCGGCGGAGGTCCCGGCGATTCCACCCCCGATGATGATCACCTCTGCGTCCGGCATACGTACCTCCGGGCCTGTACTGCCCCGTCCCTTGCGCGGGCGAGGTATTTTACATCGCCTTTTCGCCTGTGCCACAACAGCGGCCCATTGGCTCGCGGAGCGTGACCAGTGCGCGCGGAGAAGACTAACGGTTGTGGGTCAACAGAGGTTATTATACGGACAGATACTTAGAATCGAACATCAGCCGGACCGCCAGATGAGGCCGACGTTGCAGCTGACGGTTTCGTGGCCGGCCCTGCTCCCGGTGTCCGGGAATGGCGTAAGGCCGGGGCGTTCCTCCCAAGGCGGTAACGCGCACGCAGACCCGGGGAGGTGAAAGGATGGCAACCTCAGTGAAAGGACAGATCCGGGCCGGCACCCTGGAGGAGCTGAGAGACCGGGGCTGCACGGTGGTGACCGGCGGTGGGCACGCCATCGCCGTGTTCCATCACGACGGCGAGGTCCACGCGGTGGACAACCGCTGTCCGCACATGGGCTTTCCGCTGGACCGGGGCAGTGTCAGCGACGGCATTCTGACCTGCCACTGGCACCACGCCCGGTTTGACCTGTGTAGCGGCGGCACATTCAACCCCTTCGCCGACGATGTTCGCAGCTTCCCGGTGAACGTGGTGGACGGCCAGGTCTGGGTCGATACGGAGCCCCTGCCACGAGACGAGGCCCAGCATTGGCGCCGCCGGATGCAGGACGGACTGGAGCACAACATACGCCTGGTGATCGCCAAGTCGGTGCTGGGCCTGCAGTCCACGGGGGCCGAGTACCGTGAGCCGCTGCAGATCGGGACCCGGTTCGGCAGCACCTACTCCGCCAATGGCTGGGGCGCGGCCATGAGCATCCTGACCTGCACGGCCAACATCCTGCACCATCTCCACCCCGAGGACCGCCCGAGGGCGCTGTACCAGGGCCTGCGGCACGTGGCCCGGGAGTGCGCCGGCAAGGCGCCCCGGTTCCAGGTCGACCCGCTGCCCACCGGGGAGACCCGGCCGGAGGTGTTCGCCCGCTGGTTCCGCAACTTCATCGACGTGCGGGACGACGAGGGGGCCGAGCGGTGCCTGGCCACGGCCATTGAGATCGGAGTACCCAAGGACGACATCTTCGGCATGATATTTGCCGCCGCCACCGACCAAATCTATATCGACGCCGGGCACGTGGTGGACTTCGCCAACAAGGCCTGCGAGCTGCTGGACCATCTGGGCTGGGAGGAGGCGGGGCAGGTGCTGCCCAGCCTGGTTCACGGCATGGCCCGGGCGCGCCGCAGCCAGGAACTGAGCCAGTGGCGACAGCCCGTCGACCTGGCGGCGATGGTGTGGCAGGCGCGGGCCGAGTTGCCTTCGCTGCTGGAGCAGGGCCGGGGCCGCCGGGGCGAATGGGACGGCGCGGACTCGCTGGCCGAGCGGATACTGGGCGACGATCCCGGCAGGATCATGGATGCCCTCAGGGAGGCCGTCGCCGCCGGCGCGACAGCGGAGCAGCTGGGAGGCGCCGTGGCCCATGCCGCCTTCCTGCGAATGGCCCACTTCCACCTGTCCAACGAATTCCGCGACTGGGACACGGTGCACAACACGCTGACCGCGGCCAACGCCCTGCACCAGACCCTGCGTCGTTGTCCGACGCCGGAGCTGCTGCGGGGGGTGTTCGACGTGGCGATGAGCATCTACCTGGACCGTTTCCTGAACATGCCGCCGCAACGGATCCCGGAGCCGGGAACCAACGGTAATGCCGGGCCGGAGCAGCTGGAGCGCCTGCTGGAGCTGGTGGACTCGCGGCAGCAGGTGGAGGAGTCGGCCCAGGGGGTATCCGCCTACCTGGCCGGCGGGGAGCCGGCGGAGGACCTGCTGGCCACGCTGGGGCGCATGATGCTCCGGGAGGATGCGGATTTCCACGCGTTCCAGATCGTCGACGCCGCCTTCCGGCAGTACGAGACGCGCCGGGGCACCGAGTCCGGGCGCCAAGTGCTGATCGGGCTGGTGCGTTTCCTGGCGGCCCACTCCCCCACGCCCCGGGCCGAGGGCCAGACCTACCAGATTGCCCTTCGGCTGCAGCGGGGCGAGGAGGTCTACCAGTAACCCACGCCTGAAAGCGACAATATCGGGCAGCCATCCTTTCCGAACCTGACAACGCAACCCTCAAGGAGGCGAGACATGACCACCACAGGCCAGTCAGTCCACGTGCAGTCCAACAGCGCCGCCCACGCGCACCCCCTGGACCAGCTCAACCCCGCCGAGATCGAGCGGGCGGTGGCGATCCTGCGTGATGGCAGGGAGCTGGGTCCCAGGACCAGGTTCGAGACTGTCGAGCTGAAGGAGCCGCCCAAGGAGGCCGTCGTCAGCCGCAACGGCCATGCCCCGCCGGGCCGGGAGGCCTTCATCATCCTGCTGGACAACGACACCGGCGCCACCCACGAGGCAGTAGTCTCGCTGACGGAGGGAGTGGTGAAGTCGTGGACCCATGTGCCCGGCGTGCAGCCGCGGCTGATGATGGACGAGTTCTTTGACTGTGAGAATGCGGTGAAGGCCTCGCCGGAATTCCAGGCGGCGCTGCGCAAGCGGGGTATCGACGACACCAGCCTGGTGATGGTCGACCCGTGGCCTGCGGGCAACTACGGCGTGCCGGAGGAGGAGGGACTGCGCCTCTCCTTCGCCCGCAGCTGGCTCAAGACCAGCCTCACGGACAACGGCTATGCCCGCCCCATCGAGGGAGTCATCGCCGTGGTGGACCTGAACGACATGAAGGTCCTGCGCGTGGAGGACCACGGCGTGGTGCCCCTGCCGCCCAACGACGGCAACTACGCCGAGGAGTTCGTCCGGGAGTTCCGCACCGACCTCAAGCCGCTGGACGTGGTGCAGCCCGAGGGCCCCAGCTTCGCCGTCGACGGCAACCTGGTCACGTGGCAGAAGTGGAGCTTCCGGGTGGGCTATACCCGGCGCGAGGGGCTGGTGCTGCACGGCATTGGCTATGAGGACCAGGGCCGCACACGCCCGATCATCAACCGGGCCTCGCTGTCGGAGCTGGTGGTGCCCTACGGCGACCCCGAGGAGAAGAACTACCGCAAGAACGCCTTCGACGTCGGGGAGGCCGGCATCGGCTCCCTGGCCAACTCCCTGACCCTGGGCTGCGACTGCCTGGGGCAGATCTACTACTTCGACGCCGTGCTGAACAACAGCCGTGGCGAGCCGTTGCGGATCCCCAACGCCGTGTGCCTGCACGAGGAGGACTTCGGCATCCTGTGGAAACACACCGACTGGCGTACCAACCAGGCCGAGGTGCGCCGCTCCCGGCGGCTGGTCATCTCCTTCATCACCACCGTGGGCAATTACGAGTACGGCTTCTTCTGGCACTTCTACCAGGACGGAAACATCGAGTTCCAGGTCAAGCTGACCGGCATCATCAACAACATGGCCCTCGAGCCGGGCGAGGAGCCCAAGTACGGCACGGTCGTGGCGCCGCAGCTGGGCGGGCACCTCCACCAGCACTTTTTCGGCATGCGCCTGGACATGAGCGTCGACGGGCCCAACAACTCGGTGTACGAGGTGAACACGGTGGCGGAACCCCTGGGGCCGGACAACCCGCAGAGCGGCGCCTTCTACCCGGAGAGGACGCTGCTGGCCACCGAGTCCCAGGCCCAGCGCACCGTGGACCCCAGCAAAGGCCGCCACTGGCTCATCGCCAACCCCTCGTCCAGCAACTACCTGGGCCAGCCGGTCAGCTACAAGCTGATGCCCGGCGACGGCCTTCTGCCCTTCGCCCACCCGGAGGCCAGCGTGTCCAAGCGGGCCGGGTTCGCGCGGAAACACCTGTGGGTTACGCCCTACCACCCCGAGGAGATGTCTCCCACCGGGCCGTACCCCAACCAGCACCCGGGCGGCGACGGCCTGCCCAAGTGGACGCAGGCGGACCGGAGTGTGGAAAACACCGACGTCGTGGTCTGGTACAACTTCGGCAGCCACCACATCCCCCGGCCGGAGGACTGGCCGGTAATGCCGGTGATGTACACCGGGTTCAAGCTGATGCCGGTGGGCTTCTTCGACCGCAACCCTGCCCTGGACGTGCCGCCCTCGCACCACCTGAACGGCAACGGCCACTGCCACGCCTGATCGCCGGCGGAAGACGGCCCTCCCGGTCAGGATGCCTTGCAACGTGAAGGGGCGGGTTTGAAACCCGCCCCTACGGCTCCCTGGCCAATTGCTCCGAATCGCATTTGCCCGAAACGGAACGCCCCCTGTGCCGGGAAACCACTACCGCGGTCTTGTTGCGTTCTTGGCGTCGGGTCCCTCAGGCGGAAACCGGGGCCGCCAGCGGCCGCGAACCGGGCAGGCGCTCGTAGGGGCCGGGCAGGTCCAGCTCCTCGGCGATGCTGCGCATGGCGGGCAGCACCTCCTGGCCCAGCAGCCGGATGCTGGTCATGCGGTCCTCGTGGCTGACGGGACCGTGGTGATGCCACATGGAGAATATGCCGGGGCGGATGGTCTCCATGATGTGCCGAATCTTGGGGATCACCGTATCCGGCGTGCCGCAGATGAGCTGCAGGTTGTCCTGCTCGCTCTGGAACCGGCCGTAGATGTCGTTCCTGCTGGCCTCCAGCTCCTCGGGGGTGTTGGCGGGCTTCAGCACCAGGGTCTCCTCGCCGCTGTTGGGGTCGACGGAGACGCGGGCCAGGCGCCGGGTGGCGGCCTTGGAGTTGTAGCCCGGCGGGAACATCCACTCGGGACGGGCGAAGGCGTTGATGCCGCCGCCGAACATGAAGGCGCGCCCCAGTTCCTGGGCCTTCTCCTCGGTCTCGGCCACCACGATGCGCTGCAGGTAGCCGAAGTTCTCAGGGCCGGACTCGTACCCTTCCTCGGCCGCCGTGTCGCGGTACAGTTTGACCATCTCCAGGGTCGGATCGAGGAAGGTGGCCAGCGCCAGGTAGGGGTAGCGGTGCCGGGCGCACCAGACCACCGTTTCCTGGCTGACCAGTCCGGGAATCCACATCTGGGGATACGGCTTCTGCACCGGCATCACCCATGGGTTGACGTAGCGGTAGTGGTAGTGCTTGCCCTCGAACCGGAAGGGGCCGGGCTCGGTCCAGGCCTTGATGATGAAGTCGTGGGCCTCGTTGAACAGCTCCCGGTTGTAGGCGGGGTTGGCGTTGTTGTAGATGGACTCGCTGCCGGCGCCGCGCACCCAGCCGGGCACCAGCCGGCCGCCGGAGATCATGTCGACCATCGCCAGTTCCTCGGCCAGCCGCAGGGGGTCGGCCACCGGCAGGGGGTTGCCCAGCAGCACGATCTTGACCCGCTCGGTGATGCGGGCCAGCACCGCCGCCTCGATGTTCATAACGGCGCCCATGCAGAAGGGGGTGCCGTGGTGCTCGTTTAGCATAACGCCGTCGAAGCCCATCTGCTCGGCATAGACCGCCTCATCGAAGTAGGAGTTGAACAGCTGGCCGCCGATGGCGGGGTCGAAGTGCTGGTTGGGTATGCCGAAGTAGCTGGCGTTCCTGATAATCTCGTCCTCGGGAACGTCGTAGTAGGGGCGCTCGGTAAACATCATGATGTGCATGGCGATGCCTCCTGAGATTTAGTGCTGCGCCAGGAAGGCGCGAAGGCTGCTGACAAATGAGGAGGCCTGCTCGATCTCGGGGCGGTGGCCGCAGCCGTCCAGCACCAGGAGCTCCGAGCCGGTGATGGCGCGGGCGTAGGCCTCCCCGGCCGAGACCGGGATGATGCCGTCCTCGCGGCCCCAGACGATCAGGGTGGGCAGGCCCTCCACGCCCTCCAGCAGGTGGGGCAGGCTGGGGTTGTGCATGTAGGGCTTCCAGGCCAGGCGGGCCGACTCGGCGCGGGCGTCCTCCCAGGCCTCGAACTGCTCCGGGGTGGCTTCGCCGCCGTAGAGGGAGGCGAACTCCGGGGTGGCCGAGGCGTCGTGGACGCTGGCGTCGAGGTAGGCGCGGCCGGTCACAATGAACAGGTCCAGGATCTCGCCCTGGGGCGGCCTGACGCCGCCGGGCGCCACCAGGGTCATGCTGCGGAACTGCCCGGCGTCGGCTGCCGCCATCTCGGCGGCGATCCATCCACCCAGCGAGAAGCCGATGACGTCCACCGGCCCCAGGGCCATGTGGCGCAGCATGCGGGCGTAGAAGCCGGCCAGGTCGCGGACGCCGGCGACCCAGTCGGCGCGCGGCAGGGCGCCGAAGCCCGGATGCACCGGCAGGAGCAGCGAATGATCGCCGGCCAGGGCCCGGTGCCACGACAGCCAGCCTGGGTGCCCCAGTTCCTCGTGCAATACCAGTACGGTGCGGCCCGAGCCCGACCGCAGGAGGGCGACGCCGGTGCCGCCGACGTTGACGGTACTTTCGCTGAAACCGTTGGAGGATTCTGTCATCTTGCAGCGACTCTCCGGAAATAGTAGCCGCCTCGCGGTCGAAAGCCGGAGTCGGGTACGCCATTCTTGAACGTGCCCGCGAAAGTGTCAAGCCATAGCCCTTGAATGTACCGCTGTTCGCGCCCTCCCCCGGCCTATTCTTCAGGCCTATTCTTCAATGGAAGTCGGACACCCCTTTCTCGTATACTTCGGGAAAATTGACCGTCCGGCTCAACGGGCTCCTATCCCGTTTGAGTGCGACCCTGGACGTTGCCAGAATCAAGCCCACGGAGGGAAGATGAAAAACATCAACGGCTTGATTCTCAGGGCCCTTCCGGCACTGCTTGCCGCGGTGCTCGCCCTCACGGCAGCCTGCCAGAACCCTCCGGTTTCAGACTCCCAGGGGCAGCCGCCAACCCCGGTAGCCGACACACAGCCGGCTCCGACCGGCACCCAGCCCGAGGGGAATGGAGGGCCGGACCCGACGGTACCTCCCGATAAAAAGGGAGTGGCGGCCCAGACGCCGTTAGCTCCGGCTCAAAGTGGCACAGAAGCCCCCACTGGCACCGAAGCTCCCAATGGCACTGAAGCCCCCACCGGCACCGATGCCACCACCGGCACTGAGGCCCCCGCCGACACTGCGGCTTCCACCGGCACTGAGGCCACCACCGGCACCGAAGCCCCCGCCGGCACACAGGCCCCCGCCGGCACTGAGGCCACCGCCGGCACTGAGGCCACCACCGGCACTGAGAGCCCTCCTCCGGCCGCGGTCGTCTGTCCGAGCCAGCCTGTGGAGGCGATGCCCACCCCAGGGCCGACTCCCCTTCCGACGCTGGCTAGGGAAGTTCGGCTCGGGGAGAACCCTATTCACCAGAACGTCCGGGCAGGCAGGTTGGAGGCGGTGAGAAGGGCGCTGGACAGTCATGATGTCAATGGCACCACCTCTTTGGGAGTAACTCCGCTCCACTATGCGGCATGGATCAATCCCGATGTGGCCATTGGCGCGCTTCTTCTGGAAGAGGGGGCGGACGTCAATGCCAATGCAACGGTGTTCCAGTTTGACTCTGGATCGACCCCTCTCCATTTCGCGGCTCGACAATCCGATCCCTCCTTCGCCGAGTTGCTGCTGGACTGGGGAGCGGATATCAACCTCCGAACCAGAGACGGGTTTACTCCCCTGCATTGGGCGGCCGGAAGCGGACAGGGAACGACCACCCGGTTGCTGCTAGACCGGGGAGCCGACGTACACGCGACGGCCGAACAGATGCACGGGACGCTTCATGAATTTTGGACACCCCTGCACTCAGCAGTCCGTTGGGGAGGAGGACCGGAGGTCGTTGCAGCCCTGGTGGAAGCGGGGGCGGACGTTCGGGCAGCGACCAGGCCGCGCCCCGGTGGAGTGGAACACAATCCCCGGTCCAGCTCTCCCCTGGGCCTGGCTGTGCTGTACTCCGCTGGCCCTGACGTAGTCGAAATTCTGTTGGATCATGGAGCGGTTTTCGCTGAAGGTGAATATGATGAGGGCAAGACCGGTCTACACCTCGCCGCGTCCTCCGGCGAACTGGGGTTGGCCCAACTATTTCTGGATCGGGGAGAGGACATCAACGTGAGGGACGCCGATGGATGGACCCCATTGCACTTTGCCAATACGGTGGAGATGGTGCAATTTCTCCTGGATAGAGGCGCAGACCTCAGGTCTACTGACAACGATGGTTATACCGTCCTGTTTGGCAAGAGTTGTGAGACGACCGCCTACCTCCTGGACCTGGGACTGGATGTCAATGCGACCGGCGGAAACAATGGAGTATCCCAGCTCCATGGCGCATCGCACCAGCATAGTCTGAGTGGATCGTTTTTCAGAGGGATCCCTCAGCTCCTTTTGGCACGGGGTGCCGATGTGAATGCCAGGACCAGCGATGGGGCAACACCTCTTCACTTCGCGGTCCTCTCGCAGTTCGCCGAATTGGCCATGTTAACCCTGCTATTGGACGCGGGTGCTGACGTGAACGCCAAGAATGGAAAGGGCCGCACTCCCCTGCACGAGGCCGTAGCTGAACGCATGCCCCTGCTGGCGGACCTCGGCATGGGACCCGATCCCGAGATGGTTGCTCTCCTGCTGGACCGGGGAGCCGATGTAAACTCCACCGACGGTGAGGGCAAGACCGCCTGCGAATGGGCCCGACAGCACGGCAGCTTCAGGGGCCAACCCATATTCCAACGTCTTTGCCAGACCTGAACTGAAGCCAGAGTAAAATGTGACGCTCCCTCTCCCTCCGGGGAGAGTAAGGATGGGGGGTGCGAACCTCCACCCACAACACCGCCGCAGGTGCAAACCCTAGTGGTCGCCCTGATTAGTTCGGCGGCTCCAGTCTCTCCCGTCCCTTCCGTCATTCCCGCGATAGCGGGAATCCAGATTCCCTTTGCCTTCCGCCTAACCGGGGCATCTGCCCTTCCAATTCGGAACTCTGCCCAGTGACATTTTCCGGGTGCGGCCTGGCTGTAACGGTACTTATAATGGTGGCCAGGTTTACCTATCCCCAACACTGGGAAAAGCCATGCCCGACGCCAACTTTGCCGACAAGACCATCTGGACCGGCGACAACCTGGAAATCCTTCGCGGGATGAACAGCGAGTGTGTCGACCTGATCTACCTGGACCCGCCCTTCAACTCCAACCAGGAATACGCGGCGCCCGTGGGCAGTGCGGCGGCGGGCGCGGCGTTCAAGGACACATGGACGCTGTCCGACCTGGACGTGGCGTGGATGGGGCTGATTGCCGACGAGCGGCCCGCGCTGGCCCATGTGATCCAGACCTCGCGCCTGACCTACGGGAAGGGTATGCAGTCCTACCTGACCATGATGGCGGTGCGGCTTATGGAGATGCACCGGGTCCTGAAGCCCACCGGCAGCATCTACCTGCACTGCGATACCTTCGCCTGTCATTATCTGAAGTTGCTAATGGATGCCATCTTTGGAGCATCTAATTTTCGAAATGAAATTGTCTGGCGTCGCACTCACGCAGCAAAAGCGGGTTCGCGAAACCCGCGACAGCGGGCTTTCGGCACTATTGCCGATTCGTTACTGCTTTACGCCAAGGACGAGTCCGTCAGAGTATCCATTCCGAGGTATTACCCTGACGGCTTTGAGGACGAATTCAAGCATTCCGATGAAAAGGGAAGGTATCGAATTCACCGTTTGGTAGCAAGTGCGGGGATGCACAAAAGTCCGACCTATGAATGGGGCGGCCTAAACCCGGAATACGGATGGCTTTACAACGAAGAAGGCATGAATCGCTTGTACAGTGAAGGACGCATACACTTCAACAGCGCTGGAACGCCATCCCGGAAAGAGTATGTAGACGAATACCAGGGACGCCCAATAGCTAACTTGTGGATAGACGTGCCCATTGCGCTTGGCAAGGAACGCACCGGCTACCCGACGCAAAAGCCATTGGCCCTCCTGGAGCGCATCATCAAGGCTAGCAGCAACGAGGGCGACATTATCCTCGACCCCTTCTGCGGCTGCGCCACCGCCTGCGTCGCCGCCGACAGACTGGGCCGCAAGTGGGTGGGCATCGACATATCCCCCAAGGCAGTCGAGCTGGTCAACATGCGGCTGCAGCAGGCCATGGGCAGCCTGTTCCACCACGGCTACGTCACCGCCCGCACGGACATACCCCGGCGCACCGACATCGACGCCCCGATTCCCTACCGCCAGAACAAGCATGTCCTCTTCGGCCAGCAGGAGGGGCTGTGCGCCGGCTGCAAGGGCGACTTCCCGTTCAAACTGTTCGAGATCGACCACAAGGTCCCGCAGAGACGGGGAGGGACGGACCACCTCGAGAACCTGCAACTGCTCTGTTCAAGCTGCAACCGCATCAAGGGAGACCGCCCAATGGAATACCTCATGGCCCGCCTGGCGGAGATTGGAGTGTAAGGGTTACCACTATGACGCTTGAGGTTTTAAGTGAAGGCGGAATTTGATGGCTCAATTGGCGGCATAGGCGGTCTCCATTGCTCCGCAAATCTTGAAATTCAGTTTTCCGTCATCACAGAAGAGCATTACTGGGGTAATGTGGAATTTCACTGGAAGAATGAGTCTGATGATGAATTTCATCTTCGCGTTGACGCTTTTGCAAAGTACCTAGGAGACGAGGACTATTCAGAAATACCAGTCATCAAATACTCCACTAAAGACAACGCCCCTGCGTATCGCGATGAACTTCGTTTGCGCCCCGTGAACTATTTTAGGAAGTTGCCAGCCGAGTCGCGGGGCGTGGGAGACGCACTAGAGGGATGCAGAAGTCCCCATCAGATGGGGCCTGGCAGCGAAATGACCATCACCAACGAGGAAGATGGCACATCGCTGAGAATGAATCTTGCGGGAGCCAATATCACAGATGACTGTCATAAGACCTTCATGTACTGCTGTTCCTTTTATGACAGTAACCATGTCTTATCTCGGGAAAGTGCGAGGCGTGCCTTCGCGCAAGACTATAGTCACGGCTCAATATTCCTCAGTTCCAAGCAATTGGCCGACCGAATCATTGAGTCCTTCGCGGCAACGCTGGGGCAAGAGCTTATGGAAAGCGGCAAGGTCCCGAAAGGCTATTCAGCCACTTATGTATGGATAGTCTACGGACCAGTCAAATACCTGGCAGATCCTCCCCAAGGGCTCCATGGCATTGATTCGTTTTTCACGAAACCAGCTGAGAAAATCTATCGCAACCAAAATGAATACAGATTTTGGCTCGGTATGCTTCACGGCCAAGCGCAATCGGATAATGCGACCATAGACCTGCCGGTGCCCTCGGGATTCGGGACTGGAGTGGAACTAAGTTGAGATTCCCCATGACGGGCCGCATCCGCCAGCGTAACCCCGGCAGCGGGCAGACCCTCGGCGCCCCCCGCCGGCCAGCCCCCTGGCCCCCTACGACCCGCCGGCGGAGCGGCCGCCGTCGACCATGTAGACGCCGCCGGTGCAGTAGCTGCTTTCGTCGCTGGCCAGGAACAGCATCAGCCGCGCCACCTCCTCCGGCTCCCCGTAGCGCTGCAGCGGTACGCGCTCGGAGAAGGACTGCTTGGCCACCTCCATGGTCACTGCCGCGTCGTCCATGGAGGCCACCCGCTGCTCCTCGATGGACCGCATCATGCGGGTCTCGATGGGCGCCGGGTTGACCGTGTTCACTCGGATGCCGTGGGCGGCCCCCTCCAGGGCCGCCACCCGCATCAGGCCGATGACGGCGTGCTTGCTGGTGTTGTAGGCCGACATCTCGGGCGTGCCGCTGATTCCGGCGGCGGAGGAGGTGATCACGATGCTGCCGCCGCCCCGCTGTTGCATCGCCGGCACCGCGTACTTGAGGCCCAGCCAGACACCGCGCACGTTGACCGCCATCACCCGGTCGAAGACATCGACGGGATACTCCGGTATCGGGGCCAGCGCGCCCTCGATGCCCGCGTTGGCCAGCAGCACGTCGACACCGCCCCAGCGGTTCACGGCGGCGTCGATGTAGGCCTGGTTCTGCTCCGGCTGGGTGACGTCGGCGGCGGTATAGCTGGCCCGGTCCTCGCCGATGGACTGGGCCAGTTCCCGTAGCGCCGACTCGTCCAGGTCGACCAGCGCCACCCGGGCGCCCTCCTCGGCGAAGAGCCGCGCGGCGGCCCGTCCGATGCCCCCGGTCGCCCCCGTGATCACGGCCACCTTTCCTTCCAAGCGGGCCATCTCCAACCTCCTTAAGCGCGGGCGCTGACGGCCCGCCGTACTGTTTGTACCACCGCCAGGGTTGGCGAGGCAAGCTGGGACGTTTACAGGCTCGCCGCGCCTGGAGACCGGTGTAGGGGCAACCCTTGTGGTTGCCCTTCTACTTCTGGTTGTCCGTTAACGGTCTCCCATGGGCCTTCGTTCGGCAGCCTATTATCGCCGAACCGTAGGGGCGGGTTTCAAACCCGCCCCTACAATCGAACACCGCCGGATAAGGAACGCTATCCCCCGTCAGTCCGCCAGGCCCATGCTGGCCAGCATGAAAGCGTACTCCTCGGCCACCTCGTACAGCCGGTCGAAGCGCCCTGAACGTCCGCCGTGGCCGGCACCCATGTTGGTCTTGAGCAGCAGCGGGTTGCCGTCGGTTTTCAGCGAGCGGATCTTGGCCACGTACTTGGCCGGCTCCCAGTAGGTGACCCGGGGGTCGTTCAGCCCCGCCGTCACCAGTATCGGCGGGTAGTCGCGGGCCCTGAGCTGGTCGTAGGGCGAGTAGGAGCGGATGCACTCGAAGGCCGCCTCGTCCTCGATGGGATTGCCCCACTCCGGCCACTCGATGGGCGTCAGGGGCAGGCTGTCGTCCAGCATGGTGTTCAGCGCGTCGACGAAGGGGACGTGGGCCGCGACGGCGCCCCACAGCTCCGGGGCCTGGTTCACCACCGCGCCCATGAGCTGCCCGCCGGCGCTGCCCCCGGCGATGGCGATGCGGCCCGGCGCGCCGTAGCCCTGGTCGACCAGGTGCCGGGCCACGTCCACGAAGTCGTTGAAGGTGTTGGTGCGCCGGTCCAGCTTGCCGGCCTCGTACCAGTGGTAGCCCAGGTCGTCGCCGCCTCGGATGTGGGCGATGGCGAAGATGAAGCCCCGGTCCAGCAGCGACAGCCGCGTGGTGGAGAAACCGGGCGGCATGGCCATGCCGTAGGCGCCGTATCCGTACAGGTACAGGGGCGCCGAGCCGTCCACGGCGGTATCGTGGCGGCGCACCACCGACACCGGCACCTGCGCGCCGTCGCGGGCGGTGGCCGTCAGCCGCTCGGTGACGTACCGGGAGGCCTCGTAGCCGCTGGGTATCTCCTGCCGCTTGCGCAACTCCAGGTCGCCGGTCCCGACATGGTAGTCGAACACCGTGGCAGGCGTGACCATCGACGAGTAGTCCAGCCGCAGGGTGTCCGTGCTGAACTCGGGATTGGTGTCCAGCCCCGCCGTGTAGGCCGATTCCGGGAACGGGACGTAGGAGGACTGCCCGGCCCGGTCGATGAGCCGCAGATGGTCCAGCCCCTCCACCCGCTCCTCCACGGCGATAAAGTCCTGGAAGGCCCGGAACTCGCGGATGTAATGCTCGTCGGAGGCCTCCACCAGCGGCGTCCAGGCCGCCTCCCCCGGGTCGTCCTGCGGAGCGACGGCGAGACGGTTGTTCTTGTGGGTGTCATTGGTACGGATCACGAACCGGTCGCCCTGGTGGTCCACGGCGTATTCGTGCCCGGTGCGGCGCGGCGAGACCACGACGGGAGCCGATTCCGGCGCGGACGTGGGTATCAGCCGCACCTCCGAGGTCACGTGGTCGGCGGCGCCGATGATCACGTACTCCCTGGAGGTACTGGGGATAACGCCCACGAAAAACCCGGGATCCGCCTCCTCGTACACCACCGTGTCCCGGTCCGCGGGCTGCCCCAGCACATGCCGCCGCACCTGCCACGGCCGCCAGTTTTCGTCCACCACCGCGTAGAAGAACGACCCGTCATCGGCGGCCCACACCGCGTTGCCCGTGGTATCGCCGATGGCCTCCTCCAACAGCTCGCCGCTCTCCAGGTCCTTGACCACCATGCTGAAGCGTTCCGAGCCGTTGGTGTCGGTGCTGTAGGCCATCAGGCGCCCACCGTTGCTGACCGACAGCGAGCCCAGCCGGAAGTACTCCGAGGCCTGGGCCAGCGCCGGCTCGTCCAGGATGGTCTGGGCCTGGGCGGTGGGCCCGGAACGGGCTTCGGGACCGTCGTCGGGCCAGCGCTGCCAGAGGCGGTACTGGCCGCCCTCCCCGTCTTCGGAAAGAGGGAAGCTCCACTGGTAGTACCAGCCGCCGCGCCGCCAGGGCACGCTGGACAGGTCGGGTTGCTGGCGAGCCTTGATCTCCTCGAAGATGGTGTCGATCAGCCCCTGGTGCGGCGACATCATCGCCTGGAAGTACTCGTTCTCTGCGGTCAGGTAGGCCAGCACCTCCGGGTCCTCCACCGACGGGTAGCCTGGATCGCGCAGCCAGTGCCACGGGTCCTCCAGGGTCACCCCGTGGTGGGTGATGCTGTGTGGCCGCTGCTCGGCCGCCGCCGGCGTCGGTGCTCCGCCGTCCTTTTCTGCGGGAATGGGGTTGGAATCCTGGGACATTGTGGTTACCTCGCTGCGCACTCTCCGGTTAACGGTCAAAGCGCCGGAACTTCGAACTTCGTCACCATGCTACCGCACCAGCGCCCCGCTGTCTCGGCGGGTCAGCGCCACATCGACCGGGCTCCGCAGCCCGCCCACCGCTTGACACGGGGGCGTCCCCGGTTATCCAATGGCCTCCGTTCGCCCGGACCGCCGGAAACGGACTCTCGGGCGCCACAACTCGATCGCAAGGTGAAAACATGGACCTGGATGCCGCAGAAATTCTCGAAGCAGTGGAGCGCACGGTCCGGTGGTTGGAGCGGGACGGTCAGCCCGCCCGCGCCGTGACCCTCTCCCGCGCCTTCGCAACGACGGGGCATGACCTGTGGGAGGGGGCGACCAGCCCCAACCGCATCCCCCGTTGGTTCCTGCCCGTCACCGGCGACCTCCGGCTCGGGGGCCGCTTCCAGCTGGAAGGCAATGCGGGCGGCACCGTCGCCGAGTGCGAGCCGATGAGGCGCTTCTCCCTCACCTGGGAGTTCGCCGGAGACACGAGTTGGGTGGAGGTCCACCTCTCCGACGACGGCGGCGACCGCACCCAACTGACGCTGACCCACACGGCGCTCCACTCGGAGTTCTGGGACACCTACGGGCCGGGCGCCGTGGGAGTGGGCTGGGAGCTGGCCATGCTGGGCCTGGCCCTTCACGTCGCCGACCCCCAGGCAACCATGCCCGACCCTGCCGAATTCGCCGCCTCGCCCGTGGGCCGGGCGTTGATCACCGGCAGCAGCCAGGCGTGGGGCGAGGCGGCCGTCGCCGCCGGCGAGCAGCCCGAGGCCGCCCAGGCCGCGGCGGCCCGAACCACCGCGTTCTACACCGGCGAGACCGCAGAGGCCGAGTGAGTCAGGCCTCGCCGATCGCTGACTTGTGGGGTCGCAGGGGCGCCGAGCCGTGAGCCCTGCCCTCTGCGGCTGCTCCCAAATCACGGCAATCATCCCACTCGGACAAATCCCGGTTCGGACCAGGTCGGTTTCAAAGTCAGCAGAAGGCCCAATCCGTTAGTTCCGAGCTTATCGAAGGACAGATTTTTAGACTCCGTTTGTGGTTCGACAGGCTCACCACCAACGGAGTCTCAGCGACTTTGCATTCTTCCTGCGGTTAAGACACCCCCCGGTGCAAACTCCTCCCGTTTGCGGTTAGAATGGCCGGTGACCCCATCCCCTCCATAAGGGAGGCCCTGACCATGGCCGAAGCCGCAACCAGAGTCGACTACAGTCCGATCACCGAGCGGCCACCCATCCGGTGGCCCGGCGGCGCCCGCGTGGCGCTGTGGATCGCCCCCAACATCGAGCACTACGAGTACCTGCCGGACTACGACGGCATTCGCACCGCCTGGCCCCGGACGCCCATTCCCGACGTGCAGCAGTACTCCTACCGGGACTACGGCAACCGCGTCGGCTTCTGGCGCATGACCGACGTGCTGGACAAGCACGGCATCCGGTGCTGCGTGTCGCTGAACCTGGCGGTGCTGGAGCACTACCCAGAGATAGCCGAGGCCATGATCGAGCGCAACTACGATTTCATGAGCCACGGCATCTACAACACCCGCTACCTCAACCCCCTGTCCGAGGAGGAGGAGCGAGAATTCTACCGCGACAACATCGAGACCCTGCGCCGCCACACCGGGAAGCCGCTGAAGGGCATGCTGGGCCCGGCCGTTTCCGGCACCGACCGCACGCCGGACCTGATGGCCGAGGCCGGTCTGATCTATCACACCGACTGGGTACACGACGACCAGCCGGTGCCCATCCGGGTGAAGTCGGGCAAGTTGGTGTCGGTGCCCTACAGCTTCGAGCTGAATGACGTGCCGGTGTTCCGGAGCAACTTCGAGGGCGAATACTTCGCCCGCATCTGCAAGGCCCAGTTTGACACGCTGTACGCCGAGGGAGCGGAGAGCGGCCGGGTGATGTGCATCGCCCTGCACCCCTTCCTGATCGGCCAGCCCCACCGGGTCAAGTACCTGGACGAGATTCTCGGATACATCATGTCCCACGACGGGGTCTGGCAGACCACTGCCGACGAAATCGCCGAGCACTACATCGCCAACCACTATGACGAGGTCGTCGCCCATTCGGCACAGTACCGCCCTGCATAGCGCAGGGGCGCCGTTCCGTTCTGACCCGACGCCCGTATGCCCAAGGGGCACAGAGCCGTGCGCCCCTCTTATAAAACCCCGTCCATGAAACAAAGAGAGGAACACCATGCCCGCTGAACGCCGACCCGGAATGGACCACGAACACTATGAATGGTCGCCGATCCATCGGCGGGGAGCCCTTAGCTGGCCCGGCGACGCCCGAATCGCGCTCTGCGTGATGGTCACGCTGGAAAAGATGGAGTGGGAAACGCCGCCCAACAGCTTCACCGTGTCCCTGCCCGGGGGCATCGCCGACCGGCCCTTCCCCGACTACGCCCGGGTCTCCCATCGCGAGTACGGTCACCGCATCGGCATCTTCCGCGTGCTGGACGTACTGCAGAAGCACGGCATCCCCGCCACCGTCGCCATGGACGCCATGACGGCGGAGGCCAACCCCTACCTGGTGGAGCACTGCCGTCAGCGCGGGGCCGAGATCATCGGGCACGGGGTATCCGTCAACCGCATGATCACCGGGCACATGACCGAGGAGGCCGAGCAGGAGTACGTGCACTCCAGCATCAATACCCTGCGCCAGGCCACCGGCGCGCCGCCCCGGGGCTGGCTGGGCCCCGAGTATGGCGAGTCGGAGCGAACGCCGGGCATCCTGGCCGCTGCTGGAATCAGCTACGTCTGCGACTGGGTCAACGACGAGCAGCCCTACCGTATGACCACGCCCCAGGGTGAACTTTCCGCTCTGCCCCTGATGCTCGAGCTGGACGACATCAACGCCCTGTGGGACCGCAAGGTGCCCATCGACCGCTACGCCCGCCTGCTGCAGGAGAGCTTTGACGGGTTGTACGAGGACTCGCGGGAGTCGGGCCTGCTGATGGCCTTCAACCTGCACCCCTGGCTCATCGGCCAGCCCTTCCGCATCGGCTACCTGGACCAGGCGCTGGGGCACATGGTGCGGCGCCAGGGAGTGTGGGCCGCCACCGGCTCCGAGATAGTCGACTGGTTCAGGGCCAACCCTCCGGGGTAGAGGAGCGGGTTAGCCGCGCTCCTGGCGTCGGAAAAGCGGGGCTCGTCGGCGTTGCTGAGTACTCTCCATTTGGGATACTCGGTGCGGGCGACGATGTTTGTTTTATGGCAATCCGGACCGTTACAGATTCCTGAAATGCGTGAAGTTGACCGCTCTTTCCTCGCCCGCCTCGATGGCTGCCAGGTACAGGTCCAGATCCACTGTCAGCAAAGGCGCGTTGGTTCCTGCCAACTCTAGTAACACGGCGTCGGTCAGCCCTAACTGCTCAAACCTCACATTCGCCGTTGCATCAGCACTGTTGACCACAATTTCCTTGCTGTTATGAACTAGAAAATGTAATCTCCTCATGAGGCGAGACCTTTCGGGTTCTCCATGCTGGCCGAGGAGGTTGGAAGCTTCGGTCAGAGTGTTGGGGGTTACGTACAGTTGCTCGGCGCCCTCCAGTAGTTCCAACAGGATTTCGTAATCCTCTTCGAGGTAGTGTTCCAAGCGCCGATGCTTGGTTATTAGATCCTTGCTTACGCTACCTACAACCAGCAGTAGCAGCAAATTAGCGTCGAGAAAATATCCCTCCAACGGTGCCCCAGTATTATTCATCTCTAAGGATGCGGTCTTTGACCGACTCGACGTTTCCATTCTGATTGTCGATACGCAGGACCTTGTAAGAGCGTCTAAGACCCTTTCGACCCAGGGTAATAGCAGCCAGTCCTGTATGGTCCCAAGGCCTGGAGAAGCCGACGGTGACCAGCCAGAATTGGCCATCAGCCCGCAGTTCTATTTCCTCCAATCCGACGTTGCCTATCCCTTCTTCTGCGAAAAGGTCGACCACATATTCCTTGGCAACCGTCGCTGCCTGTTTCACATCCACGTAGAATCTCCTTTCGGTCTCCTGTTCGGCTCCTTCCAGAATAGGGCTTGCCCAACTCGGTGGGCACCTCCTCCAGTGGTATTTTAGCCCATTGTGCCCCGCCCACCCAAACAACCCTCAGGAGCGGTCAAGCCCAGAATCACGATCCAATTTGGAGATTCCGGAAGGGGCTGGCAAAAGCCGCCGGGATTACCCGGGCTTAAATGGTCGCACCCCCATTTTCCGGGGCTTTCGCCAACACCCAATTCGCTCGAGCATCGTCCACTGCCAACTGTAACCAAGTCTTGGGCAAGACGGGGTCGGACAACTTTGTCCGGAATCGGAAGAACAGCAGACGAATCATGGCCCGGTATGGACTACATGGAGACGGTTTACGGCCAACATTCGCCGTACTTGACAGCATGTTGTGTGTGTTACAATCCGCTTTTCTATGAAAGCCATCTCTTAGGCCGACAATCGGCCCGGAGTGCCCGCAGATATGCAGCGGTTCATAGTGTACCGGTTTGGCCAGTCCATCATCGCCCTCATCGGGGTGAGCATGCTCGTGTTTGCCCTGACCAGGGCCAGCGGGAACGTGCTGGACTTCATCCTGCCCCTGGAGGCCACTCCCGAGGACTACGAGCGCGTCAGCAAGGAATGGGGGCTGGACAAGCCCCTTTACGGGCAGTACGGCACCTACATGTGGAAGCTGCTCCAGGGCGATTTCGGCGATTCCTGGAAATGGGGCGGCGGCGCACTGGACGTGGTGGTGGAGAAGTTTCCGGCCACCCTGCAGCTGGCGGGCTTCACACTCCTGATCAGTTCCGTCATGGGCGTGTTCATCGGGGTGCTGGTGGCCACAAGGAGGGACACCCCGCTCGACTATGCGGGGAAGGTGGTTGCCCTGCTGGGGCAATCCCTGCCCACCTTCTGGACGGGCATCGTCCTGATGTGGGTGTTCGCCGTGATGCTGGAATGGGTGCCGACCTCCGGGAAGGGAGGCATCAAGCACATGATCCTGCCCGGGGTCACCCTGGGCCTGTACAACGTGGCCGCGCTCATGCGTCTCACCCGTTCGGCAATGCTGGACGTGCTGGACGACGAGTACGTCAAGCTGGCCCGCATCAAGGGCGTGCCGGAATACAAGGTGATAATGAAGCACTGCTTCCGCAACGCGGCCATCGTCCCCCTGACCTACTTCGGCATTATTGCCGGATACCTGATGGTGGGTTCGGTCATCACGGAAACGGTGTTTTCCTGGCCCGGCGTGGGCCAGCTGGCGGTGGAGGCGGTGCGCGCCAGGGACTACCAGGTGGTCCAGGCAGTGGTGCTGTTCATGGCCGGCATCTTCATCCTGTGCAACCTGGTGGTCGACATCCTGTACGCATACCTTGACCCGCGGATACGTTACAACTAGCAAGGCAGCAGATCGCAATGGCTGATGTACTTGTCAGGTCCAGGTCACCATACCGGTCGATTCCTCTGGGAAAGTGGATCGTAGAGGCCAGGCGGCTGCCCCTGCTGCCGCTCTTTCTCGTGATATTCGTGCTGATCGTGCCGGCCGTCTTCGCCGAGCTGATCGCACCCCACGATCCGGAGGTGGGCATCCTGCCCGACCGTCTGATACCCCCGTCGTGGACCGACGCCGAGGTGCTGCGGCTGCAGGGCGGATTCGAGTTCAGCCAACTGCAGGTGTACCAGGACGGAGAACTGGTGCCTGGGGCCACGGTCACGCACGACGGTATCCCCCAGGAGGGGGGCCGCACCATACGGGGGATTATTAACTACCTCACCTCCACCGGAATGGAGGTCAGTCTCGAGCCCGCCTTGCTGTACCCCGGGGTGGCCGAGGAAAGTGTCACACCCACGGGAAGGTCCTTCGGTGATCCTCCGGACAGGATCTCCTTCACCGAGGGCGGGGTCTACGCCGGCGGCGCCGAGGTGGAATCCGGGGTCATACTGATCGACGGGGTGACCTTCACACCCATCGGGGCCATGGTGCAGGGCATGCCCGCCCAGAACGCCCTGGAGGCGGTGGACAGCCAGGGCAATCCGGTGGAGGGAGTGCCGGCGGTGGCCGCCATAGCCAAGGTGAGCATGGCCGGAACCGAGGAGGAGATCCTGGCCACGGATGGCGTGATACGCCAGGAGACCCGCGGCGGCGAGACCAAATACCTGCTGGGCACCGACAAGCTGGGGCGGGACCTGGTGTCCCGCATGATCTTCGGCGCCAGGGTGTCGCTGGCAGTGGCCCTTCTGGCGATATTGTTCGCCGGCATCGTGGGGACGGCCCTGGGCCTTATCGCCGGCTACGCGGGGGGATGGATCGACGCGGTGATCATGCGCCTGGTCGACATCATGCTGTCCCTGCCCTCGATCCTGCTGGCCCTGGTGCTGGTGGCCGCCATCGGACCCAGCTTCACAACGGTGGTCTCCGTCATCGTCATGGTGTTCTGGTCGCAGTACGCCAGGCAGGCCCGGGGGGAGACCCTCAGCCTGAGGGAGCGCACCTTCGTGGAGCGGGCGCAGGTGGCCGGGGCCAGCCACTTCCGGATCGTGACCCGGCACATCCTGCCGAACCTGTTCAACAGCCTGGTGGTCCTGGCCACCCTTCAGCTGGGGGCAGTGATCATATTCGAGGCGTCCCTCAGCTTCCTCGGGGCGGGAATCCCCCGGCCCACGCCGGCCTGGGGCGTGATGGTGGCCGACGGCCGGGAGCTGATCGTGGCCAACTGGTGGGTATCCTTCTTCCCCGGAATGTGCATCCTGCTGGCGGTGATGTCGCTGAATCTGCTGGGAGACTGGGTGCGGGACCGGCTGGACCCCAAGCTGCGCCAGCTGTAGGCAACCCTTCCACCGGCGAATACCATGGCGTAGGGGCGGGTTTGAAACCCGCCCCTACGCGATACCAAGGCCAGGCCTTTCTCCGGGCAATTGGGGAACCCAGCGTTCGACCGGCGACAAGCATCGGACTCCCGCTTTCGCTGTAGTGCCAGATATCCTCCTGCGTACGCCGTAGGGGGACTTTGCAATGGCACTGGTCACCGTAGGGGCGCATTCCTGGGCTCGTCGAAGAGCGTGCGCCCCTCCCTCTGCCGGTCCCTGTTGCTGGAGAACCCGGCCCCAGGCGCGACCCATGGAAAGACCCCTGCTCGGGACAGGCCTGCAGTCGGCCTGCCTCCTCGGGCAGGGGCCCTATCTGGTTCCCATATTAAGAGGGGGCACCATTACCGGTGCCCCCAGATGCTACTATCCACCGGTCCCGGTTTCTCCCGGGAGGTGCCCGCCGACTACTTGTAGACGGGCACGGTGAACTCGTGGTGCCGGGTGATGCCGATGGCGCCGTAGTTGGCGTGGTACTCGGCGATCACTCCGGGATCGTAGGCAGACTCGTCGAACCGGGCGAACAGAGGAATCGTTGCGAACATGTCGTACATCGACTGTCCATAATTCAGCTCGTGCTGCCGTCGCTCAGCGGGGTCCAATGCGGGCTGGTAATCGTTGTTGAAGATGTCAGCCAGGCCCTGGTGGTAGAAAATGGCGCTCCCTGGGCCCTGCACCGCCGAATTCCACAGCAACTCCAAGTCCAGCACCGGGAACATCTGGATTGCGACCTCGTTCCGGGTGATGTTGAATTCCCTCGCCCTCAGGTAGACCTCGTTGGCTTCCCGGTTCTCGATGTTGGTCCTGACGCCAATCTGGTTCCACATGGTGGCGATAGCCTCTGCCAGCTCGCCGCCTTCCGGCCACCCGGCAAACTGGTCCGACGACAGGACAGTTATCTCGAAGCCATCGGGAAAGCCCGCTTGAGCCAGCAGTTCCATGGCCCGGTCCGGGTTGTATTCGTAGGGAGTCCAGCTGTCGTCCCAGGGCTCCCGGAAGGGGTGCATCTCGTGGACCGCGTCATAGGCCACCCGCTCCTGGAAGAAGGTGTCCTTCAGCAGTTCCCGGTTGATGGCAATGTTCATTGCCTCCCGGACTTCCTGCTTGACCATTGGGTCCTCGGGCCAGTAGTACTCGTCCAGGCCATGCTCCCTGCGGTGCCCGTTCAGCAGCGACTGCGAGTGGTTCTGGCCGCTGAATACCCCGAAGAAGTACGTGCCGGGCAGGGTGCTCCGGTTGATCTCGAAGCCTGTCCGCGCCGCCTCGTCGATCAGCAGGGTCGGCAGCTCCGCCATATGGGCTTCACCCGCGGTCAGCATGGCCAGGCGGGTGGCGTGCTCCGGCACGAAAAATACCTGCATCTCGCTGAACTCGGGAATCTGCCACCAGTGGTCGTCGCCGGGCTCCTTGAATCTCTCCCAGAGAATGTACTCGTTGGTCTTTATTTCAACGAACTTCCAGGGACCGGTGCCCACCGGATGGGCCTCATAGGTCTCCTGGCCCAGGTTGTCCCAGTAGTCGGCGCTGTAGATTCCCATGGTGTTCTGGTGTTCCTCGTCGGCGCCGAAATTAAGCGTGGGCCAGGGCTCGATCAGCCGGAATACGACCTCGTAGTCGCTGACCACCTCAATATTCTCGCTGCCGCCGACCCGCTCCTTCCAGGCCGGGATGTTACTGGGACGATGGCCCTCGGCAAACATCAGGTCGTAGCTGCGCACCACATCCTTGGCCGTGAACTCACCGCCATCAAAGCCCGGCGCTTCGTGGAATGGGACGCCCTCGCGCAGCTTGAAGGTCCAGGCCATCGCGTCGGGGCTCATGGCCCATTCCGTCGCCAGCATGGGCTCCTGCGCGTTGGTGAACCGGTTGTTCCAGATCAGCTGGTCGTAGGTAGGACGCATCAGCGGACTGGTGATGAAGGCCTTGTACGGGACCACCACCTGGTCCACCGGGACGCGGAAGGCGATCTTCAGTCGGCTTTCCACGGGCTCGGCCCCCGCCGGAGGGGGGTCGGATACGGCAGTGGGCTGAGGAGCGGCCGCCGCGGTGGTGGCGGCAGGAGCCGTCGTAGCCGCCGGCGCAGCCGCAGCGGTGGTGGCCGCCGGGGCCTCGGTGGCTGCCGGAGCCGGTGCCTCGGTTGCCGCGGGCGCGGCCGCAGCGGTGGTGGGCGCGGCGCCCGAGGCCGGGGCCGTCGTGGCCGCTTCCTCAGGGGCCTCGGTGGCTTCCTCACCGTCCCCGCCACAGGCAATTCCAATCAACAGGGCCAATGGCAAGAGAATGACAAGACACCATCTGATCAGACTCATCTTTTACCTCCCCATGCTGGCATTGTGCTGGAATATACTTGCGGCCTGGAATATTGTCAACAGATTTCGACGCAGTGTGACATTATACGAATCATGGTTCTATGGACTATTTCGCCACCGTATGATTTTTCGTCGGAATTCGTCGAATTACGGGCCGATTCACACCATTAGTGGCCGTTTAGTCGAAAGCGGCGGCGGCCCTCCCCACCGTTCCTGTGCCCAACGCCATTCCGCCAGGCTCATGCGATTATCCCCTCTCCCTTCGGGAGAAGGTTGGGATGAGGGCGAAATTCCCAGCATCGACAACTGTGCCTATGGAAGACGTCAGGAAATCCTGCTCATCCTTTAATCCTGCGAATCCTGATTCAGACTATATTCGAAAGGCCCTGTAGCAACGCTCGGGTCCCCTTGCCGCGCGCCGCGTCTCCTGATACACAACTTAAATACCAAGATATTTTCGCAACCGGCCCCGACGACTGCTAACCTGCCTGTAAGTGGAGAGGAACGGGACACCCGGCTCGCGGCCTCTCGTCAGCGCCGGGAAGGTGTCCGTCGATGCTCCGGGCTTGGTACACTGGCAGGGGGTTTCTCCCGCCCGCCCGACGCGAGATCCGGCAGTTCACGAAGGAGATATCATGACCAGGGTTGAGTACAATCCGGCCGCCCTGTTCGACGTCGAAATGACCGAACCGGTCTACCTGGAGCACCAGGGAGCCAGCCTGCAAGCCGCCGTCTACCGTCCCCAGGGCGAAGGCCCCTTCCCGGGCCTGTTGGACGTTCACGGCGGCCGGTGGTTCCTGAACGACCGCTCCCACGACCAATCCATGAACCTGGCCCTGGCGGCCAGCGGCATCGTGGTCGTCGCCATAGACTTCAGACAGGCCCCGGACCACCCCTTTCCGGCCCAGGTCGCCGACGCCAACTATGCCATCCGCTGGATGAAGGCGCATGCGAATCTGCTGAACATCGACCCGGCATCGGTGGGCGCCCTGGGCTGCTCCAGCGGAGGCCACACCGTGGCGCTCAACGGCATGCGCCCCAGGGACTCCCGCTACTCTGGGCTGCGCCTGGTCGGTGGTGAGAACGTGGATGCCTCGGTGCGGTACCTGGTGTGCTGCTGGCCGGTGCTCGACCCCTACGCCCGGTACGTGTGGGCCGGGGAAATCGGCGACGAGCGGTTCATCGGCCCCACCGAGACGTATTTCACAGACCCTGCCGACCTCCACGATGGAAACCCGCAGGAGATCCTTGACCGGGGGGAGCCGGCGGAACTGCCACCGCTGATAATCATCCAGGGGACCAATGATTCCAACATCCCCCTGTTCATTCCCCACAAGTTCGAGGCCTCGTACCGGGCCGCCGGCGGCCACGTTGAGCTGGAGCTGTTCGAGGGAATGCCCCATGGATTCGGCAACATGCCGGGGCCGGAGGCCGAGCGAGCCATGGAGGCGATGAAGGGCTTTATCGCGAGGCAGCTGGCACGGCCGGCCGTGGTCGGGGCATAGAGCAGTCCTCTGGGCCTCCTGGGGCCAGACGCGGCGGACCGGGGCCGGGCCGCAGGCTGCCAGGCAAAGGCCACGGTGCAAACAATATCGTGATTGGCTTCACTATTTTGACTTTCCGGTTGCCGGTCTCGAGAATTATCTTGAGTGGATAGCCCGAGGGGAAAGGAGGGAGCTGATATGCAGTACGTGGTCAGCGAGCAGGCATCTTCCAACACTGCCCTGGTTCACCGGTCCGACTGCAGGACGGCGCAGATCCATGAAAGGCGGTCCCTTTACGTGCGGGTGCACGGGCCATTCTCAACGGGGCAGCAGGCAATGACCGCAGCGGTCCGGACGGGCAGGGGCACCGTCAAGTACTGCGGCAGCTGCGCGCCGTAAGCGGAGGCGGCGAGGGCGGTTCAGGGCCGCATTGTTCCTGAACCGGGCCTCCGTTGATGTCGAACGGGCCGGGGATATGCACCCGGCCCGTTGTCACAGGGTCATTCGATTATTTGTCAAAGTTAAATTCCTCCGTTGGCCCTGAGCTTGTCGAAGGGCCGTCCGTTCGTGGTTCCACAAGCTCACCATGAACGGACAGCGAGTTGCCGACAATAATCGAATGACCCTGCCCGTTGTCATGTCCGGCTTGCCCACTGACAAAGCCGGCGCTCCCGAATACAATGCACCTGCCAGCCAGGAAGCGGCAGCACCACGGTCCGGGTCCATGCCCGATGCCGGGACGAGGCATACCGCTTCCGCTCAAGACCTGGAAAGACCTGGGCCGGACTGCCTGGGCTGGCTGTTGACAGTCGAAACTGCCCTGCAATCGAACCGGAGGAAAGTCAAGATGCCGTTCTACGAAAGAGGGCCCAATCGCATTTACTACGAAGAGGCAGGGTCGGGATTCCCCTTGCTGGTGATACCGGGCGGCGGACTGAATTCCAGTATCGCGTCCCTGGACACCTCGGTGCCGTTCAATCCCATGGTGACCTACCGGGAGGACTTCCGCTGCATCGCCGCCGACCTGCGCAACGCCAACGGCGGCCAGTCCACCGGCCCGCTGGAAATTGACCGGCCCTGGGACGCCCACTCCGATGACCAGCTGGGGTTGATGGACCACCTGGGCATCGAAAAGTTCGGGGTCATCGGCTTCTGCATCGGCGGGCCGATGATCCATAACCTGATGTTGCGGGCCCCGGAGCGCATCGTGGCGGCGGCGCTGATGCAGCCCAGCGGTTTCAGGCCCGAGATGCCCGATGTTTTCTACCAGAACAACATCACCGGATGGGGCCCGCCACTATGCGAAAGACGCCCCGAAATCACCATGGACATGGTGCACGATTTCCTGACCAGCATGTACACGAACGGCGCCGACTTCGTTTTCACGGTAACGCGGGATTTCGTGCGCAACCTGCAGACTCCGATTCTGACCGCTCCGGACGATGTTCCGGCCCATCCCTATGCGGTGGCGATGGAGGTTGCCAACCTGGCACCCAACTCCGAGGTGACCATCTACCCCTGGAAGGATACCCAGGAGCACATCGACGAGGTGGTGGACCACGCCCGGCGATTCCTCAAGGCCCACACCCTGGCCGTTGCGACGGCCTGACGGCCCCGCAATGTCGAGTCCGTTATAATCCCTTTGCAATATATATCCCTCCCCCAAGGAGGAGGGATATATATACCTCCCAAGGGTTCACCCCACCGGCAGTTCCCGGCCCTCGTCCGAGGCCTGCTTGAGCGTGTCCACGAATCGGTGCAGGTCGACCGCCACGTCGAAGTCGGGCGCGCAGCTCCGACCGGTCCGGATGGCCCCGGCGGGCCTCCTCCGCGCTCTCGGGCCGGGTGGTGCAGACCGCAGTGAACTCGACATCGGGACTGGCCAATAATGCAGGGAAGTGCGACTGGGAGGCCCAGGTCGAGTTTACATTCGCGCCCGCAAAGCCCAGCCGAATTCTGCTTGCCATGTTTCCAACTCCTCGCGCCATGGGGACAAAACTCCCGTCCCGCAGGAGGACCCTTCAACCGCCCTCCCACTCCCTGGAAGGGAGGCCGGAACCTACCCCGGCAAGAACCAGGGACGAAAGCGAACCCCGCTACGGCAAACCTCGAAGGCCAGGGATGATCACCTCCCCGAAAGCCTGCACCTCGGCCCGGGGCATGTCGTAACCGCCCTCCTGGGTGTGCGTGGGAAAGATGAACACGTGCTCGATGCCCGACTCCGTCCTGGCCCGCCTCAGCCGCGACAGGCACTCCTCCGCCGTCCCGAACAGCCCGAAGGCGTCGCAGATCTCGGCCGCCTGCGCGTCGCTGATGCTCTCCGGCACAAAGTCGTCGGCCAGATCGATGCCCGCTTCCCGCAGCCAGACCAGGTTGGAGTCGCTGGGGTACTTCAGGTACGGCTGGTCCGCACGGAACCACTGCTGGGGAAAGCGGCGTGCCACCGGGCCGTCATCCGACACGGTGGTCGGCGTGATGAAGATGGCCTGGAAGCCCTCCAGACTGCGCCCAACCCTGGCCGCCCCGATCTCCAGCCGGCGCCGTGCCGCCTCCACCGCCCTGGGGTGCAGCCCGACCAGCAGCATCGCGCCGTCGGCCACTTCACCGGCCAGCTCCACCATCCGCGGCCCGGCGGCGGTCAGGAACACCGGGGTAGGGCGGTTGCTCACGTTGCGCAGGCGGGTCTCCACGCCGTTGAACTCCACTCGCTCGCCCCGCAGCAACCGCCGGATGGTGAGGATGGCCCGGCGCATGGCCTCCACGGTGGCGCGGGGCCGTCCGATGTTGCCCACCGCCAGGTAGCCGGGCCCGACGGTCAGCCGTACCCGCTCCGGTGCGACCTCCTCCAGCGAGTGGGCCAGCGACGCCAGCACCATGGGATGGCGCGTCACCGGGTTGGTAGTCGCCGGATACAGCGTAAGGCTGGCAGTCCGCTCCGCTGCCAGGGCCAGGGTGAGGAACACGTCCCGCCCGCTGTGCTGGTGGTCGTGGATTCCGACTCCCGAGAATCCCGCCGCCTCACACCCAGCGATGAACTCGGCGATCTCCAGGACCGGCAGACCCAGAGGCACCCTGATGTCCACTTTCATAGATCACTCCGTAATGGACGCGGCCCCTGGCATCGGCACGGGCGGCGCCTGCTACAGGGACCAGAGATGGGCGAACTGCCCGGCCACGACCTGCTCATACGCCACCTCTCCCGATAGTGTGCCGAGGCTTCGGCAAAAATCGTTGAGCCCGGTCACCGAGCCCGCCGAAATATTTGCGGTGTAATAGGGAGAGTCGCGGCGCACCAGGTCCTCGATCAGAGCCGCCTCCTCCGGCGGGAACAGCCGCTGACCAACCTGGGCGGCCAGCGACGGGTCGGCCCGCAGCGCCCGCTGCGCCTCCACCACCGCCCGCACCGCTCCCTCCGCCGTGGCCGGGGACTCCTCGATGAGCCGCTCGGTGGTGACCAGCGCCGCGAAGGTGAAGTCCCGGGCCGCCTCCGGGCCCAGGCCCTGCCGAGGGTCGAGAATGACCTCTCCGATGCCGCTGCGCACCGACACCTCGGCACCCATCGAGTTGGCCCAGAAGCCGTCGATCAACCCTTCGCGCAGTGCCTGCGCTGCGTGGACCCCGAAGGACACGCCCGCGTCGCCACTTCCGGGCACGGGTCCCAGGGTCACCCCGTCGCGCTCCGGATCAATACCCGCTACGGCCAGCAAGCGGCGCAGCGCGGCATCGGGACCGGGGGCCGCTCCGATGCGCAGGCCCTTTACTGCCGCCGCGTCTCCCGGTTCCGCTCCCAGGCCTGACCGCAGCACCAGGACCCAGAACGTATGCTGCGACAGTGCCGCCAGCAGCCTGGCGCCCTGCCAGCCGGGAAAGGCCGAGAGGGTGGCGTGGGCCGGGCCGGCCACGAAGTCGATGCTGCCATCCCGCAGTGCCGCCATGGCCCTGGGTATGGGAAAGACCATTTCCAGTTCCATGTCTATTCCCTGTCTTTCGAAGAAGCCCTGCTCCACGGCGGCCACCGCCGGGAAATAGGAGTTGGAAACCAGGTCGGGTACCGCAATGCGCATCTGTGGGGTCTCCTTGCCTCGGCTGGGACATGGAGCGCAAGGTAGCCTGACCCTGCAATCCAGATGGTATATGCCGCGCAGGATGGGTCTGAAACCCGCCCCTGTACCACGTCGGAACGGTTGCCTTCGCCCTGCAAGTTTACCATCGGGCCCGCTTCCGGTATTCTCTGCGTAAGAGCAGACGGAATCAAACAGGAGTGAAACCATGCCAGATATACCCCTGCACTACCAGACCATTTCCGAGGTGGGGGCCCGCCTCCAGTCCCGGGAGCTTTCGCCCGTTGAAGTGACCCAAGCAATCCTTGACCGCATTGGGGCCCTCGACGGCCAGCTCAAGAGCTACGCCACCGTGATGGCAGACTCGGCCCTCGCTTCCGCCCGCGCCGCCGAGCAGGAGATCGCCGCCGGCAACTACCGGGGCGGGCTGCACGGCATCCCCGTCGCCGTCAAGGACCTGTGCTTCACCACCGGCGTCGCCACCATGGGCGGGGCCCGCGTGCTCCGCGACTTCGTCCCCGACTTCGACGGCACGGTGGTGCGTAACCTCAACGCCGCCGGGGCCGTGATTCTCGGCAAGCTGAACCTGACCGAGGGGGCCATGGCCGGCTACAACCCCCAGTTCGACATACCCGTCAACCCCTGGGGCGCCGACCGCTGGTCCGGCGCCTCCTCCAGCGGCTCGGGCGTGGCCACCGCCGCCGGGCTGTGCTACGGCTCCCTGGGCAGCGACACCGGCGGCTCCATCCGGTTCCCCTCGGCCGCCTGCGGCACCGTGGGCATCAAGCCGACCTGGGGGCGGGTCAGCCGTTACGGGGTGCTGGCCCTGGCAGAATCCCTGGACCACGTCGGCCCGATGACCCGCAGCGCCCCGGACGCCGGTATCATGCTGCAGGCCCTCGCCGGGCACGACCCCAACGACCCCACCTCGCTGACCGCCCCGGTGCCCGACATGCTGGCCGGCCTCAACCAGGGAGTCAGCGGTGTCCGCATCGGCGTTGACGAGCGCTACATCGGCGACGACGTGGACTCGGAGCTGGCGGCGGCGGTGCTGGAGGGCGCGCGTCTGCTGGAGCGCGCGGGAGCGACGTTGGTGCCGGTGCAAATGCCAGACACCGTGCCGCTGTCCCGGGCCTGGGGCGTGCTCTGCTCCACCGAGGCCGCCGCTGCCCACCGCGAGTTCTTCCCCTCCCGCGCCGACGAGTACGGCCCCTGGTTCCGGGGCTGGCTGGAACTGGGCCGGGGCTACAGCGCCGTCGATTACGCTGTCGCCAGCTACACCCGGCTGGCCAGCAACGGGACCCTGGCGGAGATGTTCGACGGCATCGACGTGCTGGTCTGCCCCTCCATGACCACGCCCCCGGAACGGGTGACGCAAGAGGCGCTCTATGGCCCCATGGACGAGGAGGAATGGACCTGGGGACGTTTCACCATCCCCTACGACTTCAGCGGTTCGCCCACCATATCGCTGCCCTGCGGCCTGAACAGCGAGGGCCTGCCCCTCAGCATCCAGTTTATCGGCAGACACCTGGCCGAGCCGCTGCTGGTACAGGTGGGCCACGCCTACGAGGCCGCCTCGGGCCACCGGTTGATGCCGCCGGTGTAGGCAAGGATCCTTCCGGGCAGTCCTCAGAAAACCCAGGACCCAACCTCCGCACCTGTAGGGGCAGCCCTTGTGGCTGCCCCGTTTGCCCCCACCCTCCGTCACCCCCGCCTCTCCGTCACCCCCGCGAAAGCGGGGGTCCAGAGATGGGTGGGCGTCAACGCCCTCACCCTCCGCCTCCGGCCCAATCGACATCTGCGAAACGCTAAGAGGGTGTGTAACAAATTCTTCACCCCACCTCGTCACCCCCGCGAAAGCGGGAACCCAGGGGCCTTACAAGGAGAAACAAGGTGCGGATAAAGGTGTAAATACTATTTGTCACACCCCCCTAATGGATGACCAGGATCATTCGATTATTGTCGGCATCGCTCAGTCCGTTCGTGGTTCGGCAAGCTCACCATGAACGGACTGCAATGTGTAAGGGTTTCCTGAACTCGCGGACTTACCCTCCCTTCATTAGGCTGCTGATAATCGAGAGACCCTGCGCGATGACACCCGCCCCTTGCCGGCGCTATCGGAATGCTGTACCATTATTTCATCAATGCGAACTAATGTGCCATAGCATTAGGTTTCGGCCACCCTCTATCGCTTTGGTTCAAAGGACGGTAATGTCACACCCTCTGAAAATCCCGGTCCTTGACCACGGAAGTGCGCCAAGTGTCGTCGGAACAGCGACCTTGGACGATGTTGCCGGCTCATGGAATACGAGACACCGGGGAGCGGGAGAAATGGGACGAAGTGGGACTGAAATCGAAATTTTGCCTCCCACCATGCCTTCCGGCCCGATGTTTGGCTTTGGACCAGCGAAATTTCCGGGCGAAATGGGAGAAAATGGGAAAATTTGGGAACGCCTGGGAAAGATTTAGTCCCGTCCTTCCCACCGTGCGCCTCCTCCCTGCCCTTGGTTTGGCGATCAAACGACCATGTCTGGGCCGTTTGTTGAGTTGACCGCCTAAGGCCCGCCACCTAAGATTGCCTCCAACCCGGCGGCCACAGAGAGCCGCAAACCGCTGGAGGTACCTATGGCCCGCAGTGAACTGCCCCTCCATTCCGCGGCCGCGCTGGCCCCCTTGATCGAGGGCCGGGAGGTCTCTCCCGTCGAGGTGGTCGAGGCCTATCTGCAGCGCATCGACGAGCTGGACTTCAAGTTCAACTCCTTCATCACGGTGCTGCGGCAACGGGCCCTCGAGGAGGCCCGGCAGGCGGAGCAGGAGATCCAGGCCGGCAACTACCGCGGCCCGATGCACGGCATCCCCGTCGGCGTCAAGGACCAGATCTGGACCCGGGGCATACGCACCACCGGCGGCGCCCGGATCACCGCCGAATTCGTTCCCGACGACGACGCCACCGTGATTTCCAGGCTGAGGGACGCCGGTGCCATCCTCCTGGGCAAGACCAACCTGAGTGAATTCGCCATCACCGGCTTCACGCACCGGTTCAGCACGCCCCGCAACCCCTGGGACCTGAACATCTCCGCCGGGGGCTCCAGCGGGGGATCGGGCGCGGCCACCGCCGCCTTCCTGTGCGCCACCTCGCTGGGAGAGGACACGGGCGGCTCGATCCGCCGTCCGGCGGCATGGTGCGGGATAGTCGGACTACGCCCGGGATGGGGACGAGTCAGCCGCTACGGGCTGATGCGGGGGGTCTGGTCGATGGACACCATCGGGCCCATCTCCCGCACCGTGGAGGACGCGGCCATCACCCTTTCGGCCATTGCCGGGCACGACCCCAGGGACCCGTCGACCTGGAACACGCCGGTGCCCGACTACCGCCAGGCCCTGGACGGCGACATCCGGGGCCGACGCATAGGCATCGTTACCGAGCTGCTGCACAGCGAGGTGGTGGAGCCGGACGTGGCCAATGCCGTTTCGGCCGCCGCCTCGACACTGGCGGAACTGGGGGCCGATGTGGAGGAGGTCTCCATCCCGCTGGCGGCCCACGCCAACACCATCGGCGGCACGCTGCTGGCGGTGGAACCTGCCAGCAACATGCGCGACTGGGTCCGGGAACGGATTCACGACTTCGGCCACGACAATCGGGTGGGTCTGCTCACCGGTAGCCTGGTCCCCGCCCAGGCCTACTACAAGGCCCAGAAGCTGCGCACCCTGCTGCGCAACGACGTGCTGGCCGCCTTTGGTACTTACGACGCGCTGGTGATGCCCACCTCCGGAAGGCAGGCCGTTCCGATCCAGGACGACCCTCCGGTTACCAGCAAAGAAACGACCTCGCGGCTGCCCTTCATGAGGACCAACACCTTCAACCTTTCCAGCGCCCCGGCCATCTCGGTGCCCTGCGGGTTCGGCGGCAGGGGACTGCCGGTCGGCCTCCAGATCGCCGGACCGCCCGGCGGCGAGGAGATGGTCCTCCGGGTGGCCCACGCCTACGAGCAGAACACCCAGTGGCACAGCATGAGGCCACCCAGCGCCGAGCTGTAGGGACAGATCAAGAAGCATCATCCCTGGGGAGGACAGCGGAATCTCCTCCTCCCAGGAGCAGGGATGAGGTGGATGGAGAAATCCCGCGAACGACAGATTTCTGGAGGATGACGACATGTGGAACAAGCCGATGATCAGCCTGGAACAGGCCCAGAACGCCATCACTGCCATGATCGCCGATTTCAACCGAGACCCGGCCCGGGCCAAGGTGGACATGGCGGTGGTGGACGACGCCGGCAACCTGCTGGCCTACGGGCGGATGGACCGCTGCCGCAGGCCAACCTTCGCCATTCGCAAGGCCTACACCTCTGCAGTCCGGGGAATTGACACCGCCGCCTTCGCCGAGCAGCTGAGCAGCACGGGCCGGGCACTGGAGTCCTTCGGCGATCCCCAGCTGATTGCGCTGGCGGGCGGAGTCGCCGTCGTCCACGACGGCGCGGTCATCGGAGCCATCGGCGTGGGCGGCCTGCCCAGCGGCCTCGACGACGAGGCCATCGCCCGGGCCGGGGTGGCGGCCCTGGGCATCTAGGACCGTCTTTAGAGGCCCCTCCCACTGGAGCGCAAGGCCAGGAGCACCCTCCCCCCTGGGAGGCAGGGTGCCGACGCAGTGGGCAGAGTCTGTTCCGGAATCAGTCCCTACGGACTTTGGCTGCCGAGGGCCTCCACGTACACCGAGTAGATCGACTGGCTGGCGGTCATGAACAGGCGGTTCTTCTTGACGCCCCCGAAGCAGAGGTTGGCGCAGGGCTCCGGGAGGAGGATCCGGCCGATCAGGTCGCCATCGGGGGCGTAGCAGTGCACCCCGTTCGTTCCCGCCCCGGCCCAGCCCATGCTGGACCACAGGTTCCCGTCCTGGTCGGTGCGGATTCCGTCGGGGAATCCCGGCGCAACGTCGGCGAAGACCTCGCCGCCGCGCAGGCTGCGGCCGTCCACCACATCGAACACGCGGACGTGACCGGGCGCCTCCGGATCGTGGGAGATGGCGCTGTCAGCAATGTACAGCCTGGACTCGTCCGGCGAGAAGCACAAGCCGTTGGGCCTGACCAGGTCCTCGGTCGCCACCGTGGCCTCGCCCGTGGCCGGGTCCAGCCGGTAGACCCTGGTGGGCAGTTCCGGTTGTGACTTGTCGCCCTCGTAGTTCATCAGGATGCCGTAGCCCGGATCGGTGAACCAGACAGCCCCGTCGGAATGGACCACCACGTCGTTGGGAGCGCTGAGCCGCTTACCCTCGAATTGGTCCATCAAAACTGTGATCCTGCCATCGTGCTCGGTGCGCGTGATCCGGCGCGTCAGGTGCTCGCAGCTGACCAGGCGGCCCTGACGGTCCCGCGTGTTCCCGTTGGTGTTGTTGGACGGCTGACGAAAGAGCGTAGTCTCGCCCGTCATTTCGCAGTATCGCAGCATCCTGTTGTTAGGTATGTCACTGAATACCAGGGACCTGAACTCGCCGAACCACACCGGACCCTCGCACCAGCGCGCTCCGGTGAACAGTCGCTCGACCGCGGCGGTCCCCAGTCGGTAGGCGCCAAAGCGCGGGTCCAGCACCTCTACCGCCGGGTCCGGGTAGCGGACTATCCCATCGTCCCAGCGTTTGCTCAGTTCCGGAGTCCATTGAGAATTACTGGTCATCGTAGGCACTTTCTCCTTGCGTGGACTGGGATGTGCAGAGCAGTCGGACACCGGGCATCCCGATGCCCGGACCGCGTCAACGCGCGGTCCCCGTCAACTCTCCTTTCCCCTTGATGGGGTCGATTATATTATGGACAGCCCGGCAGCGTCGGCCAACGGGACTGCACCAACCGAACAGCAGCGCCGGACGCCTCCGGCAGGGTCAAGCTCCTTGTCCCGGACCGGAAATGGAGGCGGGGCGGCGAACAGGGCAGCCCACCGTTGCGCCGACTGACGATTCTGGCTTAAAGTGGGGCCATCATGCAGATGGAACAGTGGCATTTCGACGATTGGGAATCCGCCCTGGAGCATTATTACCGGGAGGGTCTGACCGACGGCCTGCCGGTTGTGCCGCCCACCCCGGAGCGGGTCCAGGCCGTGCTGGACTACTGCGGACTGGCACCTGACCAGGTTCTCGGGACCGAGGGTATCCGGCACAAGCAGTTCCCCGCCGGAAAGGTGGCAGTCAGCGCGGTGATGGCCGGCTGCCTCCCCGAGCATTTCCCGGTGGTCGTGGCGGCGGTGTCCGCCGTCTGCGAACGCTCCTACAATTTCCACGCCAGCAGCACTTCGACCAACGGCATCGCCAACCTGGTGCTGGTCAGCGGCCCGTACGCTGCCAGCATCGGCATGAATGGCGGCGTCAACGCCTTCGGGAACGGCAACCGGGCCAACGCCGCCATCGGCAGGGCCATCAACCTCCTGAAGTCCAACTTCTACGGCTCCGTACCGCAGGAAATGGACAAGAGCACCTTCGGCCATTCCGGCAAGTACAGCTTCTGCTTCGCGGAGGACATTGAGACCAGCCCCTGGCCCTCCCTGGCGGAATCCAAGGGCTTCCGCTCCGGGTCCAGCGCCGTCACCATGGTGGCCGGCAACGCTCCGCTGCAACTGGAGACTCACGGGTCCCGGGACCCGGAGGGTTTCCTCACCGCTGCCGCCCACGCCCTGATGGGGTTCGGGCCCGGGCTGTCGGAGTTCGTGCTGGTGATCAGCCAGGAGTTGATGGCCTACATCGCCGCCTCCGGCTGGAGCCGGGCCCAGGTGGCGGAGTTCCTGCACGAAAAGACCCTGCGGACCGCCGGTGAGTGGGACGACTGGCGCCGCATGGACAAGCTCCCACCCGGCGCCGACCGGGGCCAAACGATGGGCTGCGTCGCCGGCCCCGACCGGATCACCGTGGTTCCTGCGGGGGGCGATGCCGGGGAGTTCATGGCGATTATCACGTCGTGGGGGAGCAGCCGCTCGGTTACCCGCGAGATTGTTGTACCCTCGTGAGGAGGTGGACCGGCCATGACCAACGTATACACGCTAGACCCCAGGGACGCGGCGGAGGCTTCACCCTCGGCGCTGGCCCTGCGCCCCGCCAGCCTTGACGGCAAGACGCTGGGCCTGCTTTCCAACAACAAGCCCCATTCCGAGGACCTGCTGCGGATGGTGGCCGGCATAATTGGCGAACGCTACTCGCTGGCGGGAACCGTGGAGTACAACAAAGGGGGCCACCAGTGGCCCGCCGACCGCTCCGCCCTGGAGGACCTGGCCCGCCGCTGCGACGTGATGATACACGCCACGGCGGAATGAGGGTCCTGCACGTCGTGCAGTGTGCACGACGCGATGGAGATGGAGCTACTGGGTGTGGCCTCAACGGTGCTGACGACCAAGCCCTTCGTCAGCCAGGCCCGGGCCATGGCCCGGCTGCGCGGGGACGCGGACTACGGGCTGGCCATCATCGACCACCCCATAGTCACCCTGACTGCTGAGGAGCTGGCAGAACGAGCCGCGGTCGCCGCGCCGCAGGCGATGCAGCATCTGCTGGACCGGTAGGGTACGGGCCCGGGCCGGAGAATGGGGGGAGCCGGGAGTCACGTGTTGTTGGTCTACGATTCGATCAGTAGCCAACTGGTCAGCGAAAACATCACTCCATGAAGGATGTGACATTGAAGCAGAGGGAATTGGTGAGGCTCCACGTGCTCAACAGCGTCCTGGAATACCAGATCCCCATTGGCCAGGCTGCCGGGATTCCCGGGGCGACTGAGCGCCATGACAGGCGGCTTCTGAACGCTTACCGAAAGTAGGGAGCGGCCGCCCTGGACCACGGCAACAGGGGCCGCCGTCCCCACATTGCCGTACCGGAGTCCCAGGCTGCGGCAGTGGTGCAATTGGCCGGGACTCACTACGAGGGAACCAACCATACTCACCTGAGCGAGTTAATGCGGGAACGGAAAGGCATCGGCCGAAGCCGCCCATCGGTGCGCCGTATCCTGGCCAAGGCTGGTATCGGCAGTCCGCGGAGCCGCCGTGCCCAGCAGCACCGGGTGCGGGGGCAGCTCATGCCCAAGGGGCAACAGCACCTGATAGCCCCACCCAGGGTGCGGTCTCTCTGGGAGGACGTGCAGCAGGCCAAGTTCAAAGGCCTTTAATTGAGGGCGATAGCTCGCGAACCGGGCATCAACAGAAACACTGTGCGCAGGTGTGCCCTAGCCGAAAGTCCTCCGCTGAGGAAGAAGAAAGATCCACCAGGATCCAACCCCGAGAGACAGTAAGAACTGCCGAGGCGGACATTTTCGCTGGACATCTACACAAGGTCCATCCCACCAGATTCGTATTGCGGCTGCATCAGGATTCGGTGGCAGGACGCTAGAGCACGACGTCACCATTGGCTGCGCCTTCGCACCATGTGTTACAGTGGATGGACGCGCTCGATACTGCGCCAAGGCTTCACATACGGCAACGGACCACCATCTGTCCCGTCTCTTGTCTTGTGCCTACCCTGCGCCGGAATACCCGTGCCGCTACGTCGGGATGGAATGAGGAGTCCGCCATCTGATGCCGTCCAAGTCCATATTGTCTCGCCCGAGATCGTCTCGTTCCCCTGTCAAGCACCAAGCCGTCTGCGCCGACTGCGGCACTTCAACGACCGTCCCCTTCCTGCCAACACAGAACCGTCCGGTCTACTGCTCGTCCTGCTTCAAGGTCCGTCGTGACTCTGGTTCACCCGCGGCAGCCACACCCGCAAAGCAGGCGTCCGCCACAGCTCAACACACCACCGACCCGGCCTCCGGGTTTGGGGAAATGAGACTAACAGCCGCTACCGAGGCAGCCCTTCATCGTATGGGCATTTCGGACCCCACGCCCATTCAGAGTGGGGCTATCCCCCTCCTCATAGCCGGCAAGGACATGGTTGGACAGGCGCGAACCGGGTCCGGAAAGACCCTGGCCTTCACTGTACCACTGGTAGAGCGGTGCGACCGATCGGTCCGGAAGGTCCAGGCCCTGGTGCTTGTCCCCACACGTGAACTGGCCATCCAGGTGGCGGGAGTGGTTGAGGCCATGGCGTCGCCCCATGGGCTGCGATGCGGCCTGCTCTACGGCGGCCATTCACTGAAGCCCGAGTACAGGGCTTTGAAAGACGGCGCCCAGATCATCGTAGGCACCCCCGGCCGCACCCTGGACCACGCCCGGCAGGGCACCCTGGACCTTCGGTCAATACGGTTTATGGTGCTGGATGAAGCGGACGAGATGCTGGACCGGGGTTTTGCCCGGGACGTTGAGGCCATCCTTGACCGCACACCCGCCAGCCGACAGACCTCACTTTTCTCAGCGACCATGCCACGCTGGGTGGCGAAGACAGCCGCCAAGCATCTTCGCAACCCTGCGACCGTCGAGGTGGACGCAGACCTGCAGGCACTGCCCACGGTGAGGCACCTTGTCTATTCCATTCAGAAGGACGCCAAACTTGGCGCGCTCCGGACACTGCTGGACGACCGGGACGAGGCGCCGGTCATCGTCTTCGGCAAGACCAAGCGTGGCGTGAAAAAGCTGGCCACGCAGCTGCAGGAACTGGGGTACCCGGCGGCAGCCCTGCAGGGGAATCTCACCCAGAGGGCTCGAGAGTTGGTTATGGAGGACTTCCGTTCCGGTGCCAGGCCTATACTGGTGGCAACCAACGTGGCCGCACGGGGACTGGATATCGAGGGCGTCGGCCAGGTTATCAATTTTGACCTGCCAGACTCCGAGTTGCTTTTCACCCACCGGGCAGGAAGGACGGGCCGCATGGGTCGTTCCGGTGAGGCCGTCACCTTCATCACCCCGGATGAGGAACGCAAGTGGCGCGAGATCGACCGGGGACTCGGTGGCCAATTCGTGCGCAAACCATGGAAGGTCTCGCGTAGGCAGGGGCAGCGCCAAGAAAGAATAGTGGAGCAGCGTCGACAACTCGCGGGCGCCCCAAAGTGATAGCGCCGCCTGACTGTCATAGCGATGCATTCTTCCGGGATGCCGGTTCCTGCCCCAGTACTGGCGGGGAATCCCACCCGCTGCCGTTCACGTCAGAGGTTCTGCGGATCCTGCAGGAAAAATTTACTTCGCACTTGGTGTAATCAGGTTTGAGCGAATTCCAGAACGACGCCATACGCAACCTCGCCGTAATTGCTCACGTCGATCACGGCAAGACCACACTCGTTGACGCCCTGTTGAAGCAGGGAAAGGTGTTCAAGTCCCACCAGCAGGTGGGCGAATTGATCATGGACACCAACCCGCTGGAACGGGAACGCGGCATCACGATCCTGGCCAAGAACGCCTCCGTTTCCTACGGAGGTGTCAGGATCAACATCATCGACACCCCCGGCCACGCCGATTTCAGCGGCGAGGTGGAGCGCATAATGAACATGGCCGACGGTTGCCTGCTGCTGGTGGACGCCGTTGACGGCCCCATGCCCCAGACCACCTACGTGCTGCGCCAGGCCCTCCAGCAGAACGTCATCCCCATGGTGGTCATCAACAAGATTGACCGGCCCGAAGCCCGGGTGAAGGAAGTAGAAGAGATGGTCCAGGACCTGTTCCTGGAACTCGCCACCGACGAGAGTCAGCTGGACTTTCCGGTGTTGTACGCCTCAGCCCGGCAGGGCTATGCCATGAAGGACCCGGATGCGCCGGGCCTGGATATGCAGCCTCTGTTCCAGTCGGTGCTGGATTCGGTGCCGCCGCCGAAGGGCGATCCGGCGGCGCCGTTCCAGATGCTGGTCGCGGCGCTGGACTACGACAACTACCTGGGACAGGTGGCCGTGGGCCGGATCACCAACGGGACCATCAGGCAGCGTGATGACGTGACCCTGCTGACTCGCGGGGGTGAGCCCGCTGTCCACAACCTGGAGCACATCTTCGTCTTCCGCGGGATGCAGCGGGCGGAGGTCTCCGAGGCTCACGCTGGGGACATTGTGGCTGTTACCGGTCCCGAGGGCGTGTCCATAGGCGACACCATCGCCTCGGTGGAACACCCCGTGGCTCTGCCGTCTATCGAGATTCACGAACCGACCGTGCGGATGACCTTCGGTGTCAACACCTCACCCTTCATGGGCCTGGAAGGTACCCATTGCACTTCCCGTAACCTCCACGAGCGGCTGATGCGGGAGTTGCGGACCAACGTCAGCTTGAGGGTGGAGGCCACCGATAGCCCCGACGTCTTCGTGGTTTCCGGCCGGGGCGAGCTGCACCTGTCGATTCTCGCCGAGAACATGCGTAGGGAACAGTTTGAGTTCCAGGTGTCCCGTCCCGCGCCCGTGACCAGGGTGATTGACGGCAGGACTCACGAGCCACACGAGATTCTGAACATCACCACACGCGAGGAACACGTTGGGGAGCTGACCGAATACCTGTCAGCCCACCTCGCCCAACTCCGCGATATGCGCTACGCGGATAACGGCTACGTGCACATGGAATACCAGATACCCACTCGCGGGTTGATCGGGTTCAATGCCTTCTTCCTCCGGACCACTCGGGGCGACGGAGAGAAAAGCAGCATCTTCACTTCATACGAACCGGTGGCGGGGGAGATAAAGGCCGAACGAGGTGGAGTGCTCGTGGCATCGGAGCGGGGGATGGCAGTCACCTACGGTCTGCTGAACGCCCAGGGACGCGGCGAGACTTTCATAGACCCTGGCACGAAGGTGTATGAGGGAATGGTCGTTGGCTCACATCCCAGGGAGGGGGACATTGAAATCAATGTCTGCAAGGAGAAGAAGCTGACCAACATGCGCTCCTCCACCGCAGATGTCGCGAAACGTCTGAACTCCACCGTCAGGTTCAGCCTCGAAGAGGCGCTGGCGTTCATCTCCGATGACGAGTTGGTGGAGATTACCCCTGCGAACCTGCGCATCCGGAAGATGGCGCTCTCCGCGCATGACCGCAAGCGCAGCCGTCGGGACGGCGCCCGCGCCCGGGACTGATGCGCTGACACTTCGGGCATTACGAACGTGAGACTGCCTTTGCGGGTGGCGACAAGGGGATCGCTCGGCTGGCATGTAGGATCCTGCCATTTCAGGCGGGTCTGGTAGTAGTACCGGGCCAAACTTGATTTTGAGAATAAGAACGTGGACTGTGAGGTGGCCGTGATATCAGGGCAATTGGTGTTGCTGTGAGATTGGGACATGGTCCGGGAAAGGTACCTGGGACCAATCACAATAGATGGAAATCGGCTTGTAAAAGCTGGGCCGGGAAATGATGCGAGAAGGAAGAGCGTAACCCTCTCGGATTGATGTGGTGGAGGTTGTGTTGTGGCGTGCTCCGGGCGTTCCGCAACCACTGGAGAGCGGAGAACAGCCTGCATCACGTGAGAGACCGCGGTTGGGATGAGGATGTCCACATGCTGCGCTGGCCCGGACCGGGCGTGGTCTACGTCCAACGCCACCCTGGTCAACAACGCACTGAACGCCCCGCCTCTTAAGTTATGGTTTGGCCCACGGATGTCCATGCCTATCAGAGCCAAGACCTGTGCCTTCCGCCCCGCCCAGAGCATAGCCCGCTTCTTCGGCCACACATCCTGACTTTGCGATCGTCCTGCAAGGCCATGGAGGGAATCTACACGGAACCGTTGCTCCCCCGTAAGCTAACGAGGCCGTTTTTCTCTCGTACGCCACAAATACCGGAGCCAACGATGCCCACAGGCGGCCAATTCCTTCGTAAACCAAATGCAATCCGGGGCGAAAGGGGATCAGAGACCATTATGGACTGCGCCGTAAGCATCGGCAGCACCCGCACGGATGGACTGGCTTCGAAGTAACCCTATACTCCACCGCCGGGTTTTCGACCTGCCCAATCGATCCGTCTGACTTGCGAGTGGGGCTGTGCAATGTGGAAGGTGAGGTAAAGGCCGTTTCCAACATCACAGAAAAGGCCTTTGCCTCAGAAACTATGTCAGAATTTGAGGATCTGTTGGCGGCATTACCCGAGCAGGGTGACGCCCATTGAATCAGGCCGATGTAGTTACACGCTTTTTGTCGTAACGCATCACTGCGAGCGGCCAGTTGCGGGTTGCGGTAAAGGTAACTTATATGGAAACCAGAGAGCACTGTGTCCGATTTTGTAGTTGTATTTAACTTATAGTGGCGGAGAGGGCGGGATTCGAACCCGCGAGAAGCTTGCGCCCCTACGCGATTTCCAGTCGCGCCCGTTCGTCCACTCCGGCACCTCTCCGCGCGGGGACGACGGCTTCAATTATAGGTTCGGCCCTTTTCACCCGCAAGTTGGACCGCCCGGATGCGTCCTTGGGGATCGCCCAGCAACGGCACCGCTCCATCCCCGCACCTTCCGATCAGTCGCCCGAACGTAGCCTGCGGCCCCGGTTCGCGAGGGCAGCCCCGATGGAGACCCACCGTCCGTGCTCGCCCTCGCGGGTCCCCAACTTGGCAACGAGCCACAATCACCTTGTGTTGACGTACCGCCTCGGTGATAATGTTCCAGCCTTTTGAGACTGGAAGTCTCGAGCCGAAGTACCCCGGACCGAATCAACCAGGAGGTATCCTGCCCATGGTTGACCTGAGACGGGCGGCCGCCATCGTCGGCGTCCACGAACACGTGACCCGATACGCCCCCGACAAGAGCGAGCTGCAGATACAGGGCGAGAGTATCATCAAGGCGCTGGAGGACGCCGGGCTGTCCAAGAACGACGTGGATGGCCTGTTCACAGCGTCCATGTCGGTGCGCAACAGCGGCCTGAACCTGGCAGACTACCTGAACATGTACCCCAAGCACGTCGACAACACCACCGTGGGCGGAGGGTCCTTCGAGTTTCACCTAGCCCACGCGCTGAACGCGATTCACGCCGGGCGCATCAACGTCGCCGTGATCACCTACGCCACGCTGGCCCGCTCCGGAGGTGTCTCGGTGGGAACCGGCGGCGTGGGGCGCTTCGGCCATCCTCGACTGGACCCGTCGCCCGACAGCTTCGAGGAACTGTACGGCCTGACCACCGTAGGCCTGTACGCCATGATCGCCCAACGGCACATGCACCAGTTCGGAACCACGCTGGAGCAGCTGGCCGAGATAGCGGTGGCCATGAGGCACCACGCCTCCATGAATCCCGAGGCCCTGTTCCGCGACGAGGTTACCGTGGCCGACGTGATGCGATCGCGGGTGATCTCATCGCCTCTGAGACTGAACGACTGCTGCGTCATTACCGACGGCGGCGGCGCGGTGGTGGTGGCTTCGCCGGAGGTGGCCCGCAACTGCCGCCACGCGCCCGTCTGGGTGCTGGGTACCGGCGAGGCCGTGGCCCACCAGGGCGCGGGCAAGCGAGACCTGATCTACATCGCCGCCAAACAGAGCCACGAGCCAGCTTTTGCCGGGTCCGGAGTTACCCACGAAGACATCGACATGGCCATGATCTATGACTCCTTCACCATCACGGTGCTGGAAACGCTGGAGGACCTGGGGTTCTGCGAAAAAGGAGAGGGAGGCCAGTTCGTCAGCGGAGGCAACATCAAGATCGGCGGCAAGCTGCCCATCAATACCGACGGCGGCGGGCTGTCCTCCAACCATCCTGGGATGCGCGGCATCTTCCTGTTGATGGAGGCGACGCGCCAACTCCGCCACCAGTTCGAGGGCACGCCGCGCCAGGTACCCGAGTGCAAGATCGCTCTGTGCCACGGCACCGGCGGCGCTCTCGGCTCCCGCCACAGCGGCGGCACTGTAATCCTGGGGAGGGACTAGCCAAAATCCCCTCTCCCTCTGGGAGTGGGTAAGGGTGAGGGCGTCTGCCTAGAAGGAGAGTCAACCATGTCCGAGTGGAACAAGCCGCTGCCAACGGTCGTCGGCGAGACCCGCCCCTACTGGGACGCCTGCCGCCAAGGCCGTCTGCTCATCCAGCGCTGCGACAAGTGCGACGAGTACCAGTTCTACCCCCGAGGCATCTGCTCACACTGCTGGACCGAGCGGCCGCAGTGGGTCGAGGCCAGCGGCAAGGGTACCGTGTGGACCTATACCGTCACCTACCAGAACCGTACCACCGGCTTCGATCAGGGCCCTTACGTTCTCGCCCTCGTAGAGCTGGAGGAGGGCGTTCGCATGTTCACCAACATCGTGGGCTGCGACCCCGCCGAGGTCAGCATCGGCATGCCCGTCGAGGTCACCTTCGAGCGGGCCACCGACCAGATCAGCGTCCCGTACTTCCGGCCGGCGTCATAGCCGGTTGCTGGATTATGTAGTCTGAACTGTGATCTATGGGATCATGGGATGCCCATGATTGACTGGACGTCCCGAATTGAACAATCAGGGAAATCACCAAAGCAAATAGATCACGGTCGAGACAATCACTCCTCATCGAACCCCATCTCGTCGCAGCACTCCTGATCGGCCTCAGTTACTACGGTCGCCCGATGACCGGTACCGGCCGGTATATTCCCGACATCCTCTCCCGGCCAAATTCCACAAAGTCAGACGAAGCATCGGTAGAGTTGCGAAAGGTTTTTTCGAGAACTCAGGATCGGGCGACGGGCAACTGAAGGCACGACAGTGATTCCTCGATTTTGCGTCCCGCCAACTGGCCCAAGACCGGGCCTCGACCCCTCCGGTGATATAATGACCGCCCATGATTCAATCCATAGCCATAGATGGACCCGCAGCGTCTGGCAAGACGGTTGTCGGGCTCAGATTGGCCGAGACACTGGGTTACTGGTTCCTCGACACCGGAGTAATGTACCGGGCTGTTACCTGGCTTGCCCTGGAGCAGGGCGTTTCTTCGGATGACGCTGTCGGTCTGGGCGGGCTGGCCGAGACGGTGAGCGTTAAACCCATATCACCGAAAGGAGATGTGGTGGAGGTGGCAGGCCGACGTCTAGGCCTGGAACTACGCGAGACGCGCGTGGACGTCAATGTTTCCAACGTCTCCCGGCATCCGGTTGTGCGGCGTGCCATGGTGGCACAACAGAGAGCGTACGTCCATTCTGTGGCCAGCAGTCCAACTACAGCGGGGGCGGCCGTGGGCTGCGGAATAGTGATGACCGGCAGGGACATTGGCACGGTGGTGTTGCCTGACGCAGATCTCAAGATCTACCTGACAGCATGCCCCGAAGAGCGGGCGCGCCGCCGGTACCGCGAAATGGCCGATCGCGCTCAGGGGGCGGCGCCGGACGCGGTGCTGGAGGAAATCAAGGCCAGAGACGCCATAGACTCGACGCGAGAGGACTCTCCCCTTCGCCCGGCCGAGGACGCCTGGTTGCTGGACAGCAGCAGCATGAAGGTCGACGATGTGCTGGCCACCATCCTGGACCGTGTCCAATGCAGACGTTAAGGGACGAAAATGCCTCCCTGCTATATCGCCTGGGTCGTCCCCTCGCCAGGTTCTGCTTCGGGACCTTTGGCCGGCTGGAGGTAAAGGGAAAGGAGAATGTGCCCTCCCGCGGGCCTTTGATACTGGCGTGCAACCACCTGGCCTTCACCGATCCGCCGCTACTGGTCGCCGCCATTCCGCGCTCGCTGCACTTTCTCGGCAAGAAGGAGTTATTCGCAACTCCAGTGGGAAGATTCATCATGTGGGGATTCCATGTCTTCCCCTACGACCGTACCAGTGCCAGCACCGACACAATGCGAGCAATGTTGGGGTTGTTGGAGCAGGACCGCACCGTTGTGGTGTTTCCCGAGGGGACCCGTAGCAAGTCGCACTCGATGCAGGAGGCGCAACTGGGCGTGGTATATCTCGCCATTAAGTCGCAGGCGCCCATCCTGCCCGTCGGGGTTACCGGCACGGAGAAGTTGAGGGCTTGGCGCATGCCCTTCCCCCTGTGCCGGCTCAGCGCCAACATTGGCCCGCCCTTCACTCTGCCGGTGGTTGAGGGACGAATCCCGCGGCCAGTAATGCAGGACATGCTCCGCATGATCATGGAACGGGTGGCCCAGCAGTTGCCCGCCGAGTTCCGCGGAGTCTACGACCCTGCGGTTTCCCAGCGATCAGACCAACAGGAGAAGCAGACGTGGCAATGCAACACGCATTCAGATTCGGCATCTACCTAAACGACAGCGAAAAAAAGGTCGTGCGGATCAATTCCCCCTACTGGTTTCCCGAGGAACCAGACTGGGTTTTCCTCACCCCCGAGGTCAACGCCACGCTGCTCAGCATCCGAGATCTGGCGCGGGAGCAAGGACTGTCTTCCGATGCCGATTCCCTAACCTGGGGCACCATACCGATGCGCGAGGAGAAACAGTAGTCGTCGGCGGGTATGGAGCGACGGTGCCGTGAGGCTCGAGCAGAGGGACAACCGGTCCGGCGAACCCCCGAATTCATCCAAACAGGGAACGGTTCCCTGTGCTGAGGGCGGTCAAGCTGGCAAATCCGCGTTGGCCGAGTGCCGGCCTTTCGCTGACGGACGGCCCCCGTTGAGCGGAGACCCACAGGCGATCGACTGATCGGCGCACCGACCAAAGGAAACGCCCGCTCGCCGTCAGATTCGCCCCGGACGAACGGGCATCTACTGGAAGCCGCAGGATTGCGGAAGATGCGGCGTCAGCCCTTGAAAGCGGGCATGACCTCCTCGGCGAAGATGCTGAGCTGGTCCTTGAATACCTCCAGGGGCATTCCCATCACCGAGCCGATGTTCACTCGCTCGACGCCGGGGTAGCGTTCCTCCGCCTTCTTGAGGGCCTCAACGGCCACTTCGGCGGGTCCGCAGATCCAACCGCCACCTTCGACGGCTTCCTCGAGAGTAGGAAGCTTTACTCCCCGGTTGCGCCCACCGGCGGCCACCGCATCGATCTGGTCCTGGCTCAGGGCCATCAGTCCGAGGGGCGCAGCAAACTTCATTGCCTCCTCGTAGTAGGGCATGGCCTTCTCGATGGCTTTTTCCCTCGTCTCTGCCAGAAAGACGCGGAACCCCAATGCAGCGTTCTCCCCCAGCTGCGTTTCGCGCCCGACGTCCAGTTGCGCCTGCTGGTACATACGCATGCGCTCGCCCAGGGTCGGTTCGGGGGTGTTGGCAAGGAGGGGCTTGATGCCGGTCCTGGCCATGAACTCGACCCCGCGCGGATTGCCACTGACCAGGGGCTGCCAGATCTCAACCGGCCGGTTGAGGGGGCGAGGCACCAGAGTCAGCTTTTCCAGCTCGTATCCCCGATACGGGACGCGGGCCGGAATGGTGAAATGCTTGCCCTGGTGGGAGAAGGAGTCTTCATTGAATGCCTTGACCATGACCTCGACCTGTTCCTCGAACAGCTCGCGGTTGGCGTCGGCGTCGCGCATGGGAGCTCCGAAGGTCTCGACCTCCCGCGTGTGATAGCCACGACCGACGCCAAAGATAATCCGCCCCTTGCTGAGGATGTCGGCCATGGCGAAGTCCTCAGCGAGCCGCAGGGGGTGCCACATGGGGGTGATGTTGAAGCCACAGCCGTACTTGAGCCGCCCAGTCTGGGTCGCAAGGTACAGTCCCAGCATCAGCAGGTTGGGGATGCCCTCGTAGCCCTCGGGCTGGAAGTGGTGTTCTGCCATCCAGAACTCGTCGTAGCCGTTGGCCTCCAGGTGTTTCGCAATCTCCAGTGCCCAGTCATAGGTCTCGGCCAGCTTTTCGTTGGAGTACCAGCGGTCGTTGGCTGGCGTCCCGTCAAAACCCAGGTTGTCATCAACCACATGCCCGGCGTACGAGGCGGAGAAATTCTTAAACATAAGCCTTTCCTATTAAAGATGTAAATCGGGAATTCTGTTTTCTGTGGATCAGGGAATTCAGCAGCCGAGATTTTCCCTGGAAATTTTAGTGCACACTGAGATATTCCAAGTGGCGTTACCCCCTGATTGAATTTGAAGCCAATACGTTCCTGCTTCAGAAACCCAGTCACCGTAGGGATCACCACCTCTGCTCACTCTCTGGCCTCCCACCTGGTCGTAAATGACACTACACGAACCACGCCCGATGACGGATCCCTGTCCCTGATCCAGCAATGTCTCGTAGGTGCCAGTGTTCGTCTGCTGGGTCCTCCGTAATTCGAATAAATTGTCGGTTTCTATCCCGAAAGACCAACAGAAATAACCATCCCGCAGTTGGAATTTCGGCGTGCTGGAGGGACCCTGTCCGCTAAATTCATATGAAATTTCCTCTACTATTGCCCCGTCCGGAATTCGTTCGTAGACCAGCCGTCCCGTATGGTCTCTGACCAACAATACCTCTCCCGGTTGCGTACTTGTTGGGGGAAGTGGCGTGGGAGTTGGAAGGGGGACAGGCGACGGGGTAGGCGTAGGCATGGACTGGCACGAGATGAGAACGATCAAAAACCCAGCAAGGTATGCTGAGATAGCCAAGTTTGCTTTCATGCATCCACAGCTCCCTTACCGGAACTCCTTAAGCAGTAATCGTGCTGCGCCAATTCGGCAAAATCCACGTTGCTGGATGCCGGTTGTGCGGCACAAGACCATTCGCCTATTCCCGGACCTGGCTGGGAGCGGGGTTGTAGAGCTCGAGGCCGATGGTGGCCGGGAAAACACGTGCCAGTTCCTCAACGGTCCACTTGCCCTCTTTCTGGATAGTCTTGACCGGCTGCGGCTCGTTGAGCAGGTTTACCAGGCCCTCGGTAACGTGAAAGACGTGTCCGTTGACGTGCTGGGCGTCGTCGGAGGCAAGCCAGGCCACCATGGGCGCGATGTCGTCGGCCTGGCCGCGCAGGGTGACGCTGGCGCCAGTACTGATGCCTCGGGAGGCGCGGAGCTCACGGGCCTCATCGGGGACGCTGGTGGTCATGCGGGTAGCGGCGCTGGGCGAGATGGAGTTGGCGGTCACGCCGTACCGGCCCATGTCGCGGGCAACAACCCGGGTAAATCCGGCGATGCCGTCCTTGGCCGCGCCGTAGTTGGCCTGCCCGGAATTGCCGTAAAGGCCCGAGGTCGAGCTGAAGGTGATGACCCTCCCCGACCTCTGTTGCCGGAAGAGCACGCAGGCATTCTTGACCACCGAGAAGGTGCCCTTCATATGAACGGCAATGACGTCGTCCCATTCCTGCTCGGTCATGTTGAACACCATGCGGTCGCGCAGAATGCCGGCCACAGTCACCACGATATCCAGCTTGCCAAAGCTGTCGATGGCCGTCTGAACGATCCTTTCGCCGCCCTCCATGCTGGCGACGTTCTCGGTGCAGGCGACGGCCTCCCCGCCGTCCTCGCGGATCTCGGCCACTACGGCATCGGCGACCGATACGTCAGCGCCTGAACCATCGACGTTCACGCCCAAATCGCACACCACGACCCTGGCGCCTTCATCGGCCATCAGGCGGGCAACGCCCCTCCCGATTCCACGGCCGGCTCCGGTTACGATCGCCACCTTGTCTTGCAGCAGGTCTCCCATTGTCTCGCCCCTGTATGCTGAGTCTTAAACTAAGCGACGCGCTGCCAGAGCAGCACGACGGTCAAGTCGGCCCTTGAACCCTTGATGGGCAGGGTACGGAGTTCCAGCCGATCGTCGCCGATAAACTCGAACCTCCGGACCTGCCGTTCACCGATCCAGTTGGGGAAGAAACTACCCTCCACCTGGTGGACCATCAGTCCTTCGGCCCGATCCACCTGATAACTGCCATAGTAAGCGATGTAGCCTTCGAAAGCGGCCCGGACCTCATCGTCACTTCCCTTGAGCAGATTGCCACTGGCGAAGGCCGGGCGTTCCCGGGCCATGATCTGCCCGGAAAAGCTCCCTGCGTTGTCATACACCAGCATACCGGAGGGCCTATCCCCATAAGGCAGGGTGACACGGCCATCAGACCAGCGACCCTGGCACGCCAGCAGCCTCCATGTGCCTGTGAACAGTTCTCCAGAGTCAACCATCCAAACGATTCTATGGGCCTTTCTCTCGACTGTTACTCGCGCGGCGCGACTGGCGGGGCCGGGTTGACGATTCCCCGAGTCAGCACGTCCCGGGCCAAAGGAGCCAGGGTCTCAAGGTCCCAATGCCCTGACGGTTCATAAATGGAGCGCTCGGGACGGGGCTGAGACATCAACGACACGGTGTCGCCGTAGACGAGAAAGGTCTGCCCGTTCACGTTGTCGGCATAGTCGCTGGCAAGGTAGCAAACGAAAGGCGCGATGTGGGTGGGGTCCAGTTCGGTCAACAGGTCCTCGCCGGGAATAGCGGCGACGCCACTACGGGCGCGAATCTCGGAGGCACTGTCAGGTATATCGCCGATCATACGGGTGTTAGCTCGCGGCGCGATGGCGTTGGCCGTGACTCCGTACCGGCCCATATCCTTGGCAACAACCTTGGTGAATCCAGCGATTCCCGATTTGGCGGCGCCGTAGTTAGCCTGGCCAGAGTTGCCGACCAGCCCCGATTCCGAGCTGAAGGTAATGATCCGCCCGTAACGTTGCTGCCGGAACAGGATGCAGGCATGCTTGACGACGGTGAATGTGCCCTTCAGGTGCACGGCGATTACGTCGTCCCATTCCTGCTCGGTCATGTTAAAGATCATGCGGTCGCGCAGAATGCCGGCGCAGGTCACAACAATGTCCAGCCTGCCAAAGTTATCCACCGCTGTCTGGACAATCTTTTCGCCACCCTCCATGGAGGTAACCGACTCCATACACGGAACGGCCTCACCGCCGGCTGCCTGAATCTCCGCAGCCACCTGAGCAGCGACGGAGTGGTCCGCACCACTGCCATCCACATTGACGCCGGGATCGACGACAACGACCTTCGCGCCTTCCGCCGCCATCTCGAGGGCGATGCCGCGCCCGATCCCCCGACCGGAACCGGTTACGATGGCCACCTTGTCCAACAACGAATCGACCAAGATTCTTCCCCCAGTTAATGATTATGCCCGCGGACCGGCAGGCCCATTACCTCTTTGGCAAAGTGACAATGGCACGCCCGGGGGTAGTGCGTTGCCCTTCGCTGTTCTCCAGCCAGATTTCACAGTCGACAAGGTATTCGCCGTCTTCTTCAAACTTGCCCGTGACGACCCCTCGGGCTGTGACCGGACGGCCGGGAATGTCCATGCCACGATATTGGCAGGACAACTTTCGCAGGTTGCCCTCGCGGCCAATCCAGTCAGTGACCAAGCTCCCGAGAAACGCGTTTTTCAGCGCTCCGTGAAGGATGACGTCTTCCAGGCCGGTCCCTTGGGCGAAGTCCTTGTCGTAGTGAATCTGGTAGTAATCGCCCGAGGCTCCGGCGTACTTCACCAACTGCTGTGTCGAGGGGTGACGGACCACAGGGCCTATTTCCAATCCCTCGGACACGTCATCCCAATAAACCTGCTCAGCCACCGCTCGTCCTCCGATTTTGCGTCACGTGAAACGGGCACCTCTTCGTTGCCGCATGACCGGCCCCCCTGAAATGGGGGACGCTCGTCCCAACTATCCGATCTGTAGCAAGAATGTCTCAGTAGCGAATGGAAGTGTTGGTTTGAGTCGCCACTACCTGGTCGAACTGGTTGGTATAAGTAATGACGATGGTCTGTATCAGCATCAGACCGATGCGACCGTTGCGCTCGTTGATGTCATCGATGCGGGAGACGGCAGTAATCCTGTCTCCGGGGCGAACCGGGACAAAGTATTCCCAATCGCTGCCTCCGTCGAGCACCCGGTCGAAAGGAACATGGAAAGGCAGGTCGGGCCGGGCTGACAGCGCCGATCTCAGAAAGGTAGGTGGAGCGATCAGGCCTCCAAACCTCGACTCCCGCGCCGCAACCTCGTCGTTGTAGAGGGGATTGTCATCGCCAATGGCCTCGGCGAACTTGATGATAGCGCCCCGTTCCACTTCCATGGTCCTCGGTTCGCTCTCGAGCCCAATTGCCTGCTGGCGCATTTCTTCGGTCAAAAACGACGAGTCTGTGGACACAAGACCCCCAAAGGCAAGCAGCCGATAATGAACGTTCGAAGCAACCCCGCGAGAAACTCCGCGGTCGGAACACCCCGGCCAAGGCGCAATTCCATCGACAATCTGCGAGTCTATCTGCGGGTAACTGGGGTGTCAAGGCTGAGCATCAACGGCAACCTGAAGCCAGCTTTGCCAAACCCGGGACAAATGAAGGCGAATGAATAGCGGCTAACCAGTAAAGGAACGGCCAGAGAGCTTCATGTCACAGCCGATTCGGCCGGACAGGACGACTCCCACGTTTCGAACAGCGGGTTTCCTGGATGTCCCTGCAGCTTTCACACCCCCAGGCCTCGCTGCATGCCACGAATATACGCTGCCTGCCCACCATGCTGGTTAATCTCCCACAGCAACATGCTGAACATTTTGGCCACAGTGATTTCATCTCCCCTGCGGGTGGTCATCGTAGTGCCGGTCAGCGAGTCATCATCATGTTCAGCCAGGAACCCCAGAAAGTTGTCCCTGGCGGCCACAGCATACCGAACCAGCATCTCCTTTTCAGGGCAGCGCCATCCGGCCAACTCCTCCACGCCATAGCCGAACCCCACGTCCATGGCTTCCGGTTCGAAACCGAGCCGCTCCGCCCACTCCCGCTCGTAAAGCTGGGGCTGTTTCCGGGCCAAGGTCTGAGTCCACATATCCAGCGCCCGCCCGTAGTGCCACACAATGAACCCAATGCAATGGCATTGGTCGCTTGGCCGATACTCGATTTCCTCCTGGGTAAGCCCGTCCAGATAACGTTCCAGCCATTCCCAGTTGACTTCAATCGACTCCCTAATGAACTCCTGCAACACCATGAGGTGCACCTCGCATCAGCCTGCCTGCCGGTGGTTGTCCGATGATGGTCTGACCCTGGCACCGAATCCACGCCGCCAATTCTAGCGGCGGGAGACCAAACTGGCACTACGAGACCTACCGCGGGTCATATCCGATGATTTTCGGCGTGGGTCCCGGCGATGCAAAAAGCGATTTGCGTCCATTTCCGTGTGCTAAAATCGGGGCGAAAATTCCGGTATAAACCGTTCGCGGAGAGTATCTTGCGGTTCGGCTTTTATCTGCCCAACAGCGGCGATGGTGCGCTGCCCGACGCGCTGGCCAGCATATCCAGGCTGGGCGACCAGCTGGGGTTTGACTGCATGGTAGCGCCCGACCACATACTGATGCCCCGGCAGGTGGACTCGGTCTACCCATACAGCATTACCGGCAACATACTGGCGGGAGGCAATTCGGGGGCCGGCGAATGGCCGGAACAGATAACGATGCTGGCGTTTCTGGCAGGGATTACCGAACGGATCCGGCTGGTTACCAGCGTGATGATTGTGCCCTATCGGAATCCCCTGCTGTGCGCCAAGATGCTGGCGACCCTGGACATGCTGTCCAAGGGTCGTCTGGTGGTCGGGGTAGGAGTTGGATGGATGGAGGAGGAGTTCGAATTGCTGGACGCCCCGCCGTTTGTTGACCGGGGCGCCGTGACGGATGAATACCTCCGGGCCTTCATAGAACTGTGGACGGCGGAAAATCCATCCTTCGACGGCAAGTATGTAAAGTTCTCCGACATTATTTTCCTGCCGAAACCGGTACAGCAGCCCCATCCGGCCATCTGGGTCGGGGGTCATAGCCGGGCCGCCCTGAGACGCGCCGCACGTCTGGGAAACGCCTGGCATCCCGTAGGGGCCATTCCCGCGTCACCGATGGAACCGGAGGAAATAACGGAAAAGCTGGCATACCTGCATCATCACGCTGAACGAGCAGGACGGAACCCCTCAGAGATTCAGGTCACCATGAAGGCGCCGCTCTACGATGCATCCAGCAGCCTGGGCGGGGGACGCCGTCGCTTCTCGGGTTCCCCGGATGCAGTGGTGGAGGACATCCGGGCCTACGCCGAGGTTGGAGTGGGTGAGATAATTTTTGACTTTCGCAGCCCCCGACACGCCGAAACCGAGGAAAGGATGTCCCGCTTCGCCGAAGAGGTGATGGCCTCAGCGAAATAGGCACCAACGAGCATCTTGTCCCCTGGCGGAGGGGACGAACGAAGCGGGGCAGCTCTCACGTGCAGGTGGGTCAATCACAACATCAGGACAGCTCACGGCAATGGACAGGGTCCATTGGGGAGGAGACAGTGGAAACACTGGACGATCGTTTCAGCCGGGGTATGGAGATAAGGAGGAGAATGGCTGGAGGCAATCCCAGCCATTACACCCTGCCCGGAATCGACCAGTTAGCTCCAGACTTGAAACGAATCATCGACGAGGCCCTCTGGGGGTCGGTCTGGACACGGCCCGGACTGGATATGGAGCGCCGCTGCATGTGCACCATGGCGGCCCTGACCGCCCTGGGTCAGATGCCGCTGCTGCGTCGCAACATTGAGCGCAGCCTGAACCTTGGAGTGACTCCCGATCAGGTGGTTGAGGTCATAATGCAGATGACCTTCCTGGTGGGCATTCCGTCGGTGGAAACGGCCATGAAGCTCACCAAGGATATATTCGAGGAACAGGGTATCGAATATCACCCGACCTATGCATATGACACCAACCGTACAGTTGATGAGCTGCATGAAAACGGTCTTCGCATCTACGACGAGCAGATGGGGGCGCCCCCGCTCTATCCAGTGGACGACCCGAATTCCGTGGAAATGGAAGTGCAGAAGTTCATCGAGGAATACCATTGGGGGGCCATCCACGCCCGCCCTGGCCTGGACGCGAAAAGCCGGGCACTGTGCAGCCTGTCCGCAATGACCGTTCAGGGTCAGTATGACCGGCAGATCCGCAGGTTGATCGAGGGTGCTTTACATGTTGGGGCCACCCCACAGGAGATCATGGAGGTATTTTTCCAACTGGTCTTCTACGGGAGCTACACCAATTCCCGTACGGCCATGCGAGTAGCGCGCTCAGTATTCGTGGAACAGGACCTGCTTTCGGCCCCGGCGGACTGAGTCATCCCCGGGTTCCGGCGTTTTCAATCAATCACAACGGTACCAAGAACCGAGATGCAGCACCGGAGGCCGGATGAAACTCCGCCTGGACGATGGGACCGAACTGTATTACACCGTGGACGATTTCACCGACCCATGGACCGAGCCGCAGACGGTGCTGATGCATCACGGGATGGCCAAGAACCACAAGATGTGGTTTGGCTGGGTGCCGACGATCGCTCGCCACTATCGCGTTGTCCGTTTTGACATGCGCGGAATGGGGCAATCGGATGTTCCGGCACCGGGCTATCCATGGACGCTGGACAATTTCACGAACGATCTCGAGCAAGTCGTGAGTCATCTTGGCATCGAGCGTTTTCACCTCATCGGCGAGACGGTGGGCGGCTCCATTTCCATGAACTATTCCACGCGCCACCAGGAGCGGCTGTTGTCACTGACGGTCTGCACTTCGCCAACCAGCTTCGACTCGCATCACAAGGAAAGCGCCGAACTGATAGAGAAAGAGGGTATCGAGGCCTGGGTGGACGACTCAATAGGACGCCGGCTAGATCCTGGCCTGGTACCGCCGGAATATATCCGCTGGTATGCGGACCAGATGAAAGCAACCCCGGCCCACGTGGTGCATGGATTTCAATCCAATGCAGGCGGCGATCTGGGGCCCAGACTGAAGGATGTTCAGACTCCGGTTCTGGTGCTTGCGGCGGCCAGTCTGCGCGAAGAGGTGCTGGGCGATTTCCGGGGGGCGGCAGACCTGTTCCCCAACGGCAAGCGGGTGGTGTTTCCAGGAGTTACGGGGTTCGTGCAACATATTCAACCCACGGCCTGTGCCCGAGTCTGGCTGGACTGGGTACGGTCCCTTTAACTCGTGATCTTCTGGGGCCGACGTGGGAGCAGGGCCCGCCGCGGGCGGATGGCTGCGATACTGCTGGCCGGGATGTTGCTGAGAAGGCGACAGAGGCCCCTAGACTACAATCTAATATTGCTGCGCCTGCTCTCCGGTCGAGACCCGGAGACCGGAGACAATTGGACCTGGCGCGATCCCGGATTCGCCAGCTACCCCCGTACTTTCGCATTCCAGGCAGTGCTGGCGACAGGGGTCATGCTGGCCATCCTGACCTTCGTGGACTCCCTGTCTTCCGCAGCAATTGCGGCCGGACTGGCCTCGAGTGTTGTCGGCATATTCATCGCCCCATCCAACCGCACGGCACGCATCCGGTCGGTGGTGGGCGGTCACGGTGTGGCGCTGTTGCTGGGAGCAGCATTTTCATTCCTGCTGTTCCTAGATCCTGTGGAGGCGTACCTACTGGAAGAGCCGATCATGCAAAATATTTCGCTGGCCATGGCAGTCGGGGTCGCCATGCTGTTCATGGCCTTTACCAACTCTGAGCATCCTCCAGCGGCGGGCACCGCCCTGGGCATGGCCAGCCGCGAGTTTGACCTACTGATCTTCTTCAGCATCATTGGTGCAGTGGCATTGCTGGCAGTGATGAAGCTGGCCATTCGGCCTTATCTCCGGGACCTGACCTGAGACACTCCCTGCTAAGGGAACGGGGCGATTGACATACTGGAAGGCCATCGGCCACGCACGCAGGGTGAATCGGGACGCCCACAAGATTCCGGTCGCCTGCGCCCAACAATAATTCTGGGGGAAGATCGGGCCCTATTGCTACCTCACCCGTCCCCGATTCAATCGACATCTGCCGGAGCGATCATGGCTGAAGCCCTTGCCCGCACTTACGCCCGGTTTGTTGCGGAACTGGAGTACCCACACTTGCCTGCACCGGTGGTGGACAAGCTCAAGGCATCGCTCTTGCACGCGATGTTCGTATCGCTGATTGGCGCACGGACGCCCCACGGCAAGGCATCTATCGAGTTGGTCAAAGAGGAGGAGCCCAGCGAGGGTGGCGCCACGATACTGGCAGACGGAGCCCGCGCAACACGGAGCGGAGCCGCCTTCGCCAACAGCAAACTGATGCATGCGACCAACCAGACCGATTCCTACCGGATGCTGATCCACCCCGGCCCCTGTATCATCCCGGCGGCTCTAGCCACAGCGGAACTGAAGGGAGCGAGTGGACAGCAACTCCTGACCGCCATGGCGGCAGGGTACGAGGTGGAGGCCCGCATCGCCGGCGATTTCATTCCGTCCACCCAGGCGCGGGGATTCCGGTGCAGCCCGGTCTACGGCACACTAGGGGCGGCCGTTACCACGGCCAAGCTGCTGGGCCTGGACGAGGACCAAACGGTTACAGCACTGGCCCTGGCATGCACATTTGCGGGCGGCACCACCGAGGGCCCGAGGGTCAGCGGCCGGGAGATGCTCTATCACGAGCCCAACGCCACCCGAAACGGCATCATGGCCGCTTTACTGGCCCGGGAGAATCTGAGCGGCTCAGAGACCTGCCTCGAGGGGGAGGCGGGTTTCTACAACGCCTTTGTCGGCAACAACCGGGGCGAGCTGTCCTACACCTTCTCGACCAGCCCACCGGGCGACGGCGGTCCCGGTAGGACGGACATGGAGGAAACCGTCAAAGGCCTGGGCGACCGGTGGGAGCTGATGCACGTAACTCCAAAGATATACCCAACGGCAGGGTACAACTGCCCGGTCATTGAGCTGGCAACCCAAATGCGGGCCGCCCACGGCATCGTTCCCGAGGAGGTGGAGGGAATAACCGTGGAGATGAACTGGCTGGAAACAACCTATCCCTCCCCGGCGTTCCCCAACACGGACCGCCGCATGCCGGGGGTAGGCAGCACCCACTACTTCACGGCCTACACCTGGGTACACAGCAGTTATCCGCCTTTGCGACAGCGCATCGATCCCGGCATCGACTCCGCCGACCTGGACCGGCGAGTGATGGACATGCAGGCGCGCGTAGAGGTTGTCGGACAGCGGACTCGCGGCTCCTTCGCGCCCCGGATCACCGTGCGCAGCCGGTCGGGCGAGTCATACTCCGCCGAGTTCACCGGCGACGAGCTGAAGTGGGATTTTCCGACGACGTCCTCCCGTCTGAGGGAACTCTTCCCGCAGATGGAGTGGCCAGCAAGCAAATTGGAAGCCTTGGTGGGAACAGTGTCCGCCTTAGAGGGGGCACAGGATGTGTCGGGGCTGGTGGAGTGTTGTGTTCCAGACTGACATCGGAGGACGGGAGGTCGACCAGAATACCGGCACAGGACCGGAATCAGGAGAAATGCATGGACCTGGGACTAGAGGGCAAGATTGCCATCGTTACGGGCGGCAGCAAAGGCATCGGACGCTCCACGGCACTGGCTTTGGCCCAGGAGGGTGTAGACGTCGCCATCTGCGCCCGGGGAGTGGAGGAACTGGAGGATGCCGCTGCGGACATCCGCGCCCGGACCGGACGCCGCGTACTGGCGGTTCGCGCAGATACGGGGGTGCCGGAGGACATTCAGCACCTGGTGGCTACCACGGTGGCAGAGCTGGGTGGGGTGGATATCCTGATCAACAACGCAGTCAACTCCACGGCGGCACCCTTCATGGAGCTGGCCGACGAGGACTGGTTAAACCACATCAACGTCAAGATCATGGGATACGTTCGCTGCGCGCGCGAGTGCATCCCCCACATGAGACGGCGGGGTGGAGGGCGAATCATCAACATCGGGGGTATGGCGGCGCGTTCCGCCAATCGCCTGACAAACAGCAACGGCGTTACCAACGCATCGGTCTCGAACATAGCGAAGAACCTGGCCGACCAAGTGGCCGGTGACGGAATCCTGGTCAACTGCATCCACCCGGGCACGACGCGAACGCCTCGGCAGACAATGCTGCTGGAACGGCAGGCGCATGACGGCGGAATCACCGTGGCGGAGGCGGAGGCCCGTGCCATCTCGGGTATCCCGATCGGACGGATGGTGGAGCCGGAGGACATAGCGGACCTGATCCTGTTCCTGGTGTCCGACCGCGCCGGAGCCATCACAGGCCAGACAATAGGTGTGGAAGGCGGCGCCGTCAGTGCTATCAACTACTGACGGGGCCCGGCCCCAGCAGACCTGGGAAGCCAGACCTGGCCAACGGCGGAGAGAGAGCAAAGGGCGGGCGGGCCTTTTAACCATCCTCGTCTTTCTTTGCCTGTTGCTCGCCGCGGTGGCGTGTGGAACGACGGACGTATCGGTCCCTCCAACCGAGGAGTTTGGCGGCCCACAGTTTGCAGCGGTGGTTATAAACAGCGACCTAGCAGTAGGAAGGGAAAGACTGGCCTTCGGCGTTGTAAGAAGAGACGGTCCGCCCCTAGAGGCGGAAAGTGCAACAGTACGAACTTACTTTCTGCCTCCCTCATCTGAGACGCGAGAAGCCAAGGAAACACTGATGGCAGAATACGATCCCTGGCCGTTCCTGGGAGGAGTGTTCGTGATTCACCCGACCTTAGACAAACCCGGAACCTGGGAGCTGGAGACTGAATTCACCAGCCACGACGGACAGCAAGTATCGGCCAAATCCGCCTTCCAGGTGAAGGAAACCAGCGACACTCCCGCCATTGGCGACCCGGCGCCGGCCAGCGTTACGGCAAAGGGTTCGGAGGCCGAGGACCTGTCGCACATCACTACCGACCCCGATCCCGACCCCGAACTGTACGCCCTTTCGATCCAGGAGGCTCTGGCAGAGGGCAAGCCCCTGGTAGTGCTTTTCGCCACCCCCGCGTACTGCGTAACTGCTACCTGTGGGCCGCAGGTAAAGGACCTATCCCAATTGGCGCGCCGCTTCGCCGGGAAGGCCAACTTCATCCACGTTGAGGTCTTCAGGGATCCGCACCTGATTGAGCCGGGACAGCGTCCGGGCAAGGAGGACACGGTGGAGGCCGTGCGGGAGTGGAGACTGCCCACCGAGCCGTGGACCTTCGTGGTTGACGGGAAGGGAAACATTCACTCCAAGTTCGAATCCTATACCTCCCAGGCCACCCTTGAGGGTTCCCTGAATGAGGTGCTGAATTAAGAGGCCAGTAACCGCGAGAAGCCCAGCCACCCTGAATATCGCGGCGGCCCTGTGCGGTCTTTTTGTATTCCTGTCGGCCTGCGGAGGGGGACAGGCCGAGGTGGTGAGAGGGATGGTGGAGGAGGTCACAGACCGCAACTTGGCGGAGATAGAGCGCCTGGTGATACGGGACCAAGACGGCCGGGCGTGGACGTTTACCACATCGGGGCCGCTGGAGAAGAACGGAGCCCATCTCAGGCTGCACCAGGTCCTGGGGCAGACCATCGAGGTGCAGTACGAGGAGCGCGGAGGAGCACTGGTGGCAACGGGCCTTCGGGACTAGCGGGCACCCAGCTTTCTGAATCCGCCTCGGGGTGCAGATTTTAAGAGAACCGGAACACTCGCACCGCGAGCAGCGCGGTCACGACGGCCCAGGCTCCCATGGCAACCAGTTGAGGCCAGGTGTCCCAGAACGGCGTGCTATTGATGGCGACTTCGCGCATTGCGTCGAGCATTGGAGTGAGGGGAAGCGCCAGAGCGGCATAGGGCAGCAGCCAGGGGAGCGCGGCGGTGGAAAAGAAGGTCCCAGCGAAAAAAATCATGGGCAGGGCCACCGCGTTGCCCATCCCGGAGGCCGCCGCCGGGCTGCGGGCCCAGGCGGACAGGATGAAACCGATGTTCAGGAACACCACGGTGCCCAGGAGGACGATGAGCAGCACCCAGCCGAGGCTGCCGTGTATGTTTCCGCCGAAAACGAATACTCCTACGGCCAGAATGATCAGGGCCTGGACCATCGCCAGCAGGAGATGGGCGATGATCTCAGCGGCAAAGAATTTCCATACCGGCAGGGGGGTCGCCAGAAGCCGCTTCAGGACCGACTGGTTGCGGTAGGTGCTGACGCGGACGGCTATCGAGATGATGGAGTTGGTCATAATACCGAGGCCCAGGAGGCCCAGGAGAACAGTATCGAAGTAGTCGACCTCCGGCGTTTCGATCACCTCGGAGGTCACGAGGTGCTCGGGCAGTATCGGGCGCCCCTCCGAACGCAGCTCGATGACCAGGCTGTGCACCGCCCCCTCCACAAGCTGGTTGCGCTCAGGGTTGCGGGTGGAAAAGACGAGGGTAACCGGATCGGCGGTCCCGGCGAGGTTCTCGGAGGCGGGGTCGTCCAGGCCCGGGGGAATGAGCAGTAGATAACCCAGGTCTCCGTCGGACAACCGACGGCGCGCTCCCTCCAGGGAGCCGGTGTTCTCGAGGTCCAGTTCCTCGGGCTCGAGAAATGCGATGGTATGAAGGCGTTCCCGCAGGATCTCAGCCTTGGGCCCGTTGGAGAGGTCCGCAACCGCAAGGCCCGCAGGAGTGACGCCGCGAAAATCAAAGAGACCGAAGACCACGACCAGAATCAAGGGAAACGCGAGGGCCCAGAAAAGCCCCTGCCGGTTCCGGGCCATCATCTTCAGGTTAGCCAGGGTAATGGCCAGCAAGGGTGAGACTGCCCTCAGTTCCTGGTGAGTTCGATGAAGACGTCTTCGAGGGTAACAGGTGTAATTTCCAATTGCTCCAGAGCCACCCCGGTGCTCTCGACTCCGTGAAGGAGTTCCTGAAGTGCGACCGGCGAGCCGTCCAGCCGGAGGTAACAGGCGTTACCCTCTGTGGTCATCGCACGCCGTCCGTGGGCGTGCAGGGATTTCAACTGCTCACCGTTGAGAGGCGAGGAGGTCACCAGCTTGACGGCGTAGGAGGCCTCGATGCGGCTGATGAGCTCGCGGGGAGTGCCCAGGGCCAACAGGCGACCGTGGTTGATGACGACCAAGCGATCGCAATGCTCTTCGGCCTCCTCCATATATTGGGTAGTCACGATGACCGTCGCGCCGCCCTCGCGGACAGTCTGAACCAGGTGCCAAAGATCGCGGCGGGATACGGGATCGAGACCAGTGGTCGGCTCGTCCAGGATGACCAGTTGGGGATCATTCACCAAGCTTGCTGCCAGGGCGAAACGCTGCTGTTCCCCGCCGGAGAGCTGGCGTACCCGCCGGGCGGCCTTGTCCGCCAGGCCCACTCTTTCCAGCAATTCCTTGGGCGAAAGTCGCCGTGGATAGAAACTGCCGAGGAGGGAAAGGATCTCGGTAAGAGTGAGGTATTCGTAGTAAGTGGAGGACTGCAACTGGATGCCGGTGCGGGTCTTAATCTCACGATTGTGGGTGTCAGCGTCCAGACCGAGCACAGAAACCTGCCCCGAATCAGCCCGGTTCAAGCCCTCGATGATCTCTAACGTGGTGGTCTTACCGGCGCCGTTGGGGCCGAGCAATCCGAAGATCTCACCCTGCCGGACTCGAAAGGAAAGTCCATCCACGGCGACGACATCACCGTACCGCTTGACCAGGTCCTCAACCACCACCGCGTCAGTCATAGCGATATAGAATCTTATCACACAGTTCATTCACTGCAGGAAGAACCCAGGTCGGGAAGGGAGCGGGCGGGTGAGGTTTACAGGAACGTCGTGGATGTACCATATTTGAGACCACCACGCAGGACTGGAGAAAGCTTGTCCAAGACCAATCCATCACCGAGCGGGGTATCCAGTGAGGCCGTGGCTCGAGCCACGGGCCGGGACTGGGAGGGGTGGCTGAAGCTACTGGACAACCTCGGGGCCGCAGAGATGACTCACAGAGAAATCGTGTCCCTGGTTGCCGGTCCGGGAGGTCTTGACAACGGGTGGTGGCAGCAGTCGGTGGCCGTGGGGTATGAGCAGGCCCGCGGCCTCAGGGTGGTGGGGCAGACATCGGGCGCAGACTTTCAGATCGGCGTGCAAAGGACGCTGGCGGTGCGGCTGCCGGAGGCATGGGGGCTGCTGGCTGAACGGCCGGGAAGAGACGCATGGCTGGGAGAGTGCGACGGCATCGACTGGCGCAAAGGCGAGAAATACACCACCGCCAGCGGGGTCTCGGGCGAGATCCGTTCGGTGGTACCAGGACAACGATTCCGGCTGACATGGTGCAGCCCCGAACTGCTGCAGCCATCGACCCTGCAGGTAACACTTGTGGCGGCGGGCGACAGGACGTCGTTCAGGTTCCACCAGGAACGCCTTTGCTCCCTGGAGGAGCGAGAGTCGATGCGCGAGCGCTGGCACGGCGCGCTGGGAGAACTGGAGCAGGAGGCAAGGCAATTGGGTATCTGGGAAACAGCCGGGTGATTTGGCCAAAGGCACCCTCCCAAGGCAAGTACGGGGAGATGTGAGACTGGACTTACAGTCGGTGGGCCCATCAGCAAGCGCGGCTGAACCGCACGGTCACCGGAAGGTCCTGTAGCCTGATCGGGACCATTCGGCTGCCAAGTCTCGCTACACTCAAGGGATCTGTTGCGGTGGGGCCCGGAGCAGGGTCTTACGCTCGACCATCAAACAGTTGCCAGGGCAAAGCGCGCCGAAAAGAAAAAGGACCGGCAGCCAGGTGAGGGGCAGTTGACAGAGTCGAACTGCTGGTGCAGTATGGTGCCAGCGGCAGAAACGCCGAAAGTTAACAAGTGAACAGCGACGCTGCGAGTGCCCCTCACGGGGTTTGAACGAGGAAGCTGGTCAAAGTCCAGCGCTGTCCCGCAACGGTAGGTCCCGGTCTGGCAGCAGATCGGGGCGAGTCCGGTCCACGGCTCACGGCAATGTTTCGGCCTTCGAGGAAAGGCGCCGGCATAGATTGATATGAGCGGGCTCTACTCCTTCGGGGTAGGGCCTTTTTTGTTGCCCTTCCCCTTTCACCGGGTGAAGCTCGGTGAATCGCTACAGTGGACGGGAAGAATGATGGACGAACAAACGACACTTTCAATCGTTCGGGACCTGGCCGCGTCGGGAGATTCCCTTATGTGGATCGTGGGCCCGGGGGAAACGGTCAGCGAGAATACGTCCCGGGGAATCCGGGAGCCGAGGGTACATGGAAAATACGCGACGATTGAGGCCGACAACTGGTTGTTCCACTTCGAGCCTGCAATGGTGAAAAAGGTACAGTTCGTGGAGACATACGGAGACCTGAATTCGTACTACGTGCTATTTACGGACCAGACGAACGGGACCCTGTTCCGGGCATACATACCGAGACCCAGGCAGGAGGACGGAAACCAGGAAATGGCGTTGGGGAACAGGGTGTTTGAGGATATGCGGAGGATGTACCTGGAAGAGCCAGGAGTGGAGTCGGTCATGAGAGAGGTGCGTTACCCCGAGAAACCGTGAGCAGGGGACCTGGAAACAGCGAATCGACGCTCTTCACAATGACAGCCATTTCCGGAGATGAGAGGACCGCGGGGGATTCCCCTCATCTCCATTCATTCCCGACGGCGGGAGGCGGGACGTTCGAGGTACCTCCCCTCGACGGCCCGTCTCCTGCCCGTCATCCGGCCCCGCCAGTTCCAACGCGGCGGGGCGTCCGGGGGGACGAGCCAGGATCGAAATGCGTTGACAGGGCCGGCCCGGCGATGGTAGGGTTTTCGTCGCCATTCCTTTCCAGCAAGGCCCTGGCGAGCCGATTGGCGGGCGGACGTTCCGCAGAGATCTGATGCGCTCCTTCGAGCAAAAATGGGCCCAATACGTCGCCAGCGAACAAAGGCGCACCCTATGTAGTGCGCCTTTCTTTCGGACTTCGAAACTGGTCCCGCCCCGTGAATTCAGCTTTGGAAGGCCGGATGCCAACGAGTGAGGAGGCCACCAAGGGGTGGTTCCGAGGGCTGGCCTGGGCCAGCGCGATATCGGTTTTCGGTATGCTGGTGCTGGGTGGAGTGGTGCGGGTGACAGAGTCTGGTCTGGGATGCGGCGACGACTGGCCGCTGTGTGCGGGCCAGTGGCTGCCACCGCTGGAGTCGAAAGCGATCATCGAATATGCTCACCGGGTTGCCGCATCGTTCTTGGTGGGGCCGCTAATTGCGGCCACGTTCATCGGGGCCCTGCTGAGGTACCGTAGAGAATCGTGGGTCTTATGGTCGGCGACGGCGGCCCTGGTGCTGGTGATTGTTCAGGCGCTTCTCGGTGGTGCGACGGTGGTGACAGAACTATCGGGCCACATGGTGATGACGCACCTGGCGGTGGCGGAACTGACGATGGCCTGCTGCGTGCTGGTGCTGGTGATGTCTTACAGGGGCGGAATGCAGTCGGCGCCGCAGTCCTGGGCGGTAGGAAAGACACGGCTGTTTGGGCCACTAGCAGTGGTAGCGGCGGCGGCGTTGTTCATGCTGCTCATTTCGGGCTCATATCTGACTAACACAGCGTCGGCTACCTGGGCGTGCCCCACATGGCCGTTATGCACCAACAACTGGGACGGCTTCTTCCCGGGCGGCAAACTGGCTATGATTCACATGGCGCACCGTTGGGTGGCCCTGATTGCGGGTGTGGTGGTAATGTACGCCCTGCACCTGGGCTTTCGGGGGCGGACGCAGCCGTCACTGGTGCGAGTGCTGTCGATCTCGGCGCTGGGGCTGTTCCTGGCGCAGGCACTGGTGGGAGCGGGGGTCATCTGGGCCGGGTTCGGGAGAGATGTGGAGCTGAGGGCATTGCACCTGGCGCTGGCCTCGGGTGTTTGGGCACTGGTAGCGGCACTGGCGATACTGGGTTATTCGCGAGAACCGGGCCAAGGGACGGGCAGAAGCTGAGATGGCAAATCAAGCGGGGCACATGGACGTGGTGGAGACGGAGTTGGCGGCGACAGTGGCCGGAGGGTCAAGTCGAGGAAATCGCAGCAGGCTGCTGCGCCTGCTATCCGACTACCTGACGCTGGTCAAGCCACCCATCGTGTCGCTGCTGCTGGTAACGGCAGTGGGAGGGATGTTCCTGGCCTCGAGGTATATGGGCGAGGCGGGCATACCCGACCTGATGACGCTGCTGCTGGTCTGCGTGGGCGGAGCGCTAGGCGCCGGGGGGGCCAACGCCATCAACCACTACATGGACCAGGACATCGACTCGGTAATGTCGCGGACGGCGCAGCGTCCGGTGCCGGGAAACCGGGTGCACCCGATGGCGGCGCTGGCCTACGGCATTGCCCTGAACGCAGTTGCCTTCGCCGTATTGGCCTACTGGGTGAACCTACTGGCGGCGGCGCTGACGCTGGCGGCAACGCTGTTCTACGTGCTGGTTTACACCGGGTGGCTGAAACGGACTACACCGCAGAATATCGTGATCGGGGGCGCGGCGGGCAGCATTCCGCCCGTGGTGGGCTGGGTGGCCGTCACCGGCAGCTTCGATCTGCCTGCGCTGTACCTCTTTGCCATCATATTCTTCTGGACGCCTCCGCATTTCTGGGCGCTGTCCCTGCTGATCCAGAGGGACTACGAGCGCGCGGGGGTACCGATGCTGCCGGTGGTGGCCGGGCAGGAAAAAACGGTAGGCAGTATCTTTGTCTACTCGCTGGTGCTGGTGGCGCTGACCCTGGTGTTTGCGGCCACGGGGGCCGTGGGCTTCGTGTACCTGGGAGCGGCGACGGCCCTGGGAGGGGCGCTGGTATGGGGGGCATGGCGGTTGAAGCGAAGCACCGAGCGGCAAAAGGCGCGCAACCTGTACCTTTACTCGCTGCTGTACCTAGCGCTGCTGTTCGGGGCGATGATGGCGGACGGTGTGTACCGCTGGTGGGTGTGATCGGCGGGAGGCATGGAACCGGATATAGGACGTTACCAGGTGAGACGGTCGGCGGTTGAGTATTCAGAACGGCAGAGTTGAGATACCAAAAACGCTGGCGTGGGTGCTTGGCGTTGCTCTCGTTGGATTGCTTCTTGCCGTGGTATTCCTTGCAGGTATGCTTGCATCAGGCGGCAACATTGAATCCGGTCCGAATCCGGGAACTCCACAAGCGTTTGCGCAGCCTGAACCGACCGCCATCCCTACAGCGGTGTCTACTGTTACGCCTACACCCACGATTTCCCCGACTTTTACACTGCCTCCGACTCCCACACCCTCCTCAACGCCTCCGGTCCCCAGGTCGAAGCGGGCATATGGTGATTGTCTCTCCCTGACACTGCATGAGATCGGGCTATTGGCAAGAGGAGAATTTACGCCCTGGCCAAACTACGGGAGCCGGGGTGTCGCGGATACCATTCGCTACAGGACGATAGAGTACGTCTCTGAGCATTGCCGCGGCTTGGCGCCCGACCCGGAGAGCAGGGGCCCGGCGTCCACCTCGCTCCGTTGCATTCCCGACGAACTGAGGGTGTTTTACCGGCTACACGTGCCTGAAGGGGCGGACAACGAGCAGTACCGCGCTCTGGCGGCGGAGTACGCGCTGACAGTCTGCCGACCATCGGCGCAGCGTTGAATGGGCCCTGCCGAGAGGAGGCGTACGGCATCGGCGAGGTCGATGCTCCATCGGAGAGCGGTGCAATATCGGGGCAGGATTCAATTGACAGCTACGGCGGCCTGTGATACTGTTTCGCGCGGTACGTGAAAAATTGCACATACTCCAGTCGGGAAACTAACCGGGGGGAGTACCAGATGGGGTTGTTGCCCTGCCAGGGGGCAGGCTCCCCGACCGAACCCTCACCCACGAGTCCTGAAATGTCCTCTGGTGACCGCCAACGTTCCACTGCGCGCTGGTTCAGGCCCCAGCGGTTTGCCCTTTTCGGCGCACTAGCGGTTCTCTTTGTACTGTCGGCCGCCTGCAGCCAGGGATTCCAGTCCACTTGGGACCCCATTGGTCCGGTGGCGGAAAAGCAGTTGCAGTTGTTCAACGTGCTACTGTGGACCATGGTGGCCGTCTTCGTACTGGTTGAGGGCGCGCTGCTCTATATCGTCATCCGTTACCGCCGGCGACCGGGTCAGCCACGACCGCCTCAGATTCACGGGCACACGGCACTGGAGGTCACCTGGACGATAATCCCCACGGTGCTGATACTGGGGCTGGGGATCTGGTCGGTGTTCACCCTGTTCGAGCTGGACCAGCCCCCAACCGACCAAGGGGAAATCCTGGATATAACCGTGGTGGGGCACCAGTGGTACTTCGAGTTCGAGTATCCGGATGCTGACGGAAACGGCAAGCGAATCAGTACAGCCAACGACCTCCGGATTCCGGTGGACAGGCCGATCAACTTTACACTGGAAAGCGACGACGTCCTGCACAGTTTCTGGGTACCGAAACTGGGCGGCAAGGTGGACGTGGTGCCCACGCGGCAGAACCGGCTCTGGCTGATGGCGGACTCTGACCTGATCGACCAGCAATTGCCGGCCACGTATTACGGGCAGTGCGCCGAGCTGTGCGGGCTGGCACACGCCCAGATGCGGTTCAGGGTGACGGTCATGGAGGAGGAGGATTACCAGGACTGGGTGCGAGAATACAGTCCTCCTCCAGCATTAACGCCAATGGCACAGCAGGGCCAGACGCTGTTCGCCATCCACTGTTCGCTGTGCCACACGATTTCGGGCCCGGAGATCGAATCAGTGGCCCGGGCGCGGTTGGACCAGTTTCTAACGGGCGCGGAAAACGCGGCGGTGCCCGGTCCCAACCTGACGGATCTGCGAACGCGCCGGACGCTGGCGGGCGGAATCATCGACCTGTCTGTGGAGAACCTGCACGCCTGGATCAAGAACCCGGAGGAAATCAAGCCGGGCAACTATATGTATACCAACGCGCTGCTATATGACGAAGGTGGCGACGCGGCATTGACCGACAATGAAATCGACGCCCTGATTGCCTACCTGATGAATCTGAACTAGAGACTGGATTTACGCTAAAATACTGCCAGTGCCGGAGGTCCGGCCGGCACGAATCTGGTTGCTGGAAAGTCGAGCGATGGCTGCAATAACTGAGGTACTGCCCCGCCCAACTTACGGCGCCTCCGGCTTGTGGAGCTGGATAACCACGGTTGACCACAAGCGGATAGGCGTCATGTACGGGGCCACTGCGCTGGTCTTCATGCTGCTCTCAGGCATCGAGGCCGGGCTAATCCGCATGCAGCTGGCGACGCCCGACTCCGATATCCTCGGGCCGGCACGTTACAACCAGATGTTCACGATGCACGCCACGGTGATGATCTTCATGGTGATCATGCCGATGGGAGTTGCCTTCTTCAATTTCGTGGTTCCACTGGCAATCGGCGCGAGGGACGTGGCGTTCCCGAGGCTGAACGCGCTTTCGTATTGGATATTCCTATTCGGCGCGATCCTGATGCACTTCAGTTTCATCGTGAACCAGGTGCCGGACGCGGGCTGGTTCTCCTATGCCAACCTGACGGAGCAACCGTTCAGCACCAACATGGGGCTGGATTTCTGGGCCATCGGACTGCTGATACTGGGAACTTCCTCGGTAGCGGGCGGTCTCAACTTCGTAGTAACGATCATCAACCTGAGAGCACCGGGGATGTCGCTGATGCGCATGCCGGTGTTCGTGTGGATGACGCTGTTGACCTCCATTCTGCTGATCCTGGCCATGCCGGTCATCACGGTGGGCCTGATCGAGCTGGTAATGGACCGCAATTTCGGGACACACTTCTTCGTGCCCAGTGAGGGCGGAGACCCGATCCTGTGGCAGCACCTTTTCTGGGTGTTCGGGCATCCCGAGGTTTACATCCTGATCCTGCCGCCGATGGGGATAGTGTCGGAGATACTGCCGACATTCTCGAGAAAGCCGCTGTTCGGCTATCCGTTCGTAATCTTCTCCGGGATTGTCATCGCGATCATGGGCTGGGCGGTATGGAGCCACCACATGTTCACCGTGGGGCTGGGCCCGATCGCCAACTCGGTGTTCACCATCACAACCATGCTGATCGCGGTACCCACCGGCGTGAAGATATTCAACTGGCTGGGAACGCTCTGGAAGGGCAGCATCGAGTTCACGACCCCGATGCTATATGCCCTGGGTTTCATTGTGCTGTTTATCATCGGCGGGCTGAGCGGGGTGTCCCACGCCGTTTCGCCGTCGGACTTCCAGCAGCAGGACACCTACTACATCGTGGCGCACCTGCACTACGTGCTGTTCGGCGGCTCGATCATGGGCATCTTCGCCGGCATCTATTTCTGGTGGCCCAAGCTGACCGGCAAGCTGCTGAACGAAACATTGGGCAAGATCAACTTCTGGCTGATATTTATCGGCATGAACGTAACTTTCTTCCCCATGCACTACGTGGGGATGAACGGAATGCCGCGCCGGATTTACACCTACTCCAGCGAGTTCGGCTGGGGCACGCTTAACATGCTGTCCAGCGTGGGCTACCTGATCATGTTCGTGGGCATCCTGATATTCCTGTACAACATCTGGCAGAACCGCAACGCCCGCCGGGTCGGCCACGATCCATGGGACGCCCCCGGGGTGGAGTGGACCATATCGTCGCCGCCGCCGTCTTACAACTTTGCCGAGGTTCCCCGGATCAAGGGGCGGGACCACTACTGGATCGTAAAGGACGAGGCCCGCGAGGCCGGCAACCCGATAACCGAGCCGGAAGCGGCCGTTGACCCCAGCACGATACACATGCCCAGCCCGTCGTACTGGCCGATAATCGTGGCGGCAGGAGTGGGGCTGATCGGCGGCGGGCTGCTGTCGCACTACGGGGTGTCGTTCCTGGGCGGCCTAATCGCATTTATCGGCGTCATCGGCTGGTCCAACGAGCCGCCGGCGGCCGAGGAACACTAGGACAGTCGGGCAGGAGAGGCAACACTTGGCCCACGCACCAGAAACGGCCCACCATTCGGATCATGGTCACGGCGCCCACGGGGGCGGCCATGACGAGCATCCGGAGCACATAGGCCACGACTACACCACCACCGGCCTGAACCACCGGAAGATGCTGATGTGGGTGTTCCTGGGGTCGGACTGCCTGTTCTTCGGCTCGCTTATCGCGACCTACATGGTCTATCGCGGGCAGAGCCTTCAGGGCCCCTACCCCGTCGACATTATTGACATCCCGATTACCACCATAAGCACCTTCGTGCTGCTGTGCTCCAGTTTCGCGATGGTACGAGCCCTGGCGGCCACCAACGAGAACAACCAGACCGGAATCAAGCTATGGTTGCTGGCCACAGCCGTCCTAGGCGCGATATTCATCGGCTTTCAGGTCTACGAGTTCAACCTGTTCAAGAACGAGGGCCTGACCTTGGGTCAGAACCTGTTTGGGGCAACTTTCTTCACGCTTACCGGGTTCCACGGAGCGCACGTAACGCTGGGGATCATCTGGCTGCTGTGCCTGTTCGTTATTTCGTTCAAGGGACGCCTGCATCCGGGCACGGCGCTGGATGTGGAGATCTGCGGGCTTTACTGGCACTTCGTGGACATCGTCTGGATCGTAATCTTCACCCTGCTGTACCTGGTGGGCGGCTTTGACGCGGGCCCCCCGGGTGCCCACTAGCGGGGCTGGCCTAATCCGAGACTGGTCACCCTTCAGTAGCGGCTTCACGTAACCGGGAGACACTCCAGATGGCAACAACTCACGAAACGGAACACGGCGGCGGAGGGCATCCCTCCCTCAAGCAGTACATCTTCATAGCGATACTGCTGTTCGCCATCACCATCGTCGAGTTCGTGATCATCATGGACTTCCCCGGCGAGGCGGAGAAGGTTATCGCTGAAGCGCTGGGTGAGCCGTCCACAACGATCCTGCTGTTCCTGCTGTCGGGCATCAAGTTCGCCATCGTCATCCTGTTCTACATGCACCTGAAGTTCGACAACAAGTTCTTCTTTTGGACTTTTATCGCGGGAATGGTGCTGGCAGTTATGGTGGGGCTGTCGCTGATCGGCCTGTTCACGGCGATCAAGGGCGGAGACCTGCGGGCAGACGACGCGTTCGCCTCGCCCTGCTACTTCGATCACGATCTCGGCGCCCACGGCGAGAACGTGTGCCCGACGCCGGTGCCGCAACCGACGTCAACACCACACCCGGTGGTGCCCGCGATCGAGTACACGGCGCCGGTAGTCGCTGCCCAGGCTGGGGCAGCTGTGGTTGCCGACGTGGCCGGCCCGCCGGACGCAGGCCTGGGCGAGCAGCTGGTGGTGCAGTACGGCTGCAACGCCTGCCACTCCATCGACGGGACCACGCTGACGGGGCCCACGTGGCTGGGGCTGTACGGCACCGAGGAGTCGCTGGACGACGGCACCACGGCCACGGTGGACGACGCGTACATTACCGAGTCGATCCAAGACCCCAACGCCAAGATTACCGCCGGATTCACGGCTGGCCTGATGCCCACGACGCTGGGGGTCAAGGACGAGGAGATTCCTCACATCATCGAGTACATGAAGTCGCTGCAATAGGGATGCGGCCGCCATGGGCTCGCCGTCCAAATCCTTGGGCTCCCCGGTGCTTCTGCTCGTCTCCGTTATTGTGCTCTTGCTGCATGTCGCGTGCGGGGGAGCAATGTCCGCCTCTCCAACGCACGGCCCCCCGATACCTACGGTCACGGTTGACTCCAGCAATCTCGCCTCCCTGAGCACGGCAACGCAAGGTGCTCCCTCGGCGGAAGTTGGGGAGCAACTGGTGCAAGCCTACGGCTGCAACGCGTGCCACTCTATCGACGGGACGGCACTGGTAGGGCCGACGTGGCAGGGGTTATACGGGACGGAGGAGGCGCTGGAAGGCGGGGAAACGGCTGTGGTTGACGGCCAATACATCAGGGAGTCGATCAGGGACCCCAACGCCAAGATCGTGCAGGGGTTCACGGCGGGGCTGATGCCGGCGACGCTGGGAGTGAAGGACGAGGAGATCCCTCACATCATCGAGTACATGAAGTCGCTGAGGTGAGGAGCATGGTTGTCCACTCCAATTCTCTGCCACGAGAAAAGGGGTTTCCAGCCGTTCTGCAATCAGACTAGAAAGCCGGCCGGTAGGCTTCAAGGAAGCCTTCGCGTAAGGGGGCGATGATGTGCCGGCCCATGCGGCGGGCGGCGCTGGAGAGGCCCTGCTGGGCGAAGTGGAGGTCGCGGGAGAGTATTTCCCCGGGGCTGGACTTCGCCATGCTTTGCGTGTAACTGCGCAGGAAATCGTCCATCTCGGCGGCGCTGTCGGCCATACCGGCAAATATGCGGTACATGGGCAGGGTGCGCACGAAGTTGTGGACCTCCTCCCGGGTGTAGTCGGGATGGCGGTCGAGCAGCAGCGACACGCCGAAGTCAATCAGGGTACAGTGGCCGTCGCCATCCACGATGAGGTGGGAACGGCCCTCGGGATCGGAGAGGGTGGCGTCATTATAGTAGACACCTGCTTCGTGCAACCTCCGCAGCATGCCACCCAGTTGCAGGCCGACGGCGCGCATGGTGCCTGGGTCGCGGCGTTCGAGGGGAAGGTCGGTGAAAAAGGTGCCTTCGACGAACTGCTCAGTGAGATAGCCAGGCAATGAAGGGAACTGCTCCGGGCCGACGTTACGGGAGGCGGCGATGCGGGCGATTTCGTCCTCTCGGGAGTACTGGAAGGGTTTGATGGCGAGGTGGGCGTCGCCGGAGCGCAGGACAGCCACAGGACCGCGGGTCCGGCCGGTAGTGCGGAGGCCGGGGACGGACCTGCCCTGACGGCGCCAGTCGACGACCTCCGGGAAGAAGGCGTACTGCGAAAGGGCATGGACCCACGGGTCGCCAGCAAGGCGACGGAAAAGGTCCGGCTCCAGGTCCACCAGCTTCCAGAAGGGCCTCATCCACGGAGGTGGAGGCGAGCCCATCGCCTTCAGGATTTCGCCAGGAGGGGCCGGGGGCGGCGGGGCTATGGCCCGCCGAATAACAGCCAGTTCCATTGCCGTGTATTCCGGCGCTGTCTCACTCATCGGTGGCTAAGCTCCGTCCAACCCTGTTGATCGAGGACCGGAACATTTAAGAAAGGCTATGCCGACCCTGGGCGTCCAGGACCAGGTGGCGGATGCGAACGACGGCGTCTCGGTTAATGCTGCCGTAGATGTGGGGGTAGATCTCGCCGGAGCGGCTGGGTTCCCGCCTAACCTCGGCGTTCAGCCTGGTGGTGTCGACATCCAGCACCAGCAGACCGTCGACACCGGGGAACAGCCTTTCAGCGACACGGAGCAACTGGGCTTCATCCTGGGAACAGTGGATGAACCCCTCCTCCGCCAGGCTGGGCGCTTCATATTCTTCGGCCGCCTGGGCCTCGGTCCAAGAATCCTGGGAGGCCAGGTGATAAATAACGGTCATTAAGCCGCTCCCAGGTGGTTTTTGCTATCCTTCGCCGCGGCCGGCGGGCAATGAAGCCCCCTGCCCCTTGCGAGTCCAATCGTACTTTATTCCGGCACCGTGTTACCATGTAAATTACCATGTAACGTAATGACTGCACCCTGGGAGGCCGGCATGAAAGGGGAGATTCACGAGGGGCCGGGTCTGCAGTACCTGACCGTACTGCCAGATGACTACGACGCCGAGACCTCCTATCCGCTGGTGATCATGCTGCACGGATTCGGGGCCAACATGCACGACCTGGCCGGGCTGGCGCCGGCGATCAATCCAAGCGGTTACGTCTATGCCTGTCCGAATGCGCCGATTCCGTTCAACCTGGGCCTAGGCCATGCGGGATTCGGGTGGATGACACCGAGGGGAGGATCCACGCCGGAGGAGATCGCAAACTCTGAGTCGCTGCTGTCGGACTTCTTCGACAAGGTAACAGCGCAATTCAATGTTGAGCCGGGCAACAGCCTGCTGCTGGGCTTCTCCCAGGGCGGAGGAATGACCTACCGGTGCGGCCTGGAGCGACCGAGCACCTTTGCCGGGCTTGCGGCGCTGAGCGCCACGCTGCCAGGGGCAGAGGAGCTGGACCCGCGGCTGCCCGAGGAACGCACGCAGCCGATATTCGTGGCGCATGGCCGCTACGACCAGATGATTGCCGAGTCCACGGCGCATGCCGCCCGGGAGTACCTGGAAAGGGCCGGATACAGCCCCGAATTTCACGTTTACGACATGGGGCACGAAATCAGCGGGGAGGTCATCCGAGACCTGGTGTCGTGGATGGACAACGTGCTGCCTCCGCTGGGAACTCCCTGAATTCGGCCGCTTCCGCAGCCGGGGCCAACGCCGGCATTACTCCTCATCGTCCTCTTTCCATGACATCATCCGATCGACGGTAATGACGATCAGAGTCAGGCGCTCGTCGGCCATCAGTTCACTGGCGAACTCAGAGCCTCGCTCCGGACCCTCGTAAAGCACGCAGGTCCTTCTCACCATATCCTCCAGTCCATCCGAGGAGGTAGCGGCCCTTCCCTCGATGGTAACGAAGGAATAGGGGCGGTCCGGCGTGGAGACACAGAGAGCCACTGCGGGATTGCGGCGGATGTTGCGAACCTTGACCGAGCTGGAGTCGGCCATTACCAGAGCCTTTTCGTCATCCCACAGGTACCAGACTGGGGCGACGTGAGGAGTGCCGGAGGGCCGCAGGGTCACGAGTTGCGACGTGCGAGGCTGAGACAGGAACTCTTCAATTTCACTTCTGTTTAGAACTGCCAAGGCTGATCCTCCACTGCCTGAGGGGCAAACCGGGTCGGGGCCGTCCAGCGAGCCCACGAGGACTGCTCCTACAATGCCCAGGGGACACTCCTCTTCTGGCTTTCCGCTGGTGAACACATGATAGCTGAAAAGGCCGTACGGAGAGGGCCGCAGCGGTGTCGACCTGCCATTCCGTCAACCTGAGCCAGAGGGCCGATCTCGGAGGCCTCCTGTTTCCGAGATCCGGGGAGGAAGCAATACCCTCGCCGGTTCCGTTTGAAATTGGGGGTTGGCGCACATCTTTACTGGTGGTATTGTCCGTCGTTTGTGTGATTCCGGTCAGGGTTGCTCCCATGCGCTCGCCGGTGTCCAGACAATCGGCCAGCCTCCAGCCGGTTCGCCTGTTGCCGGGCGATGGGTTTGCTCTGGACTTCGAGCCTGTCCCCCGGTTGCATTTTGCCAGACTGCTGATGCTGGGCAGCCCTGCGTGCAGGGTTGTTGGTGGAACCAATGTACTTCGTATTGCCGGTCCGGTCTTTAACGGCGTACTGGACGGCTCTGCCTCTCTTGATTTGGCCCTTGGGAGTCGCCGAGGATCGGCCAGCGGGCTTGCTGCGTCCAGAGGATGGTGGGCGGCCTGAACCGCGAGAGCTACTGCCGCCACGAGATGACCCACGTGCCATTGGTTGACCTCCTTATCGTGTTAATGATCCTTTTCAAAGCCCAATTTCGAACGGTACCGTCGAAACTACACCCACGGCGACAAGAGGCGTCGATGGGAGTGTCTCGTTCCAAAGCTGATTACTTCAAAAAGTGTTTCAAAGTGACTCGTTCTGTCTCGTCGAGGGATAGAGGCAACGGGTTTCTGCGGGCACTGGCGATTCTGCCGAGGTCTCGCCTGTATTGAGGAGGGATTGCTCAATGTGAGGACCATGGTCCGTTAATCGGGTCTCCGGTAGGCCGGATAGCGGCCCGCGGCACGGGTCCTCTCCACTAACAGGTAGATTAGTAGTAGCTGGGGACATTTTTGGATAGTATGTTCGTATTCAGTAGTGTAGCAGGAGGCACGGAGCGAGGCAAGGCAGGGCAGGGCAGGGCAGGGCCTTATAGTAAGGGTCATGCTGGATTCCGGCTTTCGCCGGAATGACGGAGGGGCAGAGTCTTTCGGCTATTGTCTGGATCAGGATTCACAGGATTAAAGGATGAGCAGGATTTCCTGTCGTCTCCCATAGGCGCAGTAGTCGAAGCTTCGAATTTTACCCTAACCCTCTCCCTCTCCCTCAAGGGTGAGGGCATAATGGAAAGGGCCCTGGCTGGCCTGATTCACAGGTTGACATGCCGGGATATCCCACCTAGAATTCCCCAAATCAACGCGATTATCCAAAAGTGGATAGAAAGCGAGAGAGGGAAAATGGAACTTGTGCATAAATGCAAGGGTCTTATTCTTAGCCCGTTACTAATTCTGATATTGTTAGTTTCGGTTATCGTCGCATGTGGCGGCGATGATCCTACGGAAGCCATGGAGGCAGAAGCCACCACGGCGCCAGCCGCGCCAGCGGCCACTACCGCAGCGGCCGCACCGGCCGCCACTGAGGCACCCGCAGCACAGGCCGACGACGACGATGCGGCAGCACCGCAACCCACCGCGACGCTGACCACTTTCCGGCCGACGGCGACCCCAACCGGTGGCAGCAGCGCACCGGCAGCCACGGCCACACCGGCGCCGACAGCGACCCCGGTTCCCGAACCGGTGGGGCAGCTGAAGACCAACCGGGTAATCGCAGCGATGCCCGTGCTGCAGGAGACCAACCGAATCTGGGAGGGCCCCTGGTCGCTGCTGCAGCAGCACGTGCCCTTCGCGGATACGCTGATGCGCAACGATCCGGTCACGGGAGCCGCGGGACCGGGACTGGCCAGCGCCTGGGAGTTCAACGACGACTTCACCCAGTGGAGTTTCGACCTCCGAGAGGGAGTCCAGTTCCACTTCGACAACGGGGAATTCACCTCCGCCGACGTGGCGTGGATGCACTCACTGCTCTCGTCGGACGACTCGGTTTCCACGATGAGCCCGGTCTGGCGGACAGTCACGGTAGTGCCGAACGGCGACTACCAGATCGACTTCAATTTCGAAACGCCATACCTGGACGGGCTGCGGCTGTTCTCCCGCACGGCGGGCGACCTGTACATCATGAGCAAGGCACAGTTCGACGCCGAGGGACAGGACGGCCTTGACGACCGTCCCGCCGGGACTGGCCACTACCAGTACCTGGAGCGGAGCGCCGGGCTGGGTGTGACCTACGAGGCGTCCGGCACGGACAACTGGCCGGGAGAGATGCCTGACTTCCCGGAGTTTGAGCTCAAGTTCATCACCGAGGATGCCACCCGCATGGCGGTGCTGCTGGCCGGGGACGCTCATATCGCGAACCTGAGCCGGGACCTGCAGGCTGAGGCCGGCAACCGGGGCATGCGCATCATAAGCTCCCAGCAGCCGACGATTCAGACCGTTTCATTCATGCTGGGGCAGTACTTCCTGACGGGCGATGAGTCCTACCAGTCAGGCGTGCCATTCGAGGACATCAGGGTACGCGAGGCGATCAACCGGGCAATCAACCGGGCAGACATCATGGAGTTCATTTACAAGGGAAGCGCGACACCGGTGTACGTGTACGGGTGGACTCCCGGACACGAGGGCTGGGACGACAGATTCGCCCAGGACTTCGAGGCGAACTACGGCTTCGACCCGGACCGGGCCAGGGCCCTGTTGGCCGAAGCGGGGTTTGAAGAGGGGGACATAGAGATCGAGTTCCCGACGATGAACTTCTCAGGGAACCCGGAGCTGTCGCAAATCGCAGAGTCGATCCAGTTGAACTTGGCCGAGGTCGGTATCACGATCAACCTGCAGGAGATGGAATACACGGCGCTCCGTCCTGACTTGGTGGCCAAGAACGCTCACAACAAGATGTGGATGAGCCGGAACCTGCCGATCAGGACAACGCAGGAGGCGGTCCGGGTCTTCTACGCCGACGAGGGTGTGACCCACGCGGCGATGTACGACGAACTGGAGGCCATGTACAACGAGCTGAAGGCTACGGTGGACCTGGCAGCACGGGACGAAATAGCGCGCAAAATGGGCAACTTTGCCTTCGACAACTACATCAGCATTCCGATTGCCCAGATCTTCTACGAGCTGACCGTCGACCCGGAGATTGTCGAGGAGTACATATTCTCGGGCCAGACACCGACCTCACTGGACCACATTCACCTTATCAGGGGCGTCAGGGAATAGCCGCCCCACTGGATAGTTCCGCAGAATCGATGTGCCGCCGACATACCTCTCGGGGTGGTTGGCGGCACTGGAGTTTAGCAACAAGGAAGGACCAGGAACCCCGGGTCTCAATCTGACTGGAAACACGAATTCATGCGCCGTTACCTGTTTATCAGAGTCCTACATAGCCTGATCACCCTGCTGGTGGTGAGTTTCCTGGTGTTCGGGATGGGTCGGCTTTCGGGCAATCCCCTAGACATTCTGCTGCCAGAGGACGCCACCCAAGAGCAGTACGACCGGCTGAACGAGCGGTGGGGCTTTGACCGCCCCATCGTCGTGCAGTACTGGAAGTTCATCGTCAACGCGATGCAGGGGGACCTCGGGGACTCACTGGTCAAGCCGGACTCGGCCATGGAGCTGGTGGCAGAGCGGCTGCCGGCGACGTTCCAATTAGCCCTGTTCTCTTTAGCCATCAGCACGGTCATTGCGGTGCCGATCGGTGTGATGGCAGCGGTGAAGAGAGACAGCCCGCTGGACGTCTTCGGGAAGATCGTAGCGTTGCTGGGCCAATCGGTCCCGTCCTTCTGGCTGGGGCTAATGCTGATGTGGGTGTTCGCCGTGCAACTTGACTGGTTGCCGGCGTCGGGCACCGGGACGTGGAAGCACATGATCATGCCGGCAGTGGCCCTAGGTTGGTTCCAGGTGGCGGCGGTGATGAGGCTGCTGCGATCCTCGATGCTGGACGTGCTGGACTCGGAGTACGTCAAGCTGGCGCGGATCAAGGGCCTGCAGGAGAACAAGGTGGTGTGGAAGCACTGCCTGCGCAACGCGGCGATAGGTCCGCTGACGTATTACGGGGTGATCGCAGGAATACTGCTGACGGGGTCGGTGATCACGGAGCAGGTGTTCCAGTGGCCGGGGACGGGACTGCTGGCCATTGAGGCGGTGCGGAACCGGGACTTCCCGGTGCTGCAAGCGGTGATCATTGTCTTCGCCGGCATATTCGTGGCGTGCAACCTGGTTGTCGACATTCTGTACGCATACCTGGACCCGCGCATTCGATACTCGACGTAGCCCAGCACCCAGACGCGAGGGAAGAGAGAGCCAATGGACGCGGTCCTGACCACTCAAAAGCCCTGGTATACACCCGGGAGACTGCTGACCGGCGCAGCCAAGGCCCGCCAGCTGCCACTGATACCGCTGATACTGATCATGGCGCTGCTGGTGGTGCCGGCCATTTTTGCGGACCAGATAGCACCTCACGGGCCCCGGGACGGAGGGCTTCCGCAGCGGTACCTGCCGCCGGTCTGGGAGGGAGGGACGAGCGAGCATTTGCTGGGCACCGACCGGCTGGGCAGGGACGTGCTAAGCCGAATCATCCACGGGGCACGGGTCTCGGTAAAGGTATCGCTGATCGGGATAGCTCTGGGCGGATTCATCGGGATATCGCTGGGACTGATTGCCGGGTATTTCGGCGGAAAGTTCGACCTGCTGATCATGCGGCTGGTGGACATCACGCTCTCGATACCGAGCATACTGTTTGCTCTGGTGCTGGCGGCGGCGATTGGGGCCGGTTTGGGAACAGTATTGATTGTGATCAGCTACATACTATGGGCGTACTATGCCCGGCAGGTCAGGGGTGAGGTGCTGAGCATAAGAGAGCAGGACTACATCGCCCGGGCTCGGGTGACGGGCGCGTCGAATTTCCGCATCATCCTGCGCCACATCCTGCCGAACGTGATAAACACGATCATCGTGCTGGCGACGCTGCAGATCGGTTTCGTGATCCTGCTGGAGGCTTCGTTAAGTTTCCTGGGTGTGGGCATCCAGCGGCCGGAACCGGCCTGGGGGCTGATGGTAGCGGACGGGCGAGAGGTGATCGTGACCTACTGGTGGGTGTCCTTGTTCCCCGGCCTGGCCATCATGCTGACGGTGCTGGCGCTGAACCTGATGGGAGACTGGCTGCGGGACCGGCTGGACCCGAAGCTACGGCAGATATAGATCGGACCGCCCGGCGAGGGCCGGTTGGCAATTGAGGCGATCCAGGGGCAGCTCTTGCGGCTGCCCCTTCATGGTGACGCGGGCAGAGTCATTCGGTTATCAGCAGGCCCAAGAGTTGAGGGCAAATCCACGAGTCCCAGAACCCCGTGCCAGAATGCCGTCCGTTCGTGGTTCGCCAAGCTCACCATGAACGGACGGTGTGCCACCGAGAACGGACGGTGCGCAACCGACAATAATCGAATGACCCCGGTGGAGCGGGCCGGATGGATTGATTGGCGGGGCGGGGCTACAATGCCCGTGTATTACCAAAACCGACGGAGACAGAGCAGGGAGGGAATCATCATGGCCGAGACAATACGAGAAGCCTACATTCGCAGGAACCCCAAGTCCGCGGCGCTGTTTCCCCGATTCCAGCAGCATTTCCCGTCTGGAGGGGCAGGGCACGACGGGTACGTGGCCGACCCGTTCCCGGTTACAATCGAGCGGGGACAGGGGGCGCGCAAGTGGGACGTGGACGGAAACGAGTACATCGACTACGGCCTGGGTTCGGCCTCGCTGCTGCTGGGCCACTCGCATCCCGAGGTGGTGGAGGCGCTGGTGCGGGCGGCGCCGAATGGCTCGCACTACGGGTCGCCGGTGGAGACAGTGCTGGAGTGGGGCGAGCGGGTGTGCAACCTGATGCCCTGCGCCGACAAGGTGCGGTTCGTGGGGTCGGGAGCGGAGGCGACCTCGCTGGCGATGCGGGTGGCGCGGGCGTTCACGGGCAAGGAAAAGATCGTACGCTGGGAGTCGCACTACCACGGCTGGCACGACTACGTCATGCCGGGGAACCTGGCGCCGTTTGACGTACCGTCGTCCGCGGGGATCCCACAGGGTACGGTGGACTCGGTGATCGTGTTGCCGCCGGACCTGAACGCGCTGGAGCGGGTGCTGTCGACGGACGACAACGTGGCCGGGGTAATCACGGAGGGTTCAGGGGCGTCGTACGGGACGGTGCCGAGGCAGCCGGGTTTCGTGGAGGGGGTGCGGGAGCTGACGGAGAAATACGGCGTGGTGATGATCCTGGACGAGGTGATCACGGGCTTCCGGTGGAGTCCGGGCGGGCTGCAGGAGGTGCTGAACATCCGACCGGACCTGTGCACCATGGCCAAGATCCTGACGGGCGGGCTGCCCGGCGGGGCGGTAGCGGGACGGGAGGACGTGATGGCGGTGATGGAGCAGACGGGGGATAGCCACCACGACCGTTTCGAGCGGGTTTACCATGGCGGGACGTTCAACGCCAACCCGTACATGGCAGCGACGGGCAACGCGGCGCTGCGGATCGTGGCGACGGGGGAGATGCAGGCGCAGGCTGACGCGATGGCGGCGCGGCTCAGGACCGGGCTGCAGCAGGTGGTGGACCGGTACGAGGTGTCGGCGGCGGTTTACGGAGAGTCGTCAACGTTTCACATTTACTTCGGCGGGACCTCCGTGGAGGGGCTGGACGCCAACGTGCTGAAGGGTGTGTCGTCGGAGATACAGACGAACTTCCGGCAGGCGTTGCAGGTACGTGGGGTGGACCTCATGTCGCGGACCAGCGGAGTGTTGTCGGGGGTGCACACGGAGGCGGACATCGACCAATCCATCGAAGCGTTCGACGGTGCGATCAAGGCGATGATGGACGAGGGACTGATCACGCACCGCTAGGTCGGTCGCGTTCGTGATGCGATCAGCAAGCGAAGGCATGGGGGTCTCCTGGAAAGGAGGCCCCTTTTCAGGGTAGGAGTCGTCCACGGGCGGGAGGGGGCAAGGGCGGTCGCCATCAAGCGATGGGAGGAATGGACGTATATAATCGAAGAAAGGCAGCCTCCGAACCGGCATATCGCATTGATGAATTCCCTCACTTCCCGACGAGCCCTTCCGCGCCAATCGACTGCCTTTGGCAGGACGGCGGCGGTCCTGGCAGTCATCGTAACCCTCATACAGGTCTCCTGCGGGTCGGAACCGGCACCCACCGCCACGTCCGCCTCCCCTGTCCTGGTCGCGGCAACGCAGACCCCGAGCCCAACGGCCACTGCCATCCCCGCACCTACTCCGGCGCCCACGGCGACGCTTGCCCCGACGCCCACGGAAAGGCCAACGGCCACAATGCCCCGGCCCACCAGCACGCCGGTGACCACACCGGTCCGGGCAGGGGAACCGCTGGTGTTCCTGCCGGAGGACGAGGCCCCGCACGAGACGCCGATCGAATGGTGGTACTTCAACGGCTTCCTGTGGGACGAGGCGGGAAACGAGTACAGCTTCCACTTCGTGACCTTCCAATCGCCCACGCTGCCCATCGGTACGCCGCACCTGTTGCACGCGACACTGGGAGACCACGGGGGACGGGCCCACGCCAGCGGGGAGAGGGGGACCCTGGCGACACTGGACCCGGAGGCACCCAGTGTGGAGGTGGACGTAGAGGGGTGGGTGATGCGAGGAGATGACAACAGTTACGTGCTGGGTTTCGACGTGGAAGGCACGGCTCTTCAGCTGGAGGCCACCTGGGAGCGGAAGGAGGTGCTGCACGACTCGACGGGACTGGTGGACCTGGGAGAGGCAGGGGAGACGTACTACTACTCGCGGACACGCATGGAGTACGACGGCTGGCTGGAAGACGGCGGGGGGCGCCATGCCGTGACGGGGACGGGGTGGATGGACCACCAGTGGGGAGACATTTCCCGGGTGGACGTGGGCTGGGACTGGGTCAACCTGCAGATGGAGGACGGGTCGGACCTGATGGTGGCGGTTGTGTGGAGGCCCGTCGACGGGGAGTCAAGGCCGGAGGGAGCGCCCACTCCTGTAGAGGGAGAGCGGGTGGCGGCCTATGCCACCTACGTGGTGCCCGACGGAGCGGTGTCACACATAACGGGCGAGGGTGTCTCGCTGGAGCCTACGGGGACGTGGGTGAGCCCGGAGACGGAGACCAGATATCCGATGGGCTGGGAGATGGAGATCGCGCCTCTGGAGCTGGAACTTACCTTGACACCGGTGCTGGAACATGCGGAGTTCGCTGCGGGAGTCATACTGCCGGTGGTGTACTGGGAGGGGGCGGTCACGGCGGAGGGATCGCAGGGAGGAAACGAGGTGACCGGGCGGGGATTCGTCGAGTTGGTGGGGTATGATCCAGGGCAGGCAACGGCTGTGATACCAACACCGTGACTCAGTGGTCAGCAAGAACAGTTGCTTTCGATTGAGGGCCTCAAGAATTAAGGGCAGCCCGCGAGTGCTTCGGCCCTTCGAAAAGCCTAGGGCTCGCAAGGACCGGACTGGCCGCTACAGGCAATGATCGAAAGACACCGGGGAGTTATGTCAGAGCGGTATATCTTCGGGGATACATTCCCTACAATGACTTCCTGAGAAACCATACTGACCTGCGGACCCAGCCTAGGCCGCCCGCAGCGTCAAAGAACTCGAATATTTATGGCACTCACCAACGACACCAGCACCGGGGGCCAGGAATTCCTGGTGGCCAATGACTTGCGCAAGTCCTTCGGCGGTCTGACGGCGGTGGACGGAGTTTCCTTCACCATCGGCAAGCAGGAAATCTTCGGGCTGCTGGGGCCCAACGGAGCGGGCAAAACCACAACGATACGGATGTTATCGACGGTGCTGACGCCGGACGAGGGAGACGTGGCCATCGGCGGACACTCGGTGCTGCGGGAGAGCGACGAGGTGCGGAAGCTGGTGGGGGTCTGCCCGCAGGAGCTGGCGCTGTACCCGGAGCTTTCGGCCACGGACAACCTGGTTTTCTTCGGCCGGATGGCCGGGCTCAGTGGTCGCGAGGCAAAGAACTCGGCGGCAGAACACCTGGAGTCGGTGGGCCTCACGGAGCGGGCCCGCGACAAAGTGGACAAGTTTTCCGGAGGGATGAAGCGGCGGGTCAACCTGGCCGTGGCCCTGATGAGCCGCCCGCAACTGCTGTTCCTCGATGAGCCGACGGTGGGCATTGACCCGCAGTCCCGCAGCCACATCTTCGACACCGTGGAAGGCCTGCGGGACGAGGGCATGACGGTGCTGTACACCACGCACTACATGGAGGAGGCGGACCGCCTCTGCGACCGCCTGGCCATCATGGACCGCGGAGGGATCATCCGCATGGGGAGGCCCGAGGAGTTGAAGGCAGAGATCGGCGACCCCGAGGAAGTTACGCTGGAGACGGTCTTCCTGGAGATGACGGGGCGCAGCCTGCGTGACTAACGTGCGGCTCACCTGCATGGACGGCTGGAATGAACCGAATAACGGGCTGTTGTCTCCAATGATTTCGCCCTCACCCCAGCCCTATCCCTCAAGGGATAGGGAGTTTCATAGGCGACGTCACTAACCGACATGCTGCGCCCGCTGTACATTGCCCTGCTGGAACTCAAGCTGTTCCTGAACAACCGGGCGGAGGTGGCCTTCAGTATCGCCCTGCCCATCCTGCTGTTCGCCCTGATGTACGGGGCACTGAGCAGCGAAAGCGAGGTGTTCACTCCGGCCAGCGTTGTGGACCTGGACGGAGGTGTCCATGCGCGGGAGCTGGTGCGGCGGCTGGACTCGCTGGCCGAGGTTGAGGTAGAGGAACGCAGCGAGGCCGACGCCAACGCGGCCCTGGACCGGTCTGCCATCCTGTTCGCGGTGGTCATCCCCGAGAGGTTCAGCGAGGCGCTGGAGGCGGGGGAGCCGGCTCCGCTGGTCTTCCGGCAGCGGGGGAACGGAGGAGATACGGGGCAGATCGTCGCAGCCATCGTGCGGGGGATCGCCCGGGACATGGCCACCGAGGCACGGGTGCACGTCCAGACAAGCCGGGCACTGGCCGCCGCGGAGGTGCCGACGGATCGTATAGAGGCCGAGGTGGCGGCGCAACTGGCCGCCATGCGGGACAGTCCGCCGGTGTCAATCGAGGTGCGGCGGCCCGGCCAGGAGCAAGACGAGGAGTCGGAGGACAGCCTGTTCTCGCGGCTGTTGCCGGGGCTGATAGTGATGTTCGTGATGTTCTCGGTGACGCTGGCGGCGCAGGGGATGGTAGAGGACCGGCGGACGGGGACTTTGGAGCGGCTGATGACGACGAGGTTGGGGATCAATCAGCTCTTCACCGGAAAGCTCCTGTCGGGGATGATGCGGGCGATGTTCCAGACAGTGGTGATGCTCTCGCTGGCTTTCGTCGTATTTCGGCCAGGCGGGGCGCTGGCCTTCGTGGAGTTGCTGGCTTTCGCGCTGCTGGCGGCGGCGGCGTTCACCGGCGTGTCGCTGGTCATCGGGGCGGTGGCCCGTACCCGCAACCAGGCGGCATGGGCGGCAGTGTTCTTCACGTTGCTGATGGTGGTGTTCAGCGGTACCTTCTTCGAGATAATCGAGGGGAGCCTGATGCATACCATCTCCAGGGCCACGATCAACGCCTATGCCATAGACGCGATGCAAAACATCATCGGCAAAGGCGAGCACCTGGGCGAGCAATGGCTGGAGATGGCGGTAATGGCGGGGGTCACGGTCCTGAGCCTGTGCGTGGCACGCCTGCTGTTCCGCATCACGCCGGAGGGCCGGTGATCAGGATAAGGGTTACGCATCGAGGATCTAACCCTCCCCTCCTGGGGGAATGGATTTCTGAGGAAAGGCCGAGAGCATGAACACAATCGCCCGCCAGGCAATGCTGCTGGCCTGGAAGGACACCCGGATCTTCTTCCGGGACCGAGCGGCGCTGGCCTTCGCCTTTCTGCTCCCCTTCATCTTCGTCGTCGGCTTCTCGCTGGCGCTTCGGGATGTAGAGCCGGAAAACGAGACGTTGCGGTTCGTTGTGGCCACCCAGGAAACGGTGGGAATCAGCGTGGAGGTCCTAGAGGCAATCTCGTCTGACGGAGACGGGCCGGTGGTTGCCATGGACTATGGCGAGGCCCTCTCGGCGGTGGACACGGAGGAGCTGGACGGATTCGTGGCGTTTCCTGCGGATTTCACGCAACGCTTTCTGTCGGGGGAAACAGCCACGCTGGAGGTGGTCGCCGGGGAAGTGCCAGTGTCGGAGGAGGCCGCACTGCGGGGCTTTGCGCAAGAGATTGCCGCGCGGTTCTCGGAAGCGCGGGCCACGCTGTCGGCGGTGGCGGCCCTGGGCAACGCGCCGGAGGCGGCGGCCATGGCGGCGCTTCTTTCGGACAGCAGCGGCCCTGCCATCGGTCTGCGGGTGGAGCAGGTGGGGGAGATCGCCCCGTTCAACACGTCCAACTTCGTGCTGCCAGGCTACCTGACCATGTTCGTGTTCTTCACGGCGGCCATGGGCGCAGAGGCGCTGGCACGAGAGCGGCAGACGCACACGCTGGAGCGGCTGATGGCCAACGGTGTGCGGCGAGAGTCGCTGATCTGGGGCAAGTTCCTGGCCGGGGCCATCATCGGGATAGCGCAGGTGGCGGTGATGTGGATCGTGGGTGCGCTGGCCTTCAACATCGACCTGGGGGCGTCGCCGACGGCGGTGGTGCTGCTGTCGCTGCTGATGGTGGTGGCGTCGGCGGCCTTCGGGGTGCTGCTGGCCAGCCTGGTGCACAACGTGCGGACGGCAGCGGCGGCGGGGGTGCTGACGTCGCTGGTGCTGGCGCCGATCGGGGGGAGCTGGTGGCCGCTGTTCATCACGCCGCCGTTCATGCAGTCGCTGGGCCGGATCACGCCGCACGGGTGGGCGAACGGAGGGCTGAACAAGCTGATGCTGTTCGGGGCGGAGTTCGGGGACGTGGTGCCGGAGATGCTGGCGCTGGTGGTGTTCGCGGCGGTGTTCTTGACGCTGGCGGTGTGGCGGTTCCGAATGGCGCCGGAGGGGTAGGCGTGGGGTAGTATAGAGATAGCCGACAGGTTCCTGACGAGGGCCCCATGTTTGATTTTGACAACTTCCAGAGATCGCTCAAGGACCTGGAACTGCAAAATGAGAACCGAAACAGCCTGACTTCCGACTTGCCGCCACTGCTGCAGGAGGCGGTGGACGAATCGGTGATTCAGCGGTTCGAGGTCTGTTACGATGTTTCATGGAAGGCACTGAGGCGTTACCTGACGGTGGAACAGGGCCTGTCGGAGGTAACTGCCTCACCCCGTTCCGTGTTCCGCATTGCAGGGGAAATTGGCGTTCTGACTTCGCCGGTGGAGCGCTGGATGGAGTATGTGAACCTGCGCATCGGAACTGCCCATGACTACAACAGGGAAAAGGCCACCGCGGCATTGGAGATGATGGATGAATTCATAGCCGATGCCAAAGAACTGTATCGCGCGATTACAGGTGAATCGTGGAAGTAGCGAACGAGATCATATTACCGCGAGAGCAGTTGCGGCTGGTGGAAAATCTGACGAAGAAACATATGCCCGGCATCGAGGTGTGGGCTTACGGCTCCAGGGTTGGGGGCAGCCCCCGCCGCTACTCGGACCTCGACCTGGTTGCCTTTGTCCGGCAAGAGCAATCGGCAAAGGCCTACGCTCTGCGGGAAGCCCTCGAGGAGAGCGACCTGCCCATCCGCGTGGACCTGTCACTCTGGGACGATTTGTCGGAATCCTTTCGCGAGCAGATACGCCGAGGATTCGCTGTCCTGCAACCCGCGGCGGAGAGCGCGCAAGCATAGGCGACCCAAGGCCGCTGGTATTTTGCATCGCAGGAATAGGGCTCGCTTTGGCCGCTTGCGAGGGGTAAGTGGGTTGTTTATCATCGAAGTAACGGAACTGGCAATCGCAGGCGAGACACAATGCCTTCAGAATAATTAAGGCTGTGGACTACTGATGGATCCGGAGGAGCGACTCCTCTGGAACCAGCGCACCAAATGGCGTCCGAGAGGTCGTTAGAGGATACGCTGGTCAACAACCCGGACATGCTGATGCCAGGTCTGACTCTGGTGGGACGGCAGACCCGCACCGCAGGCGGGCCGCTGGACCTGCTGGGAGTGGATCGTGAGGGACGCCTGGTGCTGTTTGAGCTGAAGCGCGGCTCACTTAACCGCGACGCTGTGGCTCAAAGCCTAGATTACGGATCGTGGCTTGAGTCCATAGATGACGATGCACTGGCCCAGCACATTTCCGAGCATTCCGGCTCCTTCGGCATCGACAAAATAGATGATTTCTCGGAATGGTATGGCGAAAGATGGAGTGGACAAGAACTGAACGAATTGCGACCGATGCGCCTTATCCTCGTAGGCTTGAACGTAGACGATACCACTACCCGAATGGTACGTTTCCTGTCCAACAGCCAGATAAACATATCACTCCTCACGTTCCACGGCTTTGCCCACGCGGGTCAGACACTCTTGGCGCGTCGAATGCAGGTGGAGGCGCCCCAGGAATCTGACGAGAGTCCGCAGTCTCGCCGAAGGCCAGGGCGAGCAAAGCGTAGGGAGTAGCTGGAACAGCGCATAGACGAACACACCGAGAATTGGCCGGAGTCCAGAGAGCTATGGAATGCTGTCTTGGATATGTTCCGAGAGAATTTCCGTAATCCCATCGAGGTGGCCGGTGGTGGTAGAGCTGATCGGTCCAATGGCAGATTGCATTTCCGTATACCCGGAACAGGAACAAGAGGATCTTTTGCAGCGATTCAGCTTGGCAAAGACGGGTACTACCCCGCTCAGGTAAACCCCATCTTATTCCCTAGATCGGTGGAGCTATGCTTGGATAAGTTCACGGAGCTCCGTCAAGAGATACCGTTTATGACGTGGCCTCCAGACGATCCTAAAAGGGATGACGGGGTGCTCGAAATTCAATTCCAGTTCGACTCCTTAGCCGAATGGGAAAGGCACAAAGAAAAGCTGGCGACAGTAACCCGGTTAGTATACGAAGCCCTCCCGGAGGGTGAGGACGAATAATGGACTCCGCCAACCTACGCACTTCTCTCTATGACACACATGTTGCCCTGGGGGCGCGGATGGTGCCCTTCGGGGGGTGGGACATGCCGGTGCAGTACCCGTCGGGGATCATCGCCGAGGTGCGGGCGGTGCGGACGGGCGCGGGAATATTCGACGTTTCGCACATGGGGCGGGCGTATATCTCGGGGCCTGCGGCCACGGAGTTCCTGGACAGGGTGCTGACAGGATCGGCGTCTACGCTGGAGGTGGGACGGGCCCGGTACTGCATGATCTGCAACGCCCGGGGCGGGGTGATTGACGACACTATCTTCTACCGGTTGGACGATGACAGCTACCTGCTGATTCCCAACGCGGGGAACCGGCACAGGGTGCTGGACTGGTTCGGGATGGTACTGGGACAGCGGTTCCCTGAAGGGGTGGCGATCAACGACCGTACAATGCAGACGTCGCTGCTGGCGTGCCAAGGCCCAGAGGCCTTGGGCATGGCGGCAGAACTGGCGGAAAACGGGCTGGAGGGACTGCGTCCGTTCGCATGGACCGAAGCACGGATGTGCGGCGCCCACGTGCTGGTAGGGCGGACGGGCTACACCGGCGAGGACGGTGTCGAAATCCTGGCGCCTGCCCCGGCAGCCCCCGCGGTCTGGCAGGCCCTGACCGACGCCGGGGCCGTGCCCTGCGGGCTGGGTGCGCGGGACGTGCTTCGAACGGAGGCAGGACTTCCGCTGCACGGGCACGAGCTGGACGAAGCGACGACCCCGGTGGAGGCACGGCTGGAGCGGTTCGTGGACTTCGACAAGGAGTTCGTGGGCCGGGAGGCTATGGAGGAGCAGCGCAAAAACGGGACTCGCTTCTCGCTGGTCGGACTACAGATACCCGGGCGATCCGCTCCTCGTGCGACTTACGCGCTGTCGGTGCTGGGTTTTCCGGCGGGACAGGTGACCAGCGGGTGCTATTCGCCAACGCTTGACACCAGTCTGGGTATGGGCTACGTTTTCCCCGAATATTCCCGCCCGGGAACAGTTCTCGAGATGGACAAGCGGGGTCTCATTGAGGAGATTACCGTAACCACCCTGCCCCATTACCGTCGCCCACGGCGAACCAGACCCAGCGCCTCCGGATAGCCCTACTGCACGGCACGGCGCTGGCATAAGGAGCAGTAATACCTTTATGAGTCCCAGCGACCGCAGCTACACGAAAGAACACGAGTGGATCGTGATAGAGGATGCCGACAGTGGCCGGGCCCTGGTGGGCATCACCCAATTCGCCCAAGACCAGTTGGGCGACATTGTTTACTTCGAGCTGCCAAGGGTCGGCGACACCGTGTCCCACTTGGGAAAGATGGGAGAGGTGGAATCGGTCAAGGCCGTCTCGGACCTCTATTCGCCGGTCAGCGGAGAGGTCATCGAGGTCAATGCGGCCCTGGTTGACCGGCCGGAGCTGACCAACGAGGACCCTTTTGGCGAGGGTTGGCTGATCCGCGTTGCCATGAGCGACGTCTCCGAGCTGGATGCGCTGATGTCGGCGGAAGAGTACGACGCCTACGTCGCTGAGCAGCACTGATGAGCAGCGGTAGCACCTTCGACAGTGAGGGCCATTTCCAGTCTCATTACATTCCCAACACGCCGGACGAACAGGCGGGAATGCTGGCGTCGCTGGGCATCTCGTCCATCGATGAGCTTTTTGCCGACATACCTGAGGAGCACCGCAATCCGCATCTAAACATACCCGCACCGCTGTCGGAACTGGAGATCCAGCGGGAGCTGGGGGCACTGGCCGGACGCAACCGGGCCCTGGGCAGCGGACCGTCGTTCCTAGGGGCGGGCGCGTACCACCACTTCATACCGTCGATCGTCAAATCATTGGTCACTCGCGGTGAGTTCATCACCGCGTATACCCCCTACCAAGCGGAGGCCAGCCAGGGCACGCTCCAGGTAATCTATGAGTTCCAGACGCTGATCTGCAACCTTTACGGGATGGAAGTGGCCAACGCAGGGATGTACGACGGCGCGACGAGCCTGGCGGAGGCAGCGCTGATGGCCTGCCGGGTGGCACGGCGGGAGCGCATCGTGGTGCTGGACACCGTGTCGCCAGCGTACCGGGCGGTGATCGATGCCTATTGCCGTCCGCAGGGGCTGGAGGTGGCGACGGTTAAGGACGCCACCTCGGGCGTAAACGACGCGACGGCCTGCCTGGTGTCGCAGTACCCGAACTTCTACGGGCAGATCGAAGACCTGGGCGGGCAGGTGGAGGCGGCGCACAGGGCCGGGGCGCTGGCGGTGGTATCATGCGACCCCATTGCCGTGGGGATGTTCCAGCCGCCGGGACATTACGGTGCTGACATCGTCACCGGCGAGGGGCAGCCGCTGGGGATTCCGCCCAGTTACGGCGGGCCGTACGTGGGGCTGTTCGCGACGAAGCAGGAGTACATCCGGCAGATGCCCAGCCGACTGTCGGGCCGCACGGTGGACCGCAACGGTGAAACGGGCTACGTGCTGACACTGCAGACACGGGAGCAACACATCAGGCGAGAGCGGGCGACCTCCAACATCTGCACCAACGAGGCGCTGTACGCCTTGGCGTCGACCATATACATGGCGGCGCTGGGGAGGTCGGGTCTGCGGCAGGTGGCGGAGCTGTGCTATCAGAAGTCGCAGTACGCTGCCGGGCAGATTGACGCCCTGCCAGGTTACGAGGTTTTAAACGGCCTGCCGTTCTTCCAGGAGTTCGTGGTCCAGTGCCCGAAGCCGCCCGGGGAGATCAACCGGCGGCTGATGGAGCAGAACATACTGGGCGGGCTGGACGTTAGCGACCGGTACCCCAACGGGATGCTGCTGTGCGTTACCGAAATGAACACGCGGGAGGAGATCGACCAACTGGCGGTGGCGTTGGGTGCGGTGTAGAGGCTCTCAGCGTGGCCGCTTCCCTCAATGCCGCCCCGGCCGCTCGTCGTTTACTGTGAAAATGCGGCTATTCCTCACGTTGGCAGGACTGCTATGACCATTAGACAAACAGTTCCACCGTCCTCGGCACGGGTAGAGCAATACCCGGAAAGACCCAAGAGGAATAACGTGCAGAATTCCGTGATTCTCGACGACCCCGCCTGGCAGGCGGCCCTGACTCGGCACTACGGAACGGCGGGCGACACCCTGGTCATGAGCGAGATGCCCATAGTCCGGACTTTCAGCCAGCGAACAGGACAGCTATATCCCGACCTGCTCATCGCCTTCGGCGTGGACCGCGACGCTGCCGTCGCCCGACGGTGCTTCGCCCTGGACGAAAGGGGAAAATCGCCTGACTTCGTCCTGGAGGTTGCCTCGGAGAACACTGCTCCCAACGACTATCGAACCAAGCCTGCCGGCTACGCCGCCTTTGGCGTGCGGGAGTACTGGCGCTTTGACTCTACTGGCGGCAAATACTACCCTGCTCCCCTGGCCGGCGACCGACTGGTGGATGGCGAGTACCAAGCCATAAGCATAGTCAAGGTGAACGAAGAGCGTTATTGGGGCCACAGCGAAGTCCTGAACCTGGACCTGTGCTGGGAACGCGGCCAATTGCGCTGGTATGACCCGGTATCGCAGCGTTACATCGCAAACTACGACGACCAAGCCAACGCCCGAGCCACCGCAGAAGCGCAACTCAACGCGACCGAGACGGAACTTGACAACGAGCGTCAGGCCCGCATCGCGGCGGAGGCCCGGGTCCGGGAACTCGAGGAGGAACTCAGAGGCCGGGGCGACTAGAAGCACGGTTGATGCGCGGGAATAGTTCCATCCATTCGGAGACAGAGAAATGCGTCAAGGCGGAAACCGGGATACATCCAAGCTGCTGATGGAGCGCAGCGTGCCGGGACGAGCCGGGGCGGTGCTGCCTGAGTCAGACGTGCCGCCGCAGGCCATGCCCGACGGGGCGCTGCTGCGGGAAGACCTGCCCCTGCCGGAGCTTTCCGAGCCGGAGGTGGTGCAGTATTTCACCGGCCTGAGCCAGCGGAACTTCTCCATCGACACGCACTTCTACCCGCTGGGCAGTTGTACGATGAAGTACAACCCCAAGATCAACGACGAGACGGCCTTCCTGCCAGGGTTCGCGGGTATCCACCCAATGCAGCCTGCCGAGCAATCGCAGGGGGCGCTGGAATTGCTGTACCGGCTGCAGGGGTTCCTGGGGGAGATCACCGGGCTTCCATCGGTGAGCCTGGCGACGCTGGCCGGGGCCCACGGCGAGTTGGCCGGGATGCTGATGGTCAAGGCCCACCTGGCCGCGCAAGGGCAGACCGGGCGGACGAAAGTGGCCATCCCCGACAGCGCCCACGGCACCAATCCTGCCTCTGCGGCCATGGCCGGGTTCCAGGTGGTGGAGCTGGCATCGGACGGAGAGGGCAACGTGGACCTGGAGGCGCTGCACGACGTGGCGGACGACAGCCTGGCCGGGGTAATGATCACGCTGCCCAGTACCCTGGGGTTGTTCGACACCAACATCGTCCATGTCTGCCGCATCGTTCACGAGGCCGGCGGGCTGGTATACGGCGATGGGGCGAACATGAACGCGCTGCTTGGCCGGGTGAAGCTGGGCGACCTGGGTTTCGACGTGTGCCACCTGAACCTGCACAAGACCTTCAGCACGCCCCACGGAGGCGGCGGGCCAGGGGCCGGGCCGGTGTGCGCCACGGAGCGGCTGGCGCCGTACCTGGCGGCGCCGGTGGTTGCCGGGTCGGAGGCCGATGGATACCGGCTCACGACTCCGGAGCAGAGCATCGGCAAGATGGCAGGGTTCCACGGGAACTTCGGCGTGCTGGTGCGGGCCTACACCTACATCCGAACCCTAGGCGCGGCGGGCGTGCGGTCCATCAGCGGCAACGCGGTACTGAACGCCAACTACATGATGAACGGGCTGCGGGGCGAGTACCGGCTGCCCTATGACCGGACCTGCATGCACGAGGCGGTGTTCGCGGCGGACTGGCAGAAAGCGCGGGGCGCGGGCGGGCTGGAGATCGCCAAGCGGTTGCTGGACTACGGCTTCCACGCGCCAACGATGTACTTCCCGCTGATCGTGCCGGAGTGCCTGATGATCGAGCCGACAGAGTCGGAGACGCAGGAGACGATCGACGCCTTCGTGGCGGCGCTGAAGCGAATCAACGCTGAGATCGACGAGGACGTGGACCTGGTGCGCAACGCGCCGCACACGACGCCGGTGGCGCGGCTGGACGAGGCGCTGGCGGCGCGGCGGCCAGACCTGCGGTGGACGGCGGAGGGTTAGGGGGTAGGACAGGCTCTTGCTACGTCCATAGACCTTCCGAACGGGTCATTTCATGGGCCGCGACCACTGGAGAGTGTGGTTGCGGCCTTAGTCTTGACCGTGGTCAGTGCAGGCGGCTCAGCTTGCGGCCTGGCGTTCTTCTTCGAGGACGGCCTGGAGGAGGACCTGGTCGACGCGGACTTCCACGCCGGCGCGCTCTTCCTGGAGCAGCATGGCGACGCGGGAGTCGCGGTGGCCCCAGCCCCGGTTGACGGCCTCGGTCATCTCCTGGAGGGTGAGCTGGGCCAGTCGCATGGGAACGTCGTACTCGCGGCCGACGCCGACGGCCAGGTCGACATCCTTGCGGGCGAGGCGGAGGGCGAAGTCGGGCGGGTCAAAGTTACCGGGAAGCAGGTGCTCGGCCAGACCCTCGAAGGTGCCGCGGCGGCCCTGGGCGCCCTTGCGCACGGCCTGCCAGAGGGCGAGGGGCTCGACGCCAGCCTTGACGCCCATGGTGAAGACCTCGGCTAGGGCCGCCTGCACGACGTAGCCGGTGCAGTTGTGAACCAACTTGGCGATGGCGCCGCAGCCGATGGGGCCGACGTAATAGGCCTTATCGCCGATGCTGTCGAGGACCGGCTTGCAGCGATCATAGACATCTTTGTCCCCGCCGACCCAGATGGCGAGGTTCCGGGAGGCGGCTCCCCGGGGCCCACCGCTGACCGGGGCATCGAGGACGTGGATGCCGCGGAGGGCGGCCCGCTCGTGGATACGGCGAATGAGGGTGGGGGTGCTGGTGCTGAGGTCGAAGTAAACCTTGCCCTTGCTCATGCCCTCCAGGATGCCGTCTTCTCCGAGGCCCACGGCCTCCACCTCGGTAGGGCCGGGCAGCGAGGTAAAGACGATGTCGGTCGACTCGGCGACCTCGCGGGGGGAGTCCGCCCAACTCGCGCCACCCTCCAGGTGCCGAGTGGCCGCCTCGCGACGGATGTCGTGAACGACCATTTCGTTGCCGCCCTGCAGACAGTTGTAGGCCATGCTGGCCCCCATGGTTCCCAGTCCGATGAAACCCACCTTCATCTCAGCGCCTCCAGTGGCAATTTCCGGCTATCATACCCCAGCGGTCGATTCCGCAACGAAGCCGCCCAACTACCTCCCCCAAACGGCAGCATCCAACTGCTTCGTCCGCCACGAAATTATTGATGCTTAATATCTCTCACACCCACTTACTGTGTTAATCATCGAGTAACTCGCATTTAAGTGACTCAGTGTTATCATTTTTCTTTGGCATTACCCTATAGAATTATCCGGAATTCCGATGTTTAATATATAATATAGTCATATTCCAAGGGTGTAAGCCATGAGTTTGATATACGGCACAAATTATCCAAGAGCCAACTCCCGGTCTGCTTTGGCGGTTGCTCCCGTCTCGCTGGCGCTGATAATTCTGCTTCTCTGGCTTGCCAGCATTCGCAACCCGGACCCAGTGTCGGCAGGGGAGGACGGACTGCACCCGGAGTGCCCTCAGTCAACGTCAGAGCCATTGGATGAAGTGGCGGTCGAGACCATGCCCGCCGTTCCGGCTTCGCCGGAGAATTCGGGATCCAGTTCCGCCGCGCAAAAGGCCAGAACGGAGGTGTCCAGACGCAGCCCCAGCGCATCGGACACCGGTTCGCCGGCGTCACTGGCTACAGGCGACGACCTCCTGTGCCCAGTGGCTGGTGACCGGTCCTGCCTGTTTGAAGGCAATCAAGTCGTCGAGAATCGGCTCGTCCAAATCCAGCCACCCCCAGGCATGGACTCGGCCGGTGATGCATCAACCCGCATTGCGGAGCCGGGCCGTGAAATGTGTCTCATGCCCGATATTCCCTGCCATTACAGTGCCGACCCCAACGATGATGATCCAGACAGCGCCGGACAGACGGGGTACACCCTGGGAAACGATGGGAAAGGATTTGGCGGGCACCTGCTGACCCAGTAGAGGTACTCCGGGCAACAGTACCCAGAGCACCTAGCCCGCCAAGTTGGAAGCAGGTTGGCACCCATTCCGTACACCCCCTCCGGTTGACCGGGAGGGGGTGAATCCTTTTGGAGCACACCGGAAGGTCAATCCAGCCCGGGTCCGGATTGATGGAGAACTGGCTCCGATACAGGGTCAGGGTTTTTCGATAGTTTACGGTGCCGTTGGCCCTGCTCACCATGAGCGGATATATTCGGCATTCGCAGGATGAGCGGACGCCAGCGGATGAGGTAACTTTGAAAAGGCCCTGGGACACAGGGGACAAGTCGTGGATGCACATTGACGGGGCCCTTATCATGAACCTTGGTCCGATACAAATGGGGAGGTACTCTACCTTCCCGGTCCGATTCGTACTGAGGCGCAGGAGACCGGCAATGTCAGATTCATCGGGAGACCCCAGTCCTCGTTCTTCGAAGGAAGATGTAGCAAGGACTGAGGAGGGCGATTCCGCCGCTGGTTATGCCGTCTCTATCCCGGAACGCCTGGTGCGCAGTACGGCGGCGGGAGGAGGAGGGCTCCTGCTGGAGGCTGCCGATCACATACTGCCGCCACCCGTGCGGGAGGCTAAGCTATACCAATGTCTTATAGCACGCCCGCTGCGGATCACCGTCGAAGCCGTCGGGGGCGTCAGCGACCGGTTTCCCGCGCGGGAAACGACGGGACAGGAACTCATCAGGCGCAAGGTAGCGGGGAATGTCGTGGAGGCCGTCAGCGTCTTCACGGTCGGATTCTCACCCCTCTGGTTCCTGGCAGTCGCCTCCGACATCACAGGAGGCACCCGCGTGTACCTGGATGCCTTTGTGCAGGAACTGAAAAGGGCGGACGTGCTGCCGGAAAGCACTGACATTACATCGGTCGATGACCTGCTGGCGGTCCTGGACAGCATGGCAGGTCTGGCCGCGGACACGATAGACATACCACCAACAGCCATTGCCGAGATGCGCGACTCAGCGAACCTGCTCCGGGAGAATGTGGAACTCATTCCCAGCCCGCAACGTCTGGCGGATGTATTCTCGCAACTGACCGAGGCGGCGCGACAGGAGGAGCGGTCGCTGCTGGTGGTATCGACGCTGGTAGCAGCAGGGGCGATCCAGGCTGGAGCCCGACTGGGCAGTGCTCATATCATTTCCCACTACACTGAGGCTCTGGCCGCGATAAGAGGAGAGGGAGTATCGCAATATCTGGGTCGCATCAGCCAGCCGTACATCGATGCCGCTGCGGACCACATGAACCCGTCCAAACCGGCCCACACTCCCCGGCTGATACGCCGGATCCTCGATAAAATGCCGACTTCCGCGCCGGAGGTCAAAAGACGTACCGACCTGCGATAAAGTGCGTCGTTCCTGCCTGATACAGACCAGATGAATACACTTCCGAGTTCGGGCCGGAGGACTGAATAACATGGTGGAACAGGCGGAAAGGCTCTGGACCTTTGACTCGGTGGAGCCTGGGCAGTATGGATTGGAAACGGCGGTGTGGATCACGGCGGAGAACATCGCCGGGTACGCCGAGGTCGCGCTAAACGACGACCCCCGGTATCAGGGCAGGGACGCGTCCCTGGCCATGCCGACCATGGTACTGGCCTACGCCCCGCTGTTGCGGGACGAGATCGCAGAGGCCAACGGATACGTAGCCCTGGAACAGTCGAGGTCCGCCCGCCGTCAGACGCCCTTTGCCAAGTGCGAGATCCGCTGGCATCAGCCGGTCGTGGCCGGCGACCTGGTAACCGGGACCCGGGGCGTGCTGGAGAAGTACGAGCGACGGGGCAGCCGGTTCGTCACCTTCCGGGTCGAGGGCCGCAACCAGCGAGGGGAACCGGTGGCCGAATACGACTACACCTGCATCTTCGACTACGCCAAGGGACAGCGGGATGTCCCGGGGGGTTCGGGTTCTTCAATGGGAACGGCTCACCCCCACCCCAACCCTCCCCCTGAAGGGAAGGGAATTAAGGCGGGGGCCGGGACAGGCTCAGGACCAGCGGAAGCGAAAGAGTTGCTAGACTTCGACTCAGCTGTGGAGGGGACGGCGCTGGCCGAACTGGATATCACCGAGAGCCAGGAGATCATCAACAACCGCAGCGCCTTCCGGCTGGCCGGGCGGCCCAACGCAAGCAACATCCACACCGACGAGGAGTTCGCCCGCCAGAACATCTTCGGGGGGACGGTCAACTCCGGCCCGGCGACCATGTCATACGTGGACCAGATGCTGCAGCTTTCCTTCCCGCCCGAGGCGTTCTACAACGGAGGCAGCCTGCTGATGAGGGCCATCACGCCCTTCCGCAGCGGAGACACCGTGAGGTTCGCGGGGGAGGTGACGGGGCGGAGTCGGGTGGGCGACCGGGGCATCATGGAGTGCCGGGTACGGGGCACAAACCAGCGGGGCGAGCTCGTGTGCCTGGCCGATGCAACGCTGGCGGTGGGCTAAGCGGGAACCTCGCTGGGGTGGGGACCGTTTGTGTCTTGCTTGGATGATGGAACTGCCGGTGGCTTCCTCTGGTTCTCACATGATTCCGCCCGTAATCTTCGACGAAGCCAATTGCTTGCCTGACTTTCGGCGGCACGGTATCGAGACCCCCCGGTCACAGGAGTATTACAGGCCGTCAGCCGCTTGGCTGGACGCTAGAGGGGTTTGCAAATCCCAGCCGCCCATCCTTCGACAAGCTCAAGATGAGTTCGACAGGCTCGGGACGAGCGGCTGGGCAGCAGCCAGTGCCTACCCCCGCACGAAGCCGTAGACGCGCTCCGGTTCTACCAAGACGATTACGGCGTCCTGATCCACCATGGCCTGGTCGTACTCCTCCCAGTCGGGGTGGTCGCCGTGGGCGCTACAGGCGCGGTAGACCTCGCGCAGTTCCACTCGCATGGTCTCCCGGTCGGTGTCGTGGTAACTCATGGTAGTAGCCGTGCCCTCCACGGAGACGCAGCTGCGCCAGCCCTCGCTGACGGCGGTGACGGTGCAGCGGGGGTCGCGCTGAAGGTTGCGCACCTTGACCGAGCTGCCATGCACGATGACGTAGGCCGCCTTGCCCTGGTAGGCACCGACGACCACGATGCTGATATGTCCCGCGCCGTTGCGGCGGTAGGTGGTGATGATGCCCCGCTTGTTGTTGGCGTTAACGAAATTGGCGTAGTCCTGGAACTCCATTTCCCGACTCCTCCGGGCCGCGGCCCGCTGTGATTCACCCGATTGGTATAACATAGCCGGGAGCATCCTGCACCCCTGATTGTGTGAACTGTGCTTTGTCCGGTTTGGGGAGGCGCATGGTTGGGACGGCGGCCGGGAATCATGCCCATCAATTCATCCCATGAATACGGCTCAGACAATCGTCCTGCAACAAAACTTATCCCTCATGATTCAGAGGACGGGGAAGGCAAGCAATGGAATACAAGGAACTGAGGCGGACGGGCGAAATGATCCCGGAGGTGGGACTGGGAACGTGGAAGTACCGAGGCGGCCCCGAACCGCTGCGTCGGGGCATCGAACTGGGCGCAACGCTGGTCGACACGGCGGAGATGTACCGCACCGAGGACGCGGTGGGAACGTCGATCCGGGGCATTCGCGACCGGGTTTTCGTGGCGACCAAGGTGCTGGGGAGCAATCTGCGCTACGACCAGGTGATGCGCGCAGCGGAAAAGAGCCTGCGGGAACTGGACGACGAGGTGATCGACCTGTACCAGGTCCACTGGCCCAACCGGGGCGTGCCCATCGCCGAGACGATGCGGGCGATGGAGGAGCTGGTGGAAAGAGGGATGGTGCGTTACATCGGGGTGAGCAACTTTTCAGTAGCCGACCTGCGGGAAGCGCAAGGGGCGATGACAAAGAACCCCATCGTCTGCAACCAGGTGCTGTACAACCTCAAGCGCCGGAACATCGAGAGAGACATCATTCCCTACTGCGAGGAGCAGGGAATGACGGTGATGGCGTACACGCCGCTGGCCGACGGTTCGCTGGCCGTACGACCCAGACTACGGACGGGCCGGGAGTGGGAGGCGCTGGAGTCCGTGGCCAAGGAGGTTGGAAAGACGCCGGCCCAAGGGGCGCTGAACTGGTGCCTAACGCGAGCGCCGGTGGTGGTTATTCCCAAGACCAACAGCGTGGCGCGCACGGAGGAGAACTGCGGCGCATCTGGATGGCGGCTAACAGAGGAGCAGGTCCGGCGGCTGGAGGCGGCGTTTCCGATCTAAGGGGGTACGCGCCTAGTCGTGTTGCTGGAATTGTCCTCGATACCGCAGAGAGGGAGGAAACCCGACTTGTTCAAGTATGAGTTGCCCTATCTTCATGCCTTCGCTGAGCCCTATGGCAAGGGGGGCCAATATTCCGCATTTCCAAGAACAGGTTTCCGGCGAATCCAGCTATGACTGTAGGAGCTGGTTACGTGCACAGACAAACCGAACCTGGCCAACGAATTGGGCCTGCCTTGCCGGTCAGAGGGGACTAGCCTCGCTCGGAACGGACTTCCGTTCTCTCTGGCCTGGTCCTCACTAGGGCGAAGGGGATGGCGGCGAGGGAGACGAGGGCGGCGGCGCGGAAGAAGGCGCGGAATACCGATAGTCCGGCAGCATTGACATCATCGGCGTACTGGGCAACCCGGGCGTTCAGGGCTTCGGTGGACTCCCCCGCCTGCCGGAGGGGCAACTCCAAGTCGGCGGTCAGTACCTGGAAGTGCTCGACACCCCAAGCGGACATAGCAGCGAGGCCGAGGGTCATGCCCATCATACGGGCGACGGTGACCAGAGAGGCGGCGGTAGCGCGGTAGTCCTCTCCCACGGCCTGTAGCGCGCGGTGCAGGATGGGAGCGATCACCAGGCCGAACCCCACACCGGCCAAGAGCAACTGCAAGGTCAACTCAGGATCATCAACGCCGATTTCCCACCGTGAGCAGAGGAACAGCCCCGCGGCCACCATCAACAAGCCGGCTATGGTCAAGGGGCGCTCGCCAACGCGGGGCACCAGCCAGCCGCCGATGACCGAGGCTACGGGAATGACCCCGGTCATTCGCAGCAGCCACATGGCGCCGGTAAACGGATCCTTAAGCATGACAGTATCGGCGGTAAGGGGCACAGTAACCATGGCCAGGATCAGGGAGACGCCCACCAGGGCCTGGGTCAGGTTGGCCATGATAAAGGCCCAGGACCGCAGGAAGACGTGCGCCAGGAGGGGTTGCCATACCCTGCGTTCCACCAAAATCAGCACGCCGCCCAAACCGAGCCCGGCCACGGCCAGGAGGAACGGAACGGGAGACTGGAGGGTGAACAGGTCGCTGCGGGAAAGGGCCAGGGACAACAGGAAGAGGGCGGCGATCAGGATGGCTCCGCCGAGGTAATCAACCCTCCCGCCGGGGATACGCTGGTTTGGCAGGCGCATCAGGGCCACGAAAACGATCGCGCTCTGGGGCACATTCAGCCAGAAGATCCATCGCCAGCTGGACAGTTCGACGATGGTGCCGCCGTAGGCCGGGCCCAGCATCGAGCCGGCTTCGGCAGCACCACCCACCACCCCCAGGGCGAGGGCCCGCTTTTCCGGCGCGACCAGCGAGGTGGCCAGGGCCATACCGAGGGGCACGGTGGCACCGCCTCCAATGGCCTGGATGACGCGGGCGCCGATCATGAACTCGAAGTTGTGGGAAATAGCGACGAGGCTGGTGCCGATACAGAAGATAATCAGCGAGGCCTGGTAGACCCTGGGATAGCCGTAGACGTCCCCCAAACGGCCGATGAGGGGCATTGCCACGGTGTAGCCGAGCAGGTAAGCGGTGATGATCCAGGAGACCCGATCCAGCTCGGTAATGGGAATCTTGAGGTCCAGCATCACGCTGGGAAGGGCAGTTACGACAACGGTCTGGTCGAGAGCGGCGATGAAGGCGCCAAGACCCGCGATGGTGAGGACCGCCCAGGTGGAGTATTCCCGAGCGGCTTCCGGGTCAGCAGTTCCAGCCTCAGAACCGGACGGCATCCCAACAAGTAACCTATCGTCTTACGCAGCGGCAATGCATGGGGTGCAAGTATCTCACAGGTCGGGAGGCCGGATGCTAACGGGCTGATTGACTTCATCGAGAGTGAGCCGCCGCTGGGACTCGGGGACATCGGTAAGCACCACCTGACCAGTAATCAGCGCCTGCCGGAGCATCCCTGTATCGCGCTCCACCCACATTTCCAAGGCCACGGGAAAGCCCGTGCCTGCCGTGGGCACCAACTCCTTCAGGGCCTCCGAGACAATGTCGCCTCCGATGCGGTAGAGGTGGACGCCATCCTGCTGTTCCTGTCCCAGGAGTACCGGCGACTGGACCTGCGCCACAATGGCGGCCAAGGTAGCCCCAAACTCGCCGAGACGTATCGGCAGGGACTCGGGCTCCACCTCCTCCCACTCGCCATTGAGGACGTTGGTCATGTAGGAGTCATCGCCGATGCTGATCATCTCGATGCCCAGGTATGAGCGCGGAAAGAGCGATTCAGCCTCAACTGAAATGGCAAATATTCCCGGCACCTGCGCCTGTCCATAAGCACGGTGCATGAGAATACCGGGCAGGATATTGGTGGAGCCCTCAATGTGCTGGAGATCAAAGGAGACGGTCTGGAGATTTGTCAGGGACTCAACAGTGCGCTCAAGTTCCCGCCGGGGGTCAATCGGCTCCGGAGTAGTGGCCGCAGTGGGGGATGGCTCGCTGCCAAGGCACGCCGCCGAGGGAAGAAGGACCACCAGGAGGGCGGCCGGGAAGGCCAGCGTCCTGCACACCTGCCGGAGCAATGGGCGCCGCAGAGTCCAACTGATCAGTTCCAGGACCACACCGCCACCTTTCCCGAGGCGATGCGATGAGCTTCACCGCTGCTCACGTCGACCACATAGACGTAACCACCGGAGGGGCCGCTGCCATTGCGCCTGCCGGACTCCAAGCCATCGTTGCCAGCGACGACGATCGCGGAACCATCAGGAGACCAGAGGGAATGGGAGTAGGCGTACTGGTCAAAAAAGCTGAGCCAAGTAAACATCTCCCCGGTGGGGCTAAAACGGAAGAGGCGGCGTGGCTCCCCGGCAGCTGTGCCGGCTTCAACAGCCGACACGGACAGATCCATAGCGCGACTCTGGGGATCAATGCCGACCCATGCGATATTCTCGCCCTGGGGAGACCAGAAGAAGGCCACCAATTGATCCTCGACAAGGGTGGTCCGGCGTGACCCGTCCGCAGCAACCAGTTGCAGGCGATCGAAAACGGGCACCCCACGGTGCAACTGCTCAGCCACTGCCAGGGTGGAACCATCAGGGGCCCAAGAAAAGGAGGTCAGGCCCTGGGTCTCCATCAGCAGGGTAGCCGCGTCCCCGGCACCAGGGAGGGTCGGGGACGCGAAGACGCCCCGCACTCCACCACCAATGCCTGCGTACGCCACCGTGGACCCATCGGGAGAGACAGCCGGAGCCCGGAAAGACACGGCATCGACAGCGATCCTGGTCTCTTCGCCCTCGGGAGACGGTTCCTGAACTGTCATGCTCTCTCCTGAATGTACAGCCAGCAGCCCAGAGTCCGGGGTCCAGTGATAATAAAGAGGAGCACCCACTGCCACCGCTCCAGGCTCCTCGCGGGAGTGCCAGTCTCCGACAAAGAGCGTGAGACCCTCCGGGGTGGGAGCAAGGAACGACAAGTAACGGCCATCGGGAGACCAGTAAATGTAATGGGGAGTCCCATCAGCAACCGGGACCGGGACCTCGTTCTCGTACGCGGAGCTAACGCTTCCAGTAGCCAGGTCGTACACCTGGACAGAAAGTCCTGCCCCCGAACCCGAAACGGACACTCGTGATGCCGCCACCCTGCTGCCGTCGGGAGACCAGGTCGGCCAACTGTAGGAATCGCCCCGCTGGAGAGATTGCGCCAGCACACCAGCCCTGGCATCGCCGGTCAGGCGCCGCTCATTGCTGCCGTCGGGGTCAAGCAAGAGGAGGTCCCCGGTGTTGTTCACATAGGCGATGCGGTTTACCATAGGTCTCCCGTCCGCCGGCACCACTGAGCCGCTATCGCTGATATCCCGCGTGGCCGGAGCACCGGCGCAGGCCAGTAACACCAAGGTTGCCAGAAGGGAGGCAGCAGCGACCAGCAGAGTAATTAGCGACCTCATAGCCCATGCTCACCCAGACGAATCGAAGCAGTGGCGTACGAGGACATAATAACAAAGCCAAACTGTTGATAACCATCGGTGTAATGTTGCCAACCCTTCCGTTCACCGTGGATGAAGGGATCCGATCGGTGGAGGCACGGAACCTGTTCCTTGAACCCTAGGCAGGAAAACCAACACCTTCTAGTAGAATCCCACAATTCGTCAACATGTTTTGCTTCCCGTAGACAACATACTACCATGCTAAAATAGACCCTTACAGACAGTGCAGCAGGTTCCAGCTAGCATGGCCAGTAGGCTGCCTCACTAACAATCGTCAATTCTATCCACTAAATCAACGGCTTTACTACTGTTAACTACTAACCAGTCAGCAAGTCTTAGTAGAAGTAGATTAATAGCTCCATCAGCAGAGAATAGCGTGGGTAAATTCCAGTTGATCAGTTGTAGCGTACCATGATAGATACAGTTCGCCTGAACATACGGGCCGGCAATGGCGGTAACGGTTGCGCCAGCTTCCTTCGGGAAAAGTACCGTCCTCGAGGTGGCCCGAACGGCGGGGATGGAGGTGACGGAGGGAACGCGTATCTCGCAGGTGACCTCTCCTATAACACCCTGCTCCACATAAAGTTCAATAGCACGATTTACTGTGACTCAGGAGGTCACGGCAAGGGCAAGAACCGTCGGGGAGCCAATGGAAAGGATACGGTGGTCCCGGTCCCTATCGGGACGGTGGTGTGGAGACTGAACAAGGATGGGTCACGGGATTTCCTGACAGATATCCGGGATGACAGTCAGTACCTGGTTGGCAGTGGCGGCAGGGGCGGATGGGGGAATGCACGTTTCGCGACCTCGACTAACCAGGAACCAGTATTGGCCGAGCGGGGCGAACGAGGTGAGCAGGCGATCCTGTTCCTGGAGCTCAAGCTGCTGGCGGATGTGGGGCTGCTAGCACGGCCCAATGCGGGAAAGTCAACGCTCATATCACGGTGTTCAGCGGCGAAGGCCCGGGTGGCGGACTATCCATTCACGACAGTGGAGCCGGTGCTTGGGGTTGTGCGCTCTGGCAGGAGCGACTTCGTGATGATGGAGATTCCGGGCCTGTTAGAGGGGGCGCATCGGGGAATCGGCCTGGGGCATCAGTTTCTCCGTCATGCGGAGCGGGCCCGGCTTTACGTTCACCTGATCGACGGACTAAGTGACGACCCAGCTGGCGATTATCGTATGGTGCGGGAGGAGCTGGTCAGGTTCAACCCCGAACTGGCAGAAAAGCGGCAGATGGTTGTGGTGAACAAGCTGGACGTGACGGAAGTACGGGAGCAACGGGATGGGCTGGAACAGGGCCTGAGAGCTGCAATGAACCAGGCTGGGAGTGCCTCAGGAGACGTGGCTTTCATATCGGCTGCTACTGGCGAGGGGGTGGAGGAAATGCTGGCCCGGATAGCTGCTATCCTGCTGGAGATGCCCAAGGATGCCGAGCTCGCAGAAGAAGACGGTGCCCGGCCCGAGTCGGCCGGTCGGGCCAAGAGGGTGCCAGAGTCGGTGCGTGTGGAGGGGGGAGTATTCATCGTCGAGTCGGAAAGGCTGGAGCGGCTGAGTGCCCTGGCGGATACCAGGGACCAGCGAGTCCTGCTGCAACTGTGGCGGGAGATGCGGCGGACAGGAATGGCGGAAAAGCTGATCGACGAAGGTATTGAGGTGGGCGATACCATAAGAATAGGCAAAGTGGAAGTGGAATGGTTCTGAGCCGGGTCGGCGTTTTTGGAGGTACATTCGATCCGCTCCACTGTGGCCACTTGGCAGTCGCACTACTCGCTAAGGAAGAGGCGAAGCTGGACTCCGTGCTTTTCGTTCCCGCGGGCCGGCCGAGACTCAAGTCTGCCGAACCCATCGCGACTCCTGAACAGCGCTTGGAGATGGTACGCCTGGCGATAACCGGAGTGGCCGGGTTCGAGTTGTATGACGCGGAGGTGCAGCGGGAGGGGCCGACACTCACCGCCGATACACTGGGGGAACTCGAGGCGCGATATGGCGAAGGGACGGAGCTGGTGTTCATCCTGGGCCTGGACGTTCTCTCCCGGTTCGACCAGTGGGTGCAGCCGGAACGGGTCGTGGAACATGCGAAACTGCTGGCGGTGAGCCGTCCGGGATACTCAGGTTTCGACTGGGAGGACTTCTACGCCCGGAACCCGTATTCCCGCGGGAGAGTGGAGTGCGTGGAGTCGGCCGTCGTGGACATCAGCGCCAGCGAGCTGCGCTCCCGTCTGGCCACCGGAGGACCGGTGGGCGGGCTGTTGCCGGAGTCGGTGGAGCGGTATATTCGTGAGAGCGGTTTGTACATTGAATGATGGGTGGCAGGCATGGCTAGTGAGGTGAATGCTGTCTCGGCTGGTCCGAGGGAGGTCGATCCCGTGCAGTTGCTGGAGGAGGCCGGAGCGTTGCTCTATGGCGATTTCCAGCTCGCCTCGGGGAAGAGGTCTTCGTATTATTTCGACTCCAAGAAGCTCACACTCTACCCTCCTGGGGCACGGTTCGTGGCATCGCAAATGGTCCGTAAACTTGATGCCGAGGGGATTGGTCATGTCGGGGGAGTAGCGTACGGTGGCATTCCCATCGTGTCGCACATTGTCATGCTGACGGGAATGCGGGAGCATCTGCCAATCCGGGCTTTCTATCACCGAAAGGACTCGAAGGAGCATGGGACCGGCGCGTCGGTGGAGGGCCAGCTGCCTGCGCCAGGGCAGGCAGTCGCCGTAGTTGAGGATGTCGTAACCAGCGGTGGCTCGCTGCTCCAGTCGATCCGGCAGGCGGAGGGTGCGGGATACAACGTCACCCATGCGCTGGCCATCGTGGACCGGGACGAGGGTGGGCGCGAGGCGGTAGAGGCGGCCGGGTACCAGTTCTGGTCGCTGTTCCGGGTGGTGCGGTCAGGAGACGAGGTGTCGTTCGTGTACAACGGCGCGTAGGTTCCTGGGGCCCGGGACTTTCCCGGCAGGAATACGCTCCAGTCCATTTCCCCTCACCCTGACCCTCTCCCTCAAGGGAGGGGGGCTTTTTTGTCTTGGGGTGGGCGTCCGGGAGATGCGGAGCGTGGCTAGCTGAAGTCCTGGCCGGGGCCGAAGAACTTCGGCGTGTCCTCGATGGTTGCGGTGCCGCAGGCCGGGGAGCCGACATCCAGGACCTGTCCGGGAATGGCGGACGCAGTGCGGACGAATCCCATTCCCCGCAGTTCTCCGCCGGCTGTCCGGTAGAGGGAGGTCACGGTGCCAACCTGTCTGGCTCCATCGTACAGGGGGGTACCCGCTGCGGCACCGGCACCGTCGGAAATCCGCAGGACGGAGAGGTATCGCTGGACCTTGTCATAGCTATCCAGGCGGGCGATGACTTCCTGGCCGATGTAGCAGCCCTTGGTGAAATCGATGGCCCCGATAAGTCCAACCTCGAGGGGGTTGTAGGGTTCGCCCATTTCCGTGCCCCAGGCAGGGGCGCCTCCGGCGACGCGGAGGCTTTCCCATTGCTGGTCCCCGGCGCTGACCGAGCCCGCGTTGGAGAGCGCGCCGATGACGGCGGGCACGGTGTCGGCGGAGGCGATCAACAGACAGCAGGGGAGGCCGCCTAGGGGCCGGCTGAGGGCGATGGGTTCCGAGCCAGCGATGGAGACGGTCGGCGCCGGGTACTGGAGGCCCGGCAACCGGTCGGTGTCGCTGCCGGTCAGGCCGATGGCGGCATCGGCTCCCTGTCCGGCAAGGGCCAGGACGGTAACGGAGGCCGAAAGGTCCTGGACTTCCAGGTCCTCCATGATGGTGTATTTGTCGAGCCACTCAATGACCGGGAGCTGCTGCCCGGGGCTGGTGAGCAGGTAGACGCAATCGGAGGCATGGACGACGGAGAGGAGGTCGACGATGCGGCCCCGGTCGCTGGTGAGAACAGTGGGGGTCCAGTGTCCGGGCTGGAGATGATCGACCTTGTTGGTAGAGAGGCGGTTCAGGAGGTCGAGGGCGTCCTCACCGGTGGCTTTCAGGCAGCCAAAGCCAGTTTCAGGGCGGAGCCACAGGGTTTCGGGGGGGTAATCGGCGAGGGTTGGAATGGAGGAGGCGGTCTGCTGCGTAGTCATGGGCCCTCCCGGTGCTGGCCGACTGGCCGGTTTGACGCACAAGCGCCGCCTTCATGGTGACGAAGGCGGCGCCGCTCTGTTTCGTAATGGGCCAATCCCCTGCGGCAGCAGGCGGGGCAGGAAACGTGGCGCTAGACGCTGAAGGAGGTGCCGCAGCCGCAGGCTTTCTTGGCGTTGGGGTTTTCGAAGACGAAGCCCTTGCCGTTGAGGCCGTCGGAGAAGTCCAACTGAGTGCCGACGAGATAGATGTAGCTCTTCTTGTCGACGATGACCTTCACGCCGTACTGCTCGACCACCTTGTCGGTGTCGTTATGTTCGCCGGTAATCTTGAGGTCGTAGGTTAAACCGGAGCAGCCGCCCCCCTTGACGGCCACGCGTACGCCGACGCCATCGGTCCCGCCCTCTTTTTCCGCGAAGTACCTGATCTTTTCGGCGGCCTTCTCGGTGATTTCCACCGTGAGTTCCACGCCGTCCCTGGTTATTGGCATATGTACCTCCGGGGCCGTGCCGAAACAGTCAGCACGTCGCTAGCGCCCGAAAAAGGGCGGACAAGGCAATTGTATGAGGCGGGGGTGCCAGCGTCAAGGCGGGCGGGAGGCGCTTCAGGGTCATTCGATTATGCGGTGCTTGCGGTTATTGCTGCAGGATAGGAATGGCGAGGGACAGGTTTTTGTCCCATAGGGTCATTCTGGGCCCCGGTTTTGGCCGGGGTGACGAGGGAAATGGCCTGCCGCCACCCGACCTTGGATTCTCGCTGTCGTGGGGGTGACGGGTTGTTTTTCCAGCCGGGGCTGCTTTGTGGTCCCAGTGTAATAGCCTTGGGCGCTAGAGTTCGATGTTCTCGGCCTCGGCGACGATGCCTATGTCCTTGTCGCCTCGGCCGCTGAGGCAGACGAGAATTATGCTGTCGGTGGGCAGGGTGGGGGCAAGTTCCGCGGCTCCGTAGACGGCGTGGGCCGATTCGAGGGCGGGAATGATGCCCTCGGTGCGGCAGAGGAGGTGGAAGCCCTCAAGGGCCTGGGAGTCGGTGACCTGGCGGTATACGGCGCGCTCAGTGTCCTTCAAATAGCTGTGCTCCGGGCCGACGCCAGGGTAATCGAGGCCGGCCGAGATGCTGTGAGCCGGGCTCACCTGGCCGTGCTCATCCTGGAGGAGGTAGGTCATGGCGCCGTGCAACACACCTGGCCGACCGGCGGTGAGGGTGGCGGAGTGCTCGCCGGATTCGATGCCCTTGCCGCCGGCTTCCAGGCCGACCAGCCGGACCTGCTCGTCGGGGACGAAGGCGTGGAAGGTGCCCATGGCGTTGCTGCCGCCGCCGACGCAGGCCATGACGTAGTCGGGCAGGCGACCCTCGGCGGCAAGGACCTGGGAGCGGGCTTCGCGGCCGATGATGCTCTGGAAGTCGCGCACCATCACGGGGTAGGGGTGGGGGCCGACCACGCTGCCGATGAGGTAATGGGTGGTCTCCACGTTGGTCACCCAATCGCGGATGGCCTCGTTGATGGCGTCCTTGAGGGTGCGGGTGCCGGACTCGACGCTGATGACCTCGGCTTCGAGCAGGCGCATGCGGTAGACGTTGAGGGACTGGCGGCGGATATCCTCCTCGCCCATGTAGACGAGGCACTGGAGGCCGAGCATGGCGCAGGCGGTGGCGGCGGCCACGCCGTGCTGGCCGGCGCCGGTTTCGGCGATGATGCGGCGCTTGCCCATGTGCTGGGCGAGGAGGGCCTGGCCGAGGGCATTGTTGATCTTGTGGGCGCCGGTGTGGGCGAGGTCCTCGCGCTTCAGGTAGATTCTGGCGCCGCCGAGGTGCCGCGACAGGTTTTCGGCGAAGTAGAGCGGAGTGGGACGGCCCACGTAGTCAGCGAGGAGGCCTGAGAGCCGGGCCTGGAAGTCATGGTCGGCCGAGACGGCGCTATAGGCCTCTTCCAGCTCGGCAACCGCCGCCATCAGCGTCTCGGGGATGAACTTTCCGCCGAAGTCGCCGAATCGCCCTCGTTCGTCGGGGAAGACTGCTGCGGGTTGAGTGGTCATTGGTTCTCCGTCTGTTGTGAGAGTCTACGAGGCGACGCCCTCCCTAACCCTCTCCCGGAAGGAGAAGGGACCAAGGGGCGCGTTCTGACGCTACGCAGAGCCGGTCAGCGCGGCGTCGGCGTGGCGAGCGTTTTCAATGAACCGCTGGATCTTGCGGCGGTCCTTTTTGCCGAGGGTCTCGACGCCGCTGGATACGTCGACGCCCCAGGGCCTGACGACGCTGATAACGCGGCCGACGTTGGTGGGCGTGAGGCCGCCTGCCAGGAGGAAGGAGCCGCCCCGCCGAGACAGGGAGGCCGCCACATCGATGTTGAAGCTCTGTCCGGTGCCACCCTGGATGCCCTCAACGAACCGGTCCAGAGTGACGAGGCAGCCGGCTTCGGCGAACTCCTCCACCTGTTCGGCCAGTTGAGGGACATCGTCGGGGACTCTGTACGAGGCGAGGACATGGACGACCTTGATGACCTCGCAGTTCACCTCCGAGGCGTATTCCACGTTCTCGCTGCCGCAGAGCTGGACGGCGTCGAGAGCGCAGTGGCCGACGACGTCGTTGACTTCGGCCAAGGGCTGATCGGCAAAGAGGCCGACCATTCGGGGATGAGGCTCAGGGTGGCTACGTACGGCGGCCACGATTTCGCGGGCTTCGTCGGGGGTGATGCGGCGGTGGCGCTCGGGGACAAAGACCATACCTACGAAGTCGGCCCCGGCCTGGGCGGCAACGCAGGCATCATCGGGCGTGCCTATGCCGCAGATCTTGACGCGGATCATATCGGGTACGCCTTCACCCTAACCCTCTCCCGAGAGGAGAGGGGATTCGAATAGTACCGGCCGGCCTGAGAGTACGCGGACCTTGGAGGCGATGTCGGGGGCGGTGACAAGGGCTTCGCCGACCAGGACGGCGTTGACGCCAACGACATCCAGCAAGGCGAGATCGTCGCGGGTAAAGATACCGCTCTCGCTGACGATCACCTTCCCGTCAGGGACCTGGGGCGCGAGGCGCCGGGTGACCGCCAGGTCGGTGGTGAAGGTGTGGAGGTCGCGGTTGTTGATGCCGATGATGTCGGCTCCGGTGTCGACGGCGGTCTCGAGCTCGGTTTCATCGTGGACCTCGACGAGACACTGCATCCCCAGCGACCCGGCCGTTTCCAGCAACTCCGCGAGCTGCTCGGGTTCGAGGATGGCGACGATGAGCAGGATGGCGTCTGCCCCGGCGGCGCGGGCTTCAAAGACCTGGTAGGGATCGAAGATGAAGTCTTTGCGCAGCACGGGGGCCTGGCCCGAGGCCCCGCTCAGCTTGATGGATGACAGGTGCCCCAGTTCGCCCTGAAAGCGGGGGTCGGTGAGGCAGGAGACGGCGGCGGCGCCGTTGGATACGTAGATTCCCGCCAGGCGAACCGGGTCGAAGTCGGGTGACAGGAGGCCACGGGAGGGCGAGGCTTTCTTGACCTCGGCGATGAGGCGGATGCGGTCACCGCCGAGGGCGCCGACCAGGTCGAGGGGTGTTGGCTGTTGGGCCGCCGCGTGCTGCAGGTGGGTGAGCGAGGCGGCGCGTTGGGCTTCCGCCAGTTCCTGGCGCTTGGCGGCTACGATCTTGTCGAGGATGCTGGGCATTTCAGGCAACGGTTACCTCTTTCTGGAGCAGGACGCTCTGCGCGATTCCAAGAATGAACTGCCGGCTCTTTTCAGTTTCCGAGCCCATGGGCAGTTCGTTTTAGTCATAGTAAACGGTCAACTCGTTGTTGCGTCGGCAGAAGTTGGATACTCCCTGGCCAAACTTCACCGTGAGGGTATCCCTCTCTGCCTGATATTTGAATCGGAGGTCCGCGTTGCCCCTGGGAATAGTGCGAATGGACACATTGCGCTCTTTCGTAAAGGGAACTTCGGGGACATCCGGGTTGGCCACTTCCAGTCCGGCCGCCAAGCTGGTATTGGCGAACATCGCGAACAATTTGCCCTCGAGGATATCCAAGCCCAGAGGGTTACCGTCCTTTCCGTGATGGACGATTACGCCTTCGTTGTCTTCACCGTAGTCGTAATGTTCGTGGGATATAGCCACCATCAAGATGTTGACATCCGGGCTGTAACTAAATTTCATACTGCCGCCTGGCACCGACGTACACTGTGATTATAACCAATCCCCCGTCCTCCTCTGAAAGGGGTATGTAAGCAGTTTTCAGGGGGGCACGTGGTAAGTGATTTCCAGTTCAGGCTTGGGTTCCGGCCAGGGTTCCGGCAGCAGCCAGACCCGGCGCCAGGGCGTGCCCTTGAGCATCAGCCGCCGGAGGCAGTTGACGCCCAGGCGGAATACGCTGACGGTGCGCGCCGGACGGCTGCGGGAGTGGCGATGATCGAGAGCCAGAGCCTTGGGCGGTGCCCGCAGATTGCCTGGGGCGATGCCCCGGTCATTGGCGTCTTCCACCCTGGTGCCGTAGGCCAGGGTCAGCAGGGTGGCGACCGAGAGCACCAGCCAGTGTCGCGAGACGCGGGTTGGGTCGGTGCGCTGGGTCTTGTCCCACTTCCAGCCCACACTCTTGATGGCTTTGAAGCCCAGCTCGATCCAGAAGCGCAGGGCGTACCAACTGGGGCCCACCTTATCGGGTTCCAGGTCGGTGAGGATGATCCAAGGTTCCTTCTGCTCGACGTACCAGACCACCACGAGGGTACAGCGGCGCTTGGCCTTGGGAGTGCTGAAGGCGGTGCCCTGGCCGATCCAGGCGGTATCGGGGCGGGAGACAAAGCGTCGCGCGGGCAATCGCTTGCCGCCGTCGGCGCAGAAGGTGATGTTATTCCGGTAGCGCATACTGGGGTGCCAGCCTTGGGCGCATATCTGTTTCCAGAGCTTGGGGCTGGAGATGCCCCGGTCGCAGAGCACGATGACGGTCATTCCCTTGGGAACCGCCGGAGCCAGTTGTTTGAGCAGTGCCACGGTGGGGGCCATCCAGGAGCCTTTCTGGGTGGCTTTGTGGATGCGCCAGGCCACGGGGATGGCGCAGCTGCGGTAGAGGACGCTGATGACGATGGCGGTGGTCTGGTCGCCCTTGAGGGTGGGATCGATGGCCAGTGCCAGGGAGCCGGAGCACTGCCAGGCCAGGACCCACCGCAGCAGGGGAGCGAAGCAGAGGCTTACGTCCAACTGGGTCTGGCAGGGGCGGGCCCGGTCGCTGCCATCGTAGAGCCACTGACGAATGTACTGGCGGAAGCGGTTCCAGTTGCCGCCGCCGGTGGAGAGGGCGGAGGCCACGGCGTTCTGACAGGCGCTGCCGGCGAGGATCGCGCCGTAGACCCACAGCACCAGGCCAGTCAATTGTGGCTGAGACAGGTGAGGTAAATGCGTTTCAATAGCTTGCTGAATCTGATAGGTTTCTCGGGGAAGGCGCATGAGGGGTCTCCTGCATCTGGGCGTGTAGCTAACACCAGAATGCCGGATTCTCCGGCGCCTTTCCTAGCTCCATTTAAGGCCACTTTGGGCCGTTACATACCCCTTTCAGCCCGTCCTCCTCCTCAAACAGGACCCGCAAGAGGTGGCGGTCGTCTATGGGGGATTGAGCGAAGTTTCGCCCCGACCTGCCGGGCACAACCTGGCTTGGGTCCAGCAGAATCGCCATTGCAAGGTCTTCATCAACGTCGAAACCCTCTCTCTTACCGCAATTTTCGGAGGGCATGGTCAGTTATTCGTATGGGGCGATCGTTCACTCGACTCCCGCGTTGCTGAGATCCACGAGGGCTTCCAGACGCTGGCGGGCGGCGCCGCTGTCGATGGCCTGGGCGGCCTGCTGGATGCCCTCAGGGATGCTGGCGACGGCACCAGCGGCGAGGAGGACCCCGGCAGCATTTAGCAGGACTGCGTCCCGGAAGGGACCGCCCTCGCCGTCCAGCAAACGGCGCAAGGCGGCGGCGTTAACCTCCTGGTCTCCACCGCGCAGGTCTTCCACAGTCCAGCGGCCGAGTCCGGTGTCGTCGGGTTTGAAGGTCCAGCTTTCGACCTGGCCATCGCGAAGCTCCCAGACTGAGGTATCCCCGTCCAGGGCGATCTCGTCCAGGCCGCCGGCGCCGTGGACCACCAGACTGCGCTCGGAACCGAGCAGGCGAAGGACCTCGGCCATTTTGCCTCCCAGCTGGGGGTATGCGACGCCGATGAGCTGGCGCTGGGCGGCTGCGGGGTTTGTCAGCGGTCCCAGGATGTTGAAGACTGTTCGGATGCCGATATCTCGGCGCACCGGTCCGGCGTGGCGCATGGACGGGTGGAAGGCCTGGGCGAACATGAAGCCGATGCCGCCCTGGTTTATGCAGCGCTCCACGCCCTCGGGTGAGAGCTCGATACGGACGCCGAGAGCTTCCAGGACATCGGCGGTGCCACAGCTGCCCGAGGCGGCGCGGTTGCCGTGCTTGGCGATGCGCACGCCGGTCCCGGCGGCCGCGAGGGCGGCGCCGGTGGAAATGTTAAAGGTGTTGGTGCCGTCGCCGCCAGTGCCCACGGAGTCGACGACGGTGCCGTCAACCCTCACCTTCAGGGAGAAATCGCGCATGACAGTGGCCATGCCTGCGATTTCCTCGGTGGACTCGCCCTTGAGTCGCAGGGCGGTGAGGAACGCCCCCAGTTGAGCGGGCGTCGCCTCGCCCAGCATGATCTGGCTCATCACCGCCGCTGCCTCGTTCATGGTCAGCGAGCGGCCTGAGACGACGGCGTCTATTGCTTCACGAATGTCCACGGTTGGTTGCTCCAGACAGAAAGTATGGCAGATCGGATAGTAGTGGGGCGCCGTGAGCGAGGCCGGCGGGCTCAGTGTGCCCGGCGTTAACGCTCATGGTGACTGATCCCTGCCGAAGCTTGCCACCGTGTCCAGATAGTTGCGGAGCAAGGCTTTTCCGTCGGGGGTCATTATGGACTCGGGGTGGAACTGGATGCCCTCGACGGGGTGCTCCCTGTGGCGGAGGCCCATGATGAGGCCGTTCTCGGAATGGGCGGTTACCTCCAGGGAATCGGGGACCGTCTCGGGGTAGACGACAAGGGAATGGTACCGGATGGCCTCAAAGGGGTTGGGGAGGCCGGCCAGAACGCCTGCGCCGCTGTGGGTGATCAAGGAGGTCTTGCCGTGGCGGATCTCCCCGGCCCGGTCGACACGGGCCCCGTAGACGTACCCGACGCACTGGTGGCCGAGGCACACGCCCAGCGTCGGGATTCGGGGCCCGAAGCGGCGGATCACATCGTTGGAGATGCCGGCCTCCATGGGAGTGCATGGGCCGGGGGAGATCACGATGCCGTCAGGGGACATGTCCTCGATTTCGTCAAGGGTGATCTTGTCGTTGCGGTGGGTGTCGACCCGGGCGCCCAGCTCGGTCAGATACTGGTACAGGTTGTAGGTGAAGCTGTCGTAATTGTCTATGAGTAGAAGCATAGCGGGGTCTCTTGTCCTCCAACGATTCTGTTGGCGGGGAATTTGGGCTAGGTGTTCAGACGATTCCCTAGAACAGCTCGACGAACTCCAGCCAGTTGCCGTCGGGGTCGCGGGCGTAACAGGCCTTGCGGGACAGGTTGCCGCTCTCGTCGAACATGGAGGCGGGCGGGTTGTTGTACTGCAGGCCCCTTTCTCGGGTATCGGCGTAAAATCTGTCCAGATCATCGACGAAGAAGGCCAAGTGGGCGGCGCCCAGGTCGTTACGCTGGGCGGTGTTGGGGCCACTCTGAGGGGAGAGGTACTGGACCAGCTCGAGTTGGTGTCCCTGGCCCATGTCCACGAAGCCGCCCCTGATATGGGCGTTGGGGAAGGCCAGCACCTGCTCCACGAACTCGCCCTGCCGCTCGGTGCGGCCGGCTATTCGCATCCCCAGTATCTCGGAGTAGAAGCGGACGGATGCCTCGAGGTCCCTCACCACGAACCCGGTGTGAAAGAATGACTTCAGCATGGAGTGTTGTTCCTTCCCCTTAAGGCTTTGCAGGTAATGTCGGGCGGGAGGCGACGGTCCTGAATCCGGCCTCGGCCATGTCGATGGCGCGCATCATGGCGTTTGACTTGTGGCGGGTCTCCTGGTACTCGTCCTCGGCCACGCTATCGGCGACTATGCCGCCGCCAGCCTGCACATACATAGTGCCGTCCTTGTAGATGCCGGTGCGCAGTACCAGCGCCGTGTCCATGTTGCCGGAGTAGCTGAAGTAGCCGACAGCGCCGCCGTAGGGACCGCGCTTCTCGCCCTCAATCTCGGCGATGATCTCCATAGCGCGGATCTTGGGGGCGCCGGAGACGGTACCGGCGGGGAAGCAGGAGCGCAGGGCATCGTAGGGCGACAGGTCCTGGCGCAGGCGACCCTCGACGTGGGAGACGAGATGCATGACGTGGGAGAACCGCTCGACCTCCATCATTCTGGTGACTTCGACGGTGCCGGGGTCGCTGACGCGGCCAATGTCGTTGCGGCCCAGGTCCAGGAGCATGATGTGCTCGGCGCGCTGTTTCTCGCTGCCCTTGAGCTCCGCCTCGTTGGCAGCGTCTTCTCCGGGGGTGTGGCCCCGGGGCCGGGTGCCGGCGATGGGGTGGGTGGAGGCAATGCCGTCCTCCACCTTGACCACCGACTCGATGGCCGCGCCGACAATCTGGAAGCCGTTCAGGTCGAGATAGTACATGTAGGGCGACGGGTTGACGCTGCGCAGTGCGCGGTAGATCTGAAAGGGGTGAGCCCCGGTCTTGCGGGAGAAGCGCTGGGAGTTGACGACCTGGATCACGTCGCCGGCGTAGATGTACTCGACGCACCGGTCGATGGCGTCGGAATACCGGTCCGGAGTGAAGTTGGAGCCGATGGGGCTGGGCGGGATGGCGACGCCCTGTTGAAACTCGGCGGGCAAGGCAAGGTGGCCGGCCAGACGTGAGACCATCTCCTCGATACGGGCCACGGCGTCGGCGTAGGCACGGTCCACATCCCCGTCGAGCCGGGCGTGGGAAACGACCTTGATGTCGTGTCGCAGGTGGTCGAATACCAGGATGGTCTCGCCGAACATGAATACCGACTCCGGCACGCCCTGGGGGTCTTCCGGCATGGGAGGCACCCGGGGCTCGAAGTAACGGATGGCGTCGTAGGCGAGGTATCCCACCGCGCCGCCGTGAAAGCCGGGCAGCCCGTCGACGGGGATGAGCCGGTGGCGGGACATCTCCTCCTCCACCAGAGTCAGCGGGTCGACCTCGCCGTACTCCTGGCCGGGGCCGGTGGTGATGATCCGGTAGGGATCGGTGCCGATGAAGCTGTACCGGCCCACCCGCTCGCCGCCCTCCACGCTCTCGAGGAGGTAGGAGTAGGGGCCGCGGGCCACTTTGAGGTAGGCGGAGACCGGGGTTTCGAGGTCGGCGTGAATAGAGCGGTAAACGGGCACGATGTTGCCCTCGCGGGCCCGTGCCCTAACCTGTTCCAGGGTTGGGTAGTACATATCGCGCTCCAAACAAAAAGACCCGTCCATCAAGGGACGAGTCTGCATCGTGTTGCCACCCTAATTCTCCGCTGCTGGCCCACAGTAGAAGGCCAAAGGCGGAATCTCAACCGGCGGGGGGACCTGTTCCCAGCTCAAAATGGAGGTAGGCTACTGAAGCCAGTCCCATGCCGCGGGCCTTTAACGGTGCCCATACCGGCTCAGCCTAGCACTTGCCGTCGCATAACGGTGGAAGTTCGGCCTGCGGCTCCGGGGTCCATTCGCACTTCTGCCCTGGGCGCCGGCTTTCACCATACCCGGCTCGCTTGTTGCCCCGCTGGAAGCTTACTACTCCCCTTCACAGCCTTTGGTTATATTTGATTGTGTGGGAACAGGATATGGCAGGCGTAGGATGGGTGTCAAGCGGAACCTCGGCGACTAGTGAAAGGCTATGCGCTTGCCTAGTGTGTGGGCAGGGGCTATCATCCAAGGAGAAATGGGTCAGGTTGAGGGTAAGATGTGGCGTGTTTCGACGACCATCGCCCGGCAACAGTGGTCCTAACAGGGATTGGAAGCCCAGACTTCTGCGGTGAGTTTTCGATTGACTACAGACAATGACACGGGAGCCAGGACCGGTGGTGGGATCGCCGCCTTCGGGTACGCTGGATTCATAGAACGGCTGATGCAGATTGTCGGGCCCACCAACGTGGTTCACCACCCGGACGATCTGCTGGTTTTCGAATATGACGGCTCGATCGACCGGGGGATGCCCAGCGCTGTGGTGTTCCCGCTGAACACCCACGAGGTCAGCCGGGTGATGGCGCTGTGCTGTGAGGCGGGGATCCCGGTGGTGGGGCGCGGCTCGGGCACCGGACTCAGCGGGGGGGCGATTTCGAACCCGGAGGGTATTCAGATCGCTTTCACCCGGATGAACCGCATTCTGGAGGTGAACACCGATAACCGCCACGCGATCGTGGAACCCGGGGTAATCAACCTGGACCTGGACACACACGTGCGCAAGTTCGGGATGCGCTATGCCCCGGACCCGTCCAGCCAGCGGGCCTGCAGCCTGGGAGGGAACATCGCGGAGAATGCTGGTGGGCCGCACTGCCTGGCCTACGGGACCACGACGAACCACGTCCTGGGAATGGAGGCCGTCCTGGAGGACGGGAAGGTGGTGTCGCTGGGAAGCATGGCGCGAGAGACGCCAGGGTATGACCTCCGCGGTGTCTTCACCGGGTCGGAGGGGACTTTCGGAATAGCCACCCGGATCATGGTGAGAATTCTGCCGGTGCCGGAGGCGGTCAAGACTTACCTCGGCATCTTTGCGGATGTGGAATCGGCGTGTACGGCGGTCTCCGCAGTAATCGGTCACGGAATTGTACCCGCGGCATTGGAAATGATAGACGCGTTGAGCATCCAAGCAGTGCAGAACGTGTCTGACGCCGGGTACCCGGATGACGCTGGCGCGGTGCTGCTCATCGAGCTGGAGGGGCTCAACGAAGAGGTGGACGAGATCGGCCTGGAGGTGGAGGCGGCCCTTTGGGACACCGGCGCCAGCCAGGTGCGGTTCGCTGCCGAGGCGGAGGAAAGGGAGCAACTCTGGAAGGGTAGGAAGGGTGCGCTGGGCGCACTGGGCAGCCTGGCTCCCAACTATTACCTGGTGGATGGGGTGGTGCCGAGGACGCAACTGGCGCCGGTACTGCAGCAGGTGGCGGAGGTGGGACGCAGGCATGGAGTCACCATAGCCAATGTGTTCCACGCCGGCGACGGGAATCTGCATCCCTGCCTGCTCTTCGACGAACGGGAGCCGGGGGCGCTGGAGAGGATTACCGTTGCCGGGGCGGAGGTGCTGGAGGTGTGCGTCGCGGCAGGGGGAACGCTCACGGGTGAGCACGGCGTGGGACTGGAAAAGAAGGAGCAGATGCCGCTGGTGTACACGAAGGAAGATATGGCGGTAATGCGCCGGGTGCGGGACGCGTTTGCCCCAAGGAATAACATCAACCCCGGCAAGATATTCCCAGACGGCCACCGTCACACGGCGGCGGCGCACCGGCCGGCTCCGGGCATGTACGCCTAGCTGTCCCATGCTCAGCAAATTCATGGGGCAGGCAAGAAAGGGAGGAGGCAGCCGGAGGAGCGCCCGGGGCGGCGTCGACCTTGTGGATTTCCACTGGCCGGAACAGGCCAATACTCCTTGAGAACCATCGTGTCGGTGTTACAGCCAACTGAGGCCTACTCTCCGACCTAGCCAGCCCGGAGGCGCGGGGCTGAGGAAACAAGGCGCGCCGTTATATCAAGGGCTGGACAGGTGAGATTCCGGTGACCACACCATACGTCGACGAGCTGAGCAGGATTGTTCCCATTACGTCGTTGCCGCCGGCATACGTACATTCCGAGTATGCCATAGACGGCATCAGTCCTATGGGAGTAGTTGTGCCGGAGGACCGGGTCCAGGTTGGTGAGGTAATGCGCTGGGCGGCGGAGAACCAGGTCACAGTTTTCCCCCGTGGAGGCGGCACCAAGATGGCCCTGGGCAACCCACCGGACAGGATAGGCCTGGTACTGGACCTTTCCCGGCTGGATCGGGTTATCGATTACCAACCGGGGGACATGACCGCGACGGTAGAGGCCGGGATCAGGCTGGCGGCCCTGCAAAGTGAACTGGGTGCGGCACGACAGTTCGTGCCACTGGAGTCGCCATCGCCTGATAGAGCCACGGTTGGAGGAATCCTGGCGACGGCCTGGGCAGGCCCCATGGCCCACGCCTATGGTCCTCCCCGTGACTGGCTGATCGGCATCGGAGTGGTGGGTGCCGATGGTGTGGCGACCAAGGCGGGAGGCCGGGTGGTAAAGAACGTCACGGGGTACGACCTGAACAGGCTTTATACCGGTTCGCTGGGAACCCTGGGCATAGTGGTGGAGGCCTCCTTCAAGGTATCGCCATTGCAGCCGGAGGAACTCGTGGTCCTGGCGCCTTTCGACTCCATGGAGGAGGCCGTGCAAGGAGGGTGGGAGGTGCTGAACCTGGTGTCGGGGCCCCAGAGCTACCTGGCAGTCAGCGACGGGCTTGCCCGTCACTTCCTGGCCTCCCGGTCCGGGTATACGCTGGGCCAGGCCGCGGGTGAGAGTATGGGAGGCCTGGGAATTGGCTTCCTCCACGGCCGGGCGGAGGCGGTCCGACGGCGCGCGGAGGATACGTCGGCGTCATTGCTCAGCGCCGGAGCCATGGGGATTGTGTCAGCCGGGGGAGACGAGCCGCGTGCGGCTCGCCAGTGGGCTACTGACCTAGGCTGGCTGGACTCGTCTCAACCCACGCTGTCGATGCGGCTCTCGGCCCCTCGCAGGATCATACCGGTGCTGGCCGCGTCGTGTCTGAATACGGGCCTGCAGGAGACAGCTTCCGAAATGGTGGTCGACCCGGGATTCGGGACCGTCAAGCTGATGTTCTGGGGAGAGTCAGAGCCGGAGGAGGTCCTGGCGACGATAGGGGACGTGCGGAGAATAGCCAGGCAGCACGGGGCAACGGCGATTGTGGAGATATGTCATCCTTCGATCAAGGTGAAGCTGGACGTGTGGGGTCCCGAACCGGGGAGCATGGATATAATGCGACGAATCAAAGAGCAGCTGGACCCACAGGGACTTTTGAACAGCGGTCGATTCCTGGGGCGGATCTGATGGTCAATAACGCCGCGCAGAGCTACGAGAGGGAGCCCGTTCCGACGGATGCCGCTAACCGGACACCAGACGGACCGGCGGTGGAGGACGTTGCCCAGGGGCACGCTCCGATGCCCACTGCGACGCTGCTGGCGGGCTTTTCGGGATCGGACGCCCCGGCAGAGGCCGATATGTACCGGTGCGTGCACTGCGGGTTGTGCCTGAGTTCATGCCCCACGTATGGGGTGACGGGCCTGGAGATGGAGTCCCCGAGGGGCCGTATCGCGCTGATGAAGGCGGTGAATGAGGGGCGGGTAGGTATAAGCGACCGCATTGTTTCCCACTGGGAGGCCTGCCTCAACTGCCGGGCCTGCGAGGCCGTCTGCCCATCGGGAGTTCCCTACGGGAGGATGATGGAACGAACGAGGGGGCAGGTGCGGGGACATAGCCGTCAGTCGGACGAGATGAAGCGGATGACGCGGTGGTTCCTGCGGGGGATGCTTTCACGACCGGGCCTGATGCGTTTCGGGGCGGGCCTTTTGCGTATCTACCAGCGGGTTGGAGCCCAAAGCCTGGTCCGGCTGACGCGGCTGAACAGGCTGCTGCCCGGCAATCTGAGGCAGCTGGAGGAGCAGATGCCCCGAATGAGCCGGCGGTTCTTCGGCCCCTCGCGTCGTACGTACCGGCCCACCGACGAGGAGCCCAAGATGAAGGTGGCCCTGCTTTCAGGCTGCGTGATGCCGCTGATGCAGGCGGATACGATGAATGCGACGGTGCGGGTGCTTGTCCGGAACGGCTGCGAGGTGGCAGTGCCCCGAGGTCAGGGTTGCTGCGGTGCGCTGAACCTGCACGGCGGGGACCTGGAGTCGGGACGGGCGATGGCCCGACGCAATATCGATGCCCTGTTATCGGCCGGAGCGGACAGGATCGTGACCTGCTCTGCCGGGTGCGGGTCCACGATGAAGGAGTACCACGATCTGCTGAAAGATGACCCGGAGTATTCCGAGAAGGCGCGCCAGGCCAGCGAGATGACCCGGGACATCACGGAACTGCTGCTGGAGCTACCATTCCGACGCCCGGCGAGCCACCTGGAACGGCAGGTGACGTACCAGGACCCGTGTCACCTGGCTCATGCGCAGCGGATCAGCAGGGCGCCCCGGACGATATTGCGCTCCATCGGCGGAGTGCAGCTGCAGGAGATGGAGAATCCGGCGATGTGCTGCGGCGGGGCAGGGATCTACTCGGTAGTCCAACCCACGCTGTCGCGGCGGATACTGAGCCGAAAGGTGGACGCCATTGTCGAGACAGGGGCCCAGGAAACGATCACAGCCAATCCCGGTTGCATGCTGCAACTGGAGCAGGGCCTGCGTGCCGCCGGGCACCGTACCCCGGTGCGCCACGTGGTGGACATTCTGGACGAGGCGTACCGTCAGGAGGATCCTGGCTCGTCCAGCGGCAGGGGTGGAGGGGCGAGCCGGTCGAGGCGACGCACTGCGGCGTTGCTCCAGGGGGAGCTGGAAGAGGCCAGGGCCAACCAGATCTGGGGCGACAAGGGGCAGGGTAACGAGGGGCTGTTGCCCGGCCCGGACCGCGAAGGAACGGGGGAACGCCGACCCTGAATTGCGGAGTGAGCGCAGCTACTGGTCATGGGTCGCGAGGGACCTCTGGGCGGCGGCGAGGCTGGAGCCGAAGGCGACCTCGTAGCCGCTGGCGTTGAGAATCTGCTCCAGGGCAGACAGCAAGGCCAGGACGTTGCGATCGCGGGCGGAGTCGCCCATCAGGCCTATGCGCCAGGCCTCGCCCCGGAACTCGCCGAGACCGCCGCCGATCTCGATGCCGTAGTCGTTGAGCAGGGCGGCCCGAACGGCGGCGTCATCTATGCCGTCGGGGATACGGACAGTGGTCAGCGGGTTGAGCCGGTAGTCGGGGTGGGCGAGCAGCTCGAGGCCGAGGGCTCCGAGGCCGGCACGGAGGGCGGCGGCGACCCTGGCGTGACGGTCGATGCGGTTGTCGATGCCCTCCTCCATCATCATGCGCAGGGCCTCGCGGAGGGCGTAGGTCATGGAGATGGGGGCGGTGTGGTGGTAGCTACGGCTGCGGCCCCAGTAGCTCTCCAGGTCCTGCAGGTTGAAGTAGAAGCTCTGGACCGGGGTCTCGCGTGTCCTAACCACTTCCATGGCGGCTTCGTTGAGGGTTATTGGGGCGAGTCCCGGGGGAGCGCCCAGGCACTTCTGGGTGCCGCTGTAGCAGACGTCGACGCTCCACTCGTCCACTTGCATGTCATGGCCGCCAAGAGAGGTGACGGCGTCGACGATGGCGAGTGCGCCGTGGCGGTGGATGACGTCTAGAATCTCAGGCAGAGGAGTGAGGACGCCAGTGGAGGTCTCGGCGTGGACGAGGCCCACTGCCTTGACCCGCGAATGCCGGGAGAGCTCGTCCTCCAGGGCCTGGGTGTCGACGGGCTGGCCCCAGGGGGTGTCAACCTGGTAGACGCGGGCGCCGCAGCGTTCGGCGATGTTGCCGAGGCGGAGGCCGAAGAAGCCGTTGCGACAGACGACCATGGTGTCGCCGGGCTCGAGAATGTTGGCGCAGGCGGTCTCCATGGCGCCGGTGCCGGTGGCGGAGACCGGCAGGGTCATGGTGTTGGAGGTGTGATAGACCTCCCGCAGCATGTCGCCGATGTCGTTCATCACCTGGAAGAAGTCGGGGTCGAGATGGCCCATCACGGGCAGGGTCATGGCCTGCAGCACGCGGGGATGAACTGAACTGGGGCCGGGGCCGAGTAGCAGGCGCGGGTTGGGCTGCAGTTCGCTGAGGTATGGGGTGGTCATGGGTGGTCCTCCTGTTGCTGTGCCGAGGCGGAGAGTCCTGATCAGGTGCAGCGCCCGGCAACCGGTTGACAATGGCAACGTCGCAATTCGACGCGTAAGGGCGCACGGCTGTGCGCCCCGACACTGCAATTTCCGTCTCTTGTGGGCCGATTCTCCGTCAAAGGCGGGATAGAGGCCCGATAGTGCGCACTGCGGGTGTGATAGTCCTAGACGACGGCGGAGGCTCCACCGTCGAGGTTGACCGCGATGCCGGTGAGGTAACTGGCGCGATCGGAGGCTAGAAAAGCGATGACGTCGCCGGCCTCTTCGGGCTCACCGACGCGGCCCAGGGGTACGGAACGAGCTTCGGCCAGCTGGTCGTAGAAGGCGTCGACGGAGAGGTCGTGCTCGGACTGGACGCGGGCGTCGAAGCGGCGCTGGTGCTGGCCGCTCTTGATCAGGCCGATGCAGACGGTGGAAACCAGGATGTTGTCGGCGGCCAGGTCCTTGGAAAGGCCCTTGGTGATAGCGATGCCAGCGGCGCGGGAGATGGAGGTGGGCATGGATGAGGGGCCGGGGGTGCGTCCGCCGAGGTTGGTGACGTTGATGATGCGTCCGCCGCCGACCTTGCGCATCTCGGGAATGGACTCCTGGATGAGCCTCACGGCGCCCCAGACCTTCAGGTCGAAGTCGTACTCCCAGTCCTGCTGGGATACGTCTTCGAAGGGCTTGGCCATGGAGGTGCCGGCGTTGTTTACCAGAATGTCGAGGCGGCCGAACTTGTTCAGGGTGTTCTGTACGATGCTCCTGGCGGCGGCCGGGTCGGTGACGTCCGCGGAGATGGAGAGGACCTGGCCTTCGGTGGCGGTAAGGATTTCCTGCTCCGCCTGGTCGAGGACATCCTGGCGGCGGGCGACGATGACGACGGACGCACCCTCGTTGGCCATGCTGACGGCGGCGGCCTTGCCAATGCCATCGCTGCCGCCGGTGATGATGGCGACCTTATCCTGGAGTCCCAAATCCATGGCGTTCTCCCACGGGCGTAAACTCGAATAGTATGGACTGGAGTATATCACAGGGGTAAGTCATGAACGGGTTCGAAGGTCGATTGACCGGGGCTATCGCATTTGGCCGGCCCGAATGCTTGGCCCATGCGGAATCGAGTATTGGTGGTTACACAAGAGGAAATCAGCGAAAGTTTCTGAGTCCCGATGGGACAGAATTTTTGGATTCCCGTCCCATTCCGTCTCATAGTGTCCCAGCCTTGCTTTTCGATCCGTCCGGGGAGTCAACCGCAGATGCGCAAAGATTTTTCAAAAAGACGGTCATTTCCGAACAATTCCTGTCATGTTGCTCATTTGCCGGAGACCCGGGAGGGGCCGGTGACCGCCGTGGGCGGGAAATGGGGTTTTCATCATGTTCAAAGTCGTCTCCCTGGATTTGGGGCGCTGGGTTCCCGCGAAAGCGGGAATGACGGTTTGGCGGCGGGCGGGCCATGCAGTGATCTCTGCGTGGGAAAATCGACGACACCCGCCAGTACGCGGAAAAACGCTGAGCCCGGACAAACCCGGACAAGTGCGGGCATTTTGGGGGACGACCGGGTTGCGGCAACGCCTGGTACCTGGGCGCCGGCTGGACAGTCCGTTTGAGCGAACACATGTACGCATACAGTGATGATAGTGGGTGGTTGCCGGATATGGCAAGGGGTTGTTGTCAGTGGGTGGGGGGTTCCATTCAGGTGACGGAATTCGAGCAGAGGTCGCAGCGGGGAGAATGGGCGGGCGTTCACACGCCCCTATATTTGGGGAATCCACCTGAATTGGAACGCCAAGGTGTCAGCCGAAGTAAGGGCAGGCGGCTCCCAGCCGACGACACCCGGCTAGGCGAGCCAGGCGGCCAGTGTTTCAGGGCCGGCGTGCTGCTGGAGCAGGGCGGCGTAGTGGCGGGCCTTGACGAGGCTGTGGGGGGTAGCGGCGTCGATGAGGCGGTCGAGGGCATCGGCGGTCTCGATGGTGGGCGCGTATACCTGCAGCAGGGGGATGTCCCTTTCGAGGGCCTCGGCCCGCACATAGGCAGTTGGCTCACCGGGCCCGGTGAGGACGAGGCAACGGGTCTGGTGTAGCATGCAGGCCAGCTGGATGTCGGGGCGCTGGGCGCGAACGATGACGGCCTGGTTGTCATAGCGGCCAAAGTAGGTCGGGCCGTTGTCCATGATGTTGCCGCCGATGAGGAAGCGTTCTACCGGAGCGTCGGCATTGACGGGATCGAGGGTCCAGACGGCGTCCAGGTGGTCGGCGACCTGGGCCACCGTGGGAGCGAGCATGGTGCGGCTCTCGGGGATGACCACGGTATCCACGTCGGCGGAGGACTCCCTCGCAGCGGCCAGGACGGCATCCTGCCTGTAGGGTGCAACGGCGTTCACGACCAGGGCGGCCAGGCGGTTGCCCCAACGTACGGCGGCGGAATCTGCGAGGTGGGCCCAGTCGGTCTCGGGAGCGTAGGCCTGGACCTCCAGCACCCGGGCGTCGATGGCGGCGGCCAGTTGCCCGGCGGTCGGGCCGTCGGGCGCTTCCACCACTACCACGTCTGCGGACTCACGCAGGGCGACGATCGCAGCGGCGGCCCGGTCCACGCTGTCCGTGGCTGGGCCAGGAGCCGGGCCGACGGCGATACCGAGGGCGTCGGCGAGGACACCGGAGGCGAAGGCGTGGTCGGCGTCAGCGTCGCCTTTGGGCGAGAACGGCTTGACGTAGGCGGCGGAGCGGCCGGCGTGGCGGGCGTGGGCCAACAGGCCAGCGGCGAGGCTGGTCTTGCCGGAGCGTTCAGGGCCGGTTAGGAGGATGGTGGGCATGTTATCCAAGTTCTCCAAATTCCCATACATTGCGAAATAATTCTAACCGATTCCGAAGTAGTCCATTGTGCCTCGGAGCAGGTGAAATAAGAAAGGAACGCGAACCCCACTGACATGTCCATATGGGCCGCTCGAGCAATTGTCCAAGTTCCAAAATACGTCGCAGTTCTCCTAGCGTACTATTGGAAGGGTGCTGACAAATAACCAGGCTCCTATCTCCCCCGTTGCCGTTTGCAAAAGCTTGGAGGTCCTCCTCATAAGCGTGGTCTCGACTCCCCATGCCGATCCCAGTGTTGGGATCCAAAAATACTAACTCGGCGTCTGTTATGCAATTCAAAGCATTGTTACGCCAATCAACGCGACTTCCAATCCGAGGAATTAAATCTGGAAAGAATTCACATTGATTGGGGAAAATATCAGAATCTTGGATTTCTTGAACCGTACGCCTGTTGAGTTGAATGATTCTCGTTAACTCATTGAATAAGGGAGGATCATAATAAAACAAAGGCACCGACATATTCATATAACCGATTTCTCCACCGCCTCCCCTCCTATCCTCGGTGAAGTACCACACGACACCCAAATGTAACGGGGGGTCCATCCGAGGACCAGTTTTGCCACATAGAAATCGCATCAGCCCATATTTGCAGAAATCCCCAATGTCTCCAACATATTGGTCTTGCACTACATATCCCCTCGTTGCTGAATGCCCTAAACCCCCACATCCAGGAACTCGACGTTGTTGGGGTCGAAGCCCTTGGGGAGGGTGGTGGTGTGGTCCCACTTGGCGAGGGTGAAGTCGGCGCGGTGGAGACTGGCCTGGTCGAAGTTGGCGCCGGCCATGTTGGTGGCGATGAACATGGAGTCGCGAATCATGGCGCGGGTAAAGTCTGCGCCGTTCATGCTGCAGCGGGACAGGTCGGCGCCGTTCATGTTGGTGGAGACGAACAGGGTGCCTGTGAGATCAGCGTTGCGGAGGTCGGCCTCAATCATGTTGGACTGGCCGAAGTCGGCGCCACTCAGGTTGCAGCCGATGAGCGAGACCCGGTTCATGCGACAGTGGCGGACCACCGTGCCCTGAAGGTTGGCGCCCTTGAGGTCGGCCCAGAACAGGTTGACGTTGGTCAGGTTAGCGGACGACAGGTCAGCGCCCGACAGTGAGGCGCGGCCGAGGTCGGCCTTCTCGAGGTTGGCGCCGGAGAGATTAGCACCGGGCAGGCTGGCGCGAGTGAGACGGGCGTCGGACAGGTCAGCGCCGGACAGGTCGGCATCGCCGAGCCGGGCACGCTCCAAGTCGGCGCCGCTGAGGTCGGCCCCCTGGAGGCCTGCCCCGGAAAGGTCGGAGTCGCTCAGGTCGAGCATTGCGCCGGGGTTGGCGGCCCGCCAGCGGGCGATGGCGGCAGGGCCGGCCCGGGCGGTCTCAACGTGTTCTGGGTCTGGCAACAGGGGCCTCCATCTTCGGGGTAGCCGCCCGTCCTTCGTCAGGCTCAGGATGGGCGGTTGTGTTTTGGGTTCGGGACGAACGGTTGAGTCTTGGGCTCAGGACGACCGGTTGTGTCTCCGGTTCTGGATGATGGGACAAGCTCGGGATGAAGGCTTGCGCCTCGAGTTCCGGATGAGCGGCATTGCTTCGCATCAGCGCGGCAGCCTTCCGATTCAGGCGGCCTGATCACTCGACCCCGCGGTTCCGGATTTCCGCGAAAGCGGGAATGACGGACCGAAAAGCGCCAAACACCCAGTTTGGAACGGAATGGTATCGACGCTCTAGGCGTCTTCGAGATCGAAGAGCTTCTCGGCGATGGTCATCTTGAGTTCGTTGACCTTGCCGAGGTCCGGGAAGCCGCCGTCGGTCTTGCGGTCGAAGATGACCTCGCCGTCGAGGTAGACCTCGAGGCGACCGCGGTCGGAGGGCGTCATCTTGATGGCGACATCACCGGGGGCGTCGGACTTGAAGAACTCCATCGCCAGCCACGTGGCGACCGGGAAGTAACCTCAAGCCACGCAGTATACGATTTCAGCTTCGACTTTGCCGTGTTCGGAACCTGGCATATCTATCTTCTCTCGTTGCAAATATGGCGTACCGTTGGTAGTCTCTCAGGCTGCCGAGGCCAGATTCCTGGCCTCCTGGATATAAGAATCGGTGTCCCGGATGAGGGCCGACATCTCGGCTTCCGGTTCGCAATTTCCGTCGTAGAAGCAGTTTATGTGCAATAGTAGGGACCTGGTGCTGTACTGCCCCTGAAACGCCACAAATGCAGGGCCTTCGCTGCTCATTCGCAACAACGCGCGGCGTGCCTGGCCGGCGGACTGCGGTTCGGCCCCGGTCCTTGCTAGGACCATGGCGTCGGTGGAGCGCGTGGTGGCGCCCCAGGCCTTTTCGGCGGCGTGGCGGAGTCTGCCCTGGTCGAGCATTTCCAGCGAGTCGCCGTAAAGGGACTGCGCGTCTTCAAAGAGTTCGCTTACCTGGTCGGTGGTTGTAGCCATTGGTTGACCTTCTCTTGATCCTCTCTGGGGGACAGGGCGCACGGCTGTACGCCCCTATTTTAATACGGCGGTGCCGATGCCGATGGCGGTGGGGTCGCCGTTCTGGTTCTGGCAGACAAGGTTGACGACGACTTGGGCGCCGTCGCCGGTGTCCTCTCGAGAGGCGACCTCGCCGGTGACGGTGATGGTGTCGCCGCCCTTGACGGGGCGGAGGAACTTCAGGTTGACGCTACCGGTGTGATTGAAGACGTCGGGGCCGAAGAAGCGGCGCAGACTCTCGGAGGCGAAGGCAACCGACATGCGACCGGAGGCGATGGGGTAGGCGGTGCCGAGACGCTGCCGGGCCAGCTCGGGGTTGTTGTGGATGTTCTGGCGGTCGAGGATGCCGCAGTTCTCGAACTGGTTGATGGTGTCCTGGGTCACGCTCTTGGTGACCGTGGGGATGTGCTGGCCGGGGGCTATGTCTGCGGGTGCCATTTCCTGCCCACCTCATCGGGTTTCTTCATCTGGTAGGTGCGTAGCTTCTCGAGGAGCCGGCCGTCCTCGTCGACGGCGGTGGCTTCGATGACCATGTAGGGCTTGTCGCGGCGCAGGTACTTGTCGGCGATTCGCCCGGTGACGCGGATCTTCCTGCCGGGTACGGGTGGGTTGAAGAACTCGACCTCATTGCCGGCGTTGACGCCGCCGGTCTGGTCGTCGTAGACCATGGCGAAGGCGGTGGCGTCGTGCTTGACGGCGAGGCTCGGGAAGACGGCGTCGGGGTCATCGACGGACTGGCGGAAGCCGTCCAGCATTTCCTGGGTGAGGGTGTATTCGTATGAGCCCAGCTCCTCGCCGATTTCGATCTTGTCGTAGTCGAAGATTTTCACATCCGAATCGGGCATTTACCGCTCCCTGACAAACGCGCTCGCCTTGGAATGTGGGGGATGGATATACCATACTTTTTTTGCCCAAGGGCGTCAACGACGGAGGCATCCCTGGAACCGGAAGGCACGGGGCCGATGCTATAATTTCAAGCGAGAGATAGTAGTGGGCCAGCCAGGTGAAAGAGACTGGACTCTGCAGAGTGGCAGGTGACATCGAGCAATGGACCTTTACTTTGACCGAGGAGACCGCGGAAACCCGGTGGGCCACGCCCTGGTGTATTTTAAGGTGGACACCGAACCGGACAAGGTCTATGCCAGCTACGTGGTGACCCTTCCCATCAAGTCGGACCTGACCAAGTTCCTGCCGCCGTTCCTGGCGTCGCATCTGGGGGCGCTACCGCTGAACGACCTGTCGTCGTTCGCCATGCCGCCGGTGCCGGAGCCAGTGGACGGGTTCGGTGAGCTGGAGCGTCTGAGCATGCAGCGGGGCGACGACCTGGTATACGCGGGGAACATGTTTTCATACGATCTGCCGCGGATGATGGAGTCGGTGACGGAGGCGGTGCAGAGCTACGGAGAGCTATATGCGGCTTCGGGCAAGAGCGCGACGGTGGTGGGGGCCGAGGCTGTGGGCGAACCGGAGGAACTGGCTGCCGCTGAGGAGCCGGAGGAGGAACTGGACGCGTCGTTCAACGTCAACGACGTGCTGTTCAGCTTCATGAGCGAGAGCGACAAGCTGAGCGAGCTGTCGCGCCTGCTGGGGCGCCTGCGCTTCGCGGTGGAGGGATCGGACAGTGCGGCGGTGGACGAGGTGGGAGAGGAGATAGCGGCGCTGGCGCGGCACCTGCCGGAGGAGTTTCAGGTGGCGAACCTGCTGGCGGTGGCCCGGGATACGTCGGAGCGGAGCTCGCGGCTGGCCAAGCTGTACCTGGACCGCTGCTTCCGGCTGTCGGCGGGGGACGCCGGCGAGGCGGCGGAGCTGGAGGCGGAGATACGGCGGCTGCAGGAGGGGTAGGGGACTCTAAAGAAAGGAAGCCTGGTAGCTGCATGATACTACTGGGCATACCGCAGGGTGTAGTGACGGTTGCGGCTGCTATCTTAGTGGCCTTCGTCGGCGTCGTAGTGGCGCGGCTATCTGGGTGTTTCGCCTCTTGTATTCCATTCAGGTGCGGCTGACTGCATTGGAACCTACCAAGAAGAGCCTTCAAGCATTAAGCCTGCCCAGCAGGGTGAGTGCTCTGGAACCTCAAGTGTCCCTTATCCCAGACTTTATCAGGAATGGTCAATTGGCTAATCTGCCGGTCGTGCCTGCCCCGAGAAGCCCTATGACGCAAGAACGCTGGGATAAATTGGCCGGAAAGCTGCGCCGGGAAGAGATTACAGAGGAAGAAGCCAGGGAGTTTCTCGCGGCCTTGCTGGAAGAGCGGGACCAAGCCATAAAGGAAGAGGATGCCGCAACGCTGGTAATCGTGGACGCAGGAATCACCCTCACCCAATGGCAGTTGGGTGAATCCGAGTGGCAGCTTGAGCACAAGGAAAAGGAACGCCAGGGTCGGGGAAAGTAGATAGGTGCAGCTGTCCCGCCTGCGGTTGAGCAACTTCCGGAACCTGGTCGAGGTGGACCTGGAGATACCGCCGGGCGTCTCGGTGTACTTCGGCGAGAACGCACAGGGCAAGACAGCCTTGATGGAGGCGGTGTACATCCTGGCCATCGCCCGTTCCTTCCGGGCGGAGAATGAGCGGGAACTGGTTAACTTCGGGGCGGCGAGGGATGGGGAGATGGCACTGGTGGACGGGCTGGTGGAGGAGGCCGGCGAGAACGCCACTCCGCAGCGGGTCATAGTGGGATACCGAGTTTCGGAGTCGGAATCGACCACAGGCCCGGGGTACCGGGTGAGCAAGGAGATCCGCGTCAACCGGGTGCGGCGCACGGCAGGGGGGCTGGTGGGTCTGGTACACGCGGTGCTGTTCAGCGCCCTGGACATCGAGCTGGTGCAGGGCCCGCCGTCGGCGCGGCGCCGGTTCCTCGACATCCTGGTGTCCCAGGCTGATGCACAGTACCTGAGGTCCCTGCAGCGATACCAGCGGGTGGTGCGGCAGCGCAACCGTCTGCTGCGGCTGCGACGGGAGGGCCGGGCGGCACCGGACGAGCTGGAGTACTGGGACGGGGAGCTGGTCCAGGAGGGATCGTGGCTGACGTGGCGGCGGCACGAGGTGATGAACGCCCTGGAGGAGGCCTGCGTCGGGCATCACCGGAGTCTGAGCGGATCCGGCGAGTCGCTGGAGTTGCGTTACCGGCCCAGTGTTCCCCTGGGGGAGGGAGAGCAGGGCATGGAGGACAGTTTCTTGCGGTCGCTGGAATCGGTTGCGGCGCGGGAAATGGCCACGGCAGTCACCGCGGTAGGGCCGCACCGCGACGATTTTGAGATTCTGGTGAACGGGACCGACATGGGCATTTACGCATCGCGGGGGCAGGCGCGGACGCTGGCGCTATCACTCAGGTTGGCCGAGGCCGAGACGCTGGCGGCGGCAAGGGGCACGGGGCCACTGCTGCTGCTGGACGACGCGCTGTCGGAAATGGACGCGGCGAGGCGGTTCCGGGTACTGGAAATGGCGTCCCGTTATCCCCAGGTGATGATTACCACGACAGACCCGGAGCAGGTGTCAGGGTTCTATGGAGCGGGGGCGTTCTATTTCCGGGTCAGCGGAGGAGACGTCACGGCAGTAGAGGGGGTTCCCGGAGCGCCCTGACCGCCCGGGGGACGGGCCGAGAGCCGTAGCTCGTTCTTTCGGAGGTTCCCAGGGCGATGGCTAGAGTAACGCCATCCAATGGCATTGGTTCATCTAGAGCTCATCGAGGAATACCTGTTCATGCGGCTCATGGTCCGACCCTTCGACAAGCTCAGGGTTCACCATGAACGGACTGCGTGCTGCCCATAATAACCGAATGAACCAGCCGTGTTGGCCCTGGGTCGCATTCCCCATCGGGAAACGCAGATGGTAGTATTTCCCAGTACCCCAACAGTTCTGTGGTGAGCCATGCCCGTCAGCCAGGAAACTCTCGACGAAATCGCGCTTACGCGAACCGAATACGACCTGATCGTGGAGCGGCTGGGCCGTGAGCCCAACGCGGTGGAACTGGGTATGTTCGGGGCGCTGTGGAGCGAACACTGCGGCTACAAGCACTCGCGTCCCCTGCTGCGGATGTTCAGCCACACGTCGCCGGTGGTGCTGTCGGAGGCGGGCGCGGAGAACGCCGGGGCGGTGGACATCGGGGACGGGCTGGCGGTGGTGTTCAAGGTGGAGTCGCACAATCACCCGTCGGCGGTGGAGCCGTTCCAGGGTGCGGCGACGGGGGTAGGCGGGATCGTAAGGGACATACTGGCGATGGGGGCTCGACCGATCGCGCTGCTCAACTCCCTCCGGTTCGGGCCGATCGATGGAACGGGGTATCCCTCGGAGAATCCTGAAGCGATGGATTCACCCCAACCCTCTTCCTCAAGGGAGAGGGAGATAGCCACCAACCGGCACCTGTTCGGCGGCGTGGTGCGGGGCATATCGTGGTACGGCAACTGCATCGGGGTGCCGGACGTGGGCGGCGAAATCTATTTCGACCCTTCCTACTCGCACAACCCGCTGGTGAACGCCATGTGCGTGGGGCTGATCAGCAAGGACCGGCTGGCCTCGGCGGCGGCGCGGGTGCCGGGGAGCGTGCTGCTGCTGGTTGGGGCCGACACGGGGCGGGACGGCATTCACGGAGCTTCGGGCCTAGCGTCGAGGACCTTCGAGGAGGAGGCGGAGTTGCGGCCCACGGTGCAGGTGGGCAATCCGTTCCTGGAGAAGGTGCTGATCGAGGCGTGCCTGGAGGCGCTGGATACCGGAGCGGTGCTGGCGATCCAGGACCTGGGGGCTGCCGGGCTGACCAGCGCGTCCATCGAGTCGGCGGCGCGGGCCGATCGGGGCATTCGCCTGGACCTGGGGCAGGTGCATCGGCGAGAGACGGGCATGAACGCCTACGAGGTGATGCTGTCGGAGTCGCAGGAGCGGATGCTGCTGGTGGTGCTGCCGGAGCGAGTGGAGGAGGTGCGGACGGTGTTCGAGCGGTGGGACGTGGACTGCCGCCAGATCGGCGGGGTCATTGCCGAACCGGAGGCGCAGATATTAGACGGTGTGGATGCTTCGGGCCAGCCCCGGGAGGTGGCGCACCTGCCCATCCGGCCGCTGTCGGATGCCCCGACCTACCGGCTGCAGGGGGAGCCGTCGGCGGAGGACCTGGCCCGGCGGGAGATGTCGCTGGAGGGCCTGGCGCTGCCCGATTGCGGCGCGGCGGAGACGCTGCTGCGGCTGCTGGCATCGCCCAACGTTGCCAGCAAGCATGCGGTCTACCGGCAGTATGACCACCAGGTGCAGACGAACACGATGGCGGGACCCGGAGGCGACGCCGCGGTGCTCAGGGTCAAGGGCACCAACCGGGCTATCGCAGTGGCGGTGGACGGAAACGGACGTCATTGTTTCCTTGACCCCTTCGTGGGTGGGCAGATAGCAGTGGCCGAGGTGTGCCGCAACATTTCGTGCACCGGGGCGCGTCCTCTGGCCCTGACGGATTGCCTGAACTTCGGGAACCCGTTGCGTCCGGACATCTATTTCCAGCTGGAGGAATGCATCCGGGGGATGGCCCTGGCCAGCGAGGCGCTGGATGCGCCGGTGGTCAGCGGCAACGTGAGCCTGTTCAATGAGACGCAGGGCCAGGCGGTGCATCCCACACCGGTGGTGGGCGCGCTGGGAGTGCTGGAGGAGTCAGGCAAGGCAGTAGGCGCGGGATTTCCGTCGGAGGGGCTGATCGTTGCACTGCTCGGGCCGGGTACGAGTGAGTCGACAGCCCAGGACCTGGCGGGCAGCGAGTACCTGAGCGTGATGCACGGCCTGACCGCCGGACAGCCGAGCATAGACATCGATCTGGAGCGGCGGGTGCAGGAAACCTGCAGGGAGGGAATCGAACGGGGCCTGGTACTCTCGGCCCACGACTGCTCCGACGGAGGCCTGGCGGTGGCGCTGGCCGAGTCCTGCATCCTGGGAGGCGTCGGGTTCCGAAGCAGCCTGGACGCCGTTCGCTGGGACGCGTCGCTGTTCGGAGAGAAGCAGTCACGGATCGTGGTATCGGTGGCCCCAGCCGATCTGCCGGCACTGGCGAATCTGGCCCGTTCGCAGGGTGTGCCGATGCAGTCCTTGGGGCGCACTGCGGGCGACCGATTCATGCTCCGCGTGGGCGACGAGGCCACCAATGACGGTTCCAACGGCGGCCCGCCGGCCGTCGACCTGCCGGTGCAGCAGATCGGCGATGTCTGGAGGCAATCACTGGAGGCTTCCAGTGGATAGCGCGCCCCCTCGACCAGGCTCGGGGCAGGCGCTCCGCGTGCTGTACCTGACACCCTACTACCGCCCGTACCTGGGCGGCATCGAACGTGCCATAGAGGAATTGTCGCACCAGATCCAGTTGTCCACACAGGTGGAGGCGGTCGGAGTGCTTACGACCAAGTACTCCTTTCCCCGCGTGGCACAGCCGGACTGGCCGGACCGGGAGACGTTGCCGGACGGGGTGCAGGTCTACCGGCTGCCGGGCTTCCCACGATGGTCGGTGCCGCTGTACTCGGTGCCGCTGGTGTGGTTTTCGCCGTGCCGTATCCGGGAGTACCTGGAGGAGTTCCGGCCCAACGTGGTGCACTTCGTGGGGGACGGCTGGTTCTGGGGACATTACTGGGCCAAGGTGAAGTGGCGGGGGAGGGCCCGGTTTGTGTTCACGCCGTCCTTCCACGCCCTGCCGCCGGTGCGATGGTGGCTGTCGCCGATCAATGCGCTGCTCTGCCGGATGGTGGACGACATCGTGCCGCTGACGCAGCAGGAGGCAAGGGGACTACGTCGTGCCTACCGGGCCCAGGACCGAAGGATACGGGTCATCGGCTGGGGCGCTCCGGTACCGGACCCCGCGGTTGTCGAGTTGGTGCGCCAAGAGGTGGAACATGGGACGCAGTACGAAGGAGACACCGATGCCGGGCAGCAGGCCTCGGAAGCAACGGGGAACGCGGGGCCGAGGCTGACGATTTTGTGCGTGGGTCGCCTGGGGCGGCACAAGGCGCAACTTTGGCTGCTGGAAACGTACCGGCAGGCGCGGAGGGAGTTCAACAAGCCGGTGCGGCTGGTGCTGGTGGGTCGCGACGAGGGCGACGCGGAGGCGATCGCCGGGTTCGTGGAGGAGCACGGTCTGGGGGACGAGGTGGTGGTTACCGGAGAGGTGACCGACGAGGAGCTGGCGCGGTGGTATGCCCGGGCCGACCTGTTCGCGCTGTTCTCGCACTACGAGGCCTTCGGGCTGGTGTTCTTCGAGGCGATGGCGTACGGGATGTCGGTGCTGACTCACGACGTGGGCTCGAACGGTGAGCTGCTGGTCCGGGGAGCGGCGGTGACGCCGCGGTTTGACCGACAGGCGGCGATTGACAGCCTGACGGTGCTGGTCAACGACGATGAGGCCCGCATGAGGCTGGGCGAGGAGGCCCGCGACTACGCCCTGGCAGAGTTCACGTGGCCGGCGGTGGCGGAGAAGTACCTGGAGCTGTACCGGGGCGAGGCTTAGCCGAGTACGTCTCTGCCGGGGCCAGGCTGGCATCGCCCTGTGGGCCACCGTTCCGGGGCCGCATCGGCGGAACGAACGACGCAACAGAGGCGTATTCTCTTTTGCAAGGGCGTTGACCGGGAAGCAAGCCGGGTGCGCCTGATAGGCCGAGTCAATCGCAAGGTAGCTGTCCCGCGTCAACTACTTTTGCCGATTGAGCGTCAATTAGTTTTGCCGGTTCACCTCCTCTGCGTGGCCCCGTTGCTGTGCCGCATCGGTGCGGTAGCTGGGGACGTCAAACTCCAGGATGACGGAGTGGTGCACCACCCGGTCGATGGCCGCCGCGGTGGCCATGGGGTTGGCGAAGATGCGTTCCCACTCGGAGAAGACCAGGTTGGACGTTATGCCCAGGGACCGGCGCTCGTAGCGCTCGGCGATGAGGGTGAAGAGGACCTCGGACTCCTCGGTCCCCTGGGGCAGGTAGCCCAGGTCGTCCAGCAGCAGGAAGTCGAAGTTGTCCAGCTTGCGCAGCCGGCGGGGCAGGTCCAGGTCGCGCTTGGCGGCGAGGAGGTCCTGCACCAGGCGGTAGGCTGGGACGAAGAGGACGGAGTAGCCGGCTTCCACCAAACGGTGGCCCAGGGCGCACAGGGCGTGGGTCTTGCCGGTGCCGGGCAGCCCGAAAGCCAGCACGTTGACGCCGCGCTCCACGAAGCTCCCCTGGGCCAGATGATCCATTTGCTGCCGGAGCGCCAGGGGCATCCGGTGGTGATCGAAGGTCTCCCAGGTCTTGCCCGAGGTCAGCCGGGACTCCTTGCGCAGCCGGTGGGTGCGCCGTTGACGGCGATCCTCGGCCTCCTGCTCCAGCACCTCCAGGAGGATGGGCAGGGCGTCGCCGTGGCCGGCGGCGGTGAAACGCTCCACCGACTGAGCTTCCATGGTGGGCAACTTGAATTCGTGGCACAGCTGGCCGATGCGCTCTTGCACGACGCTGGCGTTCATCATCCGCACACCTCCGTCCCGGCCAGGCTGACGGTGAGCAGACCGTCGTAGACCTTCAGGTCCGGCTTCCCGGACAGGACCAGCGCTGGGGCCTCGATCGGCTTGGGCTCGACCAGCTCCCGCACCTCGGCGTAGTTGAAGGACCGGCCGGACTCCAGGAGCAGGGACAGCGCGCTGTCCACATTGGCCTCCATGGTGGTGGCCGCCAGGTGCAGTATCCGCACGTACTCCACATCGGCCCGTTCGCCCCGCCATTCCCGGAGGGCGTCGTAGGCCAGGCGGAAGCGCAGGGTGGGAAACAGCTGCTCCCGGTAGCGGTAGCGGGCGAAGGCCCCGGGCTTGCGCACCAGGGAATGGATGACGTGGCGGTAATTGACGTTGACTTCCCCATCGCCGTGCACCCGCGCCATGCGTTCCACGAGGTGGCCCTTGTAGTACACTTCCACCCAGTCGGCGTACAGACGGACCTGCACCTCCTGGCCGATCAGGCGGGAGGGCACGCTGTAGCTCCGTCCCGCTACCTGGATGGTGCTCCACCGGCGCACCTTGGACTGGTAGTTGGCGTATTCCGGCATGGGGGCTGGCGGCAGGGGCCGTAGGCAAGCCATTTCCTGCTCCAGCTTCCCCCTGACCAGGCGATTGCGTTTCTCCACCATCTCCCGGACGAAACCGGCGTAGTCGTCGGCGGTGTGGAAATCGCGGCTGCCCCGCAGGATGAGGGCCTGGTCTATGGCCTCCTTGAGGCGATAGTGGGCGTGCTCGGCGACGCCGTTTTCATGGCTCTGGCCGCGATTGATGCGCGTGGACCGGAGTCCGTAGTGGTCCAGCAGGGCGGCGTAATTGTCGTTCAGCGCCCGGGCGCGGCTGCGGCGTATTTCATGGGTGAGGGCGGCGGCATTGTCCGAGCGCACCACCTCCGGGACGCCGCCCAGGGTCCAGAGGGCATTCTGCAATCCCTGCTTGAGGGCCAGGAAGGTCTCGCCGCCGGCCACCTCGGCGTAGTGCCACCCCGAGTGGCTGAGGATCAGATGGAACAGCAGGTGGGGGTAGGGCTGGCCGGCGACGGTCACTCCCAGGGCCTTGCCGTGAGTGAAGTCCATCTGGGCTTCCCGTCCCGGCGGATGCTCTTGGGGGAAGTACACCTCCTGATCGGGACCGTGCAACGCCCGCCAGTCCTGCAATCGCCGTTGCAGGGTGCGCAGCTGGGAGGCGTCGAACCGGCCGGGATGGCGCTCCTCCAGCCATTCGATAATCGTCGTCGCCTTCAGCTTCCCCGTCGGATCGCCCCGCAGCAGGGGCTCAATCTCCTCCTCCCACACCCCGTCGAAGGGGTCGGGCCTGGTTCGCCACCAGCGCTCTTGCTTCGTCTCTGACGGCAAGGACCCGCGCTGCCACTTGCGCGCTGAGCGCACGCTCATCCCAGCCACCGCGGCCGCCGTCTCCTGGGTCTTTCCTTTCATAAGCCTCTGCCTCAATAGCCTGACTTGTCGGTCTTTGATCATTCCGGCACCTCCGTGCCGGAGGGTTTACCTCATCTCTGACCGGCAAAAATAATCGACGCTACCGGCATTCCTTATTGTCGTTAATCAGTAGCTGTAGGAACCATCATGTTTTCGTGGCTGGCCTTTTTCCTTCTCCTGTTTGGGCTGATCCTGGGGTCGTCGTGCAACGTCAATCCGTGGCAACCGCTGAGCGAGGGTGAGGAGGCACGGATCAAGGCCGAGCTGGCGGGCCGCTCGTTCCGGCAGTTCGAACCCCATGTGGACGGGAATCCCCGGCGGGGAGTGATCGTTGATTTCACCAGTGGGCTGAGCCTGTGGGCTCAGTATGCCGAGGACGGGCACGCGGTGAACGAGTGGGAGATCTCCGCAGAGGACTACCGCGTGCAAGGGGCGGCGGATGGATCGGAGATTACCGTCCAGTTTCTGGACCCGGCGTCTCGTCAACAGTTCCCCGAGGAATGCGAGGGGTGCATCGAGACGACCGGAGTGTCGGTATCGATCAGGGACGCGTTCGATGAAGGGCGAATAAGGTTCCGGATCAACGATCCCGACGCGGTCCTGCCGCTGCCGTTCCCGGTGTTTGGCTCGTGGACGGAGTTCCGGGAGGACGAGTACTTCGACTGAGGGGAGATTCGTCCGGGGACACAGATGGCGGCAGTCGACCGTTGGATCGCGCCTGTGCCGACTATGGCGCGGATGCAGGGACCGCGTCGAACCGGAGGGTGTATCCCGTTTGCCGCTGCTGGACGGAATTACTATACTGTGAAACACAGTAATTGTGAGAATGTGAATGACATGAAGAATATCACTGTCTCGGTTGACGAAGAGACCTATCGCATGGCTCGGATCACGGCGGCAGAGAGAGGGACGTCGGTCTCTGCTTTGGTCAGGGAATATCTGAGTGGACTGACCAATACCGAGTTGCGCTCCTCTAAGAGAACACTCAGGGAAATTGTTGCGGACATACATGCCAGGGGAGGGGGAATCAATCCGGCAGAGAATTTAAGCCGTGAGGACCTATATGACCGCGATACGCTTCGTTGATACTAATGTTGCACTATATGCGGTCAGTCTACAGCCCATAGAGGCTGTCAAAAGACAGATGTCACTGGACCTTCTATCGGAATCAAACGGGAGACTCGCTGTTTCCGGTCAAGTTCTGGGGGAGTTTTATTATCAGGCAACTCGGCCATCAAGGACTGATGCATTAAGCCACGAGGAAGCTGTAGAGGTGGTCGAGGACCTCAAGCGCTTTCACGTGCAACCTCTCACTGTTGAAACTGTCGACAGGGCGCTTGCATACCGGCGAAGATACCGACTCAATTACTGGGACTGCCTTATACTCGCCGCGGCCAAGCAGAGCGGTTGCGACGCTGTATACTCGGAGGACATGAGTGCTGGCCAGGACTACGACGGAATCCGGGTGATCAATCCGTTTGAATTCGAAGGCTGATCGCGAGGGCGGGCCACCTGAATTGCGACAGAGGGTAACACTCGGGGAGGCATGGAAATGGAGAGCGTGATATCGCGGGAGGAACTGGAGGAGGGGGCGCGCCGGATCCTGCTGTCGAACCTGCGGGAGGGGGTGGCGGACTGGAACGGCAAGGAGTTCAGCTTCGTCTGCCCCTCGCTGACGGGGTATCCCTTCCAGTGGTTCTGGGACTCCTGCTTCCACGCCCTGGCGCTGCTGCATCTGGACCAGGAGCAGGCCAAGAAAGAGATGCGCACGCTGATGAGCGGGGCGCGGCCCAGCGGGTTCATTCCCCACATCACGTTCTGGGAGATGGAGAAGCAGCCGGACTTCCTGAGCCGCAACATCGTGGGGATGACCGACCCTTACTACAGCGCGACTATCCAGCCGCCGATCATCGCCTACACCGTGGCGCGGGTGTACCGGGCGACGGGGGACGAGGAGTTCCTGCGGGAGTCGCTGCCGATCCTGACACGCTACTACCGCTACCTGCGGGAGGCGCGGGACCCGGACGGGGACGGACTGATCGCCGTGATCCAGCCGGAGGAGGCGGGGACGGACTGCTCGCCCAAGTACGATGAGATACTGGGACTGGAGGAGCTGTCGAACAGGGGGTTCATCACGGCGCTGAGGAAGGTGTACGAGGCCTACGAGCCGCTGCGCCACGACGACCACGCCGTGCTGGCCGCCGATATCTTCCACGTGGAGGACGTGCTGGTCAACTCGATCTACTGCTTCTGCCTGCGGGCGCTGGCGCGGCTGCACGTGGAAGTCGGTGGGGAGGACTCGCCGGAAGCTGCGGAGTTCAACCGGGAGGCGGACAAGGTGCGGGACGCGCTGGTGGAGAAGTGCTGGGACGAGGATGCCGGGGCGTTCTTCGACCTGTCGGGGGTGGCGGAGAAGCCGCTGAAGACGGTGACCATCAGCTCGCTGATGCCGCTGATCCTAGCGGACCTGCCCCGGCACCAGGTGGAGACCCTGGTCGAGCGCTGGGTCAGGCCGGAGGAGCACTTCTGGACGCCCTACCCCCTGCCGTCGGTGCCGGCGTCGGACCCGAAGTTCATGCCGGGGAACCCGGGCGGGTTCATCTGGCGAGGCCCGTCGTGGATGAACACGAACTACTTCCTGTCGCACTCGTTGCGGGGGCACGGCTACCCGGAGCTGAGCGAGCCGCTGGTGGAGAAGAGCAAGGAGTGCATCGCCAGGTCGGGCTTCCGGGAGTACTACCACCCGTACACCGCCGAGGGGTTGGGGGCGCGGGACTTCGGGTGGTCGACGCTGATACTGGACTTCTGAGACGCCAACCGGAGCTAGTTTGAATGATCCAGGGGCGCACGGCTGTGCGCCCCTGCGTCTTTGTGCGGGACCGGCTCCCGTCAGCTGCGGAGGAGACGGCTGGTGAAGGGGCGCCGCCGTCGGGTGCTGCGAGGCTGGGGTTCGTCGTAGATATCGTCTTCAGCGGGCTCAGGGGGAGCCTCGACTTCCGCGGCGGGTTCCGACGCGCCGTTGCCGCTCACCGCGGAGGGCTGTTCTTCAGGTTGTTCTTCGGGCTGTTCCTCAATGGAGGGCGCCGGATCCGGTACTGCCGAGGGTTCGGGGACAGCTTCCTGTTCAGCGACGGGGTCCGGAGGATCAACGGGCGGCGTGGAGTTGGCGGCGGGACCGAGCCGGGCGGTGAGGGTGCGGCCAACGAGGTCGTTGTCGCGGACCAGGTTGATGATGCGGCGCTGGCGGCGCTGGCCGTCCTCGCGCCAGGCGATAATTGAGCGCTTGAAAATGCCGCCATCGGATAGCCCCCTGAGGGCCTTGCTGACGTAGTCCTTAGCGCCGAAACCGCTCCAGCGTCCGGCGATCTCAGGATTGCCGGCCTCCAGGCCCTGCTCCAGGGCGTTGCAGACCTCGTCGACCAGGTAGGAAAAGGCCACATGCCGCGAGCCCTGGCGGTGCTCGAGATGGTCGGCCATGACAATGAGGTCGGAGATGCGCTCCGGATTCCGGTCATCCTCGGGGGTGACTGGGAGCGCCAAGGAGGAGACGACCTCCTGGAGCGCGGCGGCCAGAAGCGTGTCGCTGCCGAAGGTATCCTCGGGGACAGACTCTTCCAATTGCGGGTCGGGCTGATGGGAGGCAGACACAGCGAGCTGAGGCTCGGTGGTGACCTCCTCGTCGACGTCGAACCACCCGTCCGTTCCTTCCTCCTCTTCCTCATCCTCATCCTCGGCCGGGCCATCGGTTTCCCTGACGTCGGGGACGTCGAAATCGGTGGCGGCGGTCTCCTCCAGGGCATCAGCGAAGACCGGGTCCACAACGTGGACATCGGCCTCGATGCCCTCGGTGTCGGAGGCCTCATCATCGGAATCGGCGGAGACTTCGTCGGTCTCGGCATCGCGTTGCCCGGCCCCACGGCGACGGCCACCACGGCGGCGGCTGGGACGGGAGGCGACGCCGGAGGGGCTCTCCTCGGTGGTGCCCTCGGGAGTCTCCTCGTCGGCCATGATGGCCCAGTCGACGAGGCCGGCGTGGATCAGCTTGATGTTGCCGTCCTCGGCGGCACGGGCCATAAGCTTCTTGAATCCGGAGAAGCCCAGTTTCTTCTCGTCGAAGCTGGGATAGCGGCGCATAAGGCGCTGCTTGATGGAGGTGAGCAGCGGGTTGCTGCCGGCGCTGCGCTCCTCGCGGATGATGTCTTCGATGGCGCGGACGACATCGGCGAGCTCCGGGACCTCGTCCTGGGCGTTCGGGTTCAGAGCGGGGCGGTTGGCGTGCTGGGGGAGCACGGCAGGCTGCGGGGCCAGCGGGTCGACGTCCTTGTCGTAGAGCAGGAGAGAGTCGACCTGGTCAGCCATGCGGCGGGAGGTGCTCCAGGAGACGCCGATGACGACGACGGTCTTGCCCATGGTGCGCAGGGCGTTGACGACGTGGAGGAAATCGGAGTCGCCGGACACCAGCACGAAGGTGCCGATGTTGGGATAGGAGTGGGCGCACTCGATGCAGTCGGCGGTCATCTTGACGTCGACGGAGTTCTTGACGCGGTAGGTGCGCATGCCGTTGGCGGAGGAGGCCTGGGTGGAGGGCATGCGGGTGGGGACGAAAACGGGCTCGATGCCGGCGGCGTAGAGGGAGGGAGGGTCGTTGATGAACTGGCTGGCGCCGCGGAGCTCAGGGGCGCGGGTCACCCAGTCGGCGTAGGCCTTGGCGACGACGACACGTCCCTGGTTGGAGACTTCCTCCTTGAGGGAGGAGAGGTTGGGGGAGCGGTTGCCGGCCGCGAGGCTGATCTTGAAATTTTCCCAGTCGATGAACAGGGCGACGTCGCCGCCGCGAATTGTTGGTTCAACCATTCGTACGAAACTTCCGGCCTGGATGTTTCCGGCCCCGTTGGCTATGGCCAACCGGCCGGTGGAGATTCCCGGCAGTGCAATTGTTTCCAGAATGCACTGGGTTCAGTCTATGGGATGGGGGGATGGGGCGTCAAGGAAGGGGGCGGTTGCGTTTAGGTGGGAATGGCGGGTGTGGGCGATGGCGGACCTCCGGGGGCCGGATGCAGGCGGGATTTCTCGATGTCCCGGACAATTGCGGACATTTGGGGTCAATCCGGGCGCCCTTCTGATGGGTGGGCCTATACGATGCCTGACAGGACGCGGGCTGGGGAGGTGGGCCGGCGAGTGGGAGGGATGGGACTGAAATTTTCCCACGGGTTCCCAATTTTTCCCATTTGCTCCCGTTTTTCTGCTGAAATTCTGCTGGCTCAAAGCTGAGCAGGCCCGCTTCCGGGTGGTTGGCGGCGGAAATTTCGCTGCCGGTCCCATTTCGTCCCGTTTTGTGCCGTTGGATGTGTGGGCACCGATGGCCGGCTGATGTGCGGGCGGCGGAGACCCTGCCGTACCCTGGTCGTACGGGCGGGAGGCACACGCGGAGGGTAGTGGCGGCTGCGCTTGGGTCGGGAGCAGAGGAGGACGTACGCTGGCTGGGCGCAGTGGATGGCGCCGGCGGCGGGCTTTGTGCATGGCGCTGCGAGCGGCTGGCGGAACATATGTACGAAATTTGCATACGGGTATTGTAGCGGGTGATGCGGGGGATGGCAAGAGGGGAGGGTCAGAGGGGCAGGGCCTTTTCATTCTCCGAATTCAGGGGTAATGCCGAGGAGTAAGAAGGCTTCGGAGACGTGAGCGGCGTGGCGGCGTAGGGCGGCGGCAACGTTGGTATGACCAGCCCAGCGCACCAGGGTGGTGGTCAGGTTGCGAAAGGCTGCCATCACCTGGGGGGCGTTACCGCTCCTTACCTGGGAGCGGTCTTCGTCAAAGGTGACGTCCCGGACCCAATGCACCTGGTTCTCGATATTCCAATGCCCTCTAAGAATCTGCAACAGACGTTCCGCTCCGGCAACCTCGGGCGAAAGACTGGTCACCGCATAGCTCACCGTCACCTGGGTGCGTCCCCGGACTCTCCTCTGCCGCTCCAGCCGGCATACCTGCCGCAGGTGGGGCCACTCCTTCCCCACCGATCCGGCGCTGCCCGCATACCGGTTCACCTCCGGGTCGGACAAGGCCCACAGTTCCCGCCGCTCCCAGCGCCCGTGCCGTTGCTTGGGCGAGACATCCACCCACACAGTCAGCTCCGCCCCTCGCTCCCGCCAGTCCTCAGCCTGCCACGGCGGTACCCATGGCCCCGCAACCCTATCAGTTTCCAGTGGGGGAAAATACTTCCACCAGGTCCTGGCACAATGCAGGCTGATTTTCCTTCACCGGCAACAGGTAATCTCCGCCGCCAGCTACAATCTGCTGGCACACCTCCCGTTGGGTCAGCAGAGCGTCCGCCACCACTATCCTCCCTTCCAGGGGAATCTGCCCCAACACTGCTTGGGCCGCTGCCAATTCCTGACCCTTGCCCGCCGTGGCTGCCTGGCTCAGCACCGCCTTGCCCTCAGTGGCGTAGGCTGATACCAGGTGCACCCCAGGCAGTTCCTCACCGTGAATCCCACGCAACGTCTTCCCGTCTATTGACACCACGGAGCCCAGATCCACCCCACTATCTCGCACCCATTCCCGCAGCACCCCTTCGAAGGCATCCACGTCCAGATCCTTGAACACCCGGTGCAGGGTGGCTACGCAGGGCGTTCTCCCCTGTGGGAAACCCAATTCCTCTCCAGCAGTGGCTCCTTGGTCCCGGCCCCATTGCGCAATGGCGTAAAGACTGCGGGAGCCACATAGCATGGCGCAAACTGACAGACTCAATACCGCTCCCAATGGGTGGCGCCGGCCTTGCCGGCTCCGGTGGTCTGGAACTCCATCCAAGGCTTCTCTCAATCTCATCTTCCCCACCTCCTCACTTCTTCACCACAACTTTAAGACTCCTTTAAGAAAATGAAAAGGCCCTGGTCAGAGGGGGGGTGGCCTAGAATGGTAGGTCGTCATATTCCTGGTATCTGTTCGCGAAAGCCAATTGGTCATCCAATGAGAGCCGGACCACATATTCAGAGGGGCTCTGAAGACGGGATAGGGAAAGTGTCAGATCTTGATTGCATTGAAGTGATTGATTTTGCCAATGGTATTTGATGCCAGTTGCTGTTTCGTCAATCTCTACGCGGGCGTGGAAAGGACCCGTAGGACGGGAGCTGGGATTGAACCGGAAGACGATCGTTTCCGAGGTCATGTCGACCTGATCTACGAATGTCCACTCCCGGTGAAATAACTGTAAGCCGGACAATACACCGATCCTGCTTACCCAGAAAGAACAAATTTCAGGAGGTAACAAGTGCAAGAGAGTTCGGTATTCGGCATCACTGCGGCAAACAATAGACTGCAACCCGTCCAAGGTCATCCTCTGTGGGACCATCACTTCGGCGTGGCGGAGACGGATTATCTCTCGGCCTCCGTCCGAGCTATCCAACCAAGTATTGTGGTAAACGGACTCGAAAGGGATTAGCTTGAGGAAAGACAAATCTTTATGCACTCTCGAGTATGAGGAGCCGAGATTGCCATCGGAGCAACAGGAATCCGCTCGTGAGAGCACTTCCAAAGCGTTGAAGATTAGATAAACGGGGACTGGACAGTGGGAGTTGCGTGACCTTTGTCCGATGGGGCGAAATCCCTCATTGTGGTACTGTGTAGGCGTTTTTGGCCGGAAGTATAATCGAACGTAGTCTTGCCATTGCGGCTCGGTTCTAGCAATGATCTCCGGGCTTGCGATATCAACGGAAACTAGGCCAGATCCGGCTATTTGCTTGCGACTGACGAGTTCACCCTGATTTAAGATGCTCGCGACGTTCGAGATGTCGGTACAGTGGAACAGACAATCAGGCCACCATTGGCGTGCCGGATCGAGCCATGGCTGCGCCTTCAATTCGGCAATGTGTCGGCGAATAACTGAGATCTCAGTCTCGGGTCGCAGGGTCATTCCGGAACGACTGCACTTGTGGGGAATAGCAACAAGCCAGGTTGTTTGGAGTAGACCAGACTTGGTACGAGCCTGATCCCCACGGACAGCGGGCTCGATTGTTGGGACATTTCTACCATTTCCACGTAATGTAGTTTTGCCATTAAAGGAATAATCATTGTGGAATAGTTGCTCAACCCTCGTGGCAAGTAGTCGCCGCCGAGAAATCCTGAGGCGCGCAACTGTTGCCAAAGATCTAGGAAGACTTCTTGGGGAATTACAATGTTCTCGTCCATGCGCTGGAGAATTATTGAGTTCTCTTCAGCGCCTATCCTAACGTTGAATGCTTCCTCCGCACCTGTGGCCACACATTGAGAGTCAGATGCTATTTCAGCTAACAAGTCAGCCCAAACTTCATTGAATGCCAGCGACTCCGGCTCACTGCGTAGCCACTTCTTCATTTCTGTGAGATTGCGGTGCTCCGGCGCGAACTGGTCCGGCCGATATTGTAGGTGGATATAGATGTCTATTGGGAGGTTGGTCAAATACTGCTCCATCAGTGGATGCACCTGGGTTTCCCAATCCAGTTCGCCGTTGCCACAACCCAAGAGCGGAAATGAAATCGAGGTAACGCCATAGGCATGATATTTGGCGGCAAAACTCTTCAGCCCAGCCTCGATATATTCAGGGCGAGAAGGACTGCGCCAGTGTTTCTTGGTGGGGAAGTTCAGGATGAGTTTGTTAGGTGTCCGGTAGGGCCAAAGCTGGCCGATGTCAAACTGACCTTTTTCACAAAGCTCCTGATACCTAGAGAACATCTCCGGGTAGATTGATTTGAAATCCTTGGCGATGCCTTTCCCCATCACCCCTACGGTGTTCACTGTATTCACCAGCGTCTGCGCGGGACTGGCGAACAGGTCGCACACCACGTAAGTAATCATCGTCGCCTCCAATTGAACCCGGTTGCTCCACCGAGTCGGTCTCACCGTAGGGGGCAATTGTGCCACCGCAGGCTTCTATGCCGCAAGGAAAGACATTATCGCCGAACTCGACCCCATGTTAGTACAGACGTTCTCCATTTGTCGACCAACATCCGTCAGCATTAGTATTGTCCAGGAGCTCCTCGCTACCCTTGACAAGGGGTCTGGGTTTCGGGGATTGTAGCGCTGGTGCGGGTGGATGGTGGCAGGGCGATCAGAGTGTGAATTGCAGGAGTGTTGAGGCATGGCAGAGAGGGCGCCGAGGCTTGAGGGGAAGGTGGCGATTATCACGGGGGCCGGGTCGTCGGGCGAGGGGATCGGGAACGGGAAGGCGGCGGCGATCCTGATGGCCCGGGAGGGCGCGAGGGTGCTGCTGGTGGACCAGGTGGAGGACCGGGCCAGGGAGACGCTGGAAATCATCGAGTCGGAGGGCGGGGAGGCGTCGACGTTCCAGGGCGACATGACCAGCCTGGAGGACTGCGAGCGCATGGCGCAGGTCGCCATCGACCGTTATGGGCGGGTGGACATCCTGGACAACAACGTGGGAGTGTCGCAGCGGGGCACGGTGGTGGAGGTCAGCGAGGCCGACTGGGACCGGGTGATGAACATCAACCTGAAGACCATGGTGCTGGCGGGCAAGGCGGTGATTCCGAGGATGATGGAGAACGGCGGCGGGTCGATCATCAACATCGCGTCGATCGCCGGACTGCGGGCCCACATGAGCACGCCGTACACGGCGTCCAAGGCCGGGGTCATCGGGCTGACGATATCGATGGCCGCCGATCACGCCCGGGACAACATCCGGGTGAACGCCATCGCGCCGGGGCTGGTGTACACGCCGATGGTGGCGCCGCGGATGGACGACGACCTGCGGCAGTACCGGCGGAACTCGGCGCCGATGCAGGTGGAGGGCACGGGCTGGGACATCGGGTACGCGGCGCTGTTCCTGGCGTCGGACGAGGCGCGGTGGATCACGGGGATCGTGCTGCCGGTGGACGCGGGGCTGTGCGCGGTGCACCCGGGGACGTACTCGCCGATGAGCCAGCAGACGCGGTACTGAGGGCGGGGTTTTGACGCAAAGGCGCAAAGACGCCAGGGATAAGCGTTACATCAGCAGGGTTTCCTGCGGGATGAGCCGCTGGTCTACCGGATCAACAGCCAGGCCCATGTCCTCGAGCGTTGTCGCGCCCAAGAGGTACACTTCCTCCGGGCCGAAGGACACTCGGGCGACGGCGTTGCGGCCCAGTGTGGCGAACCTGGCCCAGGACGTTTGCATTTCCACCCTGCTTCCGTCAGCTATTCGGGACATCCGGGTTTCGACCGGCTGGATACCCAGTTGTTCCAGGACGGTGCCGGGCATCATTGAGTAAGTCGCACCGGTATCCACGAGGGCTTGGACGGTAGTACCGGCGTCAGTGAACAGGTTGCCGATCCATAGTTCGACCCGGAAAGTTCCCACTCGTTTTCTCCGCAGGCTCCGAATTCGCCGTGCCGCCCGATAGGAAATATCATATCATTGGCGAGAGCAGTGGCTTCCGATCGTCGGACAGGGAGCACTCATCCTGATTCTCTCCAGGAAGAGGAGGGAAATGCGAGGTGAATGGCCATGAGGTTGGAAGGAAAGGTTGCGCTGATCAGTGGGGGCGCCCGGGGGATGGGCGCGGAGGAGGCGGTGCTGTTTGCCCAGGAAGGGGCGAAGGTGGTCATCGGCGACGTGCTGGAGTCCGAGGGCCGGGCGCTGGCGGCGTCGATCCCTGGGGGTGCGGCCACGTTCGTCGGGCTGGACGTGACGAGCGAGGAGGACTGGCGGGCTGCGGTGGCGCTGGCGGAGGAACGTTACGGCCGGCTGGACATACTGGTGAACAATGCCGGGATCAGCGCCGAGGGCGGCATCGAGGATACCACGGAGGAGTCGTGGGACCTGGTGATGGACATCAACGCCAAGGGGGTGTTCCTGGGAACGAAGCACGTCATCCCGGCGATGCGGCGCTCGGAAGGCGGCTCCATCATCAACATCTCGTCGCAGCTGGGCATCGTGGCGATGAACGAGTCGAGCCCGCAGTACATCGCGTCCAAGGGCGCGGTGCGGCTGTTCACCAAGTCGACGGCGATCCAGTACGCGGCGGAGGGGATTCGCTGCAACTCGGTGCATCCGGGCCCGATCGTGACGCCGATGACGGAGTTCCGGCGGGCGGACCCGGCGGTGCGGGCGCTGATGGAGTCGCGGATACCGCTGGGCCGGTACGGGGAGGCGATCGATGTGGCCTACGGGGTGCTGTTCCTGGCGTCGGACGAGGCGTCGTTCGTCACGGGGAGCGAGCTGGTGATCGATGGAGGGTGGGTGGCGCAGTAGGGGGCGTGGCTGGCGTCAAACACCTAGTACTGCCCGTGGTTCGACAGGCTCACCACTAACGGATAGGACGGATTACCGCCGTCGATTCTGGTGGCGCAGTAGGGGGGCTTGGTTCGCGCCAAACACCTTGAACTGCCCGTGGTTCGACAGGCTCACCACTAACGGATAGGGCGGAATATCGCCGACGGTTCCGGTGGCGCAGTGGGGGGCTTGGCTGGCGTCAAACACCTTGTACTGCCCGTGGTTCGACAGGCTCACCACTAGCGGATAGGACGGATTCCTGTAACGGACAGGACGGATTCCCGCCGACGATTCTGGTGGCGCAGTAGGGGGCGTGGCTGGCGTCGAACACCTTGTATTGTCCGTGGTTCGACAGGCTCACCACTAACGGACAGGACGGATTACCGCCGACGATTCCGGTGGTGCGGCGGAGCGATGTGGCTGGCGTCACACACCTTGTACTGCCCGTGGTTCGACAGGCTCACCACTAACGGATAGGGCGGATTCCTGTAACGGATAGGACGGATTACCGCCGACGATTCTGGTGGCGCAGTAGGGGGCGTGGCTGGCGTCGAACACCTTGTATTGTCCGTGGTTCGACAGGTTCACCACTAACGGATAGGGCGGATTACCGCCGACGATTCTGGTGGCGCAGTAGGGGGGCGTGGCTGGCGTCAAACACCTGGTACTGCCCGTGGTTCGACAGGCTCACCACTAACGGACAGGGCGGATTCCTGTAACGGATAGGGCGGATTCCTGTAACGGATAGGGCGGATTACCGACGACGATTCTGGTGGCGCAGTAGGGGGGCGTGGCTGGCATCACACACCTGGTACTGCCCGTGGTTCGACAGGCTCACCACTAGCGGCCAGGGCGGATTCCCGCCGACGATTCTGGTGGCGCAGTGGGGGGCGTGGCTGGCGCCGAACACCTGGTACTGTCCGTGGTTCGACAGGCTCACCACTAACGGATAGGGCGGATTCCTGTAACGGATAGGACGGATGACCGCCGTCGATTCTGGTGGCGCAGTAGGGGGAGCCTGGTTCGCGTCAAACACCAGTACTGTCCGTGGTTCGACAGGCTCACCACTAACGGATAGGGCGGATTCCTGTAACGGATGGGGCGAAATACCGCCGACGATTCTGGTGGCTCAGTAGGGGTGATTTATGCCCTTACCCGAATCCTTTCCCAACGAAAGGGGATTCAGGGCGTGAGGAGGATTTTGCCGGTGGTCTCGCGGCCTTCGAGGCGGCGGTGGGCCTCGCGGGCTTCGGAGAGGGGGAGCTCGAGGCCGACGTATAGCCTGACCTTGCCGGACTGGACCCAGTCGAGGACGTCGGTGGCGCGGTGTACGAGCTCGTCGCGGGTGGCGGTGTAGTCGCCGAGGCTGGGGCGGACCAGGGAGAGCGAGCCGTTGCGCAGAACGCCGCTGTCGATGTGCCCGACGGGGCCACCGGCCTGGCCGTAGAGGGCCATGTAGCCGCGCCGCCCAAGGAGTCGCATGCCCTGGTCGAAGGTGGTGGCGCCCACGGCGTCCATGACCATCTTGAGGCCCTGTCCGTCGGCGTCCTTTCGGATTTCCTGCTCGAAGTCCTGCTGCGTGTAGTTGATGACGTGGTCGGCGCCCGCTCCGCTGGCCAGGGCGGCCTTGTCGTCGGTGGAGACGGTGGTGTGGACGTAGACGCCGAGGTTCTTGAGCAGCTGGATGAGCCAGAGGCCCATGCCGCCGGCGCCGGCGTGGACCAGGACGCGGTCGCCCGGATTCAGCTGGGCGATGCCGTAAACGAGGAAGTGGGCGGTCATGCCCTGGAGCATGGTGGCGGCGGCGGTGGCGAAGTCCATGCCGTCGGGGATGCGGACGAGCAGCCAGGCCGGTACGGAGTGGAGCTGGGAGTAGGTGCCGGTGTGCATGGCGTAGGCGACCCGATCGCCTATGGCCACCTCGGTTACGCCTTCGCCGAGGGCAGTGACGACACCGGCGGCCTCACGTCCGGGGGTCCAGGGGAAAGAGTCGGGCGGGTTGGCGCCCTTGCGGCTGCCGACGTCGGTGTAGTTGACGCCGATGGAGCGAATCTCGACGAGGGCGTGACCGGGAGCGGGCGACGGCTCGGGGGCGTCCTCGTAGTTCAGTACCTCGGGTCCTCCGGTCCGGTGGATGCGGACGGTCTTCATGGGTTGGCTCCTTGGGCGGGATGGGTGAAAGTTACATTGATATACAGGATAAACAGGATAGGACTTTCCGTGAAAGGGACAGTCGCATCGGATTTCTGCTCTCGTTATTGTTGCGAATAGCATCGACTGTGTCGGCGGATGGTTGGACAGCCTCAGCGCCAATGGGGATGGGCCTCCCCCTCATGGGGAGTGGGTGAGCGCCCTTCGATAGGCTCAGGGGTGCGCGCCTGGGAGTCTGGGGGCGGGGGATTTCCGGGAAAGCGAGAGTGGCTAGGGGCAGGATGGGGGTTATTCACATGGATGCACAGGATGGACAGGATGGGGGTTATTCACATGGATGTGGGAGGATGTCTGAATCAGGATTCACCGGATTAAAGGATTTTCAGGATTTCCTGTCATTATCCATAGGCACAGTGGTCGTTGCCTGGAATTTCACCCTCACCCCAACCCTCGCCCTCAAGGGAGAAGGGATAAGGAGATGAGCAGGGCGGGCACAAGGGGTGCCCCTACGGGGAGGTGGACGGGGGGTGGGCGTGCGCCCTTCGACAGGATCAGGGGTGCGCGCCTACGGGTCTGGCGGCGGGGGGCATGTGGCGGTTTGGAAGGTTCGAGAGGGAAATATCAGGGGCGGGTTTCAAACCCGCCCCTACGGGGAGTTTCTGGGGTGGGGGAATGGGCGTGCCGCCCTTCGACAGGCGCAGGGGTGCGCCACTATGGGTCTGGCGGCGGGGGTCATGTGGCGGTTTGGAAGGTTCGAGAGGGAAATATCAGGGGCGGGTTTCAAACCCGCCCCTACGGGGAGTTTCTGGGGTGGGGGAATGGGCGTGCCGCCCTTCGACAGGCTCAGGGGTGCGCGCCTATGGGTCAGGCGATGTGCTCGCGGGCGACCCTGAGGTAGTCCAGGGCGAGGCGGGGGAGCAGGAAACGTTGCAGCACGCTGTTGTGGGCGGCGTCGCCGATGCTCCGGGCCAAGTCGCTGTCGGTCATAAGGTTGACGATGCGATCGGCGCACTCATCGGGGGAGGAGACGAGGTAGCCGCTGACGCCGTCCTGGATCTGCAAGCGGATGCCGCCGGCGTCGCCGCCGATGGTGGGCTTGCCCTTCCACATGGCTTCCGTGACGGTGAGGCCGAAACCCTCGCGGGTGGACTTCTGCATCAGCACGGAGGAGGCGACCTGGAAGGCGTTGACGACCTCGTCTATACCGGCAGGCAGTCCGGAGGGGTCGTAGTAGAGATGGATATCGGGGTCGCCGTCGGCGTGGGAGGCGACGCTGTCCAGGACCTGGAGGGCCTCGGGGTCGTCGCTCGCCTGGGAAAGGCCGAGGAGGGCCAGTTGCAGGCCGGGGACGGACAGGCGGGCCTTGCGATAGGCGTCGATGACCCCCCAGGGGTCCTTCCACAGATCGAAGCGGGAGACCTGGGTGATCAGGGGACGAGAGCGGTCGATGCCCATGGCGGCCACGATGTCCCATGCCTGGGTTTCGGCCAGGGCGCGGTTCTTGCCGGTGAGCGGGTCGATGGCCGGAGGGGCGATGTAGACGGGGGTGCCGTTGAGCATGTTCCTGGGGACATACTCGTCCATGGAAAAGATGAGGTGGTCGTAGTCGCTGTGCAGGGGCAGCAGGGACCCCATGGCGTTCTGGTTGGGACGGGTCAGGTCGATGTGGCAGATCCAGAGCCAGGCCCTGGCTCTGGCGGCACCGTTGCGGCGCAGGAGACCGGCCAGGGGCAGGAGCTGGGGATCGTGGAGGAACCACACGTCGGAGGACAGATGGTCGCTGCTCATGGCGTGGGCGACTTGGCCGATGTTGTCGTGGTAGACCTCCAGCTCACTGGGTGACAGGGACCCTTCGGCGCCCTGGAGGAGGTTGTGGATCTTCTTGGTGACGTCAAAGAACCCGGGCTCGGTGGGGTTGATCACGATGCGCTCGGTCTCAATGCCCAAGGCGCTGAAGAGCGGAACGAGGGACTGGAGGACCTCGGCCACCCCGCCACCGGTGGCGGTGCTGTTGAGATGGACCATCCGCAGGTGGCGCATTTCAGCGGCCAGGGTAAGGAGCTCGCCGGCTTGATCGGGGTCCATATAGGCCAGGTAGTCGTCAAGGGCAACCGGGGGATAGTGGACCGTGAAATACATCTATAAAGTCCCAGCGTCGAAGTAAGCGCCCCGACGGCATCCCCCGCCCGGGAGGGAAACCGACAGGGGCGCAATTGCCCGAGTCGCTAATATCATTTCACTTGTACAGCGGTTTCCGCAAGGGGTTAATAGGCCGTTCTCAGGGCTAACGCTATTGGATTCATTGAGTTCCGTCATTGTTATGAAAATTTTGTTGGTTGCACCAGGACAAACGCAAGGGTTGCCCCTACAGGTTGCACCAGGGCAACCACAAGGGTTGCCCCTGCATTGGGAGGGCTATTTTCATAACAATTACATGAGACGGCGGAGCGGGAATTGATGGTTGGGGATTCGGTCCGGCGGGCACGGACCCAGGGCGCACGCCCTTCGACAGGCTCAGGGGTGCGCCCCTACGCTGCGTGCATGAGCGAGGGTTGAGGATTCGGTCGAGAGGGGTGGCCGGGTGGGCGGAGCTACTCGACGGTAACGGACTTGGCCAGGTTTCGGGGCTGGTCAACGTCGCATCCCCGGAGCAGGGCGATGTGGTAGGACAGGAGCTGCATGGGGATGGTGGAGACGATGGGGAGCAGGAATTCGGGGGCTTCCGGGATGAACAGAGGGTAATCGACATCGGCGGCGGCCTCGTCGTCGCCGTCGGTCAGCACCGCGGCCACGACTCCGCCGCGGGCCTTGACCTCCCTTATGTTGCTGAGGGTCTTGTCGCGCAGGCTGTCGCGGGGGGCGAGGGCCACGGTGCACATGCTGGGGTCGATGAGGGCGATGGGCCCGTGCTTCATCTCACCGGCGGGATAGCCCTCGGCGTGGATGTAGCTGATCTCCTTGAGCTTGAGAGCTCCCTCGGAGGCGATGGCAGCGTTGGCGCCGCGCCCCAGGAACAGGAAGTTGTCGTAGTGGCCGATACGGCGGGCGAGGTTGGTGTAGTCCCCGGAACGGGACAGAACCTCGCCGATGAGGCCGGGCCCACGGGCGAGGGCGTCCACCAGCAGCCGGGTTGCGCTGGCGTTGAGGGAGCCCCGGGCCTGGCCGAGGCAGGTGGCAAGGAGCAACAGGATGGTCAGGGATGAGATGAAGGTCTTGGTGCTGGCGACACCCACCTCCAGGCCGGCGTGCATGTAGAGCGGGGCGTGGGCGATGCGGGCGGCCTGGCTCTCCTCGGCGTTGCAGATGGTGACCAGGGTGGCGCCCCGGTCACGGGCGAGATGCATGGCGGCCACGGTGTCGGCGGTCTCGCCGGACTGGCCTATGGATACGACCAAGGTGCGGGGGCCGATGACGGGGTCGCGGTAACGGAACTCGGAGGCGCTCTCAGCCTCGGCGGGTATTCCCGCCAGGCGCTCAACGAGGTGGCGGCCCACCTGGGCGGCGTGCAGGCTGGTACCGCAGCCGATGAGCAACACGCGGTCGAGTTCCCTGATGGCGTCGTGGGTGAGCGGGAAGCCGGGCAGGTGAACGCGCCCGTTGGCGAAGTCGGCGCGGTCCCGGAGGGCGGCGGTCATGGCCTGGGGCTGGTCCATGATTTCCTTGAGCATGAAATGACGGTAGCCGCCCTTGTCGATGACGATGTCGTCGCGGGAAACGCGCCGGACCTGCTTGGCAATCGGATTACCGTGGAGGTCGCTGTACCGGACGCCTTCGCGGCTGACCACTGCCATTTCGCCGCCCTCGAGGAAGCCGACTTCGGGGGCGCCGGGGCCGCGTTCCAGCACTGGGAGGAGGGCCGGGAGATCGCTGGCAACGATGCCCTGGCCGTCATGATGGGCGACGACGATGCCACCGGCGTAACCGAGGCGGAGGGCGCAGATGGGGCCATCCTCGTCCTGCAGGGTGGCGGTGATGGCCGAGGAGCCCTGCACCATCCGGCCCATGCGCCGAAAGGCATCCTCGAAGCCCAAGCCGAGGTTCATGCCTTCCTCAACGAGATGAGTCAGGACCTCGGTATCGGTCTCGGAGGTGAAGGAATGGCCCTCGGCGGTGAGGCGGCGCTTCAGCTCAAAGTAGTTCTCGACGATGCCGTTGTGGACCAGGGCGATGCGGCGCCCGCAGTCGGTATGGGGGTGGGCGTTGTCGTGGGAGGGAGCGCCGTGGGTGGCCCAGCGGGTGTGGCCGAGGCCCAGGGAGCCGCGGGGGGCGGAGCCGACAGCTTCCGCGGCAAGGCCGCTGACCTTGCCGACGGTCTTTCGCAGGTGGAGGGCGCCGGAGTCGTCGACCACGGCGATGCCGGCGCTGTCGTATCCCCGGTACTCCAGGCGCTTCAGTCCTTCGTAGATGATGGGCCAGGCTTCATCCTGGCCAACGTACGCAACAATGCCACACACGGTGATCCTCGATGGAAGGGAATTAAGAAATGGTGCTCGAACCTGGCACAGCTTACTCCTGAGCTTCGCTGGTCGCGCTGCCGACTGGCGTAGAGCCGTCTTTGTCTATGGGGTTCCTGAAATGGTGCAAGAGGATGTCCGAAGCTTTTCCCATAGTGAAGCTACAGACCGATCCCCGATGGTCGAAATTTACGACGAGTTCCGAGGACATTTCCTGGCTGATCACCGCCGCCTCGCGATTACCAAAAGTCAGGGTGTCGGTTTCGCGGCAGTAGTCCACCAGCAAATCAGGGTATCTTTCGACTTCCGCCATATTTCCCCGTTCCAGCAACGGCAACAGAATCCGGCGGGCGTCAAACCAGTAAATGCCGATGCATTGGCCTTCCGCCGAATGGAAGCTGGAGATGTCGGGATGCATGGTGACAATACGGGCACCACTCTTGTCCGCGGCATCGGGCGCCCACATCGACAGGAGGTCTCCAAGGGCCGAGAAATGTATGTCCAGCTTTATTGCATCTCCCATAATCTCAGGCCTCTTTCAGAGTTCTCATAAGCTGACAATACCTGCAACCCACCAGTCTCTTCGGAAATGACCACGAGAAGCCACCACTCCCCCCATTGGCCCATAATTTTCTTCCAATATACAGTACGGTTCCCCTCCGGGGGCTGAATATATTCCGGCTCCCTCAAAGCCTCTATGATCAGTTCGTCAGTTGCTTCCGAGTGTATGCTCTTGGCCCGATTATCCAAGAAGTGCCGGGAGAACATATAAAACCGGCCATTCACCTCAACCCCTGGTCTCTGAGCCTGTTCCAAAAGCCCAACCCTAGCTCCGGGTTGCCAGGGCGGAGGTCAGGTTGCGGGCGAACTCCTCGATGGTGGACTGCGCCTTGCGGCGGATTACGGGCTGGCCGATTTCTCCCAGTTTACCCAAGAATATGGTGTCGGTGTCGATGGCCACCTCGGTCCCACCGTCGGCGGTCCCGGCAAGCTGGAGCAGCATGACGGTGCGGACACCGCCGCCGACGCGCCGGTCGCTGGCTTCCACGACAAAACGGGCGCGGCCCAGGTCAGGATCCTTCTGCTCCACGGTCACGGTGCCGGCGAGAGTCATGCTCATCGGCCCGACGCGCGCCTTAAGTGTACCTCGAAATCGCCCGCCGCCCTCGTCGGATACGTCGGCAACGCCGGGGACGCAGCCGGAGGCGGCGGGGATGTCCATGAGATAGTCCCAGACCTCGGTCTCACCGGCAGGGACGACACAGGTGTTGCGCAGCTTCATCGCGGCGCAACCCTCAAGCCCTGGGCCGACCCGAGAGCCTGGGCCAAGGCCCGGCGGGTGAAGACGCCGGCCATCTCCCGCTTGTAGTCGGCGGAGCCGCGGAAATCGTCCAGCGGATCCACAGCGTCCGGGACGGTGTCAGCGGCGGCGCGGAGAGCATCGTCGGTCAGCCGCTGCCCTAGCAACAGGGACTCGGCGGCACGGGCGCGGATGGGTGTCGCGCCGAGGGCGCCGAGCACGATGCGGACATCGCGGCAGGTGCCGTCCTCCTCCTGCGACACAACGGCGGCCACGGCGACGGTGGCGTAGTCGTCAGCGGTGCGGGGCAGGAATTTCAGGTAGGCGCCGCAGGTGCCGGGGGGAGGGACCGGGACGTTCAGCGCGGTGAGCACCTCGCCGGGACGAACGTCGGTCTCGTAATAGTCGACGAACATGTCCCCGACGGGGCAGGTCCTGGCGCCGTTGGAGGAGGTCAGTTCCACGGTTGCGTCGAGGGCGATCAGGGTTGGGGGCGGGTCCTGGCTGGGGTCGCCGTTCACCAAGGCTCCGCCGATGGTGGCCATGCTGCGGATGCGGCGGCTGGCGACCTTGTGGACGGTATCGGCCAGCAGGGGAATGCGGTCGCGAAGGAGCGGGCTGTCCTCCATGAGCCGGAGGGTGGTCAGGGCTCCGATGCGGAGGGAGCCGTTGACCTCGGTGATTTCGCCGAGGCCGGCACTTTCGGCGAGGCGGCGCAGGCCGATAACGTGGGCGGGCTGGGCGAAACGCTGCTTCATCTGCAGGACCAGGGCGGTGCCGCCGGCCATGAGGCGCGCATCGTCGCCGTGGCGGTCCAGCAGTTCCAGGGCACCGTCCAGCGTCGCTGGATGGTGAAAATCGAATTCAAACACTGGGATCTCTTATCGTTGCACTGTGCTGCCCCGGGCGGCGGCGACGGAGTTGATGATGCCGTAGTAGCCGGTGCAGCGGCAGAGGTTGCCCATCATCCAGTCGCGGATCTCATCTTCGGTGGGTTCGGGGTTGGCGTCGAGCAGGGCCTTGGCGGCGACGATCTGGCCGGGAGTGCAGATGCCGCACTGGAAGCCGCCGTGGTCGATGAAGGCCTGCTGCACGGGATGGAGGCGTCCGCCCTGGGCGATGCCCTCGATGGTGGTAATCTCGGCGCCCTCGACGGCGGCGGCGAGGGTGATGCAGGAGGCGTAAAGCTCGCCGTCGACGAGGACGGTGCAGGCGCCGCAGACGCCAACGCCGCAGCCTTCCTTCGAGCCGGTCAAACCCAGGTCGTAGCGCAAGAAGTCCAGCAGGAGGCGTCCCGCGGGGGCATCCGCCTGGCGTTCGACGCCGTTCACGCACAGCCTTACCATCGGGCACACGATAGCGTCATGGTGGCGCAGCGTCAACCGAGGCCGTCCGTCCGTCCGGGTGCCGGAGTTCCGCTGGTGGGAGGCAGGCCGAGGGGCGCTCCGGTCATGGGTCGACGAACTTATGGTCAGTACTACAGTCGCATTTCTGATTGATGCGTTTTGTAGTGGCAGCAGCACGGGTTGGGGCCGTTGGGCGCGGGTTGACGCAGACCAGAACTGTTGCTACCAATCCACTTGCCCCAGTAACCCCACACGGAGCATGTCAGGAGGTGGGTATACCCAAAGCGGGAGGCTGGCGAATGGAAATGAGAGCTGAATGTTGACCCCAATCCGCCCGCCTGTATATTCTCACCTTGAGGTTTGCCGACAGAACGTGCACCGGACTCCCGGTCGTCCTAGCGGTACTCATGTATCTCCCTCCCAACTACCATTCAGACCTTAACCAAGGTATCTGAGGCCCCAGGCTTCGCGGTGGATTGGGCTTGAAGGCTGGCGCTGCCGCGCGATCAACGGGCACCCAGCCAAAGTATGCCAGTCAAACACCGCGGGACTCTCCACTCGATTCGTAGTGGCAGCTAGCGCGAGGAAACGCTTGAGGGAGTACGAATGATTCGGGACGAAGAGACGTTGCCTGATCCGGAGCCCGTTGACCGCCTCACGCGTCCACATCGGTCCAGGATGCACTGATGTACCACGGTTGGCTACTGCTTGCAGCCATGATGGTGATTTCCGCTGCTGCTACGGGCGTGAACGATAGTTTCTCCATCTTTATACTCCCCCTGAGCGAAGAGTTTGGCTGGAGCCGAGCCGCCCTGGCCGGCGCGTACGCTATAGGCGTCCTGATGGGTGGACTCACTTCACCCATTCTCGGCCACCTGGTCGACAGGTGGGACTCCCGCAAAGTCATCCTGATCAGCGTCGCGGCGGCCGGCCTCGCCGCTGTCGGCCTGGGTTTTATATCCCACCTATGGCACCTTTACCTTCTGTTCGGCATCGTGTTTTCCAGTATTATAGGTGGTGCCTCGTTCGGCATCTTCGGGCCATTGGTGGCGCGCTGGTTTCTGAAGCGCAGGACCATGGTGCTGGGGCTATTGATGGCTGGCCCGGCAGTGGGCAGCATCTTCCTGGTTGCAATATCCTCCTCTCTCATAGCTTCGTACGGCTGGAGAGAATCTTTGATGGCGTTGGGCGCCATCTTCCTGTTCCTGGCTCTGCCATTGGGCTTGAAGTTTCTGCGCAACTGGCCTTCAGAAATGGGGCTGAAACCCGATGGAGACCCGGAATCATCGATAGAAGCGCAGATGCGGGGAAGCGCTCCCACAGGCCAACGGGGCCGGTTCGAGGTCGAGCGCTGGTGGCGGGCTTTTCGCTCTCCGCCTATCTGGGGCCTCGTGCCGGTTTTTGTCGCAGGGGGAATCATCACTGCGGTCATCTCCATACACCTCCCGTCGTTCGCGTCTGAATTCCTGGGTGCTTCGCCCAACCAGGTATCTATCATTTCTGGCGTGATGGCGTTACTGGGCGTGGTAGGTGCGGTAGCGGGGGGTTGGTTGGCCGACCATTTCGCCCGCAAGCGGGTCCTGGGGGTTGTTCTCATTGCACAGGGCATCGCTTTTCTGGCATTGATCTCAGTGCCGACCTTGGCCGGTCTCTGGCTGTTCGCCGTCCTGGCCGGCTTGTCGGGGACCGCCTGGATGGTTATTGCACTATCATTGATTGCCGACATTTACGGACTGCGCGCCCTGGCGACACTCTGGGGAATCGCATTCCTGTTCCATTCGATCGGGTCCCTCATTGGCCCCGTTTCGGTCGGGCTGGCGATTGATTTCACCGGCACTTATTTCTTGCCCTTCGCGGCATGTGCTTTGATGCTTGTTCTCGTTTCCATAGCCTCTTTCGCAATCAATGAAGGGAAATACTCGGCACGGTACCAGGCCTCCGTAGAAATTGATGCAGCGGCCAATTAGCACCACAGTCTCAGATGGCCTGCTTCAGGGTCGAAGGGTTTTGAAGGCCGTCGAGCCCAGCTTCGGTTTTTGGGTGTGCGGTAGATGAAACCAAGCTGATTGAGGGTCCAACAGCGCTGTCGAAGGGAAGTGCGACAGTGGTGCCAGGCAGGTTCACCACGGGCGGAGCCTGTGGTGCGATGGCGGCTGACGGGAGGGGCCTTGCTATACTGGCGGAGGGAATTCCGAGAGGGCCTAATCACGGCGGACCAAGAACGGGAGCAGAATGATGCAGGACAGGAACGGCGGCGCCCCGACGCAACACATCGGCAGCACGGTGCTGGTGGTGACGATGGACGTGGACCCGGAGGACGAGGCGGAGTTCAACAAGTGGTACAACGAGCAACACCTGCCGGAGCGGATGGAGATCCCCGGCTACGTCAGCGCCCGGAGGTTCAAGCTGGAGGAAGGCGAGGGGGCGCTGAAGTACCTGTGCATCTGGGAGCTGGAGGACGGGAGCCCGCTACAGAGCCGGATGTACAAGGAACAGCAGGCGGACCCAACGGCGCTGTTCCTGCGGGTGAACAAGACCATCAAGGCGCGAACGAGGGGGCTGTACCGGCAGGTATTCCCGGAGACGGGGGCGTTCGAGGAGCGGTCGGGGTTTCACCCTCGGCACCAGGAGGTTTCGGCGTAGGGGCGGTGCCGGAATACGGTGAAACGGGACCATGAATCCGATTATGATTCCGAACGTATTATGGTAAGCTATCTCGCTAGGAATAACGCAAAGGGTTGACGCCGGGGCCTGTGATCCCGGGCAGCGAATACACGAATCGAAGGTATCGCCAACAGATGGGTTTCCTGTCCAACGTGGGGGCATTTCTAAGCAACGGTATTACCATCGCCGTGTCCATGGCGGCCCTGGGCATTGCGGCAGGACTGCTTATCTTTGTGTACGTGGTCCCGGGGCAGCCCAAGATAGGCGTGATCGACATTCCGTTCACCGTCATCAACGATAGCACCGCGTTCGTAATCGGGGAGTACCTGAACTATGCCCGGGAGGACGACTCGATCAAGGCGGTGGTGATCCACCTGAGCAGCCCGGGCGGCGGCGCCGCTTCCAGCGAGCGACTGTACAAGGAGACCCGCAGGCTACGGGAGGAGAAGCCGGTGGTGCTGGTGATGCACGGGCTGGTGGCCAGCGGCGGGTACTTCATGGCGATGGGAGTGAGCCACTCGTACGCGCAGACATCGTCGATTGTGGGGAACGTGGGTGTCATAACCTCCAACGATCCGCTGGTGCCGGCCACTCCCGATGAAATCATACTGGACAGCGGTCCGTACAAGCGGTTCGGGTTGACGCGAGAGGAATGGATCAGCACTCTGGAAGAGCTGAAGGAATCGTTTGCCCGGGTGGTGGTCGCAGAGCGGGGCGACAAGATGCGCATCAGCAAGGACGAGCTGACGGAGGGCCGCATCTACTCGGGCCTGCGTGCAGTTCAGTTGGGGCTGGTGGACGAGCTGGGGAGCAACAACGACGCGGAGCGGAAGGCGTCGGAACTGGCGGGCATTTCCAACTATGGCCTGGTTGACGTGAACTACGAGGTGCTGAAGGAGTTCATCCAGGAGCTGGAGGACATTCTGCCGTCGGTGGAGGGGGAACGGGACGCGGTTGATGTTCTGGCGCTCCTGGAAAGAGATGGGGAGGGCGCCGGGCTGGGAAACTATCCGACGGGCAATATAGCAGTAACAAGCGCGGAGAGGCTGGAGGCGATGCGGGGGCTGGTGCATTACGGAAGGCTTGGTTTCGAGCAGGATGATCCGCTGCCGGAGTTTCCGATAGAACTGAATCACCCGAATTTCTACTACCTGTACGTGGGCGATGGTCAGTAGACTCGCAGCGCTGGCCCTATTTCCCATCCTGGGCGCGGTAGCGTTCTTCATCGCGTATTTCGTGTTTTACAGCGGTGGAGTGGAGTCGCAGCCTTCGCCGGAGCTGGGGATAGAGCAGATAAGCGTGTCAGCGTTGCCGCCGAGGGCGTCGGCGGACCTGCCGACGGGCCAGTTGCGGCAGGGCCTAATGGTGGTGGACGCGCAGCACGGGAACTCGTTTACGGAAAGGGAGCTGGTGGCTTTCGTATCGAGGGTCGCCGACCGAGGCTTCGAGGTGGAGATACTGGGCGACTTCACCCCGATAGTGGACCCTTCGCAATTCCAGGCCCGGGTCTCGCAACTTTCGGAGAAGCTGCGCCAGGCGGACAGCTACGTTGTGATCCTGCCGCAGTTGGGGTTCAGCCCTGCCGAGGCGGCGCTGGTGGAGAGGTTTGTTAACCGGGGAGGCAAACTGCTGCTGGTGTCGGACCCATCACGGGCGCACAACATCAATGCGCTGGCCATGAGGTTCGGGGTCGATTTTCAGCCTGATTACCTTTACGACACCTTGGACAACGACGCCAACTATAAACGGATATTCATCCGGGACTTCCAGCCGGACCAGCTGACGGCAGGGGTGGAGAGCATAACCCTGGAGCTGGCTGGGTCGGTACAGTCGCCGGGGGGCGGACTGGCCTTCACCGGGCCTGGGACGAAGTCCTCGCTGCTGGACGCTGCCGACACCCTGACGCCGATGGCGTGGGGCAACGACCGGAACGTGCTGGCGCTGGCGGACTTCACCTTCATGGTGGGAGGGCATGAATCGCTGTTGGACAACGGACGACTTCTGTCCAACATCGCGGACTTCCTGACGGACAGCGAGCGGCAGTTCCTGCTATCGGATTTCCCGTATTTCTACGGAGACAGCCGGGATGAGGGAATAGACATTCTGCTGGGGCAGTCGGGACTTCTGAACATCGGGCTGCAACTGAAGAGCACCCTTGCGGGGTGGCAGGTAGCGTCAGAAATCTCGTCCCTTGACGACCCGAGCCGGGACTCGGTTTTCATCGGTCTGTTCGAGGACGCGGCGAAAGTGAACCAGTATCTCCAAGTTGCCGGGGTGCGGGTGGACGACACCCTGAGGACGCCATTCGCTCCGGAGCTGGAACTGGCGGGTACGGCGCTGATGGTGCTGGACCAGGGCCAGGACAGGGACATGCTAGTGATCCTGGCAGACTCGCCGGCCACGCTGAACGGTGCCGTCGGCAGGCTGCTATCAGGGCAGTTCAGAGTAGATTTGGTGAGCGACACCGTCGCCGTGCGCAAGTTCGAGGTAATGGGCAACTAAATGAATAAACTGCGACTTTCACGCCGAGTTTTTCCGATGGCAGCGGCTCTACTGGTGTTGCTGACGCTGGCCGCCATGGTCGCCTGCGGGCAGGACAGCGACGGTGACACTGGGGAGGCGCCGGCACCTCCCCCCACCCGGGCGGTGGAGTCGCAGAGGCCGTTGACAGGCGAGGAACGGGCCGCCGTCGCAGACTTTGCGACGCAGCTGCAGTCGATCGAGGACGAGTGGGCGCTGTTCTACGAGGACTTTGACACCTGGATGTCGAACCTGACGGAGTGCCTGCCCAGCACGGCCCAGGAGCGCCTCCGGGGGTTCGGGGCCGAGTATAGCGGGGTGGCCGCCATGGCGAGGACCCTGCCAAGGACCAGCACGACGAATGACCTGGCGGACCTGATAGCGACGTCCACGGACCAGGAGGAGACGTCGATCCGGCACATGAGGGACCGCTGGCTGGCGGGCAACGTGGCGCTATTCGAGTCGGTGGAGCAGGCGCGGGCCGGGGGGTCGCGGGCCCAGAGCAGCGTAAGGGTTATGATCGCGGCGAAGGAGGAGGCGCTCGAGGAGGGACCTTCGGCGGCCGAGGTGGCTGAGATGGAGGGGTTCTCCGACGATTTCGAGGAGATCGCCGAAGCCTGGGACGATTTCCATGACGATTACGCAGCCTTGAGTAAACGGGAAAGCAGGTTTGAGATCGAGGAGCTGCTGGCGCGCTACGAGGGACTTGTCGAGCAGTTCTCGGGGATCATAGTGAGCATTGAGGGCCTGGAGCAGTCCGATATCAACAAGGACCTGGTGGACATGCTGCAGGACGTGGCAGAGGAGGAGCTGGACGCGCTGGAGTTCCTGTCGGAATCGGCGGCGCTGGAACTGGAGGAAGAGGGAGCATCGGAGATGCCGAAGATGGAAGCCAGCAATACGTCTGATCCATCGCCGGGAATCCAGATAGCTCGAAGCGTGCAGATATCGTTCCCGGCGCAGCAGCCGACGCCGACGCCGACGCCGCCGGTGGGCATCACGGGGGCGCCACCGGAAACCGTCGAGGGAGCACCGGGGGCTGCGGAACCACCGAGAGAAGAGGAAGCGATGCCGGGGCCCACGGTGCCCCAGGAACAGCCGCCGGCGCCGGTCGAGGACAGGACGACCACGGTGGCTGACGACGAGGAGATAGAAGGTCTTTCGCCCACCGAGCAGCTGGCAAGGGTTATGGTGAAGGCGGAGGCGGTCATCGAGGTGGTGGACCTGGCTATCGAGGACGTAGTCGAGGACAGATCGGCGGAGCAACTGGCGGACCTGCAGGACTTCGTGGGCGAGTTCGAGGACTACGTGGCGGAGTGGAACGGGTTCTACGAGGGGTTCGGCGAATGGCGGACCACCAACGGGGGTTGCGACCAGGTGCAGGTGGTAGCAGGGCTGAACGAGTACAGCCAGCGGGCCGCCGGGCTGGCGCGGTCGACCAGGGGACTGCCGCAGACGGGCCTGCTGCTGCCGGTGTACGTGCTGGCGGCGGAGGCATCGGAACGGGACGCCAACGCCATGAGGACGCTGGCGAACACCTGGACGCCCTTCGCGGTGGACTCGTTCAGGGCCGTCGAGGAGGAAAGGGTCGCTTCGGGGCGGCTGATGCGGCAGGCCAGCATCGCGCTGGAGGAGCTGCAGGACCGGTAGCATGCGGTTGGCGCCGCAGCAGGGGGCAGGGCAGCCACAAGGGCTGCCCCTACATGACGAGGGACAGTACCGTATGCTGACCTGAGCCGGACGAATTTGGTGGCAACGAGGGGGCGGGTTTCAAACCCGCCCCTACGGTTTTGTGGGGGCCTGAGGTGGCCCGACCCATCGGCAAGGGCAGGGCCCGCCATGAGTGGGTCCGGGGAGCGGGCGGGCGGACGGCTGTGCGGCCATGCAGGTTCTGGCACGGTCCGGGGCACAGGGAGCGGCGGCGACGAGCGGGGCAGGGCGGAACCGCTAGCCGGCGACAAGCGGGGCACAGGGAGTGGGCGGGCGCAGGGCTGTCCCTACATGACGAGGGACAGTACCGTATGCTGACCTGAGCCGGACGAATTTGGTGGCAACGAGGGTTCGAGGGGGCGGGTTTCAAACCCGCCCCTACGGTTTTGCGGGGGCGGGTGCGCTCGTGGTGCGACAGGCTCACCATGAGCGGGTTCGGGGGGCGTGCGGGCGCACGCACGGCCGTGCGCCCCTACAGGTTCCGGCACGATCCGGGGCAGTGGAGGGGCGGGGACAAGTGGGGTACAGGGCAGCCACAAGGGCTGCCCCTACATGACGAGGGACGGTACTTGGAGCCCTGGCGGCGATGATGGAGGTGGAGGGCTGCCCCTACATGACGAGGGACAGTACCGTATGCTGACCTGAGCCGGACGAATTTGGTGGCAACGAGGGTTCGAGGGGGCGGGTTTCAAACCCGCCCCTACGGTTTGGTGGGGGTTGGGAGCGCTCGTGGTTCGACAGGCTCACCATGAGCGGGTCCGGGGGGCGGGCGAGCGTGCGGATGTGCGGCCATGCAGGTTCCGGCTGAGCGGGTCCGGGGCGCAGGTAGCTGCGGCGACAAGTGGGGTACAGGGCAGCCACAAGGGCTGCCCCTACATGACGAGGGACAGTACCGTATGCTGACCTGAGCCGGACGAAGTTCGTGGCAACGAGGGTTCGAGGGGGCGGGTTTCAAGCCCGCCCCTACGGTCTGGTGGAGGGTCGGGTGCGCTCGTGGTTCGACAGGCTCACCATGAGCGGGTCCGGGGAGCGGGCGGGGGCACCGGGACGGCTAGCCGGCGATGAGCATCTCGTCGGTGTTGATCAGGGGTGAGAGGAGACGGGGGCCCAGGGCGGTTACGAGGACCATGTCCTGGAGGTGCCAGTAGCCGATGTGGGGCTCGAGGGCGACGACCATGCCCTCCTCGAGGACGCGGGTGCTGGAGGGGACCATGTAGGGTTCCTGCTGGTGCCACCAGGCACCGACGCCGTGGCCGGCAAGGGAGACGTTGCCCTGGAAGCCGGCATCGTGGAGGCGGTCGTTGGCGAAGTGGTAGATGTGGGAGGCGCGGGCACCGGGGAGGCACTGCTCGATGGTGGCACGGTAGATGTCGCGGGTGACCCGGTAGGTCTGCTTCTGGTCGTCGGAGGGGGCGCCGATGCAGACGGTGCGGGACTGGTGTCCTGGATAGCCGTTGAGGTAGGAGACGTAGTCGTTGCGGATGATGTCGCCGGACTGGAAGGCGACGTCGCTCTCGCCGCCGTAGGAGACGGTGTTGCGGCTGGAGTTGAGGATGCCGTGGGCCCAGTTGGCGCTGCGGCGCAGGCAGCTTTCGATGATGCGGCTGTGGACCTGGCGCTCGGTTTCGCCGGGGCGGACGGTGGGCAGGACCTCGAGGTAGGCTTCGTCGAGCAGGCGGGCGCCGGATTCGATTGCGGCGACCTCTCCGGGGGTCTTGATCCAGCGGACACGGTCCATGAGGTCGGTGGAATCGACGATGCGGGATCGCGGCAGCAGGTTGGTGATTTCCTCCCAGCGGGCGGCGCTGACGTAGCTCTTCTCGAAGCCGATAGTCTCGCCGGACAGTCCCATCTGCTGCAGGATGCTGCCGGCGCGCTGGTAAGGCGACTCGGCATAGTCGTCGTAGACCTCGACGCGCTCGAGCCAGGAGTCGCGGCGGGCCAGGGGAGCGGCGTAGGAGTTGAGCACCATCACGGGGTCGCCGGTGCGGGGCCAGACGAGGAGCACCTCACGGGGGGAGTCGGGGAACTCGAGGTGGCGCCCTAGGGTGCCAGGGTAGGCGAACCCGGCGAGATAGGTAAAGTTCTTGCCGGAACGGGCCACGATGGCGGAGATGCCCTCCTCGTCCATGAGGCGATGGAGCCGCTCGACGTTGGCGATGATCTTTCCGTGAGGGTTGGGCATGGTGGCTCCTCCTGTCGCTGCGGATCGGATTGCGGGGGCTGGCCGCGTGGGATCAAGGGCGGGCAACGGGGCCCGCAGGGTCCTTCGATTATGCAGTGCTTGCGGTTTTTTCCGTCGGATGCGAATAGCTCCGGCCAGGTCTTTATACCATAGGGTCATTCTGGATTCCCGCGAAATCGGTAATGAAGGGAGGGGCGTGTGGTTAACATGGATGGACAGGATGGACAGGATGGGGTGTTCTGGATTCCGGCCCCGTATCAAGTGCGGGGTGACGTTCTTTCGCGGGAATGACGGGATGGGGCGTGTGGTTAACATGGATGGACAGTATGGCGCGTGGTGTCGAGAGCGGGCACCCTTCGACGGGCGCACGGCTGTGCGCCCCTACGGGTGGGTGGGCGAGTTGTTGGTGGTTGCTTTCGGTGAAAGGCGGGGGAGGCGGCTGGTGCTATAATCGGCGGCGCCCGCGGTTACCATAACGGAGGACAGGTTGCCGGCATTCGTGGTATATGGCGACAGTTTCCTGGTACGGCAGCGGCTGACATCGCTGGAGTCGGAGCACGGAGCCGAGGGCGTGATGGAGTCGAACCGGCACCGGATGCAGGGCAGCCAGGTCAGCCCCGGGGAGCTGCTGGCGGTGTGCCAGGCCCTGCCCTTCCTGGATGTGCTGCGGCTGGTGCAGGTGGAGGGCCTGCTGGCCACGGCGGAGTCGCGGCCCGGCGGGGGGCGCGGCAGGCGCGGCGGCGGCGGATCGGGGGACCGCTGGCAACCGCTGGTCGATGCCGTTCCGCAGATGCCGGATACGACGCTGCTGATGCTGTCGGACGGGGCTATTTCCGCCAACAATCCCCTGCTGAGGCAACTGGCGCGGGTCTGCACGGTGGAGGAGCAGACGGCTCCCCGGGGAGAGCAGCTGGCTCGTTGGATCAAGGAGACCGCCGAGGGAAAGGGCGCAAGGATCAGCCCGGGCGCAATACGATCGATGGCGGACTTGGTAGGGGGCGACCTGTGGACGCTGGACCAGGAGCTGGAGAAGCTGTCGCTGTACGCTTCGGGCCGCGAGATCGGCGAGCCGGACGTGAGGCTGATGGTGTCGCAGGTGCGAGAGGCCAGCATCTTCGAGGCGGTGGACGCGATGATCGAGGGCCGTCCGCAGGCGGCGCTGAGGCTGCTGGCGCAGCTGCGGGAGGACGGCAGGGAGCCGCAGTACATCATCGCGATGGTGGAGCGGCAACTGCGGTTGCTGGCGCTGGCGAGGGACTCGATGGAGCGTCGCCTGCCGCAGACTGAACTGAAAAGGGCGCTGGGGACGTCGTCGGATTTCGTGGTGCGCAAGACGATGGAGCAGGCGAGGAGGCACTCCAAGGAGGAGATTGCCTGGCGTTACGACCGGCTGCTGGATGCGGACTTGTCGGTGAAGCAGGGACGGGTGGATGCGGACCTGGCGCTGGAGCTGCTGGTGGGTGAGGCGGCGCCGGGGAGGTAGGGGGGAGGGGGTCTTACTCAGGGGCATAACATCGATGAACAGGATGTACAGGATTGGGGGTGATGTGGCGTCCTGGCATCGCGTCTTAAAGTCGTGCGGCTCATTAGTCTTTCATGCCCTCGAAAGAGGGAATCTACCCAGCCCTGCAACCGGAATGCCAACGACCGCCAAAAGGCTCTGGATTCCGGCGAAAGCCGGAATGACGGGGTGGGGACGGGAATGACGGTCGTGGGCAAGGCTGATTCAATTAAGACGCGATTGCCCTGGAGGTTGCGGCGAGGGGTCAGGCCGGGTGTTCGATGGGGTTGTAGCAAGCTACGTAGTGGCCGCCGTCGGCCTCCGACAGGGGGGGATGGGGCTGGTTGCGGCACTGGCTGGTGGCCTTGAAGCAACGGGGGAGGAAGGGGCACTGGTCGTTCATTTCCCTCATGTCGGGTGGGTTGCCGGGAACCGGTTGAATCCGGCGGTTGGCATCGTCGAGGCGGGGGAGCGACTGCAACAGTGACCAGGTGTAGGGATGCCGGGAACGGCGAAAGAGAGGGACGACGTCGGCGTGCTCGATGAGGCAGCCGCCGTAGATGACGCCGACGCGGTTGGCCATGGAGGCGACGACGCCCATATCGTGGGTGATGAGCAGGACGGAGGAGCCCTGATCGCGCACGAGGCGGCGGAGGCGTTCCAGCATCTCGGCCTGCAGGGTAACGTCGAGGCCGGAGGTGGGCTCGTCGGCGACCAGGAGCTTGGGCCGGAGAACGAGGGCGATGGCCATCATGACCCGCTGGCACATGCCGCCGCTGAGGGAGAAGGGGAACTGGCCCATGATGCGCTTGGGGTCGGAGAGGCCCATCTCGCTGAGTATCTCTTCGGCCATGCGATGGGCGTTGCGCAGGGAGATGTCGCTGTGCTGGAGAATGACCTCCTCGAGCTGGGAACCGATGGGCTCGACGGGATTGAGTGCGGATTGGGCGTCCTGGAACACCATGGAGATCTGGTGGCCCCGGAGGCTGCGAACGTAGTCCTGCCCTGACCGGGTGAGGTCGACGCCCTGGAAGAATATGCGGCCGCCCAGGATGGAGGAGTTGTGAGGCAGGAGGCCCATAATGGCGAGGGCGAGGGTGCTCTTGCCGGCGCCGCTCTCACCGACGAGGCAGTAGACTTCGCCTTCTTCCTGGACCATGCTGACCCGGTTCAGAGCCCTGACGTCGCCGGTGGGGCTGCGGAACTCCACGGTCAGGTTTTCGATCCTGAGAGCTTCCGGCATGGGGTCGCTCCGTTCAACGCAGACGGATGGTTTGATGGCGCTGCGATAAGTCCGATGGCGGCAGGGAGATCACCTGGGCGACGTGGACGGTTCCGCGGCGGGTCCGTGGGCCGGGACGGCGGTGGGACCGGCCAGGGAGACGGGACGGCACTGCCCTGCCTTCAGGAGGCGGAGCAGGTCGTCAAGGGACTCCACGCGGCCGAAGAATTCGGTGGCGGCGGTCCCGATCTGTCCGATGCGATGGGTGTCGCTCCCGGCGACCTGGGGCAGGGAAAGGGAGCGGCACAGGTCCGAGGAGTAACGGTTCTGTTCCAGAGAGCCCCGGCCATTGATGGCTTCCGCCGCTTCGCAGAGGGAGAAGAATGGGTCGTCGACAGCGCGGGCGAGCATCCCTGCGCGGGCTTCCGGGTCTCTCGCGGGTCCCTCGAGGAAGCGACGGCGATAGGGGTGGGCAGCGACGAGAACGGCGCCGTCGCGATCGGCCCAGGCGCGGAGGCGTTCGGGCTTGTGCATGCCGAACTCGTACCGCTTCAGCCCGTAGGTGAGGACGTGCCCGGCGTCGGTGTTGATTTCGCTGCCGGGCAGGACCAGGAAGTGGTGGCGGCGCGAGAGATCCCGCACCGTCTCGTCGTCCCAGAAGGCGTCGTGCTCGGTGAGGCAGATGCCGTCCAGCCCGGCGGCCTTGGTGCCTTCGATGAGTTCGTCGACGCTGTTGAAGCTGTCGTCGGACATGGGATAGGTGTGGGAGTGAAGGTCGATGAGCACGGCGGAGGTTACCGGATGAAAGGATGCCCAATGATAGCACGGGATGGGAGATTACGAAATGCGAAGGGGTCCGGGGGTTGTTTTACGGGGGTTGTTTTACATGGATGGACAGGATGGACAGGATGGACGGGACGGGGGTTTTCTGGATTCCGGCCCCGTATCAAGTACGGGGTGACGTTCTATCGCCGGAATTACGGGAGAGGCGTGTGGTTAACATGGATGGACAGGATGGACAGGATGGAGGGGATAGGGTGTTCTGGATTCAGGCCCCGTATCAAGTACGGGTGCCGTTCTATCGCCGGAATGACGGGAGAGGGGTGGGGGGTAGGGCGCACGGCTGTGCGCTCCTGCGTGGGACGGGGCAGGTTTTAAACCTACCCCTACGGAGATGGGAGGGCGGTGAAAGGGGGAGGGCTAACGGGGGACGAGGTAGCCTTCTTCTTCGAGGGTCTCGAGGATTTCCTCGGCGCGCCGTCCGCCGACCTTGAGGCGGCGCTCGAGGACGGAGGTGCTGAGGTTGGGGTAGCGGACGGCGAGGTCCCGGGCCCGGTCCATCTGCTGGACATCGACGGATTCGTCTTCCTCGTCGTCGCCGGCCTCCAGGTCGATGACGGGCAGGGGCGGGCCTTCCTGCTGCGTCCAGAAATCGACCAGGGCCTCGACCTCTTCGTCGTAGACCAGGGCGCCCTGCATGCGCTCGGGCTTGGGGGACTCCTTGTGCAGGATGAGGGCGTCGCCCTTGCCCATGAGCTTTTCGGCACCGGCGGAGTCGAGGATGACACGGGAATCGACCTGGCTGGAGACGGCGAAGGCGCAACGGGCGGGAATGTTGGCCTTGAGCAGACCGGTGACCACGTTGACCGAGGGACGCTGGGTGGCGAGCAGCAAGTGGATGCCGGCGGCACGGCCCAGCTGGGCGAGGCGGACGAGGTTCTGCTCCACCTCGAAGCCGGCGACCATCATGAGGTCGGCCAGCTCGTCCACAATCAGCACGAGGAAGGGCATCTTTTCCCCGGTGCGCTCGTTAAAGGTCTCGATGTTGCGGACGCCCATTTCCTCCATCTGCTTGTAGCGACGGATCATCTCGCGGTTGAGGCCACGAAGGGACTCGGTCACCTCCTCCGCCTCGACGATCACGGGCTGGATGAGGTGGGGGATGCCATTAAAGGGAGTCAGCTCGACACGCTTGGGGTCCACCATGAGCAGTCGGAGCTGATCGGGGGTCATGGTTAGCAGGAAGGAGGCGATGATGGAGTTGATCTGGACGCTCTTGCCGCTGCCGGTGGCGCCGGCGATGAGCATGTGGGGGAGCGCGGCGAGGTCCAGGGCGACGGGTTCGCCGCCGGTATCCTGCCCCATGGCGACAGGCAGGCCCCCCTTGGCGAGGAGCTTGTGGAACCTGGGCGTTTCCATCACGGCCCGGAGGTGCACCCTGGTGGGGCGTCGGGACGGGCACCTCGAGGCCGACGAGGGCTTCGCCGGGCACGGGGGCCTCGATGCGGAGGTAGGGAGTCCTGAGTGCGAGGGCGAGGTCCTTCTCGCGGGTCAGGATGCTCTGGACCTTGACGCGGCTGCGCTCGGCACCTTCGGTGGAGGATTTTCTGGGAACCCAGCCGGGGGAGAGCCCGAACTGCACCACGCGGGGACCGGCGGTGATGCCGGAGACCTCGACCCTGACGCCGTGGTCGGAGAGGGCCTGCTCCACCTCGCGCGCCATGTCCTGGAATTCCTCCTGGGAGGCGCCCACGGGCTCGGGTTCGGCCATGGTCTCAATGGAGGGAAGACGCCAGCCCTGCTCCGAATCAGCGCCGTTGTCCCCGGACTCCGCGGGGACGATCCAGGGAGGAGGTCCTTTTTCCTCAGGTACGGCGGCGGCGGTACGCCCGGGGGCGCCGACGGCCGGCGCTGGTCCGGGCGCTGAGGTCTCCTTCGGCGGGCGTTCGCCGGACCCGGCGTCGGCTGCATCCCGGGCGGCCCTGGCCCCGGCGCGGGCGGCGCGTCCCCGGGCGGCGGAATCGCTGATGCGCTGGACTCCGTTTCTGAGGGAGGAGGAGGCCCTGGCGATGCCGATCCAGAGGTACCGGGCGGCGACCCCGGCCCAATGCCAGAGGCGGGAAAGAACCTGGGAGTAGACCGGGCCGGTGGACCGGGGATAGAAGACCAGGGGAACCAACGCCAGAATGGCCAGGACCTTGATCAATCCGAGAGGGAGGAGCGAGGGGCCGCCGAGGGCGACTCCCCAAAGCCCGGAGTAGCCAATGTCCTCGAGCAGGCCGCGGGTGGGAATGGCGTAGGACATGGCGCAGAGGACCAGTGCCACGCCCGCCGCGGCGATGCCGAAGCGGCGCCAGAACCGGAGGAGCGCGCGGGGCTGGTAGCGGAGGAAGAGCAGAAGGGAGAGTGCCCACAGCCCGATGGGGACCCATCCGTAGCCAAGGGCCCGCCAGGCCCACTCGCGGGAATGCTCAAAGAAGTAGAGGTATGCTCCGAGGCAGACCACGACGGTCATGACAACCAGGCCGTCCAGCAGCAGCCAGGGACCGGAACGAGCCACCAGGGAAAGGACGGGAGCGGGGTTGGGGGATGGTCCCTGATTTGCGGCAACGGCCATGGCGCGCCTCCTCTCTGGTCACGGTGGGGCAGCGACCGAAGAGGAGGGGAGAAGGCACTGTCCCGCGCAGCCCTCAGACCCAAGGAGGAACCGGAGAGGCGGACCGCGACTCGCGAGGAGAGGGGGCCGACCGGACCTTACACCTCGGTCACCACGGGTATTATCATAGGCGATCTGCGGGTGGCGTTAGCTATAAAACTGCGGGCAGTTTCACGCACTTTTGCCTTGAGCTCATCGTGGGTTGCGGGCGGGCCGCCATTGGAGGAAAGCTGGGAGACCAGGTGGGTGCCCAAGTCATCAAACAGCGAGCCGGTCTCGCCGTCGTCCATGAACCCGCTGGCCACGGTGAGGGGTTGGGACGCGGGCTGCAGGCTGTGGCGGTCGACGGTAAGGACCACGACCACGACGCCGTCGCGGGAGAGGCTGCGGCGCTGGGTCAACACCTGGCTCCCGGTATCGCGCCTTGAGATCCCGTCGACGAAGATGGGCCCGGCCTTGACGGGATCCGCGGCGGTCGCCCCAGAGGAGGACAGTTCCAGGACATCGCCGTCTTCGAGGACGAAGATACCGTCGCGGGCAATGCCGAGGTCCCAGGCCAACTGGGCGTGGGCGTTCAGGTGGCGGTACTCGCCGTGGACTGGTACGAAGTACCTGGGCTGGACGAGACTCATGACGAGCTTCAGTTCTTCCTGGCTGGCATGGCCGTGCACATGGACCGTGGCGATGCGGTCATAGAGCACGTAGGCGCCCTGGCGCTGGAGATTGTCGATGGTGCGGCTGACGGGGAGCTCGTTGCCGGGGATGGGAGTGGCGCTGATGACGACGGTGTCGCCGGCCCTGATGCTCACGTCGCGGTGCTGTTGGTTGGCGATGCGAACGAGGGCGGAGGTGGGCTCGCCCTGGCTGCCGGTGGTCATGAGGACGACCTTTTCGGGCGGCAGGTCCCTGGTGGAGTTCAGGGGGACCAGGACTCCGGGAGGGAGACGCAGGTAGCCCAATTCGGAGGCTACGTTAACGGTCTCGACCATGCTTCGGCCCACGATGCTGACCTTGCGGTCGTGGCGCTCGGCGGCGTCGACGACCTGCTGGACGCGGGAGACGAGGGAGGCGAAGGTGGCGACCAAGACGCGGCCGGGGGCTTCGGCAATGGCGCGTTCGAGGGCTTCGCCGACAAGGCGCTCGGAAGGCGTGTAGCCCGGGACCTCGGCATAGGTGGAGTCGGACAGGAGGAGCAGGACGCCCTCGTCGCCGTACCTGGCGAGGGTGGTGAGGTCGATGGTCCTGCCGTCGACGGGGGTGTGGTCGATCTTGAAATCGCCGGTGTGGATGACGGTGCCCAAGGGGGTGCTGACCGCGATGCCCATGGCGTCGGGGATGCTGTGGCAGACGCGGAACCAGCGGGCGGCGAAATGCTGGCCGAACTGGTAGGGAATGCCCGGGTCAATGGGGGTGGAGGTGAACTGGCGGGTGGCGCGGCGCTCCTTGAGCTTGGCGGAGATGAGGCCGTGGGCCAGACGGGGGGCGAAGACCTGGGCGGGGACCTGAGGCAAAACGAAGGGCAGGGCGCCGATGTGGTCCTCGTGGCCGTGGGTGATGAGGATGCCCCTGACCCGGTCGGCGCGCTCCACGAGGTAGGAAACGTCGGGGATGATGAGGTCGACGCCCATCATTCCCTCTTCGGGGAACTGGACACCACAGTCGATGATGATGATGTCGTCGGCATACTCGAGGGCCATCATGTTCTTGCCGATTTCCCCCAGCCCTCCGAGGGGGATGATACGGAGCTTGTCAGTTGATTGGGACTGCATCAGTACTCGAAAGCCTAGAACATTGAGAGTTGACGGGGGTCGGCGGTTTCCGCAGAGGAATCCGCATCCGTCGGGGGATTGGCGGGGTCGGCGGTGGGTTGGGCATCACCGGGCGGAGCGGCGGGAGCCCGGACACCAGAGGAACCGAAAAGGTCCATCTGTGGCACGGGGGCAGCATCCCGGAGGGGCGGTCCGCCGGCATCCGTTGCGGAGGGGACCGAGTCCGGGGGATGGTCCTGTTCCAGGGCGGCGGCGATGGAGCGGAAGTCCTCGATCAGGGTGGTGCGCAGCTCGGGACGGCGCAGGGCGGCGGCAGGGTGGAGCACGGGGAATATGAGCCTGCCGTCCTTCTGGCGCAGCCGTCCCCGGGCTCGGGTGATGCTCTCTCCGGGGAAGAAGCGGCCCAGCGAGAAACGGCCGAGGGTGACGATGATTTTCGGGTTGACCAGCTCGATCTGGCGATCAAGATACCTGGCGCAGGCGGAGATCTCCGTCGGCTGGGGGTCGCGGTTGTCGGGGGGGCGGCACTTGACCATGTTGGCGATGAAAACGTCATCGCGGTTGGTGCCGATGGAGGCGAGGAGGCCATCGAGGAGCTGGCCTGCGGGACCCACGAAGGGTCGGCCCTGGCGGTCCTCGTGGAACCCGGGGCCCTCGCCAATGAACATCAGGGCGGCGGAGGGGTTGCCCTCGCCGGGTACGGCATTGGTGCGACCGCGGTGGAGGGGGCAGTCGGTGCAGGCGCGGACGGCGCGGGCTACTTCATCCAGGTTATCCATGTCAGGCAGTCCGCGAGGGTGAATGGAAAAGGGAGGCCTGCCCCGTAAAAGCGCGGGGAGACAGGCGAAGGGCGTAAAGGCAGGCAAAGGGCACCCGGCACCGGAACACCGGATACAGGCAGCCGGCAGAGGACCGGAGGCGGGCTAAAATCAGTCGTCTTCGATACCGCGGCCTTTCAGGTAAGCCACGGCGTCGGAAACGGTAGCGATGGAGCCCGCGTCCTCGTCTGGAATCTCGAGGGGGGAGTCCTCGGTAGAGAACTCTTCCTCGAAGGCCATAATCAGTTCCACAAGGTCCAGCGAGTCGGCGTTGAGGTCGTCAATAAAAGACGAGGTCTCCTCGACGTCGGCTTCGTCGGCGCCCAGCTTGTCCACAACGATGCCCTTGACGCGTTCATATATCGTCGGCAAGATTCAACTCCCATCCGGTGAGGGTGCAGCGGCGGCCAGTTCCCCCGCGTCCAGGCTCGCCATAACGGAGCCGAGGACGCCGTTGACAAACCTGGCGGAGCTGTCGCTGCCGAACACCTTGGCCAGTTCCACAGCCTCGTCGATAGCGGCCTTGGGTGGAGTGGCCGGATTGTGCAAAAGTTCAAAAATAGCGATACGCAGTATATTACGGTCTACAATAGGCAACTGGGTCACAGGCCAAGCCGGTGCGAACCGGCCAATGAGACCATCCAACCGATGTAAGTAAACATTCACGCCCCGGTGCAGCCGATCGGCAAGCTCCATGGCGGAGCGGTCAATATCCTCATCCAACCAGTCATAGTCAGGGCCGGAGCGTCCTGGTCTGCCGGAGCCCTGTCCACGGCCACGGACATCGGCCGCGAACAGAGATTGCAACGCCACGGACCTGGCTACGCGCCTGGGATCGGCCGACTTTACCATAAAGCACAGCCCTGGCAAGTCCTAAAGAATCAGCCCATGGTAGCGGCCAACTTGCGGATGGAATCCGGGTCGGCCACTGCAGAAACGTCCACCTCGCGGTCAATTCGCTTGATCAGGCCCGCAAGCACACCCCCCGCTCCGAACTCGACAAACCGGCTGATGCCGGAGCCGAGCATAGCATGCACGGAATCCTTCCACTGCACGCATTGGCAAAGTCCCTGAACCAGCTCATCGCGGACATCCTGGCTGGTAGCCAGGGGACGGCAGTCGCAGTTGGCAATAATCGGGATGCCGGGGTCCCGCAAAGCCAGGGAATCCAGCTCGGAGGCAAGGCCGGCTTTCGCCCCGGCCATGAGAGAGGAGTGGAAAGCCCCACTGACCGGCAGGGGAACGGCCTTGCGAGCGCCGCGAGCGGTGGCCAGGTCCATCGCCTGGGCGACGGCCATCCGGTCTCCGCTGATGACGATCTGGTTATCGGTGTTGATGTTGGCCAACTCGACGCCGGTCTCAGCGCAGATCTGGGCGAAGGCCAGCTCATCCAGGCCGAGGATGGCGGCCATGGTACCGGGCCGGGTGAGGGAGGCCTGGTTCATGAGCTCCCCGCGGCGACGGACGAGCCGAAGGGCGTCGGGGAAGTCGATGACATCAGCGGCGACCATGGTGGTGTATTCGCCCAGGCTATGTCCGGCGACGGCACCGGCGCGGGCGGCGGAGGGGCCGACGAACTCGCGCCAGGCACGCCAGGCGGCGATGCTGACGGTCATAATGGCCGGCTGGGAGTTCACAGTGTTCTGCAACTCTCCGGCCGGGCCTTCGAATATCATTCGGGACAAGGGGAACCCGAGACTGTCGTCCGCTTCTTCGAAGGTCTCACGGGCGGCCCTGGATTCCTCCGAGAGCGCGAGCCCCATGCCCACCTTCTGCGAACCCTGACCCGGGAACACATAGCCCCGGTTATTTTCTTCGGAAATTGTCACACCCCCAAGAGGGAGGCCTAGAAATAAACCGTTCTGCGGATTTTAAGACATAATCTATCGGTCTTGCAATCCGACATTGATTTACATTATGTGAATTTGAAAGGATACCAAGGTATCCTGCCACCAAGTCCATCTCATGACCCGTGGTGATCAGAGGGAGAAACGACAGGTAGAGATGTGCAGGTCAAGAATAAGGCGGCGGTCACCAGCATGGGACGCCAGATTGTTACCCGGCATTAACCACCTGTCTACCGCGATAGTAGCCGCACACCGGACAAGCGGCGTGGGGCAGTTTGGCAGAACGGCACCGAGGGCATATGGCGGGGTGGATGGCCTTCAACCTGTAGGAGGCCAGCCGGCGCCCCTGCCGCGCCCGTGTAAGCTTTTTCTTGGGCAATGCACCCATGGTATCTCCTTACGAACGGTTCCCCGGTGACCGGGGGAATGGTAAATCAATCGAAATAGCGGCGTCCATGCCAACAGGGTTTCCGGTAACCCGGAGGAGGCGCCTTGCAACTTGCGGCGGGCGGTCGGTTCTACTGTCCCTCTTCGGAAATAAGGTTGGCCAGTGCGCTCCACCTGGGGTCGACCGGCGATTCCTGGCAACTGCAATTCTCCACGTTCAAGTCGGCGCCGCAGTCCTGGCAGAGGCCCCGGCAATCGGTGCGGCAGAGGGTCTTCAGGGGCTCGTCGGTGAGCAGGTACTGACGCAGCACATCGGTGAGGTCCAGGGTGTGCCGCGTATCGATGTGTACAACTCCTTCGGACTCGTCCGGGGGAAACATTCTTCTCCCGGTGGCCGGATCGACAGTTGGATAGCACTCCTCTTCCAAGGTGAGGGTAGACTGCCGGGCGACATCGACAAGGCACCGGGCGCAGGAATCGACCAACCCGACCCTGACGTTGGCGTTCAGGAGCAGACCATGGTGGGTGCGCAATATTCGAACGGTGCCCTGAACACGGCCGGTAATCAAGGCGGCAATGTCAGCGGGCACCGGTTCATCAAGCTTGAAACGCCTAGAGGAACCGGTGGGCTCCATCAGAAGTTGCGAGACATTATATAGCATGTTAACCGGCTTTCTCAAAAACCCCGGGAGAAATTATAGATTGGGGGCAGTCGTGGATGTCAAGGAATGAGGCCACCATGACAGGGCCTTTGGATTATCCAGTGCTTGCGATGCTTGCGATTTTTCCGCGGGGCGCGAATGGCCCCGGCCGGGTCCTTATGCCATAGGGTCATTCGGGAATCCGACCCCGCATCAAGTACGAGTTACGTTCTTTCGCCGGAATGACGGTGGGGGCAGCGGGTCCGGGCGAGATTGTCTCTAGGGCCGGTTTTTCTGGGCCCCGGCTTTCGCCGGGGTGACGGGGGCTAACCCTCTCCCTCAAGGGGGAGGGAATGGCTTTTGCGGCTATTTTCATAACAATGACGGGTGAGGGCGGGAAGGTCTCTTGGGCAGGTTTTTCTGGGCCCCGGCTTTCGCCGGGGTGACAGGGGGCTAACCCTCTCCCTCAAGGGGGAGGGAATGGCTTTTGCGGCTATTTTCATAACAATGACGGTAGGGGGCGGGAATGTCCCTTGGGCCGGTTTTTCTGGGCCCCGGCTTTCGCCGGGGTACGGGGGGCTAACCCTCTCCCTCAAGGGGGAGGGAATGGCTTTTGCGGCTATTTTCATAACAATGACGGGAGGGGGCGGGATTGTCTCTTGGGCCGGTTTTTCTGGGCCCCGGCTTTCGCCGGGGTGACGGGGGGCTAAGTGCGTCCGGACATACTGTCCCGGATGAAATCGACGATTTCTCCGGTGGAGGTTCCGGGGCCGAAGACTTCCGTGATGCCCAAGTCCATCAAGGGCTGCCGGTCGACGGCAGGGATGATGCCGCCGACGACCACCAAGACGTCGTCCATGGCCTGATCGCGAAGCAAGGACATTACTTCCGGCAGGATTTCCAGGTGAGCGCCGGACAGAATGCTGAGGCCCAGGACATCCACGTCCTCCTGGGACGCGGCCTGAACGATCATCTGGGGGCTCTGGCGGATGCCGGTATAGATGACCTCCATGCCGGCATCGCGGAGGGCGCGGGCGATGACTTTGGCGCCGCGGTCGTGGCCGTCGAGGCCGGGTTTGGCCACGAGGACGCGGATGGGGCGTTCGTGATTCTGCATGTCGATTCGTTCCGGGACGACTATTGTCGTCCCTCGTGGGAGTATCCGTAGAGGTCAGCCGCCACGTAACAGGACGGCTACCAAGGTGCCAATGACCCCGGCGCCCACGCCGACTAGAGCGTAGAACAGCCGGTCAATCCTCCGGTTCGTCTCGGTCATGTCGGTGCGAATTTCGGCTTGACCTTCAATCAGCCGGACTACATCCGACTGAAGGCGCCCGACGGCCAACCACAGGGCAGCCCCTGAATCGGCTGTCGGTTCGGGTTGAGGGTGTGATGCCATACCGGTTGCTCCACGTCCCGAGCACCTCTGGATTCCCGCTTTCGCGGGAATGACGGGCGCTATTTGGAAGTTTCCAGCGCTAAATAGCGTAATCCTTCAGCAGTTGGCGCGCAATGAGCAGGCGCTGGACCTCGGAGGTGCCTTCGTAGATGGTGGTGACCCGGGCATCGCGGAGGATGCGCTCGACGCCGGCCTCCTGGAAGTAGCCGGAGCCGCCGTGGATCTGGAGGGCCTTGTCGGCGACGCGGATGCACATTTCGGAGGCCAGGAGCTTGGCGATGGAGGCCTCCTGCAGGAAGGGCTCGCCGGCGTCCTTGAGGGTGGCGGCGTTCATGGTGACGACGCGGGCGGCATGAACCTCGGCGGCCATGTCGGCCAGCATGAACTGAATGGCCTGGTGCTGGGCGATGGGCTGGCCGAAGGACTGGCGCTGCTGGGCGTAGCGGAGGGCGGCCTCCAGGGCGGACTGGCCGATGCCGGTGCTCTGGGCGGCAATGATGATGCGGCTGGAGGTGAGGATCTCCATGGCCTGGTTAAAGCCGCGACTCTGTTCGCCCAAGAGGTTTTCGCTGGGAACGGGAGTGTCCTGGAAGACGATCTCGTCGGTGGTGGAACTGCGCATGCCGAGCTTGCCGTGCATGGGGTTGATGGTCAGGCCGGGCGAGCCCTTTTCGACAATGAAGGCGCTGACGCCGCGGTAGCCGAGGTCGCGGTCCTGGGTGGCGAAAACGACGATGTCCTGAGCCACGGAGGCGTTGGTGATGAACATCTTGCTGCCGTTGAGGAAGTACGTTCCGTCGCGCTCGACGAAAGAGGTCTGAAGGGCTGCGGCGTCGGAGCCACCGCCGGGCTCGGTCAGGCCGAAGGCGGCGATGCCGCGTCCGTCGACGAGGGGCGGCAGGATGCGCTGCTTCTGTTCCTCGGTGCCGAAGCGGTCGATGGAGGCGACACCGAGGGCGAGGTGGGCCAGCCAGCTGACGGAGGCAGAGGCGTCGCCGCGGGCGACTTCCTCGGCGGCGATGGAGACCTGGCGGTAGCCAGCGGGGCCGCTGCCGCCGTATTTGACGTCGACGCCGAGGCCGGTTAGTCCGAGCTCGGCGAAGCCGCGCCAGGCGTCCCACTGGAACTCGCCGCGCTCGTCGGACTCCTTGGCCCTGGGGGCGATCTCACGGTCGACGAAATCGCGGAGGGTGGTCTGGAGCATCTGCTCCTCTTCGTTAAGTATCAGGTCGGGCATGGTGGTTTGTCTCCTTTACGGTTCTGCCATCCTACTGGCAAGAATTATAGCGATGATTAGCTCGTAAGTAGTCGCCGGAAATTTATGGTGAGTTTCCGAGCAGGGCGATGACACCCTCTTTCACAGGATTGAAGAAAAGAGACTTGATCCGGTCGGCTTCCTGTACGGTAAATTCATAGATGTCGTATCGAGCGTTCATGCTCCTCTGGAACAATGTGTCATATTCTTTGCCCAAACTAGTCTGACTTGCCAGAAGGCTGTACCGATCCCGATGAAATTCGGCGCTCTGCCCCCGTGAGGACAGAAAAGCGTTTGCGTAATGCAATGCAGAATAGAAGAGCGCCGTGATCTCCCACTCGGGAAACCTTTCGGGGAGTGAAGATAATTCAGCGGCCAGTCTCTCGTTTCTCTCAGCCTTACGCAGGTACTGTTGCCAGTCAGCCATCCACTACCTCTGCCATACGAGGTCCCCAAATCCGTCGATGCGCTTACCCATATCTTCCTGGGGTATACGCTGGGAATTTATCACTCTAAAGAGAAACGGCTGTCCCTTCACTTCCTTCATCACTGACAACTCAACGTCAATAACCTGGCTCAGAATGTCATCGTCATCCTGTGGACCTGATAATATCGTGTACAGCGTGTCATCCCCGGACAGGCGCACTTCTACGACCTCAGGGATGTCCTTGACCAGCTCCAGGTATTTGCTGAGGGCCTTGTAGTAGACGAGGCCCGGGTTGTTGTACTTGTGCAGCGGCATGGTTTTCTCCCTTACTGCCTTCACCCTCACCCCAGCCCTTTCCCCTAGGAAAGGGGACGATATTCCCTAGAAGGAGGCGAGTTCCTGCTGCTCGCCGAAGACGCTGCGTAGGACGCCGGAGATTTCGCCGAGAGTGCAATAGGACTCGACGCAATCGAGGATGAGGGGCACGGTGTTGTCCTCGGTGCGGGCCGCAGCATCCAACCGGGCCAGGGCAGCCTGGGCAGCACCGCCGTCGCGTTGGCGGCGCAGGCGCTCCAGGCGGGCGACCTGCTGGCGGGCGGCTTCCTCGTCGACGCGCATCAGTCCCTCGACAGGCGGCTCCTCGGTGGCGTAGCGGTTGACGCCGACGATGGTGCGATCGCCGGACTCGACCTCCTGCCGGTGGCGGTAGGCGGCGTCGCCTATTTCGCGCATCTGAAAGCCGTCCTCGATGGCGGCGACGGCCCCGCCCATATCATCGATGCGACGGATGTATTCCAGGGCCTGGACCTCGAGGTCGCTGGTGAGGCTTTCGACGTACCAGGAACCGCCGAGGGGGTCGACGACGTCGGCGGTGCCGCTCTCGAAGGCCAGGATCTGCTGGGTGCGGAGGGATAGCTGGGCAGATTCCTCCGTTGGCAGGGCCAGGGCCTCATCGCGGGAGTTGACGTGAAGGGACTGGGTGCCGCCGAGGATGGCGGCGAGGGCCTGCACGGTGCAGCGGATGACGTTGTTGTCGGGCTGCTGGGCGGTGAGGGACACGCCGGCAGTCTGGGTGTGGAATCGCAGCATCATGGAGCGAGGGTCCGTGGCGCCGAACCGGTCGCGCATGATGCGGGCCCAGATGCGGCGGGCGGCGCGGAACTTGGCGACCTCCTCAAAGAGGTTGTTCTGGGCGACGAAGAAGAAGGAGAGGCGGGGAGCAAAGTCGTCCACCTTCAAGCCGGCGTCCAGGGCGGCCTGCACATAGGCGATGGCGTTGGCGAAGGTAAAGGCGAGCTCCTGCACCGCCGTTGCGCCAGCCTCGCGCATGTGGTAGCCGGAAATACTGATGGTGTTCCAGCGGGGGACGCTTTCGGCGCAGTACCTGAACACGTCCACCACCAGCCGCATGGAGGGACGGGGCGGGTAGGCATAGGTGCCACGGGCGATGTATTCCTTGAGGATGTCGTTCTGCAAAGTACCGCTAAGCTGATCGGGAGTGGCTCCCTGGCGCTTGGCGGCGGCGATGTAGAAGCAGAGCAGCAGGGAGGCGGTGGCATTGATGGTCATGGAGGTGCTTACCCGGTCCAGGGGGATGCCATCAAACAGGGTCTCCATGTCTTCGATGCTGCAAATGGGCACGCCGACCTTGCCGACCTCGCCCCTGGCCAGGGGGTGGTCGGAGTCGTAACCGATCTGGGTAGGCAGGTCGAAGGCGACTGACAGGCCGGTCTGCCCCTGTTCCAGAAGGTAACGATAGCGCCGATTGGTGTCGGCGGCGGTGGCATAGCCAGAGTACTGGCGCATGGTCCAGACGCGGCCGCGATAGGCGCTGGGCTGCACGCCCCGGGTGTAGGGGAACTCGCCGGGGAAGCCGACGTCGCGGGGATAGTCGTGGTCGCGGGCTTGCAGATCTTCGGGGGAGTAGAGGGCTTCGACGGGAAGGGCGCTATCTGTCTCGAAGGACTCCCGGCGTTCGGGGTAGCGCGCTATGGCCGGGCCGTGGGTGTCGTCCAGCCACTGCTGCTTGTCCTTGCTGGGCATACGGCCCTCCTTTTCCCCGCTATCGCACGGGGTTAACGGACATGGTTGTACAGGATGAACAGGATAGGGGACAGGAGTGACTTCTCCCACTGCGTAAGTCCTGTCAGTGATACCAAGTGTAACCGCAACGCTACGCAAGGCTCAACTTCCCGGGACAGGGCGGCGGGGGCATTGGATTATGCAGTGCTTGCGGTTTTTCCTGCAGGATACGAATGGCTGCGGCCGGGTCTTTACGCCAAAGGGTCATTCTGGGCCCCGGCTTTCGCCGGGGTGACGGTAGGGGGCCTGGGTGACGGAAGAGGGCGGGAATGACGGTAGGGGGCCGGGGTGACGGGGGATGGCAGGTACGGGTGAGATTGTCCTTTGGGGTGGTTTTTCTGGGCCCCGGCTTTCGCCGGGGTGACGGTGGGGGGCCGGGGTGACGGAAGAGGGCGGGAATGACTGACCGGCGACTGCAATAATCGAAGGACCCTTGGGCCCAAGAGGCCAGGGGCATTGGATTATGCAGTGCTTGCGGTTTTTGCTGCAGGATACGAATGGCTGCGGCCGGGTCTTTATATCAAAGGGTCTTCTGGGCCCCGGCTTTCGCCGGGGTGACGGAAGAGGGCGGGAATGACGGTAGGGGGCCGGGGTGACGGGGGATGGCAGGTACGGGTGAGATTGTCCTTTGGGGTGGTTTTTCTGGGCCCCGGCTTTCGCCGGGGTGACGGGAGGGGGCGGGAATGACGGTAGGGGGCCGTGGTGACGGGAGAGGGCGGGTACGGGTGAGATTGTCTTTCGGGGTGGTTTTTCTGGGCCCCGGCTTTCGCCGGGGTGACGGAAGAGGGCGGGGTGACGGTAGGGGGCCCGGGGGGGACGGGAGAGGGCGGGAATGAGGGACCGGGGTGGTGACTGACGCGGGCCGGTTCGGGTCGGGGTCTTTTGGTTCTCCTAAATTCCGCTGGTCTCGAACTTGCCGAAGGGCAGTCCGCTGGTGGTTCGGGCCTTCGACAGGTTCAGGGCTCACCATGAACGGGCTTGGCCGGTTGCTTTCGAAATCCAAAAGGCCCTGCGGTTCGGGCCGGTATCCTGCGTCGCCGTCCGGGCCTTATGTTAAACTTTAACCTGCATTCGGCGTGAGCTTGCCGGGGGCGCAGGCCGGGAAAGAAACGTCCGGCGTCCCCATATTCGCAGCCACAGAAAGGAGACGATGAGTTATGGTGTTGGGCAACATTGGCAGGACGATAAGAGACTCCATAACCGGAACCATCAGCGGCGCCGGCGACGTAATCGAGAATACGGTCTCGTCGGCCCGGGACGTGACGGTGAGCAGCCTGTCGGGATCCAGGGACGTGATAGGAGGAGTGCAGGACCTGGTTGCCGACGTGATAAGAGGGACGGTACAGGCTACGGGCGGCGTGGGAGCCGAGGTGGGCTCCACGGCGAAGGGCGCGGTAGTGGGCGTAATACGAGGGGTTGGCGAGGTGTCGGCGGTGACGGTGGGCGTGTGCAGCGACACGGTCCGGGCTGCAATCAAGGGGACCAGCGAGGTGGGCGGCGACGTGGCCACCGTAGCGCGCAGTGCAGTGGAGGGCACACTGGAGAGCACCAAGAGTGTGGGGCTCCGGGCGGAGGACGCGGCGTTCAGCGTAGCCCGGGGAGCGATCCAGGGCGCCAATGAGGTAGGCGGGGACGTGGGCATCACGGCGAGAGATACGGCGAAGGGAGTGGTCACCGGCACTGCGGAGGTGGGCGGCAACGTGCTGCAGGCAGTGGAGGACAGCACCCGGGGGCTGATCCAGGGCGCCTCGTCAGTGGGCGGTGACGTGGGGTCGGTCACGAGGAACGCAGTGGAGGGAGCGATCGAGGCGACGGGCGGGGTCACCGTCCGGATGCAGGATGCGGCGTTCAGCGCGGCCCGCGGGGCGATCCATGGCACCAGGGACGTGGGAGGTGACCTGGGAGGCACGGCCCGGGACGCCATCGACGGGGCGGTGGACGGCGCCAACATGATAGGTGGCAACGTGCTGCAGGCCATCGAGGACAGCGCCCGGGGCCTGGTCAAGGGGACTGCCGAGATTGGCGGTGACGTGGGGAGCGTGGCGCGGAACGCGGTGGAGGAGTCCATCGAAGCGGCCAAGCGCGTGGGCGTGCGAGCGGAGGACGCGGCCTCGGCGGCGGCCAACGGCGCGGTGAGCGCGGCAGGGTCGTTCGGAGATGCGACCACGACGACGGTCACCAATTCGGTCAGCGGAGTGGTGAACGGGGTTACCGTGGTCCTGCGGGCGCCGTTCCGATCCCAGCAGCAGTAGGAGACCGGGGGCGCAAGGGCTTTCGATTATCGACGACCTCAAGAATTGAGGGCATCCGGCGAGCGCCACATACCCGCACCAGAAGGCAATCCGTTGGTGGTTCGACCCTTCGACAGGCTCAGGGCTGACCATGGACGGACCGCGCGCCACCGGCAATAATCGAAAGGCCCATAGGAGGGTCGGATTTCCGTAGAGAGCTCGCGAGAGTCCAGAGGTATTTGCGAGATGGCGGAAAACCTTGAGAGGGCGGATTTGACGGGAATGAAGGGATCCCGGCCGAACTTGGTCTGTCCTGACGGGGAACCCACCGGACAACTACCGTAAAGACGGTCCCATCGCCTGATTCGCTCCGCCGTCAGTCTGCCGCCACGGCGGAGACTCCTGGCTTGAACCTTTCGCAAGGGGGGGCTCGTGATTCGGGCTCCCCTAAACGTTGCAAGGAATGTTGTCTTTACCATCGCAAATTGCAAATCTGAGGAGCAGGCTGCTCCCCCTGATGCGGTCACGCAAACCTCGGGCTGACACCGTTCACGCGAGGCCGGTGCGGCTGCGGACGAGGATGCGCTGGCTGCGGGGCAAGATCGCTCCCTTCCCCGGCGTAGAGTTGACGCGCCGGACATGGCGGGAGCTGGGCGATGACCATTCGATTGACTTAGCGGCGTCCATCGCCTACTACGCCATACTATCCCTCATTCCCTTGGCCATTGCCTTGGTGAGCCTGTTCAGCTTCGTGATGGAGGCCGAAAGGGTGGAGGTGGAGGTCCACTGCTTCTTCCAGACCTACCTTCCCGGCTCCCGGGGAATTCTGGAGGCCAACGTGGAGGCGGTCCAGAATATCAGGGGTGTGCTGGGCATAGTGAGCATTATTGGCCTGGTGTGGTCGGCCAGCCTCCTGTTCGGGGCGATTACCCGCACGGTCAACCGCGCATGGGACATCGAGCAGGACAGGCCGTTCTACATCGACAAGCCGCGACAAGTCTTTATGGCAATATGCGTCGCCCCTCTATTCCTGCTGTCGCTGGTCCTGACCTCAGGGCTGCAGTTCATAGCCGGGGAGGAAATTCCGGTTCTGGGTAAACTGGCGTTCCTTGAGCACAACGGCATAAACGCCCTGGCCAGGCCGGTGCCGTTCATTTTGGGAATTATATCCGATTTTAACCATCGGCCCTGAAATCGTGGTATAGTAACCCCATCTTAACTACACAACCCCGGCCACTATCAATGACCGGGGCTGTGCTCCAAACCTGGAATAGCAGGTTCGGCGGCGCGCACTGGCATTGTAGCAACAGCCGTGCGTTCGGGCAATTGAGCCTCCGTCCAGTTTTGGGGATGGAGGTTTTTTCATGGCTTACAGACGCCGTAGACGGAGGAGGACCTACAATCCCATCAGGAGGGCAAGAAACGCTGTCAAGTGGACGGGTAATCTCGGCCACGGCCCATTTAGGCGAGCGAAAGCGGCCTGGCGGCAGTTGACGAAGTAAGGCCATCAGGGGCTGACAGGATAAGCGGTGCAATCCTTGCACCGCTTATCTCTGTACAGGACTTCGGGGAAAGAGACAGATCCTCCGCACTCGGCGCAGTGATAGACCATCGGGAAATCCACTTCGTCGCCTGGCTTGCCCTGGAAGAAAGCCTGTACCAGCTCCTCCGGTGTTGCATCTGCCCGCGGAGGTAGAGGGTGTGCTGATGGACGGCCTCGTTGTTTCTTCGCTTTAGCCATCTTCGCTCCGACTGTGTAGAGACAGGAGTACCCGGGTCGGAAGTTCGGATACATCGGACATTTCGTCCAGTCGCTTGGTGAGCTTGTAGGTAACCGCTTGTCCCTCTGCCATCCGCACCAGCGATCCCGCTCTGCCTTCTGCTACCACGCCCTTTCTCCACATCTCGAACACCACGCGGTCCGGACAGATTCCGAGACAAATCAGGTGGTCGTATTGACGGTCTAGGCGGACGTGGTTGAACTGGAAAGTTCGGTTAGCACCTAATGAGGCCGTTTTAATCTCCAAGCGCAAATCGCCAATTCGGAGATCGGTCCTCGATGTCCTGCCGCCGTTTCCGGTTTCTATGCCATTGTGGGCCAGATAACGCCGTATGAACTCCTCACCTATCTCGCCCCGGTTGGTGTTGCCCAGCAACCGATAGCCAATTAGAGGAGACTCCTGCCAAATGTCCTTGGGAGAGTGTTCCCGGATAATCTCCACCAACATGTCTACGGGATTCATGCTGGCAACTCCCAATAAGCACATCCTTCCGTGCGCTTCCAGAACACTAGAAAGTAGGAATGGTTCTTCCGAGCGTGGACCTGTCGGACTGCGCTACTGACACCCGGCCGGTTCTGACGCACAACGACGAATAGATCCTCCGCCACGAACCCTATCCGCTCATACACCTGGACTATCTCGATGTGCGTAAACCGTTGACGGTTTGAGCAAACCTCATCTTGGCATTTGACTATAAGGACACCCCGTTCGCGCAGCACGCGGAATGCCTCTGCCCCTCCCTTCTCGTACAGGTCCAGAACCGCATCATGGTATTTCTTCTCGGTGTTGTTTCCGGATCCGTTGTTCCGGTAGTGTTCCTCGAATGCAGGTTGTCCCGAATGGGTTGTTCCTCCGGGACTGTGCATGTAAGGCGGGTCTAGGACTACGCAATCTATAGATGCATTGTCATAAGGTAAGCAGCGGCAATCAACTCCGGTTTCCAGATCGGTGGCGAGAAGCGTATATCGGTCAGATGGAACATTCTTCCAAAACACGCCCTTCCCGTAGGTAACGTCCGCGACTGTCTGGCCTTCTGGCACATACAGTTTCAGGATTGACGGAAATACGTTGGCATTTCCGTCAACCGAGGCGCTTACAACCAGGTCGTTAGTTGGTGAACCATTCGTCACTTGCCGACGATCTGACGCGGCCCCCAAGCTACACCATCCCTGGTCGCTGGCGTGGAGTCGTCCCTGTGAGGCTCTCATACGTGGTACGGTGGCCAGCGGAATCGCGGACTATCTGGCCCATGATCTCGGCTGTGTCCATTGGGCGGGCGTTGTGGCGCCCCTCGAACTCCGTCGTATAGCGGGGAAGGTGCTTGGCCGAGATATGGTGGAAAGTCCCATCGATGGCCCTCTTGAACATCGCCCAATGGCTTTCCAGTCCGTTCGTGTGGGCCATGTCGCGCACATACTCGCCCGCGCTGTGCTTGACCGTCTCGTGCTTCCGGGGAATGCCCTGGTAGGCCGTAGCCTCGTCGGTGTAGACCGTTGCGTCTGCGGTTGTGTGGCGCATCACGAGGCCCTGGAGTGTCTCCTTGTCCGTCGATTCCACGACCTCAGTGCTGATTCGGCCAGTGGCGCGATCCCGGACACCGGCGACCGGCGTCTTCCCTACCGGCCCGCGCCCCGCGTTGAGTTTCTTGTCCGCGTGCTTGTTGCGCTCTTTCCCGCCGATGTAAGTTTCGTCGGCTTCCACCGCACCGGAAAACTTGTCCTCCACGCGGCCCCACATCCCGCGAATCCTGTGACCCATGTACCAAGCGGCCTTTTGGCTTATTCCCAAATCTCGATGCAGCTTCATCGAGGACACGCCCTTGAGACTGGTAGCATGGAGATAGAAGGCTATGGCCCATTTGGAAAGCTCGATGTTGGAGCTATGCATCATGGAGCCGGTCTTGATGGAGAAGAACTTGCGGCAAGCCTTGCAGCGGTAGGGTTGGGGCTTGCGGTTGGCGACGATGGTAATGCGGGTGCTCTCACAGCCATCGTAGGGGCATACTGGGCCATCCGGCCAGCGTTGCTCGACGAACCATGCCTCGGCCTTTTCCTCGGTATCGAACTTCTTGATCGCGTCGATTAGGGTGATGCCCTTCCGGTAGCTCTTCCCTGGCCCTGAAGTCGCCATTGTGCGCCCCGCCTGTGGTTGATTTACAGCACTATTTTAACCATCGCGGGCAGGGGTGTCAAGGGGTATGGTTAAAATCGGATATAATTCCCTTCATTTTCACCTTTCTGATATTCCTGTTCATCTACAAGTTCGTCCCAATGACCCGGACCTACTGGCGGTACATGTGGCCGGGAGCGCTGCTGGCGGCCCTACTGTTCGAGGCGGCCAAGAGCTTCTTCATCTTCTACCTGGACTACTATGCGGCCTACGAGAGAATTTACGGCACGCTGGCGTCGGTAATCGCGCTTCTCGCCTGGGCCTACATTTCCGGCTTTATAGTGGTCATCGGGGCGGAGGTCTCCTCGGAGTACTACCGGCTGAGAATAGGCGCCCCCAGGGGAGTTCCCGTGTATTTCCCGAACCGCCGCAGGTTCGGACGGCGGCGCCGGCCCAGATAGGCAGCAGGCGGCCCTGAGGGGGATTCGATTGGAGGGATTCGATTGTTGTTTCGTGGGAGGGCGATAAATCGAACCACCACGGGTGGTGCCGGAAGGCCGCGAGGCGAGTGTCCCGTTCCGTCTCACTGAGGGAGGAGCCGCAACGGTCGTCCGCATCACGGCGAAAGCCGGAATGATGGTGGGGGTTAACCCTCTCCCTCAATGGAGAGGGGATGATCGAGAGGCCTTGATGGCTCGGGGCAGGGCCTTGATACCAAAGGGTCATTCTGGATTCCGGCTTTCGCCGGAATGACGGTGGGGGCTAACCCTCTCCCTCAGGGGAGAGGGGATGATCGAAAGGGCCTGGGTCGGGGCAGGGTCTTGAGCCCAAAGGGGCATTCTGGATTCCGGCCCCGTATCAAGTACGGGGTGACGTTCTTTCGCCGGAATGACGGTGGGGGCCGGGATGACGGGGTGGGGTTTGCAATGATCGGTGGTTGCGGGTAGGCTCATGAATTACTACCCGCGAACCACCACCTTTGCCGCCCCAGCCATTCAGGTCGGAGTATGCAGTGAGCTCTCAATCCACAACCCCGTCGTATATTGGCGCCCCGATCCGCCGGCGAGAGGACGCGCGGTTCCTGACGGGCCAGGGCCAGTATCTGGACGACGTGCGGCTGCCGGGGATGCTGCACGCGGCGATATTGCGCAGCCCGCACGCGCACGCGAGGATCCGGGGCATCGACACGTCGGCGGCGCTGGCGCTGGAGGGGGTGGTGGCGGTGTTCACCCACGCCGATATGGTGGAGCTGCTGAAGCCGATTCCGATGCGGGTGTTTCCGCTGCCGGGGCTGCAGGACTACCTGCAGAGGCCGCTCTCGGGCGACATCATTCGCCACGCGGGGGAGGCGGTGGCGGTGGTGGTGGCGGAGAGCCGGTACGTGGCGGAGGATGGGCTGGACCTGATTGAGGTGGACTACGAGCCCCTGGAGGCAGTGACGGAGGTAACGGAGGCGCTGAGGGACTCGCTGCTGGTGCACCCGGACAACGGCACCAACCTGGCGGGCAGCGCCGAGATCGCGGTGGGTGACGTCGATGCCGCCTTCAGGGAGGCGGAATACGTGCGCAGGGAGGAGTTTCGGACGAATCGCCACACGGCCAACCCGATGGAGACTCGCGGCCTGGTGGCCAGCTATGACGCATCGGAGGGTCAACTGCACGTGTGGGGGCCGACCAAGGTATCCCACACCAACCGGGCGATACTGGCGAGGCACCTGGAAATGGAGGAGGAGCGCATTCACTTCATCGAGCCCGACGTGGGCGGCGGGTTCGGGGTGCGCGGCGAGTTCTACGCGGAGGACTTCCTGATCCCGTACGCGTCGTACAGGCTGGGGCGACCGGTGAAGTGGGTGGAAGACCGGGTGGAGCACCTGGCCTCGGCGAACCATTCCCGGGAGGTGCTCTGCCAGGTGGAGCTGGCCGCCAGGATGGACGGCACTTTCCTGGGACTGCGGGCCACGGTGTACGGCGACATGGGGGCGTATGTGCGAACCCACGGCAGCGTGGTGCCGGCGCTCACGGCGGTGATGATGACGGGGCCGTACCGGATACCGGCCTTTCACGCCTCGGTCAACTGCGTGATGACCAACAAGATGGGGGCGGGAACGTACCGGGCACCGGGGTTCTTCGAGGGGACGTTCATCCGGGAGCGGCTGCTGGACATGGCGGCGGCGGACCTGGGCCTGGACCCTGCCGAGCTGCGACGGCGGAACATGATCACCGCGGCGGAGATGCCGTACAACGTCGGCCCCACCCGGCTGGACGGCCGGAACACGGTCTATGACAGCGGGGACTACCCGGCCGCCTTCGACCGTACGCTGGAGATTATCGGCTACGAGGAGGTGGCGGCGCGGAGGGGGCCGGACGAACAGGGACGCTACCACGGGGTGGGGATTGCGTCGTACGTGGAGCCCACGGGGTTCGGGCCCTACGAGGGGGCGCGGGTGCTGGTCAATGAGGCGGGAGGCGTGGAGGTCTACCTGGGAACGGCGACGATGGGGCAGGGGCACGAGACGGTGATGGCGCAGATCTGCGCCGACTCGCTGAGCGTGCCGATGGAGGAGGTGCGGGTCTTTCACGGGAGCACGGACTACATACCGGCCAGCATAGGGACGTTCGGCAGCCGGGCCACGGTGATGGCAGGAAGCGCGATTCACCTATCCTGCCAGACGCTGAAGGGGAGGATACTGTCCCTGGCAGCCAGCTACCTGGATACCGTCCCGGAGGCGCTGGAGCTGCGTGGCGGTGTTGTGATCGCAGGAGAGGGGCGAGATGACCAGCGCACGCTGACTTTGCGGCAGGTGGCGGAACTGGCGGAGTCGCAGCGGCGGTTCGACGACCCTGCGGCGGGTACAGGGGACAGGGCCCTGGAGGCGACCGAGTACTTCCACATCGAGGAGTGGACCTACTCCTACGGCAGCCATGCCGCCCACGTGGCCGTCGACCCGGAGACGGGCAAGCTGGAGGTGCTGCGGTACGTGGTGGTGGAGGACGTGGGGCGCTGCCTGAACCCTCTGACGATGCACGGCCAGTCCGTTGGAGGCGCGGCGCAGGGAATCGGAGGAACGCTGCTGGAGGAGCTGGTGTACGACGGCAGCGGGCAACTGCTGTCGGGCACGCTGATGGACTACCTGCTGCCGACCAGCACCGACATTCCGAACATCGAGACGGTCATCACCGAGGAGGCACCGTCGCAGCTGAACCCGCTGGGGATGAAGGGCGCCGGGGAGGGGGCGATACTGGCGACGGGCGCAGCACTGGGGAACGCAGTGGTGAACGCGCTGGCCCCCTTCGGTGTGGAGGTCAGACGCCTGCCCCTGAGCCCGGACAACATACGCCGGTGGATCGGGGAGGCGCAGGGGCAGGGTTAGCGGCCGCAGCAGGGCCCGCCGGGCCGGACCCCGAAGGTGAGGGGAGTCTTGTTTTCGACGATGTAACGGGCGCCCACATGGGGCGCCCCTGCAGAGCAATCCTCCGCCGGCGTTTCGTCCCGACCCCTGCAATACGCTCAGGGCAGGCCCAGCTCTTTCCCCCGGGGGAGAGGGTGTTGATCAGTCCAGTACGGCTATGGCCTCGATCTCCACGTCGAGTCCCGGCTCGGCGAGGGCGGTTATCTCGATGAGCGAGTTAGCCGGGTACTGGCCCTGGAAGTGCTTTTCGAACAGCCGGGCCTGCCCTTCCGGGTTGCCGGTCCAGTCGGTTATGTTGGTGACGAAGCTGGTGATCTTGGCGATGTCGCCGGGGGACCCACCCTCGGCCCTGACCACCCCCAGGACCCTCTCCAGGGTGACGTCGAGCTGCTCCATGAGCGACTTGCCCTGGGCGCTGGAACCGCGGGCGGTGCAGCCCGAGATGAACAGCAGGTTGCCGGCGCGAGTGCCACGGGAGTAGGTGGGGCCAGCGGGGGCAACGTCGGGGTAGTCGCGGTGTTCTACGGCCATCTTTTCTTCTCCAAACTGTCAAGTGGGGATACGGGCGAGCCAGGGGTTTTTAGTTTTCGACGTCAGACCGTCGAGTCCGATCATGGTGAGCTTGTCGAACCACGAAAGGACGGCCCTACGACAAGCTCAGGGCCAACGGTCTTGGCTACAACCAAGAGACCCTGACGGGCGAGCCGGAAAAAGGGGCGACGGCCGGACCGGTGTCCGGATGATCCGGGTCGAGAGTGCCCCGGATTGGCGCCCACGCCAACTCGGAATCTATAATAGCCTGCATTGCGCGAAGTTTGTCATTTCAGCCGATAGCGAAGATACTGACCAACAATGGGTGAGGGCCACTTCGAAAGCCATCTTTTCGTCGACCTGGTGACCGTGGTGATTGCCGCGTTCCTGGGCGGGGTAGCGGCGCGCGCCCTGCGGGCTCCGCCGGTGCTGGGCTACCTGGCTATGGGCATGATCATCGGTCCCTACGTGGCCGGCCGTTCGGGTGACGAGTGGCTTCACTTCGCGACGGTGGCCGACGTGGACACGGTGCACAAGCTGGCGGAGATCGGCGTGGTGCTGCTGGTGTTTGCCATCGGCATCGAGATCTCCTTCCGCGAACTGTTCAACCTGGGGAAAGTAATCGTGATCGGCGGCATCCTGCAGATCGGGGTCACCGCCGCGCTCCTGACGCCCATTGGCCTGTGGCTGGGATTCGACATGACCACGGCGATCATCCTGGGGATGGTGGGCGCCCTGAGCAGCACCATGGTGGTGCTGAAGACGCTGACGGACCGAGGGGAGATTCACAGCCTGCACGGACGGCTGCTGACGGGGTTCCTGCTGATGCAGGACCTGGTGTTCATCCTGATGATCGCCATGCTGCCGGCACTGGATGGTAGCGAGGGGGCGTTCAGCGTGCTCAGGGAGGTGGGATGGGGGGTTCTCAAGACGACGATCGTCATCGGTGGGGTCGTGTTCCTGGGGGTCAAGGTCATGCCGATGGCGATGAGCAGAATCACGCTGTTGGGATCGCGGGAAGTGTTCGTGCTGATGGTGATGGCCATCGTGTTCGCCATCTCCGGGCTGACGAATTTCGTGGGGTTGTCGGCAGCGCTGGGGGCCTTCGTGGCCGGCCTGCTGCTGAGCGAGTCGGACATCGGCCACTGGGCGCTGGCGGAGGTGGCGCCGCTGCGGGACATCTTCGCGGCCCTTTTCTTCGCATCGCTGGGTATGCTGACGGACCCGGTGTTCATCTTTGATCACTACGTGGAGGTCCTGGCAATCATCGGGGCGGCGGTGGTGATCAAGTTCCTGGTCACGGCCCTGATAGTCCGGGTGGCGGGATACCTGCCGAGCACGTCCCTGCTGACAGGGGTAGGGATGGGGCAGATCGGTGAGTTCAGCTTCATCCTGGTGGCGGGAGCGCTGGCACTGGGCGTGGTGGACCAGACCTTCCACTCGCTGATCGTGGTCTCGGCGGTGGTGACCATGGCGGCGGGGCCGCCGATGATAGCCGGGGGGACACGGATAGTGACGGTGTTGAGCCGTCGTTTCCGGGTGCTCCGCCCCTACCGGATAGGGGACCCGCACTCGGAGGAGCGGCCCAGGCAGACCTTTGGCCACGTGGTCATCTGCGGACTGGGGCGGGTGGGGTCGCTGGTGGCGCAGGAGATGCGGCAACACGACGTACCCTTCACGGTGGTCGACCTGGACCCGCGAACGCTGGACGAATGGAGGAGCCAGGGCTACCACACCGTTCTGGGGTCCTCGGACCGTGGAGAGGTGCTGCGAGCCGCCAGGGTACCGCAGGCGGGCCTGATGGTGATCACGACGGGCGATCCCGTGTCGGTCGAGCTGACGGCATACCAGGCGCTGCAAATGCAGCCGGACCTGGAGATCGTGGCGCGGGTCAGGGCCCGCTCGGAGGGGGAACACCTGCAGAAACTGGGAGTGCAGGAGGTGGTGTGGCCGGAGATGGAGGCCGGGCTGGAGATCGTGCGGCACTCGCTGGCCCGTTACCGGACCCCTGATTACGAGGTGGACCGGGTGATCTACCAGCTGAGGGAACGCCTGAGCTTCAACCTGACCGACGACCAGGACCGGGGACCCGGACCGGGGGGAGACGGCACGGCGGGCAATGGGACGGCACCGCCGTCGACCGATTCCACCGAGGAAAGGCGGGAGGCGGCGCCCCTGGGGGACTAGGGGGATTACGGGCAAACATCCGTGCTCCCAGGGCGATGGCGAAGCCGAGGAAGAACCTGCTGGTTGTGGGGCCGACGGGCCACCAACGGATGCTGGATTCCGGCTTTCGCCGGAATTACGGGGGCGGGTGTTTGCGGCGCGTGCTCTGGCGTTAAGGGCGGGCACAAGGCCCGCCCCTACGGGTTGTTGGGCCGACCGGGTAGTTCAGCCGAGCAGTCACGGAGTGGTATCCAGGAGGGGATGGGGTCTCCTGGATTCCGGCTTTCGCCGGAATGACGGGGGCGGGTGTTTGCGGCGCGTGCTCTGGCGTCAAGGGCGGGCACCGTTCAACGGGCGCGAGACCTTCGACAGGCTCAGGAGTGCGCCCCTACGGGTGTTGGGCCGACCGGGTAGTCCAGCCGGGCAGTCACGGAGTGGTTTCCAGGAGGGGATGGGGTCTTCTGGATTCCGGCTTTCTCCGGAATGATGCGCCGGTGTTTGTGGCGCGTGCTCTGGCGTTAAGGGCGGGCACAAGGCCCGCCCCTACGGGTTGTTGGGCCGACCGGGTAGTCCAGCCGGGCAGTCACGGAGTGGTTTCCAGGACGGGATGGGGTCTTCTGGATTCCGGCTTTCGCCGGAATGACGGGAGAGGGCGGGAATGACGGGAGAGGGCGGGAATGGCGGGAGGGGCATAGCTGATTCAATTAAGACGCGATTGCCCGGGTCTGTGCTCCGGGAGGAGTGGCGCCAAGACTGAGGGGGGTCTATAATTTTGTCAGGGGACACGACGGTCTCCGTGGAGTTCAGAGCGGGCGTAGCTCAATGGCAGAGCTCTAGCCTTCCAAGCTAGTCACGTGGGTTCGATTCCCATCGCCCGCTCCAATAAAAGGCTCCGACACCCAGATCAAGCAATGGCCCCGGCTTCACGAGCCGGGGCCATCTTTTGCGCCAGGACGGGGCGTCGGAGGTCCCGCCTCCCCAGTGGCTATCCGGCCGTGGCAAGGAGTCGACGGGCAGCGAGCCGGACGGCGGAGGGGTCGAGCACTGCCTCCAGCAGCCCATCGGCGTTGGGCTGGAAGACGTCGGGCTGGTAGAAGGTCTGGACCAGTTCATGCACCGTCGCTTCGCGGCGTTCGGCGGGTACGGACACCGGGTCGGCTTCGTCATCCAGCAGCTGGTTGATCTCGGCGGTGATGATCTCGCGCTCCACGTGGCCGCGCTGGATCTCGGAGATCTTGCCCAAGTGGCGGCCGAGGTAGCAGCCACCGAACTGCATTATCTCGCTGTTGCTGCCCTCGAAGTCGCCGACGCGCTGGTACTTGGGCTCCAGTTCCCACTCGGTCATGTAGTCGCGGACGTCCTGGTCCTCGGCGTTGGGGTTTTCCAGGTCGAAGACGAGGATGACGCGGAACATGAAGAACTCGGCGGGTTCGACCTTGATGAACATGGGTGCGCTCCTGGCGGGGTCGGATGGGGTGACCGGAAAGCAGGGCCCGCCTTACGGGATCGCCCTTTCGATGGCATCAGCGACCCAGGCGTTCAGACTCTTGCCCTCTGCCTTCGCAGCCGCGGTTGCCGCCCGGTGCAGATTGGAACTCACCTTCAAGGGGATGCGGCCGGAGAATGGTTTATCCGGCTCCCGGCCCCTCTCGGCACATACAGCCAGGTAGTCGTCGATTGAGAAGTGAAACTCCCGCTCCAGTTGCTCGACCGAAGTCCCCTCGAAAACGATTGCGTCGCGGGTGTCAACGACCTCACCGTGCAATACCCCTGCGTCGTAGTCAAACTGAACGGTGGCCCGGTAACCCTTATATTCCATCATGGCTCTATTCCTGCTCGGCTTAGATATCTGCGCAAGGAGTCAATCATCATCTTCCTTGCTTCTCTCGCCGGGTGCGGCCTGTGGATGTGAGCGCCGATTCCGTTTAATTCAACGAATATCCTCGAACCTGAACGCTCCTCGATACGTGCTCCACAAGCCAGCAGTAAGGACTCAATGTCATCCCAACGAATTCCTGCCTGAGTTGGGGTTCTGAAGATTGCCTCCAAAGTTCTCCGGTGTCTCCGTCTCAAGGGCATAGGGAATCATTGCTTTCCGTCAAGAGTCACCCGGTACCTACCGGCCGGCGGCGCGGAGGACGCGGTACATGAAGAACTCGGCGGGTTCGACCTTGATGAACATGGGTGCGCTCCTGGCGGGGTTGGATGGGGTGTTGCCGTTGTACGAAGCCCCTTTGTGGTGGTTGACCATGGTTAAGAATAACGATAGACTTGTGCCATCCCCCCCTAGTAGCTTCGGCCAACGGGGCGCGAGGCCGCCTTCGGGCGGCTTCAGCTTTTTATGGGCCTGGGATGATCGCAAATATATACGTGGACGGATTCAACCTCTACTACGGGTGCCTGAAAGACACTCCCTACCGCTGGCTCGACCTTGCCAAGCTCTGCGAGCTTCTTGTTCCATCTCAAACTATAAACAGAATCAGGTACTTTACGGCTCCTTTGCTTCGCAGAAAGGATAACGCAGGGCAGTTTCAGAGACAGCAAATCTACCTGCGAGCCCTCCAGACGATCCCGAACCTGTCGATACATTTCGGTTATTTCCTGACCAGCACAGTGACCATGAGATTGGAACGCCCCCTTCCTGGCGGGTCAACATCGGCTCGAGTGGTCAAAACTGAGGGAAAAGGCACTGACGTTAACATCGCATCGCATCTGCTGATGGATGCCTTTGACCGGGACTGCGACACGGCAGTGGTAATCTCCAACGATTCCGACCTCATTCCCGCCATCCGGTTTGTGAGGGAACGTTTTGGGGTGAGCTTTTGGATACTGAATCCACACCCGAAACGAAGTTGGGCATTGGCCGAGATGTCGGATGTCTACCGTCGCATCCGGCGTGGGCCGCTGAGCGCCAGTCAGTTCCCTGACAGGATGCAGGATGCCGATGGCGCTTTCACCAAGCCGCCGGGGTGGTGACGGCGGCACTTCGGGTTCCTGAGAATGCTCCGCATCACCGGCCGGCGGCGCGGAGGACGCGGTCGACGTGTTCGGGTTCCTGGGGGACGGCACGGGAGTCGACGGCACGCATGGCCTCGATGACGGCGTCGTTGAAGGGGGTGGCTACGTCCACCTCGCGACCCTTGGAGGCGATGAGGCCGTTCATGTAGTCGATCTCGGAGCGGCGGCCCTTGTGGACGTCCTGGGCCATGGAGGCCAGCCAGTTGACGCGTCCGCCCCGGGCGGCCAGGAAGCCGTCCAGCTCCTCGAACACGTCGCCCTTGTCGGCGTCGGCCCAGGTGCGGGCGGGCAGTCCGTTGATGTCTTCGACGTTCAGGCCCATGGCGAGGCCGACCTGAGCCGCTTCCTTGCACAGGTGGATGCGGATGAGGCGGCAGCGGGGGTCTTCGGCCATTTCCTGGGAGCCCAGCCCGGAGGCGGCGGAGATGGCGTTGCCCATGCCGTTCTGGCAGAGCTTGGCCCAACGCTCGCCGAAGAGGTTTCCGGAGGGGTAGGCGCCATCGATGTGTTCCAGCAGCGCCGCGACCTTTTCGGTACGCGGTGAGAGACGCTCGTTGAACTCGCCGACACGGAAGACGTGGTGGCCGTGGTCGCGGCCCACGGCGCCGCCACGGGTGACGTGGCCGGGTTCCCAGAGGGCGACCTCGATATGGGAGGCGATGCAACCGACGGTGCGCTGCTCGCCGACGATGCCGGCGATGGTGACGTCGTTCCAGCAGTTCTGCAGGGAGACGAAGTAGCCGTCGTCCTTGACATAGGGCTTGATGAAGTGGGTGGCCCACTCGGTGTCGTAGGACTTGACGGAGACGAAAACGAAGTCGAAGGGCTCGGTGATGCCCTGGGCGTCGGTGAGGTGCATGGCCTTTACAGGGACGGTGAAGGGGCCCTGACTGCCGGAGACGTGAAGGCCGTCGGCGCGCATCTTCTCGACGTGCTCCGGCCACATATCGACGAAGGTGACATCCTCGCCCTCGCGGGAGAGGAAAGCGCCGACGTAGCTACCGAGGGCGCCCGCGCCCATGATTCCTATTTTGTCGCCCATGGGGTTCCTCCTTGAATGCTTCAGTGATTTCGTAGTATGGGCCGCGCCGATGCTTCCGGGTTGGCCGGACAATCCTACCGTTGATGGTTCGACAGGCTCACCACCAACGGAGCAAGCTCGCTCACCACCAACGGAGCAAGCTCACTCACCACCAACGGAGCAAGCTCACTCACCACCAACGGAGCAAGCTCACTCACCACCAACGGAGCAAGCTCGCTCACCACCAACGGAGCAAGCTCACTCACCACCAACGGAGCAAGCCCATCGTCGAGGGGTCAAGCGCATCACCAACGGACCGCTGGACCGATTATACGCCTAGTTTCCAGGCGCACTATCCCGCCAGGGTGGCGAGGCGGGCGCTGGAGATGTGGGACAGGGCCCTGATTTCCTCCATGACGTGAGGAGGGACCGGGTCGTCGAGGCCGATGACCATCATGGCCTGCCCTCTCAGTTTAATGCGGCCGACGCCCATGAAGCTGATGTTGATGTTGTGGCGTCCGGCGATGGTGCCCACGGCGCCAATGGAGCCGGGCTGGTCGCGGTTGTCGACGAACAGCAGGTAGGGCGTGTTGGGAACGATGTCCATCCAGTAGTCGTTGAACTTTACGATGTGGGTCTCGCTGCGCATGGAGGTGGCGGCCAGGGTAAGGCTGCCGCTTGCGGTTTGCAGGGTGGCGGAAATGAGGCTGGCGTATTCGCGGGAGGTGCGGTTGCTCTGCTCGGTGACGTTCCAGCCGCGTTCGCGGGCCAGCACCGGGGCGTTGATCAGGTTGACGTTGACGGTGCTGACGGGGGCGAGCAGGCCGGCGAGCACCGCAGCCTGGAGCATGCGGCAGTCGTGATGGGCGATCTCGCCCTCGTAGCTGACGGTGATGCCGGTGATCTGTCCCTCGGAGAGGAATCCCAGCAGCTTGCCGACGATGGAGGCGGCGGGCACGAAGGGGGCCAGGACCTCATGGACTTCGGGGGCGACGAAGGGTGCGTTGACGGTGTTGCGGGCGGGCTCACCGTTGAGAACGGCCAGCACCTGCTCGGCGGCCTCGATGGCGACCTCGCGCTGGGCCTCGCGGGTGGATGCGCCGAGGTGGGGGGTAACGATGGCCCTGGGGTGGTCCAGCAGCGGGCTGGGGTCCGGCGGTTCCTTGGCGAAAACGTCCAGGGCAACGCCGCCGAGACGGCCTGAGTCCAGGCCCGCCAGCAGGGCGGCCTCATCGACCAGCTCGCCACGGGCGACGTTGATGACGCGGGCGCCGGGCTTGATGTTTTCTATCTGCCGGGTTCCCAGCATGCCCCGGGTGCCCTCGGTGAGGGGGGTGTGGAGGGTGACGAAGTCGGCCTCGGCCAGCAGTTCGTCCAGGGTCAGCAGTTCCACGCCGATGCGGCGGGCGTAATCTGGGGCGACGAAGGGGTCGTAGCCGACGAGGCGCATGCCGAAGGCCTGGGCGCGGCGGGCGACCTCGGTGCCGACACGGCCGAGGCCGCAGATGCCCAGGGTCTTGTCGCGGACCTCCACGCCCATGAAGGCGCTGCGGCGCCACTCGCCGGACCTGAGGGAGGAATGGGCGCCTGGGACGTTGCGGGCCAGGGCGAGCATCAGGGCCACGGTGTGCTCGGCGGCGGCGACGGTGTTGCCGGTGGGGGCGTTGACCACGGCGATGCCGGCGCCGGTGGCGGCTTCGAGGTCGATGTTGTCGACGCCGATGCCGGCTCGTGCGATGACCTGGAGTTTCCTGCCGGCTTCGATTACGTCGCGGTTGACCCTGGTCTCGCTGCGGACCACGAGGGCCTCGTAGGTGCCCACGGTGTCGAGCAGTTCGGCGGGGTTCATGCCGGTCTTAACGTCTACCTGGGCCCCGGTCTGGAGCAGGGATACGCCTTCGGGGCCGATGGGGTCGGAAACCAGAACTCTGGGCATAAAAGGGGACCTCAACAATGCCTGCGGGTCGATACAGCCGGGCCGGGCGGCCCAGCCTTCCGCTGCGGACTATTGCCTTCAATATAGCATACGGCCGCCGAGGAGAGGCTTCGGGACGGCGGTGCGGGAGGCGCCTGGGCAGCGTGCATTTCTTGACCCTCACAGGGTGCGCGGGTAGGATAGTTGGGAACCTACTGCAATCCATGGCTTATTGAGTGTTCGGTGATGGCTGAAGAAACTACCAACGTCAGGATTTTGATTGATACGAACACCGTGAAGCTCTTGAAGCTCGCCGCAGGCCGGAAGGGGGTCTCGGTTGAGCAGTATTGTAGCGATGCTGTTCACAGTCAGCTAAGCCAAGAAGAACCCGTCCGTAAATTCTCGGCTAAGGGCATGATAGAGGCGGGTGAAGCGATCTTTCAGGGAAAACTAAGCGTTACCGACTCTGCAGAATTGATAAGAGAGGCGAGGGAGGAGCGACACCGGAACCTGTAGTGCGATGGTTGTAGTTGACGCTAGCCTCATAGTGAAAATTTTCGTTCCAGAGCAGTATTCTGATCAAGCAAAGTCGCTTGCCTCGTCCTGGGAAACAAATGCCACGCACCTAGTTGCTCCAGATTTCATGGCATCGGAATTCGCTACCGCTCTCAGAAAGAAAATCCAAGAGGGAATATTGGACGGGGCGGAAGTTCGAAACTTGATTTCGGTATTCTACGACTCAGGTATAGATCTTCGCCCTACCCAGCATCTACACGAACGCGCCATAGACCTGGCCGTGGAGCTGAATCAGCGACTGGCATACGATTGCCACTATCTTGCGCTGGCTGAAACACTGGACTGCGATTTCTGGACCGCCGACCGGCCGTTCTACCAGGCGTCGCAGGAATCCTACCCAAGGGTTCGCTGGATTGGTGCCAACCAAGCTACCAACTAATCCGGGATACACATAGGAGACTAACGCGATGTTCCTGATGCGTTTTACCGAGCGGGCGTACACCAACTACACGGAAGCGGACGTGCGCAACAGCCCCAACGAGGCGGTGAGGCTGACCTTCTCAAACAGCAACTTCGACCCGAAGGTCGGGGCCCGGCAGTACAACGAGTACCTGGACGAGTACGAGTACTGCGAGGAGGTGGGCTTCGACGGGCTGATGCTCAACGAGCACCACAACACGCCGACCTGCCTGGGCGCGACGATGAACCTGGAGGCGGCGATCCTGGCCCGGAACACGAAGACGCCCAAGATCGTGCTGCTGGGGAACCCGCTGCCGGTGTTCGACAATCCGCTGCGGCTGGCGGAGGAGCTGGCGGAGATCGACATGATCTCCAACGGGCGGCTGGTATCGGGGTTCGTACGGGGCACCGGGGTGGAAAGCCTGGCGGCCAACGTGAACCCGCTGTTCAACCGGGAACGGTTTGAGGAGGCGCACGATCTGCTGATCAAGACCTGGACCACTCCGGGACCGTTCCGCTGGGAGGGCAAGCACTACCACTTCCGGGTGGTGAACCCCTTCGAGCGGCCGCTGCAGGAGCCGCACCCGCCGGTCTGGATTCCCGGGTTGGGAAGTCCGGAGACGCTGGTGTGGGCGGCGGAGCACCGCTACCCGTACATCTACCTGGAGACGGACCCGCAGGGCACGCAGGACATGATGTCGATCTACACCGAGACGGCCCGGGAGAACGGCTACGAGCCGGGCCCGGAGCACTTCGGGTACCTGTGCCGGATCCACGTGCAGGATACGGACGAGAAGGCCTACGAGGCGGCGAAGGGGTTCCTGACGGGCAACGTGGGCGTGGGCCGGGTGCCGATGCCCCGCGACTACATGATGCCCATCGGATACAGCGGCAGCGTCAAGGACCCCCGGGTGGCGCGGTACCAGGGGCGCGTTCGCAAGGACCCGTTCCTGGGGCTGGGGCTGGAGACGGCGAGCTACGACGAGATCCTGGCGTCGAACCGCTGGATCGTGGGCAGTCCCGAGACGGTGGTGAGCAAGCTGCGGGATGTGCTGGCGGACATGCGTCCCGGAATCCTGGGGGTGTGGACCAACGACGGCGACACGACCCACGCGGACACGATGAACTGCCTGAAGCTGATGGGCGAGGAGGTGCTGCCGGCCCTTCGAGAGATCGGGGAGGAGCTGGAGCTGACCGACCCGTTCCAGAAGGCGCCGTAACAAGGCAGCGGACCCAGATTCTGGGTAGAAAACCCGAGCGTTCATCCGGAAGGCTGCGGGAGTATGAACGGGTGGGTGACGATGGGCTTCCAGTGAAACCCGTTCATCCTTAGACAAGCTCAGGACGAACGGGTTTCGGCAAGTAATTCGCCCACCGACGCGAGTTGAAACGAAAAAAGGAGAACAAGCATGCCCGCGTTTACCGAGGAGTTTGTTGAGGTTGGCGACGCCAGAGTACACACGCTGAAGGGGGGTAGCGGCGAGCCGCTGCTGCTGCTGCACGGCGCCGGGGGCAACACCGGCTGGCTGCGCTTCGTGGACGCGCTGGCGGAGCACTACACGGTCTACTATCCGTCGCATCCGGGTTACGGCCAGTCGAACCGGCCGGAGTGGCTGGAGAGCATTCCCGACATGGCGGCGTTCTACACCTGGTACCTGGACACCCTGGGGCTGGAAAGAGTGCGAACAATCGGTTTTTCCATGGGCGGGTGGATCGCGGCGGAGCTGGTGGCCACCTGCAGCAACGCCGTGGGCAAGCTGATGCTGGTGGGCGCGGCAGGGGTGAAGCCCAGGGAGAGTGAAATCACCGACATCTTCATCATCAGCCCGGCGCAGGTGACGGAGCTGATGTTCCAGGACCCCAGCCAGGCCCCGGAGTACCAGCAGATCTACGGACGGGAGCTGTCGCCGGAGGAGCAACTGACGTCGGACCTGAACCGGGAGATGGCGGTGCGCCTGACCTGGAAGCCCTACATGCACGACCCGCGGCTGGCGGGCGGCCTGCTGAGGCGGGTGAATATACCGACGCGGATGGTGTGGGGACGGCAGGACCGGATCGTGCCGGTGGAGTGCGGCACGATCTACCAGGAAAGCATCCCCGGCTCGGAGCTGGTGGTGATTGAGAACTGCGGGCACTCGCCGCAGGTGGAGAGGCCGGAGGAGTTCATTAAGACGGCGCTGGAGTTCATGGCGTAGAGGATGAGTTTTCCCCGTACCGGCGTGGCATTACGGTATTTCGTGACGTTGGCGGCCAGCTTATTGCTGGCCGTAGCGTTGTCGGCCTGCGCCGGCGAGGGCCGCGACGGAGCCAGCATGGAGGAACGCATGCTGGAACAGGAGGCGAAGGCGCACTCGCTGGAGGAGTCGCTGGAGGCGGTGCGAGAGGAGAATGCGGCACTGAGAGACGAACTAGCGGACCTGCAAGATGAGGTGCCCACCCAAGCGGCGTCAACTGCCATAAGGGAATACCCGGAGGAGCAAGCCGACTTCGAGGAGGTCCAGGGACGGCAGCTGGCCGATCTCGAGGGAGGCCAGACGCGCACCAAGGAACGGATCGCCGATCTTGAGGCGAGGGTGGAGAACCTGGAGCAGAGGGCGTCCTCCCAGGAGGGGACCGGGGAATATTCCGCCACCGGCGAACAGCAGCTGGACGACCTGGAGGAGAGGCTGCGAGAGCTGGAAACGACCGGACGGTCGGAGCAACTGGAAACACGTCTTGAGGAACTGGAGGAGACGGCCGACAAGGTGCAAGGGCTGCTGCCGGCAGTGGAAAAGGCTTTCACGGCCCTGGACAGTCGCCTCACCCTGCTGGAAGGAACAGTCGCCGACAAGACGGAGCGGCTGGCGAGGGGCGGCGGCGGCGAAACGCGGGTCATCAACTTCGGTGCGGGCTACGGCGCGGCAAGATCCGCCGTACTGGTGCTGCCCGACCCGCCTCCCGAGGGTAAGATACCGCTCATCGTGTCCCTGCACGGATTTGGGGGCGATTCCTTCGTCCACGGATCCTATGTGCCGCTGCATGGCCGGGTGAATCGCGACGGTTTTGCCCTCCTGTTGCCCAACGGCAAAGCCGACCCCGACGGCAACCGGTTCTGGAACGCCACCGACGGGTGCTGCGACAAGGAGGGGGCAACGCTAGACGACGTGGGAGCCCTGCATGCGCTGGTGGAAGAGGCCCTGGGAGAGTTCGACGGGGGACCGGTGTATTTCTTTGGGCACTCCAACGGCGGGTTCATGGCCTATCACATGGCCTGCAAGGGGCTGCCCGGCCTGCGGGCGGTGGCGAGCCTGGCGGGGACGAGCTACGTGGAGGACTCGAGCTGCGAGGGAGCTCCGCCGGTGTCGGTGCTGCACATCCACGGGACCGCAGACGGCGTGATCCGGCACGACGGCGATGACGGTGAAGGGGACGCGAAGGGCAACGGCGGACCGACGCTCTACGCCGGGGCCGAGGAAATGGTGACGCGGTGGAGCGAAAGGACCGGCTGCGACTGGCCAGAGGGCGCGGAACCCCACGCCAGCCTGGACCTGGACCGGTACGTGGCGGGGGCGGAAACCGAGGTTTACAGGGTGGAGGAGGGCTGCGCCGAGGGAATCCGCATCGAGCTATGGAGCGGCGTGGGCAGCGGCCATGCTCCGGGCTACGGCGACGAGTTCGTGGACGCTCTGTTAGACTGGCTTCTGTCGCAGGACTAAGAGGGTGTGTGACATTAGAGGTCTATTGCCGCTTTCATTCAGGCTAATTCAGATGAGGGCACTGGATTCCTTAAATTCACAAACGAAGTGCAACACCGGGCTGTTAAGGTGTTGTCATGGGAACTGGATATTGGCACCTCACCATTGAGGAAAGATGTGAATTGGCCCGTCTACACACCGAGGGATACCCGATCCGGCAAATCGCGGCAAGTCTGGATCGCTCGCCATCGACAGTGGCTAGGGAATTGAAACGCAATGGCTCCAAGACCCAGGGTTACCGGCCATCCTATGCCCAGCAGCAGGCCCAGGCTCGCCGCTGGACCGGCTCCCGCCTGGACCGCGATCCCGTCCTGCGGGAACAGGTCATGGGCCGGCTCCAGGCGGGCTGGTCTCCCCAACAGGTGGCCGGACGCCTTGCCCTGGAATCCGGCCGCAGCGTCATATCCCACGAGAGTATCTACCGTTTCACCTATGCCCAGATCCGCAGGACCAAGGACTACAGCTGGCGTTATTACCTCCCCAGGGGCAAGTCCAAGCGCGGTCGCAGGGGACGCAAGGGAGGCAGCCCCGCCTCTTTCATCGCCCATCGCCGCCCCCTCTCGGAGCGGCCCCCGGAGGCGGCCGACCGCCACGAACCGGGACACTGGGAGGCTGACCTGATGCTCTTCGGCAACAAGGGTCAGGCCCTGCTGGTCATGACCGAGCGCCACTCCAGGCTGCTGGCCATGGCCCGTCTGCCCGGCAAAGCAGCCCAGCCCGTGGCCCAGGCGATGGTCGGGATACTGGCCCCTTTCCCAGACCACTGGCGCCGCTCCGTCGCCTTTGACAATGGTACCGAGTTCGCCCAGCATTACCAACTCCACCAACTGGGTGTGGAAACCTTCTTCTGCGATGTGCGTTCCCCTTGGCAGAAGGGCGCAGTGGAAAACCGCATCGGACGCCTGCGCCGGTTCTTGCCTCGGCGCACAGACCTCTCTGCCTGTTCCGACCAGGAACTCATCCAGCTGGCACAGGCGGACAACAACACCCCTCGCAAGTCCCTGGGTTACCTCACACCATCCGAATTCCATTCATACCAGGTGTTGCACTTGAAATGTGAATCCACCTTCCCGCTTTCGCGGGAATGACGGAGTGGGGCCAGGAATTTGTTACACACCCTCTAAGTAACAATCTCAAGACGGTTTAGTTCCCATAGCCAGGACCGATTCGCCGATTGATCCACTGGATTCCGGCCCCGTATCAAGTACGAGGTGACGTTCTTTCGCCGGAATTGGCTATGGCCTCGAGGGCCATGAATGCGGATGGAAACGAGCCTTTTTTCATGGCAATTACGGGAAGGGAGCGGGTACGGGCGAGATTGTCTCCAGGTCCGGTTTTACTGGACCCCGGCTTTCGCCGGGGTGACGAGGGTACTAACCCTCCTCATGAAGGAGAGGGGACACTTCCCACCGCTATTTTCGTAACAATGACGGTTTGAGCGGGGAGCGATTCTTGAGATAGTTTCTAATCGCGGGTTAATACCGCGAATCTCCAGCTGAAAGAAGCTGAATGCCCACCCCGACCCTTCCCGGAGAGGAGGGTAATCCCCAGGAACGGAGATCGCACCATGTCCTTTGAGGTCTTTTACTTCACGGAGCTGCCCTATCCGGCGTTTCCCGAGTCGGAGGCGGACAAATATCCGTCGATGCGGCTGACCTTTCCCAACACCTACTTCGATCCGCAGACGGCCCACGACCTGTTCAAGCGCTACCTGGACGAGTACCAGTACGCCGAGGAGGTGGGGTTCGACGGCCTGATGATCAACGAGCATCACAATACGCCGTCGTGCATGGACGTGGAGGTGAACATCACCGGCGGGATCCTGGCGCGGGTCACCAACCGGGCCAAGATACTGATGCTGGGCAACATGCTGCCCACGTCGGACAACCCGGTGCGGCTGGCGGAGGAAATCGCCATGCTGGACGTGATCTCGGGCGGGCGGATCATCTCGGGCTTCGTGCGAGGGATCGGAATCGAGACCTGGGCCAACAACACGAACCCGGTGCACAACCGGGAGCGGTTCGAGGAATGCCACGACCTGATCATCAAGACCTGGACCACGCCGGGCCCCTTCCGCTGGGAGGGCAAGCACTTCCACTACCGGGCGGTGAACCCGTGGATGCTGCCGATCCAGCAGCCGCATCCGCCCTGCTGGGTACCGGGAACGGGCAGCCCGGAGACGGTGAAATGGGCTGCGGAGAACCGTTACACCTACGCCGCCTTCCTGACCAAGCTGGACCAGGCCAGGAACCTGTTCGCGGACTACCGCAAGCACGCGGCGGAGGATGGCTGGGAGCCGGACCCGGGCAAGTTCGCCTTCATGATCTGCGCTCACGTGAACGACACGGACGAGAAGGCGCAGGAGTCGGGCAAGGCGTTCATGTGGCGCATGGGGCACCCGCTGAAGGGCCCACGGGAGTACTGGGCGCCGCCGGGCTACTTCTCCGCCGCGGGGGCCGCCGCCAATACGCTGCGCCGCTCCCGCCCGCTGAACGAGATGTCGTACCAGGAGCTGCAGGACGATTTCCACCTGGTGGTGGGCAGCCCGGACACGGTGATCAAGAAGCTGCGGTACATCAAGGAGGAGCTGGGGATCGGGGCGCTGCTGCTGGAGGCCCAGGGCGGCCCGCTGTCGCACCAGGACACGATGCGGTCGCTGGAGCTGTTCGGCAAGGAGATCATCCCGGCGCTGAAGGAGGAGTAGGAAGGCGACGGGTTGGCTCACAGTGCCCATAGTGCCAGGATGAACAGGGAGGAAAGGGCTATGCAGAAGACGTTGCGCATCCCATCTCCCGTATGGGCTAGAGTTCTGCCATCATGAGCTCGCTGGAGATAATTGGTAAGGGAGTATCCCGGGGCCGAAGGAGGGGTGATGGAGGGAACTGCAACCTTCTCGGAAGACTATGCGAATCTCGAAAGGGAATTCGCTGCGAGGGTGGAGGAGGACAATAGGGATTTTGAGGAAAGGGTCAAGAGAGGATACTTTCGGGGCATATATCTGCCCAATCCGAGACCGACGGCCCCTGTGGACTTTGTGCTGGTGGGGATGGAACCCTCACAAGGGAATTGGGCCAAGAACCTGGAAAACGCCCGCGAAAAGATAGCCGACGGGTTCAGAAATTGGCAAGGGGTCGATATCCTCCACTACCCTGTCAAGACCTATCTATGCCCAGCAGGAGAGACCTATTACATTACCGACCTGGCGAAAGGAGCCCTACTTACCACCTCGCCCGATGCAGGCAGTACGGAGAAGTACAAAGCCTGGTATCCGCTCTTGGAAAAGGAGTTGGAAATTGTTGCCAAACCCGACGCCAAAGTCATAGCTCTAGGAAGCAAAGTGGACGGGTTCCTCAGAAAGAAAGTCGAGGGGAATAAGTTGTGCGGCCGTGTCTATGCCGGTCGGATCCCCCACTACTCAACCCAAGCGGCGGGCCATCGGGGGAAAGAGGTCGAAGCCCGGCGAGAGGAATGGGAGACATTCGAGAAGGGACTGCGATGCTCAAAGTGGACCGTCTCGGAAAAGAGGCTGCTTTTCGACTATAAAGTCCTTTTCGAGTGCATACGCGAAATGTGAACTCCTTACTGGACGGGCGCCTTATAACTTAAGCGGTATGTAACAGCACTAAAAGGGTCGAGAAGGGAGCGGAGGATGGACAAGCAGGATATTCCTTTTCTGACGACGGCGGAGCTGTCGGAGCTGATTCGGACGCGGGAGGTGTCGCCGGTGGAGGCGACGTCGGCCTACCTGAGCCGCATTGACTCGCTGAACTTCAAGTTCAATTCGTACCTGACGGTGTGCCGGGGGGAGGCGATGGCCGCCGCCGAGGAGGCGGAGCGGGCCATCGCTGGAGGCGAGTACCTGGGGCCGATGCACGGGATTCCGGTGGCGGTGAAGGACCAGCTGTGGACCAAGGGGATCAGGACCACGGCGGGCTCGCGCATCATGGCCGACTTCTTTCCCGACGAGGACGCGACGGCGGTGGTGAAGCTGAAGCAGGCCGGGGCCATCGTGCTGGGAAAGACCAACATGACCGAGTTCGCCATCGGGATCTCCCAGACCTACGGGTACAACCGCAACCCGTGGGACCTGGACCGGTTCACCGGGGGCTCCAGCGGCGGATCAGGGTCGGCTACGGCGGCCTTCCTGTGCTCGACGTCGCTGGGGGAGGACACCGGCGGGTCGATCCGGCGTCCGGCGGCCTGGTGCGGCGTCGCGGGACTGCGGCCCAGCTGGGGGCGGGTGAGCCGGTACGGGGTGACCGCCAGCTCCTGGTCGATGGACCAGGTGGGGCCGATCTCGAGGACGGTGGAGGACGCGGCCATCACGCTGGGCGTCATCGCGGGGCACGATCCCAAGGACCCCTACACCTGGGAGTCGCCGGTGCCGGACTACCGGAGCGCCCTGACCGGGGACATTTCTGGCATGCGGGTGGGTATCGTCCGCGAGCTGCTGTACAGCGACATCGTTGAACCGGAGGTAAGGGACGGGATCTTGACCGCCGGAGCGGTTATGGAGGAGCTGGGGGCGGAGGTGGAGGAGGTCTCGATGCCGGTGACCGCCCACTGCGACACGATGGGGACCGTGCTGATCAACACGGAGTCGGCGGCGGTGTACCGCGAGTGGACCCACGAGAGGCTGCGGGATTTCAACCGCTCGAACCGGACGGTACTGCTGACGGGGAGCATCATGCCGGCGCAGGCCTACTACAAGGTTCATAAGCTGCGGGAGATGCTGCGGGGGGAGGTGCTGGGCGCGCTAGAGGACCACGACGTGCTGATCCTGCCGACAGCCAAGCGGTGCGCGCCGCCGGCGAACGAGGACCCGGTGATCACATCCAAGGAGATGACCAAGGACATTTCGCTGGTGATGACCCGGCCGTTCAACCTGGCGGGGACACCGGCAATATCGGTCAACTGCGGGTTCAACTCGCGGGGCCTGCCCATCGGGCTGCAGATCGGCGGCCGTCCCTTCGACGAGGGGACGGTGCTGAAGGTGGCGCATGCCTACGAGCAGCACACGCCGTGGCACACGATGCGTCCGCCGAACGCGTGACGGCCGGTCGCAGCCGGAATGGACACGCGACCGTTGCGGGAGTGCCCGTTGCGGCGAGGGGTTGCGGGCCAGTAATGTCGAACCGGGGATACGCAGTCCGGAACAGGAGCGAGACATGGACAAGCAGGATATTCCCTTCCTGACCACGGCGGAGCTGTCGGAGTTGATCCGGACGCGGGAGGTGTCGCCTGTCGAGGCGACATCCGCGTACCTGGACCGGATAGACGCCCTGAACTTCAAGTTCAACTCTTACCTGACCGTGTCCCGCGGGGAGGCTTTGGCGGCGGCGGAAGAGGCGGAGCGGTCCATCGCCGCCGGGGGCTACCTGGGGCCGATGCACGGGATTCCGGTGGCGGTGAAGGACCAGATCTGGACCAAGGGCATCCGGACCACGGTGGGGTCGCGGCTGATGGCCGATTTCTTCCCTGAGGAGGACGCGACAGCCATCGCCAAGCTAAAGGAGGCAGGGGCGATCCTGCTGGGCAAGACCAACCTGACGGAATTCGCCCTGGGCGGATCGCAGCGGTACGGGTACAACCGCAACCCCTGGGACCTGGACCGGTTCACCGGCGGGTCCAGCGGCGGATCGGGGTCGGCCACGGCGGCCTTCCTGTGCTCGACGTCGCTGGGGGAGGACACGGGCGGGTCGATCCGACGTCCGGCGGCCTGGTGCGGCATCGTGGGGCTGCGACCGAGCTGGGGCCGGGTGAGCCGCTACGGCGTGGCTGCCGGGTCATGGTCGATGGACCAGGTGGGGCCGATAAGCCGGACGGTGGAGGACGCGGCCATCACCCTGGGGGCGATCGCGGGACACGATCCGAGGGACGCGTATACCTGGGACGTGCCGGTGCCGGACTACCGCGCGGCCTTGGGCGGGGACCTTTCGGGCGTGCGGGTCGGGGCGATCCGGGAGCTGATTGAGAGCGATATCGTGGACCCGGAGGTCCGGGAGGGTGTGGTCCGGGCGGGCGCGGTGCTGGAGGAGCTGGGAGCGACGGTGGAGGAGGTGTCGCTGCCCCTGACGGTGCACGGCGGGACGCTGGCGACGGCGCTGATCAACGGGGAGGCCTCGGTCACTTACCGGGACTGGATCCGGGAGAGGCCGCAGGAGTTCGGGCACTCCAACCGGGTGGGGCTGCTTACGGGCAGCATCATGCCGGCGCAGGCATACCACAAGGTGCAGAGGCTGCGGGAAATGGTGCGCCGGGAGGTGCTGGGAGCACTGGCGGAGCACGACGTGCTGATCCTGCCGACGTCGAAGAGCTGCGCTCCGCTGGTGGGCCAGGACGTGGTCGTGACGTCGAAGGAGGTGGCGCGGGACCTGCCGCCGGTGATGACTCGGCCCTTCAACCTGGCGGGCGCGCCGGCCATCTCGGTCAACTGCGGCTTCAGCTCCGAGGGTCTGCCCATCGGGCTGCAGATCGGGGGACGTCCCTTCGAGGAGGAGACGGTGCTGCGGGTGGCGTACGCCTACGAGCAGCACACGCCGTGGCACACGATGCGGCCGCCAGAGGCGTGAGCTAACACGAAACGATAAAAGTACGGCAGCAAGACCAGGTTCCAGTCGGGTCAATGGATTCCCGCTTTCGGGGGAATGACGGTTCTTTGCCAGCAGCCAGTTCTGAGATAGTTTTTGGTTGCGGTCACAAGGCGGCGAGCCCGGCTAGAACAGGCAGGGGACGCCGAGCTCGGCGCAGATGTCGCGGATGGACTGGGAGACCTCGGGATGGAGGGGGATGCCCTCGTCGCGGCGGAGGGCCTCCATCTCGGCCTCGGGCTGCCCGGCGACGATGACGCGGTCGTGGCCCGGTGCGGGCCTGGTGGCGTTCATCATGCGGACCCACTCGTCCATTTCCTGCTTGAAGTGGGCGACGTCGGTGAAGGCATCGACGCTGTAGGCGGCAACGTAGTGGCCGAAGTTGGGGCGGCCCGGCACGGCGCCGTAGCCGAATCCGGTGAGCACGCCGGCCAGGATGTCGACGACGCAGGAGAGGCCGTAGCCCTTGTGGGAGCCACCCTCGCGGCTGCCGCCCACGGGGAGGAGCCAGTAATCGTCGGGGGCGGGCCGGTCTTCCATGATGGGGGTGCCGTCGTTTTCGGCCAGCCAGCCGGCGGGGATGTCGGCGCCGAGGCGCTGGGCGATGCGAATCTTGTTGACGGCGACGGAGCTGGTGGCGGCGTCGAAGACGAAGGGCGCCTCGTCACCGGTGGGCACGGCGACGGCGATGGGGTTGGTGCCGAGGCGGGGTTCGGCGCCGAAGGTGGGCAGGACGGCGGGCGGGCAGCTGGTCATGCAGACGCCGATCATGTCATGGGGCAGGGCAAGCATGGCGTGATAGGAGGCCATGCCGAGGTGGCGGGCGTTGCCGATGGTGACCATTCCGACGCCGACGTTGCGGGCCTTTTCGATGGCGAGGTTCATGGCCTTGGGGGTGATGATAGTGCCCAGACCGCGGTCGGAGTCGACGGTGGCGGTGGAGGGGGTCTCGCGGACCACCTTCCAGTCGGGACGAGGGTTGATGGATCCGTCCTGATAGCCGGAGACATAGCTGCTCAGCATGTTGGATACGCCATGAGAGTCCACGCCCCGCAGGTCGGCAAGCACCAGCACATCGGCGCCCAGTTCGGCGTCGTCATCGGGGACGCCAAAGTGCCGGAATATGCCCGCCACCGTGGCACCCAGGGGTCCGCCCTGAACGAATTCGGCCTCGTCGTGTCCTACCTTGAACTGCTCCAGCACGGTCATTCTCCCCGTCAGTAGATTGTTGGCGGAAGTATACAGTATTGGCGGAGTTGGGGGCGGGGCTGGAGAGCCTGGCGACGTCTGAACTGTCTTCGCTTGACGTGGGGATTTCCCTGGTAGTTGACATTGGGGGCGGGTTTCAAACCCGCCCCTACGGATTGCAGGCGGTGGGTGGTTCGTGGTTCGACAGGCTCACCACTAACGGAGCAGGGTCGCCGTCAACGGGGCAGATTGCTGGAGCAGGGACGGGTCTCGTACCAGCGCCTACGGGTTGCAGGCGTTGGGTGGTTCGTGGTTCGACAGGCTCACCACCAACGGAGCAGGGTTGCCGTCAACGGGGCAGATTGCTGGAGCAGGGACGGGTCTCGTACCAGCGCCTACGGGTTGCAGGCGTTGGGTGGTTCGTGGTTCGACAGGCTCACCACCAACGGAGCAGGGTTGCCGTCAACGGGGCAGATTGCTGTTGCAGGGACGGGTCTTGTACCAGCGCCTACGGATTGCAGGCGGTGGGTGGTTCGTGGTTCGACAGGCTCACCACTAACGGAGCAGGGTCGCCGTCAACGGGGCAGATTGCTGGTGCAGGGACGGGTCTCGTACCAGCGCCTACGGATTGCAGGCGGTGGGTGGTTCGTGGTTCGATAAGCTCACCACCAACGGAGCAGGGCCACCACCAACGGAGGGACTTGCCGCCAACGGAGCAGGGTTGCCGTCAACGGGGCAGGGTTGCCGTCAACGGGGCAGGGTTGCCGCCAAGGGCAAGGGCAGGCGAACGAGGTGCGGGTGCGGCGGGAGAGGGGAACGTGATAGAGTTGCGGGATGGAGGGCGTCGAATGAATGACAAGGAAGAGGCGCTGGACTTCCTGGCACGGCTGGGGGCGCAGCCGGCGGTGGCGTTCCACGAGTCAGGGGTGGCATCGGCGGTGAGGTCCATACTCGACGGGACCGGCGTGGAATACAGGATAGACGGCAGCGGCAACATCCTGGCCCGGCTGGCCGGGAGGAACCCGGAGGTGCCGCCGCTGGCCATCGTGGCCCACATGGATCATCCGGGCTTCGAGCTGACGGAGCGTCTCGGCGATAACGGTGAGTTCGTGGCCGAGGCGCTGGGCGGGATACCGGCATCGAGCTTCGATGCGGGAGTGCGTCTACAGGTAGTTACACCCAGCGGAGAGCGGGCTCCGTCGGTGACCATCGGGCCGCACGGAGAGGAGTCGGAGCGCAAGGCGGTGGTGCGGGTGCTGGACGAGGGGATGGCTGCGGAACTGCCCCTGCCGGCGGCGGCAGTGTTCGACCTGGTGGACTTCGAGCTGGACGGGGAGTACATCCGCATGAGGGCCGTGGATGACCTAGCGGGCTGCGCCTCGGCGCTGGCGGCGCTGTCGCGCCTGGCGCGCAGCCGAGAGCGCCCAGAAGGCGACGTGTATGCCCTGTTCACCCGGGCCGAGGAGGTGGGGTTGGTGGGGGCGAGACTGGCCGCCGAGGCCGGACTGCTGCCACCGAACTCCCTGGTGATCTCCGTCGAGTCCAGCAGGACGCTGCCGGGAGCAGAGCAGGGCAAGGGACCGGTGATCCGGGTGGGCGATGCCGGTTCCACCTTCGATGCGGAGGCGGAGTCGGTGCTGATACGGGCCCGGGAGGCGCTGAGCGAGGGAGATGGAGGTTTCGCGGCGCAGCGGCAACTGATGAGCGGCGGCGTGTGCGAGGCCAGCGCCTTCATGGCGTACGGTTACAGCACGACGGGCATCGCGTTCCCGCTGGGGAACTACCACAACGGCGCCCCTGAGGGCCGCATCGAGGCCGAGTACATTCACGTCGATGACTTCCTGGGCGGCGTGGCACTGATGGAGGAGGCGGCGCGGCGGGTATCGGACCGGGCCAACACGGCCTTCCGGAGGCGGCTGCAGTCGGTGCCGGAGGAGATGCGGCAGCGGCTGCAGGGCACGGCGAGCTGAGGCCTGGCGCGTTCCGCGACAGGCACCGATAGCGACGGCAGGGAGGACATCACATGCGCATTGACGTTCACACGCACATATGGCCCGATCGGATCGCGCCGCTGGTGATGGAGAACATGGTGGGGACGTTCGGGTACCCGGCGGTGGGCATCAACACCGTGGACGGGATCAAGGAGCACATGCGGGCGTCGGGGGTGGACAAGTCGGTGGTGCTGGGAGTGGTGGAGCGGCTGGAGCACCTGCCGGGAGCCAACGACTGGCTGATCAGCATCCAGGACGACATGCTGGTGCCCTTCGGGGCGATGCACCCGGACCTGGAGGACAAGGCGGCCGAGGTGCGGCGGATGCGGGAGGCGGGCATCAAGGGGTTCAAGCTGCACCCGATGGTGAACAGCTACTACCCGGACGACCCTCGGATGTTCCCCTTCTACGAGGAGATGGGCGAGGACATGGTGGTGGAGATCCACTCGGGGCGATGGGCGCACACCCAGCCGGGGGATACCATCTGGGCGGAGCCGGCGCGGATCATGAACGTGGTGCGGCAGTTTCCGAAGCTGAAGCTGATCGCGCTGCACTTGGGCGGGTTCTACATGCTGGACGAGGCGGAGCGGGAGCTGATCGGGCGGGAGAACGTGCTGATCGACACGACCTGGCCGCCGGCGCTGAAGGAGCTGGGCAGCGAGACGCTGGCTGGCATCGTGAGCCGGCACGGGGCGGAGAAGGTGTGCTTCGGCACCGACTTTCCGCTGGCGGACATGGCGGAGGACGCGAAGTTCATCGAGTCGCTGCCGCTGCCGGATGGGGCGAAGGAGCAGATGCTGGGGGAGAACGCGCGGGAGCTGATCGGGTTGTGAACTAACATGGATGGACAGGATATACAGGATATAGTTTTGATCCGGACGAAATCCCGTATATCTATGTTCTTTAAAGTTCTTTAAATTTCGGGGTGGCGGGTGAGGCGTTTGTACTCCAGTTTGGGGTTACCGAAGTTAATGAGCAGCCCCACTTCGATATCTGTCGCCTTCAGATAGTTTATTACTTGGGCTTGATGTTCTGGTGCAATAGCCTTCGCCGCCTTGAGTTCGACGAGCACCCTGTCCTCAACGAGCAAGTCTGCGAAGAAAGTTCCGACCGCATTTCCTCTGAATGTAACTTCGATGGGTTTCTGGGAGACGGCCTTTATTCCTTCGTCCTTCAGCGCGACCAGCATTGCGTTTTCGTAGACTGACTCAAGGAACCCGGCGCCCAGTTCGTTACTCACCTGAAAGGCACATCCGATGATAGCCCGTGTGAGGCTATAGTGTCTTTGCGACATTTCTCATTTGTGATGTTTCAATCGACATGGATGGACAGGATATACAGGATAGTGCTTTGAGCGAAATCAAATCCTGTGCATCCTGTATATCCATGTTCGTTGATTTATTTTCGTGACCAGGGGCGGTCTGGGGTTAGCGGCCGTCTTTGATGAACTGGGCTATGCGCTCGCCGATGGTCATGGTGGTGACGTTGGTGTTGGCGCGGATGCAGTTGGGCATGATGGAGGCGTCGACGACGCGGATGTTGTCCATGCCGTGGATGCGGCCGTACTGGTCGACGACGGCCATGGGGTCGCTGGCGGGGCCCATCTTGCAGGTGCAGGAGATGTGCTGGCCGGTGGTGGCCTCGCGCATCATGTAGACGTCGAGGGCCTCGTCGGTGGCCAGCTCCTCGTCGGTGGGCTCGATGCGTTCTTCCACGATGTTGCTGAAGGACTCGTGCTCGCCAAGGCGGGCGCAGAGGCGGACAGCGTCGCGGAGGCGGCGGCGGTCCTCGGGATCCTCCATGTAGTTGTAGTCGAGGAAGGGCTGCTCGTCAGGGTCGGTGGAGGTGAGACGGAGCTGGCCGGCGCTGAGCTCCAGGTCTAGCACGCTGAGCATTCGGATGCCGAGGGCGTCCATGCGCTCGCCGCCGCGGTCGACGCGCTCGGAGGCATAGGACTGCATGAAGACCATCATGTCGTTGCGCAGATCGGAGCCCTCGGCGGTCCAGCGGAGGGTCATCTGCACACGGGGAGCGAAGCCGTCCAACGGGTATTCGGGCCGGGTGCGGAAGGTGGTGTAGACCATGGGATGGTCGCGGAGGTTCTGGCCGACGCCCGGGAGGTCGTGGACGACGGGGATGCCCATCTCGCTGAGGTGGCCGGCGGGGCCGACGCCGGAGAGGAGCAGGATGTGGGGGGATCCGATGGCGCCGGAGGAGAGGACGATCTGCTCGCCCTCGACGGTGAAGGTCTCGCCGCCGCTCTCCACCTCGACGCCGACGGCCTTCTTGCCGTCAAACACGACGCGGCGGGTCGTGCAGTTGGCTCGGATGGTCAGGTTGAGGCGGTGGCGGGCCGGGTCGAGGTAGCCGAGGGCGGTGCTCCAGCGGATGCCGTTGGGGTTGTTGAAGGGGACGGGGCCGACGCCACTGGCTTCGGGGTGGTTGTGGTCGGCGACCTCGGCGAAGCCCTCGTCGCGGCAGGCCTGAAAGAAGGCGGCCTGGTCGGGGAGGAGCTCCTCGCGCTTGAATCGGCGGGCGATGATGGGCCCGTCGGAGTTGTGGAAGTCATCGCCGGGGAAGTCGGTGTCGGTCTCGATGCGGCGGAGGAAGGGGAGGAGCTTGATGAAGCTCCACTCGTCGTTGCCCATCTCGGCCCAGGAGTCGTAGACCTGGGGGACGCCGCGGAGGAAGACCTGGCCGTTGATGGCGCTGGAGCCGCCGGTGACCTTGCCGCGGGGTACCATCATGGGCGGGGCGGTGTCGGTGGGTTTGCCCCAGAACTGCCAGTTGTGGTCGCTGGTCATGACGTCGGTGGCGGTGGCGTAGCCGAACTTGACCTCGTCGGGGAGCCGCTCGAAGTCGGGGTAGTCGTCGCCGGCCTCGAGGAGGAGGACGGAGACGGAGGGGTCCTCGCTGAGTCGGGAGGCCATGATGGAGCCAGCGGACCCGGCGCCGACCACGATGTAGTCGTACTTCATGATTCCACTCCTTGCCGCACAGGGCGGGTTTGCGGGCGATGATACGGCGGGGGTTGGGGGTCGTCAACGGGGGTTTATTTACATGGATGGACAGGATGGACAGGATTTGTGTGTGAATTGGGATTTTGGTTACTTTTCGGCGGGTGTTGTCGAGAGCCCGGGGAGGGCGCGCGACGCTGGATTCCGGCTTTCGCCGGAATGACGGGGTGGGGACCTGAATGACGGGAGGGGGCCTGGATGACGGAATTGAAGCTGTTACAGGTCTGGCGGGTTAATTTGACGACACTCCCTAGTTCATTTCCTGGCCGCCGGATACGCTGATGGACAGGCCGGTGAGGTAGTCGGACTCGGAGGAGGCGAGGAAGGCGGCCATGCGGGCGACGTCCTCAGTCTGGGCGATGCGGCCCATGGGGGCCCGGCCGGCGCGGTCGGCGATCAGGTCGGCTTTGTAGTCCTCGGGAGACATGCCCTCGGGGACCTGGGCGGAGGCGGTGAAGTCGACCCGCTCGGTGTCGACGAGGCCGGGGCAGATGGCGTTGACGTTCACGCGGTGCTGGGCCATTTCCTGGGCCAGGGCCTGGGTAAGGCCGATGATGGCGAACTTGGAGGCGGAATAGGTGGCGTAGAGGGGGACGCCTCGCTTGCCCATGATGGAGGACATGTTGATGATCTTGCCGCCGCCGCCACGGGCCGTCATGTGCCTGGCCACCGCCCGGGAGACGAGGTAGGTGCCGCGCACGTTGACGCGCATCACCTCGTCGAAGGCTTCTTCTTCGAGGTCCACTATGGGCACGCGGCTCCTGCCGGGGCGGAAGGCGGCGTTGTTAACCAGGATGTCGATGCGCCCGAACCTGTCCAGCGCCCGGCCGATCATATCGTCCACCTGGGCACTGTCGGAGATGTCGGCGTAGAGGGCCAGGGACTGGCGGCCCATTTCCTCGATCTCGGCCACCACACTCCTGAGGCCCTGCCAGCCCACGGCCCGGTCTTCGTCGCGAATGGTGCCGATGCGGGGCGACACGTCGGAGACGGCGACGTCGGCGCCCTCGGAGGCGAGGCGGGTGGCGATGGCGCGGCCGATGCCGCGGCGGCCGGCAGCGCCGGTAACGATAGCGATTTTCCCGCTCAAGTCATACATGCTGGGCCTTCCTGGAGTTGGGGGATTCCTACCGCCTACTGGTTGGAGGGTAGGTGCAATTGTGCCAGATTCTTTAGAGGCAATTGTATCCATCCTTCGTTTTTCCTGCGAGAGTGGGGGCGCTGGCAGGGCAATCGCGTCGTAAAGTGGTGAGGCTCATTGATTTGTCATTTCCTAGATAGGGGGAATCTACCCAGCCTTGTAACCGGAATGGCAACAACCGCCAAAAGCCTCTGGATTCCCGCGAAAGCTGGCATGACGGTGGTGGGGGCGGAATAACGGTCGAGATTGTCTATTGGGCTGGTTTTTCTGGGCCCCGGCTTTCGCCGGGGTGACGGGGTGGGGTTTGTCTGAATCGGGATTTACAGGATTAAAGGATGAGCAGGATTTTCTGACATCTTCCATAGGCACAGTTGTTGATGTTCGGGTTGTGAGCCTCACCCTAACCCTAACCCTCTCCCTCGAGGGAGAGGGAATGGCCTTTGCGGCTATTTTCAAAACACTGACGGTGGTGGGCAAAGCTGAATCAATTAAGACGCGATTGCCCTGGCCACGGCGGTTCTCGGTTTGACAAGTGCTGCGGCGGGGTGGATACAATTTCGGGGAGAGTAGGCAAATCTGGGAGGGATTCGGAATGATCAAGCATTTCGGGAGCCTGTATGCGGGGCACGTGGACCTGGGAGAGCTGGGTCTGGAGGCGACGGCGGTGAACGACCGGCGGTTCGGGAACGACCACCTGATCACCATCTTCGACCGGTGCGAGCAGATGGCCAAACTGATGGACCGGCTGGGGTACCACAGCTTCTGGGGGGCGGAGCACCACTTTCAGCACGAGGGGAACGAGGTGATTCCGAACCTGCTGATGCTGTTCGTGCACCTGGCCAAGGTGACCAAGCAGCTGAAGTTCGGGTGCGGGTTCAACGTCAACCCGATGTGGCACCCGCTGCGGCTGGCGGAGGACTACGCCACGGCCGACATCCTGACGGACGGGCGGGTGATCTTCGGCGTGGGCCGGGGGTACCACTCGCGGGAGGTGGACACCTTCGGGGTGCCCAGCACGCTGAGCGACAACGAGATGAACCGGGAGATCTTCGAGGAACAGGTGGAGATCATCATGAAGGCCTTCCACGAGGAGTCCTTCTCGTACCAGGGCAAGCACTACCAGATCCCGCCGGAGGTGCCGTACCGGGGCTACACGCTGAAGGAGCTGACGCTGGTGCCGCGTCCGAAGTACCAGCCGGTGGAGTGCTGGCAGCCGATGGTGTCGAGCAGCCAGCGGGCGCTGGACTTCATGGCGAAGCACGACATCCAGGGCATCATGGGCGGGGGCGCGGTTACGGGCGGGGCGCAGGACGAGGTGATCATGCGCTGGACGGAGACGGTGAACCGGCATGGGCACGACGTGGAGCCGGGCGGGCGGCTGGTGCTGGGTCTGCCGACCTTCATCGCGGACTCGGAGAAGGAGGCCATCGACCAGGGCCGGAGGTACCTGGAGGAGGACATGAAGATGTTCGCGCCGCTGGGCTTCTTCCGGGGGCTGTCGGAGTCGCAGCTGGAGGCGCTGGGGGACCCGCGACGGGCGCGGGGGGCCGGTCTGCCGACGCTGGAGGACATCGTGGAGCAGGGGGCCTGGCTGGTGGGTACGGCGGAGCAGGTGACGGAGAAGATCAAGGCGTTCGAGGAACGCTACCCGGGGCTGGAGCACATGCACGTGGGTTGCAACCGGATGGGTGCGCCGCTGGAGGTGATGCTGGAGCAGCTGCAGCGGTTCGGAGAGGAGGTGATGCCGCACTTCGAGACGGAGGAGAGGCCGGTGGGGTGATTGGCGTGGATCGACATTATTAACAGGATGGGCAGGGTGTTAGTCTGAATCAGGATTCGCGGGATTAGAGGATGGTCGGGATGGGGATACCCTGTTGATCGGAGGGTCCTGGCACGGTCGGTGAGATTGGGGCCGTCTGTACAGCCGAGGCTTTTTCCAGTTGACCTGCTGGCGGCTTGGGCTTCTGGATTCCCGTTTTCGCGGAGGTGACGGTGGCGTCGAGGCTACGTTGGTGTTTGAATAGATTGTGGGTCGGGCTGGGCAGCCACAAGGGCTGCCCCTACGGGGGGCGAATTCACCTACACCCTAGCCCTCCCTTGAGAGGGAGAAGGGACTTTTGAGCGTAGTTTCCAAGGGCCGGTCTTGGTAGTGGGGCCGGCCCTTGTCGTACGTTGGTGTTTGAATAGATTGTTGGGTCAGCATGGGAAGCCACAAGGGCTGCCCCTACGGGGGGCGATTCACGTACACCCTAGCTCTCCCTTGAGAGGGAGAGGGGACTTTTGAGCGTAGTTTCCAAGGGCCGGTCCCGGTAGTGGGGCCGGCCCTTCGCGTTATACTGGGATGTAGAGTCGCTGACGCTGGGAGTCTTGGCTGATGACGATCACGCGGGTGAAGCTGGAAAACTTTACGGTATTCGAGAGCCTCGACCTAGAGCCGTCGCCGGGGATCAATGTGCTGGTGGGGGCGAACGGTACGGGGAAGACGCACCTGATGAAGGTGTGCTACGCGGCGTGTGCCGTAACCGGTACAAATATATCCTGCCTGAATAAGCTATATAACGTATTCCTTCCAGCTACAAGCGATTGTTTCGGCTTGGTCAACCGCAGAGACGAGAGACAACTAGGAAAAGTGGGAATATTCAGTGGTGAAAGATCACTAGAACTATCTCTTGACAAGCAGGGTGGAATGGCGGCTAGGGGTGAGGTCTTCGTAAATCCGACCAACTGGTATGAACCCAAGATTGATAGCGTTTTCATACCACCAAAGGAAATGCTGGCCAATGCGCCCGGTTTCTCGTCCCTATATATGGCGCGAGAAATTCATTTCGAAGAAGTGTATGTTGACATTTTACAACGAGCGTACCTTCCTTCCCTGCGGAACCCAGTAAACAGTCAGCACGAGCAGATCTTGGGTTCGATATCAGACTCTTTAGGGGGAACAGTTACTGTACGGGGCGAGAGATTCTTTCTGACTGATGAGCTAGGAGACTTGGAGTTTACGCTGCTGGCGGAGGGGCTGCGGAAGCTGGGGCTGCTGTGGCTGCTGATCCGGAACGGGAGCCTCCGGCCGGGGGCGGTGCTGTTCTGGGACGAGCCGGAGACGAATCTGAACCCGAAGCTGTACGGGGTGGTGATCGAGGTGCTGCTGGAGCTGCAGCGGCTGGGGGTGCAGGTGTTCCTGGCGACGCACGACTACGTGGTGCTCAGGGAAATCGATCTTAGGGCGGAGAAAGGCGACAGGGTCGCTTTCCACTCGCTCTACTGGTCGGGAGAGACAGGGGAAATTGAGTGCCACACCACTGGGAATTTCCAGGAAATTCATCCCAACGCCATAATGGAGGCTTTCGACAGCATCTATGACAGGGAAATAAAGCGCAGCCTGGGTGGCCTGGCATGACGGTGGTCCTTGAGGAAAAGAACCTGGAAATCACGGTAAACCACGCACAGGCAGCACGTAGATTCGATGGCTCAGAACATGGACTCAGTCATTGCATGAATGCGGTTGACTTTATAGTCGAGTTCTCTGATCGTCTGTTGTTCATTGAATTCAAAGATCCACAGCATCCAGACAGCAACCTCAGGAGCGAAGGCGCATTGTCCGCCTATTACCAAAGCGAGAGGATCGATCAAGAATTGGTGTACAAGTATCGAGACTCATTTCTATACGAATGGGCGGCCGGTCGCGCAGAAAGAGACGCCTATTACTTGGTGCTCATAGCCATTGAGCAATTGACTCCAGCCGACTTAGACAAGAAGAAAAAGGACTTGGATAGAAAGTTGCCGACCGGAATTCCAAGTATATGGGAACGACCTATCGTCACCGGTTGCGGCGTGTTTAATCTCGCCTCTTGGAACGAGCAGTTCCCAAATCTTCAGGTCAGGAGACTGTCGTCTCTGGCGTAGGCTGGCCTGCCATTCTCAGCACAATGAGGAAGAGGCCACAGCCGTTTCAGGTTGACACTGCGTGGGGGCGGTGGCTATATTCGGCGGTAACATCAGTTGTAGAGGAGACTGTTTGCCATGACTATGCAGACCGGGCGTGTTCGCGTCGAGGCGGGCGATGTGACGTTCATCGTCCAGCACGAACTCTGGGACGGCAACATACAGGACCACTCGGACCAGGGCGTGGTGATCCTGGTGGAGGTCGGAGGGACTACGGCCCTGCGATTCAACTGCTTCGACCGGGAGAGGAGCTACGTCTACGGGCCTGGGACCAAGGACGTGAAGTTCCGCATGGACGAGACGGTTGACGGGAATCCCATCGGCTGGTCGGTGAAGACGCTGCGGAACAGCATCGGCATCATGCTGACGGAGGCGGGCTACGGCGAGGCCGCGGGGTCGCTGGACATGGCCGCAGTGAACAAGGCGCTGGACGAGGTGGACGAGGTGGCCCGGTACAAGTTCGCCGCCGAGCGGAACACCGTGAAGCACAACCGGGGCACCGACGTGTTCGAGGCGGGCAACATCCGCTTCGGGCTGGAGAACCGGAAGCTGGGCTCCGGGGACGGCGGCGTGGCGATCCACGTGCTGGCGGACCTGGCGGGGAACACCGGCCGGGTGTTCACCGAGGAGACGGAACTGCTGGCCTTCGACTGCTTCTGGGACGGCCCGCACTACCACTATGGCCCGCGCAACAAGAATCACCGGATCTATTGGGACAAGACGCTGGTGCCGGACCCGCTGGGCTGGTGCCTGGACCAGTTCAAGGGCAAGAAGCTGAGGGTGATGCTGGAGCGGGCCGGGTATCCCGGCGTGGCCGCGGACCTGGACGACGACGTGATCGCCTCCGTGCTGCCGGCCGTGGAGGCTCGGGGACGGGAGATGCAGGCGAACGGCATCCCGGCGGAGGTAACGCCGAACCTGGTGCAGTAGGCCGGTGCGACGCGGGCCCGGTGAGGTATACCGGGGCCGGGAACGGCAGTGCCGGCACAGGGCCGCCGGACAAGGATACTGAGACCGCCGCAGAAAAGTCCTGCGGCGGCTTTCTCTTTGCCGGGACAACAGGGCCGGGTCGTCCCTAGTTCCGCACGGGCCATCGCTGGGTTGACCGGAGGAAACAGGGTTAACGGAGGCCTTTCCGGTGTGCTGGCTCGGAGGGGAGATCGGTGTCGGTGGCCGCTGGCCGGTGCGACGCGGGCGGTGCACGTTAGAGTCGCGGGCCCATGGGGGCGGCGCTGGGAGGTGGCTGCCGGCCTGGAGGGAATGAGGGGTGGGTTACAAACCCGCCCCTACGGGTTTTGGGTGGGATGTTTACGTGGATGGACGGGATGGGGTCTTCTGGATTCCGGCCCCGGACCAGGTACGGGGTGGCGTTCTTTCGGCGGAATGAGGGGGGTAATTAACATGGATGGACAGGATGAACGGGATGGGGTCTTCTGGATTCCCGCTTTCGCGGGAATGACGAGGGAGGGCCGGAATGACGGGGTAAGGCCGGAATTGGCTATGGCCCTGGGGGCCACGAATGGGGATGAAAGTGGGCGCACGCCCTTCGACAGGCTCAGGGGTGGGAGCCTACGGGGTCGTGGCGGGGGCCATGCGGCGAGTGCAGCGACCGGGCTTTCTGGATTCCGGCTTTCGCCGGAATGACGAGAGGGGGTGATTAACATGGATGGACAAGATGGACAGGATGCAGTCTTTTGGATTCCGGCTTTCGCCGGAATGACGAGGGAGGGCCGGAATGACGGGGTAAGGCCGGAATGACGGGGTAAGGCCGGAATTGGCTATGGCCCTGGGGGCCACGAATGGGGATGAAAGTGGGCGCACGCCCTTCGACAGGCTCAGGGGTGGGAGCCTACGGGGTCGTGGCGGGGGCCATGCGGCGGGTGCAGCGACCGGGCTTTCTGGATTCCGGCTTTCGCCGGAATGACGAGAGGGGGTTATTAACATGGATGGACAGGATGGACGGGATGGGGGTATTGCATGGATGGACAGGATGGGCAGGATGAACGGGATGGGGCGGAGCAGCCAGCTCGAGAGGGGAGTACTGCCCATAGCGGTGACGGTGAGTCCGATGCGGGGGTCAGCACGCAAAAGACCGTTGGACATGGGGCCGCAGACCGGCGGGGGAATGGCCAGCGGAGACTCTCATGGAGTGCATGTGACGATTTCTTTCATCGTATATTTGCCAACGGTACTCGCACGACGAATTTTCCAAATAAGGGTTGACACTATCGCGAGGTTAGTGTAAATTCGCGGTCACCAAACGGGCGAACGCACCTCGAGCGGAGACTGGCACAGTGTACGTCTGCGTGTGCAAAGGAGTAAGGCTCTCGGAGGCCGTGGAAGCGGCCAAGAAACGAGGCTGCTCCCCGGCCGAGCTGTTGGAGACCTGGGGCTTCGACGACGAGGACTCCTGTGGCCGCTGCGTGAAGAGCATCAAGTGCATTTCCCGGCTGGTGGAATTGAAACTGGAGGGACTGCTGGCCAAGGCAGTGTAGCCGGCGCCCGGGGGTGGCGCTCCCGACAATTGAGGGGTATAATTCAGGTCAGCCCTGAAAGCTGGCCAATTGCCTCTTTCAAGGGTTGCAGAAATTGAATTGTCAGGAGTCCGGCCATGAAAGCCAAAGATGGCGTGCTGGAACGTCTCAACAACATACTGACCATAGAGCTGACGGCCATCAACCAGTACTTCATTCACGCCGAGATGGTGAACAACTGGGGCTTCCCGGGCGTGGGGAAGCTGTTCCGCGCCAACAGCATGTCGGAGATGGAGGACGCGCAGCACCTGATCCGGCACATTCTGTACCTGGAGGGGCTGCCGAACCTGCAGCGGCTGAACGACGTGCACGTGGGGGAGTCGGTCAAGGAGGACCTGGAGCTGAACCTGGAGGCGGAGGGGGGCGCGGTGGACGTGCTGGCGGAGGCTATCGGTCATTGCAACAGCGTGGGCGATTACACCACCCGCAGCATCCTGGAGGGGATGATACGGGAGGAGGAGGAACACATCGACCAGCTAGAGACGGAGATGGAAGTCATCAACGCCATCGGCATTGACCTGTACCTGAACCGGCAGATCCGGGGCGAAGAGTAAGGGGCCAGGCGCAGGCAGCCGGAGGGCAAAGACCGGGTCCGCAGACTTGCGGGCCCGGTCTTTTTTGTTTGAATTTCCCGCGGGCATGCAACACCACGAGGTGGTACACGATGCGTATTAGTGCCTACACCAGAAAAGCTGCGTGTGCCAATAAGGTCAGCTTTCGTTCGGCATCAGGGTTATATCAAGGTGGGCGATGAGGCCAGGTACATGTCAGGGCAATCGCGTCTTAAAGTCGTGAGGCTCACTAATCTGTCATTGCCTCGAAAGAGGGAATTTACCCAGCCTTGCAACCGGAATGCCAACAATGGCCATAAGGCTCTAGATTCCGGCTTTCGCCGGAATGACGGGGTGGCGGCGGGAATGACGGGGGTTTCAAACCCGCCCATACGGGGCGAGAGACGCGGGTTATTGTTCGTCGGGGGAGGTTGGAGGGCGGGTTTCAAGCCCGCCCCTACGGGGCTGGGAACGGGGATTCTTGTTCGCCGGAGGAGGTTGGGGGCGGGTTTCAAGCCCGCCCCTACGGGGCTGGGAACGGGGATTCTTGTTCGCCGGAGGAGATTGGAGGGCGGGTTTCAAACCCGCCCCTACGGGGCTGGAAACGGGGATTCTTGTTCGCCGGAGGAGGTTGGAGGGCGGGTTTCAAACCCGCCCCTACGGGGTGACCGGTTGCAGGGTCTGGCGGGTGTGGCTGGCGGCGATGATGGCGTCCCAGTCCCAGCGCATGGGGACCATCTGCACCTGGCGCCAGGTCTCGGACTGGTCGCCGTAGTGGGGGCTGCCGGGGTGGCCGGAGCTGCCTAGAGGGACGACCCAGAGGGAGTTGTCCCAGTTGGCGGTGTCGTAGGAGTAGCGGGCCACGGAGAGGCTGGTGACGGTGGCGAAGGAGGCGGGGGAGTATCCTCCCTGGAGGGGCGTATCGCCGTCGCCGCTGTGGGGGATGGAGGGCGGGTCAAGCAGGCCGTTGAGCTGAGGGTTGGCGGCAGACAGGGTGTGGCGGGGGACGGCGCGATGGACGCGCTCCCAGGCCCAGGCGTCGGGGTCGTCACCGAGACGCGCGAGGAGGATGGCAACGGCGCGGGCCAGGGCGCGGGAGATGGCGGCGGGCCAGGTGTCTCCTTCGACAAGCTCAGGATGAGTGCCGGAGGGGTCGCGATGATCGCCGGTGAGGAGGGAGCGGTCGTCGAGGCGGATCATGTCGACCATGCGGGCCTTGAGTCGGTTGCCGAAGGAGCCGAGGCCGCGGTCGGCGGGATGCCAGGCAGCGTCGGCCAAGGCGGGCGGCAGGTTGGCCTCGAATGTCTCCTTGAGCAGGGCGTCGCGCATCGCGGAATAGATGGTGGGCTCGACGCGATGGGCGTCCATGGAGCCGTCCCAGGCCAGCAGGCGGTCGCGGGCGATGGCGGAAAGGGCGTCGGCGGGTTCGACGTTGGGCAGCAGGGCGAGGTAGGCCTGGGCCGGGATGGACATGCGCTGGTTGTGGACGTGGGCCATGTCGGAGGCGGAGGGCCGGTCCAGGGCGAGCAGACCCTCGGTAACGCGCTTCACCCGGTACTCGGGGGTGAAGTCTACGGCGATGTAGTGGGGGTAGTCGTCGCCCACAGGGCGGTTGTTGGCGGTGGCGATGTAGCCCTCGCTAGGATTGACGGAGAGGGGGAGCTCCTCGAAGGGGATGTCGCCCTGCCACTCGTGCTCACCGGTCCAGCCGGGGACGGGGAGCCAGCCGTTGACGCGGGAGCGGATAGGGATGCGGCCCCGGCAGAGGTAGCCGTAGTTGCCGTCGGTGTCGGCGAAGAGGAAGTTGTTGCAGGGGTCGACCCAGCCCCGCTGGGACTCGACCAGCTCGTCGGCGCTGCGGGCGCGGAGCATCTTCCAGAGGATGTCGGTCCAGCCGGAGGCCTTTTCGGTGGCGGTGTACCTGAGGGCCAGGCCGGATCCGGCTTCGGGACTGCCTGAGATTAGGGGGCCGTGGTTTGTGACGAACACGCGGACCGTTTCCTCGCGTCCGGAGCTGCTGCGGACGGTCTCGTCATGGACTTCGGCGTCGTGCCACTCGTCCCGGTGCAGGTACTGGGGAGTGTCGCCGCCGCGGAGCTGCTCGATGTAGAGGTCCTGGTAGTCGGCGGCGGTGTGGGTGACGCTCCAGCAGACCCAGGGGTTGTGGCCGAAGTGGGGGAAGGCGGGCACGCCGGGGAAGGAGAGTCCGGTGACGTCGAACTCGGGGCAGGCGACGCGGTTCTGGTAGTAGGCGTTGGGAGTGTCGAGGGCGCGGTGGGAATCGCCGGCCAGGATGGGCTTTCCGGTGGCGGTGGAGGCGCCCCCGGCGACCCAGCTGTTGCTGCCGACGTCGGACTCGGAGAGGTAGTTCAGGGCGGCTGCGCCCTGGGCCAGCTCTTCCAGGCCGGTGTCGAGTGCGCCGCCGGCAGTGGCGCCGGGGGGCAGGATGAGCAGGTGGCCGGGCTCATAGCCGGGGAAGAGGCGTCCGGCCTTTTCGGGCCCGATGGCTCGGACCATGCGGGCGCGCCAGACCTTGGACTCGAAGACGCCCATGAGGATGTGGCGGACCTTGTACACGACCATGCTGTGCAAGGGCTGCCAGGGCTCGGGCAGGATGCCGGCGATGGAGTACTCGACGGGCAGGGGATCGGGGCCGTCGATGAAGGCGTTGACGCCGGCGGCGTAGGCTTCGAAGACCATGCGGGTGTGGTCGTCCATGGCGTCGCAATCGGCCCGGGCGCTGGCGGAGAGGCGGAAGCGGCGCATGAGCTTGTCCTGCTGCAGGGCTCCGTCGCCGACGGCTTCGGCCCAGCGGCCGGCGCCGCGGAGACGGTCGTATTCCATGTGCCACAGGCGGTCCTGGGCGGTGACGAAGCCCTGGGCGAAGAAGGCGTCGTGCTCGTTTTCGGCGCGGAGGTGGGGAATGCCGAATTCGTCGCGGTAGACCTGTACAGAGTCGCGGAGACCGGCCAGATTCAGGGTGCCGTCGAGCGTGGGGAGGACTGCCTGCAGTTGCGTCATGCCAATGGAGCCTACACCGACCATTGCGATCACCTCGGAGGGGTGTTTGGCGGATGATAACACGGAGAGGCCGGGCGGGTAATTTACATGGATGGACAGGATGGACGGGATGGGGTCTTGTGGGCCCCGGCCCCGTATCAGGTACGGGGTGAGGTTATTTCGCCGGAAATGGCTATGGCCTCGAGGGCCACGTGTGGGGATGAAAGCCTTGTTGGTTGCACCAGGGCAACCACAAGGGATGCCCCTACATTGTGAAGGCTATTTTCATAACAATGACGGTTTGGCTGCAGCCAAACCACCTACACTGGAACGCTACCGGAGGCAGGGGACGAAGGGGGAAGGGACGACGGGACGGTCTGAATCAGGATTATCGAGATGGGACGGGTCAGCCAGCGTGCGTGAGGGAGAGGATGTTCGGGGAAGGAGGGCCAGGGGCGGGTTTCAAACCCGCCCCTACGGGGGGACTTCTGAACTGAGATTTGATTTAGGGGTTACGCTGGTATTTGGTGCCGCGGGAATCGACGCTGGTGAGGCGTGGGCGAATGTCCCTGGACAGGGTTGGAGGTGCGGCCGTACGGGGTGGAGGGGGGCTGCGAGGGTAAGGGACAATTCCGGGTCGAGGGTAACAGGCCGGCAATAATTCATACGCATATAAAAGTAATGCAATGGCAGATTTATTTGTAAATATAATAAAGTGTGTGTATTATTTGAATATAATCCCGATTCCGGTAGAAATGTAATAGATAATATGTCTTGATTCTTTTGTACCAGGAGTACGTATGGTCAATAAGTCGAAGTGCGAATGTATAAATCGTTGGCTGCTCCTACCGGTGTTTCTGCTGGTGGCGCTGTTGATCGCCTGCGAGGCGGCGGGCCCGGACACTGAGGGGCAGGAAACGCCGACGGAGACGGCGGCGGCCGCTGCTGCGGGTGCGCGGGATGCGGAGGAAGGGCAGGAGACAACAGGCCAGACGCCGGGCGGCACGGAAACAATGAGCGAGACGCCGTCTCCCGAGACCGGTCCGACGCCGGAGGGAGAGTCGCAGGGTGAGGCCGAGGCGGGAGAGACTCCTGCGGCCACGGGGGCACCGTTGCCGGGAGCCACAGAGGCCCCCATCGCGACGCCCGCTCCCGCACCGGGCGAAACGCCGGTGCCGACAGCGACGCCCGCACCAACGGAGGCGCCAGGGCCTACGGCGGCACCGCAACCCACGGCGGCGCCGGGGCCAACGGATGCGCCGGGGCCAACGGCGGCACCGGGACCCACGGCGGGGCCGGGACCCACGGCGGCACCGGGACCCACGGAGGCAACTTCATCGAAAGTGCTTCGGGGCGTGGAGGTCGCCTGGGCGCAACGGTTCCCCACCCACTGGGCGAGGCTGAACGAGGTCGCGTCGCAGTCCCCGGAGGTGGTGGACGCTCTGCTGGGGATTCCGTGGGTCACCCAGGAGTTTACCGATCGTGAGCATCCGGAAACGCTGTCAGACCTGTTGGCGATAGCGATGGCGTTTCCGGACGATGGCCCGTCGCTGGCGAGGGCATACGCGGAGGCGGAGTGGCTGAGGGATGGCATAGATTATAAAGACTACGATTTCTCGTTCGCCGCTTTTTCGGTTCAGGAACTGGGAGGCAGCCTGGAGGAAGTACTGGACTTCCTAAGCGACGATTTCGCCGTCGAGTGGAAGGAGAGAATGTTCGGCCCAGCAAGTCCGACGCCAACTCCGGTGGCGCGCCCGGCGAGTCCGACACTGGGCCCGCCGCTGGCACTTCCGGACCTGAGTTGGGCCCAGGGATCCATGACGGCAGCGCAGGAAGAGGCGCTGGCCAACCTGAGGAGCATTGAAAGACGAAACGCCGAAATGCTGGGGATAATACTTCGTTTCCACTGGGTAGTCGATGACATCACGGGCCAAGAGAAGACGGCCCTCTCGCATCTGGCGGGGCTGGCCCGCAGGTTCCCGGCAGCAAGCGGCGGCACGATATCCGAAACGCTGGGGAATACAGAGTGGCTGATCGACAGCATCACGGACAAGGAAGTGAGATTCCTTGATCTCCTGTCGCAGTCCGGGGAGCCGAGCATCATCATCGCCAATCTCGTGGCGAATGCGCGCATCGGGTCGCTGGATGGCTGGACACCTCCGGGGGCCACCGCGACTCCAGAGCCCACACCGGCGCGTCCTTCGGGGGTAGCGGAATTGCCCTGGGTCCTGGACGGACTGACGCCGGTCGAGCGGGAGGCCCTAGGGTACCTGGAGGAGATATTCGCGGTGGCGCCGGACCAGCTGGAGCCCGTGATGGAGACACAGGTGTGGCTGGCTGACGGAATAAATGAGGAGAGACGACGGTACCTCTGCTACGTGGCGTCGACCCCCGACATAGGAGCACGGTTTGCAATTTTGCTGTCCTCGGGACCCTCGTCGGGAATCCCCGAATGCCCCGGGTCCGGAGGGGACGGCGGCGCGGCCACGCCAACGCCGGCGCCCACGACTAATCCCTCGATAGCAATCAGGCCAAATCCAGTGACTCCGGGGGATATCGTCTTTCTGACGGTATCGGGTTTCCCTGCAGAGGTAGTGATTGAGGTGACCTGGTCCTTCAAAAACACGGACCTGATCCAACACCTGGGCAGGACCGATAAGGACGGAGAGACCGCCTTCACGTTCCCGCTGGACCCAGAACTGCCTCCCGGCGTGGAGACCGGCGAGCACGTAATTCGGGTCACGACAGAAGGCATCTCGGCGGAGTTGCGATTCCGGGTTGTGCCGGCCAGTTAGCGGCCGGGGAGGAAAACGCGGGTTGCAGGGGCGGGTTCCAAACCCGCCCCTGCGTCTTCGCCGGGGTGACGGGTAGGGCCGGGGTGACGGAGCGGTGGAATGGGGGGAGGGGAGCGGGTACGGTCGAGATTGTCTATTGGGCTGGTTTTTCTGGGCCCCGGCTTTCGCCGGGGTGACGAAGAGGGCCGGGGTGACGGAGAGGGTCGGGGTGACGGAGCGGTGGAATGGGGGGAGGGGAGCGGGTACGGTCGAGATTGTCTATTGGGGTGGTCTTTCTGGGCCCCGGCTTTCGCCGGGGTGACGGAGAGGGCCGGAGAGACGGAGTCGGCCGGAGGGACGGAGCGGTGGAATGGGGGGAGGGGAGCGGGTACGGTCGAGATTGTCTATTGGGCTGGTTTTTCTGGGCCCCGGCTTTCGCCGGGGTGACGGGGAGGGCCGGGGTGACGGAGCGGGGCCACTCGATTCTTGTCTGAATCAGGATTCGCAGGATTAAATGATGAGCAGGATTTCCTGCCCTTTTCGGTAGGCACGGCTGTTGATGTCTGGAATTTCACCCCCACCTTAACCCCTTCTCTCAAGGGAGAGGGGAAAATCGGATGACCCGGCGGGGTTTGGGCGGCATTTACCGATTCGATGTTTCGGGCCTATAATCGAAGGTCTTAAATCGAATGGGGGACGGCTGGCGAGGAGCCGGGCCATTCTCCAACCAGGGGTGTCCGGTGGCACTACTGACCATCCGGCTGATGCCGGACCCGATTCTGCTGAAAAAGGCGAGGAAAGTCGCCAAGATAACGGCGCAGCACCGGAAGCTGGCCTCGGACATGATCGAGACGTTGATCGAGCATCACGGGGTGGGCCTGGCGGCCAACCAGGTGGGCGTGCTGGAACGGGTCTGCGTGGTGCAGACGCCGGAGATGGAGGAGGCGATGGTCCTGGTCAACCCGGAGATCATCAAGTCCGAGGGGCAGAGGGAGGTGGAGGAGGGGTGCCTCAGCGTGCCGGGATACCGGGGCATGGTGATCCGGTCGGAGAGAGTGCGAGCCAGGGCGCTGGACCTGAACTCGAAGCAGTTCAAGGTGGATGCGGAGGAGCTGCTGGCCCAGGCGCTGGAGCACGAGATAGACCACCTGAACGGGATCATGTACATGGACCACCTGGTGGCCCACACGAAGCTGTACCCGGTGAGGGAGACGGAGGAGGAGGACGAGTTCGGAGCGGAACACGAGCAGGAGACGCGGCCGCAGCCCGAAGGTGACTCCGGCACGGAGTTCGACGCCCTGCATCGGCGTCTGCACGAGATGAGGGCCGAGCCGGACGGTTCGACCGAACCGGGAGCGGGAGACGCCAGAGTCGAGTAGCGCCAGGCGGGCCGGCTCGGGGGCGGCGAACCTGGCCTCCAGTGCGGTTATGCAGCATCGACTTCACGGCAAATCATGCGCGATGCAGATGCTCCTTCCATGAAATCCGTGTCTCAAGCCACATTGATTTCCAGGCTGACCGGACTCTTTGCCGTTCGGGGCGCGGTGGTGCAGCATCCGGGCGGCACGGTACGCGAAACGTTCTGCACTGCAAGGAGATTCTGGATTCCGGCTTTCGCCGGAATGACGGAATTGAAGCTGCTACAGGCCTGGCAGGCTAATTCGACAACACTCCCTAGAGGAGGGCATGGCTGGGGCGCGGTGGTGCAGCATCTACCTCACGGTAAATCATGGGCGATGCAGATGTTCCTTCCATGACGAACGCTTCTCAAGCCGACCTGATCTCCCGCCTGGCCGGGTTCTTCGCCGAGCGGGGCCTGGAGGCGCACGTGGTGGGCGGCGCGGTGCGGGACCGGCTGTCGGGTCGGGGACCGGACCGGGATATCGACCTGGCGGTGGCGGGGGACGCCGTGGCTGCGGGGCGGGCGCTGGCCGACGAGCTGGGGGGATCCCTGGCGCCGCTGAGCGTGCCCAGAGGGATGGTGCGGGTGGTACTGGCCGAGGAGGGCTCCGGGGAGGCGGGGGCGAGGCTGACGATCGACCTGACGGGGTACGAGGGGGACATCGAGGGAGACCTGGCGCGCCGGGACTTCAGCATCAACGCCATGGCGGTGCCGCTGGAGGAGTGGCACGGCGCCGACTTCGGCAGCGCGATACGGGACCCGCTGGGCGGGCGAAGAGACCTGGTGCAGAAGGCGATCCGGGCGCTGAATCCGCAGGTTTTCGATGAGGACCCGGGGCGGCTGCTGCGGGCGGTCCGGCTGGCCGGAGAGCTGGAATTTCGCATAGAGCCGGACACGGTGCGGCTGCTGATGGCGAACTCGGCGCTGGTACGCGGAGTGTCGGCGGACCGGGTGAGGGACGAGTTTCTCAGGATACTGGCGCCGTCGGGGGCACGGGCGCGCATCGGGGCGCTGGACCAGCTGGGAATGCTGGAGCACATAGTGCCGGAGCTGATGGCGACGAAAGGCGTGGACCAGCCGAGGATGCACTACTGGGACGTGTGGGGGCACTCTTTGCACACGGTACAGGGAGCGGAGGGAGTGACCGGCGGGCACCAGAACTCGCCGGTGTTCTCCTGCGTGCCGTGGACGCCGGAGAGCGAGGCGTACTTCGACGAGGTGGTGAGCGACGGACACACGCGGCGCACCATGCTGAAGCTGGCGGCGCTGTTTCACGACATCGCAAAGCCGCAGACGAAGACCCTGGAGGCGGACGGCAGGACGCGGTTCTTCGGGCACTCGGAGCAGGGTGCGGATGTGGCGGAGCGCAGGTTGAGGGAGCTCCGGCTGAGCAACCGGGGGGTGTCGATGGTGTCGAGAATGGTGCTGTACCACCTGCGCCCGACGGGGATGTCCAACGAGGGGGAGTGGCCGACAGACCGGGCGATCTACCGGTATTACCGGGACACGGGAGAGGTGTCCATCGATACGCTTTACCTGGCCATGGCGGACTATCTGGGCGCAAAAGGGCCGGAGCTATCGCATCCCGAGTGGCTGGAACATGCTAAAATGGTGTCTCATATTCTTGAAACAGGCACTCGGGAACTGGTCGCCGCAAGCACCACTCGACTGCTGAACGGACACGACCTGATGTCCCGATTCCAACTACAGCCGGGCCCCCAGATAGGCACGCTGCTGAGAATGATCGATGAAGCCCGGGCCGCGGGCGAGATCGATACGCGAGAGCAGGCGCTGGAGCTGGCGGCGGCAAGACTTGAAGGACCAAAACTTGAAGGGCATGGAGGCGCCCGCGAAGAATCGCGGGCCTGTTCCGGTCAGTAAATGCGTTCCCGCAGCGTCCGCCTCACCGTAGTCATACTTCTGATCCTCGGCGTTGCCCTGGCAGCGCTGGGCTTTCGTTCCATCAATATCGACCTGCCGGGGCTGCCGGCGCTGGAGCGGGACGGGGCCGGGCCGCTGGGTCTCAAGCTGGGCCTGGACCTGAGCGGCGGCGGTCACCTGGTGTACCAGGCGGATACCGGGTCGCGCTTCGACGTGACCCTGCTGGAGCCGGCGGACCTGGAGGACATAGCGGGGGCGCTGGAGGGCTTCAGGTTCGGGGAAGACGAGCTGGCACTGGAGGACTACCAGGTGCTGCCTCGCGACGTGGAGGCCGTGCAGCGGGAAGTCGCCACGGTCGAGACCGTGGTGGTGGCCGAGGGAGAGGAAACAGGAGAGACGCCGCCGGAGGGACAGGAGGAGGAGACGGGTGATGACCCGCAGGAGGCTGTGGCCGAGGAGCCGGAGGAGCCGGAACTGGTGACCGTGCTGGTGGCCAGCACGTTCCAGATCAGGATGCCGCTGCTGGCGGCGGACGATCCCCGGCGCACGGGACTGCGGGACTCCATCGAGGACGAGCTGGGGCAGGTGGACCGGTTCCAGGTGACGGACATCGGTCATCCGGACTCCGCCCAGATGGAGGGGGTGCTGGACAACATCACCCGGCGGGTGAACCGGTTCGGAACGGAGGAGCCGATCATCCAGATCTTCGGCGAGGACCGGATCATCGTACAGCTGCCCGGCGCCAGCGGATCCAGCACGGACCTGTCGTTCACGGAGCCGGTGGAAGACGTGGGGGCGTTGACTGCGGTCCTGGAGGGAGCGGGCTACAAGGACGTCAACGTGGAGGTGGTGGACGGCCGCACCTTCCGGGTCTTTTCGGGCACCGTGGGTTCGGAGGTGGAGGACGCGGCGCGGGAGGCGCTGCGGGAGACCATCGGGGAGCCGGTGCTGTCGGTGAACAGCGCGATCGACGAGGCGAAGGCGCTGATCGGTCAGACGGCGCTGCTGGAGTTCAAGGAGCGGACCTGCGAGGACCTGCTGTGCGCGCAGTTCACGGACGCCGACCTGGGCCTGTCGGGCGACGACCTGGAGCGGGCGGAGGCGGCGGCGGACCCGGTGGGCGTCGGGTGGGTGGTAAACCTGCAGTTCGACGGCCGGGGGGCCGACATCTTCTCGGACCTGACCCGCCGCATCGCCGGGGTAGAGACCAAGCGGATCGCAGTGTTCATGGACGACGTGGAGCTGATCGCTCCGGTGGCGCGGGCCTGGATCCGGGACGGGAGCACGCAGATCAGCGGGGACTTCACCAGGGAGAGAGCGCGGTCGCTGGCGATTCAGCTGGAATCGGGCCGACTGCAGGTACCGCTGAAGCTGATCCAGGAGAGCGACGTGGAGGCCCTGCTGGGTGAGGAGTCGCTGCGCAACAGCCTGAGGGCGGGCCTGGTGGGCCTGGGGCTGGTGCTGCTGTTCATGGTGGTGTACTACCGGATGGCCGGGGTGGTGGCAGCCTGCGCCCTGCTGTTCTACGCGGTGATGGTTCTGGCGGTGTTCAAGCTGATACCGATCACGCTGGAGCTGGCGCACATCGGCGGGTTCATCCTGTCGGTGGGCATGGCGGTGGACGCGAACATCCTGATCTTCGAGCGGATGAAGGAGGAGGTGCGCATCGGGCGGACGCTGGCGTCCTCGATGGAGGTGGGCTTCGGGAGGGCCTGGCCGGCGATCCGGGACTCGAACATCTCGACCATGATCACCTGCCTGGTGCTGCTGTGGTTCGGTGACCGGCTGGGCGGCGGACTGGTAACGGGTGTGGCCATCAGCCTGTTCATCGGCGTGGCGGCGAGCATGTTCACGGCGGTGGTGGTGAGCCGGAACCTGCTGCAGTTGATGGCGTTCGTGGGGCTGGGACACAGGATCGGGCTGTTCACGCCGGAGAAGGTGAGCGAGGGCAGCAGCCAGGTGGGCTCGGAGCCCGCGGGTGGAGGAGGCCGCTAGTGCTGGACATAGTCGGCAAGCGGGGCTGGTACTTCCTGTTTTCCGCGATGATCATCATTCCGGGGATACTGTCCATGCTGCTGCCGCCCGGCTGGGTGACGCTGAACTCCGGGCTGCGCCCGGGCATCGATTTCACCAGCGGAGCGGTGTTCAACGTTACCTTTGCGGAGGGCGTGGGCCAGCAGGACATCCAGGAGCGGATGGACGCGCTGGGGCATCCGGAGGCACTGGTGCAGCGGGTGGGTGTCAACAACTACTTCATCCGCACCGAGGTGCTGGAGGAGGCGGTCGGGGACGGCCTATCGGAACGGGAGGTCATTGAGCGGGACCTGGCGGACACGCTGGGGTTGGACCGGAACCTGGTGGAATTCGAGAGCGTTTCGCCGATAGTGGCGTCGGAGACAGTGAACATCGCATTCTATGCGCTGGCGGCGGCCTCGGTGTTCATCCTGCTGTATGTCTGGTACGCATTCCGGCGGGTGCCCAAGGCATACCGCTACGGGGTGAGCGCGGTGCTGGCGCTGGCCCACGACGTGCTGATCGTGCTGGGAGTGTTCTCGATCCTGGGGAGGGTGATCGGGTTCGAGGTGAACTCGATGTTCATCGTGGGTCTGCTGATTGTTGCCGGATACAGCGTGAACGACACGATCGTGGTGTTCGACCGCATCAGGGAGAACGTAACGCGGCACCCGGACCGGGACCTGGGCAACCTGGTGAACCTGAGCATCATGGAGACGATGGGCCGGTCTCTGAACACCAGTGTGACCACGCTGGTGGTGCTGATCGCAATGCTGCTGATCGGGGGACCGAGCATACGGGAACTGCTGCTGGTGCTGGCCATCGGGGCTGTTGCCGGGACTTACAGCAGCATCTTCATAGCCAGCCAGTTCCTGGTGATGTGGGACCGGGGCGAGATCTCCCGGTTCGGGCGGATGCGCTGCACGGCGGCGACGGCTGCCTCGTCGCTGCTCAGCCTGCTGGGCAGGTAGCGCGGTCGATTGCCCTGCCGGCGGGGTTGATATAATGGGCGTGGCCGTCCGTGGATGACTATCGCGAGTCCATCTGGGGGATACGGCCACAGGACAGGCCGTGGTTCCAGCTCCTGACGCTGATCGGCGGGATCTCCGGGTCGGCAGTGCTTACGGTGCTGGAGCTGAACTCCGCAGTCCCCGAAGCCACGCCAGGGGAGACTGCCAGAAACGTGGTGCTGGGCATCGGCGGGAGTTTCGTAGCGGCCGGATTCATAGCCTGGGGCATTTTGCAGGCGAGGGAGATACCCGTGCTGATAGCTGACTGGATCAGAGAGGCCACCAGAAGGCGGCGGGAGAGGTGGATCGAGCAGGGGCGCGAGGAAGGCTATAAGGTGGGGTACAGAGATGCCCAGGAGGGTTTGCCTCCGCAATCGCCGGCAAGCAACGGCAGCAACGGCGCGGGTGAAGGAGACGGGGCCAACGGCGACGAGAAAGTGGACTAGGAGGAGTCGCGCCGCCACGCCTGACCGTTGCGGGGAGGGCGGCTAGCGACCAGGAACTAAGGCGACCCGGCCCAGCACGGAGCGCTCCGAGAGCATCTGAATGGCTTGGGCCGCGTCCTCGAGGGGCAGCACTTGCTGGAGCGCAGGCGAGAGTCCGCCCTCCATCGCGATGGAGACAGTTTCGTAGCGGCCGGATTCATAGCCTGGGGCATTTTGCAGGCGAGGGAGATACCCGTGCTGATAGCTGACTGGATCAGAGAGGCCACCAGAAGGCGGCGGGAGAGGTGGATCGAGGAAGCCCGCGAGGAGGGGCGCGAGGAAGGCTATAAGGTTGGGTACAGAGACGCCCAGGAGGGGCTGCCTCCACAATCGCGGGCAAGCAACGGCAGCAACGGCGCGGGTGAAGGAGACGGGGCCAGCGGCGACGAGAAAGTGGACTAGGAGGAGTCGCGCCGCCACGCCTGACCGTTGCGGGGAGGGCGGCTAGCGACCAGGAATCAGGGCCACACGGCCCAGCACGGAGCGTTCCGAGAGCATCTGAATGGCCTGGGCTACGTCCTCGAGGGGCAGCACCTGCTGGAGTGCCGGTGAGAGCACGCCCTCGGCGGCCAGGGACACGGTGCGCTCCAGGATGGCGCGGGAAACGCCGGAGACGCCGGTTACACGGGCGTCGCGGAACACGATCTCGGGAATGATGCCTCGCAGGTCGCCGTCGCCGCCGACCTCACCCAGTAGAGCCAGGCGGCCGTACTGGGCCAGGCAGCGCAGGGACGAGCGAAGGGTGGGAGTGCCGACGGTGTCGACCACGACGTCTGCGCCTTCGTCACCGGTCAGGGCCAGGGCGATTTCCCAAAATTCCAGCCCGGAACCGGGCTCCCCCATCTCGATGACCTCGTCGGCACCATGCCGGTAGAGGACGGTGGCCTTGCCGGAGGTGGAGGTAACGGCAATGGTGCGGGCTCCCAGGGTGTGGGACAGCTGAACGGTGTGAACGCCGAGACCACCGCCGGCGCCGACCACCACGACAGTGTCGCCGGCCTGCACGTTGACGGCTGACAGCGCCTGGAGGGCCACACCGGCGGGGCAGGCGAGGAGGGAGGAGGACGGCAGGTCCAGGTCATCGGGCAGGACGACCAGGCTGTGCTGAGAGAGGACAACAAACTCGGCGAAGCCGCCATTGATGCCATGCCCGATACCGCCGCCGTGGCGGCAGCGGTGCTGGCGCCCGGAATGGCAGCGGTCGCAGTTTCCGCAGGCGTTGGTGAGTAGGGAGACGGCGTGCTGTCCGGGGCGGAGTCGGCTGACACCGTCGCCCACCAGCTCGACGGTGCCGGCGATCTCGTGGCCCAGCACGACTCCCGGACGGACGCCGCGGCGCAGGGTGCCGTTCATCACCAGCAGGTCGTGGTGGCAGAAGCCACAGGCGGACACCCGCAGCAGCACATCGCCGGGACCGGGTGACGGAACGGGGAGGTCGACGACGGAGAGCCGGGGCGGGATGCCCGGTTCTTGCAGCATGAGAGCGCGCATTGCGGGCCATTGTATGCCAGGGCAATCGTGTCTTAAAGTCGTCAGGCTCATTGATCTGACGTTCCCTCGAAAGAGGGAATCTACTCAGCCTTGCAACCGGAACGGCAATTACCGCCGAAACGCTCTGGATTCCGGCTTTCGCCGGAATGACGGAGTGGGGGGCCGGAATGACGGGATGGAGCGGGAATGGCGGTAGTGGGCAAAGCTGGATTAGGCTTGCAACCGGAATGCCAGCAGCCGCCAAGAAGCTCTGGATTCCGGCTTTCGCCGGAATGACGGGGTGGGGCGGGAATGGTGGTGGTGAGCAAAGCTGAATCAATCTTGCAACCGGAATGCCAGCAGCCGCCAAGAAGCTCTGGATTCCCGCTTTCGCGGGAATGACGGGGTGGGGGCCGGAATGACGGTAGTGGGCAAAGCTGGATTAGGCTTGCAACCGGAACGGCAGCAATCGCCGAAACGCTCTGGATTCCCGCTTTCGCGGGAATGACGGGGTGGGGCCTGAATGATGGTCGTGGGCAAAGCTGTATCAGGCTTGCAACAGGAACGGCAATTACCGCCGAAACGCTCTGGATTCCGGCTTTCGCCGGAATGACGGTGGTGGGGGCGGGAATGACGGGATGGAGCGGGAATGGCGGTCGTGGGCAAAGCTGGATCAGGCTTGCAACCGGAACGGCAACAACCGCCGAAACGCTCTGGATTCCGGCTTTCGCCGGAATGACGGGGTGGGGGCGGGAATGACGGGATGGAGCTGGAATGACGGTCGTGGGCAAAGTTGGATCAGGCTTGCAACCGGAACGGCAGCAATCGCCGAAACGCTCTGGATTCCGGCTTTCGCCGGAATGACGGTCGTGGGGGCCGGAATGGTGGTGGTGAGCAAAGCTGGATCAGGCTTGCAACCGGAACGGCAGCAATCGCCGAAACGCTCTGGATTCCGGCTTTCGCCGGAATGACGGTCGTGGGGGCGGGAATGACGGGGTGGGGCCTGATTAATGGTCGTGGGCAAAGTTGGCTCAATTCAGACGCGATGGCACTGCGTTGTATGCCGTTGGCGATGCACCGCCAACGCTTGTCCCGTATAATCGGCGGAAAGGGCGATGCAGAGCCTCCCAGAGAGGGATTGCAGTGAAAATCGGAGCTCACGTTTCGACAGCGGGCGGCGTCAGCAAGGCGGTGGAAAGGGGCCAGGAGATCGGCTGCGAAGCGCTGCAGATCTTTGGCTCGTCGCCCCAGGGTTGGGCCTTCAGGGATGTACCAGAGGCCGAGATCGAGGCGTTCCGTCAGAACAAGGCCGAGGCCGGGATCGGGCCGGTTTTCCTGCACGCCATCTACCTGGTCAACCTGGGAACGGCGAGGCCGGAGGTGCTTCAGAAGGGGATTGATTCCCTGGCGGCGCACCTGAACCTGGCGGGACGGCTGGGCGCCGAGGGCCTGATCTTCCACCCGGGCAGCCACGGCGGGGCAGGCTTCGATGCGGTGCTGCCGCAGGTGGCGGACGGGATCCGGCAGGCGCTGGACGAGGCACCGGACGGTCCGTGCCTGGTGGTGGAGAACATGGCTGGCATGGGAAAGCACATCGGGGCGCGATTCGAGGAGCTGGGAGCGATCCTGGAGGCGGTGGACGACGAGCGACTAAAGGTATGCCTGGACACGCAGCACAGTTTCGCCGCGGGCTACGACCTGACCACCGGCGAGGGGATCGAGGACATGCTGGCGCAACTGGAGTCCGGGCCGGGTTCGGCCAATGTTGTGGCGATACATGCCAACGACTCGAAGCGGGTCTGCGGGTCGGGGGTGGACCGGCACGACAACATCGGCGAAGGGTTCATCGGCGAGGAGGGATTCGCCGTGTTCATGGGCCATCCGGCCTTCGCGCGGGTGCCCTTCCTGCTGGAGGTGCCGGGCTTCGAGGGAAAGGGACCGGACCAGCGCAACCTGGACATCCTGAAGGAGATCCGCCAGAGGGTGGGCGCTCCCCGGTGATCCGGATGACCTACCGGGATTTCGTGCGGCAGGTGCGCCGGGCATACGCGCAGCTTCCCGCCGAGGTGCACCGGCGGCTGGACAACGTGGACGTCATCGTGGATGAGTGGCCCGGACCGGAGGAGGCGGAGCTATTGGGGGAGCATGACACCCTCTTCGGCCTGTACCAGGGGTGGCCGCTGACGGAACGGGAGGGGATCGGCGGGCCGCTGCCGGACCGCATCGTGATCTACCGGCAGCCGATCCTGCGGGCCTGCGAGACGCGGGAGCAGGCGGTCCACGAAATCCGGGTCACGCTGTGGCATGAGGTGGGTCATTACCTGGGCCTGAACGAGGATGACCTGCACCGGCTGGGGTACGGATGAATTCCGCAACATCCGCGAGTGTCACCCCGCCCGCCCGGGGACCGGCGTCATCCCGCTTATCTGACGCAGCCGGAGTAGCCTGCCAGCTTGCCGCCTTCGGGGCCAATCCCTTCGCCTTTACGGTTACGTGGGGAGGCGGCGGCACCGGATGAGCTCCCTGAGTCAGCGCCTGGGGTGGCTGTTCGGGACGGCGGCGGGAGCGGGACTGTTCCCGGTGGCGCCGGCGACGCTGGCGAGCCTGCTGGCGGCGGCGGTGTACTTCGCGGTACCTATGGAGGGGGACTCGCCGGCGTTCCTGGTGCTGGTGGCGGGCTCGGTGGTCATCGGCCCGTGGGCCTGCGGCAGTCTCACTAGGGCGGACGACCCGGACCCGAAGCGGGCGGTGTGGGACGAGGTGGCCGGGATGTGGCTGACCTGCCTGTTCCTGCCGAAGACGCTGCCGTGGCTGGCGGCGGCGTTCGTGCTGTTCCGGGTGCTGGACGTGCTGAAACCGTGGCCCATCCGGCAGTACGAGCGGCTGCCGGGCGGGTTCGGGATCATGGCGGACGACGTGGCGGCGGGGGTCCTGGGAGCGGCGGTGCTGAACCTGGTGTACCGGCTGGGGTGGGCGTAGGGGGCCATTTATGATGATTTACGTGGTGCCTACGGAGGGCCTGCGGGCGAACTCTGCGGGGGCGATGGATCCGGCAGACTACAAGGGAAATCCCCCGGGCAATCACGTCCTAAAGTCGTGAGGCTCATTGAGCTGTAAGTCCCTCGAGAGAGGGAATCTACCCAGCTCTGCAACCGGAAATCCGATAACCGCCAAAACGCCCTGGATTCCCGCTTTCGCGGGAATGACGGTCGCGGGGGCCACGAATGGGGATGAAAAGGGACGCACTGCTGTGCGCCCCTACAGGGAAGCTCTTCAACGGCCTAGGTAAAGCTATTTTCATAACGATGACGGTCGTGGGGGCGGGAATGACGGTCGTGGGGCCAGGTGGAGACTTTGCAATCGTCCTGCTGCAGGGGGACTTTCGATTCTTGTCTGAATCAGGATTCACGGGATTAAAGGATGAGCAGGATTTCCTGTCATTATCAATAGGCACAGTTGTCGTTGCCTGGAATTTCACCCTCACCCTAACCCTCTCCCTCAAGGGAGAGGGGATAATCGAAAGGCACTGGGACAGCAGCCCCTCGCGTTGACAACCCATCGGCCCGCAACTATATTCACTGCGAATTTCGACGGAGTATCGTGGCACCGGAAGCAGACCCAGGGCCCTGACGCAGCATGGCGCAGCGGGCCGTCGTGAGTGTAGTGGAGCGAAAAACCAACCCCGATTGTGTTTTCTGCCAGATCGTCGCCGGCAAGTCGCCCGCCCGGGTCCGCTACCTGGACAACGACATTATCGTGATAGTCAACAGGCTGGACTGGGTGCCCCTGATGCTCCTCGTGATGCCCAAGGAGCACCTGTCCCAGATGCAGATGTGGGACAGCGGTCTCCTGCCGCGTCTCGGCAAGCTTGCCGTAGACATGGGCGCGATGTATTCCCCCAACGGGTTCCGCATCCTGTCCAACTTCGGGCGCGACGGCCTGCAGAGCCAGAGCCACGGCCACCTGCATGTCGTGGGCGGCACATTCCTCGGGCATTACGTTGAGCACGACTTGAGCCTGTCCTCCGTCCCTGGTCCCTACCCGGCGCGGCCCCGGTAACAATAGTCTTTTCCAGGGAGCATATCGCTTTGGCAGAAACAGTTCTTTACGAAAAGCGCGACAATATCGTAATCATGACAATGAACCGTCCCGACGCCCTGAACGCCATCAACCGTCAGCTCCGGCAGGAACTCGCCGACGCCATCACCGAGTTTGACAGCGACCCCCAGGCCTACGTCGCCATCATCACCGGCGCCGGGCGCGCCTTCTGTTCCGGCCGCGACCTCAAGGAGCGCGCCGAGGACAACGCCGAGGGCCTGCAGGCCCGCGCCTCTCACAGCATGACTCCCGAGCGGCCCTACATGTGGCCCCAGACCTGGAAGCCCCTGATTGCCGCCGTCAACGGATTCGCACTGGCCGGCGGCTGGTCCATCGCCCAGATGTGCGACCTGCGAATCGCCTCCGAGGACGCCAAGCTGGGCATCACTGAGTCCCGGTGGAGCCTCCTGCCCCCCTTCGGCACCATCCTGCCCAGGATGATGCCGCTGTCCGCCGTGCTGGAGCTCGTCTTCACCGCCGCGCCCATCACTGCCCAGCGGGCCTACGACATCGGCTTCGTCAACAAGGTGGTCCCCGCCGGGGACCTGATGGAGGAGGCCGTGGCCCTCGCGGAGCAGATCGCCGGCAACGCCCCCCTGGCGGTGCAGTACTTCAAGGAGCTGGCCTACCGCGGCCTGAACATGTCCACCCAGGACATCTCCTCCCTCACCTACCACATGTACGACCAGCTACTGACCACCGAGGACAGCAAGGAGGGCCCCCGGGCCTTCGCCGAAAAGCGCAAACCCAACTGGCAGGGCCGCTAGGGGACCGTCCCCAAAATCCTTTCCCTCTCGGGAAACGCGACTATTCCCCTCCCACTCGAGGGGAGGCCAAGACCTGGAGTGCGATTTCAGTGCAAATCAGACTTCAGGACAGCACCATCCAACGTCACAGAAGGAACAGGGGCGGGTTTCAACCCGCCCCTGTTCATAAGAGGGATTACCAACTTGAAGCTCCTGTAGCCCATTGGCTACAATATACGTTGTGGTCAGGGTCATACGCTATGTGACTCCAGCTGGCAGGGACCATTTTGGGGAATGGTTCGACGCTCTTTCCTTGGAGTTTCGTGGCCGCGTCCAGGCCCGACTGGACCGGATTGAAGTTGGAAACTTCGGAGACCACCGGAACCTGCGGGGAGGTATATCGGAACTGAGGCTCGATTTTGGCCCCGGATTCCGCGTCTATTTTGGCCGTGATGGTCGAGACTTGGTGCTGCTACTGACCGCCGGATCGAAAACACGGCAGGCACGCGATATAGAAAGAGCTCGTACACTTTGGCAGCAATACCTTCAGGAGAAATCTAATGCCGATAATCGAACATGATGCAAGCGCGTATCTGAGAACGCCTGAAGAAGTTGCCGCATATCTGAATGCTGTGATCGAGGAGATGGGGGATGACCCTCGCTTACTGATGATTGCACTGCGCAACGTGGCCAAAGCCAGGGGCGGTATATCGGAATTGGCGCGTGAGGCGAACCTGGACCGGGTGTCTCTCTCCCGCACTCTGTCAGGCCAGCGAATTCCCCGCCTGGATACTCTGGCCAAAGTCACCAGCGCCTGTGGAGTGAAACTCAGATTTACCGCTTAGAGACTATTGTTTGTAGCCCTACCTTTCCAGTTTGTTGAAACTAACGGGTATAACCCTTTCCCCGCAACACCGCCCCCTCCCGCACCAGCGGCCGCGCGTTGTCCGGGCTCAGGGGCAGGCTCTGCCGCCGGCGGCGCCAGCGCCGGCCCTCATTTCGCCTTGTTCGCTAGGGTCGCCCTCCCGCCGGCATGGGTGCGGTCTCCGGCGCTGCCCCACCGCGAATCTCTCTCACACCACACCACCTCACAGCAACATTTTCCTTGAGGTCGGAATATTAGAGAAATCCAGACCCAGGCCCTATCCTTCGCAACAGGTTTGACCCGGGACTAGTCAGCTTCCGTCAGGGGCTGGAGGATGTCCAACAGGAGCTCCACGTGATCGAGGTTTCTGCTGATGATTTCTGATCGCAGGAATATCTTACGCGTGTAATAGAATCCGTGCAGCTCGTTGGCAACTCGCCTCAGATCCTCCAGCCTAACATCTGCGGTTAGATCCTGGGCCTGGTACATCACAGTAAAAAATTCGTCGTGCCTGTTGTATTTCCAGCCATGGGTCTCAGCAACGGCCTTGGCCATCCACGCGGCGGCGCCCCAACCTTTTTCCGAGGCCTGATGCAGGTCGCCGCTGGCCAGGTAGGTCCGGGCTCTTGTCAGGAATTCTCGCGATTGCTGCCGGTAATCGGCGACAGGCTCTGATTCGTATGGTTCCATTGGTGCTTGGTCTGCCATTTCATTCATCCCAGTTGATGCTGTCGACTTGGTGCAAAGACTACCCGGTCAGGTCGCGGACGGTGCGCTCGACGAGGTCCCAGGGGACGTCCTGGCGGACCACGGAGCGGCCGACGTCCTCGAGCATGACCCAGCGGTTGGTGCCGGACTGCACCTTCTTGTCCAGCGACATGGCGGTCAGGACGTCCTCGGCGGGGACGCCAGGGGCAGTGACGGGCAGGCTGAAGCGCTCGAGGAGGCGTTGCTGCCGGTCGACGATGGAGGCGGGCATGAGACCCATCTCGGCGGCCATGCGGGCGGCGCCCATCATGCCCACGGAGACCCCCTCGCCGTGGAGGAAGCGGCCGTACTCGGTGGAGGCCTCGAGGGCGTGGCCGATGGTGTGGCCGTAGTTGAGCAGGATGCGGATGCCCAGGGTCTCGCGCTCGTCCTGGCTGACCACCTCGGCCTTGATGGCCATGCTGCGGCGGATGATCTCGGCGGAGATCTCGGGGTCCACCTCCATCAGGGCCTCGGCGTGCTCTTCGAAAACGTCGACAAGCTCGGCGTCGAGGATGAAGCCGTGCTTGATGGCTTCGGCCCAACCTTCGGCCAGCTCCCGCTTGCCCAATGTGGACAGGGCCGAGGCGTCGGCGAAGACGCCCTTGGGCTGGTAGAAGGCTCCGACCAGGTTCTTGGCGGCGGGGAGATTGATGGCCACCTTGCCGCCGATGGAGGCGTCGACCATGGCGGCCATGCTGGTGGGCACCTGCACGAAGGACATGCCGCGCAGATAGGTGGCGGCCACGAAGCCGCCCAGGTCGCCGGGGACGCCGCCGCCGACGCTGACGATGGAGTGGCCCCGCTCGGCCCGGCGCTCGGCCAGCCACTGGTAGATGGCCTGGGCGAGCTCGAAGCTCTTGCTGGACTCGCCGGAGGGGATCACGAAGCAGTGGGTAGGGACGCCCGCCGCCTCCAGCGAGCGCTGGACGCGCCGTCCGTAGGGGTTCATCACGTTGTCGTCGGTGATGATGTAGGCCGCGCCCTTCACGCCCACATCGACGAGCCGCTCGCCCAGGCCGTCGATGATGTCCCAGCCGGCGACGACGGGGTAGGAGCCGCCGGAGTGGTGGACGGTGGCGGCGAGGTTGGGGTCGGAGGTATTAGTGTCGGGCATGATGGTTGCTCCGCTGGTTCTCTAGGTTACATTCACTGCTAACAGGATACCGCAAACTCGCAAATACCCGCGATCTGTTCGGCGACCTGGTCGGGCCTAAGCCCGTCGGTGTTGATGGCGTGGTGGGCCTGGGCGTAGGCGGGAGTGCGCTGGGCGAGGAGCTCGGCGATGCGGGCCTCGGGGTCGTCGACATCGAGGAGGGGGCGGATGGGGCCACCGGCGTCCTCCTCCCGCACCCTGCGCAGGATTACTGCGGGGCTGGCCGACAGGAAAAAGACCCGTCCGCCCGCCAGCATGACCTCGCGGTTCTGTTCGCTGACGAAGGCGCCGCCACCGGAGGCGATGACCTGCCGTTCTTCGGCGCAGAGGTCGGCGACGACCCTACTCTCCAGTTCACGGAAGGCCGGCTCGCCGTCCTCGGTGAAGATGCGGTGGATGGGCTTGCCGGCGCGGGCTACGATCGCGTCGTCGGCATCGACGAAGGTCCAGCCGGTGCGCTGGGCCAGCGCCCTGCCCACGCTGGTCTTGCCCGAGGCCATGAAGCCGACGAGGATGATGTTGCGGGGTGGCGTCATACTGCAGCTCGACTCTCTTGCCGATCCGTTACCCGGGATGCGGGAGAAACCTGAAATTACCTAACGATTATCGTGCTCCTCGCGCATAAGCCTAATCAACAACTGAGGGCTCTGTATTCCCGCTTTCGCGGGAATGACGGGTGCGGATGGGGTCTCGCGGCACCCAAATCAGTCTGGGATGCGGGTGAGGTGCATGCGACAGTCGAGGCTGGTGTCGGTGTCGAAGTAGAGCACCTGCTGGCCGATGGAGTTGGTGGCGGGCGCATCGGCTATGAACGTGAGGCCGCGCTGCTGGCACGCCGGCATGCAGGCGGGGATGTCGCCGACGGCGTAACCGACGTGGTCCATCTCGTGGACGCCTTCGGGGATGACGGTCGGGTCGCCGGGCTCGATCAGCTCCACCTGCACCTGGCCGAAGTTGACGAAAGCGTTGCGTCCGCCCCGGCGAGAGGCGCCGCCGCCGACGTGGGTGCCGGAGAAGCGCTGCACGTACCACTGGATGGCCTCGTCCAGGTCGCGCACGAGGTAGCCGGCGTGGACGATGCGCTCGACCTCCAGACCCTCGCCGTTGGGGCCCGAGGGCGTGGGAGTCAGCTGGGTCAGGTGCACCAGGGTGCCGTTGGTGGTGTCGGCGTCGAGGTAGAAGACCTGGTGGCCGAGGACGTTGACGAAGGGCTCATCGCTGCCGAAGGCGAAGCCGCGGTCGCGCAGCTCCTGCGCCGCCTGCCCGATGTTCGGGACGACGTAGCCGACGTGGTGCATATCCAGTACCCTGCTGCCGACACCGGACTTGTCCTCGGGCTCGATGATCTCGGCCTCGGCTGCCCCGAAGCGCAGGTAGGCGTTGCGCCCTCCGCTGGGGACGGCGTAGCTGGGCGAGAGGGGCCCGCCGCCGGCGTTGACCGCGCCGAAGGAGCGCTCGAACCAGGCGACGGCGGCCTCGAGGTCGGAGGTCAGGTAGCCCATGTGCTGGATCTTGTCGAACATGGCTGGTCTCCTTTGCCTGAACTGTGATTTATCTGATCCTGGTGATTGCCGTGACTGGTGGGGCGAGTATCCTGACAATCCTTCGGATCAAGTGGGTTACTGTTCAGGCGTTTTATCAATTACCTCTCGATTGTGCGAGTTCCCACTCAGCGTGTACCGTGCAAACGTCCAGTCTAATTGACCGTACGGTGATTTTCGCGTCAGATCTGTCCAGTGAGACCTGGGCCGCTTGGTCGTAATCGCGGAATGAACAGTAGATCCTGGGCCCGTCGCTGTTGAATTGGCTTATTGTTGCGTTTTGCAGAGAATCGAATATGGCTGTAGGTATCTCCAATAATTGATAACGGGAGGGGACTTCATTTTTCTTTCGGAAGGCGCGCAGCATGACGATCGCATCGACCGAGCTTGCGTATTCCTTGAAGAGTTCGAGGGTCCGTCTCCTCCTTTCACGAGCTGTCCGAATATCTTGAATCCAGGCCGCCTCCGTGAGTTTGGATATATGGACGGTCCTTGCTGAGATCGACTGCGCGGCGGTCGATTTCAAGGACAGTTTGCGGATACTTCCCCCATCGTCAGTGACCGTAAGGTCCCTGAAGCGATGTGTCGTTGAGCCTGCCCAATCGACCTTCCAGCCGACAGATTCGCAGGCATTGCCAAATGCCGCTTCGAATCCATTCAATCCGAGGGCGTCCATGGTCGTGCCATGATGTACCGAAAGCGTGAGTCCGAAATACTCTATCCAATCGGGTACTCTGGAAATCCAGGCATTCGGGTCCCTGATGGTGGAGGTCGGAGGCGAGGAGAGCGAGTCCACCATGCGGATTACGAACCTGATAGCCGTATCCGATAACCCGTCAATTCTTGCCTTCAGGTCCTCCCGGTTGTTCATTCGTTGATCCGTTTTTCAATCAGGTCCATGTAGGAGGACTTTAACTCGACGCCGATCCACAGCCGCGCGAGGTCTCGGGCAGCTACCAGAGTCGTGCCGGACCCGGCGTAGGGGTCCAGGACGATGTCATCGGGACGGCTGGTGATCCTTATGCACCTCTCGGCCAACTCGATTGGCATGACCGCCGGATGAGTCCCTCCGTCGCCGTTTGCCGGCCTTTGCGGCTCGGTCGCGATATCCCAGGTGGTGCGTAGTCGTCTTTCGTTCGGGCCTTGAACGGCCTGAATGTCGTAGTAGTAGTTTTGACTCTTCGAAAGCAAGAAGACCGTTTCATGGTCCAGGGTGGGCCGGTCCTGCACGGATTCCGGGTAGGCGTTTGGTTTCACCCAGATTACCTCCGAGCGGACCCACCAACCGGCATCCTGCAGGGCAAAGGCTATTCTCCAGGGAAGACCAATCAGGTCCTTGGGTTTCAACCCATCGGGCGTCTGGGGCCGGACTGACATCGCCCTGGCCCGGCTCTTGCGATCCGGGGCCCGGTACCTGCGGTTACCGGAAGTGTAAGCGTCGCCGATGTTCAGCCAGACCGTTCCGTCATCTCTCAGTACCTCACGCAGAAGATCGAACGTTTGAACAATGGAGTTCACGTATTCAGGGAGGGATTCGTCCCTTCCTGTCTGCGAGTCGACCTCATAATCGCGCAGAGACCAGTAGGGAGGCGACGTCACCACTGTCTGCACCGAGCTGGATGGAAGTCGGCCCAGGGCCTCCTCGGCTCGCCCACGAATCAGCAATGGGCGGGCGACAGTTTGTATTCGAAATTCGTCCGACGTGTCGAGCCTCTCATAGGCAAGGTTGATTTGATCGACTTCAGAATCATCTGCCATGCCAACTTGCATTGCCTCCGATAGCTCCAGAGGGGAATTAATCCCGAGGCTAAGTTGGTCACCCGAATGACCTGGAGCCGCCCTTTGGGTCATCAGTGTTGTCCTCGCAAATATTGGGGTGAGGATGGAGTCTTATTCGGCTGATCTTTTAGTTTCCCGGGATTTCTCTCCCACCCTGACCCTCCCCTGCTGGGGGAGGGAGCCGGGGGAACTCGCCGCCTAGCAGCTGGTGGGGCGCGGGGGGGCTGGGGCGTAGCCGGAGGAGGTGCAGAACTCGACGCGGTTGCCGTCGGGGTCGTGGATGAACAGGAAGGCCTGGCCATCGTAGCGCACGCCCTCGCGCTCGATCTCGAAGCCGTTCTGCTCCAGGGTGGCGCGGGTGCCCTCGAAGTCCTCCACCTCGAAGGCGTGGTGGATGCGGTCGGGTTTGGCCGGGGCCTCCTGGGTCTCGATCAGGTGCACCATGATGCCGCTGTCCAGCTGCAGCCAGGTGATCTCGGGATTGTCGACCTGGCTCTGGATCTGCTTGATGCCCAGCAGGTTGTTGTAAAACTCCATGGCTACGGCCGTGTCCTTCGTCATGGTGGTCACGTGGTTGATCCTGTGGGTGGTAATCAATCCGGGCATGAGGCCTCCTTTCAGTCCGGGTGGGGTGTCTCAAATTGCGTTGGAGGATTATGCCACAGGCATGGGTGCCGGGCCACCGGCGGGCGTCACAGGGTGCTGCCCAGGACGACGAGGGCGACGCCGGCGACGGTGACGATGGTGCCCAGGACCAGCCAGCGGTTGACGTTCTCCTGGGCCGGGAGGAACAGGGCCGCCAGTAGCAGGGTGAAGAGGGGATAGGCCGAGACGATGGGCGAGATCACCACCACGTCGGCCCGTTGCAGGGCCAGGTAGGTGCAGTTGACGCCCAGGGCCGAGCCGAGCCCCGACAGGGAGGCCAGGAGCAGAATCGCTGGGGAGCGCCTCAACTCGGGCAGGGACTCGACCGCCCGCTTCGCCGCGACCGGGGCCACCAGCAGGATGCCGAAGAACAGGCTGATGGTGGAAATCACCAGCGGGGAGGTGTCGACGGTCAGTTGCTTCACCACCACGTTGGTGGTGCCGTAGCAGGTGGCGGCGCCGAAGGCCAGCAGGTACCCGGCCAGGGCGCGGCGGCTGGTCCCACTCCGGTCCCCGGCGGACTCCAGGAGGTTCCGTCCCAGGGCGACGGCCAGCCCGGCCACCACCACCAGGGTGCCCACCAGCACCACCCAGTGGGGCCGCTCGCCGGTGAAGACGATGGCGAGGATGGAGGCGAACACCGCGGAGGTGCCGACGATGGCGGCGGCGCGGGAGGCCCCGATGCGCCCGACGGCCAGGTACGAGAGGTTGCGGCCGCCCAGGAAGTTGAAGGCCCCCAGCATCAGGCACCAGGCCAGCACGAACAGCGGCAGGAACAGGAAATCGCGAGAGGCAAAGGCGACGGCCAGGACTCCCGAGGCCAGGAAGCTGACGCACAGGGAGATGAAGGTGACCGGCAGGGGGCCGACCCTGGCCATTCCCTGTCGGGCGAAGATGGTGGCGCTGCCGAAGCCCACGATGGCCAGGAGCGAAAGAGCGATGGCCGTCATCGTGGTCCCGCCTGTGTGGTCATAACAGGTCGCTCACCGTCACGAGAATCACGCCGATTACGGCGAGTACCGTCCCGGCGACCAGCCGGAGAGTCACCCGTTCCAGCCGGGATATGAAGATATGGGCCATCAGCAGCGTTATCAGGGGGTTGCTGGCAACTATCGGACCTATCACCACCACGTCGGCCCGCTGCAGGGCAAAGTACAGCGCGTTCATGCCTATCCCGGCGGCCAGCCCGGCGAGGGCCACGGACCTCAGGCTACCACGGTCGGCGAGAAGCCTCCGGGGGTTTGCGCCTACGGACCGGGCGGCGAAGGGAAACAGCAGAACCAGTCCCGCCAGGAGGCTCAGGGCGGTAATAAGCAGGGGCGAATCCAGGTGTTCCGCCGCTATCTTGAATACGATGTTGGTGCCTCCGTAGGCTGCTCCCGCCGACAGCGCCAGCAGGTAACCCAGGAGGTGTTTCCGGTCGGTGCGCCAACCCTCCAGCAGGGAGTCGCCGCTGGCCGCGAGGAGGCCGGCCGCGACAGCGAAGGTGCCCACGATGATGGGGACGGTGATGGACTCACCGAGGAACACCAGGGCCAGCAGCGCTCCGAAGGGCGCCTGGGTGGCAAAGAACAGGCTGGCCCGGGAGGCGCCGATGATGTTGACCGCCATGAAGTTCTGGGCCCGGCCGCCGAAATTCTGGATCAGAGTCAGGACCAGGACCCAGAGGAGGGCCGCCAGGGACAGCTTTGCGATGTCGTCGAAGGCAAAGGCCAGCGCAAGGATGGCGGACAGGGCGAAGCTGACCACGAGGGACAGCCAGACCGCAGGCAGCAGTGATATGCCCTGCATGGCGCTCCGGGCGAATACCGAGGCGCTGCCAAAGCCGAGAGCCGCCAGCGCGGCAAGTCCGATGGCGGTCACAGAAAGTTTCCTCGGGCCCGGCGGTCCGCCGTCACTGTCACAGGCGGCCGCCCAGGGCCACCGCAATCACGCCGGCCACCGCCAGGAACGCGCCGAGGACCAGCCTCGGCGTGATGCGCTCCAGTCGGGCGATGAACAGGTGCGACAGCAGCAATGTCCACAGGGGAAAGGTGGCCAGGATGGGCGCAACCACGACCACGTCCACCCTCTGGACGGCAAAGATCTGGGAGACAACGGCCAGCGAAACGCTCACGCCGGAAAGGCAGACCAGGCCCATCGACCTGCGATCGCATGACCTGACGGCGGGACTGCGGGCGGCGGCGATTCCCAGGGCAGGCAGTATGATCAGCATGGCCACCAGGGTCCCGAAAAGGGCAATGGCCAGGGGCGAACCGAATTCGGCCACGGTCTGCTTGGCGATCACGTTTCCCCCGCCGGCGCATATGCCTGCTCCCAGGCCCACCAGGCATCCCAGGAGGTACCGCCGGTCGGTCCTCCATCCGCTGGTCAGCGAGTCCCCGCTGACCAGTAGCAGCGCGGCCACCACGGCCGCCATGCCCACGGCCACCAGGGGCCTGAGCACCTCTCCGGTGAATACGATAGCCAGGAAAGCGGCAAAGGGCACCTGGACCGATATGAAGAGTGCGGTGCGGGACGCTCCAATGGCATTCACCGAGAGATACCCCAGGGAGCGGCTTCCCAGGAACTGCACCAGTCCCAGCGCCAGGATCCAGGGCCAGACGGCGGAGGGGACATCGCCCAGGTCGGCCCGCGCGAAGACCAGCGCGGCCACCAGCACCGCCACCAGCCCGGCCGTCAGCGACACGCCGGCGGTGGTCAGCGGGTGCACCACGGTCATCGCTCTCCGGGCCGAAACGGCTCCGCCGCCATGCCCCAGGGCGGCCATGAGGGACAAGGCCACGCCGATCATCGCCGGGTCTCATCCGGGGAAGGGACCGGTAGCAGCACCTTATTCTCCCCCGCCCCTCTCACCGCACCGCCATCATTTACCGGTACCCGGGCGCAGGCGCCGGTCACCACCGGCCGCCCAGGGCCACAACGATCACGCCGACGACAGTTACTACGGCGCCCGCGGTCAGACGGAGGGTGATCTGCTCCAGTCGGGCGATGAACAGGTGGGACAGCAGCAGCGTCCACAGGGGGAAGGTGGCCAGGATGGGCGCAACGACCACCACGTCAGCCCTCTGGACGGCAAAGATCTGGGCGACGATGGAAACCGTGGTGCTGGTACCCGAAAGGCCGGCCAGTCCCAGGTGCCGCCAGTCGAAAGTCCGGACGGCAGGGTCGCGGACCGCCATGAACCCCACGGCGGGGACCACCACGATCATCGCGGCCAGCATGCCCAGGGAGGCGATGGCCAGGGGGGCGTCGTACACGCCGACGGTCTGCTTGGCAAGGACCGTGCTCGCTCCGGTGGCCGCGCCGGAGACCAGGCTGGCCAGGCAGCCGAAGAGGTAGCGGCGATCGGTACGCCAGCCCTGGGTCAGGGAATCGCCGCTGGCCAGCAGCAGGCCGGCGATCACGGCCACAGTGCCCGCGGCCACCGTGGGATTCAGGCTCTCCCCGAAGAAGGCCACGGCGAAGAGGGCGGCGAAGGGGACCTGGGTGGAGATGAACAGAGCCATGCGGGGCGCCCCGATGATGCCCAGCCCGCTGTAAGCCGAGCTCCGCCCCACGGCAAACTGGACAAGGCCGAAGGCCGCTACCCATGGCAGCGCAGCCAGGGGCGCCTGGAACAGGTTGGAGGGGTCCAGGAGGAGGTCCACGATGGATACGAGAACGAACCCGACCACCAGCGCCACGCCAATGAGCGCTACGGGATGGATGCCCACCAGGCTGGCCCGGCCGGAGACGGCGCCGCTGCCAAGGCTGATGGCGGAGAAGAGGGAGAGGGCGACGGCCACCATCCAGGGGATCAGGACCTCTCGATACTGTCAATGATCGACTGGAAGATCAGGGCCCCATCGGTGCCGCCCAGGATCTCCTCGCAGCAGCGCTCCGGGTGGGGCATCATGCCCAGCACGTTGCCCCTTTCGTTGGTGATGCCCGCGATGTTGTTGGCTGAGCCGTTGGGGTTGGCCTCGGCAGTCGGCTCTCCCGAGTCGTCGCAGTAACGGAACAGGACGCGGCCCTCCCGCTCCAGGGCCTCCAGCGTCTCCTCATCGGCGAAGTAGTTGCCCTCGCCGTGGGAGATGGGGACCCGCAGCACCTGCCCGGCACCGCATCCGGAACTGAACCGGGTGTCGGTCCGCTCGACGCGCAGGCTGGTCCACTGGCAGCGGTATTCCAGCTGCCGGTTGGCGCGGAGGGCGCCGGGCAGCAGACCCGACTCGCAGAGCACCTGGAAGCCGTTGCAGATGCCGATGACGGTGCCGCCGGACTTTGCGAAGGCGATGACGGCGTCCATAACCGGCGAGAACCGGGCCATGGCGCCGGGTCGCAGGTAGTCGCCGTAGGAGAATCCGCCGGGGAGGATGACGCAGTCCAGTCCATCGAGTCCGGTGTCCCGGTGCCAGACGTTCTTCGCCTCCTGACCGAGGACGGTGCTGACGGCGTGGTGACAGTCGGTGTCGCTCCAGGTGCCGGGGAACTGCACGATTCCGAATCGCATATCCTGATATCTTTCCATCTACGGGGAGAGGGAAATACCGCGACGGGACATTCACCCTCATCCTGACCCTCTCCCCCAAGGGAGAGGGGACCTGTAGGCTACCCCATGGCGTCCAGAATCTCGCCGGCCAGGCGGTTGACCTCAGCACCGTCAGCCTTGCCGCGCACCTGGGGCATCAGGCGGCCCATGACCTTGCCGCGGTCGCGGGGTCCGGTGGCGCCCACCTCCGCCGCGATCTCGCGGATCAGGGCCACGATCTCGTCCTGGCTCATCTGCGGCGGCAGGTACTCTTCCAGCACGGCCAGGTCCGCGGCCTCCTTGTCGGCCAGCTCGGTGCGCCCGCCGTCGCGGAAGGCCTTGACGCTCTCCCGCCTGTCGTTGACCTGCTTGGAGACGACCTCGACCATGGCCGGGTCGTCCAGGGTCTCGCGGCGCTCTTTCTCGACGGCCTGCACGGCGAACTTGAGAAAGCGCAGCGCGTCGACCCGCGACTGTTGGCGCTGCCGCATTGAGTCGCGAATGTCCTCTTCCAGCCTGTCTCTCAGCGTCATGCTTGACCCCCGCCTGCGTCAGCGACCGGTGGGACGATTTCCGGCCCGACTATTCTAAGCCATGAGGGGCCGGAGCGCGAATCCTGGACAGGTGTCAGCCGGAGGAGGGGCCATTGAACGCACGACTCCCTTCTCTCGTATGCAGAGGGGTGGGTGAAAGGGAAACCGAACACTGGACAATTCCTCAAGGGCCTGTACGACACTCCCAGCCCAGCCTACACCCATAGAGAAATCATGTACCTGCCGTTTCGGGCCGAGGTCCGTATAGCGAGGCCTACTTGTCCTTGAAGGCGGGAATCACAACGGCTTCGAGACCCCAGCAGTTCACGGACCCGTCCATTCTCACGCCGCAGGCGCTGATACCCTGTGTATCGACCGAGATGAACTCACCCCCGGGAGGCGCGGTATGATCGGGGCCCTCGTAGCCCCAACATTCGACGGAACCATCTGCCCTGAGCCCGCAGGTGTAGTCCAGGTTTCCGGCGCTGACGGAGGTGAACTGTCCATCAGGCGGGGGATCACCGCTGAAATTCTCGCCACCCCAGCAGGCCAAGGAGCCGTCGGTTCTCACCGCACAGGAATGTCCTCCTCCGACACTGACCGAGGTGAACTGGCCCTCCGGCGGCTTTATCTGGCCATCGGCATCATATCCCCAGCAGAATACAGTCCCATCAAGCCGGACTCCGCAGGTTTGGCCGCCACTGGCGCTGACGGAGGCAAACTCGCCGCCCGGCGGCGCGGCTTGCCCTTGCTCATTCTCGCCCCAGCAGGCGACAGTGCCGTCGGTCCTGATGGCGCAGGCGTGGCGTACGCCGGAACTGACGTAGGCGAACTCCCCCTCGGGAGACTTGATCTGGTCGTCGGACCTGAAACCCCAGCAGGCCAGGGTGGCGTCGTCCCTAATGGCGCAGACGTACAGGACCCCGGCGCTGACGTGGGAGAACTTTCCCTCGGGCTGCGTCCCCATGGGGCTGCCCCAACATCCAAGGGAGCCGTCTGCCCTGATGCCGCAGGCGTAGTTCTGCCCCAGGCTGAATGAGGTAAACCGTTCCCCCGGCGGCAATGCCTGGCCGTAAGAGTTGACTCCCCAGCAGACTGCATTTCCGCTTACCGTCACTCCGCAAGTGTGGTCGTGGCCGGCGCTGAACGAGACAAACTCTCCCTCCGGAACGGCGGTCTTCCCAAAGTAGTCTTGGCCCCAGCAGACGATGGAGCCGTCTTCTTTCAAGCCACAAGTGTGGCTCCCCCCCGCGCTTACGGAGATGAATCGCCCCCCGGGAGGGGTGGCCTGTCCATATTCGTCATCCCCCCAGCAGGTGACGGTGCCGTCGTCCCTGACTCCGCAGTTGTGGTATGAGCCAGCACTGACGGAAAGATATTTCCCCTCCGGTGGCCGGGACTGGCCCACATCGGTGCCGTCTGCAGACAGGTTAAGGCCCCAGCACAGGACAGTCCCATTGGCTGTTACCCCGCACGAGTGATCCCTGCCTGCGCTGACCGACAGGAACTCTTCTTCCGGAGCAGCATTCTGACCGTGCTCGTTGTATCCCCAGCAGGCAATGGAGCCGTCCTTCCTTACAGCACAGGAGCGGCCAGGCCCGGCGTCCATAGATATGAACTCTCCCCCGGGAGCGGCATTCACTCTGTCTCTTTCAGACCCCCAGCGTTCGAGGGAACCGTCCGGTCTGATCCCGCAGGAATAGGAAGAACCGGAGGCGATCGATACGAATTTACCCTCCGGCGGAAGGGCCTGAGCCGCGAAGTTTGCTCCCCAGCAGACCGCAGTGCCGTCGATAGCGAGAGCACAGGTGTGGGACCCACCGCCGCTGACCGCTGCGTATGGCCCCGTGTTTGTGCCATGGTCATCTATGCCAGGGCCGGCAGGTTGGGAGGTCGAGCCGATGCTTTTCGGAGTAGCCTTTTCAACGGCCGGAGTACTTTCGGGTGCCCCGGATGGAGTGGGGGCCTCCGTGCTCTTGCTGGCGGCGGCTCCAGGGGTGCTGTCGGGCCCCCCGGTAGGCGTGGGGGCTGCCGTGCTCCTGCCTTCGGCCGCTTTCGGGGCAGGGCGCGACGAGAGATCCTCCTGCTTTTCTGCCTAGTGCTCTGCGGGTTCTTGTTCGCTGGCAGCAGCAGTGCTTTCGGAGATCGCGTCCCGGGCCGCAGACGACTGTTCGGTTGCCGTCGCATCTCGTGCGGGATCGGATGATTGGCCGCCACACGCCGCCGCAGCGATGGCGAGGCCCAGCACTGCAACCAGCAGCCCAGAGTCCCGCAGAATAATCAAGGGAGTGGCCCAAGGGCGTCCTATTTCCTTCCAAAGTATAAAGGAAATCTCCCTGAATCCCACAGAGCAATTAGCAGTCAGAGTGGGCTCCCGGTCATTACAGCGAGAATTCTAGGCAGCAAGTCTCATAGCGTCAAGGACAACTCCCAAGCAATTGAAACCAGTGGTGTGGAATCCAACAGCTGCTTTCGTGGTGATTCCGGAATGTGCCCGCGACTCGAATAAAACACCTTCTTTACCGGAACTCGCATTTTCGAGATCCGCACCAACACTGCAACAAGACTAATCCTGCGACTCGATTCCAGCGCGGAGCCAATAAGCCCATTTGCCATTCATTAAACGGGCCCCGCGGCCTGTAATATCCCCCTGGCAACCGTACCCCGCAGTATCAAGAGAGGCAGTGCCGCCAGACTTTGGCGTCCCGGTATCCCCGTATGGCGCGCAGGGCGGTCTCGGGATATCACGCCCGCCGGGGAACAGGGTCTTCTAATAGTTCCCTGTCCCTCCTGAGGAGGGTAAGGGTGGGTGCGTCCCTCCGATATAGGCAAAGTCGCTGATACCCACGATTTCACCCTCACCCCAACCCACTCCCTCAAGGGAGAGGGAGAATTACAAGGCCCCGCGCCAGGACAGCAGGGCCTTTTCATTTTCTTAAAGGAGTCTTAAAGTTGTGGTGAAGAAGTGAGGAGGTGGGGAAGATGAGATTGAGAGAAGCCTTGGATGGAGTTCCAGACCACCGGAGCCGGCAAGGCCGGCGCCACCCATTGGGAGCGGTATTGAGTCTGTCAGTTTGCGCCATGCTATGTGGCTCCCGCAGTCTTTACGCCATTGCGCAATGGGGCCGGGACCAAGGAGCCACTGCTGGAGAGGAATTGGGTTTCCCACAGGGGAGAACGCCCTGCGTAGCCACCCTGCACCGGGTGTTCAAGGATCTGGACGTGGATGCCTTCGAAGGGGTGCTGCGGGAATGGGTGCGAGATAGTGGGGTGGATCTGGGCTCCGTGGTGTCAATAGACGGGAAGACGTTGCGTGGGATTCACGGTGAGGAACTGCCTGGGGTGCACCTGGTATCAGCCTACGCCACTGAGGGCAAGGCGGTGCTGAGCCAGGCAGCCACGGCGGGCAAGGGTCAGGAATTGGCAGCGGCCCAAGCAGTGTTGGGGCAGATTCCCCTGGAAGGGAGGATAGTGGTGGCGGACGCTCTGCTGACCCAACGGGAGGTGTGCCAGCAGATTGTAGCTGGCGGCGGAGATTACCTGTTGCCGGTGAAGGAAAATCAGCCTGCATTGTGCCAGGACCTGGTGGAAGTATTTTCCCCCACTGGAAACTGATAGGGTTGCGGGGCCATGGGTACCGCCGTGGCAGGCTGAGGACTGGCGGGAGCGAGGGGCGGAGCTGACTGTGTGGGTGGATGTCTCGCCCAAGCAACGGCACGGGCGCTGGGAGCGGCGGGAACTGTGGGCCTTGTCCGACCCGGAGGTGAACCGGTATGCGGGCAGCGCCGGATCGGTGGGGAAGGAGTGGCCCCACCTGCGGCAGGTATGCCGGCTGGAGCGGCAGAGGAGAGTCCGGGGACGCACCCAGGTGACGGTGAGCTATGCGGTGACCAGTCTTTCGCCCGAGGTTGCCGGAGCGGAACGTCTGTTGCAGATTCTTAGAGGGCATTGGAATATCGAGAACCAGGTGCATTGGGTCCGGGACGTCACCTTTGACGAAGACCGCTCCCAGGTAAGGAGCGGTAACGCCCCCCAGGTGATGGCAGCCTTTCGCAACCTGACCACCACCCTGGTGCGCTGGGCTGGTCATACCAACGTTGCCGCCGCCCTACGCCGCCACGCCGCTCACGTCTCCGAAGCCTTCTTACTCCTCGGCATTACCCCTGAATTCGGAGAATGAAAAGGCCCTGGTCATGAGATGCGGGGGTTGGAGGTCCAACGTCTCCCCACCCTTAAAGGAATATGGCCCCGCTCGGCCCCCTTAAGGCTTGAAATCATTCAATAACTCGGGCTTTGCCACCTACATGATGCTACAATATTGATAATACGTATTGATAATAAAGAGCCAATATGCATTGCCGCTGCAGGATGTCAGTGATAAAGTTCTAGCACTTCGTCAATCAGTGAATTACTGAAAAGGAGTGCTCAAGCGAGGGGATATGGCTACACTTTTGGAAGACATTGCCGCCTATGAGGAGCAGCGGGACCTCCTGGAGTTGGAAAAGCTGGGTAAGTGGGTAGTCTTTCATGAGAGGGAATTGGCCGGAGCCTATGACGATTTTCAGCTAGCGGCCGCGGAGGCTGTTTCTCGCTTTGGCAGGGGACCCTACTTGATAAGGCAAGTAGGTGCGCCACCGATGCAGTTATCGGCTTCTGTCCTTTATGGAAGGGCCGATGCCAACGGCTAGTCTTCAACCTGAAAACCCTAGAAGTTTGTACCTTTATGGACCCACCTTACTACTGGAGGTTGGGTTCGATCAGGATTTCGTTCCTCAATCAGGAGATACTCCTAGCCTAGACTCCGGAAGGCTTCCTGCCTTGGTTGACACCGGCGCTAGGGACAGTGCCATCGACTCGGCCTTGGCGGCCTCTCTGAATCTGCCGATAGTAGACAGGGCGACGGTCGCCGGGGTTAGTGGTTCCTTCGATGTCAACGTTCATCTCGCCCAAATGTACATTCCTGTACTGAACTGGGTAATTTACGGCAGGTTTACAGGAGTACATTTATCAGCCGGTGGACAGCCTCATGTTGCACTGCTCGGACGGGCCTTTCTGAGTGAATATTCCATGAACTACGATGGCCGCACAGGTGTGGTAACCCTAACCAGATAGGCAAGTCTCTGGTTGCAACCATCAGGGCCTTTTCATAGTCCATCCCAATCCGCTCGTGGTTCGACATGCTCAGGATGAGTGGACGCCAGTGGATGAGGTTACTTTGAAAAGACCCTGTGCAACCATATAAGGTCATTGCCTGAAGGCCGTTTGACTGGTAAATTCCCCCGCGATGTGTTAGCTTAAGCAGGTTAGGCCAATTCGCTGGCCACCGACGGGGCTGTTTGTCGCGCCTCGCCAGGCTGAGCAAGGAGCGCACTGAAGCAATGGAAGTAACGACGCTCGCCATCGAGAAGCTCAAGGAAGTCATGGAAGAACAGGGTGAGCAGGAAGGGTCCCTGCGCGTCATCGCCATGCCCGCGGAGACCGGTGGCCTGCAATACATGCTGACCCTGGAGAATGAGTCGCAGAACGACGACACGGTGCTGAGCCTGGAGGGTGTCAAGTTTCTGATGGACTCCGACAGCGCTCCGTTCCTGGAGGAGGCCACCATCGACTACGTCGAGAACTTCGGCGGGCAGGTGGGCTTTGTGATCAACAACCCCATGTTCGCCCAGGCCGGCGGCGGCTGTGGCGGTGGCGGTTGCGGCAACTGCGGCTGCGGCGCTAACTAGGCCCTGGCGCCGTCTCGGCGCAACCGGCGACTGACGTAACGATACCCCGGCGTCACTACTGGCAGAGAATCCGTCAGTGACACCGGGGTACTTTTGTGCCGTATTCTGGCGAGTCAGGGCCGCACATAAGGTACAGAGACACCATCTTCGCCACCATCTGGAGCTTGGACAAGGCCATAGCCCCGCACCTGCCCCCGTCGGTATTCAGCTGCCGGCCACGCGAAGGTGCCTGGCGAACAGGGTGGCGACCAGGGCGCAGACCATGGTGAAGGCGATGCACAGGTAGCCGATCCCCGGGTAGCCCAGGGTGGCCAGCAGCACGCCGGAAAGCCCGGCCCCCAGCACTCCACCGGCCTGGTTGCTGAACCCGATCAAACTGGCCCCCGTCGCCTTGGATTCCCCCGAGTACTCGGTGCTGCCGGCCAGCAGCACGGGAGTCGTAACGCTGAGCAGCCCTGACCCCACCGTTGCCACCGCGACGGCGGGCCACAGACCGATATCGAGCACGAAGAACACGAACCCGCAGACACCCCCGATGGCGGAGGACACCGACACCAGCGCCACCCGGTAGCTTCTTGTCGCCAGCACCCCCGCCGTGTAGCTGCCCGCCACCTGGCCCAGCGCGGAAATCACCAGCGGCAGGGCGACAAACCCCACGCTCACGTCGTATGCCTGTATCAGATACGCGGCGAAAAAGCTGACCAGGCTCCAGTAAGCCATTCGCTGGGTCACGTTCACCACTGTGGCCATGCGGAAATAGCTCAGGGAAAGCAGTGTCCAGTACCGGGAAAAGAAGCCCAGGTCGCGAACGCGCTCGCCGGGGTCCCTGGGATACAGGACCCAGTTGAGCAGCCACGCCGCCGCCAGCAACAGCCCCGCCAGGATGAAGGTGGACCGCCAGCCCCACCAGTCGGCGAACAGGGCCACCAGGGGGATGCCGATGGCCGAGGTCAGCACGATGGTGCTGGCAATGCCGCCGATGGCCTGGGCGCGCCTGGCCCGGGAGATCACGTCAGAGATCACCCCGATGGAGGTGGGCGCAATGGCTCCGCCGCCCAGGCCGACCAGCGCACGAAGCGCCATCAACACCTCGATGTTGGGCGCGAAGGCCGACGACAACAGGGACACCACCACCAGGAAGACGCCGGCAAGGGCCATCGGCCGCCGCCCGAAGGAGTCGGCCAGCGGTCCCACGGCGACGATGGAGACCGCCCAGGCCGCAAAGGTCGCCGTGGCCAACTGGCCGGCTACCGCCACCGAAACGTCGAGGTCCGTCGCGATTTCGACGAGAAGGGCCGGGACCATCATCACCCCGGTCATGGTGCCGAAGATGATGAGACAGAGCGCGAAGTAGAACCACGCCTTGTTTATCTCTCTGCCCTGGGTATGCGCTGAACGCGTGGTCAATGCGATGTCTTTTCCTGTTCCGGGGCGGCCACCCCCGACGCTGCCGGCATCGGGAGTATCCTTCGGCGGCATCACTGGGGGGAGGGCGACGTAGCGGCCCGGCGCCGCCCCTCCGGCGTTCCTGCCCCGCGGGCTTGCGCCTGACGGCGGCGGCTCTCCTGGCGCTACTGCCTTGGATGTGCGACCGCAGAAGGCCAACAAAAAGACCGCCATCCTTCGGCGGTCTTCCTCATCTGATAGTTCTGATTCTGGTCGGGGCGGCCAGATTTGAACTGGCGACCCCCTACACCCCATGCAGGTGCCCTACCTGGCTGGGCCACGCCCCGACTCAATCTCAATTATAGCACGGTAAGGGGAGGGGAGGGGCAATAGAACTAATTCTTTAATCCCACCGGAAACGGAAGAACTTTAGGTAGCCCTGTCCCTCATCTCTTTTTGTTTCGTCTTCGCCTGGCCTGATCTGGAGTGAATTGCGAAGGCGAAGGCTTTTCCCTCAGTATTTCGGATTATCGACATTGAGCTACGAAATCTATTTCCTCTTGCGATGGATAACGATAGGAGAATTTTGTCTTACCATTCAAGTTAGTGACGGCATAATCTCCGCGCCCAATTATGTCCATGCCTACTAGAATGTCAGCTTTGTGGGGAAGACCAAGGGTTACCCTCAGTCCTTCAAAGGCGACATTGTTAGGTAGGACAATGTTTACCAGGAAAACGGGTACATTACGGGTTTCGCCTTGAGCGTGTCTGACCCTCGCGGTACCAATGGGTCTTAGGTCGCAAGCGTCAACAACTGCCTGAGAAACTACACTATTAGTAGCTCCTGTATCCCAAAGGGCTTCAAAGTCCTCGGACGGAGGGGCAGGATCGCCGGATGAAGCGGCCCATGCCTTTGAAACTTTGCACTCGTTAATAAGTTCGTTGGACAAAACCTCATAAGCAGAGGTAAAACTAGCACTGGAAGGTGTTGAGACTATGGGAACGTCACCCGCGAACTAAAAGACGCAGCGTAGTCTCTTTCTCCTTCGCTGACCCTCTGAATCATAAAGGTCCCCTCTTCGTGAACCTTTGACGTTGTAGTAAATGCGTCAAGCTCAGATTCGTACACTCCAAGAATCTCGCCATTCTTGATGACAACGACCTTGCCGTCGTATTTTCTCACCATCTCATCTTGATTCGCCAAATAAAACTCGAACTCTTTCTCCAACGAGTCCATGTGGCCCTTCCTTGCCAAAGCTACCCGGCCCTCTCTAGCGGAGCTTCAAACGTGCCCAGCCGCCCATCGCCGGCCCGCTCTTGGTCAGTCAATTTAATGTCGCTGAATGGTAGTTCCCTATTTGCCTTTCGGTCAAGGGAGTAGGGGTTAATGAAGTCATCCCGGCTTTGCTAATATCACCATTACATCTTACCCTAAGAATGGGTGGCTGGGTCATTGCTGCCAGGGTCAGTTTGGACCAACGCCGCCTCTCCAGGGGCACCGTTCGAATTTGGGGTATGCGGCCTTTAAGGCGGGGAGTCATGTGAGAATCACATCGGGTTGGGGGTATGATTCTCACATCGAACGGCGGGGGCATTGATGCCGACAGAGGTAGGGTTGATGGAGAGGAGCCAGGAGGAAAGGTGATGCGCCGTTACTTAGAAAGCCTCCACCACGAACTACGAAGGCAAGGCGGCCTTACTGTTGGTCTGCCCTCTGAGTAGGAATCCCACCAATGCTCCTCCGGAACACTTCAGCAACCAATCGGCTGCATTGAGTAGGTCTTTCTGTGCGGGACTGGGGTCCTGAGAGGCCACCGCTGCCTGCCAGACAAAAGCCGCGCCTGCTAGCACGGCCATTCCTGCAAAGATCGCGGCAACGAAGTACTGATTCATAACCGGATCTTCCCTCTCGTCGAACTACTCCGATGGTCTCGTATGTGTTGCCAGAACTTCCTAGAGAGATCGTAGATGATCCAAGCCGAAGGAACGACAATAAGCAACGTGCCGACCACGGCCATTACAACCGCGATGACACTCAACAGTATCGACGTCATCAGTGGTTCTCCTAATCTGAACGTGCACGCACGCGCACTGCGATAGCTACGAAAGTGGCACGCAACAGATGTTCTAAATCCCTCAGTATACCCCAATTTTAGACCCCAGTCGCGACATGTGGCAAGCATCGGCGCCCCCAAAAGCACGGGGCGCACTGAGTTATATAGGGCGGACGTACTTGCCCAACTGTCGTCCGTTGTTGATATCCGGTCCCCCGTAATCCGTTGCGTAACGAGAGCGCCGCGCTATTTCCGCCGTGCTCATGCCCTCCAGTTCTCTGTGGAACTTCACACCGAAGAGCAGGAGCGTAACCATCTTCTCTCGCGGAGCGTGAGATTGCAGCATCCGGTCTAGTTCTTGTACCAATTCGTCCAATGTCATCGTCTCGCCGCTTTCATTTCACGACGCCTGTCTTCTTCTCCACGGCGCGCCTCTGCCTGGCGTTTTTTCTGCCGCTGCTCCTGTACGTAACGGATCCAACGTCTCATGCTCTGCATGCTGGCTCCTCATTGTCTCCACGCATTCTCGCTGTCGCACCTTCGCGGTTTTAGGATTCTGTCTGAGTGATAGCAACAGGAAAGAACCTGGGCATCGTTCCGATTTGGGTGATTAGGGGTTTTGGGCGTGGAGTCATATGAGAATCATGTCGGATTTGGAGTATGATGCGTCAAGCGAGAATCGCAGTAAGATCGCGGGGTGTTGTGTTATGGACTCCAAAGTGGAGATGGAGGGTGCTAGTTCCCATGGCGAAGATGCTGGTCCCATCGAAAGGGCGCGCCCATTTGTGAAGTGGGCAGGCGGTAAGGGCCAGATCCTGAGCACTCTGCGCCGCTACATCCCCCCTTTTGACGGGCGTTATTATGAGCCGTTCGTCGGCGGCGGGGCCATGTTCTTCTCCCTGCAAAGGAAGTGTTCCTTTGTCTCTGACCGGAATCAGGAATTGATAAATGCCTACTTGGCGGTTAAGGATAGTGTCGAGGATCTCATACTTTCTCTGCGGCAGCACAGGAATGAAGAACCCTATTTCTACCAAGTTAGGGGATGGGATCCCGCTTCGCTTACGTCCATAGAGCGGGCGTCGAGGTTAATTTTCCTGAACAAGACCTGTTTCAACGGGCTTTACCGGGTAAACCAAAATGGTGAGTTCAACGTGCCGTTCGGCAAGTATCAGAACCCTACCATATGTGATGAAGTGTGCCTCAGGGACGCTAGTGCGGCTCTTGAGGGTACCCACGTCCTCGATTGCGACTTTGCCGATGCTGTAGCCGGGGCTGGAGAGGACGATTTCGTTTATCTGGACCCTCCCTACGTTCCGTTGAGCGCGACATCCAGTTTCCACCGCCTACACCGGAAATGGATTTGACTCAAATGACCAAGAAAGGTTGGCATCGGTGGTGCGGGAACTGTCCGATAGGGGATGCCTGGTGCTTGTGAATAACTCCGATACAGATTTCGTGAGGGGGTTGTACAGTGAGTTCAACATTGATGTTGTGATGGCTGCGAGGCCGATAAACTCAAATGGAAATGGCAGGGGTCCAGTCAGCGAGCTTGTCATCACTAACTATGACCCGGCGAGCTTCAGTGGAGCATGATGGTGTCTGAGACCGAGAGGGGATGGGCCGCTATTTTTGGAAAGATGGCCCTTCGGGACAAGTTGGATTCCGAAGGCATAGCCTTTGTTTCGGCCGCTGACATCAAGAAGTGGGGCAACCGAGAGCCTAGGTTGATGACTAAGTTCGATAGTAGAGCGGAACGACCGAATACTCTGCAGGGAATAACAATCCTACCAACAAGAAATGGTAGGTATGCCTTGGTCGTCGGTGATGGATACCGCGATATGGAGGTGGTCGACCACCCGACACTTCATCGGTCGGACCGGCTGCAAGGTATTGAAAGCTTGCCTTGATGGACCCAGTTGAGCTCGGAAAGCCAGGCGATTGACTCGGCGATGTTGGCCTCCGTTATCAGGGACTTCACTGGTGAGGCAGAGTTGAATCTTACCATCCGGGGTCGGTTGCAGACGCCCGAGTTCAAGT
>CBDBPP010000004.1:0-1444499 GCA_965208825.1 Dehalococcoidia bacterium
GGAAGGGCTGCTTGTAGGCGGCATATTCCGACGTGAGGAGGGCAACCAAGGAACTGGCAAACTCCCGGTCCGCCATAATCTCCGTCAGAATGTTGTCGATGGCCTTCTGGAAGGCGACGTCATCGATGGCCAGCTTGCTGACCGAAGGTGCTTTGCCGGTAGCTTCCCCCAGCAGGTGGAACGCGAAGGAGTGGAAGGTCGATACCTGGGTCCCACTGAGGTCCTCGGGCAGCCTCTCCCGTATCTCCTTCGCCGCGTCCCGGTTGAAGGCCAGCGCCAGTATGGACCCCGGAGTCACCCCTTGGTTACGAACCAGATGGGCTATCTTGCCTGTGATCACCGATGTCTTGCCGGTTCCGGCGCCTGCCAGAACCAGGGTTGCGTCCTCATCCGTGGCCACCGCCTGCGCCTGCTCGTCGGTGAGGGGGTTGGCCATGAGGTCCCTGGTAGCTCCCTTAACCAGAATTGCTTGGTCCGTGGTGAACTTCCGGTTCGCCTCGGCGCGGGCGCTTTCCAGGTCCTTCGAGTCCTTCAGTTTGTCGATTCGCGCCACGGCAGCTTGGGCCGGTCGGGCCAGCTGCTTTCGGACTCTTGGGTTGAGCTGAGTGGTGAGTTTCTTGATGACGCCGGCCAGCTCCGTCGCCTCCGAGCGTCTGATGAACCGCTTGCCGGAAAAACACTCCCGGAGGTCCTTGTCCAGCCTGGTTATTTCCGGTGAGAGTTTCTTGGCGCTGTTGGCGGCCTCTTGATTGATTCTTCGTTCCTCCTCGGCCTGGAGTTGGCGTATTCGTCCTTCCACGGCCCGCCGGATCTGCTCTGACTCTTTCTTCTGCAGACCGGCGATTTTGATGGGCTGGCCCTTCTTCGTGGCTATGGTCAGTCCGTTGCGCAGCGGCCCTTCCTCTATGGTCAGGCCCGCGATGTCCTTGGCCGGGATTCTCCTTGTGATCTTCCCTTGGTAATCTGAGACCGTCAGCACCTCGTTGGCGTAGGTGATCTCCGATGCTTCGATGCCATCAAGAACGAAGTCGTACCACGCGGTCTTGGCGGTTATGGACGCGGTTGTCGTCATTCCGTCCCTCTGGCTTCCTGTGAAGGGCGTCAGTGTCAGGCTATTTTACTCACAGGGTTTCCGTTCAACAATCCAGGTCTGCCCAAAGCTGTGCCTGTTTCCGGTGGTCTTGACCTGCCCAAATTCTGGCGCGTGTAGAGTATGCGATACCGCCTACCAGAACCGCCACCAGGAGCCGGGACGGTCCCGGGCTGCGTTCAACTCGTCCACCAGCTCGGCGTTGTGCTGCCGTTCCTGCTCAAGCTGTCCTTGCAATAACTCCACCTGCGCCGCCAGGTCCCGAATCCTCTCCTGGGCCGCGACTAACTCTGAGTCAGAAACCTTGCCGTTCCCTGGTGGCTCGTCGTCCAGCATCACGTACACCCGGTGCCGCCTGCCGCGCGGCTCCCTCTTTACCGGCACGTCCCCGGCGGCGATGAGCCGGTTCAGCGTGGACAGGGACAGCCTCAGCTCCCGGCAGGCTTCCGCCTTGGTCAGCAGTCGCATTGCCTCACCTCCCTTTGTGTCATTGCGTATCATCTACGGGTCAATCCTGTTGTGTCATACGTGCCAGCGGCTTTTTCGTCCGTGGTAGCCGGGCCGGTCCGTCTCTTGCGAAAGTCCCGATTTCTGCAACGAAATGCAAGCCGGAGGTCTTTTGGGGTCAGACAGGGTTAAGACAAGAAAAAACTCTGTCATTTGCGTTTGTTTGTGGCCTCCCTACAGGAAACCCGGGGGACCGCTTTACCGAAAAAGTTGCACCTTGACCAGTCGCTGCAACGGCAGCCTTTCCCAGGGTTCCGGCGCGGGTGGCAGCCACGTGTCAGCCAGGATGCGCCGCTGAGCGATGGTTACGAGGTTGGAGCTGGCGAAGGGGGCGTGGTCCAAGCCTTCGGCAGCGTCCTGGAAGGCGTCCTCGTCGTTGGGAGTCTCGAACACGAACAGCACCAGGGGCAGGTCCCCGCCGTGGTCCCGGCGGGCGTAGCCGCTCTGGAAGTACCGCCGGTAGTTCTCCAGCCTGGCCCGCACCCGTTTGTGCGTGGTGGCGCGGCGCTCGAACTCCAGGAAGCAGTAACGGTATCCCACGGGCAGGTCCAGGACGAAGGAAACGTCGGGGTGGACCACGTAGTTCTTGTCGTGGTGCCAGTAACCCACGGCGGAGCGGGAGGTGGGCAGCAGGTCCATGACGCCGTAATCCCGTGAGCGGGCACATTCGGTGGTCAGAGTGGCGGCCAGGGTGGTCAGGGCGGCGTGGTGGTCCGGCTGGGACGCCATGGAGCGTAGGGCAGTGCCGACATAGACCTGCGGGTTGTTGACACTGGGTTCGGCGGTCCAGCGGTCCAGGACCTGCCCCACGGATGCCCGGTCCCGGCGGGCCACGCAGGTCAGCCCCTCATCGGTGAGCACGTGCAGTTGGCCCTCGGCCCGGATTAGGCCGTGGTCCGCCAGGGAACGGAGCACCTGGTTGGCGCGGCGGCGGGTGACACCGCCCATCAGCCCGGCCAGTTGGTCCGTGTCGCACAGGGGCCAGGCGGCCAGCAGGTCCAGCGCCTGCTTTTCGGTCCTGGTGAGCCGGACGGCCAGGGAGTTGCTCACCTGTTCCGTCGGCTGGGGCATCAGCGCCCGCATCCGGCTGGGATACAGCTGGTCCGGGTCGGGCGACGGGTGGTCGTCCGGGGCCAGGCCCAGCCTGCGGTGCCGGTCGGCGATGCGCTCCGCGCTCCGTCCCAGCCAGTCCAGGACGTCGTCCAGGGACAGGTCGGGGTTGATGGTCTCGGGCCGGAAGCGGTTTACGCCGCCGCCGCACTGCTGCCAGACCTGGGCCTGGGCGTCTCCCGCCAGCAGTTCCCCCTCGGTGGCGACGAAGGCGCTGCGGTGCTCTTCGGGGTTGCCCAACGTGCGGAAGGCCCGGCGGGTGGCCTGGTCGGCGTGGGTCAGCACAAGCGTTGCCGTGGGCCGCTGGTGATATCGCAGTTGCTCCAGGGTTCTCAGTCGGTAGCGCAGGTTGGCCGAGGACAGCATAGGCCCCTGGCGCACGATGCCCACGGAACGGCCGCCGGACAGCGTGATCAGCAGGTCGTAGGGTCCCTGGCGGTGGTGGTCCACCCGCACGGGTTTGCCTTCGGGGTCGGCGCGGGCGATCATGGCGGCCACGTGGTAGAGCACGGCCACGGCTTCCAGGCGCTCGGTGAGCAGCCGGAACCACTCCCGGGACACCGGGTACTCGCTGAGGAAGCGTTCCGTGCCGTGTTCCACCTTGGCGGCGGCCTCGATGCCCTTCTCCGTGGGGAAGTGGCGTTGCTTCGGGTTTGGTCCCAGGCTGCCCAGGTGGTGGGGAACCGAGTCCACCAGGCCCAGGCCGGCGAGTTTCGCCAGCCGGCGGCGCAGGGTGGTGGCGGGAACCCTGGCGAAGCTGGAGAGTTCGTCCACGGTGGCCAGGGGCGCGGCGCACAGCAGCCGCAGGGTGTCCACCAGGGTCTCGGCCATTGGCCTGGGATTGGCGGCGGCGCGGCGCTGGATGCGGCGGACGGCGGTCATGACCCAGGTCGCCGCCCGTATGAGTTCGGGGTCGTCGCCCACGGCATCGATCACCGCCCTGGGGAGCGATTTCCCCAGGCGCCCCCGCTCCAGGTAGCGCCAGAGCGTGTGGCGGGAGACGCCGAAGGTCTCGGCGGCCTTGGCTTTTCCGTGCCACAGGGCGTAGGTGCGCACGTAGTCATGGATGGCGTCGTCGAGGGTTGGTTCGTCCTGGGTGTTGTGCTCGGTCCGCGCCGGCGGTTCCGGCGGTTTGGCTTTCAAGCTGAGCGTCTCCGGAAGTAACGGTCCAATGTTCTATTGTCGCGGAGAGACTCGCTGAGTGTAATGCCCGGAGTGTCACTATGTTGCAAGCAATTTTGTGGTATGGGCGGGCGCGGCGAGATGCAGTCTCCGTCCGTGTTGGGGTGGTCCTCAGCCGGACGATTGGCGGGGAAGAGGCGTAGAATGTCGGGGGCGGGATTGCGTGGAATAGTATGAGCAAGTTTCGTGTGCCATGGGGAGGGACAGAGAGTTGCTGATAGCCTTCCGGAAACTGCTCGGCGCGTACCTGATGGGCACGGCCGTCTTCGTGGCGGCGTGGTTCGTCGTCAACCCGTTCTTCAACGCGAACGGCGTCTGGGACGTGGCCAATTACCTGATGGCGGTCGCGCTGGTCGCCGCCCTGCTGTTCAACGCTGGCCGAAAGCTTGAGGACAGAGCGGGCGGACGCGGCGCCGACGCTAGCCACCGTTCCCTGGAAATCAATCTCTGCCTATACCTGACCGCCGGGGTGGCGCTGCTGTTCTTCCGCAACTGGTTCCTGGAGATTGCCGGAGCCGATGGCGACAATTCGACCACGGGATTGGTTTGGATCGTGGTGAACGTCCTGTTCCCACTCACGGCAGGGGCGACCGGTGCGGCCATTTGGCGCCGGTCTGCTGAGAGATGACGGGGTTTGCGGCGCTGGTGGGCCGTTCCGGGCACTGTTCGCCAGCGGAGCATCCCCGGATGCAGGCGTGGTCACCGCCGTCGTTGTGGGATATTTACCAAAGCGAACGAACACAAAGAGCGGGTCGCCGATTACTCAAACCGCGCGGTGTGAAGCGCTGACTCGTTTCACGGAGGAAATGACGTTGAAAAGCCGGTTGATGCGCCCGGTGAGCGCGCTGCTCCTGACGGCAATGGTTCTTATGTTGATGGGATGCGGCGGCTCGGACCCGGTGGTGTTCGCCACCGGGGGCAACTATCACCCCTTCAACCTCACCAACGACCAGGACGAGGTGGACGGCTTGGAGCGGGAGCTGGGAGACGAGTTGTGCCGGCGGGCGGAGTTGGAGTGCCAGTGGGTTCTGAACGAGTGGGAGACCATGATCCCTCATTTACTGGATGAAGAGTTCGACGTCATCCTCGCCGGCATGAGTATCACCGGCCGGCGGGAGGAAGTAATCGACTTCACCCAGCCCTACTACCCGCCCACGCCGTCGGTGTACCTGGCCCGGGCCGGTGAGGGCGACGACGCCGTAAAGGGCAGGGTCGGGGCGTCGCCCAACACCATATATTCCGACTACTTTACGGAACAGGGGCTTGAGTTTGTGGTTCTGGGCCAGGAGTTGGGCTCGGTGGATGCGGTGTTGAGCGGCGCAGTGGACGCCGTGCTGGTGGATCACGGCTACGCGGTGCAGAAACTGGCAGAGCACGGCGGGTTGCTGGAAATAGTGGGTCCACGGGTGCTGCTGGATCAGGGCTTGGGCGTGGGCGTGCGACCCGGCAGCGAGTTGAAGGACAATCTAGATGAGGGGCTAGCGTCCATGAAGGCCGATGGGACGCTGAACGCCCTCATCGTCGAATGGCTGGGTGAAGGCGCGTCGACCTTCGAGTAGGGAAGGGTCCAGCGGCGCCGGTGGTCAGATGGGTCCGGCATCCGACTGGAACTCAACGGCTATGCCCCGGGTGGGCGATAGGTAACCGTCCTGCCGCAGGCGTCGTCGATCTCCTCGGGAGTGATCAACTGAACGGTGCTGATGCTGAGAGCGCCGCCGGCTCCGATGGACATGGAGATGGCGGCGGCGGTCGCCACGTCCGGCAGGTCGAAGGTCAGGTACAGGTCCGCTCCGCCGAAGGCGTAGTAGAAGGATTCCAGGGTTCCGCCTTGCTCCTGGGCCAGGTCCTCGAAAACCCGGCGCCGCGAGGTGCCGCCTTCCTTCAGCAGACCCTGGAAACCCTGGCTGGTGTAATTGGCCTGAAAGAGATACTTGGGCATTTCCGATGCTCCTCACTCCAAATCTGTTCTTTTCGGCTGTTGCCGGAAGCTCATCATCTCTATAGTCAGCGTTGGCTGCACGTCCCCAGTGGGTACACTTGGTCCTACTCGGTCGGCAACAAGCCCGATACCCCGGGCGGCGCATAAACGTACCCACTCAGGGGGCACCCGCCCGGTTCGACCGGGCGAAAACGTCAATTTAGGAATCGGCCCGGCAATCGTTCGCTGGAGAGTTCAATCCCCGCCGTCCAGCGAATCCGCCATCGCTGACCGCAGTTCGGTAAAGTCAACCGGCTTGACGACGAATCCGGAGGAGCCGCGCTCGCGGGCGGCAGACATCCGGCCCGGGTCGCCGTAGGCCGAAACCACCAGCGACGGCACACCCGGCCACGCCTCACTCAGGCAATCCAAGAGCGTCAATCCGTCCATCTCCGGCATGTTCAGGTCCGTGATGACCAGGCCCACGTCCGGATGTTCCGACAGCACCTCAAGAGCATGGACGCCGGAATGCGCGAATACGAAGCGGTAACGGCCGCTCCGGATGTCCCGACGCATCCGCTGGCGAAACATCGCCTCGACGTCGGGTTCATCGTCGACCACCAGGATCTTCAGGGGATCTCGCAACTCGTCCATGAAGTGCCTCCCAATGCGGCCAGTATAGCGCGGCGAAACCCGCCTGCCAAACCGCCTGGGACAGGCGCTGAAGAGCCGGTTGACAACGCCGACCACATCGGCCTTTTTGACTGACTTGCCGGCGGCTTTGGCGAGACCGTGGCGGCGGTCCGGCAGGGCGTCTCCGAAATCCCTGACGTGTCAAACTGCAATCCCGTCTAGCGGTTTCCCGCAGTGGGCGCCCTGACAGGAGAAATGGAAGGGATTGCAGAATACAATCCAGGGGCATTTCCTACGGGGAATGGGGCGATGGGGGCGGCATTTGGGGTATTTCCGCGCGAGCAATTTACTGCGGCTCTATAATCACTTTATTGCAGGGATTGCAGTCCGGAAATTGTAGTTTCGACCCATGGTGAAAGCTGGGCTTTACGCATTTTGAGAAAAGTAAAAGGACAGGGTAAGCTGGCCTGACCCAAATTCCACTAAAGGCCCAGCCATGCTCACCCTGCCCGATGTCATTGTACCGCTGCTCACCCCATTCGCAATGCTGTTCACCAACCCGACCTGGCGGAAAGCGCAACTACTACTGGTGGGCACGATCCTCACTCCGGGCCAGCGGACCGTGGCCGCGGCGTTGCGCGTCATGGGCCTGAGCGACGACCGTAACTACGCCCGGTACCACGAGGTGCTCAATCGGGCGGTTTGGTCGTCCCGTGAGGTGGCCCGCGTCCTGTTGGTGCTGCTGCTCCAGCATCTGGATCACGGCGACGGCCCTTTGATCTTCGGCATCGACGAAACCCTGGAGCGGCGTCGCGGCGCCAAGATCAGAGCCCGAGGCATTTACCGAGACGCGGTGCGCTCCAGTCGCCACCAACTGGTCAAGGCCAGCGGCCTGCGCTGGATCTCCCTGATGCGGCTGGGTCAGGTCCCCTGGGCCGGACGTCATTGGGCGTTGCCGGTGCTCACGGTGCTGGCGCCTTCCTCTCGGTACTACCAGCGACAGGGACGTCGCCACAAGAAGATCACCGACTGGGCCCGGCAGATGATCATGCTGCTGCGCCGCTGGCTGCCCCATCGCTCCCTAGTGCTGGTGGGGGACAACGGCTATGCCGTGCTGGATCTCCTCCACTGCTGTCAGTCTCTCCGCGAGCCGGTCACTCTCATCGCCAGATTGCGCCTGGACGCCGCTCTCTACGCGCCAGCGCCACCCCGTGAGCCAGGCCAAAACGGCCGCCCGCCGTTGAAAGGCCCCCGGCGACCATCCCTGAAATCACTCCTCGAACAGAACAGCGTGGCGTGGGACAACGTCGCGGTGGCCTGGTACGACGGCACCACTCGCATCGTGGAACTCACCTCCCAGACCGCCGTCTGGTACCGCTCGGGCAAGCCTCCTGTCACCATCCGTTGGGTGCTGATCCGAGACCCTCAGGGTGCCTTCGACCCCCAGGCTCTGCTCTGCACTGATCCGGCGGCGGACCCAACCCAGATCCTGGAATGGTTTGTCCTGCGCTGGCAGCTGGAAGTCACCTTTCAGGAGGTGCGCACCCACCTCGGCGTGGAGACCCAGCGCCAGTGGTCCGACCTGGCCATCGCCCGCACCACGCCCGTCCTGCTGGGCCTCTTCTCCTTTACCACCCTGGCCGCCCACTCGTTGCAACAAGAGCGTCCCATCGCCCAACGCAGGGCCGCTTGGTACGACAAACCATCGCCGACCTTCGTGGACGCCATCGCCCTGGTGCGACGCCATCTGTGGTTGGCGTCGGAGGGTTTCTCACTGTCCGCAGCCAACTCCGATACGCAGGAACTACCGATAGCTCTGTACCATCGACTTGTAGATTCCCTCGCCTATGCCGCCTGAAAATGCGGAAAGCCTAGGAAAGCCTTGAACGACGATGATGACACTTCCCTGGAGGTGGACTGCGAACCCGGAACGGAGTCGGATGCTGCCCTACTGGACCTGCTGGACGCCCTGTTGGAGGAACGGGGCCGGGTGCCCGACACCAAGGTTCTGCGGGTGAATTGCCGCTCCCTGGCGCTCTGCTGCGACTCCCGGCAGGTCTCCCTCCCACCCTTCAGGTCAATTTCAGCGCCCCTCAGTTCTCTCGCAACCGGCGCAATTCCTCTTCCAACTCCCGGTTGCGGGCCTCGGCGGTGTCGGCGCGGCTGTCAGAGGCCTCGGCGCGGGCCTCGGCTTGAATGCGTGACTCCCGTTCACTGCTGGCGCGGGCCTCGGCCTGGACACGCAATTCCCGTTCGGCGCTAGCCCTGGCCCGCTCGCTCTCCAGGGTGGCGATGGGCTCCCCCGTGGCGGGGTCGCGGAACACCAGCCGGCCCTCCTCCCACCGCAGGTTCAGCCCCAGCGCCCGGCTGTACCCCTGCAACGCCCCGCCGGGCAGTTCCTCTATATCTATCGGCTCGTACCGGTCCTCCACCAGCCGGTCCCCGGCCAGCCTCGTCCCGTGGTGCTCCCCGGTCTCGTCGAAGCGCCAGTATTCCAGAATGCCCAGGGACTCGTAGTAGTCCCGCTTGTCTCCCACGTCATGCTCCCCCGTGCTCTCCGACGCCACCTCCAACACGAAGTCCGGCGGTTTCCCCTGCTCCTCTACTACGTACCCGTTGCTGGCCCGGTAGGCCGCCGGGTCCGCGCCGAAGGCCACCAGCAGGTCGGGGTACCGCGCCCGGCGCTTGTCGAAAGCGGCGTCCGGGGCGATCCAGCGGTCGGCCTCCACCAGGGTGGTCTCCGGGTGGCCCAGGTGCTGGGCCAGGTAGTGGGCGTTGCCGGTCTTCGCAATGTGGTCGAACTGGGTCACTTCATCAGGCTCGCGGTCGGGTATGTCGGGCAGGCGGAAGCGTTGCCGGACTTTCGGGGCCCTGGGGGTCTTGCTGCTGGCGCTGGTCACGGCGAACCTCGGCTTATCTGGCGTTGGGCGGGCCTGGCGTTGGGGTCCCGGTGGGCGATGGGCTGGCTGGTTGGGGGGATTATACCAGCGCCGGCCAGGCGCCGGCAGGCTGGCGAAAATGCCCGAACCTGCCGGGCGGCCGTCTTGCGGCGGGCGGCGAATTCGCGGATAATCGTTATTGCTGCTTGAAGAGCATTGCTGCTTCAAGAAGACAATTTCAAGAAAACAATGGACGACGCCGGGCGAGGTCCCAGTTTTGGGCAACCTTGGGCAACCTTTACGGGACGCGGCCCCTGGCGGCGAGAAGGTGATTAGCGATGGTGGCCGAGCTCATGGCGAAGACCCTGAAGACCCTGGGGAAAGCAGGCAACGCTTCATACCTACCCCTTTCAGCCCCCCCCCCGACTTCCGGGGGCGTCGTGCTGACCCGGCGGCGCGCCCTGTGGGCGCTGCCCCTGCTGCTGCTGGCCGTAATGATGGCGGCGGCGCTGTTCGCGCTGACGCCGGCGCAGCCGGCCGGCGCGCAGCAGGCGGCGCAGACCTTCGTCGCCAACACCGGCCAGGCGGACGGAGCCAGTGTATCTCTGGGCAATGATTACGCCCAGGCGTTCACGACCGGCAGCAGCAGCGCGGGCTACAGCCTGACCAGCGTCGGCGTGGAATTCGCCACTATCGCCAGCGGCTTCAGCTCTTCATCCCTCACCGCCAGCATTCACGCCGACTCCGGCGGGTCTCCGGGCAGCTCCCTCGGGACCCTGACCAACCCCGCCAGCTTTCCCGTCTCCAGTTCGGACCAGACGCTGACCTTCACGAGCACGGGCATCGACCTTGAGGCGAACACCACGTACTTCGTGATGTTCGATATCAGCAGTGATGAGCCTTTCTCGAATATACGCGTCACGACTTCGGACAGCGAGGACAGCGGACAGTTGGCCGGCTGGAGCATCGGCGACGGCGCTTTGTTTAGAGCATTTTCATTTTCCTCAACAGCCGCATGGATCACCAGCGCGTCATCACTGAAACTCAGCCTCGGCGGCGTCAGCAAGCCTTTCCTGGTGAGCAACTTCGGGCAGGCGAACGGCGGCACCGGCAATTTCGTCCAGCACGACCACGCGCAGGCGTTCACGACGGGCGCCAACGCTGGCGGGTACACCCTGACGGGCGTCGACTTCTCGTTTCCGCAAATCAACGACGGCGCGCTGGCGGGGAAGCTGGCTGCCGAGATCAGAAGCGACAGCAGCGGAGCGCCGGGCGCGGTGGTCGCCACCCTGACCAAGCCCGGCACGATCGCCGCCGGCACGAACAGCTTCACGCACTCGGGCGTGGCGCTCGCGGCGAACACCACGTACTGGGCGGTGCTGGACGTCACCCTGGTCCTGCTCCCCGGCGCCAACACCATCCAGAACACCGCGTCGGACGCCGAGGACGCCGGCGGCGCGGACGGCTGGACCATCGCCGACGACGGCCACTACCGGACCTGGAACACCTCGGGCGCCTGGACCTCCTTCAGCCAGTCCCGCAAGATGACCATCCACGGCACGGCCGTCGAGACGGTCGAGACGGAGACCTTCGTCGCCAACACCGGCCAGGCGGACGGGGGCACCTCATTTCTGGGCAATGACTTCCACCAGGCGTTCACCACCGGCTCCAACAGCTTCGGCTACACCCTGCACAGCGTCGACGTGGAGTTCTCCACCATCGACAGCGCCTTCAGCTCCTCGGCGCTGACCGCCAGCATCCACGCCGCCTCCGGCGGGTCTCCGGGCAGCTCGCTGGGGACCCTGACCAACCCCGCCAGCTTTCCCGCCTCCACCTCGGACCAGACGCTGACCTTCACCAGCAGCGCGGGCATCGACCTTGAGGGGAGCGCCACCTACTTCCTGGTGATCGACATGGACGCCGGCCAGAGTTCTTCGAGGGTACGCCTGACGGGTTCGGACGCCGAGGACAGCGGAGGCCTGGCCGGCTGGAGCATCGCCGACGGCGCCGGGACGAGAACGGCTTCCTCGACGGGCGCGTGGACCCCCAACGTATCATCACTGAAGATCAGCCTCGACGGCGTCAGCAAGCCGCGGCCGCCGCGGGTGAGCATCCTTGGCGGCGGCGCCGTCACCGAGGGCGTCAGCGCCAGCTTCACGCTGAGGGCGGTCCCGGCGCCCACGGCGGACCTGCCGGTGACCGTGACGGTGGCCACGACCGGGGACTTCGGGTACGGCGCGCTGCCCACCAGCGTCACCATCCCGGCCTCGGGCACCGCGACGCTGGAGATCCCCACCACCAACGACGACGTGGACGAAGCCCACGGCTCGGTGACGGTGACGCTGGTGGACGGGTCGGACTACGACCTGGCCACGTCGCTGGGGACGGCGACGGTCCGGGTGCGGGACGACGACCCGCCGCTGGTGAAGAACACCGGTCAGTCGAGCGGCCTGGTGCAGGGCCTGCACGTGGACCTGGCGCAGGGTTTCGACACCGGCGGCAACCCCTCGGGGTACACCCTGACCAGCGTGGACGTGGCCTTCAACCGGTCCACCGAGGACTTCGGCTCCAACAAGCTGACGGTCACCGTCCACAAAGGTGCCAACGGGGCTCCCGGCACGGTCGTGGGGACCCTGGCCAATCCCGACTGGGTGAACCGGCAGGCCGGCACGTACCGCTTCACGCACCCGGGCGTCGCGCTCGAGGCGGACACCCGCTACTGGGTCGTGCTGGACGCAGCCGGACTCACGGAAGGCAACAGCCAGGTGAAGTTCACGCAGAGCAACTCCGAGGACGCGGGCGCGGCGCCCGGCTGGAGCATCAACAACGACGCTCGCATCCGCGCGCAGGGGGGCGGCAACTGGATCACCCTGGTCGGCGGCTCCACTCTGTCGATGGGAGTCAACGGCCGGCTGCTGCCCCACTCGGACGGCTCCTACACCGTGCCCCTGGACTGGCCGCTGAAGCCGCTCGGGGTGGGCGCGGGCGAGACGTTCCGGCTGCTGTTCATGACCGAAGACCACCGCGACGCCACCGCCGCCGACATCGGCGTCTACGACGCCCACGTGCGGGAGGCGGCCCGCGACGGTCACGCCGCCATCCGGCGCTACGCCGATCACTTCCGGGTGGTGGGCTCCACCGCCGCGGTGGACGCCCGGGACCACACCCGGACCAACCCCAACGACGCCGGGCACACGGACGCGGAGGTCTGGTGGCTGAACGGCGAGCGCGTCGCGGCGAACAACGCCGGCTTCTGGTCCGACACCTGGGAGAACTGGGCGATGGCGGACCGGCGCTTCGAGAGCGGCGAGAGGAGCACCTCGAACGACTGGCCGTGGACGGGCACCAGGACCGACGGTGCGAAGGAGGCGAACCCTCTGGGCGCCAGCAACGCCCGGCGGGGACGGTTCTCGACCACCGACGCGGACACCGGCCCCATCAGCTACAACACCATCGCGAGCACCCAGGACCACGCCTTCTACGGCATCTCGCCCCTGTTCCGGGTGGAGCCCACGCCGGTGAACGCGCCGCCCGGTGAGCCGGCGGTGATGAGCAACCTGGGCCAGGCGGACGGCGCGGCGTTGGACCGTGACGACTGCCAGTACCGTACGTGACCGCGCGCAGTCGTTCACGACGGGCAAGAACGGCGGCCACTACCGCCTGAACAGCGTCGACGTCGAGTTTGCCGAGATCGGCGACTCCGACGCCGCCCGCGATCTGAGGGTACAGATCTGGGCCGGCTCCGGCGGCTCGCCGGGCAGTACCGCCGCCGACGTCCTGGCCGACCTGGCGCGCCCCTCCATGCCGGTGGGCAGCGCCGACCGGACCTTCACCTTCACCTACCAGGGCGACGACGGTTCGGGGCTGCGGCTGGAGCCGAACACCACCTACTGGGTGTACGTATACGACGCGTCCGTGCAGCCCAACAGCACGTACACCCTTCGCGCCACCGCGTCGAACTCCGAGCGCCTGCAGGGCCTGCGCCTGCCCGAGGGCTGGAGCATCGGCGACGGCCACAGTTCCTGGTCGCTCTACCCCAACCCCGCCGTCTCCTGGAGCACCCACTCCGAGGCGCTCAAGATCGGCCTGAACCTGGGGGCCGCCGACGCCTTCGTGCAGTTCCGCACCTGTGAGGGCACGGTGTCGGGCAACACGTGCTCGACGGGCTGGGTGGTCGCCAACTACACCAGGCACGACCCGCCGCCGACGATCACGCTGACCGAGGGCGGCCCGGCGGTGACCTACCAGTGGCAGGCGGTGGACCCCCACGAGCGCCGGCACTTCTACGTCGCCAGCCAGGTGGGTGAGCCGCTCAGCCACCACGGCGGCTACATCGGGCCGGGCCAACCGGACCGGGACCGGCTGATGTGCCACACCGGGAGCCGCAGCCCCTACAACCTGGGCGACCCCATCGTCGAAGGGCTTGGCCGGGATGGGATACATTTCGGCTACGGGAGCACCGCCGGCCCGCTGCTGGACCGCCACGACGGCTGCCCCTTCTCGTCGCAGTCCGTCTACGAGGGCGACGCCAACAAGTGGCGCCCGGTGAGCCTCGCCGCCGGCCAGGACAGCGACGCCTTCGACCACGGGACGTTCCTGATCCACCGGCCCCACGCCGTCGGCCACAACTTCTATGAAAATGGCGTGCTGTACCAGGTGGAAGGCTTCGACTACCCCGAGGTGCGGGTGCCGCTCATCATCAGGGACGACGACCAGTGGGAGCAGACCCTGGAGTTCTCCATCGACGACGGGACCACCTGGACCTCCATCGAGGACGGCGGGCTCAATCTGGCCTTCCCGGCCTCGCTGAACACCGGGCGCAAGGCGCACTACTTCTGGGTGCGGACGAAGAACGACCCGCCGGCGGACCAGGACAAGCGCTTCTCCATCAACGCCGACTTCGCCGAGGCGCTGCTGCGCAGCGGCACGTCGGAGTACTTCCGGTCCCACCGGGTCTGGTTCACCAGCCCCGCCGCCTCGCACCTGCACACCTTCAGAACTGACTCTGCCGTCAGCGCCGGCTCGGTCACGGTCAGCCGCACGCCGGTCCAGGTCGACATCCACGTCGGCGCCAACGTGGTCGGCAACGTGACCTTCCAGGTCGAGGGCTACAAGCTGTACGAGCGCAGCGACAACCAGATCTCGACGGAGACGCCGCCGAAGACGGTGCGCACCGACAGCTTCAGCTTCCACCGCACGCTGGGCTCCTGCGTGGGCTGCCAGCGGCTGCTGGGGGACCTGCCCGACCCGGTGGTGGAGCGCGTGGGCGATTTGACCTACGCCAACCTGTCGGACACGGGCATCGACCTGAGCTGGCCGCGGGTGGTCGGGGCCGAGGGCTACGAGGTGCGCTACTGGTCCACCACGTCGCCCTTCCCCGGCGTCCCGGCCGACGAGGCCTGGTTCGGGGCCGAGCCCAACGACCCGGCCTGGAACATCCGCCACCTGGAGCCGGACACCGAGTACCGGGCGGTGGTCTACTACCAGGACCACGGCGCGACCCAGCTGAGCACCGCCAGCCCGGTGATCCGCTTCACCACGCTGTCGGCGGGCTCGCCGGTGGAGGCGGAGCCCGCGTCGGTGATCGTGGAGCGGGTGCCCGAGGTGTCGATCAGCGCCGCCGGCGGGACGATCACCGAGGGCGAGGACGCGGTCTACACGGTCACCGTGGACCCCGCGCCCGACGCGCCGCTGGACGTCAGGGTGGGCGTGGCCGGCCCCGGCTCCGTGGTCGCCGCCCAGCACCTGGGGGAGCGCACGGTGAACGTGCCCACCGGCGGCAGCGTCTCGTTCACCATCCCCACCGTCGACGACACCGGTTGGGGCTCCAACGGGATGCTCGGCGCGACGGTGCGGTTCGGCGAGGGCTACCGGCTGAACAGGTTCAGGAGCTACGCCTCGGTCTATATCGCCAACAACGACCTGCCGCCGCCGCCGCCGGTGCAGCTCAAGCGCGTCTCCGACACCACGGCGACCGTCGCCTGGAAGCCCCAGGGGGACGGCGCGTCCTACCTGGTCGTCTGGCACGAGAGCTTCACGGGCGTCCCGGTCCTGACGGAAGTCACGACCACCGCCACCGAGCACCAGCTCACCGGCCTTAATCCGCAGTCGCATTACGTGGTCTCCGTCCTTCACGGGACGACCCAGCTGGACCAGATCACCGTGCGGACCCTGGCCGCCGGCGCGACGCCCAAGACCTTCACGGTGGACTTCGAGACGCCCGCGCCCAACACGTCCGTGCCGGTGATCAGCGTGACCGCCGACGGCGACGTGACCGAGGGCGGGGACGCGACCTTCACGGTCAGCGCCAACCCGGCCCCGGCGGCGGACCTGGACGTGAGCGTCACGGTGTCGCAGAGCGACGACTCCGGGATATCCCTGGGACAGCGGACGGTGACCATCCCGGCGGCGGGCTACGCCACGCTGACGGTGGCCACCACCAACGACGAGGTGGACGAGCCCGACGGATCGGTCACGGTCACCGTCGACGCCAGCGCCAGCCTCGACTACCGGGTGTCCTCGTCCCAGGGGACGGCCGTCGTGGTCGTGTCCGACGACGACGGCGGCTACACGGTCAACCAGGGAACGATCGCCAGGGTCAAGGAGCTGGCGTCGCAGACCCAGCACGGCGCGGCCCACGTGAACCGCTGGAACCGGGTGCTGCTGGCCTTCGGCGAGCACGACGGGACCGGCGTCACCGGCGGCCCGATGACGGCGGCCGAGGCCCAGGACATGGCCGACAATCACAGCAGCCCGGTGTGGGACCTGGTGGTCGTCGAGCTGACCGCCCTGGAGGCGGCCGCGGCGCAGACGCCTCCGCCGCCCACGCCCGAGGTGAGTATCACCGCGGGCAGCGGGGTGACCGAGGGCGGGGACGCCGCCTTCACGGTGACCGCCAGCCCGGCGCCTTCGTCCAACCTGGACGTGAGCGTCACGGTCTCCCAGAGCGGCGACTACGGCGCCGCCACGGGCCAGCGGACGGTGACCGTCCCGACTTCGGGCAGCGTCGCCCTCACCGTGGGCACCACCGACGACAGTACTGACGAGACCGACGGGTCGGTCACCGCCACGGTGAACGCCGGCGGCGGCTACACGGTGTCCTCGTCCCAGGGGGCGGCCACGGTGGCCGTGTCCGACGACGACGCCGCCCCCACGCCGGTGGTGAGCGTCACCGCTGGCAGCGGCATCACGGAGGGCAACTCCGTCACCTTCACGGTGACGGCCAGCCCGGCCCCGGCTGCGGACCTGGCGGTGAGCGTGACCGTCGCTACCACCGGCGACTTCGGGTACGGGACGCTGCCCGCCAGCGTCACCATCCCAGCGTCGGGTAGCGCCACGGTGACCATCGCCACCACGGACGACGAGGTGGACGAGGCCGACGGCTCGGTCACGCTGACGCTGAACGCGGGCAGCGGCTACACGGTGGGGGCGCCGTCGTCGGAGACGGCCGACGTCTCCGACGACGACGACCCGGTCGTCGAGGAGCAGACGGGCTACACGGTGGACCCGGACGTGGTCGCCAGGGTCAGGGAGCTGGCGTCGCAGACCCAGCACGGCGCGGCCCACGTGAACCGCTGGAACCGGGTGCTGCTGGCCTTCGGCGAGCACGACGGCGCCGGCGTCACCGGCGGCCCGATGACGGCGGCCCAGGCCCAGGACATGGCGGACCGGCACAGCAGCCCGGTTTGGGACGAGGTGGTTGTCGAGCTGACGGCGCTGGAGGCGGCGTCAGCGCAGACGCCGCCGCCGCCCACGCCTGAGGTGAGCGTCACCGCTGGAAGCGGGGTGACCGAGGGCGGGGACGCCGTCTTCACGGTGACCGCCAGCCCGGCGCCTTCGTCCAACCTGGCGGTGAGCGTCACGGTGTCCCAGAGCGGCGACTACGGCGCGACCACGGGCCAGCGCACGGTGACCGTCCCGACTTCGGGCAGCGTCACCCTCACCGTCGGCACCACGGACGACAGTACGGACGAGACCGACGGTTCGGTGACGGCCACGGTGAACGCGGGCAGCGGCTACACCGTGTCCTCGACCCAGGGCGCGGCCACGGTGGCCGTGGCCGACGACGACGACGCCCCCACGCCGGTGGTGAGCGTCACCGCGGGCAGCGGCATCACCGAGGGCGGCGACGCCGTCTTCACGGTGACGGCCAGCCCGGCCCCGGCGGCCAACCTGGACGTCAGCGTGACGGTGTCCCAGAGCGGCGACTACGGCGCCGCCACGGGCCAGCGGACGGTGACCGTCCCCACCACGGGCAGCGTCGCCCTCACCGTTGGCACCACGGACGACGCCGACGACGAGACCGACGGGTCGGTGACGGCCACGGTGAACGCGGGCAGCGGCTACACGGTGTCCGCGTCCCAGGGCGCGGCCACGGTCGGCGTGTCCGACAACGACGCCGCCCCCACGCCGGTGGTCAGCGTCAGCGGCGGCAGCGGCATCACCGAGGGCGGCGACGCCGTCTTCACGGTGACCGCCAGCCCGGCCCCGGCGGCGGACCTGGACGTGAGCGTCACGGTGTCCCAGAGCGGCGACTACGGCGCGGCCACGGGGCAGCGCACGGTGACCGTTCCCACCACGGGCAGCGTCACCCTCACCGTGGGCACCACCGACGACGACGCCGACGAGACCGACGGCTCGGTGACCGCAACGGTGAACGCGGGCAGCGGCTACACGGTGTCCTCGTCCCAGGGCGCGGCCACGGTGGCCGTGTCGGACAACGACGACGCCCCCACGCCGGTGGTGAGCGTCAGCGGCGGCAGCGGGGTGACCGAGGGCGGCGACGCCGTCTTCACGGTGACGGCCAGCCCGGCGCCTTCGGCCAACCTGGCGGTGAGCGTCACGGTGTCCCAGAGCGGCGACTACGGCGCGGCCACGGGCCAGCGCACGGTGACGATCCCCACCACGGGCAGCGCCACCCTCACCGTGGGCACCACCGACGATACTACTGACGAGACCGACGGGTCGGTGACGGCCACGGTGAACGCGGGCAGCGGCTACACCGTGTCCTCGACCCAGGGCGCGGCCACGGTCGGCGTGTCCGACAACGACGACGCCCCCACGCCCGAGGTGAGTATCACCGCGGGCAGCGGGGTGACCGAGGGCGGGGACGCCACCTTCACGGTGACGGCCAGCCCGGCCCCGGCGGCCAACCTGTCGGTGAGCGTGACGGTCTCCCAGAGCGGCGACTACGGCGCCACCACGGGCCAGCGCACGGTGACCGTCCCGACCACGGGCAGCGTCACCCTGACCGTTGGCACCACGGACGACAGCGCCGACGAGACCGACGGGTCGGTGACGGCCACGGTGAACGCGGGCAGCGACTACACGGTGTCCTCGACCCAGGGCGCGGCCACGGTGGCCGTGTCCGACAACGACGACGCGGCCCCGGAGGTGGAGATCACCGTCACCGTGGCGGACGCCTCGGCGGTGGAGGGCGACGTGCTGGAGTTCCGGGTGGTGCTGTCGGCGGCGTCCACCGAGGAGATCCGGGTGCGGTGGTACACCGCGCCGGCCTACCACCTGCTGGACGACCGGGCGCACCGGTCCGACTACCAGACGACGGAGGGAGAGCTGGTGTTTGCGCCGGGAGTGACGGAGTTGACGGGGGAGGTGTGGCTGGAGCAGGACGAGGATGAGGAGCCGGACGAGTACTTCGCGGTGGAGGCGTACCTGCCCGGGAGCCTCGTCTCGCCCGACGCGGTGGGAACCATGACCATCGTGGACGACGACTAGCCCGGCCCGGCCGGACTGCCAGCGCAGAACAGGGCAAGGGGGCCGGCGGCGACGCTGCCGGCCCCCTTGTTCTGCCCCACGCGCGGAACGCAGCCTGGGGACCTCGCGGTCCAACGTCCCCCATGCGGCGGCGGCACGGGAACGGCAATGTCCTTCCGTACCGGCGGGACCGGCACGAGGCCGCCCCGGCAGATTGCCCCTGAAAAAAAGCTTTGCCGACTTTCGCATGAGCCAGCGTTCAGCCTCGCTGCGACGGTACGGGAAAGGAGCGGGGCAAGCCGGACCGGGGAAGGCGGGCAGCCGCCGTCCCGGGCGGCGGCGATGGCCGGCCTCGAGACCCGGCGCGGCGCGCTCCCGGTGGCCGCGCCGACGTGATAGACTGAGAACGTGCCGTCCGTCGCGGGCAGGTCGCTCCGGGCCCAGCGCCGGCGGAAGGCGGCGGAGAAGCGAAACTCGCTGGGAATGACGGCACGGCCGGTCGGGAGGAGATGATGGCATTGTCGGTTGGCGGGACGGTGGAGCGATGCGCCAACTGGCGGGTGGCGGCGGCGGCATTGGCGGGCGTCGCCGGCTGCGTGGCGGGCCTGGCCTGGCGCCAGGCGAGGCTGGGAGGGCTGGACCTGCTCGACGGCCGGGGCTGGTACACGCCAGGGGAGGCGGCGGCCCTGTTCGACGCCCTGGACGGCCTCGACGCCGGCGCCAGGGCCGTCTACGCCATCACCGCGCTGACCATCGACATGGTGTTTCCGCCCTGCTACGGCCTGCTTTTCGCTATCATCCTGTTCCGGCTCTTTCGCGGCGGAGCGCCGCTGTACCTGCTGCCGCTGGCCCTGGCCGGGGCGGACGTGCTGGAGAACGTCACGGTGGCGGCGCTGGCCCTGAGCCACGACGGGACTCCGTCTCCGCTGGCCTGGCTGGCGGCGGCGTTCACCCTGGTCAAGACGATACTGATCGTGGCCACGCTGGCGGCGGTGTGCGCCGGCGGGACGCTCCGGCTGTGGGCAAGAATCCGCCGCTCAGCCTGACCGGGGAACCTCACATTCGCCCAGGCCGCCTATGGTAGAGGGAAGCAGTTGCCCGACGCCGTGGGAACCATGACCATAATGGAGGACCAGCTTGGGGCTGCGCCGGGGCAGCAGTCCGGCGGAGGGGGCCGCCCCGGCCCCTTGCTCTGCACCATGACACCGACGCCGCTTAGAGATGCGGTGACCCAGCGCCCCCTACACGGCTGCCGAGGGAACGGCAATGTCCTTCCTTGACGGCGTGACCGGCAAAAGGCCGCCCCGACGGATTGCCGGAGCGGCCTCGCCCGGTTGCGATGCCCTGATTGGAGCTACGGACCCTTTGCGACTGCCACGACGACCTTTCCATCGTCAAGCCAATCGCGGCCTCACTATGGATACTGCCAAGGGCGCCTATAAGCCCAGGGTGAACCTGATGTGAAAGGTTCTTGATTTTGTCCAGCTTGGTGGGCTTGACTTGACGGTAGACAGTACCATATTCGAGATGTGGCTGGGTCTGTGATTCCGCCCAAGATTGTACCTCCACATTGTGTATGGAGTGCTGACCCCTATCAAGTCAGCATTCCGAGAACCACCTGTCAGAGCTGTATTTCCCCACCCAACAAGCCTCATCTATGTGGTCTTGGGAAAACAGTACCCTTTCCGGTGAATTTCGAGGATTCGCCGATCACTCTAATGAAAGGCTCCCGTTCCTGGGAATCACAATTTCCTCTTGGAACGGGCCAGGCGGATGGCCTCCATCAAAGCAGGGTTGATACGGGAGCCACCGCGTTTGAACCCCAGTTCCTGCCGCAACTCGCGAAGCAGTTCGTCATCGGTGCGAAGTAAGGTATCAGACATGACCCACTCAGCCATGGTCACCAGTTGGTTTCTGGAATACTCGGTGATCGAGTACCCCGGCCTTACAGAAGGCCGAGGGCCCCGGTCCGGTTGCGCCGGATTCAGCACCTCCTCAGCAGATGGGCCGTCACCAACCCCTCCAGCTCTAGGATCAGAGTCTTTAGCGTCGGCCTGTTCCACCGCCTTTGCCCATGCCTCCAAGGCCAAATCAGCCTGGCCCTCCGGATCTCGAAACCATTCAGTAGACCAAATGCGGTGAAAGCTCCATCCCCGGATCTCCAGCAATTGCTGTCGCAGCCGGTCCCTATCCCGGGCTGTGGGAGTCGAATGGTAGGTAGCCCCATCCGCTTCTATGGCCAGAACCATTTGCCCAGGCTTTTCCGGATGGCCGCAGGCGAAGTCCAGCCGGTAACCGGCAACCTCGTACTGCGGCACCACGGGTATGCCACGTCTCTCCAGTTGGCGCAAGATGTTCAGCTCAAAGGCATTGAGTGGCTCACCACTCAGGCTACCTCCCATCACGGTCCCCCCTGAGGAAGCAAATTCCAGGTATTGCCGCAGCAGTTCCACCCCCTCGGCTGTTGACCGGCCAGGGTCCATATCGTGATGGGAAAAGCCGGCAACCAGGTGAAGCCTCAACTTGGCTCGGGTTATGGCAACATTCAGGCGCCGCTCGCCGCCCTCTTGGTTCAGGGGGCCAAAGCGGTAAGGCAAGTTGCCGTTGGCTGCCTTGTGATAGCCAACACTCAGTATAATCACGTCCCGCTCATCCCCCTGCACGCGCTCGATGTTCTTCACGAAGAATCGCTCTTCCCTGCCTACCGCGAAGAACTCGTCAAGCGAGCGGTCGTTTTCACTAGACAGACGCCTGCGCAAACCCTCTTCAATGTTGTCGGCATGATGAGACCCAAAAGCTATCACCCCCAGGGACTCATCGGGATGCCGCCTGGCGTGGTCCAGAATGAGGTCGACCACCTTTTCAACTTCATCAGGGTGCGACGTAGTGGAGCGACCCAGGGTGGGCGGGAGGTCCAGTTGGTGAAAAGTCAACGGCGACTCTTGCATCGTACCGGGAAACGCGGTCAGGGCCTCGCCGTAGATGTGGTTGTTGGAAAACGCTATGAGCCGTCCGTCCCGGCTGCGATAGTGCCACTGGAGCATCTGCTCCCTTATAGGTAGGGCCTTTACCACGTCTAGGATGGACTCGATATTCGCTATCAGTGCTGGGGCCAGGTCCTGCGCAGCGTCATCGTCAGCATCGTCGTCGGCGTCATCCGAGTCCTGGCTTCTGAAGAAGTTGGTGGGAGGAAGCTGACGATCGTCGCCGGCCACCACAGCCTGCTTCGCCCGGGCAAGAGTGCCGATGGCTTCCGCTGGCGGTATCTGAGAGGCCTCATCGAAGATGACCACGTCGAACAGTTGGGTGTCCGCGGGTATCATTTCGGCCACCTGCAATGGCGACATCATCCAGCAGGGCCGCAATCCGCACAACACCTCCGGCGCCTGGTGTACCAACTGGCGTACCGACAGATGCTTGCTCTTCTTGGCCGCCTCACGTCTCACCAAATCAGTCTGCTGCGGAAATGCGTTCATTGCGGCTATGGCTTGCTCCGCGGCCACCCGCCTGATGCGTTCCGGATTAGCTTTCAGGTGCTGGGAGTCCAGCCGTGCAAAGTCGTCCCGGATCCGGCTATGGGCCTCGCCCACGAACCCAGACAGCCGCGGTTCTTCCAAGGAAAGCTCGGACCAGACTCCTTGCAGCCAGGCATGGGCTACCGCGTGGGTCGCCAACTCCACCGGAACGATACCCCCGACATCTGAAATTATTCGCTCAATGCCAGCTACACTGAACCGCCTTTCCAGTTCCCGCAACTGCGGCAGCCGGGCGGCCACCGCCTGCTGCGAGGCCATGGTTTGCAAAGCGAATCGCATCTCTTCAAAGGGCAACTCCAGCAGCTCCGGCCGATTGACTGCCTCCGCCAGGTTGGCCAGGGCCAACCCCAATTCAGTAACATTCCGATGCAGATCGCCAGCATTTTCCGGGGCCCGGGGAGAGGCTGTGGGGTCCAGGCAGTATTCCTGCCACATCCGCACCTGCTCGTCTGCCCTGGCCACCGCATGGTAGGCCTCTTCGCCCGATAATCTGGCCCCGGTCAGTACCTGTTCCCGAACCGCCCGCCGGGCGGAGCGGTAGGTCCCCGACAGTCCGGCCGTCAACCTGCCAAACCCCGACCGAGGAGCCAGCGCCGCAAGCAGCCGGGCACGGTCCAGGCGGTATATATCAGGCCGGAACATCAACCGAAACTGCTCAATCTCCGTGAGCAGCTTGGCCAGGGAAGACCAGCCAGCAACTGCTTCGGGCAGCTTCAGCGACAGCTCTTCGGCGCAGGCTGACAAGTCTGAGTGGCACTGGGGCAGGAGTCCTTGCACGAGACTGCGAACAAGGTCAAGGAGCCGCCGCACCTCGTCGGCAGAGCCAGGGGACGCCTCGGCCCAGTTGGGATAGCGTAGCGTCAGCCATGGTCCTTCCAAGTCAATCCACTGCTGGGCCTCTCTTTGCAGGTCTCGCAGCCTGTCTCGGTTCAGTTGACTCAACTTCTCCCTTGGCAAACCCAGGGTGGTCCTGGCCCCCTCGGGAATCTCCAGCAAATGAGTCTGGACCTCATAAGCACTGATCCCCCAAGGCTCCCTCCGAGTGTGCAGCGCCTCCCGATGGTCCACCAGCACCTGCTTGTTCTGGGAAAGCTCCCGATGCAGCTCGGAGTAGCTTCCCTCCGGCGTGGATCGGATCCGCTGAATGGCGTCCGCCAATCCCCTGGAAAACTCCCGGCGGGACTTGAACCCACCGTGGCAGTCCATTAACAGGTCCCCGAGCCCGGCCTGGTTCAGACGGCTGATTACCACCTCCACCGCCGCCTGCTTCTGCGCTACGAACAATACCCTCTTGGAATTGGCAATCAGCGCAACGATGAGATTGGCTATGGTCTGGGACTTGCCGGTCCCAGGAGGACCCCACACCACTTCCGACTGCCCCATTAGGGCCCAGTTGATGGCTTGGTGCTGACTGGAGTCCGCGTCCAATACCAGAAACTCGGCCTCCGGCGGCTCGGCGTCCGGCAGATCAGGCGAAGGAGCATCCACTTTAGCTGCAAGCGACTCCCGGGCTTCCGGCACCCCGGCGATGGCCGCCACCAAATCATTGCTGGCGAAGGACTCCAGGTTCTGTTCCAGGTCGGCTACCAGCGGCAGGTTGTTATACCGGAAATTTCCCACCACCAACCGGAGAGTAACCCTCAATCCTGGCACCTTGGGAAGGCTGTTGCCCACCCGGTCCAGCATTTCCTTCATCCCGGCCAGGTTATCGGGCGGCTCCTCCAAGTCAAAATCGTCATCCGATAGCTCCACGCCGTAATCGGTCCGTAGGGAATGGGCCATTATGGGGTTAAAGTGGGCGTCCCCCGAAACCTCTAGGACGAATTCCCGGTGGGCCGCATCCTCCGGTTCCACTGACAGCGGTAGCAGTATCACCGGAGCGTTGGGACGCGCGCCGGTCGTTACGTCCCAGGTGGCCAGCCCTGCGGCGAGGAACAGGGTGCTGGCGCCTTTTTCTTCCAAGTAAGCCTGTGCCACTTGGCCAATTCGTTTCAGCCTACCCCGCGCTTCCGCCAGAGGGTCCGCCCCAGTGGGCTCGCCAGCAGGAATGAGAGTGGAGAGTCGCACCCTGCGTCCGCCCAGCAGGGAATTAACTGCTGACCCGTTGACGTGGCTGTCGCCCCCTCCCGGAGTGAGGTCCAGGGTCCCAGTCTTCAGGTCACGATAATACAGAAGCGGGCTGCGCGTGGTATCCACTAGCTGCCGCTTCCACTGGGTTGCCGCCCGCTGCAAGGCGCTGAATCGAGGCGAAGCTCCAGTTTCTGCATTGGGTGAAGTAGTCGTCAATGCTCACCTCAGAAAACATGAGGGGATCCCGCGATTTAGGTCCGTCTTAGTGTTTATCGCTGACCGGAACCAAGTTCATCCACCCGCTCAGATTTTGCCCGTTCCTCTACACGGACCCGTAGGACTCGTATAGGGTGTCATGCAGAGCCTCAATGGCTTCCCCGTTCTCGCCCTCCAAAGTCGATAGGTCGAAGTTGATGCAAATCTCGATGTCCTTCCGGGACATATAGTTGCCGTGTATCAAGACCTCGCGGATCTGGTCTTCGGTGTCCAGGTATTCACGTTCTTCGGGGTTATGGCTTTGAAGCAAGAATTCTTGATAGCGAAGGCTGATAAGAGGACGTAAGTAGGTTTGTATCTCCTCTACAGCCCGAATTACTTGGCGGAGTTGGGCATCAGCTTCATGCTGCGTATTGAAGAAGATGTTGCCGTTGGCATGGGCGGAATCGTTCCGGTCATCCACCAATTTCCTGTAGTTGCCAATTCTGCTGTCATCGCATCCGACAAGCCTGAACAACCTGAGAATGGTGCGCTCATTCACTTTGCTGAACGCGAACGGCGAGGTAGCCCTGAGCAAGGTCGTTTCGTCGTCCCTGGCAAAGCCGATTAGACCTTTCTCGAAGTCGTCAGGTCGCGCCTCCCTGATTTGCCAGATGTTGAAATACACGAAGCTCATCATCAGCATGTGGTAAGCCAGAAATGCGAACTGGTATTTTTCGTTTTCGTAATTGGTCTCAAACGCCTCCCATAGAAACGAAATGTACTCCTGCTCGCCGGGATTCTTGAAGGATATGGGGAGATAATCAACCAAATAGAGGGCTTCATCCATACCCTACCCTTCCGCCAGAGCGGTCGCCTTCTTCCCCCACACCCGTTCTATGGCTGCCCGAACCTTGCTCTCGTACCTTTGGATAAGCTCTCGGGTGGCATTTATAAGGTCTTGCTCCGCCTGGATATCCGCAACGATGAATCGTTGGGTTTCCAACGGAGGGACTGGTATTGCAGCCTTGAATAATTGGGAACGATTGATCTTGGGTATGCTCGCTCTTTCGTAATAATGGCGGATGCCATCATTAAACTCTTCCGACAGCATGTAGTTAGCCAAATAAGTGATGTCTATCTTTGACTGGTCTAGCAGCAATGGGTACATATCTGAACTACAGTAACCCTTGAGGTCAACTACGGCCAACTTGTTGAGGTATGGCCGAATCTTGCTGTAGAGAAGGCGTTCACCAGCGAATTCGTAAACTGGTCCACTGACCCTCTGCGACTCAGCGGTTTCCACCTTAAGAAGCTTCCCAGAATTCGACTCAATACTATCAGCCCCGAAGTACGGCAGGGTTAGGTTTACGTCCTTGGTGACACTTCCTCCCACGGAGCACAATTCCCCCAACTCCACTAACGGCCACTCCGGGTCAACTGATATGCGCGGTCGGTAGTTTTCCACCACTGCCCGCGCCCCATCTATGACCCTCTGGTAACCTGCTATCTCGACCACAATTTCCTGTTGGAATTCCATCGGTGGCACAGGGACCTGAAAGCCCGCAACGGATGCACGCGGTACACGTTGGAGTCCGCCAGTACCCGTCATCTGGCGAACAGCCCAATTTCGAAACAACGGATGCGTGACGCAAAAATAAATCCATTCTGGGAGAACGTCGTCTCCGCACCTCAGAACAATGAACTCACTAGACCCGAAACCGATGCCGTTTAGAAGTCCCCGGGCGATACCTGCCTTGCCGTTCTCAAAACATGGTGTAACTCTTGCAAGAAGCACATCGCCGTCTGCGAAATAACTGTAGCCACCTGAGACTTCAGTCAGTAGTTTCTCTTGCATGGGTTGAAATTGCATTCTGTTTTCGTTGAGATCAGCCATAGGAACGAAGGAAACTAATGCGTCTGGGCCAAGATCGTCTAATTCGCTCCTGTGAGGATTGATAGTGCATACTTCACCTATCTTGGCAACAGGAAATTTGTGATTCCCCGCTTTAATCTCTCTATACCTTTCTCCATTAAGGTTGTACTCTCCGTCTTCCCCAATTCTTTCTCTGTCTACCACTATGTTCAACGCGGAATGAAAATCGTTCACATTTTCGCCCGCTCGAAGGCGGTCTAGATATTCGCTAAGCTGGTTCTGTGCGAGAGGCAAGTCGTTCTTGTCAATAGGACGGCGTTGGGCACCCAAATCAAACCCATCGTTCTCCACCCTGAAAAAACCGACTTGGTTCGTCCGCTTGGCCAGGGCAGGATCCAAGAACAGGATGGATGTCTTCACCCCTGAGTAAGGGTTGAATACCCCGGCCGGCAGGGATACCACTGCCACCAGATAGTCCTCTACCAGCATTTTCCGCAACTGCCGGTAAGCGGTTTGGCTCTGGAAGACGATACCTTCCGGCACGATGATGCCGGCGCGTCCGCTAGGAGTCAGGTGTTCCGCCATATAGTCAACAAACAGGACTTCGCTGCGCCTGGACTGGACCGAAAAGCGGTTGTGGGGCCGGATGCCGCCACGCGGCGACATGAAGGGAGGGTTAGCCAGGATAACGTCGGCGTATTCGTTCCATCGCTCTTCGCTGGTCAGGGTGTCGTATTCGTATATGTGCGGCTCCCGGAACCCGTGGAGGTACATATTCACTAGGGAGAGGCGCACCATGTCCGGGGAGATGTCGTAGCCCTTGAAGTTGTTGACCAACTGGCCCCTGTCGTCGGGCGTCAGGGCACTCCGGCCATCACCGTCGGTGTTGGACGCCAGGATGTGGTTGTAAGCTGATATAAGGAACCCAGCAGTGCCACAGGCCGGGTCCAGTACCACTTCATCCTTCTTCGGGTCCACGACGGCTACGATGAAGTCGATGATGTGGCGGGGAGTGCGGAACTGCCCGGCGTCGCCTTGGGCCCCTAGGACAGAGAGCAGGTACTCAAAGGCGTCGCCCAACCGCTCCGAGTGGTCATACGTGAACTCGTCGATGACCTTGAGGAACGCTCGAAGCGTCTCCGGATCTCGGTAGGGCAGATATGCGTTGTTGAATATATCCCGGAATAGCGGCGGAATACCTGGGTTTTCCGGCATCCTGGTAATGGCCTCGGCGTAAAGGTTAAGCGTTTCATAACCGCCCAGGCTGGGGTGCATCAGCTTGGACCAGCCGTATCTGGCAAAGCCGCCCGCGAAGAACTTGCGCTCCCCGCCGAATTCCTCACTTTCCGCGTCTAGGTCATCCATGAACTTGTAAATCAAAGCGATGGTTATCTGCTCGACCTGGCTTTTGGGATCCGGCACCTTCCCGACCAAAATATCGCGGGCGGTGTCTATGCGTCGCTTGGTGTCAATGTCCAGCATGGTTTCCCTCTATATGGCTATACGGCGAACTGGTTGAGCGAAACGTAATCCTTGACGTACTCGGGAATCAGATCCCGGTAGTCCCGGGGTACGGCCCGATAGTCATCAATGGAGAACACGGCATTGGTCGCCAAGTCGGTAAACTGCCTGCTGTCGATTACGTGGCGGGTGAGGTCGCTGGTAACGTAAGCCTTGAAGTAGGTCTTTATGGCCGGTATGGCCTGCACATCCTCCGGCTGATGGCCCGCCACAAACTTGTTGAACTCTTCCTCCAGCAAGTCGTCCTTCGATTTGAAAGCCGGTATGAGATCGAAGACTTTCTCCAGAATTTCCCGGAGACTAACGCGGCGGTCCACGGCGGCGGCCTTCCGCAGCTTCTCCAGAGTGTAGTAGTCCCCCGGCTTCTCGAATACCTCCCGGTTCACGTAGTCGATGATGAGGTCCCAGTTACCGGCTTCCACAGCTTTTTGGACAGTTTCGTTGGCCCGCACAGTGTCTGCGAACCTGTCGAAAAGCATCCGGTCAATTCTCATCCCCTCGTAACCAATTGTTTCTACCCTTATCGTCGAGAGAACGTCCGGTCCCAGATGCTCATAACCGAAGACCCTAGACGGCCCGTTATCCTCGCCGCTACCCCCTCCATCACCGAACCGAGTCTGCGGCAGCTCCAGCACCTCATCGTAGTTGAACTCTTTCTCGAAGTATTCGCAATTGCCGAAAAAGTCGAACAGTTTGAATGCAGTCTTTTCAGGTTGAGCCACGTCATTGGCAATACCAGAATCGAATAGCTGCTCCAGGAAATTGTGCCGTCGCGTACCACGGCCCTTTATCTGAACGAATTCCGTGGGCGAGAAGATTGGCCGGAACAGCCCCAGATTGAGGATGTCGGTGCAATCGTAGCCGGTAGTCATCATGCCAACAGTTACGCATACCCGTGCCTTGCTGGTCCTGTAGGAAGGGAGGAAATTGCCCGAACCCATCAGGTTGCTGTTGGCAAAGTTGATGGTGAATTGCTGGGCATCAGGGACCTGGGAGGTAACTTGGACGGCGAAGTCAGACTGGTACTTGCCCGGAAACATAACGTCGGCCATCTCATTGAGGGTTTGGGTTAGCCTGGCCGCGTGGTTCTGGCTGACCGCAAAGACGAGGGACTTGCCGATTTCTCCGCTAACCGGGTCCCGTAAAGCGTTTTCCAGGAAGGTCTTGCAGAAGACCTGGTTAGTCGCGTCCGAGAAAAACTCCTTCTCGAACTGGCGCTGTTTGAATGCCTCTTCATGCTCGTTTCCGGCGTCATCGGTAAACGAGACCACGAAACCTCTGTCAGCAAGCAACTGGGTAGTTACGTCGGTACGTGCGTCCACCACGGTGGGATTGATCAGGTAGCCGTCCTTCACGCCGTCGAGCAGAGAGTAGCGGAAAGTGGGGTCTCCGCTCTCGCAACCAAAGGTGCGATATGTATCCCGAAGGAGCCTTCGCTCGGCTTCACGAGGGTCGTGAACTGCCGGGCTGGAACTGTCGAACCCACGTAGGTAGTCCCTCGGAGTTGCGGTGAGGCCCAGCTTGTATCCGACAAAGTAATCGAACACGGACCGGGCGTTGCCGCTGATGGACCGATGCGCTTCGTCGGAGATTACGAGGTCAAAGTCCGTTGGAGAGAAAAGAGACTGGTATTTGTTGTTGAACAACAAGGATTGAACGGTGCTGACGACGATCTCAGCGGAACGCCAATCGTCGCGCCGCTCCTTGTAGATCACCGTCGTGTAGTCCGCCGATAGAATGGCGGAGAACATCTTCCTGGCTTGCTCTTCAAGCTCAAGCCGGTCCACAAGAAACAGTACGCGGGAGGCGTTGCTGGAGCGCAGGAACAGCTTGATGATGGCAGCGGCGGTGAGGGTCTTGCCCGTACCAGTAGCCATCTCGAACAGAAAGCGGTCGTTGCCCTCTTTTACCGCCCGCTGCAATGCGAGAACTGCTTGGAGTTGGTAGGTACGCAAGAAGCGAAGATTATTTGCCCGTACAAATCCGGCCCGCTCAGCTCCGTTCCTCCACGCCGTTTCGGAGGCATAGCCGGGCCGCTGTGTCAGGACAATGTAATCGTCTCGGACCTGCTCATCGACTAGACGCTTGGGGTTGGGCTGAACCTTGCCGTACCCAACGACTGACTCCGGCGTCGGGATGGCAGTGATGATGTAGGGGCTGCCGCGCTCCAAGTCCCAGAAGTAGTGCAGGTTCCCATTAGAGAGAATCACGAACCGGCAGTTTTGCGAACGGGCGTACCTCCGGGCCTGCTCCTTTCCCACGAGGGGTTGCTTTTCCTCGGACTTCGCCTCAAGGACCAGCAGGGGAAACCCCTTGGAATCCAGCAACAGGAAGTCGACAAAGCCGTTCTTGGTCTTCTGGAAATCGTCGCCTAGATCATCAAGAGCAGGCTGGGTGATGGCAACGTTGGGTTCCAAGCGAACGTTGGCTGGCCCATTCCCATCCGGGAAGAAGCGCCAACCCGCATTTTCGAGCAGACGGTTAATCTTTATTCGTGCCGTTGCTTCGTTCATATCCCGAATTGGAATTCATGGAAGGATAATTTCCACAAAGTGATAACAGGCCCAACGCAACTGGCAGATGCGACACTTTCGTTGCACTTGCTCTATGCCGGTCGGAGTCATTGGTGAACCACAAGGTAAGGCGAGCGAACACCAAAGTGCTGAACCGCCCACATGTGGTCATTCGGGTCCGCAAGGACGTGAATGCGGCTGTACTGAGATGCCTCCAAAAATTATAACACGGTGGGCGAGACAGACGGTTGTGAAGCGGTCTCGATAAGCCAGCACGGTGGTTCTTCCCTAGAAGCACAGGTTCCTCAAGTAAGGACGCCTGGCAAACCGCCGTCCGCGGGGAACTTCGGACATGGCTGCGCGCCTCCCCGGATATCAGAGCCGTGGAAACCGATTTGAGCCAGTTGCTGGCGGGAGGGTAGCCACTCTACTGACAGTTGCCCACTGACGACGGCGGCACCCGGCTGATACGCTGGAGGCATGGCATTCTCACGAGAGCACATCTTGGACGCCCTGGCCCGGCTGCCCTTCATTGACGCGGGGGAACTCGCCCTGGTCCTGGGCGAGCCGCTGGCGACGGTGCATCGAGCCTTGTCCGGCCTGCTGAAGGACGGCTTGGCCGGGCGAGCGAGTCACGGCACGGCTCAACTGCCCTCCAGCCACCGCTACTACCTCACGAGGAAGGGCATCGCCGAAGCTGCCGATGTCCTCGGCTACGACGCGCCCTCGGACTTCGTGCGGGCCTATCCGGCGTCCCGGCAATGGCTGGTGTTGCTCATCCGCCGCATGGACGCGGTTGCTTCCATCTACCGTTTGGCGGCAACCCTCTCCCCCGGCGTGGACGGGCTGGAAACCCAGGTGGAGTTCCAGCGCCGGGGCCGGTTCGACGCGGTGATCACTCTCCACAATGGTCGGAGTTTCGGGGTGGTACGCCAGGGATTGGCCCTCCGGCGCCGCTCCCTCTACGACCGGCTGCGGGCCATCGCCGAGTACAACTACAACCGCCGTCCGTCCATGGTGCTGGTCCTGGTGCCCAGTCCCTGGGAGCAGCGGCTCACCGAGGAGTTCTGCCTCAACGCGGACCTGCGGGACTATTTCGTGGCTGTGGAGAACCGGGAGACCCTGGAAGAGTGGGACCGTCTGACCTGAATTTCGTCCAACTGGGTGATTGGCCGGAGATACCGCACGCTGGAGCAGGTGGTCTCAGAGGCCGACGCCGTGACCCGGTTCCACCCGGAGGCGCCGGAGCGCAAGCGGGCCACCCTGCCCGACCCGGAGCGGATGGTCCACGCTGCCCCGGCCATCGGCCTCAGCCCGGCGGAGAAGCGTGCTCTGGACCTGATCACCGACCATCCCATGATCCCCCGGGACCACCTGGCCCGCTGGCTGGGGGTGTCGGACGGGAGAGTAAGCCAGATGACCCGCAGCCTGGTGAATGATTGGAGATTGGTGGAACAGCACGGCAATCGGAGCCACGTGCGCTACACCCTCTCCGACCGGGGCATCAGGTACATCACCCGCCGGGACCGGGCGCAGCTGTCCACCACCATGGCCGCATGGAGCTCCGAGCCTGACACCGACAATCACGGGAACCCCCGGCCCCTGGGACACCGCATCCTAACCTGGCAGCGCCAGACCGGCCACGCCGACGGCATCACCTGGTTCCTGTCCGAACTGGCCGCCGAGGCCCGGGCCGAGGACGCCAGCGAACTCCGATGGTCCATACCCACAGCCCGCTCCGACCGGGCCTTCAACCGGGGCGAGGACGCCATCGCCCCCGACGCCGTGGGACACCTGCTCGTCAACGCCCTGCACGTGCCCTTCTACTTCGAGCACGAACTGCGCGCCCGCCACCCCAGGGGAGTGGCCGCCCGCCTGCGCCCCTACATCCGCTATTACCGCTCCGACGCGCCCCGGGACGACCAGCCGCCCTTCCCGACCACGCTGTTCGTGGTGGACACTGAGGAGGTGGCGGAGACCTACGCCAGCACCGCGTCCCGGATGCCCGCCATGACGCTGCCCATCCTGGTGTCCAGTAGAGAGCTTCTGTCCTATAGAGGGGTGCTGGGCCGGTCCTGGCGTCCCCTGTGGGAACCGGAACGTGCGCCGCTGGCGCTGGGGGAATTGGACACTTACGAGTGGGACAAACTGCGCCGCCGAATGCATCAGCGGGAGACACAGCAAACATGCTGATACGGCATTATCTACTCGCTCTGTTGTCCGGGGGCGCAAACTGTCACTCCGGGGATGATTTCAGGGGTCCGGCGGAAGGCGCGATGTGTCAATGTCCCATGATTTCAAGCGTGAAACGGGCTGAAATGCCCCTTGACCAATCAAAAATTGCATTCTTGCAAGTGTGAGAAGCGGCGCTAAAACAACGAGGGTGATTTTGGCCCGAGTGCAATCGCCTGACGCATCGCCGGTGACGAGGTGATTTACATGTCAGATAAGGTCAAAGATGACGTCCACTGGGTGGACAAGGGAGAGGCGGCGCGGGAGTTGGAGGTTTCGCTGTCCACTCTGGACCGGATGATCCGCAAGGGCGAGGTGGAGGTGGGGCGAGAAGGCCGGCGGGTGTACGTGAAGCTGCCGGGACCCCGTTATCCCAGCGACCGGGAGCTGCTGCGCCAGGCCAGGGCCAGGGTTGAGAAACTGGAGCGGACGGTGGGGAACCTGGCCGATGAGGCGGACCGGCTGGAACAGGAGCGGGACCGGGCCCGGGCCGAGACGGACACCGCCATAGACGAGTACCGCAAGCTGGAGGAAGTATTGGTGCGGGAGCAGGACGGCCACCAAAGGGCCAGGCGCTGGACCGCCCGGCTGGGCATCGCCGTAGCCGTGCTGGTGTTCCTGCTGGCACTCACCGTCCTGGCGGCGTGGTGGCTGATCGCGTAGCGGTGCGGGCCAGTGGCAGGACCCTTCCCTTCTTCCTGGAATGGGAAAAGCGGGCCATGAACCCCTCCACCATGGCCGCCCGCCTAGCTCCCTACCTGCGCTACTATTCATCCAGCCAACCCCTGGACGACCACGGCCACCAGTCCCTGGTGCTGGTGGTCTTCGACGACTATCTCGCCGAGGGGAACTTTCTCGGCGTCGCCCACCGTGAGATGGAACGCGCCGGGGTCAGCGTGCCCCTGTGGGTCTCCTACGGGGAGATGTTGGAAAAGACAGGGCCATTGGGTCTAGCGTGGCGCAGCCCAGACCAATTGGAATATACCCGCGCCTTCGAGTGACCATTTCGTTAACGCTACTCCAGTGACCCGGTATTTAGGCGACTGACGCGGGGCTCTACTGCTGCATCCTTTAGGAAGCGGATATAATGGGGATCAATATCATTGTCCGACTGGATTCTGCGTCTGATCGCCGACTCTGTCAGACTGAGGCGGGAGTCAACCGGAAAAGGGCGCCAGGATTTTTCCGCATCCAACAATGCGGCGTCGCGCGCCTTATGGTTATCACCGTGATAGGATCGCAATCATGCCGCTACCATTAGTTGCGATAGGGCTGGCAGTCGCCGGCATTTCCATCGGCTCGACTGTTCACAGCACACTGAAGGTGCGCAAGTGGAAAAAGATACACGACGAAGCGTTGGCGAAGTGCGGAAAGACCGAGGCTCGCACCAGGACCGCCGCCACCACATTTAACCGGCGTGCCACGCTTTTTGGCGAATTCAGGGTGGAAAGTATGGGGGGTCTCAATGATGCTGCTGACTTCCTCCAGAAAGCCAAGGTGAAACACCGGGATTTCAACGAGGTGAACGCCGCTATCCCCGACGTGACCATCCTCCACTGGAAGGACCTTCATCAAGCGACCATCAAATCCATCGGTAGAGGAACCGCAGGAATCGCCGGAGCCGCCGGGGCTGCCACCGCGACAGTGGCAGGGATGTACACCGCAGCCGGTATTTTCGGGGTCGCGTCGACTGGTGCGCCAATCGCAGGCCTTACGGGCGCCGCCGCCCACAGCGCCAGACTTGCCTGGTTGGGAGGTGGAGCGATTTCCGCCGGAGGAGCTGGTATGGCGGGAGGGATAAGCACCTTGGCTCTGTCCGCCAACGTGGTTGCTATTCCCATCGGAATCGGTGCTGCGGCTTGGGGCCAGTGGAAAGCCAACCAGCTCAAGGGGAAAGTCGAAGAGGCCCTCAAGGAGTTCGCACGGGCTGAGACCGACATGCGTGAGCAGCGAGTCATAATGACCGCCGGCGGGAAACGAATGGACGAATTGAAGGACTCCATCCTAAACATTAGGACAGCATTGACCGAGCAACTCCAGGTGAGCGACGAGGACAACATCGAAGACCTCCACCGGGTCTACAAGCTGGCCCGAACGCTGGCCGAACTACTCGAGCAGCCGGTGCTTACACCCGATCAGCAGAAGGTGTTGCAGGGATGAGTTCTTACTGGCACATAGCGTATCTCGGGGCCTCGGAAATCTTGCAGGCGGGCGCCGATTACCTAAAGAAGCAAGAGGAAGAGAAAACCCAAAGGGAATGGATACGCGCCAACTATCAGGCATTCCTCGACGCTTTGCAGGCGGAACAGGAAACCTTGCTGGCCTACTTCGAGTACAGGTTTGCCGAGAGGCGGGAGAGTCTGGAAGAATTCTACAAGGTCCTACACCAAGCGGTGGACACAGGAAACGACCACCAGTTAGACGGTGCCATTGCTGGCATACTTGGGATCATCAAGGAAAATCCACTATTCGAATATGCAGACTTCAAAAGGGCATTCGCCGATCCCGACACGATCATCGAGCTGTGAAGTAAGCAAACCGCAGCGACCGGGACCGAGATGGAGACTCTTACCCTTTGCTGTGGCTTACTCAAGCCCGAGGAGGTCCTTACCATGACCAAGGCCATTCTTGCCGCCTGCGCAGACTGCGGGACGGATATTGTCCTGTATGAAGAGCAAATAATTCTGGACTTCCTGGGACACCTAACAGGTTTCCTGCCGTCCTACGACTACCTATGTCCAAACTGCTTGGTGGATTGGGAAGAGTAACGTGGAAATGAAACCATCGATCTGCGAGACCATTTGCGTGGAAGTTGGTCTGGGCACTGTGGAGGAGGTACGCTGGCGCTCCGAGCCGTATGGCGTTCTGTACGCTCCGTCTGAAGAGATCTGCGCCGGTGGCCTCTCCCTGGCCCGCAGGGAGAGATACCAACAGCGGAGGGCGCAGCGGGAGTTGGTCGCTGCCCTAGAGAGTTGGACCGGGGAGAGGTGCTGGGAGCGTTGGAGTATCCATAGCTCACCCTGCCCTACCGCTTGACCAGGGTGGAATACCGGTCTTCGGACAGTCAGAGTTCACTCCCCTATCCCGCATCGGCACCCTTAACGCTGAGGGGGAAGCCGGGGTGTCCGTCGGACTGCAAATCACCTACTCCATCTGGTAGATTCCGCAGGGCCGTCTTTCACGCCCGACGTAAGAGCAATCCTCCTATGGGCCATTCTCACCATCGGGGCGGAAGCCTAGTCCGTAAGGGTCGAGCATCACCCATAGCGCAACAACTCGACCTGGATATGAGGGCCCACCTATCCCGACTTTCATGGTTGAACCATTTCCCGAACGTCTCGCACTTGACCTCCCGTTTCTTCAACTGCTTCCATGATGACCTGGCGAATGTCGGCCACAAACCGGCGCGCAGGATCGCTCATGTTGGAACTTATGTGGGGGCCGGCAGCTTCGTAGATTTGATCGATTGACTGAGACCTGGAGAAGCTGGACCCCCGCCCCTTGTAAACATAGGCAACTTCCCAATCTTTACGGTGCCTATGGGCCACCCGGAGGTTGGCCAGTCGTTCGAGTCGCCCGAATACCTTTTGACGTATGGCATCAATGGCGGCTTCTTTCGATTGTTCATCGGCTGCCGCCTTCCAACTCACCGGGTTTTCCAGCCAACGGGAAATGCTCTCTTGCAAGCGATCTCGGTACTCTGCCACCGGCTTTAGGTCGTAATATTCGTTATTGTCCCACCCGAACGCAAGACGCCGGGCCAACGCTTTTATGCGTGCCCAGTGCTCTTTACGAGCGCCGGGTTGATACTCCAGACCAAGCAGACCCCGCCACGGTGTCCTGAAATTCTCGACAGCATCCCTGAGGGCGAGGGCCAATTCTTCAAAGGAGTAAATCGGTGCTGCGACCTCGGGGGCAATTCTCTTAGAGGCATCCTCCATGAGTTCCAGCAATCTGGTCATTTCGGAAGCCACACCATTAGGAATTCTCTTGTTCTCCTTGTCGAGGGCGCCCAGGAAGAAGACCTTGCTCTCAATCTGCCGTTCAAGAGCGGCGGCCAGCTGCGTTCCCGATGCCTCGCGAATGCTGGTCATTCCATTCTTTACCGACCCAAACACATAGGCCTTTTTCTGATCTACCTCTCTGAGGTTGTCACCCCTTACAAGGTCGAAATGAGTGAAAGCAATCGCCAACTTGTGACCGTACCCACTGCTGCCAACTGACCCCAACAGTTGCAACGGCGCTGCCTGCATGGGCTGTTGAGCACTGTCAACCAAGAGAATCAGGTCGACTTCATCGTATTTCTGCGTTATTCGAGTGGATATGCTGGACGCCGACCTGGCAGTGTGTCCCAATCCCTCTCCATCGAGTAACACCAGGTTCTTGTTGCTTGGCAGTCTGCTATCAGTGGGGCGAAAGGGTCCCTGGACCCTCAGCCCGCTTACCAGCGGCGTCAACAGCCTTCCAAATTGTCGATGGTGGTTGCTGGAAAATCGGCGCAATTGCTGAAAAAAATCAACCCGATTATCCTCTTCATATCGCCAAAGGATTGGCCAACCGTCGGAGTTCCGGTCGAATTCCCCAGCTTCCACTAACATAGACCGACCTATAACATCGTCAATCAGGTCGGAAGCGATGTCCGAGAATTCATCGTTCTCGTACAGCGATTCCTCGAAGAGCTCCAGCCAAGCATCCCGGTCGCTGTCGTACTGGAAACCTCCCACGTCCTCGGGCAACTCCAAACTTTCTGAAACCTTCCACTTCACGGCCTCAGTAACTTTCCTGACCCGAGAAACATAATCCCGTAGATTGGAGTTGTTTCGCGATTCCTCGGATTCTCCTACACTTTCTTCTAGTGGAATCAACTCGTCCTGGGTTTCATTGTCGTCGAACGAGAAATCCGAGTCTTCTGCGGTTTCCAGCTTGGGCCACGAGCCCACCATATGAGACAGCCTGAAACGCTGTTCTCGGTGCGATAACAAAGCATCTGCGATTTTCTCGGAGTCCCCTCCTTGCACCGCACTAATGCAGGCTTCTTCAAGACACTCGTCAATCAACCGCCTCGCTTCATGCTCGGGTGCAAACGTGACCACGGCCTTGAATGGGCCGCCACCAGTCACTATCTCAATGTCTGAGGTAGTGGTACGAGACGTTGAGGTGGCCGGAAAACGGTCATGGGCATGGTCGGACCCAATAAGATGGCGAAGCAGGGTGGTCTTGCCCGCTCCGGTTGTTCCCACCAACATCACTCTGGCATATCCGTCCTTCTTGGACGGCAGTCTGATGTGTTGCTCCCGCAAACTACTGGGGTCTGCCTCCCCCACATCGATTCTATCGAAGAATATGGATACGATTCGGTTATCGAACATTCGCGTGGCGTCAGTACGCCTATCGGCACTCCACCAACCTTCGTCGGCTAGGAGTTCATTCAATTGTTCGACCAAATCGTCGGCTTCTGTTGCGTCGTCGGTCCCCAGCCCATGCCTAACGCGCCGACCATACTTACCCCTCGTATCCATACGGCGAGGATGGCGGAAACTTACGCTCCATCCCGGTCGATTATTGGATTGGGATTTGGAAGCGCGGTATGTTCTACTGACCATTGTTCAACTCCTCGTGATGTATTCGCTGGCAATACGGCTGCCAACCTTCGCATTTTGGTCTCCAAAAGAGAACAACTTTCTTTGATCGATGACACACCCACCTGGTCTTCACCGGTGGATAGCCGTAACGGATGGTCATGGGTGCCGCCCGAATTGTGCCAATAGCATCCGGATCAGGTTGTCCCGCCGCTCCGAAGGAGTCCCGCCGGGAGGCACCGCTATATTCATGGCCGTAGCAATCTTTGAAATCGTGCTGTTGATTGCCTTGCTTGCTGCTTCCTCAGCTATCATTCGCTCTTTGGGACTCGATGCGCGGTGATGGAACATGTTGCCTCCTTCAGACAGAATGCGTTGTGCCGCGTTGTACCAAGACCGTATTTTAGGTTCAGGGGCAGGTCTTGTCAAGGGTAGTTGGTACAACACGGTACAACGCAACGGAAATTTGTCCCGGCCCCGCTTTGGGAGTTCGGGAAGATGTAATGATGAGAACCATCCGACAGAGCCAGCCACACCGTAATGGACCGCGTTACCGAGTGACGGCTCTCACGGATAGATTGGAAACCTGAAATCGTACTGACAGTTTGCTCTTGCATTGGGGGTATCGCATGGGATACCATCGTAGGATACGGTGAACACTCATGACAGTGAGGAGGCAGTGATGGGCCACTCGGAACCAGTACCGGAATACCCTGTACCTGGAAGGAACAGGGAGATGGCCTTGAACGACGCCCTGGTGGCGGAAGACCTCAACAGCATCATGGGCATTATGGGAGAAATGGCCCGCGCCCACCGGATGCGACGGGTGGCCCAGGAAACGGGCTTGGGCGAGAAAAGTCTATACAAGTCAATGAGGGCCGGGGCCAATCCCGAGTTCAATACCGTCCTCAAGGTGCTGAAGGCCCTGGGGTTCCGACTTCAGGTGACTCCCTTTCACGAAACGGAAAGCCAGTAATGCTGCAGGCCGAATCGCACGTCTGTGGCATTTCACCAGACACGCAGCACGTACAAGGAGGAAACCAGCATGAATCAGCAAGCAACTCTCACCCCGGCAGTCCTCTACGCCCGGGTGTCCAGCGACCGCCAAGACGTAGACTTGTCGGTTGCCGCCCAGCTTCGGGCACTCAGGGATTACGCCGAGCGCAACGGCTACTCCGTAGCCCGCGAGTACGTGGACGAGGCCGAGAGCGGCAGAATCGCCGATAGGCCCCAGTTCCGCCGGATGCTGGACGAAGCCGCCAAGCCGGAGGCCCCGTTCAAGGAAATTCTGGTATGGAAATTTTCGAGATTCACCCGCAAGCGCGAGCACGCCGTGGCCTTCAAGTCCATGCTCCGGCGCAAGGGCATCCGCGTCGTCTCCATCACCGAGCACGCCGACGACTCCCCCACCGGCAAGCTGATGGAGGCCATCATCGAGTCCGTGGACGAATTTTACTCGGAAAATCTTGCCGAAGAAGTTCGGCGAGGAATGCGGGAGGCAGCCTCCCGGGGCTTCTGGGTCGCCAGCCGGGTGCCCTACGGCTACCGCAAGCTGATGGTCCAGGACGGGGCCAAGAAGCGCCCCACCCTGAAACCCAACCCGGACACCTCCCCGGTGGTCCAGCGCATCTTCGATATGGCCGAAGCCGGCAGGGGCATCCTGGACATCACCCGCACCCTGAACGATGAGGGCATCGCCAACCCCACCGGCCGGCCCTGGTCCAAGAACGGCGTCCACATCATCCTCCGAAACGAAGCCTACACCGGAACACTTCTCTGGGGCGGAGGCGCCAGGGACAAGGAGGAGCCGGTCCGGGTGGAGAAGGCATTTCCCGCCCTCGTTTCCAGGACCCAGTTCCGCAAGGTGAACAAGCAGATGAGTTCTCGTGCCCCCAGGAAGGTCCATCCCCGCCGCGTCGGAAGTTCCTACCTGCTCAGTGGGCTGGTCAAGTGCAAGACCTGCGAACGGGCCATGTCCGGCCAGGACTCCAAGGGCGGGCAGTTCGCCTACTACGTCTGCCAGTCCCTGATGAAGCGGGGCAGCGGGGCCTGCGACTGTCCCAGGCTGAACGCAAGGCGCTTCGAGGAGATGGTGGTGGGGAAGATTCGGGAGAACGTGCTCACCGAGTCCAACATCCGGGAGCTGGTCAAGCTGGTGGACGAGGAGATGGACGGCATCGCCCGGGAGCAGCGGCAGCGGTTGGAAACGGCCGAGGCGGAGTTGGCCGACGTGAAGCGGAGGCTGGAGCGGCTCTACAACCTGGCGGAGACCACCGACCTGGACATAGAGGACTTCAAGCCCCGCATCCGGGACCACCGGGAGCGTCAGGAGAAACTTGTGGCGACGTCGGAGGAAGCCAGGGTTCTACTATCCCAACGACGGGTCGTGCTGGACGATGTGGAGACCATCACTGCCTACTGCGAGGACCTGAGCAGGTATCTGAACGAGAGCGAGTTGACCGAGCGTCGGGCCTTCATCGAGTCCTTCGTCAAGGAGATCGTGGTGCAGCCCGGCGGAGCGGTGGTGCGCTATACGATCCCCATGCCCCAGGATAGTCCAATAGGTGGAAAGGATTCGGAGGAGGTATGCCTGGACGCCCCGGTACTGTCTTCCGTCAAGTCTGGTGGGCCGAAGTGTACCGAACTGCGAACTTTCCGCTGGGAGGTTCTCCTGGAGAGAGGATAGACCGTATCGGGGCTGATGACAAGGCGGGCAGGCGGAGTATCGCCGTGCCTACTTCGTGTCATTGGCCGTGCCCTCCGGTCAGGCGGCCCTTCCAGGCAACCAGCGCGGAGTGATTGGTCTCTGGCCGCAACTGCCCTTGCGGATGGGGATTGCAATTTCCGCTCTGGCGAGCTACCGGAACGTCGCCATTGGCCCTGTTTTCTGGGTGCCAGCTTCAGTGGGCGGGGAAATGCACTCGGGCAGAGCCCGACAAGGGAGAGCGCGGTCCCGGTGTTGACAGCTGCCGCGCCGGCTGGTTAGAATATTAGACAAGATACCTAGTATCAATAATGTATCAAAACGTATCAAGAGACGCAATCTTCCCATTGCCAGCCTGGAATCCGTCAAGACGTGCCGCCGCAGTGGACGAACTCACCACCTCCCTGCCGGATGTCCTGATACTGGCTACCCCCAACCGGACGATAACGATAGCTGAGCAACCGCCGCATACGCTGTGCAATTGAGATGAACCTGAGATCAGACATAAACATCCCAGCCGGAGGTCAGGACCGAGGTCTGCCGGGCCCTGGCGCATCTGACGTTTTGGGCTTGAATTTGCCCATACCTACCCCTTTCAGCCCCCCCCCCCCCCCCCGACCTTTCCCAAGGCATACCCGCTTGTAGGCAGTCCAGCCCCTCAGATCAGACCGCCCCAGGCTTCAGCGGTCATGTCCGCGACAGTCAACGCTCCCTAGACATGACCGCTTTTTTGCGCGCGCCGGTATCGGGGCGGGAGACAAAGCGTGCTGCCCTTTCGTGACGCCGATGCCGGCCCCAGGCTTTTGCCTGATGCTGCCGGACCTCCCTCCATACCCAGGGGCGGGCCCGGTCGCTGCCATCGTAGAGCCACTGCAGCGGTTCCAGTTGCCGCCGCCGGTGGAGAGGGCGGAGGCCACGGCGTTCTGACAGGCGCTGCCGGCGAGGATCGCGCCGTAGACCCACAGCACCAGGTCCGGCACGGAGATGAACCAGTGTAAGGAAACCCCATGCGCCTTGAGCGAGATACCCAGATACCCAGAACAACGAACCAATCCATCTGAAAGAGAGGAAAACCAAACAACATGCCATCCCTGTATCACCCATCCACACCCCTAAAGCTCGCCGGTGCCGTCCTGGCGCTTGCCCTCATCGCCGCCGTCGCGGTGGCACTGATCCTGACCGCAGAGCCTACCCAGGCCCAGTCTACAACCTATGACGCCCCCCATCCCTGTGGCCCGGGATTCGACGAATTCTACGCCCTCCCTGAATTCCCGGTGGACCAGGTGAACACCGGCCACTTCGCCATCTTCGACGCCTACTACGACCTCGACTCCGACGAGCCCCACCGGCCTACTGAGGAAGGCGAAGCCTGGGCCGGGCTCATGGGCCTCAACTTCTGCCCGCCCAAACTTGAGCAATCAACATCGGGAAGGCCTCCCACAACGGTAACCACGCGCAGCCAGGCGAACATCGACATTAACGACACCGTTTTCCACGTTGACCAGGCAGAGCACACCCTGACCGCCGACGAGGCGGCCGCTTATCCCTTCCTGGGCACTGCGGGCGACGCGGTCTATTGGCTGCGTGTGGGCGACGACCCCAATACCTCCGGCGTGACGGAACAGGCATCCGATTTCCAGATTAGCTTCTCTACCGCACTGCTCGACGCCAAGTACTGGCACAGGAAAGACGATGAAGGTGATTCCATCGCGTCCCTCTGGTACGAGGTCGAGGCGCAGCGGGAGCTGGGCCTTCACCCCCGGGAGTACGGTCACATCTACGTATTTGACCATTCGAATGCGGGTGAGGAAAAGAGGGCCATCTGGAACAGCAAGCGTTCCGACACCGGCAGTTTCGACATGGAGCCGGGCCAGTACCGTAACCTGCAGTGGGTCTTCACCAAGCCCGGCACCTATGAGCTGGAAGTGCAGCTCAACGGTCACACCCGCCAGGACCGACCCGACAACCTGCCCGAGGACGAGTTGTGGCACCCCGTCAGCGAGGAATTGATCGTCACCAGCGAGGTCAGGCGGTACGTCTTCCGCGTGGGTACGCTGACCCTGGACGAGCAGCCCATGTTTAAGGCGCCGGACCGGAAGATTCCGGAGAATTCCCCTGCAGGAACCAACGTAGGGCACCCGGTGCCGGTGACCGGTGCCGGCGACGACATCCTCATCTACAAACTCTCGGGCGAAGGGCATACCGACTTTGAGGTGGTGAGCGTGGCCGGGGGCGGCCAGATCAAGGTGGCCAGCGCAGCCGTCGTGGACTATGAGACCAAGGCTGCCTATGACTTGGTGCTGACCGTCAGCGACGGAAAGAACCGCGAAGGAGACGACGATCAATTGCGGGTGGACAGCACCATCGCGGTCAGAATCACCCTGGAAAACGAGATTGAGGCGGGGGAGGTCCACGTAACTGCCAGAGTCTCGCCGGAAGCCCCATCCGCCTCGGGAAGAGTCACCTTTACGGCTACGGTCCACAACCTGCCGGGAAGCATTAGCAGGGACTTTACCCTGCACACCGCCAACAGCGACGGCAGTCCGGACTACACCCTGATATCTTCGGCTGACACGAGAGCAGCGAATCAGACCTTCACCCTGACCGGAGATGGGAATGCAGGGACCAAGTTCTATATTGTTTCGGTGAGTTACCTTTACAACGACGAGGGGATCACGGTTTACTCTGACCCACTTACGGTCCAGTGGCAGTAGCCGAGTTCCGTTGACTAATTCCCGGTTCGTCCGGCGGAGACCGCCGGACGAACCGGGCCCTGCCTACCGCTGCGTGGGGTGGCGCCTTTCACCCAAACCCTTCCCCTTTGTAACAGGGAATAATCGAAAGGCATATAGCCACCGGTATTCTCAGCGCGTGTTGGCAGTGAGCTTTCGCCAATACCAGCACACGTTGAGAATACACGGCCACCACCAGAAAGAAGATGCTCTCTCCCATTCTCCACTCAGTACGGAATTGTTGGTCCTTGAAAAGACGATTGCCCTTCCCTCCCAGCCTAAAAGTGCCGTTTGTCGCCAACCGCAGTGTCTTTACGGCGTTGCTTTGCGTCCTAGCTGTCTTGGCGGTGTTATCTATTGCTGCTCCCTCGCTGGCCCGGGCCCAGCAGCCTCCCCCCCTCGACCTTGCCGTTGAAGTTGAAGCTATAAGAAGTAACGGTATCTTTGTTGTCACCGCCAGGAACCTGGGGGATCAGGATGCCTTCGGGGTGACGGTGCGGGTTGACCTGCCCGACCAAGTGGTTACAAGTCACTCATTTAAGTTCGATCCCTCCACCGGGATCTGGAACGTGGGAAGGCTGGACGGAGGCACTTCGGTATCGGTGAGTTTCGCAAGCAAAATGGCGCCGAAACTGGTTAGCAGCTATCCTGAAGAGCTGGCTGTGCCTTTGCGGGCCGTCATCAGAAACTCTTTTCCCCTAGAGCCGTCGGCCTTGCTGCACAACAACTCCGCCGAGGATTGGGTTGTGGTAACACCGGAGAGATCGCTGACATCGGCGGGGGGCCATTACGGAATCGAAGCATCCCTGGATAACCCTGTGCCCCAGGACGGCGGTACCGTCAATTTTGATCTCCGGGTTACTTTGAGTTCCCACTCTGGCCGCGATGCTGCCGCTTATGGGGTCAAGGTAAGGATCGGGCTTCCCCCGGGGCTGGGACAACCTACGGCCCAACTGCCTACCTATGCCGATACCACCTTCACCCCTGTTCCGGGGGAGGCGAGGACCTGGGAGTGGAATGTGGGAGATACCGAGCGCTTTGTTGACCTGGATCTGTCGCTTCCCGTGAGCAGCCGGGCGGAGGTGGAGGGGAAGTGCGTCACCGCTGACTTGACCGTGGAACGGCCGTACGATCACCCGCGGGGTAATCATGCCAATGTATGCTTTGGGCAGCGCCCTGTCTTGTTTCAGACTGGCGAGACCGACCTCTTCACCCTCTTTCCCTGCGTGAGCGTCAGCGCTTATCCCTGCACTAGTGTGGACACCCTGGAAGTAGTTGTAATTGGAGGCTCCGCAAGCAGAAACGCCGGTCTCTTAAACGAGACTATCCTGTTGCCGGAAGATACCTTCATCCAGATCAAAGACCCCGGTGGGCGATTTTCCCCACCAGGAACAGGCGGTGTCGAGTGGCGAACCCGGCGAGACAACACAGACCGATTGGTAGGTTTGCAGATGCGGGAGAGCATAGATAAAATCGCTACCCCAGCAGGAGGTGGGCGCAACGAATTATCGACTGATTGGACCGCATATGCTGACAGAATCAGAGTCGTCGGCATTGAGGGAGGAGAAAAACCCGGCTACCTCAAGATTCGCGACACCACAGGAACATTTATATTCGCCAGTGCTGACCCTCCCACACCTGCTGAAATGGGCGCCCCGTCATATTACGAAGTTGACAACGAGGGCTATTATAAATTTCCGTTTTCTTTCGGCGGTAATTCAGGGGTCCATTCCAGCCCTATAGTTTTGCATTTTGGGGCCCTAGGCACCTACATTACGGAGAGGAGCTATAAGGCCACTCACAACGGCATCAGGTACACCGCCACCGGAACCTACACCTTCCACGTTGGTCCCGTGGCCGAGCTGGAGGTGGGCGACGGCGGGGCCGTCCCTGACCCGGCGGCAGACCAGTATGCGATCACGGTGTTGGCGTCCAACAACGGGCCGGACGCCGTCCCCGGCGCCGAAGTGGCCATCGACCTGACCCTGCCCGAGGGGGTGACGGTGGCGAGCCATACCGCCAGCGCGGGCGCCTACCACAACGGCGTGTGGGCCATCGGCCGGTTGGAGGAGAAGGACTATTACCGGGCCGCCGCCAGAAGGCTGGAGGGAGAGGAACTGATCCTCATCCTGCAAGGCGAGAACGCGGCGAACGCCACGGCCACCGCCACCATCGCCAACGTCGAGGACTACGAGAAGTGCATCGACGGCGACGGCAATGACGTGTCGGTCACCGGAGCGGACGACACCGCTCGGAAGGCGGTCTGCGAGGCCACCAGCGGGAACAGTTGGCACAGCACCCCCTACTTCGACTACATCGATGAGAACAATACGGCAACCATCGTGGCGCGGGCCGGGGCGGGCGGTGGAGCGCCGGGAACGCCCCGTTCCCTGAGCGTGCTGACCTATGCCGACCCGCCCATCGCAGTGGTCACCTGGGGCCCGGTGGAATCGGTGAACGGCTGGCCGGTATCCGGCTACGAGCTGTGGACGGACCGGGGAGAGGAAACGTGCCGGAAGCCCCGGCTCGACCAGGCTGGAGAGAAGGTCACGGGAAGGGTGCACCTGGACTACTCCATCAACCCGAACGAGCTCACCTGCTACTACGTGCGGGCGGTGAACACGCAGGAGGTTCCCGGGTACTGGTCTGAGCCGGCGCTGACGGCTGCCGGAATCTCGGATCTGACCCAATTGACGGTGGAGGGCGGCGCCGGAGTTGTGGAGGGCGGCGACGCTCAATTCACCATCAGCGCCTCCCCTGCCCCGGTCGCCGGCGACACGCTCCAGGTGCAGTACACGGTGTCCCAGCGGGGCAACTTCGTGGCCGGGTTGGACCTGGGCCAGGATTCGGTAATCATTGACAGCCGGGGCCGTGCGGACATCACCGTCCCCACCGAGGCGGACGAGACCGGCGAGGCCGACGGCGCGGTGGTCCTCACCCTGCTGAGCGGCTCTGGCTACGCGCTGTCGTCGGCGCGGTCGGCCAGCGTCGCGGTGGCGGACGACGACGATCCCACGGTGTCCTTCGCCGAGCCGGCCGCGGGCGTGGTGAAGGAGAATGCCGGCCCGCATAACGTGGTTATCCAGGTGGAGCCGGCTCCCCACGAGGACTTCCCCATCGGCTACACCACCGAGGGCGACGCCGCCGTTGACGACGACTACACCATCAGGGGCTCGAGCACCGGCTCCGGGACGGTTATGGCCCGGGCCGGGCAGACCAGCGTGGTCATCCCGGTGCAGCCGACGGACAACGGGCACAGCGAGCCGGATGAGTCGCTGATCCTCTGGCTGTCCCAGGGCGACGGCTACGCCCTGGGGAGTCTCCAGGTCTACTGGCTGACCATCGTTGACGACGACGGCCCCCGGGCGGAGTTCGCCCGGGCCGAGAGCGGGGTTGACGAGGATGGCGGCACGCACGACGTGGTCATCAACCTGGACCCGTCGCCCGCCGGCAACGTGTCCATCAACTACCGACTGGGCGGCCCTGCCACCCGCGACGTGGACTACAGCATCACCGGCGTAACGGGCTCCACCGGGTCGGTGTCGGCGAGCGCCGGGGACTCCAGCGTAACCATCCCGGTGAACATCACCGACGACTCTCTAACCGAGGGCGACGAGAGGTTGGAGCTGACGCTGCTGCCCAGTTCGGACTACAACCTCGGGACGCAGCGGACGCACGCGCTGACCATCCGGGACGACGACCTGCCCCGGGTCAGCTTCGCCGCCGGCACGTCCAACCCCGTGGAGGGAGTCGGCGAGCACCCCGTGACGGTCAGGCTGGACCAGCCGGCGCCTAGCGACTTCACCCTGCGCTACGGCGTGGGGGGCACGGCCATTCGCAACCGAGACTACCGGGTTGACAACACGGTGGAGGTGTCGGCAACGGCCACCAGCGTTGCCATCCTGGTGGATATCACCAACGACGGGGACAACGAACCGGACGAGACGGTGGTTCTGACGCTGCGGGCCGGTTCGGGCTACGCCGTGGGCGATCCCGGCGAGCACACGCTGACCATCGCGGACGACGACCCGCCGCTGGTGGCCTTCGCGGCGGCTTCGGCCAGCGTAAGCGAGCGAGGCGGCGCCCATCGGGCGACCATCCTGCTGGAGCCGGGGCCCCACGCGGATATCACCGTCAGATACACCGTTGACGGCACGGCCACGGAGGGCGACGACTTCACCATCAGCGACTGCGGCGGCGACCCCTGCACGGCGATGGTCGGGCGGGGACAGGACTGGGTGGACGTGCCGGTGCGCATCCTCAACGACGGCGACGCCGAGGGCGACGAGACGGTGGTGCTGACGCTGCTCAGCGGCGACGGGTACGACCTGGCCCTGCCGGTTAGATACGAGCTGACCATCAAGGACGACGACGCGCCGGTGGCTACCTTCACCGCCGCCTCGGGCGAGGTGGCCGAGGGCGACAGCGGCAGCGTCATCCCGCACAACGTGGAGGTGAAGCTGGACCGTCCGGCGCCGGCCGGCGGAACGCTCCTGACCTTCAGCGTCAGCAGCCCGCCCAACATCGGCGCCACCAGCTCCGATGACTACGGCGTCCCCGCCACGCTGACGGCGAGGGTGCAGGCCGGGGATAGTAGCACTGACATCCCGGTGACCATTGTCGGCGACGGCGACAACGAGGCCGACGAGATTGTGGTGCTGACGCTGGAGCCGGGCCGGGGGTACTCGGTGGGTTCGGCCGATGAGTACACGCTGACCATCGTGGACGACGACCACGACGAGAACACCCCGGTGGCCTCTCTCAACAATCCCAATTTCCATGGGACGGGCGCCACACAGCTTGAATGGTGGGAAGATGGCGGGGCGGCGCGCCCGACGTGGCACGTGACCAGGAACTTCACGGGGGACGTGATCTTCCAGTACGTCGGCGGAACGGCGACCCTGCACGAGGACTTCATAGTGGAACGCATCCAGGGACAGACCATCGAGAAGGCGGGCGACGTCTTCACGGTACGGTCCCTTGAGTCCCCCCAGGACTTCGACCGGGACACGGGCGTGCGTTGGGCCAGGTTCATATTCGCCCCGATACGCGACGACAGGGCGGAAGGCCGCGAGACGGCTATCTTCCGGGTGCTGAACGGCCCGGGCTACACCGTCGGGGAGCCCACCGAACTCACCATCATCATCAAGGACTAGCGCCGAGCGGAGGCACCGCCGGGGCCAAGGGGTTGGACTTAGGAGGGGTCCTGGCCGGTATGGCCAGGGCCCTTCGCCGTTGCGGTGGGGGCGGTTCAAGGCGGCCTGCGCGTCGGTGTTCCCGCCGCAGGTCCGCAGTTCCAGGCCGGTTGCCCGCGGTTGCGCCGGCAGCCGCGCTTGGGTAAGGTATCCATAAGATGCCCGACTACCCCCACATAGCGGACTACTACGCCAGGCGGCGGGAACTGGTGGAGTTCGGCGGTTCGGACAACGAGCTGAACATCCGCCCGGCCTTCCAGAACTGCCTGGACGCCTACTGCCGGGAGCACAAGGAAAGGCTGGTGCTCATTCCCGAACTGAAGACGGTGGGCAACGTCATCCCCGACGGCACGGTGAAGGACACCCTGCGCATGGCCCGGGGCTATTGGGAGGCCAAGGACAGCCACGACGACCTGGATGCGGAGATGCAGGCCAAGTTCAACCGGGGCTACCCCCGGGACAACATCGTCTTCGAGGACTCGGAGACGGCGGTGCTGGTGCAGAACGGCGACGTGGCGCTCCGGGTGGACATGTCCCGCCCTGGGGAGTTGCACCGGCTGATACGACGCTTCCTGGACTACGAACTGCCCAGCATCGAGGAGTTCCGCCAGGCCCAGGCGCAGTTCAAGGCCGACCTGCCGGCGGTGCTGGAGAACCTGCGGCAGTCGGTGGCGGCAGCCGAGGAGGGCAACGCCGACTACCGGACCAAAGCAGCGGAGTTCCTGGCCCTGTGCCGCCGGAGCATCGGCCCCGACGTGGCGGAGGCCGACGTGCGGGAGATGCTGCTCCAGCACGTCCTCACCAAGGACATCTTCCACCGCGTGTTTGACGAGGACCAGTTCCACCGGGAAAACAACGTGGCCGGCCAGCTGGACGAGCTGGAGGGGACCTTCTTCACCGGCAACGTGCGGCGGGAGGCCATCGACCGGCTGCGGGCCTACTACGGGGCCATCGGACGGGCCGCCGACGAAATCGCCGATTACTCCGAAAAGCAGCAGTTCCTCAAGGCCATCTACGAGGACTTCTACCAGGCCTACAATCCCGCCGCCGCCGACCGGCTGGGCGTGGTCTACACCCCCAACGAGGTGGTGGACTTCATCATCCGGGGGACGGATTACCTGCTGCGGAAACACTTCGGCAAGACGCTGGCCGACGACAACGTGCAGATCCTGGACCCAGCCACGGGGACGGGCACCTTCGTCACCAACCTGATCAACCATCTGCCCCTGGAGCGGCTGGAGCGCAAGTACCTGAATGAAGTCCACGCCAACGAGGTGGCGATCCTGCCCTACTACATCGCCAACCTGAACATCGAGTACACCTATCGGGAGCGGACGGGCAAGTACCTGGAGTTTCCCAACCTGTGCTTCGTGGACACCCTGGACAACATGGACTGGCAGGGTACGGGAGCCAGTGGTGGGGCGGTGACGCGGCAGGGAGCCTTCAACCTGGGGGCATTGTCGGAAGAGAACTGGCTACGGGTGCAGGAGCAGAACGAAAAGCCCATCAGCGTGATCATCGGCAACCCGCCGTACAACGCCAACCAGCAGAACGAAAACGACAACAACAAGAACCGGGAGTACCCGGAGATAGACCGGCGGATCAGCGAGACCTACGTAGCCGCCAGCACGGCGCAGAAGACCAAGCAGTACGATATGTACAAGCGGTTCATTCGGTGGGCATCCGATAGGCTGGACGACGACGGGATAATCGGGTTTGTAACGAACCGGGCCTACCTGGACACCCGGCAGGACGACGGGTTCCGCAAGTTGGCAGCCGAAGAGTTCACCGACATTTACGTACTGGACCTCGGCTCAGACGTGCGGCGCAACCCGAAAATCTCAGGCACCAGCCACAACGTTTTCGGTATCCAGACCGGCGTTGCCATCGGCTTCTTCGTGAGGGAGAAAGCCAAGTTGGGACAGTGCGGCATTCACTACGCCCGGCGGGAAGACGCGGAACTGGCCAAGGACAAGCTGGCCTATCTGGGGAGCGCCGGCTTGGACGGCATTGAGTTTGAGACCATCACGCCGGATAAGCGCAACGACTGGCTCAACCGGTCCAACAGCGACTTTGAGAAACTGCTGCCGTTGGCGAACCGGGAGACCAAGCTGGCGAAGCGGGTTGAGGATGAAGGGGCGGTATTCAGGCTGTATTCACTGGGAATCGCCACGAACCGAGACGAGTGGATGTACGACTTCAACATGGACGCTCTTGTGGCGAAAGGAATGTATTTCTCGAAGGTTTACCGTGAAGAGAGGGAACGGTTCGAGAATGAAACGCCAGACCGCAGCGCCTTGGGCGATTGGGTCAACAGGTCCATCAAATGGACGGCCGAGCTGGAAGACCACCTGGCTAAGGGAGACGCGATGCATTTCTCGGAAATGAACCTGACCCGCGCCATGTACCGGCCCTTCGTCGTGAAGCACTGTTACTATGCGCCGATTGTCACACATCGCCGCTACCAGATGCCCCAAATCTTCCCTCACCACCGGAATGGCAGCAACCCGACGATCAATTTCTCCGCTCGGCACCAGCCATTCTACGCCCTGGCATCCGACAAATTGGTTGACCTGCATTTCGTAGGAGACAATCAGTGCCTGCCCCTCTACCGCTACACCGACGACGGGGAGCGGGTCTGCAACGTCACCCAGTGGGGTATCCGGCAGCTCAACGACCACTACCGGCAGGAATGGGGCGAGGCTTTCGATGAACTGGCTGGGCCCGATGGCATCACCGCCGAGGACATCTTCGCCTACACCTACGCCGTGATGCACGACCCGGTGTACCGCCACGACTACCGAGTGGACCTGCTGCGGGAGTTTCCCCGCCTGCCCTTCTACCACGACTTCCGCCTGTGGCGGGACATGGGGCAGGAGTTGCTTGACCTGCACATCGGGTTCGAGCAGGCGGAGCCCTATCCCCTGGAGCGGGTTGACCTGTAGGCGGAACCCAGTCGGGCGGTCCTGCGGGCCGATAAGGAGAAGAGAACCATCATCCTGGACGACAGAACCACGCTGCGGGGAGTTCCGCCGGAGGCGTGGGAGTACCAACTGGGCAGCCGCTCGGCCCTGGAGTGGGTGCTGGACCAGTACAAGGAACGCAAGCCCCGGGACCCCACCATCGCCGAGCGGTTCAACACCTACCGCTTCGCAGACCACAAGGAACGGGTGATAGACCTGCTGCGTCGGGTGTGCGCGGTGAGCGTGAAGACTGTGGAAATCGTGGGGCGGATGGCGTACTGGGACGGGGAGTGCCTGGTGATGTCAGGAGACCGGGACCGGCGCGAGCGGGCCTACTCCACAGCCTGTATCACCACCGGACCGCCGGCGGCTACCTCCACGTACAGGCTGTAGCCGTCGAGCAGCGCCATTCCCAGGAGGGGCGTGGTGTCGGCTTCGTCCACATCGACAAATCTGGGATGCCCGTCCCACGATGCAGTGACGCCATAGACGTCGAAGAACTCCACGCTACCATTGGCCAGGGTCGCCTGGCCCTCCGATTGAAATGGAAGCTCCAACTCGACAATCATCCTGGGCGGCAGGGTCAGGAAGCCGTTGAAGCCGGTATCGACGACAGCATCAATTTCCCGGCTTTGCCCCGACGGACCTTCCAACGCCAGCCTCACGATGGGTTCGTAGGCAGCGTTCACCACGCCCTGGATCACTGGCCTCTCAGCAGGGGACGCCCCCCGAAATGCCGCAGCGCAGGATACCCCACCCGCACGGACCACACCCGGGCCTCCGGTCGCCGGACACGCAGCTCCCCCGCCGCAGCAACCACGGAGCCGCCAATGGCGTAGTCGCCGCTGTCCACGTCAATGGAGACGATCTCTCCGTGGTGGCGCGTCTCAACCTTTGACCGGATGTCGCGCTGGTAGATCTCGTCGCCCAGGCGGGCAACGTCCGATTTAGGGCGGGTTGGCTCGTTCACTGTCATCACTCCCAAGGAAGGGATCTGCCTCTCCGACATTCTATACCGCCGGGCAGATTTCGGACAGACAAAAAGCGACAATTCTCTCGTCGCAGCGTCACTGACACCAGCCCGATGACGGCGGCAGCCTCCGGCTGCTACGCTGGAGACATGGCCTTTTCACGAGAGCGCATCCTGGACGCCCTGGCGCGGCTGCCCTTCATCGACGCGGGGGAACTGGCCCTGGTCCTGGGCGAGCCGCCGGCGACGGTGCATCGCGCCCTGTCTGCCCTGCTGAGAGACGGCCTGGCCCAGCGGGTGAGCCACGGCACGAGTCACCTGCCGTCCAGCCATAGGTACCACCTCACGAGGAAGGGCATTGCCGAAGCTGCCAATGCCCTGGACTTCGACGCGCCCTCTGACTTCGTGCGGGCCTATCCCGTGTCCCGGCAGTGGCTGGCACTGCTCACCCGCCGCATGGACGCCGTGGCTTCCATCTACCGTTTGGCGGCCACACAGTCCCCGGGCGTGGACGGGCTGGAAACCCAGGTGGAGTTCCAGCGCCGGGGCCGGTTCGACGCGGTGATCACCCTGCACAATGGCAGCAGCTTCGGGGTGGTGCGCCAGGGATTGGCGCTGCGGCGCCGCTCCCTCTACGACCGGCTGCGGGCCATCGCGGAGTACCGCTACAACCGCCGTCCCTCCGTGGTGCTGGTGCTGGTTCCCAGCCCCTGGGAGCAGCGGCTGACCGACGAGTTCTGCCTCAACGCCGACCTCCGTGACTATTTCGTGGGCGTCGAGCGCCGGGAGACCCTGGAAGAGTGGGACCGCCTGACCTGGATTTCGTCCAACTGGGTGATTGGCAGGATGTACCGCACCCTGGAGCAGGTGGTCTCCCAGGCCGAACCCGGCAGCCGGTTTCATCCGGAGGCGCCGGAGCGTAAGCGGGCGTCGCTGCCTGACCCGGAGCGCATGGTCAGGGCAGCCCCGGCCTTCGGCATCAGCCCTGCGGAGAAGCGCGCCCTGGACCTGATCACCGACCATCCCATGATCCCCCGGGAGCACCTGGCCCGCTGGCTGGGCGTGTCCGACGGGAGAGTCAGCCAGATGACCCGCAGCCTGGCGAATGATTGGAAATTGGTGGAACAGCGCGGCAAGCGGGGCGACGTGCGTTACACGCTGTCCGACCGGGGCATCAGGTACGTCACCCGCCGGGACCGGGCGCAACTGTCCACCACCATGGCCGCCTGGAGCACCGAGGACGCCGCCGACAATCACGGACGGCCCCGTCCCCTGGGACACCGCATCCTAACCTGGCAGCGCCAGACCGGCCACGCCGACGGCATCACCTGGTTCCTGTCCGAGCTGGCCGGCGAGGCCCGGGCCGAGGACGCCAGCGAACTGCAATGGTCCATTCCCACCGCCCGCTCCGACCGGGCCTTCAACCGGGGCGAGGACGCCATCGCGCCCGACGCCGTGGGGCACCTGCTGGTCAACGCCCTGCACGTTCCCTTCTACTTCGAGCACGAACTGCGCGCCCGCCACCCCAGAGGAGTGGCCGCCCGCCTGCGCCCCTACATCCGCTACTACCGTTCCGACGCGCCCCGGGATGACCAGCCGCCCTTCCCGACCACGCTGTTCTTGGTGGACACCGAGGAGGTGGCGGAGACCTACGCCAGCACGGCGTCACGGATGCCCGCCATGAAGCTGCCCATCCTGGTGTCCAGTAGGGAGCTTCTGTCCTATAGGGGGATACTGGGCCGGTCCTGGCGTCCCCTGTGGGACCAACGTGAGCCCTTGGCGCTGTGCGAGCTGGACGCCTACGAATGGGACGGACTGCGCCGACGGATGCGTCGGCAGGAGACACGTTAATCATGCTGACATGGCATTTTCTACCCGCTCGTTTGTCCGGGGGCGCAAACTGTCCTCCAAGGGTGATTTCAGAGGTTGGCCGGGAGGCCGCGATGTGTCAATGTCCCCTGATTTCAAGCGGGAAACGTGCCGAAATTCCCCTTGACGAATCAAAAATTGCATTCCTGCAAGTATGAGAAACGGCGCTAAAACAACAAGGGTGATTTTGGACCGAGTGCAATCGCCTGACGCATCGCCGGTGACGAGGTGATTTACATGTCAGATAAGGTCAAAGACGAGGTCCACTGGGTGGACAAGGGGGAGGCGGCGCGGGAGTTGGAGGTCTCACTGTCCACGTTGGACCGGATGATCCGCAAGGGCGAGGTGGAGGTAGGGAGAGAAGGCCGGCGGGTCTACGTGAAACTGCCGGGACCCCGCTATCCCAGCGACCGGGAGCTGCTGCGGCAGGCCAGGACCAGGGTCGAACGATTGGAGCGCACGGTGGGGGACCTGACCGAGGAAGCGGACCGGCTGGAACAGGAGCGGGACCAAGCCCGGGCCGAGACGGAGACCGCCATAGACGAGTACCGCCAGCTGGAGACGGTACTGGTCCGGGAGCAGGACGCCCACCGGAGGACCGGCAAGCTGGCCAAGGCGCTCGGCATCGCCGTGCTCAGCCTGCTGGCGATGCTGGCTGTCTTCAGCCTTGTCGTCTGGTGGCTGCTGAAGTAAGCCGGTTATTCCCGCTGTCCCGGGGGCCGCCCTCCTTGACGTGTGTTTCGCTATTTGTGAAAATAGCCTTGTGGAACCGGAACTGGCAATTCAATGGTCGCCAAGAGCCATCAGGGACATGCGCCGCATCGCCCCACCGGACCGGCAGCGCATCATCGCCAGGATTGAGCAGTATGCCGCAGACCCGGAGTCACTGGTCAACCAGGTGATCATGCTCGCCAACAGCCGGTATCGCCGGCTGCGGGTTGGCGACCACCGGGTGATTTTCGACGTGGAGCGCGGCGCCCATGCCATGTCGGTTCTGAGAGTTCGACACAGGAGAGAAGCCTATGACTAGCCAAGAGACCGTGACCATCACCCGCCAGGAATACGACGCCCTGTTGGAGCGCAATGGCGAGCTGGAGGACGCCCTGGCAGCCATTCGCGCCGACGACGGCATCCGGATCCCCCATGAAGTGGCCCTGGCCATCATCAACGGAGCAAGGCCCATGGCCGCCTACCGGAAACACCAAGACGTCACCTTGCAGGACTTGTCGGAGCGGACGGGTTTGGCCGTAAGCTATCTCTCCGAGATCGAGCGAGGACGGAAACCCGGGTCCGCTGCGGCTTTGTCCCGCATTGCCAGCAGCCTGGGAACCACCATCGACGTGCTAGTGAGTCAGTGACAGCAGCGCGGCCTGGCCTTGTTTCTGCGGACTATCGGCAAAGGAGGATAACATGAAGAAGCAGTTCCAATCCCTGACTCCGGCGGCCCTCTACGCGAGGGTGTCCAGCGACCGCCAGGATGTAGATTTGTCAGTGGCCGCCCAACTGCGGGCGCTCAGGGACTACGCTAAGAACAACGGCTACTCCGTGGCCCGCGAGTACGTGGACGAGGCCGAGAGCGGCAGGATCGCCGACCGCCCCCAGTTCCGCAAGATGATCGACGAGGGCTCCAAGCCGGAAGCCCCATTCCGCGAGATTTTGGTCTGGAAGTTTTCAAGATTCACCCGCAAGCGGGAGCACGCCGTGGCCTTCAAGGCCCAGCTGCGGCGCAAGGGCATTCGCGTGGTGTCCATCACCGAGCAGGCCGAGGACAACGCCACCGGCCGGCTGCTGGAGGGCATCATCGAGTCCGTGGACGAATATTACAGCGAAAATTTAGCTCAAGAGGTCGTTAGGGGAATGCGCGAGGCCGCTTCCCGGGGATTCTGGGTCTCCACCAACGCCCCCTACGGCTACAAGAAAGTCCACGTCCAGGACGGCGCCAAGAAGCGCCCCAGGCTGGAACTCGACCTGCCCCACGACGCCGTGGTCCGCCGCATCTTCGAGATGGTCCTGAGCGGCAAGAGCGTCCTCGACGTAACCAAGACCCTCAACGACGAGGGCATCCCCAACTCCAACGGTAAGAAGTGGATCAAGACCACCATCCACAACATGCTCAACAACGAGGCTTACACCGGCACTTTGGTCTGGGGCCAGAAGAGCAGGGACGGGCAGGAGCCGGTAAGAGTGGAGGACGCCTTCCCCGCCATCGTAACCGGAGAGGAGTTCAGGCAGGTCAGAAAACTGCTGGGCTCCCGCGCCCCCAAGCAGGCCAACCCCCGCCGCGCCGCCAGCCCCTACCTGCTCAGCGGCCTGGCCCGCTGCCAAGCCTGCCGCAAGGCCATGACCGCCGCCGAGGCCAAGGGCGGCAAGTACACCTACTACGTCTGCCACTCCCTGCTCAAGCAGGGCAGGGACGCCTGCGATTGCCCCAGGCTCAATGCCAGGAACTTCGAGACCGTCATCATCTCCAACATCCGCGACAACATCCTCACCGAGTCCAACATCCGGGAACTGGTCAAGCTGGTGGACGAGGAGATGGACGGCGTCGCCAAGGAGGAACGGGAACGACTGGAGACCATCGAGGCGGAACTGGAGGAGGTCAAGCGGAAGCTGGACCGCATCTGGCAGTTCGTGGAGAGCACCGACCTGGACATGGCCGACGCCTCGGAACGCATCCTGGAACACCGCCACCGGCGGGAGCAACTGGAGGCCGCCGCCGAGGATGCCCGGGCCGTGCTGGCCGAGCGGCGAGAACTGCTGGACAGCGCCGATATGGTGGCCGCCTTCGCCGCCGACATGAGCGAGTTTCTCCGCACCAGTGAACTCACCGAGACCAAAGCCTTCGTGCGGTCCTTCGTGAAGGAGATCGAGGTGGCCCCCGGCAAGGCGACCATCGTCTATACCATACCGACTCCCCAGGATAGTCCCATAGGCGGCGCGGACACGGCGGAGGTGGCCTTGAACGGGGGTGTTATGAATTCGGTACAGCGTGGTGGGCGGTGCAGGACTCGAACCTGCGACCCCCTGCGTGTAAAGCAGGTGCTCTAACCATCTGAGCTAACCACCCGTAGGACATCTATGATAGTGTTGGCGGCCAGAATGGTAAAGTATGCTGTCCGAAAGCGGAGAGCCCTCTGCTATACGCATATTCTCAGCAAGCAAAATTGCAATTTGACATAACACAGGAGGTAGGCCGCATGTCCAACGACAAGCGCGTCATATACGTGGGGATGCACGACGGGGTATGCGCCGTGAGCACCCTAGATGGGGGCGAAACCTGGACCCAGGGGGGAGCGACGCATCTCTCCCATGCAGCTGCCCGGCTTGCCGTCAGCCCGGTCGACTCCCAAAGGGCCTGGCTCGCCGCCTACGAGGCTGGGGTCTACCGTACCGACGACGGCGGGGCCACCTGGGCCCACGTCGATACCTATCCCTCCGATTACGCCCACAGCGTGCTGGCCGACCCTTTGAAGGCTGATTCCGTCCTGGTTGGCAGCGAACCGGCCGCCCTCTTCCGCTCCGACGACGGCGGTTCAACCTGGGACGAGTGCCGGAGCTTTCGGCACGTGCCGGAGTCGGAAAATTGGGGCTTCCATGCCCCCACCAGGGACTCCCACGTCCGCGACCTCGTGGTTTCGCCCGGCGACATTCGCCTGCTTTACGCCGGGATCGAGGTCGGCGGCGTGGTCCGCTCCACCGACGGAGGCGGGACTTGGCAGCAGCTGCCTGGCCTGGATGACGACATTCACTGCCTCCATCTCGGTGCGGACAAACGGGAGCGGGTTTACGTCGCCACCGCCAGCGCACCCTACCGCAGCACCAATGGCGGCGATCATTGGGAGAAGATCAGCGAGGGCCTCGCCCGGCGTTACACGCTGCACATCGCCGCTGCTCCTGACAACTCCGACCTCGTCCTGGTCACCGTGTCCGAGAACGCCCGGCGCAAGTCGCCGCAGTTCTACCGTTCCACCGACGGCGGCCGGTCCTGGAGCAAGGTCGATGGCTTGGGAGAGGGTGACGAGCCTGAGGATATGGTGGTGGCCTTCCAGTGGGACCCGTCATCTCCCAACGACGTATTCGCCGGCACCGACGGCGGCAACCTCTACCGCAGCGGCGACGGAGGCCTGACCTGGCAGCGGCTCCCCGTCTCCCTCCCATCGGTGGCTGTAGGCGCGCTGGCCGTCGCGTAACGGATCCTCGTGGATCCGTTGAAACCAGATTAACCGGTTTGGGAATGACTACCTGAATAACCCGCGCACTAGGACCGACCTTCGTGTTGGACTGACCGGAGAGTAATCCGGTATTCAGAACGACACAGGCCCTTTGAGTCATCGTTCGTAAGGCGGGTTCGACGGATAGTCTTCCCGCCTGCCCGTGTCCCCCGGCTGGATGATGAAATCGCGCCGGTCCTTGTACAGGGGAGCGCGGTTGATGACATAATCGCCCTTGTCGTTCCAAGGGTCGATATCGTTGTAGTGGGTCATCAGCCAGTACTTGTGCTCTCCGATGAACAGGTAGCTGTTGTTCATCCGGAAGAACCGGCACGCCACACCTTCGCCGTCGCGGAACCGTCCGCAGATTGCGGCTAGCAGTTCCCGCTGCCCATCCTTCTCGGTTAATACGTACTCGTGGGGCCAAGTATCGCGGTAGGTCACCGCCTCCCGCCACGGGGCCAGGGCGATGAGTTCCGCTATCGTCGGCATATGCCTACCTCCCCCGGAACTGCGGGGCCCGCTTCTCCAGGAACGCTCGGCGTGCCTCCTCCGCGTCGTCCGACCCGTTCAGGATGCCGCCGGCGTTGGAGGTCAGCACCATCGTATTCTCCAGGCTCGCGTCCATTGCGGTCCGCATGATCCGCTTGCTGATCCACTGCACCATCGGCGGCGTTCGCATGATCCGTTCGCAGAGTTCGCGGGTGGTCTGCTCCAGCTCCTCGCTGGACACCAGGTAGTTCAACAGCCCCCACTCGTAGGCCCGCTGGGCGTCCAGGTGACCGGTATAGGCGAACTCCAGCGCCCGTCCCAGCCCGGCCATCTTCGGCAGGTAGTAGCTGCCACCGTTCTCGATGATCTGTCCCAGCTGCTGGTAACCGATGAACCGCGTGTTTTCGCAGCCGACGCGGATGTCACAGTGCAGCGCCATGTCCATCCCGGACCCGACCGCCGGGCCGTTGATCATCGCGACCGTCGGCTTGCAGATCAGCGAAATGTCCCGGTGCAAGTCGGTGAACCCGTGGAAGAAATGCTGACGCGCCGCGTCCGGCCCCTCCTCGGTTCCCCGGTTTCCCCCGAAGTTCTCGCCCATGACCGACGGGTCGTTGTCCCGTCTCATGTCCGCCCCAGAGCAGAACCCCCGTCCCACGCCGGTCAGCACGATCACCCGGATGTTCGGGTCGTCGTCCCCCGCCCGCATGTACTCCCCGACCTTCGCGACGGTCCCATTCTCCTGGGAGTTGCCGATCAGGGCGTTCATGCGCTCCGGCCGGTTGAACTTGATCCAGAGAACGCCCGACTCCTCCGGCTCGTACAGCAGGTAGTCCACCAGCCGTGGGCCCTTGCCGGTGCCTCCCATCTCCAGGGGACTTTCGTTATTCATGCTTTGACCCTTCCTGACAATATTGGGCACTTAACCAGAGCAACCACCAAGGTTGCCTCTAAATTGATGCACGCATCACAAGGACAACCCAGATAGACATAAAGTAGGGGCAACCCTGGTGGTTGCCCTGCGATAGGGAGGTGGCTAAGGACTGACTGGAGGCTACGGCTTGAAGCTGATCAGGTGCATCCCCGCGTCAACCATGACGGTCTCGCCGGTCACATGTCCCGCTGCTTCCAGCATCCACACCACCGTTTCCGCCACGCTCTCTGCCGTCGGCGCCTCCTGTAGCGGCACCTGCCTCGCAAAGCTCTCAAACAGCCGGTCTGCCCCTTCCTCGCCCAGTCCGCCGTCCCACCACCGCGTCGGGACAGGACCCGGACAGACCGAGTTGACTCGAATCTCCGGACCCAGCGACCGGGCCAGGCCCAGCGTCATGGCGTTCATTGCCGCCTTGGAGGCCGCATAGGCCAGCGAACTTCCTCCACCGGTTATGGCCGATATAGACGAAACGTTAACGATGGAGCCCTCACCCTGCGTCTTCAGGTGCGGAGCGACGGCACGGATCATCTGGTACGCGCCCACCACGTTCACGGCGTAAATATTCAGGAAGTCCTCTCCGGACAGCGACTCCAGGTCCGTCGCGCTGGCGAATACCGATGTTCCGGCGTTGTTGACCAGTCCGTCGATTCGGCCCCACCGCTCCAGGGCCATCGCGGCCATTTGGCGACAGTCTGCATCCTCCGCCACGTTGGCCTGACATAATACGGCGTCGCCTCCTGCGTCCCTGCAGGCTGCCGCCGTAGCCTTGGCCTCGGCTTCGCTCTTGGTGTAGTTGATCACCACCCGGGCCCCCTTTGACGCTGCCAGGCGGGCCGTGGCCGAGCCTATGCCCGTGGCAGAGCCCGTGACGACTATCACCGATCCGTCCAGTTTCACTGTCTCCTCCTAGGGGCGCCGACCGTTTGCCCGGCCTCCTCGAAGATGAAGTAATATGTCGTAGAACAGGCCGGGACTCCGGCGACGGCAGTATAGCACGGTCAATTCGGGCCGGACCGGCAGGCGACGGGTAGGACGCCCGCAAGGAGGAGCACCATGGCGGCTACCATTGGAGCAGGCGATTTCAGGTACGAATACCAGCCCGGCTGGGCCGGGCTTCCCGGTGGCATGGCCCTGCAGGGTCCCAGTGGTGTTGCCGTCGATTCCATGGATCGGGTCTACGTCTTCCAGCGCCAGGGGCCGCCGGTGCTGGTTTTCGACCGCAACGGCCATTTCCTCCAGCCCTGGGAAAGACGGGACGGCGTACCCGCCGACGCCCATCACATCCATGTGGGCCCTGACGATATGGTCTATCTCACCGACCGCGACGCTCACCAGGTGCTGCTCTACGACACCGCCGGCAACCTTCGGGGTTCGCTGGGGACCCGCGATCAGGCTGCGATGCAGGCGCCTTTCAATCACCCCGCCGACATCTGCGTGGCCCCGTCGGGGGACCTGTACGTTGCCGACGGCTACGGCAATTCCAGCGTCCACCGTTTCGGCGCTTCAGGAGATTACATAAGCAGCTTCGGATCCCCCGGAAGCGGGCCGGGACAGTTCCGGGTCCCCCACAGCGTCCGGGTCTCCGGGGACGGTAGGGTCTACGTCGCCGACCGGGAGAATCACCGAGTGCAGGTCTTCACCCACGACGGCGCCTTCATTACCGAATGGACCGATTTTAAGTGCCCCATGGGAGTCCATATTGATGCCAATCAGGTGGTCTACGTCACCGACCAGATTCCCCGCATCAGCATTTACACCGTTGACGGCGAGTTGCTGGCCCGGGGCCGCACCTTCGAGGGAGCCCACCAGGTCTACACCGATTCGGAGGGAAGCATTTACGGCATCGACACCGCCAACCAGCGGGTCCAGAAGCTGCAAAAGCTAATCTGACACTCCTCTCAAAAAAATTCCCTCTCCCTTGAGGGAGAGGGTTAGGGTGAGGGTGAAATCCTGCCTCACACACGATTATATTGGAAACTCAAGATGGCAGGGGGACGCTAAAGAGGCAACAAAATGGCGCGCTTGGCGAGATTCGAACTCACGACCTCTGCCTCCGCAGGGCAGCGCTCTATCCACTGAGCTACAAGCGCGCGATCAATGCTGTTGGTATATCTTGGCAGGGTTGGTGCCGAGGGAGGGATTTGAACCCACACATCCGTAAGGACACTGCGCCCTGAACGCAGCGCGTCTGCCGTTCCGCCACCTCGGCTGGGAAACACCGGGCCGGGGCCCGGTCTCTAAAGGTCCCCGGCAACATGGTGGGCGATGGAGGACTTGAACCTCCGACCTCCTCGGTGTGAACGAGGCGCTCTGACCAACTGAGCTAACCGCCCGAACCTGGGACAAGATTCAATTATACGGACGCTCACGCTGAGCGGCAACCCTCCCCTTGCGGAATCCGACGCCTGGAATGGTCTTATCTCCAGCGATGACCCGATTCACACTCGACGGCGTGGGCGCCCCTATCGCGCAGCGCCATATTATGTAAACGATGGAAAAAGCACGCTGATACATCACATAACGTATCTTGTGCGAACCAATTTATACCTGTGTTCGATCCCGCCCGGCAGGCCGGAGAACCCCCTTGTCTGCCGTCACCGCCACCCGCCCGCGTACTCCTCCGTCATCAGCAGCGGTCCGTCCAGGTCCACCAGCTCGTTCTCGATCTCCGAAAGCAGGTGGTCCAGGTTCCATCCCTTTTCCGCCGACACCAGCACACCCGACGGCGCATTGCCGTCCCACGCTGCCCCAAGCGAGAAGTCCCGCGCCCCCGGCAGTTCCTCCGCCCCTCCTGGGGAGTCGGCCAGCAGGTCCATCTTGTTGATTATCAGCAGCCGCGGACGGTCCCCCAGGCCCAGCTCCTCCAGGGTCTGCTCCACCACCTCGGTCTGCTCCGGTGCCTTGGGGTGGGACACGTCGATCACGTGCAGCAGCACGTCCGACCGGTCCAGCTCGTCCAGAGTCGCCCGGAACGCCGCGATCACGTTGGGCGATAGTTTCTGGATGAAACCCACCGTGTCGCTCAAGAGCAGTGGCGCCCCCGAGGGCAACCGGATGCGTCGGGTCACCGGGTCCAGCGTCGAAAACAGCTGGTTCGCCGCCAGCGACGCCTCACCGTTGCTTCCCGCTTGCACCAGGGCGTTGAACAGCGTGCTCTTCCCGGCGTTGGTATACCCCACCAGCGTCGCCATGGGGATGGCCGACTTCTTTCGTCGGTCCATGTGCAGTGCCCGTCGCCTGCGGACCCCGTCCAGTTCCGACCGTATCTTCTGCAGCCGGCGCCGTACCAGCCTGCGGTCGGTCTCGATCTGGGTCTCGCCCGGTCCCCGGGTGCCGATCCCGCCGCCCAGCCGCTCCAGGTGGGACCACTGGCCCGCCAGCCGCGGTAGCAGGTACTCGTGCTGCGCCAGGTCCACCTGCAGCTTGCCCTCGTACGTCGACGCGTGACGGCCGAACACGTCCAGGATCAGGGCCGTCCGGTCGATGATCTTGACCTCGTTCTGGTCGCCGGACCGGGTGTAGGTCCTGGGGGAAATGGCTGCTTCCAGGTTCCGCTGCTGCGTTGGAGTCAGCTCGTCGTCGAATATCACGACCTCAGCCGACTTCTCCTTCACCAATTCCTGCAGCTCCTCCAGCTTTCCCTTGCCGACATACGTAGGCGTCAGCCTCTCCGATCGTTGGAACAACGTCCCCACCACCTCTGCCCCCGCCGACTCCGTCAGGTGACGCAGTTCTCCCAGCGTGTCCTCCAGCGACCACAGTTCGTCGCGGCCCTTCAGGTCCACCGCCACGAGAATCGCGCGCTCCGGCGCTGGCATTACGTCAACCAGTCGCTGCGATCTCCGCCCCTTCCTCCCGGTGCCGTTCCCCTCTCGATGTTGCTTGTCCCTGGAGATAAGCCTAACCTCCCTGCGGGGCCGGAATAGACCACCCTTCGATGCGCTGGCACCCCTTCTCCACCTGCTCGTCCGGAGTGGTCAGCGAAAGCCTGATGTATCCCTCGCCGTAACGTCCGTAGCTGGAGCCTGGAGTGACCACCACGTCCAGGTCCTCAAGCAGTCGCTGCGCGAACTCCGCCGAGGTGAAACCCGCCGGTACCTTGGCCCAGATGTACAGACTCGCCCTCGGTACGTCCACCTCCATTCCCGCGGCCCGGCAGGCCCGCACCACCCGGTCGCGGCGCCACTGGTAGATGGCGACGTTGTCGTCCACGCAGTCCTGCGGCCCGGTCAGCGCCTCCATGGCCATTTCCTGCACCGCCTGCGGCACGCCGGAGTCCAGGTTTGCCTTGATCTGGAACAGCGCCTTGATCATGTCGGCGTTGCCCACTGCCATCCCGATCCGCCAGCCGGTCATGTTGTAAGTCTTGGACAGCGAGTGGAATTCGATGCCGATGTCCTTGGCGCCCTCCATCTGCATGTAGCTGATGGCTCGGTAGCCGTCGTAACCGACTTCGCTGTAGGCCGCGTCGTGCAGCAACGCTATGTCGTTCTCGCGGCCGAAGGCCATCGCCGAGGCGAAATCCTCTTCGGTCGCGACGGCGCTGGTCGGATTGTTGGGATAGTTCAGCCACATCACCTTCGCCGCCCGGGCCACGTCCGCCGGGATGGCGTCCAGCTCCGGCAGCCACCCGTTCCGCTCGTACAGCGGCATGATGTGGCTTTCGGCCCCCGCGAACATCGTACCCACCCCGTACACCGGATACGCCGGGTCCGGCACCAGCGCGATGTCGCCCGGGTCCAGGAAGCAGAAGGCCGCGTGCCCGATGCCCTCCTTGGCCCCGATCAGCGGCAGCACCTCCGTGTCCGGGTCCAGCTTGACCCCGAACCGGCTGTCGTACCACTGGGCGATGGCCCGGCGCATCTCCGGCAACCCGTCCGTCTCCGGGTAGCGGTGGTTCGGCGGATGCTGCGACGCCGTCAGCAGCCGGTCGATGATCGGCTGCGGCGTGGGTATGTCCGGGTCGCCGATGCCGAAGGTCACCACGTCGGCCCCGGCGGCCCGCTTGGCTGCGATGATGCGGGAGATCTCCACGAAAGGATACGGCGCCAGTTTGCCCAGTCGTTCCGAAAATTGCATCTCTGCGGCCTCTGCCTTTAGTTTGCCTATAACTATCGAGTTCTGAGCCCTGTCAAAAATCGTTGGCGAAATCCCCGGGTTCGGAAGAATCGCGGAATAACCCCTGGTTTCAGGTCGTCACTTCCCTAGAATGGGATCGTTGCCTTGGCGAGAGTCTCCGGATTTACCCATATTTCGTGGGACCCTCTGGCTTGCCGATCAAACCTACATCCCAATGCTCTAAGCTTTTGCCTGAGTTGCCGATAAGTATGGAGCGATGATGATCTCAGCCTCTATCTTTGCAACATCGCATGCCAGCCGCTTGGTCCTGGCCGTGGTCATCAGACGGCCCACTCCCCGGTGAATACCTCCGTCGCCGGGCCCTCCATCATGACCTCGCCGGTCCCGTCCCAATGGATGCTCAATGTCCCCCCCGGCAGCATTATGTCTACCTCGTCGCCACAGTGCCCCGACAACCGCGCTGCCACCGCGATGGCGCAGGCCCCGGTACCGCAGGCCAGAGTTTCGCCGCTGCCCCGTTCCCACACTCGCGCTGTGAGCTTGCCGGTGCCCTCCACGTTCACAATCTCGAAGTTCACCCGGCGGGGAAACATCGGGTGGTGCTCCACCTTGGGCCCCACCGTGTGCAGCGGAAAATCCGCCACCGGCTGCTCGATGAACGTCACCGCGTGCGGGTTTCCCATCGACACGAAGCTCAGCGGCAGGTCGTAACCGTCCATGCTGAACGGGTAGCCCAGCACCGGCGGAGGCAGCTCCTCCGCCAGCGACACCGGCACCTCCGAGGGCGCCAGGATCGGCGCGCCCATGGCCACCCGCGCACCGGTGATCCGCGCCTCGTCGTAGGTCGGCACAACCGTCCGCACGCCCGCCAGCGTCTCCACCCTCAGCCCCTCGCCCGACGGCGCCGCGATGTCCCGCTCGATGGCGTACTTGGCAAAGCAGCGGATGCCGTTGCCGCACATCTCGCCCTGGGAGCCGTCGGCGTTGAACATCACCATCTTCAGGTCCGCCACGTCCGAGTCCGCGATCAGGATCAGGCCATCGCTTCCCACCCCGAAGTGGCGGTCGCTCATTCTCCGCGACAGCTCGGCCCAGTCCTGTTCCTGGTGTCGGGCGTCAACGTAAACGTAGTCGTTTCCCGCCCCTTCCATCTTGGTGAATTGCATCGTTCCGGCCCCTGTTCCGCCTTGCTAAATGACCGAAAATCACTGCCCGGCGGTGGCGATCATTGTATCACAGGGCCCTCGCTGCTCAGGAACGAAGACACGGCTTCGGCGGCCCTCTCCGCCAACGCCGGGTCCTCCGCCTCCAGCCAGCGGATGCGCGGGTCCGACAGCTTGAACCACGAATACTGTCGCCGTGCCAGCCGGTGCGTCTGCGTCTTGGTCCTCGCCACCGCCTCCTCCAGCGTCAGCTCCCCCCGCAGGTGCATCCCCAACTCCCGGTACCCCGGACTGTCCAGCGGCCCGTGCGCGAAGGGCAGCCCGGCCTCGGCCAGCCGCTCCACCTCCTGCAGGAACCCCTCCGCCATCATCCGGTCCACTCGCTCGTCTATCCGACGGTACAGCGCCTCCCGCGACATCGTCAGCCCCAGTACCAGCGGCTCCAGTCCCTCCGACGGCTCGGGTGCCATCTCCGAAGGCAGACGCCCGCTGGTGTGGTGAACCTCCAGCGCTCGGATCACCCGTCGCACGTTGCGGTGATCCAGCGCCGCCGCTCGTGCCGGATCGATGGCCTCTAACCGCCGGTGCAGCGCCTCGGCCCCAACGCTTTCAGCCTCCGCCTCCAGCGAGGCGCGAAACTCCGGGTCCGGCGGCACCGCCGGTATCCGCTGCCCCTCCGCCAGCGCCCACACGTACTGCCCCGTCCCGCCACAGACGATGGGCAGCCGCCCTCGCCGACGAATGTCCGCCACCGCCTCCCTCGCCCGATCCAGGAAGAGCGCCACCCCGAACGGCTCCGGCGGGTCGATTATGTCCAGCAGGTGATGGGGTACTGCCGCCCGCTCCTCCACCGTCGGCTTCGCCGTCCCGATGGTCATCCCCCGGTATACCTGGCGGCTGTCGGCGTTGACCACCTCCCCCCCGAACCGCCGCGACAGCGACACCGCCAGGGCCGTCTTCCCCACCGCCGTCGGCCCGACGATGCAGACGAGGGGGCCGCCCGCCGATTCCGGTTCGCTACCGTTCATGGTTGCCTGGGCCGGAGATACTCACTTGACCGGCGCATCACCGCCGCCAATCTCTCCCACCATCGCCAGCCTCCCCTGGGGACGCCGTACCCGCTGCTGCGGCTGGTAGCCCCCCGGGCGCTCCCGGAACAGCACGTGGTACGTCGCGTTCGAGTTGAACGGCGGGTCTAGGTACACCAGGTCCACCGACTCGTCGGCCACATGCTCCTGCAGCATCGCTAGTTTGTCCCCGCATATCAGCGCGTTCCACACCTAGACCTGCCACCATCCCTCGGGGTTCTCCCCAACGAAAAAGGCGCGGTCGGTATCCAGAATACCAGACCGCCCCCTTCTCCTGATCGTCGGCTCGCAACAGTCCCTTTCAGAACATCACCATCCTGGGCAATGCGACTACTCGCCCGAAAAATGTCTCCGGGACAACCAGGTGCCAGTATCAAACTCCCCCAGAAAAGCGTAATAGTCTATTTCTAAGACCTTCCTCTTGTCGATTGCCTTCAATGCTGCCAGCGTGTCTAAAGCAGTTGTGAGTTCCCCGGACAGCAGGAAGTCCATGGGGCCCTCGGACAATTCCCTTTCGATTTCCTCCAGGGAAAAGGCCAATTCCCTACTATCGGACAACAGGCTATATGCTCGCCGCATCACCCTCTCGCAACTGGGGCTAATTCCCATATCGAACAATTGTCTGGGCAGAGGCATAGGCCACCTCCTGTGCTTATCTGGCCTGTATGCTAATAGTATACAAAGTCATCCCGAACAGTCGCTTGGATTCCAACATTCCCCTGGCTACTAGGTCTTCGAGGGTAACCACCACCTCGGCAGGGGTGACACGGCGTTCGTATATCTCAAATATAGCAAACAGAATCTCGTCTGCAGTAAAGGCCTCCTCGCTGCGAGCACCCAAATACTGCAGTATCGGTACACTCAGGTCGAGGCGTCCATCGTCGAACTCCTGCCTGCTTATCGGCACGTCCTGCAGCGCTACCCCTTGGCGCCCGCCACCGCCGCCGCGATCTGCAAAAACTGGTCCGCCTGCAGGCTGGCCCCACCCACCAGCGCGCCGTTGATACTCGTCTGCGCCGCGAAATCTTCGGCATTGGTCGCATTGACGCTGCCGCCGTAGAGCAGCGGCACCCGGTCGCCCTCATCGCCGAACAGGTCGCGCAGGGCGTCGCGGATCGCGCCCCCCATGATCTCTTCGGCTATCTCCGGCGTCGCCGCCCGGCCCGTGCCGATGGCCCACACTGGCTCGTAGGCCACCACCACATCCGTTATGTCAATAACGTCTGCCACCCCGGCCAGCACCTGTCCCTCCACCACATCGGCCGCCTGGCCCTCCTCTCGCTGCGCCAGGGTCTCACCCACGCACACAATGGGACGCAGCCCGGCGTCCAGGGCGGCATGCACCTTCCGGTTCACCGTCTCGTCGGTCTCTCCGAAGAGCTGCCGCCGTTCCGAATGGCCCAGGATGACATAGTGGCACAGGCTCCGCAGCATCGCCGCCGACACCTCACCGGTGAAAGCCCCCGATGCCTCATAGTGCATGTTCTGCGCGCCCACGTGGACCCCGCTGCCGTTGACCGCTCGGCGTACCGCCGCCAGCGATATGTGGGGTGGGCACAATATCAGCTCCACGCCCGAGGCTCCGACGGCTCCTTCGGCCACCTCGGAGGCCAGCGTTCCTGCCTCCTCCAGCGTGGTGTTCATCTTCCAATTTCCGGCAACAATGGAACGGGGCATGGCGTGCGCTGCCTCCCAGGTCAATAGGTGAGGAAAAGCTACACCCTACCATAGCCGATAGGAGCGATTCACGGCAGGCAATTTAGGGGCCGTATTTTGCCAACTTACCCGCGTGCGACATTCCCAGCAGCATGACATTGGTCGCCGGGATGCTGCCGATGGACCCCAGTCGGCACTCCCGTTCGCTGAACGCCGGCACTCCCTCGCCCCGCGTCAGCCGCGAGTGCAGCATGAACGGCACCGGGTGCCAGCTGTGCCCCGCCGTGATCGCCGGGGTGGCGTGGTCTCCTGCCACCATGAACACCTCCGGCTCCAACTCCCTGATGGCTGGTATCAACGGGTCCAGCTCCTCCAGTCGCTGCACTTTAGCGTCGAAATCGCCGTCCTCTCCCGCCGCATCTGCCGGCTTGTAATGGATGAAAAAGAAGTCATGGGCCTCATAGTTGTTCCGCAGTGTCTCCACCTCATCGGCGAAGTGGCGCCCTGTCGGTATAACCTTCATCCCTGCCACGGTGGCCAGCCCACGGTACATCGGGTACGCCGCGATAGCCGCCGGGTCCATCCGGTACACCTCGCCCATGGGGGGCAGGCTGGGCATCTGCGCGAACCCCCGCAGCAGCAGCATGTTGGCCCGTTCCTCCTCCGACATCAACCGCGCCGCCTCGGCCACGAACTCGTTGACCAGTGCCGCCGTCCGCTCCGCACCGGCGTTCAGCGCCCGAACCGGCAGTGCCGCCACCCCTTCCCGCTGCGGGTCCGTCTCGGTAACCGCCTCCGACAGTCCATCGCCTCGCAGCCGCAGCACAAACCGGTAGTCCTGCACCGGAAATACGTCCACCTGCACACCCTCGATCTCGATGCGGTCCAGCCGCTCACAGATCGGTGCACTCTCTCCGGTTGGAATCCGGCCTGCCCTCCGGTCCACCAGCAGACCGTCGCCGTCGACAGTGCAGAAGTTCCCCCGCGCCGCCACGTCGCCCGGTTGCAGCTCCACGTCGATGCCCAGCGCCTCCAGGGCGCCCCGGCCGATCATGTGCTTCAAGGGGTCATACCCGAATAGGGCCAGGTGCCCCGGGCCGCTGCCGGGAGCTACGCCGGGCATTACGGGCGTGGTCATCCCGCAGGCGCTGACCTGCGCCATTGCGTCCAGGTTGGGGATATGGGCCGTCTCCAGCTCCGACTTGCCCGTGTCCGGGTGGGCCAGTCCGCCCAGCCCATCTACCACCAGCAGCACCATCTTCGACGGCGTGTTCATGTAGCAGTCGCGCAGTTCATCGATATCAATCATTTTGTCTCCTCAGGAGGGCCTTCTTATTTCCACCCGTCGATCAGGGAATGTAAGGGAAACGGCGAACCCTCTGGCCTTTCGTCAACCGTTGTCCTGGAAATCAGGGCTACGCTTCCGGTAATGCAGCGATGCCCGGCAGTTCGATGCCCCCCAGGAACTCCAGGGACGCCCCACCGCCGGTCGAAACGTGCGTCATCCGTTCCATCAGTCCCAGGGCTTCCACGGTCTCCGCCGTCGACCCTCCGCCCACCACGCTGGTAATTCCCATTTCGCCTGCGATGGCTTCTGCAACAGTACGTGTGCCCTCGCTGAACCTGGGCATCTCGAACACTCCCATCGGTCCGTTCCAGATCACCGTCCGGCACTCCCGCAGCGCACTGGCGAAATCTTGCGCCGCCGAGGGCGCGATGTCCATGATGATGTTTCCCTCCGGAACCGCATCGACGGCAGAAACCTGCACCTCCGCCGGATCCGGCGCGAACTCACTGGCCACCACTACCTCTCCCGGCAGGTGTACCTCGATTCCCCTTCTGTCGGCGGCGTCCAGCATCTCCCGGGCGAACCCCAGCCGGTCTTCCTCCACCCGCGACCCCCCGACACCGTATCCCTGCGCCTTCAGGAATGTCACGCACATACCGCCGCCGATGAACAGGTGGTCCAGCTTGCCCATTATGTTTTCCAGCAGAAGGATCTTGTCACTGACCTTGGCCCCTCCCATCAGCGCCGCCAGGGGCTTTTCCGGCGATTCCAGGGCCCGCCCCATCGACGTCACCTCCCTCTCCACCAGGAACCCCATAGCCGAGGGCAGGTACTCTGTCACCCCCACCGTCGATGCGTGTGCCCGGTGGGCCACGGCGAAGGCGTCCATCACGAAGCAGTCCGCCAGGCCAGCCAGGGCTTTGGAGAAGGAGGAATCGTTGGCCTCTTCCCCGCCGTCAAACCGCAGGTTCTCCAGCAGTACCACTTCTCCCTTCTCCATGCCCTTGATGGCCGCCTCCACCTCTGGTCCCGTAATATGCGGAAGGCTTCTCACCGGATGGCCCAGCAGAACGGACAGACGGTCACCCACCGGCCCCAACCGCAGTGCCTCGTCCACCTTGCCCCCTGGACGCCCCAGGTGCGAACACAGGATAGTTCGGCAGCCCCTTTCGACCAAGTATTGTATCGTAGGCAGTGTGGCCCGGAGACGCTGGTCGTAACCCGCTATCGCCTCGATCCCCTGCTCGATTGGTACGTTGAAGTCCACCCGCACCAATACCCGCTTTCCCTTTACGTCAAGTTGCGACAGGCTGCGCTTGGCCACTTGTGTAATGCCTCCCGGAATATGTTCTTGCAAATAATTCCAATGATCGGTCCCACCCCTGTTCCCTCTCAGCGGCCTCCCGTCAGCGCCCAGTTACCCAGCTCCCGCAGCCGGTCCATGCCATCCGGCGACAGCTCAAGGCCATCGACGACCTCCAGTCCTGCCTCAACAATTTGCCGCGCCCTTCCCTCGGCCGCCGTCCGGGCGCCCGTCTCATCAAGAATCGACACCAGTCTGGCCGAGTCCTCGGGGTCCAGCACCCGCTTCATGTACATGGCGCCCAGTTCTCTCTTGGACGCAACGCTGCCGTGCTCCAGTGCATGGATAATCGGCAGGCTCTTTTTCTTGGCGATGATGTTGCTGGCCGTAACCGCGTCGCCCCGTTTACCCCAGAGGTCCTCCAGGTCTTGCGCGATCTGCCATGCTGTCCCCAGACCGGCGCCCAGTTCACGCAGTGAATCACAGGTCGAGTCATCGCTGCCTGCAACCAGTGCCCCGGCCTCTGCCGCGCAGCTCGTCAAGGCGCCTGACTTGCGGCCCACCATATCCATATAGGAGGAGGCGGAAACCATTAGCTGGTCCTGGAACTCCAGGTCCATGTATTGCCCCTCGCACAGTTTGAGACACGCCTGGTCCAGGGCCCTCACCGCCCGCAGCACCCGGTCCGGCGCCATTCCCCGACTGCCCAGGCGCATCGTGGCCACCCTGCCCAGTGCGTGCAGACCATCCCCGGCGTTGATGGCCTGGGCCGGCCCCCAAACCCACCAGATTCCGGGGCGATCGATGCTATCGGCCCGTCCTGCCTGCACCTCGCCGTGGACCAGGGTGAAATGGTGCACCAGCTCCACCCCGGCAGCGGCGGGCAGCGCTGCCTGGAACTCCGTTTCCAGGGCTTCGCAGGCCACCAGGGCCACGGCTCCCTGGAAGTGCAGAGCGGTCATACCCTCGCCGGGAGTTCCATCCTGGTTGATCCAACCGAGATGATATCGCAGCAGGTCGTAGAGAAAGCCTTCGCGGGGACCGAACACCTCGTGCAGCTCGGCCTCTACAGCCTGCCGGTATTCCTCATATTTGGCGATCTTCGTCTCCAACTCAGCTGCCCTTCAAGAGGGATTCGACCCTCTCGAAAGGTATTACCCCCTCCCTCAGCAGTCGCGGTTCCCCGGCGGTCAGGTCGATAATCGTAGACGCTGTGCCTGCGGGCGAGGGCTCCAGGGCCAGCACCCGGTCCACCCTATCTCCCACTTGTTCCTGTAACTCCTCCGGGGACCGCGGGTCCTCAGCGCCGCTGATATTGGCACTGGTGCCCGTAATGGGCCTCCCCAACTGCCTGGCCAGTTCCCTCGGCAACCAGTGGTCCGGCACCCGCACCGCCACCGTTGGTTGCCCGGCCGTAAGGCGTTCGGGCAATGCCGGATTCCGGTTCAGCACCACCGTAAGCGGCCCCGGCCAGAGAGTCTCCGCCAGGAGCCATAAAGCGTCGTCTGCCTCCCTGGCAACCTGCGGCAGTTGCTCAACACTTGCCAGCAGCACCGGCAACGCCAGGCCCTCCGGCCTCTCCTTGACGGCAAACACCTTCTCGATGGCCCCGGCATTGAACGCATCGGCCGCCAGACCGTACAGGGTATCGGTGGGGATAGCAACCACACCTCCCTCGCTCAGGCACATTGCCGCCGCCGAGACCTCACCTTCATCGCTGGGGCCAACTTCCTTGGCCGGTACCTTATTCATCTGCCCCCGGGAGGCCGTTCCCAGTCTCGCATCTCGCGCTCGAGTATATCAGATGGACATTGGCCTTCCCGACGATAGGGCCCTCACGCCCAGGGCCCTTCCATTATTCTCGGCAGCTTTCGGTCCGTCCATGGTGAGTCCCGAGCAGGTCGAGGATCGAACCGCGAATGGACTGATGTTCGTAACGGTTTCCCGGAACCCGCGCGCTTGCCCTCAATTCCTGTGACTTCCGAAAATCGCAAGACCCTGCCCTTTGTCCCGAGACAATTGCAGAGTGCATGGGGCCAGTTTTCGTCTGGACCAAGTCTCAGGGGTTAATGGCCGCCTGAAATTGAGAGCATCTTGGAAATCTTGGAATCCTGATTATCCTGATTCAGACAACTATCTTGCCATGGACCTGACCTTTGCACTGCGGTTGACACTGTTTGTCCACCAACATTAACCTGAACCATCATGCCTGAATCAGTCGACCCAAGGCGCCTGCGTGTCATCAACGAGGAGGGGACTGAGGGTACGCTCGTTGGGTTCCGGTGTCGGGACTGCGGCGTGTCGGTTTTTGGGCCTGCCACCTTCTGCCAGTCCTGCACCTCCTTCAACGTGGAGCCCGTGGATTTGGGGACCTGCGGAACTCTCTACAGCTACACCATAGTGCGCATTCCGCCCGCCGGTTGGCCCGGCGACGTACCCTACGTTCTGGGCCAGGTCGAGCTGCCCTCCGGCCCCCAGGTCCTGGCTGAGGTGATTGACTGCCAGCAATCCGATCTCGCCATAGGGATGCCCGTAAGGCTCGCCATCCAGGCCGTCCCAGCCCTTGAGGGAGGCCCGGATAAGCTCGTCTACAAGTGGCGCCCCACGGCCGCGTAGATAGACGCATGCTCCCTGCCGGCGTCCACCATTAACCCAGAGGAGGAACAGACAATGCCGCAGCTTCGTCCTGGGCGTGAAGTAGTGGTGGCCGGAGTCGGCCTGCATCCCTTCGGCCGATTCCCAGACAAGGACCTCAGCGATCTGGCCCTCGATGCCGTCGTAGAGTCCCTGAAGGATGCCGGTGTGCGCTGGCGGGACATACCCATCGCCTACTTCGGCCACGTCTACTACCACGGCATGTCCCTGGGCGAGACCACCTTGTCCAAGCTGGGCCTCACCGGCGTCCCCATCGTGAACGTGGAAAACGCCTGCTCCAGCGGCTCCACCGCCTTCTGGCAGGCCTACTGGGGCATAGCCACCGGCATCTACGACATGGCCCTGGCCTTCGGCGCGGAGAAGGTGCCCCGCGGCCCGGTGACTGTAACCGCGGAGGACGCCCCCGAGCGGTACATCGGCGGCGATCATATGATGGCCGGCTACGCGCTTCGCGCCCGCCGCTACATGGAAGACGCCGGCGCCCCGGCAACGGCACTGGCACAGGTCTCGGTAAAGGCCCGCCAGAACGCCTCGCTGAATCCCTACGCTCACAGGAAGGACCTATTTTCGCTGGAGGAGGTTCTCCAGTCCCGGATGGTCGCGGACCCGCTGACACTATTCCAGTGCTGCCCCACCAGCGAAGGTGCCGCCGCCGCTGTCCTCTGCGCTCGCGATTCGCTCTCCCGCTACGGCATCGACGCCTCGCGTGCCGTGTCCATTGCCGCTGCTGTGCTCACCTCGGGCGAATTCAACGGTCGCGGCGCTGACCACTCGGCCTTCAGCCCCTATCGCACCGAACCCGCGGCACTGCAGGCCTACGAGATGAGCGGCCTTGGCCCCGAGGACATCGACCTGTGTCAGGTGCATGACGCTGCTACCATCGGCGAGCTGCAACAGGTCGAGTCCCTGCACCTCCTGCCCTTCGGCGAGGCCTGGAAGGCCACCGCCGAGGGCCGCACCGCCCTTTCCGGCGACATACCGGTCAATACTGACGGTGGCCTGCTGGCCATGGGGCATCCGTTCGGAGCCTCCGGCATTCGGATGATCCACGAGACTGTTACCCAACTGCGCCAGGAAGCGGGGCCCCGGCAGGTCGCTCGGGCCAGAGTCGGCGTCGCCCAGTGTTCCGGCGCCGGCGACGTCACCACCGTTCACATCCTGAAGGTGTAGGCGCGGGCCTGCGACCCTTCACCTGTAACGAGCATACGCCAAGCCATGCCCACCTACGTCATACTGGCAGCCATGAAGGGTCGATTTGTCTCCGACTTCGGGAACACCTACGACAACTTCCAAATGATGGGCTACGTCACGCGCCCCCAGGGAACGACGCCTTTCGAAGCCGTGGCAGCCTTCTTCGATCAGCCGCCGTACCCTATTCAGTGGCAAGACGTCGAGTACCTATGGGCCGAGTTGCTCAGCGAGTCCACCGGAAACGCCCACTACGGGGACTACGACCGCGTTTATGTCGAGTCTTTCCGCCAGCGGTGGGAGCGTTCCTGAGAATCCGCTTCTTGACCGCTGACCCTGATACTCCCCATCCGCGCTCAATGGGCAACATCCCTGGCAAGAAGCGGTCGATCGCCAAAAATAACCCTCATCAATCAACAACCCCATAATGAACAACATTCCGTCCATCCTGAGTCACAACAAACCGCCCATCCTGAGTGACAACAGACCGCCCATCCTGAGCTTGTCGAAGGACGGGCGGTTCTGCGGCCACCGCTCCAAGCGGCGGAACTGTGCTCTGGTTTCAGTAAGGTCTCAGAACTACTTGGCAGCCTCTCGCAGCTTATCGAAGTCCGTCTGGAATCCCATGGCCAGTGCTCTACGGTCCGTGCCGTGCAGCACGAACCTGGCGCCCTGCTCGATCCAGTAGGTCGACTGGTCCGGCGTCTGGTGATGCACCAGTGTAGCGATCCCCTTCGCCTCGGACTTGTCGATCACTTTCTTGACCGTTTCCTTGTACTCCGGCCGGTCATACTGGTCCGGAATCCCCAGCGAAATGCTCATGTCGTTGGGCCCCACGAATATACCGTCGATTCCGGGCACGTCCAGAATGGCATCCAGGTTGTTGACCGCAGCCACGCTTTCGATACCGATAATTGCGACACTGTTGAGATTGCGCTCCTCCAGGTAGGCCCGTGTCTCAGCACTGACGTGTTCTCCCGATGCCACCACGCGGTCGACCGCCTCTCCCTTCAGGGGACGCCACTTGGCTGCGGCTACCACCTCCCGCACCTCCTCGACGGTCTCGCAGTACGGGGCCAGCACTCCCTGTGCCCCCGCGTCCATTGCCATGGTCACGTAGTGGGGGTCGGGGATCGGAATACGCACGATGGGGACCACGCCACTGGTGTTGAACATGGTCAGGTAGTTCCCTAGCTCCTCCCGGCCGCGCGGATTGTGTTCCGTATCAATCACCGCATAGTCAATACCCACGCCGGCCAGCACCGGCACCCAACGTGGGCTATGCCCGTGGGTAATCATGGTGCCGAAGACCCGGCCGCCCTCTCTCAATACCTGTTTTAACTCTGCGCCATTCATGTTCGCCTCTCGGAAATCCCCTCCACGCATTGTCCGGGAGGGTTAGGTTGGGGGTGCCCCGGAGATTACGCCCTGGCCCGCTGGTTGATGGTCAGTATGTTCTGGCAGAACTGGGCCGTTGCCATTATGTCCGGTATGACAACATACTCGTTTACCGTGTGCATCTCGTTGGTGGCCATGCCCACGACAACGCACTCCACGCCGTTCAGCCGCATGGCGTTGGCGTCGGTGCCGCCACCCGAAGGGTGGATGTTCGGATTCAGCGACATGTTGCGAAGCTGGTTGGTTACCAGCTGCACGATGGCCTCGTTGGGGTCAAGGAGGTACATCTGGAACATCATTTCCAGCTCCTCTTTAATCGTGGCCTCGTGGTACTTCTCCCGCGCCTTGCGCAGCGTTTCGCGCACCTGCAGGCGCAGTAGGTCAATGGTCTCCGTGTTGTGGCTGCGGAACTCCCCTCCGAAACTCGCCTCCACCGGCACGGCATTTCGCACGGTCCCGCCCGTGATCAGGCCAACGTTGAAGGTGGTCTCCTCGTCCAGCCGGCCCTGCGGCAGTTCGCTTATGATGTCGGTGGCGATTCGGATAGCCGACAAACCCTTCTCCGGCTCCACCCCGGCATGGGCCCCCCGGCCCGTGATGTTCACGTCAAACCTCATATAGGTGGGGCTCGCTCCCGTGATGGTGTTCACCGGCCCATTCCCGTCGAACACTACCGCGTCCCGGCAGCGGATCATCGAGTAGTCCAGGTTGGCGGCCCCTACCAGGCCGATCTCCTCCCCTCGGGTCATCACAACCTGCACCGGCCTGCGTGGAGAACCGTCCCGGGCAATGCTCTCCAGCCCTTCCAGAATGGCCGCCACACCCGCCTTGCAGTCGCCCCCCAGGATGGTGGTGCCGTCAGAGACGATCCGGTCGCCGCGTACCTCCGGCTTGATGCCCCGGCCCGGCTCAACGGTGTCCATGTGAGCCGACAGCATCAGCGGGTCGGCCCCTTCCTCCGAGGCTATCAGGTTTCCGTGGGCGTCCCGCTCTACGGTGAAGCCCAGGTTCTCCAGTCGACCCGTCAGGTGCTGGGCGACCTCCTCCTCCTCGTCCGACGGGCTATCGATTCTGACCAACTCGCAGAACGAGTTGACCAACCGTTCCTGGTCAATCATTGCGCCACCTCCGGTAGGGCCAGCAGGAGGCGGGATGTCCAACCCCCTGATTGGCGCGTATTATACATTACCCGTCGCCCGATCCCGTTGCCCCGCCTGATAAAAATCAGACTGCAACGACCCGCAAGGAATGCACATGTCCCTTGACCCGACCGACGGCCGAGCTCGCTGCCCCGTATCCACTGCGCAGGCTGCTTTGAAGGATCTCACGGCGGAAATCGTTTCCTGTCGCCTCTGTCCCCGCCTGGTGGAACACCGTGAGCGAATCGGGGAGACCAAGCGGGCCTCCTATCGGGACTGGGAGTACTGGGCGAAACCGGTCCCGAGCTTCGGGGACCCCCTGGCGTCATTGATGGTGCTCGGCCTGGCCCCTGCCGCTCACGGGGGCAACCGAACGGGAAGGGTCTTTACTGGAGATGCCTCCGCCACCTTCCTCATCCAGGCCATGTATCAGGCGGGACTCGCAAATCAACCCGTGTCAGACCACCGCGAAGACGGCTTGAAATACCAGGGAGCGTACGTATGTGCCGCCGTCCGCTGCGTCCCTCCCCAGGACCGTCCCACACCTGAGGAGCAACGCACCTGCCTGCCCTACCTGGCCCGTGAGATGGAGCTGCTGCCCAATTTGAAAGTGGTGCTGGCTCTGGGACAGATAGCCTTTCAGGCAGCCCTCAGGTGTTTTTCCGAAATGAAGGGTGAAAGGCTGAGAGCCAAGTTCCTGCACGGCGAGGTCTACCGGTTGGCTGAGGGTTTGCCCCTGTTGCTGGGTTGCTACCACCCCAGCCCGCGCAACACCAACACTGGGCGCTTGTCTATGGAGCAGCTGGTAGAGACAATGGAGACAGCCAAGAGGCTTTCTGAAGATGCGGGGAGGTAAATCTGGTAGGGCGTAGGGGATTCGAACCCCTGATCTCCGCCTTGAGAGGGCGGTGTCCTGGGCCGCTAGACGAACGCCCCACCCTGGCGGTGACCGGGCCCCTGGCCCATCAGGGTCCGGCAATCTCAATATAGCAAAAGGCCAAATTCCTGTAAAGCACGGCTGTTGGTTGCCGGCGAGCCTCTGCCTCTGAAATCCTGGTTGACATTTGCTGTTTACCGGAGGCAACGGCGTTATTTTTTCTTCGTCGCCTCCGTCCGACGTACACTAAGAACAACGCCGGGATTTCTAGGCGGCGGCAAGAGTAATCCGCCCGATCCTGCGGGCTGCGAGAATCGAATGGAAATTGGAAAGTTCCCCCCGGAACTGCTGGAAAAGCTGCTTAACTTCCCACACAGCACCGATCCTCGGGTTCTGCTTGGCCCCCGGGTGGGGGAGGATGCGGCGGCACTGAACTACGGCGACCGCATCCTGGTGGCGAAGAGCGACCCCGTGACTTTTGCTACTGACCGGACAGGCTGGTATGCGGTTCACGTCTGCGCCAACGATGTCGCATGCTCCGGTGCCACCCCCCTGTGGTTCCTGGCCACTCTCCTGGTGCCGGAATGGTTTACCCAGGAGGAAGCAACCGGCTTGTTCGAAGATGTCCTGAAGGCCTGTAACGAAATGGGCGTCGTTCTTGTCGGCGGACACAGCGAGGTGACCCATGGCATCCAAAGGCCTATCGTCATGGGTACCATGCTGGGTGAGGTGGAAAGCGGAGGCCTCGTCTCCACGGGGGGCGCTCAGGAGGGGGACAGCATCATCCTGACGAAGGGACTGGCCATTGAAGGCACTGCAATTTTGGCCAGGGACAGGTCTGACGGCCTACGGCAAGCGGGAGTCGACGAACGTGTAATTGAACGCTGTGCATCCCTCCTGGATTCGCCGGGCATCAGCGTCCTTGCGGAGGCCCGGATAGCCGTTACACAGAATTCTGTGCACTCAATGCACGATGTAACGGAGGGCGGCCTGTTAACAGCGTTACACGAAATCGCCACAGCCTCGGGGTTGGGTTTGGCTGTGGAAGAGGGTAGTGTACCGATCTTGCCGGAGACCGAGGAGGTGTGTAACGCCCTTGGCCTGGATCCCCTGGGACTGCTGGGATCCGGCGCCCTGGTAATTACACTGCCACCCTATCAGGCGCCAGCATTGTTGCATTCCCTGGAAAGGGGCGGCGTTGACGCCTGGGAGATCGGACAGATATTGCCAGCGGAGGAGGGCCGTATCCTCTTCGCCCGTAGCGGAGATGAGACTGCGCTCCCGGTGTTCCGGCGAGACGAGCTGGCCCGGCACTTCGCGAGTACTTGACCTGATCATCCTCTGACGCTCCCCGAGTTGTGTAAATTCCCTGCCGTTTCATTATGTTACACAAATCAGTTTATGTTGTGCAACGGACGGGGTAATAAGCAGATCGAGACGAAGCTGGCGACGTTCCGGTCAGGCCCTTCGCTTGTGGTACACCTCTATGGACTCCTCCAGCCGTTCGGCAGTGATATTGGCGCCGCTGACGGTGATGGAAACTTTCTTGCCTCGTAGCTTTTCCGCGTCCTTTACCGCCCCTGCCAGGGCGGTCGCACCTGCGGGCTCGGCCAGTGTGTGTGCTTTCTCCACCAACAGCCCGATGGCCTCGCGAATATCGTCGTCACTCACCAGCACGAAATCGTCAAGGTGTTCGGCCATAATTCGCTGTGGAAGCTCGTAGCCCGATTTGGTTGCAACACCCTCGGCGAAGGTTTCCATGGGTGCATGCACGATTTCGCCCCGCTTCCACGACAGGTAGGCCGCAGGTGCTGCCTCCGACTGCACCGCGACAACCCGGATCGATGGATCAATGGCCTTGGCCACAACGCATGCCCCCGCGATGCCGGAACCGCCGCCAAGTGGCAGAAGCATGACATCCACCTCCGGAAGTTCCTCTACTATCTCCAGGGAGGCCGTCCCCACACCCGCGATGAGCAGCGGTTCGTTTACTGCATGGACATAGCGATAGCCTTCCTCTCTGGCCAGGCGCTCACAGTAGTCCCTGGCGTCGTCGAAGGAGTCTCCATGGAAAATCAGCTCCGCTCCCAAGGCGCGCATTGCCTCCACCTTTACCGGATTCGCATTCTCCGGCAATCCGATCAACACCTTTACGCCGAATTCCCTCCCTGCACTGGCGATGGACTGGCCGTGATTTCCTGTGGAGGCAGTGATCAGTCCCCGGGTCCGCTCCTCGCTGGACAGATTCGACAGCAGATTGATTCCTCCCCGTGATTTGAACGCTCCCAGAGGAAGGTGTTCCTCGTGCTTTATGTACACGTCAGCATCGAGGAGTTCGCTGAGTCCCATTGAGTAGTGCAGCGGCGTCCGGTGAAAGTATGGAGCGATGGTTTTTCGTGCCCGGTATACGTCGCGAATTGTAGGTGGCTGCATGGTTCTCCCTTTTGGTTTCACAATTCTGTCGAGGATATTGGCCGGCCCTGCAGGTGTCAATCCAAGAATTGAGGATCGGGTCGCATGCCTGTGGGCTTTTCCGGCCCTCCACCCGTCTACGGCCCAATACCCCCGACAGTTTCCGGAGTGCCACCCCGGAGTCCACGCGGCTGGGAGCGGATTTCAGGAGCCCTTGGCAGCGAGCGGTTTCCGTGCTGAAGTATCTCTAAATCTTTCTTAAATGCGTTTAGGAAAATGTTTGGCTTATGCTTGACACTACTAATGGGGCATGATACCGTATGAGCACATTAAAAGCAGGGACGATGCAGCCCATCACTGAGGAGGCGCGACGTGGCACGAAAGACAAAGCTGATGCTACGTGTAGAAAAGGAACACGGTGAACCTCTGGAAAAGCTGCTACCCGAGAGGGTCAACGATGTGGGCCTTTCCGCTACTGCCGACGAATTGGGAGTGAGCAAGGCTACACTCGGGTATTGGCTCCTCAAGCTTGGCATAAGCGTTCGGCGCATCGCCGTATCACCCGACGAGGTGGTTGAAATCCGGAAGATCGGCTGATCCGTTAAACCAGCTGTGCTCACCTAGAGGCCGCCCTTCAGCAAGAAGGCGGCCTCTCTTTTTGTGTTCCTGCACTCGCCCTGACTGCACTCCTCGTTAGCCTTGAAATATGTCCTCTGGTAGGAACGCGGAAACCGTAACATTCGGAAGGTCGACCGCATTGCTGATCTTCAGGTCCACCGCCACGCTACAGATTATGTACGCCTGTTCCCGGCTCCATCCCCTTTCCTGCAATAGTTCAATCATGTTGACCAGCGCATTCCGGGCGGCAAGGGTGAGGTCCTCTCCCTCCTGCGTGCCATCGTCGCGGATTGGCATCCCATGGTGGCGATGAAGTTACGGGGCGCAGCCCACTCCGGTGGCAGGAAATACCCGGGATGCGCGTAACGGGGCCACCGGATGTTGTGTCGTGCCGCCTCCCCTTTGTGCAGTTGGAACCTCACCACTGCCGTTGCACCCATCTCAATTGCGGTAATGCAACACTCGGAATCACCCTGGGCGAAGTGACCGTCGCCGCAGGAATAGAGTCCACCCGCTACACCCACCGGAATCATCAGCCGCGATCCCTTGGTCAACTGCTTCGCGTCCACGTTGCCACAGTTTTCTCGTGGCGGAAGAGTCCGCAGGCCCTCCCTCGCAATCTCACCTCCAGAGGGAATGGCGTCCTCCGGGTCCGGTGGCGCCGCCATGCCGCCGCGACGGACCAGGTCCGCTTCCCGATTGGTCCACGCCTCCAATTGCTCCGAAGATGGCGCGATACCCGCCGTCCCCATGAATGATCCGTTCGGAATCCTGACTCCCGGCAGCTGCTCCGATGTGGCCCACCCGTCGCTTATCTGCCAGTTGACGAAGTAACTTTCCAGGAACAGGTCTCTCAGGAACCCGGATCCCGGGCGGTTGCGCGTCCATCCATAGGGCTGCGGGATTATGTCTACATACTCTATTTCCAGCAGGTCTCCCGGCTCGGCGCCCTTTATGTACACCGGGCCGGTCAGGGGATGCGCCACCTTGGTGTCGAAACGGTCAAAGTCCTCCACGGTTACTGCCGGGTGCATCTGCCCGTCGGAGGCGTCCCGCGTCTCCAGCAGGACTTCCTCCCCAGGATCGACTTCCAGGATGGGCGGGATATCAGGGTGCCACCGGTTATGCCCCTTCTGTGGTTCTTCCTTCAACCGTCTGCTGCGGTCAATCTCCACGCTTTTCATTGAATGCTCCCTTTCGCAGTTGCGGAATAAGCAGTCTTTCAAGCCCACTAGGGAACGCGGGCCCGCGCCCGCCTCTGTTGGCTTTGCGCTGGATGAACTCCCCCACAGGGGAAAGGATACCGCGGCGGCATCTCCGCCGATGTGGGAATCGGGGACCCCTCAAACGTTCTGTAGTCTGGAGGGCAGTACGGGACTGCCACGGCTCCCTAAAGGGCCCAGTCTTCCGGCGTTTCAGGGGTCGGAAGAGGACGTATGGTTACCTCAACCAACGCCGCCTGTCCGTTCTCGGTGGCGCGAATCGCGCGACGGAAGGCGTCCTGCAGTTCAGCGGGATTTTCCACGCGCTCCGAGTAGGCGCCCAGGCCTTGGGCGACCATCGAGAAGTTGCCGCCCAGTTCGGCCATGAGCGGAGGCGCTGCATTGTCCTGCGACATTGCCATCAGCCCTCCCCCGGTGCCGCCGTTGTTCAGCACCACCGTCAGCGTTGGCAACCCCATGCGGACCGCCGTCTCCAGCTCCATTCCCACCATGCCGAAGGAGGCGTCGCCCAGCACGTTGAACACCAGGTGGTCCGGCCGCCCCAGCTTCACACCAATGGCTGCAGCCATCGACCAGCCCATGGCCGCCATCCCTCCCATCCCAATGTAGTTCCTGGGCCTGGTTGCTGGCCAGAACGGCGACAGGTACCCCCTGCTTCCGCCAGCGTCATGCAGCGCGACTGTGCGGTCGACATCCACCACCTTCAGCAGTTCCTGTACCACCCGGTAGCCGTTGGTTGGGACCGATTCGTCCGTGAAGGTGGACTCCCATTCCCCCAGCCACTTGGCCTTGGCCTCCCGTATTTCGGCAACGACCTCCTCCCTCCGGACCGCCGATGGAGGGCCGCCCGGCCCCATACGGTCCCGCACGACGTCGGTCAGGCTTCGCAGCGCCAGCTTGGCATCGGCCAGGATCGGCACGTCGGCCTGGTAGATCTTGTTCAGGTCGCCGGGGTCGGCATTTATGTGTATCAGACTCACCCCGTCGGGTATGGGACGACCGTCAGTGGCGTTGGGCAGCCGGAAGGAGTTACCCACGGCCAGCACGGCGTCGGCCCTGCGGTTCACGATGTGGGCCGCCCCCGATGCGTACCGGCTGCGTGGGTACACGCCTCCTCCTACCGACAGCGGATGATTCTCCGGGAACGCGCCCTTGCCCACCAGCGTGCTTGCTACCGGCATGGCCATCAGTTCGGCCAGTTCCAGCGCCTCGTCCCAGGCCTCGGCGGCCAGCACCCCGCCCCCAACGTTCATTATGGGAAACCGGGCTTTCAGCAGGATCTCGGCGGCTCGCTCGATCTCTACCGCATCGGGAGCCGACCGGCGGCCTGGTCCCACCGGGTCGTAGTTCAGCGCCTCCTCCCGCGCCTCGGCCATCAGCACGTCCTGGGGCATTTCCAGGACTACCGGCCCCGGCGAACCCGAGCGCAGATTGGTAAACGCTCGGCGCATGATCGCGGGTATATCCTCCACCCGGGACATGGTCCCCTTCCACTTGACAAAGCTGTCGAATATGCTGGATGGCACCTCCTGCTGGATCTCCCGCCCCATGCTGCCCAACGGGTGTTGCCCCATGAGGAGCAGCACGGGAATGTTGTCCGCGAAGGCGCCGGCAATCCCGGTGAGAGTGTTGGTCGCCCCCGGGCCGGTACCGGTCAATGCGACGCCGACCTGGCCCGTGGCCCTGGCATACCCGTCGGCGATTTCCACACCCATTCGCTCGTGCCTCGCCGAGAATACCTGGATCTGCTGCGAGGCGCGCAGCGCCGGCCACAGCGGAGCCTCCCCACTACCGGCAAAACCGGAAATGTACCGGACTCCCTCTTTCTCCAGCGCCCGGATAACTGCGTCGCCGCCTCTCATGGCCGATCCTCCTGCTGGATCATCGACTTTGCGCTCGCTGGGCCACCGTGGCTGAAGCGCCTTCAGCCCGTGAATGCGCCGATAATACGCCCGGCCCTGTTACCGGTCAAGGACGACTGTGACCGCCTCCATACGAAGCGTGGTTTCCTTGACCCCCAAATGGGCCAAATGTATCATCCTACGCGCGGACTACACCCTGGGAGTCCGCAATTTGCTTTTTCGGTATCGATCGGGCGCCTGACGCGGCCCGGAGCCATAAGGAGGCCGTTATGCCCACAGCCAGTGAGATGATTGTTCAGACACTGGAAGAGGCCGGTGTTGAGTACGTATTCGGTATACCGGGCGGCGGAACTGGCCAGATTTTCCAGCTCCTCTACGGGAGAGAGGACCGCATCAAGACCATCCTCGTCCGGCACGAGCAGGCCGCCGCGATCATGGCCGACGCCTACGGTCGGGCCACCGGAAAGCCTGCGGTGGTGATGGGACAGGGGCTGTTCATTGGCTCCAACGCCTCCTTCGGCATCATGGAGGCCATGCTCAGTAGCTCCCCAATGCTCGTCCTGACCGACACCTCCGATGGCGGCGCCGCTCAGCGTCCGGCCAACCAGTCCGGGGCCGGTGAGTACGGCAGCATCGACCTGCCGAACATCTTCAAGTCCATGAGCAAGTACACCGCCCTGGCCGCCAGCCCCAAGGAAGCCGTGCTGGCCACTCAGACGGCCATCAAGCACGCCGTTAGCGGCAGGCCCGGCCCCTCCTCGGTGGTCATGCGCTCAGCCGCCATCGGCGGCGATGTCGACGTGGAGTCACCGCCCTTTATCCACAACGCCGCCGGGTTTCTGAACACCGCGAAACCCGAAAGCGCTCCTTCGGATGTCCAGCGCGTCATCAATATCATCTCGGAGTCCCGCCGCCCCGTGCTGGTGGCGGGCAACGGGGTGCACGTCGCCCGTGCTCACTCCCAGCTGCAGGAGCTGGCCGAGATCTGGGGAATGCCCGTCGCCACCTCCTATAAAGGTAAGAGCGCCATTGCCGAGACTCACCCCCTCTCGGTGGGCATGGTGGGCACCTACGGCCAGGACGTCGCCAACAGGGTGGTCGGCGAAGCGGACACCGTCATCGTCGTCGGCGCCCTCCTGCGGTCCCAGGAGACGGTGCGGGAGCGGCCAGACATATTCGACCCGCGGCGCCAGAGGGTGGTGCAGATCGACATCGACGAGCGCAACGCGGGCTGGAGCTTCCCCATCGAGATCGGCCTCGTGGGCGATGCCGGCAGCATCCTGGACCAACTGGTCGCGGCATCCAGGAATGATGCCGAAGCCACCGCCGGCCAGCGCAGCGCCTGGACTGCCTCGATGACGCCCCGTAAGTCGGCGCTTTCTTTCTACGACGACCCGGAGATGCACCGCGACAGTTCGCCGGTCACTCCTCAGCGGCTGGTCTCCGTTCTGAACCAGGTCTCCGATCCGTCCACGGTCTACGCCCTGGACGCCGGCAACAACCGGACCTGGATGGCCCACCTGTACCAGGCCCAGGAGGCCAATACCTTCTACTGTCCCGGCGGAACGGCGGGGATGGGGTGGGCGCTGCCTGCCGCCGTAGCTCTCAAGCTGGTGTTCCGCGACCGCCCGGTGACCGCCGTGACCGGCGACGGGGGCTACATGATGACCGTCAACGCCCTTTCCACCGCCATGCAGTACGACCTGCCCATCACCTGCGTCGTCTTCAACGACAACGCCCTGGGCATGGTTCTGGACCACCAGCCACGGGGCCAGGAAATTGCTTCCGAGTTCTACCCCACCGACAACGCCGCAATCGCTCGCGGCTTCGGTTGTTTCGGCGTTCACGTCGAGCACTCCCGCGACCTGCCCGACGCCCTCCGCGACGCGGCGGCCTCCGGTCTCCCCGCCGTTGTGGACGTCGCCATAGACCGCGAGCCCAGCCCCGACGACTGGCGCGCCGACGCCCGTCGCGCCGGCGAAACCTAGGCCTCGAAAATAGTGGTGGTGAGTGTTCCCTCCTCCTCGAGGAGCAGGGTTAGCCCCCCGTCACCCCGGGGAATGCCGGGGCCCAGAGAAACCCGCCCAGGATACAACCTCGTCCGTACCCGCTCACACCGTCTTTCCGGCGAAACCTAGCCCGCGAAAATAGGGTTGGTAAGTGTTCCCTCCTCTTGGAGGAGGAGGAGGATTAGCCCCCCGTCACCCCAGCGAAAGCCGGGGCACAGAGTAACCCGCCCAGGAGACAACCTCGTCCGTACCCGCTCACCCCGTCATTCCGGCGAAAGCCGGAATCCAGAACGCTTTGGCGGTTGTTGGCATTCCGGTTGCAAGGGTGGGTAGACGCCCTCTTTCGAGGGAATGACAGCCTAATGATCCGCACGACTGTAAGACGCGATTGCCCTTCGTGTTAACCCTGATGGACTGCCTTTCTGGGCGATGATAGTATTAGGCCGGGACTGTTTGCAGGTCCCCGCCCTTCCCTATAACCCGTCCACTGATACTTTCTTGCTTTATTCCGGCGTCCCTTTATTTCCATCCCGGAGGGACCTTTGGTCAATACGCTGGAAATCCTGGACCTTCCTGAGCTCCGTCAGGTGCAGTATTCCCTCCTTCGCGAGTCCGGAGAGCGGGTGAACGCTCTTCCGGTAAGCTTTCCCTTGCCTTTAACCGATGATGAGAACAGGGAGATCACGTGGCTGTTGACCGGCTGTCCGGCCAACCCGTTCGGTGAATCGCGATCTCGAGCCCGCGTGGTGGAGGCCGGCCTCCGGGACCTGGGCCGCTTGATGCTGGAGTCCATTTTTCGCGCCAGTGAGGCGGGAAACGAAATTCTCGATTCTTTGACCTCGACGGAAGCTCCCTCTTTTCGCCTCGCAATCTTTTCTGACCGTCCCGAGTTTCTCTCCTTGCCTTGGGAGTTGCTCAACGGTCCCGAGGTGGACTACCTGGCAGCCCGGGCTGAGTCGCTAACCCGACATCCCGCCGTTCAACCCGTTCCACATATCCCTTGGAATGGGCTTCCCGATTCCCAGTTCAACATCTTGATGTTATGTCCACCTGGCGAGGGTGGCATTGCTGCGGAATCCCTTTCTGCCATGGAGTCTCTTGAGGTCACGGTATCGCTGGATTGCCTTCGCCCTCCCACATTACAGGCGCTGGATGAGCACCTGTCCGAAAGGCAAGGGCATTACCACCTGGTTCATCTCGACGGAGTCCGGATCGGCGATGACGGCGAATCTATTCCCGGCATAGACTCCGTGTCTGGCCTCGCGCAGGTGATCGCTGACGCCCGGATTCCCTCCGCTCTCATTTCCTTTTCTGACACCGGCCCGTTTCACCTCGCATGCCACTCCTTGGCATCGACGGGAATCCCGGAGGTGGTTGGGCTGCCCTTTCCGCTGCATGGCGCCGGCAGGGAGCTGTTTGCCGACGCCTTCTACACCGGCATCGCCCAGGGGAAGGGGGCCGCAGCCTCCGTTGCTGCCGCAAGGCGCGCCATGATGCAGCAGCCCCATCGACCCTCCGCCGCCGGTCCATTGGTGTCTTGGGACTGGATCACGCCCGTGGTATTCCAGTCGGCCCGCTTCGAACCGGTGGCCATCAGGATCGAAGAGCCGGAGCAGGCGATCCCCGGAATGCTGCCGGCAACTCCGGAGCCACCGCCACGTCAACTGCCAAGGGGAGGGCCCTACGGCCTTTTGGGCCGACGCCGTGAAATCCTGGAATTGGAATGGCTTCTCGAGTCCAACGGCACGGTTGTACTCAGCGGGCCAGTGGGCGTAGGAAAATCGGAAGTGGCCCTGGGACTGGCTGCCTGGCTGGAAAAAAACGGCGGCCGACCCGACGGTGTGTTCCATACCAATTTCGACGTCGGGGCCGGTCTGGAAAAGGCGCTGCACGAAGTGGGCACTGCCCTTGCGGGCCTTGAGTTCGGCGACCTGTCCGCCGGGGCGCGGCGCGGATGGCTGCTGGATTACCTGCGTGGCAAACGCGCTCTCCTCGTTTGGGATGGCGTGGAGAATCTTTCCGGGTTTCCCGTCCCCGGTACGGGCCTCCTGGAAAACAGCGAGCTCAATGAACTGGATGAATTCCTCGCGGAATTGACCGCCGAAGGCGGAATGACCCAGGTACTCCTGGTCAGCCGTCGTGAAACCGAGCACTGGCTTACCGCCCCCCACGCTACCTTCGCACTGGGCGGGCTGCATGGAAAAGACCGCTTCGAACTGGCCACCCGGCTGATGGAGGAGTCGGGCACAGACCCAGACCGCCTGGGCCCTGAGTTCCTGGAGCTGCTGGACCTGCTCGACGGGCATCCTTTGTCCATGGAGGTGGCTGTCCCCCTCCTTAAAGATGTCCCGTCCTCTGTGCTCCTTACCGAACTTCGCCGAAGTATGGCGGACTACCAGCCTGGTGCCGGAGAAGAGGCCCGGCCGGTGTATCTGACCGTTCTCCTCGAGCACGCCCTCGCGAAGATGCCCAGACGCACCCGCACGCATCTACCCTTCCTGTCCCTGTTCAAGGGCCGCGTCATGATGGACATCCTTACCCACATCACCCAGGAGGGCGCTTACCGGTCCGTAATGGGGGAGCAACTGGGATGGGGAGCGTGTCGTACCCTCTTGCGCTCCGCGCGCGAAAGTGGATTCCTGGAGCCAGTCACTCCCAGCGTCTACCAGATTCACCCGTCCATGGGGTGGTTTTACGGGCGTGCCCTGTACCGTCAGCTGCCTCCCGACCGCGTCGCCCGGCTGGAGGACGAGTTTGTCCGGGTTTACGCCGACACGGCTGACTACTTCATGGAAACCCTCTACGAGAACCAGGACTCAGGCACCACCGCCATCCTGGCCGAGGAGGGCAACCTCACCCAGGCCTTGGGGCTGTCTCTGGAAAACCGTCAGTGGGGCAGCGCCCAGTTGCTCGTTCAGCCCCTGGCGCAGGTCTATCGCATGCAGAAGCGATACCCTGAGTTGCGACGGCTACGCCGCCAGCTCCTGGACCTTGCCGGGCATACCGCAGAGGAGGCGGCCTCCAACGGGGCCACGGAGCTGTGGCTGTACCTGTTGGGCACCGAAGCCTCCGAATGCATCGAGACCAATGAGCTGGGCCGGGCGGATTCACTGAACCGTCGGCTCTTGGATTACTTTTCCTCCCAGCCGGACCCAGACACCGATCCCCGCACCGCCGCCGTGCACCACCAGATTGGGCAGGTGTGCCTCAAGCGATGGCAGTTGGACGAAGCCGGCGAGTGGTTCAATCGATCCCTGGCTATCATCGAGGATGGTGAGGACCGCGGGGCCGTTGCTGACGACTACTACAACCTTGGTCTGGTCAGGCAATACCAGCGTCGCTACACGGAAGCCCGTGACTGGTTCTCCAAGTCCCTCGAGATCCACCAACGTCTCGAGGACATTGAGGAAATGGTCAAGGATTTCAGGTCTCTGGGCCTTTGCGCCCAGTTTCGCTTCGAATACCAGGAGGCCGAGAGCTGGTACCATCGAGCCCGGGAAATCCTGGAGGATGCGCGAGACGAGGAAACCTCGGTGTTGATCTATCACGCCCTTGGCACGGTCGCCCACGCCCAGTACCAGTTGGAGGACGCCGAAAACTGGTACAAGCAGGCGTTGACACTGAGCGATCGCATGGGCAACGAGGCCCAGATGGCCGTCGAATTCCATTACCTCGGCCTGCTGGAGCAGGGAAGGCAGCTGTTTCCCGAGGACGCCGAGCACTGGTACACCCTTGCCCTGGAGAAATACGAGAAAGTGGGAGACTGGCGGGGCGCCGGTGACGAGTGCAGGCAGCTGGGCGTACTATTCCATGAGCAACAGAAGCTGGACGATGCCGAAGCCTGGTACCACCGCGCCCGCGAGATATTCGAGGAAATTCAGGATCAGGGCCGCACCGCCCGTACCTACGGGCAGCTGGGCATGGTGGCTGAAGAGCGGGGGGACCTGGATGGCGCCCTGTCGTGGGCCGCTCGGACTTATCAGCTTGCCTGCGACCACCACCTTCCAGTTGCCAACCAGGCCCGTGTCCATCTTTCGCGACTGCGGGAGAAGCACGGCGGCGAGACCTTTGATCACTGGTGGCGTGCTTTCACCGGAGAGGATCCTCCCGAAGACCTGTTTGCCCAGGATGAAGTGATCTTGTAACTCAGACCCCTTCGTGACCCACGGACTGGGTTTCTAGTACTTTCACCATTCATTGATGAGAAATGACCAGGAGGCGTTTCATGACCGTTGGAGTATCCACCCCGCTGCCCGCTTACACCATCGACCCAGCCTTCATGGCCAGCAAAGCGGAGGAGCTGGGATTTGAGTCCGTCTGGTATGCCGAGCACCCGGCAGTGCCGGTGCGGAGCGACAGTCCCTTCCCCGCCACTGGCGGCGAGATTCCCTGGACCTACTCCCATTTCACCGATCCCTACATCGCCCTTGCCCGGGCCTCCGGTGCCACCAGCACCATCAAGCTGGGCACCGGCATCACCCTCGTCCCGGAGCGTAACCCGATACTGCTGGCCAAGGAGATAGCGACTCTCGACCGGTTCAGCGGTGGGCGTTTCCTTTTTGGCATCGGGACGGGATGGCTGCGAGAGGAAACCGAGATCTTTGGCGGCGACTTCGAGCACCGCTGGTCCCAGACCCGCGAAGCCCTCGAGGTTATGAAGGAACTGTGGACCAAAGACGAGGCTGAATACCACGGCAAGTACTTCAATTTCCCGCCCGTAAAGTCATATCCCAAGCCCGCCCAGCAGCCCCACCCCCCCATAATCATTGGCGGGATGGCCCGCAACGTGCTTCGGCGCATCGTCTCCCACGGCGACGGCTGGCTCCCCAACCGCGTCACCCCCGGCGAGGTCGAAGACAGCCGCAAGCGCCTGGACGCCATGGCTGAGGAAGTTGGGCGCGACCCCAGGTCCATTACCATCAGCGTTTACGGCCAGCCCGCCGACAGGGACCTCGTCCGTTCCTACCTGGACGCCGGCGCCGACCGGGTGGTGGTACGGCCAGACCACGTTATCAACGAATACGAGATGGGCAAGCAGCTGGAGCGCATGGCAGAATCCGTGCTGTGACCGCCCCGGACTGCCGGTAGGGATCCCACCCGCTCGGCAGCACTCTACAGGGGGAAGGGATGGACCGCACAACCAGGATGCTCAGCGATTATTCCTGCGGCCTCGCCTATGAGGAACTGGGCCCCTCCGTGGTCGAGCAGGTCAAGCGCACCATGGTCGACACCATGGGCTGCGCCATCGGCGGCTTTGACTCGGAACCTGCGGCCATCTCCCGCAACCTGGCCGCCGATGCGGCCGGTGGCTCTTCCTCCCGCATCATTGGCTCCTCCCTCTGCACCACCCCGGACCTCGCGGCCTTCGCCAACGGTGTAGCGCTACGCTATCTGGACTGCAACGATTCGTATTTCTCCCCCGGAGGCGGTCATCCCAGTGACATGATCCCGGCGGTCCTCGCCGTGGCGGGTCCGGCGGAATGCGACGGCAAGGCGGTGATCACTGCCGTCGCCCTGGCTTACGAGGTTTTCTGTCGCCTTTCCGATCAGGTCGTGGCCGCGGATCTGGGCTGGGACCAGGGCATATTCAGCGTCATCGGGGCGGCCTGTGGAGCATCTAAAATCCTGGGGCTCAGCCATGAGCAGACCGCCAACGCCATTTCCCTGGCAGTATCTCCCCACCTGCCTCTCGGAGTCACGCGCACCGGCGAGCTGTCCATGTGGAAAGGTTGCGCCACTGCCAGTGCCTCCCGTTCCGCGGTATTCGCCGTGCAGCTGGCCGCCAGGGGCATGACCGGCCCCGCCGAACCCTTCGAGGGCCGGCGCGGCTTGTGGGAACAGGCCGTCGGCCATGACGTGGAAGTCCCCGAGTTTCCCCTGGGAGCATCGCGGGGTGCTGATGATCCATTCCGGATCACTCAGACCATCTTCAAGTCCTACCCGTCGCAGATTCACACCCAGGCCCCCATCGGCCTGGCCCTGGGTCTCCGCCACAGGTTGCCGCTGGATGAAATTCGGACGATTCACGTGGACACCTACAGGGTTGCCGCCAGTACCGCATCCAGCGAACCTGAAAAATGGGACCCGAGAACCCGTGAAACAGCCGACCACAGCATTCCATGGCTGGTGGCCTCGGCGCTTCTGGATGGCCCCGTGATCCCGGCCAGTTTCGCCGACGATCGCATCGCCAGCCCCGTGCTGCGTGACATTATGTCTCGCATGACCCTGGCTGAAGAACCCGATTTCACCGCACGCTATCCCGAGGAGTACAATTGCCGTATCACTTTGACCGCGAGAAACGGTGAGAGCCACTCTGCCCATACCTCCTGGCCCAAGGGGCACCGTCAGAACCCGATGAACGAGGATGAGGTTGAGGCGAAGTTCCGTTCCTTTGCGGGGGCTGCGCTGCCCGGGGACCAATGCAGCCGGGCCCTGGAAGCGATGTGGAGTCTGGACCGGTTGCCGGGCCTCGAACACCTGTTTGACACTCTGACAATTCACGACCCGAACACGGGCTAGCCGTATCCAGCCAACGGTTACCGACAACTTATGGGTACTACCGAAAGCAACATGCCTGACGAAAGAAACTTCCCCCAGGAATTTGCCAGGATGATCCAACGGCCCGAGGAGGACCTGGACCTGGGGCAGGCAGCCCTGCTCCTGGCGGGTGAGGAATATCCTCAACTGGATGTTGAGGAAGTCCTTTCCACACTCGACCGAATTGCGGAGGCGGTGCGTGAGCAGGCGTCAGACCACGCTGGCCCTGTGCAGCGGGCGGACGCCCTGGGGCGCTATCTGTTCCAGGACTTGGGGTTCCACGGGAATTCAGACGACTATTACAACCCTGAAAACAGCTACTTCAACAAGGTTCTGGAACTGCGGACCGGCATACCCATAACCCTTTCCCTGCTCTTCATCGAGGTTGCCCGTCGCCTGGGCGTACGCTGCCACGGAGTTGGGATGCCGGGACATTTCCTGGTCGGTCTGGAGGGGGAGGAAGTTTATTTCGACCCCTTCAACGGAAGGGGACCCCTCGGTCCGGACAGCTGCCGCGAGATCGCCCAACAGCTGTTCGGAGACCGTCTGAACTGGCAGGACTCCTACCTGACACCTTGCACCAAGTACGAGTTTCTTTATCGAATTCTGAACAACCTCAAGGTGGTCTACGAAAGGACCGATGCGCCGGACAAAGCTTTGCGAGTCGTCGAACGAATGGTCATGGTGAGGCCTGACCTGGCGTCGACCTACCTGGAGATGGCGACCTTGCAGGTTCGTCAGCAGATGTATCGCTCAGCCATTCGAAGTCTGGAGACTTACCTGAGAGAGGCCGGGGACACCTCTGACGCCTCCAGGGTGCGTGACTGGATCGAGTCGATTCGCGTCACCCTCAGCCGCCTGAATTGAGCGACTGGGTTGAATCCGCTTGTCGGTAGCAGTCGTATAAGGTGAGTAGCGAGGACTTGGAGGCCCAGCACCCCCTCTTGCCACCGGACCGGGCCGGCGAGTCGTCAGGAGCAGATGGGATACCCCATGAACACGAGCCTGACGACAGGCTGCTGCTTCAGCGCATAGTTGACAAGGACAGGGACGCGCTGGATCTCCTGTACTCCCGCTACGTAACCTCCATCTATTCAATGGCTTTGCATATGTTGAAGCAACCGTCCCTCGCCGAAGAGGTCACCCAGGATGTATTCCTCAACATCTGGCTGAAGGCCGCCAGCTTCAACGCCGAACGTGGGCAGCCACGCTCGTGGATCATGAGCGTTACACACCACCGGGTCGTCGACGTGATCCGGTCTCGCCGAAGGACGTCGTCGATGACCGATCCCGAAGGCTATGAGACCCTGGAGCGCCTTCCCTCCGGCGGCGCCTCTGTTGAGACCCAGGTGGAGCGCAACCTGGACCGGGAAAGGATAGCCGTGGCGCTGGCCACTCTGCCCGAAAGCCAACGTGAGGTGATTCGGCTGGCTTATTTCGAAGGCTATTCGCAGTCGGAAATGGCCGACTTGCTCTCTCTGCCCCTCGGGACCATCAAGACCAGGGTCCGGCTGGCCATGCAGAAGCTGCGTACCGTATTGCAGGAAAATGGCGTCGAGTAATTTCACATACCAGCATCCTTACGGCTCTCTGGAGGCCTTTGCGCTCGACGCATTGGACCCCGAAGAGGAGCAGGCCGTCGCAGGCCATCTGGAGTGGTGCATTTCCTGCGCCAATCTTGTCGAGCAGAATCTTCGCGTTTCTCTCGCCATGGCAGACTCACTGCCCCGCCAGGAGTTGCCTGACGCCCTGCGCACCCTGAAGTTGGATGTTACTGATCCACCTGCCTCATCGGACTCATGGGTATCAGTATCGACTCCCAGGCCAGCGCGTAGCTGGGCAAGGGTATCCTGGGGCGCCTACGGCCGTTGGGCCAGGCGTCTCTCGCCCGTCGTCGCCCTTTTGGCCGTTGCCGCCGTAGCCGTCACCGCGGTGCTGAATCTGCAATTTGCCGGCCAGATGGACAACATGCAATCAGAAAATGTTCAGTTGCAGCGCCAGCTGGACCAGAGTATGGCCACCACCCAGGTTTTGGCCAGTTCCAGTGATACCGTTTCGCGCATGCAGGGGAACCTCCAGCAGTGGCAGCAGACCAGCTACGCTCTCGCCCAGCCCGGCAATCACACCCTGGTCCTGTCCCCTGCCGGCCCTGGGATAGATTCCGGTGGAGTGCTCGTCATGTCAGAGGACGGTCGCGAATCGATTCTCATGGCTTCGGACCTCGCACCTCCCCAGCTCGACGAGGTTTATGACGTCTGGTTGACCCAGGGCAGCCAGTGGTTCTGGGCCGGCGAGATGAACGTGGACGAACGGGGCTGGGGAACAATGGCCTTGAGTGCGCCGGAATCGCTCTTCGACTATGATTCGGTTCAACTCTGCCGGGGAAAGGGAGCAGCCGCAGCCAGGGCTGCGACCGCAGGATCCACCTCGCCCGCCCAGGCCACTGCCAGCGTGATCGGGGACGTGGTGCTGACGGTCTCCCTGCGCTGACGCCGGCCTCTGGCCATCGAACCATACTCCATCGATAACTCCGGCTGGTTCCTGAACAGGCCTGGCCGGGTTCCAACACTGTAGCTATGCTCCATGAATTCAATCGATGGTGCCGGCGGTGCGGATTTCAGTGTCTGCTCACAACTTGGGTTGCGACATCTCCGGAACCTGGATGTCCGGGAACAAGTGCAAGATTACCTGTCCCAACTGTCGCTACACTCGGGACTGTTCCGATCCCTAGTCCGGGCGGTGGGCCTTGTCTGTAACGGTACTGGTCCTCTACGATGCTAAAGGGCGAAGCATTGAGGCCATGGCCCAGGCCGTGGCTGAAGGTGTTTCCTCCGGCGGCTTGGCGATTCCGGTCCTCAAGACTATCGAAACCGCATCCCGTGCCGACTTGCTTGCCTCCGATGGGCTGGTCCTCGGTTCACCCAACTGGAGCGGCATCACGGGATCTCTCAAGCAATGGCTGGACGATCAGGGTGACCTGTGGGAGGAATTGGCCATCGCGGGCCGTCCCGGCGCCGCTTTCGCCACCGGCACGGGCAGAAATTCCGGTCTCGAGACCACGCTTCACCAGTTGATTCACTGGATGCTGGCCTGCGGCATGGTGATAGTAGGCCTGCCCTGGTCGGAGCGAATGCGTGTCTCCGGGTCCTACTACGGCGCTGCCGCCGCCGGTGGAACCAATGCCGACGACCTCGCTCAGGCCCAGGAATTGGGTGCGCGTGTCGCGTCCTTTGCCCGTCGCCTGAGTTCTCCCTAGTCCCGAAGCTGCATCTGCCTGAAGAACCCCGGGTGTGTCGCCTCCGCCAACCTTAACGCCTCTTTCATCGGCTCCCGGATGGACTCGTGGGCCTGTTGCGACGTGCGCAGCTTGAACAGGTGGAAGCATTCCCGGAGGTTGAGCTTGGACAGCACCTTCCGCTTGTGGGCATGGGTCACCATGTACTGCGCCACCGCAGGGCTGACTTCCCTCAACCGGTGAAACGCCCTCTCGGCCGTTCGCGTCGCCTCCATAAACGGCTCCTGCAGACCGGCCTGCACGATCAACTGCGGAACCCGGACTCCGTGCTCCACTGTCAGAGGCTGCGGAAGATACGTTTGCATCCTGTGTCGGCGGAACTCCCGGAAGGCGCCGTAGTCCATCAGTATCTCGAAGGTGTAGTCCACGATCTCGAATTCTCGGGGCGGCGCATCGTGCGGGCCCATTCCGTTCAGGAACTCGTCGATGACCCGCTGACGCTCCTCCGGGAGCATTCCCTGCGCGCGCTCCCAGACCGCAGCATATCCCTGGTTCGTCGATCCATACATTAGCGACGCGACCAGCTTCTCCTCCGCCTGCGGGTCCCAGTGCACCAGCCGCACTTCGGCGGACGGTCCTTCTGGCCCTCCCTCCGGCCGCGGCGTTTCCTCCAATCGCCTTCGGACCGCCGGCCGTTCCCGTAGGTACTCCACCACGTCCGCGTACTTGATCAAGGTGGGTGTGATGGCGCGTCCCTGCTCCCGCACGGCCTCGCCCAGGCGGCATTCCTCCTCCAGCTCTGACGACATCAGCTTGGAGACGGCGTGCTCCAGTGTTCTCGCGTTGGCCGTCACTCCCACGTTGGTCAGCGTCGCCGCCGGCAGTACCGAACGGCAGGCATCGGTGGCCTGGCGGCGCAGCCGCAGATGATAAGCGGCCTCGCGTTCTCGTTGCCTTTGCGGCTGGGCACAGCGCAAGTGCTCCATGCACCCGTCGATCAGTCCGAAGTAGGCCTCGAAGAGTTGCCGGCAGGCGGAAGCATGAACGTCCAGGAGCTCGGGGTGTCCGTCCAGTTCCGCCGGCACGTGAAAATAGTCCGCGTCCATCACCTGGTAGCGCGAGGATTTCTCGGTATAGGAGGCCAGACGATTGTCCTCCAGACCGTCGCAGGCGAGCCGCGAAATATTCTCCACCGCCAGATGCACCACCGCGTGCTCGGCAACCGATGCGTGCCCGTAACCCAGGACCCATCGCTCATGAAAGTCGGCAGCAGTCTCCTCGCTGACCTGTCGGGCGATCTCGTCGAACGCGTCTGGCCGCCGTGAGGTCATGGCGAAAGCCACCGCAATCTGCTCCTCCGACAGGTTCCGGTTGTCCAGGGGATACACCCGTGTGGGGTACCTTAGGTCAGGGCTGTGCGCTCCGCTCATCGGTCCGGCGTCATTCTCCCTTCGTGCGGTCTTCCCGACCGCTGTCAGTTTCCTGTTCCCCGGTCATGATTATGTAAATAGTCGCAGAAGCCATTCCTTCCCCCTTGTGAAGGATGGTTAGACCCCCGTCACCTCCCGCTTTCCACCGTCCCCCTGCTATATCCCGTCACCCCCGCTTTCCCCCGTCAGCCCGGCGAAAGCCGGGGCCCAGAAAAACCCGCCCAAGACAATCTCGCCCGTACCCGCTCCCCTCTCGCAATCGCCAAAAAAGGCTCGTATTCATCCCCATTCATGGCTCACAGGGCCATAGCCAGTTCCGTCAAGACAGGAACGGGCGGGGTTCAGGCCCGCCCGCAATTGACCTCGCGCCAAGGTGAATATCTGGCCTACACCAGTGCGCCGAATCCGTCGGGAATCGCCACCTCCACAAGGTGGGTTCTCCCCGAGGAAATGGCGGACTCCAGGGCCGGGCCCAGCTCGGCCACCGTTGATACCCGAGTGGCCCCGAAACCGTACGAGTCAAACAGCTTCGCAAAGTCCGGATTGACCAGGTCCGTGGCGAAGAGCCGGTCTCCAAAACGGGTCTTCTGGTATCCCTTCAGAACGCCCCAGGCGTTGTCGTTGAACATCAATATCACCGGGTGAATGTCATACTGTGCTGCGGTGGCCAGTTCCTGGAAATTGTACTGGAAACCGCCGTCTCCAGTGATGCACACCACCGGGCTGCCGGGGCTCCCGACCTTGGCGCCCAATCCCGCCGGGAACGCGAATCCCAGTCCGGCCCACCCGTGGGGGTGCATGTATTTGCGGGGGCCGTAGATCGGCAGGCAACGGGAGGCGCGGCTGGCAGGCACTGTCGGGTCCAGCGAGAAAATCGTTTCCCGGGGCGTCGCCTCGCGTACTGCCTCGAACACCCGCAGCTCGTTGCCCCAGGTGTCCTGCAGGGTGCGATGGATGTCCTCCTTTAACGCGGTTAACTCGTCCCGGTACTCCTTTCCCTTGCTCACGTCGCTGCCGCCGATCGCCTCCACCCACTGACGTGCCACCGCCTGCGAGTTGGCCACGATGGGCACGGCGGTGTCGTAGTTCTTTCCGATGGACTCCCCGTCCAGCAGCACATGCACCACAGATCCCGGCAGTTTGACCTGCACCCCGGCCGTGGAGCGATAGGGCATGATGGAACCGAGAATCACCACGGTGTCGCAGGTCGACAGCCAGTCCTGTACTGGGTTCTCGCCCCAGATGCGCCCGCCGAGCATGGTACCCAGGGAAAGAGGATGGTCTTCGGGAAAGGCGCCCTTCGCCCCGTCCGACGTAACGACAGGGGCTCCCAGGGCCTCCGCCAGCCGCACGATTTCCTCGGTGCCGCCCAGCATCTGCACCTCTTCGCCCACCACGATGGCCGGACGCTTGGCCCGGAGCAGAAGCTGCAACCCCTGTTCCACCATCGCCGGGTCTCCCTGGGGAACACCGGGATCCCTGGGCCCGACGACCTCCACCTCGGCCCGGTTTCCCAACAGGTCGGTGGGCAGTTCCAGCTCCACCGGGCGCGGGCGGCGGTTCTGAAAGCGCTGGAACGCCTCCAGCATATGGTCCGGAATCGACTCGATCTCGCCGATCATGGCATTCCAGTCGGTCACCGCCTCGAACATCCGCAGCTGGTCCTTGGTCTCGTGGGTCGTATTGCGGCCCATTCCAACAAAATCGCTTTCCACGTTGGTGGTAACCTGCAGCAGCGGGGAGCCGGAAAAGTAAGCCTCTCCCATCGCGCCCACCGAATCGGCCGCACCGGGGCCGGTGCTCGTGATCAACACACCGGGCTTTCCCGTGGCCCTCGCGTACCCGTCGGCCATGAAGCCACACCCCAGCTCCAGCCGCCCACCGATGAACCGCAGGCTGTCCTGCTCGTCGAAGAGCGCATCGAACAGGTCCAGGTTATGTACGCTGATAATGCCGAATACGGTATCCACACCCTGGGCTTTGAGGGACTCGGTGATGGCCTGGCCACCGGTCAGGTTGGGCACGGCTATTCTCCTTGCGACACTCGATGTTGGCAGGTAAAGGTGCGGGCTAAAGCAGCAGGCTCACGGGCTTTTCCAGAAGCCGCTTGATCTCCATCAGGAACTGCGCCGCCTCGGCTCCGTCGTTCACCCGGTGATCGACCGAGAGCGTGGCCTTCATTACCTCGCCGACGGCCAGCTGGCCATCCCGTACCACCGGCTGCTCCTTTACGGCGCCCACCGCCAGGATCGCCGCGTGCGGCGGGAATATGATGGCCGTAAAGCTGTCCACGTCGAACATACCCAGGTTGCTTACGCTGTAGGTGGTCCCCGTGTACTCCTCGGCCTGCAGCGTCCCGTTGTTGGCGCGGTCGATAAGGTCGCGGCTGGCCGCAGCGATCTCCGCCAGCGACTTGCTCTCACACTGGGGAATGCCGGGCACGATCAGCCCGGTTTCCAGCGCGATGGCAATCCCCACGTTGATAGACGAGTTCATCTGGAGATGGTCGCCCCGGAAGAAGGAATTGAACTTGGGATGCTTGCCAATAGCCAGGGCCGACGCCTTGACTATCAGGTCGTTGACGCTGACCCGGCTGGAGGCGGGCAATTCATCGTTAACGTCCCGCCGGAGTGCCATCGCCGCGCCCATGTCGATGTCTACCGCGACATAGAAGTGCGGCGCCTCGCGTTTGCTGCCTGAAGTTACGCTGGCTATGGCCTGCCGCATCCTCGACAGATCCGACCGCTCGCTGCCCTCGGCGGCGGGCTGGGGTTCGTCGGCGGCAGCAGGGGCCGTCGCGGGCTCCGGTGCCGGCGGTGGTGCCGCGGCGGCTGCCGCAACCGCGGCGTTTATGTCAGCCTCCACCACCCGGCCTCCCGGGCCTGTCCCTGCGACCGAGGCCAGGTCGATGCCATGTTCCCGGGCCAGTCGGCGAGCCAATGGCGACGCGGACACCCGCCCGGCCTCCGCAGCCGTCCTGGCAGCCTCGGCCGCCGCCAGCACGTCGGCCTCCACTATCCGCCCGCCGGGACCACTGCCCGATACCGCTGCCAGGTCAACGCCCTTTTCGCGGGCCAGTCGCCGCGCGATCGGGGAGGCTCGCACCTCCCCTGCCGGTGCCGACGGCGAGGGGGCCGGTGCTGGCGCGGGCGCCGGGTCATCCTGCTGCGTGGCTGCGGGTGCAGCTGCGGCAGGAGCGCCTGTAAGGTCGGCGGGAAGTTCCTCGTCCGCCTCTCCAATCACGGCGATCATTTGCCCCACCGGCACCGCCTCACCCTCGCCGGCAACGATGCGACGCAGCACCCCTCCCGTGGTGGGCTTGAACTCGACGACGGCCTTGTCGGTTTCTATCTCCGCAATGACCTCGTTGGCGACCACCTCGTCGCCCTCTTGCTTGATCCAGCGTACGACGGTGCCCTCGCGCATGTCGTAGCCCAGTTGTGGCATCACTATGGATGTGGCCAACGCTGCCTCCTGCACCATCTACTTGCCCGGCCCTTTGACCGGGAAATAGGTGTCAACAATCTCCGCTTGATCTTAATGCAACCGCTATGCTCCGGCAACCGCCCTGCCCTTTCTCGCAGGGTCATTCGATCATCGCAAACTCCACTCCGTCACCCCTGCGAAAGAACGTCACCCCGTCCTCGATACGGGGCCGGAATCCAGAATGACCCTCTGGTATAAAGACTCGGACGGAGCAACTAAGGCCTTTCGATCATTGCAAGCTCCGGTCCGTCACCCCGGCGAAAGCCGGGGCCCAGAAAACCAGCCCAAGAGACATTCCCGCCTCACTCCGTCATTCCGGCGAAAGTCGGAATCCAGAAAGACCTTGGCATAAAGACCTGTCCTGAGCCATTCGCATTCTGCAGCAAAAGCCCCGGGGCACCGGGTGATCGAAAGGCCCTGCCCCTTTCCCGGAGACTAGGCGGTTGGCCTCAAACAAAAAGGGAGCGCACCGGGCGCTCCCTGTAGCACCTGTTCTGTCCGGGTTGGCTACATCATCCGCTGGATGATTCGTTCCGCCTGTTCTTCGGAGAGTCCAAGGGGCCTCCCTGACAGCGGTCCCTCCTTGGCCAGGACCGGTTCCGCCTGGACCAGCGAGACCGACTCGGTCTGGAAGAACAGGCCCGTGTAGATCTCGTCGCCCCACTGGATCGCCTTTTCGCATGCAGCCTTCCAGTCTGCGGGGTCATGCTCTTCGTCTTCCAGCTTCTTGATCCGGTCCTTGAAGAAATCGTGGGTATTATCGCGGTTGAAGGTCACACAGGGGCTGAACACGTCGATGAGGGAGAACCCCTTGTGTTCCACGCCCTTCTTGATCAGGTCGGTGAGGTGGCGTATGTCGCCGCTGTAACCTCGGGCCACGAAGGTGGCCCCGTTCATGATGGCCGAGGTGATGGGATTGATCGGCGCCTCGACGCTTCCGAAGGGTGTACTCTTGGTGTTCATGCCATACCGGCTGGTTGGCGAGATCTGGCCCGTGGTGAGGCCATAGATCTGATTGTTCATTACGACGTATGTCAGGTCGATGTTTCTGCGAGCGGAGTGGGCGAAGTGGTTGCCGCCAATGCCGTAACCGTCCCCATCGCCGCCGGTCACGAAAACTGTCAGCTCGTGGTTGGCCAGCTTGGCGCCCGTGGCCACCGCCAGGGAGCGACCGTGCAGTGTGTGCATCCCGTAGGAGTTGAAGTACCCCGGCAGGTTGGACGAGCAGCCAATTCCACTGATGGTCAAAATCTCGTGCGGCTGCAGTCCCATTTCGGCGCAACTGCGCTGCAGGGCGTTCAGGACTCCAAAGTCCCCGCAACCGGGACACCAGTCGGGATTGACCTGGCCCCTGAAATCACGGGCCGTCAACTGAATTTCCGTCTTGCCGTTGCCCACTCCTACAGTTGCCATCAATTCACCTCTTTCGCCAAGACTCGCGGCTCTTGCCGCAATGATAAAGTTATTCGGTCTGAGTTCGCCTCGTTCTAGACGATGACTTCCTGGTACGGGACGTAGCTGCTGACTTTCTCCTCCACCTGTTCCATCACGCCGTTGGCGATGTGATGGGGCATGAAGGGCTCGCCGTCGTATTTGCGAATGTGGCCGTGGGCGGCGAAACCCGTTTCGCTGCGGAGATATCGGGCAAACTGTCCCGAGTAGTTGTTTTCGACGATTATGACCTTCCTGGCGTTGCTCAGTATGTTGAGCACGTGGTCGGCGTGGAAAGGGACAATCCACTTGATCGACAGCTGATTGGCGATAACACCCTTTTCCGCCAGTTGCTGCCTGGCCTCCTCGATCGCCCCATGGGTCGATCCCCAGCCCACCAGCGTAACCTGCGCATCCTCGGGTCCATCCAGCTCCGGGGCAGCGATCGACTCCAGGGCACCCTGGAACTTTCGCCCCCGCTTTTCCACCATCATGCGGCGCTTGTGCGGGTTGGTGAATTCATCGCTGATCAGGGTCGAGTCTTCATCGTGTTCGTCAGTGGCGACGACGTGTACGTGACCCTCGAGGCCAGGGATTGCGCGCGGTGAAATGCCGGACTCGGTGTTCTCGTAGCGCTTGTAGCCGTTGGCCGAAACCGGCTCGGTGATCAGTTGACCCCGGTCTATTGCCGGATGCATGTTTATCTTGTCGGGGTCTACGCTGTAGCGCCCCTCCGAGATGAGCAGGTCCGAAATCAGGATCGCCGGACACTGGAACCTGTCGGTCAGATTGAATAGTTCCGGCATTGTATTGAACGCATCCAGGGCGTCTCGGGGAGCGACCACGAAACGCTCGAAATCACCCTGGCTTGCCCCGAGCACCTGCCAGAGGTCGCCCTGCTCGGTCTTGGTGGGCACGCCCGTGGACGGGCCGGCCCGCTGCACGTTGATATAGACCACCGGGATTTCCATCATGGCCGCGGCGCCCACGGCCTCCGTCATAAGCGCGAATCCGCCGCCGGAAGTGGCGCACATGGAGCGCACCCCTGTGTGCGCCGCTCCAATCACCATGTTGGATACACCGATCTCGTCCTCAACCTGCCTGACCATGATCCCCAGGTTGCGGGCGTTTGACGCCATCCAGTGCAGGATTCCGGACGCCGGGCTCATCGGGTACGCAGCGTAGAACTTCACCCCGGCGGCGGCACCGCCCATGGCGATGGCGTCGTTACCGGACCAGACCGCCAGCGGCTTGCCGCCCTCGGGCAGCGGCTGCGCGAAGGACCGGAAATTGGACTCGGCGTATTCGTAGCCCGCTCGGGCCACCTCAACGTTCTGGTCAACAACCTGCTGGCCCTGCCTCGAAAAACGGAGCTCCAGGCTGTCCTGCAGGATCTGGAAGTCCAGTCCCATCAAGGAGCTTACCGCCCCCATGGCCACGGTGTTCTGTATCAGGCGATTTCTGCTGTTGGTCAACTCCCCCACCGGAATCGGGCAGAGTTCTCCCCCGTTGGATTCACCGGGAGTGACGCTGTCGCTGTTGTACAGGACACGGCCGCCGGGGCCGATCAGACGCTGATGGCGGTCCATGGTGTCCTGGTTCAGGCAGAGCAGCAGGTCCAGCTTGTCGCCGTGGGTGAATATCTCCTCGTCGCAGATGCGCAGCGTGAGGAAGATGTGCCCACCGCGAATTATGGACTGATAGGCGTTGTAGGTACTGAGATGCAGCCCTCGTCGGACGATGATGCGGGCAAAAATGTCACCGGGTGTGGCAATGCCCTGGCCAGCCTCGCCGCCAATACCCATCGCGAAATCGTACGTGCCCAATGCCATCTGCATGCTCCTGCGTAATCGCCCCGCCGCATCCTCCGGGCGGAGGCGGTCCTACGGTTGTCTCTAGTGCTCCTGCTGGCTGCCCTGCCGGTACCGGGTCAGTATACCGCCCTGATTCCCCTGAGACAAACCATTCGTCGAGTTACGACGAAAAAAGCGCCTGCAGGTACGATTTCGATCACATCGCGCCGGTTCCGGCCCGGGCGTCGCGGTCTTACATGTGTACTGCCCGCCCCTGTGCTGACAGTGCTGCCTCCTTCAGCATCTCCGACAGCGAAGGATGCGCATGTACCGTCCAGCCCAGCTCCAGCGTGGTGCCCTCCAGCATCCGGGTCATGGACAGCTCTCCCAGCAGTTCGGTAACCTCGGGGCCGATCATGTGCCCGCCGATGAGTTCGCCATACTTGGCATCGACCACCAGCTTCACCATCCCCTCCGTCTCACCCATGGCCAGCGCCTTGCCGTTGGCCATGGCGTTGAACACCCCAATGTTGACCTCGTAGCCCTGCTCCCTCGCCTGCGCCTCGGTGAGCCCAAAGCTGGCGATCTGAGGATTGCAGTAGGTGGTCCTCGGCATGTTCAGATAGTCCATGGGCTGCGGTTCCATGCCCAGTATGTGCTCCACCGCCGTTACCGCCTGGGCCGAGGCCACGTGGGCCAGCGGCATCTTTCCCGTTACGTCGCCGATGGCGTATACACCCGGTGCATTGGTCGCCAGGAACTCGTCAACCACGATTCCCGGGCGATCGACCGCTATTCCCGCCGACTCCAGTCCCAGTTCCTCCACGTTGGGCTGCACCCCCACCGCCACCAGTACCATCCCCGCATCAATGGACTGCGAGGTCCCGTCCTGGTCAACAGACACCGTAACACCGCCCTGGCGCACCTGTGCCCCGGTGACCGCCGCGCCGGTCATGATGTTGATTCCCAGCGAACGGAATGACCGCTCCAGCTGGGCGCTGATGTCCTCATCCTCGTTGGGCACCAGCCGGGGAAGCAATTCCACGATCGTAACGTCCACCCCGTACATGGCATAAACGTAGGCGAACTCCACTCCGATCGCTCCCCCGCCGACTATGACCATGGATGACGGAAGATCGGTCAGCACAATTGACTCGCGGCTGGTGATGATCCGGTCCCCGTCCACCGGCAACGATGGCAACGAACGGGGCCGTGCCCCTGTGGCGATCACGATGTTCTTCGCCTCGATGACGTCCCCCCCGGGTTCCACCGCTACGCTGTTCGGTCCCGCCAGTCGCCCCGTGCCCTCGATGTGGTCCACTCCGTTCTTGCGCAGCAGGAAACGCACGCCCCGTGTGTTCCGGTCGACTACCCGTCGGCTGCGGGCCATGGCCACCGAGTAATCGGCATGAAAGTCCTCGAATTTCAGCCCGAATTCCTCCGCCCGCCGTACGTACGAAACGATCTCAGCATTCTTCAGCAAAGCCTTGGTGGGAATGCATCCCCAGTTCAGGCAGGTCCCTCCCAGGACCTCCCTCTCCACCACTGCCGCCTTGAGCCCCAGCTGCCCTGCCCTGATGGCCGCAACATATCCGCCCGGGCCAGAGCCGATTACGACCAGGTCATAGCTTGATTCCATCCCGTCCTCGGTAAAACGGAGCCCGGCATGGGCTCCAAAACATTGGTTCAGGCCCGAATTATAGCCGCGCCCTCCGAACGTACACAATACAATCGCTGCCCGCCACCCACGTCCTCTCGATTTTTGCCAACTCCCCCCGTCACTCCGGCCCCTCCCGTCATTCCGGCGAAGGAACGTCACCCCGTAACCTCGGTCCCTCCGTCGTCCCGGTCGCCCCCTCCGTCATACCGGCGAAAGCCGGAATCCAGAAGACCCTTTGCTATAAAGACATGGCCCGACCCATCAAGACCTTGCGATTATCCCCTCTCCCTTGAGGGAGAGGGTTGGGGTGAGAGTGAAATTCCAGACATCGACCACTGTGCCCATGAAAGACGCCAGAAAATCCTGCTCATCCTTAAATCCCGCAAATCCTGATTCAGACAATATCCGAAAGCCCCTGCCCCGCTTCAGTGTCTATCGAGTCCGGCCCCCTCCGTCATTCCGGACCCTCCGTCAGCCCGGCCGCCCACCGTCACTCCGGCCCCCCCGTCATTCCGGCGAAAGCCGGAATCCAGAAGACCCTTTGCCATAAAGACATGGCCCGACCCATCAAGGCCTTGCGATTATCCCCTCTCCCTTGAGGCAGAATGGCAGGGTGAGGGTGAAATTCCAGGCACCGACCTCTGTGCCTATGGAAGACGCCAAAAAATCCTGCCCATCCTTAAATCCTGCAAATCCTGATTCAGACAACATCCGAAAGACCCTGCCCCGCTTCAGTGTCTATCGAGTCCGGCCCCCTCCGTCATTCCGGCCCCTCCCGTCATTCCGGCGAAGGAACGTCACCAGTACTTGATGCGGGGCCGGAATCCAGAGCGTTCTGGCTGTTGTTGGCATTCCGGTTGCAAGGCCGGGCAGATTCCCTTTTTCGATGTAATGAAAGATTAATGAGCCTCACGACCTTAAGATGCGATTACCCCGGATCCCATCGTAATTGTTTGTTGGATGGCTATCTGTTACTATAATGCAGTCCAGAAATCACCTTGGTTGTGAGTAAAGGTATGCGTCTCGGGCCGCTGGGAATATGGGAAATCCTGGCCATTCTCGTGGTAATTCTCCTGATTTTCGGAGCGCGGAGATTGCCGGAGATCGGCTCGTCGATGGGCAAAGGGATCCGTACCTTCAAGAGCGCTCTGCTCGGGGAGGACGACAAGCCCCGTCAGGACCCACCGGTGGCCAAAAGCGGAGACGAAGGCAGCCCTTACTAGGCCAGTTCAACATCCGGAAGCACCTCAGGAGCCGACTTAGAGTCGGCTCCTGAGTTTTTTTGCGGGCCCGGCCTACTGTTGGGCCATGGCTGTCTCCGCCTTGCGCCGGCTTCGCCCCGCCACCCTCGCCAGCAGCACGCCCAGCTCGTACAGCACCAGCAGCGGGCCTGCCACCAGCGCCTGGTTCACCGGGTCGAAGGTGGGCGTGATTATCGCCGCCAGTATGAACGCCACCACCACCCAGTACCGACGGAAGCGCGAGAGTTGCTGCGCGGAAACTATTCCCAACTGCGCCAGCATGTACATGATCAGCGGAGTCTCGAACGCCACTCCCATCCAGAACAGCAGTCGCACCATCAGGTTCACGAAGTTGCTGACCCTTATCAGGGGAGTAGCCACGTCGCTGAATCCCAGCAGGAATCGCAGTGCAGGTGGCGTCAGCACGTAGTACGCGAAGGCAACCCCTGCGGCGAAGGCCACCAGGGCCGCCGGCACGAATAGAAAGAGGTACCGTCGCTCCCGACCCGTGAGGCCCGGCGCAACAAACATCACGACCTGGTACAGGATCACGGGAAGGGCGATCACAAACCCAGCGACGAAAGAGACCTTGACCGCCGTCGTCAGCAGCTCCGTCACCTCGATGAAGACCAACTCTACCCCGGTGCCCGTTTCCAGGTTGTAGGCTGGCCGGGACAGGAATTCGATGATCTGCTTGTAGAAAGCGAAGGAGACCACGCTGCCGGCGATTATCGCTACCACGCACACCAGCACCCGGCGGCGCAGTTCCCGCAGATGGTCCATCATGGAAAGCTCGCGGGCCATCACGTACCGTCTTTGGGAGGCTGATCGGATAGCGTCGCTGGTCCGTTGGCCGTCCCATTGTCCTCGTCCGGCATTTCAGGACGCGATGGCACGCCCGGTGGCGGCTCTTGGGCGCGAGCCCTCTGCCGATCCTCCACTGTTATGGCGTCCGTTACGTCCGTGAACGATCGGCGAAGGTCCCCCAGCACCTTGCCCGTGCGCCGCGCCATGTCAATGGAACGGCCCGGTCCCAGCACTATGAAAGCAACCAGCAGGATCACCAGTAGTTCCATGAACCCCACGCCCATAAAGTTCATGGCGAGTCTCCCGCCCCAGCCCCATTCGGACATCCCGCGCCGCACTTCGCGGCATTGAGATTATTCCATCCTTGGGGCCACTGGAATCCCAGCGCGCCAAGCATTTCAAGCAGCAGGCAGGTGGGCAGTCCCACGATGTTGTTGTAGCAGCCCATCCAGTCGGAAGCGGGTCTCAGCTCCGAGTCCTGGACGGCGTATGCTCCCGCCTTGTCCCGGGGAATGCCGGTCGAAATGCTGACCTCGATTTCCTCGTCGCTGAAATCCCTGAGTGTAATCTCCGAGGTCATGCTCGAGGTGCGCGATTCTCCCGTCCCTGCGTTCACCACCGTCAGCCCGGTACACACGTGATGAGTCGTGCCCCGCAGCCGCCGCAGCATGGTCCGCGCCTCCTCATCGTCCACCGGCTTGCCCAGGGCCTGTCCCGCGTGCACCACCGTGCTGTCACCGCCGATGACGTACCCCTCCTCCAGGCCACCGGCGACCTTTAGGGCCTTGTCTCTGGAAAGGCGCTCCACCATCTCCTGCGGAGTCTCCCCGGGCAGCGGGTCCTCGGGCACGTCGGCCGGTTGAACGGCGAATTGCAGGCCTAGGCCCTGCATCAGCTCCCTGCGCCGGGGTGATGCCGAGGCCAGCACCAGCGTGGTGGGTGGCGATGCGCCGGCCCAGTGCAGCAGCGCGACGCACTCCACGTGATGCGTCTGGGGAAACATGTCAATCGGCACTACCCGGTCCAGTTCATATCCCCCTCCGCACAGGACCCTCAGGTCCCGCGCCAGCGTCTCGGCATCACAGGAAACGTAGGCCACCCTGGGAACCGCCAGCCTCACCAGACCCTCCAACGCCTGTGGCTGGCATCCGGAACGGGGCGGGTCGAGCACCACTGCGTCCGGCCTGTCGGTCAGCTGCGAAAGCACGGTCTCCGTTCGGCCCAGCACGAACTCGACGTTGGCAAGGTCCGCCGTATTCTCCCTGGCATCCGCCACTGCTGCCGACGATTCCTCGATCGCCAGTACCTTCCTCACGTGAGGCGCCAGCAGGACGGCGAACGTGCCAACACCCGTGTAAGCATCTACCAGCGTGTCCTCGGGCCGCAGCGACAGACCCTCGCGCACGACCTCGGCGGCCAGTTCAGCCTGCTCCACGTTCACCTGGAAGAATGACGGCGACGAGACGAAAAACCGGTTGTCCCCGATCGCCTCCACGTATCGCTTCTGCCCGGATGCCACCTCGATTTCCGGGCTGAACAGACGAGGTTGTATCAGGTAGCTATCTGTGTCCTCCGTTTCCCCCGCCCCGGCCCTGATCGACAGTTGCGTCGTTTCCTGGCACCTGTCCTGCAGCCTCTCGAGGACGGAATTCACGCTTGTTCTCATGAGCATGCAGCCATCGATCCTCACGAACCGGCGCGTTTCGCGGTTGACGAATCCCAGCTCACCCTGTTTGTTTACCGTAAATCGGGCGTGGTTCCGGTAACCGTACCGGTTTCCTGAAGGCAGGGTCTCTCCGACCGGAGGATCCTGACCGTCCTCGTACAGCCCGCCAACTCTCCTGAGGGCATCGACCACCTTTTCCCGTTTGACGGCTAGCTGTGCCTCGTATCCCAGGTGCTGCCACTGGCATCCCGTGCATTCTCCGAAGTACTGGCAAGGCGGATCAATCCGGTCTGGCGACGCCGAAAGCACCTCCACCACCCTGGCCGATGCGTACTTGCGGTGGACACGGACCACCTCCGCCGATACTAGTTCGCCCGGAATACCCCCCAGCACGAAAATGGGCACCCCGCGGTGCCACGCCATGGCCTCTCCCAGTCGGCCCCAGGACTCCAGCGAGAGTTCAACCCGTTCTCCAGGTCGGATGGGCTCCAGTTCCCCGGATGCTGTCTGGGTCTGCTGTTGAGTTTCCTGTCTGTTCGAATTCATGTTCAGATAACACTATACAGCCCAGCATGTTTCTAATCCATCACACGTCACTCCCCGCAGCCGGCGCCCGCCCAAGACAGTAGGGGCGCACAGCCGTGCGCCCTTTCTTGCCAACGGAGCTATGTATTCGGAATCAGACCACCTGATTCCGGAACCCCGCCTGCACTGACCAGGACGACTACAAACTCCGGCCCGTCATTCCCGCCCCCTCCCGTCATTCCGGCGAAAGCCGGAATCCAGAAAGACCCTTTTGCAAAAAGAGACCCTGCCAGCCCGTTCAGGGCCTTGCGATTATTACAAGCTCCGGCCCGCCATTCCCGCCCCCTCCCGTCATTCCGGCGAAAGCCGGAATCCAGAATGACCCCTTTTGCAGAAAGAGACCCTGCCAGCCCGTTCAGGGCCTTGCGATTATTACAAACTCCGGCCCGCCATTCCCGCCCCCTCCCGTCATTCCGGCGAAAGCCGGAATCCAGGATGCCTCCCTGCTATGAGGACCTGGCCGGAACTATTCGTATCTCGCAGGAAAAACCGCAGGCAAAGGTTAATCGAAAGACCTGCCCCTGACACTTGCCGGTTGACCACTCTCCGCGTCAGATTTAAACTGAATGTAAGCCCACGATTTCGCTGTGCGCGAGTCCCGGTCCCCATCGGAACACCGCGCAAAATGCCTGCAGCGGAAGACATTCCGGAGGATGGAAATGCCAGAACCCATCGAGGTTACCGAACAGAATTGGGACTCCGAAGTTCTCAAATCGGACGTTCCTGTCATGGTCGATTTCTGGGCTGAGTGGTGCGGCCCCTGCAAGATGATCGCCCCCTCGGTCCATGACATGGCCCTGGAATACGACGGTAAGCTCACCGTCGGCAAGCTCGACGTAGACAGTAGCCCCAGCGTAGCGATGCAGTACGGCGTGCGCAGCATTCCCGCCCTCATTTTCTTCAAGGACGGGCAGCCTGTTGACCAGATAGTCGGCGCTGTGCCCAAGGGTGCCCTCAAGAAGAAGATCGACTCCGTTCTCGGCAGCTAGTCTCCTGGAACAACAGCCCACCGGCCTCTGACTGAGCTCCGCCTGGCGCGGACCCCCATAATTGGGGTCCGTGCCTTTTGTTGTTTCAGACCATCCATCCACCATCCGCCTGCCATTCTGATCGCCACCGGTCCTTCCAGCCCCCATACCGTCATTGTTTTGAAAATAGCGGTGGTAAGTGTTCCCTCTCCCTTGAGGGGGAGGGTTAGACCCCTCGTCACCCCGGCGAAAGCCGGGGCCCAGAAAAGCCAGCCCGAGAGACAATCTCGCCCGTACCCGCTCCCCCCCGTCATGACTATCAAATAAGGCTCGTTTTCATCCCCATCCGTGGCCCGCAGGGCCATAGCCCATACCGGCCCCCTCCGTCATTCCCGCGAAAGCGGGAATCCAGAAGACCCGCCTCAAATGGTTCAGACCACCCGACTCGGAAACCTTCCGGAGCACCACGCATCGTTTCCCAATCGGCTCCGGGCGTGATAGATTGCCTCCGAAAGCAAACGGCGTCTCCGTGAGGAAGAACAATGCCCGCTCAACTGCCCGAATGGGTTACCTATCCCGGCGAATCGTGGCAGAACGTTTCCCCCGAACAGGCCGGCCTGGACCCCGGCAAGTGGGCGCAGTTCCTGGGAAGCCTTGACGTGCGGGGCGCCCCCGGTACAACCGACGAATCTGGCAACCCCCAATGGGGGCTGCCCTGACCCGCGGCGGCTACCTCGTTCACACCTGGGGCGACCCGGATTTCCGGTGGCAGACCGCCTCCGTCGGCAAGGCCCTGACCTGGGCTGTGTTCGGCCTCGCCGTCGAGGACGGCCTGGTCCGCCCCGACGATCTGGTTCGCAACACCTGGACCGGCGAGGGGCAGCTATCTCATCCCCACAAGCACCTGGACCAGGGCTTCCACCGCGACCTCACCTGGCGGCACCTTCTGGGCGACAGAGACGTCTATGGTCACTTCGGGGGCTTCCCCGTAACCAACGGCTTCCACTGGCGCGACGCCACCCCCGCCGACCAGCAGAACACGGACTCCGTCGCCCTGTTCGGCACCTCCGGGGTGCCCGAATGGGCCACCTGGACTGGCGACCCCTTCTACGACAACTATGCCCACATTCAGCCCGGCACTGTCAGGAAATACAGCAGCGGCGGCATCTGGCGCCTGTCCCAGGCACTCACTCACCTGCTGGGCGAGGATCTGAAACAGGTCGTCGACCGCCGGCTCTTTGGCCCCATCGGCATTCCCGCCGATCACTGGCAGTGGACCCCTGGACGCACCCTGTTTGAAACGAAGAACTGGTACCCCGACACACCCGGTTATGGGGATTTTGTCGACCCTCCCTACGAGATTGGAGGCAAAGTCGTTCGGGGTGGTCCCGGATGGGTGGTCATCAGCGCCCTGGATTTCACCCGTTTCGGGCACCTGGTCGCCACCGGCGGCCTCTGGGAAGGAAGTCGCCTGATGCGCCCCGAATGGCTGCGGGGGCACCACGGCAGCGACAGCAACCAGGTCGGCGGGGAGTCCACCCACTTCACCGCCATGGCCCGCGTCTCCACCCTGGGCGTCGGCCACCCGCTCCCCGACAACCTCTTCGTCGGCCCGGTCAGCGTGTAAGTTTTCCGCCGAAGCCCTGTCGGACCTCGCGATCCCCGGTTTGGGTATGGGCAGGTCTCAAACCTGCCCCGGTGCTAAACGCTAGGCCCGCTATGTCTCTTTGGGATAGCGTTCCAGTTTAGGTGGTTTGGCAGCAACCAAGCCGTCATTCCGCCCCCTACCCCAGGGCCTTTAAATTGTCCATCCTTCCTGGTCCTTCCGTTCGCCCTGAGCTTGTCGAAGGGCCGTCCGTTCATGGTTCGACAAGCTCACCACGAACGGACTACCGCAGGCAACGTCAAGAATTAAATGACCCTGCCCTCGACCCCGTCATTCCGGCGAAAGCCGGAATCCAGAAACCTTCGTTGTCTCTTGGTTACACCACCTAATTCGCAACCCTGTCGTCCATCTGGTCCTCACTTGACGAATGTCCAGGCAGTGTGCCCGTCCACCAGAGCTCACCTTTCCCGGTATGGCAATCCTGTCGGACCGTTCCCCTCCACCCTGGCGACGGCGAGAATCAACGACTCCACCCTGTATTGGTCCCTATCCGCCTTACCTGCGCGGCTTGGATACGCCCCTCAGCCCTCATACACCGTCTTGCCGCCCACAATTGTCCGTTCCACCGTGATGTCCTTGATACCGAACGGGTCCACCGCTGTCGGGTCCTCCCCCAGCACCACCAGGTCGGCCAGCTTCCCCACCTCAATCGACCCCTTGACGTCCTCCTCGAAGGAGGCGTAGGCGCTGTGCATGGTGTAGATCCGCAGCGCCTCCTCCACCGATACCTTCTGGTCCGGCCCCCACACATTGCCCCGGCTGTCTGTGCGGGTGACGCAGCTCTGGATGCCCAGCAGCGGCTCGAACGGTCCCGGCGGATAGTCCGTCGCCCCCGTCCCAACTACGCCGTAGTCCAGGAACGAACGCTGGGCGAACATCCACTGCAGCCGCTCCTCCCCATAGAAAGGCATCTTCTCCCCGTGGTGGTAGACATAGGTGCAGAAGGGCGTCGCGATGGTGCCCAGCCGGTTCATCTTGGTCAGTATCTCCGGGTTCACCAGCGTACAGTGCTCCACCCGGTGCCGCGGGTTGGGCCGGGGGTCCGCCGCCTGCGCCCTCGCGTAGGCGTCCAGCACCATGTCGATGGCCAGGTCTCCGTTGGCATGGATACACACCTGGAACCCCGCCCGGTGCATCTCCATTACGTTTTCCTCGATCTCTTCGGCGGTCATCGCCAGTATCCCGTGATCGCAGTCGCTTCCGACGTACGGCTCCGACAGGTACGCCGTGCGCGCGGCGATGGCCCCGTCCGCCACCATCTTTATCCCGCCCAACCGCAGCATCTCGTCGCCGAACCCGGTCTTCAGCCCTGCCTCCCGCAGCGCCGGAAAATGCGGGTGGTACAGCAGCGCGTACACCCGCAGCGACAGGTCCCCGGCGTCTCTGCCCTCCTGGTAGGTGATGAACTCGTCCCTCACCACCCGGGCGTCGTGCACGCTGGTCAACCCCACCTCCGTCAGCATCCGGCAGATGGTGCGCAGTCCTTCACGGCGCACCTCCGGCGTATCCGATGGGATCAGCCCGAAACGCACGTGCTCGATGGCTCGCTCGTAGACCACGCCGTTCAGCTCCCCGGTGTCCGGGTGGCGACCCAGCCTACCTCCCGGCGGGTCCGGCGTGTCCCGGTCGAACCCGGCCAGCTCCAGTCCCATGCTGTTCAGATAGTAGATGTGTCCCGCCCGGTGCGACACCATGATGGGGTGGAATGTGCTCACCGCGTCCAGGTCCTCCACGAACAGGAAGCGGTTCTCAGCCGTCTTGGTATCGTCGTACTTGAACCCCTGCACCCACTCGCCCGGCGGAGTTGTCTCCGCCCGGTCTCTCAGGGCCCTCTGGATCGTGGGTATGTCCGACAGATCGCAGTCTGCCGCCATCACGTGCCGGATTCCGCTGTTCAAAACGTGGATGTGTGCGTCGATGAATCCCGGCAGCACCGTCCTGCCCGTCAGGTCCATGACCTGCACCCCCGGCCCCACGAACGTCTCCACCTCCTCGTTGCTGCCCACGCCGATGATCCTGCCGTCCCTCATCGCCACCGCCTGCGCCCGGGGACGGCTGGCGTCCATGGTGATGACGTTCGCGTTCCTGATCACCGTTTGGGCCTTGGTTGGGTTGGTTGACATGGCTTCACCCGCTGCAAGAATTCGACCGCGTCAGAGTTGGGAATTATCACGAAAATCCTGAAATCCGGCAAATCCAGATTCAAGACCCCGACGTCCCACGAGGGCAATCGCGTCTCAATTGAATCAGCCTTGCCCACGACCGTCATTCCCGCCCCCATCCCGTCATTCCCGCGTAAGCGGGAATCCAGAGCGTTTTGGCGGTTGTTGACATTCCGGTCGCAAGCCTGGATAGATTCCCTCTTTCGAGGGAAAGACAGACTAATGAGCCTCACGACTATTAGACGCGATTGCCCCCACTTCACTGTCCTTCACCTTGCCCGCCTACCCCTTACCGGCGATAATGGCCCCCAACACCCGGCGCACAATCCGCACCCGAACCGCAGGAGGCAACGCATGGACTGGGGAATGGCCAACCGTATGGCCCAGCTGATTCAATCCGACGGGAAGTGCATGTTCCTTCCCATCGACCACGGCTACTTCCAGGGCCCCACCCGCAGCCTGGAGCGACCCGGCGAGACCATCGCACCGCTACTGCCCTACTCCGACGCTCTCTTCGCCACCCGCGGCGTCGTCCGGTCCGTCGTCGACCCCGCCAACGCCAAGCCCCTGATTCTCCGCGTCTCCGGCGGTACCAGCATGACCGCCGGAGACCTGGCCGACGAGGGCATCACCACCTCCATGGAAGACGCCGTCCGCCTGAACGTGGCCGCCGTCGGCATCTCCGTGTTCGTCGGCTCCGAGTACCAGAAGCAGTCCATCCTTAACCTGGGCAGGCTGGTCGACGAGGGTGAGAAGTACGGCATCCCCGTCATGGCCGTAACCGCCGTGGGGCGCGAGCTGGACCAGCGCGATTCCCGCTACCTCGCCATGGCCTGCCGCATCTGCGCCGAAATGGGCGCCAAGGTCGTCAAGACCTACTGGTGCGATGACGGCTTCGACCGCGTCGTCGACGGCTGCCCCGTTCCCGTCGTCATGGCTGGCGGCCCAAGGGCCGAGACCGAGCGCGAGGTCCTCGAGTTCGTCCACGACGGCATGCAGAATGGCGCCATCGGCATCAACCTCGGCCGCAACATCTGGCAGAGCCCCCACCCGGTACCCATGATCCGTGCCCTCCGCCACATCATCCACGGCAACGGTACCGTCGCCGAGGCCGCCGAGATCTTCGACGCCGTCCGCTCCGAATCTGCGGAGTTTGTCGGCGTCCCCGACTAAAGCTGAATTTCAACGCCGAGAGCGCAGAGAACGCCGAGATGGTGATATGTATGACAATTGAATTCCCGGCGCTCTCGGCGTACTCGGCGTTGTAAAAATGAAGCAAGGCAAGGCCACCATGCGCGTAGCCATGTACTACAACAACAACGACGTTCGCATCGAGGAGATGCCCGTCCCTGACATCGGGCCCGGTGAGCTCCTGCTTCGCATCGAAGCCAGCAGCATCTGCGGCAGCGACGTCATGGAGTGGTACCGCATCCAGCGCGCCCCTGTTGTCCTGGGACACGAGGTCGCCGGGACCGTGTCCCAGGTCGGGCAAGGCGTCAGCCAGTTTAGCGAAGGCGACCGCCTGGTGGTCACCCATCACGTCCCCTGCAACGCCTGCCGCTATTGTCTCAACGGTAGTCACACGGTCTGCGATACCCTGCGTTCCACCAACTACGACCCCGGCGGGTTCTGCGAGTACGTCCGCCTGCCTGCCATCAACGTCGACCGGGGCGCCATACCCATCCCGGAGAGCGTACCCTTCGATCAGGCCTCCGTCGCCGAGCCGCTCGCCTGCGTCTACCGGGGACAACGCCGCGCCAACCTGCAGCCCGGCCAGTCGGTGCTGGTGCTGGGCAGCGGCCTGGCTGGAATGCTCCACATCAATCTCGCCCGGGCCCTCGGCGCCGGCCGCATTGTTTCCACCGACATCTCCGACTTCCGCCTTGACGCCGCCCGCCGCCTCGGCGCCGACGCCACTCTGCGGGCCGACCAGTTCACCCCCGACGCCCTCCGTGAGGTAAACGACGGACGCCTCGCCGACCTGGTCATCGTCGCGACCGGGGCCCGTCCGGCCCTGCTGCAGGCCCTCGACTCCGTCGACCGCGATGGCACCGTGCTCTTCTACGCTCCCACCGAGCCCGGCGTCGATCTCCCCGTGTCCATCAACGACGTATTCTTCCGCAACGGCGCCACCCTCACCACCACCTACGCCGCGGCGCCGGGCGACCTGACCATCGCCCTCGACCTCATCGCCTCCGGGCGGGTCCAGATCAACGACATGATCTCCCACCGCCTGCCCCTCGAAGAAACCGGTCTGGGATTCAGGCTCACCGCCGGCGCTGCCGACTCCCTCAAGGTCGTCATCGAACCCCAGCGGTAGCGAAATCCGCGTCAGGATTCCCCGGTCAGCGGGCATACTTGCCTTGTCCCGGCCTCCGATCAGGCGTTTTCAAGCCCTCTACATGGCCTCTAATCCCTGACCAGGGTCTCCCGAATAACCCACTCCCTTGAGAGAGAGGGAGAGGGTGAATTCCAAACATCGACTACTGCGCTTATGGAGGTTGACAGGATATCCTGCTAATCCTTTAATCCTGTGAATCCTGATTCAGACAACAATCGAAAAAGGCCCTGCGCCTCGTCTGAGCCTCCTTGACGCTGCCGAGGCGGCGCCCTGTAAAATCAACCGCACCAATCTGGATGCCAGGGGGATGTTGCCATGGACCTCGGATTGTTCCTCGAGTTCCCGGTGCGTGAGGGCTCCACCGAGAACCGGGCCTTCAAGGAGTCCTTTGCCCTGATCGATCAGGCCGAGGAACTGGGTGTCCCCTCGGTATGGACCGCAGAGTACCACTTCAATCCCGGGCGCGTCCTGGCCAGCCCGGTGACCATACTCGGTGCCATCGCCGGCCGCACCACTCGCATCCGGCTGGGCACCGCGGTGCTGCTGCTGCCCCTCGCCAACCCGGTCCGCGTCGCCGAGGAGATTGCCACCCTCGACCAGATCAGTGACGGCCGGGTGGAATTCGGTGTGGGCCGTGGCACCTTCCCCAATGTCCACGAAGGTTTCGGCGTCCCCTTCGAGGAGAGCCGCGGCCGTTTCGAAGAGGGCATGGAGATCATCCTGAAGGCTTGGACCACCGACACCTTCTCCTTCGAGGGGGACCACTTCACATTCCCTGAAATGTCGGTGAATCCCAAGCCCTACCAGACGCCCCACCCCCCCATTCGCGTCGGCGTGACCTCCGCCGAGAGTTTCCCTGTCCTGGGGCGCATGGGATACGACATACTTATCAACCCCTCCCGCGCCTTCACTCTCTCGGAGCTGAAGACCTCCATCAGCGACTATCACGAAGCCTGGAAATCCGCCGGACACGAGGGCGAAGGAAAGGTGGGCCTGCGAATCCCCGTTTATCTCTCGGAGGACCCCCGGAAAGCCCACGACGAGCCGATGGAAAGCGCCCTCTTCTCCATGGGCCGCCTCTCCGACCGTGTCGCCAGCTACGCCGACCACCTCGGCACCCTCGGCGACTGGGGCGCCCAGGCGGAGCGAGTCCGCAGCATGACCTACGACGACTGGCTGCGCGACAAGGTGGCCTACGGCACTCCGGAGGCGGTTACCGAGAAGCTCAACTACCTGGGAGAGGAACTGGGCCTGGATCAGATCATGTTTGAGATCAACTTCGGCAACCTCATCCCCTTGGAGAACCAGGCCAACAGCCTTCGCTTGATGATGGAGCAGGTGGCCCCGAATCTCGCCTGATCCGGGACTATCGCCATTCATTGGCAGCCCGATGCTGTAACTAACGGAGGAGATCTCTATCCCGCAGGCGAGGGATAGGATATACGAGTAATGAGTTGCGAAGCCTTTGAGTCAGGCACCAGGGTCGAAGCCGTCCAGGAGATCGCCGTTCGGATGAACATGGGAGCTCCCGTGGAGGGCGCCGGGCATACCATACGTGTCGGAGACCTTGGAGAGGTCAGCACCGTACGGCGTACCGGCGCCGGTCTGCACTGGCTGGTAATACGGTGGGAACGGTTGGGCCGCACCTTCAACCTCAATCCCGACCAGTTTGACCGCGTTAAGATTTCCGGTTGAGGAGCCGGGTCACCAGCGCATCCCCGGCTCCCGCTCCTGCAGCACCTCGCCGAACAGCGTCAGCACCTGGTCGATGCGAAGGAATACAATCGCTCCCCTCAGCCCAGGGTCGCTGATCAGTCCCGACTCCGCCAGCCGCCGGGTCATGTCGTCGAAAACCTCTCCCTCCCGCTCGACGCTGGCGGTGCAGCGGAACTTCCAGCCAACGTCGATTGCGGCGTTGCGGAACAGCACGATCACCTTGGGGTTCTCCTCGATATGCTCCAATGGTTGCCGCATTGTCCGGTCCCGGTACACCAGCGTCGTCTCGTCCACCGCCAGCACCGTGCCAATGTAGCCCGCGTTCGGTGTCCCGTCCGGTGAGGCAGTGGCCACGATGCAAGGGAACCCGTCATCCCGTGCCCCGTTGACCAGCCGCGCCATCTCATTAGTCAGCTTAATCATCGTGTCCCTCCCATGCCTTTCCGGTAGTCTCCGCCGGGTGCCCGAGCGCTAACCCGGTCTCCGGGGCCTTCGGCGTTCGCCGGTCCAACTTCGGCCCGAAAGCTTGTGCCAGGTGGTCGAAGGTCCCGGCAATATGCCCCACCTCCATCCGTCGCCCCGTCGCATTCAGTTAGTTAGCCTAAGTCGTAGCCCTCGTCGCCCACCCGACCGGACCCTGGCTAGTTGCCTTTGCTCATTGGCAATGGCCGCTGGCGTCTCGCAACTGCCCCCATGTCTCAGGGCGACCTCGGTCGGACGGATTAATGACAATTGCTGCTTGCCAGGCCCGGCCATGCCTCCGTACCATATTCTTATGCGATTGGTGCCGACTTTCACCGAGAACTGTTACGGCCTGGAATTGTGCCGGTTGATTTATTCACGGACGGATCGAAACTCAGGAATGGGACGCGGAGGAACGGAACGGGAATCCAAAAAATCTGTCCCACTGGGACTCCGAAGCATCCGTGCGCTTGCTATGCAATGCCACCAGTATTGCAGACCACCAGTTCTCGACTCTGCGCGGATCACGTTCTTGGCAGAGGCAACCAGGCCTCCCAGGGGCTCTCCCTACCCAGGGGCATTCGATAATCCCCCTCCCTGAGCTGAAAGGGGTATGTAACGGCCCAAAGTGGCCTTAAATGGAGCTAGGAAAGGCGCCGGAGAATCCGGCATTCTGGTGTTAGCTACACGCCCAGATGCAGGAGACCCCTCATGCGCCTTCCCCGAGAAACCTATCAGATTCAGCAAGCTATTGAAACGCATTTACCTCACCTGTCTCAGCCACAATTGACTGGCCTGGTGCTGTGGGTCTACGGCGCGATCCTCGCCGGCAGCGCCTGTCAGAACGCCGTGGCCTCCGCCCTCTCCACCGGCGGCGGCAACTGGAACCGCTTCCGCCAGTACATTCGTCAGTGGCTCTACGATGGCAGCGACCGGGCCCGCCCCTGCCAGACCCAGTTGGACGTAAGCCTCTGCTTCGCTCCCCTGCTGCGGTGGGTCCTGGCCTGGCAGTGCTCCGGCTCCCTGGCACTGGCCATCGATCCCACCCTCAAGGGCGACCAGACCACCGCCATCGTCATCAGCGTCCTCTACCGCAGCTGCGCCATCCCCGTGGCCTGGCGCATCCACAAAGCCACCCAGAAAGGCTCCTGGATGGCCCCCACCGTGGCACTGCTCAAACAACTGGCTCCGGCGGTTCCCAAGGGAATGACCGTCATCGTGCTCTGCGACCGGGGCATCTCCAGCCCCAAGCTCTGGAAACAGATATGCGCCCAAGGCTGGCACCCCAGTATGCGCTACCGGAATAACATCACCTTCTGCGCCGACGGCGGCAAGCGATTGCCCGCGCGACGCTTTGTCTCCCGCCCCGATACCGCCTGGATCGGCCAGGGCACCGCCTTCAGCACTCCCAAGGCCAAGCGCCGCTGTACCCTCGTGGTGGTCTGGTACGTCGAGCAGAAGGAACCTTGGATCATCCTCACCGACCTGGAACCCGATAAGGTGGGCCCCAGTTGGTACGCCCTGCGCTTCTGGATCGAGCTGGGCTTCAAAGCCATCAAGAGTGTGGGCTGGAAGTGGGACAAGACCCAGCGCACCGACCCAACCCGCGTCTCGCGACACTGGCTGGTGCTCTCGGTCGCCACCCTGCTGACCCTGGCCTACGGCACCAGGGTGGAAGACGCCAATGACCGGGGCATCGCCCCAGGCAATCTGCGGGCACCGCCCAAGGCTCTGGCTCTCGATCATCGCCACTCCCGCAGCCGTCCGGCGCGCACCGTCAGCGTATTCCGCCTGGGCGTCAACTGCCTCCGGCGGCTGATGCTCAAGGGCACGCCCTGGCGCCGGGTCTGGCTGCTGCCGGAACCCTGGCCGGAACCCAAGCCTGAACTGGAAATCACTTACCACGTGCCCCCCTGAAAACTGCTTACATACCCCTTTCAGCCCTCCCTGAGGGGAGAGTTAGGGTGGGGCACATTTCGCGCTGAAGGCAATTCGTACTGGACCGGGATGGCATTCCCTTGGCTGACAGAAGCAATCGCTCCCCTGTAATCGAATTTCCCTGCCTCATTACCTGATTTCCTTGCCCCTCCCGGCGAGTTGGGGCTATTCTAACCCTATGAAACGAATACTGGTCACTGGCGCTGCTGGCCAGCTCGGCTCCGAACTCGTACCCGCCCTGCGCCTCCGCTACGGCGACAACAACGTGGTCGCGGCGTGGCACAGCACCCCGCTCACCGGCGAGGTCGCTGAGTCGGGGCCGTCGGCCCGGGTAGACGTTACCCAGCAGTCCTCAGTCGAGCGCGCCCTGTCGGATTACGGCATCGATTCACTGTACCACCTCGGATCGCTGCTCTCGGTGGCCGCCGAGGCCAACCGTCCGCTGTCCCATCGCGTCAACATCGTCGGCCTGCTCAACGTGCTGGAGGCCTCCGTCGCCGCCGGCCTTGAGCGCGTCGTCATCCCCAGTTCCATCGCTGCCTTCGGCGTTGACACGCCCCATGACAACACCCCTAACGAGACCCTGCAGCGACCCACGTCGCTTTACGGAATCTCCAAGGTCTTCGGTGAGCTGATGGGCAACTACTTCTCCGAGCGCGTCGGCATGGACGTTCGTGGTGTTCGCCTGCCCGGCGTCGTCAGCTGGAAGGTAGAGCCTGGAGGCGGCACCACCGATTACGCCGTGGACGCTTTCTACGGCGCCATTCGTGATGGCCGCTACTCCTGCTATCTCCGCCCAGGCACCTTTCTACCCATGATGTACGTTCCAGATGCCATCAAGGCATTGATCGACGTCGCCGAGGCCGACATTTCTCGCTTAAGGCACCACGCCGACTACAACGTCAACTCGATGAGCTTTGAGCCTGAGCAACTCGCTGCCGCCATCCGGCGGCGCCAGCCCGGGTTCACGATGGACTACGCCATCGATCCGCTGCGCCAATACATCGCCGACTCCTGGCCCAACTCCCTTGACGACACCGCAGCCCGGGAAGAATGGAACTGGCAGCCCGACTATGGCCTTGACGCCATGGTGGACGACATGTTCGAGAACCTTTCCCGCAAGCTGGGGAATGTGTAGGGGCGGGTTTCAAACCCGCCCCTACGGCTTGTCAGTAGGGCAGGGTCCATGACTCCGAGAACGCCAGAGCGCATGTGCTGTGCGTGCGGTCGTCGCGCTGGCGGGGGAAAGGCCGTCCCGAGGCCTGCCGTCCGTTGATGCTCAGCCGCGCTCCGTTGGCCGGGATCAGCACCGTGCACACCCCGTGCGGGCGGTCCGGGTTGGAGCCGGGGAAGCTGTGGGGCATGAACGGCTCCCCCAGGTCATACCAGGTCAGGGCTATTTCCTCTCCATGGGCGCTCGCCGACTCGGTCCAGAATGAGCGCAGGTCCCCGGAGCTGCGGAACGACGCCTCCGTGGCCGGGATCTCCAGGTTGCCGAAGGTCGGGTTGATGCTGCCCTGGATCTCGGCCTGCAGCCACCGGGTCATCTGGATGTTGTCGGTGTAGATGCGGGGCTCGTCACCCGTCAACTCACTCTGCAGGAACAGGACATGCCCAGGCCCGCCCGGAGAGAACAGGATCCGCCAGAAACTGGCGTCGGTGGTCACCGGGCCTCCGTCGGTTTCGCTCAGCCGAATGTACGGGTTCTCACCCGTCAGCAGGATGCGATTGGGATCGATGGTACTGGCAGTAGTCATCTTCTTCCTCCTCGAGAAGGGTATTGCTGGCCTTCGATGAACTCCGGGCAATGCTAGCGGACTGCTTTAGTGTGTACCTGGGTGGTCAACAGGTTCCTACTGGGCAGTGAGCCCACCGTCGATCACCAGCTCACTTCCGGTCATGAATGAAGCCTCATCGGAGGCCAGAAAGAGGACTCCGTAGGCAATATCCTCGGGTTGGCCGATACGGCCCATGGGATGGCGGGCCGCCGCTTCCTCACGTCTTGCGTCGCTGTCCAGCATGATGGGCAACGTCATCGGTGACTCGATCACCCCCGGATGCACCGAGTTGCAACGGATGCCCTCGGGCGCGTACTGGATGGCCGTGGACTTGGTCAACAACCGTACAGCACCCTTGCTGGCGGTGTATGCCGATGTCCGACCGCCCACCAGACCGGCGATGGACGATATGTTGACTATGGAACCCCCTCCCGCTTCTCTCATGGCGGGTATGACCGCCTTGGTGCCAAGAAAGACGCCCTTGGCGTTTATGTCCATGACCAGGTCCCACTCTTCGGCGCTGGTATCCTCCACGTTGCTGATCCGTGCGATCCCCGCGTTGTTGACAAGGATGTTCAGCTTCCCGAAGCGACTCACGGCAGTGGCGACCGCCTGCTCCCAGGCCGTTGCGTCGGTTACGTCCAGCGAAACGAAGATACACTCTCCCCCAGCCTCGTTGATGGCCGCCTCGGTCCGGCGGCCTTCCTCCTCCAGCACGTCGCCAATTACGACCTTTGCCCCTTCCTGCGCAAACATCCGGGCTTCCACGGCGCCCATACCGCGAGCGCCGCCACTTATCAATGCCACTTTGTCATCCAGTCTCATAGTCGCTCTCCAACCACGGTCCGGCAGAAACCCGACTGTTCCTTTCACGGATCGCAATAACTCCGTCTCGCCTCTGGAAGTTCATATTAGAAAGATCAGAGTACCCAATTGCCGTCATAGCCCGAGGCCTATAGTATAAGTCAACTAAAGATACCTGCGAACGGTGTGCCATTGAGTCCCAGGGTCATTCGATTAGTGCAAACTCCGGTCCGTCATACCGGCGAAAGAACGTCACCCCGTTCTAGATACGGGGCCGGTATCCGGAATGACCCTTTGGTGTAAAGATCTGTCCGGAGCCGTTCGTGTCCTGCAGAAGAAACCTCAGGCACTGGATAATCGAAAGGATCCGCTTTTGGTCCTGGGGGTACTATTCAACTCGGGTTTTCGGAGACAGGGAAATGCCTAGCGACAGCCGTTGGCGATTGAAAGGTGAATACTTCGAGAGCTGCAACTGCGAGATCCTTTGCCCCTGCATAGTTCGGGGCACCGATATCGAACCCACCGAGGGCCACTGCGACGTGGCACTGGCCTTTCACATCGATGAGGGAGACCTTGACGGTGTGGCGCTGGGTGGGCTGAGCTTCATCGCTGCCAACTACACTCCCGGCCCGATGGCCGCTGGAGGGTGGACATCTGCGTTGTATATCGACGAAGAGGCCAATGCCGCCCAGCGAAGCGCCCTGGAGCAGATTCTCTCAGGGAGCATGGGCGGTCCTGCGGAGCGCTGGCGTGCCATGACCGAGCACTTTATGGGCGTTTCCTACGTGCCCATCGAATTTCGCGTCGAAGGAAAGGTTCACTCCGTAACTGTGCCGGACGTAATGGACTTCAGCGTCGAGCCGATCCAAATCCCCGGCCGAGACGACGCCATGTTGCTGGCCAACACGGGACACGGGGTCAACAGGGACCTCTACCTCGCCCGGGGCGTTCGCGCTAAGTACACTGACCACGGCATGACCTGGGACAATACCGGCAAGAACGGCCACTACTCCGCCTTCGAATGGAACTACCCCTGAGCATGGCAGCGGTACGTGCTGTCAAATTGACTGCTGTCGGTAGCGATTCCACATTGGGTTTCCCCAGACCGTATTGTGCAGGTCGATCTAATGACATCCGCTCATTTGTTGTAGTTGCTTGAAATCACCACCGCGGGAGACCGTGGACGATATATTGCTTGTCCGCAGTCGGATCGTGGTAACGCAGGGCCCGAAGATCCAGACTAAGCCTGCCTGCAATGGTTGGTCTACTTGGGGGTTGTTGGCCTCCGCATTCTTCGTTGCTTTCGCCTCTTGGGGATGTTCCAAACAGAGCCCGGCGAATCCCTCCACTGCCTTTACACCCGTCCCGAATGCTGTGGCTCAAGTTACATCTCTTCCATCACAGGCTCCAAATTCCCCTCAGACCCCAAACGACCAGCCCGCTGGGATACCCTCTCTAATTGGGTTGTCGGCCCCGGACTTTTCTTTCAGTCTTTTCCAGGGGCAGGATATCCTGGGAACCGGCGTGGTTCGAATGGCCCAACTTAAGGGCAAGCCCATTGTCTTGAACTTTTGGGCCAGACTGTGCGGACCTTGTTGGAGTGAGATGCCGGAATTGCAGGAATTCTACGAGGATTACAGCGACCGACTACTACTTCTTGGCATCGATCTGGGCCAGTTTACTGGTTTGGGGTCGCCTAAAGACGCCGGAAAGTTGCTGGATTCCCTAGGCGTGACATACCCGGCGGGATTTACCGACGACGCCCATGTAGTCCGAAGCTACCAGGTCGCTGCTATGCCGACCACTGTCTTTATCGACGCGGAGGGTGTCGTGGTTCGCACCTGGACTGGAGCCATTAATCGGGATCAGCTTGAGAGGATAGTGGTGGACATCATGACCGAGGAGTGAACAGCATCAGTTTCCCCACGGCGCAGGCAAGAATTGGCCGGGCCAACGAAAACTAGGTTCCTGTTGGAGGCCTGCGCACCGTTATCGTTTCCCGTAGCACTACTATCCCCATTTCCCTTTTCACGACAAACATTGCCACGGACCCATAAGTTTCCGTCCCATGCAGTGCATCCTGCCACCGCCAGTTCTGCTGCTGGGGCCGTTACCGGAGAAAACTGCTGGGTTCCCCTACCGGATTGCCTTTGTTGGCGCGCCATTGCACTGGCAGGCCCATAGCAGATCATGATGCCGCTCCACGGCTCTCCAATGGTATCGAGCCCAAAGCACTTGCCGGTTCCCAGATTTGCGGCACCCTGTAGCTGCAGCAACCTGGCCCGACGTGTTGGGCGCGAAAGCTAGCCCCTCCTTCATCGAAAGGTCACGACACGGTTCCGCCCCGATATCGGTCGAATTGTGATGCGTGCAGACATAAGGACGCCTGTTTTCTTCATGATCACAGATGGGAGCACAGCGAGTACCATTCTGGATCTAGGGACTCTTGTCGGCTGCCAGTACGGCACTGTGCCGGCTTTCAAGAGCATCTTTCTATGTGGGGGAGAGCGGGTAGCTGATGCCTTGTCTGGGGATGATTTCCGGTGGAGCCAGTCCTTGTGAGTTGAGATCAAAATGATCTTGACCTGAAACAGGCTCACTGGGAACAATCAACCGGGTGGACTACTAAAGGAGGATGAATACGCGGCAACGGTCGGCCAACCGGTTGCCGCGGTCGCAGATTGTATGGTCGTGGGCGAAGTATGAGGGGCGTTGTTCTTTTCCAATAAAGCTATGGGTTGAATAACCGTTTGTAAGACTTGGCCGGAAACGAGGCATTCGATTCCAATCTTTTCTTGGATCGAGGTGGTGAGCTCGAGGCTTTCTGGAGACCCCACAGGCACTGGCCAACCATTATAGGGTCCGTGCAGTCAACAGGGAGACGCACCGTGGATGGCAGTGGCCGGGACTCCTTCAGGCGTGGATCGTGCCCTCAATTATCGGAAGCATATGCAGGGACACTATCCCTCCGGTGGCAAATGTTGGGCATTTGTTCATCACCGGCAGTGAGTCAGTATTCTATGCGCATCAGAGTTCCTCGCAAATGTGGCGGGAGTGCGAGGGAGTCGAACCCACCTACCCCGCTCGTCACGAGGCATAACGGTTTTGAAGACCGCAAGGGCCACCGGGCCCCATCCACTCCCCAGAGGCGAATCCAGCGGATATTAACTCCCTCGTCCAGAATTTGCCATCATCTTAACCGCATATTCCCAACGCAACACCCTTCCCTTTATCAGTTTGATGGTATCACATTGGGACGTTCATAGCCTTTTCACCAATCACTGGCACGATAATCCGCAAACCAGTCCAATATGAATTCCCTTCGCCTGCGCCAGCGTGCCATGGAACTGTTTCCCTCCTTTGGTCCGGACGAAAAACGGCCTTCCCTTGCCAGGCACCGATAAGGCTGGGGCTCGGAATCCTACAGGCTACCGTCTCCGTCTGGCCAGGCGGCAACCAAGCGAGCGGGGCCCGTAACGAAATACAAAACACATGAATTGTGCACACACAGCAGCGGCTCAGAATCCTGACGTCGACTGAGAGCGAAGCGCTGAAACACCGAAGCCGGACAAGCCGTTCAAGGGCAACGGAATAAGGAACGTGGAAAATTTGGGACTTTAGTGAGGAGGGAATAACCGCACCGGGGCTGGTGGAGGTGAGGGGGATCGAACCCCTGACCCCCTGCTTGCAAAGCAGGTGCTCTCCCGCTGAGCTACACCCCCGTTCTCGGCGGCCTACTGCCGCATGTCCATTTTATCCATACGGCAAAATGGCGGCAACAATTGATACGGCAGGTTTTACAAACCCTCCGATTAACGTTCCCAGTCGTTCCGAATCGGACCTACTTGAGCTGGACCGACAATGAATCGCCAGGATGCCCGAAGAGCTCGACCACTCTCCTCGCGCGTCCCTCGATGAGGACTCCCGCGCCCTGGCAGGAGGCGTAGATTCCGGTGTTGCCTATCGCCCTTGGCATGTGCAGTTCGTCCTCAACCCTGGAGAAGTAAGGCAATCTCCTGCCCCTTACCTCCAGAATCCTTTCGAAGTTATCGGGATGTTTGTCCCTGACAATTGCGCAGACGCCGACCAGGAGTTCCGGCCAGGATGCAACGGATCGGGTCTCCGACTCGAAGGTAAAAGACGCCGGGCGCCTCCGGGAGTATCCGCCCTCCCGAGCCCCGCTCCACAACCCGTCATGTTCGGACTCCGGAAGCAACTCCGACCTGTGTTCCATCAGTACCCGCCTGACGAACCGGTTCTCAGGCCGGTCTCCGGTCCTCTGTTCACTGGCAATTGCTACCAGCTCAACCAGCCCCTCATCCAGTCCCCGTACGACCTGCCTCCAGCCGTCGAGTACCGCCCGGCGGGTCACCTCATCCCGATTTCGGTCATGGAGTTCCCTTTCAGCGGAGCGGGTTGCCTGACCGCTGATCACTCTGTCTTTGGCCAGATACCTGTTGATCTCACTGGAAACGCCATCCCTGTCATCAGAGAGGTCAATTTCACAAAACCTGCTTTCCCTCGGTTGACCCTCTCCCGAACGGAAATGCAATAGCCATTTGCAGCCATTAGTAAGCGCCGCCATCGGAACGTTTTCCCGATGGCAGTGGGCCATTAACTGCCGCTCGTACCTGTCGTTCTCCAGGTTTTCCTGAAGAGACTTGACCTCAACAAAAACCAGGGGGGATCCGCCCGAAGCGCCTTTTCCAGAATCAGTCGCCATGAGGGCGAAATCGACTTTTGTGTTTCCGGTCCTGTAGTCCGGTCTGACCTCCGAAAGGTCGAAAGTGTCCCACCCGGCTGCACTCAACACACGTAACACAAGCCCTTGCTTTATCGCACTTTCACTCAATTCATCCAAGTTTCCCATACTGTTGATATGGCTTACAGCTTGTGATATTGCATCCCTGTAATTCGTTCGTGGCATGGGGCGGATTTCCTCTCTTGGTTGATTATTACATAAGTGAGAGTCGTTTAGACACACGACGACACCCGGGCAGGAATTATATATTAAACCCGCCGTGAATCAATCACTGTTATGTAAAATAGAGGGCTTTCGGAAACGGTTTTCTGCAAATTAAAAGACAAATGATCACAGGGAATGTCTGGGGCTTGGATGGTCCAGAACAGCAGGATTTACAAGATTTTCCGGCATTCTGCCGTGCATAACGCTGACCACCTCGCTGGCAGCCCGCTGTTCCAACTCCAACGTCGATTCCTGCGAAAAAAAAGCAATGTGTGGAGTTACAATGATGTTGTCCAGGGATAAGAGAGGGTGTTCCCGAGACGGCACAATGTCCACCATGACGTCCAGGGCCGCTCCCGCTATCGCTCCGTTACTCAATGCGTGATGGAGCGACTCCTCGTCTATCAACGGCCCTCGGGCAGCGTTTATTAGAAACGCCTCGGGTTTCATCGCTGCCAGTTCCGCTGCACCAATCAGATTTCGCGTCGTCTCGGTAAGCGGAGCGTGCAAAGTCACAAAGTCGGACTCCTCCAGCAGCGTCTGCAGCTCCACCAGTTCACCGCCGAAGGACTCCACCACCCCGGCGGTTACCACTGGGTCCGCCGCCAGAATTTTCAGCCCGAAAGCCCTCGCTTTCACCGCCACCGCCTGTCCTATGCGCCCGAAACCCACGATGCCGATGGTCTTGCCCCGCAGGCGCATGATTCGCATGTTGAGCCCCTGGCTGCCCCATCCGTGCTCCTTAACCGAACGGTCGAATAGCACGATCTTGCGGTTCCAGGCGTGCAGCATCGCCATGACGTGGTCGGACACCTCCTCAACGCAGTAGTCCGGCACGTAGGTAACCGCGATCCCCAGCTCCGTCGCCGTGTTGACCGCGATGTTGTCCACACCGACGCCGAAGCGTCCGATCACCTGGCATCGCCCGGCGGCCCGTACCACGCTTTCTGTGACTTGGGCAAAGCAGGTCATGATCGCGTCTGCATCCCGCGCCAGTTCTATCAGGGTTCCCTCTTCGCCGTCGGGGGCGATCAGCAGCTCGCCTCCTCCCGCCTCCAGCACGGCCCGCTCCGGGTCCGTGGAGGGCCAGACGTAGTCGGTGATGAGTACTTTCCAGCTCATGGCGGTCTCCTGTTTGTCTCCACGGGGAAATAGCCGTCAGAGTGCAAATTCCATAGGCATCGGTTTGAACATGCACCCCTCGACAAATATTTCGAAGAAATCAGGGGTAGTCTCCAGCTCGATATGGTCTATCCCACGCACCAATGATTCAGCGCGTCGTCGCATCTCCTGCGACAGCAGCATGATGGTCGCGCCCTGCAGGGCGGCGTTCCCGGCGCGCACGACCCGTCCGGCCGGGAAGTTGGCGATGAACCCGATTCCAGCGGCACTTGAAATGTCCAGGTAATTGGCAAACCCGCCGGCCAGGTAGAGCCGGGAAATCGTCTCCACGGGGCGCCCGTAGCGGCGCAGAGTGATGTACTGGCCGCAGTAGTTGGCCGATTTGGCCTGGGCCAGTGCGCTGATATCCGCCCGGGACAGCCCCATGCCCCGTTCCGGGGCGAAAAAGAACTGGTTCGCCCCGTCGTTGAAAGCACCCAGTTCGTTCATCAGCCCCGCTTTCCGGAGACCGTACAGCAGGTCCACCAGACCGGAGCCGCATATACCCTGCGCCTCCGCGCCTCCGATGGTGGACACCTCGGCCTGTCCGTCCCGGATGCGGACGGACTCCACCGCTCCCACATACCCCGGCATACCGTAGGTTACGGTTCCGCCCTCGAATGCCGGCCCCGCCGGGCATGAGGCGGCCAGCATGGAGTGCCGGTTGCCAATCACCACCTCGGTGTTGGTGCCGATGTCCACCAGCATGACCGGATCCTCCTGCTCGTCCATTGCTATGGCCAGAAGACCCGCCGCGACGTCCGCGCCCACGTGGCAGCCGATCAGGGGCCCGCCGTACACGTGAGCGCGGGGAAATACCCGCAAACCCACGGCCTGCGCGTTGGTTGACAGAGCAGTTCCCGACCGTTCACCGGCCTCATGTTCCAGTTCTACGGCCGATTTGTAGGGCTTGACCCCAACGGTCTGTACATTGATTCCGAAGGCGATATCCCGCATGGTGGTGTTGCCCACCAGCACGACCTCGTATATCTGGCGCCGGTGCGCGTCAACCTGGCGCGTCAGTTCCCCAATTTCGAAGTTTATTGCCGAGATTATCGTATGTCTCAGCTCCCCCCGGTTTCTGCCTGCGTCATAAGAAATCCGGTTCATCACGTCGCTTCCCCCAAATTTCTGGGGGTTCTCAAATGAGGAGGTAGCGATGATCTCCCCTGATTCCAGGTCGGCCAGGTTCATTCCCACTGTCGTAGTACCGATATCGACTGCCAGGCCGAATATCCGGCCCCGGTAGGTGTCCGTTGGCTGGCCGCCGACCGTCACCTCGCCGCCATCGCGCCGGACATACGGGTCTAGATCGACATCCCTCTTTATCCCTTCGGTAAGTATGCGGGGCTGGCGGCGCAAGCCGCTGAACTCGATGGTCCGGGATGGGTCGGAAACTACCGCCTGACAGGCAAGCCTAAAGTTTCCGGAAAGGAAATACTCGTCCCGGGAGTTGGGAAACAGTCCATCCATCCCGCTATGGACCTCCACGACACACTCGTGGCAGCTCCCTCCCCTTCCGCAGGATGTCGGCAGGCGCACCCGCAGGAAGTCAGCGTAATCGAAGAGAGACTTCCCGCGGTGGGCCTGAACTTCCCGTCCGTTCAGAATCACTGGCATGGGCGCATTTTAGCAAACTGAAGAATGTCTGCGGGGACAGGTTCGTCGGTCGCTGCGACAGAACATTGAGCAGCGCTGTTGGCTACGGAGAATCGGGCAAGTCCCAAGCCGACCGGTAGTCCAAATCGTCGCTCCCCATGCACGGGTACAGCTCCCCGGGCGGGACCGAGCGGTCCTGGTTCCGGCATCCGAACCGGGCGGTGCAGCGGTCCTGTACGTTCTTGTAGGGGCAACGGTAGGTCGACACGACGTTGACCGTCTCCGAGATACCGCGAAATATCTCCGTTAACCGTTCTACGCTTCTGCGATATCTTTCCGGATCTACCTTGTTCGGAAATTCGGCCATCTCATCATCCCGCCATGACCGGCGTCTCGACCCCGGTCTGATCTACGAACTCCCTGGCCAGGTCAACGCAGGCAATGGCGTCCTTACCGTAGCCGTCCGCTCCCATGTCGTCGGCGAACTCCTGGGAGAGCGGCGCACCGCCCACCATTATCCGCACCTCGCCGCGCAGACCGGCCTCCTCAAAGGCCTCGATGGTGCGGCCCATGTTGGGCATGGTGGTGGTAAGCAGGGCAGACATGCCCAGGATGTCCGCCTCCTTGTCCACCACCTCGTCGATGAACTCGTCAGGCTGAGTGTCCACGCCCAGGTCGTGTACGACGAACCCGGCGCCCCGAAGCATCATTATGCAGAGGTTTTTGCCGATATCATGCAGGTCGCCCTTCACCGTACCCATAACCACCGTCCCGATCGGCTCGATTCCCGAGGCCGAAAGGATCGGCTCGATGTGGGCCATCCCGGCCTTCATCGCTCTCGCCGCCACCAGCACCTCGGGCACGAAGATAAAGTTGTCCCGGAACTTGACGCCTACGATGGCCATTCCGGCGATCAAACCGTCGTCCATGATCGTGTTGGCGGAGAACCCTTCCTCCAGGGCACGTACCGTCAGGCGGTCTACCTCCACGTTCTGGCCAATGATCAACTGGTAGGAAATCTCCTGCATCATCGGATCTGCTGCATCCCACAACGCGCGGATGTGCCGCTGCTCGTCGGGGTTTTCCACATAGGCCAGCTCCGATTCCAGTCCCTCATGAACAACGGGCATCTGTTTACCTCAAGGTGTTATCGAATTGCATCAGCATTGCAGTTCACCGCCGGAAGAATCCCTATCTACCGTGTTCGGCGGTCCAGTCCCTGACCGCCTGCGGTATTGCCATCAGGTTCTCGATCTTGGTGGCCAACGGCACGGCGCATTCCGGGGCAATCATCTGCACCCCCGCATCCAGGCATCGGAACACCTCCTGACGGACCTGCTCCGGCCCCCGCGCATACAGCGTCTCCGGGTTGTTGATGTTGCCCACCAGCCCGATACCGCCGTCCACCGCCGCCATGGCCTCATGCGGGTCGTTCTTGGAGTCGAAGTGGAACGAGGCCATCCCGGTCCTCGCGATGTAGGGCATGCGGTCGATGGTCCTGCCGCAGATGTGCAGGATCAGCGGCACGTCCAGTCTTTCTGCCATCTCGGCGTGGATATCCTGCAGGAAGCGCTTGTAGTAGTCGCCGCTGACCAGGTCTCCGGTGGCATGGTCCGGAAAGGTCAGCGCATCGGCCCCGGCGTCGATCTGCGCCTGGCCGAACAGCACCGACAACTCCTTCAGCTTGTGCATGGCGCGCATTGTCTCGTCGGGGTTGTCCACCGTTCCAAGCAGGAACGGCTCCACGCCGAAGACGTGGTAGCCCAGGGTCCACGGTCCCATGGTCTTGCCGATGATGGCTACTTCATCGCCGAACTCGGCCTTGAGCTGCCTGATGGCCCCGGTTATGGCCAGCATGTCCCTGTGTTCCAGGATACCGGGCGGGATGTGGACGTCGTCGGCCGTCTTCCAGATGGGCCGGTACATGCGGACGGTGGGCCAGTTGTCCTTGTCCTCCCACTGCATCTCGCAGCCCAGCGCCGAGGATTCCTGGATAATGCTGAAGTAGGGCATGATGGAGTCGAAGCCCAACTCGGTATAGCCGGTGGCCGCCAGACGGGCCGCCAGCTCCGGGTCCTGGCAGGCCTGAGGGAAGGGCGCATCCACCATGTCCATCAGTTCCACGGTCGCCACATTGGTCGGGTTGGCCACCGGCGTACGGTCCACCGGCTGCCGGTTCAGCGCCGCCATCGTGCGCTCCCGTGGCGTCATCGTCTCTACATATGCCACAACCGCGTCTCCTTTTGGTGAGTCGGGTGGATTGATACACGAAGGAGATCAAAACTAATTTCCCTCCTCGCTCCTACGGTCTCGCCTCCCATTACAGATCACCCGGCCTCAGTCCCGTAGCTTTGGCAATTCTTGCCAGTGCCCGAGGTCCGATTTCATCCCGGTCATGATAGGCGAAGACAAAGTCTGGCCACCCGTCCTTGGATAGGGTCCTGTAAGACCCAGTTTGCCTTTTCACATTCCACCCAGTGCGAAGCAACGCTGATAGCACGCGTCTGGCCCTTGTGCTCGGTCATCTGTTCACGCCGCCTTGAAAGCTACGCCAACTAGTTCGGGAGAGGCCTCTCCATGTTCCAGGCGTTCAGCCATCACGCGAAAGGTAAGGGCCTGGACCTTGGCTATTGCCTCATAGGTAGTTGAACCATATACCATAGCCCCAGGGATTTCGGGCACCTCCGCAATCCAACGGCCATCCACTTCCTGCTCAATCTCGATAGTGAACGTGTGCATCATTTTTGAAAATCCTGAACATTTGCCTACGTCTGCGAAAAGCCCAGCGTGCCCGTCGTCATCTGGCCGCGCAGGGCCTCGGCCGCCATCATCGTCTCTACGCTGGAGATGTTGCGCGAGTACGGCAGCAGCACCCGCATCAATGCGTCGTGGGACATCCCGCAGGCGAAGGCGACCCCCGACTCGCCCACCTGCTGCATCTCGCCATATCGGGTGAACCCGGCCAGCACCATGCGCAGCCGCATCGCCGGGTTGCGCGCCTCGCCGTCCAGCGACACATCGTACACCGCATGGCCATCCACCCCACTGTTGGACAACTCGGCCCGGATGGTCATCGCAGACTTGGAGTCCTGGATGGACAGCGCTCCCTGGGGAGGTGAGTAATCGGGAGCCTTGCCCACGGCCTGCGACATCACGAATCGCAGCGTCCTCTGGTGCAACTGCCCGCAGGGGAAGCGCACCTGGCTGTGGCTGTCTCCTACCGGCTCCATTCCCCCCAGGGCGATCATCTGGTCGCAGATCTCGCGTATCCGCTCCTCCACTCCCTCCCGTCGGCTGAAAGTCCAGATGGTACAGACCCCGTCCTTTACGTACAGGCCTACGCTGATGTCATGGAAACGCCGGTCCAGAGGCACCAGCTCGAGGCATTGCCCGTAACGCTCGATAACCTCGACAGGCCGCAGCCTTTCTCTCGTCGCTGCCATCTTTACTCCTGACGCCCTAACGCCGCGCCCAGAGCGCGAATGTGTTCCGGTCCGGTGCCACAGCAGCCGCCGACTATGTTCACCCCCAGGTCTGCCAGTACCTTGAACCGCTCCGCCATGTAGTCGGGCGACTCAGGGTAAACGATCACCCCGTTCTTCATGGCCGGGATACCCGCGTTTGAGTGAATCAGCAGGTACCCGTCCGTCTCGGCCCGCATCCGGCGCGCGATATCTACCATGTTGTCGATGCCGTTGCCGCAGTTGGAACCGACCACGTGGGCCCCGGCGTCCCGCATAGTGTGGACAGCCCGCTTGGGAGTCACCCCCATCATGGTGAAAAACCCCCGGGGTCCCTTGTCGAATACCATCGTCGCCATCACCACCAGGGCCGTATTCTCCCGGGCGGCCCGCACTGCCAGTTCCGCCTCTTCCACTGCCGTCATCGTCTCCACCACCACGGCATCGGCCCCTCCGGCCTCCAGCGCAGTCACTTGCTCCACGAAGGCCTCGTACATCTCCGTTGCGGTCACCGGTCCCAGCGGCTCCAGGAACTCTCCAGTGGGTCCCACCGACCCCGCCACGAATGCGCCCTCCGGCGCCTGGCTGCGGGCGTGCTCGGCGGCCAGGCGGTTGAACTCGGCGACCTTGTCCCCGTGGCCATACTTCTTCTGCATGAACACGCTGCCGCCGAAAGAGTTGGTCAGCACCATGTTCGAACCCGCCTCAAAATACCGGCGCGCCATCTCCCTGACCACCTCGGGGTGACTGGCGTTGAACTCCTCCGGACATCCCCCTGGCTCCAGACCATGCTGCTGCAGGAAGGTACCCGTCGCCCCGTCGGAAACAATTAACTCCCCCCGGGCAAGGCGTTCCAGAAGCCCGGTGGGATCATTCCTGTCAATATCTTTGGGTAATGCCAATCAGGCCATCTTGATTCGAATAATGTTTATGCTGCATTTTAGGCGTACCGCTCCGCCGCCCGCAACACACTTTCCGCTTCACTATGTCAATAAGTATTGTGGTGTGCTTAAATTGGCCCACTGAATGAGACTCAAACAAACTGGGAGGGAATACCCATGACCAGCTACCTCGCCTTCCTGGAATGTACTATTTGCGGCGCCCGGTATCCCGCAGACCGGCTCTCGGGCGTCAGTCCCTGCTGCGGCAAGGTGCTCTACGCTCGTTACGACCTGGCCCGCATGAGGGCCGAGGTCGACCGTGACCGGCTGGTCCAGAGGCCCGCCAACATGTGGCGCTTCGCCGAATTACTGCCCGTGGATGATCCTTACAACATCGTGTCCCTGGGTGAGGGCGGCACGCCCCTCATAGAGGTGAGAAACCTGGGCGAAAGGCTCGGGGTATCCAACCTCTTCGTCAAGGAGGAGGGCCTGAATCCCACCGGCACCTTCAAGGCCCGGGGCATCGCCGCAGCAATCTCCAAAGGCCTCGAGTTGGGCGCATCCGGATTCACCATGCCGTCAGCGGGCAACGCCGCCGGGGCCGCCGCGGCCTATTGCGCTCGCGCCGGCCTTACCGCCAAGGTATTCATGCCCCAGGACGCTCCCGATTCCAACAAGAAGGAGTGCCTGGTGGCCGGTTCCGAGCTTAACCTGGTCGACGGCCTCATCGGCGACGCTGGGCGCCAGGCGGTGGCAGTGGCACAGGAGCAGGGCCTGTTCGATCTTTCGACGCTAAAAGAGCCGTACCGCGCCGAGGGGAAGAAGTCCATGGGCCTGGAGCTGGCCATGCAGTTCGGCTGGCGCATGCCGGAGGCCATCATCTACCCCGCGGGCGGCGGCACCGGCATCATCGGCATGCACAAGGGATTCCACGAACTGCTGGAACTGGGCTGGATCGAGGGTGAACTGCCCAAATTCATCGCGGTGCAGGCCGAGGGATGCCAGCCCATCGTTCGGGCCTTCAACGACGGAAAGGACACCGCCGAGCCCTGGCAGAACGCCGCAACTGTGGCCGACGGCCTCCGCGTCCCCGGCCCCTTCGCCGACTACCTGATGCTCCGGGCCATCCGCGAGACCGGCGGAACGGCGCTGGCCATATCCGACGACGACATGATCGGCGCCATGTACGAGCTGGCCACCGCCGAGGGCATCTTCGCCTGTCCCGAAGGCGCGGCCACTCTGGTGGCCTACAAGCGCCTCATCGATGAGGGGTTCCTGCGCCGCGACGAGACCACCGTGCTCTTCAACACCGGCTCGGGCTACAAGTACCTGCAGCTCATCGAGGGCGCCACGATCTGAAAGGGCCACTCAAGTTCGGGCAGGCGCTGCCTCGTAGGGGCGGGTTTGAAACCCGCCCTCAAGGAACTACCCCAAAACTCACCATTCCTGCCTACCCGTCACTCGCGCCCCCATCACTCCCCCTTCCTTCGCCCGCCGTTGTTATGAAAATAGGCGGCCAACGTGTAGGGGCAAACCTTGTGGTTGCCCGGCCGGCGCAACCCCGTTTCATCCACATTCGTGGCCGGTCGGCCATCGGCCATTCCCGCCTACCTCGCCATTCCCGCGAAAACGGGAAGGTGGATTCACATTTCAAGTGCAACACCTGGTATGAATGGAATTCGGATGGTGTGAGGTAACCCAGGGACTTGCGAGGGGTGTTGTTGTCCGCCTGTGCCAGCTGGATGAGTTCCTGGTCGGAACAGGCAGAGAGGTCTGTGCGCCGAGGCAAGAACCGGCGCAGGCGTCCGATGCGGTTTTCCACTGCGCCCTTCTGCCAAGGGGAACGCACATCGCAGAAGAAGGTTTCCACACCCAGTTGGTGGAGTTGGTAATGCTGGGCGAACTCGGTACCATTGTCAAAGGCGACGGAGCGGCGCCAGTGGTCTGGGAAAGGGGCCAGTATCCCGACCATCGCCTGGGCCACGGGCTGGGCTGCTTTGCCGGGCAGACGGGCCATGGCCAGCAGCCTGGAGTGGCGCTCGGTCATGACCAGCAGGGCCTGACCCTTGTTGCCGAAGAGCATCAGGTCAGCCTCCCAGTGTCCCGGTTCGTGGCGGTCGGCCGCCTCCGGGGGCCGCTCCGAGAGGGGGCGGCGATGGGCGATGAAAGAGGCGGGGCTGCCTCCCTTGCGTCCCCTGCGACCGCGCTTGGACTTGCCCCTGGGGAGGTAATAACGCCAGCTGTAGTCCTTGGTCCTGCGGATCTGGGCATAGGTGAAACGGTAGATACTCTCGTGGGATATGACGCTGCGGCCGGATTCCAGGGCAAGGCGTCCGGCCACCTGTTGGGGAGACCAGCCCGCCTGGAGCCGGCCCATGACCTGTTCCCGCAGGACGGGATCGCGGTCCAGGCGGGAGCCGGTCCAGCGGCGAGCCTGGGCCTGCTGCTGGGCATAGGATGGCCGGTAACCCTGGGTCTTGGAGCCATTGCGTTTCAATTCCCTAGCCACTGTCGATGGCGAGCGATCCAGACTTGCCGCGATTTGCCGGATCGGGTATCCCTCGGTGTGTAGACGGGCCAATTCACATCTTTCCTCAATGGTGAGGTGCCAATATCCAGTTCCCATGACAACACCTTAACAGCCCGGTGTTGCACTTCGTTTGTGAATTTAAGGAATCCAGTGGCCCGGGGGCGGGACCCCCCAATTTCGGTGTCGGGGCCGCTTTGATATCTGCCCCTACGCCGTTGAAAAGGCAACTCCCTTTATCCCCGAATATCCGAAAGGCCGGACCAACGGGCTGTAGTCTGGTCATTCGACAGGGTGCCGCACGCGGGTTATCATAGCCGCGAACTCCGGCACCCCTTAACCGTGAATACCAGGAGCAAATCATGCGTCGCGTCGCCATCGTCTCACCCGTCCGCACCGCCGTCGGCAACTTCGGCGGCACCTTGCGAGACGTCTCGGCTGCCGATCTGGCCAGCACGGTCATCAAGGAATCCCTTGACCGCTCCGGCGTCGACCCTGCCAGGGTCGATGACGTCATTCTGGGCCACGGGTACCCCAGCGGCGAGAACCCCGCCATCGGGCGCCTCGCTGGCCTCAAGGCGGGCCTGCCCATAGAGGTGCCCGGCTACCAGCTCGACCGTCGCTGCTCCTCCGGCCTTCAGGCCATCCTCAACGCCAGCATGCTGGTGCAGACCGAGAACGCCGACGTGGTCATCGCCGGCGGCGTCGAGAGCATGAGCAACGCCGAGTTCTACAGCAACGAGTCCCGCTGGGGCGCCCGCTTCGGCTCCGTGACCTTCCACGACCGCCTGGCCCGCGCCCGCGTTACCATCTCACCCGACGAGCGCTTCGGCCCCATCCCCGGCGGCATGGTGGAGACCGCCGAAAACCTGGCCCGCGAGTACGAAATTGCCCGCACCGAGCAGGACGAGTATGCCCTGCGCAGCCACCAGCGCGCCGTCGCCGCACAGTCCGAGGGCCGCTTCGACAAGGAAATCGTGGGCGTGCCGGTCCCCCAGCGCCGGGGTGACCCGGTACCCTTCGAGAAGGACGAGGGCCCCCGCGGCGACACCAACATGGAAACGCTGGCCCGGCTGCGTCCCGTCATGCGCGACGGTACCGTCTCTGCCGGCAACGCCAGCAGCCAGAACGACGCCGCATCGGTCTGCCTCGTCGTCGGCGAGGACAAGCTGGAGGAGCTGGGCCTCACCCCCATGGCCTTCCTGCGCGGCTGGGCCGTCACCGGCTGTCACCCCGCCACCATGGGCATTGGCCCAGTGCCGGCAGTCAACAAGGTGATGGGCAAGGTCGGACTCTCCCTCGAGGACATGGACCTGATCGAGCTCAACGAGGCCTTCGCCGCCCAGGTGCTGGCCGTGCTTCGCGAGTGGAAACTGCCCCACGAGGACAACCTGAACGTCAACGGCTCCGGCATCTCGCTGGGGCACCCCATCGCCGCCACCGGCGCCCGTATCCTGACCACCCTGCTCCACGAGATGGAGCGCCGCAACGCCCAGTTCGGCCTTGAGACCATGTGCGTCGGCGGCGGTCAGGGCGTTGCCGCCGTTTTCGAGCGAGAATAAGGGACTTCTTAGCCGCACAGGAAATGTCCGAATCAGGATTTGCAGGATTAGTAGATCATAAAGTTAAACCGGCGAAATCCTGGAAATCCTTAATTCTCGAAAATCCTGATTCAGACAGAGGAGCAGAGAAATGGCCAGCAATCAAGACATACCCGATGTCCTGGTGATCGGCGCCGGCGCCTCCGGAGCCGCCCTGGTCTGGAGCCTGGCCGAGGCGGGCATTAACGTGCTCTGCCTTGAGCAGGGCGACTGGGTGCCCAGGGACGCCTACCCGGCCAACAATCCGGACAGCCAGCTCTTCTGGCAGAAGGAGTTCCACCCCGACCCCAGCGTGAGGAAGCTGCCCCAGGACTACCCTATCAACAGCGACGCATCGCCCATCGCGCCTTACATGTACAACGCGGTCGGCGGCAGCACGGTCCATTACGGCTCCCACTACCCGCGCTTTCATCCCTCCGATTTCCGCGTGCGCACCCTGGACGGCGTCGCCGATGACTGGCCCTTGACCTACGACGAACTGGAACCCTACTTCGACCTGAACGACCGCATGATGGGCGTGTCCGGCCTGCGCGGCGATCCTGCCTACCCTCCCAAGCCCGAGCGCCCCTGTCCGCCCCTGTCCATCCGTCCCGGCGGAGAGGTGTTGGCCAAGGGCTTCGACAAGTTGGGCTGGCACTGGTGGTCCTCCGACACCGCCATTTCCTCCGTTGACTACGACGGTCGCCCCGCAGATCACGGCGAGTACCTTCGCTCCCTGGCCAGCACCGACCTCACATATTGGCCCAAGGCCCTGCAGTTGGGCGCCCAGCTCCGTACCAACTGCCGCGTCCTGGAGGTCCTGGTGGACGGTACCGGCAAGGCCAGCGGCGTGCTCTATTACGACGCCGACGGCAACCTGCACGAGCAGAAGGCCAGGGCTGTGGTGATGGCCTGCAACGGTATCGGTACCCCTCGCCTGCTCCTGAATTCCACCTCGCCACTGTTTCCCGACGGCCTGGCCAACAGCAGCGGCCTGGTCGGCAAGTGCCTCATGCACCACCCCGCTGGCGTTGTCGTAGGCGTGTTCGAGGAGTGGCTGGGCACCGAGGAAGGATTCCCCCGGGGCAGCACCATGCTGAGCCAGGAGTTCTACGAGACCGACACCAGCCGGGGGTTCGTGCGAGGCTACGACCTGCAGATCCTCGCGCTGGGCAACTCGCCCCTTCCCATCGCGCTCGGCGGCATCATCGGCGACCGCATCCCCTGGGGCGATGACCACCACCGGACCTTCGATGAACGCTTCGGCCACACCGTGGGCATCACCGTGATGACCGAGGACCTGCCCGAGGAGCACAACCTGGTCACTCTCGACCCCGACGACACCGACAGCAACGGGATTCCCGCTGCCAGGGTGGAATACACCGTCAGCGAAAACACCGACCGCATGCTGGACCACGGGGTGGAGCGGGCCAGGGAAGTGCTGGAGGCCGCGGGCGCCAAGCAGATCATCGCCTCTCGCCTGCGCCGCAACGCCGGCTGGCACCTGCTGGGCACCGCGCGCATGGGCGACGACCCCCGCAACTCGGTCGTGGACCGCTGGGGCCGCTCCCACGACGTGCCCAACCTGTTTATCATCGACGGCAGCATCTTCACCACCAGCGCATGCATCAACCCCACCTCCACCATCCAGGCGCTGGCACTGCGCACCGCCGACTACCTCAAGGGCGAGGGGCGCGACTCGATTCGGTAGAACGAAGTCCCGGCGACGAATCGTCCTACCGGGACGATTGGTCGGAACTTTGCAGGGGCGGGTTTGAAACCCGCCCCTGCAGTTGGCCCACTGGCCCATTCACGGCTATTTCATTAAACCACGCACCACCTATCTTCCGTCCCTGGCAGTAACGCACAGCCTTGAGCCCTGCCTCCTCTCACCACCCCTTACTCAAAAATCAGAGTAATCCCCGATTCACAAAACGGTTCTCAACTTTAGCCACCCCAGCCCTCCCATGTGCAGCCGGCTCTCCTGACAGAATGGCGTTCCCAATTAGGTGGTTTCCAAACAATTGGCCCGGCACTCCTGAGAAAACAGGAACCCAGTGAATTTACTCCTCTGCAACGAGGCAATGGCTCGACCCCTTGATTTGGAACGCTGCCTTCCTGACAGCACTCACTTGCCAGCCGTGACCGAATAGCGTACAATTGTTCTCATGCATTATCTGGGTCAATACACCGTCACTTTGGTACCCGCCGCTAATGACTTCGCGGCATCGTTCACCGGTCGGCAGACCCATTGGGACGAAATGGGAAGAAATGGGACGGATTTGAAAAATTTCTGCCGGAGAGGAGTGAGACAGCAACATTCAGCTTTGGAAATGACAAATTTTCTCCATAAACACCGAGTAAATGGGGCAGAATGGGAAAATATGGGAGGGCTTGGGAAAAATATTGTCCCGTATCTCCCATGTCCACCCTTCACAAGTCATTCCGTGCCACTCCATCTCCCGCATCCCGGTCCTGTCCGACCACAAGCACGTAAGCCCAATTCGGTTACGCCGCTCGTTGCCACCCGCCCGTTGACACCCCAATAGGGCGGGCTTACGATTAGCCCAGCCTGCGGCCCCGCATTTAGCTTGGACGGCACGGCTAATCCGCAACGGAAGGATGTTGAAAATGCCAGAAGTTTACGGCGTGGGAGACTTTCGATACGAGTTCGTCGAGGGCTGGGCCAAGCTCCCCGACGGCGCGAATTTCCAGGAATGCCCAGGCGTTGCCTGCGACTCCAATGACAACGTTTTCGTGCTGACCCGCGGCAAGAATCCCATCATGGTCTTCGACCGCGACGGCAACTTCATGCGATCTTTCGGCGAGGGCCTGTTCAGCGACGACCGCACCCACGGCCTCTACATTGGCCACGACGACTCGCTGCTGGCCGCCGACGACGGGATTCACACCATCCAGAAGTTCAGCTCCAACGGCGAGAAGGTCTGGGAACTGGGCGAGCGAAACAACCCGGCCCCCCGCTGGAGCGGCGATCCCTTCAACCGCCCCACCTCCGCCGCGACCAACCCGGCCAACGGCGACATCTACGTCTCCGACGGCTACGGCAACTCCCGCGTCCACGTTTACAGCAGCCAACTCGAGTACAAGTTCTCCTGGGGCGAGCCGGGTATCGACGCCGGCCAGTTCATCCGTCCCCACAACATCGCCTTCGACAGCAACGAACGCGTCTACGTAGTGGACCGCGAGTGCCACCGCATCCAGATCTTCGACCCCGAAGGCAACTTCATCACCATGTGGAGCAACATTCACCGCCCCGACTCCATGGTCCTCTGGGGCGAGCACATCTACGTCGGCGAGCTGAACGGTATGGGCGGCGTTGACGACGCCCCCGGCCTCGGCCACCGCGTCAGCATCTACGACCTGGACGGCAACCGCGTCTGCATGTTCGGCGACAAGGATGAGGGCGAGGGCGGCGGCCAGTTCATCGCTCCCCACGGCATCGCCGTCGACTCCCACGGCGACATCTACGTCTCCGAGGTCTCCTACACCATCCGCGGCCAGCACATGGACCCGCCCCGCGAACTGCGGTCGCTGTCCAAGTACCGCCGGGTGTAGGTCGCTGCAAATCCACCAATAACGGGAGAGGGCAGCCCCCTCTCCCGGTTACCTTTTCAAATGACTTCTATAAACTTAGGGAAAATTGAGCCCGTAACGAATCTGCGGGAAACTTGGCCCAACGAGGCCCAGCATTTCACCCCTTGGCTGGCTGCGAATCTGGCCCAATTGGGCGAGGCCCTTGGCATGGACCTTGAGCTTCAACAGACCGAAGCACCGGTTGGAGGATATTCACTGGACATATTGGCCACTGACCAACAAAGTAATCGTCCGGTGATTATCGAAAACCAGCTGGAAGCGACTGACCACGTTCACTTGGGCCAACTGCTAACTTACGCAGCAGGGTTCGATGCTGAAGCGGTGGTTTGGGTGACTCGCGAGTTCCGCGACGAACACAGGCAGGCACTGGATTGGCTTAATCAGCGAACCGGTGAGGATACCCAGTTCTTTGGAGTTGTTGTCGAGTTGTGGAAGATCGGTGAATCTCTTCCTGCACCTCACTTTAAGCTGGTTGCTACACCCAATGAATGGCGCAAAGCAACTATCACGAAGGCAGGCAACAAGGCGGTCTCCAGCACAGAACGGGGGGAACGTTACAGATCGTTTTTCCAAGACTTGATGGATGTGCTTCGCGAGGAGCACAGATTCACGAACGCAAGAGTTGGTCAGCCACAGAGTTGGTATTCGTTTAGTGCAGGTTTTGGGCCACGGGTGGGATATGGGGCAGCGTTCACTGGGCAAAAACAAGCCAGAGTCGAAGTATATATCGACAATGGCGATTTCGACTGGAACAAGAGCCTGTTTGACCGCCTAATCGAGGACAAGCTGGAAATTGAAACGGCTCTAAATCAATCGCTCGAGTGGCAAAGATTGGACAATCGAAGGGCCTGCCGAATAGCCCTTGACCGACCTGGAAGTATAGATGATGACACTAAGGCTCTAACAGAAATCAGGGAGTGGATGGTAAACAATCTACTGGAGTTTCGAAACGTATTCAGTCCAAAGCTATCGCAATTGATTGGATAGTAACTTCACACAGGAGCAACACACCCTTGAGTGATATCGGCGAGACCACCACCGTCCAGTGGGACAGCGCGCTGGAGGCCATCGAGCGCTGCTATGAGCTTGGCTGGACCGACGGCCTGCCCGTTGTGCCGCCCACCGAGGCGCGTGTGGCTGAGTTCATCGAGCGCACCGGCAAGCCCTCCGGCGAGGTCATCGGCGAGCTCCCCGAACGGCGCCGCGAGATCACCGTCGGTAAGGTGGCCGCCAACGCCGTGATGGCCGGCTGCATCCCTGAGTACATGCCCGTGGTGATGACCGCCACCGGGGCCATGCTGGACCCGGTTTTCAACCTCGTCGGTCCCTCCTCCAGCATGGGCGGCTCAGGTATCCTGACCATCGTCCACGGACCGATTACTCGGGAGCTAAACATCAACGCCCGCAACAACCTGTTCGGGCCGGGCAACCGGGCCAACGCCACCATCGGGCGGGCCATCCGCCTGATTCTGATGAACGCCTGCGCCGCCATCCCCGGCGTGTTCGACCGCAGCGTCATCGGCCACCCCGGCAAGTACACCTACTGCATCGCCGAGGCCGAGACCGAGACCCACTGGACACCGCTGCACGTCGAGCGCGGTCTGCAGCCAGAACAGAGCGCCGTTACGGTGTTTGCCGGTGAATCGCCCCGCCAGGTGCGTTCCGTGGGCCGGCCCGAGCCGATCCTTCTGGCCATCGCCGATACGGCCTCCACCCTGGGGACCAACATGTCCACCTCCGGCTCGGTCGGCGAGAGCGACGTGGGCGTGCGCCAGGGCGAGATCGTGGTAACCATCGCCGGCAACTCGCGGCTGTGGCAGGACTGGAATAAGGACCAGGTCCGCGACTTCATTTTCCGGCGGGCCCGTCGCTCCGTGGCGGAACTGAAGCAGGCGCAGGTGCTGGCCGGCGACCCGGAACCCGGCGACGAGTCAACAACCGTCCCGCTGATACCCGATCCTGCCGACATTCTGCTGCTGTTCGCTGGTGGCGAAGAGTCCAACATGTCCTCTGTAATCCCCAGCTGGGGTCCCAAGGTGGGCAGCACGGCGGTTACACGGGAGATTAGTTGACGCAAAGGCGCAAAGACGCAAAGGAGTTGATATGACCCCTACCAATGAGCATGTCCTCGTCAACCCGGTCACCCAGCCGGTGATCGCTCCGTTCAACGGAGCCCCCCGCCTGGCCAGCCTGGCGGGCACCAGGGTCGGGCTGATCGACGACAGCAAGCGCAATGCTGATGTCCTGCTGGAGGAGCTGGCAGAGTTGCTGCGCACCAAGTACGAGATCGCCGACGTCAAGTGGCACCGCAAGCCCAGCGCGTCGCGACCGGCCGACCCGGACGCCCTCAGGGAACTAGTGGAGGAGTGCGACTCGGTGATTGTCGCCATTGGAGATTGAGGCTCTTGCAGCGCGTGCAGTGTGCACGACGGAATTCACGTTGAGAACGCCGGCATCCCCTCGGCAACTATCTGCACGGACCGGTTCATACCGACGGCCACGGGCATGGCCCGGATGTGGGGCGCTCCGGACTACCCCACCATTTACACCGAGCACCCAATCGAGAACCTCAGCCGCGAGGCCCTCCGCGCCCGCGCCGAGCAGCTCGTACCTCTGGTGGTGCAGGTGCTCACCGGCGAGGGCTAGCGGCATCAATCGCCGCAACGTTGCTAAAGGATTACTTTCCCTTCGTAGGGGCGGGTTTCAAACCCGCCCCTACCATGTCCGGCACAGGCCCCCAGGCTCAGAAGACCGAGCGTCCGTGGTTGCAGGCTGTCCTATTGGGCCAGTTCCCGTCGCAGTTCCGGCGGCAAGAGGTTCGGGATGGTGTCAATGATCGGATAGGACTCGTCGCAGGCGGCGCAGTAAAGCGACCCCGTGATCACCTCGTCGCCCTCCTCTACATCCACACCCAGCCGCAACTCACCCTTGCATACCGGGCACACCAGGATCTCCATCAGGTCTTTCTTCAAGGTACCCTCGCTATACCGACTTGACCATCAACCCATCAGTGCGTCTTCGAACAACATTGCCAGCACGTCGGACAGGCCGATGACCGCAATCCCGATCACCAGCAGCGCCATCGGGCTGCTGCAGCGCCGTGCCACCCGCCGGATCAAGGCCCCGCCGGTGTCCTGGCCCGCCTCGTAGTCCCCCCGGCGCACTATGCGCGCCACGTAGAACATGTACAGAGCCAGCGCTATCTTGACACCCAGCACGATGGCGTACGGCACAGTGGCCGCTCCGCTGGTCAATCGCGCCACCGACAGAATCGCGCCTGACAGCAGCAGCACCGCTATGGCCGTTGTGACCAGCCCACGGAACTCGTCCCGAATCGCAACGCCGGTCTCCGGCGGCATCCCCTGGGAACGCCGGACCGCCGGTCTCAGCACCAGCAGGTAGAAAATCCCGCCTCCGACCCAGGCTACTGCGGCCAGAGCGTGCCCCCAGCGGATAACGACCAGGATCCAGTCTACTACACCCATCTACCACACCCGGAACGCCCAGCTGGTCTGGACAGGAATGCCCTAACCATCGATCAGCTCACGCACACGCTCCGTTATTCCCGTCCTGTCCAGCTGGCCAACATACACCTCCGCCAGCTCTCCTCCCGGAGCGATGAACACTGTTGTCGGGTAGAACTCGATGTCGTAAGCCGTGGCGATGGCCTCCTCCCGGTCCGTGGCGAAATGGAAGGTCAGTCCCAGCTCGTCGACGAACTCCTTGGCGGCATACTCGTTGTCCAGCCCCTTGGGCACGAACAGTCCCAGAAACCGGACCGGCTCGCCCTCTAGATCCTCCCATGCCGACTGGAATTCGGGCAATTCCTCCCGGCAGGGTGGACAGCTGGGATACCAGAAATTGACCACGACCACGTTATTCTCGTGCTGTTCCGATAGCCGGAATTCTGCCCCGTCAAACTGCGCGACAGAAAATTCCCTCGCCCACTCGCCGGCGCACGCCGTCGCCGTCAGGACCAGCAGGACAACGATGGCGCACCCTGTACGGCGACTGGAATTCAAGAGAACCATGGACACAGATTCACTTGGCATGATGGGATGTTGGGCAAAGCCACCGCATTCTATACGGCGGCACTGGCCCTTTCAATCATGCCCTCCCCCGCGCTCTTGACTGGAATCCGGCAGCCACTACAATCGTGGCACCAAGGTAAATCCCTGCTGCAAAGTGGAGGTATCGGCATGAGACTGGACAACAAGGTCGCCCTGATCAGCGGGGGCGCCCGGGGAATGGGGGCCGTGGAGGCCCGGCTGTTCGCCCAGGAGGGTTGTAAGGTGGTCATCGGAGACGTGCTGGAGGACGAGGGGCGGCGCACCGAGGCCGAGATAAACGAGGCGGGAGGCGAGTGCGTGTTCGTTCGCCTGGACGTCACCAGCGAGGAGTCCTGGCAGTCTGCAGTCAGCGAGGCCGTGGACCGGTTCGGCAAGCTGGACATCCTCATCAACAACGCCGGCATCTACCGCACCAACAACGTCACCGAGACTTCCGCCGAGGAGTGGGACCAGGTGATGGACATCAACGCCAAGGGCGTCTTTCTCGGCACCAAGGCCGCCATACCGGCCATGCGGGACAACGGCTCCGGCTCCATCGTCAACATCTCATCGGTCGCCGGACTGGTGGGCAACCAGATGTCGTCGGCCTACACGGCCTCCAAGGGCGCGGTACGCCTGCTCACCAAGTCGACGGCCATCCAGTACGCCCGCGATAGCATCCGCTGCAACTCGGTGCACCCGGGTACCATCGTTACGGACATGACCGCCGGACTACTGGCCAACGACGACTACCGGGAGGACCGCATCAACCGCACTCCTCTTGGCAGGCTTGGCACCGCCGAGGACGTTGCCCTTGGCGTCCTGTTCCTGTCCTCGGATGAGGCATCGTTCATGACCGGCTCGGAACTGGTCATCGACGGCGGACGCACAGCCGAGTAGCACAAATCGTAGGGACGGGGTTTGAAGCCCGCCCCTACGGAGTTGTCCGGCATTACCGTCAGTCTCGATTCATTACCGCCCCATGGTGTAGCCGTCCCTTCGAGGATCGGACCCGCCGCTGAGCCCGCCTCGCTCCTGGTCGACCTTGACGCCGCAAAGGCAGCCCATGCGGGGCGTAAAGTCGTCCCAGACCTCCACCCTGTGCCCCATTCGCGAGAGCTCGCCCACGACCTGGGAATCCATTCGGCCCTCTACCCCCACCATGCCAGGATGGTAGGCATGAGGCCAGAAGGAGTTGGGGAAGCTCCAGGTGGAGAAACGCGGCGCCTCCACCGCCTGCTGGACGTCCATACCGAATTCCATTACGTTCAGGAACATCTGGACCATGGACTGCGGCTGCACGTCTCCGCCTGGCGTCCCGAAGGGCATCAGCGGCTTGCCGTCCCGCATGGCCAGCGCCGGGTTGGGCGTCAGGCGCGGGCGCTTGCCGGGAACCAGGGAGCTGGGGTGTTCCGGGTTGAGCCATGTCTGTGAACCCCGGGAAGATGCGATAAAGCCCAGCCCAGGAACAATGGGCGTCGTGCCGAAACTGTCGCTGGGTGTGGCTGAGAACGCGTTTCCCCACCGGTCAACCACGCAGGCATAGCTGGTGTCGGCGGGCAGGCCGCCGGCGACCAGGTCAGGGCGCGCCGGATGGCCGTTGCGCGCCGGACCTCCCTGGTGTGGCCATGGATCGCCGGCCAGGGGCATCTCTGCTGCCGCGCGATCGGGGTCGATGGCCGCTCGCCTTTCCTCGGCGTAAGACTTGGACAGCAAGCCCTCCATCGGCACGTCTACGAAATCAGGGTCGCCATAGTATGCTTCACGATCGCTGAAGGCCAGCTTCAACGCCTCTATCACTGTATGGGCATACGGGGCGGTATTGTGCCCCATACCTTTCAGATCGAATCCCTCCAGGATTTGCAGAGCGTGAAGGTTCACCGGCCCCTGGCACCAGGGGCCGCAGGCGTACACCTGGATACCCTTGTAGTCGACTGACGGTGGCGTGTCGATTCCCACGCTGAAGGCTGCCAGGTCTTCCATCGACAGGAACCCACCCTGGCCCTGCACGAACCGGACCATCTCCTCGGCTATCTCTCCCTTGTAGAAGAAGTCCCGGGCCGCCTGAAGCGCCGTCTCCCTTCCTTGTCCGGCGTGGTCCCGCTCGACCTCGATGAGCCTACGGAAAGTGCGCGCCAAGTCCTTCTGCACCAGCATGTCGCCGACGTCGGGACGACGGCCTCCCGGCAGAAAAACGGCTGCTGTGGATTCCCATAGTCCGTCGCCGTCGGAGTCGCCGATCAGCGTGTCCCCAGTGCGAGCGATGGCCGACTGCAGCGTCGCCGGGATGGGGAAGCCCTCCGCCGCAATCTCCAGGGCCGGTGTGACCACCTGCTCGAAGGACATGGTGCCATAGAGCTTCAGCGCCGTGATCCAGGCATCGGCGGCAGCGGGGGTTACCGTGCGCAGCACACCCGGGGGAAGGTCTCCGCCGCAGTTGCGCTGAAAGTACTCAATGCTTGCGGTTTTGGGCCATCGTCCCAGGCCGCTGATGGACACTGTCTCTCCACTGGCGGCATCGTGGATGATGATCGGGGCCACCCCTCCGAAGCTGGTCCACTGTGGAAGCGTGACATTTATGGCTATGCCAGCAGCCACTCCGGCGTCGGTGGCGTTCCCGCCCTGTTCCAGGACACGGAAGCCGGCCGCCGTCGCCAGGTAATGACCGCTGGAGACCATGTGCTGCGCTCCGGTGAACAACGGACGGTAAGTTCGAATTCCTAGGGCCACGGTTCACCCCCCAAGTTGACGGTTTTGGGCTGAAAGTAACCTCACAGCCTGATTGCAGCCTGCAAAGATACGCTAGCGGGTATGATATGGAGGCGCCAAAGGGGTGTCAACAAAGAACGGGAGAGCCGGCAGGGGGAAGGCAGCTGCATCAGGGGCAAGGGACGGGATTGCCAATGGAGCAACCCCGGTCATATGCCATTGAACCACCCAGGAGGGCCGAGGGTATCAGGTGGGAAAATGGGATAAAATATTTCCCATCGATTCCCAAATTTTCCCAGTTTCTCCCATTTCCAGGCTCGGGGGATACATTCTCAAAGCTGAAACGCCCGTGAAAACGTCCTGGTGGAAGAAAATTTCGAACCCCGTCCCATTCCGTCCCATTCTGACCCGTCCTGCCGATGTCAAGAGCGCCTCGACGGACCGGGGAATCGACGAGGGATATAGAATGATCAGTAAAACGCGACGCCATACAGCAATGGTAGAGGCGTTCCACAGAATCCCGCAACAGGCAACTGTCATCAAAATCATATTTCTGCCGAGAATGCAGAAAGGTTGCCGGTCAAACAGAGATGCTAATCGAAGTTGAAGTAATCGCGGGGGACAACAGTCCTCTCGACCTGCACCGGATGTTCGACCTGCTGGAGGAACCCAGACCGGTCTTTCGCATCCTTGCCCCGGACCCGACGGGGGAGGACACCTGGTGCGAGGTCACGGGATGGGACTCCGCCGGCCCATGTCCCGCCATGGTCGCCCTGGCCGAGGACTCCGGCGAAGGCGTGGTCCTGCTGGTGTACGGCGGCGATGAGGGCGTGCGCCTGCGACCCGTCGGCCATGACGGCGACTGGAACTTGCAGGCCAACGGACAGTGGGGAGAGGCCTGCCTGATGCTGGACAAGGACGCCCCTCACGAATAGCCGGCTTTACCTTGGCGCTAGAATTCGGGGGCTGTAAGCAGCCGGACCAGAGCCGCCACTGCTCGCTCCCGTTCACCCGCGTCGGACCATCCCCGAAAGTCTAGGGCGTCGCCCTGCCGGAGGCCGTTGCACAGCCGGTCCTGGCGCTCGTAGAACGACTCACCGAACCCCAGTGCCGCCAGTGGCGACCCGGTACCCCGGCCAGAGGAACGCACCAGTTCAGCGAAATAGCGGCTCGCCAGCGGGTTCTCCAACGCCGCGTCCGTGCACAGCAGCGCCAGCCGGTCGAAGTGGACCACGAAGTCAAGCGACGAGTCCCCCGAATTGAGTGCATCCTCGTCGTCGGCCTTTAGTATCCACGTTGGGATCATTTCCCCTCTCAGCGCCTCTCGCAGTTGCTTCGCCAGCTCAGCGTCGCCCTTGCAGGTAACAATGAGAACCGTGGGATAAGTACGCCGCTCGTTCGTCATCGCTTCCTGCGCGGCAACCAGCGGTTCCGCCACCCCAGCGCCCCTGAGAAACGCCCGGGGAATACGGCCTCCCGATCGGGAAAGCGTATCCACCGCGATGGTGCTGGGCGCGCTATGCACCAGCGTTTCCAACCCGATCGCCGAGCTCATGTCGCAGTTGGCAAAAAGGGTTCCTCCTGCCCTGGCACGGAGAAATACGGCACTGTCCATATTGGACTTTACGACCCTTGCCTCTCTCAGGTCCGCTCCCGTCAGGTTGGCCATCATCAGCGTTGTCGCAGTCAGAGAGGCTCCCCTGAGGTCGGCTCCCGTAAGGTTGGCCCACGAAAGGTCGGTGGAAGTGAGATCGGTACCACTGAGGTCGGCACCCTCCAGGTCCGCGTAGGACAGCGAGGCATAGGACAGGTCCGCAGCCTTCATCTGGGCCTGGATCATGGTGGTGTGGCTCAGGTTGGCACGGCCCAGGGAGCAGCCGCCCAATTGGGCGCCGGTAAGGGTAGCGCGCGGCATGGTGGCACGGAAAAGATGAGCGCCGGTCAGATTCGCTCCGGACAGGTCCGCCATTCGAAGGTCCGCGCCGGTCAGGTCCGCTCCGCTCAGATCGTCCCGGCGTAAGTCGGCGCTGGCCAGCTTTACGTTGCTCAGGAACGACCCGGAAAGGTCCAGGGAAGGACGTCCGTAGTTGAATTCGGGGGTAAAGGTCTCGCTGGCGGCGCGGTCCTCCAGCCTGTAGCCGAGATCAAAGCGGAGCAATCGGGTGTTCGGGCTTCGAAAAGTGAGTTCCCTCCAGCGGGCGATGGCGCTGGCTCCCGCTCTGGCAAGGCTGACATGGTCTGGGTCGGCCAACGGTCAGTTGTCCCCCGGAATATTAAAGCTGAAGCATCACCGCGATGGCTGCGACATGACTCTGGACAGGGAGGAGACCACCAGCCACGCCCTCACTGGGCGCGCTTTACGGGCGATCAGTCCCATTCACAACCTAGTTTACCGGCGCCCCGCAAAGACCGGCAGTACCTCACTGGAGAACTTCTCGAGCTGGCTGCTCAGCTCGTGCCAGGGCATCCCCTCGGGCCACTGCAGGACGATGTCCTCCAAGCCGGGATACTTCTCCTCCAGCTCCATGAGGGTAGCCACGAAAACCTCCGGCGGGCCACAGATCCACGCCTTCTGCTGCACGCCGTCCTCCACGGTGGGCGTACGGGCCGGTGCGCCGGGAGTTCCCCACATTCGGCCCTGCTCGTCGGTGTACCGTACCAGGCCGAAAGGGGCGAACCACTTGTAGCGCTCGTCGTGAAATGGACGTACTCGATTGACCGCCTCCTCCACCGTATCGGCCAGGTAAAATCCGAACCCCAGCGCCATGTCCTGCCCCAGTTCGAGCTCGCGTCCCGCCTCTGCCGCCGCCTGCTGATAGGCGCCAAAGAACTGTTCCACGATCCTCTCCCCCGTCAGGGCGGTCATTCCCTTGATGCCCCTGCGGGCGATGAAGTCGATGGTGCGTCCGCTGGTTACCGGTTGCCAGACCTCCACCGGAAGGCGGAGGGGGCGCGGTACCAGCGTGATGTCCTTGAGCTGGTAGCCGCGATAGGGCACGTCTGGCGGAATCCGGTAGTGCTTACCCTGGTGGCTGAAGGACTCCTCATTAAAGGCCTTCATGATAATGTCCACCTGCTCCTCGAAGAGCTCACGATTGGCGTCCTGGTCGAGAAGGGGAGCGCCAAAGGTCTCCACCTCCCGCGTCTGGTAGCCTCGGCCAATCCCGAAGACCAGGCGACCTCCAGTCAGCACATCGCCCATTGCAAAGTCCTCAGCCAGCCTGAGAGGGTGCCACATGGGAACGATGTTGAACGCCGCCCCGAATTTCAGGTTCTTGGTGTGGGCCGCCAGGTGTACTCCCAGCAGGGTCAGGTTCGGAATGCACTCGTAGCCCTCGCGCTGAAAGTGGTGCTCGGCAGCCCACAGGCAGTAGAACCCGGACTCGTCCATCTGCCTGGCCAGCGCCAGGGCGTGGTCGAAGGACTGCACCAGCCGTTCGTTGGAATAACGCCGCCCATCGGGGTCCCGTCCCTTGGCACCGACATCCTCGAGGTCAATCTGACCGACGTATAAAACTGAGAAACGCTTGATCATCTGCCTGACTCGAATGAGGTTTGATGGCTGAAGGTGGCCCCCCTGACCACACGGCGATAAAGTATAGCACGCACCTTTGCCCCGGCCCTAAACGGCCACACCCCTGGCCAGCAGACCATCAATCTCTGCGGCGGTGTAGCCCAGGCCCGACAGCACCTCGATGGTGTGCCGGCCAGTCCAGCTCCCGGCATGGCGCACCTGACCCGGCGTTTCCGATAGGTGGAAGGGAACGCCCGGCTGCGTGACTTTCCCCTGCGGTACCTCCGGCGCCGCCAGCTCGACGACCATTCCCCGCTCCAGCGCCTGCGGGTCGCTGAGCGCCTCCTCCAGGTCATAGACCTTGCCCACCGAAATATTGGAGTCCCCAAGCGCCTCGAACCACTCATCGCGAGACTTTTTGAGGAATGATTCCTCCAGTACCCGCCTTATTTCCTCGTGCATCTCCTCACCGGCATCCTGGTGGGGGATCAGGTCTTCCCGTTCAATGGCGCGGCACAGGTTCTCCCAGAACCAGGGTTCGATGGCAGCGATGGAGATATATTTTCCGTCGGAGGTGCGATAAACATTGTAATAAGGAGAGCCTCCGTTCAGGCGAGACCCACCCCGAGCCGGGGTTTGGTGGTGCTGCAGGGCGTCTGCGATCATGCCGCAGAGCATGTAAAGCACCCCCTCGGTCATTGCGATGTCAACGTATTGCCCGCGGCCTGTCTTCTCCCGGGCCATCAATGCGGCCAGTATGCCCACCGCCCCGCACAGACCGCCACCGGCGTAGTCGGCGATCAGGTTTAGCGGGATCACAGGCTTGCCATCTGGTGACTCCCTGATGAGCCCGAGTGCGCCGGCGAAGGAGATGTAGTTTATGTCGTGCCCCGCCATCTGGGAATAGGGGCCAGTCTGGCCGTACCCTGATACCGAGCAGTAAACCGCGCGGGGATTGATCTGATTCACCTGCTCGTATCCCACTCCCAGTCTGTCGACCACGCCCGGACGGAAGCCTTCGACTACCACGTCCGCCTCTGCGGCCAGCCTTTGGAACACCTCCAGCGCCTCAGGCTCTTTCAGGTTCAGGGCGATGCTTCGCTTGTTGCGCTGCAGGGCGTTGAAAGCAGCATGGCGCCGTTCGTCTTCGGGCGACTCGATACCCGCGACGATGCGTTCGTAGGCTGCCCGTGTCTCGTCCATCGGCCGCTCGATCATCAGCACGTCCGCACCCAGGTCGGCCAGGACCATGGTGGCAAACATCCCGGGGGCGTTGCGGCAGAAATCCAGTACCCTGATTCCCTCGAGAGCGAGCATCGCGATTCCCTCCCCTGCTCGGTTGCAGTACGTGCCTGATTATATCCAGACCGGTGCATTCTCCCAGCGTTCCCCTACCGGGCGCGATTTTGCGCCGGTCCTGTGCAAGGCGGTTGAAGCGCCACTATAATCCCCACAAGTAAAATCGCGCACAAAGGAGCGTGTCATGGATCTTGGGCTTCAGGGCAGAGTGGCGATGGTCACCGGGGGCAGCCACGGTTTGGGGAAACAGGCTGCCAGCGCGCTGGGACGCGAGGGATGCAAGGTTGCTATCTGCGCCCGAGGAGCGGAGCAGTTGGAGGAAACCCGGGCCGAGTTTGCCAATGCCGGTATCGAGGTGATCGCAGTACAGGCCGACGTTACCAGCCAGGACGACCGCGTGCGGTTCCACAATGAGACCCGGTCATCCCTGGGAGAGGTGGACATTCTGGTGAACAACGCGGGCGGGAGGCGGGGCACCACCGATTTCCTGGAGACGGGCATGGAAAGCTTCCGCGAGGGTATGGAATTCAACCTGTTCAGCGCGGCGGAGCTGGCCTTCCTGGTCCTGCCCCACATGAGGCAACAGAAGTGGGGCCGGATCATCAGCATATCCTCGATCTACGGTCGGGAATATGGCGGATCAGTGGACTACATGACCGGGAAAGCAGGCCTGATTGCCTTCTCCAAGCACCTGGCGTTGAACCTGGCCCCCGAGAATGTGCTGGTCAACTGCATCGCCCCCGGTTCCATCGACTTTCCCGGCAGCACCTGGGACCGTTTTCAGCGTAACAACCCCCCCGAGGTGGTGGACGAGTTCATCGCCCGCAACCTCCCGGTGGGCAAGTTCGGCTGGCCCGAGCCCATCGGCGAGACCGTGGCCTTCCTGGCCTCCGATCGCGCAGACCTGATCACCGGCACCTGCCTCAACGTCGACGGCGGCCAGTCGCGCTCACTGTTCTAGCCTTGACCGGGGCTCCGGAACACGAGAGTCTGCGGGGCGCACGGACGCACTGCACCCGGTTTCGCGGGTCGTGAGCGCAAGACAGCCCGTCGAACCACTCACCGCATGGGCCGCCTTTCATCCACATCTCGTGTCGATCCGTTGCCCCGCCCCGTGGGGCATAAGTCGGCCAAGCAACAGGCCTGGCAGTGCGGTGTCCGCTTTGTGCAGACGACCTTCGCATGATGGTCCAGAAGTGCGTGGTATTCATTGAACAGCGGTACGTCGGGCGGCAGGTTGTCCGCAAACAGTGCCTGGTAGGCGCCGTAACCGGGCTTGCGTCCGGCGGGCGCAAGCCCCATGCGGTCCACTATTCGACGGGTGTAGCTGTCCATCACGAAAGACGGTTTTCCAGCAGCGTAGACGATTATGTCATCAGCGGTTTCCTCTCCGATCCCGTGAATCGAGAGCAGTTCCGCTCTGAGATCCGGCACGTCCTGTTCAAACATCCGGTCCAGGTCACCCCCGTGATGTTCCAACAGGTGTAGGGCAAATGCCCGGAGTTTTCGCGCCTTGGCGTTGTAATAGCCGGAGGACCGAATCACGGCAGCCAGCTCGGACTCAGGTCGCGAGGCCAGCGCCTCGAACGACCAGCATCCCGCGTCGCGCATCGAGACAAGGGCCTTCTCCACGTTGGTCCAGGCCGTGGACTGGGTGAGTATCGCCCCCACAATGACCTCAAATTGGTTCTCGGCAGGCCACCATCCCTGAGGTCCATGATTCACCATCAGACGCCGATAGATCTCCGTCACCAGTTCGGGAACATGGTGATCCAGCGGTCCGGCGCTCATCCCTGGCCTGCATCTCGTGTCCCGATGGAGTCAAAGGGGACTATGGGAAGACGGCGATCAAGCACCACCTCCTGCAGGGAGACACTGCAACTGTATGCATGAGCCTCCACTCCTCGCGACAGGGCGTTGCGAAAGGCCTCCGCCAGGGCTGGGTCGGCGTCGTCGTTGGTGGCGAAGGCGTCGGCGTCGGAGCGTTGCACTACAAATATCACCGTACCGCGATGACCCGCCTCGACGACACCAGCCAGGCCGTTCAGGTGTTTGGCCCCCCTGGTGGTCGGCGAGTCCGGAAACAGTCCCACGCCCTGCTCCACGAGGGTCGCGGACTTGACCTCGATATAGCGGCGCTCTCCCTGACGTTCCAGCATAAGATCGAACCTGCTATCGCCGAATGTGGACTCCCTGATAACGGTCAAATGAGACGTATATCCATCGAACAGACCTTCGCAGGCTGCCTCGGCCACCAGACCGTTGGGTAGTCGCGCGTCTGCGGAAACCAGCACGCCGTCGGCCTGTACAATGACCAGGTCATATTCTGTCTTGCGGCCGGGCCGGCCGGCGGGCTTGATCCAAACGGCTGCACCGGGCACGAACAGTTCACGCAGCCGGCCCGAGTTGGCCACATGCACGTCTACGGTACGCCCCTCAAGCTCAACCTCGGCGAGAAAGCGATTCACTCTCAGCCGAAATCTCGCCTCAACCAGGTCGTCACCCAGAATCAACCGCTCACCTCGTAATATGGCCTTGCGTCCGGAGATGGCAATGGTAACAATGGAGGAGTAAAGCGGCAAACGGCACGGCTGGAAGAATGAGCGCCTTTGTTAAACGAATCCAACAGGCCTGCGAGTCCACACGCAGCTTGCTCTGCGTTGGTCTGGACCCCGACCCGGAATTGATGCCTCTGGCCGACGTGTTTGAATTCAACCGTGCCATCATTGATGAAACGGCGTCCGTGGCCGCCGCGTACAAACCCAACCTGGCCTTCTACGAAGCCCTGGGTATCCGGGGCCTGCGTGCCCTGGAGCAAACCATTGCCCACATCCGCGACGTTAGCAGGGATAGCGTGATCATCGGAGACGCCAAGCGGGGAGACATCGGCCCCTCGGCCAGCGCATACGCCCGGGCAATGTTCCGGGTCTGGGAATTCGACGCCGTTACCGTCAACGCCTGGGGAGGGGCTGACTCCGTGTCGCCCTTCCTGGAGGACGAGACGAAAGGGGTGTTCGTCTGGTGCCGCGGCTCGAACCCCGGTTCGGGGGACTTTCAGGACCTCTTAGTCAGTACTGAAGAAGCAGCTGAGCCGCTCTATGTGCGAATGGCTCGTTCTTGCTCGGAGTGGAATAAACGCGGCAACATCGGCCTGGTGGCAGGCGGGACCGTTCCGGACCAGTTGGCCGAAATCCGTCAGTTGTGCCCGGGAATGCCCATTCTTGTGCCCGGCGTCGGCGCCCAGGGAGGGGAACTCGCGTCTGCCGTTCGAGCCGGAGTGGATGGTGCGGGACGCATGGCACTGATCAATTCTTCCCGTGGCATTACTTACGCCTCGCCCGGTGCCGACTTCGCCGAGGCCGCCGGACGCGCTGCCCGGGAATTGCGGGACGCCATCAACACTGTTCTTGAAGAGGACGGAGCCAGTTGGCCTTCGACGTAAGGACCGGAGACATGGTGCGACTCAGGAAAGCCCACCCCTGCGGGGAATTTCTATGGACTGTGACCCGCGTGGGAGCCGACATCGGGTTGGTGTGTCGCAAATGCGGGCGATACGTGATGATGCCCCGGTCCCAACTGGCGCGAAGGGCCCGGGAGGTTATTCCAGGCGAGGCCGTTTAGGCGTCGTCGATTATCGGCAGGGTCGGGCGGTTACCAGCCGGAATGGGCTCGTCCCACAACTCCGCGTGATACCCGCTCATGTATTCGGACATCATCTGCATGAAATTCCTCACCCCCTGGCCGACGAATTTGCCTTTCAGGGTGCAGATGCCGATCACTGAGCCGGGGAACAGGTGGTCAAGACGCACAATCCCCACATGGTCGTAGTCCTCGGGACGGACAGCGAAATCCACCGCCACCGCCAGCCCCATGCCAATCTCTACGTAACGCTTTATGGAGTCAATGTTGTCCAGGGACAGGACAACGTCTCCCATCAGTCCCTCGGCCCGCATCACCTGGTCCACCCGCTGCCGCAGAATGCTTTCCTGGCCCGGAAGGATCAAAGGAGAGGAAACTACGTCCTCCAGAGTGACGTCTTTGCGGCCTATCAGCGGATGTCCAAGGGGAGTCATCAGAACTGCGTTGTATTCGAACAGCTCGTCGAATTCGAGGGATGGATCGTCACCGGGGGGCGGTGAGCAGAAAGCCAGGTCAATTTCGCCGGACCTCACCAATTGGATAAGCGGGTCGTACGCCCTGGCCAGCAACCGGATTCGAATGTCTGGATACTGTTCACGAAATGCCTGGATACCCTTGGGCAAATGGTGAGCAATGAGGTCCGGATAGGCGCCAACGATGAAAGAGCCACGCCGATCTGCGTAGTCCATCTGCCTCTTCAGCACTTCAATGGACGTTACGACCGGAGTCACCAGCTCCAGGAGTGTTATTCCCTCGGAGGTTAGCTGGATCGGGCGTTTTATCCGGTCGAAGAGGGTGATGCCGAACTCGCTCTCCAGTTTGCGCAGGTGGGTCGTCACCGTTGGCTGTCCCAGTTCAAGCGTGCGAGCCGCCTTCGATACGCTCCGAAGGCGTGCCACATGATAGAAGCTGATCAATTCTCGTAATTCCATGAACGTGCCCTCAGCATCGCCCGTTACAGGGTCGATAAAATATATCACATACTATCCCTTGACAAAATAAGTGCCCGAAAATAAGAATGTGTCATCTCCCGGCCTGTGGGACTCCCGGGCCATTTCGGCGTCAGAAGCATGACCGAACGCATCGTCAGGGCCGCAGCACCTTGAGGTTGACCATATGCCTTTTGTGATTACTGAGCCTTGCATCGGCGTGAAGGACGCTACGTGCACTGAGGTTTGTCCCGTTGACTGCATTCAGACAGACGACAGCCAGCCGCAGTATTTCATAGACCCCTTTACCTGCATCGACTGCGCATACTGCGAATCGGTCTGCCCCGTGAACGCCATTTTCGATGAGTTCAGGGTCCCCAGCGACCAGAGGCCGTTCATTGCCAAGAACCGCGACTACTTCAAGTAGCCCCGGCCACCGGATTACCCGGATCCTTTGAGCATTTGCTGCGTCCGTCCGGGTTCCGTGCAGGACCACGCAAATATCAACTTCCACGCGACTGAAATTCGATCGCGGTCAACAGTCATAGTCCTGACAAACAGTGGCCGTCAACGATTGTTCCCAGAGGAAGGGTAGCCAGTTTCCATAGCCCTATTACTTTCTTTTCCGCTAGCCCGGAGGTGATGGCACGATGACGTTATTCCTGCGCGATGAGCACGTTGCCCAGTGCGTGACCATGGAGGCAATGCTCGAAGCCATTGAGAACATGCAGAAACACTACGGCAGGGGCGAAGCCTGGAACCTGGGCCGACGAAAGATAATTGCCGATACCGGAATGCTCTCGGTGATGGGCGGGGGCCTCTTCTACGAAGGCGTGTTGGGTGTAAAGACCTACACGGTGTTACGGGGCTCTTACTCCTTTCAGGTGAGCCTGTATGATGCCGCCACCGGCAAACTGCTGTGCTACACCCAGGCCAACAGGCTGGGCCAGCTGCGCACCGGGGCCACCACCGGCGTGGCGGTGAAACACCTCTCGCGCAATGCTCCGCTCACCGTGGGTATTATTGGCACGGGAGGCCAGGCACCCACCCAGTTGCAGGCTGTGGCCAGTGTCCGGCAGGTCGAAGGCGTCAAGGCCTACAGCCGCAACGCCGACAGGCGGTCCCAGTTCGCAGCCCGGATGCAGGACACCCTGGGAGTGCCGGTGGAGGCCACCGACACCAACGAGCAGGCCGTAACGGACTGCGACCTCGTAATCGGAATCGCCGCTACCATCGAGCCCGTGATCAAGGGCAAATGGCTCAAGGACGGCTCTACCGTAATCGGAGCGGGCCCAACAACATGGAGAGTCAGCGAGGTTGACGAGGAAACCCTGACCCGTGCCGACAGGCTATTCGTGGATTCACTCGACCAAGTTTCCATCGAGGCCGGCGATATCTCGGCCGCAGTGGACATGGGGCTACTGAACTGGAGCCAACTCCATGAACTTCGGCATGCGGTCGCCGGGACCATTCGAGGGCGCGACGACGACGGGCAAGTGATATATGCCAAGCTGATGGGAACCGGTGTGGCGGACGTGGCCGCCGCCAAACTTGCCTACGACTCGGCCAAGGCCCAGGGCCTGGGGATGGAGATGGACTGGTAGGGGAAAGAGGCTGCTAGTCCCACTGTTGAGACCACTCCCCCATTGTCCCGGAGACCTGCCCGTTCCCCATTAGCAGTTTCCAGGTGCTTGGTCGCGAAAGACCGACTCCGGATTACGCCTTTCCCAGGTAATCCCGCGTGGTTCCGATGGCATAGGCTGCGTTCCCCGTAAGCAAGCTCTCTACAGCGGCGCGGGCGGTGTCCAGGGATGTAAAACACGGGATCTGCCGCTCCACCGCCGCCCTCCGAATATAAAACCCGTCGCGGAGCACGTCATCTACGCCTGAGATAGTGTTGATCACTGCCTCTACGCTGCCGTCGTTTATGACGTCCACCACGCTGGGATGTCCCTCGCCCAGCTTCTTGGTGGTCATGGTCACTGGCAGGCCCATCGCTGCTATCATGGCTGCCGTTCCCTCCGTGGCGTAAAGCAGGCAGCCGGCCCGGTGCAGTCCCTGGATGATCGATACCGCCTCGGCCTTGTGCTGATCGGCCACACTCAGCAGCACACCGGTGCCCTGTCGCAGGTTCAGTCGCGCCGCCAGCAGCGCCTTGGTGAGTGCTCCAGAAAAGTTGTGATCGATGCCCATGACCTCGCCGGTCGACTTCATCTCCGGGCCCAGGTGCCAGTCCACTCCCACCAGCTTGGCCATGGAGAACACGGGAGCCTTGACCCCCACCAACCCTTGCCGTGGCCACAACCCGGTGGGATAGCCCTCTTCGGCCAGGGTGTGCCCCAGCATCACCCTGGTGGCAAGTCTCGCCACGGGCACTCCCGTCACCTTGGATATGAAGGGAATTGTGCGGCTACCCCTGGGATTGACCTCCAGCACATAGACCGTGGTGCCGGCAGTATCGTTGACAGGGGCATTGGGACTGCGGTAGGCCACTCCTCCGTGGATCACGAACTGTACGTTCATAAGCCCGCGCACACCCAGGGCCAGACCGATCCGCGTGGTGTAGTCCACAATGGTGTCCACCTCGGACTCGGTGAGGTTCAGGCCCGGGTAGATAGCCATGGAATCGCCGCTGTGCACGCCGGCCCGCTCCACATGCTCCATCAGACCGGGAATGAGCACGCCTTCTCCGTCGCAAATCGCGTCGACTTCACACTCCTTGCCTTCCATGTACCGATCGATCAGTACCGGCCGGTCTGGCGACATCTCGGTGGCGGCGGTGAGGTAGTGGATCAGTTCGGTGGCATTCTGTACGATTTCCATGGCCCGACCGCCCAGCACGTAGCTCGGCCGGACCACTGCGGGATATCCGATGGTCTGGGCCACCTGCAGCGCCTCGCTAACCGTAGATACGGCGGCACCCGGGGGCTGGGGAATGCCCAGCCTGGCCAGAAAGTCCTCAAATTTCTGGCGGTCAGAGGCGATGTCTATGGCCTCGGCGCTCGAGCCAAGGATTGGCATACCAGCGGAGGACAGGGCTTGAGAGAGATCGATGGCCGTCTGACCTCCAAATTGCACCAATGAGGCGGGCGGACGGATCTCGCCGGTTTCGGGGTCGCCCATCTCATTTTCAATGATATCGCGAACCGCCTCCTCATCCAGGGGTTCGAAGTAAAGCCGATCGCTGGAATCGAAGTCCGTCGAAACAGTTTCCGGGTTGGAGTTCACCATGATGCTTCGAACTCCGGACTCAGAAAGGGCCCAAGCGGCATGGACGCTGCAATAGTCGAATTCGATTCCTTGGCCGATACGGATAGGGCCGCTGCCGATCACCAGAGATTTTTCCCCTTCCAGGGGCTCCGCTTCATTCTCCTCGTCGTAGGTGCTGTAGTAATAGGGCGTGACTGCCTCGAATTCAGCGGCGCAGGTGTCGACGATCTTGTAGACCGGGCGCAACCCCCACCGGTGCCGCAGGTCCCGCACCTGTTCCGGCAGCATGTCGGCCAGTGTTCCGACCTGGGCATCCGAGAACCCCAACCTCTTGGCATCATGCAGGAGTTCGGGTGTCAGCTTCTCCGACAGCAGCCGGCGTTCCATCTTGACGATCCGCTCGAGGGCCGTCAGAAACCACGGATCGAAAAGGGTGTGCTTCACCATGTCATCGACGGTGTAGCCCCGGCGAAAGCCAGCCATGATTCCCCAGAGTCTCAGATCGTTGGGCCCCAGGGGGAGGCCGTTATCGGGCCCCTTTCCATTGCTCCAGGCCCGGTCCTCCCAGAGAAGGGAACGGCCGCTGAGCTCCAGGGACCGGGTGCCCTTCTGCAGGGCCGCCTCGAAAGAGCGGTCGATGGCCATCGCCTCCCCCGTGGCCTTCATCTGGGTGGTGGTGCGCCGGTCTCCGTGAGGAAACTTGTCAAAGGGCCAACGAGGAATCTTGATTACGCAGTAATCCAGAGCAGGTTCGAAAGCTGCCTTGGTGCGACCGGTTACCGCATTGTCAATCTCGTCCAGCCGCAGGCCTACGGCAATCTTGGCGGAAACGCGGGCTATGGGATAGCCGGTGGCCTTGCTGGCCAGGGCGGAACTTCGGCTCACTCTTGGGTTGACTTCGATGACGTAATACGGCGAGTCATCGCGCCAATCCATTCCGATGGCCTCTGCCACCTTGGGATGGGGCTGCAGGGCGAACTGGATGTTGCACCCGCCCTCAATGCCCAGACCCCGAATGATCTTCAGGGACGCGGTGCGCAGCATCTGGTATTCCTTGTCCGTCAACGTCTGGCTGGGAGCCACAACCACGCTGTCGCCGGTGTGAACACCCATCGGGTCCAGGTTCTCCATGTTGCAGATGGTGATACAGTTGTCGGCACCGTCCCGCAGGACCTCGTACTCGAGCTCCTTCCAACCGACCAGCGACCTTTCAATCAGGATCTGAGAGATGGGGCTGGCCGAAAGCCCCGACTCGGCAATGGCTTCGAACTCTTCCTCCGTAGTAGCTATGCCACCGCCACTTCCTCCCAGAGTGTAGGCGGGCCTGATGACCAGAGGCAGCCCCATCCTTCCGGCCGCCTCCCACGCCTGCGGCATGGTCGACACTGTCACGTTTTCGGGTTCCGGTTCTCCGATTTCATGAAGGAAGTTGCGGAAAAACTCGCGGTCCTCGGCACGCCTGATCGTATCAAGAGGCGTACCCAGAAGACGAACGTCGTAGCGGTCCAGGACACCGGCGTCCGCCAGGTCTACTGCCAGATTCAGCCCCGTCTGGCCGCCCAGGGTGGGGAGGATGCCATCCGGTTTCTCCTGCTGAATAATCCTCTCAAGCACATCCACCGTGAGGGGCTCAATATACACCCTGTCAGCGATGTCCTCGTCCGTCATGATGGTCGCCGGATTGGAGTTGACCAGGACCGTTTCCACGCCCTCCTCACGGAGGGACTTGCAGGCCTGCGTGCCGGCATAGTCGAATTCAGCGGCCTGGCCAATGACAATGGGGCCCGATCCAATCACCAGGACCTTTCGCGGCTTTTCCGTAACGATACCTCCATTTCTTATGTCAAGGTCCTTCTTGGCCCGATTGCCCGACCCGGGCAGTGCCAACTCATTCGAGGCACATGCTCCGAGCCCGGCTGCTGGAGAAACAGGCCGGGCTCAAGTGCTGTTCTGTGCGTTCAGGAACAGTTTTGGATACCTACATCTTGGGCAGTACGCCAGGCAAGTCTATGAGTCCGCGCTCGTACAGTGAATTGAGCAATTGAAAGGCGAAGGCTCCGAACAGTTTGCCATCCCAGTCGGCGGCATCGGGGCCTGGCACCGTCTGCTCAGTCCTGGGCGGAATGCTGATGGCAACTTTGCCGTAGCGGTTTACCTGGACCTCCATGCGTCCCAGGGAGATCAGGTCCTGTTCATCTCGGGGCTCAATGAGAGAGAAGGCGCTCACCATGAAATTCCATTGTCCGCCTATCTCCCCCCTGCCAGGGGTGACCGTGAATCCGTATTCTCCGCAGTAATATTGGGGGACCTCCTCGTCAAAGATGGCGACCATCTCTGCGAAATCCACATCCACCTCCACATCTACCCCCCCTTCCAGCAATACCATTGAAAATGAAGACATGAAGATAATTCCTCCAGAAGGTTGCCGTCGAAGGGTGCGCGTGGGTGACAATCGAGCAATGGGACAGCGGGCCGCTGTCGCCATGCCGGGTGCTCTGGTTCTTCACCTCCCTGATTACTACCAATGCCCCCAATCGAGGGGGACGAAACTATCCCTTGAAATCGTCCATTAGTTTCAGGAACCGGTCGAACAGGTAGTCGTTGTCCTTGGGTCCTGGCGATGCTTCCGAGTGGTATTGAATGGTGAAAACCGGCAGGTCCCGATGGGTCAGTCCCTCCACGGTATCGTCATTCAGGTTGATATGGGAAACCTCCAATCCCGGGGGCAAAGAATCCGCAAGCACCGAGTAGCCATGGTTCTGCGCGGTGATATAGACCCTGCCATCGGACAAATCGCGCACTGGATGATTGCCACCCCGGTGCCCGAACTTCAGCTTGAAGGTCTCCGCTCCCAAAGCCCTTGCCACTATCTGGTGGCCCAGGCATATGCCCATCGCGGGGACTCTTCCGAGAATCTGCCGAGCGTTATCGACCACATAATCCAGCATCTGGGGGTCGCCCGGCCCTGGTGATAAGAGCACCCCCGTCGGGGCCATCGAGAGGAGTTCGTCCGCCGGTGTGTCGGCCCGTACGACCCTGACTTCGCAGCCGCGCCGGGTGAGTTCACGGAGAATATTGTATTTAAGCCCGCAATCCGTTACCAGCACCCGGTACCGGCTTTCCTCGCCGTTTTCTCTCTTCTCTCCCCAACCATAGTCCAAATCGGTCATTACGTTACGTACGTGGTCTTGGTCGTCATATCCCGGCGCCCTGGCCAGCAGTGCCTTGGCCGCCTCCGGAGTGGCGCCGATGGCCCCCATCATGACCCCGCGGCTGCGCAGACGCCGGGTGATGGCCCTCGTGTCCACTCCGCTTATCCCCGGAATCCCCTGGCGTTCCAGGAACTCGTGAATTGTCTGGTCGCTGGAACCGTGGCTCGGGACCTCGCAGTGCTGCCGCACGATCAGTGCGCTCACCTGAATACGGCGCGATTCGAAGTCACTCTCGTTAATTCCGTAATTTCCGATCAGGGGATACGTCAGCGTCACCAGCTGCCCGGAATACGACGGATCGGTCAGGACTTCCTGATAGCCGGTCATCGTGGTGTTGAACACCACCTCGCCGGCGGTCTCCGAGTTGGCTCCGAACCCCTGTCCCCGGTGTACGGAGCCGTCCTCAAGGACAAGATAGGCGGTGGGCAATTCAGTGCACCCCCAGTTGCCGAGTTCGCGGACTGCCCTTCGCCGGATCAGGCACATCGCAGCCGGCGAAAGAAGACGTGTGCATCGGAAGCACGTGGGATCTATACCAGTTCATCGGTAACCCTTGAACGAAGTTCTTCATCCAGGTGTACGATAACCCCATTTGAAATGGTCGCCATTACCCGGCCCCTTAATGCCGTACCGTCCAGCGGAGTGTTTTTTCCCTTCGAAGCAAAAGTCGCCGAGTTGACGGTCCACTCCATCGACGGATCAAACAGAACGAGGTCGGCGGGGGTCCCCGGACCCAAAGTTGCCAGCGAGTGGTAGCGCGGCCCCAGTACCCTGGCCGCGCCAAAGGTCAGACGTTCCACCAGCGTTGCAAGCTGAATCCTGCCGGTGTGCACCAGCTGTAGCGAAGAACCCAGTGCGGTTTCCAACACGCTGATGCCGAAGGATGCATCCTGGTAACTGACCTGCTTGCTGGCAACGTCGTGGGGGGCATGGTCCGTGGCGATGCAGTCGATTGTGCCGTCTGCCAGCGCTTCCACCAGGGCCTCCACGTCTCCGCAGTTTCGCAGCGGCGGATAGACCTTGGTCGATGTGTCGTAGGCCCACTCGCTGGGCCCCGTGACAGCGCCCTTCGTGCCCAGAGTCCAATCGTCGGTGATAGTCAGATGATGGGGACAGACCTCGGCGGTCACGTTCAGTCCGAGTTGCTTGGCCCGGCGCACCAGTGGCACGCTCCCGGCAGTGCTGACGTGGGCGACGTGCAGCCGCCCACCCGTGGAAGCGGCCAGCGAAATATCCCGGGCGATCATGGCATCTTCCGCTGCGGGCGGGATACCCGGAAGACCCAACCGCGTAGCCACCGCCCCCTCGGCCATCACCCCGTCGGCACTCAGGCAGAGGTCCTGGCAGTGATTGCTCACAGCGAGCCCCAGGTCCGTGCTGTACGCCAGGGCCATTCGCATGAGATTAGCATCCTGGACCGGGTCACCGTCGTCACTGAATGCCACCGCTCCTGCCGAAGCCAGCTCCTCCAGGTCAGCCAGTTCCCTGCCCTTGCGCTCTCTGGAGACGCAGCCGACGGGCAGTACCCGGACCAGCCCAGCCTCCTTGGCCCGCCGCAACACGAACTCAACCAGCGGCTCGGAGTCAATCGGAGGATCCGTATTGGGCATGCAGCAGATGGTGGTGAAGCCACCCTTTGCCGCGGCCATAGAGCCGGTGGCTATCGTCTCCTTGTACTCGTATCCCGGTTCCCGCAGGTGAACGTGGAGGTCAATAAACCCCGGGCAGCACACCAGGCCTTCGCCGTCGACCACCAGGCTGCCGTCAGGGCCCGACTCAATACCCGCTCCTGCGGCGACTATCTGGCCGTCACTCAGCAGGATGTCCCCGACCACGTCCCATTGCCTGACCGGATCGATCAGCCGAGCGCGGCGAATCAGGACGGGCCTTGACCCCGGCGAGACCATCACCCATCCTCCCCTGCATTCAGTTGATAAAGCACCGCCATACGTATGGCGACACCGGCAGTCACCTGCTCCTCGATGGCAGACCGGCTGCCGTGAGCCAGTCCGGAACTGATCTCGATACCCTCGTTCATTGGCCCGGGATGCATCACCAGCACATGAGGCCTGGCGAGAGCCAGGCGGGCGTCGTTGACTTGCCAGCGCCTAATGTACTCCCGGATGCTGGGAAGAAATCCGCCCCGCTGCCGTTCCGACTGAAGTCGCAGGGCCATAACTACGTCCGCATCCTCGACGGCCCGGTCAAGATCGGATTCGAACTCGACCCGGGATGCCAGTGCTGCGCCGCCGCCGGCACCGTCGCTGGTAGCGACGAAGTCCAGGGGCATTAGCGTTCGGGGCCCTGAGAGCACGACTCTCGCTCCGAGCCTGGCGAAACCCCAGATTCCGGAGCGGGCCACTCGACTGTGAAGCACGTCACCCACGATGACGACCTTTAACCCCTCGATGCGGCCCAACCGGGACTGGACCGTGTACAGGTCCAGCAACGCCTGGGTTGGGTGCGCGTGCAGACCATCCCCGGCGTTCACGATACTGACCCGGTCCAGGTTGCGAGCCAGAAAATTGGGAGCGCCCGAGTGAGGGTGGCGCACGACCAGGGTATCGACCCCCATGGCCTGGAGCGTCAGCCCCGTATTCAGCAGGGACTCTCCCTTATCAGAACTGCTGCCCGAGGCGCTCATGTTTATCACGTCGGCGCTCAGCACCTTTCCCGCCTCTTCAAACGACACCCTGGTGCGCGTGCTCGCCTCATAGAACATGGTCACTATGACCTTTCCACGAAGGGCGGGCACCTTCTTGATATCCCGGCCCAACACCTCGGACATACTCCGGGCGGAGTCCAGGGTCGAGTTCAATTCCTCCATCGAATAGTCGTCGAGGTCAAGCACGTGCCGGCGCCGGGGCAGTTCATCCGCTTCCACCGGCCGGGCCATACCCTCGTGTACCAGCGTTTCAGGCAGCGTCATTCTTTGCTCCTGAACGTTCCAGGTATTTGCTTCCGGTCAGTCATGATTGACACCCGCCATCTCGGCCTGGGGATGCTCCCCCTGGAGATCCTCAGGGTCACTGCCCTCCGGACGTAGCAGCGCAACCTCTTCAATTGCGTCGATTTCGGCCAGGCGGACTGCGACGATTTCACTCCGGGCGGTTGGTATATTGCGCCCGACATAGTCGGCCCGGATGGGCAGCTCACGGTGGCCGCGATCGATCATCACGGCCAGCTGCACCTGCGTCGGCCGGCCATAGTCGTTTAGGGCGTCCAGCGCGGCGCGGATGGTCCTCCCGGTATAGAGAACGTCATCCACCAATATGACCCTCTGGTCCTGGATGCTCACCGGCAGCTCGGTTCGACGCACTCGCACCTTGGGGCGTTTTCGCTCCTGAAGGTCATCGCGGTAAAGGTTTATGTCCAACGAACCTACCGGCACCTCCGCTTGCTCGAAGTCGTTCAGCCGGGCCGACAGCCGCCGTGCCAGCGGTACCCCTCGGCGTTGAATACCGACCAGGAGCATCTCACCCGCGCCTCGATTCCGCTCCAGGATTTCATGGGCTATCCGAGATAGTGCCCGCCCCATGGCATCCTGGTTCATCACTTGTCTTTCAGTCATCCCTGGGAGGCCACCTTCAGGCATCACCTCATCCTCGAAGGGGAATTGCATTTCCTGCTGCCAACGGGAGGTACAAAAAACCCCTCGTCTCGCAAGCGACAAGGGGTGCGTTCCGGCCCGGGACGTTTTCTTGTTCCGGGATGATGTCCGGGTCGCCCAACTTTGTCAGCCTCACGGGACTGCCTTAAAAGCTTGAGTACCCTGATGCGGAAAATCCGCGTCTAATACCACATATTAACTTGTGTCCATGACTTTACCACAAAATATGCCATTACGCCAGCCCAATGCAGGGTCAAGACAGGGCCTTTTCATTCTCCGAATTCAGGGGTAATGCCGAGGAGTAAGAAGGCTTCGGAGACGTGAGCGGCGTGGCGGCGTAGGGCGGCGGCAACGTTGGTATGACCAGCCCAGCGCACCAGGGTGGTGGTCAGGTTGCGAAAGGCTGCCATCACCTGGGGGGCGTTACCGCTCCTTACCTGGGAGCGGTCTTCGTCAAAGGTGACGTCCCGGACCCAATGCACCTGGTTCTCGATATTCCAATGCCCTCTAAGAATCTGCAACAGACGTTCCGCTCCGGCAACCTCGGGCGAAAGACTGGTCACCGCATAGCTCACCGTCACCTGGGTGCGTCCCCGGACTCTCCTCTGCCGCTCCAGCCGGCATACCTGCCGCAGGTGGGGCCACTCCTTCCCCACCGATCCGGCGCTGCCCGCATACCGGTTCACCTCCGGGTCGGACAAGGCCCACAGTTCCCGCCGCTCCCAGCGCCCGTGCCGTTGCTTGGGCGAGACATCCACCCACACAGTCAGCTCCGCCCCTCGCTCCCGCCAGTCCTCAGCCTGCCACGGCGGTACCCATGGCCCCGCAACCCTATCAGTTTCCAGTGGGGGAAAATACTTCCACCAGGTCCTGGCACAATGCAGGCTGATTTTCCTTCACCGGCAACAGGTAATCTCCGCCGCCAGCTACAATCTGCTGGCACACCTCCCGTTGGGTCAGCAGAGCGTCCGCCACCACTATCCTCCCTTCCAGGGGAATCTGCCCCAACACTGCTTGGGCCGCTGCCAATTCCTGACCCTTGCCCGCCGTGGCTGCCTGGCTCAGCACCGCCTTGCCCTCAGTGGCGTAGGCTGATACCAGGTGCACCCCAGGCAGTTCCTCACCGTGAATCCCACGCAACGTCTTCCCGTCTATTGACACCACGGAGCCCAGATCCACCCCACTATCTCGCACCCATTCCCGCAGCACCCCTTCGAAGGCATCCACGTCCAGATCCTTGAACACCCGGTGCAGGGTGGCTACGCAGGGCGTTCTCCCCTGTGGGAAACCCAATTCCTCTCCAGCAGTGGCTCCTTGGTCCCGGCCCCATTGCGCAATGGCGTAAAGACTGCGGGAGCCACATAGCATGGCGCAAACTGACAGACTCAATACCGCTCCCAATGGGTGGCGCCGGCCTTGCCGGCTCCGGTGGTCTGGAACTCCATCCAAGGCTTCTCTCAATCTCATCTTCCCCACCTCCTCACTTCTTCACCACAACTTTAAGACTCCTTTAAGAAAATGAAAAGGCCCTGAGGGTCAAGACAGCGTCACTCGGTTATTGCAAACTCCTGTCCGTCATTCCGGTTTTCGCGGGAATCCAGAATGACCCTTTGGTGAAAGAACCTAGCGGGAGCCATTCGTGTCCTGAAGCAATAACCGCAAGCACTGATTAATCGAAAGGCCCCGAGGGTCAGGTGCGGCGTAATGGGCAGTGTGGTCTTGTCAGGACCTCAGGATGCCACTCTCTTTCGGCGATTGTTTATGTAGTCCACTAGGACGAACTCGCTGAGGTTGGATGCGCTGGTATAGAACGCCCGTCCACGGTTGATGCGAGTCATCCGGTCCACGAAGTTCACCAGCTGGTAATTGTTCTCCAGCATGAAAGTGTTTATCAGAATGTCCTCCTGGGTACAGCGCCGCACCTCACGCAGCGTTTCCATCTCCGTCCGATAGCTGGGTGGGTAGCTGAAATATGAGCGGTCCCCTTCCAGGTGAGCTGTCGGCTCCCCGTCGGTGATTACCAGTATCTGTCGCGTGCCCCCCTTCTCCTTGGACAGTAGCTTGCGAGACAGCATCAGCGCATGATGCAGATTGGTCCCGGACACCCAGGCGTTCCAGCTGCAACTGGCCAGCTCCTCCTCCTTGATCTCCCGGGCATAGTCGGAGAAGCCAACTACGTGCATTGTGTCCCGAGGAAACTGGGTGCGTATCAATGCCATCAGGGCGAGTGTCACTTTCTTGGCAGCCTGCCAGTTGTTGAACAACCCCATGGAACGGCTCTGATCCAATAGCAGGATGGTCGCCGACCGGGTCATGTGCTCGGTGCGATGAATCTCGAAGTCCTCGACGCCCAGCCTCACCGGTACCTGGGGGCCGCCCCGCAGAACGGCATTCTTAACGGTCGCCTGCAGGTCCACCAGGAAGGGATCGCCGAACTCATAGGTCTTTGTTTCACCCAGGAGGTCCCCATTGGCACCCCGTGTGTCCATCAGGTGACCGCCGATGCGATCCTTCTTCAAATGGGCGAAGACCTCTTTCAGGGCCTTCTGCCCGATACGCCGGATTCCCCGCGCGGTCAGTTCCGCCTTGTCGCCTCCCGTGATGTAGCCGGCCTCTTCCAGCAGTTTTCGCAGATTGTCCAGTTCGTCCCACACGCGGCGGGCGTCATCGCCCAATAGTTCCGCCAGCTTTTCCGGGTCGACATCCGTCAGGTCCCCGGTGCGAATCGCCTCGTGCAGCGCGGCTTCCAGTTGGTCGAGCTGCTGCAGGTCCCGCATCATCTGCATGGCCTGCTCCATGGTCAGGCTGTCGTCTCCCAGGAACGGATACTGGCGACGCAAGTCCTCCATGGGCATCAGCTGTTCCATCAAGGCGGCAAACTGTGCCATCTCTCGCTGAGTATCCGGGTCGAGGGCCTGGGCCAGCGCGTCTTCCATTTCCTGCCGGGCCTCGGGAGACATGCTCTCCAGCATCGACTGCATCTGTGCCAACTGCTGCTGCAGCATTTCCATCAATTCGTCGAAACTCTGCGGAGGATTCGGACCGAACATCGGCCCCCACTTGTCCATGAATCCGTCGAAGTCGGGTTCCTGCCCGGACAGCTTGTCCCGCATCATCCGGTTCAGGTCCCGCATCATCTCCCGGGTGGCCTCCATATCTTCGGGCGACATGTTCTGGATCTGCTGCTGCATTTGCTGAGAGATGTTCTGGGCCATCTGGCTCTTCAGCATGTCCAGCAATTCCTGGAATTTCTGCTGAGCCTCGGGATCCATGAAGTCGTATTCCATCAACTCCCGTAGTTGGCTGCCCACGCCTTCGGGCAGGTCGTCCAGCCTTTCCAGGTTGCGGTTTGCTCGCTGCTCCAGGAGTTTCAGCAGTGCCTCCTGCTGTTCCCGGTCCTCATCCTGCGCCTCCCCCACCTGACGACTGGCCTCGTCCAGGCGGTTATGAATACCACTCCGCTCCGTGTCGATAATGTCCTGAAGGCGTTCCTTCAAATCGTCCAGTACCGAGTCCATGTTGTGCTGTTGCATCTGCTGACGTCGACGGTCCTTGAGTTGCTCCATCAAGTCCCGCAAACCCGGCATCTGCTGGCCGTCGCGGTTCTGCATCCCCTGCCGGAACAGGTCCCGCAGGGCCTGCATCAGGTCCCCCCGGTTGAGAATGTCCTCCGACAACAGGTCCATCAGCTCATCTGCGTCCATGTCGAAGATGTTCTGGGTGCCGTCCCACAGTGAGTAACGGTAGGTGCGAAATAGCATGGAAACCCCCAAACAGGCTGGCGGGGAGGGTGATGCGGCGATGATACGCGGCGATGCCGGTAATGGCAACCGCAGGGAAATCAGCGTTTATGTAAATGTAGCCCGGCCCAACGCTACACCGGACGTCGGCTCGGTGGCCCGACCACTGGCTCTGACGCGTTTCCGGACCAGGCTCCTTCTATATGACCTTTGCTCCCAGGATCTGCCGGCAGTGCTGTAGTGCCCACCGATGGGCCTCTGGGTCCGGCCCCGAGACGCAGTCCGAGTAGACCTCCACCTCGTAGTCCCGGTTACGGGCATCGGAGGTCGTGTGCAGAACGCAGATGTTGGTGGCCACGCCGCAGACCAGCAGCTTGTCGGGCTCCAGGCGGCCCAGACGTTGCGACAGGTCGGTGTTGAAAAAGCCGCTGTACCGCTTCTTGGGTATCACGTTGTCTGCCGTAACGAATTCTGCCAGTTCAGGGATCACCTGCGTCTCCTCCGTGCCGATGACGCAGTGGACCGGGAATACGCGAAACTCCAGGTCGTCCGGGTCGTGATGGTCCGACAGAAACAGAATGTGGGACCCTGCGGCCTTTTCCTGAGCAACCAGGCGCTGCGCGTGGGGGATGATGCGGCGGGACTCTTCGTGGTACAGGTTGTGGCCCGGCTCCAGGAACCCTTTGAGCATGTCCACTACCAGAACGACGTTGCTCATAGCCACCTCCTGCGGGACTGAATCCTCAGCGTAGTATGGCTGAGACGGCGGTCGTGGGGCAAGCGGCACACTGCCGTTACTCCCTGGATTCAGCGATGCGTCGGTTTGCAGGTAGTCATCGCGCTTGGCCGATATTATGCCCCGGCTGACGGTGGGTTCCAGGCCCAATTCTTCCGCCAGGGGATATCCGATGGCGATGACCGGCTCGTTGAGGGGAACTTGACCGGAGTCCCCCAGGGGCAGGGGCGTAAATGAGCGATTGGAGTCAATCTCAACATAGGCCAAGTCACGGGTGGAATGCCTTTCGGTAACTCTGCCCCGGAATTCCTAGCCTGTCGCCAGGCGTAACGTGATTTGCCGTTCGCCATCGACCACGTGCCCGTTGGTGACCACCATCCCGTCTTCGCTGACGATGAAGCCCGTCCCGGAACCCGAACCCGTGATGATTTGGACCACGCTGGGCGGAGCGTTTTCGATTACGTCCGACGGCGATTCAACCGCTGGCGCATCCGCCCCGCCGCAAGCCACACCCGCCGGGAATACCGGCATCGCCGCTACCGTGATCAGACGTTTGATCTTCGATGCGCTTCTCCCTCCCGGGGCTCAGCGCACACCCGACGCTAACGGCGCGGCTCAGCAGGGACAGGTCCCCGCGCCTCCAGCTCGAAGCAGTGACGCCCCTTCCCGTGGTCCCAGCTCCGCTCCGAAAAGCGCCTGTTGCTGTCGCCCTGTACGGTTGAATTCGTAGAGAATACAGCGCAGAGCTCGTAGCGCGGAGCCTCCAGCACACGGTAGTCGTAGCGGCCGCCTCTCTCGGGGTCGTGGATGCGGTCCAGGAAGTATCTTGGCCCGGACATTTCCGTCAGGTCGGCGGGCATCTCACCGTTGATCTGCCAGTACAAGTCGATGTTTTCGGCGATGTTGGACAGGTGGGACACGCGTTGCTCGTCCAGGCGGCTGTCCCTCTGCTCTCCCGGCGAACCAATCAGCACCAGGGCGTACACGATGCACCCCGCCATGGCGGCCAGCGCCGCAGGCAACAGTACCCGGGCCACCCAGGGGCTTCCCGACGATGGCCCAGCGGCCTCCGTGTGTCTCATGTCCCAGAGGTAGTAGCCGAAGATGCTTCCGGCGATCGCCAGGATGGCTATTGCCTTCAGCGCGAACCGGAGCGTCGGGTCCCCGGTCAGCACGTTGGACAGCAGGGCGATCAGGTCTCCGAGGATGATCCCAGCCCCGACGACGAGCGTTAGGTAGGTCAGCCAGCGGCGCACGAGGGACTGACGCCGCTCCGGGTCCACCGCTACCTGCCGGCCCAGCCACCTAGTCAGCAGGAGGTACAGCGGAAACGAAACTATGACCGACGCAATCGCCGTAGCCCCGGTCTGGCGGTCGATCCGGTCGCCGCGGTCCAGGGCGTCGGGGAAGGAGTAATCGATCAGCCCGAACACCAGAACGCCAAAGCTGATCGCCGCGACATACAGCGCGATAAAGGAGACCAGGTAAAGGAAGGCCTCACGGGCGTAAGGGTATTGCGCAGGCCTGGGTACGGCGACGGAAAATGGAACGTCCGCGAATCCGGACAGCCCGTTCCTCACCTCGCTGTCCTGCCATCCGGCCTCCAGAAGCACACGCCGGATCTCCTCCCGTTCGTGCCCTCTTTCCAGGGACTCCTTTATGAACGATCGAAGCTCACGATTCATGGAGGCCCCTGAGCGGCCTAGAAGGCCCCGGCAGTAACAAACCGGGCGTCATCCGCCAGCATCTCAGACAGGCCAACCGCCTCGAAGCATTCCTGCAGTGACGCCATGTCTTCCAGCAAGTGAGCGGTTGTTCCCTCAGCCTTGAGCGTGGCCAAAGTCTGCTGCACCGCCCGCATGGCAGACAGGATTCCACTGGCCGGATAGATCACTATCTTGAACCCGTAATTCTCCAGCTCCCGGGCAGAAAGAAGCGGCGACTTTCCGGTCTCCACGTAGTTGTAGAGTAGCGGCGCATTCAGTTCGCGTCCCGCCTGTTTGATCTGCTCGGGCGTCCGAAGCGCCTCCACGAACAGTACATCCGCGCCGGCCTCGACATACTCCTCGCACCGGTGCATGGCGTCGTCCCACCCGGTCACTGCGATGGCGTCGGTACGCACGATGATGGTCAAGTCGTCGTCAGTCCGGGCGTCGACAGCGGCACGAATCTTCTGGACCATGTCCCCGGTCGCAATTACCCGCTTGTCGTCAAGGTGGCCGCACCGTTTGGGAAACTCCTGGTCCTCAAGGTGCAAGGCCGCGACGCCGCTGCGCTCATACTGGCGCACGGTGCGCTGCACATTAAGAATGCCCCCGTAGCCGGTGTCGGCGTCGGCGATGAGCGGTATGTCTATTACGGAGGCGATCTGGGCCGCGTTCCCCAGCATCTCGGTCATTGTAGTCAGGGCCAGGTCCGGGTAACCCATGCGGGCTACCGAAGTGCCCGCGCCGGTCATGTAGACCGCCGGAAAACCTGCCTTCTCGACCAGCTTGGCCGTGAGGCAGTCGTAGGCCCCGGGCGCCATAATGATTCCCGGCTGCTTGAGGAGTTCGCGAAACTGGGTTGTGGCACGCATTTCATCCTCCGCTATGGAGATGGCGGATTCGCGCCCGCAGACAGAGACCGGAGTCTACGCGATCAGGCCGCCATCTATGGTCAGTACCTGGCCCGTGAGGTAACCCGCCGCTTTGCTGCTGAGGAACAGGATCGTCTCCGCCACATCGTCCGACGTGCCGAACCGACCCATGGGAATGCGCTCCAGAATCTGGTTGCGCTGGTCCTCGGATAGATCCTCCACCATGCCCGTGGCGATGTAACCTGGCGCCACCGCGTTGACCGTGACGTTCCGCGACGCCACCTCACGAGCTACCGCCTTGGTGAACCCGATAAGCCCGGCCTTGGCGGCCGCATAGTTGGCTTGCCCCGGGTTTCCGGTGAGCCCGACAACCGATGACATATTGATCACCCGACCATAGTGCTGCCGGATCAGGTGCGGCATAACGTATTTCGTGCAGAGAAAGGCACCGCGCAGGTTCACCTGAAGCACCTCGTCGAAATCTGCCGGTGTCATGCGCAGCAACAGCCGGTCACGGTGAATTCCTGCGTTGTTGACCAGAATGTCCACTCGGCCAAATTCCCCGATCACCGTCTTGATTGCCTGCTCCGCCTGGTTCTCGTCGGACACGTCGCCTGCGATCAGCATAGCGTTGCCGCCGCCGGCGGAAATTTGCTCCCGGACCTCCATAGCGGCGTCGGGGCTGGCATTATAGTTCAGCGCCACGGTGGCACCCGCCTGCGCCATCCGCCGGGCTATCACAGCACCGATGCCCCGTGAGGAACCAGTTACCAGGGCCACTTGGCCCTCCAGGCTGATTCCGCCGGTTCCCGAGCTAGTTTCCGTCATCCGAGGCCCTCTCGAGCCGATTGGCGGCGTAATTGTTTATCACCGCCAGTTCCTGCCGCATTATGTCCAGCAGACCGACATTCACGTACCGCACGGCGGTGCGGACCGCACCCTCGATTCCGTTGGCGCGGCAAGAGCCGTGGCCCAGGATGACCGGAGCATTCACACCAAACAGGGGCCCTCCGCCGACGGTACGCGGCCGGTTGGTTGTCTCCCATAGATCGGAGGCCAGTTGCTCTACCACCTCCCCGTCAGCGGAACCATTCAGGCGATCCCTTACGAAATCGGCAAGAGCGCCGCCCATTCCCTCTGTGAACTTCACCAGTATGTTCCCCACGAATCCATCGCAAATGATGACGTCCGCTTTGTCGGTGAAGAAGTCCATCCCTTCAACGTTCCCAATGAAGTTCAGATGGCTGTCGGCAATCAGGCTGTAGCTTTCCTGCACCTGGCGGTTGCCTTTTGTCGATTCCGCTCCGACGCTGAGTAGCCCGATGCGCGGGTTGTCTATTCCCATGTAGGTATGGGCAAAGGCCGCTCCCAGTACGGCAAAACTGAGCAGCAGCCCTGGGCGGCAGTCAAGGTTGCTTCCGATGTCCACAAGAACCGTATTTGGCGCGAGTCCCAGGAAAGGACCGCCCAGGCAGGGCCGTTCCAGACCCTCCATCAGGCCGAGAGTCAACACCGCGCTGGCCATAGAAGCGCCGGTGGACCCCATGGAGACCATGACATCCGCCCGGCCCTGCTTGACCAATTGCGTGGCCACCACCACCGAGGCCTGGGGTTTTTGCCTCATCGCCTGCAGTGGGTGCTCGTCATCGCCAATTCTTCCTTCGGAAGGAATGACTGATACCGCGAGGCCGGCGGTGTCGTACTTGGACAGCTCTGCTTCCACGGAGCCTCTGTCCCCAACCAGCAAGAGTTCAGCGCCAGTCGATCTGGCCGCCTGGATGGCACCCTTGACAGTATCCCCGGGAGCGAAATCCCCTCCCATTGAATCGATGGCAACGCGTACCGGTCGAACGTCTTCCGTTCCATTGAGTGACATCGTTTTTCCCTTAAGCAGGATCGCCCTGGCCCGGGGTCAGCCGCTGGTTTCCTTTACGTCAGCGGTCCCGGTGATCAGCTGAGAACCTGTTTCCACGTTACTCAGGCCAACGGTGTAAGTACTGGTTTCGCCCTCCGATTTGCTCAGCCTTCCCCAAGTCTCAACGCGATCGCCGGGGTAGGCTGCCCCTTTGAATCGAGCCTTCATGGAGCCGGCGGAAAGCCAGGCCTCCCCCAGGGAAGCCGCCATCATTTCATTGACATACGCCAGAGTGAGCATGCCGTGGGCAATGATTCCACCGAATTGCGTGCCAGCGGCAAATTCCGGGTCCAGGTGCAACGGGTTGTGGTCTCCGGAAACCTCCGCGTATTCGCTGAGCTGGTCGCGGCTGATCTTCCGGGAAACCGGCGCAAGCGTATCAATTTTGTCCGGCCGTCGTATATCCGCCGAGTCGGGTATCGAAGATGAACTTCGAGGAATTTCTTGCACTGCCTGGGAGTTCGGGACCAGGAGTGTGGTCTTGATGACGAGCACCTGTTGCTCATTGGAATCCCGCACGTCTATTCGAAACGCCAGAACCCGAAGCCCCCGCTGCTCCCGGTGACGTTCAAGCCACGCCAGTGAGCGGAGCCTGCTACCCAACATCACGGGCTGTAAGGTGGCGTGCTCCTGGGTACTGTGGATGGCCCCAGCTGGCAGCTCCGTTCGCTGCAGAATCTGTCCCAGGGCCTGGGCGACACAGAACATGGGTGGAGCCAGCCCCGATTTGGCGTAAATGGGGAGGGTATCGCCCACAGCCTGAACGTAAGCCAGCACCGACTCCTCATCTATGGCGGCCCAACCCAGGTCTATCGGCCGGGAAGATGTACCGAAGGATTCAATATCCAGTCGCGTGATTCCCCCTGTTATGCGCCGGGCCGAAAACGGGCCGTAAACGAAGCAGCGCTTAAAAGCGAAGCGGGACAATTACATTGCAGTGTCGTGCGTCGGCATTGAATTATACATAGCCTCGGGCGGAGCGGGCAATAAAAAGGGCCACTACTGCCCCGCAAACCAGAACGCGATCGCTCCGGCCCGTGCCGGGGATGCCATAGGAATTCAGCCGCCGCGTTCGTCCAGTCCGAAGGCATCAGCCGCAAGCCGGACAATGTGCTCTCCGATTGCCAGCGACGATGTCGCCCCGGGGGAGGGAGCGTTCAGGACGTGGACGGCGTCCCTGCCCTGTATGATGCTGAAATCGTCCAGCAACGCGCCATTTCGCGCGACCGCCTGTGCCCGGACGCCCGATCCGCCCGGAGCCAGGTCCTCCTCGCGTATCTCGGGCAACAGGCGCTGCAGGTCTCGCAGGAAAATGCCCTTGCTATAGGAGCGCCTCATCTCACTTAGCCCGGTTTTCCAATGCCGGGATGTCATCTTCCAGAATCCCGGATACGTCAGGGTTTCAAGGGACTCTCCAAGATCGATATCGCTCTTGCGATAGCCCTCCCTGCTGAATGCCAGGACGGCATTGGGACCTGCTTCCACATACCCGTGAATGTTGCGGGTGTAATGCACTCCAAGGAAGGGAAATCGCGGGTCGGGCACCGGATAGATCAGTCCCGAGACGAGGTGATGACTTTCGGGACGGAGGGTGTAATATTCGCCCCGGAAGGGGACTATCTTGACGTCTACCCTGTCCTCGATCATGCTCGCCACGCGATCGGCATATAGGCCGGCACAGTTGATGATATGCCCGGTCTGCAGGGTGCCCTTGCCTGTTTCCACCGCCAGTGAGTCACCATTCCTGGAGATGCTCTCCACGGGCGCCTCGGTAAAGACGTCGCCCCCGGCGGTCGCAAATTTGGTTGCATAGGTCTGGGCAACTTTCGGGTAGTCGGCAATGCCTGTCCCTGGAGAAAACAGGGCCCTGATCCCCGCGGCATGGGGCTCAATCTCTCGAAGCCTCTCCGGGCCGATCATTTCCAGTCCCTCGACCCCATTCGCCACCCCTCGCTCATACAGGGTCTCAAGGCGTCCCAGCTCGGATTCGTCGGTAGCGACAATTACCTTGCCGCATAGCTCATACTCTATCTCGTTTTCCTCGCAGAACCGGATCAGCTTCTGCACCCCCGCCACGCAGAAGTCGGCCTTATGAGAACCTGGGCGGTAGTAAATGCCTGAATGGATCACGCCGCTGTTGTGCCCTGTCTGATGGGTGGCCAACTCCCCTTCCTTCTCCACCACTGCCACCCTCAACCTCGGGAACTGATGCATCAGGTTCATGGCAGTGGACAGGCCGATAATCCCACCGCCTATGATTGCGACGTCGTACCGTTGGCGTTCCATTGCAGCGCTCTCCCAGGGCGGACTATGGAGCTGATGCTCCTGCACCGAAGTACCACAAGATTAGTGGGCCGCAGGCCGGGGGTCAAGGAATCCACAGGTGGCCCGTGCTATACTCTCGGTGCATGGCGGAATCCGGTGCCGTGCCCGCCCCTGGGCCATGGAGGAGTTATGCATTTCGGCATTTTCATGGAGTTCGGCAGCCGTCCCGGGGTGTCCGAAGCAGAATCATTCCAGGAGGGATTCCGGCTGGTTGACGCCTCCGAGGAAATGGGACTGGACGGCGTCTGGCTGGCCGAACTTCACTTCAACCCCGCTCGCTCCGTGCTCTCGGCCCCCATCGTCGTTGCCAGCTCCATTGCCACTCGCACCCGCCGCCTGCGGCTCGGAATGGCCGTTCATGTCCTACCTTTGAACAATCCCCTGCGCATTGCCGAGGAAATCGCCACCCTGGACCAGATCAGCGAGGGCCGTTTCGATTTCGGTGTCGGACGGAGCGGCTTCGCCAGATCCTACGACCTGTACGGCATCCCTTACGTGGAGAGCCGGGAAAGGTTCCGGGAGGCCCTGAACATCATCCTGCAAGCCTGGAAGGGTGAACCATTTTCTTATGATGGAGAGTTTTATACCTTCGAAGGGGCCTCCGTCTGGCCGCGCCCGTACCAGCTTCCCCATCCGCCCCTCCGTATAGCTGCCACCACCGCAGAGACTTTCCCCCGGCTGGGCCAGGAGGGACACCCGATCTTCGTCGGCCTGCGCGGTATGGACATTCCGGAACTCAAGGAGTGCCTGCACGAGTACCGCACGGCCTGGCACCAGGCGGGGCATGAAGGCGACGGCGACGTCTCACTGCGAATCCCGGTCTACGCCGGCCTCACGGAAGAGGGTGCGCTCGATGAACCTCGAGACAGCATCAATGCCTACTTCAACCGCATGGGGTCCCTGCTGCGTGACGCCTCCGGTGGCCGCTCCAACGGCGATGCCAACAATCGCCAGAGCCGCGCCGACCGGCTGGCAACCATGAGCTACGAGGAGATGTTGGAGACCAAGGTCGCCTTTGGCACCGGCGAGACACTGGTGGACAGGTTCACCGAGCTGAAGGAAGAGCTGGGACTGGACGGGCTCGTTGCCGAATTGAACGCGGGTGGCCTAATACCCGAGGAGGCAGTGGTCCGGAGTCTCCGCGTCATGACCCAGCAGGTCATGCCCGCCTTCAAATAACCTCGAGAATCGGCGCGTATTGAGGAGCAACAGAAGTACGGAGACCTCTCGATGAAAGTTGCTGTCCTTGACGATTACCAGGGCGTTGCTGAGAGCATGGCAGATTGGTCGCAGTTGCCCGACGGTACCGATGTTGTATTCTTCAGCGATCATCTGACCAGTGAGGACGCGTTGGCGGACCGCCTGTCCGGGTTCGATGTGGTGATGGGAATGCGCGAACGCACTCCATTCCCTCGTTCTCTCCTCGAGCGGCTTCCGCGGCTCAGGCTGCTGGTAACCACCGGGAGACGCAACGCCTCCTTCGATATTGACGCCGCCACCAGCCTCGGCATTGCGGTATGCGGTACCGACGGCGGCGGAGAAGGCGCTACCGAATTGACCTGGGCGCTGATTCTGGGCATTGTCCGCCAGGTTCCGATGGAAGACCGACTCTCCCGGCAGGGACGGTGGGGCACCACGGTGGGCGTCGGTTTGAAGGGCAAAACCATCGGCCTCCTTGGACTGGGCCACATCGGCTCGCTGGTGGCCCGCGTTGCCAACGCTTTCGACATGAACGTCATCGCCTGGAGCCAGAATTTGACCGCCGACCGGGCCCGGGAGTCCGGCGCACGAATGGTGGACAAAGATGCCCTGTTCCAAGAATCGGACATTGTCTCGGTCCATCTCGTGCTGAGCCAGCGCACAAGGGGTCTGGTGGGCCCTCACGAACTGTCGCTGATGAAACCCACTGCCTTCCTGGTCAACACCTCCAGGGGACCCATCGTCGACGAGGCCGCACTGATTGACGCACTGGAACGCAAGGCGATTGCGGGGGCGGCCCTGGACACTTTTGACGTAGAGCCTTTGCCTGAAGGCCACCCACTGCTGACGATGGACAATACGCTTATCTGCCCACACCTGGGCTACGTAACCGACGACTCTTACCGTGCGATGTACGCGGGAGTCATCGAGGACATTCGCGCCTTCACCAGCGGCGAACCTGTTCGCATGATAAACGAACCCGTCCTGGCAGCCCCACAGTTCCGGGGCAACCAGTAAAACCTCAAACGGTTCCGAAATTCAGTGTGGGCGGCCCAGGCAGAAAACCGGCTCCGGCATAAATTCACACCCTCAGGAGTCACACGGAAATGAAATCAGTACGGATCCACGAATTCGGCGGCCTTGACGTGCTCAACTGGGAGGATGCTCCCGACCCCGAACCTCGCCCGCACCAGGTCCTGATCAAGGTGGACGCAGCGGGAGTCAACTACGCCGACCTGATGCGCCGGGGCGGCAACTACCCGGGACCTGATCTGCCGGCCTCTTTGGGCCTGGAGGCGGCAGGAACCGTGGTAGAGGTGGGTTCGGAAGTAAGCAACATCTCCGTGGGCCAGCGCGTCATGGCCATGGGCCCGGGCGGGCAGGCGGAGCTGGTGGCAGTGAATGCCAACTTCGTGTTCCCCTATCCCGAGACCGTGGACCCGGTCCAGGCGGGCGGCATGCCTATCGTATTCCTGACGGCCTACCACCTGCTCAAGACCAGGGGCCAGTTGCAGCCCGGTCATACCGTGCTGATCCAGGCCGGCGCCTCGGGAGTGGGAACAGTGGCAATCCAGCTGGCCAAGGCGTGGGGAGCCCGGGTGGTCGTTACCGCGTCTACCCAGGACAAGCTGGCCCTCTGCCGTTCACTGGGTGCGGACGAGGTAATCAATTACTTGGAGCAGGACTTCGAGGAAGTCGTCAGCCAGCAGACCGGAGGCAACGGTGTCGAACTCATCCTGGAGTGTGTCGGCGGACCGGTGTTGGAAAAAAGCCTGCGCTGCGTGGCCTCCTACGGCAGGATGATCACCTACGGCAACGCCTCCGGCACCTCGGCCAGCCTGCCCGCCGGCGAGATCTTCGCCGCCAACCGCACTGTCATTGGGTTCAGCATCGGTCGATCTCCCCAGGGGACCCTGGACCACCAGGCCGCCATGGCCGAGATATTCCCGCTGCTTGCCGACGGCAAGGCGAGGCTGGTCGTGGACCGCGTGCTACCTATGGCAGAGGTCGCCACGGCCCACCAGCACCTGGCCGATCGTGGCACCAGGGGCAAGGTGATACTCACTCCATAAGCCTGGACTTCCACCACCGACCCGGCACGCCGGGGACCTCGAAACATGAGAACGAAAAACCTGCCTCTCTGGTTATTTTTCGTGCCGCTGTTCCTGGCGGCTGGCCTGATGGCTTGCGGCGCCAACGAGTTCGGTGTTGAGAATGAAACCGGATATCTGGCAGCACGCCCCGCTGCACACGCCACCGCCGCGCCGGCTGCCACAACTGCCCCGGCCGCCATGGCAGCACCACCCGCCGTCCCCGCAGCGGCAGTGCAACAGGAATCCGGGCAAGTGGTTCAAGTCGAAGAAGGAGGCCTCCGAAACGGCTCCGGCACCAGCGGCTTCTTCCAGGGTGCTCCCCTCACTGATGAAGCCCAGACCAGCATTCAGCCCCAGAATCGGATCATCGTTCGCACGGTGGACATGGGCATCATCGTCTCCGACGTGCCCCGGTCTGCCGACGAAATCGTAGCCATGGCCCGAAAGCGAGGAGGATGGCTGGTCGGCTCGGACCGCAGCCAGCGGCACCAGTCATTCCTTTCAGTACGGGTCCCTGCCGAAACTCTGGACGAGTTTGTCCTTTCAGTCAGGGACCTGGCCGACTCGGTGGAGTTCGAGACCTCCAGCAGCCAGGACGTTACCGATGAATTCGTCGACAACCAGGCCCGGCTGAACGGTCTTCGGGCTACAGAGGCGAGACTTTTCCAGTTCCTGGATCAGGCGGTTAACGTGGAGGAGGCGCTGAACGTCCAGGTGGAACTGGCCCGCGTACAGCTGGAAATGGAGACGATACAGGGCCGGCTTCGGTTTCTATCCGAGACGGCGGCTTACTCCCTGGTCAACCTGACGCTCACCACCAAGCCAGGGGAAATGGCGACAGAGATCGGCGCCGACGCGGCCACCTACAGCGCCGGCCTCCCCGCCACTTTCCGCGCCACTTTTCGACCGCCGGAGGGAGTCGACGGGTTCAGCTTCACCTGGGACTTCGGCGACGGTTCCAGGCCGGTCGAGGGCAACCGGACGGCCCCGACGGCCAACCCGGGCGAAAGAGTCACCTCCACGGTGTCCCACACCTTCCTGAACACCGAGCAGTCTCCTTTCATCGTCCAGCTGAACATCACCGGGATCGGCGATGCCGGGCTGTTCCTGGGTTCGGATACCCTGATTGCCAACGTAACCGAGATACCGGGGATCGAGGTTTTCGCCGGCGAGGACCGCGTGGTTGACGAGGGCGACGAAGTGGAATACAGCGGCTCCTTTACCCGCCCCGAGGAGCTCTGGAACTTCGAGTACCGCTGGGACTTCGGCGATGGTTCAGCCACTGTGTTCCGGGTTCCGCCCGAGGGTGAGACCCGCGCCGTGGCTATGCACAGATACCGCGACTACCGTCCTGTCCCTTTCCGGGTGCTGCTGACTGTTACAGCACAGAGTGATGCCGGAGAGGTCAAAGGCAGCCATTCATTCTTCGTTAACGTCAATGAGGTTGAAGGATTCGTGGTCGCCGGATGGGACGCGGGAGGCACCGCCAGGTCGGCCGTCAGGGCTCTTACAGCCGTGGCACAGGTACTATTAGTCATCTTGATCTGGATGGGAATCCTCAGCCCCGTATGGCTGGCAGTCATTGCAGTTCTTCTGCTGTTGCCGCGCCTCCGGCGTCGCTTCGGGTGGGGTCCCGGAAGCGGCCCTCACTTATCCATCCCGCGTCGCTCTGGGTCGCCGGGTCCCCGCGGTCCCGCCGAAAAGGAGTCAGATTCCTCGGGCCCCGCCCCGACGGCCTAGGAAAACCTCATCGCCGTTGACGAGGGCGAGACCCGCCGCCTTGGATTAACCTTCGCGATGCGGGTTATCTCACGCCACGCCGTCGGCGGGACAGCCCGGCCGTATCCTGCCCATACTGTTGAGCACGGTCTCCGGGGACTCAATGATCGGTACGGGCAAGTAGAAGGCGCAAAACATCCAGACAAGGAGATTGACTTATGTCCCGCGTCCGAGAGCTGTTCCGGGAGGTGATCTCCCGGCCCCACTGCACCCTTGCCGCCAACATATTCGACCCACTGTCTGCCCGCATCGCTCACATGCTGGGCTACGAACTCTGCGTGCTTTCGGGCTCGGTGGGGAAAGCAGCCAACCTGGCTGTGCCCGACATCGTGCTGTCGAACATGTCGGACGTAACGGACCACTGCCGCCGCATCACCCGCGTCGTCGACGTACCGCTGATGGTGGACGCGGAGGACGGCTTTGGCAACGCGGTGAACGTTGTCCGTACGGTGCGGGAGATGGAAGCCGCAGGTGTTGCAGCCATCGAGATCGAGGACAACTTCGTACCCGGGCGGTTCAACGTTGCGGACCCGGGTCTGGTTTCCACTGCGGAGCAGGTCGGCAAGCTGGAGGCGGCCGTTTCTGCCCGCACCGATCCCACGACCGTGATCGTAGCCCGCTCCGCCGCCTTCGGCCTGTGTTCCCTGGACGAAGCCATCGAGCGCATACGGGCTTACTCGGAGACGGGCGCCGAGGCTCTGATGCTTACCGGCGTTTCCAGCCGCGAGCAAATCGAGGCCGCCCGGCAGGCCACCCCGCTCCCCCTGTGCGTCCTCAATCCGCCAGCCGACGCCCGCAACGATCAGGGCTTCCTCGACGCCAACATGCGCATCCTGATGCTGGGCAACCCCACCTATGCGGTGGCGGTCAGGGCCATCTACGACAGCCTGTCCCACCTCCGTGAGGGCGGCGCTCTGGAATCCCTGGCCGACCGCCAGGCCCCTCCGGACCTGCTGCGCCGGGTCAACCGCACCGAGGATTTCATCGCCCTCCAGGAGCGATATCTACGGGAGTAGTGCTTACGGTGGGAATGGCCTATCATGGAATCCTGCGAATAGGACACTGCCTTAACTGGAAATCGTTGAGACTGAACTATGATTAGCGCAATTGAAGACAGGATCAATCTCGCGCGCCAACTCTTGCGGGTGGCGAGGGACGAATTCGCCAGGGCCGAAGAGGCCAAAGGGCGGGAGGCCGTTATAGTCCTGCGCAATGCGTGCGGCAAAGGCTGGCTGGCCGCACTGGAGGCCACCCACGCCTACTTCATAGCTCGTGGCGTCCCCGAGGGCGAATTACCTGGAAATGACCGAGGCAGGAGGTACTTCGCGGCACAGTATATGGATCGAAGTATGAGAAGAGCCTATCTGGAAATGCGAGAGACCTTTCACATTGATGGCTACTATGATGCCTCCGTGGATTTCGACGCCATGCCTCGGCACTTCAGCGAATTGGAAGAGTACATCAACGAGATTGAGGCGACGGGTCAAATTGGGGCCGGAAAATAGCCGCCTCCGCCTGAAATCGGTCATCATAGCCCAAGCAGGAACGTCAGCACGTAAAACGTGTACCCCCCCGGCTTGTCGAAAGGCACCATGTGCCCGCAGTGGCCCAGAATGACCAGTCGGGAGTCGTCCAGGTTTTCAGTGCGGCGATCCCGATTTCGACGACGCTCATCCGGTCGTAGCGCCCCCAGTTGATCAGGCCGGGTCCTTTTTTGTTGGGCAAGGCCAAACCGTGATCGTAGGGCACGCTGACTGACTCGGCATCGACCCTGCTGCGGTGCGGCGCATTGCTGTACTACATACCTCAGGGCGGGTCGCAGTTCCTTAACTTGCCGGGCCAGGAAAGTTCGAGTTCTGTCTGGTGGAGCGGGTTATCAGTGGGACGTTACAATCGGGCTTCGTTCAAAAAAGCGTTGTCCGATCCGGCGACGGGATCAGTACCAGTCATAGGGAGTGCAGGGACGCCGCGCCCAAGCCGACCGGCCCAGTTTCCGCATCGACGGCCCTAACGCCGACATCAGCCATGTCCACTCCTCTGCATCGGTGTGCCGCCACATTCCGTGGCCGGGGAACACCCACTCCACCGGCAGCGCGGCCATCATATCCATGGTGTTCGCCAGGACCTCCCACGAGTGGAAGGTCTGGTTCGGCGTTACGTCGAACTCGCGCCGCCGTTGATTCCACAGCAGGGTGTCTCCTGTGAACAGGCATCGCTCGTCCACGTGATACAGGACGTGCCCCCTGGTGTGTCCCGGGGCGGGGATTGCTTTCACACCCGGGGATATGAGGACCGTGGTGGAGCCGTCCAGCAGGTCGGTGGCGTACGGCGCGGCGTCTGCGTCAGCTTCGCCGATCCAGACCCGGGCGCCGTAGCGCTCCGCCCACCGGCCTGCGTCGGCCACGTCGTCCCGGTGACTCAGCAACACGTGGGCTATACCCCCCAGCCGGTCAACGGTGGCCGCCAGCGGCCGGCTAAACCGGGGTGAATCAACCATCAGGTTGCCCTCCGGTCGCAAGACCAGATAGGAGTGGCAACCAAAGGACGACAGGGCGTTGTTGCCTAGGGCCAGAATCCCGTCGGTCATCTGGTAGGGGAATATCCCCTCCGGTTCCCGGAGCTGTTCCCGCTGGCCTATCGACTTGGTGGGGCACGCCCCGGCGGCACGCCACAGCGCGGCCTCCTGCTCTTCTCCCACGGGCTGGCGGGCGACAAAGGAGCGGCCCGCGTCGTCCATCTCTACCAGACCGGGCGCCCAGTGCCTCGCGGCGTCGCACCTGACGCAGCGAGTGTCCACGTACCAGGGACCGGGGGCATTGCGGACATTGGCTTGGTCGGCCCTCGGCATTGACGAGACCCTCCAACTTTTCTATTTGATCCCATTATACAGACCTCTCGCCGCGCCAAGGTCTGGAACTCGTCTCCACAGATCTGCGTCACGCCATCCTCGGGAGGCAGGGTGGCTGTATCCAAACGAAGTATGGCGATCAGGGCGGCCACCCTTCGGTCCCTACTGGCTTCGCGGGGCGGGAATCCTGGGCCCGATCCTGATAAACGCCGGTCTGGGAGTGGTCAATCCCTGATCCGCTCCACCTTCGACGATTCCGGACGGGAACACTCTGAATACCAGCGTCCCTAGAAGCAAAGATCGAACCGGATCCTGAACGTCCTTGATTTTGTCCAGTTTGGTGGAGTGGCCCGGGCCTTCGCGAGTTCCGGGATTTATCGGTTGCCCGTATAGCGTATCGACGCAGGAGCATGGTATGGGGAAGTGGCCACGTTTACCCTCCGAATAGCTAAGGCCAACCGGTTTCGAAACAACATTGCAGCCGACTGCCGACATCCCGGGCGCACCAAGCAAGCGAGAAAGCCATCAAATACGATAAACTGCGTAGTGACTTGTTAAGAGGAGGTTGGCAATGAGTCTCGCAGACGCAACTCGCGCGCTGAGCTTGCCTGAAGAGCTCGTGCTCATGTTGCTGAACGAGGAGAGCGGCCACTTTTACCAGGTGCCGGGCTGGGACCTGAACTGTACGACGGCCGGGGCTGTGCTCGCGGAACTGTCCCTCATGGGCCGCATCGACACGGACCCGGAGTCCCTGTTCATCATCGACCGGAGGGAGACGGGCGACCCCGCCCTGGACCCGATTCTCCGGGAGATAGTAAACGAACCGACTCAAAGAAATGCCCAGTACTGGATCGAACGCCTGGCCACTCGCGCGGAATCGATTATTGACATTACGCTGGATCGCCTGGTTGACCTGGACATACTGGAACACCACGAAGGCGAGTTCTGGACGTTGTCCAAGACCTTCCTGCAGGCGCAGCTGTCCAGCGCTCAAACTGAGAGCGCCGGGGCGCAGTTCGTCAGAAGGCGCATCGTCAGGGAAATCTTCACCGACGAAATACCCGACCCGAGGGACGCCATCATTATCGCCCTCATCAACACGTGCGACGTGTTACGTTTCATGTTTCAGCTCGATGACGAAATAGAAGAGCGCATCCAGTCGATCTGCAGGATCAGCCTGCTCGGCCGGTCCATTGCAGATGCCGTCTCGCATAACATCGCTGCGCCTCTCCTCAGGCGGTCCGCTTTCACCGGGAAAATCCCAACCGTTTCTCTGCGCAAGACAATGTTCAACCCGCACCTGCGAGGCGGCAACGTAGCCGGGCTCTTTGCCGACCTTGCCAAGCAGTACGGTCCGGTGTTTCGGATTAGCCCTCCGTTCCGCGAGTCGATGGTGTTCCTCGCTGGACCGGAGACGAACCGGTGGGTGCACCGGCACGGGCGCACCTACCTGAGGGCCAAGGACTACTTCTCGGACTTCGAAAACGTCTACGGGGCCTCGGGGGTTATGCCCTCCCTCGACGGCGCTGATCATTTCCGGATGCGCAAGGCCATGTCACCCGCCTATTCTCGCGGGAGGCTGGAGAGTCAGCTGGATATCCTCTACAACAGCGCCCGCGGGCACATGCGGGACTGGCAGGTTGGAGAAGCCCTGCCAGCGACCAATCTGTCCAGGATGCTCGTCAACGCACAGCTCTCACAACTCTTCATCAGCGTTGACTCCCAGGACATCTTCGAGGACCTGGCGAAATACAAAGAGCGCGCACTCCTCACTCACATCCTGAAAGTATTGCCCAAGTTCATGCTCAATACGCCGGGGATGCGGAGAAAGGCGAGGGCGGTGGACACCCTGCTGGAGCGGATACAGAGCTGCCACACCCCGGCTCAAAGGGCCGGTGCCCCGCGGGACCTTGCGGACGACTGGCTCAGCCTTCACGCCAGCGACCCGCAGTTCGTGCCCGAGACTACGCTGCGCTTCCAGCTCTCGGCTGCTCTGGTCGCCAGTGTGTACCTGGGCGATGCGCTGAGTTTCGCGCTGTACGCCATGGCTTCTCAACCCGAACTCTACGGCAGAATACGAGCGGAGGCTGACGCCCTGTTCGACAATGGCGATCCGGGCGGCGAAGATTTTACACTGCAGGCCATCGACGTCACCCATCGGTTCCTCATGGAATCCCTCCGCTTGTATCCCATTGTGCCGATGTCTCTCAGGAACGTGATGAACACCTGCGTGGTCGAGGGCTTTGAGCTTCCGGCAGGTACGCAAGTTTACATTGCGACGACGGCCACTCACTTTATGGAGGACATTTTCCCAGACCCGTTCACCTTCGACATTGACCGTTATCTGCCCCCACGCGAAGAACACCGGCTGCCAGGCTATGCACCCTTTGGGCTGGGCACGCACACTTGCCTGGGTTCAAGATGGATGGAACTGCAGTTGGCCATTAACCTGCTCCTGGTCGCGCACCATTTCAACATTGAAGTGTTCCCGGCAAACTACAAATTACGATTCAACCCACTACCGTCCCTGAAGCCCAGCAAAAAGCTGAAGTTCCGCATCGCCGAACGCCGTCGCGAAATACCCGCTTGATAGAAGCGGAGACTCAGAGGGGTTTTCGTGCCAGGAAGCAATACAGAGGCGTGAAAATCCCGGCCCTCCCCGCTCCGACATAGGCCTTGGCCGTAAGGTCCAGTAATGAAACGACGGCCGTGGACCCTCTCGGGAACAAGCCAAGCGTCTCGGCAAGCCTGGAGAGCCCTATGTGCGCCTTGCGGCCCACGGGAGTCCTTGCCAGGGCGTTTCCCTTTGCGCCGGCCCGGGCCTCCATTGGTCCATACCATGGGGTGAAAGCGCCCTCCTCCCCAACGGCCCGGTCCTTTGCCTCGATAATCTGGAACCCTGTCGCTTCGAGAGCGTGATCAACCTCTTCCATGGTTGAGATGTCCCTCAGTGCAATCCCCCGTCTCAACTCCCTCTTCAAAGCCTGGTGCCGGCTGTCGCTCGGATCAAATTTGCCCGTCAAGCACATCTCCTGGCCCCAAAAGAGCGCCCCGGGCTTCAACACGCGGTAGATCTCTGCGAATGCGCCCTCCTTGTCCGGCGCGTGGCACGTCGACTCGATGGCGTAACCCCGGTCAAAAGTGCCATCAGCGACGTCACCCATGTTCATGAAGCTGCACGCGAGGTAATCGACCATGTGCCCCAGCCCCGCCTCGGCATTCAATGACTTCGCTTTCTCCAGCTGGACCTCGCTGCTGTTGACCCCGACGACCCTGACGCCCCCCTCCCGGACGACCCGGCGCATCGGGCCACCGATGCCGCAGCCAACATCGACTACTAACAGGCCATCGTGCAGCTCCAGCTTTTCGATCATCAGTCTCTGGTGCCGGACCTTGGAGTCCTCCAGGCTCTCCCCCGCTGCTATCGGCGCGAAATGGAGGGACTCGCCCCAGCCGTACGTCATGAACTCGTTGCAGAGATCGTAATATTCCGCCACCGTTTCGGCGTGATTGTAGGCCTCCGGGGCATCGTGTTCCCCATCATCTCTGTCCATCCACCCGTTGTAGCGTTTCACACGGTGGTCAACGTCCGACCCGCGATTCGCGGCTCTAAGCCCTTTCGCCAATATGCGGAGTTTCATGAGCCTTCCCTTGAGATGAGTCTGGTTCCTGGTCGTAGCCTAATTCAACAGCTATCGTCAGCGCATAGAATTACCTTATTAGAATACTGACTCGCGAGCAACCGTTTTGCCTCGATTCATCATGAGGCAGTAGAGGCGAGTTCATTTCGCAGCAACCTGAATGCCGGCTCCCGCCAAACCATCCCGATTAACGGCTGCATGATCAGCGTCAAGAAGCTTCAGCCGCGCTGCCTGGATTCACGCTTTCCTGAATCTCCGGCCATACATCAAGCTGCCGTAATAGTTGAACCACCGGCGGGCCTCGGGGTCGTCGAAGGGATAATCAGCGCCTATCTGCCTGGCCGCAGCAATCCCGGTTACGAGACAGGTTTCCTGGCTGTTGACCAGGGTGTGAGCGCCGCAGTGCCAGGTCCGCCTTTTGCCCTGCACAAACCGGAACAGTGGGACCAGCAACGCTACCTGCCGCACGTCATGGACGATGTGCTGAAACGACCGTCTCTCGATGATCTTCCGCTCGTCTATGGCGCTTACAGCATTGTAGGTAACGAGGCAGGGCTTGTCAGACCGCCCGACCCAAGGTTGCTGATTGTGCATGATGTAGGTGATTTCATAGTTATCCGGACTTGCGCCGTACTGCTCGATGTGGTTGCTCCGCGAGACCAGGGGTTGCGCCTCGTTGTCAGGGAGCACCGAGGAGTCTGAGTGGATTACTGCCCGGTGATGGAGCTCGGTGTCATACTTGATCGACGAAAGTATATATCTCTCCAGCAACGTCGGCCCTTCGAGGATCGACAGAGCATGGTTCGCGTTGCAGGCCAACACAACATCGTCGAAGTTCTCCAGATTGCCCTCCTCGTCCTCCACGGTGACGCAGGAAGCTTGCCGGTAGACCCTACGGACTGGCCGGTTCAATTGGATCTTGTCCCGAAAGTTTGCCGAAAGGCTATCGTAGATGCGGCTTGTCCCCTGGTCCCACGTCCGCATTGGCGTGGCCCTTTCGATATCAAAGAATTCCAGGTACCTGGCAAACAGGGACGCAGGCATGGAAAACACGTCGGTGGCCATCAGAAAATTGACGAACATGGGCTTCAGGACTTTGTACTTGAAGTCATCGGAAAACCTGCCAGCCCTGAGAACCTGTCCCATGCTGACGTAGTTGAATGGGTTGAGGGCGTTCAGAAGCTTGGAACGGGAACGGTTTAGGCGGCCAATCCGTTGCAGAAATCTCAGAATCCTCTGGAACCGGGCGATTTCGGACCGCAATTGCTCCCTGAGGTCGGAATCGAGGTCGTGGGCATAGAGATGGCCGCCGTATTTCACGCTGTAGCTGAACCTGGTATCGACCAGTCCTATACCGAATTTTTCCATGAGCAACACAATGTGGTGGTATACCGAAGGTATGCAGGCGGTGACGGATATGTCGAAAGGAATAAAGCTGCCGTCCTCCTGGGGCATCTCAGCGGTGACCGCGTTGCCACCGATTCTGTCCTGGGCCTCGAAAAGCCGGAAGTCAAAACGGTCCGGATGCTGGTCCAGGGCCCAGGCGCACCCCAACCCCGACACCCCTGCACCAATGATGGCTATCCGCCTCGTCATTTGCCCCTCCTCGCCGGCCGCCAGGGAGCCTGTATCTTGCGGCGCCGGCGGGCGTAGCTGACCCGGCTCCGGCCCAGGTTCCCGGTCCGCATCTTCGGTGCAGCCTGCTCATCCGCGGGACTCTTTTCGCCGCGGCCACACCGGGACGGGGTCAAAACCCCGCGGGAACGGCGCTCACTGACGCCGCAGGGCGTCTGCAGATTATCCGACCAGGGCCGCCGTTGAGCAGGGGTCCGGGTTGTTTGCACTGCACCCCCTGAAGCATCTGCTCGTGCAGGAACGGGCCGGCTACCAATCGTCCGATCCTGTAGACATCCTCCAAAACCCGCCGCCTGGCGCAGGCCGATGGACACCCGCTCCGTCCTGTACCGGGAATTTTTCATGGATCGGTCCTCTTCTCTCATTGGATTGGATCATCTCACAAAATCCGCACTCACGCTGGCGGGCCAGATTGAGGTGTCGATTCTGGCCCAGGGGCGCAGCCCCATAGGCCAGGTGGGGGTGACCCTGCCGGAAGGCTTCATCTACCTGGGCTCGGACCTGTCCGAGGCGGCGGTTTCCGAGGAGGGCCGGACCGTGGCCTTCACCCTGTTCCTGTCCATCAGCTTCACCTACGTCGTAACCGCCCCTGCTGATTGGGGCACCTACACATTCTCGGAGACCATCAAGAACCAGGACAGGGAGGTGATGTGCGGGGCGTTCGTGATCTGGTAACTCCGGACCCGAAAACGGCAGGGATTGGCATGATACGTCCCCGCATGGGTGGTCGGAGAAGTCGAAAGGACTGGTGTGTTGGTCCCGATGCTCCACCTCGCCAGGGAGGATGAGCCCGCACCGGTAGCGAACCCACAGCCGAATCGGCCCGTTGGTCCGGCCAACAGTGGAGGCGTGTAGCGCGCCGCCATCGATGAGGGCGCCGCCTAGTGGAGCTTCGAATGTTCGATCGACCGTCCCCAGAGATGACGGATTGTGCAGCCGGGCCACCTGTTGGTTTGGCAGTCGCGAGATGTGGGTCGTGTACAGTCCCTCGAGGAACGTATCGTGGTCCTGCCCGCTGGATGCTGAGAATTTCCATTGCGCGGATGTGACCCGGTACTTGCTCCCGGCGTTGCCCGCGGTGAAGGTCACCCGGAGGCCCCGTTCTGGACCAGGCAGACCACTGGTCGAATTGTTCCAGCTGCTGACGAGCATAACGCGAAACAATCAGCGAACACCGGTGGATTTCGCATCTCGATCAAAACTTGGCAACACAAAAGACAAGGGGCGGGTTTCCCCGCCCCTTGTACGTCGACGAACTGGACGCCCTATGGGAGAGTGCCGCTAGTCCTCGGTCATGGTGAACGGGATGACTCCCGGTATCCACCACTTTTCCCAGCTCTCGTCGACTCTCTGCTGGAAGTGATCGACGTCCTCGGGGGTGAAATGCGCGAATCGCCCCTGGCGCAGTAGATAGTCCTCAATTGGCTTCCGTTTCCGGATGCCTCTGGCGATGGCGCGGCTGGGGCCGTTGAGGATCAGCTCCCCGTCGATGATTTCGTACTGGACCCACAGGCCAGTCTCCACGGCCAGCATCCCCAGCTCGTGGGAGTACTTGGGGTCGTAGTCCCAACCCTTGGGACAGGGATCGATGTTGTGAATGAAGGTGGGCCCTCCGATGGTCAGGGCACGCCGGATCTTGTTGTTCAGGTCCAGCCCGTACGACGCGCACGAAGTGGCGATGTATCGAACGTCTGGATGCCCGGCGGCCAGCATCGGGGCCGTGTTCTTCTTCCACCGGCTGTTCATGATGCGGTGCACCTTGCCGGGAGGGCTGAAGGTGCTGTTCGCACCCCATGGCGAACTGCCGGACACCTGGATGTCGGTGTTGGCATACGACTCGTTGTCGTAGCATAGGATCAGCAGGTTGTATTCATCATGCTGCAACGCGGCGGAAATGGCGGACAATCCCATATCCACGCCACCGCCGTCTCCACAGAACGCAATGACGTTGATGGGTTCCTTGTGCATCTTCCCCTTGCGCATCATTGACGCCAGACCGGCCGCCGTGCCGGTTGCCGCGCTGCCCGAGGACCCCAGTTGGGTGTGCATCCAGGGCACCACCCATGGCGTGCTGTAGTAGGTGGTATTGGCCACGTACATGCAGCCGGTGCTGCCCAGCACGATGCTCCGGGGGCCGGCAGCCTTGATCATCAGCCGCATCGTCAAGGCCGACTCACACCCCTGGCAGGTGCGGTGGCCGGAGGAGTAGAACTCCTCCACCGGAATATTCTTGACTCCCCGAACCTGGGGCAGGTCCGTCTCGGTCATCATAGTGGTCATCGCTGTCACTCCCTTACCGCGATCCACGTAGTTTCCTGGTCGATTTTACCAGTTTCCACCGCCTTCTCGGTAGTCTCCACCATTTCGAATATGTCTTTCACCATCACCTCGCGACCACCCAGCCCGGCGATGAAGTTCAGCATCAGGGGGCGTTCCGGAAGCGGATAAAGGGCTGAGCGCAGCTCGTGGAACAGTACCCCTCCGTAGGAAGGAGAGCCGTATGAGTAGTCGCGGTCTATGACAGCGATACCCTTGGCCTTCCTGAGAACGTTCTGGATCTCCTCCACGGCAAAGGGCCGGAAGAACTTGACGCGGACAAAGCCGACCTTCCTCCCTTGCTCCCGCAGCCGGCGAACTGCAACCCGGGCGGGCATGGCGAGGGTACCCATGCCGACGAGCAGTATCTCTGCGTCCTCGGTCATGTACTCTTCAATAAATGGGCTCGGGTCGCCCCTCCCGAACACCTCCTTGAATTCGTCGTAGGCCTCGTAAATCACCCCGCTGGCCCGTCGCATGGCGTCATCGGTCTGGCGGCGGATTTCCATCAACCAGTCCTCATTCACCTGCGGTGCCACCGTGATGGGATTGTCCGGATGCAGCTGAAGTTCCGCCCTGTTGTAACCGGGAAGATAGTGGCTCACCTGCTCCCGTGTCGGCACCCGCACGATCGCCTGCGAGTGTGTCAGGAATGAGCCGTCGCAGCTGATGGCGAAGGGGAGCAATACCCGCCGGTCCTCCGCCACCTTGTACGCCAGAAGCGCGGTATCCAGCGCCTCCTGCGCCGTGGCCACCCAATAAAGGTGCCAGCCAAGGTCCCTGACCGCCATGGCGTCATTGTGTTCCACACCGAATGCGCCTGGGTCGTCCAGCGCGCGATTGCCCACCATCGCCACCACCGGCATTCTCAGGCCTGCGGTAACTGTGATGGCCTCGAAAGCATAGAACCAGCCCACGCCGCTGGACCCGCAGAAGGTACGCGCTCCCACCGCCGAGGCATGCTTCACGATTTCGAACTGCGAGTGCTCGCTTTCCGCCACTATGAAATCGCAGTCGAAGGCGCCGTCGGCCTTCAGTTTCGACACATACTGCATTACGGTGTCATACGGGCGGATGGGGTACGCGGTGATAACGTCCACATCTGCCAGCGCACAGGCGATGGCGATGGCCTCGGAGCCGCTGATCAGCTCCTCGGTTGACTCTGTGAACATTTCGGTCTGAACCGTGGTCATTAGTCTGCCTCCGCCGCCTGGATCTGCTCGGCGTAGCCGCCGACATGGTGGAAGCCGTGAGTGCGGGTTTCTTCCTTCTGTTTCTCAACCAGCTTGGTCATCCACTTGTTGTAGCCTTCCTTGTCCTTGTTCCAGTGCTGCCACTGGCTGTCGTGGTCGTTGAACTCCGCCTCGCTCACCATGGTGACGCAATCGGCGACCGGGCAGACGGCCTCGCAGACGCCGCACCCGCAGCATGACTCCATGTTGGCGTCATACAGGCCGTCCGGTGTAACGTCGAAACATGTGTCCGGGCATTGCAGCCAGCAAAGAGTGCACTTGATGCAGGTATCAAAATTGACCACCGGTCGCATGGAGCGCGTGCTGTACTTCTTGAACACCTCGCTTCGGCCGGGAACGTAGCCCCCTTCGCCCTCAGCGAACTCTCCTCCCTCGGGAACCGCTCGGATCACCAGCCCCTCTTCCATGGTCTTCCACCCGGGCATGGTGAACTTCATTTCCCTCTGATTGCCGCCTTCTCCCGGTTCCACAGGGCGCGTGGTCGCCCGGTCGAAGGAACGCTGGGCCGAAGCAATCTTGGTGCCCCCGCCCATCTGTTCCTCGATGGTCTCCAGCATCGCCTCCAGGCTGACCAGCTCCGGGCACACTTTGCACAGTGCGCCCAGGATCCTGACGTCAGTGTGGTCGTCCTTGTAGACCCACAGGCCGGAAAAGCTGGGGATCCCGGTTACGAGGGACAGGTTGTACGGCGAATCCTTCGGGTGAATGTCCTCCAGCAGTGCATCCGCCTGCTGGCGGGAAGTCACAATGAGGGTGCCGCCCGGCTTGGTCAGTTCGTTAATCGGTTGGAGCCCATACCACGCCCACGACTCAATCCCCTTGCACATGGTGTCGTCGACGTTGATTGTCACGTCCACCTCGGTGGCCTGATAGACGGCGAGGCTCTCCTCCAGTTCCTCGGCGCCGTCAGCCACGATGGCGAACTGCTTGGCGGGAATGCCGTTACGTTCCGGGGAGTCTCCGTAGCGCCCGAATGCGGTGCCGATCTTGCCGTCCTTGCGGGCAGCAAACACTATGGAGCGGACAATGTTACGGGCCAATGTCCTTTGAAAGATACCCCGGTATACAACCTCCACGGCAAGGGTGGACATATTTCTCCTCCTCAGTCTTGGGTCCGCCTCAGTCAGTTACGCAACGGTGGATAAAAAGCGCCGGAGGGCTGCCGCCTTCCGTCGCGAAGATCGTTAAACGGTAACAACCCGTATTCGGGTTGTGGCTCAATGCTGTCGCGCCATATTAACATACTATTCCTAATCTGGGGGAGTTCCGTACCCGGTTTTGCCTTGCCGAAAGGGGTCCCGGCCATCCGCCTTCCTGTGGCTCCGTCGCTGGTCGCAACCCCGGCCAGCCACACCGGTCGGTCTTCGGGAAGCAGGGCCCACGCCTAGCCTGTGTTAGAATCAAATATAGAGAATAATCGGCCGAGCAATATTGAGAGGCTGGAGTCTTAATCGTTGCCCCGCCGCGTTCACGCCTTCCACCTGCCCTTTCTTTCCGCACTCATCGTTGTCTTGCTCATCGCTGGACTCGTCGGAAACGCTTGCATTGGCGTCAACGAGGAGGAGGAGCCGGAGCCGCAGAACATCGAGGGATTGCCCCAGGAGTTTGGCAAGCTGGTTGAGGTTTGGGAGCTACTCGAGCGCGAGCACATCGACGCCGGCAACCTGGACGCCGCGGCTCTTACTGACGGTGCTATCAGGGGCATGCTCGAGGCCACCGGCGACGAACACGCCTCTTACCTGGACCCCGAGCAATACTCCTTTCAACGCGAGGAAATTCACGGGGCCTTCGAAGGCATTGGCGCCGAGGTCACCATGCGCAACGGGTTTATCACCATCGTTGCGCCCATTCCCGACACCCCCGCCGAGGCCGCCGGCGTCAAGCCCGGCGACGTTATACTGAGTATCGACGGGGAAAGCGTTACCGGCTGGGACCTGTTCCAGGCCATAAACCGCATCCGGGGAGAAAAGGGTACCCCCGTTGTAATCGAGGTCCGGCGGGACCGTACCGGTGAGACCGAGACTCTGGAAATCATTCGCGGTGTCATACAGTTGGAAAGCGTTAGTCTCACCATGCTGGTCGGCCGCATCGGCCATCTCAGGATCAGTTCCTTCAGTGGCACCAGCCTTGAGGAGTTTGAACAGGAACTGGCTCGATTCCACAGATCCAAGGGGCTGGGCCTTGTGGTGGACCTCCGCAACAACCCGGGAGGGTTGCTCTCCTCCGTGGTCGACCTGACCAGTCAGTTCGTCGACGAGGGCCTAGTTCTCTACCAGCTCGACGGGCAGGGCAACCGCCGGGACTGGAACGCCAACTCCGGAGGTGACGCCCTGGAGGTGCCCATGGTCGTCCTGGTGAACCAATTCAGCGCCTCCGCCAGCGAGGTCTTTGCCGGCGCCATAAGGCACCACGACCGGGCCCCGATTATCGGGGAGACCACCTTCGGCAAAGGAAGCGTCAACAGCCTGTGGCCCCTGCGCGATGGCTCTGCGGTAAACTTCACCATCGGGCGCTGGTATACACCCGATGGCAAGCTGATTGAGGGAGAGGGCATAGGACCTGACATAGTGCAGGAAGCTTCGGAGGACGAGTCCGACGACATACAACTGGATCTGGCCATCGAAACGCTGGAGGACCTGATTGAAGGGGCCACCACCACCGCCAGCAACTGATGTCCTCATCCCCGGGACGGTCCGGCATGGCAAAGAAAAAGTCAGCAAAGAATACAAAGGCCGCAGAATCTGGCGGAAACCGCGTGGCGGCATCCAACCGTCGCGCCTTCTTCGATTACGAAATCCTTGAGCGACACGAGGCCGGGATAGTCCTGACTGGGACCGAGATAAAGTCCGTCCGCGCCGGCAAGGTCGACCTGAGCGACGCTTACGCCCGCATTCGAAACGGCGAGATGTGGCTGCACAACACCTATATCGCCCCTTACGACCCGGCCAGCCAGTTCAACCACGAGCCACGCCGTCTGCGCAAGCTGCTCATGCATCGGGACGAAATAGGCAAGCTGGAGAGCGACGTAGCCGAAAAGGGGCTGACCCTGGTGGCATTGCGGGTCTACATCAAGCGCCACGTCGCGAAAGTGGAGCTGGGCCTTACCAGGGGCAAGCGAAGGTACGACAAGCGCCAGGCCATCATCAACCGGGACATGGACCGGGAGGCCCGCCGGGCCGTTGGGGCGTCCAGGTACTGAGGCGCCCGGGAGGCCTCTCATTCCGCGAAAGCCTCAATCCACTCCCACCCCAGGTTAACCCGGGACATAAGAGGAGCATCGAGTTGATTCGCACCCTGAACGGCGTCACACCCAAGGTTGCCGAGACCGCATGGGTCAGCGAGTTCGCCTATGTGGTCGGCAACGTTGAGATTGGAGAGTATGCCAGCATCTGGCCGGGAGTCACCGTGCGGGGAGACGGTGACGACGCTATTATCATAGGAGCATACGTCAATATTCAGGAAGGTTCGGTGATCCACGGCAACGGCCTGATTCTGGAGGACAACGTCTCCGTCGGGCACAGCGTCGTCGTACACTGCGATCGGGTCGGCCGGGGCTCCCTGCTGGGAAACAACTGCACCATCCTTAACAGGGTGACCCTCGGGGAGCACTGTCTCGTTGCCGCCAACTCAGCTGTGCTGGCGGGGACCCAGGTCCCAGCGAATTCATTCCTGACCGGCGCCCCCGCGACGGTCAAGAGACCCGTTTCCGAGAAACAGCTGTCGGCCATGCGCCATACCACGGAAGAACTGGTGAAGCGCGCCAAGTGGTTCAAGGACAGCGGACTGTAGGGCGGGTCTCCACGTTCCCCGCTCTAACCATCGCCCGGGCCGTTCTGCCGGCTGCGCGGGCGTCTCTGCGGCGACAAAGCCGAGCGGGCCATACGGTTCGGCCCCGCCCGCTCGTCTCTACGGGGTGAACGTGCGGTAGTAGGGGCAGCCGGAGAGAGTGGCCCGCAACGCCTTCCCCGACGCCACCGCATCGAACTGCAGCACCTCCGGTGAACGTGGGGCTTCACCTACACGAAAGCCACGTTCACCTACGGGTACCAACACATCGTGCCCTCCGGAGGGATACAATAACAGCAGTTGGTCCTTCCGAATCACCACCCGAAAGTTGGTCAGGACGAAGTTGTACGTCCGGTAGTGGCCCTCGAACTCGTGCCATTCCTCAGGGAAACTGAAGGTAGCGGGTCCCGAATATCCCTCCCTCAGGTACCGGTCGGGGCCATGAAACGCCTCTACCACCATTTCTCCGTCCCTCCCGAACTCCAGCAGAAAGAGTTCAAAGTCCGGATGCGGCACGTAGAAGCTGTCCGCGCCCCGACGCTCGAGCACAACCTCCACCCCCTTCCATTGCAGCACCAGTCTCCCGCCCGAGGCACTGACCTCCATCCGACCATCCTGCGAGGTGTAGGTGCCGGCGTAATCGGTGGCATTCTGCACCTGCGACGCATCCGCCGACGGTGCGGTCCCGGGAGATTCACCGGGAGACTGCCCGCCCGCCCGCAGCATGCCGAGTATTTCCAGTGCCATCTGGGAGGGGCCGTAGGACCCCGACGCCGAGATCCTGTTTACCAGGATGATCACGCCGATGCCCTCGTCCATGTCGGCGATCATGGCCGATACGAACCCGGTGGTGCTCCCCCCGTGTCCCAGGTAAACGTGACCGTCCACGTCGGCCGTGATCAGCCCGTAGCCGTACCACGCTCCTCCCCACTGCGGTGTGATGGCAGCTCTGCCGGCCATCAGGCCAAGGCTTTCCTCCGAGATGATCCTGCCCTGCGGCCCGACCCCACCGTTCATGAACATTCGCAAGTAAACGCACATGTCGCTGGCCGTGGCTGCCTGGCTACCGTCCCCCACGCCGTATTCCGTCCACAATGCCGGCACCAGGCCGTGGCTGACGTACTCCGGCCGGTCGTCGTAGAAGTTGCGGTACGCCATCGGTTGCCGCCGCCGCGTTTCGAACCCGATTACGGCGTGGCTGTCCCGCATCCCCAGCGGGTCCAGCACCCGCGCCTGTATTGAGTCCGCGTATGGCCTGCCGTCCACCTCCTCCAGCAGAAACCCCAGCGCTTTGTACCCCACGTTGGAGTATCGAAAGTCCACGCCGGGCGGCCCGCCGACACGTAGCTCCCGCAGCGCCCACGACTCGAACAGGCCATGCGTCCCGATATCGTTGCCCGAGGGAAGCCCGGAGGTGTGCGTCATCAGGTGGTGGGTCGTGATTGGCTCGTGGTCCGTCTGCACCTCGAACCACGGCAGGTAGCTGGATACCGGGGCGTTAAGGTCCAGCCTTCCCTCGTCCCGCAATTGCAGCAGGGCCAGGCAGACAAAGGACTTGCCGATAGACCCCACCTCGAACATCATTCCCGGGTCCATCCGCTCCTTGGAGGAAATATCGGAATAACCGAAAGAGGCCACACGCAAAACCTTGTCCCGGTCCGTAATGGCGAGCACCAGTCCGGGCATGTTGGCCTCGCGCATCCGCCGCTCAACGTACCGGTCGATCTCCGATGAAGCCGTGTCAATGTTGCTCATAAAAGACCTCTCTGGATGCAACCCGCGTGGCGGGGCCTGTGCGTCACTCCAACCGTTTCGCCAGCGGCAGGACCGCCTCGGCCAGTTGCTCCATTACCCTGATGCAGTTCGATATCTCGCTGACCCGAAAATCGTATGTCAGCTGGCCGATCCCGACTTCATGACAGGCGTGCAGATCATCCACCACCTCCCCGGTGCTGCAGACCAGGGCCCCTCCGCTCCGCTCGTTGCCCATCTCAGGGAGGCCAATGTCGGTAAAGTGCAGACTTCGCTTCAGTGATATGGTGACGTCCTCGACCTTTCTCCCTTCCCTCTCAATCCTGCGGCGCAGGTACGGCAAGTTCGTAGCGACAAACTCGGGCGTCTGCCGCGTCGTGTGCCAGCAGTGCCCGTACTTGGCCGTGCGACGCAGCGCCGCCCGTGTGTGCCCTCCTACCCAGATTGGAAGGGGATTCTGAACCGGCTTCGGGAAGAACTGAATTCCGTCAAACTGGTAATGCTTTCCTTGGTGCGTCGGGTTCTCGTCGTACCAAAGTGTCCGGAAAATTTCCAGAAACTCGTCGGTAAGGGGGCCCCGTGCGGCGTAACTCACTCCCAGCGATTCAAACTCCTTTTCCAGCCAGCCCACACCGATGCCGCAGATCATCCTCCCGCCCGTGAGCGCGTCCAGCGATGCAAACATCTTGGCTTGTACCAACGGGTTTCGATATGGAAGGATCACTACCGTGCTGCCCAGCTTGATTCTCTCGGTGCACGCGGCCAGGTATCCTAGGAGCGTCATAGTCTCGAGAAACGGTTCGTCGGGCGGTCGGGAGAATCCTCCCGAGGTCGTGTACGGATACTGGGTCGTGCCTCCCGTGGGCAGCACTATGTGGTCTCCCAGCAGTACCGACTCGAACCCAAGCCCCTCCGCGGCCTGTACGAACTCCCGCAACCCTGCCGGATCGGGAATCCGCGGCATAGATACGCCTATTTCCATTGCAACGTCCCCTCCGATTCTGAGAAATCAGGCGTCCACCCTTGAGACGATGGGGTCCGGCGGGTCCTGAACCACGATACGAAACCGGTCTGCCTCCGAGGGCCATTGAGGCGATTACGTCATCACCAATAGCTAGATAATCGTCATTACGTCAATCTGTAGATACGAACCCCTCTCTGGTCTTTGACCCTTGCCAGTATACCCCGGCATGATATAATTCATACGCCAACAGGCGGCAAGATTCGTCTGCAATTGCTGCGAAAACCTATTTACAAACACTGAGGAGGCACAACGTGGAAAAGGGCAGCACCGTTATTAACGCGGGTCCCATCGACGTCGCCATGAGCTACCGGCAGGAGATCATGGACGATCAAGGCCTGTGTCTGCAGGTCTACTCTGAGATCGAAGGCCACGACACCGAGATCCTGCGCTTCGACTGCTTCGACCAGGCTCCCCACTACCACTACGGTCCAGAGAACCACAACATCCGCATTCATCTGGACAAGACCACTGCCGGAAACCCTCTCGGATGGACCATCGGCAACCTGCGCAACAACCTGACCGCCATGATTCGCCGTTCCGGCTACGACGAACTGGCCGACCAGCTCGACGCCAACCCGCTCAGCGGCGATAAGATGGACGAGATCGAGTCCACCGCCCGCGAGATGTCGCTGAATGAGCGCCGCACCGTGCATCACCTGATGCCCGAGATGCTGGACGGCGACAAGATTACCGTCGGCAACCTGAAGTTCGGTCTGGAGTATCGCCACCTGCCGCAGATCAACGACCAGGGCATGGCCATTCACGTCCTGTCCGACATCGCCGGCCAGGAAGTCGAGTTGCTCGCCTTCGACTGCTTCCAGAACGGCCCCCATTATCACTACGGTCCGCGAAACCAGGACATCCGGATTTACTGGGACGTCACCACCTCCGGCGAGACCCTGGCATGGACCCTCGACCAGTTCAAGCAGGGTAAGATCAAGAGCATGATCAGCCACGCCGGCTACCCAACCATCGCCAACGACGTCGACGAGGAGCTGCTGCAGGCCACGCTTCCTGAGATCGAGCGCCGCTCCTGGGAGCTGGTTGACCTGAACACCCAGGCCGCGGACGACCCCAAGGCCCAGCTGATCGCTGAGCTCGACGCCCTCCGCGAGAAGGTCGCCGCCCTCTAGTTCCCACGGCAAGCGACCACCGTAACGCACAAGGGCCCCGGCGTAGACCGGGGCCTTTTATTCTCTGCTACTGAATGCGGAGCTGCCCCCCTAGGCCATCGTATAACCGCCGCTAACACTCAGCGTCTGCCCCGTGATGAATCCCGCGGCGTCCGACGCCAGAAACACGACCGCGTTCGCGATCTCCCGGGCCTCTGCCATCCTCCGCAGCGGATAGGCGCGAATGGCCCGCTCCCGAGCCTCAGGTGTGAAGACGTTCCGCATCTGGTGCCACATGCTGGCATCGCTGATCGTCTCCTCCTCCGGCGGCACCACGAGCCCCGGACAGACGCAGTTCAGCCTCAGACCATACCGGCCGGTCTCCCGGGCGATTGACTTGCTCAGGGCGATAACCCCCGCCTTGCAGGCCGAATACACCGCCTCCCGGTACTCCCCCATCCGGCCCGCGTCCGAGCTGAGGCACACGATGCTGCCTCCCTGACGCTCTACCATTCTTGGCAGCACGGCCTGAATGCAGTTGATCGCACCCCACAAGTTGACCTGCACCTCCCGCTCCCACTCCTCGCGGGGTTTATCCAGGAAAAGACGGTCAATGGTCCAGCCCGCGTTGTTCACCAGAACGTCCACGCCGCCGAATTCGGCAACAGCGGCCTCGACCATTGAGGCAACCGACTTGTGGTCAGTGACATCGGTTGAAACAACTATCGCCCGGCCTCCCCTACCCATCGCCATCACCTCCCCGGCCACCCTCTCCCCCTGGTCCTGATCCAGTTCAGCGATCACTACGTTGCTGCTCTCCTCGGCGAAGGCGTGAACGATGGCCCGGCCAATGTTTGAGCCGCCGCCGGTGATGATCACTGTCTTGCCCGCCAGTCCGAGTTCCATGGAGAATAACTTTCCTCGCCCCAGAGTATTTGGAGTCCACTATTGCCCGGCCCTATCCCCCGCTCCCTCCAGTCGGGTCGGGATGTCAGGACGGTATTACCGGCTCGGTGGTTCGACCTTGGGGATGCCGCCGAATCTCAAACGCAGCAGCCCCTTGACATCCTCCGTCGCCGTCTTGATCACGTTTACGGTGCTGGACGGATCGTCCTGCCAGGCCACGGGTACCACGCCGATGCGGTAGCCTCTCATCTCCGCAATGATCAGCATCTCTGTGTCGAAGAACCAATTGTTGTTCTCAACTCGGGGAATGATGGCCTGGGCCGCCTCCCTGGTCATTGCCTTGAATCCGCACTGGGCGTCCGGAAACCCGACGAAGAACATCGACCAGATCAGCTTGTTGTAAGCCCTGGAGGTAAGCTCCCGCTTGAAACTCCGTTGCGTAACCCTAGAATCCCGGCTGAGTCGGCTTCCTATCGCCACGTCGCAGCCCGATGCCAGTTGGCCCACAAGCTGCGGAAAATGGGGCAGGTCGGTCGACAGGTCCACATCCATGTAGCTGACGATGTCACACTCGCTGCCCAGCCACGCCGCCCGAAGCGCCCGGCCCCGGCCCTTCTCGGGCAGGTACAGGTAATGAACGGCAGGGAACGCACGGCAAAGCAACTCGGACACGGCCCGCGTGCCGTCCGTGGAGGCATTGTCCGCAATGGTCACCCGCCAGTGGTTGGGAATGTTGTCCCGCAGGTAAGAGCACAGCCTGGGGATGCTGGACGGCAGGGCATCCTCCTCGTTGTATACCGGAATGACCACGTCGACGCTGGCACTCATGGTTGCCCCTCTACTTCCCAATGCCTAATGGCGGAAATGGCGCACCCCCGTGAACAGCATGGCCAGCCCTGCCTCATTCGCGGCCGCAATGACCTCCTCGTCGCGCACTGAGCCACCCGGCTGCACTATCGCCGTGACCCCAGCCTCTGCGGCCAGTTCGATATTGTCGGGGAAGGGAAAGAAGGCGTCCGAGGCAAGCACGGCGCCCCTCGCCTTTTCCCCTGCGGTCCGCTGCGACAGGTGCACACTGACCACCCTGTTGGGCTGCCCGGCTCCCATGCCCACCAGTGCCCGGTCCTTGGCAAGGACAATGGCGTTGGACTTGATATGCTTGGCTGCCTTCCAGGCGAAGGCCAGGTCCTCCCGCTCCCCTGCACTGGGCTCCCGCTCGGTTACCCTTCGCCACTCACCGGGGTCCTCGACGATGTCGTCCGGTCCTTGCACCAGCACCCCACCCGCGATGGGGCGAAGGTCAAATGCTCCACCCGCGGGTGTCGGAACGGCAGTCAGAATTCGCAAGTTGCGCTTCCGTTGCAATATTTCCAGCGCTTCGTCCTCGTACCCAGGAGCAATCACCACTTCGTAGAAAATCGCGTCCATTGCCTGCGCCGAGGCGGCATCAACCGTGCGATTAAAGGCCACGATGCCCCCGAAGGCGCTGACCGTGTCCCCTTCGTAAGCCAGCCGATATGCCTCCGCGATGGACTCCCTGCTGGCCAGGCCGCAGGGGTTGTTGTGCTTCACCACGGCCACTGTTGGCTCAGCGAAATCGGAAACGGATCGCCATGCCGCGTCTGCGTCCATCAGGTTGTTGTAGGAAAGCTCCCTCCCGTGCAGCTGCCTTGCCCCGGCTATCCCCGTCAGGCCCGCCTCGGAAGGGGCATAGAGGGCACCCGCCTGGTGCGGATTCTCGCCGTATCGGAGGCCTGACACCTTGCTCAGCGAAATCGACAGTTGGTCGGGCAGATGCTCCTTGCCTGCGGAGCCATCCAGATATCCGGTAACCGCCGCGTCGTACTGCGAGACGTGTCTGAAAGCCTTCGCCGCCAACCCCTGCCGGTCTACCTCAGTCAGGCCGTCATTCTCCAGCTTGTCGGCCACCCAGTCGTAGTCCGCTGGGTCCACCACCACCGCGACCGACGGAAAGTTCTTTGCGGCTGCCCGCAGCATCGTCGGCCCCCCTATGTCGATGTTCTCCAGCGCCTCCTCCAGCGTTACCCCCGCGCGGCTGATGGTCTCGACGAAGGGATACAGGTTGACCACCACCATGTCGATGGTCCCGATCCCATGGGCCTCCAGCTCCGTCATCTGCTCCGGCGATTCCCGCCGTGCCAGGAGCCCGCCATGAATGGCGGGATGCAGGGTCTTGACCCTTCCCCCGAGAATTTCCGGCGACCCCGTTACCTCGGCCACCTGCCTCACGCTCAGTCCCCCATCGGTCAGCGTCCGATGGGTGCCTCCGGTGCTGATCAGCTCATACCCCGCTTTCGCAGCCCTCTCCGCGAATTTGACCACACCGGTCTTGTCGTAAACACTGATTAAGGCTCTCAAAATCCGACTCCGTGTTTTAGGCGCACCTTCTGATGTGGACCGGATTTATCGGACCAGCACCACCTGCTCTTCCGACGTTCGGTGAACTATCTGCCCCACGCGGAATGCCTCCGGAATCTGCTCCAGAAACCCTGTGACATTGGATTCGGGGCAGACTGCCACCATTCCGAGTCCCATGTTAAACACCCGGAACATCTCGTCATCGGAAATCCCTCCCTCCCTCTGCAGCAGGGCAAAAATGGGTGGGGGATTCCACGCCGACGCATCGATCCGGGCCGCCAGGTGCTCGGGCAGGACCGCCGGCAGTTTTCCTGGCAGGCCCCCGCCCGTGATATGCGCCAAGCCGTTCAACAGGGGAAGCACCGGCGCCATCATCGGGTAGTAATTCCGATGGTAGAGCAGCAGCTCCTCACCCAGCTGGTGCGCCAGGCCCTCGTGCCGCCTGAAGAGTGCCGCCGGATCGTCGTCGGTGTTGAACACCTTGCGCACCAGTGAGAAGCCATTGGTGTGCAGCCCGTTGGATGCTACCCCGAGCAATACGTCGCCCTCTTGGACCCGGTTCGGCTCCAGCAGGGATTCCCGGTCCACCACCCCCACCACGAAACCAGCCAGGTCCATTTCGCCATCCTGGTACATCCCTGGCATCTGTGCTGTCTCGCCACCGATCAGGGCGCACTGTGTCTCGCGGCATCCCCAGGCGACGCCCCGCAAGAGGGAGTCCATGGCCTGTGTGTCTACGTTGGAAAACGCCACGTAGTCCAGGAAGAACAGGGGTCGCGCCCCTTTGGTGAGTATGTCGTTCACGTTCAGCGACACCAGGTCCCGGCCGATGGACTCGAAATGTCCCAGCTGCGCCGCTATCTTCAACTTGGTCCCGACCCCATCGGTGCTCGCCACCAGCACCGGCCCTCCCTCGCCGCCGAGCTGATACAGCCCCGCAAAGCTGCTGCCCCCATCGATCACCTCCGGGCCCTGGGTGCTCGCCGCCAGACCCCGGATACGGTCCTTCAGCTCACCCATGCCTCCCAGGTCAACACCCGACTGCCGATAGCTTTCGGCTCGGCGCATGCCCGTCAACTCGGACTTCTCCCAGGATCTTTTGGCGTTGGATGCAAATCAGCCTCCGGAGTAATCGTGGTGACTCAGGGTATTAACGTGATTTGGGCCAGGACAGGCGTAAATTATTTCAAGCCCGAAATGAGGCTCAAGTCCCATGGTGCAGGGGAGGGGAATTTCAGTCCGCGGAGCCCTCTAGGACCATCTTGTCCAGGTCCAGTTGGACCGGGACCGGGTAATTGCCCGTGAAACAGGCGTCGCAGAATCCGCCCTTCGTGCCGCCCACCACTTTCATCAGTCCAGCGACACTAAGATACCCCAGGGTGTCGGCATCGATGAACTTGCGTATTTCAGGAATGCTGCTGTTGGCGGCCAGCAATTCCCTGCGGGAGGCCATGTCCACTCCCATGAAGCAGGGGTGCCTGATGGGCGGAGCGCACACCCGCATGTGCACCTCCGTGGCCCCGGATCGGCGCAGCAGATTGACCACATGGGGAGTCGTTGTACCCCTCACGATACTGTCATCCACCACCACTATCCGCTTGTCTTTGATCACTTGGCCCAGGCTATTGAATTTCTGACGCACCCCGAGGTCCCTCAGTCTCTGCTCCGGCTCAATGAAGGTGCGCCCCACGTAGCGGTTCTTGATCAAGCCTTCACTGAACGGTATGCCCGACTCAAGGGCGTACCCTACCGCTGCAGCCGTGGAGGAGTCCGGTATTCCGATGACCAGGTCTGCATCCACAGGGTGTTCCCTGGCCAGTTCCGCCCCCATCTCTTGCCGTTTGGAGTAGACCAGTTCGCCCCCGAGAATACTGTCCGGTCGTGAGAAATAGATCAACTCGAAGACACATAGAGACCTCGATCGCACCTCTGCAACACCCGGCCACACCGAGCAGCGAAGCCCGTCGGCGTCGATGACCAGCACCTCGCCTGGCTCCACCTCGCGAACGAACTCGGCGCCCAGGTTGTCCAACGCGCAACTCTCAGAGGCGACTATCCAGCCGTTCCCCCGCTTTCCCAGGCAGAGGGGACGAATCCCCAGGGGATCCCTGGCGGCAAAGACACCGTCCTTGGTCAACGCCACCAGCGAGTAGGCTCCCTCCAGCCGCCTCATGCACTGGAATACCCTCTCTTCCCAACTCGATCCGGGAAGATTGGCCAGCATCCGGGCGATTATTTCCGTATCCGTAGTGGAAACGAAAGGGCAGCCCCATTCCGCCTGTAACTGCTCCTTCAGCTGAAGAGCGTTAACTATATTGCCGTTATTGGCCAGGGCAATGGCCCCCGACCGGCCATCAACCAGCATCGGTTGTGCGTTGCAGAGTTCGCTGGAGCCGGTCGTGGAATACCGCGTGTGGCCAATGGCGAACTCACCCGCAAGTGGCTGGAAATCCGCCTCACGGAAAACCTGAGACACCAGGCCCATTTCCGCGTGCACCCGGATCTCGTCGCCATCAATAGAGGCGATGCCCGCGCTCTCCTGGCCGCGGTGCTGGAGGGCGAAGAGACCAAAGAAAACCATGCGGCTGGCGGTCTCTTCTGGGGAATATACGGCGATTACCCCGCATTCCTCGCGGGGACTGTCGAACGGGCCATAGACTTGGTGGGAGTCCGGCACACTGTTCACCCGAGCATTGTATCGGGAGCGTTCCCGAGAGGTCAACCGGAATTCTGACCCCGGGACTCATATTGTAATCCAACCCTGTGAGTCTGATTCCGGTACCGGGCGAAACCGGCCTGGCGTCTGCCCTGCTGCCAGCACAGTTGCCGAAAAGAATTCGGCGTGCTTGACCGTTCAGCTCGGCACTATCCAACGAACGGGCAGCGCCCGGCCCCCCTGGCCAGGCACTCCCGCAGGTCCCGGTTACCGGTGAAACAGGTTTAATGCCGAGCCAAGACGGAACCACTCCAGTTGTGATTCGCTGTAGGAATGCTGCAACTCCAATGACTCGCTGCTGCCGTCGCTGTGCTTGACCGTGCACTGCACCGGTCTGCCGGGAGAAATTTGCGTCAACCCGGTCAGGCTGATGCGGTCGTCCTCCCGGATCCGGTCGTAATCGTCCGGATTCGTGAAGGTCAGCGCCAGCAGCCCCTGCTTCTTGAGATTGCTCTCGTGAATGCGGGCGAAGCTTCGCGCGATCACCGCCGCGCCGCCCAACAACCGTGGAGAGAGCGCGGCGTGCTCACGGCTGCTGCCCTCACCGTAGTTGGAATCTCCGATCACCACCCACTTTATCCCTTGCGCCTTGTAGTCCCGGGCGATCTTGGAGAAACCCTCGTCCCTCTCGCCGCTGACCACGTTGAGCCCTTTACCCGCCTCGTCCGTGTAGGCGTTGATTGCCCCCATGAACATGTTGTCGCTGAACCTGTCAAGGTGGCCGCGGAACCTCAGCCAGACCCCGGCAGGGGAAATGCTGTCCGTGGTTGTCTTTCCCTTGGCTTTCAGCAACGCCGGCATATCCATGAAGTCGTTGCCGTCCCATGCCGGCCAGGGTTCCAGCAGTTGGATCCGCTCGCTGTCCGGTGAGACCGTCAGCTCAACTTCGGATCCGTCTTCCGGCGGTGCTTGGTAAAACGACCGGCCCTCGTCGAAATCGGAGGGCGGCACCTCCGGGGCATCCTGAGGAGGATCGAAACGGAACTCAGACCCGTCCACTGCAGTCAGCGTATCGGTCATCGGGTTGAAGGAAAGCCGTCCACCGATAGCCAGAGCGGTCACAATCTCCGGACTGCCGATAAGGTTCATTGTCGAGGGCTGCCCATCGTTCCGGGCCGGAAAGTTCCGGTTATAGGAAGTAACAATGGTGTTGGCTTGACCGGCGGACTCCCCGGCCCTCCGCCACTGCCCAATGCAGGGACCGCACGCGTTGGCCAGCACTGTCGCGTTTATATCCTGAAGCGACCGCATTTGACCGTCCCGTTCGATGGTCACCCTCACCTGCTCCGACCCGGGGGTAACCATGAAGGGCACTGCCGAGCTGAGGCCCCGGGCCTTCGCCTGTTCGGCCACGTCGGCGGAGCGGCTCATGTCCTCGTAAGAGGAGTTCGTACAACTCCCTATCAGTGCCGCAGAAATCTCATCGATAAGGTTGGGGTCGTCCTTTAGCTCGGCCGACATTTTCGAAATCGGCCTGGCGCGGTCGGGGGAATGCGGACCCACCAGGTGTGGCTCCAGCTGAGACAGGTTGATCTCGACGATCCGGTCGTAGTACTGCTCGGGGTTGGCCTCGCACTCCGCGTCTGCAACCAGCAGGTGGCGGTACTGGTCTGCCAGTTCCGCGATGGCTGCTCGATTGGTGGCGCGCAGGTACCGGGCCATCCTCTCGTCGTATGGGAAAACTGAGGTGGTTGCTCCCAATTCGGCGCCCATGTTAGTGATGGTGGCCTTGCCGGTGGCGCTGATCGAGGCAGTTCCTGGACCAAAATACTCGATGATCGCGTTGGTGCCCCCGGAGACAGTCAGCTGCCCTGCCAGGTACAGGATAACGTCCTTGGGCGCCGTCCATCCGCTCATCTCTCCCGTCAGATGCACCCCGATGAACCGCGGATACAGCACCTCCCACGGCAGGCCGGCCATCACCTCCACGGCGTCGGCTCCTCCTACGCCCACCGAAATGGAGCCCAGCCCGCCTCCCATCGGCGTATGGGAATCGGTGCCGATCATCAGCTCGCCCGGGTAGGCATAGTTCTCGAAGGCCACCTGGTGAATGATTCCTGCCCCCGGTGACCAGAATCCCACACCGTACTTGGCCGAGGCGGCGCGCAGGAAATTGTAGACCTCGTCGTTTTCCGCCAGCGATTCCGAAAGGTCCCGGTCACCCTCCACCCGAGCCTGAATCAGGTGGTCGCAATGGACCGACGTCGGCACCGCCGTGCTGGCCCGCCGGGTCTGCATGAACTGAAGCATCGCCGTCTGCCCCAGAACGTCCTGCAGGATGACCCGGTCCGGGCGCAGCTGCACATAGGTCTGCCCACGCTCCATACCGGTGCTGTTAGGATCATCGAGGTGGCTGAGCAGAATCTTGTCCGCTAGTGTCAGGGGCCTGCCCTGAACGGCCCTTACGGTACTCAGGTTCTGGTCTAGTCGCTGGTAGACCCCGGATACAACCTCACGGGTGGGTTCGATCTCAATCAAGGCAAAGCCCTCCTCCGGCTCTACGTCTTCGATTCTCCTTGAGCGTTAATCTGCAGCGGATGTGAATATGTTATCAAAATCGATTCCCGCTGTGTTCCAACAGCTTGGAAACGGGATGATCATTCGATTATTGCAAACTCCTGTCCGTCATTCCGGCCCTTGCCGGAATCCGGAATGACCCTTTGATATCAAGACCTGGCCGGGACCATTCGTATCCCGCAGACAATACCGAAAGCACTGGATGACCGAAAGGCCCTGTTGGAAACGGCTCCGGGCTTGCCGCTGTAATGAACACCGGGCAGAAGTCTAGTCCCTGCGGGGCATGATGGTAACCTTGCGATTGTCCCCTTCTCCGGCGCTCTCGGTCCTCACACTCGGGTGGTCGGACAGTGAAGTGTGAATGATGCGGCGGTCAGCGGGAGGCATCGGCTCCAGAGTGATACTCCGATTGGTCTGGGCTACCCTCGAAGCCACCTTGGCCGCCATGTCCCTCAATGATGTCTCTCGTCTTTGACGGTAGTTCTCGACATCCAGCACCACACGCACGTCCTCACCCCTCTGCTTGCGAACAATGAGCGTGACCAGGAACTGCAATGCCTGTAGGGTCTGCCCGCGCCTGCCAATGAGCAGACCCGAGTCCTCCCCGGCCAGGTCGATCACCGGGCCCCCCGTCTCAGGATCATGCGAGGAGCGCAGGGTCCGGGTGACGTTAACTCCGGCAGCCTCGAGAATTCGTCCCACCGCCGCCCCGGCCATGGCCGCCGCCGACGGTCCCTGTCCGGTTCCGCCACCGCCGGCGGAGGAGATGAGGGTTACCTGTACCCTCGCCAGCTCTGCCCCTATCCCGAGGAACCCCGCCTTTCCCCTACTTAGTATTTCTACCTCGGCCTCGTCGCGGCCGACGTCGAGCTCTTTCAGAGCCAGCTCGATTGCCTCTTCTACGGTTCGAGCGCTCATTACGAGAGGTTCTTGCATCGCCATCAACCTCCTCAGGTTCGTCGTATGCGGATGACGAAGACGGCGCTGCTGCCGGCGCTGGCTCCGCCTTGGGGAACAGGGGGAATATGGGCTGCCACCCGGTTACGAAATATTGGATACCGATACCGATGACGTTGGATGCGATCCAGTACAGGGACAATCCGCTGGGCAGGGTGAACGAAAAGAACGCTATCATCAGCGGCATCAGCCACAACATCATCATCTGATTCGTGGACTGGCGTGGGTCCGCCGACGGCGTCATCGTCATCTTCTGCTGCAGCCACGTCGAAACGAAAACCAGCACCGGGATGACCACATTGCTCGGGTCGGGCTCCGAAAGGTCCATCCACAGGAAGGAAGCGCTCAGGGGCGCCGCGGTATAAATCGGGAACAACGGTATCCACGCGTAGAACTTTTCCGCCAGCGCCACCAGGTGGTCGGGTCTCGAGTACAGTGTCTGGATGAGCACCCGGAACAGCCCGAACAGTATCGGCATCTGAATGACCAGCGGACCAAGGCATCCTACGGGGCTCACCCCCGCCTCCCGGTACATGCGCATGGTCTCTTGCGAAACCCGCTGCCGGTCCCGTCCGTACCGGTCCTGAATCTCGCGCATTCGCGGCTGCAGGTCCGTCATCGCCCGCATTTGCCTCAGCTGCTTGATCGTCAGCGGCAGCGTGACCAGGCGCACGATTACGGTAAAGACGATGATCGCCAGGCCCATGTTGTTGAAACAGATGGTGTACAGCACCACCAGCAGGTTCAACAGCGGACGAATTATTATCTCTCGCCAGAGATCGTCGATACCCAAGGGGTCCTATCCTCTCGCCCTCTCGATCCAACCGGTTCTTTCCAGCCTACCCGCGCCTGACGGGCGACCCGGACGGCAGTCCCGTCGGTTCTCGTGACCCATCAGTTGCATATCGTGTCCTCGTAGTGCCAGCACCACATTTGCACTTGCCCGCCCTTTACTTCCACCCTTCGGACCGTACCGTCATCAGAACCCACGTAGACCGACTCGCCGACGGCCACGATGGGGGCCCTGATCTCCGCATCCCCCAGCAGCTGGGAGGAAAGCACTCTTTGATCGGAAGTGCGGCTCCCCGAACTTGATATGTCCAGCAGCAGCAGTCGGCCGTTTCTGGCCGCTACTACCAGTCCCCTCGGCACCAGGACCGGAGGCGATACGATGGAGTCCCCAACGTCGTACTTCCAATGCAGAAAGCCGTCCCGGTCCAGGGCATAAATGTGACCGTCCATGTTGGGGGCGAATATCATCTCCCCATTGGTGACCGCCCCCGCCCAGAACCAGTTATCGGCCTCGAATTGCCATCTCAGGGTTCCGTGCACCGCGTCCAGCGCATACAGGTTCTTGTCAAAAGACCCGGCCAGCACCATCCCGTCAAACACGAGAGGCTTACCCGCCACGACGCCGTCGGTCTCGAAATCCCAGATTGCCTCCCCCGACGCCAGATCGACGGCATAGACGTGATGGTCGTGAGAACCGAAATAGGCCACGGCGTTGCTCACGGCGGGTGTGGACCAGATCTTGTCCTCAGCGCTGAACGGGCTATCCCATATTCGCTCTCCGGTGTCCGCATCGTAGTCATAAAGATTTCCATCTTCGGAGGCCACGATCACCAGTTCGTTGATGGGATCATAGGCCGGCCCGCCTACGAAGGGTTGCAAATTGGGAGGTTGTCCCTGGGGGCGACGCCATCCACGGTCTGTTACGCTGCCGGTCTCAGGATCCAGCGCGTACATGTATCCGTTCTCTCCGGCTACGTAAAGCAGACCCGAGGCCACCAGGGGCGAGGAATAGACTCCCTTCAAGTCGTCCGTCCCCTCAGCAGCAGGAAATCTCCAGCCCTCACGTACCCCTTCGAATCCGCTGTCCACCAAAGACTGGACCCGGCCGTCCCTCGTTCCGACGTAAACAATTCCATTGGCGCTGGTCAGGGCGTTCCACCCCGAGGTCACCCCTCCGATGTCCCTGGTACACCCGACAAGGGAAATGACAAGCACCAGTAGAGGTACTGCGGCCAGTGCCCAGCGACTTGGGAGTGACAGGCCACCTTGTGGTTCGCCCTCAGGCGAGGCCAACAAAGCACCACCGGTCACAGTCTTTTGCCCAGTTTCGGGTGCGGTTTCTTGTACCTTTCTGGAATTCACAAGGCGTAGGAGCAATTTCGGCTCGATTGCGGAGTCCGATCAATCACGGCACCGGGTCGTATCCCTTTCCTCCAAAGGGATGACACCGGGCCAGGCGTTTGGCGCCAAGCCAGGCGCCCTTAAGCACACCGTATCGGGTCACTGCGTCGTGGGAATAGTGTGAACAACTGGGATCATACCTGCACGAGGTTGGTAAGAGCGGGGAGAGGAGGATCTGGTAAGCGCGGATGCACCATAAGAACGACGACTTCATTCGGTTGATTTCCCGGCAGTATTGCACACCTCGCTGCTTACCACTCTCGAAACGGCAGGCCGGTCCTCGCTCTCTGCGATACGGCTGCGGCGCAGAAGATTTTTGGCAGCGCGGCTTAATTCGCGATAACCCGCTTTCTGTGCCCCTCGCCGCACAATGATTACCGCGTCCCACCCGGGAGTCACCGGACTGCTGCGCAACGTCTCCCTCAGCCTGCGCTTGATCCGGTTCCTGACTACTGCGTTGCCAACACGCCTGCTCACCACCAAGGCAAACCTGCTGTAATCCAGGTTGTTGGCTAGGAAGCGGACTACCAGCAACTTGTTGGCCAGGCTGGCGCCCTCACGGTGAATCTGGGAATGACGCTTGCTCCCCGAGATGCGGTGCCTGCGTTGCATGACGAGGCGCCGGGTTTCACACGGATAGCTTGTGGCGACCCTTGAACCGCCGCCTCCGCAATATGGCCCGCCCGTCGGAGGTTGCCGACCGGGAACGGAATCCGTGCACGCGGGCGCGGCGTCGCTTCTTCGGTTGATACGTTCGTTTAGGCACTCTTTCTATATCCTACCGCGCAGATTATAAGTTTTCCAAATTTCACCCGTCAAGCACGCTCGGTTCCCCTAACGGGTCCTTGCGATTATTGCGAACCCCGGTCCGTCATTCCGGCCCTCCCTTCATTCCGGCGAAAGAACGTCACCCCGTACTTGATACGGGGCCGGGAAGTCGACCCTTGGCGGAATTGTCTCAGTGCCATTCCGAGGCCGGATAAGTATCAGGTAACTGCTGCTTTCCTGATTCACGTCGGCAACAACTGAAGCTGTCTCTATTTTCGGAGCCATGGGCATGGCCTGAAGGTCGCCCTTCCCCCAGTCTCCTATGAGGACGGACCGGAGCGGCCTCCCGCTCCTTAGTCCCTTCTGAAAATTAGGTGGGCGAATACGCCGATTGAGATCGCCAGTACGACTGCCATGATGGCGACCAGGGTCGTCCTGTTCCTGGTGACCGCCGCCGCTGCGCTCAGGGCCTGGCGTGCCGTATCTCCCGTTGTGCCGATGATCGGGATGTTGGGCTCCTCGATCTCCCGGAGTGCGGGAGCGAGGGAAGCTTTGGTCCTGGTGGGTGCCAGAGGTGGCACGGGCGTCCTGGTGGCCGTGGCGGTCGGAGTTGGCGTCGCCGTTGCCGTGGGCGTTGGCGTATGGGTGGGAGTGGGTGTAGCTGTTGCAGTTGGCACCGGAGTGAGGGTGGACGTCGGTGTTGGTGTCGTCGTGGGTGTCGGCGTCAGGGTCGGCGTCGGCGTGGGTGTCGGCGTGGGCGTAGCTGTTGGCGTCGGCGTTGCTGTCGGCATTGGTGTCGGCGTCGGGGATGGCGAAGGCGTCGGTGTGGGAGACGGTGTGGGCGTGGGTACGGGCGTGGCTGTTGGGGGCACGGTCGGGGCTGGTACTGGCGTGCTGGTCGGCGGCGGCGGCGGCAGGGTGGGGACTGCGGTCGGCACCGGTGTGGGTTTCGGAGCCGGCTTGGGAGTCGGAGTCGCAGTGGGTACCGGCGTTGGTTCTATATCATCGTCGTCGTTGTCGCCAATTATTATTGTCCTGACCGGCGGCGGCAGCACCGTGATTATCACTGCGACGATGTCGTCCAACGCCCTGGAGGGCCGGTAGTAGGCATCGAAACCATCATGGACGAACACCGACACGGTGTACGTGTCCTCCACCTCGTGGTCCAGGACGGCCCAGGTGCGCAGCTGTCCGGTCCGGGGGTCGATCCGGAACTTGTCGGCGTCCCTGCCTCCCAGCATGTAGGTGAGCTGGTCGTTTTCGGCGTCAGCGGCCCGGACGGGCGAGCCTATGGGGCGATTGGCGGTCGGCGATGAGGTGATGCTCCGGCCATGGTACCCTCCAAGGTTGGGAATGAGGTTCAGCGGCGGCGGGAACTCGGGGGCGGTGTTGGTCATCGGCCGGGTGTCCCCAATCGCCTGGGACAGGCTGGTAGTGAGGGTCTTTTCCTGTGGACTGTTCTGGTAGGTCACCGTTAAGCGCAAAGTCCGATTCAGGTCGTCTTCGCTGGCCGTGTAGTCACTAGTTGTCTGTGTGTCGTCCGTGGTATCTCTATCGACTGTCTCGCTGGAGGACCTCTTCCATAGCCAAGTGGGCATGCCTTCAATGCCGTCGTCGTCCACCAGGATAGCTTCGAACCGTGTTACCCCCGGCGGGGGTGTTGCGTCGGGGTCGTACCATCCCTTGTTGGGGAATATGGTGAGGGTTCCCGTCTCCTCCACATCGGTCACGGTTACGGCCACGTCTAGGCGGCCTTCGAGACCGCCGTCGTCGGTAGCGACCACCTCAATGTTGTAGACGTTGTCGGTGCCATCGTCTTGGGGGACTTCAAAGTCCGGCGGCTCATTGAAGTAGAGCAGGCCCCGGTCGGTGATAACAAAACTCCCCCCGTCGTTCCCTGCCACTGACCACGAGACCGGGTCTCCCTCCGGGTCCCTGGCAGTGTACTTTGCGATTGACCCGGTGCCGTTTTCCGGGAAATCCCTCTCTTCGGTGCCGGTCACTACCGGCGCCTCGTTCACGTCGGTCAGGTTGACGGTCACGGCGATCGTGTCGTCGATGGCGCTATTGGCGTTTTCGGCATCGTCCTGGCCGTCCGTTACCCGGACGGTGAACCGGTAGGTCCTCTTCCTCTCGTAATCCAGCTCCGCGCCCTGCGCCACGCTCAGCTGGCCGGTTGCGTCGTTGATGTCGAAAGCTGCTGCATCCGATCCTGTTTTCGAGTAGACGAGCGTGCCGCCCCTTAAGTCGGTGGCCGCCACCGGGTTTTTGTTGGTGTCTTTAGGATTTTCGACCACAGTGCCAGCGTCAGAGTTCTCCGCCACCTCCCGCTGGCCGTCCTCCGCGTCGGGAAACACCGGCTTCGCGTTGGTGGGCGGCGCAGCAGCGACCCGGGCCGTCTCCGCCTCGGCGCTCTTGCCCGAGCCGTGGCCGTCGGTGTAGCTGGCGGTGGCCCGCAGGTAGTTGCCCTCGTCGTCCGCCGCCGTGGGCTGGTATGTGGCGCTGGTGGCGCCGGATATGGGGTCCCCCCAGTCGGAGCGATCTGATGAGCGATGCCACTGCCAGCTTTCGGTGCCGGAAACCCCATCCGGGTCGCTGAGACTGGCGGTTATCTCAACGGTGGCCTGCGCCCTGTTCGTCGCGGAGGACAGGGTGACGGTGCCGTCCTCGTCCTCGTTGGTGACCGTGATGGTCACGTCCTGCGTGTCGTCGATTCGGGTCGAGGAACTGCCCGCCGCATCCCGGCGGTCGCTCACCTCTACGGTGACCGTGTAGCTGGACTTTTCCTCGAAGTCCAGGGGCTCCTTGACCCTCAGCTGCCCGCTGCTGGATACGATGCTGAAGGCCTCCGCATCAACCCCCGTCAGCGTGTAGGTCAGGCTGTTGCTCTCTGCATCGTCCGCTGCCACGGGGTCCCCGATGTTAGTTCCCGCGCTGCTGTTCTCCGGCACGGTGCGCGTTCCGGTCTCGGTGCCGGGGAACTCCGGCGGCGTGCTGCTGGTGCCCATCTGCCCGGCGACGGCCTCGGCGGACTTTCCGCTGCCCTGCCCATCGGTATAGCTGACCGTGGCCTGAAGGTAGTATCCGTCGCCGTCATTGCTGCCACCCGAGATAACGTCGTTGGTGGCCGAAGGCGTGTAGGTGACTGAGGTTTCTCCGCTAATGGGGGCCCAGCCCGTTTCTCCGTCCTCCGACCGCTGCCACTGCCAACCCTCGTCCGTGCCAACCATTGTTACATCGTCGTCATCGTCGGCCAGGGTGGCCGTAATCGGCACCCCCGGTTCCGGCACCTCCTCCGGCGAGAAGGTGATTACCCCGTCCTCATCCACGTTGGTGACGGTGATGGTCACCTCGTAGTCGTTGATATCGACTGTTTCGTCATGAGTGGCCATGTTGCTGCCATCAACACCCATGCCGTCGCTGAGTGTGATGATCAACTCCAGATCCTTGTCGCCGGCTGGCAGGTCCTCGTAATCCAAGTCCACGACGGCCCACAGCTGGGCCGTGTATCCGGGGAATTCGTTGCCCTGGATGGGGACCGTCGTCGTTGCCGGCGACGGGATGAGCACGAACAGGTCTGAATCATCCCCCTCCAGGCCCCAGATGAGCGCCTCGCCGTCCACGTCGGTGGCGGTAATCACGGTATCCGTGGGCCTGCCTCCGGGGCCCTCCTCGATGGTGTGGCTGGCGCCGGAGCGGAACCGGGGCGGCGCCACAACCCGCTCGTCCACCACCGCCGCGGTTGGGTCGCTGGCGGCCGTCTTGCCACTGCCCAAGCGGTCGGTGTAGGTGGCGGTGGCCCGGATCTCCTGCCCCGTGTCGTCCTCGTCGACGGTGTAGGTCTTCACCAGCGAGGCTGGGTCCGAGGCGTCCACCTCTACCCATGCTCCTTCCGGAGCACAGCCTTCCGCGGGGCGGCAGGCCTCTATCGTCCAGTCGACGCTGGAGGCGTCCTCGCCGCCGTCAGGGTCCGAAAGGGTGAAGGATATGACGTCACCCACTTGGGGCGGATCGTTGGGCATCGAGACCGCGATAGTGCCCTCTTCCTCCGTGTCAGTGACGGTGATGGTTACGGCGTACTCCGTGGCCTTCGGCGTTGTGTCATCGTCAGTGGCGACCACTGTGACGTTGTAAGTATTGTCAGTATCAGCGTCCTGGGGATCCTCGAAGCTGGGGAGAGGACCGAAACCCAGGCTGCTGTCCTGCTTGAAGGTCAACTCTCCCTCGGAACCGGCCTCATTGCTGATGGCAAAATCCCCCGCATCGTCGCCGGACAGCGACCACGTGAACGTGTCCCCGACGTCGTAGTCCGTGGCCGTGAAAGTGTGGACCGCGTCCGGTGTGTCCTCACTGAGGTCTAAGTAGAAGTCCACCTCGGCGAAGTCGAGGGCGTTGCCGTCGATCTCGACTATGTCCGGCCGCTCGTTGACGTCAGTGACCGTGACCACGTAGTCCAGCGTTTGCTCATTGGCATCGGTATTAGGGTCCACAGTAGCGTCGGTGATCTTCACCGTGAATTCGTAGGTGTTGTCGGCGGGGTCTCCCGCGTTTTCCGGGGCGCCAGCGGGCGTCTCGAAGTCCGGCGGGTCTTTGAACGTCACCACGCCCGCGCCGTCCATGTTCTCTGTGATGGTAAAGTCGTCCGCGTCGTTCTCGGTGATGGTCCAGGTCAGGTCCTCGTCCTCTTCGTCCCGGGCGGTGAAGGTGGCCGCGACCAGGTCGGGGGTGCCGGAGTGGTCGTACTCTATCTCCGGGAAGTCCCGGTCGGCCGGCGGGTTGGTAAACTCCGGCGTCTCATCCACGTTGGTGACCGTGACGGTAACGGGGAGTTCCCGGGTCTTTGCTACATCGTTCGGGGCGGTGGTGCCGTCAGTAGCCTTGACGATGATGTTGTAGACGTTGTCGCCTTCTGTATCCGGAGCCGTAAAGGAGTCGACCGGCATTTCGTAGTTGGGCCTCTGGGCGAAGGAGAGGACGCCACTGGATTCGCCGATCGTGAAATCGTCCTTGTCCGTTCCGTCGACGGACCAGGTGATGGTCTCGTCCTCCTCGTCGCGGGCTTGGTAGGTTGCAATATCCTTGGCATCGGCGGCTAGGGCCTCGTCCACGACGTCGTATGCGATCTCCTCTTTGGATGGCGCGGTGTGGGTCATAGCGTCAGTAGTAGTGATCTCCGGCGTCTCGTCGACGTTGGTTACGGTAACGGTTACTTCGATGGAATCGTCAACAGTGGTGTCGGCGTTTCCCTCTGCATCTTCGCCGTCCTTCACCTCCACGACGATCATGTAGGTGTTGTCAGCCGGCCCATTTTCTACGTCCGGAGACCCCGCAGGTGTCTCGAAGTCAGGTAAGGCTGTGCTCTTGAAGGTCAATTGGCCGTTGCTGCCGCCGATGTCGAAGTTGGCGACGTCAGTACCACTGATGGACCATGTAATGGTGGCGCCCGCATCCGGGTCGGTAGCGGTGTATGTGGCTACAACCAAGTCGGGTGATGTGGCGTCAAACTCGATCTCCGCAAAAGACGGGGTGGTGTGGGTCGTTTCGGTGCTGGTGATGTCCGGCGGCTCGTTGACGTCGTTGACCGTGATGGTGATGGCTTGTGAGGCACTAAGAGCGCCCGTCCCATCGTCCGTGACCTTCACCGTTATCTCGTAAGTGTTGTCTGCTGAATCCATGGGATCTGCGGGCGTACCCATCGGCATTTCGTAGTCAGGCTTGCTGGCAAATTTGAGCTCGCCGTCGCCGTCTGAGTTTTTTATGATGGTGAAGTCGCCCGCGTCGTTCCCTTCGAGGCCCCAAGTCAGGGTGTTCCCGTCTTGGTCAGAGGCCATGTAAGTAGCAATAATTTCTGTGGTGGCCGTGTTTTCGTCTACATCGAAGTTGGTTGGTGTTGTATCAAACGTAGGCGCGTCGTTGGCGTTGGTCACGGTCACCACGATGGCCAGGCTCTCGTCGATTGCAGTGTCGTCGTTGCCGTCGCCGTCCTTGCTGTCGCGAACGTTTACAGTGAGCTCGTAGGTATTGTCCGCAGGGTCCATCGAGTTCGCTGGAGTACCTGCAGGGTTCTCAAAGTCCGGCGGATTCTTGAAGGTCAGGACCCCGTCCTGGTCGGTGTCGTTCTCGTCCTCAGAAATTTCGAAGTCGTCTGCGTCGGCACCTGTAAGCGTCCACGTTAGGTCGAACCCCGAATCAGGGTCGGCGGCCTCGAAGGTGGCGACGGCTGTCGTCGTGTTCTCGGCGAAGTCGTAAGCGGCGGTTGTGGTGGTCAGGTCGGCGTGTTCGTTAATGTCGGTGATAGTTACTATGACCTCGCGAGTACCGCTCATGACGGGACTACCGTTGTCGGTTACCTTCACCGTAACCTCATAAGTGTTGTCGGCTTCCGTCTCTCCCATCGCGGGGGAGCCGGCCGGCATTTCGAAGTCCGGTACGGTGGAGAATTTGAGCTCATAGCCCGTCATGCCGGAGTTCTCGGTGAGGGTGAAGTCGCCCATGTCGTCGCCTTCCAACGACCAAGTGAGGGTGTCCATCGCGGCGTCCACGTCGGAGGCAGTGTAGGTCCCCAAGACCTCCGAGGTGGCAGTGTTCTCAGGTTTGGAGACGGCAGTGGGGCCACTGTCGATGGTGGGGGCGTCGTTTGCGTCAGTAACGGTCACCACCACCGCCAAGGAATCACTAAGGGACCCATCGCTCACGTTCACGGTTATTTCGTAAGTGTTGTCGGGATCCGTCTGTCCCATTTCTGGAGTGCCTTTTGGGTCCTCAAAGTTCGGTGAGGTCTTGAACGTGAGCACGCCATTGCCGTTTGAGTCCTTGGTTATGGTGAAGTCCTCCATATCATTGCCAGACAGGGTCCAAGTCAACGTGGCCCCGGCGTCCGGGTCTGTGGCCGCAAAGCTGGCGACGGCGGTGGTGGCGTCCGTGTTCTCCGCGAAGTCGTATTCGTCGTCAGTCGTGGTGATGTCCGGCGGCTCGTTCACGTCGGTAACGGTGACGGTTACCTCCTCAGTGGCACTCATCGGCGTAGACTCGTCGTCCTCGACCTTAATCGTCACCTTGTATTCGTTGTCTGCCGCTCCCATCATATTTGAGTCCGCCACGTCGGCTGGATTCTCGTAGTCCGGCACGGCTGCGAATTTCAATTCGTAGCCGGTCATGCCGGAGTTCTCCATAAGATTGAAAGCGTCTTTGTCGACTCCCTCCAGCGTCCACGTTAGCGGATCTGAGTCGGCGTCGGTCGCCGTGTAGGTCTTTATGACCGTAGCAACGGGCGTGTTCTCAGCGACGCTGGCGGTAGCATCGCCTGTTATCATCGGCGCGTTCTGCCCACCGGCCTCCCCCGGCACCAGCAACAGCGCAGCCAGCACGGCCAGCACGGCCAGCCGCACCACGGCCGGGTGCGGGCGCAGGAGCATCCGCCCGGGGAGTGCTGACCGGTTGGAGGTCATCGGTCTCGGGTTCCTCCTTTGGATCATGGCGTGTGATGCTCTGGTTGATCCGGAAGAGATGGAATCGCCTGGTTCTCCGGGACCCAGGGACGGACGCGGTCAAGTGTGGCCCTTGCGGCATAACTGAGACAAGGGCATTTCCTGTGCTCGTTCAGGTTGTCCGCAAATACAGGCATTCCTGTCGAGTCTGGCTCAAGCGGGATTGGGCCAGTCGGGTTTGGACGGTGGCCGCTAATGGTGACCACTATTATTCCCGCCGGTCTGGGATTAGAACGGCTGCAAGTCCGCCGATGGCCTGCAAAAATGTCCCGCTTGTCGTTTAACAGAATATCCCTTGCCTCTTCCGCGATGGTATCAGATGACGGCGGTAGCCGCCGTTTCCGCTGACTGTAGACGATTATGTGTCTCCTTTCGATGCGCCGGTGAATTCCCCTTGCCCGGGCTTTGCCGCGAATGAAAGGGACTCTCCGCTCGGTCCCACGCGCTGCCTCCCGTCGCTGTTTGGATAAGATTCGGCTCCCCGGCGATGCTGAAACCGGCATTGGCGCCACGTTGCGGTGGCCCATGTCAGGATCGGTTTCCCTGCCCTCTTCATGCCTGTCGCCGTCAGGATTAATGGGACATTGACACCGAATTTCACGCCAGCTTATTATTGCCGCCATTATTGCGAGGAAGGGCACCCGGAGCGAGCATGCCCAGGTATAGCCTGTTGGGCCTGGTCCGCAACTCCTTCAGCCACCACGAGAACTGGCCCAGAGTCTGGCGAAACCCTCAACCCAGGGCCGACTACGACGTGATCATAGTCGGTGCCGGGGGGCATGGCCTGGCCACCGCCTACTACCTGGCCAAAGAACACGGCATCACCAATGTCGCCGTCCTCGAGAAGGGTTACCTGGGCGGCGGCAGCGTGGGCCGCAACACCACCATAGTACGCTCCAACTATCTGTGGGACGAAAGCGCTCACCTGTACGAGAAGTCCATGCAGCTATGGGAGGGCCTCAGCCAGGAGCTGAATTTCAACCTGATGTTCAGCCAGCGGGGCGTGTTGAACCTGGTCCATTCGGAGCAGGAGATGCGCGACATGGCCCGCCGGGTCAACGCCAATCACCTGAACGGCATCGACGCGGAACTGCTTGACGCTGACCAGGTCAAAAAGATGGTCCCGGCCTTGAATACCTCACCATCGGCCCGCTACCCGGTCCTGGGGGCATCATTGCAGCGGCGCGGCGGCACGGCCCGCCACGACGCCGTCGCCTGGGGCTTCGCCCGGGCTGCCGACGCTCGCGGAGTGGACATTATCCAGAACTGCGAGGTCACCGGCATCCGGGTCGAGGATAACCGCGTGGTCGGGGTCGATACCGTCAAAGGGCCCTTCAATGCCAGGAAGATTGGCGTGGCGGTGGCCGGAAACACCAGCGTCCTGGCCTCCATGGCGGGCCTGCGCCTGCCCATCGAGACCCACCCTCTACAGGCACTGGTATCGGAACCCATAAAGCCGGTGCTCGACTCCGTTGTCATGTCCAACGCCGTGCACGCCTACATCAGCCAGACCGACAAGGGCGAACTGATAATCGGGGCCGGGATCGACGCTTACAACGGGTACGGCCTGAGGGGCAGCTACTCCATCATCGAAGGCACCATGGAGGCGGTGCTCGAACTGTTCCCCACGTTCAGCCGGCTCCGCATGTTGCGCCACTGGGCCGGGGCAGTGGATATTTGCCCCGACGCCAGCCCGATTATCAGCAAGACCCCGGTTCAGGGCCTGTATTTCAACGGGGGATGGGGGACCGGTGGTTTCAAAGCTACACCGGGCTCCGGGTGGGTGTTCGCCCACACCATCGCCCTCGATCAGCCCCACCCCCTGATCGCCCCCTTTTCGATAGAGCGATTCACCACCGGGTACCTGATCGACGAACACGGCGCCGCAGCCGTGGCCCACTGAAGGAGGCAATCGTGCTGTTGATCCCCTGCCCCTGGTGCGGGCTGCGGGACGAGTCGGAATTTTCCTACGGCGGCGAGGCCCATATTGCCCGGCCCGTAGACCCCAGCGCCCTGTCTGATGAACAGTGGGCCGACTACCTGTTCATGCGCAGGAATCCCAGCGGACGTCACCTGGAGCAGTGGTGCCACTCCTCTGGTTGCCGCCGCTGGTTCAACGTTGAGCGGGACACGGTGACCTACAGAGTCACGTCGGCCTATCAAATCGGCGCCCAGCCTCCTGGCCCGGTCCCGGGCGACTAGGACGCGGGCGTCGAATGACTTCGCAGGAGACCTCCCCCAGAAGCCAGCGCCATCGCCTTGATCAAGGCGGTCGCATCGACCGGGGCAAACCCCTGAACTTCACCTTCGATGGCCGTCGCCACCAGGGGTTCGAGGGCGATACCGTGGCCTCCGCCCTCCTGGCAAATGGGGTGTCGGTAGTAGGTCGAAGCTTCAAGTACCACCGGCCCAGGGGCATCGTGGGGCGCGGGCCCGAGGAACCCAACGCCCTGCTCCAGGTCGGGACGGGCGCTAAAACAACGCCCAACCTACGCGCCACCGAAGTTGAACTCTACGAAGGGCTGGTGGCAAAGAGCGTCAATGCCTGGCCCAGTGCCAACCGCGACATAGGCGCGGTCATCGGTTTATTCTCTCCGTTCCTGGCACCCGGTTTCTACTACAAGACCTTCATGTGGCCGCGAAGACTGTGGAAAACCTACGAGCGGTTCATCCGCCGTTTCGCCGGGCTGGGCGTCGCGTCACGAGAGCCGGACCCCGACGAATACGACAGCATGAACGCCCACTGCGACGTGTTGGTTGTTGGCGGAGGTCCGGCCGGCCTGGCCGCCGCGCTGGAGGCCGGACGCACTGGCGCCCGCGTAATTCTCGCCGATGAGCAGAGGGAGCTTGGCGGAAGCCTGTTGTCGGCTCGTCAACGGATCGACGGAGCACCCGCCACGGATTGGGTCGCAAATACAGTTGCGGAACTACGGCGAATGGAAGAGGTCCGCCTGCTGACGCGCAGCACGGTGACCGGGTACTACGACCATAATTTCCTGACCATTCTGCAAAAAACCCCGGACAGTCCCGACGTCACCGAACGGGGTCCCAGGGAAAGGGTCTGGCGGGTGCGGGCCGGCCGGGTAGTCATCGCCACCGGAGCCATCGAGCGCCCCCTTGTGTTTCCCAACAATGACAGGCCTGGGGTGATGCTGGCCTCTGCCGTTTCCGTTTATGTCAACCGCTATGCAGTGGCGCCAGGGACCAGGCCGCTGATTTTCACCAACAATGACAGTGCCTACCAGGCAGCCCTAGATTTGCTGCATGCGGGGGTGGAGTTGGCCGGCGTTGTGGATGTCCGGCCGGATCCCCAGGGTCCGCTGCCCACCATGTTCAGGGAACAGGGGGGCCGCGTGATGGCGGGACACGCCATCGTTGATGTACGCGGAGTTAAACGAGTAAAGGGCGTCCAGGTCAGGAAAATCCATGAATCCGGCCAAGGCGTAACGGGCCCGGCCCTCAATATCTCCTGCGATCTGGTCGCATACTCCGGCGGCTGGAACCCGTCAGTCCATCTCCACAGCCAGTCCGGCGGCTCGACCCGCTTTAACGAGGTGCAGGGGTGCTTTGTCCCCGCCCAGGTGACCCAGGCCCAGCAGTCGGTGGGGGCTTGTCGAGGGAGTTCCGCCCTGATCGACTGCATTAGCGAGGGCGCGGCGGCAGGGGCCGAAGCGGCCAGCTCGGCAGGCTGGGGCGATGGCAGCGTTTCCTTGAGACTTCCCGCCGTCGAAGCCGAGGCCCCCGAACCAATGCGGACCATATGGGTGGTCCCGTCCCCACGCCCCCCGTCCCGGGAGCGTAAGCAGTTTGTTGACTTCCAGGAGGATGTGACGGCCGGAGATATCGTTCGTTCTGCCGCGGAAGGATACGACTCGGTCCCCCTGTTCACCCGTTACACGACCCTGGGATTCGGGACCGATCAGGGCAAGCTCGGTAACGTAAACGCAATGGGCGTCTTGTCCAGTCATCTGGGCGCCGATATCGGGGCGGTCGGCAGTGTAACCTACCGGCCCGCTTACACCCCCGTCAGCTTCGGCGCCATCGCGGGCCGCAACGTGGGCGATCTCTCGGACCCCGTTCGGACAACGCCCATGCATCGATGGCACCTGGCACACAATGCCCGGTTCGAAAACGTGGGCCAGTGGAAACGGGCCTGGTATTACCCGCAGGCCGGCGAGGACATGCACGGCGCGGTCAACCGGGAGTGCCTGGCCGCCAGGACCGGAGTGGCTTTGCTGGACCAGTCCACCCTGGGCAAAATTGACGTACAGGGTCCGGATTCGGCGGAATTCCTGGGCAGGTTGTACACCAATAACTGGCGAGGGCTGCGGATCGGCCGCTGCCGTTACGGCCTTATGCTTGGTGAAGACGGCATGGTGATGGACGATGGAGTTACCGCCAGGCTGGGCGAGAACCACTATCACATGTTCACCACCACCGGGGGGGCCGCTGCCGTGATGGGCTGGATGGAGCGGTGGCTGCAGACGGAATGGCCTGATCTCCAGGTGTTCCTGACCTCTGTCACCGACCAATGGGCGACCATGTCCATCGTCGGGCCCTACAGCCGTCAGGTTATTTCACGCATCTGCGACGATATAGATTTCTCCAGGGACGCGTTCCCCTTCCTGTCGTTCCGGGAAGGAAATGTGGCCGGGGTTGCCGCCCGGGTGTTCCGAATCAGTTTTTCCGGAGAGTTGACCTACGAGGTCAATGTATCCGCCGACTATGGGCGGCACGTTTGGCAGGCCATTATGGAGGCCGGCGCCGAGTTCGGCATTACTCCATACGGCACCGAGGCCATGCACGTTCTGCGGGCCGAGAAGGGCTACATCATCATCGGCCAGGATACGGACGGTACAGTCACCCCCGGGGATTTGGGCTTGGACTGGCTTCTTTCCGCTCGCAAGGACTTCATCGGCAAGCGCTCGCTGTCCCGCCAGGATACCGCCCGGGAAGACCGCAAACAGTTGGTCGGGTTGTCGACCGGCGATTCAAATGAACCATTGGCTCACGGCGCCCAGATCGTGGCAGACCAAGAGCCAACTACGCGGGAAATGATCGGACACGTGACTTCCAGCTACTACAGCGCCAGTCTGAAGCACCCCTTTGCCCTGGCGTTACTTGCGGGAGGCCGTGCCCGATTGGGCCAGAAAGTTTACGTTGTGGTCGCCAAGGGGCGAAGGATCGAAGCAACGGTCACCAATCCGGTGTTCTATGATCCCGAGGGGGCCCAGCAAAATGTCTGACGGGGTTAAAAGGTCCTCGCCGCTGGGAGAATTCCCGGCTGCCGGGGCCATGCCGGAAACAGACGGTGTTCCAGGAGTGCGGCTATCCGAGCGGGCCTTCCTGGGACATATAAACTTGCGTGGTGACCCGTCCACTGCTGCTTTTCAAGGGGGTGTGGAGGTCGCGCTGAACGTAACCCTCCCCCTGGTCCCCAACACCGTGGTCGAGGGCCCTGAGTTAACTGCCCTGTGGCTCGGGCCTGACGAATGGCTGTTGCTGACCGATCCCGGCCAACAATACCGGATCCTCGAGGCCCTTCGAACCTCCTTGAGCGATGTGTTTGCCGCCGTTACGGACGTATCCGCAGGCCAGACAGTTATTAACCTGCAGGGTCCCCATGGCCGGGAGGTCCTGAGCAAGGGTTGCACCCTGGACCTTCACCCGAGAGTGTTCGGCACCGGACAGTGTGCCCAGACCAACGTGGCCAAGACTTCCGCCATCATTCGGCAACTGGACGACACACCCTCCTACGACCTCATCGTACGCCGCAGCTTCGCCCTTTATCTGGCGCAATGGCTCACAGATGCGGCCGGTGAATACGGCATTGTGGTGGGTTCCTCGCCAATAGGATGAGAAGGGCGGACACGGCCTATAGGACAAGTCAGGGATAGGGTTGCGTGAGGTTTCCGGCGCACCTGCTCTGCCGAGCGGCGGATTCCTGAAGATGTGAATCGCGGGCTCGAAGGCTACCGGGGTCCATGATCCTCCCTTGGCACGGGTTTGCGATACCAGGAAGCAAGCTTCGCTGACCATCCTCTGGTCGGTCAAAGCCGCTGCCAGCGCCTCAGGATCTGCGAACCGACGGGAGATCCTCCCAGTTCCTTATCGTAACTCTTGTCTGCGGTCGACGACTGCTTCCTGTGCCCTGGACTTGTACCCTGGTTGCGGGAGGAAACGGTGGAGTCTGCATACTCACATTTACCGGCCGGATTGATTGAGGGGCTCTACACTCACCTTGAGATGTCTCCTTACGTCCCACCAACCCCTGATCCCTGCACGGAATCAAACTCTCACGATCCACGCTTCCCCGCCTCTTGCGCTCTATGCAGACAAGTAATGACCGACTGCAATTGGCAGAAGGAAATGATGGTGGACCGGATCTAAAGCTCATCACTGAGAGGGGCCGGAAGACATCGGAGGGATGCGGGCTATTGCGGAAACTCGGGTGGTGCCGAAGGTCAGAGTCGAACTGACACGGGGTCTCCCCCACCGGTTTTTGAGACCGGCGCGTCTACCATTTCGCCACTTCGGCAGGCCAGCGCAAGACGCTGGATTTACTACACACCATTATAGCACCTCGCCCCGCCTCCCTCGTTCCATCCGGCATCCAAACCCAGGGCAATCGCGTCTCAATAGAATCAGGTTTGCCCACGACCGTCGTTCCGGTGGAAGCCGGAATTCAAGGCGTTTTGGCAATTTCCGGCATTCCGGTTGCAGTGCTGGGCAGATTCCCGCTTTCTCGGGAATGACAGGTTAGTAAACCTCTCTACCTTTAGACGCGATTGGCCTGACCGTCTGCTCTTCTCGACATCCCTGTTCTTGTTTCTGTTGTAAACTGGGCCTGATGGCGCGATGGGTATGCCCCATCGGACCAGCAAAGTCGCGAAGATTCGCCAAGAAGGAGCTAGCAGATGGCAACGAATATCCAGACAATCGACTGCCAGGTGCATGCCTACCAGCGCAACAGCCCCGAACGCCCGTGGCGTGCCCATCTCGAGGGACCGGAAGAGGTAACTGGCGATGACATGGTCGCCGCCATGGATGCGGTGCGGGTCGACGGTGCCATTCTGATCTCACCCTTTTCCCTCTACGGCTACGACGCCAGCTACGCCCTCGACGTCTATGCCAAACACCCCGGCAAGTTTGGCCTGGTCCGCCCCTTCGATCCCGAGTCCGCGACCATCGAGGACGACGTCGCCGAATGGACCGGCACCCCCGGGGTCATCGGAGTCCGGGTCATGCTCGCGGGGTTGGATGTGCAGGCCGACCATCCTGGCCTTAACCGCATTTTTGCCGCCAGTGGCAGAGCCGGCGTCCCGGTCAACGTGATGTGCGCCGGCAAGATTCCCTTGATGAGGGACTTGGCCCAGCGCAATCCCGACACCCAGATCGTGGTAGACCACCTGGGCATCGCCCAGCCCTTCGTTCCGCCACCGCCCGAGGAGCCCTTCGCCGACCTGCCCAACGTGCTCGCCCTGGCCGAGCTGCCTAACGTCGCCATCAAGATCTCCGGCGCCTGCACCCTGTCCCACCAACCTTTCCCCTATCCCGACATCTGGGAGCCACTCGGCCGGATCTTCGATGCCTTCGGCCTCGACCGCTGCATGTGGGGCACCGACTGGACCCGGGCCGTCAGGCTGCTCAACTACCAGCAGGGAGTCGACTCCTTCCGGGAGACGGGCACCCTCACCGATTCTGACCGTGCCGTCCTGATGGGAGGCACACTCTCCAGAATCTACAAGTGGGCCCCCTCCTCCGGCAGCTAGGGACCGGCAATCGGAATTCGCTGCCCGTAACCCCTCCAGACCACCTTGTCACCCCGTATGGGCGGGCCTTGTGCCCGCCCGGTCATCCCTGCCACCGTCACCCCGTATGGGCGGGTTAGTAAACCGCCCACCTCCCTCACCACCAGCTCCCACGCCGAACCCACCGCTCTTCCCCACGGCACCAAGAATCAGGGTAACCCCTGATTCAATCAAGTCACGGTTCAAACGTCTCCCCGAGGTGTGCCCTGGGCTATAATGCTCTGAACCGACAGGGCCCGTCACCGGCGGAGACAGGAATGGCCGATATCTACCTCGACTACAATGCCACTACCCCCATCGACCCCCAGGTCGCCGAGGCCATGCTGCCTTACCTCCACGGCCGCTTCGGCAACCCCTCCAGCGGCCACTCTTTCGGCGTTGCGGCTCGAGAGGGCGTCGACTCCGCCCGAAGGCAGGTCGCCTCGATGCTGGGATGCCCCGTCGACGACCTGATCTTCACCAGCGGAGGCACCGAAGCCAACAATCACGCCATCAAGGGTGTGGCCGGGGCCTGCTTGCAGGCCCCAACGGAGCTCAGTGGAGAGGGCCAGGTTCGGCGGAGCGCACCAGGGGGCAATCACATCATCACCTCGGCCATCGAACACCCCGCCATCATCGAGGTCTGCCGATATCTCGAGAAACGCGGCTTTCGGGTAACCTACCTCCCCGTGGACCAGTACGGGATGGTACACCCGCAACAGGTCGAAGACGCCATCACCCCCGAGACCGTACTGGTAACCATCATGCACGCCAACAACGAGGTGGGCACTGTGATGCCCATCGCCGAGATCGCCCAAGTCGCCCACCGCCACGGCGCGCTGATGCACACCGACAGTGCCCAGTCCGTCGGCAAGATCCCCGTGCGGGTGGATGACCTGGGCGTCGACCTCCTGTCCATCGCCGGCCACAAGCTCTATGCTCCCAAGGGCATCGGTGCCCTGTACCTCCGCCCCGGCCTCCAACTGGAAAAGCTGATGCATGGCGCGGGCCACGAGCAGGACCGACGCGCCGGCACCGAGAACGTCATCTACATGGCCGGCCTCGGCCGGGCCTGCCAGCTCATCGAGCAGAACATCTCCACCTACACCGACCACATGGCAGCCATGCGCGACCGCCTCCAGCGCGGCCTGCTTGCCACCGGCATCGACGCCCGCGTCAACGGCCACCCCGACCGGCGGCTTCCCAACACCCTCAGCATCAGCTTCCGGGGTGCGGAGGCCGACCGTGTTCTCGCCAGCCTGCCCACCGTGGCCGCTTCCGCCGGCGCCGCCTGCCACAGCGACCGCGTCGAGGTCTCTCACGTCCTGGCCGCCATGAACGTCCCCGAGGAGTACGCCATGGGCACGCTCCGCCTTACCGTCGGCCGCTTCACCACCGAAGACGAGATCGACCGTGCCATCGCCGAAATCAACGAAGTCGTCGCCAACCTGGCCCCGGCACCCTCTGCCGCCGACTGAGAGGGATTGTCTAGAATATGAAAATCGAATACAAAGAACGGACAGGGAACTGACCGTCCATCCTGAGAATCCTGGAATCCTGACAATCCTGATTCAGACAACCAGAACAGGAAATCAAAGTTAAGGACCATACGACCATGACAACAGAAAGTAACCCCGGCGCCCTCGATTCCGCTGCCCTTGACGGTTTCCAGCAAGCCTTCCACGCCGACCCGGCCCACCAGCTCATGCAGAACGTCGTCACCCAGCACGACGTCAACGACGTCGCTCTCAACCGCACCATTGTCACCGAAGCGGTCAATTCTTTCTCCACTGTCCTGGACGACTGGAGCGTTACCAACCAGGCCCGTTCCGGACGCTGCTGGGCGTTCGCCGGCCTCAACCTGTTCCGCTCCGAGACACGCAACCTCCTGAACCTCAAGGAGTTCGAGTTCAGCCAGAGCTACGTAATGTTCTGGGACAAGATGGAGCGCGCCAACTACATCCTCGAAGCGGTCATCGAAACCGCCGACCGCCCCGTTGACGACCGCGTCGTCGCCTGGCTGCTCAGCCAGCCCCTGGGCGACGGCGGACAGTGGGACATGTTCGTCTCCCTGGTCCGCAAACACGGCGCCGTCCCCAAGAGCGTCATGCCCGAGACCGAAAGCTCCGGCAACTCCATGCGCATGAACGCCGGTCTCAACTATCAGGTCCGCCAGGGCGCCCGCAACATCCGTCGCATCTACGCCGACGAAGGCGGCGTCGACTCCATGCGCCGGGCCAAGCAGGAAGCGCTCCAGGCCATCTACCGCATCCTCTGCATCCACCTGGGCAACCCGCCCCAGTCCTTCGACTGGCAGTGGAAAGACAAGGACGGCGAATTCCACCGCGACGGCGATATGACGCCCCTCGAGTTCGCTGAAAAGTACATCGCCACCTCCATGGAGGACTACGTCTGCCTGGTCCACGACCCCCGCAGCTCAAACCCGCCCGGACGCACCTACACCGTCCAGTACCTCGGCAATGTCGTCGACGGCGCCCGCATCAAGTACCTCAATGTCCACATAGACCTCATGAAGGACATCGCCATGCGCATGCTCCATGACGGCAAGCCCGTCTGGATGGGCTGCGATACCGGCAAGCAGATGCACCGCGACAAGGGCCTCTGGGACGCCGAGCTGTTCGACTACGCCGGCGTCTACAATGCCGACTTCGGTATGAACAAGGAGGAGCGCCTGGAGTACCACCAGACCGCCATGACCCATGCCATGCTCTTCACCGGTGTCGACGTGGTCGACGGCAAGCCCCGTCGCTGGCGGGTGGAGAACAGCTGGAACGACAAGGTCGGCGACAAAGGGTTCTTTCTGATGAACGACTCCTGGTTCGCCGAGTACATGTTCGAAATCGCCGCCCCCAGGAGCTACCTTCCCCAAGACCTGCAACAGGCCCTCGACCTCGAACCCGTCGTACTCCCGCCGTGGGACCCCATGGGCTCCCTGGCCTCATAGCCGCCGCTGATGAAATCCAACTAAGGACGGTTCATTTATGCAAAGGTCCGTCTACAACGAGCTCACTCCCCAGGAACGCTATATCATCGAGATGAAGGGCACCGAGCGTCCCTTCTCCGGCGAGTACGATGACTTCTACGAGCCCGGCACCTACATCTGCCGACGCTGCAACGCCGAGCTCTACAGATCCGGCGACAAGTTCGACGCCCATTGCGGCTGGCCTGCCTTCGACGACGAAATACCCGGCGCCGTCCGCCGCCTCCCCGACCCCGACGGCCGCCGCACCGAGATCGAATGCGCCAACTGCGGCGCCCACCTCGGCCACGTCTTCCTTGGCGAACGCATCACCCCCAAGAACACCCGCCACTGCGTCAACTCCCTTTCCATGCGCTTCGTCCCCACCACCGGGTAGCCAAGGAAAGCCGCACGAGGCAACTCCGTCAGACGCACATTCCGGTCCTCTTTCAGCAAGATTGGTAGGGGCGGGTTTGAAACCCGCCCCTACCAATACTTCCCTGATACCCTTGCCGTTAACTCCCTGATACCGATTACCCTGCGCAGGTTACTCGCCCTAGAAGGAGTTCAGGAACCCGAGTATCTCCGCCGCCGTCTCCTCCGGCGCCTCCTCCGCGAGAAAGTGCCCGCAATCCAGCGGCCGCCCCCGCACCTCCTCCGCCCGCTCTCGCCACACCGTCAGCATGTCCAGCCCACGACCCGTCTGCCAGCCCGGGCGCTTCGCCATGTTACCGCCCCACAGCGCCAGCACCGGGCAGGTAAGCTTGCGCCCCCGGTCATGCGCGTCGTGCTCCAGGTCCACGTCGATCGCCCGGTAGTCCGCGCACGACGCCCGGATCATCTCCGGGTCCGAGAAGCAGCGCAGGTACTCCGAGTAGGCCTCCTCCGTGATCGATCCCACCACCGCCGTCCATCGCTCCAGCAGAAAGTCCAGGTAGAACTTGGCGTTGCTGCCGATCAGCGTCTCGGGCAGCGGCTCCGGCTGCCGCATCAGGTTCCAGTGAAACCACGCGAAGGCCAGGCTGCTGTCCATCGCCTCGAACGCCGCCTGCGACGGCACCACGTCCAGCGTCGTGAAGCTGCGCACCCGCTCCGGCGAGTCCAGTGCCAGCCGGTGCCCCACCCGTGCGCCCCGGTCGTGGCCCACCACGTGAAACGACCCGTGCCCCAGCGAGGTCATTACTTCCAGCATGTCCCTCGCCGTCCGCCGCTTGCTGTAGGTCTCCGGGTCGGCCCCCACTACGGGCTTGCCGCTATCGCCATAGCCTCTCAGGTCCGGCGCCACTACTGCGTACTTCTCTGCCAGCCTGGGCGCCACCTTGTGCCACATCACGTGGGTTTGCGGGTAACCGTGCAAAAGCAGCACCGGCGGCCCGCTGCCTCCGTGAACCAAATTGATGAGCGTTTCCGAAGACTTGATTCTTGTCCTGACGAATCCCTCGAACACCTGCCGCCTCGCTACGTTCCGTGGCAGCGTTTCCACTTCTTGCCGCTGCCGCAGGGACACTTCTCGTTCCGCCCGATCTTGCTCCTTTCGCCCCGCACCGTCCGCTTTTCCGCGCACCGGGCGCAGGTGCAGGCGGGTGGGTGGTCGCTGTGCCAGTTGGTCCTTGTCGACATTTCAGACCCGTAATTCGTCGAAGAGTGAGACCAATCTTATCACGGCCTCCCTTCCCTCCAACCACCCGTGCCCCCGATTCCAGGTTTTCGATTATCCCCTCTCCCTAGGTGAGAGGGTTAGGCTGAGAGAGAAATTGCAAACATGGGCAACTGCGCCTAAGAAAGACGCCAGAAAATCCTGTGAATCCTTTAATCCTGATTCAGACAACCTCAAGGGAGAGGGTTAGGGCGAAGGCGAAATTCCAAACATGGGCAGCTGCGCCCATGCAAGATGCCAGAAAATCCTGTGAATCCATTAATCCCGCAAATCCTGATTCAGACAATAATCGCAAGAATCACAGTTCACACAACCCATCCTTGACGAATCCCGGCCCCGGAATAGAATATCCGCTAGCTCCAAGCTGGTTCGTTGCGACATGCCGGAATCCTTCGACAACGGTCTGCTCAGCCCTTATCGTGTCCTGGACCTCACCGACGAGCGCGGCCTGCTCTGCGGCAAGATCCTGGGCGATCTCGGCGCCGACGTGCTGCAGATCGAGCCTCCCGGCGGCAGTTCCGCACGACAGCTCGGGCCCTTCTACGGCGATGATCCCTCTTCCGCAAGAAGCCTCTACTGGTGGGCCTACTGCGCCAACAAGCGGGGCCTTACCCTGGATATCCGGCAGCCAGACGGGAAGGCCCTGCTGGAACGCCTCGTCTCCGGCGCCGATTTCCTCGTCGAGTCCTGCGACCCTGGCTACCTCAACAGCCTGGGGCTGGGTTACTCTCGCCTCTCGGAAATCAACCCGCGCCTTGTCATGGTCTCCATCACCGCCTTCGGACAGGACGGCCCATTCGCCCACCTCCAGGCATCCGACATCACCGGCATGGCCCTCGGCGGTTTCATGCACCTCACCGGCGACCCCGACCGCGCCCCTCTCCGTCCCTCTTTCCCCCACTTCTACCTCCACGGCTCTGCCGCAGGCGCCGCTGCCGCCATGCTCGCCCACACCCACCGCGCCCTCACCGGCCAGGGCCAGCACGTCGACGTCTCCTGCCAGCAGGCCGTCGCCCGCACCCTCGCCCACGCGCCCCAGGTCTGGGATATCGAGGGCGCCGTGCTCCAGCGCATGGGCGTATACCGCCAGACCTCCGGCGTCAACCGGGTCCGCATCAACTGGCCCTGCGCCGACGGTTACGTCAACTACATGCTCCAGGGCGGCGGTGTCGCTCCCAGCACCCGCGCCCTCTTTCAATGGATGGAGGAGGACGGCATCGACGTCACTGCCTGCCAGTCCTATGACTGGGAGTCCATGGGCTACGGCGCTGTTACTCCTGAAGTCATGGACACCGTCAGCGGCCCCATGGGCCAGTTCTTCCTGGGACACACCCGCGAGGAACTCACCCGGGAGAGCGTGTCCCGTCGCATTCTCCTCTTCCCGGTGGCCACCCCCTCAGATCTGCGCCGGCACCCCCAGCTGGAGGCCCGCGGCTATTTCACCCCCCTTGAGCATCCCGAGTTGGACACGACCATCGATTATCCTGGCGCCTTCATCAAGAGCGGCGACGGCTCCCCGTTGGCCCCCCTCCGTCGCCGTGCCCCCCTGGTGGGTGAGCACAACCTGGAGATATACCGGGATGAGCTCGGACTGTCCTCCACGGACCTCGATTCGCTGCACCGCACAGGGGTCATTTGATGAGCAGCAGGCCGCTGGACGGCGTAAACGTGCTCGACTTCTGCTGGGTCGCCGTCGGTCCCATGACCACCAAGTACCTCGGCGAGTACGGCGCCACCGTCGTCCGGGTTGAGTCGGCCAAGCGGCCCGGCACCCTCCGTTCCGCCGCGCCCTTCCGCGACGGCATCGTCGGCATCAACCGCAGCGCCTATTTCGCCAGCTACAACGCCAACAAGCTAGGCATCACCGTCGACATGCGCCACCCCCGCGCCCGCGACCTGATGCTCCGACTAGCCGGCTGGGCCCATATCGTTACCGAGAACTTCACCCCAGGCACGATGGAGGGCTGGGGCCTCGGCTTCGAGGAGCTGCGGGCCACCAATCCGGCCCTCGTCATGTTCAGCGCCTCCATGATGGGCCGCGGCGGTCCCATGGAGCGCCAGCCCGGATTCGGTCCGGTCCTCTCGTCCCTCGTCGGCCTGACCCACGTCACGGGCTGGCCCGACCGCACCCCCGTGAATCCCTACGGCGCCTACACCGACTTCATTGTCCCCAGGTTCGCAGTCGCCGCCATCCTGGCTGCCCTCGACCGCAGCCGCCGCACCGGTCAGGGCGTCCACCTCGACCTGTCCCAGCTTGAGACCTCCATGCACTTCCTCGCTCCCTTCCTGCTGGACTACACCGCCAACGGCCGCGAACAGGAACGCATGGGAAACCGAGACCCCGGCGCCGCTCCTCACGGCGTCTATCCCTGCGCAGAGGAGGACCGCTGGATCGCCCTCGCCTGTCACACCGGCCAGCAGTGGAATGCTCTGCTGCATGTAGCCGAGCCCGAGGGAGGGCCGCTCCACTCCGAGCTCTTCTCCACCGTCCTGGGCCGCAAGGACAACGAGGATGAACTTGACCGCCTGGTCGCCGCCTGGACCAACGGCCACAATCGCCGCGAGCTGATGCAGCGGCTGCAGCAGGCCGGCGTTCCCTCCGGCATCGTCAACGACCCCCGCGACCTGTTCGACGACCCGCAGCTTCAGCACCGGGGCCACTTCCAGTGGCTGGACCATCCGGAGATCGGCCCCTACGCCACCGATCGCAGCGAGTTTGAGCTCTCCATCACCCCCGGCCGCCTCGACTCCCCGGCGCCACTTCTGGGCCAGCACAACGAGTACTTCCTCCGCGATATCATCGGCCTCAGCGGCGATGAATACCAATCTCTGGAAGCCGACGGCGTCCTGGAGTAGAGACATGACAAAGCCCCTCTCCATCGCGGAGAGGGGCATATGCTTGGGAGCGGGCCGGCGGGTCGCTGGAGCTACATCGTCTCCCAGTCTCCCGACTGCTCGAAGGCGTGGGCGCCCCTGAGCACCGTGGCGTCGTCGAAGTGGCGTCCTACCAGCATCAGGCCCACCGGCAGGCCCTCCGAGGTCTTCCCGCAGGGCACGCTGATGGCCGGGTGCCCGGTCATATCGAAGGGGGCCGTGTTGGTGACCATGTTCCAGGCATGGTCCATTATCCCCTGTGGCTTGCCTTCCGAGTCGTTAGCGTGCGCCGGCATCGGCGTCGTTGGCATCAGGAGCAGGTCATACTGGCCCAGTGCGTCGTCGTAGGCCGCTCGCAGTTCTCGGCGCAGGTTCTGGGCCTTGGCATACATCTGTCCGCTGTACTGCTCCATCATGTACGAGCCGACCAGCATCACCAGCTTGACCGTCGGTGGGAAGTCATTGGCCTGCACCCTCCGACCGTGGCCCAGCGCCTGGGCCAGCCCCGTGTCATACGCGCCCTCGAAGCCGTGGCCGGTGCCGCTTGACTGCAGGAGCGCGGTCGCCCCCTCCGCGATAAGGCTCCATACTATGCCTGCCGCATTGGCGTGCCACGGTATCGACACCTCCTCCACCGTCGCGCCCAGTTCCGCCATCCGGTCGGCAGCCTGTCGCACTTTGTGGTCAACGTCAGAGTTGGAGTCCACCTGCCCGAACCCCTGGGAGACGACCCCGATGCGCAGACCGGAGGCCCCTCCCGAAAGCGCTGCCGTGTAGTCCTGGACGTGCACTTCGCCCTGCCGCGGGTCCAGCGGGTCCTTGCCCGCAATGACCTCAAGCAGCAGCGCCGCGTCTTCAACGGTCCTGGTCATGGGTCCCGCGTGGTCGAAGGTGTTGTCAATGCCCACGATGCCCGTGTACGGCACCAGTCCGTGAGTCGGCTTGTGCCCCACGACTCCGCAGAAGGAGGCCGGGATCCGTATCGAGCCGCCCTGGTCGCCACCGATGGTCATGTCGATGTCATCGTAGTAGAGCGCGGCGGCGGACCCACCCGACGAACCTCCGGCCAGGTGGTCCGTGTTGTGCGGGTTGAGCGTCGGCCCGAAAGCGCTGGTGTCTCCGGCCCCTGAGAAGGCGAAGTTGTCCAGGTTGAGAATGGCGTTGATCTCCGCTCCCTCGTCCAGCATCCGGTTCACGATGGTGGCATCGGTCTCAGGGATATAGTGCTCCAGGATCCTGGAGGAGCAGGTCAACGGAAACCCCGCTACGCTGACGTTGTTCTTCAACCCGATGCGTTTGCCTGCCAGTTTGCCTCCGGACGAACCCTGGAGGGTGCAGCGTCGCAGGATGGCGTTGTACGGGTCCTCCTCCCTGCTGGGCCTCACGCCGGCGTCCCGGCTGGGGTACGCGAGCGGCGGCCGCGGCTCCGGCTCCTGCAACAGGGCGTCGTAGCCCTCGAAGAGCCCTGGGATCATCGACTCAAACGCCGCCATCTCGTCTTCCGAGATATCAAAGTTGTTGGCCTTTGCCAGTCGCTGCAAGTCCTGAGAGCTAGGCCTACGAATGGTCATAATATGCCTCCTGCGTCTATTGTGGATTTCCGTATTGCCTGCCGACGGGGAGCAACGCTCCCCAGCCGGGGTTGCCACAGTTTAGCTCAGTTTCCCGCTGCCGGCGCATGGGCCTCCTGCCGGCCGAATCCCAGGGTGGTCCCCGCCAGCACGAGGGACAGCGGGGTGAAACTTGATATGAACATAGTCAGCTTGAGGTCCCCGGTTGCCTCTTCGAGGAATCCGACGAACAGCGGACCCAGGGCCTGGCCTGCCGTGATGAGCATCATTGTAAAGGAGAAGGCAACCGCCAGCTGCCTTGGTTGTATACCCCTCAGATTGAACGGCACAGTGATCAATATGGGGAAGAAAGTCCATGCGACGCCGTTGATGATCGCCATCCCGTATATCATCACCAACGAGCCCGACAGCACCATCCCCAGGAACGACCCCACCATAACTATTCCCAGTATCTGTAGAAAGAGCCCCTCCTTCCGCCAGGCGGCGGCATAGTATCCGATGGCCAGCCCTCCGATCCCGCCCAGCACCACATCCACCGCAAGGGCAGTCCCGCTGACCCGCAAGGAAATGTCGTATTCCTGCAGCATCAGGGTCGGATAAAAGGCCAGAAACGCCGAGAAGGCCATGGTGGCGCCCGCGAAGCCAATGCCGCAGATCCACAGGTCGCGGTAGCTCAGGGCGCTGCGCAGAAGAGGCAAGAGCGGCTGGGACTCCCCGCCGGTAAACTCCTCGCTTACCCGGTCCCGTCCTGTGATCATCCACAGGGCAGTCATCCCCACGTAGTAGAACGCGAAAATCTGAAGGGTGCCTCTCCAGTCATCTTCCAGCAGGATCAGCAGTACTGGAGAAAGGGCCAACCCTCCTCCCACCACAAGGCCGAAGAACACGTTGGAGAGTCCATTGACAAGTACCACCTCCCGGGGCGGGAACCACTGACGGGTCAGCATGGCCCGCGCTGGCTGCTGGGCGATGGTAAATATGCCGAACAGCAGCCGCCCCAGAAGCAGGACAGCGAACGCCGGCGCCCAACTCTGGATGAACAGGCAGACAGCACAACCCACGAGGGTTACCGTTGTGAGCCATTTGGGGGAAAGCCGGGAGGTGGCCCAGGCGATGGGGATGGCAAGGACGATCGTGCTCCAGAACGGCGCCGATCCCAATAGGCCCTGTTCTGACGGCGACAGGTTCAGACCGCTGGTTACGGAGGGCAGCAGAATCCCCAGGGTGTTTATGACCATTTGCGCCGAAACGTTGGACATCAGGTATATGCATATCAACACCCATCGATAGGTGGGATACCTGGTCATGGAATTCCCTTGTGCAACCGCAACCCTCTTTTCTGCCACCAGGCGTCCTTGCAGACAGCCAGGCGGGAAAATCGACAGCTCAATCTTTCAGGACAAGCTATTAGCGCCGAAAGCAAGAACTGGAATTGGCATATCATAGCCTCACTATTCGCCTTCCAGCCAATCTTCCGAGCTAAATCCCACAGCATTCGCCATTTTCAGATTGATGACGCTAGCCCCTTGCCAAGCCCTGTTACGCCTTCGTAGCATATTGATGCGTACCCGACGGCTTCCACTCTATCCATGATTGACGTATGTTCATCTATTCTGCAGGGGGCTTTTCAAGGGTCAGCCGAGGCCGGGTAAGGAGGGAGGCGGGGTAATTGGGAACCAGAAGGGAAATTCCTATTCCTTCTTACCGATGCATTCCAGTCAATTCCAAATATTCTCTTTTTTCTGTCCGCCATACCCTCTATTGTGCAAGGTACAGAGATCCTGCCATGAAATCTCGTCATCCACCGTGGTAATAGAGCGCATGCCCCGCGACGGTGGGAACAGGTGTTGGAGCTAGATTATTATGGAACGAATCGGGGTTGGTTTTTCAGGAGGTTTGGCACCTCCCGACATAGTCGATTGCGTTCGCCTCGCCGAAGAGTTGGGCTATGAATCAGCCTGGGTCGCCGAGGGCCACGGCGGGGATCAGTTCTCCATCCTCACCGCTTGTGCGGTGGCAACCAGCCGAATCAAGCTGGGCACCAGCATTACCAGTGTGTTCGTGCGAACCGCGCCAACCATCGCGATGGCCGCCGCTACCGTGGACCACTTCTCAAACGGACGCTTCATCCTGGGTCTGGGCAGCAGTCACAAGGTGCAGGTAGAGCCGGAACATGGGTTGGAATTCATCCGTCCCATCGAGCGGATGCGAGAGTGCACGGACATTGTCCGTGGAATATTGCAAGATAGCGATATCAAGTACCACGGCAACGTTTACAACATCGAGCGCTTTGACCTGTGGTTCGAGCCGGTGCGGCGCCGGATGCCGATCTATTTCGCAGCAGTCCGTCCCAGGATGCTCGAGATCTGTGGGGAGGTTTCGGACGGTGTAATCCTCACCTGGTGCACTCTGGACCACGCCAAAGAAGCGGTCCACCACATTGCTGAGGGAGCAAAGCGGGCCGGCCGGAATCCCGAAGATATAGACGTCTCGACGCTGATTGCCTGCGCCGTGTCGGACGACAGAGAAGAGGCCCGTGACGAGTTGCGTCGCTACGTCGCCTCGTACGTCTGGCGGTTCCCTCGCTACCGCCGGCTGGTAGAGGAGGCCGGCTTCGCGGAGGAGGTTCGCGCAGTCGCGCAGGCCTGGCGGGAAGGCCGAACGGAGGACGCCCTGAACCTCGCCCCGGCGGGACTGGTCGACACGGTGGCCCTCGCTGGATCCCCCGACGAATGCCGGGAACGGCTGCAGCGGTATCGGGATGCCGGTATACGGCTGCCCATAATCTCACCAAGGGCAACCGGGCCCAATGCCAAGGAGCGAGCGATGGAAGTGATTCGCGCCTGCGCCCCGGCATGACCGCCGACTGGTTCACCCGGAATCACCTTGGAGCTGCGTTTTCCCTGGATCACGATCCTGAATGCATCACTGGAGTTCGGGCAAGATGACCACCGCGCACATATCCGCAGAGACCCTGGATATCCTGCGAGACATACCCACCCAGACGTTGATTGACGGCTTGTGGGTCTTGGGGTGGCCAATGAGCTTTATCCACGGGGCCAAGCCTCTGCAACTGGGTCAGCACATGTCCGGACGCGCAATCACGCTGAGGTTCGTGCCCCATCGCCCAGACCTGGCCTCGGACAAGCCGAAGGGGGCCGACTCTGCGGAGTACGTGGCTTTTGAACTGTGCGGACCCGAGACCGTTTTGGTCATAGATGCCATGGGTTGGGATTACAGCTCTATAGGCGGTGACATCAAGTTCTTGCGACTTATGCAGCGTGGGGTGGGCGGCCTGGTCACCGATGGTGCCGTTCGGGACAGTAATTCGCTGAAGGAATACGGTTTCCCTGTTTATGCCGCCAACAGTACAGCCAAGCAGGGACCGGCGGAGTTCTGGCCATGGCAGGTAAATGATGCGATTCAGTGCGGTGGGGTTCTGGTGCGCCCCGGCGACGCCATCGTCGGTGATGATGATGGCGCCGTAGTAGTGCCCGCGGCTGTAGTTGACGATGTAATCCGCATCGCCCACGAACGGGAGGAGGTGGAGGAGGTCATAAAGGCGCAACTGGAAGTGGAACAATGCAGCCCAGGAAAGTACTACCCGTTTAACGAACGGACTTGGCTGCTTTTCGAGGAAAAGACCGGGAAGAAACGAGGCGGCTAAGTCAGTCGCCTCAGCCGCCTCTGGTGTGTGCTAATTTTCTGGCAATGCCTCCGATAAGGCCCGGCGGCACTATTAGCCGCCACGGTTTCCGACAAGTTTGCCAACATCCCTGTCGGGAACACCCGAGATACTGTTTACGGGGCAGTAGTCCCACCGAAGGCGCCCCAGCCCGCAGGGATCTGAACGACCCCTGGCTCCAGCGCCTCAACATCCGACTGCCCTATAAACGCCATGCAGCGGTCCACTTCCTCGCGCAACAGCTCCAGCACGCCGTGGACGCCATCGGCACCGTCAATAGCCAGGCCCCAGAACAGCGGGCGTCCGATGGCAACTGCCTTCGCACCCAGGGCCAGCGCCTTTATCACGTCGCTTCCCCGGCGCACCCCTGAGTCTACATATACCTCGGCGCGTCCCTTTGTGGCATCCACTATTTCCGGCACCATTTCTATGGCGCCCATGGTCATGTCCAGTTGCCGGCCTCCGTGGGTCGACACCAGGATGCCGTCTACTCCGTTCTCAACAGCATCATGAGCGTCCTCCGCAGTGCGTACACCCTTCAGCACCAAAGGCAAGGAGGTCAGATTCCGCAGCCATTCCAGTTCGCGCCAAGTGATTGGAGGAGCATACGACACGTCCCATCCCTCCGTCTCGTCCGTGCCACTTATCACGTTGCGGTCCGCTTCCATTCCCCGAAAGTTACCCAGGTCGTGCTCGCGCTTGTACCGGTTTCGAAGGTCCTTCTCTTTGGGACTGGCCACGGGAGTATCGACTGTCAGCACGATTGCCTTGAACCCGGCCTCCTCGGCCCTATGAACCAACATTTCCGTGAAGTCGTAACCCCTGTGATACAACTGAAACCACAGAGGGCCGGAAGCAGCATCCGCCACCTCTTCCATGCTGTAATTGGAAGAGGTGCTGAGCATCATGAGCGTGTCAGAGCGCCCACTGCCCCGGGCGGTGGCCACCTCACCATCCGGGTGGGCCAGCATATGACTTCCAGCGGGAGCAACCATTACGGGCATGCTTATTTCCTGCCCCAAGACAGTAGTTGAAATCTTGCGATCCTGTACCTCACGCAGGAACCGAGGCCGGAGTGTCAACTGTTCAAATGCGCTACGATTGCGACGGGTCGTAAACTCGTCCATCGACCCCGCCTCGATGAATTCCCAGTTGTTGTGGGGCAGGACGAGCTTGGCTCTGGCCTCGTAGTCGAACAGATTGACCGGATCATTAGCCATGGCAGAGCCTCCTCAAGGATTTCCTTCGAGAAAAATTTCACATACTCTAACGCGGTCAATTCCAAGTGACAAGGGCCTTACTGTAGGCGATAAGCACAATGGTTCTCGCATTTACCTCAGTCCAGTGGAGGGAGGCCTGGGTAGACGTTACACGGGAGGATAAGACGCAAATCGCCAGGGCGTCTACTCATAACGCAAGGCCTCGGCGGGATAGACGCCTCCCGCCTGGCGCGCCGGAAGCAGGGTTGTAACCAACGAAAACAGGTAAGCCACGGCCACTATGATTGATATCTGAATCCAAGGAAACGTAAATCGAATCGCCTCTATGTCCTCCCTTATTTCCCTGACGATCAGGTAGGAGATGGCCGTCCCAAGCCCGACTCCAATTGCAATTCCGAGCAGTACAACAAACGATGACTCAATGATAAACGTCAGCTGCACCATTCCCCGTCTGTATCCGATGGCCCTGAGTACACCGATCTGCTGGCGTCGCTCTACCACTGCGCGCAGGCTGACTACACCCAGCGAGGCCACTCCAACCATCAGGCCGAGGCCCATAAAGCCGGTCAAAAGGTAATTGAACGACTGATTTGCGGCAAGGGATTCCTCGACCTGCTCCGCCAAAACCCTGCTCTCCAGGCCGTTTTGTTGAAAGGCAAACTCCAGGTCCCTTGACGTCTGGGTAGCATCAATTCCTTTGGCCAGCTTAATACGGTAATCGGTTACCGGGATGGGGAAGGGTGAAATCTGATGCAGCTCCTCCCGGGAGGAGATCATGCCGCTCCCCAGAATTCCAAAGGCATCGGCAGACTCGTCCAGGATAGCGATCACGGTTAGTTCAATTTCAACTCCGGTCCTTGGTTCACGCACTTCGATCACGACCGGCTGCAATGTCTCGTCCTCGTAATACACCCCCTCCAATTGGAACTCCGGATCGTCCTCGCCCCCGCGGAAACCGGCGCGAGTGGGGACGGCCAGGGCGTCCACCACCACGAGTGTCGAGTCGTTCCGCAGGGAATCCCATACTTCCTCAGCCGTACTGCCATATTCCTCGGCGATCAAGTGGAATTCGGTTTCCGTTCCACTAAGGTAGGCGTCGTCCGCTGCCCGAACAGCGTAGGAACGCCAGGCCTGTTCATCGGCTCCCACCTGTCTGGCCTGAAGCGGGATGTACGTAAAGCCGCCGATAGCCTCGAAGTCGGCAATATCCAGTGCGGGGTCCGCGTCGATGGCCTGTGAGATGTCGGATATTGGCGTGTTGGGGTTTACACTGGCCGACAGGTCCCAGCCTCCCAGCAGTTCGCCGGAATCCTGCGTGGTTGTGCCGAACGCCTCCGTGAGAATAGACATCACCATCATGGTAAAAATTACCAGGGCGAACATCGCCAGCGTGATGCCGGTGCGAAACCTGGCACTCAAGGGGTAGGCCACAGCCGTCACCAACACCGGTCTAAGCCTTCCAATTCGAGCAGTTCCCAGAGTAAAAATCTTCAGAAGTAAGTCCGCGTTGTACATCACCGTCCAAACTGCAGCAGCTACCATGGTGATGCCGGAAATGAAGAACATCTCAAATCCTGCATTCAATTCACCGAAGATTTCCTGCAACTCACTGAACGGCACGAACCAGAAAGCAAGCACCAGCACTCCGATGAACGTGTAAGCAGCCCGGTCGGAGATTTCCGGCCGAACACCGTTCACATTCAACAAGGTGCGTAGCAGTAGACCAGCCCCGACGATTGTGACTGACATGCCCAGCCGCACCCACATGGCCATGTCTGTAAACGTTCCCAGCCAGACGATCAGTATTCCGGCACCAACAACGATGCTTGAGAGACAGACCCGGATCACCACCATCCATCCTTGTCTGAACGGGCTTAGAAGCAACTGGAAGAGGGTGAAAATGAAGACGATTGGCGACGCCGGAACAGCTAAGGGAGCCACGAGAACAAGAATGATCCCTCTTTGAAATTGACGCCTAGCCAGGGCTTTAATCCCCGCGTACCATACCGGCAGAGGCAGCAGAAATAGGCCCGAGAGGACAAGTCTCACCAGCTGCCCCAAAGCGTTTGCTATGCTGGTTTGCTCCGGAGTAGGGAGGTCCCTAATGGCTGCCACGATATTCAGGCGGCTGACGCGGTAGGCGGAAATTGCAACCGTCAAGAATGTGATCACCATGCCGAGGCAATAGGCAACAACGGCGCTGCGAAACTCAAAGTGTCGGGTCAGACGAAAGTCATCAGTCCCTCCTCCGGCGAATATCTGGTTGATGATCCCGACGATAAGGGTACTGGCCAAGAGGCCCAGGCCCACACCTACGATTCCCGAAAGTAAAGCGTATGCTGTGCCCTCGAACACGAACATCTGCACAAGGTGCCATCTTCTGGCACCCACAGCACGAGCCATGCCCAACTCCGATCGTCGCGCAGCGGCCAGCATGACAAAGATAAGGAATATAAGAAGGATTCCGACCATAATCGAGAATAGACCGAAAAGTATGAAGAAGCTGGTCACCAGATTGCCGACTTCCTCTGCGGTTTCAAGCAAGTCTCGCTTGATATCGATGACCACAAATTCTGCTACCGACGCGATCAGGGTGTTTGCCTCACGCAGCAAGTCCTCATCGCCGGTGGCGGCAACGGCATCGAGGTACTCCACCTGAAATTGGGTGTCAGAGAGCAAAGAGACCAGGTCGTCGCCAAGCCCGGACCTGCCCAGGGCGGCGCGGAATTGGGCAAGATCCTCCCGGGTTACGTCGACGGTACTGGGGTCCTTTTCTTTACGCTCCAGTTCGCGCAGAACTTCAGGGCGGGACAGGGTAGACTTCAGCTCTTGCGCAACTTTCCTGTCGGTGAAGAGGACCCGCAGCTTCTGGGTCACTTCGTCGCTGAGTCCTGCACCCTCGTATTCGTCGCCAGTGTTGGAAACCACAATAGAATTGATCTGGCCCTCGCGGCCAAACATCTGTTGTGCCCTGTCGAGGTCCAGTAGCAGGGTCGGCTCCGATCCAACAGGCCCACCACCTTCGACGATACCGCTGACCGTTAAGGCAACAGGGTCTCCATAGACATAGATGGTGAGGGCATCGCCGGTAACCGCTTCAAGTTCATCCGCGGCTGCAGAGTTAATGAATATTTCGTCCTGCTCAAGTTCTTCGACTTTGACATTGCCGCCGTCCTCAAGACGAAACCCACCGAAACCCTGGAGGGTTTCCGGGTCCACTCCGGCGAGTTGCATCCTTCCTTCACTGCGGGAAGTACGCTCGTTAACGGCCGGTGCAACCTCTGCCAAACCCGCAGCCAGACCGTCTATACCTTCGAAACCGGCGAGCTCCTGTTGCATGGTCTGGAACCGTTCCACAGAAACGTAAGCTGCGCCACCGAAACGGTCAGTCTCACCTGCCCTGGCGGAGAGAACAAATTCGTCGATAGTCCCCAGCCCGTCCACAACGGCCTTACGAATGGAATAGGTGAGGGTGTCCCCAGTGCCGAAGGAGGCGGACATGATCAAGGTAGAGATCATGATGCCGATGATGATCAGTGCGGTCTGAGCTTTCCGTTTAGGAATATTGCGGAGGCCCATCTTCAGCATGACACGATTTCGGACTGCCATAATTCCAATGGACAAAAGGGAAGGAATGAATAGCGCCAGGAGGACATACATTATCCAGTCCATTTTGACGCCAAAGAGGTTTTCCATTGGTGCTCCTGATGGGGGTGGTGTCACCGGCGGATAGAGGGACCTGGCGACGATCAGTTAAGTTCGGGGTCTCAATTCCCCTGGTCCACAATCACGCCGTCTTTCATGCGAACAATGCGGTGGGCCATCGCTCCCACATCTGGAGAGTGGGTAACCAGGATGAAACTCTGCTGATTTGTCTTATTCAGAGTGGTGATCACGTTCATTATTTCGCTGGCGGTCTCGCTGTCGAGGTCTCCGGTTGGCTCATCCGCCCAGACGATTGAGGGCTGGTTCACCAGAGCACGGGCAATTGTGACACGCTGTCTCTGACCGCCCGAAAGTTCACCCGGTAGATGCCCGGCACGGTCCGCGAGGCCAACCTGCTCCAGCATATCCATTGAACGACGGCGGGCTTCTCCTGCCTTGACTCCCGAAAGCAGCAGAGGCACTTCCACGTTTTCAACGGAAGACAGGACCGGGAGCAGGTTGTAGAGCTGGAACACGAATCCCATTTTTTTCGCACGGTAGTCGCTACGTTCGTCATCGGGCAGGTCATGCAGCACCACACCGTCAATGATCACGCGCCCTGAATCAATATCGTCAAGGCCGGAGAGACAGTTGAGCATGGTGGTCTTTCCGCAACCGCTGGGACCCATAATGGCAAGCATTTCAGCTCGTCCGACGGACAGATCAACTCCCCGGAGAGCGTTAACCTGTACTTGCCCCGTGTCGTAGGTCTTGTGGATTCCTTTGGCTTGCACAATTGAATCGTTCATGAATACCAGGCAGCTAACTCCGATAGGATGGGGTCATCGAGCCGGTGTCCGCCAACTATGACACGCGACAGCCTGACCAGGTTCAGTATACTCCGAGCTCAATATCCGTTTCGAAGCTCGTCGTCACGGGACACTGTATACGGAACGCCCGGAAGCAGCGCGACTACAGAAATCAAGAGTAAGTCTGAGGTCTACATTCGCGATTTCAGCTCGCCCAACCACCACCATAGCCGGCTCCAGACCATACGCCTTTCGGCGTCGGTCAGCTGGCGTCCAAGGTGGCGCCGCGTGGCCATGACTCCCTGTCCAGCCAGGTAACCCCAGGCGCCGGGCTCGCTGTTCATCCAGGCCAGGGTCTTCTGCCAATGGTCGCTCAGCAACTGCCGGAGGAGAGGGTCAAGGCAATCGAGGGTCAGTTGTTGCTCTTCGGACATCAGGTTGGGTGCCGCTGGAGGGTGCCGAGTATGATGGTAACCTCAGCCGCCGCCTACGGGACGCACGATCTCCAATACGTCACCGTCCCGTAGGGTTACATCGGAGTATTGGTCGCGTTTCAACACTTCACCGTTGTACCCCACGGCCACATGCTTCAGGTCCAGACCGAAAGAGTTCAGGTACGTCTCGAGGTCCTGTGCCTCGTCGATGGGGCGGGGCTTCCCATTCACCGTCAGGTTGATCATCTCAATTAAGCCCTCCGGTCCGCGTTGGAATCTGTCGCCCCCGAGATAAGTATTTGCCCGATCCACGGTGGCTCCGCCAGGCCTCGCGCATGGAAGCTGCCAGTTCCTCAGCGGCAGCTCTGGGGTCCTCCGAGGCAAGGACGCTGCGTATAACCGCTACTCCTGAGGCGCCTGCGGTTATGACCTCTTCCACGTTGTCGGTCGTTATGCCGCCTATGCCCAACACGGGTACCTGGCACCAGGCCGCCATCTGCATGATCATCGCTGGTCCCACCGGCTGTTCTCCCGGGTGGGACGCAGTGGCGAACATCGTGCCGACCACCAGGAAATCGGCACCATCGGAGCAGGCACGGCACGCTCTTTTCTCAGAGTGCACTGAACGTCCGACGATGGAGCCGGTGGGCAACATTTCTCTCGCCGACGATACTGAAAGGGCTTCCTCGCCCAGTTGTACGCCGTCTGCTCCCGCTGCGACGGCCACGTCGATCCGTTCGTTCACGATAAGGGGCACCTGATCCCCGATGCCTCGCCTAACCTCCCTGGCCAGCGAGAGAAGCTGACCTCCGGGCATTTCCTTGGCACGAAGTTGCACCAGAGTAACTCCCCCTTCTACGGCAGCGGCCACCCGTCCGGGAATGTCACCCGGGTTGACAACCGAGCAGTCGACTACCAGGCACAGGCAAGGGAGGGTAAGGGGAGCCGTCATGCGGGAACTCCTGCGCCGGTTGCCAACCTCGATTACGCCGTCGCGGCTGCGGGCTGTGGGACTTCAGCAGTGGGGCTACTGGCTGCAGCGTATTGGCGGACTGCAATACGCCCTGCGAGATATGCCTTTCGTCCAGCCGTCACGCCATCCTTGAAGGCCTCCGCCATCAGTGCCGGATCGGTAGCCTGGGCGATCGCGGTATTGACAAGAACGGCGTCAGCGCCCATCTCAAGGGCCTGAGCCGCGTCGGAGGGAACGGCGAGTCCAGCGTCGACAACCACGGGAACGGAAGCTTGCTCAATGATTATGCGGACTTCCTCCCGGGTGTGGATCCCTTGTCCAGACCCGATAGCGGAGCCGAGGGGCATGACGGTAGCGCAGCCGACATCCTCCAGGTTCTTTGCCAACACCGGATCGGCATGGATATATGGAAGCACGACGAAGCCTTCATTGACCAGGCGGCGAGCCGCCTCCAGGGTGGCAGCACCGTCAGGGAAGAGGTACTTATGGTCCGGGATGACCTCCAGCTTGACGAAGTTGGTCTGTCCGACCTCGCGACCGAGACGGGCGACGAATAGCGCCTCCTCGACGGTGGCGCACCCGGCGGTGTTGGGAAGCATCTGGTACTTGCCCCAGTCGATGTAATCAAGAAGGGTCTTTGCGGTGGGATCATCAAGGTCGAGTCGGCGGATGGCAACGGTAATCATCTCGGTGCCGGAAGCCTCGACGGCGGCCACCATTTCCTCCATTGCACGGTACCGTCCGGTACCGACAATCAACCTGGAATTGAATTTTCTCCCACCGATTATTAGTTCGTCCGACATCTCGACCCAGCTCCTAACTCTCTCCCGGCTGCCGCAAAGAAACAGCCGCCGGGAATAGTCCTGGCGGCATCGGTCTTGACCAAGCACACGTCTTGTCCCTGCGCCAGCATTACCCGGATCAGGTACAGACGGTCGGCGACGAGACGGTCGCCCTCTCAGCCTGGCTTTCCCAAGCTCCCGCCAGAACTTCTTCAACTTTTGTGTCACCGGCAATGCTATCACCGCCGGGCGACAGGGTCAATTGAATCTACGACTCTCACCAGGGTTCCAGCTTTGGACTGTCTGGTGGCGGCGCGGGGTACTAGTCACCTTGAGGATCAAGACTGTTCTCTAACAAGGAATTGAATCGCTTGATTCCCTCGCCACTTCTGCCTGATGCTGTGAATTTCCTGGCTGGCGGATGGTTCGTACCAAGGTACGGCTGTGCTTCCGGGCACGTGGCGCAAGCAATTCCTATGCATGCCAACTGGCTATAGCCACTTCTCGCCGGCCCCTTGATGCACAACGTCTCTCCGCTCCGGGGCGGACTTCAGTAAGTCTCTCCCTAGTCGGCAGGCGTAGGGGCCACCCGTTCCGCAAGGACACTGGAAAGGAACGCCGACAGAAGTGCGTTGAATTCGTGGGCCTTTTCGAAATGGGTGGAGTGAGCAGTACCCGCGACGACCTCCAAACGAGAGCCGGGGATGATCTTCTGGGCCTCGTACATGACGCCGGGCGGGAAGACTGCGTCCTGGTCGCCGGCGATAAGCAGCGTGGGAGTCTGCCACCCGAAGAAGTCGGCCTCCTGGCGACCGTCCTCGCGGCGGAAACCGGAGATTACACCGTCCTCGCCTCGCTCCGGGTTGAGGTCCTGGATCTGCTGGTAGAGAAAGGTCAGGGAGGGCTCCCTGGCGATGAAGTCTGCGGCCAGGGACCGGGCCACTCCCTCGGGCGGGTTGGCCTTGTCCAGCTCGGACAGGAGACCGTGGCTGACGACACCGCCAGTGGTAGCGCCAAGCACAAGACCCAGGGTCTGGTCCGGTCGCGCCAGGGCAAACTCCAGACAACTGATGCCGCCCATGGACTGGGCGACGAGGAACGTCTCTTCGATCTCAAGATAATCGACAAGGGCGATAATATCGGAGGCGAAATTCTCGCGAAGGGGTGATCCGTAGGGCGCAATGGACTGCCCCCAACCACGATGATCGAAGGTAACACATCGGAACTCGCCGGAAAATCGGGCAACCTGCTGCCACCAGCTCATGTGATTGCCGCCACGCCCATGGGCAAAGACGATGGCGGGACCGGAACCGTGGGACTCGTAGTAGAGTTCTATGCCGTTGATTGGTGCTTTGGGCATTGCGTGGCCTCTCCTTTGCTTAACGTATGTTCCTTAAGAGGGCAGTAATTCGGTAGCTTTTCAGTGGGCCGCAACGTAGAAGTATAGCTGCCATGGTCGTGAATGATAACCGATCAGACCGGCCATTGCTCGCGCCGAAATGCGGCATCCCAGAACATCCACTCGTATCTGCTGCTGATCATGAATGCCTGACGCATGGCCCTCAGCTCCTCCGGTCCCGCCTGCTTTGCCTGCCGGTCGACAAAACTTCGCCAAGCGGCCACGCTGCCCTCGAGCAGGCCAGAGACATAGAAGTGGGTCCATTGCCCATAGATGGGGTGTTCGGATTGCCCCACCTCCTCGCGCAGCAAGTGGTAAGTCCAGGGGCAGGGCAGCAGGGCAGCGGCGGCGGGTCCAAGGCCCTCGCGGTTGGCGACAGAGAGCATATGGTTAATGTAGCCTGCGTTGGTAGGTGAGGGAATAGCGCTCTTAGCGTCGTCCAGGCTCATGCCGGCGGCGGTCAGCAGCTGGTGATGGAGGGGCCGCTCGATGGGAGTCATTACCCGCTTTGCCATTTCCTCCAGCAGTTCGGAGGTGGGCACCTTGGCCAGCGTTATCGCGACGCAACGAGCGAAGCCTTCGAGGTAGAGGTAGTCCTGCCCGAGATAGTACTGGAAGGTCTCCAGGGGGAGTGTGCCGTCCTTGATTTCCCGCAGAAAGGGATGAGCGAATATCTTCTGCCAGATGGGTTCTGCCTCAGCGCGGAGCTGGTCGCTGAAACTATCCATGGATGGCTCTCCTTGTTCTACGAATCCAGCGGCCGGGCTCAGGAGGTCCTTGAACGCTCCAGCTCCATCTGACGCAGTTCGACGCGGCGAATCTTGCCGCTGACGGTTTTGGGTAACTCGGTCACGAACTCGACGGAACGGGGATACTTGTAGGGTGCGGTGGTGCTTCGGACGTGGTCCTGGATGCTCAGGACCAACTCGTCGGAGGGGACATAGTCGGGGGCGAGGATGACGAAGGCCTTCACGATCTCACCGCGGACCGAGTCCGGACTTGCCACGACGGCGGATTCGGCGACGGCAGGGTGTTCGATGAGAGCGCTCTCCACCTCGAAGGGCCCAATGCGGTATCCGGCGGAGATGATTACATCGTCGGCCCTTCCGACAAACCAGTGATAGCCGTCCTCGTCCTTGTAGGCCTTATCTCCGGTCAGGTACCAGTCGCCGACAAAGGAACGTTCCATGCCTTCATCGTCCCGCCAATACTCCTGGAACAAACCAACCGGGCGCTCAGGCTTGATCTTGACGGCGATCTGCCCCTCTTCGCCAACGGGGACCTCGTCGCCGTTATCGTCAACGATACCGATGGTGAAGCCCGGCATGGGCTTGCCCATGGAGCCGGGTCGGACGGGCATGCACCGATAGTTGCCCACGAGGAGCACGGTCTCGGTCTGGCCGTAGCCGTCGTAGATGGTCAGGCCCGTGCCATCCTCCCACTGCTTCATGACCTCGGGGTTGAGGGGCTCGCCCGCCCCGGTGCAGTGGCGCAGGCTGCTGAGGTCGTAGTGCCTGAGGTCTTGCAGCACCATCATTCGAAAGGCCGTGGGTGGGGCGCAGAAAGAGGTGACTCCGTATTGTTCCAGCAAGCGCAGCGTCAGGGGCGCGTCAAAGCGGCCGCGGGCGTCGTGCTGCATGACGGTGGCGCCCAAGGCCCACTGGCCGAAAAGCTTGCCGTAGGCGGCCTTGGCCCAGCCAGTGTCGGAAAGGGTCCAGTGGAGGTCTGTGGGGTTAAGGTCGTGCCAGTACTTAGCGGTCAGCGTGTGGCCGATGGCACAGGAGGCCTGGGTGTGGAGAACCATCTTGGGGTAGCCGACGGTGCCGGAGGTGAAGTAAATCAGCAACGGGTCATCGCTCCGAGTGGGTTCGACGCCGTCAATGGTGGGCGAGCCGTCGGCGACCATCCGCCTGTAAGAGAGCCAGCCGCGGCGGTCCACCCCGGTGGAGAGAAGGTGCTTTAGGGAATCGCAGCCACCGGCAACCTGCTCTACCTTGGCGGCGTTCTCTTCATCAGTGATCGCCATGACGGCCTCGGCCCGGTTGATCCGGTACTCGATGTCGCCGGGGGTCAGCAGCGTGGTGGCAGGCATGGGGAGGGCTCCCAGCTTGAACAGAGCGATCATGGCCGCGTACCACTCGGGAGTTTGCGGGAGCATGATGAACACGCGGTCGCCTTTGCGAATGCCCAGGTCCCGAAGAGAATTGGCGAAGAGGTTTGTGAGGGTCTTCAGATCCCAGAAGGTGTGGTGGGTAGCGCGCTCGCCGGTCGGATCGACGGAGAGGAGGGCGAGCTTTGTGCGGTCATGCGCCCAGCTGTCGACGACGTCGAAACCAAAGTTGAAGTATTCAGGAACTTCGAGCCGGTCGTTGGCGTAGGAGTGCTCGTAGTCGGTCATGTTTGGGGAGGAGTTAGGCATTGCGACACCTCGGACTCCGGGCCCGTCAAGCGCGGAATTCAAACTGTGCCATAATTCTACCATCATCCCTGTTGGCGGATGTCGAGTTGCGATGATCCGCTGTGAAGGCGTGGTTATAATCTGAGGCATAATTGCAAGTCAGGAGTGAAATATGGCCGGACAGCTGGAAGGAAAGACGGCTCTGGTAACCGGCGGGGGTTCCGGAATTGGCCGGTCAACGTCGTTGGCATACGCCAGGGAAGGCGCGAGAGTTGTGGTCGCGGACCTGAACGTTGAGGGAGGAGAGGAAACCGTACAGGCGATCGTGGAGGGAGGCGGACAGGCTGTGCTGGTGTACGCGGACGTTTCGGAGGCGACGGGGGCGCAGCTCATGGTCCACGAAGCAGTCAAGGCGTTTGGGACCCTGGACTGCGCGTTCAACAACGCCGGAATCTCCGGTGGGCGAGAGCGGCGTCGATCTGCGGACTACGAGGAGGAGGACTTTGACCGGGTGATCCGTGTCAACCTGAAGGGGGTGTGGTTGTCTATGAAGGCTGAAATCCCGCAAATGCTGGAGCAGGGCGGGGGCGCCATCGTGAACACTGCATCCATAATGGGACTGATCGCGACCGGTGGGTCGGTGGCATACATGGCCTCCAAGCACGGTGTTGTCGGGCTGACCAAAGCAGCGGCACTGGAGTACGCGCAGGACGGAATCCGGGTGAACTCGGTTTGCCCTGGTTACATCAACACACCGATGGTACGCCCGCTGTTCGACAACTATGCTGACATAGAGGATACGATCATCTCACGCCACCCGGTGGGCCGATTGGGAGAGCCCCATGAAATAGCAGAGGCGGTCGTATGGCTGTCCTCACCAGCAGCCAGCTTCGTTACAGGCCACAACATGGCAGTAGACGGGGGGTATGTGGCTCAATAGCCGAGGAGCATTCCCTCTCCTTCGGCAAGCTCAGGACAGGCCTGGCGCTCCTCCCAAGGGAAAGGGGATAGCGACAGAGAAGCGCATCATCCTAACCCTCTTTCGACGGGAGAGGGGACTTATCAAGCACAATCTGTGGGTTCAGGATAACCCGGGAGTTGGGGAGATTCAGAGATGTACCAAGTCCTGTCGCTCTTACACCTGATTTCGGCCATCACCTGGCTGGGAGGGATGCTGTTCCTGGCCATGGTGATGGTACCGCTGGCGCGCCGGGACGCAGGAGTCGGTTTCAACGTGCTGCGCAGCGCCGCCGAAAAGTTCGTCCCGATAGCGTGGGCGGCCAAGTTCGTGCTGGCAGGATCGGGCGCCTACCTCGCCTGGCAGTACTGGGGGATTCGCCCGGAGACGTTCTTCACCGGGGATACACACTTCGTGGACTACCTGCAGAGAAAGACGGGGATCTTCGTCATCGTGGTAATTCTCAGCGTGATCCACGACTTCTGGCTGGGGCCGCGGATGATGGACCGGCTGGAGGCAGCGCGTTCGTCGGGGAGTCCGCTGCCGACGGGGCCGGGGCGGCTGTTCGTGCAGTGGGCCGCACGGGTGAATCTGCTGCTGGTAATCTGGATCGTGGCGTTCGCGGTGTGGATGACGCGGCCGTAAGGGGGGCTACTGCGTCGAGGGGGCTGATCAAATCATCCTGGGCAGGATAGATTCATCGTCAGCAGAACCGTGCTTTGGGTCTCCTAAACTCAAGCCAAAGTGGGATGCGCATTTGGCATCGACCGTCATTCCGGCGCACGCCGGAATCCAGAAAAGTTATGCGGAACACAGGGCAGACTTAACGAGAATTTCCTGGATACCGGCTTTCGCCGGTACGACGGTGGCGAACAGTCTGCCCCTGCAAAATGCAGTCTTCGCCATTGCTTTGGTTTAGTTGCGGAGGGCCCGGGGCCCGCTGTTGCCCACAATTGGGTTTTCGAGCGCATCTGTGTCGTCATCCGGACCAGGAAGACTCACTGAGGCATCGATAAAAGGCGAGCCGGAAACCAGCCCATGGACATTGAATTCCAACAGTGCCTGGGAATGCCTCAACCCATGATCGTTGGAACGACTACCGCACCTCACTAATAGAGTGAGCCATCCTCCATCAGGCGCCCAATGTCACACTCTGACATACCAAGGATTTCGCGGAAGACATAGTCATTGTCCTCGCCGACGTTGCTGTAACTACCGAATTCCATGGGTGTTCCAGAGAGCTTCGCCGGTGTATTCCAGGCCAAACTATCGCCCTTTTCCCATTCCCATGCCGGGGTGCCTCTCTCGGCGACAAAGAAGGGTGTGGGGCGATAGAAGTCGCGGGCCTTCAGGTGGTCGCTGGCGTAGAGGTCGTCTCCCTGAGACACAATGCTTGCCGGAACACCCTCATGCTGCATCCGTTGCATCACGTCCTCGGCGGTAAGCTGCGCCGTCCACTGGCCTGTGAAGGTGTCGAGGCGATCCTGGCTGGCGACTCTTCCTTCCGCAGTGGAGAACTGAGGGTCGGTACACCACTCAGGGTTGCCGATAGCTCTTTGGAACCCGTTCCACTGTTCATCATCCTCCACGGCGATGGCGCACCAACGGTCATCTCCCAGGCACTGGTATACGCCATGAGGGGCGTTTTCTGTTCCCCGGTTTGCAATGCGAGTGGGCAGGCGGCCGTTGACCTGGTAGTCAAGGATAGCCGGCCCAGCGGTAACGGCGCCCGACTTGAAAATGGAAGATTCCATGGTTGCGGGCAACCCGGTCAGGTGCCGCCGCATGAGGGCGCCGATGATAGCGGAAGGCTGAAATACTCCCGTGTGATAGTCGGAATATGACGTGTTGATGGCAGAGGGAGGGTCCCCCTCATTTCCAGACATCAATGACACGCCGCCCATGTGCTGTACCAGAATCCCGTAGGACTTGTAGGTGTAGTATGGTCCGATGCCTCCCAGCCCGGTCTGCCACATAAGAATAATGTCAGGCCTCAGTCCACGGAGGGCAGGAAAGTCTATCCCCCAGCGGTCGAGAATGTTGCGCCGGAAATTGGTCATGAACACGTCACTGACTTTTACCAGTTCCCGGAATACCTCAAGCCCGCCGGGAGTGCGCACGTCGATGGACACGCGCTTCTTATTGCGCTGGAATTCGGGTTGGCCGGCGCCGCGAGACCAAGCGGGAATGAACGCCATCTCGTCGAGCACCTTGTTTGTTTCAACCTTCACGACCTCCGCCCCGAGGGAGGCCAGGATGCGCCCGGTCAGCGGCAGGGCAACATATGGGCCCAGCTCGAGAATCCGGACACCCCGGAGCGCTTTCCTGTCGTCTCCGTTCACTTAGATAACCCCTTGTCCCCTGAGTGCTGAAAGTTCCTCATTGCTAAGGCCCAGCTCACCGGCGTAAATGGTCTCGTTGTCCTGCCCAACTGATGGGGCGGGCTTGGTGGCCGGAGAGACCTCATCGCTGTCGAACACTCCCTGTGGGTACTGCACTTCACCCGTCTCGGCATGGTCGATGCCGAACCAGAAATTACTCTGTTCCAACTGGGGGTCCGCCAACAGGTCGGACACCGTGTTTACCGGAATGAATACCAGATTTCGGCGCTGTCCCTCGTGGAACAGATACTCGCTGGAGAACCGGGTGGTGAAGTCGATTACCAGCGCAGTAATTGTGTCGTTGTAGGGAGCGCGGTCCTGATTACCGCCGCGGTAGGCTTCGTTCAGTACTTCTTCGTTGCCTGTGGCCTCGTAGATCCACTCAGCCAGGGTGTCCCATTCGCGGGGCGTGATGATACCGGCGGAGATCCAGCCGTCGGCGCTGGGGTAGGCGCCAAGAGGAATTACCAGGGTAGAAGTTGCCCCGACCCGGGTGACGTTCTCCCCAAGCATCATGTGGGCCAGCGCAGGGTGGGCATCAGTGTAATAGGTAATCAGGGACTCCTGAAGGGAAACGTCAATGTACTGACCTTCGCCGCCGCCTAGGTCACGGTGGTAGAGAGCCGCGAGGATGGAGGCAGCGGCGAACTGGGCCCCAGGGAAGTGGGACTGGTCATTGCCCTGGCGCATCGGCGGCCCGTCAGGCTCGCCGGTGATCTGCATAAATCCGCTGGAGGCGAGAGCGATCAGATCGGAGGATCTGTAATTCCTCCAGGGCCCTGTTTGCCCAAAGGGAGTGACTGAGGCCATTACGATCCCGGAGTTGATGCTTTTCAGAGCCCCGTACCCCAGGCCCAGGGAGTCCATGTAACCCACAGGGAAGCTTTCAAGCACCACGTCGGCGTCCTCTGCAAGTCGGCGGAACAGGTCACGCCCCTGCTCGGACTCAAAATCGAGGGTAATCGAGCGTTTGTTGGTGTTATAGAAGAGAAAGTAAAGGCTTCGATCGGGACCTTCCCGGTCCGCAACAAACGGACCCCGGTTCCGGGAGGGATCGCCGCCAGGGGGTTCGATTCGGACGACATCCGCCCCGTAGTCGGCCAGCAGCTTGCCGCAGAACACGGCCTCCGGGCCGCTGAGGTCCAGCACGCGGTATGGGGGGAAGAGACGGCCACTCTCGGGGATTCCAAGGGGCATCAGATCCGGCGTTCCTTTTGGATGTTTTGGCCAACAGTTGACCAATTACGGTGTGTTGCGGTTTCGGGATTGTAGGAAGGTGGGATGGAGGAGTCAAGTTCAGGAACGGCAACCCGAGCCAGACAAGCCTGATTTTCCGCCTCTGCACTGACTCCAAAATTTCACCAGAGATTTCATCCTGGATGTGCCCGGGCAGACTTTCCGTCCAAGTATCCCGCCCGATAATTCACCTAGCATACTATTATCGTCTGCCTGTTATAATCTGCCTTTCACCGGTCTCCCCCCTCGAGGATGCGTTTGACTTCCTATCTGACCGCGACCAGAGACCGTTTCCTGCTGGGTCTGAAGTACGCCGACTACCGCACTATGTGGATCGCCACCACGTGCTCGGGGGCGGCTGCCTGGGCATTGATCGTCATCCGTGGATATCTGGCCTGGGAACTGACAGACGCCTCGCTGTGGGTTGGCATCATCACCTTCGCGGCCATGTTCCCGCGGGTATTCTCCACACCCTTCGTCGGGTATCTCGCCGACCGATTCGACCGGCAGACGCTGCTCCAGTGGATATTTGCGCTCAATTTCGCCCACAACATCCTGCTGGGCTTCCTGGTGATGAACGACATGGCCGGCCCGTGGGCGCTGACGTTCCTGGCGCTGTTAAACGGCACTCTCCGTGCCGGACAGATGACGGTTTCCCAAGCGCTGATTCCGAACCTGGTGCCGAGGGAGCACCTACTAAATGCCCTGGCCCTGAACCAGGCTACTCAGCAGGGTTCAAGGCTGCTGGGGCCACTGGCCATCTTGCCGCTGCTTTACTTTGTCAATCTGGAAGCCGCCTTCTGGTTCTGCAGTGTCTTCTATTTGATTGGATTCATCCAGATGTCGAGGGTACGCACCAAGTCTACAGGAGTAATCGACGCTTCAAGAGGATTCTGGAACAACCTGATCGCCGGATTCGAGTATGTGTACACGAACCCTCGCCTCATGATGCTCGTGCTGTTGGTGGTAGCCCACTGCGCCCTGACAATGTCTTACGAGTCGATCCTGCCTGCAATTTCGGAGACCAAACTGGGCGAAGGAGACGTGGGCGTCACCTACCTGATGGGAGGAGTAGGCGCCGGGGCGCTCATCTCCTCGTTATTCCTGGCCGGGATTACGGGGACTTCGTCAAGGGGCAAGATATTCCTGGTCTTTGGAGTCCTCAGCGCCGCGGCCCCGATCCTGTTGGGATTCTCCACCATGAAAGAGTTCTCCATCATCGCCACGGTGCTGATCGGCTCCACCCAGGCGGGATTCATGACTATTAGCCATACCATTATCCAGTCGCTTACCGAGGATTCCGTGCGGGGACGGGTTGCCGGTGTCTACTCGGTTCATGTGGGAGGCAGCATGGCGGTGACCAATATGATCGGAGCGGCACTCTCAGACGTCTTCACCGCCTCGTCAGTTATAGTCGTGGGGGGTCTGCTTTTCTTGGCGGTCATGGTGATCAGCTTCGGAAGCGGAACTCTCAGGCGTGTCTACTTCCCTGCTCCATCCGTGCCATCACCAGCCTGAGCAGGCCGGAACCCCTGATTCAGACCCGGAGGGAATTCAATGACCAGTGAACTGGAACGCTATATGGAAATGACCCCCAAGTCCAAGACGGAGTGGGAGGAGGCCAAGCGTTACCTCCCTGGAGGGGACAGCAGGAATTCGATCTTCTGGGAGCCGTATCCCATCTTTGTTGAGCAAGCCTCGGGCGCACACGTAGTAGACGTCGACGGAAAAGACCGGCTGGACTTCATCGGCACCATGACAACGCTAATCCTCGGCCATGCGCCCGGCGTGGTGGTGAAGGCCGTGCGGGCACAACTGGAGCAGGGCGTGGTCTATAACGCGCCCAACCGGCATCAAGTGCGTTTGGCTAAGTTGCTGTGCGAACGGATACCGAGTTTCGACCTCGTGCGATTCACCAATTCGGGCACCGAGGCCACTATGAACACCATCCGGGCGGCACGGGCTTTCACGGGCCGCAGTTTGATCGCCAAGGCAGAGGGAGGCTACCACGGTAGCCACGACGTGGTCAGCGTCAGCGTCCGAGTCGACCCCAGCGAGGCAGGTAACCGCCTCAACCCGGAGTCGTTGCCCGCGACAGAGGGGTTGGCCGAAGGTGTTCTCGGATCCGTGGTGGTAATACCGTTCAATGAAACGGCTCCAGCGCGCGAGATACTTGAACAGCACAAGCACGATCTGGCCGCGATCATTCTGGAGCCAATGCTGGGGTCAGTGGGCATGCTGCCCGCGACCCATGAGTTCCTAGGGATGCTGCGGGAATTCGCCACCGAGAACGGCGTAGTGCTGATATTCGACGAAGTGATCAGCTTCCGGGTGGCGCCAGGTGGTTCGCAGGAGTACTACGGGATCACACCGGACATGACGTCGCTGGGCAAGATCGTGGGCGGAGGGTTTGCGGTCGGCGCCTTCGGGGGCCGGAGCGACATCATGGACCTTTATGATCCCGCCACAGGCCCCCGGGTTGCCCACGCCGGAACATTCAATGCTAACCCCATCACGATGCTGGCCGGGTCTGAAACTCTGGAGCAACTTACTCCGGATGTCTACCGACGACTGGCCGAAATGACTGAGTACCTGAGGCAAGGATTGCGAGAGGTGGGGCAAGAACTGGAGGTCCCGGTGCAGGTGACAGGCCTGGGATCGTTGTTCGGAATCCATTTATCTGAGGAGACCCTGGTCGGCTACCGGGATATCGCCGCCTCCGATGCAGCGTTCCGCCACAACGTGTTCCTGGGCCTGCTGAACGAGGGCATTCTGATGGCGCCCAATTTGGTGGGAGCGGTCTCCACCGTCATAGGCGAAGCCGAGGTAGACGTCTTTGTGGATGCTTTCCGGAAAGTGCTCCAACGTCAAGCCTGACTACACCGCCGGTTGCCTGGTCACCCCCGGGAGGTGTCCCAGTTCTGGCAGAAGCCAAGAGCACTAAACGGTCGTAGGGGCGAGCATTCAAGCTCGCCCCTACTGTATGGCTTCGATTCGATCCATCCCGAGCCCCAAGGGTGAGATCCCTCGGGTTGCGCAAGGGGACATGGGATATGGCAGAGACCTATTGCCGGAAAAGCTACACGAAGTCTTCGCGCCGGAACAGCGTGGTTGTCTCGATGCGTTGCGGATCGCCGTCGAACCAATCGGCCACGGTCTCCCGCCACTTGGCGTAGTGGGGCATTCCGCGATGAGCGGTCTCCCAGGCGTCTCGATCCTCATAGACTTCGTACAGGTATACGGTGTTGGGGTCGTTGTTGTCAGCGAGGACATCGAAACGAAGGCAGCGGGGCTCTGCGGTGTTTGAGCCTTCTGCATCGCCCTTGGTGGCGGCGATGAATTCGTCCCTGTGACCGTCCTTGATCTTCACTGTAACGAACAGAGTGAACATTTTCCCTCCCTCCCCGGTCTGCGGGCGATGGCCCGAAGTCTGCCGGGCGGCAAATTTGTGGCGCGTCGAACCGCACAAGCGGGTCTACGGTGGTGCGATTATATCCTGAGGCATTCGGCAGCGGCAAACATACGCTCGTTGGCCTACCGTCGAGACACGATGTAGAATTGCCGGGATGGCAGGCCCCTAGCCGGGATGGCAGGCCCCTAACAGGAAAGTTGGTTACATTTAAGGAGGCCCGAGATGGCCGACATTCCAATCGTCTATACCCTGACCGTTTGTCCCGCCTGCGATTCCCTACGAGCGGCGTGGAAGCGGGAGGGAATAGAGTACGAGGAACGCAGGGTGGACCAGAGTCAAGACACCCTGGACGAGGCGCTGGACTACGCCGACACGGTGCCGATCATCATCCATCCCGACGGGAGAGTGGAGGTGGGCTTTCAGGGAATGACCGGTTGAGAAATCGGCTGAAGCCAGGCCGTGCGCCGGCTCCAATTGGTATCCCAGCAACCTAGACGAGACAGCAGGGGGCAATATGGCCAGAGAGACCAGCGTGGTCACCCCGGAACGGTACACTCAGGGCTTTGACTATCTGGCGTACATGAACGAAATCAAGGTCAACAAAGCCCGTTTTGAGGGCTTCTACGAGACGTCGATTCTTTCTGACGATGACGTCAGTGCCTTTAAAGAACTCGCAGGCCGGGAAAACGGACCAAGGAAGATGCTGGTGCTTGGCGAGGACTGGTGCGGAGACGTGGTCCGGGGACTGCCCGTACTGGCCCGGATCTGTGAAGCAGCGGGTTTGGACATGCGAATCTTCCCCCGGGACTCGCACCACGACATCATGAACGAGTTCCTGAAAGAGGGGCAATGGATGTCGATCCCGGTGGCCGTCTTCTACACTGCGGACCACGAATACATCTGCCACTGGATCGAGAGACCCGCAGTCGCCGAGAGGGAAATGCACCAGATCGAAGAGGACATACGGTCGGAAAATCCGGACATTGACGACCAGGCATTCGGGAGAGAACGGCGCTCGCGCACCGCTGCAAAAGCCGACGAATGGATAGCAGCGACGGTAGTAGAAATCCGGGAACTGCTCGAGAAGAGCGTGTCCTAGACTCTGGCCGGTTCCGTCATGATTCCAGGACCGGCCCCTCCGAGGGCCGGTTCTTCATTTAATCCAGCCGTGCCGGGAAAAGGCAGGCGGGGCGTACGATGCGGCTGGCGGGTCTGCTTCCTGGGCCTCGGTGCCGGTGCGTCAAACGGCCCGGTCTCCCTGAGTCGCAGCCGCCCGCCGACGCCTCGACTCGGCGGCGGCCTCGGGGCTGCCCAGGAAAAGGAACAGAATCGAGCCGGCGAAGCTGACCCCGGCCACGACTGCCATGGCCAGAAAGTAGCTCCCGGTCTCGTCAAACATAATGCCGGCGAAGAGCGGTGCTCCGAACAGGAAAATATTCATGGGAATCATCGAAATGCCGGTGATACTGGCGAAGGCCTTCCGCCCGAAGTAGGCGCCCCTGATGGCAGTGGACAAAGGATTCCTACCTCCGAAACCAATGCCAAACAATACTGCGAAAAGGAATGCCATGGCCGGGGTATTCGCCACTATCAGGACCACCACGGAGGCAGACTGAATTGCCGAAAAACCGAATAGCCCCAAGCGGATCGGTATCCGGTCGCCAGCGTATCCACCAATGAGCGTAAAGACAGCCGCGACTCCGGTATAAGCCCCGACCACCCACCCCACTGTCTGCAGGGAAAATCCGCGGTCATCGAGCATAGGGCCAAGATGCACCGTAATGGTTACGATGATGATCGACGAACTGGCGTGGCCCATGGTTATCAGCCAGAACGTACCTGTCTTCACTGCTTCCTGCCAGGTGTAGTCGGGCTCTTCAGCAGAGCTCGAGGGGGAGGGGGCTGCCGACTGCCTGGGGCGTACGTCGGGGCCGCCGTCGGGGGTCTGGCCATAAGGCTCCGGTGCGTTGCGAATCAGGCGCGAGAGCGGCACGGCAACAGCGATCAGAAATATGCCGATTACCAAGGCCGTCAGTCGCCATCCGGGGCGTCCCGAAACGTCGGGGTCGATGGCGAAAGCCAGGATAGGCACCAGTACCATTCCACCCACGAGGAATCCTTCCATGGCCAGGGCCATGGCTGTCGCCCGTTTCCGGATGAACCAGTTGTTGAGCACGGTCATCATGGGCATCCAGGTGCCCAGACCGACGCCGACGCTCATGACAAGGAAAGCAGCATAGAACTGCCAGAGGCTCTCCATCTCGCTCAGGAACACGAAGCCGGCCCCTGCGATGATCAGGCCAATGACCACCATGGTGCGGGAGCCCAGCCTGTCGATCAGGTATCCGCTGACAGGGCCCATGATCGACCCCTCCACGCGGCTCAGGGAAAAGGCGAAGGAAAGCTGCGTTCGGGACCAATTGAAGTGGCTCTCGAGGACGACGAACCAAGCCGTCATGCCCTGGAAGAAGGGCACCGTGCCTATCACCATAACAAAGGCGGCGACGCCCACCAGCGTCCAGCCGTAGAAAAAGCGCCCGGTCGAGGCCACTCCCCGGGAGGTCACTGCTGACCTAGGCCTGCGCCCGCCGAACCAGTCATGGGCGCACCTAGGGGCGAGGGATAGTCGAAATCAGGCATGTCAGGAGTCGCCCGCGGTGGCGGCGACGACCTGGGCTGATGGGGGCGAATCCGGGATTCGGGGCTTTCGGGCGACCAGGAAGAGCAGGGCTCCCAGACCGTTCAATGCGGCCAGTGTCAGGAACGCCAGGTCATAGTCGCCAAACTCGTCCCGCATGAACCCCGCCAAGGGACCTGCCACCAGCAACATAGCGTTCATGGGCAGGGTGGAAATACCGAGGATTTTGCCGAAGGAGGCCCGTCCAAAATACTCACCCCGAATGGCGGTGGTCAAAGGAGTCCGGCCTCCAAAACCAACGCCGAACATTACGGCGAACACGGTGATCATAACGAGGTTGTCCGCGAGAACCAGGACCACCACCGCAGCGGCCTGCAATCCTGTGAAAGCGAACAGCGCCACGTTTTTGGGAACCCGGTCACCAATGTATCCGCCCAGTAACTGGAAGACTATTGAGACGGCCGTATACAGCGTCACAATCCAGGCGGTGGTCTGGACCCCATACCCAGAGTCTTTCATCAGCAGGCCGAACTGGGACATGATGGCCAGAATGATCATTGAACCAAGGCCGTGACCGAAGGAAATGCACCAGAAGGCCTGTGTCCTCAAGGCCTGGCCTACCGTTATGCTAGGTCCTTCCGCCGAACCAGTCTCGGAATGCTCACCCGGAGTCTGGGGTTCAGGTCTCTTGTCTCCGTCCGGCAAGAGGCCGCGGTCCTCCGGCCTGCTGTATATGAATCTGGGCAGCACGAAGGCACAAATTAAAACGAGAATAGCTACAAGCAGGGCGGTGTTGCGCCACCCCAACCTGCCCAACGGTTCCGCCACGTCCCAGGGAGCTGCCGGAATCCAGGCAAGGCGGAGGACTTCCGGATCTGTGGTCCACGCGATTGCCGGCACAATCGTCATTGCGCCGATGCCCATGCCCACCATTACCAGCCCCATGGCCAGGGCTCGCTGTCTAACGAACCAGTGATTCATCAGCGTCATCAGCGGCACCCAACCGCCCAGACCCTGACCCATGGAGAGGAGCACGAAGGCAAGCAGGAACCACCAGAAACTTTGGGTGAATGCAAAGAATACGAAGGCCCCGGCAAGGGCTAGGAGACCGATCATTACCATCCGACGGGCACCGAAACGGTCCGCCAGGTAGCCCTCCAGCACTCCAAACACTCCACCCTCAACTCGGGTCATGGTTAGCGCCAGACCCAGTTGAAAGCGGGACCACTGCGGGAATGCCGACTCAATGGCCACCACCCAAACCGTGTTGGCATGGAACACCGGCACGGAGGTGATGGCCATTACCACTCCGGCTATACCGGTCAGCCACCAGCCATAGAAAAGTTTTGACTGATTCATAAGAGAGAAGTGCCCGAGGAATTCAGGACAGCGCCCCTGTCACTCCAGTGGACAGCTCAAGCAGTCGAGGGATGTGTGCTCCCATGTTTCATTGACCAACAATCATAATGTTAGCCGCCATCTATCGCAATGTATGATAGAAAGCTGTCCGCCGGGCGATAATTTCCAGCCCTCGGAACCGCCATCAGACCCATGGATCCCCACTTGCCCGAAGAAATGCATTTCACGGTTTTGATGACAGTTGCCTCTTGCCAGGCCCGGTTACCGGTGCATACCATAGTTGTATGCCATTAACAATTGCTGAAAGTTCCCTGGCCCTCTCCTGTCCTCCGGCCCTTGCCGTCGCGCTCACTCCAGCCACAGCGGTGAGTTGGGACGATATGGGACGAAGTGATACCGGAGTGAAAATTTTCCTCCAGGATGGCCCTTGAGAGCGAATCTTCAGCCTTGAATTCTGCTCTCCGTCCCCCAAAAATGGGAAGGAACGGGAAAATATGGGAATCGGAGGGAAAAATTGTTTCCCGTTTCTCCCATCTTGGCCCGCTGCCACCCCGACACCCTCCGCGGCCGCTGCAACCTCCGCACCGGACCATCCGTCATGGCCCCCTGCTCGGCGAGCAATTGCACTGCCTCATCAAGCTGGTCCAATTCACAAAGCTGTGTGTCGCGTGTTAAATTATCGCCCAACGGCAGCGGGGCGATCCCCTTCCGGTCATTCGGAGAGTTGGCGTCGTCCACATTGGCCGAATACCCAGTTTAAAAGGTGAAACGGAGGACCAATGAAATACGGAATGTTCATGATGCCGTCGCATCCGCCGGAAAGGGAGATGTTCGAGGCCCATCAATGGGACCTGGACTGCCTGGAGTTGGCGGACAACCTGGGGTTCTCGGAAGCGTGGATCGGAGAGCACTTTACCTCTCCCTGGGAACCGATCCCAGCTCCCGATCTGATGATCGCCCAGGCGTTGATGCGAACCAAGAACATTAAGCTCTGCACAGGTGTCCACCTGCTGCCATACCACCATCCTGCCGAGCTGGCCTGCCGAGTCGCTTACCTAGACCATATGGCCCAGGGGCGCTTCATGTTCGGCATCGGATCCAGCGGGCTCCCCACGGACTACAGGCTGTTCGACGTTGACGGCATGAACGGACAGCACCGGCGCATGACGCGGGAGTCCATCGACATCATTCTGAAATTGTGGGCCAGCGAAGAGCCCTTTGAGTACAAGGGAGACTTCTGGGACGTCAACTATCCCGAGCCTTTCCTTGACACCTTGAGATTCTTCATAAAGCCCTACCAGAAGCCCCATCCACCCATCGGAGTGGCTTCAGTTAGCATCGGGTCCGAGACCCTTAAAATCGCCGGCGAGCGAGGGTTCATACCCATGAGCCTGGCGATGAACCAGGACTACGTTATCAGCCATTGGGACGCCATAGCGGAGGGGGCTGCCCGCAGCGGACGCACACCGCGACGCTCCGACTGGCGCATCACTCGTGACGTCTGGGTCGCAGACTCCGACGACGAGGCTATGGATGGTGCGATCAACGGTATGTTGGGCCGCGTATGGGGGGACTACCTGCTGCCGCTCTTTGGCAATTTCGGACTCACCCATGTTATCAAGCACGACTCCAGTGTCCCCGACGAAAAAGTAACGCCGGAGTACATGGCCGAACATGTCTGGCTGGTCGGGTCCCCGGACACGGTGGAAAAGAAACTGCTGGGCCTGTACGAGATGTGCGGTGGATTTGGCACCCTGCTCACCTTGATCTACGACAACATCGAGCATCAGAAGGGGTGGGAGCGGTCCATGAACCTCTTTGCCAATGAGGTCATGCCCCGGGTCGCAGCACTCGATCCCGACTAAACCGGCTACGGAAGTCGCCCTAACCAACAGGCCGTCTGCCAACCAGACGGCCTGTTCCTTATCACGGAGGACCGTGCCCGTGCCGGAAATCTAGGACGCAACCTCTCTACAAGCCCCTGGATAACAGTTTGCTGGGTCAGTGGTTGTAGGAGCTCGGCCACAGCAGGAGTGACGTTCACGTGTCCGTACACATCGAGACAGTTATCGGCTATCGAAAAGCGGTGTCTTACGGCGAAACGCCCGCGGGAACTCCTGCGTGACATGAGCCACCCGGCATTCTGTCTCTGGAGATCTGGCGTACGGGACAATTTCTTTTCCCGGCCACTGGCAGCCATTTCGGATTACCGGTCCTGGTCTGACGGTCATCAAGAGCCGAACGGGCCGGGTCTGACAAAGCATTCAGAATTTATGCTATAGGTACGCCTCGAGGCATCCCAAGTGGCAAATGTCACCGCATTGCTCTTTAAAATTGCCCTAGAACCATTGCCAAAGAGACCTTGGATTATCCTCAGCACATAGTCTTTAATTGGGAGATTCGGGGTTTCCGTCCGCGACCCTTCAACTGCGAGTGTTCCAGTTGCAGGCTGACGACAGCACGGTTTCCCTGTTTTACGTCGGAAATGCCAGGGTGAGCCAAACGAAGAGACTGGTAACGAGCGATTCCTCGGGTGGTCTATGCAATCCAACGTGGGCAGTCCTAAAGGAACCGTAACCGCATTCTTCACTTATGCGGCCAGATACGGCTACTCCGATAACGTCATCCAAAGCGACAACCAGCTCCGAATCTTTCCTCGCGAGGGTGATGGACAGTCGGCGCCGGAGGCCGAGGTCTGGTCGATCCCGTCCGGACGAGGCGTTGATTTCAGGGACCGCTTCGGCAACCGGGTGAGGCGCCTGAGAGTGATCGAACCTCACAGCACATTTGTTGTGGCGGCGGCAGGCAAAGTGGAGCTTTCCACAGAATGCCCCTCAAAGGAGGACGCCACGGTATCTGATTTACAGGCGCTCCCTGAGACTTACGAGTACATTGCCCTGTCCCCACTTGTTGATCCTGAGAAAGTAGCCCATGCGGCAAAAGAAGCGCTCGGAGCCCTCAACGAGGATTCACTGCTGACGGCGGTAAGTGCGGTCACAAGCTGGGTGCATGAAGGCATTGTCTACAAGCGGGGCACCACCTCCGTGGCTACAACCGCGGAACAGGTTCTCAGGAACGGGTCGGGGGTCTGCCAGGATAAGACACACCTGGCGCTGGGAATGTTGCGGGCGCTGAAGGTACCGTGCCGATACGCGAGCGGGCTGATAGCCGGGCAGTCGGGTGAGACTCATTCCTGGCTGGAGTTCCTGCACCCTCGGAACGGCTGGCTTGGAGCCGATCCCACCCGAGGGCTAATCCTTCGCCCATCCAGCGAATACGTCAAGTTTGGCGTGGGCCGGGACTACACCGACGTTTCCCCAGTTACAGGGTCATTCCTATCGAGCGGGGTCGCGGCCGACGTGGCAGCCATAGCAGACGTGCAGTTCACGGAACGTCGAGCCACCCTGCAAGACGCATTGGCGATGCTGGAAAATGCTTTTGTTGTAGAGAACCAGGGAGCAGCAGTTGTCGACTCGCCAGATAGCCTAGAAAGGGATTTATGACAGGCAGGGATTCAGGAACGGCAAAGGGTTGTCCCTATCCCCCCATTGACGTATTCAAAGGAATATAAGCCTAAAACGCTGTTCCGCAGAATCGAACAGACCCGGACTATCGACCGAGTAATACACTGTGCCACACGGTAGTAGGCCAGCGGACTCCTTCCGTCCGCTCCGCTGAGAGGCTGTGTGACATATGGATTTTCGCTCTTGTCCCAACTTTAGCCCCTACTCGTGACAAGAGATTCCCGCTTTGACGGGAATGACGGGTCGGCGCCAGCCTTTTGTCACACACCCTCTTAGAGTCTTATCGCCCTTTCAGGCCGGGTGGTGTCCGTCCTGTACGAATTGCAGGCATTCATGGAAAAGGACTACCCCCAATGCCCTGCATTGTCGAAGGAAGAGGTGTACCGCCGATTCGCGCAGCAACAGCCATAGAAAGGGTGATTATCCTGCCTCATAGAGGAACTCACCAATGCCATCCCGTACGGGGCGCTCATGCTGAGGCCCTGGCACCTCGCAACGGGGCGCTCACCTCATGCATGTATCCCAGAATCTCACGGTGGGACCGCCAGAATCCGGTCTCGTGGTAGACAATGCCGCGATCACGACAGAAGGATTTCACCACTTCCCGGGCATCCTTCAGCCGGTTGCGGGGCATGTTGGGAAACAGGTGGTGCTCGATCTGGTAGTTCAAGCCACCATAGCCGAAATCAATGACTGGATTGGGAATGACGTCGCGGGCTGTTAGCACCTGCTGCCGGAGGTAGTCCAACTTCGTATCGGGCTCCAGAACCGGCATTCCCTTGTGGTTTGGGGCGAACACGGAGCCCATGTGCAGACCCGCCAAGGCCCGGTGCACCACAATAAAGACCGCTGCTTGCCATGGTGGCAGGAACACGAAAAGAACGGCCAGATATAGCGCCACCCCAGCGACTACCAAAGTAATCTCGGCGAGGGGGTACTTCACCCTCTCCCGGCGCACCAGGTAGGCGAGGCCGCCGCCCAGAAGGCTCAAAGAGGTCAGCAAGAGCATAGGGTAGAAGCAGAGTGCCTGGTATCTGACGAAGAGGCGCATGAGGCCGCGGCTGTCCAAGGCCTGTTGTTCAGTAAACGCGAATACGGAGACCTCAATGTCACCGTCGTATCCCAACTGATTGGGGTTGCGGTGGTGAGTGTTGTGTTTGTCCTGCCACCAACTGGGAGTCATGCCAGTGACGAAACCGGCAAGTAGCATGACAAGGTCATTTTTGAAGGCTGACCGGAAGATCTGGCGATGGCCGGAATCGTGGCCGATGAAGCCGAACTTAGCGAATACAACGGCCAAGAAAACAGCGTTCAGGACCTGCACCCAGAACTGGTCAAAGACCACAATAATTGCGATCCCCAAAAGCAAGGCGGCCAGGGTGCAAAGCACCGTGGTGGCATAGTAGGCGTATTGACGGTCGAGAAGTCCCTTTTCTGCAACCTGGCGGCGGAGCTGGAGATACTCCTTTCCGCCTGCGTTGCTGGAAGACTCCTCAAGCGCAGTCTGGAGGGATCGCCGATTCAGGGCCGCAGTCGGGAACTTACGCGCAAGAGTTTCTGTACTGATGCCTAGGTCTCCGTTAATGCAAGAGTCCCTTCGAGGGGAAAATACCCGGGTCAACCATCAGGGGACCGTGGCCCTGGCGGCTTCCCTCCGTATTTGGGCGGCCGATTCACGCAGGGAGTTGAGCACTATAGTGGGCGGGGCGGGAGCAACCGAGGTGTAGTTCACGCCCATGTCCAGCAACTCCCGAGGGGAAAGACGCAAGGCTGAATGGTTCACAGGAATATAAACCCTGGCCTTGCCGACCGCATTTACCCTGGCGGCCAGGTCGACGAAAGTCTGGCGCAACCGAGGATCGTTGGGATCGGTCATTCCCAGAGCGGTGGAGATATCCGTTGGCCCAAGGGAGATTACGTCCACACCGTCAACCGCCGCAATCTGCTCGATCCCGTCAAGCCCTCGTTTGTCCTCTGTCATCACAATCAAAAGAACTTCCTCGTTGGAGGTCCTCATGTGCTCGGTCCAAGGTACGGCACCATACCCAGCTGCCCTAGTACTACCGGCGCCTCCCCTCTCGCCAAGGGGCGGATATCGCACGGCGGCAACCGCCCTCCTTGCTCCCTCAACTCCCTCTATGTGGGGCACCTGAATTCCCTGGGCACCGGCGTCCAAAATACGCAGAATTGTTTTAGGGTCGTTATCGGGCACCCGCACCACCGATGTGATGCCGCAAAGGTCAGCGACGCGGATCATCTCCCCAACGGTCTGCAAATCAAAGACCGAGTGTTCCATGTCAATGAAAGCACCGTCGAAACCGGCTGCAGCGATTATTTCAACCACCGCCGGGTCAGCGAAACCGACATGGCTGACAATGGCCAGTCCTCCCCGCCGCATAACGCTTTTAACCCGGTTTTCTTTCATCCCCATGGTCCTTTAACCGCTTGAGCCCCCAAACGTGGGCTAGAGTGTAATTTTGGCTAAAGGATGCTGTCAAACTGTAAGAAATAGATAAGGCTGCGTTGTGATAAGCCAGGAGATGCGCGAGGGCGCACAGACCATACCGCCACCTGGATCTACGAGGAAAACAGAGTGTTCCCGGGCCTCCGCTTCAACCCAGTACGGGCGGGGAATTGAGCTGGATGTTGTCGCCTATCGAGACTAAACCGGGGCTTTCCACTGTTGCGTAAACCCCGAAATACGGCGCCCTGCGGGCGGGACGATAGGCTGACAGCAGACGAGGTGTATCGAAATCCCTCCGGCCGGTGTCCGGGTCAACCGTCGTAATCGCGCACCTAGGATCAAGAGCGACCACGCGAAGGAGGACCTCGGAACCAACGGATACGACTTGGCCAATCCAGGTGTCCTCTTCGTGAGGAGAACAGTCACCAATAAGGATATTGGGCCTGAATCTCCTCGCATCAAAGTCATCCTTGATGCCCTCAGTAAGCCTGCCAAGCAGGTCGATGGATGGCTGCGAAAGGATGGACAAGGGATACTCGTCGTAGCAGAGGCCTTCGCTATCGGCCATCACCAGCCGCACCGGCCCTCCACAATAACGGGAGAGTACCTCGTTCCACGGCCCGTCTACGACCCTCCCCGGAACCTGTCGTCCCCACACTGCAGTCCGCACCGATTCCCCCAGCTCCACTGGCCCTGAGATCTTTTCTTCTTCGGGAAGAGAAAAGGTCAAACAGCCACTGTCGCTATCGTAGTCCGCGAATACTACGGCCAGAGGCGGTCGCTGCCTCTGTGTGACCAGCCGACCGGCACCATCAACGAGGTGGAACCTTCGGTCCCCGGCGATCCCTGCCTGGTCAACGCGGACAGTCGCCCGAGGGCGGAGAGCCAAGGACTTGACCGCAACTGTGAATATGGCAGTGACGGTGGGCAATTACCGGGTCCTTATGGTCGCCGAAATTCTAAGGTGTGTCCGGGCGTTGACCTAGGGTAACCTCCACACTCAACGGCTGTCCATTTCTCAGAATCGAAAGGGTAACGGTATCCTCCGGACTGTTGTAATAGGTGAGGTGCGCGATCAGGTCGTTGGAACTGGTGATTTCATGGGAACCGATTGCCACGATTATGTCGCCTCCCGAGGGATACTCTATTCCATCCAGATCCACAGTGTCGCCAGAGCCGTGGAGGCCGGCGCGATAGGCTGGACTGTTTTCGACGACGGATACAACCAGCGCCCCGCGGAGTCCCTCCGGTAATTCCAGTTCATCTACGTACAGGGAACTAACAGTGGCAATACTGACGCCAAGCCACGGGTAGTTGAACTGACCATCTTCGATAAGCGGTGGCACAACCCTCTTGGCGATATTGACCGGGACCGCCATCCCCACTCCCGAGAAGTTGCCGCTCCGGCTGATGATCTGGGTGTTGATACCAATCACGTGGCCGTCGCGGTCGAGGAGGGGCCCTCCCGAATTTCCCGGGTTGATGGCTGCGTCGGTTTGGATTACCTCGGGGATGGAAAATTGACCTTGGCTGCTGATATTGCGTCCCAGAGCGCTGACTATTCCCGATGTCATAGTGAATTCCTGTCCAAAAGGCGCTCCGATGGCCACGGTCAACTGCCCTACCCTAACCGTGTCGCTGTCTCCCAGCGTCACCGGATCCAATTCCCAGTCGCCGTCGTTGAGCTTGATTACTGCCAGGTCTGAGTGTGGGTCACTTCCGATCACCCTGGCCCGAGCCTGGGTGCTATCGGCGAAGATTATGGTTACGTCCCCGGAACCAGGCTCGATACCCTCCACAACGTGATGATTGGTAATAATGTGGCCCTCCTCATCCCAGACGAATCCTGAGCCGGTACCCCAAAGGAGTTCATCAGGGACTCCGGGCACATCACGCAAGGATGAAGCGCCTGGATTCGGTACCCGAATGTAGACGACAGAGGGGAGGGAACTTTCGTATATGTCGAACAGGACTTGCTCAAAAGCAGCCAGCATCAGATCCGCAACGGGACCTGCATCGGCCGGGGGCATCGGGGTTGGATTCTGAGGGGGGCTTGCCGGACCCGAGGGGACGGCGGGCTCCCGATCCCTTTCGTATGAAGTCGCTGCCTCAGTGGATGCAACGGGGACAGAGTTGGCGGTCGGTTCGGGCGGCTCGGTAGGTGAATCCCTTAGCGAAGAGGAAGGCTCAGGCGTCCCGGTGGCCGAAGTTTCGGTGGCCGAAGCCACAAGTGGTTGACTATCGGCCGTGGAGGAGCTGGGCGGTAGCTCAGTGCTGGTGCCTGATTCCGTGGCCGGGGAATTGCCGCAGGCCGTGGAAATTACGAAAGCGAGGGCCAGCATCAGGATAGGTGCAATTCGACAGCCGATAGGTACAAGCCCAGTCATTCGAGGCTATTCCTCCTCATGCAACTCCTGCAAGTGCTCACACTACTGCCCAAATATACGCGGACAGCCCGCTTCCAGATTCCTCCTCGTTCAATCGCCGCAAGTATAGGGATTCGGAACCGGCACCCCCACCAGAAACTACCATCAATTGGGGACAATTCCATATCAAATCATTTAACGAGCTCTCAATAGTTGATTACGTTGACCTTTCGCAATACGCTCCCACGATGCTAATGACTTTGAAAACTCGCCCTCGACAAAAAGCAGGACGCGAATTGTCCTTGAGGCGAATTGCCTTATAATTGATATTATCGATTCAGATAAGGGAACCGAATTTCTGATGGTTGTCAGTAAATGCCTTCCTTGGAGAGTCTTTAGAAAACTTTTGCTGAGTTTTTCGGCACTGGCGGTTCTCGCGGGTCTTTTTGGCCCATTGGCGGGCAGGGTTGTGGCCCAGGAAGATCAAGGCCCACAGGCTGTGGTTGTTACCATCGACGGGGTGATCAATCCGGTCAAAGACCGTTTCATTTCCCGAGCTATAGAGGAGGCGACAGCCAGCGGAGCAGCCCTGCTGTTGATTCGGTTAGACACGCCAGGGGGAATGCTAGGAGCGACCCGCGATATCGTGGAACAACTGCTGGACGCTCCGCTTCCGGTCGTCGTATATGTCTCCCCTCCCGGTGCTCGGGCCGGCTCGGCGGGGACGTTTATCACTGCGGCGGCGCACATTGCCGCGATGGCTCCCGGCTCCAATATCGGAGCGGCAACGCCGGTCTCATCCACAGGCGAGGATCTGGATGAGACGCTGGCCAACAAAGTCGAAAACGACGCTGCAGCCCTTATTCGAAGCATCGCACAGGAACGAGGACGGAACCCGGAAATGCTGGAAGCGACCGTCCGAGAGGCGGCTTCCTATACAGCGCGGGAGGCGCTGGAGGGAAACGTCATTGACTATATAGCCGAGGACATCCCTGAGTTGCTAGAGGTGCTGGACGGACTGGTTGTGGAGACCTCGTTGGGTACCGTTACTCTCGGGACTGCAGGAATGGAAACCACGGAGCTAGAAAAAAGCTTTCTGGAATCGCTACTCGAGTTCCTGTCGGACCCTAACGTCTCATTCCTGCTACTGAGCATCGGCGGTCTGGGCATCGTAATCGAACTGTTTAACCCTGGATTACTGGCGCCGGTAATCATCGGAGGCATCTGCCTAGTTCTGGCCTTCGTCGGTTTGGGGAACCTCCCGGTCAACTGGGCGGGGGTAGCACTTATCCTGCTGGCCATAGCGTTGGCCGCTGCGGAGGTGCTGGTGTCGGGATTCGGGGTACTGGGCGTGACTTCCGTAATCGCCCTGGTCGCAGGGGGTCTGCTGCTATTCGCGCGGTTCGGCGACGCATCGCCAACGTTCCCCGACGTATCCGTAAATCCCTGGGTAATCGCGATGGTCGCCGGGGTGGCCGGTATAGGCGTGCTATACTTGGCGAGGCAGGCAGTGAGGTCCCGACGGGAGCGCCCACCCGACGTATCAGAGTCTATCGTAGGCAAGACAGGTTCCGTCGCGATGGCGATGGAACCCAGGGGCACGGTAAGAGTGTCTAACGACGTCTGGTCGGCGGTCAGCGCTGATGGGAGTGCGATCTACCCGGGTGAGCAGGTAAGGGTTATATCGATTGAAGGACTCGTACTCAGCGTAGTACGGGATGAACAACAAAGGTCCACCGAGACTTAATCTAAATCGCCAAGGTTACCGAGAGAAAGGAGGGCCAAATGTCGGCAGGGTTAATCATGGTGCAACAGTACCAGCGGATGGTCGTGCAGAGGTTCGGGACTTATACAGGAACAAAGACTTCGGGCCTGCATTTCCTGATACCTTTCGTTTATCACGGTACCAAGGTCGACCTGCGGGAGCGGGTGGCGCGAGTGCCAACCCAGAAATACATCACCTCTGACAACGTCGTGGTAGACATGGACTTTGTCATCTATTACCGCGTAATGGAGAACATGGCCGAGCGCGCCGTGCTGGAAGTGCAGAACTTCGAGCTGGCTGTGATCAACCTTGCGTTCGCGACACTGCGCGCGGTAATCGGCTCAACCAGCCTGGCAGACGCTCTGGCCGAACGGGAGCGCATTCGTGACGCGCTGCAGGTGCGGATGGACGAGGTGACGGAGCGGTGGGGCGTCAAGGTCTCGCAGGTGGAGATCAACGAGATCGATCCGCCACCGGGCGTAAAGCAGGCCATGGAAAGAGAAAAGTCGGCGGAGGCAATCAAGACGGCCGAGATCACCGAGTCCGAGGGCGCCCGTCAATCACAAATCAACCGCGCCGAGGGCGAAAAGCAATCTGCCATTCTTAAAGCCGAGGGCGAAAGGCAATCGGAGATTCTGAAGGCGGAGGGGGAACAACAGGCGGCAGTGCTGCGGGCCATGGGATTCAGCGAGGCCCTGGAGCGGATCAACCAGGTCGCCAACCAGGCCGACGGGCGTACGATGAGCCTGCAATACTTCGACACGCTGAAGTCTCTAGGTGAATCACCATCCACCAAGTGGATTTTCCCCATGGAGTTCACCAGCATGCTCGGCAATTTCATGTCGATGGGTGGAAACGCCCTTGGAAACGGTGGCCGGCAAGGCGGCGACGACTAGACTCCGGGTCGGAATCTTCCTGAGACGGGCCGGGCTGACATGCCCGGCCCTTTACGTTGGAAACGGGATCGCTGACAGGCAACTTAAAGCAACTATGTCAAAAGGACCCATAGCCGGTATGTTTCGTTCGTTGAAGGTCTGGAACAGTGGATTCCCGCTTTCGCTGGAATGACGGTTGGGTTAACCGGGCAGTTTTGAGATAGTTTTTAAGGGTTCTTCGAGGAGGTTCGGCAGAGGGCCATTGCATTGGTACGGTTATTCTGGCACTGCGGCAAAGGGTGGGCGGGAAATGCGGAATGTGTGATGGGTATATTTAGTTGCCGCCAAAGGGCTCGTCCTTCCCTGCCGAAGATACTTGCAGGTTCCGATTCGGGACCCTTGAGGGAAATAGTAACGTGTAACCCCCAACGGTGCGAATCTATCTGAGAGCTTTCGCAGCATCACCCTTAGGGGTTAAGGCAACACGGGGAGAAAAGAAGCAAGGGGCGCGTGCTACCGCGCCCCTTCAGTTCAGGCTCCGCCAATAACCCGTTTACACTTCGGTCGGCTGGATGAGGCCGTAATTGTTATCCGCGCGCCTATAGAGGACGCTGTAACGGTCCGTCTCGGAATCTAGAAACATGTAGAAACCGTGGTCCAAATATTGCATCTGCAGGGCGGCTTCCTCCACCGTCATTGGCTCCATGCTGAAGCGCTTAATACGAACCAAGTCCCCGGAAGTCCCAAACTCCTCCGTTTCCTCCTCTGGGCGGGGCGAGCTTTCGGAATCGAGGGAGTCCCGAACCGAGTCGGCATCGGGAGCGAGACGAGACAAGCGTTCGCTGCGGTAGGTCTGCGATTTCCACCGATTGACTTGCCGATCGAGGGCTTCGACAGTAGCGTTCACAGCAGCTCGGGCGCTGCCCGCACGACGTTGCGCCCGAAGCAGATCACCGCCCACGTTGAGAGATACCTGCACCACCACCCGGTCTTTTTGAGAACGAGTCGATTCGGAGGCCATTTCAACGTCGACTCGAGTGATGGCCGGCAGATGCCGGTCGAGGGAGGAGAGCTTGTTGGCCACATGTTCCTTTATCGAGCGCGTAATTTCAATATTCCGCCCCTGTATGTGCAGGTCCACGTTCGTCACCTCCCAAAGAGTTGCCAATTTTTCAGGCCTTGACCAATCGTCCACATATTCTGCCGAAGGGTCATGAAAATGGCATAATGTTTATCTACATATCATATCAGCATACACACGGAAGGGAGGACCCGAAACCCGAGAACGCAGTGCCTTTCGCAAAAACTATGGGCGATCAGCGGCGAACAACTCTGGGTTGAGATATGATTGCCGCAGAAAATCAAGGGCGGCAGAATAGGGTTCAGAGTCTCCCGATGCAACCTTGTCCAACACCCTGAGCAATTCGGAATCGGAGTGGACCATGCGGCGGAGGCTTCGCACGAGTTCTTCCTCCACAACCTCCAGGAATTCCTGGGCGCGGTGGTCGCCGCGACGCTTTTCCAGTCTCTCACTCGACTTTAGATAGGCAAAATGCCTTTGGAGGGCGTCCCAAAGTTCCTCGATACCAAGTCCGGTGTGGGCAGTAGTAAGCATCACAGGAGGCATCCATTCGGGGGTGGTGAGGGCCATCTGAAGCATGGCAGTAATTGATGCTGCCATATGGTCTGCTCCGTCCCGATCAGCCTTGTTGACCACGTAGAGGTCTGCGATCTCTAGGACACCTGCCTTCAGTGCCTGGATGGCGTCTCCGGCCTCCGGGATGAGTGCAACCGCCACTGTGTCGGCCACTCCCATAATGCCCAGTTCGGTCTGGCCCACGCCAACGGTCTCGACGATTACGACGTCATAACCGGCGGCATCCAGGGCCCTCGCCACGCCCTTGACGATGCGGGGCAACCCGCCGGCCTCCCCACGGGTGGCTATGCTCCGAATGAAGACGCCCGAGTCCAAGTAGTGGCGCTGCATCCTGATGCGATCGCCCAAGAGCGCGCCGCCGCTGAAAGGGCTGGTGGGGTCGACAGCGACGATACCAACCTTCTTGTCCAAGGAACGCAAGTGGCGGGTCAACTGGTCCACGATGGTGCTCTTGCCGGCACCGGGAGGCCCGGTTATGCCCAGCGTGTGAGCGCGACCAGTCTCCGGGTCAATGCGTCGCATTATTCCGGCAGCAGCCGCGTCGCCACGCTCGAGCATGGAGATGACGCGGGAGAGAGGGCGCTGCTCGCCAGCAAGCAGTCCATCGGCCAAATCAGGCAAGGAAACTCAGCTCCAGAAGACCCGACGGCGGGTGAGAGGAGGGAGCGACTACGCCGGGCGAATCAGTGCCGGAATTCGCTACCAAAGCCGCGAGCCCCCGCGGTAATGAGCAGATCGGGGCGGTTGCCCCAGCGTTTCAGGAAGCGACCGAAGTTCTTGCGGGAAAGTTCGTCGCGCTGGTTGTCGTCCAGTTCCGTCCACTGTCGATGTTCGTGCCGGACAATGGGAAGCGAAGAATCGGCGAGCACCCGGTATCCTTTGTCCTTGAACTGGAAACAATAGTCGATATCCAGATTGCGATAGAAGCGGAACACCTCTCGCATAAGACCCACCGTGTTAACAGCCTCCCTGCGGAAGGACATGCAATAGGCCTGCATAGCGTCGGCTTCGCCCTCGTCGACCTCCTCGTGGAAGTGCTGCATATCGTCGGTTGTGAGCCCGAAGGGGCCAAAGATTCCCACCGAAGGATCACCGAGGGCCCCGGCTACGGGACCAAGAACATCGCCGACGATCTCTGCGGAACCATCCACGATGATTATGTGTTTGCCCAGGCTCTGCTTGATGCCAATGTTCTTACTGGCGGCATCCCCAATGACGTGGTCGCAGTGGAAGACTCGGAGGTTGGCATGGTCCCGCTGCAATTCATCCAGCATCTCACCAGTACCGTCAGTGGACCCACTGTCTATGACGATGATTTCTGCGGAATAGTTCCCAGAATGGCGCAACATACCATTGATGCAGCGACGAACATCGTCGGGGTAACCATAGGCGTTAAGGATGAAAGTAAAATCGAATTGGTCGGGCTCGTGCAGGCGCGAGGGGACCTCGCGGGACGATGAAACAGAGACCCACTTGTCCAGCCGACGCTCCATTGGAGTCTTTGGGCGGGCTCGTGCCCCTTCCGGCGCGTCTTCAACGACATAGCCTTCCGCGGCCAAGCCGGCACGAATGGAGTCTGCAGTTTCCCAAGTCCTGCGCTCCCGGAACGTATCGCGCTCTCGCAGAGCAGTAGCGATCTGTTCGCTGACGCTGTAGTCCGAGGCCGCGCGCTGCAAGTCGAGTCCGAACATCTCGTCGAATTCCAGGAGCAGGTCCGCCTTGGTGCGCCCCGAAAGGTCGGACCGTACCATCTCCCAAGTCACCGCCAGGGCTCCCGGCAGGTTAAGGTCGGAGTCCACAGCATCCCAGAACCGGGCCCTGTATTGGTCGGCCCGAGCCGAATGGCCGTTGCTATCCGGCTGCTGATTCCACTGCCAGAGGCGGGAGCGGAGATTGGTCAGAGCCTTTTCAGCGGCCTTCAATGAGGTAAAAGTGAAATTCATCCGGTGCCGGTAGAGGACCGTCATGCAGAGATAACGGAACGCCAGAGGGTCAAAGCCGCGTTCAATCAGTTCATCGACCAGGAAGACATTGCCCGATGACTTGGCCATTTTGGCGCCATCGGCGAGGAGGTGCTGAGCGTGAACCCAGTAACGAACGTGCGGCCGCCCGAAAGCTGCCTCACTCTGGGCGATCTCATCCTCGTGGTGAGGGAACACATTGTCGACACCCCCGGTATGGATGTCGAAATATTCACCCAGGTACCTCGAGGCCATAGCGGAACACTCGATATGCCACCCAGGGAATCCGTCGCCCCAGGGGCTGTCCCACTTGACGTCCCGACCCGGCTCTGCGGCTTTCCAGAGGGTGAAGTCCCGTGGGTCCCGCTTGAGCGGATCCGCCTCGGCCCGCACTCCCTCAAGGAGATCAATGCCGGTGTTACGGGACAGCTTCCCATAGTCGGGGAAGCTGGGAACGTCAAAGTAGATGTTGCCTCCCCGCTCATAGGCATGGCCCTTTTCCAGAAGGGTACCCACGATGGAAAGCATCTCCGGGACGTGCTGGCTGGCCCAAGGGAAAACGTGGGCCTCCATGATATTCAAGCGAGCCTCATCGCGATGGAAGCGACCGGCGTAAAGTTGCGCTATCTCCTGAACGGTCTTGCCTTCGGCGAGGGCGGCGAGGATCATCTTGTCGCCACCGGTCTCGACGAGTTCCTGACGCATGTGACCGACGTCGGTAATATTCTTGACGTGATGCACCTGAAGACCATGGTGAACCAGGGCACGGCGAATCCAGTCTGCCATCATGTAGGTACGGAGGTTCCCTATATGGGCATCGCGATAGACCGTCGGGCCGCAGGTGTACATGTTGACCACACCCGGCTCCGCGGGGTGGATCTCTTCGACTCTCTTGGTGAGGGTGTTGTATATGTGCAGCATGCCAGCCCCTGTAGCGCTCTCCGCTGCTGAAGGCGCCTTTCCCGCCGAATAGCGTTAGTTTATCACGGGGCCTGTTGCGCTGCCAGTTTGAGAGGAGCGGGAACAGGGTCTTTCGTTTATCGACGGCCTCAGTGATTGAGGGCAGGCCACGAGCGCCATATACCCAAATCAGAAGGCAGTCCGTTGGTGCTTCTACCCTTCGACAAGCTCAGGGTTCGCCATATACCACGAACCGAATTCGCTGCGGCGCACCGCCACTCTGCTGAATTGATTCGACCGTGATCATATCCCGGAAGACGCCGGAATCCAGTGCAGCCCGTGGCCGCTAGTGGGTATGCGTTTTGGGGAGAATCCTGGTTGTCCTCCCGGTTTTGGCGGACTCAATGGCGGCGTCGGTGATCTGCGCGGCCCGCATTCCGTCCTCGCCGGTAGCGGCGGGCGGGCGACCCTGCTCGACAGCAAGGCGAAAATCGTCCAGCTCGTCGACGAAATTGGCCAGATAGTCGTACTCATATGAGGAGGTCTGGCTGGTGCTGGAACTGACTACCTCAGCACGGCCGAGTCGAGCTTCCCAGATGGTCTCTTTCGTAGCGAACCGCCCGTCGGAGCCATAGAAAGCCAGGTCGTTCTGGGTGTCGGGCAGCATGCGTCCGCACATTACCTGTGAAATGATGCCGCTACTCATTCGCATAGCGATGGTGGCAATGTGCTCCAAGGGCTGCAGCTCGGTCTGACCGTCGCTCATGGCAGCAACTTCCATGACCTCTTCCCGCAACAGGAAACGCATCAGGTCAAATACATGTACAGCCAGTCCAACGAGAACTGAGGCGTCGCCGATCAGTTCGGGCGTCTCCCACCATTCGCGCAGACCAGTGCGCGGGATGTGATCGGGCTCGCCACGATTACCGCGGCCCCATTGGCCATGAGCCAAGCGGATGCGTCCGATGGCACCGTCGTCCAGCAACTGGCGGGCCCAGAGGTGAGCGGGGTGAAACCTGAGCTCGAAACCGACCCCCAGGTTCACGCCATGATCGCGACAGGCGGCGATCATGGCGGCACAATCGGAGACCGTGGTTGCCATGGGTTTATCGACCAGGACATGCTTGCCTGCTGCAGCGGCACGGATGGCCTGGGGAGCGTGCAGGTAGTTTGGGGAGGAAATGAATACCCCATCGACGCGACGGTCGGCGAGAAGGGAATCCAACTCGGCGTACCCCGCTTCTGCCCCGTGTTTTTCGGCGAACCTATCGGCGCGCTGTTGATCGCGGCTGTAGACGGCCACCAGGCGGGCGTCATCCGCATCGGCCATAGCCGGAGCGACCTTCAAATCAGCGTGGGACCCGATGCCAACGATTCCCCATCCGAAAGACACCGACTTGCTCCTTTTCCACCGGCTACCGAAGGACGGTCAGGATTGGGATATTGTAACAACCGTACCCGGTGCCACCTGACGCAATCGTTCGGCGCCCTGAGGGATGCTCCCCACGACCTCGACGCCACTGGCCGCACGGATTTCGTCGCCGCGACTGGCGGGAGTAGGACCGAAGAAAATGCATAAGGCGTTACCCGGAGGTCAGAAGGCGAGGTCACCGAAGTCGACCACTTCGCAGAGGTCCTCGCATTCGGCCTGAACAGGGACCCGGAAATAGATCTCTTCGCCCCAAGTATTGCCGGCGGCCGAGATGGGGAGAGCATGCCATATAGCATCCGCCGCGGCGGAGTCGTTCAATTCAGCCATCAGTTCGAAGGGGCCGACGGTAATGGTTACGCTGCGAGTCAAAAGGCAAGCTCCAATACAGTGGAATTGGCAAGAAAGGCCAAGACACGCTGAGGGTCCCGGGATGTCATCGTGGGTACTTCTAACACGAAAACCGAGCAAACAAAGCCCGGACCAAGCGGACGAGGGAAGACGGCAAATCCGGGGCGAATCTGATTCATAAATGGGACTCTACGGTCGCCTTCACAACCTTGTCGTTCCAACGTTCCAAATCTCGAAACGCCGCTTCGTTGGTGCGGCCCTGCGAACACTCTCTTCATTGCGTACCGGGGGCGGCAAACCGCTCAGGGGCAAAATTATCAATGGAAAGAGCGGTCGCACCGCTGGCAATCAAGTCGGCGACCGATTTGCCAATACCAGGGGCCAGGAGTATGCCCTTTTTGCCCGCACCGGTCGCCAACCATGCGTTGCGGTAACCGGGAACCCGTCCCAGAATCGGCAGCCAGTCCGGAGTTACGGGGCGCAAGCAGGCGGTGTGCATCTCCAGCGTGGCGTCGGTGATTGAAGGCAGTATGCGCCGAATCTTCGCTATGATGCTCTCACGGGTAGCGTCGAGAGGCTGCCGGTCAAAACCACGCCATTCTTCAGTGGTGCCACACCATATCTGGCCATCGGTCTTGGAATAGATGCTGGCACCCTCGCAGGAAATGTCGTATGCGAGGGGTTCTCCTTGCAAACGCATCCGAACAATTTCGCCCTTCAATGGGTCAACGGGGATGTAGGCGTTGAGCCAGCTTTCGGCCCTGCGAGACCAGGGTCCCATAGCCAACACCACCTGTCCGCAGTCCAATTCGCCGTCATCAAGGAGCACGCGGGTTGCGGTTTCGCCATGCACCTCTATTCCGTGCACGGTCCCAGGCCAAAACTCTGTTCCGGCATGAAGGGCGGCGGTGTACAGGGCCTGGGTAAAGGCCAGACTGTCCAGCTGGTAGTTTCCGCTGGCAATTACACAGCCAGCAAAACCGGTATTGATCCTGGGCTCGATCTCAGCGGCCTGCGCGTGGTCGACGGTGGATGCCTCAAATCCCGGCTCGGCATTGAACCTGCGGGCCAGCGCCTCAAGTTCGGACACCCCCGACTCATCGAGGGTCAATTTGATCTCTGAGACCCTTCGCAACTGATAGTCGATGGCCGTCAACTCCCCCAGTTCCGGGTACAAGCCATGGTGCATCCGAAAAGACTCCCATGCCAGCTTTCCCAGAGGGCCAGGTATACCGTGTCCAGTAAGGGGATTCAGCCCACCAGCGGCATAGCCAGAAGCCTGGGAACCAACACCTTCACGTTCGATGATAGTGGACTTGATACCGGCCTCGGCGAGGTAGTAGGCGACGGCGCACCCGGCTGCGCCCCCTCCGATAATTGCGACGTCGGTTGTAACAGGCATGCGATTCTCGTCCAGTCGGCACTAGTCCCAAAAACCCGCTTTAATGAAACAGCGAATTCCCGGAAGCTAAAATAGATGCCGCAACTTTTGAACAGGAGTATACCCATGCCGGTGTACGAATACTATTGCGCCAAATGCGACTACGAATTTGAGCTGATTCGCCCGGTTTCCACGTCCAACGAAAGTTCTCCCTGCAACCAGTGCGAGGAGCCTGCCCGGAGACAGCTGTCCAACTTCGCCTTTCGGTCAAACACGTTCACCGCGCCCAAGTTCAAGGCATCACTGGAAAAGCCCCTGCGATCGCGACGGGATTCGCCGGAAAGCTAACGACTCTCTGCGGCCGCTTCGGCGCGGGCCTCGTTGCAGATGATGCAGGTGCAGGCGGCACGAAGGGCACGGTAGGTGTAGATGCCGGTGTAATGGGTGTCGTCCCATAAAAACTGCATCCCGTAGTTGCCCACCGGCAAGTGATCCACGGCACGAACGTCGACGGGGACCGAATCCGGATCGAGCGTGGGCCTGCCGGTCATCTCGTCGACGCAACTAGCGCAGGGGCAACGCAGGCGCAAGTACCGGTGCGGATAGAGACTACGGTGCCCGTCATCCCACAGGATGACTATGGCATTGCCTTCCAGGTCTATTTCAATGGGGAATACTGGTTCTTGCATTATTTCAAATGACGCGAGAAGTATTGCCAGATTCGAATGGCCCTGAACGGCTTCCCCGGTGAAACCTCAGGACTGATCTTGGGCCTGCACATCCGCCAGTCGAGCGGGACGGGGAAGTTCATCGGGGTCGATGGGTATCTCGATAATGCTAGGCTTGCCGGAGTTCAAGGCATCGAGCATAGTATCACCGATGTCTTCGGGGCGCTCAACGTAGAAACCCGCGCCGCCAAAGAGCTCGGCATACTTGTCGTATCGGGGGTTGAGGATGTCCGCGCCGACATAACGTTCGCCAAAGGCATAACGCTGGTAGGCTTTCTCGGAGCCCCAGCTGCCATTGTTCATGATCACCGTAACCACCGGAAGATCGTGCTCCACGGCCGTGGCGAACTCCTGCGCGTTGAACAAGAAACCCCCGTCTCCGTTGAAGTTAACCACCGGGCGATCCGGGGCGGCAAATTGAGCACCCAGAGCGGCGGGAAAACTGAACCCAAGGCCGCCGAGGTCGAGCGAGGTCATCAGGCTGCGAGGCCGGTGAAAATTCAAACGATCCTGGCCAAAATTGGGGGCCAGCCCCGCGTCAAGGGCGACGATAACGTCTTTGGGCATGACCTTGCGCAGCTCCGCGTAGACCCGTTGGGGCTTCACGGGAAGGCTGTCAAGTCGCTCTTCTCCACGGAGGCGACCGGCGCGGCGGGCCCTCCAGTCCCTGACCTCTTCGTCCCACTGCTGGTTGGCCCGGGGTTCCCGCTGCCGCAATTCCTCCAGAAGTCCCGCCGACACCGCAGCGGCATCGCCTTCAATGCCAACAGTAACCGGGTAGTTCCGGCCAATCTCCTCGGGGTCAATCTCTATCTGGATTATCCGGGCAGTGGCGGAGATGAAGCGATGGTCGTAGAAGGTCGTGGACTGGCCCAGACGGGACCCAACGGCCAGTATGACGTCCGCCTCCCTCACCGCCTCAATGCCCTCGGTGGAACCGAGACGGCCAAGGTGTCCCAAGAAATTCGGGTGGGAGGAGGGAACTGCGTCGGCGCGTCCATAGGAGGTCACAATGGCGGCACCCGAAAGCTCGGCAAGGCGGCAGACCACCTCACCGGCATTGCTCCACTGGACCCCGCCTCCGGCGAGTATCACCGGTCGCTGGGCGGCGGCGAGAACATCCGCGGCTCGTTGAATCAGGCCCAAATCGCCCCGGGACCGGGTCTGACCCGGCCGATAGGAATCAGGGGGCAACAAGTCCAACTCAAGCTCTGCGCCGGGCAGCAGATCCCGGGGAATGTCCAGCAACACGGGGCCCATCTTTCCAGAGGTGGCGACTCTGAAGGCGTGGCGCAAAGCGTCGGGAAGACGTTCGATACGGTTGATGGGGAAAGCGGCCTTGGTGATGGGTCTGAACAGAGCGACCTGGTCGAATTCCTGGGTGGAGTTACGATACTGGTCGCGCCGAGAGGCCGAAGGGGCTATAACGACCACAGGCGAGTGGGCAACAAATGCTGAGCCGATACCGTAAGTAAGGTTCAAAACTCCTGGGCCGTTGGTGGCAAGGCATACACTGGGAGCACCCGAAATTCGACTGAAGCCGTCGGCCATAAGAGCAGCCCCCTGCTCGTGGCGCACACCGATGAAGCGCATGTCGTCGCGGTCGTGGAGGGGATCGAGGATATCCAGGAAAGACGAACCGACGATGCCGAAAATATGGGACACGCCCTCCTGTTTAAGGAGTTCAATTACGGCTTCGCCCGCCTTGAGTCGCTGGGCCAACGGTGATGCCTCCCCGGTGCCTGCCTGCACCGCAGTTTACCACAGGAGTGCCTGGATACCGCCCCAGGGCGATCGCGTCTTAAAGTGGTGAGGCTCATTGACCTGCCATCCCCGTTTTCGCGGGGATCTACCCAGCCTTGCAACCCCGGAATGCCAACAATTGCCAAAACGCTGTGGATTCCGGCTTTCGCAGGAATGACGAGAGGGTGGACGGGACTGACGGTCGTTGGCAAAGCTGAATCAATTGAGAAGCGACTGCCCTGGATACCGCCCTTTGCGGTGTGCGAGGGAAAACCCTAAAATCTGGGTCAAAGGCCCCAGGCCATACCGGGTTCGGAGGAAACCAAGATGGACTACAAGCACCTGCTAGTGGAAATTGAAGAAAGGGTCAAGGTCATTACCATGAACAGGCCCGAGGTCCTGAACGCAATGAATCACCGGCTTGACGAAGAGCTGCATCATGCTGTGAGGTCAGCGAACAAGGACGACGGCGTGGGATGCATAGTTATAACCGGCGCAGGAGAGAGGGCCTTTTCGGCGGGTGGGGACATTCACGAGCAAAGGGTACACGCGAGAGAACTGACAGCGGAGCAGCGAGAGGCTAATTCACTGCAATATCAGAATTGGATGTATGAGATTTCGGCATCGCCGAAACCGGTCATCGGCATGATGAACGGGCTGGCGTACGGAGGCGGCGCGGTCCTGGCGTCCTGCCTGGACATGCGAGTGGGCTGCGAGAACACCAGCTTCAGGTTCCTGGCGGTGGCGTACGGGCGAATCAACAGTACATGGACCCTGACCAACCAAGTGGGCTGGCCGATAGCGAAGGAATACCTGTTCACGGGACGGGTGGTAGGAGCCGAGGAGGCTCACCGGGTTGGGCTGCTGAACCATCTGGTGCCATCATCGGAACTGCGGGCCAAGACGATGGAGCTCGCCATCACCATCGCCGGGCACCGGCCTGAGTCGGTTACGGGGATCAAGCATATACTGTTAAAAGATAAGTCTGCAGACCTACGCGGGATGTGGGAAAACGAGGTGGACTTCACCACGAACCAAGTCAAGGGATTCGGAGTGGAGCAAGCATTCCCAGAGTTCATATCTCGCAGGGGGCGAGAGCTTTAGCAGGCGTGTGACAATAGAGGTGTATTGCCGCTTCCATTCAGGCTAGTTCAGATAAGGGCACTGGATTCCCGCTTTCGCGGGAATGACGGAGTGGGGCGAATGAGGGAGTGGGGTTAGGAATCTGTCATATACCCTCTTAGAGGGCCTTAGAAGGCCGCCACCACAGTCTGGCAGGAGTGAATTCCGGCTCGAGATGACGCCACCCCTAGGTACGGGTTTAGCTACTCTCCGTGTTGGCTAGGCTGGGCGTTGTGCCATGCCCTCAGTCGGAAACAAGAACCCAGCCAGGTTGAGCACGGAGAGGTCTGAGGGCTGGAGCGGAACTGTTGGGGTGAGAGGACTAGCAGACAACTCTGCCCGGCCGGAGAGATCGTAATAGACAAACGAAAAGAACCGCTATCTCTAGTCCGAATGTGAAACCGACGCGGTTACATAGAGGGACACGCCAGTGGAGTCATAAGTCGTCTCAGGGAACTCTGTTTTTCGTCGTTATCCGCATCACAGGCAGGCGTCCGGTAAAGCGACGATCCACTCTCGGCAAATAGCGGCACTTCATCACGAGGGAAAACAGGAGGCGACCGTAGGGGAGGGGTACTAACCGCTCAGGGTGCCCTTAGTGCTCGGGACGGCGTTGGGGAATCGCGGGTCCGGTTCCACAGCGTCGCGGAGGGCGCGAGCCATAGCCTTGCACAGGGCCTCGGCCTTGTGGTGGGGGTCGACGCCGGTGATTATACGGGCGTGCAGGTTGATCTTTCCCTCCAGGGCCACCGATTCGAAAAAGTGGCGAACGAGGGACCCTGGCAGCGTCTCAACCATCGCGTCGTCGATGGTGGTCTCGACCACGGCATATCCCCGGCCTGAGCAGTCAAGGGCCACCATGGCCAGGGTCTCGTCCAACGGGACAATGGAGTGCCCCATACGGCGAATCCCGCGAGCATCACCTATAGCTTCTTGCAACGCCCGGCCCAAGGTTATACCAACGTCCTCCACCAGGTGATGCCAACCAGTATGCAGGTCGCCTTTGGCCTTGAGGGTGATGTCAATGAGACCGTGCCGGGAGATCTGGCTGACCATGTGGTCAAGAAAGCCGTTCCCGGTGTCCACGTCGTAGATCCCGGCCCCGTCCAAGTCCAAGGTAAGGCGGATGTCGGTCTCGCCGGTGGTCCGGTGCAGGGTGGAAGTGCGGCCCTGCGGCAAGGGCGACAGGTTGGATGCCTCGGACATGTCAGTGGCCGGAGCCTTCGAGAAATTCAGGACTAGTGAGCTCGGCAAGGGCGGCGGCAACGGCGTCGTTCTCCTCGGGCATGCCGACGGAGGTCCGAACACAGTCAACCAACCGGGGGCTGTTCCAGTGGCGAAGGAATATGCCCCGGTTACAAAGGGACTCGAACACACGTGGGCCACTGCCCTCGGGAAGCTGGCAAAGGATGAAGTTTGCCTTTGACGGATAGGGCTTCACGGTCGGGATACTCTCAAGGAGGCCGAGCATGCGCTCCCGTTCGTTAATGATGGCGTTCACTCTTTCGAGGAGGGCAGGTACATTCTTAAGGGAGGTGGTGAGGGCCACCTCAGCAGCGAGGTTCACGTTGTAGGGCGGCTTGACCGACATCATCCACCCTGCCAGGTCGGGATGCATGGCACCCAGGCCGATGCGCAGCCCTGCCAGACCAGCCCACTTGCTGAAGGTGCGCAGCACCACCAAGTTAGAGTATTCGTCCAGTAGCGGCATCACGGTCTGACCGGAGAATTCGTAGTAGGCCTCATCCACGATCACCAGGATCCCAGTGTCCAACAGGGCGCGAACTTCTGCCTCGTTGGGCATATTGCCACTGGGATTGTTGGGTGAACATACGACAATGGCCTTGGTGCGGGGAGTAATGGCCAGTTTCACACTCTCAAGGTCAATGTCGAAATTTCCGTCGCGGGGCACCGAAACCGCCTGGCCCCCACAGATCTCCGCGCCGACGGAGTACATGCCGAAGGTTGGGGTCATGTTGATTATGTTATCCCCGGGGCCGATAAACATGCGAAAGAGCATGTCGATCAGTTCGTCGCTGCCGTTGCCCGCGATTATGCGTTCCGTGCCGACACCGACGTAGCCGGAGAGCGCTTCCCTGAGTTGCCGCTGTTCAGGGTCAGGATAGTGATTGAAGTTGGGAAATTCCGCCAAAGCAGCGGCCACGGCTGGGGAGGCACCGTATGGGTTTTCGTTGCCATTGAGCCGGATGATTTCATCCGGCGGAATTCCAGCCCTTTCAGCCATTACTTCCACAGGTTCGACGCCCTGGTACAAGCCCAGGCCACGAATGTGGGAAAGCATCGACTGTTGCAGTCGCTCCGAAAACTCGATCATCTTGCGGACCTGAAAAGCTCGGTTGGCATATGCCGCTTTCTTATGTTCAGGCGACCACCGAATTGAGGGAGTCCAGACGTACCTGAACCGCTCCGGCGTGCCCCGCCAGCCCTTCAGCGTTAGCAATGGTGACGGCGGCAGGCCCGAGGTGCTGGAAGTCAGCGGGACTCAGTCCGACGACAGGCATGGTACGGAGAAAATGATGAACGCTAAGTGCCGAACCGAACCTGGCAGTTCCCCCGGTGGGCATGACATGACTGGGACCAGCTATGTAATCTCCCATAACTTCGGGTGAGTATTCTCCCAGGAACAAACCTCCCGCGTGTTGGACCCGGTCCACCCAGCTCCACGGCTCACGAAGCAGCAAGCACAGATGCTCCGGCGCAATTCGGTTGACCAACTCGACGCCCTCCTCGAGCGAGTCGACCAGAACCACTCGACCCTGCCGTTCCAAGGCCTGCCGCGCCACTTCGCCACGAGGGGTGGCAGACAGCTGAAGCTCAAGGCACTCTTCGACCTGGGATACCAGGGCCTCACTCTCCGTAACCAGGATAGCGGTCGCGAGCGGGTCGTGTTCCGCCTGGGCAATCAGGTCAGCCGCGCAGAACGTGGCGTTTGCCCCCTCATCCGCCAGGATTATGGTCTCAGTGGGGCCAAATACTCCATCGATGTCCACGGCGCCCTGTACGAGCTTTTTGGCGTAGGACACGAAAATGTTACCGGGGCCGCAGATTTTGTCCACCCGAGGGATAGACTCAGTCCCGTAAGCCAAGGCACCGATGGCCGGCACGCCACCGACCTGGTACATCTCGTCGACGCCGGCAATCCTGGCCGCAGCAACAACGGAGGGGTTCAATGGCTGCCCTCCAATGCGCGGAGTGGTCAGTACAACCTCCCGAACACCAGCAACGCGGGCCGGGATCACCGTCATCAGAACCGTTGAGGGATAGGCAGCGGTACCGCCAGGGGCGTAGACACCTATCCGGTCGAGGGGACGGACCAACTCCGCCAGACCCTGGGCAGGATCCACCCATTGGCTGGGCAGAGTCGCCTGGTGAAAGGACCGGATGCGGCCAGCAGCTAATTCGAGAGACTCCCAGAGTTCCGGGCTCACCTGCTCGCAGACACGATCCAGTTCATCATTGGATATTCGGAAGTCGTCGAGATCTACACCATCCAGCAGCCCGACATAGCGACGGACCGCGTTATCGCCTTCCCGTTTTACGTCAGCCAACATTCGCACCACGGACTCGGCGGGGGAAACATCCTTTCCGAAAGTGGAGCGAGTTCGCTCTACCACCGATTCGGGGAGGGAGGAAAGATCCAACGGGTCTGTGCGGGCCAGAACGTTTCCCGCATTCTTCGCCCCGCGGATTAAGGTCAGTGTAGAGTATGCTGGCACTCGGTATCTCCGTTAGTCGAGATGATCTCTTCCGGCTATTCCGGCAGGAACTCGCGAATCTGTGCGATGGTGGCGGCAACGGCCTGCCGACGGTAGCTGTCCACCTTGGCCTCAGGAATCTTTTCGTACAGTTCCTCGAGGCTGTATGGCATCCGGTCGAGGAATTGGTCGACTGACTCCTGAACGTCGCCGTTATCCCGATACATCCGGTTAAGGGCGAACTTGAGCCGCGACCATTCAAAATCTCTACCGACGAAACCGGACACGCGCTCTTTCCACTGGGATAGCAGACCATCCTCGAGGAAGGCGACGGATACGTCATGGTCACCGCAACATACGGCCTGACCTGCGTTCAAAGGACCTCTTACCTCAGGGAGGGAGAGCCGGTCCATGTCCAGCTGCACTGCGCGATCCCAGATGTCCGCCTGGACTTGATTATCGGTAAGGCGGGTCTCCAAACTATTGATGTCGAAGTTTGGCCGATAAACGGTGGTGATCCATACCTCGTCGGATGCCAAATGGCAGACGTACCCCAAAAGGAACGATCTGGTCGCCTCAGAGCGGGAGTTTTCGTCCAAGAGTTCCGGGTAAGTTTGAAACATCGTGCGAGTACCCGTTCCAACCACCCGAACCGAAAGAGGGGCGAAGTGGGTTTGCTCGCGTGGCCACTTGGTCATCGCCCTGATATCGGGAGAGGTAGAGCCAAGGTAAAAGCTGCCGACATGGTCGTATATAACCCCCCAGTCAAGCTGCTCCGCGACCTGGTTGGCTAAATATATGTGCATCGGCAGATTGGGCATGCCTAGATAACTCGCGTCGCACGAAGGTGCATTAGCCGGAGCCGGACTGACCCGGGGACAATACCGGCCCGTCGAAAACAGGGAGGTATCAGGCAGTATTCTAGCCCGTTAGAAGTTTCTTGTCGAACCTCAGTTCCGACCAACACCCAACAGTACCCTAGAAGGCGTGAGAATGACTGTCAAACAGATATGACAGTTGTGAGGCGGCCACGTCTTCAGCGCCACAGTCCCGGAGGTGGTCCACTGCCTCCAGCAACTGGTCTTTCTTGATAAGGAGACTGACGGAAAACCAGCCTATTTCCTCCACGTTATAAACCCGGGCAACCGTGGGACCACGCAGCCCGGCCAACGTGGGCCTCGCCAGAATTGTGGCACTGACCGCCTCTGCCGAGGCGCCCTGCACATTAGCAGTAAGCCGATAGTAGGGCCCGGCTCGCATGTGGGCCTCCATCACCTCAGTCATCCCCCGGGCAAGCTCCCGCGCCCCAGGATTCGCGGCCAAGAGTTCCATGTTGGCCAGCAGGCAGGCCTGAGAACTCAATATGGTGCCGTCCTCGAGAGTCTTGAGACGATTCTCCCTAAGGGTCGTTCCCGTAGCCGTCAAATCGGCGATAAGGTCGGCGTAGCCTGCCGCCGGAGCCGCCTCCAGGGTGCCCGATGCGGGGGCCAACGTGAAATAATTGATCCCGCGATCGTAAAGAAACGCCCTGAGCAATCTTGGATACTTGGTCGCGATTCTCAACTGCTTGCCCTGCAGGCGAAACTCCAGGGCCAAGTCCGCAAGATCGGCCAGGGAGGTTACGTCCATCCATGCGTCCGGGACAGCCAGAACAAGGTCACACCGGCCGAAACCCAGGTTTTCTACCAACACCGCCGCGCGGCGGTCGTCCTCCCGAAATTCCAGGAGGCGGTCCATGCCGGTGACGCCAAGCTCGGCGCTACCTTCTTCGACCTTGGCCGATATGTCTGCTGTACGCTGGAAAAGCACATCCACACCCGGAATGGCGGGTACGGAGGCGGTGTAGCGACGGGCGTTGGGACGGCGCACCTCGAGACCGCACCCGTGCATAAAATCCAAGGTCGGCTGGTACAGGTCGCCGTCACTGGGTAATAAAAGGCGCAGCGAAGGCTTGCCGTTGGCAATTTCGGTATAGCTCATTTTTCACCTGTGTCCCGATGGCCTGCCCAGTGGGTGGCTGACAGGTGGTCTGGAGTCGCGCATTGGCCAGAGAGGGAATTGCTCCCAATATGAGAGAGTTAACCCAGACAGAACCGCAACGCTTTAACGGGTCACAATTCGCGAACCGAGACCTCCCCGTCTTCTCCAACGGCCACAACGCTGTTATACCCGAGGCGGGTGGCGAAAGCACGGGTCTCTTCTTCCGAACGGTGGACCACTTCCATGGAAACACACCCACCCTTGGATCTCAGCTCCCGCGCCACTTTGAAGGCAGCGGCTGCGACCGCAGAGTTTACCGGCGCTACCAGAATACGCACAGGGGCATGCTCGGCGTCGGATGCCGGGCCGGCCGTTAATTCGGTGAGTGCGTCCAGATTGTAGGCAAATCCCAGCGAAGGCAACCTTTCGTTACCTCCCAGATCTCGGGCGAGGCCGTCGTACCTCCCGCCTCCACCCAGTGGCGCAGGCCATTCGGGGTGCGAGACCTCGAAAACCAGACCGTTATAGTACGCCAACCCACGCACCAGGCTGAAGTCAAGCATGAATTCGCCATGGATCTCCGGAACGAGGTGTAACATCTCCGAAACCCGCTGCAGCCTTTCCACTGCTAATGTATCGGCGCCGGCCATTGTCAATCGCTCTGATGCCCTGGAAAGGGAGGCGGAGGCTTCACCACAAACAAGGGCCAAATCAGAGGCCGATTCAAAGGCGCGCCTGAGATTCTCCTCGGCGTCCGGCCTGCGAATCTTGCGCAAGAGGCGTTCGACTATCTCCTCCGGCTGGCGTTGCCCCAGTTGATCCAAGGGATTGGACCGCAGGACGCCAAGCAGGACGGATCTCGCCTCATGGTCGTCGAGTCCCTGAACTGCCTGGCTGAGATAATCATTCTCTGCCTGACGACCCACGAGGTGAATGCGTCGACTTTCCTCCATGAGCTGATCAACGACAGAGAGACCACCCGTGAGGCGAGGGACGCTTTCCACAACAAAAGCGCGGGCCCTGGCAGAGAGACCTGAGGACGTCAGGAGGCTGTTCAGTACCCCGAGGTCAGATATGCGCAGTGTCCATCCCCTGATTCCCATCTCCTCCAAGACAGACACTGCCACGGAGAGTATCTCCACATCGGACAGAACATCCTCTGATCCAAGAAGTTCGGCGCCGACCTGAACGAACTGATTCCGAGATGGCACATTTCCCTGCAGAACCTTCCCGTCGAATCGGAACACGGGACCGGTATAGCGCCAGCGAGCGGGTAGTTCCACTTCGGCAGAGTTTTCCAAATAGTGACGTATCGCCGGAGCGGTGAACTCGGGCCGAAGACTGACCGATTCACCAGCAGGGTCGACGAAGCTAAAGAGCTGGGAGGCTAGTTCTCCGCCCGATTTTCGCAGGAAGAGCTCTGTGGGTTCCAGGAGGGGCGTATCGAGGGGCTGGTATCCATAGCTGTCCAACAGGGAAGCCAATCGACCCTGCAACGCATCCCGTTTGCGCAAAAAGGCCCCACTCAAATCAGACATGCCGCGCAAGCGCGCCACGTGCGTAGCTGTTTGTGAGGCTTGCCGATACATTAGTCAGAACGGCAATTATTCTACACCAGTCGAGTGTTTCAACGAAACCAAACGCTCAACGAGGTCCAGGACTTTTCGATGTTCCAGAGCCGGCGGTTTTTCTGCAGGATACAAATGGCTCCGGCCAGCTCTTGGTACCAAAGCATCATTCTGGATTCCGGCCCCATATCAAGTACGGGGTGACGTTCTTTCGCCGGAATGACGGAGAGGCCGGGAATAAAGGACCGGAGTTTGCAATGATCGAATGAATCTGCAGTGGCGTTCGGGGCCAGGGTGGTGCCCGCAACCGGCCCGTCCTCGCTCAAACAGGAACGTTCCAGCTAGGGGTGGGCGTTGAGGCCACCGTCGACATAGACTGGCTGTCCAGTGGAGTAGTCGCAAGCTTCGGAGCACAGGTAGACTAGGAGGGGACCGATATCATCGGGGCGGCCCTTACGGCGAAGGGGTGTGTAGCGCACCAGCAGCTCTTCGAGTTGCCGCTCGACAGGCTCTCCGGTGCTGTCAATCCAGCCGGTACCAAGGGCATTGATCCGTATGTTATGGCGTCCCCATTCAACCGCCAGTGAGCGGGTGAGGGACAAAAGGGCAGCCTGACTCGCGGCGAATGCCGAGCCGTTGATCATGCCCCGCTCGGCCAATTCAGAGACCACATTTACCACACGACCGTACTCCTGCCCCGCCATGCGTGGCAGCACCTGCTGGGCCAGAAGAAAGGGCATCTTGACGTTTCGGGTATGGACCTCGTCCCAAACGAGAGGGGAGATGTCCTCCAGGGGGGCCGCGAACATGCTTCTCGTGTCATTGACCAAAATATCGACTCGGCGGTGATGCCGGTCAAACTCACCCAGCACCCGGGCGGCGCTTACATCGGAGCCGGCATTCATCACAGTTCCAGAGCTTCCCGAAGGAAGGGCCCGCAGCACCGCATCCAAAAGCCGCTGAGTGCGAGCCACAACGAACACGCTGGCGCCGGCCTCTGCAAGAACCCCTGCTAGGAATGGAGCTTCGTCCCCACCCGAGGTCGCGAAAAGCGCGACTCGTCCCGACAAATCGAATTCCGGTAGGACCGGCATGTAATTCTCCTGATGAAACAGTACAGAACTTCTTTCATTGATGAGTGCGAAAAGGGTGTATCCCGAGCTGGCAGTTGCGTCTACGATTCCAGCGGTATGACAGGCGCATGGCCGGTGGGCGTGACTCCCCCGGCGAGTCCGCCGCCGTCCGCGATGATCATCTCGCCGGTCATGTAGTCGGAGGCACTGGAGGACAAGAAGACGGCCAACGGGCCGAAATCCTCGGGCTTGCCCAACTTGCCGATGGGAAGGAAGTCCCCGGATCGAGGCAAGCTGGAAGTTGTCGCTCCCATGTCTCCAGTAGGAACAAACCCGGGCACGATGCTGTTGGCGGTGACCCCATATCGAGCAAGGTTGAAGGAAAGGACACGGGTAAGCTGTATCATGCCCCCCTTGCTGCAGCAATACATATATATGTCGCGGCCGCCGCGCATACCGAAGCCTGAGGCGACGTTTACTATCTTTCCAAATCCCTGGTCCACCATTGGTTTGGACACGGCTCGGGAACAATAGAAGGCGCCGGTCAAATTCACATCCATGATACGGTGCCACTCTTCGTCAGTGATTTCCCAAATGGGCTTCCTGACATTGTCCTGCACCGCCCCGGCGTTGTTGATGAGTACGTCGATTTTTCCAAAACGTTCGGTGGCGGCCTGCATCAGCCTCTCCACCTGGGCCGAATCAGTAACGTCGGTCGGCACGGACAGGGCTTCGCTTCCCAGGGATTTAACTTCGGCCTCAGCCTCCTCGATTGGGCCAGAGCGCCGCCCTGCGATCACCAAGGTCGCGCCTGCACGGGCCAGGGCACGTACCATAGCCAAACCCAGACCGGTGCCGCCGCCGGTCAGTACTACGTTTCTGCCATCAAGACTCAGCGATTCCAGCATGAACGCCCCGAAATTAAGAGAATCGTCTTTCCCCCATCCAGGGGACTCAGTTTGACGGTGGGCTCAGGGTAACGTCGCCAGCAGTCAGAGTGATGATCTCGCCACCAGCTGCCCTGATGAGCAGGTTACCCATTTCGTCGACAGCCACGGCCTCTCCGCTGATGCTATCGTGATGAAAGCGGGCGGTAACCCTGCTGCCGATGGTGTCAAGCAAGGTAGTCCATTCTTCAATTATGGAGGATGCGCCCTTGCCATCCGGGGTCAAGGAACGATACAGGACATCGAGCTCCATAAGCAGCTGGGTCAACAACTTCCCCCTGGAAATTTCCTTGCCTGCTGCCTGGTTTAGGCTGGTGGCCACGGGGGAGACGTTCTGCAACTCGGAGGAGCTTAGGGCCACATTTATTCCTATACCGAGCACAGCATAGCATACGGAATCCCCTTCAATTGAGGACTCCGACAGAATTCCAGCCACCTTGCGATTCCGCAACATCAAGTCGTTTGGCCATTTGATACGGGCGTCCAGACCGGTGGTCTTGCGGACGGCCCGCGCTGTTGCCAGGCCACCCAGGATGCTGATGTGCGGGAGCTGTGACATATCCGGACGGAGCAATACAGAGAGAAGCAAGTTGCCCGGCTGAGAGATCCAAGAGCGGCCCTGCCGGCCCCGTCCCGCGGTTTGCGTTTCGGCAAGTACAACCGTGCCTTCGTCGGAACCCATAGCGGACAAGCGGGCGGCCTCATCCATTGTAGATTCGAGCTCTGGGTAGTAAATAATGCGCCGTCCCACGGTATGGGTGTATACACCCTCGCGGACCACGCTCGAAACCAGGTCCGGCATATTCCGAGACCTACCAGCCGTGCGCCATCTTGTCTTGTAACACGTTGACCAGTTCCGAGACTGGAACGCGGGCCTGATACATACTGTCCCTGTCACGCACGGTCACGCAGCGGTCCTCCAGGGTGTCGAAGTCCACAGTTACACAGAATGGGGTTCCGATTTCATCCTGTCTGCGGTATCGACGACCGATGCTCTGCGCGTCATCATATTGGGAGACAAAGTGAGGTCTGAGCAAATCGTGGACCTGATGTGCAGTTGGGGTCAGCCGTTCGTTCCGGCTGAGAGGCAGTACGGCTACCTTGACCGGCGCCAGGCGACGATTGAGCCGTGACACTACCCTTACTGCGTTTCCGTCAGGTTCCTCGTCGTAGGCATCGAGCCAGAAAGCGAGTGTAGCGCGGTCTACTCCCCCTGACGGCTCGATTACATAGGGATAGAAGCGGGTCTTGAGGTCGTCGTCATAGTAGCTCAGGTCCTCGCCACTGAACTCCGCGTGCTGCTTCAGGTCGAAGTCAGTGCGATCCGCTATGCCCTCCAACTCGGCCCAGCCCCAAGGAAATCGGTACTCGATGTCATAGCAGTCTATGGCGTAGTGAGCCAGTTCGTCCGGGCCATGCCGACGAAGCCGCAGGTTTTCTTCGCGGATGCCGTGGTCGACGTACCACCCAAACCGGTCTTTAACCCAACGGTCCAGCCACTCACGGTCAGTTCCCGGATGGACGAAATACTCCACCTCCATCTGCTCGAACTCGCGGGTGCGGAAGGTGAAGTTGCCGGGAGTGATTTCGTTGCGAAAGGACTTGCCAATCTGCCCGATCCCAAAGGGCAGCTTCTGGCGGGCAGCATCCCTGACGTTCTTGAAATTGACGAATATGCCCTGAGCGGTCTCAGGGCGGAGCCATACCTCATGGGCAGTGTCTTCGACCGGACCCATGAAGGTACGGAACATCAAGTTGAACCTGCGAGGCTCCGTGAATTCGCCGCCACATTGGGGGCACCGGAGCTCCCGAGTAGCTTCGAGCGCCCCGGGAGAGGTAGGGTCTATGCCACGTTCTTCCAGAAGGTGGTCCTGCCGGAACCGCTGATTACATTCGCGGCACTCGACCAGCGGGTCACTGAAATTCTCGACGTGGCCGCTAGCCTCCCAGGCGCGGGGATGCATCAGGATGGCCGCATCGAGACCCACCATGTCATCCCTAGCGGAAATCACGGAGCGCCACCAGGCTTCCTTCACGTTCCGTTTGAGCTCCACTCCCAGTGGACCGTAGTCCCAGGTCGAGCCGAGGCCGCCATAAATTTCGCTACTCTGGAAAACGAAGCCACGGCGCTTGGACAAGGACAGCATTTTGTCCATGTCCGGATAGGGCAGATAACGGACCAAAAAAGTACCTCCTGAAAGCACCTCAGGGCCTGATGAAAAGCCTAGCGCCCGGATGATTATAGCGACTATTCGGGCCGGCTTGCGAACTCAGGGCTTGCGGGCAACAGCCTCGCCGAAAGCGATTGCTCCCGATGCACCTGGGTCGTCGCGCCATTGGCCCAGGAGGTCCTTCCATTCATCTATCTGATCCTGAGTAGCCAATCCCAAACCAGTTAAAGCGGCAACCACCCTAGCCGAGAAAAACCAGTCTGAAATAAAGCCGTGTAGAAAAGCAACATCATCGGCGGAACCGAATGAATCGAAGGAGGCCGAAACAGAAATGGGCTCGAACCCGGCCTGAAGCAACGACTGCTTGAGTTCCTTCCCAAAGTCAGGGTGGCCTCCGTTCCCCTGCACCAGCCGTGCGAATACACCCCAGGCATCGGTTATTTGCGGCGGTTGAGGCTGCAGAAAGGAAGAAGCAACGATCGCCTCACGACTTGCGATAATTCCGCCGGGTTTCAGCACGCGCTTTACCTCGGCCAGGGCGGCCGGGGGATCGGGAACGTGCATCAGGACGGCGTGACAGTGGGCCGCATCAAAGTAGCCGTCCTCGAAAGGGAGGTCATAGACGTTTCCGAGGTGAAACTTCATGTTGTCGTGGCCACCGGCCCTGGCTGCTGCACGGGCCAGTTGGATCTGGGACTCTTCCATGTCGATTCCGTGAAACTCGCCGGGGGCAATCCTTTCGGCCAATCCCACCGAGATGGTTCCAGGTCCGCAGCCGAAGTCCAGCAATCTCATACCGGGGGAAAGGTAAGGGAGCAAATAAAAAGCGTGGGTATCTGCGCTGCGGCGATCCAGTAGTTGCCGAAAATCCTCGCTGTACCCCATTGTGTAGCCGGAATTTGCATTTGGTTGCTCGTTCATGACTCTATCCTGACAATAAATGCCAATTTTCAAATTGCGTGAGAAGGTCAGTCCGCTCTCCCTAAGCCGGTGGCCCTTGAGGGGACAGACTTCGGAGGATAATTATACTCTTAATTGGTTTGCTCGACTCCGTTCAGCGCTAAGTGACGGGGTATAAAGAGACCTTTAACGACAGGTGAAAGGCGTAGAGGCGGCTAGCGCCCAGAGCCTTCTAACTCGTTCACGGTTCCGTAGGCCATGGACCGACCTGCCTGTTGCACACGCGAATTAAAAGGCCCTGGGCGGGCTCAGCCATTATTGACATTCGGCCCATCTGTTGCTAAATTGTGGGTTCGACCGAAAGGCGTTCGGAGAATAACCTATGCCTACAGTAAACCAATTAGTCAGAAAAGGCCGCAAGCCAATCCGGAAGCGGACCAAGGCGCCGGCCATGCACTGGGTGCAAAACACCCTTCGGAACCGGGTCTACTGGGGTCCTGGGTGCCCCCAGCGTCGCGGGGTATGTATCCAGGTTAGGACAATGACCCCGAAAAAGCCTAACTCAGCCTTGCGAAAGATCGCTCGTGTTCGACTGACGAACGGTGTAGAGGTTACGGCCTACATCGGCGGCGAGGGGCACAACCTCCAAGAGCACTCCGTGGTTCTGGTCCGCGGCGGCAGGGTCAAGGACTTGCCGGGAGTCAGATATCACATCGTACGCAGCGCTCTCGATTGCGAGGGGGTAAACGACCGTCGCCAGGGACGCAGCAAGTATGGGGCCGATCGGCCCCGTCGCTAGACGTACAGTCCGGCCGAGGAATTTGCGGCCAGGGACCATCTCTCCCAGCTGAATTGATTCGTAAGGTGTAACGGCCAATGTCCAGAAGGAGACGCGCAGAGCGTCGAGTGACCGTACCCGATCCCCGGTACAACGACGTAGAACTGTCCCGCTTCATCAACAGGTTGATGTTGAAGGGGAAAAAGTCAACCGCGCAGCGGGTGACGTACAACGCATTCTCGATAATTCAGAGCGAATCGAACCGCGAACCGCTGGAGGTATTCCAGCAAGCTTTGCGCAATGCCACGCCCGCTGTAGAGGTACGTCCCAAGCGCGTTGGTGGGGCTACGATACAGGTGCCCACGGAGCTTCGGACGGAACGGAGCGAGGCCCTGGCGATGCGGTGGCTTATCCGCGGAGCCCGCTCTCGGAAGGGCATGCCCATGCGCCGAGGGCTGGCCCTGGAGTTGATGGACGCCTCACGGGGTGAAGGGTCGGCGGTCCGCCGCAGGGAGGAATTGCACCGAATGGCTGAGGCCAATCGTGCCTTTGTTCACTACCGCCGGTAATTCCGGTGTGCGATAGCACAAAGGCAGGCTCCGGTCATTCCCAGTGCCGACGCTCATGCAGAACACCTTCCCCATAGACAAAATCCGCAACATTGGGTTCATCGCCCACATTGACGCCGGAAAGACCACTGTCACCGAACAGGTACTCTTCGCGACCGGCCGCATCCATCGAGTTGGTGGAGTGGACGATGGAACCACAACAATGGACTGGATGCCCCAGGAGAGGGAAAGGGGCATCACCATTACGGCAGCTGCAACTACGGCCCAATGGCAAGACTTCCGTATTAATATCATCGACACCCCCGGTCACGTCGATTTTACGGCTGAAGTAGAACGGTCCCTTCGGGTCCTCGACGGCGGCGTGGTCGTGCTGGACGCAGTTGCGGGAGTGCAGTCCCAGTCAGAGACGGTCTGGCGGCAGGCCGACACCTATTCAGTGCCCAGAATATGCTTCGTCAACAAGATGGACCGTGTCGGGGCAAGCTATGAGCGCACGCTTGACTCAGTACGACGCAGGCTGAACGCCAATCCAGTCCCCATTCAGCTTCCGATGGGAGAGGAAGACGCGTTTTGTGGCACGATAGATTTGATCGGGGGCAGAGCTACAGTTTACCCCGTTGGCCGTGGACGGCGGGCCAGCGCCGAAGAATACGAGGACGTAGCCATCCCCAGCGAGTTCGAGGACGATTATTTCCGTTACCGTCAGGAGATGATCGAGAAGATAGTCGAGACGGATGAGCAGCTGCTCATCCGTTATCTTGAGGGTGAGGATCTCTCTGCAGAGGACCTAAGGGGCGCCCTTCGACGGGCAACGATGGCCCAGGAGGTTGTTCCGGTACTGTGCGGGAGCGCCATTTCTGGAAAGGGAATCCATCCACTGTTGGATGCAGTGCTACATTTCCTCCCGTCGCCAGCAGACGTTCCGCCAGTTGAGGGAGTGGACCCGCGTTCTGAGGAACCGGAACTGCGCTTTCCGGAGGAGGATGGTCCACTAGCGGCCCTGGCGTTCAAAGTGGCGACGGACCCTTATGTGGGGCGCCTAGTTTTCCTGAGAGTCTACTCGGGCGCAGTAAGGTCCGGGGCATCGGTACAGAACGTTTCCCGCAAAGGCCGGGAGAGGCTGGGGCGACTTTTGCTGATGCACGCCAACCACCGGGAAGAACTTGAGGATGTGGCCGCAGGCAACATCTGCGCCGCAGTGGGACTGAAGAATACTTTCACCGGGGACACCATCTGTGCAGATACCGACCAAGTGATACTGGAGCCACCCAAGTTCCCCAGCCCGGTTGTGTCGGTGGCGATTGAACCCATGACCCGGGCTGACCAGGACCGCCTGAGCGACGCTCTACGCAAGCTTGCGGACGAGGACCCCACATTTGTGGTGCGCTTCAACGAGGAAACCGGACAGACCGTAATGTCGGGAATGGGCGAGTTGCATCTGGATGTGCTGGTCGACCGAATGCGGAGGGAGTTCAACGTGGAGGCCCAAGTAGGCCGGCCACGAGTATCCTACCGAGAGACGATCACCAGGATGTACCGATCCGAGGCCCGTTTCGTACGTCAGACAGGGGGGCACGGACAATACGGCCACGTGGTATTGGAATTGGAACCTCTCGGGCAAGGAGAAGGGATCCAATTCGTCAACAGTATCGCAGGCGGCGTAATCCCTCGAGAATACATCCCGGCGATAGAAAGAGGGGCCCGCGAGGCACTGGACAACGGCCACCTGGGGGGGTATCCTCTCGTAGACATCAGAATCTCCTTGGTCGACGGGAGTTTCCACACCGTTGATTCCTCGGAGATGGCTTTTAGAAGTGCGGGGATGCTGGCAATCAGGGAAGGAGTTCCCAAAGCATCTCCGTGTCTGCTTGAGCCAATCGCCGATCTAGAGGTCGTCACACCAGGGGAATTCCTGAGCGACGTCATCGGAGACCTTGGAACCCGGCGCGCCCAGATTCGCACCATAGAGGGTCAGGAAGATATCCAGACGGTACGGGCGCTTGTTCCTCTGGGAGAAACGTTCTCCTATACCACGGCGTTACGTTCTATAACTCAGGGGCGGGCCTCCTACACAATGGAGTTCCGCTATTACGAACCGGTTCCCGAAGGGTTGCTCAGAACCCTGCTCTAGCCGGTTGTGGCTGGAGCCAAGGGCTGGAGGGCGGCTTTTCGGGTTCAGTCTTTTTCCGGGTATTCGGTCCAAGCAATCTCGCAAAGAGCAGTTTAGAAGAAGGCGTATGCAGGCAAGGCAAAAAGTAAGGATCATTCTTAAGGCTTTCGACCACAAGATGCTGGATCTTTCTACGGGGCAGATCGTGGAGACTGCCGAGCGTACGGGAGCCAGGGTGGCGGGACCTGTGCCTTTGCCCACGCATATCCGGCGATTCTGCGTAATTAGAGGACCTCACGTGGACAAGGATTCCAGGGAGCATTTCGAGATAAGGACGCACAAGCGACTCATCGACATCCTGGAACCAACATCCAAGACCATCGATTCACTGACCAGGCTGAATTTGCCCGCTGGAGTGGATATCTCAATCAAACTCTAGCCCAGGATTGCCGGGCCGAGGCCGGGGACACCGGTAACAGAGAAGGCCAGTTAATTATGCTTCGTGGATTTCTAGGAAAAAAAATAGGCATGACCCAGGTGTTCAGGTCGAACGGTACCGTGGTCCCGGTTACCCTGATCGAGGCCGGGCCCTGCGTCGTTACCCAAGTTAAGACTGTCGCAAGGGATGGTTACGAGGCAGTCCAACTGGGATTCGGCGACAAGAAACGCCCCAACCGGCCGATGCAAGGGCATTTTCGCCCAAGCCGCGCCAGCCGTTACGTGCAAGAGGTGAAGGCAGACGATCCGTCGGAGTATTCCGTCGGACAAACTCTGAATGTCGACATTTTCACCGAGGGTGAAAAAGTGGACGTGATCGGCCGCTCCAAGGGCCGCGGATTCGCAGGAACGATGAAGAGGCACGGGTTCGGCGGCGGGCCCAGGACACACGGTCAATCTGACCGGGCGAGGGCTCCCGGGTCAATAGGCGGAGGAACGACTCCAGGAAAAGTGTTCAAAGGACTGAAGATGGCCGGACACATGGGAGACCGGCGCATAACGGTCAAGGGGCTGGAGGTGGTTGGTGTTGATCGCGACCGCAATATTCTTATGGTCAAGGGCGGCATTCCCGGCGCTCCCAACAGCCTTGTACAAATCAGGAGGGGCGCCTGATATTCCGGGCTAAGTCATTATGCAGATTGCAGTGAAGAACCAAGCGGGCGAGACAGTTGACAGTATTGAACTGAACGACGCGGTCTTCGACGTTCCTATGAATAATACGCTGGTTCACCAGGCGCTGGTGATTTACCAGGGCAACCGGCGACAAGGAACCCATGACACGAAAACCCGCTCTGAGGTGTCGGGAGGCGGACGCAAACCTTGGATCCAGAAACATACGGGCCGTGCCCGGCAAGGAAGCACCAGGGCTCCCCAGTGGCGACACGGCGGTGTGGTGTTTGGCCCTCACCCGCGGAGCTATCGAAAGGCACTTCCGAAAAGGATGCGGCGCCAGGCACTGCGGTGCGTGCTTTCAGAAAAAGCCCGAAGCAACCGGATAGTCTGCCTTGATTCAATGGACACCGTCGACGGCAGGACTCGTTCGATGGCTTCCTTGCTGGTGCGTCTGGACGTTTCCACATCTGCTCTCGTGGTAACTATGGCGGGTTCCGATGACGTTATCAGGGCTTCAGGTAACTTGAAAAAGGTGTATACCCTGCCGGTGAACCAACTTAACGCAGAGGCGCTGCTATCGCGGGATACAGTGATTTTCACGGTCGACGCAGCACGATGGACCGAAGTGGCCCTAGCCAGTGACCCTCACGGCCGGCGGGGGCAAAAGTTCGGGGGGGCGACTGTAGAGCTCGATCCTGAATCCGGTGTGCAGGACCATCCTGACGTTCCCGAAGAAGAAGCGGCTTCCGAGCTGCCGTTGGACGATGGCGCCGGCGAGCAAGCGATTGATGATGCCGGATCATCCGAGGACGGTGACTAGATGGATATTCACCGGGTTCTGGTCAAGCCGACAATTACGGAAAAGAGCACGATACTGCAGGAGTCGGGCAAATACACCTTTGAAGTAGCTCACAAAGCCAACAAGGTGGAAATCAAGCAGGCAGTTGAAAAGAACTTCAACGTGAAGGTCCTGGATGTAAACATCTGCAAGCTAAGAGGGAAGAGAAAGCGGTATGGGCCCCGATTAGCGAAACAGCCCGACGTAAAAAAGGCGGTCGTTACCTTGCGGGCTGGTGATCGCATAAACCTGATTGAAGGGCTCTAGAGGCGGGCCATATGCCACTTAGGAATTTCAGACCAATAACACCGGGGACCCGGAATGCAGTAAGGGCTTCCTTTGAGGAAATCACCAAGAAGAAGCCGGAGAAATCCCTCGTCTCGCCGAGGGTCAACCACGCGGGCCGCAACAACCGAGGACGCATCACGTCTAGAGGCCGGGGCGGCGGTTCAAGGCGAATGTACCGCGAGATCGACTTCAAGCGCAAAAAGGACGGAGTTCCGGCGAAGGTACATTCCATAGAATACGACCCAAACAGATCCACCAGAATTGCGCTGATTCACTATGTAGACGGCGAGAAAAGCTACATTCTTGCGCCGATAGGGTTGTCCGTAGGGGATCGAGTAGAATCCGGCCCAGGGGCAGAAATCAGCACCGGGAACGCCCTGCCATTGACGAACATACCGACAGGCACAGTGGTTCATAACCTGGAGCTTACACCGGGGAGAGGAGGGCAATTGGTGCGGGGTGCGGGCACCAGCGCGCAGGTTCTGTCCCGGGAGGGGGAATATGTCCTGGTGCGTCTCCCTTCAGGGCAAATGCGCCGGATCTTATTGCGATGCCGCGCCAGTATTGGTCAGTTGTCGAACCCGGACCACAAGAATGAGAGCCTAGGGAAGGCGGGGGCCTCACGGCATATGGGCCGACGCCCCAAGGTGCGCGGGGTGGCAAAGAACCCCGTGGACCATCCTCATGGCGGTGGCGAGGGTCGATCGCCCATAGGAATGCCTGGGCCGAAGTCGCCGTGGGGTAAGCCAACCCTCGGGTTCAAGACCAGGAACCCCAAGAAGGCGTCGACAAAATTCATTGTGCGCCGGGGCAGGAGACGCTAGGATGTCGCGTTCCATCAAGAAGGGGCCATACGTCCACCCGAAACTGATGAAGAAAGTGGATGCAGTGCAACGGTCGGGAGCCAACACTGTCATCCGCACCTGGTCAAGGGCGTCAATGATTATGCCCGAAATGGTTGGCCTGACCATTGGCGTTCACGACGGGCGAAGGCATGTACCGGTGTTTATTACAGAAAACATGGTGGGACACAGGCTGGGGGAATTTTCACCAACCAGAACATACAGGGGCCACGTGGCTCGATCAGAACGTTCCAGCAGGGTGAGGTAACGGTTTGCCACCCGTTCGAGCAGTAGCAAAGCAACTGGGGGCTTCACAAAAGAGGCTGAAGCCCATTCTGGACCTAGTTCGGGGCCAGAGGGTGGATGACGCATTGAACACTCTCCGCCTGCTGCCCTCGCCATGGGCCAAGCCGGTGGCAAAGGTAGTTCAATCGGCTGCTGCCAACGCCGAAAACAACATGCTGATGGATAGGGACAATCTGAGGATTGTTCAAATCACTGCGGATAACGCGAGTTCTCTGAAGCGTTTCCGACCTCGTGCCCGGGGGCGCATAGGGCGTATCACCAAGAGGTCCAGCCACATTACTGTCGTGGTGGATGAAGACGAATAGCAGGAGACTGAGGAATGGGCCACAAGACCCATCCATACGGGTTTAGACTAGGAATTATAAAAGACTGGAAAGCTCATTGGTACGCATCCACTGGATCGGCGTATCGGGGGCTGGTCAAAGAGGATCTGGACCTCCGGGAATGTATCCGGGAGGAATATCGATCGTTCTCCGACGCCGGAATAGCCAACGTGGTGATAGACCGGGGGGCGCAGGACAGCGTCATCGATATTCATTCGGCCAGACCCGGCATTCTTATCGGACGAGACGGTGAGCGGGTCAAGAACCTCCGCACCAAGTTAGAGTCTATAACCAAGAGCAGGGTCCAGCTCAACATCAGGGAAATAGAGCAGCCGGAGCTGAATGCCTACCTGGTTGCCAGGAATGTCGCCGACCAGTTGGAGCGACGTGTGGCCTACAGGAGGGCAATGCGGCAGGCGGCGCAGAGAGCAATGCAGGCGGGCGCCGAGGGCATCAAGATAATAGTCAAGGGACGCATATCCGGATCGGAAATTGCCCGAACCGAAAAATTGATGCTGGGTCAGGTTCCGCTACATACGTTGCGGGCCAACATTGACTACGCGCTGGGTGAGGCTCATACGATCATGGGTCGTGTGGGGGTCAAAGTCTGGGTATACACCGGAGAGGTGCTGCCATCTCGTTCCGAGGAGGCGCCTGAGCTGGACACTATAGAGGTCACTGTTCAGGCTGGTGAGCCAGACGAGGAACTCGACGCATTGATGGAAGACGACGTGATCTAGCAGCGTCGATGCATAGACACCAGGGACAGAAGGGAATGATCGGTCCCCAAGGTAGCAGGAGAAGATATGCTGCAGCCTAAACGGACAAAATACAGGAAGCAATTCCGCGGCCGCATGCGTGGTTCACCGGTGGCCGGCAGCAGCGTGAATGCCGGCGAGGTAGGCCTGAAGGCGGTGGAACCCGGTTGGATCACGGCCCGGCAGATTGAATCTGCTCGAGTAGCGATCACTCGTCATCTCAAGCGAGGTGGACAGGTCTGGGTGCGTGTGTTTCCGGACAAGTCAGTCAGCAAAAAGCCCGCGGAGACCCGGATGGGCGGAGGAAAGGCGGGAGTTGACTACTGGGTCTGCGTGGTAAAACCGGGCCGAATCATGTTCGAGGTGGCCGGGGTCCCTCAGAATGAGGCCGTGGAGGCCCTTCGGCTCGCATCCCAGAAGCTACCCATTGCAACTAAGACCGTATACCGCGATCGCCTGGCTGCCGCGGTAAGCAACGCAGCGGCCTAGAGATGCCATGCGAATTCACGAAGTAAGAGAGTTAAGCGACGAACAGCTCCATGAGGAGCTGGAAAAGGCTAACCGGGAATTGATGAATCTGCGCTTCCGGTCGGCCACAAACCAGCTTCCGAACTCCAACGAGCCTGTGTCGGTAAAGAAGACCATTGCCCGCCTGCGCACGGTAATCCGCGAGCGGCAGATGTTGGAGGGCCGCTAGTGGTTTCTAGGGGAAAACGCAAAATACGGACTGGGTCGGTGGTAAGAGTACGACAGGACAAGACCGCAGTCGTAGAGATGGTCTGGAAACAGCGTCATCGCCTGTACCACAAGCAGGTCCGACGGGTTGCACGCTATTACGTGCACGACCCTGAGAACCAGTGCGGTGTGGGAGATCTGGTACGGATTGAAGAGACAAGACCGATCTCCAAAACCAAGCATTGGCGGCTATTGGAGATCCTGGATCGTCGCCAGGTGGCAGATGTGAGGCCCATCGAACTAGAGGGAGACACGGTTCCCGTGGCAGACCCTGAAGGGCCGGAGGAGTTCTCTGACGTTGCCGACGAGGATATAGATCCGGATATCCTCGACCTGTTAGTGATGGCAGAGGATGCACCTGACAATAGCGAAGGCGAATAGTACCGACAAATTGAATGCCATGATTCGGGTTCAATCGCTCCGAGGAAAACAGGAATGATCCAGACCTATACCAGGCTTAAGGTGGCGGACAACAGTGGTGCCAGAGTAATCCGCCTCATCAACATTCCAGGCAGCAGCCGCAGGAAGTACGCCAGCGTGGGCGACATAGTGGTCTGCAACGTGAGAGAAGCGGCTCCCAACTCGCCGGTGCGAAAAGGAGACGTGGTCCGGGCTGTGGTTATCCGGCAAGCTCAGCCCCATCGGCGGCCAGACGGAACGTACATCAAGTTCGACGATAATGCAGCCGTGCTGATCGCGGAAAACCTGAACCCTCGGGGAAGTCGCATTTTCGGACCGGTGGCGCGAGAACTCCGCGACAGGGGTTTCATGCGAATCGTGTCCCTGGCTCCGGAGGTTGTCTGATGCGAATTCGCTCGGGCGATACGGTCATGGTGATATCCGGGCGGGAGAAAGGGAAGACGGGAAGAGTGGAGCGAAACCTGCCCGGGGAGAACCGGGTCGTGGTGGAAGGTGTGAACGTGGTGACCCGGCACATGCGGGCCAGACCAGGTGTAAGGCAATCGGGACGAATACAGATGGAGGCACCACTGCATGTCTCCAACGTGGTTTTAATCTGTAACAAGTGTAACCAACCCACGAGGCCCCGGATTTCTTACCTGGAAACCGGCGCCCGTGTGCGGGTCTGCACCAAATGCCAGGAAGTGATCGACGATGCTCGATGACGAAACACAAGAACAAGAGGGACAGGCTCAAGGTCGCCAGGAACGTGGGGAGCAATCTGGCAGGAACCCACGGGGACGTGGCCCATCTGCGGCAGTTTCGACAGAGGAAAATGATGGAATTCCGGCACCTCGGCTGAAACAGCGGTTTCGGGAACAAATCGTTCCCCAGATGATGCAGGAGTTCAGCTATTCAAACTCCATGCAAGTACCGCGGTTGCAGAAAATCGTTTTGAACATCGGCTTGGGAGAGGCCCTGACTAATGGACGGGCCATGGAAGCAGCGACCCAAGACCTAACTACCATCAGCGGGCAGAAGCCCATTGTCACGCGGGCCCGAAAGTCGATAGCCGGATTCAAGATTCGGGAGGGAAACTCCATCGGGGCCTCCGTGACGCTTCGGGGCGATCGCATGTACCATTTCCTGGACCGCCTGGTAAACACTGCCCTGCCGCGAATACGAGACTTTCGAGGCATGCCGAGGAGGGGAATGGATGGACGTGGAAATTTCTCCCTAGGCATTCGGGAGCAAATAATATTCCCGGAAATCGACTACAACTCAATTGATCGAATCCGTGGTCTTCAAGTGACCATCGCCACTTCGGCACGAAACGATGCCGAGGCAATGAGGCTACTGGAACTGTACGGGTTTCCTTTTATCAGAGAGGCTTAACGGAGGCGAGGAGTGGCCAAGACCTCACAGATACAGAAGTGGCTCAAAAAGCCGAAGTATTCAGTGCGCGCATACAATCGATGCAGCCGCTGCGGACGGCCCCGTGCCTTCATTCGTCACGCCGGTCTTTGCAGGATCTGTTTCCGGGAGCTAGCACTGACGGGTGAATTACCGGGAGTCCGTAAAGCAAGCCTTTAGTACATTGACCAATAAACGTTTCTAACGTCCTTTGAAATTAAGCCGAGGCACTAATGCCAGTCACTGACCCAATTGCCGACATGCTTACCCGGATCCGCAATGCGATCCAGGCGCGCCACGATTCGCTCATGATGCCCAACTCAAAGATGAAACTGGCCATAGCCAGAATCCTGAAAGAGGAAGGCTTCATCCGGGATTTCGACACTCCCAGAGGACAAGCCCATCCGACTCTCCGCATCCACCTGGCATATCGAGAGGGCAGGCAATCCGCGATAAGTGGGCTTAAGCGCGTGAGCAAGCCGGGGCTCCGCGTTTATGTCGGGAAAGGAGAGATCCCACGAGTCTACGGAGGTCTGGGACTGGCCATAATTTCAACCTCCCGCGGCGTGATGGGAGGCAGGCAGGCGTGGCGGGATGGCATCGGAGGGGAATTAGTCTGTTATGTCTGGTGAAACAGATTTCGAACGCAAGACCCAGGGACGTACTCTTTCACGAATAGGACGAAAGACAATACCCATCCCCGACGACGTGACAGTTGACGTGGGTTATGGGCAGGTGACGGTTTCGGGTCCCAGGGGGAACCTTACCCAGAGTTATCATCCAGACGTCATAGTAAAGGTAGAAAACGGAGAAATCCTGGTGGAGCGACTCAGTGAACGAAAGTTTCACCATTCTCTGCACGGCCTAACGCGCAGCCTGATTGCGAATGCAATTACCGGGGTTACCGAGGGTTACACCCGCACTCTCGAACTGATGGGAGTCGGTTACAGGGCACAGGACGCAGGCGACGGCGTAGTTCTCAGCGTGGGATACAGTCACCCGGTTGAGATCCACCCACCTGAGGGCGTGTCCATGGAGGTAGAGGGGAATAACCGGATTCACGTCCGGGGAATTGACAAGCAGAAAGTTGGACAGTTGGCAGCACGAGTCAGGAGAGTGCGCCCGCCCAACGCTTACAAAGAGAAGGGTATTCGTTATCAAGGGGAATTGTTGCGGTTCAAACCAGGGAAATCAGCGGCAAGGAAGGCTTAACAAAACCCTGATCTATTGGATCACCCTTGTCGAAGGTAATCCGTTGCAAGTCCGCTGCAGAGATTGTAATGCCAAGAGATAAGAACGCCAGACTACTGCGCAAAGTGCGCCAGAAGCGGGTCAGAAAAAAGGTTTCGGGAACACCCGAGCGGCCCAGATTGTCCGTGTTCCGGAGCCTGCGGCATATTTACGCCCAGGTAATCGATGACACTACTGGCCGGACCCTCGCGGCCGCCTCCAGTCAGGAAACATTGATTCCACAGCAGGACGTGTCCTCAGGGACCAAGTCCGTCGTCTCGGCCACCGTAGGTAAAGTGCTGGCAGAGAGGGCCCTTGCTGTCGGAGTTACCCAAGTTGTATTCGACAGGGGCGGCTGTAAATTTCACGGCAGGGTAAGAGCCCTAGCAGAGGGGTCCCGCGAGGCGGGGCTTCAGTTCTAGTTGAAGATCCGATCACTCCCGAGCAGAAAATCGGGGAGGTAATAATTCCAGATGGTACAAGCTCCGCCAAGCAGACAGGGTGGATCCGGCCGGTCAGGTGGCCCGGGACGTGGAGGACCACCGGGGCGGGACAGGCAGTCCCGCGACGGGGGAGGCCGAGGACCGCGGGAGGGAAGGCCACCGCGAGACAGGGCCCCACGAGAGGAAGATACGGGTGGATTTTCGGAGCGGGTAGTGTACACGCGCCGAATTGCGAAGGTGGTTAAAGGGGGCCGTCGCCTCCGTTTCAATGCGATGGTCGTGGTGGGCGATGGGCAGGGGAATGTCGGAGCCGGACTAGGAAAGGCTCTCGTCATCCCGGATGCAGTTCGCAAGGGCAACGCGGTTGCCAGAAGGGAAATGGTGACTATTCCACTGAGGGGCAGCACCATACCCCAGCAGATCACAGTGAAAAAGGGCGCAACCATCGTATTGATCAAGCCGGCACGGGAAGGGACCGGAGTAATTGCAGCCGGAGCGATGCGCGCAATACTTGAGCTGGGTGGAGTCAGGGACGTAGTCGGCAAGTCATTGGGATCGCGAAATCCAATCAACATTGTGTATGCCACGATGGAGGCGTTGAGACAGCTACGCGACCCTGCGACAGAACTGGCAAAGAGGGGTGTGCGTCCCGCTGTCCCTCAGGGGGGGCCCGTCAGCGATGACGGGTCAGGCGACGGGGAATCGGAACAAAGCTAGATGTCGGGGCAAAATTTTCCCGCGGCAATTGGAATCGAAGAATGCCCGAATTAAGAATTACGTGGACAAGGAGCTGCATCGGCAGGCCCAAAAACCAGCGAGAAATCATTCGCTCGTTGGGCTTGCGCCGCTTGCGGGATACCGTGGTCCATCATGACTCTCCCACAATACGTGGCATGGTAAGGAAAGTGGAGCACCTCCTGCAGGTCGAGGAAGTGGAGAACCCATCATGATGCAGCATCACATAAGTCCATCCAAGGGTTCGCGCCGGAATCGCAAACGAGTAGGCCGAGGGGATTCCGCAGGACAGGGCAGCACAGCAGGGAGAGGAATGAAGGGCCAAAAGTCTCGTTCAGGGCGTGGTCCACGGCTTGGATTCGAGGGCGGGCAGTTGCCTATCATTAAGGGTCTCCCAATGCGTCGTGGCTTTACCAATATATTCAAGACCTATTACTCGCTGGTAAAGCTTGAGACCTTGGACCACTTCGAATCTGGCGAAGTGGTAACGGCTAATCTTCTCTTCGAGCGTGGCTACGTTCGCAATCTAAGCAAACCGATAAAAATCGTCGGTGGCGGGGAACTGAACAAGCCCCTGCGGGTGATTGCAAATAAGTTCACACGGACTGCAAGGCAGGCGATTGAGTCTGCCAACGGCTCGGCGGAGGAAATCAACGCCTGATGATGGCGGCGGAGTCTCAGGGAGGACGCTTTCCGAGGCTATTGCAGGCTGCGATAGATGCCTTCAGCCTGCCAGATCTACGGGCCAAAATTCTATTTACCCTTGCAATTCTTGCACTCTACCGTTTCATAGCCCACATTCCACTCCCGGGAATTGATCAGGTCCAACTAGACAACTTGTTCCGCAACAACGAGTTGCTGGGTTTCCTGGATCTCTTCAGTGGTGGAGCCCTCAGCCGCATGAGCATTGTGGCCCTGGGCGTGTTCCCTTACATCACTGCCTCCATTGTTATTCAGTTGCTTACGCCGGTCTTTCCGCAACTACAGGAAATTTCGCGGGAGGGTGAAGCCGGCCGTGCAAAAATGAACCGCATTATCCACTGGCTAACTGTGCCCATCGCCCTGGCGCAGGGTTACGGCCAGTTGGTGCTCCTGCAGCAGAGCAATGTGCTGACTAATGTAGGCTTTACCGGCGACGCCCTGCTTCCCACAGTGGCTGCCCTCTTCTCGATCACCGCGGGTACGATGTTCCTCGTGTGGTTGGGAGAGATGATCACAGAGAGGGGTATTGGCAACGGCATCTCGTTGATAATATTCGCTGGCATAGTCGCCGGATTTCCCAGTTTGCTGACCCAAGGATTTCTGGACCGAGACAACGTGCTGGGAATCGGGTTCTTCGCCATTATCGGGGTTTTGATAATCGCACTGATTGTCTTATTCAACGAAGCGCACCGGCGAATTCCCGTGCAATACGGGAGGAGTATTTTCCGTGGCGGACGGATGTACCGGCAAAGCGGAGCAACCTATTTGCCATTGCGGATCAACTCAGCGGGCATGATTCCATTGATATTCGCTTTCTCAATCGTGATCCTCCCCGGAACCATCGCCACTTACTTTGCGACCAACACGGGTTGGGTGGGGGACGTTGCCAATTTCTTCGCCGTACTCCTGGTACCGACCTCACCACTGTACTGGGTGATGGTGTTCATTCTTGTAGTGCTATTCACTTTTTTCTATACCCTGGTGATATTCAACCAGCAAAATCTAGCCGAAAACCTCCAGAGGAATGGCGGATTTGTTCTCGGTATCAGACCAGGCAGACCGACCCAGGACTACCTGAACCGAGTGATCGTGCGCATCACGATGGGCGGCGCCCTGTTCCTCGGGTTTATTGCAATCGTGCCGTACCTAGCGTCGCTGGTGACAGGAGTCCAAGCGATCTCGCTCAGCAGTACCAGCCTGCTGATCATGGTAGGAGTGGGCCTAGATACCCTGCGTCAGTTGGAAGCGCAGTTGACCATGCGAAACTATGAGGGATTTCTGAGGTAGCGTGACTACCGGGACTCGCTTAGTGTTATTCGGGCCGCCAGGGGCCGGAAAAGGCACTCAGGCCCAACTGCTGGCCGAACGGTTTCATCTGGCACACCTAAGTTCGGGCGACTTGTTTCGCCACAACTTGAGGCAGGGCACTCCCCTGGGGCTGCGGGCCAAGGAATACATGGAACGGGGAGAACTAGTTCCTGATGAAGTGGTCATCGACATCATGTTGGACAAGATAATGTCCATTCACTCGGATGACGGGTTCATTCTGGACGGGTTTCCCCGTAACACACGTCAAGCTAAAGACCTGGAAAGTGCGCTGGTCTGCAAGGCCAGGAATATTGATCTTGTGTTGCATATTGATGTTCCGAAAGAAGAGCTGACTCGCCGACTGGGCGGTCGTTACGTCTGTCGGGACTGCCAGGCTCCTTTCGCCCATGACGGAATCGGCGAGCCGGCCAACTGCAACCGGTGCGGAGGCCAGTTGTATCAGCGGGAGGATGACCGCCCAGAGGCGGTACAGAAGCGGATTGCAGTTTACGAGGAGGAAACGGCTCCGGTCCTCGATTTTTATCATGGTAGAGGGCTACTTGTGGACGTGGCCGGACAAGACCCCGTTGATACCATATTCGAACACATTGTGAACCTGATCAACTGACCCTGGCTACACATCGCCTTTCAATCGGGACGACTTGGGAGTAGAATAGACACGTGAACCGCAACCAGAAAAAGGATACCGCATCCACCGCGCCTTCCACCTACTCTGGAGGCATAACGGTCAAGTCTGCTCGTGAGCTGGACTCGATGCGGCGTGCCGGAGAAATTGTAGGCAAAACCCTTGACCTTCTCAAAGCGTCGATAGAGCCGGGGATGACAACCCGGGACCTGGACAAGATTGCGTTCAAAGAAATTACCTCGCACGGGGCAACTCCGACATTCAAGGGCTACAGAGGTTTCCCTGCTACGATCTGCGCCTCGGTTAACGAGGAAATTGTCCACGGAATCCCTGGTAGGAAAAAGCTGGCGGAGGGCGACATCGTCAAGGTGGACGTGGGAGCTACCATCGAAGGGTTCATCGGCGACGCTGCCGTGACTCTGGCTGTGGGAGCGGTTGATGAGAAAATCCTTGCCTTGATGGAGGATACAAGAAAAGGGTTGGAGGCAGGGATCAAAGCCTCAGTGCCTGGAGCCAGGGTGGGAGATATTGGAGCGGCCATCCAGGCTTATGGGGAATCCCGTGGCTATGGGGTGGTCCGGGAATTTGTCGGCCACGGCGTGGGGAGATTTCTTCACGAAGATCCTCAGGTGCCAAATTATGGAGTGGCCGGGCGCGGGGCCTTGCTCCGTCCAGGCATGTGTATTGCCATTGAACCGATGTTTAACCTGGGTGACTGGCGGACCAGAATCCTGGATGATCAGTGGACGGTTGTGACTATAGATGGCATGCTCTCGTCTCATTTTGAGCATTCCATCGCCATTACGGATCAGGGCCCGGAAATACTGACGGTGCATAGCTGAGGGGCTTTAGTGCCCGGGCAGCAGAGCCGTCATCTGGACAAGGAAAAGTTATTTGATTTTTAAGGGGATATATGGCGAAGAAGCAAGCGATTGAAGTAGAGGCCAGCGTCAAGGAAGCACTGCCCAACGGGATGTTCCGAGTGGAATTGCCTAACGACCATGAGGTGCTGGCCCACGTGTCGGGTAAGATTCGAATGAATTTCATTCGTGTGCTTCCGGGGGATAGGGTGCTAGTAGAACTTTCGCCGTATGATCTTACTCGCGGCCGTATTACTTACAGATTCAAATGACAATATCTAGTCCTTAATCTAGGGCACCGAATGCCGGGGGCTGGCGCGTTCGGGTATCGGCCTGAACTAAGCCTGCCCACATATTTTTTGAAATAGCAGCCAGGTATTTGGGGCGAGAGATGAAAGTCACGGCATCGGTAAAGCCGCGTTGCGACAAGTGTCGCGTAATCAAACGAAAAGGTGTTGTACGCATAATCTGCGTGAACGCCAGACATGCTCAGAGACAGGGCTAAGCACAGGGAAGTCAATTCAAATCAGTCAAAGACTACCGGGTTTAGGGGAGAAACTGTGGTACGCATAGCAGGCGTCGACGTTCCAGACCGCAAGCGGGCCCACGTGGCATTGCGGAGCATCTATGGCATAGGTCCCAAGCTAGCGGAGGAGATCATAACCAAAGCTGATCTGGACCCTGCCATGCCGCCACGGATGAACGAACTAAGCGAGGCGCAGGTCAACCGGATTCGGGAATTGGTCGACCGCGAATACATCTCGGAGGGTGACCTCCGTCGTGAGGTCAATCAGAACATCCGAAGGCTGATGGACATTGGCTCCTACCGAGGATTGCGCCATCGCCGCAACCTTCCGGTTTCGGGACAGCGCACGAGGACCAATGCTCGAACAAGAAAGGGACCGCGCCGCACGGTGGCCGGTCGCGGCCGACGTACCGGCGGCAAGAAGTAGGTGGTGTTTTTATGCCGAGACCAAGAACCAGAAGGCGGGAAAGACGATCCGTACCACAGGGCCGGGCCTACATTTATTCAACATTCAACAATACCCTGGTCAGCATTACTGACCCCATGGGCAATGTCATTGCCTCGGCCAGCTCTGGAGTCGTTGGTTTCAAGGGTTCCCGCAAAGGCACAGCCTTCGCCGCGCAGAGGGCCGCTGAACAGGCAGGCCGCCGCGCTGGAGAGGCCGGGATGCGATTAATTGATGTGTTCATCAAGGGCCCGGGCGCCGGCCGAGAAGCGGCCATCCGGTCTCTTCAGGGAGTCGGACTTGTAGTTACCAGCATCCGCGACGTTACTCCCATTCCGCACAACGGGTGTCGGCCACCCAAGCGAAGGAGAGTGTAAGGCAAGCTTTATGGCACGATACACGGGACCGACCTGCCGTCTATGCAGGCGATTCGGCGAGAAATTGTTCTTCAAGGGCAACCGGTGCTATACCCCAAAGTGCGGATTGGAAAAGAGGCGCAATCCTCCTGGTGATATTTCAAGAAGACGACGACGGCCCTCAGATTACGGCGTCCATTTAATGGAAAAGCAGAAGGCCAAGCACATGTACGGGGTGCTGGAAAATCAGTTCCGCAAGTACATGACTGAAGCCTTTAATACACCCGGCGTTACAGGCATGAATCTGTTGCGCTCTTTGGAACGTCGCTTGGACAATGTTGTGTTCCGCCTAGGATTCTCCGATTGCCGGAGGCAGGGCCGCCAGTTTGTCTTACACGGCCATTTCCAAGTAAACGGGCGCAAGATGAACATTCCTTCTTATGCTGTGAAGGCAGGGGATGTCATCACATGGAGGGAATCCGACAAGACCACCGATTTTTACGCCGACAAGACCAGCGGTTTGCCCAAGTGGCCGGTGCCCGCCTGGCTGGCTCTTGACGTAGGTGAGATGTCGGGCCGGGTTGTCTCCCTACCATCAGATGATGAGCTGCAATCGAACCTGAATTCCCGCCTAATTGTAGAGTTTTACTCGAGGTAATTGGGTGTCAATGCTAGACACTTTTGTTGTTCCCGGCGCCACCGCCCTGGAAGGGCCGGTAATTCCGACTCCGGAGATCATCGTGCAGGCGTCCGATGATACCTATGGCCGAGTTGCCGTTGGACCTCTGGAACGTGGTTTTGCCCAGACTATAGGCAATCCGCTACGCCGTATTTTGCTCAGTTCCACGCCTGGCACAGCAGTGACCTGGGTGAAAATATCCGACGTGGTTCATGAATACATGGCAATTCCCGGTGTCAAAGAGGAGGTCATGGAGATCCTTCTCAACATTAAGGGAATTCGTATTCGGTCGGCCACCGGGCGGGACGGGAAAATGCGGCTGGAAGTCAATGGAGGAGGCCCCGTCTGCGCCGGAGACATCATGACCTCCTCCGACTTTGAGATCGTGAACCCTGAACAGCACCTGGCAACGTTGGACAGCGACGACGTCCAGCTCTCAATTGAGTTCAATGTCAGGCAAGGTACTGGCTACCAAACTGCGCAGCCCGGTAATGACGGAGCAAGCATCCCGGCTGGAGCGTTGCCGGTTGACGCAGTATTCAGTCCAGTCCGCAAAGTCAACTATATGGTCGAACGTACCCGCGTAGGGCAAGTTACCGACTACGAAAGGCTCATTATTGAGGTCTGGACGGACGGGGCGCTTCATCCGGTTGAGGCGGTCCAGAATGCCGCCGAAAAGTTGGTCCAGAGCTTTTTCTTGTTCAGCAAGTTGAGCCGGGCGGTGGAGCACGGCGCCGATCGAATGCCGCTGATAGTGTCCCCTGAGGTATACCAGACACCAATTGAAAACCTGCAGTTGTCTCCGCGGACCCTCAATTGCCTGAAGCGTGCCCAGATTAACCGGGTGGGTGAAGTGCTTGAGATGTCCGACGACGACCTGCTCAAGATCAGGAATTTCGGCGAGAAGTCTCTGGAAGAACTAAAAGAGAAACTTGCCGAACAAGGAGTGACCTCTCCCACAAGAGAATCCGAGGAAGCAGGGAGCCTAGGGGCCTTTTCCACGGAGGACATCTCAGAACTGATGGGTGGAGGAGATGAAGAGAGGTCCAGCGATTTACCATTCGGCATGACTTTTGACGACGAGAGTTCGCTCACCTCCACTAGCGAAGATAATGACGGGTTGCTTACCGAGGAGTATGACTGATCATGGCCTCTCACCGCGTTTCGGGAAGGAGATTAAGTCGATACAAGGACCAGAGAAAGGCGCTTATGCGTGGCCTGGTGTCAGAATTGATCACCCACGAGCGGATCGTTACCACTTTGGCAAAGGCAAAAGAGACCCGTATCGTCGCAGAGAAGTTGATAACCCACGGTAAGAGGGGCTCGTTGCACCACCGCCGACTGGCGCTGGCTCGGGTGCCGAGTAAGCGCGTCGTTGAGAAGGTGTTTGACGAAATCGCGCCACGATATGCCGACCGCCCTGGTGGCTACACCCGGATCGTTAAATTGGGACCACGATCCGGGGACGCAGCCCCGATGGCGGTAATTGAGTTGGTTTAAGGCGGATGGGAGGCATAGGCGACCGGTAGAGATGGTATAGAAGGAGATGAATCCTAGTCCCCAAGAAAAAGGAACTCGACGGGTGGCGCTGCAGGTAGAGTACGAGGGCACGAATTATAGCGGGTTCCAATTCCAGCCCTCCCAGCCCACCATCCAAGGCTCTTTGGAAGAAGCACTGGGACGTTTCACAGGGGAGTCAATCAGGGTGAGGGGGGCCAGCCGCACCGATTCCGGTGCTCACGCCGAAGGACAAGTGGTAGACTTTCTCACTGGATCATCTCACCCGTTGGAGAGGTTTCCGCCGGCTTTGAATTACTATCTGCCGCGAGATATAAAGGTGGTCAATGTAGCGCAGGTCAGACATGACTTTAGTTCTCGACGCTCGGCAACGGGGAGGGTTTACCGTTACAGAATTCTAGCTAGGGCAGCACCATCTCCGTTGCGCAGACACAGTCATTTCTGGGCCAAGGGCAAACTGGACGCACGGTCAATGTCGGATGCGTCGCGGAATCTCCTGGGGACGCACGACTTCAGGGCTGTGGCGTCAGGGCACCCCATAGACAAGAGTGCGGTGCGCACGGTGAAGCGCTGGGACGTTGCCCTTCGGGGAGAGGAAATAGTTATAGAATCCGAGGCCAACGGGTTCTTAAAGCAACAGATCAGGAGAGTAAACGGAATACTGGTGGAAATAGGCCGGGGAAAGCAACCTGTGGAACATATGCAGAGGACGCTTCAGGGAGTTGAAGTAGGGAGTTGTAGTCCCGCGCTGCCGGCCCATGGATTGTGTTTAATTGAGGTGAAATACCCTGTTGGGATTTTCGATACCCCCAGGCCAGAGGATGCACAAGTAATATGAAAAGGGCCAGCACATACTTTCCCAAACCCGGCGAAGTCGAGGGGAACTGGACCGTCGTAGATGCTACCGGCCAAACGCTGGGGAGACTGGCGCGAAACATCGCCCTATCGTTGCTGGGCAAGGACAAGCCTACCTACACCCCTCATACCTTGACAGGCGATTTTGTGGTCGTGGTCAATGCGTCCAAGGTTCGCACGACCGGCCGCAAGACGACTCAGAAGTACTATTACCGGCATTCCGGATACGTCGGGAACCTCAAGTCCATACGTCTGCGAGAGATGCTGGAAAAGCGTCCCGAGCGAGTGATTGAACTGGCAGTCAAAGGGATGTTACCCCGCAACCACATGGGGAGACAGATGTTCCGGCGTCTAAAAGTGTATGCCGGACCGAATCACCCTCACCAGGCACAAGTGGCGCAGGAAGGATAATTCGCGCATGCAGGAATACTCAGCATCGACGAGCGGAGGGAAGACCCCTTGGTGACAGCGGACTCATCTCAACAGTATTACTACGGCACCGGTAAACGAAAGACGGCTATCGCCCGGGTCCGGCTGTACGCGGATAACGGTGGGCCTTTCATCGTTAACAGCAAGCCAATGGACGAATACTTCGGATGGTCGACGTGGCAGCGAATCGCCAATGACGCTTTCCAGGTAACCAACACCATGAACCGGTTTCGGGTGGTGGCAAAAGTGGTAGGCGGGGGAGTCAATGCTCAAGCTGAAGCGGTCCGCCACGGAATCACAAGAGCACTCATTGCTTTTGATCCCTCGCTCAAGCCTGCTTTGCGGCGAGCGGGATTCGTGACGAGAGATGCTCGTATCAAAGAAAGTAAGAAATACGGTCTTAAGCGAGCTCGCAGAGCTCCGCAATACACCAAGCGTTAGCTCCGACGCAAGGCAAAACCTCCCCACCCCAGGTTCCCATCAAACGGACCTAATTGGAAAAGGAAACGCCCCGTCATCCGGCGGGGCGTTTTTCCTAATCTGAAGCTTCCTTCAGGATTTTACGCGAGGATGCCTCAAGAGGAAGTCATCGGCTATTTCGTTAAAGGTTAAGAACTGGACGCCATCGTGGGAGGTAATGTACTCGGCCAACCTTTCCAGCATCAGGATGACCTGCGGCCTGCCGCTCACATCGGGATGGATGGTAATTGGGAAAACCGCTTCGTCGTATTCGCGATATACATAGTCGAACTGGTCCCTCCATAGCGACTCTATATCCCTCGGATTAACGAAGCCATGACTGTTGGGAGACTTCTTGATGAACATCATTGGAGGCAGGTCGTCCAAATACCAGTTCGCCGGAATCTCCACCAGCCCCGTCTCCTGGCCTCGCTCCAGGGCGTGCATCCAGACATCTGCAGGCTCTGAGTAGTCGATCTTCGTCCACCGGTCCCCAACTCTCACGTAGTAGCACTCAAAGTCCCGATGCATCAGGCTATGGTCATACTTAATGCCATGTTTGAGTAGCAACTCGTTAGTGACGTGGCTGAACTCCCACCACGGCGCCACATAGCCTGTCGGGGCTCTACCTGCCAGTTCTCCCAGCACATCGATACAACGGACAAGAACTGCCTCTTCCTGCTCAGGAGACATTGCTATGGGATTCTCGTGGGAATAACCGTGAAGTCCGATCTCATGGCCCGCATCGACAACCATGCCACATTCTTTCGGGAAGGTCTCTGCTGAATGTCCCGGAATGAACCAGGTGGTCCTGATTCCCATCCGATCAAACATCTTGACCAACCTTGGAGTTCCTACCTCACCGGCGAACAAACCCCGGGAAATATCATCCGGAGAGTCCTCTCCGCCGTAAGAACCCAGCCAACCGCCAACGGCATCCAGGTCAACGCCGAAGGCACATAGAATACGCTTTTCCGTCATCTGAAACCTCCTCAGCAGTCTCACAACTGGCGAGACTATACTGCCTTTGAGAGCGAAGGGAAAGTGGTGGTAAATCGATGGCAGGTCCGGTTTCTGTCAGGCAGGGCACACTCCAAGGTATTCCATAGCCGAGTCAAGAAGATGTGCAACGCGCTCAGGGGACTCAGCCTCCGCGTAAATTCGCAATACCGGCTCAGTACCCGAGAAGCGGATGCCCAACCACCCGTCCCTGAAGTGCAGCCGACGCCCGTCGATACAGTCAGAGGTTACTACAGGCGAGCCGCCAAGACTAACAAGGGTGTCAGCGTTTACCAGGCCCAATATGCGTTCACGGTCATTTGGCTCGAATTCCAGATCCTTGCGCTGATAGTGATGCGGTCCAACTTTATCGAACAGGTTCTTCAGGAGCTCGGATACCGTTCTGCCTGTCTTGGCCATGTTTTCCAGAACGTACAGCCCGCTAACAATGCCGTCCCGTTCCGGTACGTGTCCGCGAAACGCGAATCCGCCGCTTTCCTCACCTGCCATCAGCGCGTTGAGTTCCCGCATGCGAGGTCCCATGTGCTTGAACCCAACCCTAACCTCGTGAACCTCCACGCCGTATTGTCCACTCATCGCATTCAGCGCCCGGGATGCAGTGACCCCCTTGATCAACGATCCTCTCCAGCCTTTCTCTTCCAAAAGATAAAGAGCCAAGAGTGAAAAGGTGTCCAGGGTCGTTACGAATCCTCCCATCTCATCTATTATTCCGACACGGTCTGCATCTCCATCTAACGCGATTCCTATCGACGCCCCCACATCGGGAACACGCTGCAGCAACTCACCAAGGTTTGAGGCAATGGGTTCAGGCTGGTTCATACCAGGGAATGACGGATTGATGTGGCCGTGCAACTCTTCGACTGTTGTACTCCCTCCATCCAGCAACCTGGGGATATAGCCCGCACCCGCTCCGTACATGGCATCTACAACGACATGAAACCCCGACCGCCTGATGGCATCCAGGTCCACCACGCGGGCCACTTGCTCAAAGTAGGGCCCCGCCGGCTCCAGGTCCTCGATCAGGGCCGACCTATGCCCCCGGGTGGCTCCCTCAAGATTCTCCCGACTCACGTCACGGATGGAATCCTCCAGATCGTCGGTTATTTCCTGTGTGGCGCTACCAGCGTATTCCGGTTTGAATTTAAACCCATTCCAGATAGCCGGATTGTGGCTGGCGGTGATGATGACAGCGCCACCGGTCTCGTGGTGCATGACGTTGAAACTCAAAACCGGCGTGGGAGCGGGCTCTACCGACAGGAAAGTACGCACTCCCTGGCTGGCACAAACACCTGCAACAGTGGACGCGAATTCACGGGACAGAAAGCGGGTATCGTAGCCGACGATCAGTCCCTTATCAGCCGTGCCTCTGAGCTTCATATAGTCGCATAAACCCTGGGCACACCGGGAGACGTTGTCGAAGGTATAGTCCTGGGCAATAACAGCGCGCCATCCGTCAGTGCCAAACCTTATCTCCGATTGGCCAGCCATGCCACACCTCCGTCAAACATGATGTCAAAAGCGGCGGGCTGTGCGCCCGCCGCTTTTGACCGTGTTCCGAGAAGCAAGTTAAGTTTATCGCTTGAGACAGCGTCGGGATTATCGCCCAAGGTCCGCTTTGCTAGCGTACTGCAGCCTGCCGGAGAGCATCAGCCTTGTCCGTCATTTCCCAACTCAAGCCCAACTCTTCTGCGGTCGGCCTTCCGAAGTGGCCGTAGGCAGCGGTAGGCTGATAAATAGGGCGGCGAAGATTCAAGTCTTCAATGATGGCCCCTGGGCGCAGGTCGAAGTGCTCACCCACCAGGGCCTCAATGCGATCGTTGGCAATGTGACCGGTGTCAAACGTTTCAACGGACACTGATATGGGTTCAGCCACTCCTATGGCATACGAAACGATTACCTCCACGCGCTGAGCCAAACCTGCGGCGACCAGGTTCTTGGCGACGTGGCGTGCGGCATACGCTCCAGAGCGGTCTACCTTTGTTGGATCCTTTCCGGAAAAGGCACCCCCTCCGTGACGTGCGATTCCGCCATAGGTATCCACCAGAATCTTGCGTCCGGTCAGTCCAGTGTCTCCCTGGGGTCCGCCTACCGCAAACCATCCGCTGGGATTCACGAAGTATCGAGTGTTGTCATCCAACAGGTCCGACGGGACAATCGGCCGCACAACGTGTTCGATAATGTCGCTGCGTATCTTATTGGTAAAGGACTGGCGGTCGTCGCCGTCCTGGTGTTGAGAGCTAATGACCACTGCATCGACTCTCTTGGGCTTCCCGTTGCTGTATTCAACAGTGACCTGGGACTTGCCATCGGGTCCCAAATAGTCCAGAAGGCCGTCCTTCCGAACGGCGGCCAACTGTTCCACCAGCCGATGCGACAAGTCCACAGTGAGCGGCATAAGGCCGTCGGTCTCGTCGCAGGCGAACCCCACCATCATTCCCTGGTCGCCCGCTCCAGTGGCGCGGCGAGCGTCCGAGGCCCCACTGCCCCGCTCCTCCAGGGCCGTGGAAACTCCACTACTGATGTCCGGGGACTGCTGGCTGACGTGGGCTATCACTCCGCATGAGTTACCGTCGATGCCGTAACTGACGTCGGTGTAGCCTATCTGGCGCATCACACCACGCGCGATTTCGTCAAAGTTCAGGTCGGTATTGGTCGTTATTTCGCCAGTCACCATTATCAGATTCTTGGTGGCGACCGTTTCGCAGGCAACCCGACTCATCGGGTCCCCGCGAAGGGCGGCATCAAGCACTGCATCGGAAATCTGGTCGCAGAGTTTGTCGGGATGACCCTCAGTGACAGATTCCGAGGTAAGAAGGTATTTAGGTGACGCCATAAACTGAATGGGCATAGGGATTTTCCTCCGGTTGATTGCTCCGGCCCTCGCCGGTCGATCACTCCTGGCCGGGCCAGGATCAGGTACCCTCCTCCCAGCTTTCCTGGTACCGCTGCTGTTCAGCCGAGAGGGTATCGATGCCGACTCCCAGGGATTCCAACTTCAAGCGCCCTACTTCCCTGTCAGTCTCGACCGGTACACCGTGAACGCCGGGTTCCAATGTACCCCGGTTCTTGACGATGTACTCAACGGAAAGAGCCTGATTGGCGAAGCTCATGTCCATCACGGCTGAGGGGTGGCCCTCCGCTGCGGCCAGGTTAATCAATCGCCCTTCGCCAAGCAGGTAGAGTTTGCGACCGTCCCTCATCGAATACTCCTCGACAAAGGGGCGAACCTCCCTGTGAGAGGCCGCCATTTCCTGCAGGGCAGGGATATCGATTTCCACGTTGAAATGTCCGCTGTTGGAAAGAATGGCACCATTAGGCATGGCTTCAATATGCTCGCGGCCAATGGCGTGGAAGCCACCAGTTACAGTAATGAATACTTCACCAACGCCGGCTGCTTCAACGCTCTTCATCACCGTGAAACCGTCCATCACTGCTTCGAGAGCGCGGATGGGATTTGTCTCGGTCACGATGACATGGCTGCCCATTCCCCTGGCACGGGAGGCCACGCCACGGCCGCACCACCCATAACCAAAGACGACGACCCGCCTTCCAGCCCAAAGTATGTTGGTCGCGCGCGTAATACCGTCCAGGGTGCTCTGTCCGGTGCCGTAACGGTTATCGAAGAAGTGCTTGGTCTCCGCGTCGTTCACGGCGATTATGGGATAGCGCAATTTGTCGTCGTTGGCCATTGCGGTCAGCCGAATCACGCCTGTAGTCGTTTCCTCCGTACCACCAATCACCTCGGACACAAGCTCCGATCGCTGAGTGTGCAAAATAGTCACCAAGTCAGCGCCGTCATCCAAAGTAACCTGGGGCCGCATGTCGAGAGCGGAGGTCAGGTGGTTATAGTAGGTCTGGTCATCCTCGCCCTTGATGGCGAATGTAGGGATTCCGTATTGGCCCACCAAGGCAGCGGCCACCTCGTCCTGAGTACTCAAAGGATTACTCGCGCAGAGATTCACCTCAGCTCCCCCATCCCTTAGAGCAAGGGCGAGATTCGCTGTTTCAGTAGTTACATGAAGGCAGGCAGCCAGTCGCAGCCCGGCCAAGGGCTTTTCCCGGCTGAATCGCTCTCGAATCAGATTGACCACGGGCATTTCGCGGCCAGCCCACTCAATGCGGTTCACGCCTTCCCTTGCCAGGGAAAGGTCTTTGACATCGCCTTTTGCCTGATTAGTAGCCAAGAGTTTCTCCTTGATGTTGAGTCCGTGAAATGCGCCTGGCAAACGGCTCCAGCAAATTCCCGTCTGCTCATTTGAAAGGTAGTGGAAGTGTAACCTAGGGGTCGTTGCCGTAGGTTGTGGGGTTGCCGATGGCAATCCAGGACGGCGTGCCGTCCTCAACGTTGAACAGGTTTTCGCTATCGTAGCCGAAAGAAGAAGCCAACTCGCAAGCCAACCCGCTTCGGACACCAGCGGCGCAGATAAAGAGCAATTTCATGTCCTGAGGGACCTCACCGATCCGATCCGCAAAGTCGTCTATGGGAATGTGAATCGCTCCTGAGGCGTGTCCTGTTACCCACTCATCGTCTCTGCGGACATCTACCACCACGGTATTGCCCGGATCTTCGTCCAATAATTGCTTGGCCTCCGCAGAATCGACCCGAAAATAAGGCTCACCAGGGTCTTGCCTTGGCATAGCTGAACCTCCCGAGTATTGGATCTCTTTTGTTCTCGTCAATTTCAGGCTAAATATTTTCCTATGATGGGCTCTAATTTAGACTTATATTCGGCAGGTATGTTATCTGGCGACGTAATTATGGCATCTTTCAAAGCGGACCCGCAGGTACCTTCGCAGGGTGCGGAAAAAACCGGAACCAGCCTCCGCAATAGTTCCTTTGAGGTAGCCACATTCTTAAGCAGGTTCTGTACTACCGCATCCACGCTTACCTCTTCCGTATTGGCCCGCCACACATCGTAGTCCGTAATCCATGCCAAGGTGGCGTAGCACATTTCCGCCTCCCTAGCCAGCTTGGCCTCGGGAAGGGCAGTCATTCCTATGATATCTGCCCCCCAAGCACGGTACATGAAGGATTCGGCTCGGGTGGAGAAGGCGGGGCCCTCCATAACTACCATAGTTCCGCCGGGATGCACGTTGACCTGCATGGCCTTGGCGACTCGGTGAATGGCGTGACTCATAGCGGCGCAGAAGGGATCGGCTATTCCGACATGGGCCACGATATGCTCATCGAAAAATGTACTTTCTCTTTGACGCGTACGGTCGATCAGCTGATCGGGAATGACGAGATCAAGCGGGGCATACTCTTCCTTGAGGCTGCCGACGGCACTAACTGAAATGACCCTTTTTACGCCCAGTGTCTTAAGTGCGTAGATATTGGCCCTTACGGGTATATGGGTTGGATTGAAACGGTGGCCACGGCCATGACGAGGTAGAAATGCGACACTAGTCCCATTGAGAAGACCCAAGACTATCGAGTCGCTAGGCCGCCCAAAGGGAGTAACCACATCAAGGCGGCTAATATTCTCGAGTCCGTCGATGTCGTAGAGGCCGCTGCCTCCTATCACCGCTATTTCTGCTTCAGACTCACCCAAAACGTTTCCAACTCGATGGCAACATTCTAAACCATCAGCGGAGCGATTCCCTCCCGGCGCCGACCATCAGGCTTAGACTTTCCGTATACGGCTGGGTAGCAATACCGTGTTCAGTAACGATGGAATTAATGTATCTATACGGGGTTACATCGAAGGCAGGATTTACCGCCTGCACTCCTTTTGGTGCCGTTTCCACTCCACCAAATCCCATTACTTCCGATAGGGGGCGTTCCTCTATTCCTATGCCCTCCCCGTCAGTCAAGGAAAGATCAATGGTGCTGGTGGGGGCAACCACGTAAAAGGGAATATCGTTTTCGTGCGCCAATACAGCCAGCGAATAAGTCCCGATCTTGTTCGCCGTATCCCCATTCGCCGCTATCCGATCGGCACCGGTGATTACACACTGGATCTTGCCCTGCCTCATCAGCAAGCCTGCCGCCGAATCTACCAGCAAGGTTGCGGGAATTCCCAGCTGCTGAAACTCCCAAGAGGTAAGTCTCGCCCCTTGCAGCCAGGGACGGGTCTCCGTGTTGAAGACTTCAAATCTCTTGCCGCTTTCCCAACCAGCTCGTATGACTCCAAGGGCGGTGCCAAAGCACGATGTTGCAAGGGCGCCGGTGTTACAGTGGGTAAGTACCGATCCGCCGTCGGGCATTAGCTTCTTACCGAATTCACCCATGCGCCGGTTTATTGCCTCATCTTCCTCATGAATGGCAATGGCCTCTCGAAGCAGCCTACCAGCAATTTCATGACCGGAATCCAAGGAGTCCGCGACTGCAGACATTCGATCCACCGCCCAACTGAGGTTCACCGCGGTTGGCCTGGCGGACCGAATCTGCTCTGCCGCCAACCGGAGTCGGGTCTTGAACTCGCTCGTCTCACCAATATCAATGTCACGAGCGGCCATTGCCATCGCGTATGCGGCAGTTACGCCTATGGCCGGGGCACCACGAACCCGCATCTCCCGGATAGCCGATACCGCATCCTCGTACCGAGTTACCTCGAAAAGGATTTCCCTTTCAGGAAGTTGCGTCTGATCCAGTAGCCACAGTTTGCCGTCCTGCCATTCAATTGGCCTAATCTCTTTCAAACTCAGTACTCAATTGGCGAATCTACGGGGGACAAACCGACAGAATCCTAATTTCACTCAATAAATCTGGTTTCGCACTCTATTGGCGGGCAACAAAAAAGCCTCTCACGCGAGAAGCCCTTTACCGTCCTCAGACCACACTTTTCCCGCAGTTCATCCGGCGGTTGGGACCTCTCAATACTACTAACGGCGCCGGAATGTGTCAAGGAAAAGGGGTCATAAACCCAGGGCCTTTTCATTCTCCGAATTCAGGGGTAATGCCGAGGAGTAAGAAGGCTTCGGAGACGTGAGCGGCGTGGCGGCGTAGGGCGGCGGCAACGTTGGTATGACCAGCCCAGCGCACCAGGGTGGTGGTCAGGTTGCGAAAGGCTGCCATCACCTGGGGGGCGTTACCGCTCCTTACCTGGGAGCGGTCTTCGTCAAAGGTGACGTCCCGGACCCAATGCACCTGGTTCTCGATATTCCAATGCCCTCTAAGAATCTGCAACAGACGTTCCGCTCCGGCAACCTCGGGCGAAAGACTGGTCACCGCATAGCTCACCGTCACCTGGGTGCGTCCCCGGACTCTCCTCTGCCGCTCCAGCCGGCATACCTGCCGCAGGTGGGGCCACTCCTTCCCCACCGATCCGGCGCTGCCCGCATACCGGTTCACCTCCGGGTCGGACAAGGCCCACAGTTCCCGCCGCTCCCAGCGCCCGTGCCGTTGCTTGGGCGAGACATCCACCCACACAGTCAGCTCCGCCCCTCGCTCCCGCCAGTCCTCAGCCTGCCACGGCGGTACCCATGGCCCCGCAACCCTATCAGTTTCCAGTGGGGGAAAATACTTCCACCAGGTCCTGGCACAATGCAGGCTGATTTTCCTTCACCGGCAACAGGTAATCTCCGCCGCCAGCTACAATCTGCTGGCACACCTCCCGTTGGGTCAGCAGAGCGTCCGCCACCACTATCCTCCCTTCCAGGGGAATCTGCCCCAACACTGCTTGGGCCGCTGCCAATTCCTGACCCTTGCCCGCCGTGGCTGCCTGGCTCAGCACCGCCTTGCCCTCAGTGGCGTAGGCTGATACCAGGTGCACCCCAGGCAGTTCCTCACCGTGAATCCCACGCAACGTCTTCCCGTCTATTGACACCACGGAGCCCAGATCCACCCCACTATCTCGCACCCATTCCCGCAGCACCCCTTCGAAGGCATCCACGTCCAGATCCTTGAACACCCGGTGCAGGGTGGCTACGCAGGGCGTTCTCCCCTGTGGGAAACCCAATTCCTCTCCAGCAGTGGCTCCTTGGTCCCGGCCCCATTGCGCAATGGCGTAAAGACTGCGGGAGCCACATAGCATGGCGCAAACTGACAGACTCAATACCGCTCCCAATGGGTGGCGCCGGCCTTGCCGGCTCCGGTGGTCTGGAACTCCATCCAAGGCTTCTCTCAATCTCATCTTCCCCACCTCCTCACTTCTTCACCACAACTTTAAGACTCCTTTAAGAAAATGAAAAGGCCCTGGTCATAAACCGCCCGCGTGAATGCGCTGTGCCATTTGGTTGACACTCCAATTGCCCAACAAGATAATACGGCTGTGCTGCTTTGACGCGGTTGCAATTCGATGAACTTCAAAGGGCGGAACTAAGCTTGGCGACTTCATGAGCCATCCCAACCTAGCATACGCACGGGGCCAATGGGGGTTGTTTACCGACCTTTACGAACTGACCATGGCCCAAGCTTATTTCACCCAAGACATGCAGCAAAAGGCTACTTTCAGCCTAACCGTGCGCAGCTACCCTCCCAACCGCGGCTACCTCGTTTCCGCTGGTCTGGAGGACGTGCTGGATTATTTGTCCCTGCTCTGCTTCGATGACGATGCAATCGGTTATTTGCAGTCCACCGGTCTGTTCAGGGCGGACTTTCTAAATTACCTCAGAGGCGTTCGTTTTACCGGAAACGTAAGGGCAATCCCTGAGGGCAGGCTCTTTTTTGCTGAGGAGCCACTTCTGGAGATAACGGCACCTATAATCGAGGCCCAATTGGTTGAGACTTATGTCATCAACCAGATGAATTTGCAGACTGCACTGGCTACAAAGGCTGCCCGATGCGTCTGGGCAGCCCAAGGGCGCAGTATTGTGGACTTCGCCTCGCGCCGAACTCACGGGGCGGACGCGGCCATGAAGATGGCCCGAGCCAGTTACATAGCAGGATTCAGTGCGACCAGTAATGTGCTGGCCGCCTGCCATTATGGTATCCCGGCCTCAGGAACAATGGCCCACTCCTTTGTATCCAGCTTCCCTAATGAGTTGCAGGCTTTCCGTGCCTATGCCGCCAACTTTCCCGATCACTCAACACTCTTGCTGGACACCTACGATACCGTGGCAGGAGTGTTTAACGCTGTTACCGTGGCAAAGGAGTTAGAGGTGGATGGGCACAGACTGGCTGCCGTCCGCCTGGATTCAGGGGACTACGCCAAGCTGACCCTTCAGGTGCGCCGCGTTCTCGACGATTACGGGCTGGACTATGTGCGAATCGCAGTCAGCGGCGGCCTGGACGAATACGAGCTGGAATCACTGGTTGGAGCCAACGCGCCCGTCGACCTTTTCGGAGTAGGAACTAAAGCGGGCGTATCTGCGGACGCGCCATGGTCGGACATGGTTTACAAATTGTCATCGTTCGACAACCGTCCGGTGATGAAACTCAGCGAGGGAAAGATGTCATTACCCGGGACCAAACAGATTTTCCGCCGGAAGGACGGTTCCGGAATGCTCAGTGGCGACGTAATCGCTCTGCAGGCTGACACCCACCCACCCAACTCCGAACCTCTTCTGGAAGAGGTGATGGTCGGAGGTGTGCGCCAAGGTCATACCCCAACCCTCGCGGATTTGAAAGAGCGCTTCAGCAGGGAGTTCGCGCTCTTGGGGCCGCAATTCAAGGACCTGCGCCATCCTTTGCCGTTTCCAGTTTCCGTAAGTCCAACTCTGGGAAAGATGACCGCTGAAGTACGAGAAGAAGCGGTGCTGGCAAACGTTTCGTCAGGAGACGAATAGCACCTCAGAAGGGGACACCTCTCGTAGTTGCCAGAACTCTGGCCCATTCGCCAAGGTATATGGTGGTTGATAATGAAGATAGCCGTCTGCATCAAATACGTTCCGATGATCTCTCGAATGCAGTTCGACTATGAGAACCGAACCATTATTCGGGATGGTGTCCCATCCGAAGTGAATCCGTTCGATGCTCTGGGTTTAGTTAGAGCTGTGGAGCTTAAGTCCGAACCTGGCGACGAGGTAGTCGCGTTCACCATGGGTCCTCCAAGCGCAAAGGAAGGTCTGACCACTTGCCTTGCCCTAGGGGCCGACAGGGGAGTACTGATAACTGATCGGGCTCTGGCTGGTAGCGATACCCTAGCAACCTCCAGGGCTCTGGCATTGGCACTAGAAAGAGAGAGCCCAGATATGATTATCTGCGGCAGAAACAGCACAGACGGTGAAACAGGTCAGGTCGGGCCAGAAGTGGCTGAGCTCATGGGCTTGCCCCACATCAGCCATGTGCGACGCCTAGAGATTAGCGAGGACCGCCGCAGCGCCATTGCGGAACGAATCACCGACGAGGGTCTCCATACGCTGGAATGCCACCTTCCTGCCGTCATCTGCGTGACCGAGGGCATAGCTCCCGAGCTATTCCCGAACCGCCAACAGATAGAGGAGGCAGGGTCCAAGCGGGTCGACGAGGTCAGCTGCTCCCAACTTTCCGATGACGTATCGCTGTTTGGCGTACAGGGATCGCCAACGTGGGTGAACGAAATTCGCCTGGTAGAGCCGAACCGCCTGGGCGTCACCCTGCAGGAGGTCTCGCCCGAAGACGCCGCGCGGCAGATAGCTGATTCCCTCCGGGAACGCCTGTCGGAACTGGACTCCCTGGAACCCGAAAGTTCGGGCGAGGCACCGCCCCGATTTCTAGGACAGACCGAACGCAGTATCTGGGTCGTGGCCGAGAACACCAGGGACGGTGTCGCTCACGTCACTTTTGAGATGCTGGGGAAAGCCCGGGAACTCACGACCGTAACCCGTAGCGAGGTTGTAGCGGTTGTTATATCGCCAACGGGTGCGGAGCAATCGTCAACGCTGGCCTCAGCCGGGGCAGACCGGGTTTTAGTTATTGATAATGCGGAACTGGGGCCCGTTTACAGCCGGGCAGTGGGGAATGTCCTCGCGGATGCGGTTGAACTGGAGAAGCCCTATGCGATACTGTTCGCCTCCACCGCCGACGGAAGGGACCTAGCAGCGCGACTTGCTGCACGGTTGGGCCTGGGGTTGACGGGAGACGCCATTGACCTGGAAATCGACGATGATGGACAACTAGTCCAGCTCAAGCCGGCATTGGGTGGCAATGTGGTGGCACCGATCCTTTCGAAGACGCTTCCGAATCTGGTCACACTGCGTCCCGGCCTGCTCAACCCGGCGGTAGAGGACAGTGAAGCCACAGCGAAGGTAGAGTACCTGCCAGCCACGTCGTTCGAGGGCTCCGATGTTCGGCTAATCAGAGAGGAGTATCAAGAAGATACCGAGGGGTTGAATCTGGCGCGTGCACGGATCGTATTGGGGTTGGGCATGGGTGTCGGAGAGGAAAACATATCGGAAATGCAGGAGGTTGCCAAGTCGATGGGGGCCTCCGTCGCGACCACCAGAGACGTTGTCCACGCCGGTTGGCTTCCGCAGCAATTGCAGGTGGGCATAAGTGGCAGGACCATCGCTCCCACCGTATACATAGCAGTTGGCATACGAGGAGCATTCAACCATACGGTAGGTCTGCAAAGGGCCGGGATCATTATCGCCATCAACCAGAACCGCAGGGCTACTATATTCCGATCTTCAGACTTTGGCGTAGTGGGTTCCTGGCAGGAGTATCTCCCTTCGCTTTTGGAGGAACTGCGCCCAGTGTTGGCGGAATTGGCTTAATGAGTTCCTAACTCATTTATGTCAACGGCACACCGGTTCGCCTGACAAACAGCGACAGGGAACTTCGAAGCCAGACCCGTTTCGGCAGTGGGGTCAGCCAAAGACGTTGTTCTATAGGCGATAGCGAAATCTCTTGGAGTAAATGGACAATGTGCTGTCAGGCGGGATCGGGTTGCATCCGCCAAGGTTCGTCGATGTGAATCGAACTTCGTTCATGTCCCATGTGAGGTGCCCTCATCCAGGAACGGTGCTCGTCGGAAGGACTAGTTATCAGCTTTTCTGAGTTACCCGACTTATGGACCGACGCATTGGTGAAGTCACATCATGCAACCAGGCAGCGGGGATTCCGCCAGCCTGGGTCAATTCCTGAAACCGCCCGAGGGTTTCCGACGAAGGGTGGAGGATTGAAACCAGCCCAGTTCGGTCAGGCGGCATCTTGGGTAATACCATTTCATCGGGCGAACGACTGGAAAAGGTCTTCCGAACGCCATCAGGGCAAGGACTGACGACGCGGTTGAGACCATCATCGAGATCGTAGGGAACCGGAATAATACGGGAATCTCAGCAACGGGGAATCCGCTCGGGACAGTAGGGAAGGAGGGCCTTGCTCACCATGAGTTCCAATCCCTTGATGTTCCTCACGTCATATTCCCGTCAGTAGTGTTTCTTGTACGGAATGGCAGGCTACAAAGGCGCAAGGGTCGAACTCCCGCGGCTATTCGGGCTGGTAGTTGACCTACCGTGTTGCAGTTCCGGGGGCATGGCCATAATGGGCCCGCGGATCTGACAATTACTTGACACTGCGTACGCAGAACCAGAAAATGGCTTTCGCCGACCCGGCCGGCGGAGCTATGAACCGGACTGACAGCGCAGTCTGCTGCCGATCCACAAAGATTAGCGAGGCCACTAATGGATTTTGGATATACTCCCGAGCAGGAAGCCCTCCGCAATGATGTGCAGGCGTTCATTGCTGAGCATGTCACGGACGAGGTGCTTGGTGAGCTGGAAACCGCCGAAGAGGGTGGGCGCGGCGTTCACTATCGGGAGCTGATCCGCAAGGTCGCCGAACGCAATTGGATCGGCATCAGCTGGCCGGAGGAGTACGGGGGGCAGGGCGGCAGCCGGATTGAGCAGTATATCGTCGAGGAGGAGTTCACCCGCATGGGAATCGCCGTGGGCGGAGCGGGCAGCGGTGCCCCCGCCATCCTAGCGGCGGGTACAGAGGAGCAAAAGCGGCATTTCATACCCGGCCTGATCAACGGAGAAATCATATTCGCCTTGGGCTTCACCGAGCCCCAGGCGGGCGCCGACCTGGCTGGCCTGCAGTGCAGGGCGGTACGGGACGGCGACGAATACGTAATCAACGGCCAGAAGATGTACACCTCGGCGGCCCACTATGCCACCCACATCTACCTGATGGCCCGAACCGACCCCGACGCCCCGCGGCACCGCGGCATCTCCATATTCCTTGTCCCGATGGATACGCCTGGCATTACAGTGCGCCCCCTGTGGACCATTCAGAACGACCCACCCGCACCGCTGGGCACCACCTACGGCATGGCCCGCACGAACGAGACCTTCTTCGAGGACGTACGCGTTCCCGCTTCCGCGCTGCTGGGAGAGGAAAACTCCGGGTGGTACGTGGGCGCCATGGGACTCAATCTGGACCGGGTCGGAGCCAGCCGCTACCTGATATCTGTCAGGCGAGACGAAGACATCGTCAACTGGGTGAAAGAAAACGACTTTGGTGGACACTCTCCGGCCGAGGACCCAGCAGTGAGGGACAAGCTCGCCGAGCTATGGACCGAGGCCCAGGTTTGCCGCCTCATGACCATGCGCAGCATGTCGCTGGTAGAGCGGGGAGGCAACTTTACCTACGAGGGTTCGGCGGAAAAGGTATGGGCTCCGGAGCACGGAGTACACACCACCGAGACCATCACTCAGATCCTAGGGCCTTACGCCCAGTTGCTCAGCAACTCCGAAGAAGCCATTGAGAACGGCGTGTTTGCCCACAACGTAATGGGCGCCTTCCAGTCGGGCATCAATCACGGCAGCGTACAAGTAATGCGCGACCAGATGGCCCGGCGCGGCCTCGGAATGCCACGCGGCTAACTTACGCGGTGAAAAGCGGCCCGCACAGGGTCGCTAACAATCCATAGGAACGGATATGGACGTTCTACCTTCGGAAGAGGAACAGCTTCTCAAGAACGCGGCTAGGGAGTTCCTGGAGGCCGAGATCTCCACCGCCCTGGTCCGGGAGATGGAGCTGGATGAAAATGGCTATCCCCCTGCCCTCTGGCGGCAAATGGCAGACCTGGGTTGGCTAGGTCTAGCCATTCCGGAGGAATATGGGGGGCAGGGCCTGCCCCTTACCTATCTGGGTATGGTAATGGAAGAGCTGGGCCGAGTCCTGGCTCCCGTTCCCTTTCACAGCACGATGACTGCCGCTCTAACCTTGGCCGAGTACGGCAACGAGGAGCAGAGACGCGAACTGCTCCCGGCAGTTTGCAGCGGTGATGCGGTGATGACCTGGGCGGTAACAGAGCGGGACCCGAGGCTGATCGCATCAGCGGTGACACAGCAGGTACAGGCAGACGGAGACGAATGGATCCTGAACGGTGAGAAGATGTTTGTGGACAACTTCCACATCGCCCGCTGGTGCCTGGTTGCCGTCCGCACTGCGCCGCCTTCAGACGACAATGAGGGAATCTCGCTCTTCCTCGTGGACCCCAATGGGGCAGGCGTGTCTCAAACGCCGCTGGTTACCATAGCGAAGGACAAGCAAAGCAGAGTTACTTTCAACGGCTTGCGCGTCGACCGTTCGAGGCTGGTTGGCGAGCTGCACAACGGCTGGCCGGTGGTAGAGCGGATGCTTGACCGGGCGACCGCTCTGCTTTGTTGTCAGATGGTGGGAGCGACGAGAAAGGACGCGGAGCTGGCCATCGACTACGCCAAGAACCGTGTGGCTTTTGGCCGGCCCATCGCGTCGTTTCAATCGATCCAGCACATGTGCGCGGACATGCTACTGTTCATCGATGGCGCTCAGCTGTTGACCTACGAGGCCCTATGGAAAATGGACCTAGGATTGTCCGCAACGGTCGAGGTCTCACAGGCCAAGGCGTTCGCCAATGAGAAGTGCGAGGCCGTGGTGCGTCAGTCGCAGGTGATCCACGGCGGCATCGGGTTCATGATGGAATTCGACCTCCACCTTTGGCTTCGACGGGTATCAGCCTGGACGATGCGCCTGGGCACCACCTTCGACCACCGGGCCAGGATCGCCAGTGCACTGTTGGACAAGCCAGGCAAGGTCCGGCTGGGCATGCCCCTGCCTGTCTGACATAGAGGTCTGCTGCAGAAGGGAGAAACAGTTATGGCAAGAGACCCTGTTTGCGGAAAGGAAATAGACGAGGAGCAGGCCCGGGCCCAGACCTCACTGACCCGACACGGAGCCTCGGAGGTTGACCCTTCCCAGGGTACCCGCATCTTTCATGACGGCAGTTGGCTCTACTTCTGCGGTCTCGAGTGCCGCACCAGGTTCCTGGCCAGCCCGGCCACCTACACGGGCGGATAGTCCACCCCTTGAATGCCGAGGAACCTTCCCGGTGAACTATCCCCAATCCGATAGTCGGAGTTCCGAAAATGCCTGAGGCGCTGAAGCTGAACCCCAAGACATCCGCCGTGATACTGATCGACATGATCAACGCCGTGGCCAAGGGCGGCAACGAACCCCCTTACAGCGTTCCGCCCAATCGCCAGAGGGTGATCGACAACTTCGTCCGCCTGGTGGGCCACTGCCGGTCGGTGGGTACTCCGCTGATCTACATCACCACCTACCGGCGCCCGGACAACGCGGACGCTCCGCGAACCATCGCCGACGTGGGCGGCGGAGGCGTTCCCATGCTGGAGGGGACTCCCGCCGTGGAGGTGATCGATGAGCTGTCGCCCCAGCCGGGCGACTACGTGATCGTCAAGCCACGGTTCAGCGCCTATTATGGCACCAACCTAGAAGGGGTCCTGAACGACCTGGGTACAGAGACCATCCTCGTGGGTGGCATTTCCACCCAGCGCAGCGTTGAGGGAACGGCAAGGGACGCCAAGAACCGCGACATGCAGTGCGTCGTGGTTAGCGACTGTTGCACCGCCGGCGAGGAAGATGTGCATCAGATGACCATAGATCACGTCCTGCCCCTCCTGGTGCGGGTTCGGAACACGGACGAGGTAATAGCGGCCCTGTCATAGCTTCGCTGCTCTTATCTCCAGACGATTGTCCAACAGGTACCTCTCGGCGCATTCCCATCCAAGGGCGACGACATTGCAGGAGGTAGCGTCATGTCCAATGTGAAGACGATCCTAGTGGGGACCGTAGGTCAAGGGATTATGCGGAGCGCAGACGGTGGCGAGTCCTGGCGGAGAGTGGGGATCGACGCCGGGATGCACTCGGATGCCCTGGTGAGGGCCCTGGGCAATCACCCGGACCGGCCCGGCGTGGTGTTCGCCGGTACGGACAAGGGCCTCTACCGCAGCGACGACGGTGGGCAGAAGTGGGGGCTACTTGACACCGCTATGAGCGGTACCTGCGTCTGGGCCATGGCGATAGACTCGTCGGATCCCGACCTGATGTTCGCAGGGACGGGAACCCCTGATCCCGCCGGAGTCTTCCGTTCCACCGACGGGGGAAAGACATGGGAACAGCGGCCGGTGGAGATCGCAGCGGAGTGCCCCAACGTTGGAGTGCCCCGAGTGACGGGCATCGCCATTGACTCGCTGAACCACCGCGACGTGTGGGTGGGCCTGGAGGTGGACGGCCTGCGCCACAGTTCGGACGGAGGCGACACATGGGAGGCGATCAACGGCGCGATTCCCAACCCTGACGTCCACAACGTCGCCGTTGCCCCGGGACCGCCCCACACTGTCGTCTGCGTGGTCAACAACGACGTATACACAAGCGGCGACAACGGAGGGAGCTGGGACCGGCTGGGCATTCGCGATGTGTTTCCGCTCACCTATCCCCGGGGCATCATGGTGCAGCCGGACAGTCCCAACGTGATCTTTGTAACCATCGGAGATACCACCCCCGGCCAGACCGGAACGATCATGCGATCGAAGGACACGGGCAAGACGTGGGAGGACCTGCCGCTACCGGTGGAGCCGAACACGGCGATGTGGACGGTCAACATCCAGACCGCCGACCCGTCGGTGGTGCTGGCGGGGAGCCGCTACGGTTACCTGTACCGCAGCGACGACGGCGGGGACTCGTGGAGCAAGCTGCGCCGGGAGTTCAGCGAGATCTCCAGCGTGATGTGGCTGCCGGAGTAGCCATCGCTCGCCCGCAATCGAAAGGAAGGCCGCAGGTCCGCTATGATGGTCCTGCGGCCTCACGCATTTCCAGCTGACTCTTCCGCTAGGCGGGTGCCCCCTCCTTGTCATACCTAGCCACAGCTTCCCTCAAGACTCCTCCAAAGTCGTAGCCTGCCGTGGAGGGCGGCAACGGCCTACCATCCTGCTGGTCAATTTCTATCAATTCTTCAACAATTCCACAGAGTTCTGCGAAGACCGCCTGTTCATCATCCCCGTGGCAGCAACCCCCGAAAGACAGTCCTGGAGCATATCCGATATAGCACTGATCCTCATCTGACCAGGCTACAACCTTAGCGTAACGGGCACTGTCTTTCACCTATTTGCCTCCTCAATAGCCCTGCGCACATCCTGTACTTGGCATCTGTCTGCGTCTGCGCTCAAGTTCCCCGAAAGGGTGACCCTTCGCCTCGTCTCAGGATGATAGAAGTTGCGGTGGCTGCCTTTGCCGCCGCGGTTGCGAAACCCTGCACGTTCCAGATCCGAGATTGACTCCATAATCTTTGGCGGAATGCGAATTCGTTCACGATTCCAAGGGCTCCTCTCATCCTACGATAAGGTCAGCGGTAGTGGCGGGCGAGCTCTGAGGCATAGCGACGGCCCAGGGAACTGCGATGCTCCCTCATCCAGTCGGTCAGGCGAGTGGCGGCCGTGGGCGGTCCGGAGGACACGAGGTGTCCGGACATCAGGCCGTCGATTTCCTCGCGGGTGAGCACCACGTCACGCAGGACCAGGCCCATGAGGCGAGCGGAGGTGTAGACCATTCCTGGCGGCAGGGGCATTACGAGGGCGCGGCCACCGGTGGTGCTGCGTATCTGGGCAACCAGTTCCCTGAAGGTGAAGGTGTCCGGACCCGCGGCGTCCAATTCCACGCTGTTCGCAGCGGAGGCCGAATCGACGGCCAGCCGGGCAACATCATCGACGTACACGGGCTGAAGGGGATAGCCGCCGCTTCCGGCGACGGGGAAAACGGGGAAGCGTCGCAGGAACCAGGCGATGTTGTTGATGAGGATGTCCTCGACTCCGAAGATCACGGTCGGACGGATGATGGAAAAGGCTAGTCCCGACCCACGGATGTAGTCCTCGACCAGCCCTTTGCCCCGGAAATAGGCCAGCGATGAGTCGACGGAGGCGCCGGTGATGCTCAGGTGCACGATGCGGCGCACCCCGGCCTGTACAGCGGCGTCGACAAGGTTACGGGTGTTGCGGACGGCAAGCTCGTGGTTGACCGGGCCCCTGGAGAAACGGATCCAGAAGGTGTTGTACAGGGTATCGGCGCCCTGCAGGCTCTTCGTCAACTGTTCCCGGTCGTCGAAGTCGAGAGGGTGGCGCTCAACCCGGTCCCCAAAGGGGCTGAAGGATGCGGGGTTGCGGGTGAGCGAACGGACCCGGACTCCTTCATCGAGGAGCCGCTGCGCGATGTATTTGCCGGTGTAGCCGAAGGCTCCGGTGACTACCGAGAGGTCAGACTTAGTCAATAAAATTATTCCCTTCGTTAAGGATGAGGACTTGGTCGGAAGGCATTGGAAATTCCTTGCTTGTTAACCAAATTGATTTCCATCTTGGGAGTCCGTTACGTTTGGCACTCTATCCAGATGTCGACCGTCTTGCTGGTTAAGAGTGAATATTCATTAGATATGGTGAGCCGATTAGCGCGTGTAGAATTCTCATGGGTAATGGCTCTTTCACCGTTTACATCAATGTCATCGTTTTGAGACTGTACGACGTATTCACAGGATTCGTACTCGGACAGGTCATAGCGAATACTGCTTCCCGCCTCGATACGCTGCGTGGTGTCCACTACTACAATAGAATTGGCCCCTATTCCACCACAGGCCAAAGCTGCAATGAGCGTACAAAGGGCTGCTAAGGCTACAATTGAAAAGTTCGTGCTTGCCTGTTTCACGTTGTCCCCTCTATCTCAAAATTGTTCCCATGCTATTTCGTGCAAATTTTGACAAGGGACAGCCCCGCTTATTCAGCGGGGCTGTTGGTCAACCTGAGCAAAGGAACCGGCTCTACGGGGCGAGGCCGGCGGTGCCGGAGCGGATGGTGTCCATGCGGGGGCGGTCGTCGTAGGACTTGAGCGGGACCTCGTGCAGAGCGGGGATGACTTCATTGCCCAGCAGCTCGATGCTGCGCATGACGTCCTTGTGCTGCATGGCGCCTTCGTTTCCGTAGATGTGGATGTAGCCAGGGCTGAGGCGTTCGATGACCTCGGTCAGCTTCTGGGTAACAGTGTCGGGGCTGCCAACGATGATGTTGTTGACGCCGCGGAGCTGCTCGTAGGACAGCCCGACGCCGAGACCGCCGGCACCGGCCACGTTACCGGTGGGGCGCTGCGCCTTGACGTTGACCGCGGCACGGGACTGGTACCCGGGGGGGTCGTTGTGCTCCATGGGCCCGCGCTGGCGGTGCTCGATGGTCCACATGAACTCGCGGCCCAACTCGATAGCCTTCTCATCGGTGTCGGCGACGAGGCAGCGGAGCAGGTAGCCAAAGTGCTCGGGCCCTGCCTGCCAGCCCTCCTCCTCGGCGGTGTCGATATAGACCTGCTTGAGCCACTCGGTGGTGTCGACGAGGGCGCCGAGGTTCATGTAGGGGTGCCTGTGCTTCGCGGCCCAGACCACGCTCTCGGGGGAGCCGGTGCCGGGGAACCAGATGTCCGGGCGGGGCTTCTGCATGGGCACCACCCAGGGGTTGACGGCGCGGTAGTGATAATACTGGCCCTCGTAGCGGAAGGGGCCGGGCTCGGTCCAGCACTTGATGATGAGGTCGTGGGCCTCCTCGAAGCGGGCCCGGTTCTCGGTGGGATCGACGCCCCCCTGCAGGGTCTCGACGGCGGTACCGCGGACGAAGCCGGAGATAATGCGGCCACCGGAGTAGCAATCGAGCATGGCGATTTCCTCGGCCATGCGGATGGGGTCGTTGATGGCGATGACGTTTCCGAGGATGGCGATCTTGACCCTCTTGGTCAGCTTGGCGATGACGGCAGCGTCCAGATTCACCGAGGGCTTCATGCACCAATAGGAGGCGTGATGCTCGTTGGACATGATGCCATCGAAGCCCACCTCGTCGGCGAGGGCGTACTGCTCATGGTACTGGTTATAGAGGATGCTGGCCTTCTGGGGATCGAAATAGGTGTTGGGGAAACCGAGGCGGCCGGAGTTGAACTGCTCCAGGTCCTCGTTGGAGACGTGGCCGTAGGGCTGCTCGGAGAACCAGTAGATTTCCGCCTTATCTTTGGGTCGGGCCAATTGGTCTACCATGCTTCACTCCTCGTGCAGTGTGCGGGGCGGAGGTTGCGGGCCTGGGGTCGGGTCCAGTCCGGGGAAAGCCCGGGCGGCTTCATCCAGGTACTTGGGAACCCGTCCGCCACAGTTGCGGCAATTATAGTCAAGGCACTTTTGGCAGGCAAGCACGAGGGGGGCCGGCGAGCAGGGATATCCGGGGGAGGTATAAGCCTTGCGAGCAACGGGCGGCGGAGGCGCTATTCACCGGGACCACCGACGCCAGTGGGCGAATCCTCGTCGATGGTATCCAACTGCCGGAAGTGAGTATAGGTAACGGGATCGGGGGACGGGGGTATGAGCTCAAGACGGGCAGCGCGAGGCAGGGCGATTCTCAAGATGTCATCCAGGTGAGGGTAGATTCTCTCAACGCGGCACTCTTCCAGATATGTCTTGACATCCGTCCAGTTTCGAGATTGAAAGCCGGCGTCCAAGACCCGGTGCATGAAGGGTTTGACCCTCCGCCTTCTTGGAGGGCAGGCAGAAACAGAGGACAGGGAATCAAAGGGAGGAGGATCATACCCGAGACCGACGCAATACTGCCAATCTTCGCAAAACTGCTCTGCCAATGGGCGCATTCGGGCGAGGGAGTAGTGTACGGGGAGCCTGCGCTTCAGGGAGTCGATTCGGGGCTGCAAGTGGTAAAGAGACACATTGCCACCTCACGCAAAGGAATTGGCAGTCGTACCGTCGGCCGTGGGCGGGAGACGAGTCCTGACCAGGGCAATGGGCGGGCCATCTCCCTCCCCGTCCAACATGGGGGGACCGCAAAGCAAAAAGGGAGGGCAACTAGGGCACCGGTCTTCTTGATTGCCACTGGTCGACGGCGGTTTCGAGATGCTCGACTTCCTTTCGCAGTTTTTCGGCCAGTCCGACCTCGTTGGAGAAGGACATGGAATATCGGGCGGCGCGCAGGCGAATGTTGATGTCGCCGTTGTTCATTCCTTCGCGGAAAACGTCGACGGCGCGAAGCATGTTCCCCTTCAGCTCCTGGCGGGCGAACTCGGCGGATTCCTCGCGGAGACGGGTGAGGGTATCGCGGAAATTGTCGTCCTCGAGCCAGCGGTACAAGGTTGACTTGCCGATTCCGGCGGCGCGTGCTGCCTGATTGGCATTGGGAAAGGCAGCCAGATAGGGCAGAGCGGAAATCTGCCTGGGCGTCAGGGGCGTGATCCTCTTAACGGAGTCATCCGGTCCGGGCTCACTGGCTCCCAGGAACTCAAGGAGGCCCCTAACGAGTTCCGGATAGGAAGTCTCGGCATCGGCCTCAGCAGCATCGGCTCCAGGGGGAGAGTTGCGGTGGGGGGAGCCATTGGGTGAGACGGGAGCAGATTTTTCCCGCTCGTTCCCATTTTTTCCCATTCCCTCCCATTCTCCGGTGCTGGTGGCCTGGGTTTGAACCTGAATTGCGGGAGAGGAGATCGCCGAATCGACCGAATTTTCGCGCCCGGTATCAAAACGTCCCATTTGGTCCTCCTCCTTTGGATCGACCCGGTCGGTGGCAGATTGGGGGTCCAAGGACTCGGCATAGGGGTCTGCCAAGTCTGAGCTGTCCTCCACGGATTGGGATAGGGGGATGCGGGGATCGCCGTTGGATTCGTGGGAATGCGTCAATTTTGAACCCGGGGCATCAGTTGCCTGGTTAGATTCGATTCCGATGTGGGAACCATGGAATAATGGTACATGTGTTCTATAACTTTAGCAAGAGTGAAGTGTCAGTGGCAGCGTTCCAAATCAGGCGGTGGAAATGCGTCCCGGAGCGCGGGTAGTACATTCGCCAGATTTCTGCTTTCGCAGGAATGACGGGAATGGAATCAACATTGATGGACAGGATGGACAGGATTCTTGCCTGAGTCAGGCGACGGAGGGTGAGGGATGGAGAGCCAGTGGGGGGTGAAACCCGCCACCACAGCAGGAGAAGGCGTGAGGTGTTGGCGGCGTGCGGCATCAAGGGCGGGCACCAGGCCCGCCCCTGCGGGTGTTGGCGGCATGCAACCGTAGAGAATGCGGGTTGTGAGAGGTGGCGGCAGGGGTTAACATGGCATCGAGGCCCGCGGGTCCCGGGCATAGCCGGGAGGGGTGGGCTAACCCAAAAGGTCATGTTTAAAGGAGGGCTGTTATGGCTCTATCACTGGCAGACGCAAACAGGATTATCGAAGCATCTCTCGCGGAGGCGAACAGGATCGGGGTGAAGCTGAGCGTGGCGGTGGTGGACGCCGGGGGGCAGCTGATGGCCTTCCAGCGGCAGGAGGGGGCGATTGCGGTGAGCGCGGCGGCGGCGCCGGGGAAGGCGGTGGGTTCGGTGTTCTTCGGGCGGGACAGCCGGGAGATCGACGCGAGCTCTCCGGTGATGCAGGTGATCCTGGCCAGCCAGGGCGGCCGCATCATCCCGGCGCAGGGTGCGATTCCGATCTACCAGGGCGGCGACCTGGTGGGCGCCATCGGCGGCAGCGGCGGGACGGCGCAGGAGGACGAGGACTGCGTGCGTAAGGGTCTGGAGGCGCTGTAGGCTTCTCGACCGACGCTGTTCCGAGGATGCGCGAAGGCCGGACGTGTTGTCCGGCCTTTTTGGGGATAGCAGGACAAATACAAAGTCCGGCGGCATCGGTCTTGTCTGAATCAGGATTCACAGGATTAAAGGATGATCAGGATTGGAGAACATGCTGAATTTTCTGAGTTCTGATCAGGGCGCAACCTTGTAAGTGTCCTGTTCCTATTCGAGGTGAAATGGGAGAACCTAGCATGGAGCCCTGGAATTGGATGTGGCGTCCCAAAATACGGGAACTGAAGGCGTACCTGAAGGGACGGCGTTCGCAACCGGGGAGGGCGGGGCAGCCATCGGAACTTCGTGCATCAAAATGTGGTCTAACCGATCACTGTCTCCGGTAATCCAGGGGCAGACGCGAAACCGAAGCAAGTCAGGGACGTGAGAAGGGCCATAGAGGAGTCGCGGAAATGAAGGAGAGCGCCCGGTACATCAAGCTCGTCGAGTGGTCCGACGAAGACCAGTGTTACATTGGCGCGTCTCCAGGGCTGATGAACGGCGGATGCCAGGGGGATGACGAGAAAGCGGTATACGCCGAACTTTGTGAAATCGTTGACGAGGTAATAGAGCTGTTCCGCGAGGACGGAAAGCCGCTGCCGCCGCCCACAGCGGGCAACGGCAGGGCTGAGGGGTTGTTCGAGCGCTACGTCACTGATGGCGAAACGGGGTCGACGGCGGCAGTGGCGTAGAACCGCACCACAGTCGCCGGTGATGCTGGCAATTCTAAACAGCCAAGGGGGGCCGGATCGTCCTGGCGCAGGGGGGCGATTGCGATCTACCAGGGAGGCGAGCTGGTGGGCGCCATCGGCGGCAGCGGTGGGACGGCGCAGGAGGACGAGGACTGCGTGCGTAAGGGTCTGGAGGCGCTGTAGGCTTCTGACGCGCGACCTCATACGGACGTAAAGGCGGCCCCGCTGGAGTGGATCCGGCGGGGTGCTCTGTTTGCTTTCATGTCATAAACATTTTATAATCGCTGCATAAACACAGCGAGCTAATATTGCCGGTAAGACCAACCTACCGATTGCCTCAAGTACCATATGTTGGCGTTGCGTAAACGGCCTGGGGCCATATATTGTGATAATTCCTAAGAAAACCGATACCGAAGCACCAGCTTATGTGGTATAATTGGAGTCGAACAATTGGGGAATCCATAAACACTTGTTTATTTGGCAAAAACGCGATGCCCAGACTGCTAACAACGGCCCCGGCATTCACTCTACCGGGGCCGTGGCAGGAATCCACCGCCGGAGCGGAGACCCCCTGGCTGCAAGAGCCGCTGGAATTGTCCCATCGGATGCCAGTAGGGTCAAGTCTCCGCCGGAACTTAGGAGGTTGAACAAGCCGGTCCCGAATCCGAATTTTTGGTGCAAGGAGACAGAATGGCTACCACTATTGCAACCGTCAACTGGCCCGGACTGTCCGGGAGACAATACACGTACTACGTCTATCCCGTCGGGACTGATTTCGAATCTGTTCCCGGTAACTATATCTTCGCTAAGGTGACGAACGGCTCCTGGACTCCGGTGTACATCGGTGAGACCAGCGATTTGAGCTTGCGGTTCGACAACCATCACAAAATGCCCTGCATAAAGAGAAACGGGGCGACTCACATACATGTCCATAGGAACGACGGTGGTGTCACTGCTCGCCAAGCTGAGGAAAGCGACCTCATCAGGAACTTCAGGCCGATATGTAACGGGTAGCTGCGGCTCTCGACAGCACCTACCTCGACCGATTCGGCTGCAATGGCAACAAATTAGGGGCGGGTTTCAAACCCGCCCCTACGCGTCATCGGCCCATGGCCCTCGAAGCAATCAGCGTTGCCGGAGCGATGGCTACTTCGCGATCTGGATGCGGGTGACGTTTGTGGCGTGGGCTCGGGTTTCCTGGGGGCTTTTGTTTCAGCGGGTGTAATTGGTGGGGTCGGCGACTGAGTCGTAGTCGTCGCGGGTAAGCCAGTGGCACCAGATATTCGCGCCGGGGATCGAGAGTCGTCGCCTGCTGTGTGGGCTGCGCCAGGCGGCGACTGCAACGTGGCGCTGTCCGGCGAACCTGGTCCTCACGAATTCCAGCGCCGGTAGCAGGTCGGTGTCGGTGGACACGATTACACCGATATCGTAGAGGCCGTCAACGGCCATGGTTACGAAATCGATGGCCAAGGCGGTGTCGATACCTTTTTCCTGCGCTCTTTCCATGGGCCAGCCCCTGGGATATCTGAGTGAACGATGTACGATTGTTACACCGTTTCTTGACCATTCAGCGCACTGCTTCATGTGAGCGGCGTAGGTCTTGGGATCCTTCACCGCCTCCGGGCGGCCCGTATACACGCGTACCTCGGAAAGACTACACGCCATATTGTCAGGGCCGCCTCTGGATTCGATCAGCATGGCCAGTTCCGCGGGATCGAACTGTCCGCTAACTGAAGTAGAGGTGTCGCTAAAGAAACTTGTACGCGCACCTCGATAAGCATTCTGAGCGTCGATGAAGAGGGACAGTTTCAAGGGTCCGGTCATTCCTGCCCTCAATATAAGCACAAAATAAGCCCCGCCAATCAGCCCGCTATTAAAGCCGACGGATGGCGGGGAACATTAGGTTCAGCGTATCAGAGGAGTTGACGGGGCGTCAACTCCCCTTCTTTTTCTCGGCGGGCGGTGGTTAGTTGGGGGTTACGGCTAGGGCTCGGATTTCGCCGAACTCCTTCTGGAGTTTGCTCCAGGTGTTGCCGCCGTCCTCACTGAGGTAGACGTAGCCGAAGAGGCTGGCAGCGGCGACAACGTTGGGCATTTCGGGGTTGTTGGCCAGCCAGTAGACAACGGAGTTGGGCTCGACGGGGAGGTCGGCCTTCTCCCAATTCTGGCCACCGTCGCGGGTGACCTGGACGGCGCCGGTGACGCCGGGGATGAAGTCGCCGTTGCCGACGAACATGGTCTGGGGGTCGTCGGCCTTGATGATCATGCCGCGGCAGTAGGAGCGGGCATCGGCCTCACTGAACTTGGGGAAGTAGTGATAGTCCCAGCTCTCGCCCTCGTCGCTGCTGGTGGCGATGCCGAAGGGGCTGGTGCAGTAGAAGGCCGGGTTGTCGCCGGTGCGCAGGGCCATGCCGTGGATGTCGCCGTGGAAGGGGTCGGGGCCCAGGTCCGGCAGGTGGAGCCAGGTGTCGCCACCGTCGAGGCTTTTGTACATGCCGTCGACCTCGATGCCGGCCCAGACGGTGCGGCTGTCGCGGGGGTCGACGATGATGTTGGTGGTGCGGGGCGTGCCGATGGGGCAGTCCATGTTGACGCCCATGTCGAGCTTGTCCCAGGACCGGCCGCCGTCGCGGGAGCGAAAGCCTTCAGGCCGGGTGCCGGCGAAGATGGTGTCGGTGTTGGCCGGGTCGAGGGCGACGGACCACACCTGCAGGTCGGCGAAGGGGCTGTCGACAGGGTCCCAGGTGAGGCCATTGTCATCGGTGCGGAATAGGCCGAGGCCGTCGGAGCCGGCGAGGACGCGGTGGGGGTTGTCGGGGTAGGTGCGCAGGGCGCGGATGTTGCATTCGCTGGGGATGGGGTTGCGTATCTTGGTCCAGGTGTCGCCGCTGTCGGAGCTGACGTTGAGGCCCTGTCCAACGGTGCCCACGAAGATGGAGCAATTGCCCATTTTCATCCCTCCAATTGAGCGTATCGATGTCGTTCGGGGTCTGCCGCCATGATAGACGGGCGGGTGGGAAAATTCCAGCGTGCTCCGTGGGTTCCAGGGTTGCTGCCGGGGTAGGGGTTATTTACATGGATGTACAGGATGTACAGGATTGGGGGGTGTTTGTTTGAGCAGTGATTTGTGTGATTCCGGGGGTTCGGTGGTTTTGGGATCGGGTTGTTGTCTGAATCGGGATTCATGGGACTGTAGAGTGCACAAGATTCAAGCGACCAGGGCAGCCACAAGGGCTGCCCCTACGTGTTCGTCAGTTGGGGCAGCCCTGTTGTCGTCTGCCCCTATCAGCAGGGCAATCGCGTCTTAAAGTCGTGAGGGTCATTGACCTGTCATTCACTAGAAAGGGGGAATCTAACCAGCCTTGCAACAGGAATGGCAACAGCCGCCAAAACGCTCTGGATTCCGGCTTTCGCCGGAATGACGGGGTAGGGACGCTGAAAGGGGTATGTAACGGCCCAAAGTGGCCTTAAATGGAGCTAGGAAAGGCGCCGGAGAATCCGGCATTCTGGTGTTAGCTACACGCCCAGATGCAGGAGACCCCTCATGCGCCTTCCCCGAGAAACCTATCAGATTCAGCAAGCTATTGAAACGCATTTACCTCACCTGTCTCAGCCACAATTGACTGGCCTGGTGCTGTGGGTCTACGGCGCGATCCTCGCCGGCAGCGCCTGTCAGAACGCCGTGGCCTCCGCCCTCTCCACCGGCGGCGGCAACTGGAACCGCTTCCGCCAGTACATTCGTCAGTGGCTCTACGATGGCAGCGACCGGGCCCGCCCCTGCCAGACCCAGTTGGACGTAAGCCTCTGCTTCGCTCCCCTGCTGCGGTGGGTCCTGGCCTGGCAGTGCTCCGGCTCCCTGGCACTGGCCATCGATCCCACCCTCAAGGGCGACCAGACCACCGCCATCGTCATCAGCGTCCTCTACCGCAGCTGCGCCATCCCCGTGGCCTGGCGCATCCACAAAGCCACCCAGAAAGGCTCCTGGATGGCCCCCACCGTGGCACTGCTCAAACAACTGGCTCCGGCGGTTCCCAAGGGAATGACCGTCATCGTGCTCTGCGACCGGGGCATCTCCAGCCCCAAGCTCTGGAAACAGATATGCGCCCAAGGCTGGCACCCCAGTATGCGCTACCGGAATAACATCACCTTCTGCGCCGACGGCGGCAAGCGATTGCCCGCGCGACGCTTTGTCTCCCGCCCCGATACCGCCTGGATCGGCCAGGGCACCGCCTTCAGCACTCCCAAGGCCAAGCGCCGCTGTACCCTCGTGGTGGTCTGGTACGTCGAGCAGAAGGAACCTTGGATCATCCTCACCGACCTGGAACCCGATAAGGTGGGCCCCAGTTGGTACGCCCTGCGCTTCTGGATCGAGCTGGGCTTCAAAGCCATCAAGAGTGTGGGCTGGAAGTGGGACAAGACCCAGCGCACCGACCCAACCCGCGTCTCGCGACACTGGCTGGTGCTCTCGGTCGCCACCCTGCTGACCCTGGCCTACGGCACCAGGGTGGAAGACGCCAATGACCGGGGCATCGCCCCAGGCAATCTGCGGGCACCGCCCAAGGCTCTGGCTCTCGATCATCGCCACTCCCGCAGCCGTCCGGCGCGCACCGTCAGCGTATTCCGCCTGGGCGTCAACTGCCTCCGGCGGCTGATGCTCAAGGGCACGCCCTGGCGCCGGGTCTGGCTGCTGCCGGAACCCTGGCCGGAACCCAAGCCTGAACTGGAAATCACTTACCACGTGCCCCCCTGAAAACTGCTTACATACCCCTTTCAGGGGTAGGGACGGGAATGAAGGGGTAGGGGCAGGAATGACGGGGTAGGGACGGGAATGACGGGGTAGGGACGGGAATGACGGGGCAGGGGCGGGAATGACGGGGTAGGGACGGGAATGACGGTCGTGAGCAAAGCTGAATCAAGCGGGAGGCGATTGCTCTGCCTCCATAGGCAGTCAAGTTGACACTGGGGTATGGCCGCTTCAGAATTAAGGGCAGTGAGACCAAGGAACAGGGGAGGAGAGCATGACTACCACCACAGCTTACACGGTCGACGAGTTCATCGACGACGTTCGCGGGATTTTCGATTCGACGAACGACCCGCTGGCGCAGGCCAAGGGCGTGGCGGAAAAGATGGAAGTACTGCTGGAGACGCCAGGCTGGCTGGAGGAGCGGCTGGAGCTGCCGGAGGAGGGCGGTTACGGGCGGTACGACCTGCACCTGGACGAGGACTACGGGCATCCGGGCGGCGGGTTCTGGCTGATGGCGACGGTGCAGAAGCCGGACCAAGACAACCTGCCTCACGACCACGGCAACGCCTGGGTGGTGTACGGGGTGTACGAGGGCGCGATCAAGCAGACGAAGTGGCGCTGGTTCTATCCTGGCGAGGGAGTTGACTCGGTGCAGATCGGGGAGACGGGGGACTTCGTGCAGAAGGACGGGAAGGTGGCGTTCTTTCTGCCCGGCGAGATCCACAACACGCTGAACGTCACGGGCGGCCGAGCGCTGGTGGTGCGGCTGGAGTCGCAGAAGCTGGACCGGGTGGTGCGCTACCAGTACAACCCGGGGGAGGGGACGGTGAAGGTGATGGACTATTAGGGTCCACGGTTTTCGGGATGACGGGGTAAACTGGGGCGCAGGCACCGGGATGTCCGGGAGCCCGCGCCCCGATTAATTTTCGCGAGTGCGGAAAATGCGAGAATTCGATCAGATCAAGAAATACGCCGAAATGAGCCAGCGTTACATCCTTCAGGCAGATGAGGAGTTTGAAAAGGGTGACCTGGGCCAGGCGTCGAATAAGGCCTGGGGAGCGGCGGCGCTGGCTTTAAAGGCCATTGCGGAGCGGCGGGGCTGGAACCACAGCAGGCACGGACTGCTGTACGACATCTCGGGGCAGATGGCGGACGAACTGGGGCGGCCAGATCTGCGCAGGCTATTCCGTAGCGCGAACGCAATGCACCAGAACTACTACGAGGACTGGATGGCGGCAGACGAGGTGCGAGACGGTATTAACGATGCCAAAGTCTACCTGGGGGAACTGGAGGCGGCGATGGGCGACACCGCCTCGGCTTCGTTTGTACCTGAGACGTCGGAGCAGGCGGCTCGGATGCGACGGCTGAGGGGAGGTTAAGCCGGCGGCGCTCCCATCCCCGAGGGAAAGTCGCAGCACGTTGAACGTCACGAGAGGCCGGGCGCTGGTGGTGCGGCTGGAGTCGCAGAAGCTGGACCGGGTTGTGCGCTACCAGTGCGACCCCGAGGAGGTTACGGTCAAGGGGATGGAGCAGTAGGTCCGCGTCGGGCTGTCGCGGCAGTATAACCGGCGCACGGGCCCAACGGCCTGATAGTATGAACGCAGGAACGCCCCTCGCGGTTGCGGGGGGCGCTATTTGTGTTTGGAGGGAGTCGAGGGGGATTTCGCTAGAAGGGAGGCTCGAAACCGGACTTACCTTCTCCGAGTTCCGGCAGGGTATCTTGGAGCACACCAAATACCATGCGGTAATGTTCCATATATTCTCCCCTGAATGAGCCTACATCACAATTCAGTTTTTCGGCCATCAACTCGAAAGCGCTCTCCCGAGTGCCTGCCAAAAACTTCCCTCTCTGGAAGTGGAAGGGCTGGGCGATAAATTTTTGCACTCCGGTCTCTACGAGGCTGTCGGCGAAGGCGTAGGGGCTGCTGACTAGCAGGAGTGGGGTCATCGTTATACAGGTATCTACACCCTGTCCTTGAACCTCTTTGATAGCTTCTAAGCGCGTAGGATTGGACGGGCAAAATGGCTCGAAAGTCCGCCGAATGTCCTCGTCATCCGTGGTGACGGTCATGTTGACCTGAACGCGGCCGCCGTTTTTCTCGATTTGGCGAAATAGGTCGCAGTCGCGGACAACATCAGGGCTACGGGTCTGTACCACGAGCTTTGGCTTGTCCGCTCGCTCGGCCATGGCCTGCAGTATGCTCCGGGTTAGCTCCAGTTGGCGCTCGACCGGCTGATATGGGTCGGTTACGCTGCTCAGATAGATGCGCTTGCCATCCAGAGTTTCCGGCCTACGATTCCTGATGAGTTGGGCAGCATTTTCCTTGACTACAACCCACTTGCCCCAGCTATCTCGCTTTTCGATGTCGCGGCTGAAGAAGGCAGCGTAGCAGTAGGTGCAGCCAAAGGAGCAGCCGCTGTAGGGGTTCAGAGTGAAGTCGTAGGCGTCCATGAAACCGGTGGCTCTAGTTAGGATTTCGCGGACCTTCGCGTAGGAAACTCGAACATCACCAATGTTCTCGGGACGTCCCGAAACGAATTGCTCAGTTGCGGGTGGTGGTTCTGGACGGCCAAACTCTGTCAGAGGGAATTGCTGCTGCATTTCGGCCCCCTCTATTAGCCCCTCTTGATGTAAGTTAGGCCAAACGATTCTCGAAAAGCCCAATCCACTTGACTATCTAGAAATCGGTGAGTATTTGAAATCCTAGCGTTCAACTGCCTTCGCCACGCTGTGATTCTAGGCAAATCTAGTGTGATTTCGCTTCTAAACTCCGTGCTAAATGAACCATATTTGTCCTCCCCATATGGGCAAATTGAAACTAGACGAGACTTGGATCCTTGATCGCTGTGGCTCGAAACGAAGGCTACATCAGGGTCGAAATCGCGCAAAAACCGGGCGAGCCCAGCCCTAATCGCCGATGTATTGGATTCATACACCACATGCATTGCACCAAACCACCTCTCTCCCCTACCACCTGGGCCTGACAACAGATCGTTCAGGTCTGATCTCGGCCGTATGGCACCCAGAAAATTCCCAAGGTGGTTAAATTCCTCTCTATTGCCTAGTTCCGTGTTAAATCGCCTCCAAACTAGATCTCCGAGACTAACCATCTCTGTACTGGAGTCGTGCCCATAAATGTAAATAACAGGAATAGAGTGACCTGCCTCCATATTTTCTGCTGCAACCCAAGCTAGTGCAAACTGCATCGCACGAGTGCCGCACCCAAAGTCGACAATCCTCAGTGGAGTATTGTGATCGACTGTAAGCCCGTTTGTAGGCCGACAATTGCATAGTGATTTGATTTGACTATAAGCCAACTGGATCTGGCCAGCTTGATACCAAGTGAGATAGAGCAAAGCAACCCAAGGATCCCTGTAGTCTGGAGGTTGCCCCTCTCTCAATTTGCGGAGGGCTTCCAGAGATCCATGAATCTTCGCTACCAGACTAGAGGCATTCAGCCCGCGTGAAAGCCGGTTGAATTCAGATTCGGCGACATCTGTTAGTGCTAAATCCAACGCATCCGAGAACGCCTCCAAGTCCAATACTCCCTCCTCCCCATTGCATCTACCTCAAGACTATGGGTTCTAGAGGGTCAATTGCAAGCGGTTTCTGTCACTACGGTGAATAATTCCTATTCAAGAATCGGCCATTTCCGCGCGGAGGGTCTCGGTGGCGGGGAGGTCGAGGTAGCCGTGGTCATCCACGACTACGCCGTATTCGTTGCGGGCGTATCCGGGGGTGAGCTTCTGCTGCTGGATGTCTTCGAGGACGGCGTGGGGGTCGCGGTCGAGGGGGTTGCCGTAGCCGCCGGCGCCGGCCTGTACAACACGGTAGAGGTCGCCTTTTTTCAGGGTCATGAGGTGCTTGCCGGGGAGTTCCTGTTCGTCGGGGGTGCCGGGGTTGAGGATGTTCTGCGTGGGGGTGCCGTCCTTGCCGCCCTCGACGCCCCAGGGGCGGAAGTTGGTGCGGTCGGAGCGCAGCTGAAAGGTGGCTTCCTCGGCCAGGACGCGGAACTCACGGACGATGCCAAGGCCGCCGCGGTACTGTCCGGCACCGCCGGTGTCGGGGACGAGGCCGAAGCGCTCGACCAGGAGGGGCTGGTCGGACTCGATGCTCTCGATGGGAGTGTTGGCCATGTTCAGGACGGGGGAGGCGAGGCCGTCGGCTCCATCGATGCTGGGGCCGCCGCCACGGGGGCCGTCGTTGTTGAACTCGAGGTAGACCCAGGCCTTGCGGCTGGGATGGTAACCGCCGAAGGAGAGGCCGATTTCGCCGCCGCCCCAGGCCGCCGGGACACGTCCGGGCAGGGCCTGGGCCATGGCGCCGAACATGGCCTGGCAGATGCGGAACCCGGCCAGGCCGCGGGCCGCCACGGGCGCGGGGTGCTGCGGGTTGACGAAGCAGCCCTCGGGGGCGGTGATGTTGAAGGGCCGGAAGAAGCCGCTGTTGGACTGGATGGCCGGGTCGATGAGGCACTTCATCACGGCGTAGACATTGGACTTGGTGTAGGCGAAGTTGGGGTTGATGCTGCCCCTGGCCTGGGGCGAAGTGCCGTCAAAGTCAACGTAGACCTCATCGCCGTCGATGCGCACGTTGACGTGGATGTCGATGGACTGAGGGTCGATGCCGTCGTTGTCTATGTGGTCAACGAAGTCCCACTCGCCCTGGGGGAGGGAGGAGATCTCGGCGCGGGTGAGGGCCTCGGTGGTGTCGAGGATGTCGGCCATGTAGGACTTCATTTCCTCGAGGCCGTATTCGCCGACGAGGCGGAGGAGGTCGCGCTCGCCGAAGCGGACGGCGGCGAGGAGGGCCTGGACGTCGCCGAGGACCTTGTCAGGGACGCGGACGTTCTTCTCGAGGATGCGCCAGACGGCCTGATTGAGCTCACCTTCTTCGTAGAGCTTGAGGGGCGGGAGGATCAGGCCTTCCTGGAAAATCTCGGTGTTGTCGCAGGCATTGCCGCCGGCGACGCGGCCGCCGATATCGGTCTGGTGGCCGATGCAGCAACTCCAGCCCATGAGGACGTCGTTCACGAAGATGGGTTTGAAGAGGAAGATGTCGGGCAAGTGGCTGGCGCCCTCGTAGGGGTCGTTGTTGGCGAAGATGTCACCGGGCTTCACGTCGTCGCCAAAGGCGTTCATGACGCCCTCGAGGGCGGGGGCCATGCTGCCGAGGTGAGGCGGCAGCGTGAGGCCCTGGGCCACCTGCTGTCCTTCAGCGTTGAAGAGGGCGGTGGAGAAGTCCATACCGTGCTTGATGACGGCGGAGCGGGCGGTGCGGACCACGGTGAGGGCCATGGTGTCGGCGGCGCTCATGAGGGCGTTCTTGATGATCTCGCGGGTAACCGGATCGGTGGTCTGCAGCATGGGACTCTCCTCATCGGTGCGGAGTCGCGGGGCCGGGGCGCGTTGGGGGCATAGTGCCATAGGGGGGAAGGGAGGTGCAAGGCAGGGCCTTGAATGCGGTGCTCGACTGCAAAGTAATTGTCTGAATCAGGATTTTCAGGATTTTGGGATTTTCAGGATGGGGGTTATCAGAATTGGGATCTCTGGGATCAAGGGATTAGTGTGATGGGGGAAGGCGCACGGCTGTGCGTCCCTACAGGGGGGCGTCTTCAACCCCCATTTAGACCCTAACCCTCCCCTTGAGGGGCAGGGACACGCTCGACGTGCCCTGTCCAGCACGATTGGGCCAATTAGCAGGCCACTGGATTCCCGCTTTCGCGGGAATGACGGGGTGTTTTTCCTGCGGTGGCCGCATGGTGTCCCGAATGCGATAGCCCTGGGGGGAGGCTCGACAGGGCCTGCCCGGAACGAGTGGGTATTTCGAGAGCCGATGGGGGCGCGGCTGAGCTATTCAGAGGCGCGGGCCCGTCCGGGGCGGGCTAGGAAGAGGACTATCAGCGAAAGGACCGGCAGGGACATCAATACCAGAATGCCCATGTCGTATGTGCCGGTCAGCTGGTGGAACAGCGCAAAGGGCAGGGGGCCGATGGCGGAGGCGCAGAGGATGAGAGTCATGGAGGGACCCTGGACTCGTCCAAGGTTCCGGCGGCCATAGTGGTGGGCCCAAATGGTGCCGTGGACAATGATGGAGGAGCCCATGGAGATGCCCATCACCGCAACATAGAGCACCGCCGTGAAGGTTGAATTGATTATGACAGCCAGACCCATGGTGGCCAACAAGGTCGTCATGGAGAAAAAGAGGAGGACCATGGGGCCGACGCGGTCCGCGACATATCCAGACACCAGGGAGCTGATCGCGGAGGAAATCGACAGAACGACAAAGACGGCAGCCGCCAGGGTGGCGCTGAGGCCACTTTCCTCGAAGATGGATGTCTGGTGGATTACCAGGCCTGTGGAAATGAGGCTTGGCGAGCAGAGGGCCAACGCCAGCAACCAGAAGCTGGGGGAGCTGTAAACTCTAACCCTGCTGTCAGCCGCGGAATCCTCCTGCCTGGTTTCGGACGCAGGAGGCCGGGGGGCGCCGTCGGGGAACAGCCCGATGTCCTCGGGCCGGTTCCTGATGACAAAAGTGGCAACGGGAACGATCAGGCCAATGGCCACGGCGCCGAGCACGGCGTAGGCGGCACGCCAGTCGATGGTGTCGATCAGGAACCTGACGAAGGGCGGAAAGAGGGCCGTGGAGCTCATATATCCCAAGGTCATAAGACCGACGGCGCGGCCACGCAACGAAACGAACCACTGATTGACCAACAGTATGCAGTTGATACCCAGGGACCCCTGGCCAAGGGCGCGGAGAGCAGCGAAGGCGATGAAGAAGAGGATGGTGTGGGTGGCGGTGGCCATACCGAAACAGGCTGCGCCCAGTCCCAGTCCGGCGCCGGCCAGCACGATCCTGGGGCCGAAGCGGTCGGCAAGGCGGCTGACCAGAGTTACCACGGCGGCGCTGACCGCAGTGCTGGCAGTGAACAGTACGGAGATGCCAGTACGGGAGAGTCCCGTGTCCTCGATTATCGAATTGAAAAAGACTGAGAAAACGTAAGACTGGCCCGGTCCGCTGCTGAAGGTGATCATCCCGACCGCTGCGAGGATAAACCATCCATAGAAGATGCGGCGGCCGGGCGCGGGGGAAATGCCGGTAGGGACATTCAGCAAGATAGTGTTGTGTAGCAGGTCATCGTTCTATCGCCGGGCTTCACGGCGACTCACCAGAGCTGCATCCTTTATTTCGTTCACGTTCACCAAGTCCATAGTCCTGCCCGTCGGTACAGTATATCGGTTACGGATAGTGTGATGGGAGGGAGGTCCGAAAAGGCGGACCGCCGCTCTCATACTCAATAACAGCGATGATACAATCAGCCAGACATACCCGCGGATTTCCGCTTTCGCGGGAATGACGGGTGAGCAACGGGAAATAGTTTGAAAACAAGCGGGAATTAAGGGTCAGAAAGAGGGTTTCGAATGAGCATAGACGTAGCAACCGCCATTGCCCGGATCCTGAAGCAGGAGGGCATCGAGTGGGTATCGACGTTCCCGGTGTGCCGGGTGAACAACGCGCTGGGGCGGGAGGGCGTGCCGATGATCATGATGCGGGACGACCGGTACGCGGTGGCGCTGGCCGATGCGTACTCGCGGGTGACCGCCGGGGAGCGTATCGGGGTATGCACGGTGCAGGGAGGCGTGAACGGGGCGGGCCTGCAGTACTCCTACCCGGGTCTGGCCCAGGCGTTCGAGGACAACTCGCCGATGCTGTGCATCACCGACGGCATACCGGCGGGCAGCTCGGAGAACACGCAGTTCGATGTGACCACCAGTCTGAGGACGGTCTCGAAGTGGTTCGGGTACATCGACAGTCCCTCACGGGTGCCGGAGTTTATGCGGCGGGCCTTCTCACTGTTGCGCAGCGGGCGGCCGGGCCCGGTGGTGCTGGCGGTGCCGGATGCGACGGCGACGTTCGACGAGACGGCGGACCCGTACTTTCCTCCCAAGGCGTACAAAGCGGGGCCAAACCCTGACGACGTGAACACGGCGGTGGAGTTGTTGCTTAACGCCAAAAACCCGCTGATATACGCGGGGGAGGGCGTGATCTATGCCGGGGCGTCGGCGGAACTGAAGTCGTTCGCGGAGGCGTTGAACGCGCCGGTGATCACGACGCTGAAGGCGAAGGGCGCGTTTCCCGAGAACCATCGGCTGTTCGTGGGGGTGCGGGGCGACCACCCGGCGGAGTTCCTGGAGAAGAGCGACGTGATCCTGGCGGTGGGGTCCAGCCTATCGCCGGGGCGGTTCACGCACGGCATTCCCGATGCGGCGAACAAGACAATCATTCAATGCAACGTGGACGAGTTCCACATCAACCGGATCTATCCGACGCACCACGCGGTGCTGGGAGACGCGCGGTTCACGCTCCAGGCGTTAGCCGACGGGGTATCCGAGCGCACCGGTGGCGGAGGGAGGAACGGCGACGAGGTGGCGGCGGCGATCAAGGCGTCGCGGGACTCGGGGCTGGCGCAGTACCGGGAGTTCATGGCATCGGAGGACAGGCCGATCAACCCGTACCGGGTGTTCGGGGACATGATGAAGGCGCTGGACCCGATGAAGTCATTCGTGACCCACGACTCGGGGAATACGAGGGACCAACTGAGCACGGTATACGACACGCTGATACCCCGGGGCTTCCTGGGCTGGGGAAACATTTCGACGCTGGGGTTCGGGCTGGCCGGAGCCATGGCGGCGCGGCTGGCCTTTCCCGACCGTCACTGCGTGGCGGTGACGGGCGATGCCGGCGTGGGCTACATGCTGGGCAACCTGGAGGTGCCGGTGAGGCAGCGGATCGGGATCACGGTGGCGCACGTGAGCAACGGTGGCTTCGCGGGCTACGGGCCGGGGTTCTGGGGCGAGGGGCACGACCCGTTCACTTACCAGGTACTGGGGCCGGAGGACGTGGACATGTCGAAGGTCGCGGGGCAGCTGGGGCTGCACGCCGAGCGGGTGTCGGAACCGGGGGAGGTCGTCGCGGCTTTCGGACGGGCCAAGGCGGCCAACGATGCGGGCCAGCCGGCGTACATCGAGTTCATCTGCAGCCAGTGGCCGGTGTACGGCGGCTGGGTGCCGAGCCACGTGGCGCATTAGTGGCTGGAGGGAATTTGGGCAGTAGTGGCGGAGTTTAGGAACCCTCAGGGGAAGGGAATAAGGTAATGAGCAGGGCAGCCACAAGGGTTGCCCCTACAGGGGGCGATTTCACCCCTACCCTAGCCGTCCCGCTGAGGGGGAGGGTATAAGGTGCTGAGCAGGGTAGCCACAAGGGCTGCCCCTACAGGGGGCGATTTCGCCATCACCCTAACCCGCTCCCTCAAAAGAGAGGGGATGAGGCGATGAGCAGGGCAGCCACAAGGGTTGCCCTTACAGGAGGCGATTTCATCCTCACCCTGGCGCTATCCCTCAAGGGGTGAGGGGATGAGGCGATGAACAGGGCAGTCACAAGGGCTACCCTACCGGGAGGTGATTTCGCCACCACCCTAACCCGCTTCCTCATAGGAGAGGGGATGAGGCGATGAGCAGGGCAGCCACAAGGGCTGCCCCAACAGGGGGCGATTTCACCCCCACCCTAACCGTCCCCCTGAGGGGGAGGACATGGTGATGAGCAGGGCAGCCACAAGGGCTGCCTCTACAGGGGGCGATTTCACCCCCACCCTGACCCTCTCCCTCAAGGGAGAGGGGATTTGGAGGAGGCCGATATGGCTGACCTGAACCCGGAGCAGTGGAGCCACCACACGACCCGGATCAACGGGATCAATATTCACTATGTGCTGGAGGGCGATGGGGACCCGGTGCTGTTCCTGCACGGATGGCCGGAGTTCTGGTATTCGTGGCGGAACCAGATCAACGCCTTCTCCGGGCAGTACCAGGTGATCGTGCCGGACATGCGGGGGTTCGGGCACTCTGACAAGCCGTTGAACGGGTACGACACGCGTACGGCAGCCTCGGACATGTACGAGCTGGTACGGTCGCTGGGGCACGAAAGCGTGAACATCGTGTCGCACGACATCGGCGCGCGGGTGGGGTTCCGGTTCGCACTGGACCACGAGGAGGCGGTGCGGAGGATCGCGTTTCTGGACGCGACGCCGCCGTACGAGCAGCTGGGGCCACAGGCGCCGTCGGTGATCAGGGAAAGGTGGCACTCATACTTCCACCAGCAGTTCGACCTGCCGGAGAAGCTGCTGGAGGGGCGGGAGGAGATCTACCTACGGCACATCCTTCGGGACTGGTGCATCAACAAGTACCCGCTGACGCAGGAAGTAATTGACGAGTACGTCAAGGTGTACTCGGCTCCAGGGGGGCTGAGGGGCGGGTTCAACTACTACCGGGCAGCGGCGTACCTGGACCCGGCAGACGGGCGAGCCGACGAGGGAAAGACGCTGTCGGTGCCGGCGCTGTTCCTGTACGGAACTCGGCGGGAGCGGACGGCGGCGGAGATGGGCGCCGGGCCGCTGGAGGACTCGTGGCGGGGGGTGTTTGCCGGCGTGCGGGCGAAACACCTGGGCGACTACGGTCATTTTCTGCAGTGGGAGTGCCCGGAGGACGTGAACCGGGAGCTGGCGGCGTTCCTGGCAGGGTAGGTGGCGGGACGCAGAGGGGCGTAGGGAAACTGTTCGTCCTTTAATGGTTTGTGACAGATCGGGAATCGCATCGGTTTTCGTTGACCGTCAGTCAGATTAAGGCATTGGATTCCCGCTTTCGCGGGAATGACGGTTAGAGGTCCGGTGGGGCGCGATTGGGATGAAAATCGGCAGGGTCATCCGGACAACCACAAGGGTTGCCCCTACATCATGGAAGTCCTTTTGCGTGCCAATAACAGTTTGAGGTCCGGTGGGGCGCGATTGGGATGAAAATCGGCAGGGTCATCCGGGCAGCCACAAGGGCTGCCCCTACATCATGGAAGTCCATTTACGTGCCAATGACGGTTGGAGGTCCGGTAGGGCGCGAGTGGAATGAAAACAAGCCTTTTTTCATGGCAATGACGGGAGGGAGGGCAGGTACAGGCGAGATTGTCTCCTGGGCCGGTTTTTCTGGGCCCCGGCTTTCGCCGGGGTGACGAGGTGCTAACGGGAGTGGTTTTAGGTGGCTCCGCTTGGAGTGGCTTTCGCCGAGGTGACACGGGGGATCCAACCCTCCCTCTCGAGGGGAGGAAATAGCTTAGGTCGTGGATTCCCGCTTTCGCGGGAATGACGGTTGGAGGTCTGGTGGCCCACCAATTGGGATGAAAATCGGGAAGGTCATCCGGGCAACCACAAGGGTTGCCCCTACATCATGGAAGTCCATTTACGTGCCAATGACGGTTGGATGTCTGGTGGGGTGCGATTGGGTATGAAAACAAGCTTTTTTTCATGGCAATGACGGGAGGGAGAGCAGGTACGGGCGAGATTGTCTCCTGCGCTGGTTTTTCTGGGCCCCGGCTTTCGCCGGGGTGACGAGGTGCTAACGGGAGTGGTTTTAGGTGGCTCCGCTTGGAGTGGCTTTCGCCGAGGTGAAGGGGGGCTAACTAGCCCTCCCTCTCGAGGGAAGGATATAGCTTAGGTCTTGGATTCCTTAAATTCACAAACGAAGTGCAACACCGGGCTGTTAAGGTGTTGTCATGGGAACTGGATATTGGCACCTCACCATTGAGGAAAGATGTGAATTGGCCCGTCTACACACCGAGGGATACCCGATCCGGCAAATCGCGGCAAGTCTGGATCGCTCGCCATCGACAGTGGCTAGGGAATTGAAACGCAATGGCTCCAAGACCCAGGGTTACCGGCCATCCTATGCCCAGCAGCAGGCCCAGGCTCGCCGCTGGACCGGCTCCCGCCTGGACCGCGATCCCGTCCTGCGGGAACAGGTCATGGGCCGGCTCCAGGCGGGCTGGTCTCCCCAACAGGTGGCCGGACGCCTTGCCCTGGAATCCGGCCGCAGCGTCATATCCCACGAGAGTATCTACCGTTTCACCTATGCCCAGATCCGCAGGACCAAGGACTACAGCTGGCGTTATTACCTCCCCAGGGGCAAGTCCAAGCGCGGTCGCAGGGGACGCAAGGGAGGCAGCCCCGCCTCTTTCATCGCCCATCGCCGCCCCCTCTCGGAGCGGCCCCCGGAGGCGGCCGACCGCCACGAACCGGGACACTGGGAGGCTGACCTGATGCTCTTCGGCAACAAGGGTCAGGCCCTGCTGGTCATGACCGAGCGCCACTCCAGGCTGCTGGCCATGGCCCGTCTGCCCGGCAAAGCAGCCCAGCCCGTGGCCCAGGCGATGGTCGGGATACTGGCCCCTTTCCCAGACCACTGGCGCCGCTCCGTCGCCTTTGACAATGGTACCGAGTTCGCCCAGCATTACCAACTCCACCAACTGGGTGTGGAAACCTTCTTCTGCGATGTGCGTTCCCCTTGGCAGAAGGGCGCAGTGGAAAACCGCATCGGACGCCTGCGCCGGTTCTTGCCTCGGCGCACAGACCTCTCTGCCTGTTCCGACCAGGAACTCATCCAGCTGGCACAGGCGGACAACAACACCCCTCGCAAGTCCCTGGGTTACCTCACACCATCCGAATTCCATTCATACCAGGTGTTGCACTTGAAATGTGAATCCACCTTCCCGCTTTCGCGGGAATGACGGTTGGAGGTCCGGTGAGGCATCAATAGGGATGAAATCGGCAGGGTCATCCGGGCAACCACAAGGGTTGCCCCTACATCATGGAAGTCCATTTACGTGCCAATGACGGTTGGAGGTCTGGTGGGGTGCGATTGGGTATGAAAACAAGCTTTTTTTCATGGCAATGACGGGAGGGAGAGCAGGTACAGGCGAGATTGTCTCCTGCGCTGGTTTTTCTGGGCCCCGGCTTTCGCCGGGGTGACGAGGGATCCTACCCTCCATCTCGAGGGGAGGAAATAGATAAGGTCATAGATTCCCGCTTTCGCGGGAATGACGGTCTTAGGTCAGGTGGGGCGCGATTGGGATGAAAATCGGCAAGGTCATCCGGGCAACCACAAGGGTTGCCCCTACATCATGAAAGTCCATTTACGTGCCAATGACAGTTGGAGGTCCGGTGGGGCGCGATTGGGATTGACAATTGACGAGGACGGGGTTTCAGCGAGGGCTTCATTCACACCCTAGCCTTCTCCCTCAGGGGGAGGGGATAGCAGAGAGACGGAGGAGGATCAATGGCGACATCGGAGGAACTGGCCGCGCTGGTGAACTCGGAATCAAAGCGGCTACTGGAATACTTCAAGGGACTGTCGGCGTCGGACTGGGAGACGCAGAGCGCCTGCGAAGCCTGGAACAACGCGGACGTGGTGGCCCACATGATCATGGCCGTCGAGATGTTCTCGGGCAACATCGAGCGAGGGGCGAACGGGGACTCGTCGCCGCCGGAGGGGATGGGACCGCCGCAGGAGACGGACCTGGCGGCCCGGATGGCGGCCAACGCAACGCGGGCGAAGGCCATTCGCGAGAGCCTGGGCGACACGCTGGTGGAGGCGTTCGGGGACAACTGCGACCGCCTGGACGCGCTGTTGTCGCGGATGGGGCCGGAGGACTGGGACAAGCAGTGCTATCACGCGGCGGCCTACCTGACGATCAGGAGGTACCTGATCCTGCGGCTGGCGGAAATGGCGGTGCACGAGTGGGACATCCGCTCGAGCCTGGAGCCATCGGCGAAACTGCCGGGCAACGTGGCTCCGACGCTGATTGAGCTGCTGCCGGGATTCGTGGTGGGTCGGCTGTTTCAGCCGGGGTCGGACATCGAGGAGGCGGCGCGGTTCCGGTTCAGCCTGACGGACGGCGGGTCGCACGACATCGTGGCGGGTGGCGGCGAGCTGAGGATGGAGGCGAGCAGCGCAGGCACGGCGGACGTGACCTTCACCTGCGACGGGTCGACGCTGACGCTGCTGGCGTACGGGCGCTTCACCGTCGAGGAGGCGGTGGCGGCGGGCAACATGACCGTGGCCGGGGACCGGGAACTGGCGGCGCGGTTCTAGGGCACTATCGATGCAGTAGCGGGAAACAGGGGCAACCACAAGGGTTGCCCCTACATCATGGAGGTCTATTTACGTGCCAATGACGGTCTTAGGTCCGGAGGGGCGCGATTGGGATGAAAACAAGCCTTTTTCATGGCAATGACGGGCGGGAGAGCAGGTACAGGCGAGATTGTCTCCTGGGCTGGTTTTTCTGGGCCCCGGCTTTCGCCGGGGTGACGGGGGCTAACCCCCATCTCGAGGGGAGGAAATAGCTTGGACACTCTCTTGGATTGGTTTTTCTGGACCCCGGCTTCCGCCGGGGTGACGGGGGGCTAACCCCCATCTCGAGGGGAGGAAATAGCTTGGACACTCTCTTGGATTGGTTTTTCTGGGCCCCGGCTTTCTCCGGGGTGACGGGGGCTAACCATCTCCCTCAAGGGAGAGGGAATAGCTTGGACACCCTCTTGGATTGGTTTTTCTGGGCCCCGGCTTTCGCCGGGGTGACGGGGGGCTAACCCTCTCCCTCAAGGGAGAGGGAACTTATTGGACACCCTCTTGGACTGGTTTTTCTGGGCCCCGGCTTTCTCCGGGGTGACGGGGGGCTAACCCTCTCCCTCAAGGGAGAGGGAACTTATTGGACACCCTCTTGGACTGGTTTTTCTGGGCCCCGGCTTTCTCCGGGGTGACGGGGGCTAACCATCTCCCTCAAGGGAGAGGGAATGGCTTGGACACCCTCTTGGATTGGTTTATCTGGGCCCCGGCTTTCGCCGGGGTGACGGAGGGCTAACCCTCTCCCTCAAGGGAGAGGGAACTTATTGGACACCCTCTTGGACTGGTTTTTCTGGGCCCCGGCTTTCGCCGGGGTGACGGGGGGCTAACCAGCCCTCCCTCTCGAGGGGAGGGAACTTATCGGACTCCCTCTTAGGCTGGCAGTTCTGGGCCCCGGCTTTCGCCGGGGTGACGGGGGGCTAACCCTCTCCCTCAGGAGGAGGGAATGGCTTTTGCGGCTATATTCATTACAAAGACGGACCGGAGTTTGCGATAATCGAGAGAGGCTGCCCTGTCGGCCTTAAATGTAGGGGAATTACCAAGATAACTTGACAAAGCCGCCCGTTTCGGCTATCATCATCCCAGCAATCAAGGATGGTGAAACGGGATGGCAGGCAAGAGTTTTCGCAACGGGATTGACCTTATCGGACTGCTCGAATTGTTCCCGGACGAACCCACGGCGCAAGCGTGGTTTGAAGAAATCCGGTGGCCCGAGGGCCGCACGTGCGCCCGTTGCGGCAGTGAGCGGACAAGCGAAGTCCCCAACGCCAAGCCCATGCCTTACTGGTGTTCGGACTGCCGAAAGTATTTCAGCGTCAAGGTCGGAACCGTCATGGAATCCTCGAAAATCCCGCTCCGAAAGTGGGCAATCGCCTTCTACCAAATCCTGACGAATCTCAAAGGCGTTTCGAGCATGAAACTTCACCGGGATTTGGGTATCTCCCAAACGTCCGCCTGGTTCCTCGGCCATCGCATCCGTGAAGCCATGACCGGCGATGACCCTGTGTTTTCCGGCCCCGTCGAAGCCGACGAAACCTATATCGGCGGCAAAGAGGAAAACAAGCATGAATCCAAGAAACTGCGGCGCGGACGTGGGCCGGTTGGCAAAACTGCCGTCGCTGGCATCAAGGACAGGGAAACCAACCAGGTTGACGCCGAAGTTGTCGATAGCGTTGACGGAACCACCCTGCGCCAGTTCGTTCACCAGCGCACCGAGCCTACAACTCTGGTTTTCACCGACGAGGCCGCCGCCTATGACCGCCTGCGCCGTCCGCATGAAACGGTTGCCCATAGCGTAGGCGAATACGTGCGGGATATGGCGCACACCAACGGGATGGAAAGCTTCTGGAGCCTGTTGAAGCGCGGCTACATCGGGATTTACCATTGGATGAGCAATAAGCACCTGGACAGGTATGTTGCGGAATTTGAGAACCGTCACAACAACCGCCCGGCGGACACCCTCACCCAGATGGCCGATTTGATGCGCGGTTGCATCGGCAAGCGGCTCCGCTGGGTTGACCTCATAGCCGACACCGGAATGACCCGCACCGGGCAAATCGTGCTGGTGTAGGAGTCGGCTAGACCGCATTCCGGTTCTCCCTCAAACTCAAAATCCACTCCCGGAAATTCCCCTCGAAATTGTCATACTCCGTCAACGGTCGCTCCATCCGCCCACCGAGGTAGCCAGGTTGTTTGATGCGAACCAGGTCATCGTCCCAATAGATGTCCGCCTTACAGGCAATGTCGTCCAGAAAGATGACCGTCACGTTGGAATAGGGTGTGTAAATTCTCACAAGAACCCCTCCCCTGCATGGGAGTCAAACAGGTTGGCGTCCCTGGTGTATTTCAGAACCATATCAAGGCTGGTATGCCTCGTTACGGCCATGATCTTATCCGTGCGGGCTCCGTGGACAGCCGCACTTGTGACGAATCCCGCCCGCAAGGAATGTCCACTGTATACAGTCGGGTCATAGCCTGCCAGCCGTGCATAGTGCTTCACCAAACGGGGAACATCCGATGCATGCAGTCCTGACTCCCTGAGATGCCCTCCGCGTTTCATCGCGCGAAACAGATACCCCTCTGTGATACCGGAATTGTCTAGCCACCTCCGCAAGTGCGAAATCGGCGTGATATTTGTCCCATTGATTACAGGGATGACTTGGCCTAGACCTGCTTGGTCGGTTTTGGACTGCCTAACCGTCACCATCATGCGAGCATATTGGTCCGCTTCGTCGTCCACGAACCGCAAATCTCCCACTCTGAGACCTATCAACTCAGAACGCCGCAAAGCACAAGCGAACCCTATTGACAGGATCGCGGAGTCTCGTTGCCCCAGCAGGGTCGAAGGGCATAGGGCTATCATCCGCTGCACCTGGAAGTCTCGAAGCGCCTGTACAGCATGGCTTGGTTGCCAGTGGTCGCGCTTCAAAACTTTCATAGTGGCCTTAATGAGCGGAGATTTGGTGGGCGACGCCAAGCCGTGAATCTCGAACATCTTATTGACGCCCGATTTGTAGAGAGACACAGTGCCCGGATGTAGAGGCGTGCCGTTACTACCATCCCTCGCCAAGCACACCATCCAACCCGAAACATCCTCATCGGTAGCAGTAAGCGGCTCAATACCTCTGTCGGCGCACCAACAGCAGAAACTAGACCATCCCTTGCGGTATGCCGCACGTGTATTCGGCGCTAATTCTTGAGCGAATACCGCCGACGTGTAGGTTGTTTGCTCTATCACAGCCAATGTCATGACCTTGCCCCACCTCGATACACTTGTCAAGTTATCTTAGTAATTCCCAAATGTAGCCATGGACAGCCACCCGCGCTAAAATTGCCCCAATCAATCGCGATATCAATCTGGGATTCGCTATTTCGGAAGGAGGCAACATGCCGACCATACTCGAGGAGTATATCGCCAGGCATCCCGGTTCAGCCCAGCGTTACGAGGAAAGCGTCACCATCTTCCCCGGCGGCGTGACCCACGACACCCGCTATGCCACTCCGTTCCCGCTTTTCATGACCCACGGCGAGGGGCCTCGCAAGTGGGACGTGGACGGCAACGAGTACATCGACTATGTGTCGGGCCACGGGGCCCTTCTGCTGGGACACTCGCATCCGGCCATTGCGGAGGCCGTTTCAAGGCAGATTCAGCGAGGCACTCACCTTGGCGCGTCCACCGACGAGGAGCTGCGCTGGGCCAGGGCGATCAAGGCGCTGATGCCATCCATCGAAAAGGTCCGCTTCCACAGTTCGGGCACCGAGGCCACCCTGATGGCCATGCGCCTGGCCCGGGCCTACACCGGCAAGGACAAGGTCATCAAGCTGCAGGACCACTTCCATGGGTGGCACGACTACGCCATGGCCGGGTCCGACCGTTCCGCGCCCGGCATACCGGATTCCAGCATGGGGACCATGGTGGTGGTGCCTTCGGGGAACCTTCCCGCCGTCGAAGACGCGCTCTCCAGGGACGACAACATCGCCGCCTTGATCCTTGAGCCGACCGGCGCCCACTACGGACAGCTTCCCTTCGACACCGCAGCGTACCTGAAGGGCCTCAGGGAACTCACAGAGCGCCACGGTGTGATACTGATATTCGACGAGGTGGTGACCGGGTTCCGTGCCTCTCCGGGAGGCGCCCAGGTGCTCTACGGCATCAGCCCGGACCTGACCACCATGGCCAAGATCGTGGCCGGGGGCCTGCCCGGGGGCGCCGTGGGCGGCAAGGCGGACATCGTCGACATGATTGCTCACCGGGGCGACCCGGAGTGGGACAACTCCAGGCGCGTGTACCATCCCGGCACGTTCAATGGGAATCCCCTCTCCGCAGCCGCAGGGGCCACGGCGCTGGAAATGATTGCCAGCCAGCCCCTTAACCAGCACGCTGACGCCATGGCCGCCCGCCTGAAGGCAGGGCTGAACGAGGCCCTGGGACGCCTGGAAATCCCTGGGCAGGCCCACGGGATCGCCTCGATGATCCACGTGGTGCTGGCCGACTGCGACTGGGACCCGGAGACCGGCAGCATGTCCCACTCGCAGATCGCCAGGGCCACGGCTTCCGCCGCCACCACCGCCATGAAGCGCGGCCTGCAGAACCGGGGCGTGGACATCATGGGACGGGACGCTTTCCTAGTCTCTGCCACCCACAACGAGGCGGAGATCGACCAGACCATTGATGTATTTGCCGAGACCATCGCGGCCGTCCGGGCCGAGGGCCTGATCTGACGATAGGTGGATAAGTATCGTTCCTGCTGGTACAAATAAACTCCCCGGACGGTTGATTGTCCGGGGAGTTTCTTCGGGCGAGCCTGGGCGCTCAATTGGTGCCTGATGCCGTTGCCGTGTACCGCTATTCCTCTTCGACCTCGATTATACCCGAGGCGGTAATGAACAACCCTTTCAGCTCCAGGTCGTCGACGTCGACGCCCTCTGCATTGGGCAGACCGGAGAAATCATCCGCCTCTTCCGCGAAGTCGTCCAGGACATCCTCCATCAGTTCCAAGGTATCATCGTAGTCCTCAAAGGCCCGCTCCGCGCGACGTTCGCTGCTGAAGAGCACGGCAAGGTCAGTCATTACTTCCTGCCGGTCCAGGTCAGCGCCGGCGTAGGCCGCGCCGAAGCCCACGCATCCTGAAACAATACCGTCACAGAAATCGCTTACGACTGCTACGACTGCGGGTGCCGGGCTCAGGTTGTCAAGTATGCTCCTCATGGGACTGTCGGCGGAGCCCGCTACCGACCCTTCCTTGTCATCGATCAGCTTTACTACGTCCTTGGCGAAATCCTCATAATCGGACACAAAGATCGCGCGCTGGTCCTCCAGCAGGACGTAGTAATTGTCTCCATCCCAGATCTCGTAACTGCGGTAGGAATCGTCCTCAAAGTCCTGGTCATCCCAGTCCTCGCGAATATCGTCGAACGGGAAATCCCCTGTTATTAGAAGGCCCTCGTCGCCGTATTGCGGGTGAACCAGAATCACGAATTCCTTGATCTGGTTGAATCCAATTTCCTCGGTATCAAGTTCGCTGTCAATTTCCTGAAGGATTTCCTTTGCGAAGTCGTCTGCATCGCCCGGAAAGTCTCTCGGGTTGCTAGCCACCAAAGCCACGTCCAAGACCAGCAATGCCTCAACGTCCTCGGGAACCAATTGGAGTGTGTCTGCCGATCCGCCGCCACCGCCTCCTGAGGTCAACAGCACCACTACTACCACAACCACAACGACAGCTACGACGGATATACCGCCGCCAATAAAGAGCCATTTCTTTCGGGAGTTGGATGTGGATGCGGGAGGGGAGGGGTTATCCGGAGGGCCAGGTTCGCCAGCCGAGGTGGGTGTTTCGAGATCGGGGCCGGAAGTGGTGTCGTGATACTCTTCCTGCGGTTGATCCGGAGTTTCAGGAGTAGTCATGTTATTGCCTCTGTGATAACGATTATTGTTTAAATTTTACTGGCTTTGTTGATCTTATTTATCAAGCTCCCTGTTGGAATGGAACTTATACCAGGTAACATTTGTAGCCAACAGGATAGATATAATCAGTATATATGTCAAGTGAAATTGCACATCTCCGAATTAATACACCTTACATTTCACATGCCAGATAGTGGGAATAATGACCGGTCGCGCCGTCCGCAGCCGTTTCATTCATTCATTACAATCTCCCTGTAATACACAGATATGCCGGGGATGCGGGTGGCACAGCAGGGAAACTCTGCCCGTCGCCCGTGGTTCCGGCATCTGTTAAAATCCCGGTAACCAGCCCGGATGGACAGGAAGTCCCAAGGAGTTGAATGGAATGCCGTCATTTACGGACAAACTGACAGTCAACGGCTCAGAGATGGACATGTACGCCGCCGTTCCCAGTGGGGGCAGCGCTCCATATCCCGCGGTGGTCATCGCCTTTCACGTGGGGGGACTGGACGAGTTTGACAAGGTCATGGCTGACCGGCTTGCGGAGGCGGGGTACGTTGCCGTAGTGCCCGACCTGTTCCATCGTTACACGGAGGAGCAGTTGAACGGACCCCGGCTGGAGCGTCTCAACTACCTCAATGACCCGGACATCATCGCGGACATGAACGCGGCGGTGGATTTCCTCGTTGCCAATCCCCACGTGAACAGCGACCGCATCGGGGTAACCGGGTTCTGCATGGGGGGCCGCGTCGCCTGGATGATGGCCGCGTCCAACCCCATCTTCAAAGCCACCGTGCCCTTCTACGGCGGGAACATCATGGGCATCTGGGGCAGCGGTGAGAAGACGCCGTTCGACATGACATCCAACATCAACTGCCCGATGCTATTCCATTTCGGGTCCATAGACGTCAATCCGTCCCTGGGGGACCGAGACAAACTGGAGTCGGAGTTGACCCGGCTGGGCAAGGAGTTCGAGTTCCATACCTACGAGGGTGCGGACCACGCCTTCATGGACTTCAACAACCCTGAAAGGCACCATCCAGAAGCGGCAGCCGCGGCGTGGCCGAGGACCATCGAATTCTTCGACAAGCATCTGAAGCACGCGGCGGTGACCGCTTAAGCCGCTTCTGATCAACGGTCGCCCGGGACAACGAGGACAGAGTGCCCGGGCTGATTGTTTCGACTCCCCTCTTTCGGAGAGAGTTATGCCTGCGTCAGTGCAGACCCTGAGCGTCGGGGACCGGGAGATGCCGGCATACCTGAGTGTGCCGGAGGGCATGGGCCCCTTCCCGGGCATGGTGGTGATTCACCACGCGCCCGGCGTGGACCAGTTCATTCGGGAACACGCCGATCGTCTGGCCGGAGAGGGTTACGTCGCCTTGGCCCCTGACCTCTTTCACCGCATTACCGATGAGATGGTGGAACAGACGGGCCGAAGCAAGCGCGACCAACTGAGTGATCCGGACATTGTGGCCGACGTAAACGCCGCCGTGGACTATCTGCGTTCGCACCCCTCCGTCGACGGGGACAGGCTTGGGATTACCGGGTTCTGCATGGGAGGGCGCGTCGTGTGGCTCGCGGCCTGCACCAATCCCCACTTCAAGGCGGTGGTCCCCTACTACGGCGGCAACATACTCGTCCCCTGGGGTGCGGAAGACACCCCACCCTTTGCCAAGGCCGACGGCATAAACTGCCCGATGCTTTTCCATTTTGGAGAAATCGATGCCAACCCGTCGCAGGCCGACATGCGCACGTTGGACGACGAACTGACCAGGTTGGGGAAGGAGCACCGGTTTTACAGCTATCCGGATGCCGACCATGCCTTCATGAACCCCTACATGCCTGAGCGGTATCACCGCCTCTCGGCGGAGTTGGCCTGGGCCCGGACCCGCGAGTTTCTCGCCGAAATGCTGCAGGCCGCACCCGTATGCTGAACCTGCCGTTGTTGCCTACGGACAGGAGACCGCCTGCGAGCAAACGGGGGTTCCCCCTCCGTACTCCAGGGACACCGATGACACTACGCTCAGACTGGAGGCCCAGATGACCACGAGTCGTTCTTACGCCGGACAGGTAGCCGCGCCCGAATTTCCCGAGGACCTGGAGTGGGTGAATACCGACCGGGCCCTGACCATGGAGGAACTGAAGGGCAAGATTGTCATACTGGATTTCTGGACCTACTGTTGAGTGAACTGCATGCATATCTTTCCGCAGTTGCGGAAGCTGGAGCGCAAGTACGCCAACGAGTTGGTCGTTGTGGGAGTGCATTCGGCCAAATTCCCCACTGAAAAGGAGACGGCGAGCCTGGTAGCGGCAGTGCGGCGATGCGAGTTGGAGCACCCCGTGATCAACGACGCCGACTTTCGCGTCTGGCAACAGTATTCCTGCCGGGCCTGGCCCACGCTGATGTTCATCGACCCGCGGGGCAATGTAATCGGCAAGCACGAGGGCGAGCTCACCTTCGAGCAGTTCGACAACCTGATGTCAGGTATGGTGGCTGAATTCGATGAGGCGGGCATCATGCAGCGCTCCCCTCTGCCCACCAGCCCGCCGCCCTCCGCAGAAAGCGTGCTGAGCTTCCCTGGTAAGGTGCTGGCCGACGAGGCCGGAGAGCGGCTGTTCATCGCGGACACAAACCACAACCGTGTGCTGTTTTCATCACTGGACGGCGACGTGCGACTGGTCATCGGCAGTGGGGAGGAAGGATTCGAAGACGGCCCGCTGGCCACCTCGGCCTTCAATCACCCGCAGGGTATGGCTGTAGACGGCGAGACTCTCTACGTCGCTGATACTGAGAACCACGCAATACGCCGCGTCGACCTGCGGGCCGGCCGGGTGGAGACCATCGCGGGTACCGGAGAGCAGGGCTACGAGCGCTCGGGGCGAAAGCACGGTCCGTCATTCAGCCTGAGTTCGCCATGGGACATCGTGCTGCATGAGGGCGTGATCTATATCGCCATGGCCGGGATCCATCAGTTATGGTCCCTGGAACTGGAGACGGGGATGGTCGGCCCCTACGCGGGCAGCGGGCGGGAGGCCATCACCGACGGCCCACTGGCGGCCTCCGCCCTGGCCCAGCCCAGCGGGATCACCACCGATGGCGAGCGGCTGTTCTTCGCCGACAGCGAGACCAGCGCCATTCGAAACTGCGATTTAGCATCGGGCGGTTCCGTTCGGACCCTGATAGGACTGGGCTTGTTCGAATTCGGAGACGTGGACGGCGACGATTTTAGGGTCCGGTTGCAGCACCCCATCGGAATCACGCACCACGACGGTGTCCTCTACGTGGCTGACACCTACAACCACAAGGTGAAGCGGGTGCTGCCCAAGACCAGGTCCGCCTTCACGGTCGCTGGCACCGGCTCACCGGGGCACGTGGACGGGCCCTTTGCCGAGGCGCGTTTTTCCGAGCCCAGCGGTCTCAGCGTCGCGGGGGGAAAGATTTACGTAGCCGATACCAACAACCACGCCATCCGGGTCGCTGACCTGGACTCAGGTGAGATTGCCACGGTGGAACTGAGGGGCCATTAGCGCCCCGGGCAGGTCGTATATGGCCCTGCCACCTGAACAGCGAACTTAAGCACCGTCGCCGCCCGTGATCACGGGCGGCTGATTACCATTATCCGGTCCCGGTGCGAAAGGTCCTGCTCCGTCGTGATTTCGGCATCGGGAAAGTGCTTGAGCGCCTCAGCCTCGGCAGCAGGAAACTGCTCCGGGTCCAGCTCCAGCAGGATAATGCCGGGGCTGTTCAGCTTCTCAGGCGCCTGGGCCAGAAGGCGGCGTACCAGGTCCAGGCCGTCGGGGCCGCCGTCCAGGGCCAGGCCGGGCTCCCGCTGCACCTCGGGTTGCAGTTCCCCCATGCGGCCGGTTGGTATGTAGGGCAGGTTGGCGACAATCACATCGACGGGCTCGGGCAACGGCTCCAGCAGGTCTCCATGCCCCAGCCTCACCCGGTCGGCCACGGAGTGGGAGCGGACATTCCATGCCGCCACATCCAGGGCCCGTTCCGACACGTCCACGGCATATATGCGGGCGGCGGGCAGGTGTATGGCCAGGTTGACCGCAATGGCCCCGCTTCCGGTACCCACGTCGGCTATGCTGAGCTCCCGGGTTTCCATTCCCATCAGGGCCATGAAGAGCGTATGCTCCACCATGCCCTCCGTTTCGGGGCGAGGTATCAGCACGTCCGGAGTCACGACCACGTTGATGCCGTAGAACTCCCGGTAGCCAAGAATATAAGCCAGCGGAATGCGTTCCAGCCTCTGGGTCACGATATCGGCAAGGTCCTGGGCGACGTTGGGGGGAACCTCCGATTCCTGCTCGGCAAAGATGTTCTGACGGGTCATCCGCATCACCGTCGTGACCATGACCTCCGCCTCAAGGCGGGCGTCAGGAATGCCGGCATTTTCCAGGGTCCTGTGAGTCTCCTGTATCGTTTCCCGGATTACTGCCATAGTGTTGCAACGCCCTTGCTGATCTGAGGTTCGATGACGACCCCTCCTTCGGCTCCTAGTCCCGGACGAAGACCTCCACGCTGGTGGCTTTCGACGGGTTGACGAGGAGTTCGACGCGGCCATCAGGATACCGGTGCAGCAGGGATTCCTGCAACCCGCCGGCCTCCGGGGCGTGGGAATCCAGGAACACGACGCAGTGAGGCGACGGTCCGGGCAGTCCCTCGCCAGCCATCAGGCGGGAATGGTCGACGCTGCGGGGCATTGGGCCATCGGGGTAATGGGATGCCAGCAGTCGGCGCATGAGACTGCCCCCGCCCGTGGCTTCTCCGACGAATATCGTGTTCTCAAGGTCGGCGCCGCAGACGTCGGAACGGAAGGCCCCGAGGGCCAGAGCCTCCTGCGTGTGGGGCTGCACCGCCGGGGTCACGTGCCAGAACTGCCAGAGGTTCAGGGCCAGTACCAGGGGCAACAGCAAGATTGGTCCTCCGATCAACAGGGCGTTCCGCCAATACCCTGAACCTTTCGGGCCGCCTGATTCCCGGCGCTCGGTCATCCTTCCAGCCAGCAGGCCGGCCAACAGCGCGAGAGGGGGCAAGACGAAAGAAAGCCTGGTTACGGCGACGTGAGGGTAGGGAGAGAGAATGCCGGTCATGAAAATGGCCACGCCGAACCAGATCAGGAGCAGGCGGGAAGCCCCCAGCCGGTGATGTCCCAGCGCGAAGGCGATACCCAATGCGGCGAGGGTCCCGCTGATCGGGTCCAGCAGGGGGCCATACACGTATGTGTGTACGGTGGGGCTGTAGTGGAATGCCTGCAGGTTGATTTCAATGTTCTCCACCAGCCTGTGAAGGGTCGAGCCGGTGACGGACTCCGAGTACCCTCCGATAACCTGACTGAACATTCTGGTTAGCACCTGCTCCTGCTCGACAATGAAAGTCGGAGCAACGGCCAGCAGGAACCCCAGCGCCAGGGGCCAGAGCGTCGGCCATTGCCGGGGTTGGCCCGTTGCGAGCGAAAAGAGCACGATGACCGGTATAACCGCACGGGCAGTGTAGTGGGTGTAGAAGCCCAGACCGGCCACTATACCCGCAGCGTACAGCAGCAGCGGACTGCCGCTCCTGCAGCCCAGGACGAACAGGGCCAGCGACCAGGCGGATCCCGGCAAGGCCGAAAGGTTGTTGTACCCGGCGTGCGAAAAGGCAAAAACGTAGTGGCTGAATGCAAATATCGCGGCCGCCGTGACCGCGGCGGTTCTGCCGCCAAGAACACGACCGAGTAGATAGATGGCCGGTATGGTCAGTGCTGCGTTCAGCACTTCGGTCATGGTCCATCCGAAATAGTCCGCCCCCAGCAGGCCCATCGTTGCAGCCTGTTGGATGGAACTCATCACCGGGTGTTTGCCGTAGACGCCCTCCTGGCTGAAGGGCCCGATGATTCCCTCGTCGAGGACTCGCTTCGCGTGCTCGTAAAACAGGAACTCGTCGTCGATGGCGGAGTAATACCAGTTCTCCAGGTCGTGGACGTTGACGGCAAGGAAGACTGCCGTCAGTTTCAGCACTGCCGTAACATCCCAGAGATACTGGCCGGCAATTCACCGGCATCGCTGGAAGACCGAGGACAAACCGGCGGTGCAGTCCGGCAAGAACAGGGCCGAGGAACAGCAGAGGAGGGCAATCCAGGGAATCAGGACGATCCACGAACCGGGTGATGCCGCCAGCAGCGTCAGAAGTACGGCGCCGGCGCCGATCCGGAGGCCAGGACGGCCACCCGAGGCCCCGGAACGGGCAATCGATGCAGGCGAACGGCACGGTCCGGCAGGGCGAGCCTGGATGGGTCGGAGGCCGAACAGGGGCGGCGCAACCAGGCTCCGGCCGAGCCAAAGGCGAAGAGTGCCACCCCAGCTGCCAACAGCAGCAGATACCCGAGAGGCGCCCTGGTGTTCAGCTCGACGGAAAAATACAGGCCGGCCTGGGCCAGCACGACCGCGGCAGCACCCACGACCAGCAGGCGGAGGCTCCACCGGCGCAACTCAACGGCGATGGCGCAGCCGACCGCCCTGATAACCGAAGGGCCCAAACCGCCACGCTATCGGGTCTCCGGCCAGGGAGAGGACTGGGATCTCGCGCCTGACCCGGAGCGGTCCATGGCAGTGCCACCGCCCGACTCCTGGGCGGAAACCACGGAGGAACTCTCTTCGCTGATGGACCGCCGGCCCTCATGGCCCGTACTGCCTGGCTGCGAGATTGACGTTGCCGGCGGAGGGGGACTTTCGCGAGATAAGAACTGCCCGCAGCCACCGCAATACAGGTCCACGGGCAGGTTCCCAAACCCCCAGAGATGGCAGAGGCGGGCGTCGTTGGGGGGAGTGCAATTGCCGGCTCAGGTCGTCCGGAGGCACCGAACCTTACATGGAAAACGCTGCGGTTCGCGTTGGCGGCAGTGGATCAGACTCCCGCCTCGGACAGGAGTCTCTCCTCCTCCCAGGCGACCATTCGGTCAATGACATCGTCCCAGTAGCCGTCCATCAGGCGAGGAATGCCATGGAAGGTAGTGGAACTGCGATGGTCGGTGACACGGTCCTGAGGGTAGTTGTAGGTCCGGATTTTCTCCGCCCGTTCCGCACCGCCGACCTGGGAGCGACGGGCCTGGCTTATCTCGGCGTCGTGGCGTTCCTGCTCGGCCTCGAACAGACGAGCTCGAAGCATGGCCATGGCCCGCTGCTTGTTCTTGTACTGGGAACGCTCGTCCTGGCAGACGACGGTGACTCCGGTGGGGTTGTGCACGATCCGCACTGCAGTGGCCACCTTGTTGACGTTCTGGCCGCCGTGTCCCCCGGCGTGGAAGATGTCGATGCGAAGTTCGTCGGGACTGATCCTGACCTCCACCTCGTCGGCCTCGGGCAGCACCGCGACCGTGGCCGTGGAGGTGTGGATGCGGCCCTGGGCCTCCGTTTCGGGCACCCGCTGCACGCGGTGCACGCCGCTCTCGTACTTGAACCGGCTGAAGGCGCCGCGACCCTGCACCTCAAACACAATCTTGTTGTAACCGCCAACCTCGCTGGCGTTGGAGTCCATGACGTCCACGCTCCAGCCCCGGTTTTGGGCGTAGCGGCTGTAGGCCCGGTAGAGGTCCCGGGCGAACAGACCGGCCTCGTCGCCCCCGGTGCCCGCACGGATCTCGATAATCACGTCCCGCTGGTCGTTGGGGTCCTTGGGTAGCAGGGCGGTGCGCAGGGACTTCGTGACCTCCTCCAGCCTGACCTGGTCGGCATCCATCTCTTCCCGGGCGATCTCTGCCAGGTCCGGGTCGCTTCCTTCCTGAATCAGCGCATCCAGGTCGGCTATCTCTTCCTGCAGCTGCCTGTAGTCGCGGGCGATGCCGACCAGTTCCTCCAGGGCTGCCCGTTCCTTGGCCAGTTCCTGGACCCGTTCGTAGTTGACCACCACCTCGGGATCGGCCATTGCGGCTTCGATGTCTTCGTAGCGGCGGATGATCGGGTCCAGCTTTTCGAACATTGTGGTCATGTCCTGACTTTCCCCAGTGGAAAAACTTGGAGTGCAGGGGTTGCCCTGCTTTCCGGGTATCGTGATTATCTATAACCCGCATGGACTATTATCTACAATTTTACCGTAAACCGAAAGGGCTATACAAAGCATCATCGCCCTTGGGTACCACCCCAAGGGAATCGCATCCTAAAGTCTTGAGGCTCATCATCCTGACATTCCTTCGAAAGAGGGGACCTACCCAACCTTGCAACCGGAATGCCAACTGCCGCCTAAACGCCCTGGATTCCCGCTTTCGCGGGAATGACGGGGTGGAGGCGGGAATGACGGGGGGAGCGGGAATGGCGGGGGGAGGGCGAGAATTGTGGTAGCCATCAGAGCATCATTGCCCACGCGGGACTGTCCCGGAGGTGCTTTCAGACGGCCATACCCGCCCCCTGCAGTTGGGGTTTGTCGCCCCAGTGAAGACAGACTGTGCCGAACCCCAGTCGTCGATATTGGACCTGGACCAGGCCACACCCGGCCATGAGGTCCGAAAGCTCCTGGGCATCGTAGAACCGGTCTACCGACCTGGGCAGATAGGTGTACGCAGCCCGGTCGCGAGCGATGAGGGTACCCACCAAGGGCACCGCTCCGTGAAAGTAGAGCCGGAACAGCCGGGCCCTGAGCCCAGACTCCATTGGCGAAAGCTCCAGCAGAGCTACCCGGCCGCCGGGCCTTATTATTCGTACCATCTCCGACACGGCGCTGCGAACGTCCGGCATATTGCGCAGGCTGAATCCGGCGGTGGCGCAGGAGAACGTGCCGTCGCGAAAAGGCAGCGCCAGTGCGTCGCCTACCATCAGGCTCGGAGGGTGCGCCGCGGTCTTTGCCGCCTTGGCCCGGGCCAGCAAGATCATTTCCGGCAGGAGGTCCAACCCTACGGTGTGGTCCGTTTCGGGACGCCGCGACAGCTCGAAGGCCAGGTCTCCCGTCCCGGTCGATACATCCAGCGCCGCTCCAGGGGCTGCTCCGACGGCCACGGCGGCCGTAGTTCGCTTCCATCTCCGGTGCATCCCCAAGGTCATTAGGTCGTTCATCAGGTCATAATGGCCGGAGATCCCGGAGAAGAGACGCGCTACGTAGCGCTGCTTTTCGACGCCGCTCAGCCCCGCCACGGCAATTGCAGGGGGTGGAGGGTTCGGCTGAAGGGGTTAAGCAGCAACCCCATAGTTTCCAGGGTCAGCGCTCCCAGAAGCGGCTGATCGTCGCCCGGTTCTCCCAGGACAACCGGAGTGTAGCCCTCTGCTTGTGGCAGCGTCATATAGCAGTACGAAACATTTCGGCTCACCACTGTGCCGTCAGCCAGAACAAACCGCTCTTCCCGGTACGGATTCAAGCCCAGCGACTGCCACGCTTGCAGGGGCAGCAAGGAATAAAAGGCGCCACTGTCCACCAGAAACCGGAGGCTTTCCTCCCGCCCCTCTTCTCTTCTAACCTGGCCCTCAACAAAAGTAAGTCCCATTATCGGACTTTCCCGTCATACTGCATTTCAGCGGGCAGTTCTGGGTCAATGCCCAGGGATACCAAGACCTTCCCCACCACGTATCTGACTAAATCGTCGACGCTGGTTGGCTTCAGGTAGAAGGCCGGGTCAGGGGGCAGTATTACTGCGCCCAGCCTGCTCAGGGCCAACATGTTTTCGAGGTGGATGCTGTGCAGGGGAGTTTCCCTGGGCACCACGACCAGCGGGCGGCGTTCTTTAAGGCAGACATCGGCGGCTCGAAGCAACAGGTTGCCCGAGATCCCATTGGCCAGGGAAGCGATACTGTTCATGCTGGCGGGAACCAGGGCCATACCCGCCGCCGGGTAGGAGCCGCTGGCAATGGGCGCTTTCAGGTCGCCGATGGGGTAGTGTATAAACGAGGGGTGCTCCTGCCACTCCACCAGGGTCTCGTTGAAGGGGTAGCCCAACTCCTCCTGCCATACGATACGGGCGGCGTTGGAGCAGACGATGGCGGTCGGCAAGTCGCGCCGCAGGAGTTCGTCCACCATCGCACGGGCCATAACTGCTCCGCTGGCACCGGTGATCCCGACGATGACCGGCCCGGGCCTCACAGGGTGACCGCCAGGATGGTGAACACCAGCAATGACACCGAGATGACGCTGTTGTACTGGAACAGCGGCGATCGCAGTTTGGACAGGTCATCGGTTTTCACGAGGCAGTTCTCCAGGGCCAGCAGCACTATGGCGATCGCCCAGCCGATGAAGTAGTAGAACGCCAGCTCCATCCAGATCCCGACCGCCAGCAGGGCCGCGGCGGCCAGCAGGTGCATGACCCTGGTCGTCCACACCGCTGCGGGTATTCCGAACTTCCTGGCGAGGGAATTGGTCCCGTACTCCCGGTCAAAGTCGTAATCGGCACAACCATACACCACGTCGAACCCTCCGGCCCACATGGTCACTGCGAAAGTCAGCAGCATGGGCTCGGGGTCCAGGCGACCCGTGACTGCGATCCAGGCCGCCGAGGGCGAGATGGCAAGGGCGAATCCGAGAATGAAATGACAGGCCCAGGTAATGTACTTCGTGAAGGAGTAGAAGACCACGTAAAGAGCGGCCACCGGGGCCAAGATCAAGGTCAGGGTGTTCAGCTGGGACGCTGCGTAGAAGAAGACTCCCGTGCCCACCACCGCCAGTCCGGCCACTTCCGCCGGCCGGACCAAGCCCTGGGGCAGATGCCGGTTTCGAGTCCTAGGGTTCAGGGCGTCCTCCTTCCGGTGAACGATCCTGTTGGCCGACATACCCAGGGTCCGGACTCCGGTCAGGGCTACCGTGATCCAGATGAACACGCTCCATCCCGGCCAGCCACTGCCGCCGGAGTCGAGGGAGGCCAGGATCATGCCGATATAGCAGAAGGGCAGGGCGTACAGCGATTCCCAGATGCGGACCACCGAAAGGTAATAGGGCAACCTGATCAGGGGTTTTCTTATGGCACCGGCGGCTTGCATCTGGCGATGACAGAACGGTGAACGACTCAGCAGATGCCATAGCTGGCCCACTTCGCATCGACCAGCGCCTTGATCTCGGGGCTCATCACCACATCGGGAGGCCATTCACCGGTCCGTCCCCCCTCCTGCGGGAGTTTTATGGTGGCGTCAATTCCCACCTTGCTGCCGATTCTCGGTGTCGGAGAGGCCACGTCCAGGTCGTCTATCGGGCCCCTGGTAAAGACGAAGTCCTGGGCCGGGTCCATGTTGTTGGTAACCCGCCAGGCCACCTCCGAGTAATCGTGCACGTTTACAAAATGGTCCACGACAATGATGCCCTTCACCAGGCTCATCAGGCCCATCCCCCACAATCCGTGCATCACCTTGCAGGCCTGTCCCGGGTATTCCTTTTTCACCGAGACGATGACCAGGTTGTGGAAGACCCCTTCGGCAGGCATGTTCATGTCGGTGACCTCGGGAAGGATGGTCCTGACGATGGGGAGGAACATTCTCTCCGTGACTTTACCCATGAAGAAGTCCTCGGTTGGGGGGCGTCCCACTATGGCCGCGGGGTATATAGGCCGGCTGCGGTGGGTAACGCACGTGACGTGCAGGACAGGGTAGGGTTCCGGCATGGAGTAGTAACCCGTGTGGTCTCCGAAGGGACCTTCCATTCGCTGCTCGTCCAGCGCGAGATATCCCTCCAGCACGATCTCAGCCTCCGCCGGTACCATCAGGTCGCTGGTCCTGGCCTTTACCATCGACACCGCCTCGCCCCGCAGGAAACCGGCAACCAGCATCTCGTCAACGTCGGGCGGCAGCGGGGCCGACCCGGACCAGATGGTCGCCGGGTCCCCGCCCAGCGCAACGGCCACATCCATTCGGTCCAGCCCCAGTTGCCTCCCCATGCGCTCGTGGTGGGCGGCCACCTTGTGGGTCTGCCAGTGCATTCCCGTAGTCCGGCGGTCGTACACCTGCATGCGGTATATGCCGTAATTCTGTACGCCGGTCTCCGGGTCCCGGGTGATTACCAGCGGCAGCGTGATGTAGGGACCGCCATCCATGGGCCAGCATTGCAGGATCGGGAACCGGAACAGGTCCACGTCCTCCTGCTGCAAAACGACGTCCTGACAGGGAGCGCTGCTCACTGTACGGGGGCGGATCGAGGCCAGGCCGGCCAGTTGTCCCAGGGTGCGCAGTTTGCCAGCGATGCCCTCGGGAGGGCCGTGCACCAGGTCGAGCACCCCCTGCACCCGCTCGGCCACTTCGTCCAGGTTCTCCAGTCCCAGGGCCCAGGCCACCCGCCGTTCCGCACCGAATATGTTGGCGAGCACGGGAATCTCGCTCCCGAGGGGGTTCTCAAAAAGGAGCGCCGGCCCGCCGGTCTTGATCATTCGGTCCACGATTTCGGTGATCTCCAGCCTGGGGTCGACTTCCGTCGCTATTCGGCGTAAGTCCCCCTGCCGCTCCAGGAAGGTCATGAACTCCCGGAGGTCTCGAAATTTCATGGTCGGTCAGGTCCGGCTCCCAAGAATAAATGCTGGCAGGTGTCACGGCAGACTGGCGGCCAGGGAGGGCCGCAGCAAAATTTTAGCCTGAAACGACAGGCACTTCAAATTCGATGATGGAGGAGATGGTACTGGCCGGAAAAGGGAGAGGTCTGAATTGGGGGCTGTCCGGATAGCGCAGAAGGGTCTTCGACCGGGCCGAGGTGGAGAAATCTCCCGGGTTATGTCTCCTGGAAAGCCTGGTGTGGAGGACCCCCGATATGGGGTTTCGGCAGAGTCTAGAAACCTGAGGACGATTCGGCCCGCATCCGGCTGAAACAGTCGCTGCAGTAGACGGGGCGGTCTCCTCTGGGCCGGAACGGGACCATGGCGTCATTGCCGCACTCGGCGCAAACGATGGGGTACATCTCCCGCGGGCCGTCCTGGTACATTCCGCCGCCACCACCGCCGCGCTGTTCGGAGCGTCGCACCGCCCGGCAGCTTCGGCAGCGTTTGGGCTCGTTTCCAAAGCCCCTAGCCTGAAAAAATTCCTGTTCCCCGACGGTGAAGATGAACTCGCTGCCACACTCCACGCAGACCAGGGTTTTGTCCGACAATGCCACTGAAGACCTCCTGGGCACATTCAGGTTCCGGGCGGCCGTGCATTCCCGCAGTCGAACCGTGACTTAACCGGCTGGCAAAACTCGCGCGACGTTCAAGGCCTGTCCAGGGGAACCCTACCTGTGCGTATCCAAACATTATAACTATCAAAACATTTTGTGCAACCAATATTGGCGAATTGGAAAAATATAACTCGTTTTCGTAATAGATTGGTCAAATATGGACAATTATCCGTAATCAGCATGTAGCGGTCTTGCCGTGGTTTAACCGGCTCCCCTATTGTGGACGATACGTAGCCGGCTGCTCCAGGGCATCGTGTCTCAAAGTCATGAGGCTCATAAACCTGTCATTCCCTCGAAAGAGAGAATCTACCCAGACTTGCAACGGGAATGCCAGCAATTGCCAAGACGCTCTGGATTCCGGCCCCGTATCAAGTACGGGGCGACGTTCTTTCGCGGGAGTGACGGGGTGGAGTCCGGAATGACGGAATTGAAGCTGTTACAGGTCTGGCAGGTTAATTTGACCACGCTCTCTAGGGGTCGTGCACCAGGAAACAGGAGGATGCCTTGAACACCGCCCATAGCCGTTGGCCCCGCTCTACTCCCATCTCCTCCAGCGAGGCACCCGTGACCTGGCAACGCAGGAGTACCCCGCAGTCCAGGTCGACCATATAGCCCGGCGGCCTGGGTTCTATGCGAGAAACGGTACCAGGGATGCGGTTTCTGGCAGAGGTGCCTGAAGGCTCGCTGGTAGACAGGATGATGTCCGACGCCCGAATGCCCACGGTTACCCGGTCCTGCGCGGCCTGGCCGGACGTTCCCTCGTCTATCGGGGCTTCCAGGTGGAATCCGGATTCCGTTCCCTCACCGGCCAGGCTCATGGTACCGTCCCTGGGATGACGGGACTCCACTCTCATTCTGAACGTGTTTTCCACTCCCACAAGCCGCGCCACCGTGGCCTGCCCCGGTTGCCCCAACACTTCCACCGGCGGACCACCGGCTATGGACTGACCCTCGCTGATGACCTGCACGTTGTCCCCCAGGGAAAGCGCTTCCTCCCTATCGTGGGTCACCAGCACGACGGGGATGGGATTGCCGGCCAGGATGGCGCGAAGCTCCTGCCGCAGGGACCGCCGCAGACCGGCGTCCACCGCCGCGAACGGCTCGTCAAGCAGCAGCAGTCTGGGCCGGATCGCCAGGGCTCTGGCCAGGGCTGCCCTCTGCTGCTGCCCCCCCGAAAGTTCCCACGGATACCGGCCCTCCAGCCCCTGCAACTCGAAGGACTCCAGCAGGGCGTTGATCGCCCCTTTCTCTCCGGAACGCTCGTCAGCGCTCAATCCGAATGAAACATTCTGGTGCAGGGTGAGATGGGGAAACAGGTTGTACTGCTGCGTCAGATAGCCGACACGCCTGCGATGCGCCGGAATCCACACGCCGCTTCCGCTGTCGTACACCGTCTGTCCGTCGACCTCAATTTTTCCGGCTACCGGCCGAAGAAGACCAGCCATGGCCCGGAGCGCCGTTGACTTTCCCGAGCCCGAGGGCCCGAACAGCACCAACGTCCGGCCTGCTTCCACGTCCCAATCCAAGCGCAGTTCGAATTCTCCGACCCGACAGTGAAACCAGCCCCGGAAGCCTGATGTTGCATTCACAAGCGCCCGCTCCATCGTCGTCTCGAGAACGCGGCCAGTGCGACCAGCGCCAGCACCGAGACCGCCAGCAGCATGGCCGACAGAGCCAGCGCGCTGTCCAGGCCGTCGCTGTACTCCATGGCAGTCATGATGGCCAGCGGCATGGTCTGCGTCTCGCCCATCAGGTTCCCGGCGAACATCATCGTCGCCCCGAATTCCGACAGCGCTCGAGCCCAGGAGAGGCCGAGCCCGGTGACCATGGCCGGCGCCGCCAGGGGCAGAGTCACCCGCCAGAACGTGCCCAGGGGCGAGGCTCCCAGGGTTTGGGCCACGTCCTCGTAGTCGCGTCCCACCGACTGGAACCCCAGCTTGGCCGAACGAATGTAAAAGGGAGCGGCCACGAAAATCTGGGCGAACACCACCGCCGTGGTTGTGAAGGAGATGTCCAGGCCCGCATCCCGCAGGGGTCCCCCGATCAGCCCGCCCCGTCCAAAGGCCATCAGCATGGCCACACCGGCCACCACCGGTGGCAGCACTATCGGGAGTTCAACCAGACCGTCCACCGCTCGGGCCAGCCAGCTATCGCTGCGGGCCAGCAGATAGGCGAAAGGAGTTCCGGCGCCGATTACCACCACCATGCTGATCACGCTTGTGATCACCGATAGCGTCAGGGCCGTTAATGCCAGGTCGCCCGTCACGGCCGCCCACAGGTCCTCCTGCTGGGCCGCCCGAGCCAGCAACGCCACTATGGGCAGGCCGATGAAGGCCACGTAGATCGTCCCGGATATTCCACCCAGTGCCCCGACTGGGGGGCGGTGCCAACCTAACCTGGGGCGTTTGCCGGTCATTCGAGGGCTTCCACGTTCCCAGCCTACGGCGATTCGAAGCCGTAGTTGGCCAGTACTTCCTGGGCCGGTTCGGAGAGTACGAAGGAGATGAACCTGTCGGCCCAGTCCGGCTTCTCCGATCCCTTTATTCTCGCAATCAGGTAGCGGGCCCTCACCTCCTCCGCCATCGGCGGCATTGGCAATTCAATCGCCGACCCGTCGGCGGTGGCGGTCCTCGCTCCGGGAATGTAGACAATGCCTGCGTCAGCCTGGCCCAGCACGACCTTCTGCTCGACGAATTTCACGCTGGTCTCCTCGGAAACTACATTGGCCAGCACATCTTCACCGAAGTCATCTCCATACCCGGTGTTCTCCTCGGATAGCCGCTGCAACAGCAGTCTTGCGTAGCGGCCTGCCGGGACGTTCCGGTGCGGGATAACCACCGCGGTTCCGTCACCGGCGAGTTGGGCCACGTCGGAGATTCCCGACTCGGAGTGGGCGATAAAAGCCATCGTTGTACTCGCAAACGGGTGGGCTTCCCCTTCGACCAGTCCCGCATTCTCCGCCAGGTCCATCTGGACCTCATCGGCCGGGGCGAAGATATCCGCAGCCGCTCCCAGCTCCAGTTGTGACCTCAACCTCTGGCTGCCAGCGAAATTCAACCTCACCGAAACCCCATGATTCATGGACTCAAACTGCCTGGCAATCTCCTGGAACGGGTCTGTAAGGGACGCGGCGGCAAATACTGTCACCGTATTCCCCGCCTGGGAACTGGGGCCACATCCGGTTGCCGCCGGGAGCATCAGCGCGGCGGATACCAGGAATCCGAAAAGTGCAGCGGCCATTCGAAGACTAGGGAACATATTTGTCGGGACCGCCGCGGACTTCCTCCGGAGGACACTCCACATCTGGTCAGGGCCCAATCTAAACGAGAAGCCGGGCTTTGTAAATTTCACGTGCCGGCACCTGCAGGGCTATTGGGCCAATTTGTGGCCACTGGATTCCGGCCCCGTATCAAGTACGGGGTGACGTTCTTTCGCCGGGGTGACGGAGGGGCCGGAATTGGCTATGGCCCTGTGGGGCACGTATGGGGATGAAAACGAGCCTTTTTCATGGAAATGACGGGAGGGGAACGGGTGTGGGCAAGATTGTCTCTTGGCCTGGTTTTTCTGGGCCCCGGCTTTCGCCGGGGTGACGGAGGGGGCCGGAATTGGCTATGGCCCTGGGGGCCACGTATGGGGATGAAAATGAGCCTTTTTCATGGCAATGACGGGAGGGGAGCGGGTGCGGGCAAGATTGTCTCTTGGCCTGGTTTTTCTGGGCCCCGGCTTTCGCCGGGGTGACGGAGGGGGTTGGAATTGGCTATGGCCCTGGGGGCCACGTATGGGGATGAAAACGAGCCTTTTTTCATGGAAATGACGGGAGGGGAACGGGTGTGGGCAAGATTGTCTCTTGGCCTGGTTTTTCTGGGCCCCGGCTTTCGCCGGGGTGACGGGGGGGCCGGAATTGGCCATATGCCTGCGGGCCACGTATGGGGACGAAAATGAACCTTTTTTCATGGCAATGACGGGAGGGGAGCGGGTGCGGGCAAGATTGTCTCTTGGCCTGGTTTTTCTGGGCCCCGGCTTTCGCCGGGGTGACGGGGGGTGCAGAATTGGCTATGGCCCTGGGGGCCACGTATGGGGATGAAAACGAGCCTTTTTTCATGGCAATGACGGGAGGGGTACGGGTGCGGGCAAGATTGTCTCTCGGGCTGGTTTTTCTGGGCCCCGGCTTTCGCCGGGGTGACGGGGGGCCGGAATTGGCTATGTGCCTGCGGGCCACTATGGGTATGAAAATGGGCGCACGGCTGTGCGCCCCTACAGGGAAGTTCTTCAACGGCCGGGGTAAGGCTATTTCCATAACAATGACGGGTTGTTTTTCCTACGGTGGTCGCATGGTATCCCAAACGGGATTGCCGTGCTGGCACCGGTCCGTTTCCAGCTTGACGCATTGGATGCGCTGGGTTGTAATTGCCGTTGGATCCTGATTCTGGAGGAACAACATGGCGCTGGTTCGTTGCGTCACCGAGATGGGCATGGGCGTTGACGTCCACGGCCGGGACTACACCACGGCGGCACAGAGGGCGGTTTTCGACGCTATTCACCACAGCAGTCTCGGCTTCCAGAGAATGCTGGGAAAGACGGCCGACGACATGCGCGTCGACGTCACCATCGGCGTGCCAAAGCCGGAGGCGGTGGACAAGGAGGCGGTGCTTTCGGTCCTCCCTCACGGCACGGGCTATTGCGAGGCAGTGGCCGGGGGCCTCGAGGTCCCCAACGAGCGAGGCGACGACGCGCTGGTTATCGCCAACGCCGTGGTCATCGTCAGCTTCGACGACGGCAGCTAGCTGTTCGACAGCTTTTCCCTGGCAATTTCCGCCAGATCCTCCAGGATCTGGTCGCGCCGTGGTCCGGTGACCGTCAGTCGAACGAGTCCGTTGCGTTCGATAAAGAACAGGCTGGCCGCCTCCTCGTTCCCGAGCGTGTGCTGGAGTACGCCGCTGCTCTCCAGCCCTCCCGGTTCGGTCCCTGCCGAGCTGACCAGGTCCCCCCGGATGCCGTCAAGGGCGGCCAAGGCCTGCTCCCGGTCCTGGTACACGAGCACGCTCTGAAGCACCCGAAACTCCGGGCCCTGCAGTTCAACCAGGGCGGATGGCCCTTCGGCTGACTCCGACTCCGATTCCGAGTGCACCAGGAGCTGCATTCCGGGCAAGTCTTCGGGGTGCAGCAGCAGTTCGAGGGGCCTGGCCTCGATATCCGAGCCACACGCACTGAATCCCAGGGCCAGCGCCATTGCAATCACCAGGGCGTGGACAGCCGCAGCGGGAAAGGTACGGGGCACCGGGACCATCAATGCCGGTGATCGTGCTGCTGGTGTTCCGGGGCTCCCCAGCCTCCGGCGCCGGGAGTACGGACACTCAGGACATCTCCGGAGTCCACGTCGATGATTTCCTTGCCCGAAAGCTGCACCTCCTCGACTCCTCCCCTGAGCAGCACATTCTCGCCCGGCTCGCCGTGATGCCCGCCGTGGTAGCCGGGCGGCGGGCGACGGCGACGCTCCGACATCAGTGTGACCCGCGCCGGCGCCAGGAACTCCACCTCCCGGACCACGCCATCGCCGCCTCGGAACAGTCCCTCGCCGCCGGAGCCACGCCGGAGAGCGTACCGTCGAAGGCGCAAGGGAAAGGCAAACTCCATGGCCTCAATGGGGGTGTTCATGGTGTTGGTCATGTGGGTCTGTATACCCGAAATGCCGTCCTTGTCCGGGCGGGCGCCCATCCCTCCGGCGATGGTCTCGTAATAGACGTAGGGTTTATCCCGCACCGGATCATGGCCACCGATGATCATGTTGTTCATCGTGCCCTGGCTTGCCGCCGGGATCACCTGCGGCAGGGCCTGCGCCAGCGCGCCGAACAGCACGTCGGTGATGCGCTGGGAGGTCTCCACGTTTCCTCCCGCAACTCCCCGCTGCGGCCGCGGGTTCACCAGGGTGCCCTCGGGGGCGTTGATGTGCAACGGCCTTAGGCAGCCCTGATTCGCCGGCGCCTGTTCGTGCAGCAGGCATCGCACCACGTAAAGGCAGGCCGACACGGTTACGGCTTCGGGAGCGTTTATGCAGCCTGGGCGCTGGGGCGAGGTCCCGGTGAAGTCGACGACCATCTCGTCGCCCGACACCGTGATGGTCACCGCGATGGGTACGGGTTCCTGGGTCAGCCCGTCGTCGTCCATGTAATCGAGCACGCTGTAGGTGCCGTCCGGTATGTCCCTGATTGTCTGCCTCGTCACTCGTTCGGAATAGTCCAGCAGGGCCGCCATGTGTTCCGAAGTCTCGTCCACCCCGTAACGCTCGAACAGCTCCCTCATTCGCTGTTCTCCCACGCGGATGGAGGCGGTCTGCGCCGCCAGGTCGCCCTTGCGCTCGTCGGGGGTGCGCGAGTTTCGGCAAATCAGCTGGATTACGTCGTGATTCAGCCTGCCGCCCCGAGCCAACTTGATAGGAGGGATGATCGTGCCCTCCTGGTATAGCTCAGTGGACAGCGGCAGTGAGCCGGGGGTCATGCCGCCCACGTCGGCGTGGTGTCCCCGGGCCGAGACGAATGCCGCCAGGGTTTCGTTGCCCTTGCCCCCGGCATATACCGGGGCCACCATGGTGATATCGGGGAGGTGGGTGCCTCCCAGATACGGGTCGTTCAGGATCACGATGTCGCCGGGCCGCAGTGCGTTGGGAAAGACCTCCAGGGCGGCCCGAACGGAGGCCGGCATGGCCCCGAGGTGCACCGGGACGTGGGCCGCCTGCGCCACCATGTTGCCCTGGGGGTCGAACACTGCACAGGAGAAATCCCTGCGCTCCTTGATGTTCGGCGAGTAGGATGTCCGTTGCAGGGCGACACCCATCTCCTCGGCCACGGACTCAAACAGGTTCTTGAATACCTCCAGGCTGACGGGGTCTACGGGCATGGGCGCACCTCTGGCATCGGGTGATTCGTCCTATGACTCGGGCAGCTCTGCCAGCAGGTCCTGGGGCTCTCCTCCCGGCGTGGGGACCAGCTGGAAATACTCGGTGGACATTATCTCGTCGACCAGGTCCTGGGATAGTTGGGCAAAGGGACCGGTGGGGTCGATCTGGGTCCTGTGGCGCGCCAGCGACTCCTTCTTCACTTCCAGAAACTGGCGCACTTTGCGCACCGTTGACACCTCGTCGTCCGGAGTCCCCAGCGCCTCGATTTCATCCGCAGCGAAGGGTGGCCGGATGTCTGCCTCCACCATGGCCTGCCACATCCGCTGGAAGGCGCTGCGGGGGAAACACAGGTAATAGAGCAACGGTCCCGCCTCATCCCTGCAGAGTCCCACCGCCGACTCCGTGCGACTCGAGATGGTAATGTGGTCGGGATGCCCGTAACCTCCGGTGGGGTCGTGTGTGATCACAAGATCGGGCCGCACCTCCCGCAGCACAGAGGCTACCTGCTCCACGACCTGTTCCTCGGGCGCCTGGAACAGGCTGGATGGGTGATTATTGTCCTCGGTTCCCGCCATGCCCGAGTCCCGGTAGTTCAGAAACCTCACGTCTGCGATACCGGTTACGTCCATGGCCTGACGCAGCTCCCGCTGCCTCACACGCCACAGCGTCTCCGGCGTGGCGAGAGCGGGGTCGCTTATCTCCCCCACGTCGCCGTTGGTGGCGCAGACCAGCGTCACATGGTGCCCCCCCGCGACCAGCGCCGCCAGCGTCCCCCCACAGCCGAATCCTTCGTCGTCGGGGTGAGCGAACACGGCAAGGACATTCAGTTTCCTGTCGTTATATCCGGGCGATTTGGTCATTTGGAGAGCCTCAGTGTTAATCCTGGAGGTGGATTTGGTGATTTTCTTTGGGACTGTAGTCAAATTGCCTCGTTATTCCCGGTTTCGCCAGATGCTTGGAGTTTCGTAATCCTTATCATTCTGGGGCGTTAAGCAATCCTGGATTCCGGCTTTCGCCGGAATGACGGGAATAAAACTGTCGCACATCTGAGTATCCAATTTAACGACACCCCCTAAAGACTCCCGGTCGCGACGGCATCTACCCGCCCCATAGTGGCGACCAGGGATTGGGACGTTTGAGGGCATACCGGCAGTTCCTCCGGGGAAAGAGGCGGGCTGTCCGATTTGTTCACCGGACGAACGCCAGCAGCAGGTTCCCGTGGGGGTCAACCTCGCCACTCCAGCCGGGAGGGACCACCGTGGTGGTATCTAGCTGGACCACCAGGGCCGGACCGTCGATGCGGTTACCGCTGACCAGCAGGTCGCGATGGTAGAGGGGGGTGGCGATCTCTCCGTCGCCGAACACAACTCCCACTGTCGCTATCTGGGCCTGCTTAGACTCCGCACTGCCGGAGTTGGCCAGCTCCAGGCTGGGTTTGTCCACCGGCAGGTCCAGCTTCAGGCGCAGGTTCACGATCTCCACAGGTTCCGCGCGGTCGGCGTACCCGAACCGTTGCAGGTGGGCCCGGTAAAAGCTGTCGGAGATCGCGCGGGCCAGACCGCCGGGTGATCGCGACGCCCGCGACGTCGGGTAATCGACTGTCAGCTCGAAGGACTGCCCCACGTATCGCACGTCAAGGAACCTCCGGGCCTCCATCCGGTCCGAGGGCAGCCCCTCCTGCTCCAGTTCGGCGCGGGCCAGCCCTTCCATGCCGTGGAACTCCTCCTCCAGCCTGGTGCGCTCCAGGTCGCCGCCCCGAAGCATGACGGTGCGTGAATAGTCCTTGACGATGTCTGCGATGGCCACGCCCAGGGCCGACAGGATACCTGGCCGGGCGGGAATCAAGACCCGGGGAATCCCGAGTTCCTGGGCCAGTTCGCAGCCGTGGACCGGGCCGGCCCCGCCGAAGGGCACCAGCGTAAAGTGACGGGGGTCATAGCCCCGCTCCAGCGAAATGGCGCGTATGGCCCTTTCCATGTTGGCGTTGACCACCCGGAGTATGCCCAGCGCCGCCTGCTGTTCCGTCAGTGCCAGTTGCTGCGCCAACGTTCCCATGAGTCCGCGGGCCCTGGGCAGGTCGAGCGTAAGGCGCCCCCCCAGGAAGTGGTCCGTGCGCAGTCTTCCCAGCAGAAGATTGGCGTCGGACACCGTCAGCTGGTCTCCCCGGCCGTAACAGGCCGGGCCGGGGTCCGCGCCCGCTGACTGCGGCCCCACGGCCAGAGCTCCCCCGCTGTCCACCCGGGCGATGGAGCCCCCACCGGCACCCACGGTATGGATCTCGATCATCGGCACGCTGATGGGATGGCCGCCCACGTTGGAGCTGCCCGTCTCCTTGATTCGGCCCGGGCACAGGGACACGTCGGTGGAGGTTCCGCCCATGTCCAGGGTGATGATGTCGGGATAGCCGGCCTCGCTGGACACGTGAAAGGCGCCCACAACGCCGCCGGCCGGTCCGCTCAGTATGGTGCGCACCGGCTGTTCCGCGGCCAGGCGGGCGGTGATGCTTCCGCCCGAGGACTGCATGATTCGCAGTCCCTCGCCCAGCGACTGCTCCAGTTCACCCAAGTAGCGGCTCATCACCTGGCCCACGTAGGCGTTGACCACCACGGTGCTGGTCCGCTCGAATTCGCGGAATTCCGGCAGCACCCGGGAGGACAGGGATATGAACGGCCGCGGCTCCATTTTCTGCAGCGCAGCGTTCACCATGTCCTCGTGCACCGGGTTCAGGAAGGAGAACAGGAAGGAAACCGCCACCGCCACCGCTCCCGCCTGCCTGACCAGCTCCATGAGGCCGTCGATGGCATCCTGCTGCAGGTCCTCCAGGATGGCGCCGGTGTAGTCCACCCGTTCCGGCAGGCCGAATCGCAGCTCCCAGGGGGCCAGGGTAGGCGTGCGGTCCTGTTCCAGGTTGTACAGCTCGGCGCGGCTCTGCCGTCCGATCTCCAGGACGTCCTCAAACCCCAGCGTGGTCACCAGCGCCGTGCGGGCGCCCTTGCCCTCCAGCAGCGCGTTGGTGGCCACAGTGGAACCGTGCACGAAGTCCGTCGAGCCCTTGTCAACTCCGACCTCCTCCACCCCCTGGGTTATGCCCGTCGAGGGGTTCCGGGGAGTTGAGGGCAGCTTGTGGACCGTGAGTCTACCGTCCTGGAGGACGGCGATGTCGGTAAAGGTGCCACCAACGTCGATTCCAACCACGGTTCGGGGCATAAGGAGAGGACCTCGCTATTCTTCCAGGGCGATGCGCAGACGCTTGTTGATCCGGCCTTTGCTCTCGTGGCCCACCACCCGAATTCTACCCACCTCGGTGGTGTTGTTGACGTGAGTGCCGCCATCCGCCTGCACGTCCAGGCCCTGGATGTCGATGGTGCGCACCTCGCTGATATTGGAAGGGAGCAGGTTTATCTTGGTGCGGATCAGGTCTGGAATCTGCTCAGCCTCCTCCCGGGGCAGATTGGCCACCAGCACCATTCGGGAGGCGGCCACCTCTGCGTTGATTTTGGCCTCGACCTCTTCGGCGAAATCGGCCGACATCCGTTCCAGCTCGAAGTCCATGCGGGCCTCGCCGGGCTGCATATTCCCGCCGGTGACCAGCGCGCCGTAGTCCCTCCACACAACTCCGCACAGTATGTGCAGGGCCGTGTGGGTGCGCATCAGGCGGTACCTGCGTTCCCAATCGATCCTGCCCGAGACGCCACTGCCGGCCTTCGGCATAGCGCCATTGATGAGGTGGACCAGCAGGCCGCCGTCCCTCTTGACCCCGGCAACCTCGTACTCGTGTCCATCGGCGGTCAGGGTACCGGTATCGCTCGGCTGCCCGCCTCCTCCCGTGTAAAATGCAGTCCGGTCCAGGACTATTCCGGTCTCCGTTTCCCCGGTGACGGTCGCATCGAACTCGCGGAGGTAGCTGTGATCGTGGAACAGCAGATCGGTCATGATATCCGCTCCAGAAGCCCCGGTATTATATCAGACAGCAGGAGATTCTCCGCGAGGCCGGCGAGAGCGTTTTCTCCCGAACAGGGGTGTGCCACACAGGGCTTTCTTGGCTTATAATACCGGGACATTTTCCGCTTGTAGATAAGCGTTTATCATGGGGCGGTTGAGGTTGAGATCAGGGGCAAACAATGAGAATTTCGTGCAGACAGGAAAACTTGAACCGGGGCCTAGCGGTGGTGGGGCGCGCCGTTGCCACCAGGGCGACCCTCCCCGTCACCCAGAACGTTCTACTGGCCACCGACAGCGGAATGCTGCGATTGTCGGCTACCAACCTGGAAATCTCCATGACTACGTGGATCGGTGCCATGGTGGAGGAGGAGGGCTCGGTAACGGTTCCCGCCCGACTGTTGACGGAGTTCGTCAATTCCCTGGGGGGTGAGCGGATAGATCTGGAGATGGAGCCCGGTTCCCGGCAACTTCAGATCAAGTCGGGACGCTCGCAGGCCAACATTCACGGGACCGATGCCTCGGAATTCCCCCCGATCCCCACCGTCGACGACGCCGTGGTCGCCCAGGTGCAACCCTCGATCTTCCGCACCGCCATCTCTCGCGTCGCCTTCGCCGCTGCCACCGAGGAGTCCCGGCCGGTGCTGACCGGGGTGGAGCTGAAGCTGCAGGAGGGCTCCTTCACCATGGCCGCCGCAGACGGCTTTCGCCTGGCCGTGCAGAGCGGGGAGCTGGAGCAGTCGACTCCCGAGGAGATGAGTGTCATCATTCCCGCCCGTACCATGACTGAGGTCCATCGACTTTTGGGCGAAAACAATGAGTCGGTGAACATCATGCTCACCCCCCAGAGGGGACAGGCGATGTTTCGAATTCAGGGGGGCGACACCATTGAGTTGGTCTCTCAACTCCTGCAGGGCACTTTCCCGGTCTACGATCAGCTCATTCCAAAGGAATACACCACCAGGGCTATACTGGACCTTCAGGAACTGCTGAGGGCTGCCAGGACCGCAGCCATCTTCGCCCGCGACGGGTCCAATATCGTGCGCCTGCACGTCACGGCCAACGACGGCGACGGTGAGGCCGGAGGAAGACTGGTGATCTCGGCCCGCTCCGAGGAGGTGGGTGACAACGAGGACGTCGTTGACGTGGCAGAACTGGAGCTGCAGGACGGCGAGAGCAAGATCGCCTTCAACAGCCGGTACCTCCTGGATGTCCTGGGTGTTTTGGAGCGCGGCCGGGTCGCCCTCGAGACCACCACATCCTCCAGCCCTGGCGTCTTCAAACCGACTGACAGCGACGACTACGTTCACGTGGTAATGCCGATGTTTGTGCAGTGGTAGCTGTTTTTCGATAGTTTTCCGGTTACGTGGACGCACGAGCGCGGGCCGCCTGAACCTTCACAGGATGGAAGATTTGGCGGTCCGTTTGCATGTCCTGCCTGGGACCGCGTGCAGGAAGGAAGGCGGCCCGCTCTACCGACGATCGACCAGCCAGGAACGGTACCGCAGACAATACAGAGAGGGCTTCTTTTTCTGAAAGAAGCCCTCTCTGTATTTGGGTCCTGGAGTCGGGGTGGCTATTCGGCCGGGGCAGGTGTCCTGGCCTGGCTGGTGAACGCCGGCATTACCTCAGTACCAAACCACTCCAGCTGCTCCAGGGTGACTCTCTCCGGTGTGCCCATGCTGGTGCAGGCCACGTTGACCTCCTCCAGACCGGGATACCTCTCCTGAACGGCCATCAGTTTCTCGATGATCAGCTCCGGCGGACCGCATAGCCAGTTCCCCGCCTCCACCGCTCCCTCTACGGAGGGCAGCCCAGCTCCCCTGGCCCTCGCCGGGTCGCCCAGGGCGGACATCTGTTCATCACTTAGCCCGCGGACAAACCCCAACGGCGCGAACATTTTCATGTTCTCCTCGAAGGCGCTGCGCACCTCCTCCATGGCTTTTTTCTCCGTGTCCGCCAGGTGCATCGAGAAATTGATGATCAGGTCTCCTCCCAGCTCGGTCTCTCTCCCAGCCCGGGCCAGCGTGTCCCGCCACCGGGTCAGCACCTCGTCGGTAGCTCCGCCGGCGCCAGCGCCTCCGCCTATCACCCCTTTTATCCCACGCTCGACCATGAAGTCCATGGAATATTGACTTCCTCCCACTATCGGCTGCCATACCTCCACCGGCAGGGTTCGCGGCCTGGGTACCAGACTGATCTTTTCCAGCCGGTAGCCCCGGTATGGTATGTCCGGGGGAACGTCAAAGTGCTTGCCGTGGTGGGAAAAGGACTCCTCATTGAAGGCCTTTAATATCAGATCCACTCCCTCCTCGAACAGCTCCCGGTTCTCCTCGTTGTGGATGGTCGTGCTGGGCCCCCCAAGGGACTCCACCTCCCGCGCGTGGTACCCGCGGCCCACGCCGAATTTGACCCGCCCTCCGGTAAGGTGGTCCGCGGTGGCAAAGTCCTCGGCCAACCGCAGTGGGTGCCACATGGGCGTGATGTTGAAGCCGCAGCCAAAGTTCAGCCGCTCCGTAACCTGCGCCAGGTAGACGAATAGCATCAGCAGGTTGGGGATGCACTCGTATCCCTCCCTCTGAAAGTGATGCTCCGCTCCCCACAGGGTGTTGTACCCCAGCCGGTCCATGGCCTGCGCTATGTTCCTGGACTTGTCGAATATCGTGGCCAGCTGCTCGTCAGGGAGCCACCGTTCGTTCACCGGCGTCCCCTCCAGCCCGATGTCCTCAAAGTCCACGTTCCCGGCAAACTGGGTTCCGAATCTCGTTATCATCCAAGTGTCTCGTATAGTGCCGGACCCTGCACTATAGCCCCCCTGTCGAATTCACCACCGGCTGGCTAGCTCACCATTTCGTTGCTGCGAAGCAGCTTGCCAGGTAATGCACCGGTGGGGTTGTTGTCCTCCAGGGTCACCGTTCCGTTCACTATGGTGTAGCGCAGCCCCGTGGGCTTCTGGATCAGTCGGCGCTCCCCACCGGGGAAGTCATTGGCGTAGACCGCTTTGTCGTACAGGTAACCCAATTCGTTCAGGTTATAGACGATGATGTCGGCCCATGACCCAAGACGCAGTGTCCCCCGGTCTTTGAAATCCGTGAACCAGGCAGGGTATGCGCTCATCTTGTAGTGGGCCTGCTCCAGGCTCATGATCTCCCGGTCCCGCACCCAGAAGGCCAGCCATTCCACCGGCCACGTGGACATGGTCAGGAACCGGGTATGGGCCCCACCGTCCGACACAGAGATGTGGGCATGGGGGTCCAGGAGGTCCGGCACACGCGCATCCAGTTCGTGGGGCTCATCGGCGGGCGGTACCAGGAATTCCGTCTCCAGGTCCTCGTCCAGGGCCAAGTCCAGGAAGGCGTCCAAGGGGTGCTTCCCCGTACTTGCGGCCAGGTCCTCGATGGTCATACCCTCATATTCGTAGTTCCGCTCGTGCACCACCTCTAATACTTTCACCCGGCTCCAGTCGGTCCGCTTGTTGGGCCACTCCTCTACATCGGCCTTCATTCCCACGCGAACCTCCGGGTTCCGCAGCTTGATGGCACGCTCCTCCGGACTCCCCACCAGAGGCTGCACCCAGTTGGGCATGAAATCGAACATGTTGTATTCTGCCAGCTTGAACTCCGCTCCGTTCACGGGGGCCGGCTTCTGGTATACCAGGGGCAGACCCTCCGCTCGGCACATCTGTTCCCAGGCCGGGTCCTCCCCCTGTTGCAGGTCCAGCAGGTGGAAGGGGCGTCCGCTGATCCTCATTGTCTGCGCCACCAACTCCCGCGTCGCCTTGCGCTGTTCCTCCGTCAACCCAAAGCCCAGGGTGAGCCCGACGTGGCCTACCCCAAACTCGCCCAGTACCTCGGCCAAGGCATGGAATTCCCTTTCCGAGGCCACCACGCTCGGCAACAAACCGCCGTCCTCGGTCCGGTCCTCCATGTTCATGTCAAAGGCGAATCCGAAGCCCCCGGCTTTCATGCCCTCCCGGAAGATCTCCTTCATCTGGTTCAGCTCTTCGTCCGTTACCGAGGTCCTCTCCCGCGCCGGAATCATTCCCAGCACATAGCCGCGCAGCGGCGAGAAGGGCACCATGGCCCCCACGTTTACTCCCAACCCCTGACGGTCCAGGCTGTCCAGAAACTGGGGAAAGGTCTCCCAGTCCCAGCGCATCCCCTTTCGCATGGAGTCCAGGGGAATGGCCTCTATACGGTCCATCATCCGCATGTTCAGGTCCCGGTCCTCGGGCCTGGTCGGCGCAAAGCCAAAACCGCACTCCCCGATGGTCAGGGAGGTCACCCCAAACCAGCCAGACAGCGAGGCATAGGGGTCCCACTGAATCTGCGCATCGTAATGCGTGTGCAGGTCGATGGCTCCCGGAGCTACTATGCACCCACTGGCGTCAATCTCCTTGGCTCCACCTGCGTTGATCCTACCGCTGATCTTGGCTACCCTGCCATCCCTGACTGCCAGGTCCGCCCTGTATCCAGGACTCCCCGTCCCGTCCACTACGGTTCCACCACGGATCACCAGATCGTATTCAGCCACGCTATTACCTCCACGCTCTTGCTGCCGACACAACTCGACATCCGCGTTATGTCAGAATTCCCTGTTTTGTGCCGCCTGGACCAGCCTAGACGAAAACGATTGTAGTATAGCGCATCATGCCCACAAACAAAATCTTCCGGCGTTGTCATCAACTGGTCAGCAAGATAGCGACGTTTCTATATCTGTCTCAGCTTGGGGTCCAACTTGTCCCTAAGCCAGTCTCCCAGCAGATTCACCGACAGTACCGTCAGAACGATCGCCAGCCCCGAAAACAGTGACACCCACCAGCCAGTTTGAATAATGAGGTCCCTGCCATCGGCCACGATAGACCCCCAGGAAGGTGTGGGCCTGGGAATGCCCGCACCAAGGAAGCTAGCGGAGGATTCGATGATGATGACATAGCCTACCTGCAATGTTGCCAGGATCACCAGGCTATTTAACACGTTGGGAAAGATGTGCCGGGTCATTATACGGATGTGGGATGCCCCCGTAACACGGGCCCGCGCCACAAAGTCCTGGGTCTTGATGCTTAAAACCTCCCCTCTGACCAACCGCGCATACCGGGACCACAGAAGTCCTGCGATAACGACAATTAAAGCGATGAGGCCTGGCCCAATTACCACTACCAGCACCAAAAGGGTCAGAATACCCGGTAGCGCCATGAAGACATCGATAATTCGGGAGATGAGGTAGTCCACCCGACCGCCGAAGTAGCCCGCGATTATACCCAACGATGTGCCGATTACTCCTGAGATGCCAATGACTGCCAAGGACACATAAAGCGAGTACCGAGCGCCGTGGATTATTCGAGTCAGCAAGTCCCTGCCCAGCTTGTCGGTGCCAAGGGGACGGGCCCAGCCACCGCCAGGCCGAGTGATAATGTCCACCTCATCGCCCACAGACAGCAACTCCGGATTCGGATGGCTGGTCTGTCCTGCGAGGGTGCCTACTTCGAGGGCCCGGGCGTCGTCGACGGAAATCAGGCTAGCATTATTCCTGCTCTCCGAGACTGTTTTGACAGTGGACTTGGGGCCGATCCAGGCTGGTGGCTCGAGGCGGTGCGACAAATCGGCCCGGATGGGGTCGTGGGGCGCAACCAAGTTCGCAAGAAGAGAAGGCAGGATAAGTACGACCAATATGATGAATACAGGCAGAACGGGGTATCGCCGCGACGCTTTGATGGACCGTACAACGGCTGCCGGAGTATTGCGAATTCGCTGCCCTGCTTGAGCGACGGTAGCCATTACAGTTAAGCCTTCTCAAACATCAGCACTACTGCCATTGTTATCCATAACGTATACGGGGATCCAAGTAGCCATAGAGAATGTCGACTATCAGGTTTAGTGAGATAAACCCGACAGCGAAGACCATCGCCACTGCCTGAATTACTTGGAAGTCCCTGAATAATACGGCCTGAACAGTTAGCAATCCCAAGCCAGGCCAGGCAAAAACCGATTCGACAACTACCGACCCAAGCACCAAGGCGCCGGCAAGAATACCGAAGTAGGTGAGTGGCGCAATCGCCGCGTTGCGCAGGGAGTGTTTCCAGGCCACCTTCCATTCCGGCAGCCCTTTGACGCGTGCCAGCTTGACATATTCACTGTCCTGCGTGTCCAGCATTGAAGACCGCACCAGCCGCATTATCGCCGCTACCTCGAACCATCCCAAGGCTATCACCGGCAAGACCATATGCTTAAATCCACCACGCCCTGAGGTAGGGAACCAGTCAAGTTCAACGGCAAAAATCCAGATCAACATTATCCCTATCCAGAAGGCTGGGGCCGACTGACCAAAGAGGGCCAAGATTTTAGCAGCGATGTCAAAGGGAGTATCTCTCTTGACCGAAGCAAGCACCCCGAGAACCACACCTATAACCCCCGCCACGATCAACGAGGTCCCGGCCAGTTGCAGGGTGGCTACTACCCTGCTTTTCACCATTTCCATGGCGCTGCGCCCTTGCCACTTGAGGGACTCGCCGAAATCCCCTTGCACCCCCTTGCTCAGGTATGTCCAGTACTGTACGTGCAGAGGTCTGTCCAGGCCCCAGTACTTGTTCAGGCGGTCAAAGTCTTCCTGCGTCGCGTTTGCAGGCACCATTAAAAGCACGGGATTGCCCGCCGCCCGTGCCAGGCCAAAAACGATAATGTTGACAGCCCATAACACAAAGACGGCCTGAATCAACCGAATTGCGATATACCTTTGCATCTCGGTCTCTTAGTCCACTGTCGTACGGGGTCTTATATCGTTACTTCCGCGGAGTATGCTGTCCGCTCCGATCTGGATTACTTTCCGCAGTGGCTGGAGGCAATGGGATTTGGTGAATGTACCGCCAGAAATCTCCACCATGCCTTGGCGGCCCCTTCATCGCAGCCGCCTCCGTTTACTGATTATCCACTTCTGTTCCAATACGAAACCGGTAACCTTTGGGGTGCCGGGTGCCTCAAGATACTGCCACTGTCTTATGGTGTCAACACGTAAACTTGTCAACTGTTACCAATGAAACGAATATCGTAACTACAAGGCACGGACCGGCTCTATGGAGACAAGGAGGGGGTCTGCGCCATTCGAAGGGGAGATGTGAACATGGCATCCCGGCGTCATGGGATGACATACTTTGGGAGCAACCGCGATGCGTCCGGCGTCGATGCCATCCACTGAAGGAGGCGGGCCCTGGCTGCTGGGTCACGCCGGCGCGGTGTTCCGTGGTTTGAAAGCTGGCGAAGATCTCACCAACTTCGTTATGAGAAGTGCCGACCACTACCTCTTTGAGGAGCTGTTGCCCTAAAAGGGCGTGGTCAGAGACTCGTCAAACATTCCCTCGACGGACGGAACGGTAATTGAAGGATCCTAGAGCTTATAGAGATCGGCCGCATTGCCCCACAGCATCCTGGACCGTTCGTCCTCGGGAACGCCATCGAAGCTTTTGGCGATGTAATCCCGGCTATTGGGCCATGTGGAAGTGGGCAGAGGGAAGTTGGTCTCCCACATGATGTTGTCCACCCCGAGATAGTGGCGGCTTTCTATAGCGATGCGGTCATACCAGCCGGTCAGATAGCACTGGCGTTGGAACATTTCGGAGGGTTTCAGGTCGTATCCCTCAAGGTTCAGTCGCTGCCGTTCAAACTGGTGATCGGCGGTCTCGATTTCGTAGGCACCCCAGGACAACGTGGTTTCGGCAAATACGATCTTCAGATTCGGGTGGCGCAACAGGATCCGCGAGTAGAGGAAGTTGGCCATCACCATGACGCTGCTTACAGGGCGAGTCAGGGCGGACAGGGCCGCACCCAGTTTTGGGGATAGACCTGAGTAGGGTGGGAGCTGGAGCTGGGTGCTGGAACCGGAGTGGAAGCACACAGGCACCTCAAGCTCCTGGCAAGTAGCCCAGATTGGATCATAATCAGGCTCGTTGATGTGTGGGACGTCCCGTAGATGCATCGGGACGGCGGGAAATACGACGCCCTTATGTCCGTTTTCCACAGACCGCTTGATTTCATTGACGGTCGCGGTTGTGGGCGATATGGGAACGATGCACTGAGGAACAAATCGGTCGCTGGCACTCGCCCATTCCTCGATGAGCCAGTCATTGTATGCCTGTACACAAGCCAGCTCCAGGTCTTCATCCTGGATTCGCCCGAAGGTCTCCCCCGCCAGTCCGGCGACGGTAGGATACAGCACTGAGTAATCCACACCGTCCGAATCCATTGCTTTCAGCCGCTCCGCGGGGACATAGGCCGACCCGGGCACATCCTCCCACCGCTGGGGCTCCAAGGACCTATCGGCCATAGCCGCACCCACGGAGGCCACCCCAGCCAGTGGAAGCTTCTTCCCATCCAGCACCCAGCACTCTGTACCATCCGGCTGACTTTCGACGTGGGGGATCCTGTCGCCCCACTTGGATTTCGACATCCGGTGGGTCCAGACCTCCGGGCGCTCCAGGACGTGGTCATCGACACTGATCAGCCCATACTTCAGTTCCACAGCGGAACCTCCACCCTGACGATTACCCCAATTCCATCGGGGCCACCCTTCGCCCTTCGTGGAGAAGGGCGGGGGTGGAGGCTCTAAAGCTTGTATACCCTGGTGGCATTGCCATAAAGCAACTGTTTCCTTTCCTCCTCGGGCACACCTTCGAGGGTCCGGTCTACAAAGTTCCATGACTCGGGATAGGTTGAAGTCGAATGGGGGTAGTCCGATTCCCACATGATGTTATCCATACCGATATGGTGCCTTTGCTGGACACCGGCTTCCTCGTACCAAAAGTCCACGTAGACCTGTCGCCGGAAGAGTTCGCTGGGTCTAGTGGTGACACCCTCGGTCCAGAGGTGACGGTTCTCCCATTCGTGGTCACACCCCTCGAGGATATAGTTTACCCAACCCAGTCCCGTCTCGGCACACACCCACTTGGTCTTTGGGAAGCGGTCAAGGACACCGGAGAAAATGAGGTTCGGGATGGACTGGGCCGGAGCGGAGAAGCTACCTGAAGGTCCCATAGCCTGGGCCTGGTTCCGGGTATAGCCCTTCCACTCAGGTATGGGAAGCCGGATCCCCCCGCTGCCGTGCCAGTGGATGGGCACGTCCATTTCCTGGCAGGCTGCCCAAAGCGGGTCCCAGTATGGATCGGCAAGGTGGGCGAGGCCTTTCCGGGACTGGCTGGGCTCGGCCAGCATGATGATGCCCCGATGCCCCTTCTCAACGGCTCGTGTTGCTTCAGCTACCGTTGCCTCAATGCCGCTCATATATGGGATGAGGGCCAGGGGCACGTAGCGGTCGCTGTACTCACGCCATTCGGCCAGCCAGTCGTTGTAGGCTCGAACGCAGTCAAGCTCGAACTCTGGGTCACCCTGAAATACGGTGGCGGTCTGAACTGGATCGTTGGGGAAGAGCACTTCGGCATCGATCCGATCATTGTCCAAGGCCCAAAGGCGCTCCTTGGGATCGTACACGTACCCTGGAACCTCCTCCCACCGCTGGGGGAAGTATTTCCGCATTGGGTCACCCATCACCGTGGGGCAGTTGCTCACCCCCCTGTTGCCCACAATCTCCCCGTTGACTGACCACCGCTCCACGACCTGGTCCTGGGGCAGGGCCATGTGAGCCTTATCATCGGTCTCTACAAGTTGTGGGATAGCGTCTCCCCACTTGGCCTTGGACATTCGGCTGGTAAAGGCGTCTTTGTCCGGCTGGGCGTGGGAATCGCAGCTGATCAGCCCGTACTTAATCTCCACATGTCCTCCATAGGTTGGCCTTAATCTACAGTCAGATTCTCAATGCACCTGGCGAAAATAATAACACGTCAACGGGGAGTGGAGGTAACATCCACCCCATAATCCAGCAGAGCCCTCTGGGACGAGATCAGGCCGTCCTGAACGTCCTGCGCCACAAGGAGGGGGTCCCTCTCCTTGGGGTCATACGCGCCCCCGCCACTGGAAAACTCTATGATCAGCTGGTCGGTATCCTTTTCCAGGGTCGCGTAGCCCTGCTTCATTCTCACCGGGTCATCGCTCAGTACCTCGCCGTTGAAGATGACCCTGGTCTTAGTGCCATCCGCTCCTCCGAAGATGCCGTTCGGCGGGAACAACAAGCGATCCGGATGGAAGAAAACACTCAAAGGGTGTGGGTATCCCGGCAGCCTGGATACAGTCACCCTTTGTCCGGGAGAACCCCTATACTTGCCGGCCCCGGCCGAGTCCGACATAAACTCTTTGGCTATCACCAAAGTCGGACTGTTGACCTCAAACACCTCCACCGGCACGTTGGAGGCGCTGCTGGGGAACATGTTGGTGCCCATGCCGTCGCCCTCTGCGGTTGCGCCCCGCCCGCCGCCACAGAACAGGTGGGCGTTAAAAGCATTACCGTCTCCGTCATTTCCGTAGGTACGAAAAGAGGACATCAGACCGTTGCCGGACTGAATCCTGCCGGGCAGTACCTGGGACAGGGCGCCAAAAATCGCCCCGTGGAGGTGCCAACCGGTGTTAACCCTCGAGCCTACAGACGCGGGGAAGGCGCAGTTAATGATGCTCCGCTCCGGAGCGGTAACACGAATGGGCACGAAACAGCCTTCATTGACCGGCACGTCCGGCGTGAGCAGACACGCCAACGAGTACAGCGTGTGCCCCCGGCTGTAGATCATGGTGCAGTTAATCCCACCGTGATCAACTTGAGGTGACGAGCCGCTGTAGTCCACCGTTATCTCATCGCCCTCGACAGTGACCTTGACCGCTATCTTCAGCGGGGTGCCCATCCCATCGGTGAAGACATGGTTCGTGTACTCCCCGTCCTCGAGTTGGCGGATGGCCTGGCGCATGGCATCTTCCGAACGTCCACGGATGGCTTGCGACAGAGTGGAGAGGTCCTCTAGCCGGTACTCGTCCAAGAAGTCGGCGACCCTGGTACTACCCATCTGGTTCGCTGCCACCTGTGCTTCTATATCCGTCAGCACCATCTCCGGAACTCTCACGTTCCACTTGTACATGTCGAAGACCAATTCATTGGGCTGCCCGGCTTCATACAGTTTACAAAGGGGGAAGAAAATGCCCTCCTCGTAGGAATCCCGCACACTTTTCGCGTCCAGCGATCCTCCGATATCCGAGGTGTTGGCAATATTCCCTGTGAAACCAACGAATCTCCCCTGGAAGAAGATCGGCGTAACGATGGCGATGTCCGGCAGGTGCCCGGCGCACAGCCAAGGATCGTTGGTCATGAACACGTCGCCGGGTTTGATCGCCTCGACCGGATACTTTTCCAAGATCGCCTTGGTCACATTGGGCATGGTCATATTGAATACCGGCATGCTGCGATAGGCATGGGCGATGGACCTTCCCTCAGCATCCAGCACTTCACAGCCGAAGTCGTTGGCGGAGGCGATGATGGTGGAGACCGCTGTGCGCAGCGTGGTGGTCCACATCTCCTCTGTAATGTTCAGCATCCGGCTCCACATGATCTCCAACGAGACCGGATCAAACTTGTCCATACCTACATCGCCCTCTCTTACCAGCCTGCAGACGCAACCGTCGGGATGCCTTCCATTCGGCCGACGAGCCATACCGTTTCAATCCCCGGTCGATGGGAGGGCCTTGACTCCCGGCCACTGCGATTGGCGGCCATTATACCCCGGATGTTCCGGCCCCGCATCAGGAAGCAGCGCGGCGCGGTCCGAGTTTTACTGGTATAACTCCTGAGGGCGGTCAACCTACATGTATGGCCCACAAGTCCATTCGAGGGCGTAGCGGCCTGGGGTTCGTTGGACAGAGGAGCCAGCATAGTCCAGCCCATCCTGACCCAGGTGACTACGCCGCCGAATTGCTAGCCACCATCGCCTCCACCGGGGCTGGACCCGCGGTAGACGCCTATGAATAGCCAACTGCCGTTGCCGCCTTCGTTCGGAGGTAAGGGAATCATTTCCACCGAAAAGCCGGCTTGCTCCATCAAACGAACCCAAGTGTTGGCTGAGAAAAGGCCCGTTACGTGGGTGTCCCGTTCCACCTCGGTGACACCATTTCTTCGGATAGCATAGGTGTAGGTGGTTTCGACCTGGGTATCTGTCGGGTCCCGGTCGACCATGGCCTCTTCTATCTCGACCTCGGTGTCGCCTCGTTTTCTTTCCCAGGTATACACCCAGCCGTCGGGAAAAGTCTCGCTAACCCAGTCGGGCGCAACGAGCAGGACGCCACGAGGCCGCAAATGTACGGCAGCCGTGGCGAAGGTATTTCGCAGGTCCGCTTCGGTAAGCAAATAGGACACCGCGTCGTGGATTAACACAGCATCAAATGTCTTCCCCAAACGGACACTTCTCATGTCGCCGAGATGGTGCTCCACACCGCGGTTCAAAGCCCTGGACAAGGCAAGCATGTTGGGCGACAGGTCGACCGCGGTGCATTCGAATTGAGCAGTCAAATATGATAGATTGTGCCCGCCGCCAACGCCCAGTTCCAATAATTCGTGCCGCCCCGGTCCCAATTTGTCGCGAATGGCAACATGCAAATGGCCAGCCTCCTCGGCGTATTCTTCCGGAGGGCTGAGTATGGGCCACAGGTAGGCCAATTCGTAATACAGGCGCGGGGTTGGCATGTCGAACTCGGTCACTGGAGTTGTAGAAATAAATGGGCAGTCGGGCTCGAGGATATGAATGCAGCGGCGATGATCTGTCGTTGGGCTCTTTCAGATTCGGTTGAGCTGCACTGGTAGACACGGGCCAGTTGGACTGGTCATGCCGCCAGCCGCTAGAAGGCATTCGGGCAACAGACCTATTTTACTCTCCCCATCAGCACTTTCCACCAAATAGCGGCTCCCTGGGGTTAGTAGCGGATTTACCGCGATGGAGTGGGATGATGGGACGAGCTGCCCCCCGACCAACTTAAACCGGTTGCTATTTTAAGGCGCAGACAGTTTCCAAAATCTGTGATTGAGGCTGAGCCAACATAGGAGGAATTGAATGGCTAGGGCATTCGCTGTGGATCGAGACTCTTTGTCTGAAGACCATAAGGCAGAATACGACGCGTTCGTCGAACTAAGGGGAGAAGTGCCGCCCACAGGACCCGCGGGGGTACTGTTGTGTGCCCCTGAAGTGGCACAACGGGGGTTGGAACTAGCCAGGTATTTGCGCGTCGATTCCTCCCTTTCTTCCCGAATCCGGGAGTTGGTCATGCTCTTTACCGCCAGAGCGACGGACTGCCTATTCATCTGGAACGCCCATGCACCGCTCGGTAGGGAAGCTGGTCTCAGCGATACTCTGATCGACAACTTAAGGGACAATGTAGAGTTGACTGACATGGCCGACGATGAGGCCGCGGTGGTGAACTACGGCCGGGAGTTGTTAGGCAGTAACCGGGTCACCCAGGCCACTTTTGACGCAGCCCTGGCCCAATTCGGGAACAGGGGACTGGTCGAACTAAACAGCCTCATTGGGTGTTATGTCATGCTGGCGTTAAACGTGAACGCGTTCGAGGTGCAACTACCCGACGGCGCCACGGAAAAGCCGCTGCCGGTTTGAACCGGTTCGTGGCCCGGGCGCTATGACAGAGGGTGTGTCCCTTGGAGCGGGAGGTGACGCGACAGCCAAATCTGTCGACAACGGCAGCGGGGTGGTAAGAGGTGCTCTTAACCGTCAATTGGCGTGCCAGGCAGGAATCGAACTCGCGACCCGCTGCCCCAAAGGTAATTCGATTTATGTGAACTAGACATTACCCAGTTTTCGTTCAGCAATAGCTCTGAGGGTGTTGTGAAATAGATCAATTGGGCAGACTTTCCAATCTGGGATCCTAGGTCTGGCCTGTTGGTTCCATCGCCCAAGCTATTGCCCTGGCGTTCCAGGATAGACGCGACGCAACGATATTCGTTCTGAACATCTTTTGGCCTGGCGACATGTGGGGGTGACGGAGCGTCGCGCCATGGAGAACTTTGCCCATCAGATGCGCTGGCTGGTGGACGAGGCGTACCCGGACGTGCCGGTGATCCGCCTGGTGCTGGTTAACTTGAACTCCCACCGCAAGGCGTCGCTGTACGAAACCTTCCATGCCCCGGAAGCCCGGCGCAACGCCAAGCGGCTGAAGTTCCACCATACTCCCAAGCACGGGAGCTGGCTGAACATGGCGGAGATCGAGTTCAGCGTACCGGCCCGGGAGGACCGCAATTCCCACCGGGCCGTTGACAGACGGTTCAAATGCGGTCAATTCTTCACTAATCTTGCCGTATTAGACTACGTTGACCTCTGCTCACTATTTTTCGCCCTCACCCTGAATTCCATGACATCCGGGACATTCGCGTAGCTGCGGCTGCTGAGCAGGGCGTGGCGCTGGCTGTCGAAAACCCGAGTTGTCATCCCAGCGACGGTTCCAGTCCACAAGCGGGTCCAATGGACTGCCGCTTTTGGTACCCTGACCTGGACGACATACGAAGTCGCTCCATCAACGTTGCTCCATTCCACGGTTATAACCAGGCCCCCGCCGCGTGCGGTGATTGATGACACTCGTGGGGCGGGAAGTCGAACGGCCCGTCAGTGGTGATCATCCAACCGCCTCCCTCTATCAACCCTATAAGGTCGGGAAGGCCGTCGCCGTCTCCATCCACGAAATCGGATTCCTGGTGCCACATCCCGTGTTCGGCTCAGCAAAGCCGCTTGGCATAGGCCCATCCCGAAGTGTACTGGCACCGACCCTGACAAGCGGGAGCGGGTTCGATGCCGGGGAAAAGCGGCCGACCGGTCAGGAAGTGGTCTCCAACGCCTTAATGAACGGTGACTGCCGTCGTTCCGGCTATATCACTTTGGTCGCCTTCGAATACAAGCACATCGTTCAGCCCGTCGCCATCTACATCCCTCATGATTGATAGGTGGCCGCGCTCGCCGTCAAAAAATAACCGGATCTGATCGATGACCTGGAGGTTCGAGAGATTCGATTGGACTTTTTCCAGAGGAAGGTTCAATCCGAGGTTGTACACGGATTGCCGGAACCCTTTCCCGGTATTCAGGTAAACTTTCGGTATATGAATGGAGTACCTAGAGAGGCGGGTTGGGGGTAACACCGATGGCCCGCTATAGCTGCGGTCGGCGGAATGTGGGCGCAACAGCCGGCTATGGTGTCGGGGAGCGGTCTCATTACGCTGCCCGATTCCTTGACACCCTCCAGATGCTGGCCTATCGTCACACTCCACACACGGGAATGCGGGAATTAAGGAGTGGTTTTGAAAGGTCGCGTAGTTGTCATCAAAGAATACACGAAGCCGTTCGTTATCGAGGACTACGAGGTACCAGACCCTGAACCAGGGGCGATACTGCTTAAGATAACTCAAGCCGGAATCTGTGGCTCCGACCTTCACGCCTGGCGCGGTGACATGGTAGGGGTTCCGCTTCCGTCTCGTGGGCGCGTGATGGGCCACGAAGGTAGCGGAGTAATCGCGAAGCTGGGTGCGGGCGTCACCACTGACTTCCATGGCAGACCGATCAAGGAAGGCGATCGCCTGATGTACGCGTGCTACGTACCCTGCAACCGCTGCTACCAGTGTCAAAGAGGTGAGCAAAACTGGTGCCCCAACCGCGCCCCAGCCGGTGAAGCGGGTGTGCATCCGTACTTCACGGGAACCTTTGCCGACTACTACTACATCGAACCGGGCCGGCCCGTGTTCGCCGTGCCACCAGAACTCCAAGACGATGTCCTGGGCTGGATCAACTGTGCGATGGGGACAGTCACGGAGGGGCTCATAAGGGCAGGTGCCGGAGAGGGGGACTACGTGGTCATTCAGGGCGCCGGGGGCCTGGGCCTCAATGCGGCCGCCATGGCCAAGGACATGGGAGCACACAAGGTCATCGTCCTGGACCGTCTGCAAAATCGGTTGGACCTGGCAGAGGAATTTGGAGCGGACCACACCATTAATATAGAGGAGTGGAACACCCCCGAGGCGCGTAGGGACCGCATTTGGGAGCTGACCGAGGGCCGCGGAGCGAATATTGTCATGGAGCTGGTTGGCAGAGCAGAATTGCTCACTGAGGGGATCACCTTTCTGACGAACGGCGGCACCTTTGTCGAGATTGGAGACATTGTGCCCGGTCGGACGGCTGAGATCGACCCATCCACCCTCCGACGAGGAAAGAAAATCATTGGCTCTTCTTTGTACCCGGCGAGCCGGTTGCCAGTGATGATGGACATGCTGGTGAAGAACCAGGACCGGGTCCCCTATCACAAGATAGCATCCAACCAGTATCCACTCGACAGGGTAAACCAGGCATTTGCGGAGTCCGAGTGGGCCGACAGGCAGACCTCGGTGACCCGCGCCGTGCTCGCGCCCTAGCTCCGGGCAGGACCCGTTACTCTCCCAGTCCACCCCCAAGACCTTGAGTCCAATGAGGCCCGGCAAGCCCAGCCACCTGCCGACCAGGGGCCCCTTCACCGTGATCGGTTGTCTCACCTTCTGCCTTCATGGGCGCGCGCAGGCGGGCGCGAATCAGGTGGTATACTTGGGCCAAATGAAATCATTGAGGGGTGCGGATACACCGCACAGGCTATGTTGATCCTGCCGGTTTTGGAAACGCGGGCAGCCGTATCCAATGGGAAATCCAAGCCAGAAGCCGTCAACGGAGCCCAGAAGCCTTAATCAGCGGTTCCACCCCGCGATGGAGGCCACGCCCGGCTGACTTATGCAGGGGATACCAGCTATATTCAGCAGTCCGCCCGTTGACCCGCAGCAGCGACCTCGACAGCAATAAGCGTGGTCCGGCGAGGCCGTCCTCCGGCTGAAGAACTCCGTCAACTCTCCTTTAGGGGCAATGCATGCCTGAGAACGCAGACAGTTACACCCATGCTCTCAGCGTAGACATCGGTGGTACGTTCACCGACTTCTCGCTTCTGGACCTGAACACCGGCGAAGTATCGGTCAACAAGGTGCTGACCGACCCGGACAATCCCGAGCAGACTCTTATGACCGGGGCCCACCAGTTGTTGGAATCAGCCGGGTTGGGCTTTGGTCAGCTCCGGGTGATAGTGCATAGCACCACGCTCGCCACTAACGCGATTATTGAACGGAAGGGGGCTAAATCGGCCCTGTTGACCACTCGGGGTTTTCGGGACACGCTAGAAATGGGCCGGGAACAGATATATGACATGTACGACCTCAAGGCCCAACTCCCACCGCCGATTGTTCCCCGGCACCTGCGGCGGGAATTGTCAGAACGCACCGATCGCGCCGGGGTGGTGTCCCAACATCCAGATCAAACAGAGGTGGTTGACACCGTCAAGGGGCTGGTCGATGAGGGCACGGAGGCATTGGCGGTTTCTTTCCTCCATTCGTACAGGAATCCCAGCACGGAACAGGCTGTCAAGGCGCTGATAGAATCGGAGTTCCCCGACCTCGTGGTCTCCATTTCTTCTGAAGTGGCCCCAGTGATTAACGAGTACGAGCGCACGTCAACCACTGTCGCCGACTGCTACATCAAACCTGCCGTCGCCCGCTACCTCGGGAGCGTGGCACAGATGGTGTCAGACGCAGGATATGAAGGGCGCCTCCTGGTGATGCACTCAGCAGGTGGCGTAATGGATAGCGAAAGTGCCTGCCAATTTCCCATCCGCTTACTGGAGTCGGGCCCTGCCGCCGGAGCGCTGGCCGCAAGCTTCTACAGCCAACTGTTGGGCCAGTCGGACTTGATCTCCCTGGACATGGGTGGCACCACTGCCAAGACCTGCGTTATCGAAGGAGGGGAGCCAGCGGCGTCCAATAACATAGAGGTAGCACGGGTACACCGCTTCACGAAGGGCAGCGGTCTACCGATATTGATCCCGGTGGTCGATCTGGTCGAGATCGGAGCGGGGGGAGGCAGCATCGCCTGGATTGATAATCTGGGACTGCTTAAGGTGGGTCCCCAGAGTGCCGGAGCGGTCCCTGGGCCGGCTTGTTACGACAACGGCGGTGTACAACCAACGGTAACCGATGCCAACCTGATTTTGGGCTACCTGAATTCCCAGTACTTCCTCGGGGGCAAGATGGGGCTAAACGAGGAAGCTGCCAGGCAAGCCATTTCAGGCCTGGCCGAATCCATGGGGATGAGCGAAGTGCAGGCGGCCGCGGGGATTTACGGTGTCGTGACGGAAAACATGGCGGCTTCGGCGAGACTACACATAATCGGTCGTAATAAGGATCCCAGGAACTACGCCATCACCGCGTTCGGAGGCGCGGGCCCAGCCCACGCCAGTGAGGTAGCCCGCATCCTGGGGGTGAAGCGGGTAATCGTACCTCTCGCGGCCGGTGTGACCTCGGCGGTGGGTTGCTTGACGGCCCCCCTTTCCTTCGAGGGAGCCCGCTCGCGACCAGCGCTGCTGGAAGAAACCGACTGGGACGAAGTCAACCAGGTCTTCGCTGAAATGGAACAGTGGGGGCTCGATATGCTCCAGAGCTCCGGAGCCTCCCTAGATGCAGTAGAGGTAGTCAGGTCGGCGGACATGCGCCTGGTGGGACAGATACACGAGATCAATGTGCCTGTCCCTGCCGGGATCAGGGACTCTTCCGGCGTCCAGAACCTAGAGGGGAGCTTCCACAAAGTCTATCAGGCGCTCTACAGCCGTACCAACCTCAATATACCCATCGAGGTCCAGAACTGGAAGGTACTGGTTCGCGCGCCCCAACCAGCGGTCCGGCTGCGGGAGGAGGGGATGAGAGAACCGGGGGACGCACGAGAAGCACTCACGGGAACGCGCCCGGTCTACTTCCAGACCGAAGGCCAATACGTTGACTGCCAAGTTTACGACAGGTACCGGCTCCTTCACGGCCATACTGTCAAGGGCCCGGCAATAATCGAAGAAAGAGAATCGACGGCGGTACTGGGTCCCCGGGACAGTGGGTCTATCGACCGGTTCCTAAACCTGATAATCGACGTGGGATAGAGTCCCAATCCCAGAACCAACGATCGGGGTTGCCAGACCGGGTTTTGTGTGAGATCATCCGGAAACTTGAAAGAATCAGTTCCAGGTGGCTGTTCGCCCCCTTTCCTTTCGGCTTCCTTTCAAGTCCCCAATTATTTCCAGATATTCTTAATGGGAATTATATACTTGATTACCCAAAACCCTTGACTTTGCCTGCCCGTTGGGGTAAACTATTCCCATAAAGCAAACGGGTTACAGAGGTTGAAATGGCAGGCAAGAGCTACCGTAAGGGCATGACGCTGATGGAGATCATCAAGCGTTTCGACACCGAGGAAAAGGCCGAGGCGTGGTTTGTTGAGCAACGCTGGCCGGACGGGGTTATCTGCCCCTTCTGCGAGTCCCTGGAGGTCAGCCCCAGGCCGAATCGCAAGCCTCAGCCCTTCCGCTGCCGCACCTGCCGCAAGGACTTCTCCGTAAAGACCGGGACGCTCTTGCACCGCTCACACCTTCCCCTGAGCAAATGGGCCGTCGCCTACTATCTGTTCGCGACGAACCTCAAGGGCGTGTCCAGCATGAAGCTCTACCGCGACCTGGGAATCACTCAGAAAACAGCCTGGTACATGGCCCACCGCATCCGGCAGACGCTGGCCGCCGAGGGCGACAAGTTCGCGGGGGCGGTTGAGGTTGACGAGACCTACATCGGCGGCAAGGAAGGCAACAAGCACGAGGACAAGAAGCTCCGGGCAGGCCGGGGCGCAGTGGGCAAAACCCCTGTTGCCGGAGTTCGCCAGCGGGAGACGGGCCGAATCGCCACCGAGGTCGTGGAAGCCACCGACAAGCCAACCCTTCAGAACTTCGTGATTCGCCATACCGAGCCGGGGACCACGGTCTACACCGACGAAGCAACGGCCTACGTTGGCCTTCCCCGTCCACACGAAGCGGTCAAGCACAGCGCCAACGAGTACGTCCGGGGGATGGCCCATACCAACGGGTTGGAATCCCACTGGGCCCTGTTCAAGCGTGGGATCGATGGGATTTACCACCATGTCAGCGTGAAGCATCTGCCCCGGTACACGACGGAGTTCGAGGGCCGGCACAACGCCAGGCCGCTTGACACCGCCGAGCAAATGGGGATAATGGCACGGGGCGCGGCGGGTAAACAACTTCCGTATAGTGTGCTTATCGGGCCGCGCGAAACTCGCAATCCCAGGATGCTATAGAGGCGACCCGTGGTAGAGACTTCACGCCTTCCAGTGGTGAATGTTGCCACAGTACCGCAACGTAGTCCATTGCGGTATCCGGGTGGAAAGACCTGGTTGGTCCCTCATATCCGTGAATGGCTACGCCATACCCAGCCCGATCTCCTTATCGAACCCTTCGCAGGAGGCGGCATAGTCTCGCTAACTGCGGTGATGGAGGGATTGGTCAAGGATTGTGTCATGGTTGAAATAGACCGCGACGTAGCCGCATTCTGGCGGGCGGCTCTTGAGAACGGAGAAGGATTGATTGACCAGGTGGCCCACTTCGAGCCGACCATGGATACGTTGCGAGTATTGGAGGGGGCCTGTCCAGCGTCAGTTTTGGAACACGGATTCCGTACACTGGTCCTGAACCGGACGCGGCGCGGCGGTGTCCTGGCCAGAGGAGCCTCGTTCAGTAAGCATGGCGAGAACGGCCGTGGGCTGCTTTCCCGGTGGTATCCCGAAACGCTGGCAGCGCGCCTGGCCGCAATCCAAGAGTACGCGGACCGGATCGCGTTCTTTGAAGGCGATGGAATGAAACTGCTGCCCCTGTTGCTGCGTGGATGGGGTAAAGACGCGGCGGTGTTTTTGGACCCTCCCTATACTGCACGGGGCGGCAAACAGTCCGGTCTCCGCCTGTACGAACACTCGCAGATCGACCACGAAGGGCTATTTGGCTTGTTGGCCGACACTGAGGCCAACTTCCTCATGACGTATGACGCCGCCCCGGAGATATTCGAGCTGATTCAGCGGCATAGGTTTGAGGCTGTGTCCCTGTCCATGAAGAACGGGCACCACAACCAAATCAACGAGTTGGTCATCACTTCCGAGCGGCTATTCGCATGACTATGCGCTACGGAATCGGGGAGTGGTTCGGCGAGCCGTTACAGACGATGACGGTAGAGCGCCGGCAGCACCTGGCGCGGGCAGCGTTGAGGGAAACATCCCCGCCCCCGTGTCCCTTTCAACGCGGCAATCCGCCATGCAGTAAAGTCGGCGGGGTTTGCTCAATCCAGGCAGGGGAAAGCCGTCCAGTCATTACCTGTCCACGTCGTTTCGATGTTGGGGATTTGCTCCCTCTATGGTTGGGAGAGATTGTAGGCTTTTCGGACATCTACCTTGCCCGAGAAGTCCCGTTTATGCGTTCGCCTTCGACGGGGAGGCCGGCTGGCCGCATAGACTTGGTGGTGTCTGGCGATGGCAATGCAGCCTCGTGGTTTGGCCTTGAAGTACAGGCGGTTTACTTCTCGGGGAAGGGTATGCAGGCGGATTTTGAGCTGCTTGCGCAGAACCGTGATACAGAACCACCACCCCCAACCGAGCTACGGCGCCCTGATTGGCGGTCGTCAAGCGCAAAGCGTCTGATGCCTCAGCTACAGGTCAAATGCCCGACGATGCGCCGGTGGGGAACGAAATTGGCGGTAGCGGTTGATATGCCGTTCTTTCAGGCCATTGGTGGACCGAGTACGGACCCGTCGCACGACCTGAACGAAGGCGATATTGTCTGGCTGGTGCCGCAGATGGACGAGGACTACCGTTTGACGACGCACCATTGGGAAGTGCTGTCCCTGGAAGACTCCAGCGACAAGCTGCTGTCAGCGGAAACGGTCAGGCGTAGCGAGTTTGAAGATGCGCTACGTGTCAGATTGACGCGAATTCCTGCGAACGAGGAGGGATGATGCCACGTAAGCGGAAGGAACTAGGGCGCCCGGTCCGGCCCTACCCGCCTCGGATAGACGCGACGGCGGAGGAGATCGCCCAGGTGTTTCTCCGAACCGCCCCGCCTGGGCCGGCCATCGACGAATCGCAAACCTACTCTTGCGCCGAGTGTGGGAGGGAAGTCAACTACCCTGAAATCCTGTACCGCGACGGGCGTTGCGCGGAGCACACAACCCGGCCCGTGGTGGGGTGAAAATCGGGCCGTGGGTAATCAAGTATATAATTCCCTTCTTAATTCAGGGTATTGGCACGCCAGTACCGATGGTCTAAACTGCCCGCACTATCTGGGCGAGGGTGAAATCAAGAGGTGTTTCAGCGCCCATCATCTTACGATACAGGAAGACTGAGGAGAGCTTTCGTGAAGGGATCGAAAAGTTACAGGCATTGGTTATTCAGTCCTCTCTGGTTGATAGTTGGCATGATTGCGATAATCGTGGCTTGTGGCGGCGACGCAACGGCGACGGCCGTTCCCGCTGCAACCGAGGCTCCCGAGGCTACGGCCATGCCGGCGGCCACGACCGTTCCCGCTGCAACCACTGCTCCCGCGGCTACGGACATGCCGGCGGCCACGGCCGTTCCCACAGCAACCACTGCCCCAACACCGGCCCCAGTTGTCGGAATGGAGGCCGTCCAGGCGCGTCTGAGGGTAATTTCCGGATCGGAGAGGGAGAACAACGATCCGTCGGTACTCATTTCACACCACATGCACCAGTTGGACCAAGTCTACGAATCCCTATTTTACGACGATCAGTACTCGGAGTACGTGCCCAATCTTGTAACCGAATGGAGCGTGAGCCCAGACGGGAAGACCTGGGACTTCGAGCTGCGACAAGGGGTCCGCTTCCACGAGGACTGGGGAGAATTTACCGCCGCCGATGTGGTGCAAACCATGGAGTGGTATACCCGGCCTGCTAATCCGGATCCCCGGATTGACGACATGAAGCTGTTCCTGGAAGGTCATGAGGTGGTTGACGACTATAACATCACCTTCACCCTCCCGCGGCCTTTTTTGGACGGCACATACCTGTTTAGCGGTCAAACTAACACGCACATTCTGAGCGATGCATTCCTGGACGCCGAGGGCGAGGCCGGCTTGAAAGAAAAGATGATAGGGACCGGTCCCTACCAGTTCGTAGAACGGGAGCTTGGAGCATCGGTTTTGCACGAGCGGGTACCCTACGAACACTGGCGGGTAACCCCTGACTTCGAGGAGCTTGAGTTCCTCTTTGTATTCGAGCCGTCCACCATTTTGTCTATGCTATTAGCCAATGAGGTGGAAATCGGTATTCTTCCCTTCGATCTCCAGACTGCAGCGGTGGACGGGGGCATGGAAATTGTTAAATCCACCTCTCCGACCGTGGTGGTCTATGCCTGGTTCGGTGGGAATTATGTGCCGACCGCAGAATATTATGAAGCCGACAACGTCCCTGTCTGGGCGCTCCCCGATGGGATTGGCCGGAAGGTGCGCAAGGCGTTGAACCTGGCGGTGGACCGGCAGGAGATCCAAAATACCCTACTAGGTGGTAGGGGAGCGGTTATGCCGGTCGCATTCTACGCAGAACACCTACGAGGGTGGGACCCTTCATGGACCGAGAGATTTGAGGTCGATTACAGGTACGATCCGGAGCATGCCAAAGAGCTGCTGGCCGAAGTTGAGGCCGAGCTGGGGGAGCCTATTGACTGGTCCGAGTTCGTTTTCCTGCTGACTCCACGGGCTTCACTTGGGAACCTGGTGGATGTAGGTGAAGCTGTTGCCAACTACTGGCACGAGATCGATGTGCCGATAAAGATCGAGCAGCGAGAGTTCGTGTTCTTCATGGAGAAGATGCTTGCCGGAGATATAGAAGGCGTAGCGTGGGCCGATGCAACACCGTGGCGCTCCACCGATACGGAACAGCTCAAGATCCTCTATGTCAGCAAGGCGAAGGGCGGCTGCTGCAATATGTACGAAAACCAGTTCATCGAAGACAGGTACGATGAATTCCTGGCAACGGTGAGCCTGGATGAGCGGGACCGGCTCATGAGGGAGATAGGTGAACACCTCTTCACCGAGTACGCCAGCCTACCGCTGTTTTCCTTCCACAGTGAGTATGTTATAAATCCAGAGGTAGTGGCGGAATACCAGACCTCAGGTCTGCGTCCGCCGCGGCACCTGGAGTATGTCAAGGCGGTGAAGAAGTAAGGGGCGGCCTTGCCCCGCGCTCACTTTAGGCTTCGGTGGTAAAAAGGGGGATGAGACGTCCAAGGGCGTCCCGTCCCCTAGGCCTTTTCTGAGAATAAAATGTAGGGGAGGCAAGAATTGGCCAATTACAGGGTCATATCAGCAGACAACCACGTGGCAGAGCCAGCAGACCTGTGGACCACGAGAAGCGAGCTCAAGTACAGAGACCGCGCTCCTCGCATTGAATCAATGGATGATGGCGACTATTGGTTCTGTGACGGCGAAAAGATAGGCGGCCTGCAGGCCTCCGGTGGCAACGTGGGATTGCGATTCGAGGAGCGGGAAAAGCTAAGCACCAAATTCAGGGAAGAGGAGATACGCCCTGGGGGCTACATCCCCGAGGAGCACGTAAAGGACATGGATATTGACGGGGTGGACGTGAGTATCGTGTACCCCACAATCGGTCTTTTTCTGTTCAAGGTGCGAGATAGCGCTCTCCTGACATCCCTGTGCGGAACATACAACGACTGGCTTGCCGACTTCTGTAGTCACTTCCCTGACCGGATCAAGGGAATCGCCATGCTCAATGTAGACGATGTGTCGGACGGCGTAAAAGAGCTGGAGCGCTGCGCCAAGATGGGACTGGCAGGAGGCATGATCACCGTGTATCCACCTTCCGATAGGGGATACTATTCGCCGGAGTATGACCCTCTCTGGGCTGCTGCCCAGGACCTGGAGATGCCTCTTGGTCTGCACCTGGTCACCGAGCGTCCAGGCCAGGACTCAGGCAGTTGGACGGATCACGGTTTCAACAGGCCCTCACAGATGACCAATGCCGACCACTGGATTCGGATGTCCACTGCCGACATGATCTTCAGCGGGGTCTTCGAGCGGTTTCCGAAACTACAAATAGGGGCCGTGGAGTTCGAGCTGTCCTGGGTCCCCTATTTCCTGGAGCGGATGGACTTCAATTACAACGAGAGGTCCAGCAGAAACGAGATCTACCGCTTTAAGAATGGCATGGTCCCCAGCGACTTTTTCCGCCGGAACATATTCGTGGGTTTTCAGGAAGATGCGCTGGCCATAAAGCTTCGTGATTTCATTGGCGTCGATTGTCTCCAGTGGGGCTCAGATTATCCCCACACCGAATCTACTTTCCCGAAGAGTCGTGAGATTCTGGAGGAGATTCTGGCCGACTGCACCGAGGAAGAGAAGGCCAAGATCGCTGGTGGCAATGCCGCCAGGGTTTACAAGCTATAGAGAGTCAATTAGCCATAAACGTTACCGCAGACAATACAGAGAGGGCTTCTTTTTCTGAAAGAAGCCCTCTCTGTCGTTGGGTCCTGGAGACGGGGTGGCTATTCGGCCGGGGCAGGTGTCCTGGCCTGGCTGGTGAACGCCGGCATTACCTCAGTTCCGAACCACTCCAGCTGCTCCAGGGTGACTCTCTCCGGTGTGCCCATGCTGGTGCAGGCCACGTTGACCTCCTCCAGACCGGGATACCTCTCCTGTACGGCCATCAGTTTCTCGATGATCAGCTCCGGCGGACCGCATAGCCAGTTCCCAGCCTCCACCGCTCCCTCTACAGAGGGCAACCCCGCACCCCTGGCCCTCGCCGGGTCGCCCAGGGCGGACATCTGTTCATCACTTAGCCCTCGGACAAACCCCAACGGCGCGAACATCTTCATGTTCTCCTCGAAGGCGCTGCGCACCTCCTCCATGGCTTTTTTCTCCGTGTCCGCCAGGTGCATCGAGAAGTTGATGATCAGGTCCCCTCCCAGCTCGGTCTCTCTCCCAGCCCGGGCCAGCGTGTCCCGCCACCGGGTCAGCACCTCGGTGGTAGCTCCGCCGGCGCCAGCGCCTCCGCCTATCACCCCTTTGATCCCACGGTCGACCATGAAGTCCATGGAATATTGACTTCCTCCCACTATCGGCTGCCATACCTCCACCGGCAAGGTTCGCGGCCTGGGTACCAGACTGATCTTTTCCAGCCGGTAGCCCCGGTATGGTATGTCCGGGGGAACGTCAAAGTGCTTGCCGTGGTGGGAAAAGGACTCCTCATTGAAGGCCTTTAATATCAGATCCACTCCCTCCTCGAACAGCTCCCGGTTCTCCTCGTTGTGGATGGTCGTGCTGGGCCCCCCAAGGGACTCCACCTCCCGCGCGTGGTACCCGCGGCCCACGCCGAATTTGACCCGCCCTCCGGTAAGGTGGTCCGCGGTGGCAAAGTCCTCGGCCAACCGCAGTGGGTGCCACATGGGCGTGATGTTGAAGCCGCAGCCAAAGTTCAGCCGCTCCGTAACCTGCGCCAGGTAGACGAATAGCATCAGCAGGTTGGGGATGCACTCGTATCCCTCCCTCTGAAAGTGATGCTCCGCTCCCCACAGGGTGTTGTACCCCAGCCGGTCCATGGCCTGCGCTATGTTCCTGGACTTGTCGAATATCGTGGCCAGCTGCTCGTCAGGGAGCCACCGTTCGTTCACCGGCGTCCCCTCCAGCCCGATGTCCTCAAAGTCCACGTTCCCGGCAAACTGGGTTCCGAATCTCGTTATCATCCAAGTGTCTCGTATAGTGCCGGACCCTGCACTATAGCCCCCCTGTCGAATTCACCACCGGCTGGCTAGCTCACCATTTCGTTGCTGCGAAGCAGCTTGCCAGGTAATGCACCGGTGGGGTTGTTGTCCTCCAGGGTCACCGTTCCGTTCACTATGGTGTAGCGCAGCCCCGTGGGCTTCTGGATCAGTCGGCGCTCCCCACCGGGGAAGTCATTGGCGTAGACCGCTTTGTCGTACAGGTAACCCAATTCGTTCAGGTTATAGACGATGATGTCGGCCCATGACCCAAGACGCAGTGTCCCCCGGTCTTTGAAATCCGTGAACCAGGCAGGGTATGCGCTCATCTTGTAGTGGGCCTGCTCCAGGCTCATGATCTCCCGGTCCCGCACCCAGAAGGCCAGCCATTCCACCGGCCACGTGGACATGGTCAGGAACCGGGTATGGGCCCCACCGTCCGACACAGAGATGTGGGCATGGGGGTCCAGGAGGTCCGGCACACGCGCATCCAGTTCGTGGGGCTCATCGGCGGGCGGTACCAGGAATTCCGTCTCCAGGTCCTCGTCCAGGGCCAAGTCCAGGAAGGCGTCCAAGGGGTGCTTCCCCGTACTTGCGGCCAGGTCCTCGATGGTCATACCCTCATATTCGTAGTTCCGCTCGTGCACCACCTCTAATACTTTCACCCGGCTCCAGTCGGTCCGCTTGTTGGGCCACTCCTCTACATCGGCCTTCATTCCCACGCGAACCTCCGGGTTCCGCAGCTTGATGGCACGCTCCTCCGGACTCCCCACCAGAGGCTGCACCCAGTTGGGCATGAAATCGAACATGTTGTATTCTGCCAGCTTGAACTCCGCTCCGTTCACGGGGGCCGGCTTCTGGTATACCAGGGGCAGACCCTCCGCTCGGCACATCTGTTCCCAGGCCGGGTCCTCCCCCTGTTGCAGGTCCAGCAGGTGGAAGGGGCGTCCGCTGATCCTCATTGTCTGCGCCACCAACTCCCGCGTCGCCTTGCGCTGTTCCTCCGTCAACCCAAAGCCCAGGGTGAGCCCGACGTGGCCTACCCCAAACTCGCCCAGTACCTCGGCCAAGGCATGGAATTCCCTTTCCGAGGCCACCACGCTCGGCAACAAACCGCCGTCCTCGGTCCGGTCCTCCATGTTCATGTCAAAGGCGAATCCGAAGCCCCCGGCTTTCATGCCCTCCCGGAAGATCTCCTTCATCTGGTTCAGCTCTTCGTCCGTTACCGAGGTCCTCTCCCGCGCCGGAATCATTCCCAGCACATAGCCGCGCAGCGGCGAGAAGGGCACCATGGCCCCCACGTTTACTCCCAACCCCTGACGGTCCAGGCTGTCCAGAAACTGGGGAAAGGTCTCCCAGTCCCAGCGCATCCCCTTTCGCATGGAGTCCAGGGGAATGGCCTCTATACGGTCCATCATCCGCATGTTCAGGTCCCGGTCCTCGGGCCTGGTCGGCGCAAAGCCAAAACCGCACTCCCCGATGGTCAGGGAGGTCACCCCAAACCAGCCAGACAGCGAGGCATAGGGGTCCCACTGAATCTGCGCATCGTAATGCGTGTGCAGGTCGATGGCTCCCGGAGCTACTATGCACCCACTGGCGTCAATCTCCTTGGCTCCACCTGCGTTGATCCTACCGCTGATCTTGGCTACCCTGCCATCCCTGACTGCCAGGTCCGCCCTGTATCCAGGACTCCCCGTCCCGTCCACTACGGTTCCACCACGGATCACCAGATCGTATTCAGCCACGCTATTACCTCCACGCTCTTGCTGCCGACACAACTCGACATCCGCGTTATGTCAGAATTCCCTGTTTTGTGCCGCCTGGACCAGCCTAGACGAAAACGATTGTAGTATAGCGCATCATGCCCACAAACAAAATCTTCCGGCGTTGTCATCAACTGGTCAGCAAGATAGCGACGTTTCTATATCTGTCTCAGCTTGGGGTCCAACTTGTCCCTAAGCCAGTCTCCCAGCAGATTCACCGACAGTACCGTCAGAACGATCGCCAGCCCCGAAAACAGTGACACCCACCAACCAGTAATCGGCGGGGATATATTAGGCCACGTAGGCGGGTACATTGCTGATATTCGGCGGTCTCAAACTGTACCGCCCGCTGCCGTCCATAGGATTGAAGTTGAGCCCATGGGTGGTGCCAGGGAAGCGCAAGGTGGACGTGTATCTGCAGGTTCGCCGGGGGTGATGGTGGAGCGGCGGATCCGAGCAGCGCGATTCTCGGCGGTCAAAAGCCTGGACAGCTTCGACTTCCCGGCCATCCCCAGGGACGAGAGGCGGTTGCTGAATCTACAGCGGCAACTGCCGCGTTTGAAGCTGCTGATCATCGATGAGCTGGGCTTCGTACCGCTCTCTCCCACCGGGGCGCTGGACTGCTCTTCGAGGTCCTCAGCCAGCGCAACGAGCGAGGCTCCGTCCTGGTGACCACCAACTTGCCCCTCGACGAGAGGACGTTCGTTCAGTGGCAGCTGTTTTTCGATAGTTTCCGGTTACGTGGACGCACGAGCGCGGGCCGCCTGAACCTTCACGGGATGGAGGATTTGGCGGCCCGTTTGCATGTACTGTCCGGGGCCGCCTGCAGGAAGGAAGGCGGCCTACTCTACCTCGAAGTCGAGAGTATCGAGCCGCTCGGCCAGCTTGCGGCAGCCGGGGGGCTGAGACGTTCGGGCAGGCGGCTATTCCACCAGTCCCATGCTCGTCAGTATGAAGGCGTACTCCTCGGCGATTTCATACCACCGGGCCGTCCGGCCGGACCGGCCCCCGTGCCCGGAACCCATGTCGGTCCTCAGCAGGACCAGGTTATCGTCCGTCTTCACCGCCCGGAGCTTGGCCACGTACTTGGCAGGCTCCCAGTAAGTCACCCTGGGATCGTTCAGTCCGGCGGTGACGAAGATGGGAGGATAGTCGCCTGGCTTCAGCTGGTCATAAGGTGAATAGGAGCGAATGTACTCAAACGCATCCTTGTCCTCGATGGGGTTGCCCCACTCGTTCCACTCAGGCGGAGTCAAAGGCAGGTCGGCATTGAGCATGGTGTTGAGCACGTCCACAAAGGGCACCTGGGTTACCATGGCGCCCCACAGCTCCGGCGCCTGGTTCACCACCGCGCCCATCAGCGTCCCGCCGGCGCTCCCCCCGGAAATGGCGATGCGCCCCTCAGATCCGTAGCCTCGTTCAATCAGGTGGCGGGCCACATCTACGAAGTCGTTGAAGGTGTTGGTGCGGCGGTCCAGCTTGCCGGCCTCGTACCAGTGGAAGCCCAGCTCGTCGCCTCCCCGGACGTGGGCTATGGCGAATATGAATCCCCGTTCCAGAATCGACTGCCGCGCGGAGGAAAAGTAGGGGGTGATGCCGCTCCCGTATGCGCCGTAGGCATAGATGTACAGGGGAGCTGTGCCGTCCACCGGGGTGTCCTTGTGGCGGACGATGGATACCGGGACCTGCACTCCATCTCGGGCCGTTGCCAGTTCCCGGGTGGTCACGAACTGCGATGCGTCATATCCGCTGGGAATTTCCTGCACCTTGCGCAGTTCCAGTTCCCTTGAATCGATGTGATAGTCGTAGTCGGTCCACGGGGTGGTCATGGAGGTATATTTCAGGCGCAGCGTGTTCACGTCGAACTCGGGGTCGCCATTGTTGTAGGCGGTATAGGCGGCCTCAGGGAACTGTACGTGGGTGGAGTTGCCTTCGCGATCGATGATGCGCACCTGGTCCAGACCGTCGATCCGCTCATCAGTGGCAATGTAGTCCTCCGTCACGTGGAACCACGTGATGTACAGGGAGTCCGATCCCTGCAGCAGGGTTTCCCACGCCTCCTGGGTGGGATTGTCCTCAGGGGCAACGGCAAGACGGAAGTTCGGGTGAGTGTCGTTGGTCCTGATGACGAAGCGGTCGCCCTGGTGGTCAATCTGATACTCGTGCCCCGCCAGGCGGGGAGCGACCAGCACGGGTTCCCCCGCAGGGTCGGAGGCATCGATCAACTGGTACTCGCGGGTGATATGGTCGCCTGCCCCAATTACGACGTATTCATCGGAGTTGGTACTCGTGACCCACAGGAAGAATCCCGGATCGGTCTCCTCGTAAACCAGGGCGTCCTCTTCTACCGGGGTGCCAAGGACATGGCGGCGTATCTGAAACGGGTGCCCAGTCTCGTCCAGCAGTGTGTAGTAAAAGAATGAGTTGTCCGTTGACCAGACAGCCCCACCCCTGGTTTGCTCGATCGTGTCGGGAAGCACCTCGCCGGTCTGCAAGTCCTTGACGACCATGGTGTAGCGTTCCGTCCCATTGGTGTCGGTGCTGTATGAAATCCGCGACCAGTCCCTGGTTTCCGACAAGGACCCCAGGCGGAAGTACTCGAAGCCTTCAGCCAGATCGGGTTCACTGAGGAAAACTTCGGCGTTGTCGGTGGGTCCTTCACGGGCCCCCGGATCGGAGGCGGGCCAGCGCAGCCATTCGCGATATTCGCTCCCCTCACCGTACTTCCACTGGTAGTACCAGTCCCCGCTCTTGCTGGGCAGGCTGGTCAGTTCCGCGGGCTGGCGTCCCTCGATTTCCGCGTAGATGGTGTCAATCAGTGCCTGGTGGGGCGCCATGACGGCATCAAAATAATCGTTTTCGGCCTCCAGGTAAGCGATGACGTCCTCGTCGTTCACCTCCGGGTAGTCTTCATCCTCCAACCAGTGCCAGGGGTCCTCCACCGTGATTCCATGGTGGGTGTAGCTGTGAGGCCGTTGCCCGGCTACCGGAGGGATAAGCTGGGGCGCTGGCTCGGGTTCAGGGGTAGCCTCAGGCGTCGGGGCCGGCGTCGCAGTTGGTTCGGGAGTTGCCTCGGCCCGCGCCGACGGGGTGGACGTGGCCTCCGGCGTAGGCGTGGCCTCCGGCGTAGGCGTGGCCTCCGGCGTAGGCGTGGCCTCCGGCGTGGGCGTCGGAACCGCGGCGGCAGGGGGTTCAGGAGTTATCGTCGGGAGTATAGGCGGGGCAGACTCCCGCGTTGCCGTCGGCGGGGGGTCCAGGGCTAGGGTGGGTGTGGGTTCCTGGGAACCTCCCCCGCAACCGGCGAAAATCATGGTTACCAAGGCAATGGCAGCCAAAGCTATGAGGGCTCGGTAGGAGGTACGCAAACTGGACCTCGCTGGGTGATTAAAATCGTCATCCAGTGACGAGACTCGCATTCTACCATTATGTTTAGCAAGATGTTTAGCGGATTAAACAAATGGCCCATATGCGGGGAGGCGCCGTTGCTGGATATGAAACAACGGCTGTCTCCAGAGAGGTGAGAGAGTCTATTCCGGTCATTTTCGGCTGTTTCTGCAACGGGCGGCAGAACGGGAATGTTGGAAGCGGAGCTTAAGGACATCGGATCACGTGGGCGCTACTCGTTGAGAAGAGTCGAATCCACGAGACCCAAGAGTCAGCGAGTCGGCGTTCCCTGAGATAGGGAGTAGGACAGCTCAGTCCTAACGAGAAGAGGCGGGGCCTCACTGTTGGTGCACCCGACCGTCCCACGTCGGGGGATGACCACCGCCATGGTCCAGTTGACGGGAGACGTCAACTGGACCTGATCATTGCTCAGTAGGCCAGCCCGCTGTTACCAGGACTTGACGACGGGCAGCACCTCTTCGGCAAAGAGTTTCAGGCTCCGCTCGGCAACCTCCAGCGGAATGCCGCCGAATCGGAAGGCCACATTCCACTCGAATTCACCCAGCAGCTCCCGGCGCTCCTCCAGACCCCGCAGGATCTTGTCCGGCGTGCCCCAGCTGGCGGCTTTCATGAATCCCTCGACCGCACCCTCGAGCCCCACTGAACGCGCGATTTCCGCCTTCTGCTGGTAGGCGTTGTAACCCTTCACCCCGGCGAAGTGGTCGCTGAGGAACTCGTAGTGATGGAAGTTGCTCTCGACGAACTTGCCCTGGTACTTGCGGGCCTCCTCCTCCGTCTGCTCCAGGTCCGTGCCGCACACCGCGAACTCCGTCAGCATCAGGGCGGGCGGCTCGGTGCCGTGAAATTCCCGGTGCAGATCCCGCCCACGCTCGATCCCAGGCATCCGCATTTCCCAGGGGCGGTCGGCGAACATTACGATGTGGGCGCCCAGCCTGGCCGCCGACATCACCGACTCATCGCTGGCGGCCACGGCATAGATGCGCCCGTCGAAGGAGTGCTGGGGTCGAGGTCGAATCTCCACCCTGGGCTGCGGGTAGTAGGGCCCGTCGCCCTCAATGAAGCCGGTGCGAAGGGCCTCGACGATCATCGGCGCCGCCTCATCAAAGCGGTCCCGCGACTCGTCCATGCTGATGCTGAAGGCCTCGAATTCCCTTCGCGCCAGCCCTCGCCCTAAACCCAGACGCAGTCGTCCGCCGCTGAGCATGTCCAGCACGGCCGCATTCTCGGCCACCCGCAGGGGATTGTGCCACGGCAGGATCACGGCGGCGGTGCCCACGTCGATGTCCGGGTGCCTGGCTGCCAAGTGGGTCATGAGCTGCAGGTTGTCAGGCACGAAGGAATAGTCGTTGAAGTGGTGCTCTGCCGACCACAGGCTGTCGAAGCCAGAGTCGGCGGCGATTTCCGCCAGCCTGAGCTCCTCCTCCCACATCCGGGCGTCCGAGCCCTCATCCCAGCCGTAGCTGGAGAAAACCATCATCAGTCCGACATCCATCTTGCTGCTCCTTGAAATCTACAAAGGTAGGCCGGTGCCTCCCACAGGCCGCTAAAAACTAGGCTTCGTGGGGTGGGGGGTCAGCTGGAGTTCATGGGTCCAGCAGGACCTGTCCTGGGTGTGCAGGTAGTAGAACGCCTCGGCAATCTTCACAGGGTTCATGAGAAGGTCCGGGTTTTCCTGCGCGTGGGGCAGGGCCCGCGTTCCCGGGGAGTCGATCAATCCGTCGATCACCACGTTGGCAACATGCACCCCGTGCTCCGAATACTCCTCCGTCAGCGCCTGAGCCAGCCCGCGCATCAGCACCCGCGGGTAGTACAGCGATTGCCCGGTGTAGCGCTTGCGGCCCCGAAGGGAGAAATTGTTGTTGGAAAACAGAATGGAGCCGTCCCCGCGTTCCCGCATGGCAGGCAGCACCTCCTGGGCCACCAGGAAGGGTCCGCTGCTCGCCACGTGCTGGGCGGTCTCCAGCACCTCGTAGGGGACGTACTCCAGCAGCTCCATCTCCGGCGGAAGGTCGCGACCGTCGATGTAGCCCGCGTTGTAGACCAGGACCTCGGGGTCGCCGGCCTCCTCGCGGATGCGGGCGAAGGCGCTGGCAACGGATTCCCGCGAGGCCAGGTCCAGCTCCACGATCATGGCGTCGTCGCCCCGTTCGCGGATCGCAGACTCCAGTGGCGCCGCGTTACCGGCGTTGCGTGTTGTCAACACTGTGAAAAAGCCCTCGCCGGCGAACTTGAGGGAGATGGCACCGCCAACGCCCCAGCGCACGCCAACGGGCAGGTCGCTGTCGTCGATGTCACCGCCGTGCACCAGGTGCGTGTTGCGTCCGTCAGACTGCCACTTGGAGGTCGCCCCGATGACCACGGCGACCGGTTTACCTTTCGAATTCATGTCTATTCCCTATTGCGGAGTCCCAATTGCGGAAATAGTACGCTCATCGGGTCCCGTGCCTGGCTGCAAATATCAGGGAGTCCCATCTGCGCGGCTTTGGCTTCCGGCACTGTCCGCTACGCCAAATGCGGCCGACTTCATCCGATTGGATGACCCAAGCCTTCGGTACTTTACTACAATAGCCGTGAGTGGCGCCATTTCCAGGAGCGACGAGGGCAGCTCGGGCAACTTTCTGAATCGGATGTTTTATGTCTTGTTGGCACGGGTTTCATGCACGGCCATGCGATGAGACTACGCGCCCTAATGGGCCCGGCTACCGGGCTGCCCGGGTCTGCCCTGGAAAGGCGACCGCCTTGACGAACCCTGTCGTTCTGCATACAGTTTTTGTAGTCTCAGTTTTACCGGCAGGATTTTTGGTGCTTGGACCACCACCCGCGAAAGCCCGGTGGTGCGCCCCTCGAGATGCCGAACTATGATGCTTGAACATTTGGGTATTCGTTGGGGCTACGTGTTCCTCCGTTCGTCCAACTACCTAGGGTCCGAAGAAATTAACAACCTGATGGTGCAGGCCGTTGAAATGTACCTGGCGGGAGAATCGGAGCGGAAGGTGAAGCAGGACAGCTACGAGGGACGGCTGCTAACCGAGGGACGCTACGAGGTCATGGGCGGCCTGGGCGGCCAGCGCTTCGACGCTGAGCTGGAAACGGTCTATGGATCCGACCAAGCTACCTTTCTGGTCAACGAGCAGACCGGCGGCGCCGGCGCCCCCATTTCCGTCAACTGAAATCCCTGCCCGGAAGAGGGTTGGGCGGGGGCATACTCCCTGCGGATATTCGATACGGCGGAGAAGTGAAATGGCTGCTGGAATACCACTCGCTAGGCAGGTTAACCGGGTCCCGTCCTCGGTGGTGCCCCTCGACTCCCGCGAAGAGGTACGCTACCAGGCCATTGCCGAGGAGGCCATCACCGTCGACGTCCACCAGCACCCCTTCGTGCTCCCGGAGGTGATGGAGCAGCTCATTGACCTGGTGCGCATCGGCCGATACCAGTGGGGCTACGATGCCGCCCGCGCCGGCGGCTGGACCGCCGTCACCACTGCCAACGTGTTCGGCGGCCTCAAGAGCACCGCCGACATGTCCTTCGTCGAGTACGACGACGTCGCCGCCGAAGTCGGTAACATGGTTGCAGACGTGGCTGTGCAGGACGGCATCGTCAGGGTCGGCAACGCCGCAGACATCGAGGCGGCCAAGCAGCAGGGCAACCTGGGCTTCCTGCCCACCCTGGAGCACCTGCCCATCGGCAATCGCATTGAACGCCTTGATCAGCTGTTCAGCATGGGGGTGCGCCTCGCCGGCATCACCTACAACCGCCGCAACTACATCGGCGACGGGATGAACGAGCGCAACCCCGGCGGCCTCAGCGATTTCGGTATCGAGGTCGTCCGCCGCATGAACGACCTGGGTATGGCTATCGACCTGTCCCATGTCTCGACGCCCAGCGCCCTGGACGCCATCGAGTTCTCCCGGGTTCCGGTCACTTTCAGCCATAACGCCGCCTACACCCTCCGCCCCACCCGCCGCACCCGTCGCGACGAGGAACTGACGGCATGCGCCGAGAACGGCGGCCTGATCTGCATCACCGCCGTGCCCAACTCCCTCAGCGACGACCCCGAACAGGACATCGAGTGCGTGCTGGACCACTACGACTATATGGTCAACCTGGTGGGCGTGGACCACGTGGGCATCGGCACCGACACCACCGTGGGCGATCACGTGGCCTTCCACCGCGTGGTCATGGGACGAGACGGTCCGGACCAGCTGCCCGCGCCCTACCTCAACGGCCTGGAGTCTCCCGCCGACGGCGGCAACATCATCCGCGGCCTCATTCGCCGGGGTTACTCCGACGAGGAGGTCCGCAAGATCATCGGAGGCAACGCCATGGAGTTCTTCCGCCGCGTCATGGGGTAGACCCACCATGAAAGTCAGGGATGCCATTCGCATCGTTGAGCGCGACGGTTGGGTATGGGTTCGCACCCGCGGTAGCCATCGAATTTTCGTGCACCCGGATAAGCCCGGATCGGTCACCATAGCCGGGGCATCCGGGCGATGACATGAAGAAAGGCACATGGGGTAACATAAAAGGGCAAGCCGGGATACGAGGGAGAACCCAATGAAATTGAAGTACGCAGTTGTGTATGAGCAGACACCCAACAACTACTGCGCATATTCGCCGGATGTTCCCGGCTGCATGAGCACAGGCAAGAATTGGAGCATCGTGCAGGACATGATCAGAGAGGCTCTTACCGTTCACATAGAGTTCATGATAGAACACGGGGAGGCCATTCCCGAACCGCGAATGTCTATCGAAGATGCGATGGTGTTCCATGCCCGCATTTCCGCCGAACCAGACCCGGAGTTCGAGGAGTTCGAAGACGCTCCTCCCTTGTCAACGACCTTTGCCATGATTGAAATCGAGATCACCGTACCGGTTAAGGCGGAGACAGGCAGCACGGTTCCACAGAACGCATAGATGACAGACCTACCGGAGCGCCGACCATGAACTGCCCTGATTGCAACGTTGCCCTGGACGAGCGAAAGTACCGCGGGATCGAGGTCGACCACTGTCCAATGTGCCGCGGGCTGTGGCTGGACTTCGACGAAATGGACCTCCTGGAGGACACCGCCAACCGCGACGAGATTCTCAAGGGGATGCGAGAATACGCCCGGAGGTCCGGTGGACGACCCTGTCCTCACTGTGGAACGGCCATGGACGTCTTCAATTACCGGGCCCACAACCTGCCCATTGACCATTGCCCTGATAACCACGGCTACTGGCTGGACAAGGGCGAGGAGGACCGCATTCTCGACTTGATGCGCCAGCGCTCCCGCGATCTGCGGCGCTCCGAGTCCGCCGAGCAGCACTGGGCCCGATTCATGGAGCGCGGCGGCACCCGGGGCGGCTTCCTGGACCGCATCAAGGACCTGTTTCAGTGACCGTGAGAATCGTCAGTCCTCACGGCGGTGAACTATGCTCTTTGGAAGGATGGTCCAGGCTTTACAGGGATGTGCATTGGAAGGAGGGGCGCAGTGCTTTCACCCTTGCCGACTTTATTTTGAATGGTGAGGGTGTGCAGCACTTGGAGTCCCGACTGTCCGAGGTGCTGGAAAGGCAAGTTTCCCTACACCTAATCACGCCGGAGAAAGAAGTCAGATTCGACAGATACGGGAGAGGGCGGTTCCATGATCTTGCGATAGAAGGGGTCGTCGGGAACGAAATGCCCCTTTTCGTTGGTGTTGAGGCCAAGGTCGATGAAAGTCTTGGTCCCACTGTCCAGGAGCGATATGAGGGCGCCGAGAAGGAGCTTCTGAAGAACTGCAGGTCCAAGGCGGTTGAGAGAATCAGGAACTTGGCTGAATTGGTTCGCCCGGACATGGAACTCGATTCGCTGCTCGATATTCGCTATCAACTGATTCACGGAACGTTAGGTACGATCGCCGCACGTCAGGCAAGTGGGCAGCCCTACGGTTGCCATGTGTTCTACATACTCGTGTTCAAGACGAGTCTATATGATGAACGTTCCGGCGGGGAGAATCATCGGGACTACCGGCGGTTCATCCAAAGACTCGGCGGTTCTGTCATTGAGCACTCGCCGGTGGAGGCGCACTCGTTGACCATCGGTAGCAAGCCGCTTGTCTGCATCTACGAAAGTCCGGATTTTCCCTGCGGTTCCTGACCCTGACGAAAGTTTAGATTGCTCAAGACGAGCGCACCTGTTACTTGGATTGCCCTCAGCATGGGCGCACCCGTGCGCCCTTTTGGCTCCCCTACCCCGGGTAGTCGTTGCCCCAGCCGTCCACGCCGCAGACCTCGGTCAACGGTCTGCGTTGCACCGAGCCGAAGGAGCCCCGAGGGTAGCCCAGCGGCATGCAGTAGACCACCTGCGCCTCGTCGGGGATGCCGAACAGCTCGTGGACCCGTTCCTCCACCACCGGGTGCAGCGTCGTAATCGTGCCGCCCACGCCGAAGGCCCGCGCCGCCAGCAGCATGTTCTGCGCCGAGGGTATCACCGAACCGGCTGCCTGCGCTCCCTTGGCGGTGGCGCAAATCAGCACCATAATCGGCGTCTCGCCGATCTCGTTGGCCAGCCGCCTCGCCGACTGCATCGAGTTCCTCCCCAGAGGCAGGTCCTCCGGGCCCATTATGCCCGCGTCGGCCCGCTTGGCCCACCAGGCCTCGTGGTACAGCTCGCCCAGCCTGCGGCGCTTCTCCTCGTCCTTGACGATGATGAACCGCCACTGCTGGGTGTTACCGCCGTTGGGCGCCCGGATGGTGGCCTGCATGATGTCTTCCAGCACATCGTCGGGAATCGGGTCCTTCTTGAACCGTCGTATCGCTCGCTGGGTGAACATCGCCTCGCCCAGGGGTATGACGTTCAGTCGCTCGGCGGTGGTCATGGAATTCTCCTTTTCCGGTTGTTGAATACCTTTGAGCTGTAGGCCGGTTGTAAGGGCCGGGTTTTAATCCAGACCCTGTGCAGCCAGCACTGCGACATCCCGCCGTTCTGCCAGCAGACGCCCATAGCCGTGTACCGGCTCATCGACGCCGGCGAGGGCCAGGGCGCGCCACAAGGTCGCGGTGTGCGAGGTCACCACCGGCTTGCCGATGGCGTCCTCCAGAGCCTGCGTTGCGGCCATGGCGTCGAAGTTCATGCAGCTGATGAACAGGCCGTCCGCATCATCACCGCTTTCATGCCACGCCTTCAGCGCGAACCGGTAGATCTCCTCCGGCAGGACGGCGGCAAACTCCGCAGCCGTCCGCAGCCCCATGCCGTAGTCCGAAACAGCCGTGATACCGGCCTCTGCCAGATAACGGCTCTCCGCCTCGTGGTAGCTGTGCGGGTATGGACTGACCAGCACCACCTTCCGGAGTCCCAGGTGCAGCAGGGCCTCCGCTGCCGCCAGCATCGTGGACGTGGTGGGCGCGCCCCACTCCCGCTCCATGTCCGCGCAGAACTCCCGGTCTTTTCCCAGTCCCCGCTGAGCGCCGCTCACCGTGCAGCAGTAGGCGATGGAGTCCACTCCCGCCGAGGCCAGTTCCTGCACGGCTCTTGAAGAGTTCTGCTCCATTTGCAGCAGCGCCTCCAGTCCCTGGTCTCCCGCCAGCAGCATCCGGCTGGCGAGGAACCCCACCTCCGGTACCGCCTGCGGGTAGCGCAGTTCTGAGACTGAAGAGGCACTGACCACCACCAGACCGATTTTCGCCTTTCTGGTCAGCGGTTCCAGCGTTCCTCTAGCGGGACACATGTATGCTGATCTCCCTTTTTATGCTCAGCGCAACGTCTGTTTCATGGGCAACCACGAGTTCTCGAAATGTTACCACAAGGCCTCTGTCGGATTGCTATAATGCCGCCAATAAGTGGGAAATACCAACGGTGCCGCCATCCTAGGAGTCTGCGGCGCCCGGAGGACATAGTGGCTGACATTTCGACCGGTCCCGGTTCCACCATAGACTCGATTTACCAGCGTATCGGCGTTGCTCCCATCATCAACGCAGCCGGCTCCATCACCCGGCTCGGCGGCAGCCGCACCCGCCCAGAGACCCTGGAGCTGATGTCCCAGGCCGCCCGTGTGATGGTCAATATAGACGACCTGAACCGCGCCGCAGGCCGCGAGGTGGCCCGGCTCCTTGGCGCCGAGGCCGGTTTCGTCTGCAGCGGCGCCGCCGGTGGACTCCTGCTCCAGGCCGCTGCCTGCATTGCCGGCAATGACCCCGTAAAAATGCGTCGCCTGCCAGAAACCGAGGGCATGAAGAACGAGATCGTCATCCACACCATGCATCGTTTCCCCTACGACCAGGCCTATCGTGCCGCCGGAGCGAAGATGGTCGAATTCGGCGACTACCTGTACGCCCATCCCTGGCAGCTTGAAGGAGTAATCAACGAGAACACCGCCGCAGTGGCCTACCTTGCCGCACCCTTCTCCAGCAACAAGGTCATGCCCCTGGAGCGGGTCTGCGAGATCGCCCACTCCCATGAGGTGCCGGTCATAGTCGACGCCGCCTCCATGCTGCCACCCCGCGCCAACCTGTATCGCTACCTCGCAGCCGGCGCCGACATGGTGGTCTACAGCGGCGGCAAGGGGATCCGGGGGCCTCAGGGCAGTGGAATCCTCGTCGGCCGCGCCGACCTCATCGAATCCGTGGCGCTGCAAGCCAGCCCGGGACAATTCTTGGGGCGCGGCATGAAGGTGGCCAAGGAGGAGGTTCTCGGGCTGGTGGCCTCGCTTTCTGCTTTCGTGGAGGAGGACGAGGAGGCCGAGATGGCCGCCTACCGCGAACTCATGCAGCGGGTCGTGGATGCCCTGGTCGAGATACCGGGCTTGGGGGTGACCCTGGAGCACGACAGCGCCAACTACCTGATTCCATGCGCGGTCATACGCTTCACCGACGACTGGCGAGGCCCCTCCAGGGACGCCGTGGCCCGCGCCATGGAGTCCGGCGAGCCGCAGGTGTACCTGCACCAGTTGGGTGGCCCCGGGGAACTCGCAGTCGACCCCCTTAACTTGACCGAACCCGAAGTCGAGGTGGTCATCCGCCGCCTCCGCGAAGAGCTAACCGGATAAAGCAAAATCATTGCGACTTTGCGTCTTTGCGTTAAAAAATCTCCGTTATGTAGGAGCAGACCATGTCCATCAAGATCGACCTGCGGGTCCCGCCTTGCAAGCCCGGCCCCATGGTGGCCGATTTCGTGAAACAATGCGAGGACGCCGGTTTCGACGGCGTCGGTATCCTTGACTCCCAGTTGCTGGAGCGGGACTGCTTCGTCAGCATGGCCGCCGCTGTCCAAGCCACCGAGCGCATCAACGTCGCCTCCGCGGTCACCAATCCAGTCACCCGCCACCCATCCGTCGTAGCCTCCGCCGCCCAGACCGTCGCCGAGCTGGCACCGGGGCGGGTCCAGGTCTGGATGGGGCGCGGCTACAGCTCCACGGCCACCATCGGCATTCCCCCCGCCACCGTTCGCCAGATGCGCCACGCCGTCGTGACCATGAAGGAGCTGATGTCCGGTGATATGGTCTCCTTTGGCAACGACGCCCGCAGCCGCATGAAGCATGGAGGCGAGGCCCCGCCTCCACCCGTCTACATCGCAGCCACCGGTCCCCGCGTCATGAAAGTGGCCGGTGAGGTCGCCGACGGCGCCGTGCTCATGACCGGCATCCACCCCGGCACCGTCGCCGAGGCCCGCCAGATAATCGCCGATGGCGCCCGCGCCGCCGGTCGCAATCCGGACGACGTGGAAACCATCTTCACCGGCACCACCATCATCAAGGACGACATCAAGGAGGCCCGTGAGATCGCACGGCCCCTGGCCGTCTCGCGCCTGATGGAAAAGACATACCAACCCTGGCTCAAGGCCGCCGGCATCGACCTCGGCGACCTGGAACTGCCCGCGGGCCTCTGGGACCTGTACCCTGACGTTCCCCACGCCGAAGACTGGGAGAAAGCCCAGGAACTCTGTTCCTTCCTGCCGGACGACGCCCTCGCCGCCATCTGCGACTACATGGGCCTGATCGGGACCCCCGAGTATTGCGTCGAACGTATCAGGCAAGCGGAAAAGTCGGGACTGACCCACCTCTACCTGATGACCGGTGACACATACGAGTTCGCCACCGGCGAATTGGCAGCCTTCCGCGACCGCATCTTCCCCGCACTGGGAACCAACGGAGACTAGGGCCAACTTCGGATAGCGTACCGGACTGTCTGGGCGGGCCTCGTACCCGCCCACCTTTTGTCTTACCCGCGAGACCGGGAAATCACGCCACGGACCCTGGCGGCCACAAAAAGCATCGCCGCAATCCATTAACCGAAGCAATCCCGGTTCGGACAGCCGCGCTCTGCCTCCTCGTCACGTTTTGCCGGTGCGGGTTCGCGCTGGCGTGACCTCTTGCTGCCGCCGATGGATGGGATTGTGTTGGCCCGATTCGTAGCTTTCGAGAAGGGCTCTGGCCGGTATCCCAGGGTCATTCAATTGTTAAAGTGGTGAGGCTCATTAATTTGCCATTCCCACGAAAGAGGGCAACTACCCAGCCTTGCAACCGGAATGCCAACAACCGCCGAAACGGTCTGGATTCCGGCTTTCGCCGGAATGACGGGGTGGGGCCGGGAATGACGGTCGTGGGCAAAGCTGATTCAATTAAGACGCGATAGCCCTGGCCGGTCTCCGCAATGAATAGCGCACAGGGCATAGTCCGCTGTAAAATGTATTCGACTGGAAATTTAACTCTGGCGCCCTCCCAGCCGCGGAGCGTATGGGCTCATGCCTGCGAAAATTTCAGCCGTGCTAAAGGGCAATTTTTTCGCCACGCCGGCAATTCTGATTGCCCTGGTCGTGGCGGCGCTGGCCGTGGTTGCCTGCGGCTCCTCCGAGGCCACCCCCGGTTCCCAGGGCGGCTCTGCAGGAGAGGAATTGGCCACCGTCGACATTGTGCGCCAGGTGACCCCTTCCGTGGTGCATATTCTGACGGAAACGGATGCCTCCGGGTCCGTCTCCCGGCGCGTCCCCACCACGGGTGTCGGATCCGGCATTGTCATCAGCCCTGAGGGCTACGTGCTCACCAACAACCATGTCGTTGAGGGCGCCGATTCCATAACCGTTACCCTGCACACCGGTACCAGTTACCCCGGTCGCATCGTGGGACGGGACTCCAATCCCGACGTCGCCGTGGTGAAGATCGACGCTACCGGACTCCGGCCTGCGGTTACCGGCACTGCCTCCCACCTGGAAGTGGGCGAGGAAGTTATCGCCGTCGGCCACGCCCTGGCGCTTTCGGGTGCGCCGACGGTGAGCCGCGGCGTCATCAGCGCCCTGGGACGCACCATTGACGCCGGGCCCCAGGACACTTACGTCGACCTCATCCAGACCGATGCGTCGATAAACCTGGGCAACAGCGGCGGTCCCCTGGTCAACAGCAGGGGGGAGGTGGTGGGCGTCAATACGGCCTCGATTCCGGGCGGCCAGGGAATCGGGTTCGCCATCGGCATCGATGATGTCCTGGCCGTGTCCACACAGCTGATCGAGAAGGGTTATGTCGAGCGCGGCTTTCTGGGCATCTCCCCCGTAAATCTGACCCCGGCCATAGCCACCCAGATCGGCGTGCCGGTCAACGAGGGCATCGTGGTTGCGCGAGTGGTCGAGAATTCCGGTGCCCAGGCTGCCGGACTCCAGGGACAGGACGTGATCGTCGCCCTTGGCGGAGTCCACATGCGCAACACCGGAGACCTCTCGAAGTTCCTCCTGCAAAACCTTCCCGGTGATCAGATTTCCGTGCGTATCTACCGAGGCGACATGGAGTTTGAAACCCTGGCGACCCTGGGGGAAAGGCCGAGCCAGTAGCCGCCCATCGTCTTGCCACGCTCCTTCCGCCTTCGATCCACACACCCCGCACCGCATGGATGCCCGCTGTCATTTTCCCGTTGTTCAGTGGATGACAGATTCGTCTCGATTGGATACCATACCCAGTGCCGCGAAGGCTTACCGGCGGGACCCCTCCGGGGGACTGAATGACATTATTAGGCGAGTCCGGGCACCCTGTCCCGGCCGCTAGTGCAGGGGAAGACCTTGACCGACTCGGCTCTAGACCAGCTGTGCATCAACACCATTCGATTTCTCTCCATTGACTCCGTGCAGAAGGCGCGTTCCGGGCATCCTGGCGCGCCGATGGGGGCCGCTCCCATGGCCTATGTGCTGTGGGACCGTTATCTGAAGCACAATCCGTCCGACCCCCGGTGGCCCGACCGCGACCGCTTCGTCCTTTCCGCAGGCCATGCCTCGGCGTTGCTGTATTCCCTGCTCCACCTCACCGGTTACGACCTGGCGATGGAGGAACTCCAGCAATTCCGCCAGTGGGGCAGCAGGACGCCCGGCCACCCCGAGTACGGTCTCACCCCGGGAGTAGAGGTCACCACCGGCCCACTGGGACAGGGACTGGCCAATGCCGTGGGGATGGCCCTGGCAGAGCGCTGGCTGGCCACTCGCTTCAACCGGCCCGGCCACGATGTTATCGACCACTACACCTATGCCATCGTCTCCGACGGTGACCTGCAGGAGGGTGTCGCTGCCGAAGCGGCCTCCCTGGCCGGCACGCTGGGTCTGGGCAAGCTTATTCTTATCTACGACGACAACCAGATTTCCATCGAAGGCGACACCGACATCGCCTTCCTCGAAGATGTGCCTGCCCGCTTCCAGGCCTATGGCTGGCAGGTGATAGACGCCCTCGACGGTAACGATCTCGACTCCGTGGCTTCCGCCATAGAGGAGGCCCGTGCCGAGGGAGACCGTCCCAGCATCATTGTCTGCCGCACCGTTATCGGCTACGGAAGTCCCAACAAGGCGGGTACAGCCGGAGTGCATGGCGCTCCCCTCGGGGACGATGAGGTCGGACTCACCCGGGAAATGTTGCACTGGCCCTATCCCGAGAGCTTTACCGTGCCTGGAGAGGCCAGGGAGCACCTAGCCAAGGCCCGGGAACGTGGCAGGGAACTGCAGGAGGAATGGGAGCTTACCCTGTCCAGCTACCGCGAGAACTTCCCGTCGGAGGCGCTCCGCCTGCAGGACGCCCTGAACGGTGTTCTTGCACCCGGTTGGAGCAGTGGCATTTCCGGACTCTTCGAGGACACCCAGTCCCTGTCCACCAGAGAGGCTTCCGGCAAGGTGATGAACGTCATTGCCGACGCCGTGCCCAACCTCATCGGGGGCTCGGCAGACCTTGCCCCCTCCACCCTGACCATTCTGAACAGCGAGGGCCACATCGGTCCCGGCAACTTCGATGGCCGCAACCTGCACTTCGGCGTCCGCGAGCACGCCATGGGCGCCGTGGCCAACGGCATCGCGGTCCATGGCGGCGCCATCCCATACGCCTCCACCTTCCTGATCTTTTCCGACTACCTGCGCCCGGCACTGCGTCTCAGCGCTCTCATGGGCCAGCAGGTAATTTATGTCTTCACCCACGACTCGGTGGCCCTTGGTGAGGACGGTCCCACTCATCAGCCTGTCGAGCATCTGATGTCCCTGCGCGAGATGCCCAATCTCGTCGTCATCCGTCCCGCCGATGCTACCGAGACTGCCGTGGCCTGGCAGGCCGCGCTCGACCGGCGCGACGGGCCCACTGCCCTCGCGCTCAGCCGCCAGAACCTCCCCGTGCTGGACCGCTCCGCCCTCGCGTCGGCCCTGGACGCCGCCAGTGGAGCCTACGTGCTGTGGGAGTCTCCCGGTTGGTCAGCCGATGGGGGAGCCAATCAGGTCATCATCATCGCCACCGGAGCCGAGGTCCACATTGCCCTCGAGGCCGCCCAGGTGCTCGATGCCGAGGGAACCAGGGTGCGGCTGGTGTCCATGCCCTCCTGGGAACTCTTCGAGGCCCAGTCCCAAGAATACCGGGAGGCCGTGCTGCCCCCATCCCAGCGAAAGCGTCTGTCCGTAGAGGCCGGCGCCACCAACGGCTGGGCACGGTACGTCGGACTTGACGGCGCCTCCGTTGGCATGACCACCTTTGGCGCCTCGGCCCCGGGGGGAGTCGCCCTGGAAAGGTTCGGGTTCACCGTGGCGCGTGTGGTTGAGGAGGCTCGCAAGCTGGTTGACGGCAGCTGATGGTGAGCCAACCCGCCCGGGAAGACCTGGTTTCCGGTAACGCTCCTCTGGCTGAGGCGGCGCGGCAGGCCCTGGAGGGCCTCATCGAGCGGGGTGTCCCGGAACGCATCATCGACCACGACCACACCGTCTGGCGCGCGGAGCCCCGGGAGATTTCCGACCGTCTCGGTTGGCTCGACGCCGGGGCCTTTCTCCGGCCGCACCTCCAGGAACTGAACGCCTTTGCCGGACAGGTCCGGGAAGAGGGCTACGCCGACGTTGTCCTGCTGGGCATGGGAGGCAGCTGCCTTGGGCCTGAAGTGCTGCGAGGGGCGCTGGGAACCGCAGCCGGATTCCCGTCCCTGACCGTGCTCGACTCCACCTTGCCGGAACGGGTGGAGGCGGTGTCCCGCGCCATCGACCCGACCCGCACCCTCTTCATCGTCTCCTCCAAGTCCGGCGGTACCCTGGAGACTCTGTCTTTCTACCGGTATTTCCGCAGCCTGGTGGAGCAGTCTATTGGCGACTGCCGCGCCGGGAGCAACTTCGTGGCCATCACTGACGAAGGCACCCCCCTGCATCATTTGGCGCTGGAGGAGGGATTCCGAAAGGCGTTCCTCAACCCCGCAGATATCGGGGGACGCTATTCCGTCCTTTCCTGGTTCGGCATGTTGCCGGCGGCTCTGGCCGGTATGGATGTCGAACGCCTCCTTGACAGCTCGGCCTCGATGCGGGACCTCTGCGTGCGGAAAGACCCCATGTCCAGCCCCGGGCTGCGACTCGGCGCACTGTTGGGCGCCGCCACCCTGGCAGGAAGGGACAAGGTCACCCTGGTGACGCCGCCTCCCCTGGAGGACTTCGGCCTTTGGGTCGAGCAGATGATCGCCGAAAGCCTCGGCAAGGATGGCCGCGGCATCGTCCCCGTGGCCGGTGAACCCCTTCTCCATCCTGATTGCTATGGAGATGACCGGGTCTTTGTCTTCCTGCGCAGGGACTCGGCCGCTCCCGAAATCGAGCGCGGAATCGGTCTCCTGGAGGCGGCCGGACATCCGGTCCTCACCCTACCCGTCAACGACGTTTACGATTTCGCAGGCGAGTTTTTCCGCTGGGAATACGCTACCGCAGTCGCCGGCTCCATTTTGGACGTCCACCCATTCGACCAGCCCGATGTGCAGGGTGCCAAGGACAACACCGACCGTCTCCTGCAGTACTATCTTGATCGGGGCAAGCTGCCGCAGCACCTCTCCTCCGGGTCCATTGCGACTCTGTTGGAACAGGCTCAGTCGGGCGACTATCTCTCCATCATTCACTACGTTCCCATGGATCCCGGCTTTGATCACCTCCTGCGGGAACTGCGAAGCCGCGTGGCCTCCCGATACGGCGTCGCCACGACCTCGGGCTACGGGCCGCGATATCTCCATTCCACGGGTCAACTGCACAAGGGCGGGCCGGGCACCGGTCTGTACCTCCACCTGACCATGAATAGTCCGCAGGACCTGCCCATTCCGGGGCAGCGTTATGGATTCCGCACCCTCGCCGCGGCCCAGGCCACCGGAGACTTTGAGGCCCTGGCAAACCTTGGCCGCCGCATCATCACCGTGAACCTGGGCGACGACGCCACGGCCGGTCTCGCTCGCCTTCTCGACGAGCTGTAGATTCCAGTTTCTGTGCGGCCGCAGCCAGGCCGCCAGCGGCTACCGGCCTCATATCGGTTGCAGGAGGGACACTGTTGGATATCGGTCTCGTGGGACTGGGGCGGATGGGAGCCAACATGGCGCGAAGGCTTGCCGCTGGCGGGCACAGCGTCGTCGTCTACGACGTTGACGCCGCCGCCGTGGCCAATGTTTCGCAGCACGGCAGCGTCGGCTCCGACTCCCTGGAGGGGCTTGTCGCACTTCTCCCGCCCCCCAGGGCCGTGTGGTTGATGCTCCCCATCGGACCCCCGACCCAGGACACGATCGACCGCCTGGCACCCCTGCTCTCCCCCGGAGACATACTCCTGGATGGCGGCAACGCCAACTACAAGGACTCCATGCGGCGGGCCGGCGAGCTGGCGGAGCGTGGCATCCAGTTCATCGACGTGGGTATCAGCGGAGGAATCTGGGGCCTGGCCAACGGTTACTGCGTCATGGTGGGCGGACCCGCCGAATCGGTCCGGCGCATGGAACCCGCCTTCCGTTCCCTGGCGCCCACCCAAGACTCGGGCTACTGCCACTTCGGCCCCAGTGGTGCCGGCCACTTCGTCAAGATGGTCCACAACGGCATTGAGTACGCTCTCATGGAGTCCTATGCCGAGGGCTTCGAACTGCTGTCCGCCAAGGACGAGTTCGACCTGGACATAGCCGCCGTTGCCGAGACATGGAAACACGGCAGCGTGGTGCGTTCCTGGCTCCTGGAACTGGCCGCGGCCGCCCTGAAGGAGGATCCCGGTCTCGAAAGCCTGGAGGCCTTCGTCGAAGACTCAGGAGAGGGTCGCTGGACGGTGCAGGAATCGGTGGACCTGGCCGTTCCCACCCCCGCCATCACCGCGGCCCTACAGCAGCGCTTCCGCTCCCGACAGGACGGCCCCATCGGCGCCAAGTTGCTCGCCGCTCTCCGCCAGCAGTTCGGCGGACACGCCGTCCGGCGTTCCGGAGGCTAGCCAGGCCACGACCGGGAGGGTCATGCCAGAGCAGACCACCACCATTGTCATATTCGGCGCCTCGGGCGACCTTACCACCAAGAAGTTGGCCCCAGCCCTCGCCGACCTGTATGCCAAGGGCCGCCTCGGCCCCGAGGTGCATATTGTTGGCGTCTCCCGCAGCGACATGACTGCCGACGAGTTTCGGGCCTGCTTTTACGAGGGTTTCGGACAGGACCCGGAATTCCCGCCCGCCCCTGAGTTGTGGGAGGACTTCGCCGGGCGCATTCACAGCTGCTATGGCGACGTCTCCGCCCACGATGGTCTCCGCGAACTGGAACGCGCCCTTGCCAGCATTGAGTCCCCCAATAGCGCCTCCAACCGCCTTTACTACCTGGCCCTGGCCCCCTTCCTCTTCGCCCCCGCCATCGCCGCCCTGGGTCGCGCCGGCTACCAGAACGAGGACGAAGGCTGGCGGCGGGTCGTCGTGGAAAAGCCCTTCGGCGTCAACCTCGAGACCGCCCGCCAGCTCAACGAGGCGGTCCACTCCGTCTTTGCCGAGCATCAGGTCTACCGCATCGACCACTACCTCGGCAAGGAAACGGTCCAGAACCTGCTTGTGTTCCGCTTTGCCAATGCCATCTTCGAGCCCATCTGGTCCCGCAACTACATCGACAACGTCCAGATAACCGTATCCGAATCCGTGTCCATCGCGGAACGCGCCGCCTACTACGACCGTGCCGGTGTACTGCGGGACATGTTCCAGAGCCACTTGCTCCAGTTGCTGGCAGTGGTGGCCATGGAGCCGCCCTCCACCTTCGAAGCCGACACCCTGCGCAACGAAAAGGTCAAGGTGCTGGAATCCGTCCGTCCCATCGCCACCGGAGACGCCCACCTGCACGCTGTCCTGGGTCAGTACGACGGCTACCTGGATGAGCCCGGCGTGCCCGAGGACTCCCGCACCGCCACCTATGCCGCCCTTCGGCTCGATCTCGACAACTGGCGCTGGCAGGGAGTGCCCTTCTACCTCCGTTCCGGCAAGGCGCTGAACAGCAAGCGTACCGAGGTGCTGATCCAGTTCCGCCGGCCGCCCCACCTGATCTTCCCCCAGGGCACCAGCGGCGACATTACCTCCAACACTTTATCCATTTGCGTGCAGCCCAACGAGGGCGTTCACCTGGAATTCCAGGCCAAGACTCCGGATTCCGCCCTCGACCTGCGCCCCGTGAACCTGGAGTTCCACTACGACCAGTCCTTCGGCGGGCAGGAAATCCCCGACGCCTACGAACGCCTGCTCCTGGACGCCCTCAACGGCGACGCATCCCTATTTATTCGCAGTGATGAGATAGAACAGTCATGGAGCATCATGGACCCCCTCATAGAGGGCCTCTCCAATGCCTATGCCCGGCCGCCGGAGATCTACGACCCCGGCACCGAGGGCCCTTTCGGCGCCGACGACTTTCTGGCCAGGGACGGGCGCGCCTGGCTCGGCAAATGCCTCGGCGGCTAGAATAGCGCCCTCCCCCTCGGGGATGGGGCGGTTTGGCGAATATATTTCAAAGGTACTCCCTCGTTCCGAATACCAAATGAGAGTTCAACCATGACCAGCTACCGCATCGGCGTAGACATTGGCGGCACCTTCACCGACATCGTGTTCCTCGGCTCCGACGGACAGGTACTGACCCGCAAGGTCGCCAGCACCCCCGACGACTACAGCCGCGCCGTACTCGACGGCATCCGCGCCGGGATAGCGGAACTGGGCATCCAGGCCGGCTCCGTCACCGAGGTCGGCCATGGGTTCACCGTCGCCACCAACGCCATCATCGAACAGAAGGGCGCCCACACTGCCCTGATCACCACCGAGGGCTTCCGCGACGTGCTTGAGTTCCGCCGCAACCGGACCCCTCGCCTCTACGACCTCTACTACGAAAAGTCCCCGGCGTTGGTCAAACGCCAGCACCGGCTGGAGGTCTCCGAGCGCCTGAACTTCCAGGGGGAGGTACTGCGGCCCCTCGACACCGCTTCCGTGGAACGCGCCGCCCAGGCGGTGGTAGATAGCGGCGCCGAGTCCGTGGCCGTATGCCTGCTCCACTCCTACGCCAATCCCGCCCACGAGCAGTACGTGGCCCAGGCGGTTCTAGAGCGCGCCCCTGGAGTTATTCTCACCCTATCCTCCGAGCTGCTCCCGGAGATGAAGGAGTACGAGCGCACCAGCACCACCGTAATCAACAGCTACGTTCGGCCGGTGGTCGAACGTTACCTGACCCTGCTCACCCAGGGCTTGTCCGACATGGGCATCACCGTCCCTCTGTCGGTCATGCAGTCAAACGGCGGTCTCGCCACCTCCGGCATCGCCATGGAGCGCCCCGTTTACTGCATCGAGTCCGGCCCTGCCGCCGGGGTCGTCGGTGCCTTCCACCTGGGTCGGCGGCTCGATATGCCCAACCTGATGACCCTGGATATGGGCGGCACCACCGCCAAGGCCTCCATCATTGAGGACGGCGAGATGCTGCAAGCCCCCGAGTACGAGGTCGGCGGTGGTATCAGCGTTGGCCATCGCCTGCTGCGCGGAAGCGGCCACATCCTCCGTGTGCCCGCAATCGACCTGGCCGAGGTCGGCGCCGGCGGCGGCAGCATCGCCACCGTCGACCGCAGCGGCTCCCTCCGCGTGGGACCTCAGAGCGCCGGCGCCTTCCCCGGTCCTGCCTGCTACCAGCTGGGCGGACAGGAGGGCACCGTCACCGATGCCGACGTCCTGCTTGGCTATCTGAACCCGCAACACCTTCTGGCCGGCGACTTTCCCATAGACGCGGAAATGGCCCGTCGCGCCATTACCGACAACGTTGCGCGGCCCCTCAATCTCTCCGACGTCGAGGCCGCCCACGGGGTCCACCTGCTGGTCAATTCCAACATGGGGCGAGCCCTCCGCGCCGTCTCCAGCGAGCGGGGCCGCGACCCCCGCCGTTTCGACCTCATCTGCTTCGGTGGCGGCGGCCCGGTCCACGCCGCCGGGCTGGCCGAAATGCTGGACATTTCCCGGGTCGTCGTCCCACCCTTCCCCGGCGTGTTCAGCAGTTTTGGCCTGCTGGTCGCCGACGTCGAGCACCACTTCGTGCAGACTCATTTCAAGACCTTCGACGAAATCGACCTGCCCACCCTCGCCGGGTTAGTCGAGGGGATGTGGGAGGAGGGGCGCCGCCAGCTCCGCCTGGAAGGGTTCGACGACTCCCGCCACGAGCTCATCACCCAGGCCGACATGAAGTACGAAGGCCAGGTGTCTGACCTGACCGTCGCCGTCCCCGCCGGCCCCGTCACTCAGGCAACGCTGACGGCAGTCGCAGAGAACTTCGACCAGGAGCACGAGCAGTCCTTCGGCTATCGCCAGGGACCTGCGGAAGGCGGGGCCGGCTACCAGCTGGTCAACATCCGCGTCATCGCCCGCGGCCTGCCCGATACCCCGCGCATGCCCGAACGCTTCGAGCTCGCCGAGCCGCTGTCCCTGACCTGGTCTACCAACGGCACTCCCGGAAATCGCCCGGTCTACTTTGGCCCCAACCGCGGTTGGGCCGACACCCCTGTCGTCAACCGTCCCAGCCTGTTCGGACGCTCCGAACCGGGCCCGCTGGTCATCGAGGAGTACGACTCCACCACCGTCGTCCCTCCCACGTGGGCCGCCACCGTCGACGACGCCAGCAACATCATCTTGTCGCGGGGATAAATCCCGGGCATCCGCGATTCTCCTCCACCCTCGACGGCGGTTTCCACCCCATCGGACCGGCCGCGCTCAGATCCATTGCCTGGGGGCGGTACCCTTCATGTCACAGTTCAGCGTCGGTGTCTGTCGTGGGTCGAGGCAAGGGACTGGGGAGCGTCACCCATCGCTGCTTTCTGCTGACAGGTCGGCCTGGCTGGCGCCGGCGGCCCAGGCCAGCTCCGTAAGAATCCGTACCGGATTCAGGATCTGCCAGATGACCCCGTTGTCGACGAAGTAGGCGTTGGCGAAAACCACTGCGCCTAGCCCCGCCGAAACCACGGCACCCACGCGACCCACAGCACTTCCGCAGCGCCACAAGGCAACCGCTGCCACGCTGGAGGAGCCGATAAACAGCGGGTTGACCGTGCGCCATATGTTGCCCCAATGGTCGCCGAACAGTCCGCTGTACCCGTTGAAAAGCACCGCCAGGGCCAGTATGCCCAGTGCCAGACTGCGCACCCAGGGGACATGACGCGTGCTCGACCAGACCCACCAGGTGCCTGCGAAACCCATGACCAGCGGGCCGATTTGCCACAGCTTCCAGGGCCAGTAGGGTACGGACATATGATCCGGATCGACGAGGACGGTCCTCTCGGTCCAGGCAAAAATCGCCAGCACTACGAATGCCGCAGCCGCGACCGCAGGAATTGGCCCCAGGTTTCGGGGAGCGACCAGACTTAACATTGCGCAGTCTTCCTCCTTTGTTTCATTGGCATTGCCTTATTGGCCAAACGAGGACCAGGTACGTTCCTTGGCGTGGCCATCGTTTTCTCCGCAGCGTCCCGCCGTCTGATACACGTCGTTCCTATCCGTCGTGAACGTCGTATCCATTTACAGCTCATCATTAGTCATGTGGTCCGCCCCGACAGCCCCGAAGTGAGAAGAGTTGCCGGCCACCGCCTACATCGATCCGAAAAGAGGGTCATATCCGGTACCGGCGACCAACCCGCTTCCGTTCCCTTCGTCGATATCAGTCTAACAGTACGGCCCGCAGCAACCCATTTGGTTTCGGTAAATCCCTTGCCCAGTTTGCTACAGCTCTCCCGACCGTATTTCTCCGCTACCAACAGTCCCGACCGCCGGTGGCCGGTGGCCCGCAGGTCCTCCCGCCGCAATTTGGACACCAATGCATCGTAGGCCGACATCCTCCACGCGCCGGCCAGTGTCGACGCTTCCCCGGTGATGGTCACCTCGCGCCCCGCTCCTTCCAGGAATCCGTCGAGCACCTGTGCCGATTCCTCGACGCGTGCCTTACCCCCCAGGGCCTTTTCATTTTCTTAAAGGAGTCTTAAAGTTGTGGTGAAGAAGTGAGGAGGTGGGGAAGATGAGATTGAGAGAAGCCTTGGATGGAGTTCCAGACCACCGGAGCCGGCAAGGCCGGCGCCACCCATTGGGAGCGGTATTGAGTCTGTCAGTTTGCGCCATGCTATGTGGCTCCCGCAGTCTTTACGCCATTGCGCAATGGGGCCGGGACCAAGGAGCCACTGCTGGAGAGGAATTGGGTTTCCCACAGGGGAGAACGCCCTGCGTAGCCACCCTGCACCGGGTGTTCAAGGATCTGGACGTGGATGCCTTCGAAGGGGTGCTGCGGGAATGGGTGCGAGATAGTGGGGTGGATCTGGGCTCCGTGGTGTCAATAGACGGGAAGACGTTGCGTGGGATTCACGGTGAGGAACTGCCTGGGGTGCACCTGGTATCAGCCTACGCCACTGAGGGCAAGGCGGTGCTGAGCCAGGCAGCCACGGCGGGCAAGGGTCAGGAATTGGCAGCGGCCCAAGCAGTGTTGGGGCAGATTCCCCTGGAAGGGAGGATAGTGGTGGCGGACGCTCTGCTGACCCAACGGGAGGTGTGCCAGCAGATTGTAGCTGGCGGCGGAGATTACCTGTTGCCGGTGAAGGAAAATCAGCCTGCATTGTGCCAGGACCTGGTGGAAGTATTTTCCCCCACTGGAAACTGATAGGGTTGCGGGGCCATGGGTACCGCCGTGGCAGGCTGAGGACTGGCGGGAGCGAGGGGCGGAGCTGACTGTGTGGGTGGATGTCTCGCCCAAGCAACGGCACGGGCGCTGGGAGCGGCGGGAACTGTGGGCCTTGTCCGACCCGGAGGTGAACCGGTATGCGGGCAGCGCCGGATCGGTGGGGAAGGAGTGGCCCCACCTGCGGCAGGTATGCCGGCTGGAGCGGCAGAGGAGAGTCCGGGGACGCACCCAGGTGACGGTGAGCTATGCGGTGACCAGTCTTTCGCCCGAGGTTGCCGGAGCGGAACGTCTGTTGCAGATTCTTAGAGGGCATTGGAATATCGAGAACCAGGTGCATTGGGTCCGGGACGTCACCTTTGACGAAGACCGCTCCCAGGTAAGGAGCGGTAACGCCCCCCAGGTGATGGCAGCCTTTCGCAACCTGACCACCACCCTGGTGCGCTGGGCTGGTCATACCAACGTTGCCGCCGCCCTACGCCGCCACGCCGCTCACGTCTCCGAAGCCTTCTTACTCCTCGGCATTACCCCTGAATTCGGAGAATGAAAAGGCCCTGCCTTACCCCCCGCATAACCAGGAGTTTCTCTTTCCTCCACTAGTATCTTGGAGGGTGTTTGACAACTGCTGGACGCCAACTCGCCATTCCCGTATTCGCGGTAATCCAGGGCCTCAATTCTGGGGAGGCGTAATGAAAAAAGGGTGAGAAACCCCAACGGTCACACTCCTTCGCAGGTAAGACTTCCGTTCGTGTGCGCGGCCTGGATACCGATACTCTATGAATGGGTATCGGTATCCAATGCTGGATGCGTGAAAATTTCCATCTCATTCCGGGAGATGGGCAGCGTTCCGAATGGTGGTGGTTTAATCTGTGCGGCCCCTACTCGAAGCAGTGACAGCAGGTTGTGCCGCGACCGGACGGTTCCCATCTCTTGCCGACTGCGGTTCTCCCTGTCCCGACCCTCCAGCCGGGATGTTTTCCGGTGTCTCGCCTGCCCTGTACACGGATGCGTCATACCCCCTCCCCTTGCTTTGCGGCACCAGTCCAGGGCGGCCGCGGCTGATTGCCTCTCCGGCGTGTTCTGCGAGCCCAGGCCTGCTACCGGATTGCAGTAGCTCCTTCGCCGTCGCCAGTCCCTGATGGCCCACATTCCGCCGGTCTTCCCGCAGCGGGTTGGAACCGCAGTGCGCTCAGCCCCATCACTCCTCACCTCGCCACTCGATCCCAGCCTGTCCTGTATCTCTAACCATCTGGTTCGGAACACTACCGACAGGCACCAGAAAAACAGAAGAGAGCCATGATTGGAAACGCCACTGTGGCGTTATCGCAGGCACGGAGATATAGAATAGACTCCTGCCCCCTGTATACTCCTTTTGCCGGAGCCAGGACATTGGGAACCCAGCGAGATGGCGATGCGCCACATCATTCACGCTGACCTGGACGCCTTCTACGCCACCGTGGAGCAGCTGGACAACCCGGAGCTGCGCGGCAAGCCGGTGCTGGTCGGGGGCCGACCTGAGAATCGGGGCGTGGTGGCGACGGCATCCTATGAGGCCCGCCCCTTCGGTGTGCATTCGGCCATGCCCATGCGGACGGCAGTGCGCCTCTGCCCCCAAGGGGTGGTCGTTCCCCCGCGATTCAATCGCTATCGCGAGATGTCCCGAAGCGTCATGGAGATCTTCCGCGATTTCACCGAGTTGATTGAGCCGCTGTCCCTGGACGAGGCCTACCTGGACATCACCGATGGCGTCGATGCGGAGGCGGGTCGCTGGCCACTGGGGGTGGCCCTGGAATTAAAGCGAAGGGTGAGGGAGGAGACGGGCCTGACCGTATCGGTGGGCGTCAGCGCCAGCAAGGCAGTCTCGAAAATCGCCTCCGACATGGACAAGCCCGACGGTCTGGTGGTGGTCCCGCCCGGCGAGCAGGCTGAGTTCCTGGCGCCGCTGCCGGTGGGCAAGCTGTGGGGCATCGGCCCCAAGACGGCGGAGCGGCTCAACGCGGAGGGGGTGGACACCATCGGTGCGCTGGCCACGCAATCCCCGGAGTGGTTCCAGAAAGTGTTCGGAGTCCGGGCGGAAAGCACCAGGCTGCGGGCCATGGGCCTGGACGAGGAGCCGGTGCACACCGAGCGGATCACCAAGTCGGTGTCGTCCGAGACCACCTTTCCGGACGATGTCGGGGACGGGGACCAACTGAGAAGCGTGCTGGAGGAACTGGCAGGCGGCGTGGCCCAGAGCCTGGAGCGCAAGGGACTGCTGGGACGCACCGTGACGGTGAAGATGCGCCTGGCCGACTTTACCACCTTCACCCGGCAATCGACGCTGGCCCAGCCCTCCAACGAGATCGAACCAATACGGGAACTGGCGTGGAGGCTGTTGTCCGCCGAGCTCACCACAGGGCGCACGTTCCGCCTACTGGGCGTGGGCGTTAGCAACTTCGTGGAGCCGGACGCAATTCGCCAGCTATCGCTGTGGGACTACGCTCCAGACACCGAGTCCGGCGACTGGCAGGCAAATTGAGCGGCGGTCCGTAACGTCTCCCTGTGGGGAACTATCGGAACAGATCTCGCTCGCCTGACCGGAGCAACCGCTGGATGCTGGCGTTCTCCATGGGGTCGAACTGGTAGCCCCGGATTATGGTAACCGGGACGCCCAGGGCCTTTCCGGTCACCAGTTCCGCGGCAGCGGCCAACTCATCGGCCACGGCGATCTGGGTGGTGTGCAGAACGTTTCCGTGGGCGTCGAGGGAGCCAACGTAGTCCAGGAGCGGGTCCATGCCGGCGACGCCGATGGCCACGTTGGCGGCGCCGTTGCGCCATGGGCGGCCGAAGGTGTCGGATACGATGACGGCCACGTCCAGTCCCAGGCGCTCCCTGACGGCCTCCCGGATACCCTGGGCTGAGATGTCCGAGTCGTCGGGCAGAAGGGCGATGGTGTTGTTGCCGGGGATATTGGAGGCGTCAATGCCGGCGTTGGCACAATAAAACCCGTGCTTCGTCTCGGCGATTATGACGCCGCGATCCATGCGGACGATACGGCGGGCTTCGCGCAGGATCATCTCGGTATGCCGGGGGTCCCGGCGGTGCCCTTCGGTGATGGTGATGGCGAGCGGAGACGCATCCACCTCCTCGATGCTCATCACCTTGCCCTCGACCTTGGAAACAACCTTCTGGGTCACCACCAGGATGTCGCCCCCGGTGATGGGAGTGCCCTGGGCATCGGCAGCATCCATCATCAACCCGGCCAGGTCATCTCCCGGTCCCAGCTCCGGCATTCCGTGAACGCCAATAATGCTGACTTCGTTTGGCATAGCGACCCACCTCTATGTATTTGCCGGGGCCAATTATATCCGCAACGGAGACAACGGGTGTTTGCCTGTCGGCAGCGGCCCAGGGGTTGCAGCTTCCAGCTTGAGCCGAGATTACCTGGGGCAGAGGGGACGTTTGCCGGGGGCGGGGCAGGGGTAACGGTGTGCTAGAATTCCTGGGTGGGCTTTCGGCAACAACCTCAGCCACAAACTGTTACGGGATGGTGAGTCCTGTGGCCTCTTCCAACACGGGCGAATACCGCAAGCGGGTGTACACCAAGTTCGGGGACAAGGGAGAGACCAGCCTGCTCTATGGCGGCAGGATCTCCAAGAATAACCCGCACACGGAGGCCTACGGAATTACCGACGAGGCGGTATCGGCCATGGGGCTGGCCCGGGCCATGTCCAGCGACGAAAGGGTGAAAGAACTGCTGCGGGACCTGCAGAGGGAGTTGTTCCTCGTGGCTGCCGAGCTGGCCACCGACCCGGACAAGTACGACCTGTTCCAGCAGCACTTTTCGCCGGTTACCACAGAAATGGTGGAAAACCTGGAACAGGCCATCGACACCCTGGAAGAGGGCATGACGATGCCTACCGTGTTTATACTTCCCGGCGGGTCGCCGGCATCGGCAGCCATCGATATGGCACGTTGCATTGTACGCACGGCGGAGCGGCGGGTGGTAGCGATGGGCGAGGAAGGCCTGCTGACCAACGAACTGCTGGTCTCGTACCTGAACCGCCTTGGGGACCTGCTGTTCGTGGTGGCCCGTTACGAGGACCGCGACCTGCCCATCGAGCGGGCAACGGGACAGCGAACGTAGGCCTGACCGATGAAGCTGGTCGTCATTGACTACGAATCGGGCAACCTGCGCAGCGTTACCCGGGCCCTGGAGACCTGTGGCGTAGACCCCGTGCTGACCGGCGACCCCACAGAGCTGACCGCAGCGGATGCGGTGGTGCTGCCAGGCGTTGGTTCCGGGCCGGCAGCCATGGGAGCCCTGAGGCAGCGAGGCCTGGAAGGGCCATTGCGAGAATACGCCATGTCAGGGCGTCCGTTCCTGGGCATCTGCCTGGGACTGCAGTTGCTGCTGGACTGGACGGACGAAGAGGGCGGCGCCGCATGTCTGGGAATCGTGCCGGGTCGGGTGACGCGCCTACCGGTGTCAGCCGACGGCGGGTCTTTGAAAATTCCCCACATGGGCTGGAACAGCGTGGCCCTTGCGGGGTCTCACGCCGTGTTCCAGGGGATAGAAACGGACAGCTATTTCTATTTTGTTCACAGTTTCTTCGCCGAACCTGCCGCGATGGAAGGAGTGCTCGGCACCACGGAATATGGCGTCCCTTTCTGCAGCGTTTACGCCAAGGACAATCTCGTCGCCACCCAGTTTCACCCGGAAAAAAGCGGACCGGTGGGGCTGAAAATCTATCGCAACTTCGTTGAGACAGCCAGAGGGAAATCCCGTTAGGGAATTGTATTGCCCGGCCGAAGGGCCCAATCCTCGCCCCGACACTCAACCTCCGGGGAGGGGAAGGGTTTTGACACCAATGCCAGGGAGCCATCCATGGAAGTTATTCCAGCCATAGACCTGCGTGGGGGACGGTGCGTAAGGCTGCACCAAGGCGACTTCGCGCGGGAAACGGTCTTCTCTGACGATCCCCTGTCCATGGCCCTGCGATGGCAGGAGGAGGGAGGCCGGCGGCTGCACGTGGTCGATCTTGACGGAGCGGCGACAGGAGTGCCAGCGCACCTGGAAATCATCAAGGCCATCGTCTCCGGGCTGGATATCCCGGTGCAGGTCGGAGGAGGCATTCGCAGTGCCGCAGCGGCCCGGGCATGGCTGGAGGCAGGAGTGGACCGCGTGGTTATCGGTACTGCGGCAGTGCGGAACCCGCAGATGGTGCAAGAGGTGTGCCGGATTCACGGCAGCGACCGGGTGGTAGTGTCGGTGGATGCCCGGGACGGCATGGTGGCACTGCAGGGATGGACCGAATCGAGCGAGGTAAGCGTGCTGCAACTGACGCGAAGCATGGCGGACAGTGGAGTGTCGCGGCTGCTTTACACGGACATCGGCAGGGACGGTATGCTGAGTGGGCCCGACATTGAGACCAGCACGGCGCTGGTCAGGGAGACGGGGTTGGCGATTCTGGCCTCGGGAGGAGTGTCATCGGTGGAGGACATTCGCCGGCTGGTCCCGACCGGCGTGGAGGGAGTGATCGTAGGACGGTCGCTCTACACGGGAACCATGGACCTGCGAGAGGCCGTTTCGGAGGCAAGTACGGAACGCTAGTCCCTGCCGGACCGGGGAAAGACCGAACGTCGGCGCGGCGCAAGCTGTTCGACCGGGGCCTCCGGCTGGGTAGCCTCCACAGCGGAGGCCGGCGCCGGTGCACCGTTGGAGACCGCGGCGTTCGTCGCCCCCCGAAAACGGGCTGCCAGGCGCTCTTCCCCGGTTTCCAGCCAGTCATCCCGCAGGACCTCCATCAATATGAAGTCATGGGACATGCGCCTCACCGTGCGGACGGGCCTGAAGCCGGACTTCTCAAAGCAGCGCTGGGCCCTCTCGTTCCAGTCGAGGGTGTGAAGGTAGACGCGGTTCAGCTGCAGGTCGCTGAACATGTGGTCAAGGAGGGTGGTCACCGCGTCGTAACCGTAGGAATTACTCCAGTAGTTACGGTCGCCGATTACGATGCCCAGCTCTGCTTCCTTGTGGATGCTGTCCAGGTCGTAGTACATGCAGTTGCCGATGTAGGTACCGTCGATGGCGTCGGTGGCGAAGTGGTGGGAACCGGGGGTGGGGTAGCGCAACTGGTCTTCAAACAGCCGGAGGTAGCGTTCGTAGGACATGCTGAGGGGGAAGGCCGCGTCGAGTTTCGCGATTTCGGGATCGCTGCGCCAGCGATAGTCCTTTTCAGCGTCCTCAATGCGTTTTTCGCGCAGAATTATTTTTGCGCCATGAAGTTCAACCATCCGGTCCCTGGCCTTGTCGTGACTTAATGACATCCACAGCTCTGCGCAACACCCCGGCCTCGTTTCCATAGGCCATTGAGTTGAGAGCATCGTCGACGTCGAACCACTGAACGACATCGAACTCAGGGTCGTGTTGATCGATATGCCCGCCCACAGGGGTCATAAGGAAGAAATGTACGGTCTTGTGGTAGCGCACATCGTTCCCGCGGTCAGCGAACCAGTATTCAATGCTGCCCAGGGGCTCTTCCAGTTCGACTTCCAGGCCTGTCTCCTCCCGCACTTCCCGGAGGGCCGTCTCCTCGAGGGTCTCTCCCGGGTCAGGAGTCCCCTTGGCGAGACTCCACCGGACGGGGTCAGAGCGCCCACAAAGAACGGTTTCCAAGCGGTCCCCGGTCTGGCGGAACACCACCCCTCCCGAGGAAACGAGTTTCAGCACTCTGGAAGTCCCTTTATCTGCCATCCCCGCCCGTTTGATGCGCTGGAATAATATGCCCTCCAAGGTCCCCAAGGGTTTGGAGCGCTGCTTTCCGTCATTTTAAGGGGCGCTTTCAGGGCAGTCAATTGACTGCTGGCCCGGCCCCAGGGCCTTTTCATTCTCCGAATTCAGGGGTAATGCCGAGGAGTAAGAAGGCTTCGGAGACGTGAGCGGCGTGGCGGCGTAGGGCGGCGGCAACGTTGGTATGACCAGCCCAGCGCACCAGGGTGGTGGTCAGGTTGCGAAAGGCTGCCATCACCTGGGGGGCGTTACCGCTCCTTACCTGGGAGCGGTCTTCGTCAAAGGTGACGTCCCGGACCCAATGCACCTGGTTCTCGATATTCCAATGCCCTCTAAGAATCTGCAACAGACGTTCCGCTCCGGCAACCTCGGGCGAAAGACTGGTCACCGCATAGCTCACCGTCACCTGGGTGCGTCCCCGGACTCTCCTCTGCCGCTCCAGCCGGCATACCTGCCGCAGGTGGGGCCACTCCTTCCCCACCGATCCGGCGCTGCCCGCATACCGGTTCACCTCCGGGTCGGACAAGGCCCACAGTTCCCGCCGCTCCCAGCGCCCGTGCCGTTGCTTGGGCGAGACATCCACCCACACAGTCAGCTCCGCCCCTCGCTCCCGCCAGTCCTCAGCCTGCCACGGCGGTACCCATGGCCCCGCAACCCTATCAGTTTCCAGTGGGGGAAAATACTTCCACCAGGTCCTGGCACAATGCAGGCTGATTTTCCTTCACCGGCAACAGGTAATCTCCGCCGCCAGCTACAATCTGCTGGCACACCTCCCGTTGGGTCAGCAGAGCGTCCGCCACCACTATCCTCCCTTCCAGGGGAATCTGCCCCAACACTGCTTGGGCCGCTGCCAATTCCTGACCCTTGCCCGCCGTGGCTGCCTGGCTCAGCACCGCCTTGCCCTCAGTGGCGTAGGCTGATACCAGGTGCACCCCAGGCAGTTCCTCACCGTGAATCCCACGCAACGTCTTCCCGTCTATTGACACCACGGAGCCCAGATCCACCCCACTATCTCGCACCCATTCCCGCAGCACCCCTTCGAAGGCATCCACGTCCAGATCCTTGAACACCCGGTGCAGGGTGGCTACGCAGGGCGTTCTCCCCTGTGGGAAACCCAATTCCTCTCCAGCAGTGGCTCCTTGGTCCCGGCCCCATTGCGCAATGGCGTAAAGACTGCGGGAGCCACATAGCATGGCGCAAACTGACAGACTCAATACCGCTCCCAATGGGTGGCGCCGGCCTTGCCGGCTCCGGTGGTCTGGAACTCCATCCAAGGCTTCTCTCAATCTCATCTTCCCCACCTCCTCACTTCTTCACCACAACTTTAAGACTCCTTTAAGAAAATGAAAAGGCCCTGGGCCCGGCCCGGCCGCCACCGATGGCCGGCACGAAATGGACCTCGCTGGACTCGGCGACGCGCTCCAGCATTCCCATACGGGCCACGTCTCCGTCAATGGCGACCGCCAGGTTGGAACGTATTTCCCCGTCTTCGACCAACCGGTCCCTGATGCCCGGGTACTGCACTTCCAGCGCGTCGATAATCTGGCGCACGTTGCGCCCCTGGCATTCCGCCTGCTTGACGCCACCGGTCAGTGGCAGGAGCATGGTGGGAATGAAGACCTTCGCCACGGCCACCCTCCTGATTTGAGCAACCAACCGCGGGACGTCAAGAGCCCACGCGGGAGTTTTCTCCAGATTACATTTCCGCTGGCGGCGATTCAAGCCTTGGAGCCGGGGAGGTGGGAAAATGCCAGGGGCAGGCAACAAGCCTGCCCCCGTTAGACACGCTACGGCAGGGGATCAGTCGCCGTTTTTCTCCCACTGGGCCTCCAGAATCTTGCCGGGAGACATGGGCAGGCTGCGAAGGCGCAGGCCCGTCGCCTGGTGAATGCCGTTGGCGACGGCGGCCATGGGAGGCACAATAGGAACTTCGCCAACACCCCGGACGCCGAAGGGATGGCCGGGATTGGCTACTTCGACGATGACAGTGTCGATCATTGGCAGATCGAGGGATGTGGGCATACGGTAGTCCAGGAAGGTGGGGTTGGACATGCGGCCGCTATTGTCAAAGAAGTACTCCTCGTTGAGGGCCCAGCCGATGCCCTGAACCACTCCGCCCTGAATCTGGCCTTCGACATAGCTGGGGTGCACGGCTTTGCCGGCATCCTGGATAGCAGTGTATCTGGTGACCGCCGTCTTGCCCGTGTCAGGGTCGACTTCGACGTCGGCAATGTGCACCGCGTAGGAATTACCCTCACCGGCAGGGTCCACATTGGACTGGCCGGCCACGGTCCCGCCGGTGGTGGCGAGTTGCCGGGCGAGGTCCTTGAAGCCGAGCCGAAGCTCGGGATCGGACTTGTGGCGCACCTCTCCGTCCACGTATTCCACGTCATCCCCGGAGGTATCCCAGATGGTGGCAGCGCGGGCGACCAGCTGGGCCTTGACGGACTCGGCGGCCTCGATGGCGGCGATGCCAGTGGCGAAAGAGGTGCGGCTACCGCCGGTCACCATGGTATAGCCGATGGAGTCGGTATCGACGACAGTGGGTTTCACGTCCTCGTAGGCGATCCCGAGGGTTTCGGCGGTCTGCTGGGCAATGGAGGCGCGGGTGCCGCCGATGTCCACCGAACCCATGATCAGGCTGACGGTCCCGTCGAAATTGACAGTGATCACGCAGCTGGACTGGAACCCGCGGTTCATCCAGAAACCCGCGGCGATACCGCGGCCGCGGTTTTCGCCGTCGACGGGAGTCCGGTAGTGGTCGTGATTGCGGGCCGCCTCGAGGCATTCCACGAGTCCAATGCGGCGGGCCACGGGGCCTTCGATGCGCCTGGTGCCTTCCCTGGCAGCGTTGAGCAGCCGGAACTCGATGGGGTCGATACCGATCTGCTGGCACAGTTCGTCGATGGCGGTCTCCACTCCGAAGGCCGCCTGGGGTGAACCGGGGGCCCGGTAGGCAGCGGTCTTGGGCTTGTTGACCACGACGTCGTATCCGTCGATCCTGCCGTTTTCGAATTCGTAGCAGGCAAAGGCGCATGAGATGGCCTGCATCACAGGCGAACCGGGGTAGGCGCCGGCGTCCATGGCGACCTCGAGCTGCATCGAGGTCAGCTGTCCGTCGCTCCTGGCGCCGAGCTTCACCTTCATCCACGAGCCGGGCGCCGGGCCGGAGGCCTCGAAGACTTCGGCGCGGGTCATGGCCTGCTTGACAGGAGCGCCTGCCTTCCTGGACAGTACGGCGGTTATGGCGTCGAGGTAAGCGACGATCTTTCCGCCAAATCCCCCGCCGATCTCCATGGGCGTTACCTTGACCCTGGAGACCGGCAACCTCAGCACGTCGGCCACGGCGGCACGGACGGCGAAAGCGCCCTGGGTACTGGTCCACACGTTCAATTGACCGTCAGTGTTCCAGAACGCGGTGGAATTATGGGGCTCGATGTAGCCCTGGTGCACGGAGGCGGTGTTGTATTCCCTCTCGATTACGACGTCGGCAGCCGCGAACCCCTTCTCAATATCACCCTTCTCGTAGGTGAGGTGGGAAGCCACGTTTGTCGGCCTGTCTCCCAGCTCCCCCATGGCAGAGGTGCGGAGATCCTCGTGAAGGATGGGGGCGCCGTCACTCATGGCCTGCCGGACATCGACAACGGCGGCCAAGACCTCGTAGTCGACTTCGATGAGTGCGAGCGCAGACTCGGCGACGTGGGCGTTAACAGCGGCCACGGCGGCGACCGGGTGGCCCTTGAAGAGGGCCTTGTCGCTGGCCATCATGTGATCGGAGGCAAACTTGAGCCTGCCGTAGTCCCCGCCCAGTTCATCCATGGTCAAGGAGGCAAAGGGCAGATCGGCGGCAGTGATGACAGCCTTTACTCCCGGCAGGGCCTCGGCCTTGCTGGTATCGATGGAGCGGATGCGGGCGTGGGGATGGGGGCTACGGAGCACCTTGCCCGCCAAAAGCCCGGTGAGCTTCACGTCCGCCCCGTACTGGGCCCTTCCGGTGACCTTGTCCACTCCGTCGGGCCTGACCGGCCGCTTGCCGACAATATTGTATTCGACCTCAGAGAGAACCTGGTTCGAAATAGTCACTGCTCAACTACCTCCCCTATCGTCATATCGACAGGGGCGGGTTAATAACCCGCCCCTGAATCATGGACATCAACCGAAATCCGGCCTCAGCTGTCTCTGGCGGTGCTTACCTGGAGCACGGCCCTGACGATCTTGTCGTAGCCGGTGCAGCGGCAGAGATTGCCGGCCAGCCAGTGGCGGATGCGGCCCTCGTCCGCATCGGGCTCGGCATCCAGCAGGGACCGAGAGGCCACGAGGAAGCCGGGAGTGCAGATACCGCACTGCAGGGCGGCGTTTTCCAGGAAGGACTGCTGCAACGGGTGCAGCTCGCCGGGGGAGGCCATGCCCTCGATGGTCTCGACCTCACGACCGGCAATCTCGACGCCAAGAACAAGGCAGGAATCGACGATGCGTCCATCCAGCACCACGGTGCAGGCGCCGCAGTTTCCGTCGTTGCACCCTTCCTTGGTGCCGGTCATACCGAGGACGTCCCGCAGGACTTCCAGCAAGCTTTGGCGAGGCTCACAGAGGAAATTGGTGTCCTCGCCGTTTATTTTCGCCTGAACGTGAACAACTCCGGGCATTCTCTAGCCTCCCCTGGCCCGATCGACCGCATTATTGAGAGTTCGGCGCGTCAGGACGCCGATGAGATGAATTCGCTGACGGATGGTGCCGCGCATGTCGGTTATCGGCCGTGCGTCCGCCATGGCCAACTCGGAGGCCTCGCGAATGGATTCGTCTGAAACCGGCTTGCCCGCCAGGCTGTCTCCCGCAGCCTGGGAGAATACCGGTGTCGGCGCGACCGATGCCAAGGCGACGCGGCCCGACACGAAATTCTGTCCCGACGCATCCAGCACCACTGAGCTTCCCACACCGGCAACGGCGATATCCATCTCGTTGCGGGGAATGAACCTCAGATAGTTGGCACCGGAATGGGCGGCGGGCGGCGGGAACTGAATGGCTACCAGCATCTCCCCTTGCTGAAGCGCGTTCTGACCTGGTGCGGTGCAGAATTGCTCGGCCGGCAACTGCCGTGTGCCGCCGGGGCCCGAGATGTGGCAGACACCACCGAGCGCGATGACGATGGGAATGGAGTCGCCGCTGGGAGCAGCGTTGCAAAGATTCCCACCGATGCTGGCGCGCCCCTGGATCTGGATGCCGCCGATAAGCGACGCCGCGTCGACCAGTCCGGGATAAGCCGACGCCACCGCCTGGTCCTGGTAGATACGGTAGCAGGGTACTGCAGCGCCTAAAGTCAGTCCCCCGTCGGCGGTCATGGCCATCTGGTTCACTTCGGGAATTTCCTTTACGTCGACAACCACATCGGCCAGTCGCCGGCCAGCGCGCATCATTACCAGAATGTCGGTCCCGCCCGCAATTATTCTGGCCCTGTCTCCTTTTTCGTTCAGTATCGAAACGGCTTCATCGATACTCTTAGGAACTGCAAAATCAAATGCTTCCAAATTGCCCACCTCCTGCGCCGAGAATTATAGCATCCCTCGACATCGGGTCAAGCTGTAGGTTACATTCGGAAGAGACCGTCCCGAGACGTGTCACAGGAGCAGAAACAGGGATGACAGGGCAGTCCCAGGCAGCGAATTCCGCTGCTTCAACAGCACTGGAGCAGGTGCTACGGAGAGACCGCGTCGTTGTAGTTGCGGCCATCTTAATCATCGCCGCCATCGCCTGGGCCTATACAGTTTACGTGGCCGAGACCGGAGCGGGCATGGGCGCGATGCAAATGGACTCGGCGCCGGGAGAGGGTAGCGGGGGAATGGGCATGGCGATGGCCAATATGCGCTCCTGGAGCGGCCCCGACTTCGCCTTAATGTATGTCATGTGGGTGGTGATGATGGTTGCCATGATGGCACCGTCGGCCGCCCCAATGCTGCTCATGTTTGCCGCGGTCAACCGAAGGCGCAGGGAACGCGAGGCTCCGTATGTGCCGACGGTGGCGTTCCTCGCCGGCTACATCGTGGTGTGGGCAGTCTTTTCCCTGGCGGCGACCGGAGGCAACTGGGGGCTGCACCAGGCGTCGCTACTATCATCCATGATGGGGGCATCAAACAGCGGGTACCTGGGCGGCGCCCTGTTGCTCCTGGCCGGAGGATTTCAGTGGAGTCCCCTGAAGTACGCCTGCCTCAAGCAGTGCCGCACCCCCATGGGCTTCCTGATGACATCGTGGAGAGAGGGACACCGAGGCGCGCTGCGGATGGGCCTGGAGCACGGCGCGTACTGCCTGGGGTGCTGCTGGTCGCTAATGCTGCTGCTGTTCGTGCTGGGGATAATGAACCTGGTCTGGATAGCGGCCCTGGCGGCCTTTGTGCTGGCGGAGAAGGTGGCGCCCAAGGGCGAGTGGGTGAGCCGTACCACGGGTGTCTTGCTGGCCGGCTGGGGGATCTGGAGCATTGTCAACGCCGCGATGTGAAGCCGGACGATCGGAGCCCAAGAAACTCGTACGGACGGTTTACCGTCCCTACTGGTTGCCCAACAATTCCACCAGGACGCCGCTGACGGTTTCTGCCAGTGAACCGTGCAGCAGGGATCGTCTCACGACGGTAGGGCAGTCTTGCAGGGTTAGAGAATGGCCATCGACGGCAGCCCGTCGGATCAGTGCCAGAACCGCACCCCACGGTTGAGAATCGTCCAGCGCGCCGTCCCGCTCGCCGGGGGGCAACGGGACGCAATGAACGTTCTCCGTGTGATGAGAGCCCGAAGCGACAACGAGCAACGGCACAGCCTGCTCCCGGTCCCCGAGTTCTCCGAGGAAAGCGGTGCGGGTCGTGGACACGCCGTGCTGGCCGAATATGACCAGGTGGTGAAAACCGCCACCAAGTTCTTCGAACTCCGACCGGTAGCGCCGGAAGATGTCGTGGCTGGCCCGGTCATCCGGCCCGACCAGGAAGATGGCGCAGACCGGAAAGGAGGCGTCGCCTGCGCTCGCCGCGCCGTCCAACCCGGACTTCCAGCGGGTCAACTTGTCCAGGTCGTGGCGGTCGGCATGACTCATCTGCTGCTGGCCGTCATGGGGCATTCGAGTGTCCTCCCTTGCCCAGTTACGAAGGTTGGCCGGGGCACTGACCATAATTGTAGAGGTGCACGCAAATTGCTTTCGGGACGGAGGTCAGGATACTGCTACCTTCCCGCCGGGCCCGGCGAATGCCTCCGGTGACGCCGCCAGATCCACTCCCAAGCCCATGAGCTGCCCGGCCAATGCCTTCACGTCCGGCATCACTAGGGAGACGTGGCGGATTCCGGCCTGGTCTAGCTTGGCAGGGTCTCTGTCCGGGGCCCGGCCGGAGTGGTCAGTTAACACCAGAGAGGGTGCGGCCTTTCCTGGCCCGTAACGAAGGTGAGTGCTACGCCAGGTCGCAGTTGCACGCCTGTAGATGCCGGACGGCCTGCCCGTGGTGGTGTCGCGAACCTGGTCGAAATCCACCGTCATGCCAGGGTTGATTTGGGAAACCATGCCAGCTTCCATTGCTGACGCCCCTGTTTGTTAACGTCTTAATTTCGCCCGGGAATCCGTTGCGCATACCGGCGTATGCTATGCCAGACACAGGGGGGTGTCAAAAACGATGCCCCATCATTGGGCGCCGCCCGCCAGGGGCTTGAGCATTGCGTAGATCACGTCGTTGATGGGCGTGGGAACACCTGCGGCCCTGCCGGCCCGCACCACAGCGCCGTTGAGGGCATCCAACTCCAACGGCCGGCCGGCGGAGACATCGGTGTGCATGGATGCATGCAGGTCGGCCAGGTTGTCCTCAATGTAGGCCAGGGTCGTCGCGTGTACGTTGGCCGGGTAGTCCACGCCGCTGGCCCTTCCGGCCGCCTCGATTTCACGTAGACAGGCAACGACGACATCGCGCCACTCGGGGCGGGGCATCAGTTCGGCGAGGGTCTGACGGGCCATGCTGGTGAGCCCGGCCATAGTGGCGATGAAAAGGAACTTGGACCAGAGGGCAGTACGAACGTCGGTGGTGAATTCCGCGGGGACGCCGCTGCCGCGAAATGCACTCTCGATGGCAACCCCTCTCTCTGACGCTGATCCGTCCAGCTCGCCGAAGACTACCCGCACCACGTCACCGGCCTGGCGGACGACCCCGGGTCCTGCGGTACCGGCCTCGATGTAGACGGCCCCAGCCAGGACCCTGTCTGCGCCAAAGGCCTCGACTGCCCGTCCGTAGCTGTCGACGCCGTTTTGCAGGCATAGTACGGTGGTGTCCGGGCCCACCATGGGAGCCATGGCAGATACAGCCACATCATTCTGGTATGTTTTCACTGTCAACAGGGCCAGTTCCACCGGGCCCGCCTCCTCGGGGGAGCCGGTGGCGGCGCATTCCACGGTGAACTCCTCGTTGTCGCGCACCACACGCAGACCGTGATCCCGGAGGGCCGCCAGGTGGGCGCCCCGAGCGATGAGGGTCACGTCGTGTCCGCCCCGGGCGAGCATGCCGCCGATATAACCACCAACACTGCCCGCGCCCATTACACCAACATTCATAACCGGTACTCCTGGATGCGAATTAATCGAATATGCACCGATTGCAGGTACAATATTAGTCCCAATTTGACATTACAATTACACTGAGTGATAGATCTATAAGTACATTAGTGTTGGAGGCAGCCATAGAAGGACCAACCTAACATGATTGCCGGAGGGAACCATGCCAAGAATTATACTATTGATCCTTTTAGTTACCCTGGGCGCGGTGATCGCCTGCGGCCAGTCATTGACCGTTGAAGAATACGCTGAAATGTGCGGGGAAATCCAAGAGGATCTAGACGATGTCGAATACATCATGGGAATCGACATAGACGATGCCTTTCGTTACAACGATTACGACGAATTGCAGGACATGGAAGAAGACCTGGAAGAGTATCGAGATCTCATCGGTCAGTATAAGTCATTGAACCCTCCTTCGGGTTTGGAAGAATTACATGAGGTGGAGGTTGAGGCGATTGACCTGATCGAAGGAGAACTGCTCGGCATAGTGGAGGATGCGCTATCCAAATCCCGAGATCTCCTGGAGGCTTCGGACGACGAGGACTATGACAAGGTTGACGATCTTCAGGATGAGCTGGAGGACCTGGAGGCGGAATACGACGACATACGCTACGGCGACGATTTCGATGATATTCTTGAAGACCTAATAGACGCCCGGGATGACCTTCGATCCAGCGACCGTCGGGACCTGGAGAGAGAGGGCTGCCTGTAATCTCGGGGGATTTTGATCGAGGACATGCCCAGGCTGACGAACGTCCTGGGGCCTACGTATAAACTCCGAAGAGACGGCGTTCTCTAGATCCAGCCGTATTCCAACGGGCTCAGGGCCAATCATTTGCCACATGCCGCACCCTTTCTTGACGGGTGCGGCCTGCCTGCGTATTCTTTGGGCGTCCACCGATGGCGTGCCCAAGGGCGGACGCTAACGTACGAATCCATGGAGAGCCGCAATGACCCAGCAGCAGTCGCCGCCCCCGATCCCAGCTCCCACTCCCCAGCCCGAGTCCGACTTTTACTTTGAGAAATGCAAAGAGGGAGAGTTGTGGCTGCGCCGTTGCGTAACCAGCAACACCCCCTACTTCTATCCCCGCGACATCTCCCCTGTGACTTTCTCCCGAGATACCGACTGGATCAAGAGCAGCGGGCGGGGCACCATCTACACATTCGCCATAGTGCATCGGGGGCCGACTCCCCCCTTCCGCGACCGCGTCCCCTACGTGCCGATCATCGTCGAATTGGAGGAGGGCCCGCGAATGCCATCCAATTTGATCGATTGCGACCCGGACCCAGAGAAGATCAAGGTGGGCATGGCTGTGGAGGTAGTGTTCCGGGCGCTGAACGACGACATCACCATCCCATACTTCCGTCCGGTTGCCTGATGGACCTCAAGGGTAAGGTCGCCATCGTGACCGGCGGCAGCCGTGGGATCGGACGCCAGATATGCCTGGCCTACGGAGATGCGGGAGCGCAGGTGGTGGTGGCATCCCGTACGATAGCCGACGTTTCGGAGCAGTCCGAGTGGCCGAGGTACGCGTCCGGTGACATCCGGGAGACCGCCCAGGCTATTGCCCAGGCCGGGGGCGAAGCGCTGCCTGTGCAGTGCGATGTGACTTCCGCGGAGGACCTGCGGGGCCTGGTGGAGGAGACCCTCAAGCACTTCGGTCGCATCGATGTGGTTGTCTCCAACGCGGGCATCGACTGCGAGTCGCCGGTGACCGAGCTGGACGAGGACCTGCTGGACCGGGCGATGGCGACCAACATACGCGGGCCCATATTGCTGTGCAAGTATGCTCTGCCGGCTATGATCTCGCAGAGGAGCGGCGGATCGATCTTCTGCATCACCTCGGGGGCCTCCACGGGTTACCGGCCGGGACGGGTGGGCTACTCGATGACCAAGGCGGCTCTCGACCGGTCCTTTACCAGCCTGGCCGAGGAGGTGCGAGAGCACAACATCGCCGTTAACGTCCTCAGCCCGGGCAAGGTGGACACCTGGATGAACCGCCGCGGGCACTGGCCGGGGACGGAGCATATCCCGATGGACCCGCCGGAGACCATCCGCGAGGCGGCGCTCTGGCTGGCCGGCATCAAGGCCTCCGATTTCAGCGGCCATCGGGTCGAGCGCGCCGAGTTCGGCGCAACCTGGGGACCGGGGATTTCGGTCCCGCAGGCAGATTAATGACAGAGGGGCGCACGGTTGTGCGCCCTTGTGCTTCAAGCATGAATCCCAATAGTGAAAGGAGATACGAGATGACCACCGCACGCACCGTTACTGCAGAAATTTCACCAAAGCTCGGCCAATTGAGCACCGACGTCCTCTTCGGTGACGTCTGGGAACGGCCTGAACTTTCCAAGCGGGACCGCAGCATGATCACGGTGGCCAGCCTGATCGTGCTCTATCGCACCGAACAGCTCCGAGGGCACCTGGGCCGGGCCCTGGACAACGGGGTTACCAAGGAGGAAATCTCGGAGATTATCTGTCACATGGCCTTTTACGGCGGGTGGCCCACAGCGGCCAACGCCGCCCGGGTTGCCAAAGAGGTATTCGAGGAGCGGGGCATTTAATTTTTAACGCAAAGAAGCGAGGGCGCAAAGACACAATGATATTGGGTTTCGTTTGCTTTTAGTGTATGACCCCTGTTAGCATAGCGTTGCGACACTTACCACGGTTCGAAAAGCATCTGCTTTTGAGCGCATTTTGCGGGTATGGGAATAGCTCATGCCCCCTGTCGCGCTCATTCGGGCGGGTAAGTGTCGCAACTATCCCATCCACGCAGCAGGGGGTACCAGACTTGAAAGGCGCTCTTGAGTCCAACGTAGTCAGAGCACTTATCAGCATCGTCGCGGGGCTGGCGGCGTACATCATTCTCGCCTTCGTTGTGGTCGCATTCATTGGCGGAATAATCGGGTCTCTGATCCTGATTCCTCTGTTTTTCCTCGCCATCGTAGCGGGTAGGCGGCTGTACGACAAACTGGACCCGTCTCGGTAGAATAGGCCCATAAAAGCCGAAACCCCCGCTCAGTGTTGACGCACTGACGGGGGCGTAGGCAAAGAAACCGTTGGGGAAAGAACCCCTCTTGAACCACCCAATTCAAGAGGGACTTTACTCTCAGCAGTAGAGTATTGTCAAGGTTCCTTCTCCGGCGTGAGGAGGAACATGGATGGCCTGGAAAACCCCGCCAACCTGTTTGGCATAATCGCCTTCGCATGGTCGCTGTCAAGTCTCGTTGGTGGAATGGCAATCCGCGCATATCAGGCATTGCCCGGCGAAAGCCAGGTTCGGATATTCTTGATGGCTGCCACCGTCATTACCCCTGTCTGGCTCATACTGATGGGGCTGATGATGATAGAGACCTTCGGGGGCCCGGGATGGTTCGGCTGGCTGATATGGGAGTCTTGGAATGGCTGAATTCACGCAAACGCTGACCTACACGGTCCACTGCCCAGCGTGCGGCGGCGACCAGGTGGTAAAGCACGGCACGCAGTCGGGGGAGCAACGCTACCGCTGCAAGACTTGCCGCAAAGCCTTTCGTGCCAGCGGGAAGCCGAAGGGCCGCAGGATGGACAGCGAGCTTATTGCCAGCGCCGTCTCCGACTACTATTCGGGCAAGTCGTACAAGGCCATAGCCGAGGGGCTGGAGAAGGAGTACAACATCCCCGAACCATCGAAAGCCACGGTCTACGAGTGGGTAAGGGACTACTCCGCCGACGCCGTTGCGGAGATGAAAGACCACAAGGCCAAGACCGGCGGCGGCGATTGGGTGGCCGACGAGATGTACGTCAAGGTGGGCGGCAAGACCGCCTACCTGTGGGACATCATGGACACCGATACGCGGTATATCCTCGCATCCCACCTTTCGTACCGGCGGGACGCTACGGCGGCCAGGGCGATGCTCCGCAAGGCTCTGGCGGCATCGGACGGGCCACCCAAGAGCATCACTACCGACAAGTGGCGGGCCTACATCAAGCCTATCAAGGACCTTGCGCCGGAGGCCGAGCATATCCAATCCGAGGGGCTGGCGGCGAAGGTAAATAACAACCTGTCGGAGCGGCTGCAGGGCACCCTCCGGGACCGCGAGAAGACGCTGCGCGGGCTGGAGAACATCGAGAGCGGACAGAGGTACGTTGACGGCTTCGCGCTGAACTACAACCTCTTTCGCAAGCATCACAGTCTGAGTAACAAGCCGCCTGCGGCGACGGCGCTGGAGGCCCCGCCGTTTCGGGAATGGGCCGATGTGGTAAAAGGGGACGCCGTGGAGCTGCGCCCGGTTCTGGCAGCTCCACGGCGGGCCGAAGGGCCAGAGGCGGAGATAGAGTTGCCGACGCCAACGCCGAGGCCGCTGAGGTCTTCGCGGGAGTCCGGTGACATGCCGGTGCCGAAGCCGGTGAAATTACCGCAGTCGAAGGTGCGGGTCCCGAAGGTGGCCAAGCCGAAGAAGGTCAAGACCACGGGTAAGGCGAAGGGACAGCATCCGGTGGCGAAACTGCGAAACGGGATCCAGCGGGCGCAGCGCAAGAACGGTAGGCGTTAATCCACTAAAAGCAAACGAAACCTGATATTGGATTAATCAAAACAATCATTGCGTCATTGCGTCAAAAAACATCCAACCACTTCCAACATGGGAGATGACAATATGGCGCGTATGACAGGCGCGAAGTTCATGGCGGATACCCTGAAGGCCTATGGGGTGACTCACGTCTTCCTGGTGCCGGCGATCCTGCGCCGGGCGCTGGCCGAAATGGACCTCATAGGCATCAAGCGGGTGATAACCCACGGTGAGAAAGCAGCGGCCTACATGGCCGACGGCTACGCCAGGGCCTCGGGTAAGCCGGGGGTGTGCATGGCGCAGTCGGTGGGCGCTGCCAACCTGGCCGCCGGGTTGCAGGACGCCTACCTGGGCCTGTCGCCGGTCATCGCCCTGACCGGGCACAAACGCAGCGACGAGCAGTACAAGAACGCCTACCAGGAGATCGAGCACTCCAAGCCTTTCGCCTCCGTTACCAAGTTCAGCGCCGTCGTGGACAATGCCGAGCAACTGCCGCACTTGCTCCGGCAGGCTTTCCGGGAGGCGACGACCGGTGCTCCTGCCCCGGTGCACCTGGACATCCAGGGTATGTCAGGGGATTACGCCACGGAGGCCGAGGGCGATTTCGAGGTGATGTTCGAGGCGACCTTTGCCCAGCGCCCAGCCTTCCGGCCTGAGGCCGATCCGGAGAGCGTGCGGGCGGCGGCCCGCGCCCTGTCCTCGGCGCAGCGCCCGGTGATCGTGGCGGGCGGCGGCGTAACCTCCTCGGGGGCGCAGCAGGAGGTGGTCGAGCTGGCCGAGATGCTGAACATTCCGGTAGCCACCTCCCTGAACGCCAAGGGAACGATTCCTGACAACCACCCGCTGGCGGTGGGCGTCGTGGGCTCCTACTCCCGCTGGTGCGCCAATCGCGTGGTCAGCGAGGCCGATCTGGTCTTTTACATCGGCAGCCACACCGGGAGCCAGGTCACCAACGAATGGCGGGTGCCCTCACCGGGAACCCAGGTAATCCAGGTCGACATCGACCCGAGAGAGCTGGGCCGAACCTATCCGGCCCAGGTGTCAATGCACGGCGACGCCAAGGCCACGCTGCGGCGGATGATCGAGGCGCTGGAGCCCATCGGCGCGCGGGCGGAATGGGTCGGACGGGCGCAGCAGCTAGTCCAGGAATGGCGGGACGACGTGGCTCCCCGGGCCAATTCCGAGGCCGTGCCCATCATCCCGGAGCGGTTGTGCAAGGAGATCACCGATTTCCTGCCGTCCGACGCAATGCTGGTGGCCGACACCGGGCACGCCGGCATCTGGACGGGGAGCATGATCGACTTCAACCATTCGACACAGGGTTACATACGCTGCGCCGGCTCGCTGGGATGGGGCCTGTCGGCGGCCATGGGGGCCAAGTGCGCGCTACCGGACCGTCCGGTGGTGTGTTTCAGCGGCGACGGGGGGTTCTGGTACCACATTGCCGAGCTGGAGACGGCGGTGCGCAACAACATCAATGTGGTCACCGTCATAAACAACAACAGCGCGCTGTCGCAGGACCAGCGCGGCGACGAGCGGGCCTACGTCGGAATGGAGGGCGGACACCCCGAGGAGCTCTGGAGCTTCACCGACACAAACTTCGCCCGGGTGGCCGAGTCCATCGGCTGTTTCGGCATCCGTGTCGAGCGCCCCGGGGACATCCAGAGCGCGCTTGAGCAGGCCCTCGCGTCGGGCCGGCCGGCGGTGGTGGACGTGGTCACCGATCCGTTGGACAGCCTGGCGCCGGTGGCGTGGAGCCCGTAGTGGTATCGAGGTGATACGTATTTATCCTGAGGGGGCGCACAGCTGTGCGCCCCTATCCGTTTGTTTACATGAATGGGAGCTACCGATGTCAAGCATTCAGATTTATCAAGGTGAATTGACTCCGCCCATTGAGGCGATGGAGCATTATTTTCAGAAAGGCGGAATCTCAATCGTCGAGGCCGCGTTTAAGCATTCGTATTTCATCCATCCAGAAGCTGTGAGAGCAAATACTCCCTTCTTTCCAGATCGAGCAAGACGCAGTCTCGAGCACTATCCAGGAAAGAAAAAAGGCGAGGAGGCAGTATGGCACGGGAACGGAAAGGCGGTAACTCTGGATGACAATCAGTACGCTCAATTGGCTTGGGAACGCTATACGGGGAAGGGTCTGGCACGGGGTAGCGGTTATGGCGTGCGCCACATTTGGGGCAATCCCTGGGATCCCCAATACTTCACCGCAGGTTGGAATCTGTGCTACATGCCATTTTGGGCTGGGATGCTTACGGAAAAGCAGCACCAACACCCAGAATTAGAACGAGCGGTACGTCAGGCGTCATGGGATCTCTACTTTCGCAGTAGCCCGGTATGCAAGCCTCCGGAGTCAGTTAAAGACCCCAAATTAGACTTGGGTTCATTGCTTGCCGGACAACCCATCTTGATTCTGGCGAAAGCACCTGCATCGCAGAATAACCACATTGGCTCCGCCGAGGAAAACGCATCAGATTCCTTGAAGGATACCGTAGAGCAAATCAAATCCATTCGCAGTCGAAAGCATCAGAGTTGGAGCAATATACGCAAAGCCTTTCGTGCCCTGCAGGACTTACCGCACGAACCCTTCGGAACACCCAATGTCGAAAACAGCGCTAAATCCTGTGCCAGAAGTATTAGGGCGGAAACGGATCTCAGTTTTGCAGAGATAGAACTACTGCTTGATCAGCAGGGTTGGTAGCTAGTGACAGGCCACCCGCCCCAGGAACTCGCGGGCGTCGTCGTAGTTGCGGGCGCCGCCGCGGCGGATGGGAGGAACCAGGTAGATGTTGTGCAGGCCGGCATCACGGAAGCGACCGTATAATTCCAACGCAATGTCCACGCCGGAGCGTCCGCCTTCCAGTTCCGTCCTTACGCCATCTGGAACCGAGCTGAACAGCACGCCTCCGGGCTCCAGGATCTGCAGTCCCCAGAATACTGGCACCGACAGAGGTGCACCGCTGAGCCGCTGGTAGCTCTCCCTGAAATGTAGAGCATCGGCAGGGTCGAAGATGGGCTGAGACATCAGGAAGTCCGCCCCGGCCTCGACTTTGCGGGCCGCCAGGTCCGCCTCGCGGTCAACGCCGCGGCCGAGGTCGAGGGTGGCTCCGATGCATAGGCTGGTAGGCTCCCGTAGCGAACTTCCACGAAAGTCCACGCCCTGGTTCATCGCCGCGATGCCGGCAATGAGCTCGGTGGGCCGGTAGTCGTTGACTGGAATGGTCAGCGAGAGCTCTCTTTCGTTGAAGGAGTCGCCCTGCACCACCACCGCGTTCTCCAGCCCCAGCATCTGGGCCCCGAGAAGGAGGGACTGGACCGCCAGGCGGTTCATGTCGCGGGTGGCCAGCGTGAAGACTGTCTCCTTCCCCGTTTCCCGGCGTATGGCGGCGGCCAGCATCGCGGAGTTGGCACGCACCGCGCGACCCGGATTGTAGGCGACGGAGATGAAGTCGGCAGGAATGTCAGCCCGCCGTGCCTCGCTGATGCTCCCGGAACGGGGTGGTGAGAAATCGCAAATGAAACCGGACCGCCCCGTGTGTTCGTATGAGCACTCAGTTACTCGCATCACGGCCCCAGTCTATGCCGGGGAGGGCGTGCCTGCCGCCCCTGGCCGGCGCATACGCGTCCAGAGGTGGGAGTCAGGAGGAAAGGACCTGGTCGCGATAGTTGCGGAAAAGGTCGATGGACTTCTGCTCGGAGAGGCCGACAAAGTAACGGTACCCGATGATGTATTCCATGACATCGCGGGCCAGCATGAGGAGGTTCTCCCGGGGCTCGGAGAGATGGAACAGGCTGTCGACGCCCTCCTCCAGCCCGACGTACAGGGTGTCTTCGAGGAGCATTGCGTCACGGTGTTCCATATCGCCACGGCGCATCCAGCGGGCGAAGACGAAGGGCAAGTCGGTAAACCTGTGCCACTCATCGCCCAGGTCGTAGCGATGACCATATCCCCGCATCCCCCGGCGGCGGCGCAGGGCGGCGTCTCCGGATATCACGAGCGCGTCGTGCTCCTCGGAGGTCTGCACCAGTTGGGGAGTCCCCACCTTGTACTTGCGGTCGAGCAGTACCTGCAACAGCTGTACAGTGGTAGGATCAACGTCAGAGAGGGCGACGCGACCTCCAGCGAGTTCCTCCAAGGGAACCCGGGAGTAAAGCAGATTGCTACCGGAGCGGGCGGCTGCGGACAGGCAGAAACCGGAAACGGGAATGGCAGAGCCATCCATCTCGAAGCTGTCGGTCAGGGGAACCGGGCCGCCGTCGATTTCACCCTCGCGGATAGCCTCGGCCACCTGGTTGAACTCAATGTCTCGCAGTTCGACCCCTCGCCTTTCCATATCAATGTAAAAGGGCTCAAAGCTCAACTGGATTACGCGGCCCACTCTAATCGCCATCGATCAGCACCATTTATAATCTGTGGGAGTGCCGGAATTCAGCCCGCGGAGCCATCCGGCTGATTGTGCAATTTCCGGGAACTGATTGTAGGTATCGCATATTTGGCAGTCAAGTTGACCATCAGCCCGGCGGCTGATCCCGGCACTGCCGGGGAACCACGGTCCATCACCGGGTTACAGTGCATCGAATCTCAGGAGCGCGAATGAAACGTAAAGCGTGGTACATCGCCCTTTGTCTCTGCCTGCTGATGGCGGTACTGATGCCTACATCGCTGGCCTTTGCCGACGAGGGAGACATCGAGGTCACCGATGCCAGGGCCGAAAGCCAGTTTCCTGATGGAATAGTGTTCAAGATGGCGGCAGAAAGCGGGGGCATCATCGACGAGGCCAGGGTATTCATCAAGAAAGCGGACCAGTCCGGCCGGAGTTCCTACCGCAGTATCGATTTTGAACCGGGCGAGGAGGTCGCGGGCGAGACAATGCTTCCCGCTTCGGGCGGTGCGGACTACTTCCCCCCGGGAACCAAGCTCAGCTACTACTTCGAAGTTAGGGACAAGGCCGGCGGAGTCGTGCGCACTGAGGAAACGGACTTCGTCTATGAGGACAACCGTTTCGAATGGCTGACCGTGTCGGACGAACTTATCACCGTCTACTACTACAGCGAATACGTGGAGGAGAGGGCGCGGATTATCCTGGAGGCCGCCAGGGAGACCATGGACAACATGGTTGACGTTCTGGGGATTACACCCACGGAACCACTGCGGATCGTGACCTACAACAACTACCGTCACATGGTCATGGCGCTGCCCTTCCGTTCTCACGCTGTATCAGAGGACCTGCAGGCCCAGGGCATGGCCTTTACCGATGAACGCGTGTTGCTGATTCACGGATACGATCCCACTGTGACCGGCACCGTTTCCCATGAATTCGTCCACCTGCTGGTCGCAGAAGCAGCGGGAGGAACATCGGCGGCCATCCCGGCCTGGCTCAACGAGGGACTGGCCGAGTACGGCAACATAGACCCCACGGACGAGTACGACGCGGCCCTGCGATACGGCATCTACACCCGCAGGGTACGGCCACTCTGGTACCAGCGCACCTTCAGCGGCGAGCCGGACGACATCATCATTGCCTACGGCCAAGGGAAATCGGTGGTCAATTTCATGGTGCAGCGTTGGGGAGAGGAGAAGATTTCGGAACTGTTCGAGGCGGTCAGGCAGACCAACGAGATCGACAGCGCCCTGATGCAGGTCTACGGCGTCGATCAGTACGGAATGGACAGCGCGTGGCGTGTTGCCCTGGGGCTGGATCCTCTTCCGCCACCGGAGGAGTTGGAGAACTCGGCGACTTCATCCGGGATGGCCACCTTGCAGCCTGAGACTTCCGAAGGCGAGCCGGCGGAGGACCATTCCCGGTCCGACGAGTCCACCGGGGAAGCTCCGGTGGTGGCAGAGAGCTCCAGCGATGAGCAGGAACCAACTGCATTGCCCGCGGGTGCAGAGGAGGACTCGACGGGGTCATCATCCCCATGCTCCGCTCCTCCCGAAGGGGCCGCTGCCGTGGGTCTGGGAGCACTGGCACTGATGGCGACGCCCTTCTCCCTGGCCGGCGTTCCGTTCCTGCGACGCCTGCGAAGGAAGGACTGACCCCGCGCTGGGGGGACCGAGCCTCTGGAAGGAATCCGGCGGGGTGTGGAGAACGCCGGCCACTGGGCTTACGACCAACGGCACCGGGGCACATGCCAGCAATGCGACAACGACAGGGAGGCAGGCCCCGGACGCGCTGTGGCATGCGAATCCCTTCACTCGATATTGACACCCGGCCGGCATTCCAGGCACCCAGCAAGGAGTCGGCATCCCCGGCAAGTGATGACTTCGGGGAGCGCGCCGTAACGGGGAACCGGAGAGTCCGAGGGGCTATCGAGCGCGGGGATTGAAGGCGTCGTTTATCGCATCCCCCAGCAGGTTGAAAGTGAAGAGGAGTATGGCCAGTGTACCCACGGGGTACATCAGCAGGTGCGGGGTGGACCTGAGCACAGACAGGCTGCCGTTTTCATAGATCATCAGCCCAAGGCTCGGGACGGGCGGCTGAATCCCAATGCCGAGGAAACTGAGAAAGACCTCGGCCCCCGCCACCGCACCCAAGGAGGCCGACACGAGGACAATGATCGGTCCGCTGACGTTGGGCAGCAGGTGGCGAAAGAGCAACCGGGGAGTACGGCAGCCCATGGCCCGCGCCGCATCGACATATTGCTCTTCCCTGGCCTGAAGGACCTGCCCCCTCACCACCCGGGCCATACCGAACCAGGAAAACAGCGCCAGTCCCAGGGACAGGGCGAAATAGTCGGCGATTCCCAGGTGAACGAAGTCAACACCCAGGGAATCTTCGACACCCCTTAGCCATTCCACCATGGGGGGGCGTACCGTCAGCACGATAATCAGCACCAGGAAAATATCAGGGAAGGACGTCGTTATCTCGCCGACCCTCATGATGATGGTATCGGTCAGCCTGCCGAAGTATCCCGCCATCAGCCCCAGGGTGATGCCGAGGGCCAGGGTCCCGGTGGTCAGAGTCACTATGGTCAGTATGACCGTGGTCCGAAGCCCATAGATTACGCGGGTCAGTATGTCGCGCCCCAGACGGTCGGTGCCGAAGGGGTGTTCCAGGCTGGGGCCCTGCTTGGCGATGTCCAGATTCTGGTCGTTGTATTCGTAGGGGGTGACCAGCGGGGCGAGAAGTCCGGCCCCATACATGAGGACGATGATGACCAGGCAGACAACGCCCACCCTGTTACGAAAAAGCCGGCGCATGGAAATCGTCAGGTAGTTGCGCCCGCGGTTCCGCGTACCTTCGCCCAGGGCAGCCGGGGTTTCGCTACGCAACATTGCCCTGCCCCAACCTGATCCTGGGATCAAGCACCGGATAGACCAAGTCAACCACCAGGTTGACCATCACGAACATGGACGTGCCGATGAGCAACACCCCGTCAATGATCGGGTAGTCCCGGGCGAATATGGACTCGATGAGCAGGTTTCCCACTCCCGGAATTCCGAAGAACCGCTCCACAATGAATGAGGTGAAGGCGATCCCCGCCAGCGAGAGCCCAAGGGATGTGACCACGGGAATCATGGCGTTGCGCAGGATGTGGCGGCGCCTCACAACCATTTCCGGCAGGCCCTTGGCGCGGGCGGTGCGTACATAGTCCAGGCTGATGACCTCAAGGGTACTGGCCCGGGTGAGCCTGGTGACTATTGCTACCCCGGGTATGCCCATGGCGACCGCGGGCAGAATGATGCTGGTGGAGAAAAATCCATCCCACCCGTGGGTGGGCAGGAAGTCCAGCTTCCACGCGAAGACCCAAAGCAGCCCCGGCGCAGTCAGGAAAACGGGCACGGATTGCCAGGACAGGGTCATCATCACCGCCGCCGTATCCCACAGGGAACCCTGCCGCAATGCCGCGAAGAGGCCGATGGGTACGCCAAGTCCGACGGACAGGATCATGGCCGCGATGTTGAGCTGCGCCGATACCCACATTTTGGCCTTCAGCAGCTCGGTCACCGTTCGGCCGCGGTACTTGAAGCTTTCCCCGAAGTCTCCCTGGACTACCCTGCTGATATACCTGCCATACTGGGCGAATATTTTGTCATTGAGCCCCCTCTGCTCGCGAATGCGTTCCACCACGTCCGGGTTGGAATGCTGCCCCATCAGTACCTGCACCGGATCTCCGGGGCCGTACCTGCCCAGAACGAAGGTAACGAACGACACGGTGAACAGGATGATAGGCAGCCACATCAACCGACGCAGGATATAGGGGGTCACTTACCTTCCGCCCTCGCTCTATTCCCCGGAGAAGTAGACAAACCGGTATCTCGGAATAATCAGCGGCGGCAGCAGGAAGTCGTGAACGTTGGGTTTGACCAGCAGCTTGCTCTCGCCGTCGAACCATAACGGCACCCACGGGGCATCGTCCAGGATCATCTGTTCCGCCTGGTTATACAGGCTGTAGCGGGTCGAGGTATCCGTCTCCACACGGGCCTGCATCAGCAGCTCGTCAACCTCCGGATTGCTGTAGTGGGTGTGATTGTTGGAGCTCTCGCTGTGGAACAGGATGTCCAGGAAGTTCTCCGGGTCTGGATAATCGGCAATCCAGCCAATGTCGAACATCTGAAACCTGCCCTTGTGCAGGTCCTTGAGAAAAGTGGCAAATTCCGTCTGCTGGAACTCGGCGGTGATTCCAAGGTTGCGTTCCCACATCTGGAGGATGACTTCCATGTCCAGGCTGACGTTGGCCCCGAAATTTCCGGGTGTCGTAATGGTGATGGGTGGGATATTCTCCAGGTCGTCGCCGTACTTTGACTCCAACAGCAGCTGTTTGGCACGCGACGGGTCGAAGGTGTAGCCGCTTACGGCCTCGTCGTAACCCGGGAAGTTGGGGGGCAGGATGCCGTCGGCCGGCTCCACCAGGTCTCCCAGCACTATGCTGGCGATCTCCTGCTTGTCGATGGCGAAATTGAGGGCCTGCCGTACCTTCACGTCATCCAGGGGCGGCTCATTCACATTCAGTCCGATGTAGTTTACGCTGAAGGATGCGGGCGCGGTCTTCAATTCCGGGAAGAGGTCATTGGTAGGGTCGCTGAGGCGGTCCAGGTCAGCCAGGCTCACCCCCGCCACATGAATTTCATCGTTTTCGTACATCAGGAGCGATGTGCCGCCGCTGAGTATGAACTCCACCTCGTCCAGCTTGGGTGGTCCCAGGTGATAGTGCTGGTTACGGGCAAGCACGAGGGTTTCACCGACAACGTATTCCTTCAGGCTGAACGGCCCGGTCCCGTTGGGCTCCCTGAACCAGTTGCGCGGATTGCCCTCCACGTTATCCTGGTCCAGCACAAAGGCAGTCGGATAGGTCAGCTTGGCCAGAAAATAAGACTTGGCCTCGTCGATGGTGAACTGGATCGTGTGCTCATCTATGAACTTGACGCCGGAGATGCTGGTGGCATCGCCCGCCAGCTTTTCCTCCACCCCCACGATATCGCCAAGGTACTGGTCCGCCACGGGCGACTCCGTCAGAGGGTTGGTGACTCGTTCCAGCGACCACTGAACGTCATGAGCGGTCACCGGTTTGCCGTCGTGGAACTTGGCCTCGGGACGCAGATGGAAGGTGTAAACCCGGCCATCATCGCTGATGTCCCAACTTTCGGCCAGGTCCGGCACGATGTCCAGGTCCGGATCGATGGTAACCAGACCACCGAAAACCTCCACGATGATCCGGGCGGAGGTGGCGTCGGTGGTCAGGTGCGGGTCGATGGTGGGGGGATCGACGTAGAGATGCACCAGGCGATTGGAGGAACCCGAACCGTCATCCGTTTCGCCGGAGGCCTGGGGTTCCGCGGTAGGCGACTCGGCGGCCGCCTCCGTAGGCGCGGCAGTTGGTTCACCGGCCGCCGGGGCCGGTCCCGACTCCCCTCCGCAGGCGACTACTGCCATCAAGGCGATAAGGCCGATGAGGATGCCAATGCATCTGTATGCCATAAACCCTTTCATTGCGAAATGTCCTGCTAGCCCGGCATTCGGGGCAACTTGATTTAAGCTCAGTGTCGTACCGGTATTTTATTCACCCTGTTCTTCCGGTTTCAATCCATCACCGCCCCGGCAACGAGAGGATGTTCGCCGGGGAGACTTCACCGGCGACCGGCCCGGCAGGGGTATCAAGCCAGCCGGGACCATCCCGGTGCAGTCTCGCCGCGCTTGTATCCCCGGTTCGTATTTGTTAGCATGAAATGGCGTGGCGAGCGTAGCCGAGTGGTCAAGGCGCCTGTCTGTGGCACAGGAGATCACGGGTTCGAACCCCGTCGCTCGCCCCAAGAAAGCCAGCATTCGGCCCACCGTATGCTGCACCTCCCAGCGCCTGTAGCTCAATGGATAGAGCACTGGGCTTCGGACCCAGGGGCTGCGGGTTCGAGTCCTGCCAGGCGCGCCATCCTCTTTTCATCATCAAACGTCATTTTGGACTGTTATACGGCTGCCCCACGGGGGGTGGATTCACTCATTCTCGTGTCCCAACTCCTATGTCCGGAATGCGTGGCTATCCATGGGTCTGACTGCGACCAGGGGCACTATGGAATATAATCGTTCAGTAATGTCCCCTGAACCCAGCGCAGGAGGCGCCCATGACAAGCCGGATGAATATCGACGAGGCGGCGAAAGACTATGTGCTGCAGACGGCTGAAGACGCCGACGTAAAGTTCGTCCGCCTCTGGTTTCCCGACATCCTCGGCAACCTGAAGGGCTTTGCCATCAACGTGGCCGACCTCCGCGATGCCATCGAGGAGGGCGTTGGATTCGATGGTTCCGCCATCGAGAGCTACGCCCGCTCCGACGAGAGCGACATGCGCGCCTTCCCCGACCCCAACACCTTCGCCCTGCTGCCATGGCGCCCCCAGCAGAACGCCGTGGCCCGCATGTTCTGCGATATTGAGCGTCCCGGCGGAGACTCCTTCGAAGGGGATTCGCGTGCCATCCTCAAGCGAAGCCTCGAGCGACTGGCCCAAATGGGCTACACCTACTACGTTGGCACGGAACTGGAGTATTTCTACCTCAAGGACCAGAAGAAGAAGGACCTGAAGAAGCCCAAGCCTCTGGACCGGGGTGGCTATTTCGACCAGTTGTCCAGCCAGCCGGCCAGCGACCTCCGGCGCGACACGGTCCTGAACCTGGCCGAAATGGACGTGCCGGTCAAGTACTCCCATCACGAGGCCGCCCCCAGCCAGCACGAGATCGACCTCCAGTATACCGACGCTCTGGCCATGGCCGACAGCGTCATGACCGCCCGCCTAGTTATCAAGGAACTGGCCCAGCTTCGCGGCGTCTACGCCACCTTCATGCCCAAGCCAATCCCCGCCGAAAACGGTTCCGGAATGCACATTCACCAGTCGCTGTTCCAGGGCGAAAGCAACGCCTTCTTCGACGAGGACGACGAGCATTACCTTTCGGAGGTGGGGCGCAAATTCATCGCCGGCCTGCTCCGTCACGCTCCGGAAATCACGCTGGTCACCAACCAGTGGGTCAATTCCTACAAACGCCTGGTGCCGGGCTACGAGGCTCCGGTATACGTCTCATGGTCCCACGTCAACCGCGCGGACCTGGTCCGCGTGCCCCCTTACAAGCCCGGCTACGAGAGCTCCATGCGCATCGAGTACCGCGCCCCCGATCCGGCGTGCAACCCATACCTGGCCTTCAGCGCCATGCTCGCCGCCGGAATGAAGGGCATCGAGGAGGACTATCCCGCCCCACCACCGATGTCCGCCAATGCGTCCACCATGACTGAGGAGCAGCGTCAGGCCCTGGGCGTACGCTCCCTGCCCACCAGCCTCGGCCACGCCATCGCCCTCGCCGAGGACAGTGACGTGCTACGCGAGGCCCTTGGCGCCCACATATTCCCCAGCTTCATCCAAAACAAGCGGCTGGAGTGGGAGGAATACTGTTCCCAGGTCACTGACTACGAAATCAGGCGCTATCTGCAACGCCTGTAATGCCACTCACCCGCGGCTCACCGGCACAAAAAACATGGCCTCCCGTCGGGAGGCCATTTCAGTCCTGTGCGGGTCGGGATACTTTAGATGGAGTAATCGCATCCCCCATTTTTCTCCACACTATCGGGCCCACCGGCCGCCACGGGCACCACGGCCGCGATGGTCAAAAGGGCCACAAACACCAAGGGCACGATTATCCGGCGCATGATGCCAACCTCCTGCGGGCAGGTCGATTGAGGCCCACTGTAGCGGCTAAAGGCGAAACGGTCAATCTTCTTACAAGATCCTGAATGTAAGTGGGTTCACCTGTATAATCGCTGTCGACAATGCCCCGTCCAAACGTAACCAGTTGAGGAGTGAAATGGCCGGAAAGATTCGACTGGGAATAATCGGCGCCAGTCCCACCATGGGATGGGCACATCGTTCCCACCTCCCAGCGGTTGCCGCCAGCCCGGAGTACGAACTGACGGCCGTGTGCACCACCCGCATGGAAACCGCCGAGGAGTCCAAGCGGCAGTACGGGGCGCGACTCGCCTTCGACGATTACCGCGACATGCTGTCCCACCCGGACGTCGACGCTGTGGCCGTGGTGCTACGGGTGCCGGCCCATTACCAGATTACGAAGGACGCTATCAACGCCGGCAAGCACGTATTCACCGAGTGGCCATTGGGCCGCACAACCGGCGAGGCAGTCGAATTGGCCCAACTGGCCCGAACCAGGGGAGTAAAGACGGTGGTGGGCCTGCAGGCCAGGGCTGCGCCCGCCGTGTTGCAGATGCGGCAGCTGGTGGCACAGGGTTTCGTCGGAGAGATAATGTCGTGTTCGATGACCCTGATTCGCGGTGGAGTGCTGGCCCGGCCCTCCGACCGCACGTGGCAACGGGATGTCGAGCTGGGCGCCAATACACTGACCATCGCCACGCGGCACTCGGTTGACGCCCTGCGGTTCGTGGCCGGAGAGTTCGCGGAAGTGTCGGCCCTGGTATCGACCCAGTGTGACCAGTGGCACGAGACCGACACCGACCGGTACCTCGACGTCACCTCCCCCGACAACATTCTGATCAATGGGCGACTGCAGGACGGCGCAGTGGTGTCTGCCCATGTGGCCAGCATCCCGTGGGCCGGCAGCGGCTACCGGCTGGAGGTATATGGCCGGGAGGGTACCCTGATCGCCAGCTCAGAGGACTCACCGCAGCTGGGCCCGGTGCTGTTGCAGGGCGGGCAAGGGAGCGACGATCTGGAGGACCTGCCGGTCATTGACCAGCACCATTTCGTTCTGGAGGGCATGCCGCAGGGCACCCCATACAATGTGGGCCAGCTGTACTACATGTTCGGAGAGGCCATCCGGGAACAGGGAGACCGGCAGCCCGACTTCGACACCGCGGTGGAGCTGCACCGGCTGGTCGACGCTCTCCGGCTCTCCTCGGAGACCAGGGAGACAGTGAAGGTGGAAAACTAGGGCGCCGGCCGCGCCACCAACAGAACCTCCACCCGTACCTCATCGCCGAGGAATACCACGGACCTGGCGGTTGGCTTGCGTAACCCCAGTTGCTCCCAGGTGAAGGCGGTCTTACCCAGGATGTTGATGGTCATCCCGTCCCGTCGAGCGGTAACATCGAACACGAGGGGCGTCTCGTTCTCGCCGATCCTCAGCGATCCGTCCAACTGACCGCTGATCTCCTCTCCCTCGAAAAACGAGTCTGGCAGGGAAGGTATCTCCGCGACCGTCACGACCGCCTCCGGAGTATCGGGGAACAGTCGATTGAGGATATACCGGTCCCTGTACTCCTGATCGCTGTGCAGCGAATGCAGGTCCAGGGTGACCACGGACGGGCCGTCCTGGAGATCCGCCGTACCGGTCAGCCCTGAGCCCTTGATAACCGCATCGAAACGCGCCGGAGAACCGGCCAGCTCCTCCTCAACGGTGAACGATACCTCGGAGCCGGTACCGATGACGTAGGCTGCAGCCGGGCCATCGGGCTCATCCTGCGTTGGGGCAGGCATGGTGGCACTGGGAGCGCCCGACGAACTCGGTGATGGGGAAGTTGGCGGCGGCGGCAGGGTCAGCTCACCGCTGGCGGCGTCACCCTGGGTTATCAGCCCGAACCCCACAGCCAGTACCGCGACCACCGCGACGAGGGGCGACCACCTGAGAAGACCGATTGCCGGCTTGAGAAATAAGGCGGCCAGCATGGGCGTCAGCACCGCGCATACGACCACCACGATGGCCGCAAGGGGCAGCATGAATGACTCCATTCGGTCCAGGACCGTGCCGCCGGCGAAGGCAACGGCAAGGGCGATGACGAAAATCACGGCCATGCCAGTTATGAACCACTTGAGCCTGCTTGCGAACCAGATCCACAGGAGGCCGGATATCGCTCCAACCACCAGGGCCGCCACGGCCACCGTGGCGCTGTTGAATACGCTGTCCACTGGGGAATGAAGGGGCAGAGACACCAGGGCAGCGATTATGCCCGCGATAGCTCCGGCAGTGAGTCCAGCCAGCACAGTCAGCACAATCAGCCTCTCATTCTTGGTTTACGGTCCCCGTCTGTTGAGGGAGAAACTGTTTCCGTCGCAGTTGGGGTATTTCAATTATATTCAGAAATATGAAGGAATTTCGAATACCGCAAGTCTCTCCAGACGACGCGTCCTCAACAAAAAGAGGCGAGCCTTAGGCTCGCCTCGCTTGGCTCCGCGTTATTTGGCGCCTAGAGGGCGATGGCGTAACAGGCGCGGCGGGGGTCAGCTCCGGTGCTCAGATGGCCCGTTTCCGGGTCGCGAACCGACACCGTAGCTCCCATGCCGCAGTCGACAACGCGCTCAATTCTGTGGCCCAAGACCCGCAGTTCCTCCGCGGTAGTCTCGAGGATCGCCTGTTCCAGGTCCAGCCTGCCCGGCTGGTAGACGTGGGGGAAGAATGAGTTGACGTTGCTCTGGGTGGAGAAACGAGGGGCCTCCACGGCCTGCTGGGGGTCCATTCCGAAGAGGATCACGTTCAACATGAGCTGCACGTTGGCCTGGGCCTGGTTGTCGCCCCCGGGACACCCGACGGTCATGAGCGGTTGACCGTTCCTGCCGGCGATATAGTTCACCAGGGTGGTACGGGGCCGTTTGCCCGGCTCGACCACGTTGGGGTGCCCATCATCGCAGTTGAACATCTCGATGCGGGTGCTCAGGGCGCAGCCCAGTTCCGGGAAGAACACCGACTTGGCGAAGGCCCCGCCGCTGATCGTGCCGCAGACCATATTCCCCTGCCGGTCCAGAACGGACACGTGGGTAGTGCCGTCCCGTGCCGAAACATCCGCCGTCGCCTGATCCGAGGCGGTGGGCAGGCCGTTGCCGGTTTGGGCACCGTTGCTGACCCTGCTCTTGCCGGAGTAGCGCCACGGGTCACCCCCGTCAGGCTGTGCGGGATAGGCGGCGGCCGGATCGATGAGCCTGGCACGCTCGGCGGCATATTCCTTGGACAGCAGGCCGTCGATGGGAATGGTGGAAAAGTCCGGGTCGCCGAAGTAGGCCTCCCGGTCACCGAACGCCAATTTGACGGCTTCCGCCACAGTGTGGATGTAGGCTGGGCTGTTATGGCCCATGGCCTTCAGGTCGAAGCTCTCCAGTATGTTCAGGGTCTGCATCAGGACGGGACCCTGGGTCCAGGTGTCCTGTCCATGGACTTCGTAACCGTGGAAGGTGGTCTTGACCGGAGTCTCATACTGCGATTCGTAGGCAGCCAGGTCCTCCATGGTCATGATGCCGCCAACGCTGGTCGACGAGTCGACTATCCGCTGGGCTACGCTGCCCCGATAGAAGACGTCACGGGCGTACCGCAGGCCTTCGGCGCGGGATTGAGTATTACCGTTGCCGGTGCCGGGCAGCATGGCCCGTAACGTGTTGGCGATTCCCGGCTGGACCAGCAGGGAACCGGCAGGCGGCAAGCGGCGGTCGTGGTAGAACACGTCCCAACCGCCAGGCTGGTACAGGTCAAACTGCTGGGCGGTAGCCGAGGAATTGAGCCTGTCTATCATGTACTCGTAGTTCGGAATACCATCGGCCGCATAGCTGATGGCGGGGGCGAGTAGCTCATCGATGGACTTGCTGCCGTAACGTTCCGCCAACGACAGGAAGGCATGGACCACGCCGGGCAGGGTGAAGGACAGATGGGACTGCCGGTGTCCCGGTCCGGTGGGGATGCGCTCGAGACCCTGGGAGCGATAAAAGGCCGCCGTTGCTTTGCCGGGCGCGGTACCCTGCCCACTCAGCGAGAGGGTTTCCCCGCCAGCGGCATCGTAGAGCATGAACACGCCCTCGGCAGCCAGCGAGTAGGAGGCGATGGGCTCAACCACCGCCGCCGCAAACCCCGCAGCGACCATGGCATCGAAGGCGTTGCCTCCAGTGAGCAGCATCCTGGTCCCCGCCATGGAGGTGAGGTAATGGCCGCTGGAGATCACCCCCTGGGTGGAACGGATAACCGGTCTTCCCGTGGTCTGCTGGACTACGTTTCCCTGTTCGGTATCCACAGGTGGACGCTGACTGGCCATTTCTGCTCCTGCGAGTCCTTATTTTCGGGTAATGGCGCTTGTCGACAAAACCGGAACCCCTTGGGACCGGAAATGGGCGGGAACGGCTATTCTTCGGGGATGACCGCGTCCCTGCCGGGGTAGGCGATCACGTCGTCTCCGTCTATCAGATGGGCCGGCACGAAGAATTCGCGGGTGTCGGGGCCGCCGAACCCGGGAATGAAGGCCTGCACGACGCCCTCCGACTCGAGGGCGGCGCGCACGATCTGCTTGTTGAAGTTGCTGATGTCCTCGCGGGACAGGAAATCATCGACGGGCAGCCAGAGGCATTCCTGGATTTCATCGGCCTGCATGGTTATCTCGCGGCTGAGCGGTCGGAGGCGGCTGACGAAATAGATGTCGGACTTACCGTACCGGTAGCCGTGCCAGTGCCGGAAGCAGGCGATGGCCTCGAATTCGGCCCGAACACCAGTCTCTTCGAGCACCTCGCGCTCCACCGCCTCGGCGAGGTGCTCTCCCGGGTGCAGCGCGCCGCCAGGGAGCTTCAAGGTCGGGGGGCGTCCGGCAACACCATATATCTCCCTCACGACCAACAGCTCACGCTCCGGGGTCAGGACAACCCCGCCGATGCCGATATAGTGAGTGGCGAAGTGGGGCAGCCAAGCACCTTCCTGGAGGATGATGGTGAGCATCAGGTAATCTTCGCTGCTGTGGTGGAAGGCGAATCCCTGGTTCACAGCCTCGGGAATCAGCGCAGCTTTGCCGATGGGCACCTCCAGCCATGCCGCCTTCATACCGTCGGAGATCCACCGCTTCAATGAGACCTCAAGCCGTCCGGCAAACTCGGCGGGGTCCGACGGCAGTTCGGCGGGGACAATGACCATTCCGCCGAAGGGATTCGCCCTCGCTTCCAATAGCCGTTTGCTGGACAACTGAGTCATTGGCGCCCCTCACGAGGATTGAATTGCCAGCCAGCACGTGGCCGCAGCGCCAATCCTACGGCCCAGTGGCGACACAGTCAAATCAAGTGACGCCTGCTCCTTGCGCTCACGGGGTTCAATGGGGACAATACAGGCACCGGCACACATTCACTTTCGGATGAGTCCGATTTGTCCTTATCGCAATTTCATCCTGTAGTTCGAGAATGGTTCGAGGGGCGCTTTCACCAGCCCACCGAGGCCCAGGCACAAGGGTGGTCGGCGGTCTCCCAGGGTCGCCACACGCTCATCGCCGCGCCCACGGGCTCCGGCAAGACGCTGGCGGCTTTCCTGACCTGCATCGACAGGCTGGTGCGACAGGGGCTGGAGGGGGAACTACCCGACTCCACCCAGGTGGTCTACGTCTCACCCCTCAAGGCGCTCTCCAACGACATTCAGAAAAACTTGACCGGTCCACTGGAGGAGATATCCCAGCTGGCAGCCCGACGGTACGATCAGGGTCAACCCTGTCTGGACCTGTACTCCGAAGGAGCTGATAGTTTCCCGGAAATCCGTATCGGCCTGCGTACAGGTGACACCCCGCAGTCCGAACGCCAGAAGATGGCGAAAAAGCCACCTCACATCCTGATCACCACTCCGGAGTCCCTGTACATACTTCTCACCTCGGGCAGCGGACGCAGGGCGCTGAAGGGGGTGGATACCCTGATCCTCGACGAGATCCACGCTGTTGCCGACGACAAGAGGGGTTCGCACCTGTCGCTGTCGGTGGAGCGGCTTTGCGCACTGTCGGAGAAATCAGTGGTCCGAATCGGCCTCTCGGCGACCCAGCGGCCCATCGAGGAGATCGCCCGACTGCTGGTGGGAAACGACAACATCGACGCCACCGGGACTCCCGCCTGCACCATCGTGGACACGGGACATGCGCGGGAGATCGATCTGGCACTGCAGCTCCCCGAGCAGGAACTGGGGCCGATAGCATCCCACGAGCTGTGGGGCGAAACCCTGGACGCCATCGCCGGACTGGCCCAGGAGCACGAGACGACCCTGGTGTTCGTGAATACCCGCCGGCTGGTGGAGCGGGTGTCGCACCAGCTAAGTGCACGCCTTGGGGAAGAGGCGGTGGTCGCCCACCACGGTAGCCTTTCTCGGGAAATCAGGCTTGATGCTGAGCAGAAGCTGAAAACGGGACAGGTGAAGGTCTGTGTCGCCACGGCGTCGCTGGAGCTGGGCATTGACATCGGCGACGTCGACCTGGTCTGCCAAATCGGTTCGCCGCGTTCCATCGGCGTGTTGCTGCAACGGGTCGGCCGGTCCGGGCACTCCGTCGGGGGGAAACCAAAGGGCCGACTGTTCCCACTGACGCGGGATGAACTGGTGGAGTGCGCGGGCCTGTGCCGGGCAGTCCGCCGTCGCAACCTGGACGCGCTATCCGTTCCACCGTGGCCACTGGATGTTCTGGCCCAGCAGGTGGTGGCCTCCTGCGCACAGGAGGGCTGGTCCGAGGAGGAACTCTTCCGGCTGTTCCAACGTGCCTATCCATATGCCAATCTGCCGCGAGCCAAATTCGACCAGACCGTTGAAATGCTCTCCGAGGGGTTCTCGCACCGGCTTGGCCGCAGCGCGGCTTACCTGCACCGGGACAAGGTGAACGGAGTTATCAAGGGACGCCGGGGCGCACCCCTGGCCGCCATGACCAGTGGTGGAGCCATCCCCGAGAACGCCGACTACGACGTAATCGCCGACCCCGAGGATACGTTCGTGGGAACGGTGAATGAGGACTTCGCCATCGAAAGCCTCAAAGGGGACATATTCCTGCTGGGCAACACCGCATGGAAAATCCGCCGGGTCGAAAGCGGGCGGGTCCGAGTCGAGGATGCCCACGGCCAGCCGCCCACCATTCCATTCTGGTTGGGCGAGGCTCCGGGAAGGACCACCGAGCTATCAGACGAAATCAGCGAACTGCGGGAGGGAGTGGACCGCCTGCTGCCGAACACCGAGGCCGCCCAGCAGTGGGTGGCAAGCGAGTCGGGGGTACACGATGAGGCCAGCCGGCAACTGGTCGCCTACATCGAGGAGGGGAAACGGGTACTGGGGGTAACACCCTCCAAAAACCGGGTCGTAGCGGAAAGATTTTTTGACGAAAGCGGCGGCATGCAGCTGGTGATTCACGCCCCCTTTGGCGCCCAAATAAACCGGGCATGGGGCATGGCGCTCCGCAAGAGGATCTGCCGATCGTTCGACTTCGAACTGCAGGCTGTGGCCACCGACGACGGCCTGAACTTCTCATTGAGTCCCGGGCTGTCGATGCCCGTGTCTGACATCTTCACCTATTTGAAATCCTCGTCCTTCGAAGAGGTCCTGACCCAGGCGTTGCTCCAGGCTCCCACCTTCGGCACCAGGTGGCGCTGGAATGCTACCCGTGCCCTGGCAATACTGAGGCACACCGGCGGCAAGAAGGTGCCTCCCCCACTGCAACGGATGCGGTCTGACGATTTGCTGGCGGCGGTGTTCCCGGCGCAGGTGGCCTGCCAGGACAACGCTCCCAACGGAGATATAGAGATTCCCGAACATCCACTGGTGTTTGAAACGTTGCGCGACTGTCTGACGGAGGCCTCGGACCTGGACGGGTGCCGGGGGGTGCTGAGCGCAATCGAGGCCGGGGAGATTGAGGTATTCGGTCGCGACACGGTGCAACCTTCCGTGTTTTCACACCAGATCCTCAACGCCATGCCCTACGCCTTTCTGGACGACGCACCTCTGGAGGAGCGCCGGGCGCGGGCCGTTCCCCTTCGCCGTGCGCTACCGGAGGATTCCAGGGACCTGGGAAGGCTGGACCAGGAGGCGGTCCGGGAGGAGTCGGATAACGCATGGCCGCGGATCCGTGACGAGGATGAGCTGCATGACGCACTCCTGACGCTGGGAGTCCTGCCCGAGGGCCCTCCGGGACTGGAACGCCCGATGCTGCAGGGTTTGCCCTTGTGGTCGTGGCTGGAGCGTCTGGCCGACTCGGGTCGGGCCTACAGGATTTCGACCACTTCAGGACTGGCGGGCTGGGTAGCGGCCGAGCGCACCGAAGTGGTGCGGCGCGCCTATGACTGGCTCTCGGTCCGGCCCACGCCCGTCGGCACGCATTTATTCGAGCGTAACCCGGAGGATATCTCCCGAGAGGAAGCCATCCTTCGCATCGTCCGGGGCTGGGTGGAATGCAGCGGCCCATTTTCCGTTCCTGAGATGGCATCCGCCCTGGCCCTGTCCGAGGATGATGTGGCCTATGCGATTACCCGCCTGGAGAACGAGGGGGTGGTGCTCCGTGGCAGCTACCGTGAGGGGGTGGAGCACGAGGAATTCTGCGACCGCCGAATACTGGCGAGAATTCACCGGTCGACCATCGACTCCCTGCGCAGCCGGGTGGAGCCGGTCTCAGCGGCGACGTTTCTCAGGTTCCTGTTGCATTGGCAACACGTCGCACCCGAGTCAAGACTCCACGGAGAGGGCGGGCTGCTCACCGTAATAGAGAAGCTGCAGGGCTTCGAGGTGGCGGCCGGGGCCCTGGAGGAGGAGGTCATTGGGAACCGCATCGCCGACTACAGTGCTATTATGCTGGACCGCCTGGGACTAACGGGAGAGGCGGTCTGGGGCAGGTTTTCGGCGCGGGAAAACGGTACTGGAGCCGGTTCATCGGGTTCCGGAGGACGCAGCTCGTTTTCAAGGTTCACGCCGGTCTCACTGGCCCTGCGGGAGTCTCTGGACTGGTTGTTGCCGGAAAGCAGTGTGGATACCGCGGCCCTGACCGGCGCTGCAGGCGAGGCCCTGGAATATATGACAAGGAGAGGAGCTTCATTCATCTCCGACATTGCCGCTGCCACCAAGCGCCTGCCCTCGGACGTGGAGGAGGGCCTGTGGTTCCTGGCCGCAGCCGGTATAGCCACGACCGATGGCGCGGAGGCACTGCGCCAGAGGTTGCGGGGCACCAAGCGGCCAAGGCGGGCCCAGGGCGCCCGAAAAGGCAACCGGCACGGGCGCCGGGGCGTCAGCCGATGGTGGCTCCTGGAGGCAGTGGACCCCGTGGAAGACCGCACTGAGGCCATCGCCCGGCAGCTACTGTTGCGGTACGGCCTCCTGTTCCCGGAACTGCTGGCCCGGGAAAGTCTGCCGGTCCGTTGGCGGGATATGGCCCGGGTGCTCAGGAGGCTGGAAGCACGGGGCGAAATCCGGGGCGGGCGGTTCGTGTCCGGCTTCATCGGGGAGCAATTTGCCCTGCCCGAGGCCGCTGATTCTCTGCGAAGCTGGAAGGACCGGGAACCAGACAATCTCATCGTTCCGGTATCGGCCTGCGATCCCCTGAACCTGTCGGGCATACTGACACCGGGCCCGCGCGTGGCGGCAACGCCAGGTAACCGGTTGGCTCTCCTGAGCGGAGTACCTCTGGCGGCGTGGGAGGCCGGCGACTTTGTCATCCTGGCCAGCGCTCCAGCTGAGTCTGTCGCGCAGGCGCGAAACCTGCTTTCGATTCCCATTTCCCATGCCAGATTCCGCATGGAGCAGGAGTCCCTGGCGACGGCATAGGCCCTCATCCACACAACGTCAAGCTCCTCCCCGACCGGGTTTACTTCGACCCGGTCCTGGGTTCAGGCCAAATTGAAAAAGCATTCTCCGTGTGCTAACGTGGAAATTCGACGCCCGGCCACTTTCCTGCCGGCGCTATCCAGGTGCAGGTGGCCTCTGTGTCCAGCATTCGCTTTTCGCCCAACCCGAACCAGGCAGACCACATAGAGTGGTTGCCCTGGGAACATTCCACCTTCGAGCGCGCTCAAGTCGAGGACAGGCCAGTACTACTGTCCATCTCAGCGGCATGGTGTTACTGGTGCCATGTGATGGACGAGACCACCTATTCCGACCCCGACGTTCAATCGTTGTTGGCCCGCGAATTTCTGGCCGTGCGGGTGGATAACGACCACCGCCCTGACATCAACGCCCGATACAACGTGGGCGGCTGGCCGACGACAGCGTTCCTGACGCCTCACGGCGGGCTGATCGGAGGAGCCACCTACCTGCCGCCCGACCAGTTCCTAGCGATGCTGATGGAACTGAAGCAGGCTTACCAGGCCGACAAGCCTCAACTGTACAGCCAGTCGAGAGACCTGCTGCGCCAGCGCCGTGACCACGCGCGCCGGGTTACTGCCGGGACGGAGGTGGAAAGTTCTCTGGTAGACCGGGTTTCCCGGATTGTAGCCGGAGCCTACGACTCGGCCCATGGTGGGTTCGGGAGTGAACCCAAGTTTCCCAATCCATCAATCCTGCGTTTTATCGTTCACCTGTACCGTACCACGGGAGAGGAGTTTTACGCGGCCATGTTGCGCAAGACCCTCGACTGCATGGCCGGGTCCGCTTTGTTGGATTCCATCGAAGGCGGGTTCTTCCGGTACAGTTCTGCTGCCGACTGGTCTGAACCGCAAAGGGAAAAATTGCTGGACGACAACGTGCAACTGGCCCGGGTGTACCTTGACGCCGGCATACTCCTGGACAACCCGTCTTATCGAGAGACCGCAGAACAGACCCTGTCCTTCCTGACAAGCCGTCTCCACAACGGAGAACTGGGGGGGTTTGCGGGAAGCCAGGGAGCCCATTCTGATTATTTCGCGTTGGGAGCCGAGGGGAGGGCGGAATCAGCCCCACCGCCAGTAGACGGCAGCTGCTATTCCGGCGCAAGCGCGCTGGCCGCCGCTGTGCTCTTAGACGCGTCGTGGAAGCTGGGGCGCCCAGACCTGGGATTGCTGGCGCTATCGGTTGTGAACAGGCTGGACGCCAGAGTTGAGAAGGGTGAGTTCAGTCATACGTATCCGGGGCACGAAACAACCTCCTCTCCCGCGCTGCTAATCGACTGGGCCGGCCACCTCACGGGGTTGATGCAGGCCCATGCCAGCACCGGCCAATCGCGTTACCTGGACCGCGCAGTGGTGGCAGCCAGGGAGATGGTTGATCGCTTCTTCGACGAGGACGGCGGTGGATTCTTCGACATCGAGGAGGACACCGACGCTGTGGGGCACATGCAAGTACGGGAAAAGCCGCTGCCCGAGAATATGATTGCCGTGCAGGGGCTTCTCAGGCTGTACCACACGACCCGCAACGATGACTACAGGCAGCTTTGCGAGGCGGCCCTGAGCGCCTTTGCTGGCGTGTTCCGTGAACATGGGGAATTCGCCGCCGACTTTGGCCTCACGGTCGATCTCTTTCTGAATTCCCTGGTCGAGGTCACTGTGGAGGGCCACGCTTCGGACCCGGACTGCCGCGAGCTGATCATGGCGGCTGCCCGCCTCAACAGTCCAAACCTTGATATCAAGACGGTGCCGTCACAGGCCTCGGCCCTGGCCCACCTGTGCCTGGATACACTGTGCCTGCCACCGGTCGGCACTCCCGAGGCCCTGGTTGAGGCCGCTTCCGGCGCGCAGGCGCAACCCGACAGCCCGTTCAAGGACATATTCAGCATTTTCCCGGGCGCCTGATTCGCCCGGACTATCCCAGATGAATGGAGGCTCTGCGTGGCCGTCCCCCTGCGAATGAAGGACGCCAACTGTGGCGACCTGCGCCTGAACAACGCGGATAACGAGGTAATGCTGGCTGGGTGGGTCAGCCGGCGGAGAGACCATGGGGGCATTATTTTCGTCGATCTACGCGACCGTTCCGGAGTAGTCCAGGTCGTATTCAATCCGGAGCTCTCTCCCGAGGCAACCAGCCTGGCGGAGGATCTGCGCCAGGAATGGGTGATCCAGGTTAAAGGAGTCGTCAGGCAGCGCCCCGAGGGCAGCGAGAACGAGGCCATGCCCACGGGGGAAATTGAGGTGATGGTTTCAGAGGCAACGGTGCTCAACAGCTCCCTTACGCCTCCGTTCTACATCAGCGAGGAAGCCAGCGCGGACGAGAGCCTGCGGCTACGCTACCGATATCTGGACCTGCGGCGTCCCTCGATGCAGCAGAATCTTATCCTGCGGCACAAAGTCGTTAAGTATATTCGCGACTTCCTGGACTCCAATGGCTTCATCGAAATCGAGACCCCGATCCTGATCAAGAGCACACCCGAGGGGGCCCGTGACTTCCTCGTACCAAGCCGGCTGCACCCGGGGACCTTTTATGCGCTTCCCCAGTCGCCCCAGCAACTGAAGCAGCTGCTAATGGTTTCCGGGGTGGAGCGGTATTTCCAGATCGCCCGCTGTTTCCGGGACGAGGACATGAGGGCCGACAGGCAGCCGGAATTCACCCAGCTTGACCTGGAAATGAGCTTCGTCGACCAGGAGGACGTTCTGGCTCTGACCGAGGAGCTCTACACTGGCATGATTGAAACACTGGCCCCGGACAAGGAACTGCGGAAGCCGTTCCCCAGACTGACCCACGCTGAGGCCATGTCGAGGTACGCGTCGGACAAACCGGACCTGCGTTACGGGCTGGAAATGACGGATGTAACCGGCCTTGCCGGTGAGACCGGCTTTCGTGTTTTCCTATCCACCATCGAGGCGGGGGGATGCATCAAAGGATTCGTCGCTCCCGGCCTGGCGGCATACACCACTTCCCAGGTGAGAGAACTGGAGGAGTTTGCCCGGGAATCGGGAGCAGGAGGCCTCGCCCATATACGCTACCGGGGCGCCGGTCCGGTGGCCGAACTCGACGAGGGGGAAATTCTGCAGTCATCGGGATTGCGCATGCCTCCTGAGTGGCACGGGCGGATTTCCGCCAGTATGGGCGCTGAGTCCGGAGACATGATATTGCTAATGGCGGGACCTGCCACCCGGCTGAACGTCTGGTTGAGCGCCATGCGCAGTCACGTTGCGGAACTTCTGGGGTTGGCCGACCCAGACGAACTCGCCTTTGCCTTTGTTACCGACTTCCCATTGTTCGAATGGAATGAGGATGCCAATCGGTGGGACTCGTCGCATCACCCGTTCACCTCTCCTGCCGAGGGCGAGGAGCCACTGCTCGACGGCGGAGATCTGGGGGCAATACGGTCCAAGGCTTACGACCTGGTGTGCAACGGTTCAGAGCTGGCCAGCGGCAGCATCCGGATACACAACCGGGAACTGCAGGAAAAGATATTCTCCATCCTTGGATACACCCGTGAGGACGTGGGCGAGAGATTCCGCCAAATACTGGAGGCCTTCGAATTCGGAGCTCCCCCACACGGCGGAATCGCCCCCGGCATAGACCGTTTGGTAGCGATCCTTGCCGGCACCGGCTCCATCAGAGATGTCATAGCCTTTCCCAAGACCCAGAGCGGAACCGACCTGCTGTTCAACTCCCCGGCGACGGTCGCGGCTTCCCAGCTGCGGGAGCTGTCCATACGGACGTCGGATTAGAATTGGACCGGCCGCCGTCGGATTGGAAAAAGAGAGACGGGCGCAAATTTGCGCCCGTCTCTTTCTTGCCCCGGTTACAGGAACTACTCTAGTCGTCAGCAGTGCCAGCCTTTTCCGGGATAGCGCTGGATTCCTTGCCATTGCGGAAGGCGAAGCGATCCACCAGGTTCCCGATACTGGTACGGAAGCCGGAATATTCGAGCTCGCCGTAGGGCAGCATCGCTGCGCCCGACCATCCCTGGGACCGCATAGCGAGGCCCTTCTCCTGGGCGAGGTTGCGGACGTAGTCCCAGGCGGGGTTGTCGAAGAAATCCGCGAAGGAATCGGAAAACTTGCCGTCGCGGTTGAGGGAGAACCCGATGCAGGACACCAAGGGCAGGCAATAAACGCCCGTAACCGCGGTGTTGATGGGCACCGGCATGAGAGGCATCACGTGGGAACCCCGAGCGTCTCCACCGATGTAGTGGGCCTTGGCGTAGGGAGAGATCAACTCCTCGGGTGCAGGGAAAATGCCCTGGTTGCGGACCAGAGCTACGGGGTCGTCCTTGCCGGTGTAGGTGCCGGCGATATTGTGCATCCGCGTGGCCGAGATAGCGGCCGCGACCTGTCCGCTGTAACGAGACACGATGCTGTCGATGCCGAACCGTTCATTATCCCGCAGCAACACCGTGATCTTGTAGTAATCCTCGGGCGCGTTTAACGAGATAATGCTGTCGCCCTCGGTATTGTCCATGTCGATTATGTTGAAAGTGAAGCCTTCGCCAATGCGAGGCAGCATCAATCCGGCGCAGTACATGGGGTCGGCAAAACCAAGAAACATCGGCAGGTTGTAGGCACCCGGGCCGCACTTGTCCGCCGCCAGCACCATGAAGGACTCGGCAGGCCGCATCGGATTCGTTTTCACGGGATCGTGATCAAACTCGATCTCCGCCACCGCGGGGCCGGCTCCCCGGATGTTGCTGGAAGGCGCGTCCACGAGCAGGTCCTGGCCGGCGCCGTAAAGTCCGTAATCGCTGGCGATGGCGGTGGCGTTGAGGAATGCGTTCCAGGCAAACTGGTGTACGTCGGTATCGTTCTCTCCGCGGGTATGGGAGGCGATGATGCAGATGTCATCCCCGGTGTGTCCCACGAACGCATCGATCAGGAGCCCCCTGGCGATGGCGGCATTGGCGTCGGCTTTGACTGCCTCCATCATTTGGTCCGATGGCTTGGTGTGGCCGCCTATTGAGCCCACGTCAGCCTTTAGGATCGAAAGAGTGATCTTCATAACCCTCCTCTTCAGGAACCAATTCTGCGGCCACGAACACCGCGACTACGATTGAAATGTGTCCGGTCATTATATCGGATTTGAGTGCGCGGGCAATGCTTCAATTTGGGGTCGAGAGAACCGCATGAACTGTATCGGGAGTCATCTGGTGCGATAAACTGGAGTCTCGTTCCGAAATTTCGTTGCCTCGTATAGCAAAATCTAGTATATTCAAAGAAAGGTTGAAGGTAGGCCCCTTCACCGCTCCTGTGTCCCGAGAGCAGCAACTCCTCCCCCCATTGACATTTCAAAACCGGGGTTGCGGAGGCAAGGGAAAATTTTCGGCTTAGAAACAACGGACCTGCTGTTGATCTTTCTGGTTCCTTTCGTTTCCTTCTGGACGGCACGACTTGCGATGGCGAGGGGACGAAGCCCATGGGTCTGGGGTGGTGCCGCCCTCCTTCTGGGCATTCCCTGGCCTGGTATTGACCTGCCGATTCTCGGCGTGGTCCCGGTGCTGTTCCTGATGTTCTTCGTCAGGCCTACAACCAACCAGACAGAGGCCGAGCGTCCAGCCTGTACCAGGTGCGCCAGCCCTCATTCGCCCGGCCAGAACTTCTGCACCAAGTGCGGATGGGACTTGGCAAGGCAGTACACCCCGGAAAACAACGACACGGTCCTGGCATCTGAGATGCATCAGGGGCCGTCATCCTCGACGGCCACCGTCGAACGGCCGAGCGAGCCATCCCAGGCGGAAGATGTCACATCCCATACCAACGCCAACGAGCGGGCTGTCAGCAGTTCCAGCGAATACGCTCCACAGCCTGCCGATGCCATCGATGCGGTGGGGGCGGACCGGGCACAAGCCGACCCTGAAAGGGCCGAGGCCGTCGCCGCTCCCGAGGGACCGGTGGAGGAGCACGAGCCGGCAGGCGAAACGGCCCAGCGACCATGGGGTATCCCGGTACCGGGTCCTGCTCCAACCGCCGCAGCCATGACCGCGAAAGGAACCGAGCTGCTAAGCGAAGGAAGGCTGCAAGAGGCCATCGACCAGTTCACCAAGGCCATCGCACTGGACTCCAAGCACCGGGAGGCCTTTGAACGGCGGGCGGCAGCATACTCACAGCAGGGCCGGGAAGACCGGGCGCAGGAGGACCTGCAGAGCCTGAGAGCCCTCAACAACAGCATCTGAGCGACACGAATCCCCGCGCCTATTTGAAAGGACGGTGGGAAGTCAACTGGTTCGGGGCAGGGTAGAACACCCTGCCCCGAACGATTTTTCCAAGGTACGACTTTCCCGGAGTTACACCGCCATTATGTGGTAACCCGCATCGACCGGAATGATCGCACCGGTAATGCCACTGGACATTTCGCTGCACAGGAAAAGGGCGGTCTGGGAAACCTCGTCGACCGTAATATTGCGCTGCAGTGGCGCCCGCTCGGCGTGGGTATTGCGCATGTCCCGGAACCCGCTAATTCCCCGGGCGGCCAGAGTTTCCAACGGGCCTGCCGAGATAGCGTTGACCCTGATCCCCGCTGGGCCCACCTCCGAGGCCAGGTGGCGAACTGAATGTTCAAGTGCCGCTTTGGCTGAGCCCATTACGTTGTACCCGGGATAAACCCTCTGGCTGGCGTCGAAGGTCATGGCCACCACGCTGCCCCCGCTGGTCATGAGTGGGGCGGCATGACGCACCAACGGGAGCAGGGAATAGGCACTTACCTCCATGGCCAAACGATAACCCTCCCTGCTGGTGTCCACGAACCGGCCGTCCAGGTCTTCGCGATTGGCAAATGCCACGCTGTGGATCAGAAAGGAAACCTCGCCAAACTCTTTTTCCAGCGTAGCGAAAACCCGCTCGATTTCACCGTCGTCAATGACATCGCAGGGCAGCAAAACGGGATCTACCAGCGAACCCGCAAGCCTCTCCACCCTCTCTTTCAGACGGTCACCCTGGTAGGTTAACGCCAACCGTGCCCCTGCAGCGGACAGCGCCTGCGAAATCCCCCAAGCGATGCTGCGATCGTTGGCCACTCCCAGCACGATGCCGGCCTTACCGGAAAGATCGATAGGAACCACTCACTCCTCCATTGGCGCGAGGCATGACTGGGCAGTTGAAGCCCATGAACGGCGACCCTAAAGAAACTGCGGCGCTACTCGCTCCAGGAATGCGTCCACTTGACGCTCGGGATCGAAGGTGGCCAGCCGGACCACGAGAGTGTCGGCCCCGGCCTCGGCGTAGGCAGCCATACGATCCGCCACACTCTGAGAGCCTCCGAAGGGCCCCCATCGAGTGCCCCAGATGTTGGCTCCGTAGTACCGCATCAACCAGTCCTCCGAATCCGCCGTGGCCGCAGCTTTATCCTCATCCAGGTTGACCGTCAAATAGAATGCGTTTTCGCGTCGGGTGGTATCACGCCCATATTCCTCGGCCTTGGCGTCGACCTGGGCTATCACCTCGGCGAATTCGTCCGGCGTGTCGGAAATGGCGATCACGCCATCGCCCACCCGTGCCGCACGGTCGATCTGGGCGGGTTTACCGGCGCGGTAATGGGTAGCCAATAGCCATGGAATGCCCTCCGACTGGGTGGCCTCGGGCAGCATCTTCACCGAATCCAGCGAGAAGTGCTTCCCTTCATGGCTGTGAGGCTGACCGGACCCCAGCCCTTTCACGATTTCAACGATTTCCTCAAATCGTCCGGCGCGCCGAGTGGGGTCGACTCCCGCGGCCGCCCATTCGCCCCGCTGCTCTTCGTTAAAGGCACCGCCCACGCCGGCGCCGATGACGAGCCGCCCCCCGGAAATCAGGTCCACAGTGGCCATAGTCTGCGCCATCAGCACCGGATGCCGCAGGGCGGGCAGCAGGACGGCTGTCCCGAGTCGTACCCGGCTGGTACGGGCGGCCAGGGCTGCCAGAGTGGCCAATGGTTCCAGGCGGGGCTTGGCCACCAAGCTATCTCCCACCCAAACCGAGTCCAGGCCGGCACCTTCCACTTTCTCCGCGATTCGCAGAACCCGGTCCGCGTTGCCCGGTTGGTCCCCACGCAAGAGCAGGCCCCGTGTCGGCAGGAGCAGCCCCAGCTTCGGTTTATGCTCAGTCATGCGCTCACCATCAGGATTGCCGCGTTCCGGGGGGTGTAGCGCCGATACCCATGAGCAGGCGCTCCACCAGCCCCGGCTCCATGTGTTCGTACGATTCCAGGTCATCGACCACGTCCAGGTCGAAACCGAGACCCGGACTGTAGGCAATGGCCACCGACGTCTCCAGGCGGGCCGCCTGGGCCAGGTGCTTGGTAAAGCTCTGCCTCCCCAATGTCGGCTTGAAGGGGACGTTGTGGGGAATCAGCATCGCATTGGTGCCGCCATCTCTTCTTGCCGGCGCCAGGGTAACGTTTCCCACGCTGCGGGATGCCTGGATGAAGGAATGGATGTCGGAGGGCTTCACGAAAGGCAAATCACTGGCGACATATAGGGCCGATTTCCCGCGCAGAAAGGCCTGCTCTATGGCCTTGCCGATAGTGTCGTTGAGATTCCGGCCCAATTCCTCAAACCAGATTCCACCCTGGTTTCGGGCGAAGTTCTTGACCCTGTCGTCCCCGCCAACAACCCAAATCGGATCGATGGAGGCGCCCTTCAGTGCCACCATCACTCGACGCAGCATGCCAACGCTGAGGTTAGCCCGCTGCTCAGGAGACAGGGCGCGCGCCAACCTGCTCTTGCCATCGGACAAGGGCTTCATCGGCACGATGCCGATTATGTCATACTCTTGGTTGGACATTTCTGAGATCATGGCCTGGAATCTACAATCTCGCGCGGCCGCTCACACCGCGCGCTGGCCCTGCGCCAGTACGACCCGGGCAAGGTCAACTCGATCCTGGAACGACTCCATGATGATGTTTGCAACCAAGGGGCGCAACCCAGCCTTCGCCACAGCGGGCGCCTTATCCTCGTCCTGCCGGTCAATCACCAGCACGTCGCAAAAGTCGCGATAGGACTGGGCCACCCCGACCACAGAGACTTCCTGACCAAGGCCGGCCATGATCCTCCCTGCGGGACCCCGGACAGCACAATTGCCAACAATGGGGCTCACCGCCACCCTGGTGCCCCCAAAGTTTTCAAGACGCTCCTTCATCTTCCCTACCTGCACGATGGGTTGTACGCTCAAGGCGGGGTTAGAGGGACAGATCACCAGCAGCCGGGCACGTTCCAGCGCATCTTCCAAGCCCGGCGACGGCACAGCGTCCTTGGCACCCATATATCGCACATCGGTGACCGAAGGCTCCGTGCGGCGTTTCACGAAATACTCTTGCATGGAAAGTTGACCCTCCGGAGTTTCCAGCACCGTACGCACCGGATGATCGCTCATTGGAACGACCCGGTGGGACACCCCCAGGGATTCGCAGAGTACGGCGGTGACCTGTGAGAGAGTCAATCCCTGCTTGAGCAGCTGCGTGCGGCGAATGTGGGTGGCGAGGTCCTGGTCTCCCAGGTTAAACCAGGTGTTCGCTCCGTATTTGCCGAGCATTTCCAGCGTGCGAAAGGTATCCCCCTGCAATCCCCAGCCAGTCTCGGTGTTGGACAACCCGGCCAGGGTGTACATCATCGTGTCTAAATCCGGAGAAACGTGCAGCCCGTGGAACTCATCGTCGTCGGCGGTATTGACGGCCACGACAAGATCGTCGCCCTGCAGGCAATGGGCCATACCGGCCACGAGCTTGGCCCCACCGACCCCTCCCGCCAAGGCCAGCACGCGAAATTCGCTCACCGTAGGGCCAACTGAACCGGGCGCGTAAACCGCCAGCCTATGGGAATATTACCTAATGGCATCAACGCGAGGCGGGCCTGGTCGCATCTGCGGTGTTAAACACTGATTTGCTGAGCATGGCGAGGATGTTCGAAGCGGTAAGTGTCCAGCTTGACGAGCCTGTTGTACGATCCAAAAATCTCTTCCACGTTATCGCCCACAAGGTCGAGGGGATCCACGACCTCATCTTCCTGGCTGAACACACGCCGTATTCCGTAGGTCGTGTACCTTTCTGCCGGGACCCTTCCTGCCGCACGGATCATTCCCCGAAATTCCCCCGGCCGCATTAGTTGCCCATGCTGGGCGCCGGCTGCCGTGGAAATGCTCTCATTAATCAGTGTGCCACCCAGGTCGTTCACCCCGGCGGTCAGCAGCAGTTGGGACATTCTCGAGCCTTCCTTGACCCAGGAAGCCTGCACGTTGGGAATCCAATTGTTCAGCATGATCCGGGCGATGGCATGCATCTTTACCACGTCCATTCCTGTGGGGCCGGGGCGCACATTCGGCATGAGATTCTTCAGGAACATCGGCGCCTCGGTGTGGACGAAGCTCAGTGGAACGAACTCCGTGATTCCCCCCGTCTTCTGCTGGATGTCCCGCAGCAGCGCCATGTGATTGGACAGCTGTGCGGATGACTCCCGGTGGCCGAACATCACTGTGGACGTGGTCGGGATGCCCAATTCATGGGCAGTTGTAATGACCTCAATCCATTGGTCTACGGTAATCCGCCCCGGAGAGATCTGATCGCGCATCTCCTGGTCCAGCACCTCTGCGGACGTACCCGGCAGACTGCCGACGCCGGCGTCCCTCAACCCTTCGAGGTACTCGCGGATGGAGCAACGAGAGCGTATGGACCCGTACAGCACTTCCTCCGGAGAGAACCCGTGGACGTGCATATCAGGCAGCGCCTCCTTGATGGCGCCGCAAAGACGGATGTACAGGTCTCCCTCCATCTGCGGTGGAAGACCGGCCTGGATGCAGACCTCCGTAGCTCCGTAGTTCCAGGCCTCCTGGGCCCGGCGCACAATTTCCTCAACGGGAAGGAAATAACCCTCCTCCTCCCGGAAGTCCCGGCTGAAGGCGCAGAAGCCACATCGCTTGATGCAGACGTTGGTAAAATTGATATTCCGATTGACCACGTAGGTAACCACGTCACCTACGGTTCGACGGCGCAACTCATCAGCAACCAGGACAGTGGCATTGTAATCCGGCCCGGTGGTCCCGAAGAGAACGGTCGCCTCATCCGGGGAAATATCCTCCCCGCCCAGGGCGCGGTCAAGTATCCGGACCACTTCCGGATGCAGCGTTCCGGCCAAGTCCTGGAGACTAGCCGCGGGCGGCTGCTCAGTTCGTCCCGACATATCGCTGGATTCCCCCTCTTACGTATCCGTCACCGTCGGTCAGGGCGCGAACCTTCGCCCTTAGACCCTCCGGCAAGTAATCATCTGTTTCGAGAAAATACTCGGGATATATTGGCAACCTGGGTTTTAGTTGGAACCCTGCCAATTCGGTATGTTCCTTGAGCTGGGCCAGGGCGGGCCAAGGGGCCTCTGGGTTGACGAAATCGATGGTCAGTGGTGAGACTCCACCCCAGTCATTGATTCCTGCGTCAAGGTATATCTGATAATTGTCGGCGCTCAGATTGGGCGGGACCTGTACGTTGACCCCTGGGCCAAGGACCAGCCTGGCGGCCGAAACAGACCAAAGCAATTCGATATCTTCGGCATCCAGTTCGTCGGCCATGGCCGTCCCGGGCTTGGCCCGAAAATTCTGAACAATGACCTCCTGTATATGCCCAAACCTCAGGTGGAGGTCCCTTATAGCCAGCAGCGATTCAATACGATCTGATCGGGTTTCGCCGATTCCAATGAGGATACCAGTAGTGAATGGCAGTCGCAACTCGCCGGCCAGTTCGATAGTCCGGAGCCGAACGCGGGGCCTCTTGCTGGGCGCAAACTCGTGAGGACCCCCGGGCTGGTAAAGGGCGCTGGAGGTGCTCTCCAACATCAGCCCCATTGAGGGGTTACAGTCCTTCAGGGAGGCCATCTCCCTACGACTCATGGTGCCGGGATTGGCGTGGGGCAGCAAGTCCGTTTCCTCGTCGACCAGACGGCAAACGTATGACAGATATTCAAGAGTCGACTTATATCCACGGCGAGACAGCCATTCCCTGGCCTCCGGGTAACGCTGTTCGGGCCTCTCCCCCAGGGTGAAAAGTGCCTCGGTGCAGCCAAGGCGCTGGCCGGCCCTAGCCACTTCAAGAACCTGCTCGGGAGTCATATACAGCGTATCACCGGCCTGTTCCGGCGTCTTGCGGAAAATGCAGTAACCACAGAAGTCCCGGCACATATGGGTCAATGGTATGAAGACCTTGGGAGAAAACGACACATTCCTCCCCTTTCCGAGATCCCGCATGTAACATGCTGCCTCGCACATCGCCGTCAGGTCGTCACCGGCCGCGTATACCAGTCCGGGTGCCTCGGCATCGGTCAGGGGGCGTTCTCTTGCGGTCTCCACCAGCCCCGTAATGGCTGGAGTTCCCTTGGCGGGCGCGGTCAATTCAATTCCTTACCGGACGATGAACCGTCAGTAATGTACATGGCAATTGTAGGGGCCGAACTCTTGCCATTCAACGACTGGGAGTATGCCACGGGGAAACTTCCCGCCGGTCCCTGCTAGAAACCATCCAACTTGGCCTGGTCGCTGGGTGGCAAAGTGAAATACGGGCGACCTAGATGTTCGTGGGCAAGTCGGGTGGCCACCCGTCCTCGAGAGGTGCGATCCAGGAATCCCAGCTGCAATAGATATGGTTCCCAGACATCCATGATGGTATCGGAATCCTCGTTGAGAGCCGCCGCCAGCGTTTCCAGTCCTACCGGCCCACCGCCAAACTTGTCGATTATGGTGGACAGCAGCCGGTGATCGGACTGGTCGAGCCCCAGCGGGTCCACGTTCAGCTGCTGCAGGGCCGCGCGGGCCACCGGTCCAGTGATACGATTGTCCGCTTTCACCAGGGCGTAGTCCCGGGTCCGCTTGAGCAGCCGGTTGGCCACCCTCGGGGTGCCCCTGGACCGGCGCGCGATTTCCGCCACTCCTTCGGGTTCGTGGTCCGCCTCCAAAATGCGGGCTGAACGCTCAACTATTACGTTCATCTCATCGGTGTCGTAGTATTCCAGCCGCCACACGGAACCGAACCGGTCCCGCAGAGGGGCGCTGACCATGGAGAATCGGGTCGTGGCGCCGACCAGCGTGAAAGGGTTGATACGAAGGTTCACGCTCCTGGCGGCAAGCCCCTTTCCAACCATCCAGGACAGGAAAAAGTCTTCCATTGCCGAGTAAAGAACCTCCTCCACCACCCTATTGAGACGATGCACCTCGTCAATGAAGAGCACCTCGCCCGGCTGCAGGCTGGTCAGGACGGCCGCCATGTCTCCGGCTCGTTCAATGGCCGGGCCGGAGGTGACTCGAATGGGGACGCCCATCTCTGCGGCGATGATATGGGACAGCGTGGTCTTACCCAGCCCCGGCGGGCCGTAGATGATTGCGTGATCCAGAGGTTCTTCGCGAATCTTCGCCGCGTCGATGGCGATTTGGAGGGTCAGCTTGGTATGCTTCTGACCGACGAACTCGTCAATGCGCCTGGGGCGCAGGGATGCGTCGGTATCCTCCTGCAACTCTGTTCCGGTAACCAAGCGTTCGGTCATTTTTCCGGCTCCCCCGGCCGCTACAGCCCTCTACCCATCCAGTTAACTACGCAGAGAGAGATTCCTCAAACTTGCGGAAGACTATGCAGGCGTTCTGGCCACCAAACCCGAAGGCGTTGGACAGGACAACCCTCGCTTCCAGTTCTCTTGACTTGTTGGGGACGTAGTCCAGATCGCAACTGGGGTCGGGCGAGGTGTAGTTTATCGTGGGGTGTACCCGTGATTCCGTGATGGTCTTGATACAGGCGGCCGCCTCCAGGGCGCCGGCGGCTCCCAAGGAATGGCCGATCATGGACTTGGTGGAACTAACCGGAATCCGGTACGCCCCATCTCCGAACAGTCGCTTGATGGCCACAGTTTCCAAGGTGTCGTTCAACGGAGTCGATGTGCCGTGGGCGTTGATGTAGTCAACGTCCTCCAGGCACAGGCCGGCGTCCGAAATGGCGATTCTCATGGCTTCCGCCGCGCTGGCGCCCGATTCCTCGGGCTGCACGGGGTGTCCCGCATCGCTGGTGCTGCCAAACCCGGCTAACTCCGCCAGGATTTCGGCACCCCGGTCCAGCGCGTGCTCCAGGCGTTCCACTACCAGGACCACCGCACCCTCGGAGGGCACGAAGCCATCGCGGTCGGAATCGAAGGGGCGGCTGGCCAGTTGCGGCTCATCATTGCGGGTGCTGAGGGCCCGCATCACCGCGAATCCCGAAAGTCCGAGGAGGCTGATGCCCGCCTCGGTGCCACCGGCAAATACAACGTCCGCCGCACCGCGGCGTATAACGTCCATGGCCTCTCCGATGGCCTGATTCGAAGCGGCGCAGGCTGTCGTCGCCGTCGAGTTGTATCCGTGCGCTCCCAGATACCTGCTGACCGCGGCCGCCGCCATGTTGGGTAGAATCATCGGGAAGAAGAAGGGCGACATGCGCATGCCGCCACGCTCGGCCAGAATCCGACAGTTTTCCTCCAGGGTGGGAAATCCTCCGTTGCCGTTACCCAATATCACCCCCACCCGGTAGGGGTCATCCCGGGTGACGTCTATTCCGGAGTTTTCCACAGCCTGAAGTCCCGCCGCCACAGCGAGCTGGGTGAAACGCGCCATTCGCCGCGCCTCCCGGTCAGCGACATACTGTCCCGGGTCAAATCCGGTGACCTCTCCGGATATACGGCACGGATAACCGGTGGGGTCGCACAAGGTCATGGGACCAACCCCCGAGCGACCGGAAACGAGGTTAGCCCAGAATGCGTCAGGGGACTCACCCAGGGGCGTCATGGCCCCCATGCCGGTAACCACCACCCTCACCCGCTGTTCGTTCATCCTGCCTTCAATCCCAAGCCTAATGTAATTCCTTTCGGTGTCGCCTGTTACCCGCCACGCTTTGCGAGGGCGGGATATATCTCTGGCTCAATCCCCAATGCCGCCTCGCGAATCTCAGCGGCGAGGAACAGCGATCCGGTAGCCAGCACCATCCCCTGGGGGCCGGCCATTTTCCTGGCGTGTTCCAGGGCCTGCGTGGGCGAATCGGCGATTTCAGCCCTGGCGCCTTTGGCCAGCAGAAGATCGGCCAGCTCAGCGGCATTCATAGCCCGCGGGTGCCTCGCCTGACAGGCGACCACCAGGTCTGCGGCGGGGGACAGCGAAGCCGACATGGCCTCCACGTTCTTATCCCTGGAAAACCCTGCAATCACGACCAGGCGATCGAACTTGAAGTAGTCCGGCAGAGAATCCAGCAAACAGTCCACCGAATAGTCGTTGTGCGCCCCGTCGACCACGACCGTAGGCTCATGCCCTACTACTTCCATCCGGCATGGCCAGGATACCCTGCTAAAACCAAGGGACATGAGCTCGGGAGACATTTCGAATCCCTGGGCCCGGCACATGGCCTCCACTGCCGCCACCGCAGTGGCAGCGTTTTCCATCTGGAACTCGCCGAGCAAGGGAGTGTCCAAATCATACGAACCCATCAAGCCGTTGACCGAAAACTGCTGCCTCCCGCAGGAGACACCACCGGGTTCCCAGGTAACATCCCGGCCGACCAGGACCGGGTCAACGGAGTGCCGATGGCAGGCATCCAATATGGACGCCAGCGCCTCGGCCCGTTGCGGGGCCACTATCGCGACAGAGCCAGGATTGATGATGCCGGCCTTCTCCGCGGCGATTTCACCAATGGTGTCCCCAAGAATCCTGGCGTGGTCCATGCTTACCGATGTGATGACGCATACCTCGGCATCAACTACGTTGGTTGCGTCGAGGCGGCCGCCCAGGCCGACCTCGATGGTCTGCACATCGCAGTGCGAGAGGGCGAAACAGTGAAAAGCCATTCCGGTCAGGAACTCGAACAGCGTGACCGTATCGCTGTCCCCGGTATTGCGGAAGGGCCAAAGGTCATTGACCAGCGAGGCAAATTCCTCCTCCGTAACCGGCTCGCAGTCCCGCCTCAGGCGCTCCCGGAATGTGTGCAGATGCGGGGAGGAATAGAATCCCGTACCAAGGCCGGAGGCATGGAAGACGGCGTCGCAAAAGGCGGCGGTACTACCTTTGCCCTTGGTACCGGCAATGTGCACGGTTGGGACACGTCGGTGGGGATTGCCCACGAGGTCCAGAAAAGACTCCATGCGTCGAAGGTCGTATATTGCCTTCTGCCGCGGACCGTCAATCCGGGTACGCTCCGTGTCGAACAGGGAGAGTACGTTTGCTATGGCTTCCTGATACTGCAACTTCCCAACTCTTGAAGCCCGGCCCAACGACTGCCAGACCGTCCTCAGATCAGAGAGGTTCAGCGACGCGACATTCCCAGTCCCAGGGTCATCGCAAGGGCGTCGCCAAACCGAACATCGTTAACGTAGTCAATGTTACCCCGGAGCGGCCTTGGGGTAAACCCGAACTCCCGCTCCACGTCACGCCCCTCTGCCACATTCCGAACACCCAGCATCTTCAACTGTGCGACGGTAAGCGGCGGTCTTGGCAGAAGGCTTTGGGACACCGCGACTGCCGGCCAGGCCAGGGCGACAGGCAGATGGACCCGCCGGATGCGCTTGCCCATCGCCAGTGCCACCTCATCCAGTAGTTCGTTATAGTTCAGACGCTGGGGGCCCGCTACGCTGAGAGTCTTTCCCTTGACCAAGGAGTTTCCGACGGATTCGGCAATGCACCGGGCAACGTCCTCCACCGCTATGGGCTGCATCCGGTTGAGGCCGCTTCCAATCACAGGGACAATGGGGCCGAGCCGCACCATTCCTGCCAGGGCAGTGAGGAATTCATCTCCTTTCCCGAATATCACCGACGGGCGCAGAATGGTGTAACCCAACCCCGAACTGGTGATTCGCAATTCAGCCTGTCGCTTGGAATGGAAATACTGGAAATATGCATTGGTGGACGCCCCCAGGGCACTGGCGAAGATGATCTCCCGGACCCCAGCCTGCCTCGCCGCATCTACGACATTCGAAGTGCCTTGGCGATGCACCAAATCAAAGGACGCGCGACGCCCCGGACGTATGATACCCACGAGATGGACGATAGACTGCACTCCATCAAGGGACTGCCTCAGGGATTCCGGGTCCTGGATGCCGCCGTAATACACCTCCACGTCCTGTTGACCGAAGAGGCGCTCTTTGCCCGGCGATCTGACCAAGCAACGCACCTGGTGATGCCTAGCCAGCAGTTCCGGCACGACCCTCTGTCCCAGGAACCCGGTCGCCCCCGTCACCAGGACCAGCAATTCAGATCCCCCTGCCGGCGGCTGCGTTAATGATTGGGTATGAAGTGATTCTCATTATCATAAATCCACATTCCGGCATGAAACGCTGATTGTCAAGGAAAACACGCCGCCATCAATCACCCTTCGATTATCCAGTACTTGCAGTTTTCCTTCGGGATACGATTGGCTCCGGCCAGGTCTTTGTACCAAGGGCCATTCTTGATTCAGGCTATCGACGGTATGACGGATGGGCCGGAATTACTGACCGGAGTTTGCAATAATCGAATGACCCTGCACCGCCTTTTGGGACCGGCGGTATCCATGCCTGCCCGGGTGATTTACAATGGTGCAGCCAATTAGCGGTGATGTTGAGGGACCGGATGCCGTCTCCTGAATTGCACTTCGGTGCGAATCTGGCACTGGATGTCGGGGAAACCGCGCGACAGGCGCGATGGATGGAGGAGCTCGGATTCGAGTATTTCTCTGCCGGAGAACACTTCATGCGTGGGAATCCTCCCGACGCTTCCCACGCATCACTGCCGATTCTCGCGGTTGCAGCAGGAGCCACCTCATCCATCAGGGTACTGTCTTCTGTAGTGCTGGCTCCCTTTTACCATCCACTAATGCTGGCCCGGATTTCAGCCAGCCTGGACGCAGCATCGGGGGGCCGGCTGACCCTCGGTGTGGGCATCGGTGGCGAGTATCCCGTTGAATTCGAAAACTCGGGGCTGAAGGTACATCAACGGGGACGCCGAACTGACGAGTGCCTGGATATCCTGTTGAAACTGTGGCAGGGGGACCGGGTTACCCATTCGGGTCGCCACTTCCAGCTTGGGGACGCCAGAATCAATCCGCTCCCGTCGCAAAAGCCCCACATTCCAGTCTGGGTCTCCGGTAGGCGGGACGCCGCGATGCGACGCGCCGCCAGATTCGGCAACGGGTGGATGCCATATTTCTACGATCCACCGCGGTATCGGGACAGCGTGGAAAAAATTGAATCGTTCGCTGATGAAGATGGCCGGGTGCTGGATGATTTTCAGTGGGCCCATTTCCCTTACATCTCCATGTATTCTACTGAGCAGAAGGCGGCCGAGGTGGCCGCTCACCAATTGGGCAGTCAGTACCTGTACGGAGGAGAATTCATCAACATAGTGCGCAGGTATTGCCTTCTGGGATCCCCGGAACAGTGCGCTGACCGATTGGCCGAATACGTGGAGGCGGGGGCGAGATACATCATTTTCAGCGTAACTTGCCTGCCCGAGGACCGGGAGCGGCACCTGGAGGAAATTGCCACAAAGCTGATTCCCATGTTTACTTGAAAAGACTGACTGTAGTTTATGACATCCTGTATAATGTCACCGGTACTGCGGAGTAATCACGCATACCATATGATTGTTATGCTCACAGCACGCCGCTGCGAATGTGGCTCTGACGAGCGTACGTTGATCGGAACGCCTAAGCGACCGATGCACCGGGGAACCGGGAAGCCTCGGTAATAGGGAGGCAAAGATGTCTCGCATCAAACGGGTGATGTTGCTCCAGCCGGCTTCCGCTGGCGGAAACTTCGAATACGTGGCCATCCCGCGGCAGGGTATGCTTTACCTGTCTGCGGCCCTGGCCCAGTGGGAGGGTCCTTTTGTCTACGAGCGGGAGATATGGTTCGAGGACCGCTCAGGGCTTATGGACCCGGACAAGGACCTGGAAGGCGTCGACATCCTGATGTTGACCGCCTTGATAAACGAGGCGCCCAGGGCTTACCAGGTCGCCCGCCAAGCCAAGGAGTTTCACCCTGACCTCATCACCATTGGTGGTGGTCCGCAGATGAGCCCCCTCCCCGAGGAGGCTTTCGACTACGGGCATTTCGACGTGGTGGTGCAGCGCGAGGGTGAGGACATCATCGGCCAGCTCTGCGACGTTCTGCTGGAGCGCCGCGGCCCCGACCGCAACCAGTACCTCGATAACGTTCCCGGCATCAGCTATCAGCAAGACGGGAATGTGGTCTACACCAAGCGAGTTGGGCTCGTGCGGCCGGATTTTGTGGAACTGCCTGACTTCCGCTCCATCCGGGACCTCTCATCTGCCAACCCAATGGCGGGAGGGGTCATGGAGAGCATCCGTGGCTGCACTGAAAAGTGCACCTATTGCCAGGTTATCCAGCAGTTCCTCGGTTACCGCCTTGTGTCCAGGGAAACCGAGTTCAAACGTCTGCAGCAACTCCATGAGCTGGCTGCCGACGGACTGATTCACACCTCGCGGAACGGGTCCTTCCAGGTCTTCATTTCCGACGACCTGCACACACCGCCGCTCAGGGCCGTCAAATTCCGAAATGAGCGTCTGGAACGCCTGAAGGGATGGAAAGGCCACACCGAGGACATGAACCTCATTATTCAGGCCCGGGCGGAAATAGGTCAGGACCCTGAATTGGCGGAAGCCCTGCAGGAAGCCAATGTCAAGATGCTGTACCTGGGGGTGGAGTCCGACAACGCGGAAAACCTGAAGGCCGTGAACAAGCGCCAGGAACCGGGGCAGATGCACCGCGATCTGGCCTTCATCAACGAGTTGGGTTTCACCGTGGTCGCCATGACCATTATCGGCCTGCCCTACGACACCGAAGAAAGCATCATGGCCCTGGCCGACTGGGTCACAACAGTCAGCCGTTACCAGACGGCCAACTTCCTGACCCCGCTTCCCGCCACCTCCAACTGGACGGCACTCAAGCCGCTGAACGAAAAGGGTGAGTTGCTCCAGGAAGGTGAGATGCGCCCATATCAGCTATATACGGGACGCCAGTTCGTCCACCACGACGAACGGTGGTCCATGCAGGAGAGCCGCGAGATCTTTGACCGTTACACCTCGCGGCTGCAGGAGGTGGACGACGTCTATCGGCGTGTGTTCCGGATCCTGCGCACTTACAAACTGCGTCTTGCCGCCACCAGCCAGGGCCTGAGCGACACAACCGCGGCGCGATTCGGCGAGGCCGGTGATATGCTCCGCGATCTATCTGACCCGGACTCCCTGTCCGGGAAGGAGTTTGGCGAAAACATTTCAGGACGAGTGGGAGAACTCGTCGAGACCCTACGGGCGGTTTCTCAGCCCCTGTCGAATGTCCGACGCGACGTTGCGGACAGTATCGGGTCGAAACTCAACGAACTTTCCGAGTCGCTCAAGACTTTGGCAGACCCCAGTGTTACCAGCGGAAAAGAGGTGGCTGCCAACATCTCCAAGCGGATCACCGAAATCAGTGACGCCATAGACGTGGCCCTGTCTGAGCAAAACTCTGGCGGAAAACGAGCAGCAGGTCAAAGCTGAGCCTTCAAACCGATCAACTGCCGGGCAAATATTCTCTGGCCGCCCAAGTGGCGGCCAGTAACTTAGTCGCGATATCGGAATAAGCGCAGGCCCCGGGAGGCGCCACCAGCTGGCAGGGCCGAGGGCCTCAGACTGAGGCAATCTCACTCTCGTCTCCGTTCGCCAAGGAATCGGGGAGTTGACGGAGTGAGTGGACGGGATGACTGGATTGAAACGCGTTTTTATCACCGGTACAGGCGTCATCAGCCCCTTGGGGCTGGACCTCACCTCCACCTGGGAGGGAATCGTCAAGGGGACCTCCGGCGTGGACTTCCTGACCTCCTTCGACACCGAAGGATTTGACACCCGCTTCGGTGCGGAGGTTAAGGGATTCGAGCCGGAGGACTATCTGGAACGGAAGGAAGCCAGGCGAATGGACCGGTTTGCGCAGTTCGCCTCGGTGGCGGCTCAGCAGGCGTGCCGGCAGGCCTGCCTGTCACCCGAAAAGGGCAATCCTTATCGAGTGGCGGTAATCATCGGAAGCGGCATCGGGGGAATTTCCACCCTTTCGCAGCAGTACTCAGTCCTCAGCGACAGGGGTCCCCGGAGGGTGAGTCCCTTCCTCATTCCGATGATGCTGGGAGACATGGCCTCGGCACAGGTCTCCATGATTACTGGCTCCATGGGGGCCAACTATTGCCCGGTCTCGTCCTGCTCCAGCGGCGCCGATGCCATGGGACAAGCCTGGGAGATGGTGCGAAGCGGGCGAGAGGACATCGTTCTGGCGGGAGGCGCGGAGGCCCCCCTGGTTCCGATTTCCGTGGCAGGTTTCAACGCACTTCGCGCGCTTTCCCGGCGGAATGACAGCCCGGCCCAGGCGAGCAGGCCATTCGACAACACCCGGGACGGGTTCGTGATGGGAGAAGGGGCGGCGGTATTTGTCATAGAGAGCGAGGAGAGCGTGTCCAGGCGCAATGTTGAACCCCTGGCAGAACTGCGGGGATACGCAGCGACCTCGGACGCCCACCACCTAACAGAGCCGTCCATAACCGGTGAAAGCGCCGCACAGGCCATGATCGACGCCCTTGCCGCGGGGGAAATTGACGTCTCCGAACTGGGCTACATCAATGCCCATGGCACATCTACCCCGCTGAACGACAAGCATGAGACCAAGGCGATCAAGATGGCCCTGGGGGAGGACGCCTTTCGTGTGCCGATCAGTTCCAGCAAATCCATGACGGGCCATTTGCTGGGCGCCGGAGGGGCGTTGGAAGCTGCAATCTGTATCATGGCCATGCGGGACGGACTGATTCCTCCGACCATCAATCTCGACGACCAGGACCCCGAGTGCGATCTGGACTACACGCCCAACAGGGCGCGAAGCGCAACCATCGACGTTGCCATGAGTAACTCCTTCGGATTCGGTGGGCACAACTCGGTGTTGGTTTTCTCGAAACCATCCCTGGGCTCACAAGGGTGAACGGCCCAGCTTTAACAAGACGCTGGCAACTCCCCGAGACGCCAGATGTCTCTCACCTCCCCACGTCGATTCCCGTGGCAATTGCTCGAGTCCTTGCCGGCCGGGGGCTCGACACCACCCAAAAGCTGGAAGGGTTTCTCAACCAGTCCCATCTGCCCCATGACCCCTTCTTGATACCGGGAATGACCGAGGCCGTAGAGCGGTTGCGGAAGGCCGTTCAGGCGGGAGAACGCGTTGGAGTCTTCGGAGACTTCGACGTCGACGGAATAACCGGCACTGCAATAATGTCGGAAGGCCTGGAGTCCCTAGGGGCAGAGCCGGTTCCCTATATTCCACAACGGGACGGCGAGGGTCATGGCCTGTCCCGACAAGCGATTGACTCTCTGGCCGGCTCCGGAGCGACTCTAATCGTGACCGTGGACTGCGGCATCACTGATTCGGCGGAGGTGGACTATGCCACCAGTCGCGGGGTGGATGTCGTAATTACGGACCACCACGTTCCCCCGGAGGGCTTGCCAAAGGCCGTTGCCTGCGTAAACGCCAAGCTCCCGGGTAGCCAGTATCCATTCAGTGAACTTTGCGGAGCGGGCCTCGCCCTCAAGGTGGTCGATGGGCTGCACCGGTCCTGGCAGGTCCCGTACGACCCGGCACTGCTGGAATTGGCCGCGCTGGGGAGCGTGGCGGACCTGGTTCCCCTGCTGGACGAGAACAGATTCCTCGTCTCAGAGGGCGTGTCACGTCTGACCCGGACCAAGAGGCCCGGCATGCTGGCTCTTTTTGAGACGGCTCGCCTTTCCCCCGACGAACTGACCTCGGAGAGGATATCCTTCCAGGTAGCTCCCAGGCTGAACGCGGCAGGGCGAATGGGAGACCCGCAGGACAGCTACAGGCTGCTCACCACTCGATCATCTGCCGAGGGCTCCGCGCTGGCTGAGAAACTGGAGCATTTGAACCAGCAGCGTCGTTCGGTCACCGAGGAGGCTACGGAACTGGCGATTGCCAAGGTGGACAAAATCACAGAGCTGCCTCCCCTGATCATTGTGGCCGATGAGTCAATTCCACAGGGAGTGGCCGGGCTGGTGGCCTCCCGGTTAGTCGATCGTTATGCTCGCCCGTCTGTTGTTTTGTCAGTAAACGGCAACCAGGCCGTGGCGTCGGCGCGAAGCGTGCCTGAGTTCAACATCATCGAATGCATCTCCACCGCCTCGGATCTGCTGGTCCGTTACGGAGGGCACTCCCAGGCTGCCGGATTCACCATTGCCACCGATACGCTGGACGCCGTTGCAGAGAGGCTGATCGCGCACGCCAATCGGAATGTGGCGCACCTTGACCTGGAACCGAAGCTGGAAATAGATGCCGTTGCGTCGTTACCAGAAATTACGATGGAAGCGTACGATTATCTGAACGGTCTTGAGCCGTACGGCAAGGGCAATCGCCGGCCGCTCTTTGCCTCCCTGGGAGTCGCTGTAACAGAGGCTCGCAAAATGGGTCATCTGCAGCAGCATCTGAAATTGCGCGTCGAGCAGAACGGCAAGGAAATGGTCGCCCTGGCCTTCAATCGGGCTGAAGAGTGGACCGCATTGGGGGGCCAGGCCGGCATGACCTTCCTGGACCTGGCTTACACCCTGATGCTGGACTCATGGCAGGGTCATGATAGCCTGGCCTTGCGCGTATCCCACCTTCGACGATCACAGACCAGCCATTAATCGGACTAGCGGCCGTCTCACGCCCGCTGCGCACCCCTGCGGCGGTCCGCCCGGGCCCCTCCCGACGGCCTTACAACCTGGGCCTTCCAGATGAGCAACGGCACGGTGATTACAATCACGATCAATGCGACGATCTGCGCCTCGTTCAGCCCGCCAAAGTATACGTTGAACTCCTCCCTGAGGAAGCTGATAAAGAACCGTCCAATGGAATAGGTGGCTGCGTAAAGGGCAAAGAACATACCGTTCGGACGCAAACGGTTCCTGAGGGGCCACAGCGCCGCCAGCAGGATAAGGTCGAACAAAAGCTCGTAGGCCACTGCGGGATGCGAGGCCGGACGCCCGACCCCTGGGCTGTCGGGGTGAGTATAGACCACGGCCCAAGGCAGATCGGTCAGCTTTGCAAAATGCTCCCCATTGATGATGTCGCCTATGCGTCCGATGGCCATGGCGACCAGCAGTGCGGGAGCCGTGATATCAGCCAGACGGCCAATGCTGGGAAGATCGGCCTTCTGAGGCTGGCCGAATATGGGTGAGAAGGGGCGCCAAACTGCGAGAAACCAGTTGGAATTCCGTATCAGCAGGTATAGCGAACCACCGACGAACCCGCCGGAAATGGCACCGAAAATCGCGATGCCTCCCTGCCACACCTGGAACACCTTCACGAAATCGTGCTGATAGACCTCGTCCCAGAAATCAATGACGTGCAGAATCCTGGCGCCAATGACGCCGCCGATGATGGCCCACATGGCAGCCGAGTAAAGCACGTCGGCAACCATGCCGTCCCGTGTTCCCCATCGAACGACAAGGAAGACGGCAACGGCAACGGCTATGAAAGTAAACACGCCGTGCCACGACAGGATAACCCCGCCGGCGTTGATCAGGTTTGGGTTTATTCCGATTGAGATACTTGCCAGGATGTCCGTCAGCATCTACAAGTCCTTGGTCGGGTTTTCATTGAGTGGTGCGTTCCGTCCCACTGAGGAGACAAGGTATACCCCTGCTCCCATCGGCTGCAAGGCCTCTGCAACCGCCTGATGTTTGCTTTCGCTGTCAGGAATCGCGAACATGCCGGGTCCCGCCCCACACAGGTGGAGCTCGGGTCCTCCATGTTCCAACACCCGCCGACGCATTTCAGACAACTCGGGAAACTCCCACTCGGCAATACCCTGGAAAGTGTTAAAGAGGCAGTCCCTGATCGATTCGGCTACAAACCCGCCTCCGGACAGCAGCAGCACTAGGCGCCGCGTTATACCCCCGTCGCTGTAATGGGCTGGGGTGACACGAGAGTACATTCGTTTAGTCTTGTCCGCGACAACGATATCAGGAAATACCAGGGTTAGATTGAAGGGTGGCAGGGCAGAAAGGGAAGAGACAAGTTCTCCTCGTCCCTCGGCCAGGCCAGTACCGCCAAAGAGGAAGAAAGGCACGTCCGACCCGATTTCCGCAGCCAATTCCGCCATTTCTTCATCGGTAAGCGTTGTCTCCCAAAGAGTATTCAGCATCCGAAGGGCGGCAGCGGCGTCGCTGCTTCCGCCCCCCAACCCCATGGCCACCGGGATTCTCTTCTGTACACGGATGCGCGCCGCTGGAAGGATGCCCCTGCTGTGGGCCAGCAGCCGTGCGGCCTTCCAGACCAGATTGGCTTCGCCAGACAGTTCCCTGCTGTCGCAGTCTACCTGCAGGGTTGAAGCAGGATCGATGCAAATCCGATCTGCCAGACCCACGGTTTGCATCACTGTCTTGACCTCGTGAAACCCATCGGTCCGTCGTCCCAGCACCTCGAAGGTCAAGTTGATTTTGGCGTAGGCGTCAACCTGCAAGGCCAGCCATCTCCCGCTTCATCACATTCCATACCCGGCAGACTGAGGCCCACTCGTCCAGATTCAGAGCTGCTGGCCGCCTGCTTCCGTCGATACCTGCTACCTGCAGCAATTCCCGTCCAAACGCGCCATCCACCGCCAGGCCGTGGCTCAGCGAATTGTGCAACTGCTTGCGGGGTGAGGCAAACCCCGCACGTACCAGTTCGAAGAACTCCTCCCGGTCAGCCACATCCACCGCCGGTTTCTCCCTGACATCCAGCCTTATCACCGCGGATCGGACTTTAGGCCGGGGACGGAATGCGGACGGAGGCACTGAGCAGACCATCCTCGCTTCGGAGTAGAACTGGGTAGCCACTGAGAGCAAGCCCATGCTGCCAGGCTGCGCCGTCATGATGTCTGCGACCTCCCGTTGGACCATAAAAATGGCCATCGATGGAGGCGCGTCAGATTCAAGAGTGCGGCGAACAATGGGATTGGCGGCATAGTAGGGCAGATTCCCCAGCACCTTGTACGGGACGGCTCCCGTACCCGTGAATCCGGCCAGCGAGGACAGGTCGGCTTCCCGAGCATCGGCGGTGACGCAGCGGAGGTTTGGCGGGAAACCCAGGCGGGCAGGGAGTTGTTCGCACAAGAGTGAGTCCAGTTCGACGGCAATCACACGGCCGGCACCCTCTACCAGGCGTCTGGTCAGCGCTCCTCGTCCAGGTCCGATCTCCAGCACAGTGTCCTCTTGTGACAATTCAGCGGCGCCGGTGATCCTTCCCACTATGCGGGAATCGACGAGGAAGTGCTGTCCCAACGACTTGCGCCCGCGGGTCGGCCGGCGTTGAGCCGTCACAGAAAGGGGGCCGTTCGGTTTGTTTGAGTAATTTGGAGCATAAAAAGAGACCGCGCACCTCCCGTCGACGCTGACAACTGGGCGTGTCACGGCGGATGACTCAGGCCAGGCACTCCCACGGCGCTCGCAGTATCCTGCTTACCGTTGCTTCCTTTCGGACCTGGCGGGGTTCACAGGCCCGCGCCGCGTGGGACCCAGCCCTCAACGACTTCCGAACGCGATATAGGCCCAACGGGCAGGCCTCTGGGAGGAATTCAATCCCGCTGTAGCGGATTGCGGGTGCAGGGCACCGCTAGCTCCCCATCTAGTGCGGCCTCCATTTCATAGTATGTTGGCCCGACTGCGGTGTCAATTCGCTGCTTGTGTTTCCCTCCGAAAAACAGGGATTGCGTCCCACTCAGCCATCTTCCGGCATCGTGCGAGCGGTTTGATTCCCGATTACGCTCAATGCACCGACGGCCATGCGGATTGAAGCGCCGGGCGGCCCAACGCTGCCGGTTTCGCTGGGTCACTCGATTATTGAAAACTCCGGTCTGTCATCCCGGCCCCATCCGTCATTCCAGCGAAAGCCGGAATCCAGTATGTCCCTTTGGCATAAGGAGCTGGTCGGAGCCATTCGCATCCTGCAGAAAAAACCGCAAGCACCGAAAACACTGGATAATCGAAAGACTCCGGCCGGTTTCGATAGCGCAGTTGACAGTTGCTTAAATTTGATTTAATTTTGAAAAATAATTCGACCGATATCTTGAATTCTGTCAAAGGATCTCTGGGGAAATGGCCCGGAGGCCCCCAGGGTCTGGCCCTGGATAGCAATGGACTATCCCATAGCTCACCTGCCGGAGTGGACTTCGGTAGACAGGCAGCTATCTGATTCGGAACCAGGGAGGTGAAGTAAGCCAAATTCAAGGCGCCGGGAAATTTCGGCTCAGCAGAATTTCCGCCGGGTTCGCAGGATCTGGAATGCAAACATACAACAGAAATCCTGGTTATTAACGCAATATTCAATCAATTTCGGTCTGTTGCCCTACCCTTAACCGGTCGAGCAACCCATTGCATTCCTTCAAACCTGTCCAACGCCCCGGTGGGTGATCAATGTCAGCCTTGCCAACCAAGGCAGAAATGGGTTAAGGGGTGGTTTGAAGATGTCAACAGAAGTGAAAATCATCAGCGACGGTGTAATGAAAGTTGATGGTGGGTCCATGTTCGGCCCGGTCCCTAAGGTCGCCTGGGAGAACAGCGTAGTTACCGATCGAAAAAATCGAATGACATTGGGACTTAACTGCCTGCTACTTCAATCTCACGGGCAGAACGTGCTGGTGGACACCGGCGTGGGCACCAAGGACATGCACGCAGACAAGGAGACCCTGGGGCTGGTTCCCAGCAGGTTGCTGAGAGGCCTAAAGTCGGTGGGCCTCGCACCGAAAGATATCAACGCCGTTGTATTGACGCACCTGCATTTCGATCACTCGGGTGGCTGTACCCGGCTGGACCGTGCCGGCAACCTGGTGCCGACCTTTTCGAAGGCCCGATATTATGTCCAGGAAAGATGCTGGAAAGAGGCCTGCAATCCCAACGAGCGGGCGAATAGCTCCCACCGCACGGACAATTTCCTCCCAATGGATGAGCGCGGACAACTGGAGCTACTGGACGGTGACAAGGAAATCCTGCCGGGGCTGAACGTGATAGTAACCGATGGGCATTCACCGGGACATCAGATGGTGATGTTCAATCATGGAGGAGAACGGGTGGTGTTCCTGGGGGACATAGTACCGACGCCCCATCACCTCAATTTGGTCGCCATTTCGGCCTTCGACAACTCGCCTGAGATCACTCTTGAGCAAAAGAGAGACCTGCTTTTTCGGGCCGAGAGGGAGGGGTGGTTGTTGGTGTTTTCCCACGGCCACGAAATCCGGTCGGGATACCTGGAACGCCGGGGAGGCATGGGATTCCTGAGGGATGGAGGGCTGTGACGCATTCAGTGGAGCCAGAGAACAGCCCCCACGATTTGCCCCCGCCCCGGTACTGAATCTACCGGGGCGCTTCTTCAGTTCAGGTTAACGGCGTCCGGTGCCGGGCTGCGTTAACATTCACAACTGGAGTTGCGCATTTACCCAGCCTGCGTCCACATCGACAAGCAGCGCACCGGTGATGCGGTTACCCAGGGAATCCCCGGAGAAAGCACGCACTCTAACATAGTTGTCCGTGAGCCCTGTCCACCACCCCTCGGCTGATGAACGTTCCCACAGCACAGGGCGCACGCTGCCAAGCTGACGTATCCTGAATTGACGCTTGGCATCAGCCGACAGGGCCAGCATTTCCGTCATGCGGTCTCGCTTCTCTGCCTCGTCCACCTTGCCTTGGAAAAGAAAAGCGGAGGTGCCGGGCCTGGGGGAATACGGAAAGACGTGAATGTCGGAAAACTGCATGGCGCATGCAAAGTCCCGGCTCTCCCTGAAGCAGTCGCTGCTTTCGCCGGGAAAGCCCACGATCAGATCGGTGGTTATACCCGCTTCGGGAAATATCTGCCGCACTCGCTCAACCGCTTCAGAAAACTGCACCGTATCGTACCGGCGCCGCATACGGCGCAATACCCGATCGCATCCGCTCTGCAGCGGTATATGGAAGTGTTGAGTCAAGCGTTCATCCTGCCAGCGTTCCAGAAGTCGGGTTGAGATTTCCTGGGGCTGTAACGATGAGACGCGGATGCGTTCAACTGCAGTCTCCGCGAGGACCTTATCCAGAAGTAGGCAAAGGTCCAGGTCTGGCATATCGAACCCGTAACTCCCCAGCTGGGTGCCGGTGAGCACCACTTCCCTGCAGCCTTCCGATGCGTGGAGATTTATTTCCTCTACAATCTTCTCCGGAGGTAAGCTGCGCTCCCTGCCCCTCACCCTGGGGACGATGCAATAAGCGCAGACCTGGTCGCAGCCCTCCTGTATCTTGACCATGGCCCGCGTTCGCCCTGCCGCTGGTGGCTCCGCCCTCGAACTACCGGCAGCAGGAGCTGCTATCTCCTGGACAACAGCGTGAGCCGTCGTCACCAGCTCGCTTTTGGCGCCATTGCCCACCACAATGGAAACTGCCTGCATTCCCTCCAGTTCAGAGGGAGAGCGCTGGGCATAGCAACCCGTTGCCACGACAACCGCGTCCGGGTTACGACGCTTGGCGGCCCGCAGGAACTGCCGAGCCTTGGCGTCGGCAGTGGCAGTGACGGTGCAGGTGTTCAGGACTATTATGTCTGCCGCGGCGGTGGGGTCGACGATTCGGTATCCCGCATCACGGAACTGGCGGATAAGTAATTCGCTATCCGCCTGGTTCAACTTGCAGCCGTGGGTGTGGATAGCAACCGTTCGCTGACGGGACCCTGGTTCCTCCGGCAAACAGCCCAAGGAATTGGACATGGCCTCACTTGACATGGGTCTCTGAATCCCAGCCGTCGGCTTCCACGGCCATCGGCACCATTTCCCAGAGTCGTTCCACGGCAGAGGCCACATCCTCCAGGATGGAAATCAGCTGCTGCCCAACCCTGCGGCTCTCACGTAGCCGGTCCGCCGTCTCGGCAAAGGAGCTGAGGCGAGCAAATGCATTGCGTATACGCCGGTCGTTGTACTGCTGACCGATGACCCTTGCATAGTCTTCCACCTCCCGCCTGCCTTCAACCTGGTCCCCATTTGCAAGGGCGACAGCCTTGATGGCAAGTGTCAAGCTGCCCCAAAGCAGCTCCTCGCAACGCGACCAGCGGGCCTGATTGGCCTCATCCATAGCGTTGCGCAGGAAGCGCATGCTCTGGCCGTGATACCGCGCCACTCGCGTCTGCTGCTGTGGATTCAACTCAAGCATATGGAGGATGTTTCTATTGTAACCCAATAGAGAGGGAACGAAAGAAAACCCCGAAAATCAAGAGGCCCGGAGTTTTCCGGGCCTCGAAAGGTCAGAATCCGTGAAAGGTGGATGGACTACTCCTCAGGCCAGCCCTCCGGCTCCTCACCGGCTGCCAGGGCCGTCTTGATGCCCGAGGCGGCATCGGTGGTAACCCAGCTGCTCCAGATGGCCTCATTTTCGCTGAGCCACCACAGGGCGGTGGCGTCATTGTCAGCGTCTGGGTTCTGGTCCTGCCACTGCACGACGCCCTTGTAGATTCCAATGTTGAAATCCCACTTGCGCAGCATTTCGATCACGTCTGGGGCCCTGCCAGGGAGGTCAGGGTTAACGGCGATGAGGATGGTGGCATCTTCGTATGCGCAGGCCTTAGAAGTGAACCAGCACTCGTCGCTGTATTCCGGCTCATCAAGGCGTACCAGATCCAGCTTCAGGGCCGGGTCGTTGGTGCCCCACTGGTAACCGAGCCAAGGCTCCTGCTGCTCGTAGGCGCCGTAGATGTCTGCGTTGAGAGCAGCGCCGTCACCGGGGTTGATGATATGAACGTGATCATCGAGACCGTACCCTGTGATTTGAGCGGCGTTGACCTCCTCGCAGGCCCAACCGATCACACAGGATACCAGGCGGGCCTTGTCGCCCGTCTCAGCGGTCTTGAACAGGTCTTTATATTCCTGTTCCTTCAAATCGTCCACACTGTCCAGGTCGGGATACTGTTCTTGCAGGTAGGCCGGGATCACGAAGGCAGACTGCCAGTCGCTACCTAGGCTCTTGCCTACCGACAGCACAGCACCATCCGCGCGTGCCTTATCCCAGGCCTCGTCCTGGTTGGGCAACCAAATCTCCATGGTGACGTGAGTGTCGCCGTTCTTCAGGCCTTCGAAGAGGGGTAGAGTGGCGCCGAACTTGACATCAGTGGGATAGCCGTATCCAAACTCAACGATGTATTGCGCGATACGATTTTGAAGCAGCGCGCTGGCCCAGTTGAGGTCTCCAAATACAATTGTCTCTTTTGGCGCCTCCGGCGCCTCTGCTTCCACGATCTTAGTGACCTCGACAACCCTGGTCACCTCAACAGTCTCTGTTCCGCAGGCCACAGCGGCAAGGGACGAGAAAATAGCCAGCATTACAGCAACCAGAACAATTTTGCTCTTCAGAAGCAAAGTCCGAACCTCCATTCGCTCAAAATTCGTTATACGGCAAAGCAAAGGGCCGCCTGTCCGACCCGGATAGCTCAACCAACGGTACGCAAGGGGTAAAATTAACAGCGACAGGGCGCTCTGTCAAACTGACCCCCGTATTCAGTGCCTCCGCTCCCAGGCGCCAGGTCCAGGTCCATGGGCGGGAACACAACCATCCAAATGAAAAATCAGCTTGATAGGGACTCCTGCCGGCTCCGGGCGTACGCCTGGGTCAGGCGGTCGAAAATAATGGCAAGGAAGACTATGGCCACACCTGCGATGGCTCCGTTCCCTGGCTCATTCTTTTGCAGGGCTCGCAGGACATTGTCTCCCAAACCTCCGGCAGCCACCATGCTGGCAATGGTGACCATGGCCAGGGCCATCATCGTAGTCTGGTTCACCCCGGCCATGATGGTAGGCAGCGCCATGGGTACCTGCACCTTGGCTAGCAACTGTAGTGGCGAGGCACCAAAGGATCTCGCCGCTTCCACCGTCTCGGGCGACACCTGTCGTATGCCCAAGTTGGTGAGCCGAATCACCGGAGGCACAGCATAGATTATCGTAGCAAAAATTCCTGCCGGTGGACCCAATCCAAAGAAAAGAATGCCGGGAATCAGATAGACAAAACTGGGCATCGTCTGCATCCCATCCAGGATGGGGCGCATGATGTTATCTGCCAGTTGGCTGCGAGCGCCCAGAACACCAAGAGGAAAGCCAATTCCAACCGATACCGCCACGGCGACTACCATCAGGGCTATGGTATCGATTGTGTTCTCCCAAAGTCCCATGAAGCCAATAAACAACAACGCGGTCGGGGTGAACAACAGGAGGGGCCAACGACCCACAGCGTAGGCAATGATGGCCAGACCGACAACCACAACCGGCCAAGGAATCCACGTCAGGGCCTTTTCGATGTTAACGAGGGCGTGGGTAACGGCCACACTCAGCCCATCGAAAAGCCAGCTACCCTCCCGGGTCAACCACCTCACAGCATCGTCAATAGCAGAGCCGGTGACGTCGCGCACCGTCCGGGTCAAGGTAATCGTTCCTCCCGCGGACGTTGTCACCTCAGAGGTGGAAACAGTGGTCGGGTATTCCATCCCCGCGCCCCAAATCGCAAGGCACACCAAAAGCAGCACGAGCATACCAGCGGCTACAGCCATTTTGAGGTTAAGCAATTTGAGAACCCTGAGGCTGAGCTTGCCCTCGGCACGGTCCTCCAATGCATCCGCAGGCATTCGCCGATCTGTAATCTCTGCCATTTTTGCCTCCGTTGAACCGACGATAGACGCCAGGACAGCGCTCAATCACTGGGAAACTATCGGACTAAGAAAGGATACTTGCGGGGGAAGCCGAGGAGATGGGGGCTTACGTTACGGGCCGACTTCGGCTGCCAGGGCGGCGTTGGCGGCGGCGTTGGCCTCGTAGTCGGGGTCGGTTGTGGAGGTCTCGGCCAGGGCCTCGGCCAGCGCACTGCGGTGGACCTCCCCCACCAACTTGTTCTCGCTATCGGTTACAGGAATTGGATAATCGCTTCCCATGGCAAGAGGAATCAGCACATCGAATGTGGTATCTGGGCTAACCGCACCATATCCTTGGTCAACGTATCCCAGTCCCAGGTCCAGGCGGTTAATCCCTGCCCTTAATGCCTGGTCTGCCTTGGTGATTGTGAGCAGACCGATATAGCTCTGACCCCGGTCCACAATCCAGGCCGCGTCCCCATCACTGCTGCCGATGGTGTGCAAGGCGGCCCTCGGTCCCTGGTGGCCCAATACCGTAGCCTTTGGCGGTACCATCACTTTGCTGGCAGTAAGAACACTCTCCAGCCGCACATCCTGGGTGAAATCGCCCACGTACTGGTCCTCGGGACGAAGGACGATATCCTCGGGTGAGCCGATCTGAACGACACGACCATCCTGCATGATGGTTATACGGTTACCTAATTTCAAAGCTTCGTTCAAATCGTGGGTGATGAAAACGATCGTTTTCTGGAGTTCGTCCTGGAGCCGAAGCAGCTCGTCCTGCATTTGGCGACGGATGAGCGGGTCCAGTCCGCTGAATGGTTCGTCCATTAGAAGGATGTCGGCATCGGTTACCAGTGCCCTGGCGAGACCCACGCGCTGCTGCATCCCTCCTGAGAGTTGCCTGGGGTAGGCTTGCTCCCATCCATCCAGGCCTACCATGCCCAGCACCTCACGGGCACGGGTATATCGTTCAGCCTCGGTTACCCCCTGCACCTCCAACCCCCATGAGGCGTTCTCCAGCACATTGCGATGGGGCATCAGTCCATAGTGCTGAAACACCATGGCAATCTTGCCCCGCCGGAATTCCATGAGCTCTCGCTCGTCCATTTCGGTAATATCTTCGCCATCGATGACGATACTGCCACTCGTGGGGTCAATGAGACGGATGAGGCATCGGACCATCGTAGACTTGCCGCTACCGGACAAGCCCATGATTACGAATGTTTCGCCCCTTTGGACTTCAAAAGAAACGTCACTCAGCCCTATTACCACACCCAGTTCGGACTGGACGTCACCCTTGCTTTTCCCAGAATATTCCGGCGTCAGTGCCCGCTCAGGGCTCTTTCCAAAAATCTTCCAAACGGAGTCGACGCTGATGACGGGAGCCCCCTTCCCGTCTCTGCTGTTCCCCGAACGGAATGCTTCTGCATCCTCAATGCCAGTCTGCTCGGTGATCGAAGCCATGTCAGTCTTCCCTCATCGTCGGCCGGCAAGCTTTCTGCCAGGGTTTAAGCAGGCCTCTCTGGCAAGGTACTTTGAGGTAACGGTAAGGAAGGATGGGGTGTTTGTCAACAAAGAGTCCTCAGTCGCCGATACTTGCCTGCGGGAGAGGATAGGTAGAGGAAATTTATGTTAATTCACTCAGAGAATCAAAGTTTATGGATCGTAAAGCAACTGTACTCACAACCTTCCTGCCCGCCACGGCGAGTAGGAAAACCGGACCAACCGATGACCTCTTGTAGCTTGTATATAATATGCCGCGAAAGTCGCCGGAGGTCCGGCGAGGCACGCTGTTTCTGAGTACTACCGGAGGGATTTGGAGATGACATACGACTACATAGTGGTGGGCGGAGGATCCGCCGGGTGCGTGGTGGCGACCAGGCTTTCGGAGGATCCGACGAAGTCGGTATTGTTGCTGGAGGCGGGTCCTGACTACCCAGAATTCGACCACCTGCCCGATGACCTCAAGCGGGGCTACAACGTGTGGCGCTCCGCATACGGCCCCCATAGCTGGGACCTCCGGGGAATGGCCAATTCCAGCCAGACCGAGCCGATGATCATACCCCGAGGGAAGGCGACCGGCGGTTCCAGTGCCATCAACGGGCAGGTGATATTCCGGGGAGTGCCTGAGGACTACGATAACTGGGCCTCATGGGGTAACGACGAATGGGGCTTCACCAGCTGCCTCCCCTATTTCCGCAAGATGGAAAACGACTGGGACCATCCGGGCGATGACTTTCATGGCAACGAGGGTCCGCTGCCTATCCGGCGATTCAAGCGCGAGGAATGGATTCCCGTCTCTACTGCTTTCTACGACGCCTGCGTCGGAGTCGGCTTCCCCGAGGACCCCGACCAGAACTCTCCCGACTCCAATGGCATCGGGGTTCGTCCGCTGAACAACATTGACGGTGTGCGCATGAGCACCGCGTTAACCTATCTCTCCCAGGGCCGGCACAGGCTGAATCTCACTGTCAGGGGAGACGTCACCGTTCACAGACTTCTATTCGAAGGAAAGCAGGCCGTTGGAGTGCAAGCGGAATGCGGCGGTGAGTTATTCAACGTCAGGGGCGAACAGATCATATTGAGCAGCGGCACGATCGGGTCCTGCCAGATTCTCCTGCTTTCCGGCGTGGGACCCAGGGATGAACTGGCGGCGCTGGGTATTGAGTCCGTGCATGACCTCCCCGGAGTCGGCAAGAACTTTTGCGACCACCCGGCGGCATACATGGTATTCCGGGGTTACGGAGAACCGGCCGACGTGGAGACTCCAACTATCCAGGTCGGCCTGCGTTACAGCGCGCCGGGCTCTCCGACCCGGGCCGACTTCCAGATTACCCCAACGCTGATGACCAGCGAGCACCGCCCGGCCAGCGTCGACTACGAGGGCGACGAGTTCCACTGGGGACTGAGTGTCGGCCTGCAGAACGCCACGTCGGCGGGGGAAATCACGCTGACCACCACCGACCCGCATGTGCAACCCCGCCTGGACTACCAGCTCTTCTCCGCGCCCTACGATCGCGAGCGAATGCGGGCGGCGGTCCGAACCGCGCTGCGCATCGCAGAGCACCCGTCAATGGCGGCGCAGATCGCTGAGATACTCAATCCCACCGCCGCCGACCTGGAGTCGGACGAAGCGCTGGACAACTGGATCCTGCGCAACGCCTATACCCAGCACCACATTTCGGGGACCTGCAAGATGGGGCCAGACAGCGACCCGATGGCGGTGGTCGATCAATACTGCAAGGTGAAGGGACTGGATAACTTGAGAGTGATCGACGCCTCAGTCATGCCGGACGTGATCCGGGCCAACACCAACGGCACGACCATCATGATCGCAGAGAAGGTCTCCGACTGGATCAGGGAGGGCAAATAACTGGCGGGCAGAGGCGCAAATACCGGCGCGCGACAGGGGGCGGACACCGATGTCCGTCCCATTTTCTCTGTGGCCGGGGTTCGCCCTCAGTCCTCCCCGTGCAGCACCGACTCCAAGGCATCCTGCAGCTCAGGAGGTAGCTCCGACGTGAAGCGCATCGGCTCACCGGACACAGGATGGGCGAAGGCCAGACTATGGGCATGCAGGAAGTGCCGCCCCAGCAGGCCGCTCCGTTTCCCGTAGAGGGCGTCGCCCATCAGTGGGTGACCCAGCCACGCCAGATGCACACGTGCCTGATGCGTCCGGCCGGTGTGCAGCCGCAGTTCCAGCAGGGAATAATCACCGGCCCTCCTGATCGTGCGGTACCCGGTCCGGCTCTCGCGTCCTCCGGCAGTGACGGCCATGCGGGTGCGGCGCCTTGGATCACGGCCGATGGGGACGTCAATCACGCCAGATTCCGGGACTGGCGCACCTTCGACCAGGGCAAGATAGTCTTTTTCAACCAGTCTGTCCTTGATGAGCTGCGACATTTCGCGGTGCGCGTTCTCATTCTTGGCAGCCACTATGAGGCCCGAGGTGTCCTTGTCCAGCCGGTGAACGATGCCCGGCCGGATCTCACCGCCGATCCCTTTTATGTCGGGACAAAGGGCGAGCAGGCCATTGACGAGGGTCCGGTCGGGGTGACCCGGTCCCGGGTGCACCGACAGACCCGCGGGTTTGTCGATGACCACCAGGTCCGCGTCCTGGTAGACCACGGTCAAGGGCATGGTCTGCGCGACGGCAGCCGCAGGCCGGGGTTCTGGGATGGATATCAGCACCAGGTCGCCGGTCCGCAGACGCTGTGACGGACGGGAGGCACCGCCGTTCACCAGAACATGGCCTTCGAGAATGAGTTGCCGCAGCCGACTCCGAGTCAGGCCCAATTCCATTCGCACCAGGTACTGGTCGAGGCGGGCCTCGGAGCCACGCACCGCCATTTCGCGCACCTGGCCCGGGCCCACTTGCAGTGCAACCCCGGTCAAAGCCGCTCCCCTCCGGCCGGGTCGGACACGGAAGGCAGCACCCGCTCCCGTACGCCACAGCCCGAGCAGCGCCAGCCCCCCTGGGGCAGGGACCTCATCACCCCGTCGCAGACCGGGCAGAGGTCTCCATCAGGGGAGTCTCCGGTAGGTGCAACGGAGGAGCGCTCGGCCATGATGAAGAGCCACGCCAGGATCACCAGGCCGGTGACAATGGAGGCGTCGGCCACGTTGAACACCGGCCAGGGTCCCACATCCACCCAGTCGGTCACGTGGCCCAGCCTGACCCTGTCCACCAGGTTGCCGAAGGCCCCGCCGAGCTGCAGACCAAGGCTCAGGCGAAGCAGGCCCGTGGGGTAGCGCTGGCTGCGGTAGAGGAGGATGAGGACCGCCACCCCCACGAAGGAAACCAGGATCAGCGGTGTATTGTTCCCCTGGAACAGGCCGAAAATGCTGCCGGTGTTGAAAGTGTGGGTGATACGCAGGAATCCCTCCCTGGGGAAGGACTCGTAGAGCAACAGGAACTCTCGGACCAGGTACTTCGAAAACTGGTCGGCAAGGAATACAAAGACTGCCAGCTGAATGAGCAGCAGGTCGCGATAGATCGGGGTGCGCCGCGTGGAAGTGCCAGGCACGGGGGCCCTGGAAAGTGCCAGCCAGTTCCCGGAAAGGCGGAGGTTCATGATCCAGGGCAAAGAAGGACGGTGAGCATTAACAGGTTCCCGGGATGCGGGCAGGGATCAGGGGCCTCGGCCCGGCTATTTCAGTTGTTCGACGAAGAATCTCGCCACCTCGGGGACCAGCCTGTCCTCATGGCCGTACCAGAAATGGTCCACACGGTCGAAGACGCGACTTTCGGGGGTGCGGGCGAAACCCTCCAGTTCCTCCGCGAGCAGCTGCGAGTCGACCAGCCGGTCGCGGTCTCCGGCGACGACCAGTGCCGGCACCCTGCGCTCCTTCAGGGGGCTATCGCTGACGTACCGCAGCGCCGGCGATACCAGGGCCACGGCGTTTGCTTCTTTCTGTATCGATGCGTGCCTCAGGATCACCCCGGCCCCAAAGGAATAGCCCACCAGCCCAACCTTGCCCCTGGTGTCCGGCCAGGCCTTGATCAAGTCCAGCGCTCCCAGCACTTCCTGGAATTCCGTTTCTCCCTCGCCGTGTTCCCCCTGGCTATCGCCCACGCCGCGGAAATTGAAGCGCAGGGTGACGAAGCCCTCCTCGGCCAGGCCCAACGCCAGGGCCATCACCACGTTATTGTGCATGGAACCGCCATGCAGCGGGTGAGGGTGGCATATAACCACTCCCGGCCAGGGTCCACCGTGGGCGTCCGGCTGGGCCATGACCCCCTCGAAGCTGAGTCCGGCCGTTTGAAAAGACACCGCGCTTTGTCGCAAAAGGGCCACCCCCAAGGTCGAGGCACTCTCCGGAACCCATATTAGGGCCGGGCCGCTTTCGATTGCAAGGCGTGGAAGGAAGCGGGTCTCGCGGGCCAGCAAAGACCAGCACCGCGATGCACCGCGGGAGGAACAGGAAAGAATTCTTCCCACTCATTCCCAAAAATTCCCATTTACTCCCATTTTTCCCGTGTTTTCACCTTAAATCGTAGCTGAAGCGGCAGTGTGGCAGGAGAAATTTCGCTACCGGTTTCATTTTGTCCCATTTCTCCCGGTCCCGGAGCCTGGCTGCATATGCTCATCAGCCAAGGTCCCGATCCAGGGCTGAAAGATGACCGAACGCGCATTGTCGGGGCATTGAACTCATACATATATGCTACGTAGATGCCTCAGGGGTTGGCAAGGGTCAAGTGTCAGGAAAACCGAGGGGGGCGGAGGGTCTGCCAGCGCGGAGCGGTCCGCAAGGTCGCGAGTAGTGCCACCGTTCGGTACCTGCTAGAATGGCGCTAATCAGGTGGACGGCGGGACTCAGGGTACTATTTCCGAAAGAGTGCATGACAAGTAGAGGACGGAATGACAGCGATTGACCTGCGAAGCGACACAGTTACCAAGCCGACCGATGATATGCGCCGGGCCATGGCCGAGGCCGAGGTGGGCGACGACGTGTTCGGAGAGGACCCCTCGATCAACGAGCTGCAGGAGCGGGCGGCGGCGCTGCTGGGCAAGGAGGCGGGGCTGCTGACCTCCAGCGGCACCATGAGCAACCTGATAGCGACGCTGGCCTGGAGCAACAAGGGCGACGAGATCATCATGGGCGACCAGGCCCATATGTTCTGGAACGAGAGCGCGGGCCAGGCGGCCCTGGGAGGGGTGCAGACCCGGCTGGTGCCCAACGACAGCCAGGGCCGGGTCGACCCGGACGATGTGGCGGCAGCAATTCGCCCGCCGGGCAACCTGCATTTTCCCCGGACCAGCATGGTGTGCCTGGAGAACACGCACAACCGGTGCAGCGGCGGAGTCCTGACTCCGGAGGATATGAAGTCGGTGAGCGACGTGGCCCACGAAGCCGGGGTGCCGGTACATCTGGACGGGGCCCGCATCTTCAACGCAACGGTGGCGCTGGAGGTGCCCCCGGCTGAACTGGTCCGGGACGTGGACGACCTGAGTTTCTGCCTTTCCAAGTCGCTGAGCTGCCCGGTGGGGTCGGTGCTGGTGGGCTCGCAAGAGTTCATCGACAACGCGAAGAGGTGGCGCAAGATGCTGGGCGGCGGCATGCGGCAGGCGGGGGTCCTGGCAGCGGCCGGACTGGTGGCCCTGGACACCATGATCAACCGGCTGGCGGAGGACCACCAGCAGGCGCGGCGCCTGGCGCACGGGCTGGCGAACATCGACGGCCTGAGCGTTGACCCGGAAAGCATACAGACGAACATCGTGTTCTTCCAGGTGGACGAGGACCTGGGGACCGCCGCGGAGCTGATCGAGGCGCTGAACCGGCAAGGCGTTCAGGTGTCGTATCCGGGGAAGCAGTCGATCCGGATGGTGACGCACCGGCACATCACCTCCGAGGATATCGAGGAGGCGCTGTCGCGGACCTCGGCGGCTGTGAGGGAACTGCGGGACTCAAGGAAATAGTCGGAGCGGCAATGGCCGGGATCGTCCTGGACAGGGAAAGAACGGCGCTGCTGATCGCCGACTTCTACGAGGCGATGAGAACTTCGATACCTCACCCGGTGGACCGGAAGTCGGTGCTGTCGACGGTGCGAAACGCGTCGGACCTGGACTACAACCTGGTCGTGGTGGAAAACTGCTGCTCGGATCCGGATGCCGAGGTGCAAGACTTCCTGATTGACCGCATCTTCCCCGGACAGGCGGAGGTGGTGCAGTCGGCAGAGGTCGTCGCTGCGCTGGCCCAGTGATGGACAACCGGCAGGCCGACGGTGAAAGTGCGCCCCAGGGCAGGATGCGGGTCCGGACGAGGCACATCGCGTATGCGGCGCTGGCCATCGCGGTCGGGCACGTGATCTACGCTATCCTGAGAGACCACGTGTTTCACGCCTCGCCGATCCTGGGCTGATAGCAGCCAGAGGCGTCACCAAGCAACGATGGATTTGCCCGCCCACACGTTCCTCGACGAACGCCGCATCGCGTACCGACGGCTGGAGTTTCCTGCCTCCACGGAGAAGGGGGCGGCAAACGTGGCCCTTACGCTGGGATTTCCCGAGGCGCGGGCGGTGAAGACGCTGATTTTCGAGACGGCGGCCGGAGAGAGGGCGCTGGTGATGCTGGGCGGCGACAAGAACGCGATCTCGGGGCGGCTGAAGCGGGCGCTGGGGTCGCGGAACATCCGGCTGGCAGACCCGGAGACGGTCAAGCAGGTGACGGGGTACGAGATCGGGTCGATACCGCCGTTCCACTGGCAACCGGAGGGGTTCCGGTCGATCGTGGACGCGTGCCTGATGGACGAGGAGGAGTTGGGCGTGGGAGCCGGCGTGTGGGGGCAGGAGATCATGATCACTCCGGAGAACCTGGTCGCGGCCTGCGGGGCGGAGGTCTTCGACCTGAGCGGGAACTCACCGGAGTCTTAGGCAGGCGTCCAAGCCCCTCTATTCAGTCGGTAAGTTCGGGGCGCTGACCTTCTCCCCACCAGCGGCGGAGGCGGTCGGCGATTTCCTTTTCGGCGCCCTCGATGCCGGGGTGGTAGTAGCGCTTGCCGTGCAGTTGGGACGGCAGGTACTCCTGGGGGGCGAAGTGGCCATCGTAGTCGTGGGAGTATTTGTAGTCTCGACCGTAGCCCATTTGTTGCATCAGTCCCGTTACGGCATTTCGCAGATGCAGCGGCACCGGGTCGTTGGGCAGGCGGCGTACATCGGCCATTGCCTCGTTGAGGGCGGCGTAGGCGGTGTTGCTCTTGGGCGCGGTGGCCAGGTAGACGGTGGCCTCGGCGAGGGGAATGCGACCCTCGGGCATGCCGATGAAGTGGACGGCCTGCTGGGCGGCCACGGCCACGGTGAGGGCCTGGGGGTCGGCGAGGCCGATGTCCTCGGCGGCGAGGATGACGATGCGGCGGGCGATGAAAAGCGGGTCTTCGCCGGACTCGATCATGCGGGCCAGCCAGTAGAGGGCGCCGTCAGGCGATGAGCCGCGGACTGACTTGATGAAGGCGGAGATGGTGTCGTAGTGGCTGTCGCCGGCCTTGTCGTACATCGGGGAGCGGCGCTGGAGGGCATCGGCGATGGTATCGAGGTCGATGTACCTGCCACCTTCGTCGCCGGGCCGGGTGGCGTAAGCGGCGGTCTCGAGGGCGTTGAGGGCGACGCGGGCGTCACCGTTGGCGATGTTGACCAAATGGGCCATGGCATCGGGGGCGAGGGAGACCTTCATGTCGGCAAGGCCCCGCTCCGGTTCGTCGGCGGCCCGGCGGACGATGGCCTCCACTTCTTCGGGGCCAAGGCTCTGGAGGGCAAAGACCCGGCTGCGGGACAGCAGGGGGCTGATGACCTCAAAGGAGGGGTTCTCGGTAGTGGCGCCGATGAGGGTCACCGTGCCGTCTTCCACGTGGGGGAGGATGACGTCCTGCTGGGCCTTGTTGAACCGGTGGATTTCGTCGACGAAGAGGATGGTGGACTGACCCTGCATGCCGCGGCGCTCCCGGGCGTCGGCGATGATGCGGCGCAGGTCTGCGACGCCGGAGGTGACGGCGCTCACCTGCTCAAAGGAGGACTGGGTGGCGCCGGCAACCAGGCGGGCCAGAGTGGTCTTGCCGGTGCCGGGAGGGCCCCAGAGAATGAACGAGGGCAACCGTCCGGCAGCGATGGCGCGAAACAGGACCCGGTCGGGGCCGACCACGTGTTCCTGGCCGATGTACTCGTCGAAGGTGCGGGGTCGCATGCGGTCGGCCAAAGGGGCGTTGCGACCGGCATCGATTCGCCCTTGCCGGTCGAAGAGTGACTCCCCGGAGACCGGGTTTCTTCTTGCCATGATTTCGCCTCGCCGGAGCCGGCCTTTGGGGCCGACGGATCAGAAACGAAAGGGGGATGTCAGCCGAAGTGGGGCATCACTTCTTCGGCGAACAGGGTCATGGAGGTTTCGACCTCCTGGTGGGGGATCATGCCCCCGGTGTTGAACCAGCAGATGATGCCGTCGGGGTCGTACAGCTTGATGATCTTGCCCAATTTGTCAGTGACCTGGGCGGGGGTGCCCACTGCGCCGAACTCGTCCTGCACAGTCTCGTAGTCCAGCATATCGGCGCGGGATGATCCGCGGCCCCTACCCCTTCGCAGGGTGCCCAGGTAGTTGTTGATGGTCATTTCGAAAGCGCTGCGAGCCCTGCTTTCATCCCGGGAGACATTGACGTGGACGGTCACGTTGACCTCGCGGGCTTTCGGATCGTAGCCGTTCCTATCCAGTTCGGAACGGTAGGTCTCAAGGCCCGATAGGGCGCCCTGCACCGAGACGATTGTCGGAGACACCAGGATGCTGTGTCCCAGCTGCCCCACCAGACTGAATGTGTCGGCGCTGTTGGATGCGATGAAGACGGGCGGATGGGGCCACTGGATGGGCTTGGGAGAGAGGTTGATGTCATCGATCTGATGGTATTTGCCCTTGAAACTGTAGGAATCCCGGGACCACATTCCAAGCACCATTTCCAGTCCCTCCAGGAATCGTTCCCTGGCCTCCTCGTAGTCCACCCCGTAGCCCTGGAAATGGGCGGGAATGGCGCCGCGGCCTATGCCAAAGATAGACCTGCCATCGGACATTACGTCCAGAACCGCGGCTTCTTCCGCCAGCCGGATGGGCTGGTGCAGCGGCAGGAGGTGAACGGCAGTTCCGATGCGTATACGGGTCGTGGTCTGGGCAATGGCCGCTCCCACCATCATGGGCGAGGGCATAACGGAAAAGAGCGGGTTGAAGTGCAGCTCGGCCAGCCACGCTGCGTCGAAGCCCAGCTCATCGGCCAGTTGTACCTGTTTGATCGTGTCCCGATAACGTTGAGTTGGGGACTGGTCAGTTGCGCACGGCATCTGGTAGAAAACACCGAACTTCATAGGCCGCCTCTCGCGATTCGTGGCTTGCCCCGATTTTACACCACGATGCCAGAGCGCAACCGGGGTGATGCTAGAATAGCCTCAGCCAGAGGCATCAAGGGACAAGAACAGTAGCATGGGGCGAAACCGTGATATCGGAATCGGAAAGATACGCAGCACTGAGCCGTCATTTCATCGAGAAGGCCGACGAGTACCTGCGCGCGGGTGACACGGTCCAGGCATCCGAGAAGGGATGGGGCGCCGTGGCGGAGGCGTTCAAGTCCATCGCCGAGGAGAGGGGATGGAACCACCAGGGTCACCGGCTGCTCAACGATGTGGCGTTCCAGTTGCAGGAAGAGTGGGGGCGGGAAGACGTGATGTCAATGTTCGATGCCACGGAGAAGCTTCACGTCAATTTCTACGAGGACGTGATGGAACTGGATGAGATTGCGTCCCGCATAGGTACAGCCAAGGTATTGATGGACGAACTCGTGGTCCTGCGCCAACTGCCGCAGCGATTACCTTCAATAGCGAGCCGTTCACAAAGAAACCGCTGCCGGCGGCTTACCGGGGAGTTAGTGCCGCTGGATTCGGAGGTCCCGGACACCGAGGGACCCGTATAGGTACGGGTGGCAATTTCCCATTTCCTGACGGACATTCCCGTCAACGGACCTGCTACAGGGGGATGTTGCCGTGCTTCTTGGGGGGCAGGTTGTCGCTCTTGGTCTGCAACATTTCCAGTGCCCGAATTATCTGCGGGCGAGTTTCCGCCGGGTCGATTACATCGTCCAGGTAGCCCCGACCGGCAGCAATGTAGGGCGTGGTGAACCGGTCCTTGTAGTCATCGATGAGTTCCTGGCGCGTGTGGTCAGGGTCGTCCGCCTTGGCGATCTCGTCCCGGTAAATGATGTTCACTGCACCATCCGCCCCCATGACGGCAATCTCAGCGCCGGGCCAGGCCAGGTTAACGTCGGAACGCAGGTGCTTGCTGCTCATCACGATGTAGGCGCCACCGTAGGCCTTGCGAGTGATGACCGAAATCTTGGGGACTGTTGCTTCGGCATAAGCGAAGATCAGCTTGGCACCGTGTCTTATGATGCCGCCATACTCCTGAGTCACTCCCGGCAGAAAGCCGGGCACGTCCACGAAAGTGATCAGGGGTATGTTGAAACAGTCGCAAAAACGGACAAACCGGGCGGCCTTGACCGAGGCGTCGATGTCCAGGACACCCGCCAGGTATGCCGGCTGATTGCCCACGATTCCGACGGGACGACCGTTCATGCGGGCGAATCCGACGACGATATTGGGCGCGTAGTTCTGGTGGACCTCCATGAATTCCTCGTGGTCCACTACCTTGTAGACCACGTCGCGCATATCGTAGGGCCGAGTGGCGTCCTCGGGTACCAGATAACGAAGGTCGGGTTCCAGGCGCTCGGCCGGATCGTCCGAGGGGTCTCGGGGCGGATCGTCAACGTTGTTTCCGGGAAGGTAGCCCAGGAGATGCCGGACCTCGGTGATACATTCCTCCTCCGTTTCGCATACAAAGTGGGCGACGCCGCTGCGGGTGGCATGGGTAGCCGCCCCGCCCAGTTCCTCGTGCCCCACATCTTCCCCGGTGACGGCGCGAATGACGTCAGGCCCGGTGATGTACATCTGCCCGATTTCCTTTACCATGAAAATGAAATCCGTAATGGCAGGGGAATAGACCGCGCCCCCGGCGGCAGGACCGACGATAACCGTAATCTGGGGGACAACGCCGGAATAAAGAGTGTTGCGCAAAAATATATCGCCGTAGGCGGCGAGACTCAGGGCTCCCTCCTGTATGCGCGCGCCTCCCGAGTCGTTCAGGCCGATTACCGGGCAACCGGCCTTGGCAGCCAGGTCCATCACTTTGCAGATCTTCTGGCTGACCGCCTCGGACAGGGATCCGCCCATTACGGTGAAATCCTGGGCGAAGGCAAATATCTGCCTGCCCTCGACCCTTCCGTAGCCCGTAACCACCGCATCCCCCAGGGGTCTGCGCTCGCCCAGTCCGAAATCGTCTATTCGATGGATGACGAAGGGGTCCAGTTCGTGGAAAGTCCCCTCGTCCATCAGCCGTTCCAGGCGTTCGCGGGCGGTGTATTTACCGCGGCTATGCTGCTGGTCGATGCGGTTCTGCCCGCCTCCCAGGCGCGACGAGCGGCGCATTGCCTCCAGGGTTTCCAGCTGGCGATCAATTGGTCTCTGGTCTGCGGTCACTATTCCTCCGGTTTGCCGGAGCAGATTGCCGCGGAGCGTCCTGTTCCACGGCGGCTTGAGGCGTGTTAGTGCAGGAGGCATTCTAGCGCGCATCCCCTCCCTTTGCTATGTCCAATGATAATATTTGATCAGCCTTTCCTTTTTTCCGGTGCAGGTGGCACAGTTTTGGATCCGGTCAGTTCCGAAAAGCCTTCAGTGTTGATTGGAGCATCCGTAGCCGACGGAGAGTCCCTGGCGTGGGGCAGCAGGACTTACGTCATGGGCGTTATAAACGTCACGCCGGACTCCTTCTCCGGAGATGGACTGGGAAAGGACAAGCAGGCGGCGGTGGACCGGGCCCTCCGGTTTCAGGACGAGGGGGCCGATTTCCTCGACATCGGCGCAGAGTCCACCCGCCCCGGACACACACCGGTGGAGGAATATGAGGAGCTAGCTCGACTTCTGCCGGCGTTGCAGGCGATCACAGACAGGGTCTCGATCCCCATCAGCGTGGATACTTCGAAGTCGGCTGTGGCCGAACGGGCTCTCGAAAGCGGGGCCACCATCATCAACGACGTATGGGGCCTTCGGGCTGACCCCGAATTGTCTGGCGTGGTGGCGTCGCACGGGGCTGGCCTTATCCTGATGCACAATCAGCGATCGCACGCATACGAAGACCTGCTGGGCGAGATTGTCGGGGACCTGCGACACTGCATAGATGATGCCCTGTCCGCCGGGATACTCGGCCACAACCTAATAGTCGACCCCGGGTTTGGATTCGGAAAGACCGCAGACCAGAACCTGGAACTGTTGAGAAATCTGATGACCCTCCGGCAACTGGGTCTGCCGGTCCTGGTGGGAACCTCGCGCAAATCGACCATTGGGCGCCTGCTCGGACTGCCCGGCGACCAGCGGGCGGAGGGAACGTCGGCAACGGTGGCCATGGCCATTGCCGGTGGCGCCGACGTGGTCAGGGTTCACGACGTGAAGGAGATGGTCCGGGTCTGCCGGGTTACGGACGCCATCGTACGAGGGTGGAGGCCGGAGGGATGGGAAACGGGGAGATGAGGCCCTCTCTTGCCTACCTGGGCATGGGGACCAACCTGGGTGACCGCTGCAATAACCTGCTGGGCGCCGCCACACTGCTTGCCAACGACCGGTCAGTTCGGGTCTTGCGCCGGTCCCGGATCTATGAAACGGAACCCTGGGGCATGCAGGACCAGCCTCCTTTTCTGAATTGCGTGGCTGAGGTCGCAACTACCCTGGACCCCGAGGAACTGCTGACGAGGTGCAAGGAGGTTGAATACCAATTGGGCAGAGTGCCTGGCCCACGGTGGGGTCCGCGCGCCATCGACCTGGACATTCTGCTTTTCGGGACCGAGATAGTGGACCTACCCCATCTTCAGGTCCCGCATCCCCACCTCCACCTTCGCGCCTTTGCGCTGATTCCGCTGGCTGAACTGGCTCCCACACTTATCCATCCGTCGCTGGAACGGACCATCGGAGACCTGGCCGCCACGGTTGAGGGGACAGAAGGAGTGAGGGAGTGGGGTGAACAGGGTTAGCAGTCGTCCGTTGCGAGTGCTAATTTCCTGTTGACAATCCAACGGGGTTGCCGCATATTTTATGTGTTTGTACTCGATGCTACGGCCCGTTTCCATAACTTTCGGCGGGCCGGCCCTAGCCAATATTCAGTAGATTTCGCAGATTTACGAGGAGCCAACAATGGCAGACAAGCAGCTATCTTTCGAGGAAGAAGCAAGGGTAAGCATGGTGAGCGGGGTTGAACAGCTGAGGCGGGTCGTAGGCCTGACTCTGGGCCCCAGCGGACGCAACGTGATGCTGAGTCGCATGTTCGGCAATCCCGTAGTATGCAGCGACGGGGTCACCATAGCCAAAGAGGTGGAATTGCCCAACCCCTACGAGAATCTCGGCGCCCAGCTGGTGAAGGAGGCCGCATCCAAGACCAACGACGCCGTGGGTGACGGCACGACGACATCCGTGGTGCTGGCGGAGGCCATGGTCAGGGAGGGTTTCAAGAACGTGGCTGCCGGTGCTAACGGCCTGGCCCTTCGCACAGGGATCGAGGCTGCGGTCGACGCGGTGGTCGAGGAACTGCGGGGCATGGCCATCCCAGTGGAAAACCGCGAACAGGTTGCCCGCGTGGCGGCCCTTTCGGCCCACGAGGAGGCTATTGCCGAGCAACTTGCCGATGCCCTGGAAAAAGTCGGGCGCGACGGTGTGGTGACCATCGAGGAGTCCAAGTCGCTATCGGATGAGCTGGACTTCGTGGAGGGAGTACGGATAGACCGCGGCTACCTGTCCCCTCACTTCGTTACCGACACACAGCGAATGGAGGTGGCGATAGACAGTCCCCATTTCCTGCTGACCGACCAGAAGGTCAGCTCCGCCAATGACCTGATCGGCATCCTGGAAAAGATGGTCGGGTCCGGACGCCGGACTCTGGTGCTGATTGCGGAGGACGTGGAGGGAGAGGCACTGTCTACCCTGGTGGTCAACAAGGCCCGGGGCATACTGGACTGCGTGGCAATCAAAGCGCCAGGATTCGGCGAGCGCCGCAAGGCCCTCCTCGAGGACATGGCGATCGTTACGGGCGGCACCGTGGTGAGCTCGGACCGCGGGCTCAGGCTGGACGCTGCGGAGATCGAACACCTGGGGACGGCCCGCCGCCTGGTTGCCAACAAGGACGAGGCCACCATCATTGAAGGCCACGGTTCGGACGTTGGCGTAAAGGACCGCCTGGAACAGTTGCGGGTACAGATCGAGGAGACCACCTCGGACTACGATCGCGAGAAGCTGCAGGAGCGCATGGCAGCCCTGGTCGGCGGGGTGGCCGTAGTGAAGGTGGGCGGTGCCACCGAGCCCGAGGTAAATGAACGCAAGTCGCGAACGGAGGATGCCCTGTCCGCCACTCGTGCAGCCATTGAGGAGGGAATCGTTCCTGGAGGTGGCGTAGCGTTGATCCGGGCCGGGCACGTGCTGGAGGACGTCGTTACGTCCCTGGAAGGCGATGAGGCCCTCGGTGCGAGGCTGGTCAGGGATGCCATGACTGCTCCGTTGACCGTAATCGCGGAAAACGCGGGCTACGACGCACCGGTGGTGGTCGAAGACGTCCGGACGGGCGAGGGTGACTGGGGTTTCAACGCGGAAAGCGGCGAGTACAGCCACCTGATCCAGGCCGGCATCATCGACCCCGTCAAGGTCACCCGCTCGGCACTGGAGAACGCCGGGAGCATCGCGGGCATGATGCTGACCACGGAGGCGATCATAACCGAGATTCCTGAGGAAAAGCCGTTGCCTGCAGACATGCAGGACTTCATGTACGACTAGGGTTGACCCGGATGACCAAACCGTTGATCGGGAAGAGGGGCGCACGAGGATGCGCCCCTTCGCCTTTTGCATGACCGCGGGGCCACTGAGCGGAGATGAGATCTCCCGGCTGCTGGAGGGCGAAGCCCCGCTGCTGGAGGGATATGCCTCGCTGGAAAGGCAGCTTCAACCCAACGGCTTCGACCTGTCGGTGCGATCGGTGTCCAGATTCACCTCCCCAGGGCATTTGGCCAGCGACGACGAAGGCCGGGTACTGGCGGAGGTCGCGCCCCTGGATTTCGACGCCGACGGATGGTTGTTCCTCCCGGCGTCATCTTACCTTGTCTCCTTCAACGAGGTGGTCCGTTTGCCTACCGACCTGATGGCCCTGGGGCGGCCACGTTCCAGCCTCCTGCGCAGCGGTGTTTCCCTGCACACGGCCGTGTGGGACGCGGGTTACCACGGCCGTTCCCAGTGCATGCTGACGGTGCACCACCCGGCCGGCTTCCGCCTGCAGAGAAATTCCAGTGTGGCGCAACTGGTGTTCTTTCGGCTGTCCTCTCCCTCTCGCCATGGATACCAGGGCCATTTTCAAAACGAAGGGCTGTAGCAGGGCCATCTTGGTTAAATTCCATTGCCGGACCCGGAGAGTCTCCCTTTTCTCCAACCGTCCCGGAGCAGCATGACCGACGTCAAGGCCACAGTGATTGAAAGCGCTCATTCCTGCGGGTTCGACCTGGTGGGTGTGGCCAGCGCTGACGACTTTCTTGCGGACCGCGAGGCCGCGCTGGAACGAATCAGCAAAGGCCAAATGGACGGGCTCCCATGGTACACGGAGTCCCGGGTCATGCGGGGGACGAGCCCGGAGGAGCTGCTGCCGGGGGCCCGATCGATTGTTTGCCTGGGCCTGAGCTACTGGGCCGGGGACCCTTCGGAGGAGGATGCGGACAGCGACAACGGGAATCCGAAGGGACGGGTGGCGCGGTATGCCTGGGTTCGCGACTACCACCGGGTCATGAAGCGACGGATGCGGGACTTTGTACTCTCGCTGGACGCCCGGGTCTCGGCGCGCTGGTACGTGGACGACGGGCCGATGCTGGACCGCGCGGCCGCCATGCGGGGAGGCATCGGATGGTTCGGCAAAAACACAAACATACTCAATCCGCAGTTCGGGTCGTGGATTTTTTTGGGCCAGGTGATTACGGACCTGGAACTGCAGCCGGACGCGCCGCTGAGAAAATCATGCGGCAGCTGCGTGCGCTGCATCGACGCTTGCCCCACCGGGGCGATAGTCGCGCCCTACGTGCTGGACAACAGCCGCTGTATCTCCTACCTGACCATCGAAAACCGCGGACCGATTCCCCGGGAAATGCGGCCGCTCATCGGGGACTGGGTGTTCGGTTGCGACATCTGCCAGGACGTCTGCCCGGTTAACCGGGTGGCCAGGGTCTCGTCGATACCCATCGCGCCGAGCAGTGGCACGAAAGAGGGGGAACGGGCTTCCTGGATTGGCCTGGTAGAGTTGCTGGAAATGACAGGGGATGAGTTCCGGAACAGGTTCGCGGGAACGTCAATAATCCGGGCAAAGCACACCGGGATGCAAAGGAACGCCTGTGTGGCACTGGGCAACGCCCGGGAGGAGTCCGCGGTTCCGGCGCTGTCGCGGGCGCTGGAACACGCCGAGCCTGTCGTTCGGGCCCACGCGGCCTGGGCCCTCGGACGGATCGGCGGAGACGCGGCAACCGGAGCCCTGGCAGCGGCCGAGGCGACCGAGGCAGACGCAACGGTGCTGGAGGAAATCCGGACGGCGCGGCAGGACCTAGCGCGAGGCTGAGCGCTGCGGCGAGGGCGGTGCGCCGTCGGGCTGCAGCGATTGCGACGGGCGAGGTCCGGACCGGCGACGGCGCTGCTGGTTCCTGGGTGGGGGAGCAGGCGTCGGCTGGTAGTCCTTGCCGAAGTGGAGTTTCTTCATTTCCTCTTCGATGAGCATAAAGTCGCTCTTGGGGAGGAGATGGAGATTCCCCTGGAATGCCAGGTACCAGTCCTCGGGAGCCCACCGCTTGACGTATTCCAGTCTCGGGCCAATCTGGTGGGCGTCCATGAACTGATCGTCGCGCAGCGTAACATCGGCGTTTATCTGGACTCGGTAGGGAAAACCGGCCCTGCCTTCTCTCTCCCAGATGCCCTCCTCGGACTCGAAGTAGTCGGAGGTGGCGGTGGCGGTAGCTACGAACCTTCGTATATGGGTAACGTAAAGCAGGATGCGGTCGCCCTTGGAAATGCGCTGAACCTTGCGACGGTGCTGAGACTTGAGTCCCAAAAGGGTAAAGCCCATTTCCTGGGTGATCCGGAAGTTCCTCTCATTGTTGGCAATCATCCAGAAATTGCTGGGCATGGCTCCTCTGGAAGCGCCGAGGGTGGCACAAATGCAACGGGTTAAAGAACATTTTACCACGTAGCAAAATTCAGGTCCGGTGACCGGGCCGGGGCCGGCGTCCCTCACGCGCCCCGCTACCAGTCAGGACGATTGCAAAGTAACTTGTCATTCCCGCGAAAGCGGGAATCCAGCGTTCAAACCGGCGGAAAGTACTGGACTACCGCCTTCGTGGGAGTGACGAACGATTTTGAGCCCATGCCCAGTGGTAACTAGGCAATCTCCCAGCCTACCGCAGGAATTTCCTTGTATTGGATATTTGCGGTGTGCTAATCTGGGATTTCAGAGAATGAACCATGCCGGGTCAGGGTGCGTTGCACCGGGTCCGGCCGGGAGAGAAATTCAGACATGCGCTGCCAGATCTGCCTCAAATCCGGAATGAGCGGCAACAACGTCAGTCATTCCAACCGGCATACGAAGACGCGGTTCAAGGCCAACGTTCATAAGCAGACTCTCGACCGGGACGGCAAGCCGGTAACAGTCAAGATCTGCAGCCGCTGCCTACGCTCGCTGCACAAGTCCCCCAAGGTCCGCAAGGCATTCGCTGCACTTAAGTAGCTACCCGTTTCACCGCACCGGGTTACCGCGCTGCAGCCTTCCCCGGCACAGGCAAATGAGCAACTCTTCAGCACGGCCTTGACCGCGTGCCGACAGGACGGGACGGCAAGGGCAGGGGTCGGGTACCTGCGATGGTGAACCCGCAGCCGTTCTGATCCCCAACGGTCCCAGCCCTGAAGGGCTGCCGCCAGGATCGGCACCCAGTCTGCCAACGGTCAGAGGATACCCGCGAGACACCCCCGCATTCCTCGCATCGCCTCCGGAACCGACTCCCGATCGTTGAAGATGGCACTGCCCGCTACCAGGATCGAGGCACCGGCCTTTACGGACTCCTGGGCCGTCCAGTCCGCTTTGATGCCTCCGTCGACCTCTACTGCGGCCTTCAGGCCGGCGTCGTCTATCCTCTGCCGAAGTCGACGAATCTTCTCCACGCTCCCGGGTATGAAGGACTGTCCGGCGAATCCCGGATTCACGGACATTACCATCACTATGTCCAGCAATGGCAGGACCTCCTCGACTGCGGAGACGGACGTGCCCGGATTTATGGCCACGCCTGCGCTGTTGCCCCGTTCCCGAATGTGCGACACGGTGCGATGCAGATGCTGGCAGGCCTCGGCGTGGACGAGGACCTGGTCGGTTTCCGTCTTGATAAAGGTTGAGAGCAGTGCATCCGGCTCTCGAATCATGAGGTGTATGTTGAGCGGTAGATGAGTGGACTTGCGGATGGCGTCCACCACCACCTCGCCGAAGGAAATGTTGGGGACAAACGCGCCGTCCATCACGTCCACGTGGATCAGGTCGGCGCCGGCGTCGGTGGCCGCCTGGACCTGCTCGGCCAGCCTGCCGAAATCGGCCGACAATACGGACGGAGCAATCAGGACCGTGGCCTCCGTCTGGCTAGCTTCCAAGGCTTGACTCCTCCAGGATTTCGTGCGCTCTCGCCAGTGCGTCAGCGACCCTCGATGGTGCGGTGCCGCCGGGGATATCCCGGGCCGCTGCCGAGGCCGCCGCAGTGATCTGATAGACGTCGTCTTCAAAAAGCGGTGAGAAGCCTCTATACCCCTCCATTGGCAGGTCCTGCAGGCCGATGTCCCGATCGTCACAGTGCCGGCACAGCTCACGCATGATGCCATGGGCTTCCCGGAACGGCACACCCTTCCGAACGAGGTAGTCGGCCAGGTCAGTGGCGAGCATCCCGCTCTCACCAGCCAGGGCCTCCACCCGGTCGGTCCGAAGGGTCATGCCGGGCAGCATGGCGACGAATACCTCGATAGTGGTCTGAAGGGTATCCACCGTGTCGAAGAAGCCTTCCTTGTCCTCCTGCAGGTCGCGGTTGTAGGTCAAGGGAAGGCCCTTGAGGGTGGTGAGCAGACCCATCAGGTCGCCGTAGACACGCCCCGTCTTGCCCCGGGCCAGTTCGGCGAAGTCCGGGTTGCGCTTCTGCGGCATGATGCTGCTGCCGGTGGTGAATTCGTCGGCCAACCGGATGAAGCCAAACTCGCCGCTGGACCAGAGTATCAGCTCTTCCGACATGCGGGAGAAGTGCATCATGCACAGGGCCGCGGCGGCCATGAACTCGACGACGAAGTCCCTGTCGGAAACCGCGTCCATGCTGTTGGCGCTTATGGAGGGAAAACCCAGTTCCCGGGCCAGGAAGTCACGGTCCGTCGGATAGGGCACACCGGCGAGGGCGCCGCTGCCCAAGGGCAGCACGTTGACCCGGCGACGGCAGTCCGTCAGCCGTCCGATGTCACGCTGGAACATCTCGAAATAAGCCAACATGTGGTGGGCGAAGAGCACCGGTTGAGCTCGCTGGAGGTGGGTGTAGCCGGGCATTACCACCCCCTGATGGCGGCCGGCCAGATCGAGCAGGGCCCTCTGAACATTCCTGAGGCCGTCAATGGCCTGGTCGATCACCTCGCGGGTGTACAGGCGCATGTCCAGGGCTATCTGGTCGTTGCGGGAGCGGCCGGTATGCAACCGGCCGGCAGCGGCACCGATCAACTGATGGAGGCGGCTCTCTATGTTCATGTGAAGGTCTTCGAGCCCTGGGTCCCACGGGAAATCTCCGGACTCGATTTCCTGCAACACCCGGTCCAGGCCGTCGGCAATCGCAGCTGCATCCTCCCGGCTGACGATGCCCTGCCTGGCCAGCATACGAGCGTGAACCATGGAGCCGACAATGTCATGCCGGTAAAGACGCCGGTCGTAGTGAATGGAAACGGTGTAGGCAGAGAAGTCGGTCATATAGCAATCAACTATAGCGCCGCCCGATTCTGCGCTCAAGGCCCTGGTGGTATGCTCCCAGGGCCTTTTCATTTTCTTAAAGGAGTCTTAAAGTTGTGGTGAAGAAGTGAGGAGGTGGGGAAGATGAGATTGAGAGAAGCCTTGGATGGAGTTCCAGACCACCGGAGCCGGCAAGGCCGGCGCCACCCATTGGGAGCGGTATTGAGTCTGTCAGTTTGCGCCATGCTATGTGGCTCCCGCAGTCTTTACGCCATTGCGCAATGGGGCCGGGACCAAGGAGCCACTGCTGGAGAGGAATTGGGTTTCCCACAGGGGAGAACGCCCTGCGTAGCCACCCTGCACCGGGTGTTCAAGGATCTGGACGTGGATGCCTTCGAAGGGGTGCTGCGGGAATGGGTGCGAGATAGTGGGGTGGATCTGGGCTCCGTGGTGTCAATAGACGGGAAGACGTTGCGTGGGATTCACGGTGAGGAACTGCCTGGGGTGCACCTGGTATCAGCCTACGCCACTGAGGGCAAGGCGGTGTCCCGCGTCAACTACTTTTGCCGATTGAGCGTCAATTAGTTTTGCCGGTTCACCTCCTCTGCGTGGCCCCGTTGCTGTGCCGCATCGGTGCGGTAGCTGGGGACGTCAAACTCCAGGATGACGGAGTGGTGCACCACCCGGTCGATGGCCGCCGCGGTGGCCATGGGGTTGGCGAAGATGCGTTCCCACTCGGAGAAGACCAGGTTGGACGTTATGCCCAGGGACCGGCGCTCGTAGCGCTCGGCGATGAGGGTGAAGAGGACCTCGGACTCCTCGGTCCCCTGGGGCAGGTAGCCCAGGTCGTCCAGCAGCAGGAAGTCGAAGTTGTCCAGCTTGCGCAGCCGGCGGGGCAGGTCCAGGTCGCGCTTGGCGGCGAGGAGGTCCTGCACCAGGCGGTAGGCTGGGACGAAGAGGACGGAGTAGCCGGCTTCCACCAAACGGTGGCCCAGGGCGCACAGGGCGTGGGTCTTGCCGGTGCCGGGCAGCCCGAAAGCCAGCACGTTGACGCCGCGCTCCACGAAGCTCCCCTGGGCCAGATGATCCATTTGCTGCCGGAGCGCCAGGGGCATCCGGTGGTGATCGAAGGTCTCCCAGGTCTTGCCCGAGGTCAGCCGGGACTCCTTGCGCAGCCGGTGGGTGCGCCGTTGACGGCGATCCTCGGCCTCCTGCTCCAGCACCTCCAGGAGGATGGGCAGGGCGTCGCCGTGGCCGGCGGCGGTGAAACGCTCCACCGACTGAGCTTCCATGGTGGGCAACTTGAATTCGTGGCACAGCTGGCCGATGCGCTCTTGCACGACGCTGGCGTTCATCATCCGCACACCTCCGTCCCGGCCAGGCTGACGGTGAGCAGACCGTCGTAGACCTTCAGGTCCGGCTTCCCGGACAGGACCAGCGCTGGGGCCTCGATCGGCTTGGGCTCGACCAGCTCCCGCACCTCGGCGTAGTTGAAGGACCGGCCGGACTCCAGGAGCAGGGACAGCGCGCTGTCCACATTGGCCTCCATGGTGGTGGCCGCCAGGTGCAGTATCCGCACGTACTCCACATCGGCCCGTTCGCCCCGCCATTCCCGGAGGGCGTCGTAGGCCAGGCGGAAGCGCAGGGTGGGAAACAGCTGCTCCCGGTAGCGGTAGCGGGCGAAGGCCCCGGGCTTGCGCACCAGGGAATGGATGACGTGGCGGTAATTGACGTTGACTTCCCCATCGCCGTGCACCCGCGCCATGCGTTCCACGAGGTGGCCCTTGTAGTACACTTCCACCCAGTCGGCGTACAGACGGACCTGCACCTCCTGGCCGATCAGGCGGGAGGGCACGCTGTAGCTCCGTCCCGCTACCTGGATGGTGCTCCACCGGCGCACCTTGGACTGGTAGTTGGCGTATTCCGGCATGGGGGCTGGCGGCAGGGGCCGTAGGCAAGCCATTTCCTGCTCCAGCTTCCCCCTGACCAGGCGATTGCGTTTCTCCACCATCTCCCGGACGAAACCGGCGTAGTCGTCGGCGGTGTGGAAATCGCGGCTGCCCCGCAGGATGAGGGCCTGGTCTATGGCCTCCTTGAGGCGATAGTGGGCGTGCTCGGCGACGCCGTTTTCATGGCTCTGGCCGCGATTGATGCGCGTGGACCGGAGTCCGTAGTGGTCCAGCAGGGCGGCGTAATTGTCGTTCAGCGCCCGGGCGCGGCTGCGGCGTATTTCATGGGTGAGGGCGGCGGCATTGTCCGAGCGCACCACCTCCGGGACGCCGCCCAGGGTCCAGAGGGCATTCTGCAATCCCTGCTTGAGGGCCAGGAAGGTCTCGCCGCCGGCCACCTCGGCGTAGTGCCACCCCGAGTGGCTGAGGATCAGATGGAACAGCAGGTGGGGGTAGGGCTGGCCGGCGACGGTCACTCCCAGGGCCTTGCCGTGAGTGAAGTCCATCTGGGCTTCCCGTCCCGGCGGATGCTCTTGGGGGAAGTACACCTCCTGATCGGGACCGTGCAACGCCCGCCAGTCCTGCAATCGCCGTTGCAGGGTGCGCAGCTGGGAGGCGTCGAACCGGCCGGGATGGCGCTCCTCCAGCCATTCGATAATCGTCGTCGCCTTCAGCTTCCCCGTCGGATCGCCCCGCAGCAGGGGCTCAATCTCCTCCTCCCACACCCCGTCGAAGGGGTCGGGCCTGGTTCGCCACCAGCGCTCTTGCTTCGTCTCTGACGGCAAGGACCCGCGCTGCCACTTGCGCGCTGAGCGCACGCTCATCCCAGCCACCGCGGCCGCCGTCTCCTGGGTCTTTCCTTTCATAAGCCTCTGCCTCAATAGCCTGACTTGTCGGTCTTTGATCATTCCGGCACCTCCGTGCCGGAGGGTTTACCTCATCTCTGACCGGCAAAAATAATCGACGCTACCGGCATTCCTTATTGTCGTTAATCAGGCGGTGCTGAGCCAGGCAGCCACGGCGGGCAAGGGTCAGGAATTGGCAGCGGCCCAAGCAGTGTTGGGGCAGATTCCCCTGGAAGGGAGGATAGTGGTGGCGGACGCTCTGCTGACCCAACGGGAGGTGTGCCAGCAGATTGTAGCTGGCGGCGGAGATTACCTGTTGCCGGTGAAGGAAAATCAGCCTGCATTGTGCCAGGACCTGGTGGAAGTATTTTCCCCCACTGGAAACTGATAGGGTTGCGGGGCCATGGGTACCGCCGTGGCAGGCTGAGGACTGGCGGGAGCGAGGGGCGGAGCTGACTGTGTGGGTGGATGTCTCGCCCAAGCAACGGCACGGGCGCTGGGAGCGGCGGGAACTGTGGGCCTTGTCCGACCCGGAGGTGAACCGGTATGCGGGCAGCGCCGGATCGGTGGGGAAGGAGTGGCCCCACCTGCGGCAGGTATGCCGGCTGGAGCGGCAGAGGAGAGTCCGGGGACGCACCCAGGTGACGGTGAGCTATGCGGTGACCAGTCTTTCGCCCGAGGTTGCCGGAGCGGAACGTCTGTTGCAGATTCTTAGAGGGCATTGGAATATCGAGAACCAGGTGCATTGGGTCCGGGACGTCACCTTTGACGAAGACCGCTCCCAGGTAAGGAGCGGTAACGCCCCCCAGGTGATGGCAGCCTTTCGCAACCTGACCACCACCCTGGTGCGCTGGGCTGGTCATACCAACGTTGCCGCCGCCCTACGCCGCCACGCCGCTCACGTCTCCGAAGCCTTCTTACTCCTCGGCATTACCCCTGAATTCGGAGAATGAAAAGGCCCTGGGTATGCTCCGGGTCATTCGATTATTGCTAACTCCGGTCCGTCAATCCGGCCTCCTCCGTCATTCCGGCGAATGAACGTCACCCCGTACTTGATTCGGGGCCGGAATCCAGAATGACCCTTAGGTATAAAGACCTGGCCGGAGCCTTTTGTATCCTGCAGGATAAACCACAAGCAATGGATAATTGAAAGGCCATGGTGGTATGCTGACGCTTGAGGGCGAAACTCAAGGTATTCTCTCCGACTGCATGGCGCCCTCGTGAACCAGGGGGACGAACCTCCCGGTTGGGAGTCTCCAATGACCGCACTCGCCAGGGAACGATGCACCGCCTGCCGCCGGGATTCGCCCAGCGTAACTCCCGACGAAATTGCCCTGCTGCACCCGCAGGCACCGGAATGGGTACTGATCGACGCGGAGCAAGTCCCCAAGCTGGACCGCACCTTTGGTTTCCGGGATTTCGCGGGTGCCCTGGAATTCACCAACCGGGTCGGAGACCTCGCGGAGGCGGAGGGCCATCACCCGCGTCTGACCACGGAATGGGGGCGGGTGCGCGTGACCTGGTGGACCCACAAGATACGCAACCTGCACCGGAACGATTTCGTAATGGCCGCCAAGACCGACGAGATCTATTCCGCCCTCAGACCGGAATAACCGGCGGCCCACGAGACCGCCGTCATCCCTTTACCTCCGCGCTTGAGCTGGAGGAAAACATGAGAGTGACACACCGGCTGTCGTCCGGGTCGCTGTCCGCAATCCCGGCGGAGGCGGCCTGGGCTGAAGCGTTGGGATATGGCGCGATTTCGAGGAACGAGAACTCCCACGATTCTTTTGTTCCGCTGACGCTGGCTGCCACCTCCACCACCAGGGCTTTGCTCCAGACCAGCGTGGCTATCGCGTTTCCGAGGTCGCCGATGGTGGTGGCCTACACTGCACGGGACTTGCAGGACCTGTCCCAGGGACGATTCCGCCTGGGCCTTGGCACGCAGGTCAAAGGACACATCGAACGGCGCTTTTCGACAAGTTGGGAATCCCCCGGACCGCGGCTTCGCGAATATGTGCAGGCGCTTAAGGCCATCTGGAGGGCATGGGATACAGGAGAAAGGCTGGACTACCAGGGCAAACACTACCAGTTCAGCCTTATGCCGCCCTTCTTCAGCCCGGGACCCGGCGAGTTTCCTCCCCCGCCGGTGTTCACCGCCGCGGTAAATGCCTACAACTGCCAGGTCGCCGGCGAGGTGGCCGATGGCCTGATGCTGCATAGCCTTACGTCTCCCAATTACGTACGCGACGTGGTACGCCCGGCGCTGGCCCGGGGCGCTGGGCGATCGGGCCGGGATCCCGGCGACGTCAAGGTCACCGGTGGCGGCTTTCTGATCACCGGGCCCAATCGGGCGTCCTTGCGGGCCGCCGAGTCCGCTGTGCGTCAACGCATCGCATTCTACTCCTCCACACGCACGTATCATTCGGTGCTGGCCGCCCACGGTTTCGAGGAAATCGGACAGCGCCTGCACGAGATGTCCCTGCGGGGCGAGTGGGCGGAAATGGGCGAACTGGTGAGTGATGAGATGCTCGCTGCTTTCGCGGTCTCCGGGCAGTACGACGAGATAGCCGGGGAGTTCCAGCGGCGTTACGGCGGCTTACTGGATGAGGCCAGTTTCACGCTCTACTCGGAAAGCCCGGTCCGGGAGTCAGAACTGCGCAAGATCATCCGAGCCTTTCGCGAGTTGTAGGCGCCGAAGACGCCGGGGGAGGGATTCGCACACCCGGCGGGCTCGGTACCACTGGAGGGCTCGGTCCCCTGTTTCGCACCTTACGCAGCCCGCTGGGACCCCCAGCGGCGGATGCCCAGGTGGGAGACCGGGGAGCAAATCCACCGGATATGGTCCCGGAGGCGCCTGCTGCTGCACCACGTCGAGACGGAAATCGACCCGGACTTCGGACTGTTCACACTTTACCGGCGGGTCGGCATTCTCTGGCTGGCATCACCTTTCCTGCCAGGGCAATCACGTCTCAATAGTCGTGAGGCTCATTGACCTTGTTGTTCCCGCTTTCGCGGGAATCGGCTATGGCCCTGTGGGCCACGAATGGGGATGAAAACTTTGTTGGTTGCACCAGGGCAACCACAAGGGTTGCCCCTACATTGGGAGGGCTATTTTCATAACAATGACGGGAGACGGCGGGAGTGGGCGCACGCCCTTCGACAGGCTCAGCAGTGCGCACCTACGGGGAGGTTGTTCAACGATCTCGAGTTCCTATTTTCATAACAATGACAATGTGGGAGCGGGGAATGACGGCCGTGGGCCGCAAGCTTCCGCTCTCGTTCGAAGGCGCCTGCGTTACCCACTAGGGCATCGGGAACCCAGCCGTCTGCCAGGCCTGCTGAACTGCCACCTAAGGTCAGCGGAGGAGGACGTGGTCAAGGGGCTGCACTCAGGAATAGAGGAACTGCCACTCCTGGCTTCCGAGGCCGAAGCGGATTCGGCGGAAGGCCTCCGTGTACTCCACGCCGGTCCTTTCCTGGTAACGGGTGGCGTTGTTGCTTATGCGGGAAAGGCGCTCCTCGGTGGTGGCGGGAGACATCTGGCTGGCGTGGGCTTCCAGGGAGAGGGTCTTGGCTTCCAGGTATCCGCCGATCTCCACGAAAACGTCGGGAGCCTCGCTTCCCCACAGGAGGGCCTGTTCGACCATGTGGGGCTGCAACCCCTCTTCGGTGATCTGCTCCGGGAAGTGCAGGTGGCTCCAGGCATAGGTGAAGGCAGCGTCCAAGGCCACCTGTCCGCTCATGCGATGGTCGCGGTGGGTGTGGCTGGAGCTGCGGTAGGGATCGATGCACATGATCAGGTCCGGCCTGTGGCGACGGATCTCCCGGACCACCTGGCTGCGGAACAACATTGTGTCCTCGAGTCCACCGTCCGGATACCGAAGGAATACCACCTCCTTGGCTCCCACGATTTCCGATGCGGCGAGCTGTTCCTCCTCCCGGATCTCCGCCAGCCGCTCGGGGTCGAGGTCACGATCCTGGGTGCCCTTGTTGCCGTTGGTGCACATCACCACCACGGCCTCGGTGCCGAACTCCTTGACCCACTTGGCCAGCGCACCCCCGCAACCCCCCTCGCAGTCGTCGGGATGGGGCGTGACCGCAAGAGCCGTTCGGGGGGCGGTCGTGAGTATCTCGAAGCCGGCACTCTCGGGTTCATCCTGGGGAGTGGGACCGGACATACCGAACTGCACGTTTCGGAGCATCAGAAAGTTCCTGGTGAGTTAGTGCCTACCCGGACAGAGTGGTCGAGCGGCCCACTTCGGTGGCGGCATAGCGACCGGAGCGGCCGGGTATTCGCTCCAACCACCCGAACTTGGCCCGAGCCGCGTTTCTTATCGTCTGGGTGAAGCTGTTGGCCCGTCGCCATCCGATGAGATCGAAGAGTTCGCCGACTTCGTCGGCGTGCACACCATCCAGGCCGAAGAACCGGTTGGCGGCCTCCGCTGCAACAACCACCCGCCGCATGTCTCCAGTCGGATTGATCGACTGGCAGAAGGCAACGAAGTCGTCCCTGGCTTCGGAGGAATAGGTGCCAAGCTCCAGCCTGTCGTCACCGTTGGCACCCCGGCTCCCAGGGGAGGGAACATACTCGTGCGTTGACTGGAGAATCGTTGCACGCTCTGGCCTGTCCCGGTACATCGCAGATGGCTCCACCCCATTGCCCGACACATGATCATGAGCCGTGCTGTGCAGTTCCACTGAATGTTGTGCAGTCCTGCTCAGATCCGTTTCTGTCCATGGATCGATGAAAGGAGCGTCAGCTACAGGTACAGGCAGATGGGGCGTCCTCTGCACGACCTGCAGCACAGAGCCGAGCACTTCGTGTACCAAGTCCGGCTCCTCGCATTCCAGCGTTATCAGAGTGTCGTTGGACAGGGATATGGACAGTTTTGCCATTCCGCACCCTCAGCCATCCTGTTACTCAGAATCCGCTGCATACCATGTATGCCGCTATCGCTCCGTCGTCGATACATTATGTAAATTATTACATTTTTCCTCGTATGTAAAGGGGAGTATTACCAGCCCTCACGGCGCACCGGTAGAACCAAAAGCACATGCCCGGCCTGCCCTCGAAGCCGGTACCCGGTCAGATGGTCTGCTTGAGGCGAATGGCGAGAGACCGCGTCATGCCCGGAACAGCAGCGATCTCGTCGACGGCTGCTTCCTTTAGACCCTTCAGCGAGCCGAAGCGCCGCATCAGCATCCGCTTGCGTTTCGGCCCGATGCCGCTGACGAGGTCGATGGGAGAGCCGAGGCTGCTCTTGCTGCGGAGGTTGCGGTGGTAGGTGATGGCGAAGCGGTGGGCCTCGTCGCGGATCCGTTGCACCAGGTAGAGGGCCTGGGAGTCGCGCGGCAGGACAATCGGCTCCGGCGTGTGCGGCACGAAAAGCCACTCGTTTTCCTTGGCCAGCGACGCCAGGGGGATGTCGTCCAACCCCAGCTCAAGCATCACCTCCAGGGCCGCCGACAACTGTCCCTTGCCTCCGTCAATCAGCACGAGATCGGGCACCGCGGCCCAACCGGTATCGGCAGACGCCTCCGCCTCCCCGCCTTTGGCGGTGCCCCGGGCATCCGCCAGGCGTTTGAAGCGGCGGCGCAGCACCTCCCGCATGCTCTCGAAGTCGTCCACTCCCTCCACGCTCTTGACCTTGAACCGGCGATACTGGGACCGTTTGGGTTGTCCGTCCTCGAAGACCACCATGCTGCCCACGGAATTGCTGCCCTGGATGTGGGAGATGTCGTAGCACTCCATGCGGCGCAGGGGCAGGGGCAATGACAGTTCCTCCTCCAGTTCCGACATTGCCTGCTGGATGACGTCGAGATTGTCGAGCCACTTGATTCGATGCTGGGCCAGACCCTGGCGGGCGTTGTCGGCCACCGTCTCGACCAGGTGCTTGTGGACTCCCCGCTGGGGCCATACCAGCCTCACCGCTCCCCCGCGCAAGTCGCGCAGCCAGCCGGAGACGACCTCCCGGTCCTCGACCTGGTGCTGGGTCACGATGCGCGGAGGTATGGTCTGGGCGGAACCGTAGAACTGCTTGATGAACTGCCCGATAACCAGGCCTGGCGCATCGTCCTGGGCCCCCTCCATGAAGAAATGCTCCCGGCCTATCAGCTTGCCCTTGCGGATGAAGAACACCTCGACCCACGACTCCGTCGATCCCTGTGCAACCGCGATCACATCCATATCGGAGACAGGGTTCGAGTCGACCTTGATGCGGCGTTCCTCCGCCACCTTCTCCACGGCCTTGATGCGGTCCCGGAGAACGGCCGCCCGTTCGAACTCAAGGCTCTCCGCAGCCAGGGCCATGTTGTCCTCCAGGTCCCTGGTGACGGAGTCGGTATCACCCTCCATGAACATGATGACCTGGTCGATTACCTTGGCGTACTCCTCCCTGCTCGCATATCCCGTGCAGGGGGCCACGCAACGATTGATGTAGTACTCGAGGCAAGGCCGGGGGTCGGTGCCGGTGATGTTCTTGGTGCAGGAGCGGTAGGGAAACAGCCGCTTGACCAGGTCCATGGACTTGCGGACCGTGTTGGCCGTTGCGAAGGGACCGAAGTACCGCGCTCCGTCCTTGGCAACCCGCCGGGTGATGTAGACCCGGGGAAACTCCTCGCTCAGGTCTATCTTCAAATATGGATAGGTCTTGTCGTCTTTCAGGCGGGCGTTGTAGCGGGGCTTGTAGCGCTTGATCAGCGTGTTCTCGAGTATCAGCGCCTCTGCTTCCGAATCCGTTACGATGTATTCGAAGTCTCTTACATGCCCCATCATCCTGCGGGTCTTGTTGGGCTGATTGGAGGGTGAGCCAAAGTATGTGCGCAGGCGGTTTCGCAGCACGCTCGCTTTGCCAACATACAGCACCGTGCCCCGGACGTCCTTCATCATATAGACACCCGGACGTTCCGGTGTGGCTTGCAGCCTTTGCTCCACCAGGGGAAGGGGCATATTCAGCCTGTGCGGGATTGGTTCGTCAGAGCACGAATGACAGCGCAACGACAGCCGCCAGGACCACGGTGGTCAAAGCGGCAATCCGGCGCATCTCCGATCCGACATAGTTATATGCTGTCGGTCTATCCCCCCTCAGCCTTCCTGAGGCGCGGGGCCGCGTCGTCGCTTGCGGAACGGCCTGCGTCGTCGGCTCCACAACGGGCTCCGGCATATCATCCAAAGGCCCCACTGCGGAGGCCCCTGAGACCACGCCGGCGCCTTGCATGGCGAGAGCCGGCGCGCCACCTCCGGGTCCCGGCTGATCGGGCGGCTGGGAGGTGGCGGGAATTCCTGACGGGCCTCTCTGCCCCTTTTTCCTGCGGCGGCTGAGTTCGCTCTGGCGAGCGGCCGCTCTGCGGGCCTTTCCTGCCATTTCGTTGCACCTCCAGCGGGGATGCGGGTTCCGGACGTCCTCAAAACCGGGGACCGGTCCGGAAGGACTGCATAGTCAGTGTTTAACAATATATCAGCAATTCTACCAGATGGGCAGTGCTCAGAGGACGAGGATACCAGTCGCGGTCCTGCCCACACAGTACCCATATGGAGAACGAAAACGTGGAGGCTCGTTACACAAAAAGAGCCCAACCGGAATCGGCGGGGCTCTTTCGCCTACCGTTTACGGAGGGACAATCACCTCAGGCGCGGGGGTGGCTCTTTTCGTACTCTTCCCTGACGTAGGGGCTGGTGAGATGGGTATAGACCTGGGTCGTAGAGATACTGGAGTGTCCCAGGAGTTCCTGCACGTGCCTCAGCGAGGCGCCGTTCTGGAGCAGGTGAGTAGCAAAGCTGTGGCGAAGGGTATGGGGCGTGATGCTCGAATGGATTCCGGCGGCCTGGGCGTAAGTCTTGAGCACTGACCAGACCCATTGCCTGGTCAGCCGTTCACCCCTGTGATTGACAAACAGGGCCGGTTCGTCCTTTCGCTTGCCCAGCAACGCAGTGCGCGAGTGCTTCATGTAGTTTCTCAGTTCCTGCAATGCTTTCGGGTACAAGTGAACAATTCGTTCCTTCGATCCCTTGCCAAGGCAGCGGACATAGGACTCCTCCGTGTTGACGTCGCCTACGTTGAGAGACACCAACTCGCCAACGCGCAGGCCGGTGGCGTACAGGAGTTCCATCATTACCGCGTCGCGCTGTCCCTCGTTGGTACCCGGCTTGTATCCCTCGTCAAGGAGGCGGCCGATTTCCTCCTCGGAAAGGTATTTGGGCAGAGAGCGACCCACCTTGGGTGTGCCGAGGGATTCAGTGGGGTCCTCGTTGATAATGCCGTTCTCGGACATGAAACCGAAAAAGGATTTGACCGAGGCCACTTTGCGGGCCGTGGTCGCGTTGCGATAGCCCTTGCGATCTTTCAGGTCGGTGATGTAGTGGTTAAGGGTATCGATGTCCACTGCGGTCCAGTCGAAGCCCCGGTTGCCGTTGGCTTTACCCAGGCCCCTTTGCTCCAGGAACTCCAAGAATTGGGAAAGATCATTGCGGTAGGCTGAGCAGGTGTTCTGGGAGAATCCTTTCTCCACCAGGAGATGCTGAAGAAAAGAAGACACAGTGCGGTCCATAGTCCGTATCCTTTCGCCGTAGCGTAAAACAGATGAACAAGTCATCAATGGGACGATGCCTGTTCAGTACTTGAGGTGATACTAGCATACCTGGTATTGCGATGTTCAATTGGTAGAGGGCCTGAATTTGACCAAAAATGAGTTCTGTTAAGTAGCCCTACGAACAAACGGGACGGCTGGAAAGTTCATTCCAAGCCGCTCATGGTGAGCCCTGAGCTTGTCGAAGGACCGAACCGCGAGCCGCTTGGACAGGCATCCCTCGACGAGCTCAGGATGAACCAAAGCCATTGGTTGGCGTTACTTTGCCGTCGTCCTGACGAACAAAAGGGCCCCGGCAAATGCCGAGGCTCGAATTCACGAGGAGTACGGTCGGCTGGCGGTCAGGTTGCCAGAAGCACGGTGCCCGTGGAGGAGAGGGAGCCTCCGGTCCCATTGACGATGGCCGTCCTGGCAATCCCCCCGGGAGAGGTCTTGCTCATGACCTGGCGGTCGCCGCACTCACCCCGGAGCTGCCTGACCGCCTCCACCAGCAGAAAGATGCCGTACATTCCCGGATGAGTGTAGGACAGGCCGCCGCCGCTGGTGTTCAGCGGGAAGTCGCCGCCGGGAGCAGTCCTCTGATTGGCGACGAAATCGGCCGCCTCGCCACGGCCGCAAAACCCCAGGGACTCCAGAGTAACCATTACGGTGTAGGTGAAAGAGTCGTAGATCATCGCCAGGTCCAGGTCGTCGTGGGTCAATCCGGCGCGGGCCATAGCCCGGGGTCCGGACTCCCTGGCCGGGGTGATGGTGTAGGAAGGCATCTGGCTGATGATGTTGTGGTCGTGGGACTCGCCGCCGCCTAACACCCAGACCGGCTGTTTCCGGCAGCTGGCAGCCCGCTCGGCGGTGGTCACGATGACGGCAGCGCCGCTGTCGGTCACCAGGCAGCAGTCCAGCAGGTGGAAAGGCCAGGAGACCCAGCGGGAGTTGTGGTAGTCGTCGAAGCTCATCGGCGTGTCGTGCATCTGGGCCACGGGGTTCAGGTTGGCCCACTTGCGGGTCGCCACGGCGACCTCCGCCATGCCCTGTCGCGTGCGATCCTCACCGTAGTCGTGCATATAGCGCGTGCAGGCCATGGAATAGTTGATGGGTGCTCCGATAATGCCGTACGGCGCTTCGTACATGGCTGCAGGCAGGTTGCCGTCGGCCGGGACGCGCACCCGTGTGGACCTGCCGGCCTGGCCGTGGGTGATCAGCGCGGTCTCGCAGTAGCCGGCACGAATGGCGGCGATGGCGTGGGCGACGTGGATCACGAAGGAGGAGCCGCCGACATAGGTGCTGTCGGTGAAAACCGGCTCGATGCCGAAATATTCCGCCGTGGCCAGGGTGGAAAACCCGGCGGTCAGGACGCCGTCGATGTCGCTCATCTTGAGGCCGGCGTCGTCCAGCGCATTGTAAGCGGCTTCGGCATGGTGCTGGAGGGATGACTTTCCCGGCACGTTGCCCATCACGTCAGACTCGGCAACCCCCACGATGGCGATATCCCTTGCAGCAGACCCGTTAGCTGTCACAATCAACCCCCACACTATTGCGCGGAATGAGAAATTGAAATCGTCTCGGCAGATACTACAACAAGGCCGGGGCGCTCACAAGCATGGGCGCAACCTATGGGTCGTGGATGGGCAGCGAGGGATAGGACGGCGATGTAGGAAAGGGGAGTGCCGGGTCGACGCGGCGCAGCAGGTAGGCTTCCGATTCCATGATCTCGTCGACGCGGGCCGGGAACTCCTCGAACCGATCGGCGAAGGCACGTATGAGGCGGCCGGAGAGTTTTCCGCAATCGTCGCTGCCCAAAAATACGGCGAGCTCAGCGGCGCGTTCTATGGAGGCCCCCTGACCCGAGGTGACCTGCACACCGCGCTCATAGGTGGCCATGTCGCCGATGGACAGCGACAGGTCGCGGGTTTCTTCCCACATGCGGGTGTGGATGGAGCCGGGACTGATGGAGTTGACAGTAATCGAGGTATCGGCGAGTTCGACGGCGAGGTTCTCAGTGAAGTTCACAATAGCGACCTTGGCGGCATCGTAAGCCGTGGTGTTGGGGCCACCCACGCCGGACATATTGACGATGCGGCCGGTGCCGCGCTCCAGCATGGAGGGGATGGCGGCGCGGCAGCCGTAGAACACGCCCATCAGGTGGACGGCGATGGTGCGGGCCCATTCCCCAGGATCGTTGTCCCACACCCTGCCAACGGGGCCGATGTTGCCGGCGTTGTTTACCAGCACGTCGATGGCACCGTAGCGATCCAGGGTTCTTTCGACCGCCTGGTCCACCTCCCGCCGGACTGACACGTCGGCGAGGACGGTTATGACATCGACGCCGAATTGGCTGGCAACCATGCTGGCAGTCTCGTCGAGTTCCGAGGCGGTGCGTGCTGAGAGGCAGAGGCTCGCGCCCTCGGCGGCGTAGGCCATTGCTATTGCCCTGCCGATACCGCGCCCACCGCCGGTGATCAGAGCGGCGCGGCCCTCGAGTCTCTTTCGTTGCACCATAGGTCGGCCTCCCGAGTCGTCCCCGACTCAAGCCGGGGATGCTAAAATCAGCCCAGATGGTACACCAACCGGGGCAGTACATACGGAGCGGGACCATGTCAGACGCAATGGAAACGGTGGCCTTCACCAGCATGGCCGAAGGTACCCGTGAGGACTACGAGCTGCTGGAACAACTGGAGGAAGAGTTTACCCAAGGAACGGCCGAGCGGGTGCTGGCGCAGCTTCGCGATCTGAGGGGCTCTCTGTCCGGCTACAAGGTAGACCGGCTGGAGCACTCACTCCAAAGTGCAACCCGCGCCCACCGGGACGGGGCCGACGAGGAAATGGTGGTAGCGGCCCTGCTGCACGACATCGGCGACCTGCTCTCGCCCTCCAATCACAGCGAGCTTGCAGCCGCGGTGCTGCGTCCCTATGTCTCGGAGAGGACGCACTGGATCGTGCGGCATCACGGTTTGTTCCAGACCTACTACTACGCCCATCATACCGGCGGCGACCGGAACGCACGCGACGCGTACCGCGACCACCCGTGGTACCAGGACACCGTGGACTTCTGTCACCGCTGGGACCAGTCCTCCTTCGATCCCACCTACGAGTCGCTGCCCCTGGAATTCTTCGAGCCCATGGTGCGGCGCATTTTCGCCCGGGAGCCGTTCAGCCTAGCCGGCAGGGCGGACTAGCGGCTCACGCCCTCCTGGGTATCGCGTCCTTGAGCTCCTCGCTGCTCTTCCAGGCTGGCTGGGGGGTCTCCTGTCCGGAGCGGGGTACATATTCCGAGGGCTCGACGAACCGAAACTTGTGGACGTAGCGAGGGCAGTTCCGGTAGACCTCGGTCACTGCAACCCTGACGATGAACTGGGCCTCGGCGTACTCAGCCAGCAGTTCGTCGCCATCCTCGATGGTGGCGACGCCCTGTATGCGCAGCCGCTGGCTGCCTTCGAAGTCCACGAACAGCATGCCGACGTTGGGGTTGCGCAGCAGGTTGCCCATGGACTGGTACTTGCCGTTGCCATCGTAGTTGGGAAAGGCCAGGGTCCGGTCGTCGACGATACGCACGAATCCCGGATCGCCGCCCTTGTAGGAGCAGGTGGGCAGTCCGCGGTCATCGCAGGTGGCGAGGAAGAACATGCGCGCCTCCTCGATGATGGGCCGGAACTCATCCCCAATGGCAGGGGTGACCCGCTCCTTGAGACGGTCGGCCAGCCTGCGGGTGTCGAAGCGTTCCTGCAGCTCCAGGTTGCCGTCGTGATAGTCGTGGACCTTCATGACCTGCCTCCTACGGGCGCACGTTGTGGACGCGCGTACCATCAAGATATCTACTGACGAACCCGGTTTATCTGGACGGCGGCAAGTTCTATGGACGAGCCGCGAACCGGCGGGTTGGGCTTCTTGACTGTGACGGACACGGATTCGACGGGAAACTCGGCCAGGACCCGGTCGGCAATGGCCTGGGCGGCGGATTCCAGCAGGTTGCGCGGTTCGCCCTCCATGACCGCCCGTACGGCGCGATAAACATGTGAGTAGCTTACCGTATCCTCCAGCCGGTCTGACTTCCCGGCACGGCGCAGGTCCAGGCTGGCCGTCAAGTCGACGACGTATCTCTGTCCCAGGACACGCTCCTCCGGGTTGACGCCGTGATACCCGTAGAACTGCATCCCCTGGAGAATGATCTGGTCGGACATTGAAGGTGAACGATGGTCAGCCGCTCCGGCCGATACTTTCGGCCAGGGCCAGCAGGTTCTGGGCACGCTTGACCACGGGCACGTCCACCATGCGCCCGTCCAGGGCCAGAGAGCCACGGCCAGAGGCCTCGGCGGCGTCCCAAGCCTCGACCACCCGGCGGGCGTACTCGATCTCTTCGGCAGAGGGGCTGAAGGTGTCGTTGATGATCTCTAGCTGCGCCGGGTGGATGGCGAACTTGCCGGTATAGCCCATTCGACGCGCCCGCCCGGCATCCTCCCTGAGCGCGTCAGGGTCACGGAACCGCACGAAAGGCGAGTCGAGGGGGCCCACCTGTGCAGCGCGAGCGGCGACGGGTAGCCATGCCCTGGGGACGGCTACCTCTTCACCGGCGTCGGTGCGCTCGATGCCCATGTCGTTGGTGAAGTCCTCGGCGCCGAAGGCGATAGCGACTACCCGCCGGGAGGACTCGGCGATGGCGCGGGCGTCCCACATCGCCTGAGCCGTCTCTATCCAGGGGATGAGGCGCAGGGAGCCGGCCTCGATGCCGGCAGCGGCTTCCAGCGGGGAGAGCAGAGCATCGACGGTTCGGATGTCGCGGACGGACTCCACCTTGCCCAGGCTGACGCCGTAAAGCTCGGGGCAGACCACGGTTTCCAGCTCGGCGCGGGTCAGTCCGGTGTCGAGGGAGTTGACCCGCACCATGACTCGCTTGCCTTCCGCGTGGAGTGCGGGCACCCATTCCCGGGCCATGTCTCGGGCGACGGCCTTCTCGCTGGGCGGAACGGAGTCCTCCAGGTCGACCATGATGATGTCGGCATCGAAGGAGCGGGCCCGCTCCAGCATGTTCTCCCGGTTGCCGGGAACAAAGATCAGGCTGCGGATGAATTCCATGGGGCATTCACTCTATAGATAAGGTGGGTGCCTTTCGGTGTCCGGCACTCTTTCAATTTCATGGGTTACTGGGTTTACCTTGTACCGAAGGTTTTGCAGAAGCTCATAGCCAAGAAGAGGTTCGGCAGTGGGAATCAACATGGCTCCAAACGGCTCGCCGTTCAACTCGCCCTCGGCGAAATAGGATTCCGATTCCACCACTCCCGAAACGGTCATCACCCTAATTATTCCTCTGCTCCGCTGTAGGCCAAGAAACTCAATTTCCTCCCGGGGCAAACCAAGGTAAGTTGCCCCGGTATCGACAACGAAGGTGTATTCCCTTGTCTCGTTATCTCCAATGATAGTGGCGTGAACTTCAGTAACCCCCATAGGAAATCTCCTTTCGGTGTTTCTGGTTTGGTTGAACTACTCCATGTCGCCCCAGTTGTCGGCCCACTTGGCGTCGACCTTCAGGGTGACATCGAGGTCCATGGCGGCGGGCATCTCGTCGAAGACCAGGTCCTTGAGGGCGTCCATCTCATCCTGGGGAGTCTCGAACACCAGCTCGTCATGAACCTGGAGGAGCATCTTGGTGCGCATCTCCTCAGCGTCAAGGCGTCGCTGCACCCGGACCATGGCGAGCTTCATGATGTCGGCGGCAGTACCCTGGATGGGCATGTTGATGGCCATGCGTTCGGCGGCGCCACGGGTATTGAAGTTGGAGCTATTGATCTCGGGCAGGTAGCGGCGACGTCCCATGAGCGTCTCCACGTACTGGTCGGCGCGGGCATCGGCCTTCACCTTTTCGAGGTAGTCGCTGATGCCGGGGTACCTTGAGAAGTAGGTGTCGATGAACTCCTTGCCCTGCTCACGGCTGAACCCGGTCTGCTGGGAGATGCCGTGGGGCGACAGTCCGTAGATTACGCCGAAGTTGAGGACCTTGGCGATGCGGCGCATCTCGGAGTCGACTTCGTTCAGTGGCACCTCGAACATCAGTGAGGCGGTGGCGCTGTGGATATCCTCACCGCGACGGAAGGCGTCCAACAGTCCAGGGTCCTGGGACATGTGGGCCAGCACTCTCAACTCAATCTGCGAGTAGTCGGCGGAGAACAGCTGCCAGTCGGGAGCCCCCTCGGCGACGAAGGCGCGGCGCACCTGGCGACCTGCCTCGGTGCGTACCGGGATGTTCTGCAGATTGGGGTCGCTGCTGGAAACGCGGCCGGTGGCCGAGCCGGTCTGGTTATAGCTGGTGTGCACCCGACCGGTCTGGGGATTCACCATGTCGGGAAGGGCATCGACGTAGGTGGACTTCAGCTTGGCGACCTGGCGGTATTCGAGAATCTGGTCCACCACGGGGTGGATGCCTTTCAGGGACTCCAGGGAGTTGGCGTCGGTGGAGTAGTGGCCGGTCTTGGTGCGCTTGGTGCGCGGGAGGCCCAGTTCCTTGAAGAGCAGGTCGCTGAGCTGGGCCGGGGAATTCAGGTTGACCTCATGCCCCACGGAATCGTAGATGCCGGCCTCGATGTCGCCCATCTGCCGGTACATGTCGGCTGACATCTCGTGGAGCACACCGGCGTCCATCTTGATGCCGTGGCGCTGCATCTGAACCAGAACGGGCAAAAGGGCCATTTCGGTGTCGTCCATCAGCCCCCGCAGGTCGTCGCGATCCAGCTGGGGCTCGAACACCTGGCGCAGGCGGGCGGTGATGTCGGCGTCGGCAGCGGCGTAGTCGGAGGCGGCGGATATATCCACCTGATCGAAAGTAATCTGCTTTCGTCCCGAGCCGATGAGTTCCTTTATGTTGGTCATTTCGTGGCCTAGCACATCCAGGGACAGCTCCTTCAGGCTAAGCTGGTTGTAGCTCTTGCCGAGGAGGTGGGCGCCGATCATGGTGTCGAAGTCCACGTTCGCAAAGCGGACCCCGTGGTTGGCTAGAACGGTCATGTCATAGTTGGCGTTGTGGGCGCACTTGGCGATGTCCGTGGACTCGAAGAGAGGGCGCACCGAAGCCAGGACCGACTCCAGGGGCAGTTGCGCCCCCTCGCGGTGGCCTACAGGAACGTACCAGGCCCGGCGCGGGGCGGTGGCGAAGCTGAGGCCTACGAGCTGGGCCCGCATGGCGTCGAGGGCAGTGGTCTCCGTGTCGAAGGCGAAGGCGCCCGTTTCCTCAATGGCGGCGATCATCGACTGCAGCTGCTGCGCGTTTCGCACCACGGTGTAGTCGGTGTCCACGGACTCCCGGGATTCGTCGGATTCGCCAATAGGGGAGCCGTCGGGACTGGGCACGCGGGAAACCACGCTGAAGAACTCCAGTTCGGTCAGGAGGGCGACCACATCGCGGCGGTCGTAGCTCCAGAACCGGCACTGCTCCAGGTCCAGGGTCACCGGGGCCTCGCGGTCGATGGTCATCAGGCGACGGTTCTCGAAGGCGCGTTCCTGGTTTTCGGCCAGCGCAGACTTCACGCTGGGAGGCTTGACAGCCTCCAGGTTTTCGTAGATTCCCTCGAGGGTGCCGTATTCACCCAGCAACGCCACGGCGCGTTTCTCACCGACCTTGGGAACGCCGGGAATGTTGTCGGAGGTGTCACCTAGCAGGGCCTTGAAGTCCGGCTGCTGAGCGGCGGTCAGGCCGGTGTACCGTTCGGCCAACTCGGCTTCGTCGTAGACGCGGCGGTCCTGAATGCTGGAGGCCAGGTCCACCCTGACCCGAGGTGAGATGAGCTGGAAAGTGTCGCGGTCGCCGGTGAGGACCACCGAGTCCACGCCTGCCTCCTCGGCCTGGCGGGTCAAGGTGCCGATTACGTCGTCGGCCTCCCAGCCGTCCAGCTCGAAAACCGGCACTCCGAAGGCAGCCATGAGCTGCTTCACCCGGTCGAACTGGGGCCGCAGCTCGGGAGGCGATGGCGGGCGCTGGGCCTTGTAGTCCTCGAACTGCTGGTGGCGAAAGGTGGGCGCCGAGGTGTCAAAGGCGATGGCGCAGTAGGCCGGGTTCCACTCCTGCAAGGCGCGCAGGAACACGTTGGTGAACCCGTAGACGCCGGTGGTGTCCTCCCCGGTGGCGCTGCTGGTCAGGTTGCGTTGCTGAGATATGGCGCGAAAGGACCGATGCACCATGGCGTGGCCGTCCATGATCATCAACAGGGGCTGTCGCTCAGGGGCGAAGAGGGGCATGGACATGGTCATGGCGGCACCTCGGCAGCGGAATGCTACGGTGGCCGCATTATACATCAGCTATATTGCCCCCTTGAGGTGCAAAAGGCCCGTCCTGGCGGTAGCGCTCCCCTCACGTCGTCACAGGACTCGCGGCTAGGGAGCAGCCCTGCGCCGAGTCCCGGCCCGTGCTAAAATGCCTCCGTTATGCCCATTTACGAATACCGTTGCGACGGGTGCAACGCCGTCAGTTCAAAGCTGGTGTACAGCTGGTCGGCCGACGGCCCGCTCGAATGCCCAATATGCGGCTGCTCGGGGATGAAACGTCTGATGTCGGCCTTTTCTTTCCAGCCATCCTGGGGCGACAGCCTGAACTGGGTGCCAAGCGGAGAGACCGCCCGAGACGTGGACGAGGGCAGCGCCGCCAGTATCGATCGGTACATGGGGCGAATAAAGCAGGAAATGGGCGGGCAGACCTCCCCGGAGTTCGACCGGGAACGACGGGAAATCCGGGACGGCCAGTAGCCCCCGCCCCCATACCGACCCCGCGACGAGCGGAACTTCGGAGGCGCCCATGCCTACATACGAATACCGTTGCCAGGTCTGCGGGCGCGTGTCGTCGTTTTTCGTCCGCTCGATAAGCAGCGAGCTAACGGCGGTTTGTTCGCATTGTGGTAGCGGAGATATGTACCGGCGAATGTCGTCCTTCGCCGTGGGCAAGACGGTGGCGTCGGTGCACGAGCAGTTCGGGCCGGGCACCGAGTACCGCACGCCGGAGTACTACCAGGACCCGCGAAACATCGGCCGGAACGTCGAGGCAACCTTCGACAAGTTCGGGGTGGACATGCCCCAATCGGTGCGCGACAACATAGACGCCGCCCGGTCGGGCGAGACTCCGAAGGGGATGGACTTGTGAACGGCACCGGACACACCACTTATTCGATTATGCATCATTGCCTGTCAGTCCTGGCAGGACCGCATTCATCCGCCGGAGGAGTGGCGGGAGTCACTGGCCTGACAAGCCTGTTGCCCTCGCTGCCGTCCCCGCTGGCCATCGATGAACCGGACAGTCCGCCTCCGCAGACGGGAGAGGAGGCACTGCAACGGGTTGCGACTGCACAACTGCTCCTTGCCCAACTGGAAGGCAACGAATCTTCCAGTCCGATACCATGGGAAACAGCGTCTCGCATTCGCCACGCGCTGGAGGAACTGTCGAACCGACTGGGGTCGGAGATTCGCCAAGAAAAAGCGGAACAGGTGCGAGGACTGTATGTCATCATCGACCCGCAGGTCACCGGGGGGCGGGACCCGCTGGGCATCGCCGTGGCGGCGGTGAACGGAGGCGCGAGGATGCTGCAACTGCGCGACAAGCTGCGGGACAAAGGGGAGACGCTGCCGCTGGCGATAGCTCTTCAGGACCTGTGCCAGAGAAACGGTGCGCTGCTGATCATCAACGACCACGCCGACGTGGCAGCGGCGGTGGGATCCGGAGGGCTGCACGTGGGCCAGACCGATCTCCCAGTGGCGCAGGCCCGGCAAGTCCTGGCGCCGCACCAGGTGCTGGGGCGTTCCAACCGCGAGTTCGAGCAACTGGCGGAGTCCAAGGAACTGGGCGCCGATCACCTGGCCTTCGGCGCAATCTACGCCACCACCAGCAAGGGAGTGGCACGCAACCCGCAGGGTCCCGAAAGAGTGCGAGAGGCGAAGGGGATCGCTGGGGATACGCCCCTGGTGGCCATTGGCGGCATAAACTTGGAGAACGTGGCCCCGGTGGTGGAGGCGGGAGCGGACGCCATCTGCGTCACTGCAGCGGTGGGGTCTGCCGAGGAGCCGGAGGCGGCCGCGGCTGCTATGACTGCAGCCATCGAGGCGGCCGGAGGGGGAGTCTGATGCCATCGCGATATAGCAGCGACCTGAGCAACATTGGGAATCGGGCAATCGAGCTGCTCACGAGCCGCAACAGAGACAGGGAAGAGGGGCTATCCGTTTCCCGCGAGGTAATCCGGCTCTCGGCCAACGCAATCCGTGCCGTCCACCGTTCGGACTTTGAGGAGGCCGCCCGGCTGATACAGGCAGGGGCTTCCCGGCTGGAGGATGCGGAACACATCCGCACCGACAGCCCGCTTATCTACAACGCAGGGTTCCTGAACGACGCCCGCAAGGAGTTCACGGAGGCAAACGTCACCCTGGCAGTGATCTCAGGCGGGGACATTCCGACCGCAGAGGAACTGGGGGTGGACTCGCCGGCCTACCTGAACGGCATGGCGGAGGTCATCGGGGAGCTGCGCCGCTACATTCTGGACGCCCTGCGAAGGGACAGTGTGGAGCGGTGCGAGGAACTGATGGAGGTCATGGACGAAATCTACGGCGTGCTGGTTACCGTCGACTTTCCGGAGGCAGTGACCGGCGGCCTGAGGCACACCACCGACGCAATGCGGGCGGTGCTGGAACGCACCCGCGGCGATCTGACTATCGCGCTACGCCAGCGGGCGCTGGAGTCGCGCCTGGCCGAGTGGCAGGGACAACAGCGGCACCAGTAGGTCAGCATGCAGATCACGTTTCTTGGCACCGGCGCCGGCAACTCGACCAGGAGGGCCCACACGGCCATCGCCGTGGAGTGCACCGACGGAACCAACCTGTTGCTGGACGCCAGTTCCGGCAACTCGGCGCTTCGGCACGCCGTTGCGACGGGAATTGACCTGCACCGGTTCCACGATGTGCTTCTGTCCCACGACCATCCTGATCACATGTCGGGCATCGACTTCATTCAGTTTGACCGTGCCTTGTCTGGTGAAGACGTTGGGCCGCTGCGGGTCCACGGTTCCTACGAGGCGCTGGAGGGACTGAAGCGGCACTGCCTGGCCACCCGCCTGAACATCTGGGACGTTTCGGGCGAGTACGGACGCAACTACGAGGGTCGCGAGCTGCTCCAGTGGAAGCCGGCAGCCTCCGGCCACGTAATCGAGCTGGGGCCTCGGACGACGGCCTGGCACTTTCCGGCCGACCACATCACCGGAGCATCGGGCTGGCGTGTCGAGAGCGATGGAAAGGTTATAGTGTTTTCAGGCGATACCCGCTACAGCCGGGAACTCGTAATAGCGGCGCAGGGGGTGGACCTGTTGATCCACGAGGCGTTCTGCGTGGCCGACACCGTCCTGGCCAGGGCCGCGGGCCACTGCACCAGCGGAGAGGCGGGCAGGGCGGCAGCCGAAACCAGTTCCGCCAGCCTGGCCCTCACCCACCTGACAGACGCCTACCATGCCGACCCCGAACCCCTGGGCGTTGAGGCGGCGGAGCATTACGCCGGGCCGATCACCCTGGTCCACGACTGCATGCAGATCACGCTGGGATGAGCGACCTGGAGATCACCTTCCTGGGCACCGGCGCCGGGATGTCGACCACTCGCGCGCATACCGCCATCGTCCTGCGATGCCCCGATGGAACCACTCTGCTGCTCGACGGGAGCTCCGGCAACTCGGCGCTGCGTAACGGCGAAGAGGCCGGAATCCGGGCCATCGATTACGACCACGTGTTACTGTCCCACGACCACCAGGACCACCTCTCCGGGCTGATGTTCATCCAGGGGCGCCGTACCCATGAGTCCCCAGACCGGGAGATGCCACTGTCCATATATGGCAGCGCGCTGGGTCTGGAGGGGCTGCGCAAGGCGGCGGTTGCGGGAAAAGTCCCCGATATACGGGACGGTTCCGCCTACAACCACACCGGCCGGCAGGTGATGCAATGGCAGGAGGTTGGGCGTGGTTACCCGCTGGAGCTAGGACCCGACACGTTGGCCTGGAACTTCGACGTAGACCACATCCCCGGATCGGTGGGATGGCGGATCGAATCGGGAGGGATTTCGGTGGTATTCTCCGGGGACACCACCTACAGCCCCGGACTGGTTGAGGCCGCCCAGGGTGCCGACCTGCTGATCCACGAGGCGCTGGCCACCGACGAGAAACATGAAATGGCTGTGAGCCGACTGCACTCCACCTCGGGAGACGCGGCGAGGGTGGCGTTGCAGGCATCGGTGGGGCAACTGATCCTGACCCACCTGGACAATGCCTTCCACGAGGACCAGGACTCACTTCTGAAAGACGCGGCCCAGCACTACACAGGCCCTGTCAGCGCCGCCTACGACCTGATGCGAGTCGTCCTGAAGCCCGCCTGACCTTCGATCCCCCTTTCAGCAAAACCCGGACGCATCTGGCGCATTTCTGTGCGCTCTTTTGGTACTCCAACCGATCCTCAAAATTGATGACAGTTGGCAGTAGCGCGATTGAGAAATTAGAACTAAAGTTTGGAGTGCCGAGAACAGAACCAAACTGCACTTGATCATCCCATGTTCTGGAGAGGGGTGGCGAAAGAAACAGGAGGCACATGTGTTAGCTAGCACAAATTCCTGCGCTATGGCCGGACTGGAGGGATTCATTATCAGGGTGGAGGTTGACATCTCACCTGGCGTGCCGAGGTTCAACATGGTGGGTCTTCCCGACGCGGCAGTCCAGGAAGCCAAAGAGCGCGTCCGAGCGGCGCTTCGTAACAGCGGCAACGAGTTTCCCATGCGGCGAATCACGGTCAACCTGGCGCCTGCGGACCTGAAAAAAGAGGGGCCGGCCTACGACCTTCCAATAGCCATCGGCATAATGCTGAGTTCCGGACAACTGGAATCTGCACCCGAAAACGCAGTCTTCCTGGGTGAACTGTCACTGGACGGAAGCCTGCGTCACACCAACGGAATCCTGACCATGGTCTCTGTAGCCAGGGACCAGGGCTTCGAGGCGGTATTCGTTCCGGCGGTGGATGCCGAGGAGGCGTCGCTGGTGGAGGACATCACTGTATACCCCGCGCCCACGCTGGACGCGGTGGTGCAGCACCTGCGGGGAGATGCCATGCTGGCCCCGATGAAAGGCGACGGATGGGACAACTGCACCGCGATGTCGTGCACACAAAACCAGATGGACCTGGCGCATATCAAGGGACAGGAGCACGCCAAACGGGCCCTGGAGGTGGCAGCTGCCGGATTCCACAACCTGCTCTTCAGCGGTCCGCCAGGCAGCGGCAAAACCCTCCTCGCCCGCTGCCTCCCGTCAATCCTGCCTCGAATGGCTCCCCAGGAGGCCCTGGAGGTAACAAAAATTTACAGCGTGAACGGTTCCCTGCAGAGCGAAAACCCATTAATGCTTCAGCGGCCCTTCCGGTCGCCACACTACACCATATCCAACGCGGGTCTAGTGGGAGGAGGGCGCACACTCCGCCCGGGAGAAATAACGCTGAGCCACCGGGGTGTTCTATTCCTCGATGAGCTGCCCGAGTTCAACCATGCGGCCCTGGAATCCCTGCGCCAGCCGTTGGAGGACAAAGTAGTTACCATCAGCCGTGTGTCCGGAAGCGTGACGTACCCGGCAAGTTTCATGATGGTGGCGGCCATGAATCCCTGCCCTTGCGGCTTCCACAGTCACCCCGGCAGGGAGTGTTCGTGCAGCCCTTCGACGGTTGCACGATATCAAAAGAAAATCAGCGGGCCATTGATGGACCGGGTAGACGTATTTGTGGAGGTGCCGCCGGTCGAATACGAAAAGCTGGTGGGAGGCAGCGCCGCCGAGGACTCCAGCGCTCCCAGGATCCGGGTGGAGCAGGCTCGTGAATTACAGCGCGACAGATTCAAGGACAACGGCTTCCTGTGCAATTCGGAGATGGGGCCAGCCGAGGTATTGGAGCACTGCCAGTTGGAAGACGGAGCCAGGAGCCTGCTGCAGACAGCAGCTCAACGCCTGACCCTGTCGGCTCGGGCATTTCACCGGGTGCTCAAGGTATCCCGAACCATCGCCGACCTGGATAGCGCTGACTCCATTGGCGTACCGCATCTGGCAGAGGCGCTTCAATACAGGGCCAGGGCGGCCATCGGTTAGCGGTTGAAGGCGAGACCTTCTGACGGGAAAGACAGTGTCTCCGAGACGAGTCCGCCGTCGTCTGGCATTACTTGCACAGCAGGCCAGGCCATAAATGCGGAATTCTTTCTTGCACCAGGAGCCGCCCACCTGGAAAGGACCTAGGCGGGGGAGGGGTGCGGTCGCCGCTTGCCACCGAAGGGCGCATGACACTATGATAGCTACATGGAAGAGAGGCAGGTCAAATATCCCTTGGGGACCTTGTCAAAGGTCGAGGCGGTTACTTTCGGACAACCAGGGAGAAGGACCTTCAGGCTCGAGTTGCAGGCGGGGCCGGCGTTGTGTCATTTGTGGCTGGAAAAGGAGCAACTTCTCCAGCTCGGCGTCTATTTGAGGGATTACTTGGGCGGCCTTTCCACAGAAGAGAAGGGGCGGTCCAGCGAACCCAGTGAGCCGGGCTGGAGTGGAAGGGAAACCTCCATCGACTTCAAAGCCGGCCAAATGTTTCTGAGCCATGACAGGGAGTCCAACTCCTTTTACCTGCAGGCCCACGAGAGGGAGACTGAAGAGGAGCGCCCCGAAGATGAGGCGGAATCGGTCAGCTTCTGGATTACTCTCACCCAGGCCGGTGAATTGGCGGAGGAATCGTTGCGCATCTGCGCGGCCGGGCGGCCCACGTGTTTCCTCTGCGGGCAGCTCATCAACCCGGAGGGGCACGTCTGCCCCAGAGCTAACGGCCACACCATCCTAGAGGCCGGGTAAGCTTCAATTCCCGTCGTGGGACATCGCTCTTTGACCTCCGACACCAAAGCCCAGGATGTGCTCCGGCACGGCGAGATTCTGTCCTGCCAGTTGACCCGTTTGGGCTCCAACTACACCTTTGTCGTCAACGTCGCGCACAATGACGTAGAGGTATACGGGATTTACAAACCCCGCGACGGTGAGGCACCGCTCTGGGATTTTCCCAACGGTACTCTCTACAAGCGGGAGTTCGCCGCCTACCTGCTCAGCGACATTCTCGGGTGGGACCTGGTCCCGTTTACCCTTATCCGCGATGGGCCATACGGCATTGGTTCCGTGCAGGAATTCATCGAGCACGATCCGAAGGAGAACTATTACACCCTGACCGGGGAATACGCAGATCAGTTGCGCGCGGTATGCTGCTTCGACCTGGTGGCCAACAGCACCGACCGGAAACCCAATCACCTGATCACGGACCCGGACGGGAAGCTCTGGAGCATTGATCACGGCCTGACCTTCCACTCAGACGTAAAGATCCGCACGGTCATCTGGGATTTCGGAGGAGAGCCCATACCGGAGGACCTGCTGATGTCACTGACCGAGCTCCAGGCCAGGCTGAACGGCCCCGAGAGGAGCATGCCCTGGAGACTGCAGGAACTGCTGGGGCTTCTGCATGCCTCGGAGGTGGAAGCCCTGAAAGGCCGACTGGAGTGGGTTCTTACCGAAAGAACCTATCCCGGCCTGCACCGGCCCCGCCGCAGGCGTGGCTGAATTCGCCGAAGGGACGGTGAGAGGGAATGGGCGTCGAAGCCATCAGCGCGGTAACACTATCGGTGAGGGACATGACCAGGTCCGTCGTGTTTTACCGCGATTATGTAGGGCTGGACATGCTGTATGGCGGCGAGTCCACCAGTTTCACGAGCTTTCGTGTAGGCACCGGGTACATCAATCTCATTCTGCGGGAAAACAGACCTACATGGTGGGGGCGCCTTATTTTTCACGTTGAGGACGTGGACAGCCACTACCAGCGGCTGCTCGGTTTCGGATTAACTCCCTCCACGCAACCCGCCGACGCTCCCTGGGGGGAGCGATATTTTCATATAGATGACCCGGATGGGCACGAGCTAAGCTTCGCGCGACCGCTGGACCCTGGGGGTTCCCGGAAGGCAACCGGAGCTTAAACGTTCACCAGGAAGTTAATTACGTCGCCGTCCTTCACCGAGTAGGTCTTGCCCTCGGAGCGCAGCACTCCCTCTCTACGCCCCTGCGCGACGCCTCCGCAGCGAACCAGATCATCGAAGTGAATGACCTCGGCACGAATGAATCCTCGGAGGAAGTCGGTATGTATCGTCCCGGCGGCGTCCAGGGCGGGAATGCCGTCGGGCACCGGCCATGCCCGTACCTCGTCATCGCCCACGGTGAGGAATGAGACCAGGCCCACGGTGTCGTAGCACACCTGCTTGACACGTTCAATCGCCGATTCAGTGATCCCCAGGGCCTCGCGAAATTCATCCGCCTCATCGGGGGACATCAGGGCCAGGTCCTCCTCCAGCCGGGCACAAAGTTGCACCACGCCGAGGCCCTCGATCATTTCAGTCGGCAGATCCATCGACTCCAGTTCCGGCGCTTCACCTGACTCACCGGAATTGAGGGCTATGATGGTCGGCTTACCCGTCAGAAGCTGATAGTCAGCCATGAAGGACCGCTCTGAGGCCGACAGTTCCTGCTGCCTGAGCCGAACTCCCGACTCAAGTGCCACCCGGCACTTTCTGACCGCATCAAACTGCGGGACCAGGGCAGGACGCTCGGCGGGCTTGGACTTCTTTAGCGAGTCGGAAAGCCTTTCCTCCACCCGCTCCAGGGTTTCCAGGTCCGATAGAATCAGCTCGTTCAGCATCTCCTGCAAGTCTTGAGCCGGGTGAGCGGACCCATGCAGCTCGTCTTCGAAAGTGCGGACTACCAGTAGCAGTGCGTCGGCTCCCTGGAGGATGTTCCGATGCCGTCCGGCCAGTCCCTGATTACGGTTGTCCCGATCCGCCGGAGGGAGGTCCCAGAACCTGATTTCCGCGAAGACCACTCTGCGAGGCTGGTACATTTCCTCCAACACTGAGAGCCGACGGTCAACTACCTTTACAGTACCGACCTGTACCGGCCCAGCGCTGCCGCCACTGGAGGAAGTGCCGTGTCCGCTGGTGAGGGCGTTAAATGTGGATGTCTTTCCGCTTCGGGGCAACCCAATGATGGCGATGTCCATTCCTTGACGATTCTCTCCCTGAAATAACGTTCGCGAGTTCAGTAAGACAGAAACAGACGGCCCCATTCGGTCTTCAGGGCGGCCTCGATCCGTCGTCTTCCCTTGGTCTTTAGCCAGTAACCATTGTGATACAGGTTGGACGCCAGAAATGCCCATCCAACAATGGGACTGCGCAAAAGCATGTTCTCCAGCGGCTTCAAGGGCCCCCAGTAGATGAGTTTCTGGCCCCGGCTGGCGAAGGTGTTCTCCACGCCGGAGAAGTTCCAGTTGACCTCGCGGATATCCTCTCCCTTGACCTCGATCTGTTCGACGTCGCCACACCCGAGCCCCTGCTCATGGGCAATCCGAATAAACGGGATGCTCATTGGGTCGAAGCCCATCATTTTCGCGGCCACGGCGTCGATAGCTACCTGATCGGAACTGGCAAGTATGCGGTTCTTTATGTGCCACCGCATCGCCCGGGGGCCCGGGCCATCGCCGGCGAAGGTGCCATCCATTACCGCAAACAGACCAGGGTGAATTTCCTGCTGGATGGCCAGCAGGTCCACCAGGGTCTCGTGAATGACGGAATGCGTCCAGTGGCGTTTTCGGTGCAGGAGACCTCCGAAAGCGTTTTTCATCGCACCCGTCATGGTGGTGAACACATGGGTCTTCATGGTTGGCAAGTGGATGATGTTAGTGCCGGGAAAGGTCTCCGGGATCTGTATGCCTTCGGGAAAGATATCGTCCAACGCCAGCATCTTGGCCCGGGGCTGGTAATCGATCCAGCGATTTGGCGGGCTGTCCAGATGTATGGACGGGACTTCGACCTTGTCCTGCGCCGATTTGTGCTTGTTGTTTTCCTCTCCCTCGTAGGAATCCACTACCACCGTTCCGTTGTGGGCAGCGACCAGGTCGCTGTACCCCATTGTCCTCAGGGCCCTGGCGACCCCCTCAATTTGCCACGGCGTGGTGGAGCAGCCTGGGTACCAGTGCTGCCAGGAGATGTTCACCTTCAGCAGCGTCTGTTTGTCGGACGGGAGCGCGCGCTGTATTCCCGCCAAATGCATGGCCTGGGCAATATCCTCATGGACCGACTCGGGCGTGGTGGCGACCACAGCCACCACCGATGGCCCAGTACGTTCCGGGGGAGAAACGGGCGCGGATTGTGTTTGCATCGCGACTCCTGTCCGGGGACTCTATCCAATTGGCATCGGGGCAGTAATGGGCGGCCATTGGCAGTCTAGGCGAGAACGAAGATTAGCCCCTTAATAGCAATACCGCTGCCGACACCCCGAGCCAGGCCGCCACGGTCACCAGGAGGGGGAGATCCCGTACTATGAGCTGCTCAGGAGCCTCCGCCTCACTGCTTTGATTCAGCAGGTACAAGTACCGGAACAGTCCCAACGCCACCAGAGGAAGGGTGAAGAGCATCGAGTTGTCGTCGGGAAGGTTCTCGGCCTCGATCGTATAAAGAGTATAGCTGAGCAAAGCGGCCGTTGCCGAGATAGTCAGCAGCTGAGAAATGAACGGTCCTGAGTATCGATCCAGCACCGGTCGTTGCAGCGCCGCGTCTTCTCCGGCAAGTCTTACCTCGGCGTAGCGCCGGCCCAGCACAATAAACAAGGCCCCGGCCCCGGTGGTGGCGTAAAGCCAGGGGGACGGATCAACATCTATCGCGAGGGCTCCCGAGACCGCCCGAATGACGTACCCACTTGCGACAGAGAATACGTCCAGCACCACCAGGTTCTTGCCGCCGAGGCAATAGGCCACGTTTATGGCCAGATAGAGCACCGACACCAGGAGCAATGCCATTCCGACATACCACATTGCAGCCAGGCCGATGCAGGTAAACGCAGTCAGCAGCAGCAGAGCCAGCACGCTCCCAACCCTGCCGGAGGCAATCGGACGATGGCGCTTGCGCGGGTGGCGCCGGTCTGCGTCCCGGTCCAGCAGGTCGTTGAGTACGTAAACGCCACTGGACAGGGAGCAAAAGGCCAGGAAGACCACGGCCAGACGGCCAAGGAGGGAAAGGATCTCTCCTGTTGAGTCCAGCGACCATGCGATGTCTACGGCGAAGAGGAACGGGAGGAAAACGAGTCCGTTCTTGACCCACTGCAGGGGACGCAGCAGAATTATTGCGTCAGTCATGTTTCCGGTCAGGGGCGCGAACCGGCAGCCGGCTGTCCTGGGCCTATGGATGTCCTTGCCCGCTCGGCCGCCCGCAAACCAGAATACCAGGCGCCGAGGGCCGACATGCTGCCATAATAGAAAACGGCAATCACAACTCCCCCCCATAGCAGGTAGGGGTAAGCGAAGTCGCCCAGGGCAGTAACGATCGCCGCGGCCAACACTGTGACCACGGCAATGACCACTGCCATCCAAATGCCGTAGAACAAGGCTTTTCGCCCCGGAGTATCCGGATTCTCTCGCACCGAATTAATGCCGAAGTATCCTGCTATAAAGGGCCCGAAAGGAATCCCGAAAAAGTGAACGACGGGAATTACGGCCAGCAGTACTACGATTCCCAGTCCAACGATGATACCTTTAACCATGGGTCAACCAAACGGTCGAAATATTGACGCTCCAGCATATTATATCCGACAAGCTTGGCCGTCCCTGAGGGGATCGCTTGGCGGCAGCGGTTTCGGGAACAAGAATTGCCTCAAGATGAAGAATCCCCTTTCCTGAAATTCATCGGTATAAACGACCTTCGGTCGGAGAGCGGGGAAGGTAGCGTGTCGCTGGAGGTGGAACCGCATCATCTCCAGGCTGCCGGAAGGGTTCATGGAGGGCTGTTGGCCGTTCTGGCGGACACCGCCGGGTATCGCGCTATCCGTTCACTGCTGTTGCCGGGGCAAAGCACGACCACCATAGAATTGAAAGTGAATTTTCTGAGAGGCGCGCAGTCTGGTCGCTTGACCGCCGAGGGGAGTGTGGTGAGCAAGAACGGCTCATTGATAGTAGTGGAGATCACCGTATCGGACCAGGATGGTTACCTCATCGCTCAATGCCTGAGCACCTACCTGCTGATTAGTGAATGAGTCAAAGGCTTGAGGGAACAGGGAGACTGGGAAATAACAACGAACGTTACCGGGCGAACAGCACGCACGCGAATTGGAATAAGGCTGGCGCTCGTGTATAATCGGGTTTTTCAGGCCCTCTAGGAGAGGCGAGATGAAGATCCCCATGCGTGTTGATTATGGGGTGCGGGCCCTGGTGGAACTGGCCATTCGGGATGGAGACGGTCCAGTTCAGACGGCAGAAATCGCTGCCAAGCAGGGCATTCCCGAAGCGTATCTGGACCAGTTGATGGCATCCCTGAATAAGTTTGGCTTCGTTTCGAGCCGGCGCGGACCACGAGGCGGACACTCACTGGCACTGGCTCCCGGGGAGATCAACCTGAGCATGGTTATGTCCAAACTGGATGCCAACAGTTCCCCCATCGACTGCCTTGTAAACCCCCTGGATTGCGTGCTATCAGACTCCTGTGCCCAGCAGGAGGTCTGGAAATCAGTGGAGGATGCCATTCGGGAGGTACTGAGCAATATCACTCTCGAGGACCTTGCCGAGAGGCAATTGAGTCTGGCCGCCGCAACCCACTGAACCATCTCTCCATCCGCCTTCACTCCCGGCGACCTCGTTGCGTTCAAATCGCGCCCTCCAGCTCCACCCATTCCCCGGTTATCCCACAGTTTCTGCAGCAGATTCGACTCCCCCACACGGCGGCACCGCGACCTAAGGCGATGCCGGATTGCAGTAAATTTCATTGTGTCGAAACGACCTCGGCTATGGATTCACCGGAATTCATCCAGTCAGCCCCAGATTTCACCCACTGTTCCACCTCTTCCGGGCCGAGTTAGACCCGGTTGGCTCTGAAATCCGACTTCCCCGTATCAGTGTGCGGCCGGGAGAAGTGCACATTCGCCGAAACTCGAGAGACGAATCGTGGTTTGGATGACGGTGAACTTGTAGCATTAGTTACGGTGCAGTTGTGATGTGTGGAATGGAGGGTGGTTGTGCCCCAACTGGACTTCGAAGGCAAACAAGCGGTCAGTTCTCATCACCTGACCGTGCCCTGCAAGCCACTGATACCGGACGATTCCAAGTCCATCAACCCCGGTTCCGGTGAAGATAACCTCATCATCCACGGAGACAACCTCTATGCGCTGAAATCGCTGCTGCCCCAGTTCGGCGGCCGCGTGCAGTGCGTTTATATAGACCCTCCTTACAATACCGGCAATGGAGACTGGATCTACAGCGACCGTGTAGCCGGCCCGCGTCTGAAGCAGTGGTTCGAACACCAAGACCTGACGACCTTTGAGGCCATGGGGCGCCACGACCGGTGGCTCTGCATGATGTGGCCACGCCTTCAATTGCTGCGGGACCTCCTTTCAGGAACGGGGGTGATTTTTGTCTCCATTGACGCCGTCGAACACCACCATCTCCGCATGCTGATGGACGAGATATTCGGCGAAAGCAACTTCATCGCCGACATTGCGGTAGTCTCCAATCTTTCGGGTAGCAGCGACCAGTTCGGGTTTGCCGGGGCCCACGAGTATTGCCTCGTATACGCCAAAGACCGGAAATATGTTAGGCTTGGGCGGTTTCCAATCGGCGAGGACGGGCTGGCCGATTGGTATGTGGACGAGGTGGGCTATTACAAGCGGGAGGCGCTCAAGAGAGGAAGCCTCAGCTATTCTGAGTCTCTCGATTACCCCATCTTTGTGGGCCCCGGAGGCCACCTCCAAGTAACCGAGGATGATAAACCGCCCCCCTCCGGCGGGCCCTTCGCCGCTGTCTACCCTACGATGAAAAACGGCAATGGAATCTGGCGCTGGAGCAAGCGCAAGATTCAAGAGAACCCATCCGACGTCTTCACTGAACAGGGCAAAGATGGCAGGATCGTCGTTTACTCGAAGCAACGCCCTAAACTGGGAGAGTTCCCATCCGAAAAGCCCAAGACGGTCTTCTACAAACCTGAGTACAGTAGTCGAGCAGGGGGCCTGTCCCTGTCCGAGGTGCTCCCCGAGGTAGCTCGCAACTTCCCCTATCCGAAACCCGTGGCGCTCATCGGCGATCTGCTACGCATCGGTGCGCCCGAACCAGGGGACGTCGTCCTGGACTCATTCGCCGGTTCCGGAACAACAGCGCAGGCAGTGCTGGCACTAAATGCGGAGGACAGCGGTAATCGCAGATTCATCCTGGTGGAGTGCGAAGATTACGCCGATTCCATCACTGCCGAACGCGTTCGCCGGGTCATCACAGGCGTTCCCCACGCCAGGGACCGGTCACTGAGGCAAGGGCTGGGAGGCACATTCTCCTATTGCCGGCTAGGCGAGTCCTCGATGGCCCCCTCCATATCAAAGAGCCAAACCCGGGTGCTTTCCCACGCCGACTGACCTGATGCGAGGTCCTGAGGCTGAGGGGTGGGGCCGGGGTGGCGATGTTGTGCAGCAGTTTCCCTTTTGGGAAATCCCCGAAAACATCAAGCAAGATATTTCGGTAAACTGGCACCTGATGCCTGGACATGACGGTGCGGTCTCCGGTCTCCTTAACCTTGACAACGTGCGCCTCTGACGATAGACTGTCGACGTTAATGAAAGTGCTGAAAAATTGCTGCAAACACGGCTGCACCTGTCCTCCCAAATAGGGGATGGGACAGCGTGAAATTCGATTTTGGCCTGTCCCCGCCCTGGAATAAGGGCTGCCCCTGGTGGGCAGGGACAGGTTTTTCCATTGTGAGCCCCAGGGCATAAGACCACCAGAGACTGACTGGGTCATACCGTCGCCTCGGTCGGCGGCGAATCAGGAGGAATAGTCAATATGGCCACCCAGCCTCTCGCCTTGACCCCTGAACAGGTTAAGCGCTACAGCCGTCACATTATCATGGGAGACGTCGGCTCAAAGGGCCAGCGGACACTGATGCAGTCCAAGGCGCTGATTATAGGTGCCGGCGGTCTCGGTTCACCCAGCGCCATTTATCTCGCCCTGGCCGGCGTGGGCACCATAGGCATCGTCGACCTCGATGTGGTGGACCTTTCCAACCTTCAACGCCAGGTGCTGCATCACACAGCGGACGTGGGACGGCCCAAAGTCCAGTCGGCTTTGGACAACATCAAGTCCTACAATCCCGACGTTAACGTCGTCCTGCACGAAACATGGCTGAACTCCGAAAACGCGATGGACATTATCGGCGATTACGACCTGGTGGTGAACGGCGCAGACAACTTCGCCACCCGCTACCTGGTGAATGATGCCTGCTACTTGCTGGGTAAGCCGCTGGTTGACGGAAGCATTCTGACCTTCGACGGCCAGGCGACGGTTTTCATCCCGGGCGAGGGATGCTACCGGTGCCTGTTCCCCTCGCCGCCACCGCCTGGCATGGTGCCCAACTGCGCCGAGGCCGGTGTCCTGGGATCCATGACCGGCCTGGTGGGCAGCATACAGGCTACGGAGGCCCTGAAGCATTTTCTGGGCATCGGCCAGTCGTTGTCCTCCCGTCTGCTGATCGTCGACGCGCTGGACATGAGCTTCCGGGAGGTGCGCCTGAAGCGAAACCCCAAGTGCCCATTGTGTGGAGAAGACCCCACGGTCACTGAATTGATCGACTACGAGGTATTCTGTGGCGTTGCAGCACCTCACGAAGAGCCCGCCGCGGTGGGAGCCTCGGATGACTAGCTGAGCCGACAGGTTCGTTGCGAAGAGGGCAGGAGCAGGGAATTCCGTTAGGCGGGCAGACTGGCTCCCGGACAGTTCACAGATGGTAGTTAAGCTCACATACAAGGGTATCCTCGACACCATTGGCAACACACCAACGGTGGAACTGCAGAACATGAGCCCCAAGCCCGGGGTGCGTATCTTCGCCAAGCTGGAGGGAGCTAATCCCACCGGCAGCGTCAAGGACCGCATCGCGCTGAAGATGATCGAGCGCGCGGAGGCTGATGGCGAGCTGAGCCGGGCCAGGACCATCCTTGAGCCGACCAGCGGCAACACCGGTATATCGCTGGCGATGATAGGCCGCATGAAGGGCTACAGGGTCGCGGTAGTAATGCCGGAGAACGTGAGCGTGGAAAGGGTGCAGTTGCTGGAAGCATACGGCGCCGAAATTATCTCGTCGGACGGCTCCAGGGGCACTAACGGGTCCATCGAAGTGGCCCAGGACCTGATCGAAAGGCACCCTCACGATTACCTGATGATGTACCAGTATGGCAACGATGGCAACCCCGGGGCCCACTACGAGACAACTGCTCCGGAGATAATCGAAGCCATACCGGACGTCGACATGTTTGTCGCCGGCTTGGGCACGGGCGGCACCCTGATGGGAGTGGCCCGCCGGCTAAAGGAATACAACCCCTCCGTAAGAATAGTGGCCGTGGCCCCCGATCCGGACGACTTTATTTCCGGGCTTAGAAGCTTGGAACACGGATTTATTCCGCCCATCCTGGACATAAGTCTCCTGGACTCCCGCATGCTGGTCGGCAGCCTGGAGGCATTCCAGACCACGAAACGGCTGCTGACCGACGAGGGCATCTTCGCGGGGGTATCCTCCGGGTCCGTCGTATATGGCGCCATGAGGCAGGCCGAGCGCATGGAGCAGGGTTCGATTGTGTGCCTGCTGGCCGACGGTGGCTGGAAATACCTGAGCACCGCACTCTGGACCCGGGACTACGATCAATTGCGAGAGGAGTCCCAGGGCAAGATCTGGTGGTAGTGCCGAACACCCGCCCAGGCGTCCCAAAGTACAAGACGAAGAACTATAATTTATCGGCAGCCGTTTAGAAAACGACCAGTCGCCCGAAAAGTGGCGACTGGTCGCATATTTTGGCCGATGAGAGGCGAGGGTGATCCAGCGTTCGGGAATCGCGCCCCAGGGCAGGGTTGTCATGGTTCAGGGCACTGCATCCCACGTGGGAAAGAGCGTCTTGGCCACCGCACTATGCCGCATCTTCCGCCAGGACGGATACAGGGTCGCGCCCTTTAAAGCGCAGAACATGTCCAACAATTCCTTCGTGACCCTGGACGGCGGGGAGTTGGGACGCTCGCAGGCTGTACAGGCCGAAGCATCCGGGATTGACCCGCAGGTGGAAATGAACCCGATCCTGCTCAAACCGGAGGCGGACCACCGTTCCCAGGTCGTGCTCCTCGGAAAGCCGGTAGCCAGGGCCTCGGCCGACTACTTCGCTGCGGCCAAGCCGATGCTGTGGCAGACAGTGGCGCAATCCCTGGATACGTTACGCTCCAAGTACGATGTGGTGGTCATAGAAGGCGCGGGTAGTCCAGCGGAGATCAACCTCAAGCACAACGAAATAGTCAACATGCGTGTAGCCCTCCATTCGGAATCACCCGTGCTCTTGACCGGGGACATAGACCGCGGAGGGGTCTTCGCGTCACTTATAGGCACCATGGAGATCCTGGAACCATCGGAAAGGGACGCAGTCAGTGCCTTCATCATCAACAAATTCCGGGGAGACGTTGGTCTGCTCAAGCCGGGGCTGGTGTGGCTGGAGGAGAGGACAGGGAAACCAGTGCTGGGGGTAGTGCCCTACTACAGGGACATTGAAATTGCCGAGGAGGACTCTGTATCCCTCGAGCACGGTCGGGGCCTGTCTCCTACGGCGGAACACGTTCTAGACATCGCGGTGGTGGCGCTGCCCCATATCTCAAATTTCGATGACTTTGATCCCCTGGGCCGGGAGCCGGGCGTCAGGCTGCGATACGTTGAAATACTCGATAACCTGGGCGATCCCGACCTGATCATTCTCCCCGGCACTAAAACGACCATGGCCGATCTCCGGTGGTTGCGCGAGCGTGGACTTGCCGCCGATATTTGCGCCAGAGCCGGCCACGGGACCCCGGTGATCGGAATATGCGGAGGATTCCAGATGATGGGGCACCGTATCCTAGACCCTAATGGTGTCGAGTCGCCCGATCCGGTGGCGGAGGGACTGGGCCTGCTGCCTGTCGATACCGAGTTCGCCACGGCCAAGGAGACCCACCGGGTGCGGGGAATGGTGGACGCAGACATCGGCCTGTTGCATCGCGCCGCAAACTGCGCTCTGGAGGGTTACGAAATCCACATGGGTTCCTCGGTAGCTACCGCCCAAACAAGGAGTCCGTTCAGGATCAGTCGGACAGGCCGACCCGCTCAAATGGATGGTTCCATTTCACACGACGGCCGGGCGATGGGTACCTACATCCACGGATTGTTCAACAGTTACAGCTTGCGGCGGGCGCTGTTGGAGCAGCTGGCGGAATGGAAGGGCGTTGAACTTCCTGATGCATCCGGCCCTGGCATGATGCTATCTCGCGACGCAGAATACGACAAACTGGCTGAGACGGTACGCAGCAATATAGACATGGACCTGCTTTACCGAATCACTGGACTGACTCCACCAGAGATCGACTGATTTTTGAGCCTGAACAGGCACACGAGCCACGGGCCGACGGTTAAGAAATAAACCCGGCGACGGTTGCCGGTAAGCAGTGGCGATGCTATAATCCGGGCACATGGTTCCTCCTTTATGTAAGCGGGTTCAGCCCGCTTTCTTGTTGAGGGCGATATGGCATCTGCGGCCAGAATCGGTTGGGGGCTGAACTATGAAAAGCGATTTTATGGTAGCGCTGAAGCAACTGGCGGCGGAAAGGCACTTGCCAATGGAGCAGGTCCTCGGGGCCATAGAAGTCGCGCTCGCCTCGGCGTTCAAGAAAGACAACCCGGCTTCCGGACAGAACATTTCCGTGACCTTGAACCCAAACAGCGGCGAGGTCAGTGTATATGCGTTGAAGACAGTTGTTGACGCGGTGGAAGACGAGGAAAGAGAGATAACTCTGTCCGAAGCCAGGCGAATCCGCCGCGACGTGGCCGTGGGAGACGAGGTGGCCGCTGCGGAACCGCTCCCGCACAACGCCAGCCGGATCGCTGCCCAGACCGCCAAGCAGGTAGTCTTGCAGCGGCTGAGGGAAGCCGAGAGGGAACTGCTATACCAGGAATTCGCCCAGCACGAGGGCGATATCATGTCCGGTATTGTCGAGACGTCGGACCCCGGAAGGGCGATTACGCTGGACTTGGGCCGCGCCCAGGCGATCCTTCCCCAGGACGAACAGGTCGGCACCGAACGATACCGCAAGGGCCAGCGCGTAAAGGTGTTTATTCTCAGTGTCCGCAGCGCGCCCAAAGGCCCGGAGATCCTGGTTTCTCGCAGTCACCGCAACATGCTGCGGCGGCTTTTCGAGATAGAGGTCCCGGAAGTGCACAACGGGGTGGTCGACATCAAGGCTATCGCTCGCGAGGCCGGCTTCCGCAGCAAGGTCGCGGTCAGCGCAACCCAAGCAGGTATTGACCCCGTGGGATCGTGCATCGGTATCCGTGGCAACCGGATTCAAAGCATCGTAAATGAACTTCAGGGCGAAAAAATCGATATTGTTTCATGGGACCCCGATCCCAGAACATTTATCGCCAATGCTTTGAGCCCTTCCGACCCGGTCCAGGTGGAGTTGCTGGACGCGGAGCAAACTGCGGTCGTGGTGGTCCCTGACCGCCAATTGTCCCTCGCCATAGGTAAAGAAGGTCAGAATACAAGACTCGCGGCCAGGCTCACCGGATGGCGCCTGGATATCAAGGGCGTGACCGAATGGGAGGAGATCCGGGAGGCCAGGCTCCACGCGGCCGCCGAAGCCGCCCGAGCGGCTGCGGAGGCAGCCTCCACCAAGGAAGAGGAACCCACTGCCACCACTGATGTCCAGACTGCGGAGCCTGAGGTTCCGGAGCCCGAGCAGGAGGTCCTTGATCCGGTCGCAAGCGTTGAAGTTCAAGAGGATACAACCGAGACACTGGAGCCTGAATCGGCTGCACCAGAGGAACCCGCCGCGGTAGCGGTCGCTGAGGATATCGACGACGACAGTGTCCTGGAAGCGCTTATCCTCGAAGAGGAAATGCTGAAGCAGTCGCAGGACGAGGCACCCGTCGTCGAAGACACCTCCGACATGGGCATCAGTGTTGACGATCTGGACTCCTTCACCCTCGACGACATGGAAATCCTGGATGACGACGAAGAGGAGGGCGAGGAGGAGCTCCCCCTGGACTTTGGAGAGCTTCCGGTTCTTACCCCGGATGCGGGAAAGATAAGATTTGCCGAGGATATCGTGGAGGACATCCGAGGCGGAGCCCGACGCGGTGGGGGTGGGCGTTCCCGTCGCGGTGGGGGAGGATCTCGCCGCCGTTAATAATTCAACGCCCAAACTCGGGTACGCGCAATATCGGGAGGGAGGTCCAATGCCAAGAACGAGGCACGTCCCGGAACGGACATGCGTAGCCTGCGGCAGCAAGAGACCAAAGACAGAGCTTTCCCGGATAGTTCTATCGCCCCAGGGAGCGGTGTCGCTGGACCACACCGGCAAGTCCCCGGGGCGAGGCGCTTATATATGCGGTCCAGAGTGTTGGGAGACCGCCCTGGGGAAGGGCCGGGTGGCACGCAGCCTGCGAACATCCCTTTCGGTCGCCGACTTGGCTACTCTCCGGGCTGAAGTGCAGCTCCCATGAACGCTGTTAAATTACAGCCGGACGGGAGAACCGGACCCGGCAACGGCAGGTGAATGTTTTATGACTACGCAGACTACAGTTGATGAATCCGGTCGAAGCCAAAGGGCGCGCCGGGAACGCGGTGAGAGGCGAACTGCCCAGACCCGAGCCCTCGTCCTTCCAGCCACAATGACGGTCCAGTACCTAGCCGAGGTACTTAATCAATCACCGATAGATGTTATCAAGCAACTGATGCGCAACGGTATCATGGCCAACATGAACCAGGTCATCGACTACCAGGTTGCCACACTGGTGACCACAGCCTTCGGAATCAGGACCAGCATGGCTCCTGAGGCCAGTTCCGATGCCTCCAAATCCGATGCCGGGGACGGGGCCGACTCCAGTGAGAACCTGATTGCCCGGCCGCCCGTAATCGTAGTGCTCGGCCACGTCGATCACGGGAAAACCTCGCTGCTGGACTACATCAAGAACTCCAGAGTAGCCGACAAGGAAGTTGGCGGTATTACCCAGCACATTGGCGCATATCAAGTTGAAGTATCTGGGCATCCTATTACATTTCTCGATACACCTGGGCATGCCGCGTTTACCGCAATCCGCGCCCGCGGTGCTCGCGTGACCGATATCGCAGTGCTGGTAGTGGCGGCAGACGACGGAATAATGCCCCAGACGGTCGAAGCTCTCAACCATGCCAAGGCCGCCGAAGTGCCTATAGTTGTGGCCATCAACAAGATGGACCTCCCAGGAGCCGATCCGGAGCGGGTGAAGCGTCAACTCAGTGAGAACGGACTGCTGGTGGAGGACTGGGGAGGGGACGTCATTTCCGTTAACGTCTCCGCCCAAACCGGAGAAGGGATTGACGACCTTCTGGAGAACCTGGAAGTGGTTGCCGAGATTTCCGAACTGAGGGCCAACCCGGACAGACCGGCCCAGGGTGTGGTTATTGAGGCGAAGCTGGACCGCAAGCGGGGTCCCAGCGCCACAGTCCTGGTAACCGACGGAACATTGTCAGTGGGTGATCACATCGTGGCCGGTAGCGCTACCGGCCGAGTCCGCGCGATGACGGACGACAAAGGAAAGAATCTGGAAAAAGTGTTGCCGGGAACCCCGGCAGAGATACTGGGATTCGGTTCGCTGCCGGAGGCCGGAGACCAGATGAAGGTCGCCGCCAGTGACCGGGAGGCCAGGGCCATGACCTGTGGTCGTGAGCGGTCCCCGGGATCTCGTCCCCTCCAGAGTCGGGCCCTTAGCCTGGAGGAGGTGGTGAGGCAAGTGGAGGCCGGTGACATCAAGGAACTGAACCTGGTGCTAAAGGCCGATGTTCAAGGCAGTCTGGAAGCAATCAGGCAATCCCTGGAGCGCCTCATCGACGAGGAGGCGAAGGTTCGCGTGCTCCACACCGGTGTTGGAGCCGTCACTGAGTCCGATGTCCTGTTGGCGAGCGCGTCGGAGGCAGCAATAATAAGTTTTTCCGTGGGTGCAGAACCCAGCGCCGAGAGGCTCGCCGATAGAATGGGCGTAAGCATCCGCCACTACGCCATAATCTACCAGCTTATCGATGACATCGAATTGGCCCTACATGGAATGCTCGAGCCGGTGTTCACCGAGGTCATTGTTGGCAAGGCCGAGATCAGGGAGCTCTTTGGAGGGCGCCGGGGCGTCCAGATCGCGGGATGCCGGGTCACCGAAGGTCGCATGGTGCGCAACGGTTCTGTCAGGGTGACAAGGGAAGGCGAAAACCTGGCTGACACAACTATTTCCAGCCTTCGTCATTTTCGTGATGAAGTCAACGAAATGAACGCAGGGACCGAGTGCGGCGTAGTGCTGCAGGGATTCAACGAGTTCCAGACCGGTGATGTCCTGGAGGTCTACCGGCAGGAGCGGGCTCGCCGGTAGCGGGTCCCGGAGTAGTCGCGACCTCGCGCTCAAGCTGTCGACCGATGCGGTTGCACCTCAGCTTGAATCTGTCGTGGAAGGTGCACCATGCCCCAGCGCATAGACCGTGTCAATGAACTGTTGCGCTCCGAAATCAGCCAGCTTATCGCCCGGGAGATAAAGGACCCGCGCGTGGCCGGGGTCATATCCATCACGGAGGTTACTGTCTCCAGGGACCTCCGCAGCGCCCGGGTGTACGTCAGCGTGATGGGCCAAGGCACCGAGCGCCAGGCCGGCCTGGATGGCATCCGATCTGCCGCGTCGTTTATTCGGCGAGAACTCAGAGAGCGAGTCAACCTCCGTCATACACCTCACATGACTTTCGTCCTGGATGATTCCATCCAGGAAGGGGATCGCATACTTCGTCTAATGAACGGTCTGACGGATGAGGAGCTCGCCACCGAACTCGTCCCGCAGACCGGCCCGTCCATGGAGAATCCGCCCCGAAGACAAAACAGGCGACGATAGTTTTGGCCAAGTCCAGCCGGAACCAGCCACCGACCGCAAACGGCTTCATCAACTTATACAAGCCTCCTGGCATTACATCAATGGAGGCTTTGCGTCGTGTAAAACGTATCACCGGTCAACGGCAAAAAGTAGGACACGGCGGCACCATGGACCCCCTGGCCCGCGGCGTCCTGCCGATTTGTTTCGGCCAGGCAACGCGCCTCATGGATATTGTTACCGGTGGAAGTAAACGATACGTCATGGATATCATGCTGGGACAGTCGACCACCACCTTCGACGCAGAGGGGGAGGTAGCGAAGGTGGGAGATGTTACCGGCATTAGTAGGAACGACATACAATCGGCGCTGGAATGCTTCATTGGAATCATCGACCAGGTACCGCCTATGTACAGCGCCGTCAAGGTGGACGGCCAGCGGCTATACAAGTTGGCCCGTGCCGGCATCGAGGTGGAAAGAGAGCCTCGCAGCGTGGAGATCCATGCCATCCGCATTACTCGATTTGAATCCCCGTACCTGACTTTAGAGGTGGATTGCGGACGGGGTGTCTATATGCGGTCCCTGGCACATGATTTGGGTGAGTCTCTAGGGTGCGGGGCCCACGTAACCGATCTGGAGCGCCAGAGTTGCGGCGGCTTTCCCTCTGAGTCCAGTGTTTCCCTTGAACAATTGGAAGCTGCCGCCCAGGAAACCGATGGCTGGAAAACTTACCTGTGTCCCGTGGATTGGGTGCTCCGGGATTTCAAGGCCGTAAGCGTGGGCCCCGCTGCCGAACGCTTTATTCGCAACGGCCAGGCGGTGACCCTGGGGAGCCCTCCGGTTGAAGCGGGGTACCTGGAACAATTCCGGGCCTACAATTCCAATGGCCAATTCATTGCATTGGTGCGCCATGACCGAACGAAAAATTCATGGCGCCCCGTCAAGGTTTTCCACACCGATTCTTCCTCACCATTGGCGCCTGCCGCGCACTGACATTCCACAAAAATCCAAAAAGGCAGATGGTCCGGATACGTAATCGACTGCCTTACTCTTACCGCGTGTTTCTCAGGAACCGGCTCCGCTTGGCGCCGAAGCCTGCCATTGAAAGTTTCGCTGAAGAGCTTGTTGCCTGCTTGACGTCAAGTGGCTGTGCCCGACACTAGGAGAAGGCCATCACCTCCCGCCAGGGATCCGTTGGTAATTCAACTGGGTACTAGTCCGGAAATGAGCAAGTCAGGCAAATCTAACGCGCTAGCAACTCTTCCTTTAATCCCAGCTTTTGCAGCAACTCAACAGGATTCTCCTCCAGCAGGGCGTGTACCTCATCGCCCTCGAGACCCGCGCCCTTTGCAACTTTGAGGCACATTTCCGGAGTAAGCAGATCCTCAGGCGCGTGGGCATCAGAATCCAGTAACAATTGCGCCCCCACCTCCCTGGCGACCTTAACCACGTGCCCATTGGCGAGGCTATGCCCTCTCCGTGCAGAAACCTCCAGCCTCACGCCATGCTCAGCAGCCAAAAGCGCCTCCTCACGTGTAATCAGTCCGGGATGCGCCAGCACGTCCACCCAGGGAGAGCGGATGGCTGCCTCGTTGGTACCCGGCTCAACCGGCTCAACCGGGGTTTCGCCATGCACCGCCACCAGCTTGGCTCCCATTTCCTTGGCGGTCCTGGCCACCAGGTTAATGTCGTCCTTGGGGACGTGAGTGATTTCCACACCGGGCAGGGCCAAGATGTCCCATCTCTTGTTGGCGAAATCACAGTCAACCACCAGCGTATTCAACACGTACTCCACGTTTCCCGGACCAACGTGATCCGTAATCGCCATGGCCCTGTACCCACGTGCGCAGGCGCGGCGAATCAGCTCTATGGGAGACAGCACCCCGTCGCTGAGAAACGTGTGAGTGTGAAAGTCATACATGATGCCCCCAAATCAATAGCCGAAAAGCCGAAGTAATTCATGGTCAACGCATTCAGTATAAAATGGACGGCACAAGATCACTAGCGCGTCGAGAAGGAAAGCTGGTCCATCCCCCGGTCTTACGTTTACCGAGCAAACCGGCGCTCCCTAGAATGACGCCGACTAGCAGCTTCCGTGAGTACAGAGGCCTCAAGAAATTGCAAAGACGGGAAAAGCCAGCGGCCATTTCCCCGATTCATCCGGTCACATGTCTTCAATCACTAGCGATGTTGCAACATGTACCAGCTGCGGGCGGTCGCCGCGACCCGGCTGGGCTTTCGCTTTTCGGCCAAGAAGAGCCGATTCGAACGTAGGCGTGGTGAAGTGCCTTCGGTGTGCGGCGCGGCACGCACCCATGCTGCGCCGATCAGGGGTGGTGGCCCTTGTCGTGGGAACGATTCTCACCCTTCTCAACCAAGGTGACGGCCTCCTCGCCGGTCAATGGAACAGTTCCCTCTATTGGAAAATACCATTGACCTACTGCGTGCCTTTCCTGGTTGCCACATACGGGGCGATAACCGCCGCACGCCGCTAGCTGAATGGGACTAATGGAGCCGTGGGTAAGGCGGTGCGTCAGCCGTACTTGCGTAGCACAGTGACTACCTTGCCTTTGACCTCAACATTTCCGGCTGGGCAATATATTGGTGACATTACGCTGTTTGCAGGCTGAAGCCGCACCCTGTCACCCTCTTGGTAATACCTCTTGAGGGTGGCTTCCTCTTCGTCCTTCAGCCAGGCCACAACCATTTCCCCATTACTGGCTTCCTGGACCGGCTTAATCACCACCACATCCCCGTCGTCGATGAGCGCGTCGATCATGGACGTACCTCGTACGGTCAGGGCGAACAACTTTCCGTGCCGCCTGGGAAGATCCGGCGAAATTTCCACTGTATCGAATTCCTCGCTTGCCGCGCCCTCGGCGGAGAAAACGGGCAGGGGCTGTCCGGCAGCAATTGACCCCACGATCTGAACTCTGGGAGCGCTGGACACCGGTTCGCCGTCCCTGTCCAGCAGCTCGATGCCACGGGCCACCTCTTTCCGGCGGTTCAGATAACCCGCCTCCTCCAACTGTCGAAGGTTATAGTCGACCACCGATGTGGAACTGATCTCGCAGGCCTGCTGGATATCCCTCACCGTGGGAGGTATCCCGTTCTCGAAATAGAATTCCTGCACAAATTCCCATATCCTTCGGCGTCTTTCCGGCATCCTCTTCTTCAAAACCATAATCCCCCAAATGACATAAAACCAATGTTCTAACGACAGGCTACCAAAGGGTCTGGGACGTGTCAACACCTATCTGTCAGCGAATCCGGCAGGTTACAGGAAAAAAACAAACCGCCCGTTCCAGACGGGCGGTAGTGCCAAGAATTACGTTTTGCCGAATTAGATTTCAGCCGCCTGCTGCAATCTGGTGAGCTTTCCGATCATCCGGGACTTTCGCCTTGCAGCGTTGTTCTTGTGGAGGATTCCCCTCCGAACGGCGCGGTCCAACGAACGAACGGCCATCATTACGGCAGCATGAGCCGCCTCAGTATCATCTCCCTCCAGAGATCGATTGGCCCTGGCGATGATCGTGCGTGTCTCGGTCTTCACACTGCGGTTCCGACGGGCCTTCTTTACCTGCTGGCGAGCTACTTTCCTGGCGGGCAAGGATTCTTCTCCTGCTGTTTTGGCGACATTATGAACTCTCCAGTCGGCTTCCGATCAGGAGAGCGCATCCCATTATATATTAAGCGTCTGGAAACTCCAAACGACAACTAGGACCAAAGCGAAAGCTGCGAGTTGCCTCAGTCTTTAAGCTGTCGAACCTGGACCGCAGCGGGACGGGCTACACGTCCAGGTTCTTCACGCTGCGGGCGTAAGTCTGGATAAAGCTCTTGCGGGGTGCAACGACCTCGCCCATCAGCGTAGTAAACGCATCCTCGGCGTCGTTGTCGTCCTCTACACTTACCAGCAGCATGTGCCTGGTGTCCGGGTTCATCGTGGTCTCCCACAATTGCTCCGGATTCATTTCTCCCAGACCCTTGTAACGCTGCAGACTGGGCGCCCGCTGCCCTTTATGGCTGGCCAGCAATTCGTCCTTCTGTTCCTCAGTGTAGGCGTACTCTACTCGCCGGCCGCTCTGTACCCGGTAAAGGGGAGGCTGTGCGATATACAAGTATCCATTATCTATCAGGCCTCGCATCCGCCGATAGATAAAGGTCAAAATCAAAGTGCGAATGTGCGATCCATCGACATCGGCATCGGTCATTATGATGACCTTGTGGTAGCGCACCTTGGAAGGATCAAACTCATCTCCTTCACCTGCGCCCACAGCGGCCACCATGGCACGAATCTCTTCGTGGCCCAGAATTTTGTCCGGCTGCTGCAGGACCCGTTCCACGTTGAGAATCTTGCCTTTGAGCGGAAGGATGGCCTGAAAGTGCCGGTCCCGGCCCATTTTGGCGGAGCCGCCGGCGGATTCGCCCTCAACTATGTACAGTTCCGACTTGGCCGGGTCTCGCTCTGCGCAATCTGCCAGTTTGCCGGGCAGCGATGAACCATCGAGGGCATTCTTCCTTATAACCAGATCGCGGGCCCGCTTGGCGGCCTCTCTCGCCTTCTGGGAGGTCAGGCACTTTTCTACCACACGCTTGCCCTCGGTGGGGTTTTCCTCCAGGTACCTGGCCAATCCCTCGCCAACCACAGACTCGACAATGCCCCTGACTTCGGGGTTGCCCAGCTTGTGCTTGGTCTGACCCTCGAACTGGGGTGCGGTCAGCTTGACACTGACTGCAGCAGCAAGTCCCTCCCGCACGTCCTCGCCCAACAGATTGGCCTGATCATCCTTGAGCTGGCCCTGCTTTCGGGCAAAGTCGTTGATGGCCCTGGTCAACGCGGACCGGAAACCGGTCAGATGCGTTCCCCCGTCCGGAGTCTTAATACAGTTGGCGTAGGAATGGACCAGCTCTGAGTAGCCGTCGTTATACTGCACCGCCACTTCGACGGCAGTATCGTCCATGGTTTTTTCATAGTAGAAGGGGATGGACTGCAAGACCCGGCGGTTCCTGTTGTCATTTCGGACCAGGTTAGGAATGCCGCCGTCGAAATAGTAAGTGCGTTCGATGTCTCCCTGGCGCTTTTCATGGTGCCAGTGGCTGATGAAACATATCTCCAGGCCCTTGTTGAGATAGGCGATGTCCTTGAAATGCCTGGTCAGCTCATCAAAGTCGTAATCGATTTCATCAAAGATTTCCGGGTCCGGCCGAAAGCTGACGGTGGTTCCGTGTTCTTCAGTCTTTGACTCTTTCACGAGGGCCGTGGTGGCGATGCCCCTCTCGTACTCTTGTGAGTACAGCAGGCCATCTCTCCGCACCTCCGCGCGCAGGTACTCGGACAATCCGTTTACGACCGACGCGCCCACGCCATGCAGCCCGCCGGTGACCTTGTAGGCGCCTCCGCCGAACTTTCCCCCCGCGTGCAGGGTGGTCATCACTGTTTCCAGGGCACTTTTCCCGGTGGAAGGATGCACGTCTACGGGGATGCCCCTACCGTTGTCTGAGATAGTGATAAGACCGTCCTCGGCGATGTTCAGGTCCACCCGGGTGCAGAAGCCCGCCATCGCTTCGTCGACGGCATTATCCAGGATTTCAATCATCAGGTGCTGCAGACCGCTCAGTCCGGTGCTGCCGATGTACATCCCGGGGCGCACTCGAACCGCCTCGAGTCCCTCGAGGACTTGAATATCCTCTGCTGTATAGTCAGCTGCTGGAAATTCCCTGCCGGCTCCTGATTCTTGGCGATTGGCGTCTTCAGCCATGGGAAGGGTTTGTTGCATCTGGAAAACCACCAATTCCTAGTGGGACGAAGCCACAAGAGGTACCCGAAGTTGGACTGAAATTAGGCGACTTCGGTCCGCTAAATACATTATGTAGTATAGCACATCTGTATTCAGAATGCCTTGCTTTTGTCGCATTCTTTGCCTAAGTTTAAATTTCTCCTGCCAACCTGGGCGCAAGGAGGGGCGGGAGCTGAGCCCGCCCCTCGATCAGGAAACTAAGGTCTGACGGCGCTGTACCCCTAGGCTGGGAAAATGCGCCGGTAGACACCGGGGGAACCGTCCTCGTGAACCATGTGGGGACGTACTTCGTGGGTCCATACCGGCGTTACCGCTGTGCGCCAGTTTTCCCATCCTTCACTGTCCGCCACGGCCAGCGATTCCATCTCATGAACGGTTGCGTAACGGGGTGAGCCCATCACCGCCTCCCATCGCCGGGCGCGTATGTAACCCGGTATGCCCTGGCAGAGGGGCAATCTCTCGTTGTTGTAGGCCTCATTGAACTTTGCGTCCAATTCCTCGGGAACCGACATTCGGCCTACCAGCAGGACCGGTGACATGCCGGCCTCTGCCGTCTCCGCGGGCACCAATGCCGGGTGCACCCGGCGATACAAGTTCCGGATGTATTCGGTGCCGATTACGCCGGGCGACATTCGACGGGACCACTCGGTGGGATCCCGCAGCCATTTCTGCCATTCATCGGAATGCCAGGCCTCGTGGCTGGCCAGTTCATATACGGCAAGGTACTTGGGTCCACCCTGGACCGCCTCGTACCGTGCGGCGTCTAGCACGCCGGGAATGGACAGGCGCTCCGGTATGTGCTCGTCGTTATACCAGCGATTGTATTCCTCGTCGTGTTCGGGGGCCACGTCGCTGTAAACCAGCAGTAGCCCGTCTCCCTTCTTAGCCGCCATAATCAACTCCGATGATGCAGCGCGCAGGCCTGACCGGCTTTTCAAATGTTTCGCCCTGGCAAGCTCCGCTATGTTTCACTAAAGTACTGGCGCCCCGTAAGCAGACTGTCTATGGCGCGTCTCATGGCGTGGAACAGGGGCTCGGGAGGCGATTCCAGGGGAAACCATCCGAACTCCCCGAATGCCTCCGGCTCCATCATACGGGGTTCCTGGTTGCCGATATCACCCAAGAATTCCACGTCAACGTAGTGACGCCCATAGGCTACTATGTTGGTGAGGCAAAGAAATCGCGACTCCCCTACATCTACGCCAAGTTCCTCTCGCGCTTCGCGACGGGCGCAGTCCACCAGCGACTCCCCGAACTCCAGGTGGCCCCCAGCGGAACCCCACGACCCCTCCCCCAGGGTGCCGCGCCTTCTGGCCAGGAATACCCGGCCATGCCGAACAAATACGACTCCGACACCCACCAGAGGACGGAGACCCTCAGCCACCATGGAGGCGAGTATAGCACAGGGAATTACGCTCCAATGGGCCAGAATGTGCGGCGTAGCCTATAATTGGCGAGGCACTAGGAAGCGAGGTGAGAGCTATGGTTGATCTGCAGCGAACAGTGGTGACCAGTGACGAGGCCCCCAAGCCACTGGGCGCCTACTCGGTGGGGATGTCTGTGAACGCTGGCCGGCTGTTATACGTTGCCGGGCAGGTTTCGGTCGATACGGGCGGAACCCTTGTCGGTGAGGGGGACGTCGCGGCCCAGACAAGGCAGGTATTCCAGAACATCGGACACATTCTGGCTGCCGCAGGAGCAGGGTTTGGCAACGTGGTGGAGTTCACCTCATACGTCGTCGGGCGCGACTCGGTCGCAGGCTTCATTGAAGGGCGGACCCAGATATTTCCGGAGTTGTTTCCCGGCGGCGACTACCCTCCAAACACCCTTCTGGTAATCGAGGGACTGGTGCGGCCGGAGTTCCTGGTGGAAGTCAAGGCCGTGGCCGCCCTGCCCTGAAAATGTCCGGCCGGCTCTCCCTGGAGGTCATCAATGAGGTGCTTGAGAGGCGCACTGTCGCCCATGAAGGGGGGCGGGTCGACTTCGAGATTCCCCTGACGGCTTACCCGTGCGATTCAGGACGGTTGCTGATTGTCTCGCCGGGCTCCGGCGAACTGAAGGACGGCCGCTACGATCGCTGGCGCAAGCTGGCCCAGCACCTGCAAGGACAGGGCGTCTGCGCGACCCTGACCTATAACGTTCCCCGTCCCGACTTCCAGGTGCAACTGGAATGGGAGGCCTATTCCTACCGCGGCGCAAGCTGGAACCGCATTCTGACCGAGAGCGTGTGCCACGTTACGGACTGGGCGCTGGAGTGTGCCAGCCAATTATGCGGGACCAAAAGCCCCGAGATCTGCATGGCCGGTTTCTCCTCCGGCGGATCAGCGGTGGGAGCGGTGGCTCACATGTACCCGCAGGTGCGCCAGTTGCTCCTGCTGTCCACCTACGACAGTGTTGGCGACCCATTCTACGAGGGTATATCCTTCTTCTCCGGAGACATATTCATGGGTTACGGCAGCCAGGACCCTCCGGCGGGAATGCTGGCCTATGTGGTCAGCGTGGGGCCGCTTTCCGCCAGGTCAATGGTGGGACGGCCGGTGCCTGACTGCGACCACCGTTTCAGCGGAGCCGACAACAGCCGCCGACTGGTGAAGGCCGTCTACTGGGCACTGGGTCTCGACGATACATTCCCGGATCCCGCCGAGGCCCCTCAACTGTACGAATAAGCCCCATTTGGGAAAGGAGCAGCATCCATGGCAGACCGGCAGAGACTTATCGACACCCTGGTTGAGTTGATCCGCATCGACAGTCCCAGCGGGGAGGAAGACGCCATAGACCAGCACGTCAGCTCCCTGCTGGCGTCGTTGGGGCTGGAGGTCCGGCACGACTGTTACAACAACATCATCGCCCGGCTGGAGGGGACCGGCGAACCGTTACTGCTGTCCGCCCATCTTGATACCGTAGAGCCGGGACGGGGGATTACCCCGGAGTTGGAGGGTGACACCCTGCGCTCCGATGGCACCACCATCCTGGGCGGAGACTGCAAGGCAGGACTGGCAATCGTGCTGGAAGCCCTGGCGTGTACTGCCGAGTCTGACCGGCCTCACCGGGCCGTGGAGGTTGCCTTCTCCCGCCACGAGGAAGGTGGGCTCGTCGGAGTGCGCCACATGGACTTCGACCTGCTAACCGCCACGTCGGGCATTGTTTTCGACGGGGAGGGACCACCCAGCCGGATCACAGTGTCCGCACCGTCGCAGAACGTCGTGGCTGCCGAGATCGTCGGGCGAGCCGCCCACGCCGGGCTGGAACCGGAAAACGGCCTGTCTGCCCTGGTGGTCGCGGCCGATATCATCTCCAACCTGCCTCTTGGACGCATCGACTCCGAGACAACTGCCAACATTGGCTGGATGGAGGGTGGCCTGAAGCGCAACATCGTTCCCGAGCGGGCGGTCCTCGACGGTGAGTTCCGCAGCCGAAGCAACGACAAGCTCGCGTGGCTGGAGGAGCAGTTCAGGAAGGTATTTGACGACACGGCAGGCCGTTACTCGGAGGCCCGCATAGCCTTGGACATCCAGAATACCTACAGGGCATACCGCGTCGGCCCAGAGCACGAAACAGTGCACACCATTTGCAGTGCCCTTGGTGAAGTCGGTCTTTCGCCGGTCATGGACGCATCAGGCGGAGGATCGGACGCCAATGTATTCATCGCCCGCGGCATCACCGCCCTGCCCGTAGGCATCGGCGTACGCTCGTTCCACACCACGTGGGAGACGGCGAATATCCCCGAGGTAATGCAGGGCGCCGATATGTGTCGCGCCGCTATCATGGCGGTGAGATGACCACCACGGCTCCGATATTGATAGTGGCGTTCGATGGGCTGCAACCCGCGCAGGTGGCACCGCATCTCATGCCCAACCTGGCCCGTTTTGCCGAGGAGGGCGTGTCCTGTACGAATCATCACGCCGTATTTCCTACCGTGACCCGGGCCAACGCGGCCAGCATTGTCACGGGACACCACCCAGGGGCCCACGGGTTGACCGCCAACACGCTGGTGATACCCGAATTCGACCCCCACCGGGCCGTAGGGGCGTTGGAACCTCTGCTGTCCCAGGTCGCGGCAACGCATCCGGTATTACTGCGTCCGACCTTGGGCGACATCCTGCGTCGCAGCGGGATGGAATACATCGCAGTCGGCACGGGCACCTCCGGAAACGCATACCTGCAGAACCCCAACGCGCAATCGGGCGGCGGGATGACCATACATCCCGATTTCACCCTGCCCAGAAATCTGCACGGTGAAATCAATCAGCGATTTGGCCAGTGGCCCGACCCGGGTGGACCTACAGCCAACAAGATGGCCCATGCGGTGGACATTTTTACCGATTACGTATTGGCGGAGAGACGTCCGGCAGCGTCCATGCTCTGGCTCACCGAACCTGATTCGTCCCAACACGCGCATGGCGTGGGTTCCCGGGAGGCGGTGGCCGCCATCCACGAGGCCGACCGGCAATTCGGACGTTTGCTGCACCGCATGGAACTGGACGGATCGCTGTCCGATTCCAACATCATGATCATTTCCGATCACGGCTACTCATCAATCTCCGATGTGATTGATGTCGAGGCTGAGGTCCGTGCTGCGGGATTTCCACCCGGCGGAGAGGACGGGGGAGTGGCCGTAGCCACCAACGGCGGATGTGCCCTGTTCTATGTGACAGGCAGTGCGAACCGCACGGCTGACCAGCTGGCCGAATGGTTGACCTCCCGGCCCTGGTGCGGGGCGCTCCTGGCGTCTGAAGCAGTCGGCGAAATCTCCCGGGCCCTGCCTGCGAGTCTGATCGGGCTGGAGGGGCCTCGCGCCCCCTCGCTGACCATGTCGTTCCGCTGGGACTCAACCATAAACAGCGCCGGATTCGCAGGGCACGCTTTCTCGACAAATCTGGGCCCCGGAAAAGGACAACACGGCTCCATGAGTCCCCATGAAACGCAGAATGTATTGTTCGCCAGGGGACCAGCTTTCAAAGGTGGCACTACCGTCGGCACTCCTACCGGCAACGTCGATATCGCTCCAACCGTCCTCCACCTGTTGGGCGTGGCGGGGGACGAGGGCATGCACGGGCGTGTTCTGTCGGAGTTGCTGCACGGCGGTCCCGAAACCATTGACTGGACTCGTGAGGAGCATGAGGCGGAGGGTGTCACAGCGGCAGGGACCTTCCGGCAGCGGATTTCCCTTACCAGGGTCGGTGGGACGGTATATGTGGACAAGGGTTCGGGCTGGTTGGAGTCTGGTTGACGCTTCGTTGACACGGCAACGATAATGACGAATCGTAGTCATTCCCTCGGCTATGATCTCCGATGAGGGATCTGCCAGCATCGCTGGAGCGTTGGGATTTGTAACGTAGGGTAAGGGTCTCTTCCCACTGAGCAGAACGAAAATATTCTAGGAGCAACACCATGGCAACGGCCACACGCAAGCGCCAATTGGGGCGGCAGGTCGCAATAGTTGGAGCCGGGCTGTCGCAATTTGGGGCCTTTCCCGAGAAAGACAGCCGGGACCTCTTTGTCGAAGCATTCCAGGACATGATGGAGACAATGGACAAGGGCTTCGACATAGACGACATCGAGTGTGCCTATATCGGCAACTATTCGTCGGACCTGTTCGAAACCCAGGGCCACACCGCGCCCATTGTTGCGGACTGGCTGGGCATGACTCCAATCCCCATCACCCGCATCGAAAACGCATGCGCCAGCAGCGGCAGCGCCTTGCGTGAGGGTGTCATGGCCATCGCCAGCGGTATGTACGACATTGTGCTGGTAGGAGGCATGGAGAAGATGACCAATCTCCCGACTGAGGGAGTTACGGACGTGCTTGCCTCCGCCGCCGACGGGCTCTACGAGGTCCCTTCAGGCCTCACTTTCCCCGGCATCTTCGGTGCCATCGCGAAGGCCCATATGGACCGATATGAGACCAACCTGGACCACCTGCTCAAGGTCGGCATCAAGAACCACGACAACGGCGCGCTGAACCCCAAAGCCCAGTTCAATGTTACCATCAAGGACATGATGGAGCGGCGCAAGGCCCGGGCTGAACAGCGCGGCCAGCCTGTTCCGGAATACCGGGACGAGATGGACTTCCTCAACGACCAGTCTGCCAACCCCTGGATCGCCTGGCCTTTGCGCCTGTATGATTGCGCTCCCATCACCGACGGCGCGTCATGCATCCTGCTGGTTTCGTCCGAGATCGCCCACAACTTCACCGATCGCCCCGTCGCTCTCGCCGGGATCGGCCAGGCTTCAGGAAAGCCCTTGCACGACGCGGACGAGCTGACCTCCCTGTCTGCAGCCAAAGAGGCCTCCCGTCAGGCATACGAGATGGCCGGCATCACTGCCAACGATGTCGACCTGGCCGAAGTACACGACTGCTTTACCATCGCCGAGATCGTGGCCACCGAGGACCTGGGCTTCTTCGCTCCCGGCGAAGGCCCCCGCGCCGTTGACGAAGGCCGCACCGCCCTCGACGGGGACCGGCCAATCAACACCTCGGGCGGTTTGAAATCCAAGGGGCACCCCGTGGGAGCATCCGGAGTCGGTCAGGTCGTCGAGATCTATCATCAACTCCGGGGCGAGGCCGGTGAACGGCAGGCCAGAAAGTCAAAAGTGGAAGTAGGCCTGACCCACAACGTCGGAGGCACCGGCGGTACCTGCGTCGTCAACGTCCTGCGGATGGAGTAGGCGCGATGTCCAGCGAGTTCAACGCCGCCAACTACTATAAGCGGCTGGTTGAGGACGGACAGCTTACCGGTATCAGGTGCAATGTCTGCGGTCAGCTGTCTCCCGAGGCCCGCCCCATGTGCGCGGTATGCCGCAGTGTCGACCTGTCCTGGCACCCCTTCAGCGGCCGGGCCACCCTGAGTACCTTTACCTGCATTTCGGTGGTACCGGACTATTGGGGCAGGAAGGGCTACGGCCGCAACAACCCGTACTGTACCGGTATCGTCGCGCTGGAGGAGGGTCCTAATATTTCGGCCCGTATAACGGGGGTCGACGGCTCCAATCCACAGTCGATTCGCACGGGCATGCCCCTGGTGCTGGACCTGGAGGACCTGGACGTCGATCGCCCCTCGCTGGCATTCAGGCCAGCCTGATCCTGAAGTTACTATGGAAGACACGGCGCTCAATTTCGGGAACGATAGAAGGGTGGGGAGCACACAATGCTGATCCTGGCAATAGTCCTGGCTGTGATTGCAGCCATTCTGGTGATCGTTGCAGCAATTTACTGGCTGATGCGATTGATGAGGGAGAGAGAGGCGGCGGACCTGAATCGCTATCTCCAAAGCCCGGAGTGCAGGTGGGAGCAGATGGGCTCTTCAACTGGAGGAGCCAGCGATGATGGCGCTAGTTTTTATGTCAATCACGCCCCCGCCCAACAGGGAATCGAGATGCGGGTGTATGAATACGCTGAACCGGCAGACGGTTCCGAGGGTGATGACGAAGGGGTATGCCTTTCCATCATCGATTCAGGCAACCGCAACGGGATGATCCTCAATGGTTTCGCCCTGCACCTGGAGGCCATGCAGTTCGGCGACACCCTCTGGAACGACCACTTCCTTGGCGACGCGGGGATCATGGAGCGAATGATCACCGAGAAGCGGGTGGCATGGGACCAGATGCAGCAGGAAATTATCGTGGGCCATTACGCTTTGTTCATGTAGACTGTGCTGAACAGGCGGCAGAAGATAAAACGCCCGGCCAGTTGGCCGGGCGTCTTCATTTCGTTCCCTGACGTATCGGGAATTCTAGTCAAATCCGCGTGTGCCGACCCAGCCCACCTGCGATACGTCGATCATCTCTCCGTTGGGGCCCTCATACTTGGTTTCCACATTCTGGTGGCGGGGGCCGGTGCTGCCCGCATGCAGGGCCTGGTTGACCGAAGTCATCTCAGAGGACCCGGCGGAGGCCAGCCGGGCCTCGATTTCCTCCAGGCTTTCCACCTCAAAGCCGATGTGATGGATGCCCTCCCAATCCTTCCCGCGCTCGCCAGCCACGTCATCATTCTGGAAATCCAGGATTGCCATGTTGATGTTTCCGTCGCTCAGCATGAATCCCCTGGCGTTCTCCCCGTCTAACTGCGCCACCTGCCGAAGTCCGAACACCTCCGAGTAGAACTTGGCGGTCTTTTCCGCGTCGTTTGTAGCAATGGCGATATGCTTAATCTGGGACATCAAAGTACCTCCCTTTCGATAATTGAACTTCAAACCTGGCCCGACAAAGATACCATGTTTAATCAGCCGTCGCTATAACGCTGGCAGGAGGGGCGGGAACTGTGGCTGCTATGTCCGGACGCTCATCGTCCTCGTTCCAGTTCATTGGCGCCGTGTTAGAATGGCCTGAAATCCGACGGCGCACGAGTGAGAACTACCGGGGAGGAGAAGCAATGACGGTCCCTTATAGGATGAAGTTCGGCGTATTCATGGCCCCATTCCATCGTGTGGGAGAAAACCCCACCTTGGCCTTGGAGCGGGACCTCGAGCTGATTCAATGGCTGGACACTCTCGGCTTCGATGAGGCGTATATCGGAGAGCACCACAGCGCGGGCTGGGAGACCATCGCGTCTCCCGAGGTGTTCATGGCCACGGCGGCTGAGAGGACCCGCAACATCAAGCTGGGATCAGGAGTAGTCAGCCTGCCGTATCACCATCCCTACATGGTGGCCAATCGTTTCGTGCAGCTCGACCACCTCACCCGCGGACGCGTGATTCTCGGAGTGGGTCCAGGGGCGCTGGCCTCGGACGCACTGATGCTGGGCATCAGGCCGGAAAACCAGCGGGCCATGATGGACGAGTCTCTGGGAGTCATCATGCGCCTGATGACTGAGAACGACCCCATCACCTACAAGAGCGACTGGTTCGAGTTGAACGAGGCGGTAATCCAGCTTCGCCCTTACCAGTACCCGCATGTCCCTGTCGCCGTGGCCTCCGTGGAATCACCTGCCGGCGTGACCACCGCTGGCAAGCACGGCGCGTCGGTTCTATCGCTGAGCGTTCCCCGCGACACTATCCGCCGCACATCGCTGATGGAGTTGTGGGAGATCGCCGAGGAGACCGCGGCGGAACACGGCAAGACTGTGCACCGCGAGGAGTGGGGCATTGTCATGGGCATGCACCTCGCCGACAGCAGGAAACAGGCTTTCGAGGACATCCGCGAAGGCAGCGCCCGGGTCGTGACGGAGTATTTTGGCCGCACACTGGGCAATCCGGTCCCGGATGTAGCCAGGGACCAGATTGTGGACTACATGGTCGAGCACAACCAGTGGATCGTTGGAACACCCGACGACGCCATAGCCGGCATCGAACGGCTACAGGAGATTAGCGGCGGTTTCGGCAAGTTCATGATTCGCGTGGAGGACTGGGCCCCCCGGGACAAGCTGCACAGGAGCTACGAACTGCTGGCCCGCTATGTCATGCCTTACTTCCAGGGTTCCCTGATTGGCATCGAAACGTCCAATCAATGGGCTGCCGAGCGTATCGAAGTGCTGCAGGCCAACCGCTACGCCGGTCTCAAGGCCGCCACCGACACCTACGACGCCAGCCGGTCGAAAAACTAGCTTCCCCGGGTCCGCCCCGACAAGAGCGAAATAACCCGGTCCCGACCCAAATCGCTGGCCTGCCGGTGAGGCCGCAGCGGTCCGATGAACCGCCAGATGTAAATCTGGTCCGTTCGAGTATTTCACATGTTTGATGCAATACTCGGGTTTATCCAGCGTATCCTGGAGACTCCACTCTTTGGCGAGCCGTGTCTAACGACAGGAAACGGCGGTGACCTAATGGCATTCTGATTGCCGGTTAAGTTTAAGTTCACCCTAAGTTTCGGCATTCCCAGGACTGTGAAGCGGAGATATTGCGATATTTCATTTGTATTCTGCCGAAATCTACTTTTGAATGGCCCAATTGATATATCCTTTCGTCGACATTATGTATTAAACTCCTGTAAGCGGGCGTATTGAGCCGTATTCGGGTCAGATTAATTGACGTTCACTTACCCGGGAAACGGAACCAAGCGCCATTGACCGAGGTCAACGAGAATGCGCAAGACCAAGATCATTGTCACTATCGGACCCTCATCCAGCGATGAGGTCACCCTCAGCAGACTCATCTCTGATGGGATGGACTGTGCCCGCCTTAATTTTTCCCACGGCACCCATGAACAGCACGCCTCCGTTATCGAAAAGATACGGCGGCTTGCCCGGAAGCACAACCGCACCGTCGGCATACTCCAGGACTTGGGCGGCATCAAGCTGCGGCTCGGTCATCTCTCGGAGGCTCGACAGCTCAATCTCGGAGAAGAGGTGTTGATCACGGCCGATAATGAGTCGGTTGAGCAGAAGGTGCTGCCATTTCCACAGCCTGGTGTCATTGGAAACCTCCAGGTTGGCAACTTCGTGTTCATCGCCGATGGGACCGTGCAACTGGAAGTGACAGAGGCCACCGCAGAGGGTGCATATTGCCGAGTGCTCAGCTCTGGTGTCGTATCCTCCTACAAGGGCGTCAATCTGCCCGGTGTGCCTATAGACCAACCCGTTTTTACAGAGAAGGACAAGGAAGATCTCCTCTTTGGCGTAGACCAACAGGTGGACTGGGTGGCCGTCTCCTTCGTTCGTACCGTTGACGACATCCACTATGCGAGGCGGTATCTGAATTCGGCCGGAAGTAAGGCCCTGGTCATGGCAAAGCTGGAGAGGGGCGAGGGCATCGACAACCTGGACTCAATACTTCCCGAAGTCGACTCCGTGATGGTTGCGCGAGGCGATCTGGGTGTCGAGATCCCCATGGAGAGAGTTCCCAGGGTACAGCGCCTGATCGTGGACAAAGCGAATGCGGCCGGAAAGGGGGTCGTGATCGCCACGCAGATGTTGAGGAGCATGGTGATCTCTCCAACGCCGACCCGGGCTGAAGTCTCAGACGTCAGCAACGCAGTGCTGGAGGGCACCGACGCCATCCTGTTATCGGATGAGACCGCGATGGGCCAATACCCCGTGGAGGCCTTGCGTGTGGCGGTCTCCACTATCAATGAAGCCGAATCGGAAGACCAGTATCCATATTTCAAGGATATGCAGCCCCACGACCGCACCCAGGCGATCACCGGAGCCGCGGCCGGTCTTGTCCGCACCCTGGATTCAAAACCCATTGTGCTCACCAGTACCGGCAGGGCAGCGTTGGAGCTCGCCCGGTTCCGCCCCGCCAACGATATACTGGCATTTTCCCACGACCCGGCTGTCTTGCGCAGGCTCTGCCTGGGTTGGGGAATTCAGCCCACGGGGGTTATACCCGTGCAGCCCGACGTGGCCGAATTGGTCTACCAGGTTGTCCAGTCTGCTCTAGACCTTGGCGCCGTAAACGAAAACGACGTGGTAACCATCGTCCACGGGTTTCTCACCGGCGTATCCGGGACCACCAACGCCGTCCAGGTGTTGAGTATGAAGGAGTACCTGGAAAACGTGGGTCGACCCCGGTCGGAACAGGTGGCCGGGACGCGCCTCTAGGCTCCGGATAAAGGAGGCTACCACCTCCATCTCACGGGCACCGGTGCGTTAATCCACGCTGAAAAGAGCGAAGACGCTTGCCATCTGCAGTTCGTGCAGCCCGCGAGAGGAGCTCCCTTCCCGTGCTAGGGGTTGCTGGGTAGAGAATGGGGGAGGTTGGTCTCTCCCATCAGGTAGAGATCGATGGCCCTGGCGGTTTCCCTGCCCTCGGCTATGGCCCAGACAACCAGCGACTGCCCCCGGGCTGTATCGCCCGCAGCGAAAATGCCGGGAACGCTGGACATGCGGTCGGGCCCGATGCTGACATTCCCTCGTCCGTCGAGCTCCACACCCAGGCGGTCCAGCAGTCCGTCATGTTGGGGGTGCAAAAAGCCCATGGCCAGAAGTACCAGTTGGGTCTCCACCTCGAATTCGCTGCCGGGAACCTCGGACATGGAGGGGCGCCCCCCATTGGGTGGCTCATTCCATTCAATCCGCACGGCGTGCAGGCGCTCGACCTTTCCGTCTGTTCCAGAAAACGACTTGGTGAGAATACCGTAGTCCCTGACTCCACCCTCTTCGTGGGCCGCAGATGAGCGGAGAATCATGGGCCATTGAGGCCAGGGGTTCGACGCCGCCCGATGCATCGGAGGCTCGGCCAGCAGCTCGAACTGGTTAACCAGTTCCGCCCCCTGGCGATGAGCGGTACCCAGGCAGTCGGCACCGGTATCCCCTCCCCCCAGTATAACCACCCGCTTGCCCTCGGCGGAAATCCGGGACTCGGAATCCAGCTGTTCCCCGGAATTCAGGCGGTTCTGCTGCGTCAGGTATTCCATCGCAAAGTGTACGCCGTCCAGTTCCCGGCCAGGCACGTCCAGGTCCCGGGGCACCGTCGATCCACAAGCGAGGCACACAGCATCAAAGTCGCGGATCAACTGCTCGGCCGGGAGGTCTTCGCCAACATTCACCCCTGTCTCGAAGGAGACCCCCTCCTGCTCCATGATGTCCAGCCGACGGCGCAGAACTTCCTTGTCAAGCTTGAAATCCGGAATTCCCAGCGCCAACAGCCCGCCGATATACTCGGCACGCTCAAAGACCGTGACCCAGTGTCCGGCCCGGTTCAACTGTTGCGCGGCTGCCAGACCTGCTGGCCCCGAACCGACAACCGCGACCCTCTTACCACTTCTAACCGCTGGAGGCTCGGGCCTTATCCAGCCCTGCTCATAACCCCTGTCCGCGATTTCCTTTTCAACATACTCTATGGTGACGGGATCGGCATTGATGCTCAGCACGCAACTGGCTTCACATGGTGCGGGGCAGATGCGTCCGGTAAATTCCGGAAAATTATTGGTCGAAAGCAGGGTTCTCAGGGCGCTTTCCCAATCCCCCATGTATACGAAATGGTTGAATTCCGGTATGACATTTCCCAATGGGCAGCCGGTGTGGCAAAAGGGCACCGCGCAGTCCATGCAACGGCCTCCCTGCTGTCGGGCAGTGGCCTCTGGCCATCGGGTATAGAGTTCCCGGTAGTCGTGAACGCGTTCACCAACCGGCCGGCGCTCCGGGGGCTGCCGGCCCGCCTCCATGAATCCGCTGGGTTTACCCATTGGCTACTGCTTCCAGTTCCCGATCCTCAAGAGTGCGTCTACGCCTTTCCTCCAACACTCTTCGATAGTCCCGGGGCATCACCTTCTTGAATTTCGAAAGCGCTGAATCCCATTCTCCCAGAATCTGGGCAGCGGGTTCACTTCCGGTGTGATAATGATGTTCCTCTATTAGGCTCTTGAGGGTGGTAATGTCATCCCTGTTTACCACCGACTCCAAATCTGCCATACCGTCATTGAAACTTGTCTGGAATTCCTCGTGCGGATCGAAAACGAATGCCATACCGCCGCTCATGCCCGCCGCGAAATTCCGTCCGGTCTGTCCCAGAACCACTACCACTCCGCCCGTCATGTATTCGCAACCGTGGTCTCCCACTGCCTCGACTACAGCATGCACCCCACTGTTTCTGACACAAAAACGCTCGCCTGCAACTCCATTGATGTAGGCGTGGCCGCCGGTGGCCCCATACATCGCCACATTGCCGATGATAATGTTTTCCTCCGGCTTGAAGGTGGAATCACGGTGCGGTTTGATCACGATGGTACCGCCCGCCATGCCCTTGCCCATATAGTCGTTGGTGTCGCCCTCCAGATGGAGGCTGACACCCGGTGCCAGAAAGGCGCCAAAACTCTGGCCGGCAGAGCCAGTGAAGTTTATTCGTATCGTATCCGCCGGCAACCCGTCCTCACCGTAGCCCTTGGCAATCTTTCCGCTCAGCATAGCCCCCACGGTGCGATTGGAGTTGCTGATGGGAAGACTGATCTCCACCGGCGTGCGTCTCTGCAGGGCCGCGTCTGCCATGTAGATCAACTGGTGGTCAAGCGCCTGGGCCAAACCGTGGTCCTGTTCCTCGGAGCAATACAGCGTTTCCTCCGGATGGTTGGCCGGCTGGTAATGAAGCAGCCGGGACAGGTCGATTCCTTGAGCCTTCCAATGTTCAATGGCCTCCCTGGAGTCCAGAGCATCGGCCCGGCCGATCATTTCGGCCACCGATCGGAATCCAAGCCCGGCCATAACCTCGCGCATTTCCTCGGCAATGAACATGAAGTAATTGACCAGGTGCTCCGGCCGGCCGGCAAATCGCGACCTCAATTCCGGGTCCTGGGTAGCGATCCCGACCGAGCAGGTATTCAGGTGGCATTTTCGCAGCATTATGCAGCCGCTAACCACGAGGGCAGCCGTGGCGAACCCGAATTCTTCAGCACCCAGCAGCGCCGCAATCACTGCGTCACGACCTGTCTTCAACTGCCCATCGGTCTGCACCACGATGCGACTGCGAAGCCCGTTGGCGACCAGAACCTGCTGGGTCTCAGCGATACCCAGTTCCCACGGAAGTCCGGCGTACTTGATGGATGACTCAGGAGACGCACCCGTACCGCCGTCGTGGCCGCTGATGAGTACCACGTCTCCGTGGCCCTTGGCCACACCAGCCGCCACGGTACCTACGCCGACCTCGGCCACCAGCTTGACATGAATCCGGGCGTCCGGGTTGATGTTCTTCAGATCGTGTATAAGCTGCGCCAGGTCTTCGATCGAGTAGATGTCGTGGTGAGGTGGCGGTGAGATAAGTTCGACACCCGGCGTGGTGCGCCGCACCCACCCGATGTACTCATCCACCTTGTGGCCGGGCAACTGCCCGCCCTCGCCCGGCTTCGACCCCTGTGCCATCTTGATCTGAAGATCGGTGGAGTTGATCAGGTAATTGGCTGTTACTCCAAACCTGCCGGATGCCACCTGCTTTATGGCGCTGCTGCGATTGTCTCCGTTTTCATCGAGGTTATAGCGGCGATAGTCTTCTCCGCCCTCGCCGGTGTTGCTGCGGGCGCCGATGCGGTTCATGGCGATGGCCATAGTCTCGTGCGCCTCCCTGCTGATCGAACCCAGGGAAGCTGCACCGGTGGCAAACCTCTTCACAATTTCCGAGGCGGGCTCCACTTCCTCAATCGTAATCGGAGCACGACCGGACCTGAACTCGAGGAGCCCACGGAGGGTGGCAATACGTTTGCTCTGATCATTTACCAGGCGAGCAAATTTCTGATAGACGCCATAGTCGTTGGTCCGGGCAGCGTGTTGCAACATCGCAATGGTGTCGGGATTCCACTGGTGGAGTTCCCCGCCGCGACGCCACTGATACGAGCCGCCCATGGGAAGGGACCGGTTGGCCGCCACCGAAATGGCGTGGTAGGCGGCTGCGTGGCGATGCACCGATTCCCGCTCTATGGCCTCCAGCCCAATTCCGCCGACTCTGGACGGCGTCCAGGTGAAATATTCGTCAACGATTCGCTGGTCCAGGCCAACTGCCTCGAATATCTGGGCGCCACGGTAGCTCTGCACCGTGGAAATGCCCATCTTGGACATTACCTTGAGAACGCCCTTCTCGTTGGCCTTGATGAAGTTCTTGCAGGCGTACTCCGGTCCGTGGCCGTTCAGTAAGCCCGAATCGCTCATTCCACGCACCGTTTCCAGTGCGAGGTAGGGATTAACCGCCCCTGCGCCGTACCCTATCAGCAGGGCGAAGTGATGCACTTCGCGGGCCTCTCCGGTCTCCACCACCAACCCAACCCTGGTGCGGACCCCCTCGCGGATCATGTGATGGTGCACCGCTCCCGTCGCCAGGAGGCTGGGAATGGGTGCCTTGCCTTCACCAAGCCCGCGATCGGACAGCACTATGATGGAGTACCCTTCCTCCGCCGCTCGTAGGGCCTGATCCCGTAATTCGTCGAGCGCGCCCTTCATTCCCGCCTCGGGATCGAAGAGGGTGGATAGTGTCTTCGCTCGAAGATCGGGTAGATCAAGGCTCTTGATCCGGGACATGTCCTTGTTATCGATTATCGGCGAGTGCAGTCGCAGTTGCCTGCAGTGCAGCGGGGTCTCATCGAAGAGATTCTGCTCACTGCCTACGAAGGCCTCCAGCGAGGTGACCAATTCCTCCCGGATCGCATCCAGCGGGGGATTGGTGACCTGGGCAAAAAGCTGCTTGAAGTAATTGAACAGCAATTGATTCTGGTCCGACAACACGGCCAGGGGAGCATCGTTACCCATTGAGCCGACAGCCTCGTACCCCGATTCGGCCATGGGCACTGTCAGCATGCGCAGCTCCTCTACGCTGTAACCAAAGGCGCACTGCATCCGGACCAGTTCATCACCGGTTATTTCGGGCTCCGGCTCCCCCGCAGAAAGGTCTTCCAGGTCCACTTTGTTTTGTTTGAGCCAGTCTCCATACGGCTGGCGGTTTGAGAGCCCGTGCTTCAGCTCCTCGTCGCCAATGATGCGCCCCTGCTCCAGGCTGACCATAAACATCCTGCCGGGCTGCAGGCGGCCCTTGAACTTGACCTCGGCGGGGGGGACGTCCAGCACCCCGGTCTCTGACGCCATCACCAGCTTGTCGTCGGTGGTGACGAGGTAGCGGAAGGGCCTGAGGCCGTTCCGGTCCAGCACGGCGCAAATGTTGCGGCCATCGCTGGACACGATCATTGCCGGGCCGTCCCATGGCTCCATTAAGGCCGAGTGATATTCATAGAAATCTTTCTTATGCTGCACCATTGTTTCATGCTGATTCCATGCTTCCGGGATCATCATGAGTATTGCGTGGTCCAGCTCGCGGCCGGTCATCAAGAGCAGTTCCAGGGCATTGTCGAAGCTGGCGGTGTCACTATCACCGGGGTTCATAACCGGCGGAATTTTGGGCATGTCGTCGCCGAACAGGGGCGACTCAAACATCGCCTCTCGGGCACGCATCCAGTTCAGGTTGCCGCGAAGGGTGTTGATCTCGCCGTTATGCGCCAGGTAGCGATAGGGATGGGCCAGACGCCAGTGCCCCAAGGTGTTGGTACTGAACCGGGAATGCACCAGGGCAAAGGCACTGACCATTCCCTCGTTTTGAAGGTCGAGATAGAAATCGGAGATCTGATGGGCCATGAGAAGGCCCTTGTAAACCAGCGTATTGCAGGAAAGACTGCAAACGTAGAAATAGTCGGATTCCTCTTCCGTGATCCCGCAGTCCTGCATCGAGTGCTCGATGACCTTGCGTACGACATATAATTTGCGTTCCAGCTGAGCCGGGTCCAGACCACTTCTCCCCGGCCCAACAAAGAACTGCCAGATGGAGGGACACCTTTCGCGGGAATCCCGGCCGAGTTTGCTCCGGTCGACAGGGACCTCGCGCCATGCGAGCTCTTCCAGTCCCTCGGCTTCAATGGTCCGGGAAATCAGGCCCCTGGCCTTCTCTCGTGCCTCCGGTTGGGGGGGCAGGAACACCATCCCCACACCATAGTGGCCGTCCTCCGGCAACTGGAATCCCAGACGTTTGCTTTCCGTATGGAAAAGGGCGTGAGGCGTCTGGATCAGCACACCGGCGCCGTCTCCAGTTTCCGGGTCGCTTCCAGTCGCCCCCCGATGGCCGAGGTTGATCAGGACCTGTAGTCCCTCCTGAATAATCCGGTGAGACTGACGACCCTGTATGTCGGCAACCACGCCGACACCACAAGCATCGTGCTCATGTTCCGGGGAATACAGACCCTTTCGGGCCAATTCCTTCAGAGGGTCCATTCCTATCCGTTCCCTGCAGGAAAATTGGAGCGCTGGGGCGCTACGCTCTTGTCGAGGATGGTGATTTACAACGATACAAAAGCCGGGCGAATTACACCCCCCAGCTTTGCCTAACTTCGTTTGTGTAATATATCACAATAATCGTTTGAAACAAGACCTCTGTTATCACCGCTCCCGTTCCGCCACAACCCTGTTTCCGCTCACAATTCGGGAGTCGGGGAGGCATTGGAGGCATCATCTCCCCCGAACCGCTGTGCAGCCTCAGTTCTCAGTCTGCGCCTCTCCCAATTCTGACAATAGCTGCAGGAAGTCCAGGACAGCATTGATCGAGGCTTCGTCCAGCGTCATGTCATAGAACAAGGTGGCGCCATCCTGGCTCACCTCTGTATCTGACATTAGCCGCTGAATCTCCGGAGAGCCAGACATCACCCCCACCATGAGCATGGAACCCTCATTAAATTCCCTGGACGCTCCGGCTGATTTCTCGTCATCAAACAGCTGCGTGGAACGGACAGAAAGCGCGTCGTCCTGCACCAGCATGGACACCACGATCGTCGATGCCGCGAGAACTCCGGGCACCAGCGAACCGACCTGCGACAATCCTCCGTCTCCCCCTCCCCTGGCCAGCTCCATCGCCTCCGGTGGAAGCTGCATTACCAGTCCGAGGTGTCTCGGTCCATGGGCCTCAAGCATCCTGATCCCCTCGCCCGAAGCCGCAGGAACAGCGCCGACAGCTACATCGATAATTTCCCTTACCGACTCAATTGTCCCGAAGGCAAATACACCGGGTTCAGGAAACACAAATGCGAAGTTTTCCGAGGTTGTCATGGGGTCGTAATAAATGTCGTAGCCGCGATAGTCCTCGACCTCGTAAGAGCCCCCCGGGCCTTCCTCCATTGCACGCTCCATACTGGCAACAACATCGGCCTCATCGAAATCGCCCCGTATAACAGTTCCCATCTGCGGGGCAACCGCATCGCTCTGTTTCTCATCGCCGTCACCGATGCCCAGAAAGGCGTCTGCGTCCAGGAAAATTTCGGCATACTCTATCGATTCGACGTCCAGGCCGGAGTCTTTCTCGAACTCGCTGAAAATGCTCTCCCCGGAATCGGGCCCACCCAGAAACATGTCCCAAAGAGCCTGTATCAATGGGGCGTCAAGAATAACCGAGGGATATGCGTCCACGATTACCGTTGCCCCATGGGGTATAAGCGTCTTCCGGTCTGACTGTGGAGCGGGCATGGGCGCTTCGGATGTCGCCTCCCCGGACCCCGGAACGGATGCGTCCGTTGGCTCAGGCGTGGGCGTGGGTGCCGGTGTGGGTGTGGGAGGCGGGGTGGGAGTTGGTGCGGGTGTCGGTGCCGGTGTTGGTGTTGGCGTCGGTGTAAGTGTGGGTGTGGGATCTGACCCGCAGCCTACCGCGACCAGGACGGCCACTATTACCGCAACCATGGCAAATCGAGGCGGACAGATTTGACACAGTGTCATAGAGACTCCGAATTTAACTGCGATTGGCGACCATGATAATACTCAATTGGGGTGTCGGCGAGGTGCCGGTATCGGCCGTCGAACGCCGGGGAACCGGTCGTTATCGGAATGGCAGAACCTGTGATTGACCGGCGAGAGAACCGGAGCCTATACTCCCAGGCAATATACAGCGATCCTCGTACACTTGGGTTTCAACACATAACAGGCTGGCGGGAGGAACAGAAGCTGGAACCCCTGGATGTGGCACAATTCGCAGTCGATGTCGCCTCCGACAAGCTGGCGGAGGACATAGTCCTGCTGGACCTGAGAGGACTCGTCCCCTTCGCTGACTACTTCGTCATTATGTCGGCGGAGTCATCCCGTCAAATTGAGGCGCTGGAAGAGGATTTGACAGAGGCCATGAAGACGGCGGGAGTTCGGCGTCATCGCCGGGAGGGGACACCGGCATCCGGTTGGGTCCTCCTGGACTTCAGCGACGTAATCATCCATATTTTTTCCCCCGAAGAACGGGAGTTTTACGACCTGGAACGGCTCTGGCAGAGGGCACCTCAGGTCGTACGGGTGCTCTGAACAATTCTAGGCCAAGCATATAGCCCTGGCACTGGGATGGGGCCGGCCTTCCGGCGCGGGCTCTCTTTATTGACGATATAAGGGTTATTCGGTGATCCAGCCGTCATTGCTGCGCGGATAGGACAGAATCTCGCCCTCCGAAAAAAAGAGCGCCAGCTCTCTCGAAGCAGACTCCGTGCTGTCTGAACCGTGTATCAGGTTTCGCCCTATATCCACGCCGAAATCTCCCCGGATTGTGCCTGGCGTCGCTGCGGACGGGTTAGTGGGTCCCATAGTGTTCCGGACGATTTCCACCGCGTTGTTTGCCTCCCACGCCATGGCCACCACGGGAGCAGAGGTTATGAAATCCACCAGGCCGGGAAAGAAAGGCCTGCTCACATGCTCGCCATAATGTCGATGGGCTAGAGACTCGTCGACCTGCATCATCTTCAGGGCCACCAGCTTCAGACCTCGGCGTTCCAGGCGGCTGATCACTTCCCCAATCAGGCCCCGCTGCACACCGTCCGGCTTTACCAATACCAACGTTCGTTCCATCGTATCCTTCCTGTTGATCCCTGTAATTCCCGTGCGCCCGGGAGCCGATGACGACGGCTCCGTCCTTCTGCTGCTAACTGCGCTTCTCGGGCTTGGTTGTGCCTTCGGGCCACAGGCTCCACACCATTGCTGCTATCCAACCTGCCAGGCCCACTCCCAGCAGGCCCCAGATCCGAACACCCACCCAAGCCCCCAGTACCGCTCCAATCATGAGGTTGAGCAATATGATCATGTTCTTATATCGGGAGTTTCGATACACCGCGATGAAAGAAGGCAGGAGGCACACTACCAGACCGATTATCAGCAGCGCCACGCGATACATTCGACCCTACCGTCCCGTCCTCATTCCTCGACAGTCTTCGTCAATCGAATTTCGACACCCCTGCGCTCCATATCCCACAAGAACGGTGCGGGGTCAAGGGCCTCGGGCGGGTGCAAGCCCGGGGAGGGCAATTCTCGCGTCAGCAGCATCCGGGCCCCGATGGAGAGAGTTGCTGCTATGCTCTCCTCTTCCTGCTCTCCCGGAAAATAATACGACATGATGAATTCGGTTTTCCTGTCTTGCAGAATACCATTCACCCTGATCTGGCGCTGCAAGGGGATAGCGCAGTGATCTCGCTCATTAAGCAGACCATAATTCGCCCGGGTCCAATTGGCACTATGGCTGCCATACAGAGCCCATGGCGACTCCAATGGACTGGTAGGCCTGACTGGAGTTTCCGGAGTGCCATCGCTCGCCGGGCCGTAATCTACCAGGTCTCGCACGATATCGCGCATCGCCGGATGAGAAAACCCTCGATGGCAAGAGACCTCCGCCAGCGACGGGAAACTGGCTGGGAGCGTAACGGGCTCCAAATTCACCGTGCAGCAGGAGACATCGGCATCGGACTTCGGAAAGGAGACGTCCTCCCACTCCGACATGGGTGAAACGTATTTCCAGCCATGCTCTCGCCATACCAGCGCGGGGGAACCGAAGGCCATCAGCCTGTCTCGCCACTGTCCGGGGCGGCGGCGGCGCAGGTCGTCCTCAGCGAAAAACCTCACTCCATCAACCCGCTCCAGGCGTTGCCCCAGGTAGGTCGCGATGGCGTTGCTCAGTCCCGGAGATGCTCCCAGTCCGGGAATAACTCCCACCGACCTGTGCCGAGCCAGCGCCTGAAGATATTCGGAGTCAAACACTGACTGCAGCGATTCGGAAGATGTGGTGGCATCGGTGTAAGGCACTCCCGCCTCCACCACTGCCCGTATGAGAGGAATCAGCGTATCCGACGGAAGGTGGAGGGTGTTGACTACCAGGTTCGAGTCTCCCAGCAATCTCACCAGTACCTCTTCCTCAGTGCAGTCAGCACCCACCGAAACGGCCTTGTCGCCACACCTCTCTGCCGCTGCTGCGGCGCGTCCCCAGCTGCGGTCCAGCGTGATTACCTTATCGCAGGCCTTTTCCTTTCCCAGCAGTCCGGCAGTAGCCATACCCACGGGCCCACTGCCGAGAATAAGTACAGTGCTTTCACTCATGAAAGTGGGTCCCGCCGGGCCTCGGGTAAACCACGTAGACCTGGATAATACACCCCTCTGATTCCAGCCAGCGGCGCCATCCCAGCCGAATCATGTCGCCTGTTGTAAGCGGGGATTTCTGCCCGCGGAGGCCTGTCGCCGCCTGTCCCGCCTCTTCGCCGTCCCGATGCTTGGCATGCGAAGATAATGCGGTTGTAGGCTCGCTATGTTGTCGGATTCCCCTGCCTGCAGCCTCTGCCAGGCCATAACGGCAAGCGATTCTGCCCTTGATGAAGGACTGACGTGACAAATTATGGCGGCTGTTCCCAGGTGCGCCTCAATTTTGTCGGCCCAGGGAATTAACCCTTCGCCGCAGAACAGTAACTTGTCACCGCCGGTGAGGCCCTCGACTTCCTGCAGCAGCTCATCAGGGCCGGAAATTTTGTCCTCTCTCAATCGGGACCGTGCCGGGTCTGTTCCGATAAGCGCCGAGGACACTTCCCCACGCCCGGCCTCCATCAGGACGCATAGGATCAGGCCGGAACGACGGAAGGGATAACCCTCCAGGTCCAGGCTGCCGATTCCGATGATAGGTATCCGTGCTGCTACCGCGAGGCCCTTGGCAACGCTCAACCCGGTGCGGAGGGCACTGAATCCTCCGGGACCCAGGGCCACGGCCACGGCATCCAAATCCCCGGGTCTCACGTCGCGGTTCTGCATTAGCCTTGCGATGGCCGGCATCAGCTCGGTGGTGTGATTGAACACGGAGTGCCAACTTTCCGAAGCCACGACACTTGCCCCCTCCCCCAGTGCCACGGATGCACTCCTGGAGGATGTATCAATGGCCAGAATCATTGGGACCCAGTGGCCTCCTGTTCCAGGATCCGGGCAACGCCGCGTAGTTCCTCCAGTAGCCGATCGTACCGGGCCGACTCACTTTCCAGGATAATCTGCCGGCTTTCCTCTCTGGTCCCGTACCTGAAATCCAGCCATAGCGATTCTATCGGCAATATTTCCTCCGCTCGCTCTGCCCACTCTATGGCACACACCCCTCCTCCAAAAAGCTGCTCATCCAGGCCCAGATCCCATGCCTCCTCAGGACTGCCGATCCGATACAAGTCGATATGGTGCAGCGTCAGTCGCCCGTGATGCCGTGTCATCAGTACGAAGGTCGGACTGCGCACGTAGCCCTCCACACCAAGGCCCAGCGCCAGCCCCTGGGTGAAACAGGTCTTTCCTGCTCCCAGCGGACCACTCAACAGAAAAAGATCCCCCGGTCTCGCAAGTTCCCCTGCAACGAACCCCAGGCGCTTCGTCTGCTCCGGACTGACCGTCGCCACGGACAGCGACCGATTCTCTCTTTCCTGTTGCAACCTGTTAACCCCTGAGCTAGCGGCTTATCCTGAGGACACCCCTCCGAAATGGTCCCAACCCGTTCCGGTCAGATCCATCTCACAGCCCCATTGATCCGCTACCACGACCCTCCCAACGGCACTACGATCCTTCGCTCTCTCAATTGTGCCGATGACGGCGCTTCCTTCCCCCAAGCGGGATACCAGAGACTGGACCAGGTCCGGCTCGCCCGTAAAGAGCAAGACGTAATCCTCCCCTCCGCCCAGGGCGAGGGCCAGGCAATGCTCGGGGAATTTTTCTCGCAGCATGGGATGCACCGGTACCGCCGACGCCTCTATCCGCGCCCCGACCCCGGAGGCGGCACATAGCTTGCCCAGATCGTCTCGAAGACCGTCGCTGACGTCCATCGCCGCCACGATGCCCGCCCCGGATAGCATCCGGCCCTCCCGGACGGCTGGGACCGGCCGACGATGCGCACCCCGCAGAAAGTCAGCCGACTCGCCGATGTCATCCGGTTCCTCCAACATCAGTTTCAGACCGCCACCAGAACTTCCCACGTGTCCTGTAACTGCCACCGAGTCTCCGACGCGAGCATTGCTTCTGAGCATCGGGGCAGCGGTTGTTACTCCGGTAAGGGCGGTCGTGACGAACATGACCGGCGAACCTACTATGTCCCCACCGATTACGGCCATGCCGAATTCATCGGCAATTTCCAGCATTCCTTGGTAAATTTCCTCAATGTCATGCACCGGGGTCTCCCGAGGCAGCCCCAGCGTAATCAGGGCATAGGTGGGGAGTCCGCCCATAGAGGCAACGTCACTGATGTTGGCAGCCATGGCCTTCCAGCCCAGTTCAGTCCAGGGGGTGGTTTGTCTGGTGAAGTGAATTCCCTCCACCATGGTATCCGTGGTGAAGAGTTCTCGCCCTGCGCCCGGCTGCCATGCCGCAGTGTCGTCTCCGGTGTCGACGAGCAATGGGAACGCGCGCACAGCCTCGTTCTCACGGCCTCGATTCACAATCATGCGATTCAGCCGCTCAATAACCCCGAACTCGCCCAGGTCCTTGACCAACATCGTCATACGATTATAGACCAACCGGGCACGCGGTAGCCCGCGCGCCCTTTTCTGTCCTCAACGTGTCGGGGCCTGTTTCGACACTAGCCTCCCTGGGCACCCGTCTCCCTGGGGGCGGCGCTCATCACCACCTCGAATGAAAGCAGGTCGGCAGATGTACCTACCGGTGATCCGCCCTGCGCCCGGTTGGCCTGCACATGCCCCTCGGAGAATGCCTGGCTGTTGAACCAACCCATAAAGGCTTCTTCCGATTCCCATCGGGTGTAAACGAAGTACCGGGACTCGCCCTCCACGGGCCGGAGTAATTCGAATCCCTCGAATCCCGGAGCATTCTCAACGGCAGCTGCCCGGTGAGCGAACCGCTCTTCCAGTTCTTGGCCCCGGCCCTCTGGGACGGTTATCGCGTTGATCTTGACCACGCTCATGGCAGCACTCCTTGCTTCTCTGTAATTCGGTTCCGGAAATTCACCGCCATTTCAGGGAACCAATGTTTAACGATAGGATATTTTAGGGCTGCACCCGGTTGGCAGCCTCCTGGCGACTAGGGCGGATCTGACGATTCCCGTTGGGGAGGTGTTGACAAGCGCTGCGGCTGCCACTATCATACTGGAACTGACCGTCCCGGCGGGAGTGCCCGCAGGGCGGTCGTGTACCTTAACAGCTGAATAGTGGAAGGAAGCTAGGTAAGTTCTGTTTAGAGAGTTTGATCCTGGCTCAGGGTGAACGCTGGCGGCGCGCTTAATGCATGCAAGTCGAACGTGCCTTCGGGCAAGTGGCAGACGGCTGAGTAACGCGTGAGTAACGTGCCCTCCGGTGGGGTATAGCCTCGGGAAACTGAGAGTAATCCCGCATACGATCCGGTGTCTTTAGTCGCCGGATGAAAGCTTCGGCGCCGGAGGAGCGGCTCGCGTCCTATCAGGTAGTTGGTGGGGTAATGGCTCACCAAGCCTATGACGGGTAGCTGGTCTTAGAGGACGATCAGCCAGAGGGGGACTGAGACACGGCCCCCACTCCTACGGGAGGCAGCAGCAGGGAATTTTGGGCAATGGGCGAAAGCCTGACCCAGCGACGTCGCGTGGGGGACGAAGGCCTTAGGGCTGTAAACCCCTTTTCCCGGGGAAGAGAAAGGACGGTACCCGGGGAATAAGCTCCGGCTAACTACGTGCCAGCAGCCGCGGTAATACGTAGGGAGCAAGCGTTACCCGGAATTACTGGGCGTAAAGAGCGCGTAGGCGGCTTGGTAAGTCTCTTGTGAAAGCTCCCGGCTTAACTGGGAGAGGTCAAGGGATACTACCTCGCTTGAGGGCGGTAGAGGCAAGCGGAATTCCCGGTGTAGCGGTGAAATGCGTAGATATCGGGAGGAACACCAGTGGCGAAGGCGGCTTGCTGGGCCGTGCCTGACGCTGAGGCGCGAGAGCGTGGGGAGCAAACTGGATTAGATACCCAGGTAGTCCACGCCCTAAACGATGAATGCTAGGTACAGGGGGTATCGACCCCTCCTGTGCCGCAGCTAACGCGATAAGCATTCCGCCTGGGGAGTACGGCCGCAAGGCTAAAACTCAAAGGAATTGACGGGGGCCCGCACAAGCGGTGGAGCGTGTGGTTTAATTCGATGCTAAGCGAAGAACCTTACCAGGGCTTGACATGTCGGTAGTAAGAACCCGAAAGGGTGATGATCCGGGGGTAACTCCGGAAGCCTTCACAGGTGCTGCATGGCTGTCGTCAGCTCGTGCCGTGAGGTGTTGGGTTAAGTCCCGCAACGAGCGCAACCCTTGTCGCTAGTTATCTTCTCTAGCGAGACAGCCTCCCACAAGGAGGAGGAAGGTGGGGATGACGTCAAGTCATCATGGCCCTTATGTCCTGGGCTACACACACGCTACAATGGCCGGTACAATGGGCTGCGAAATCGCGAGATGGAGCCAATCCCACCAAAGCCGGCCCCAGTTGGGATTGCAGGCTGAAACCCGCCTGCATGAACGCGGAATCGCTAGTAACCGCAGGTCAGCATACTGCGGTGAATACGTTCCCGGGCCTTGTACACACCGCCCGTCACGTCATGGAAGCCGAGAACGATTGAAGTCGCTGAGCTAACCCGCAAGGGAGGCAGGTGCCGAGGTCGGGCTTGGTGACTGGGACGAAGTCGTAACAAGGTAGCTGTACCGGAAGGTGCGGCTGGATCACCTCCTTTAAGGAGCTTATGGCTCTGACCGTTGCCCCGGATTTCCGGGGTGGGGCCGGGGCCCAACTCCCAGGTCGATCGGTGGGTGTTCCTCTCCTGAAAGCCAGTGGCCAACGGGTCTAGACCCGAAGGTCCTGCGATCGAGCGCCAATTGCGCTCCCAGGCTGATGGAGGGGTCCCCTGAGAAAGTCCACCGAATCCCCGGCATCGCCGGGGACCTGTTAACCACTCTTGAACACACCAACCCTCCCTTCCACTGTCCAGCCGTTAAGGCAGCGAAACAAAAGCCGGACTCGTTTGAGTCCGGCTTTTTGAATTAGGTAGAATCGACCTTTGTTAGCCCCAGATCACCGCAGAAACTAGATTGAGCACCGATAAAAAATATATGCTCCTTCGGTTGAGACTAAAATACCGTGACTTTCATTCTGGTTCGCTTAGTAATCCAGAATTCCCTATACAAGGAACCAAGATGAGCCAACTTTATTTGGGAGCTTGGTAAAATACGTCGAATTTTCGGGTGATAGCTGGGCATTTATTGGATTTAGCAAACGCAAAGTGAAAAAGGAATCACTCAAAGGCGACCCAGTCCGGGCACCGACAGCTGCGGGACCGACGAGGAAGTCGTCGCCATCACCATCCTCCACGCCAGCCAGCGGTGAGGAGTACCAGGGGCCATGTCCATAGACGCAACCAGCATCGCCAAAGAATTCTCCCTTACCGAAGAAGAGTTGACCAGGGAGAGCTTGCGTGCCTTCCTGCTGGAACAGTTGCGTCTGTTGGAAGCGGAGCGAAAGGCCCGTTGCGCCAAATTCGGCGTCAAGGACCTGTGGGAAATGGAGCAACTCTTCGTGGAGGGCAAGGTCGAAGAGGAAGAGATGCTCGAGGACTACCAGGAAGTGGACTACCTCACCCACCGCAGTGAACGAGTAAAGGCCCTGCTACAGGAACTCTAATGCCGGACTTGGAACGGCTTGCTCGATTGGCCGTATCCTAGTTCCCCGATATAGTAGCAAGCACGACCATCATAAGAGCCAAGTTGCGGATAGTATTGCAGGACGGTTCTTACATCGACTTTTGGTGGTCGAGACGAACACAGGGACGCTTTGCCTACCATTGGGAGCGTAATCTGTTAGACGGTACCGTTTACCGGCACGACAACATCCCACACATCCGATGGCGCGGGGTGGCCTCCTTCCCCAAGCATTACCACGATGGCGCACATCAAAACGTCGCCGAAAGCGACATATCCGAAAATCCGGAGCAGGGACTCCGGCAGTTCCTTCAATTCGCCGCAGGGACAATTGCTGGCCAGTGATAGCAGTCCGGTAGGCCCCCTTAGTCCCCCACCTCCACCTCTATGTCCCGCACTTGGATGCCATCCAGGTGCGCATATTCCAGATGGTACCGGCCATCCTGTCCGTTAATGTCCACGTATCTCTGCAGAGCAATGCGGGCCTCCGCCAGGGCCTCCTCTGCGGTCCAGCCCTGGGCACTCAGACATCCCCCCTGGAAAAAATGCTCGGAGGAGAAGTAAGGCATTATTGCCGTATAGCCACCATCCTCATCCGGAAAAAGCACCACCGTTACCTTTTTGCTGTTCAACTCGGGTTACTCCTGGAATAAAGGCAAAGCATAGGGGCGGACCGTCCTTGTCCGCCCCAACCTGCGCTCGGGACGGCGCAAATTTTAGCATATTGCGCCCGATTTGCTAGGGGTTTTTGTGAGGAATTCGCGCCGCTATTGCGCCGTCAGACCACCGTCCAGGACCAGTTCGCTCCCGGTCATGAAGGACGATTCGTCGGACGCCAGGAACAGCACACCGTTGGCAATGTCCTCCGAGGTTCCGATACGCCGGATGGGAGTATCGGCAATCGCCCGATCGCGGGCCCCGGGCACCGACAACCTGAGCTCGGTCATGGCCGTCTCGATGAACCCCGGGTGCACCGAGTTGCACCTTATGCCCTCGGCACCGTACTGCACCGCGGTCGACTTGGTAAGCAGCCGTACCGAGCCCTTGGACGCAGCGTACGCCGCTGCGGCACCGTCAGCGGGGGAAAGGCCCACCATGCCCGCGATGGAAGAGATATTAATTATCGAGCCTCCGCCCGCCGCTCGCATGGCCGGAATTACAGCCCTGGTGCCGAGAAACACACCCTTGCTGTTAACGTCCATGATCCTGTCCCACAGCTCGGTGGAGGTGCCGTCGATCTTCGGGGCGTTCAGGCCCCCTGTGGCGACGCTGCCAATTCCTGCATTGTTTACCAGTATGTCCAGCTTGCCATACTCGGAAACAGCCTTGGATACGGCGCTCTCCCACTGCTCCGGCTCGGTTACGTCCAGGTGAACGTAGGTAGCCCTGCCGCCCAGTTCCCGTATCTCCGCCTCCAGTTTGAGGCCCTCATCGTCCAGTATGTCGCCTATGACTACCGCAGCGCCCTCGCTGGCAAACATCCTCGCCTCGGCGGCCCCCTGTCCCCTGGCGCCGCCACTGATTATTGCAACCTTACCTTCCAGTCGCATCGTTAGTCCTCCACCGTTACTGGCACCGGATTATTGGTTTCCTTGGTCTCCACCGATTCAGGGCGGTCGGGAAGTTCCACTTCTATCGTTCCAACCACGACATGCTCGGAATAGGCTTGATCCAGGTCAAACAGATCCCAGTCTGTGGGTTCCTGAAGGCTAATTTCCAGGCACTCCTTTGCCATTGCCAATGCGTGTTCGACGTTCTCACCCATGGTTGCCAGCTTAGGGATAGAGGGAATGATAACCGAATACCCCCCTATCTCATCATCATGCAGTAGAACGACAGTCACTTTCCTTTTCATAATCAAAGAATCTCCAAGGCTCTATTATGAAATTCCGCCGACGTTAAACTCGCTTGTCTCAAGATTTCACTCAGAGTGCCGGGAGGCACTTCCCGCCGCGACAAAGAGACAGTTGTGGGCTTCAAACCATCCGGTAACCGGAGAGTAACGTGACTTCCCTTTTGTCGTACCCGGACCCATCCCAGAGATTCCAGTACGCGGATCACTTCTGTCGGCCGGTACCGGCGAGGCATGGTGCCATTATAACCTGAACCCGCGGTCATTACTGCGAAGAACCGGGGATTGCAGTATGCTGTCACAAACTGTCACGGACCCGAATGCCGACGATAATTCGCGTGCAGGCAATCAATCCAAAACAAGGGGCTGAAGCGTCATGAGGCTTGAAGGCAAGGTAGCAATGGTAACTGGGGGCGCCAACGGCATGGGCGCCGAGGAATGCAGGCTGTTCGCCCGCGAGGGCGCCAGGGTGGCCATCGCCGACGTCCGTGAAGAGGACGGGCGGCGCGTCGAGGCGGAAATCGCCGAGGCGGGCGGCGATGCGATGTTCGTCAACCTGAACGTGGCGGACGAGAACTCCTGGATAGCCGCCATGGAGGTGGTGGTCGGCCGGTACGGCAGGCTTGACGTGCTGGTCAACAATGCCGGTATCAGCGGCAGCGGAGAGACGGACTTCCAGAGCACCGACGCCTGGGACCGGCTCCTGGATATCAACGCGCGGGGCGTTTTCCTCGGTACCAAGCACGCCGTAGCGGAAATGCAGAAGGTGGGCGGCGGTTCCATCGTCAACATCTCCTCCATTTCCGGCATCGTGGGACAGGAGTCCGTGCACCCTGGCTACAACGCGTCCAAGGGTGCTGTACGGCTGCTGACCAAGTCCACCGCAGTGCAACACGCCAAGGACGGGATTCGGGTCAACTCCGTTCATCCGGGCATGATGCCGCCCATGCTGACCTCCTTCCAGCGGGGCGACGAACGCAGGGAGCGGATGGTCAGCGACGTTCCCCTGGGCCGGGAGGGACGAACTATCGAGGTGGCCAACGCCGTGCTGTTCCTCGCCTCGGACGAGGCATCCTATATCACCGGCGCGGAACTGGTCGTTGACGGCGGATTCACCGCGCGATAGGGCCTGGGTACGGAACCGGAGCAATATTGCGACGGGGAGAAGACGGCGGAGGAAACGTCATGGGCTTCCGGGTGCTTTATCACCTGAACACCGGCAATATCAAGGGCATCCCTGAGGAGGCCAGGTGGGCCGAGGATGTTGGCTATGACGGGCTATGTACCGAGGAGACTGGGCACGATCCCATCTTGCCCCTGATCCTGGCCGCGACAACCACCTCGAGGGTCTCACTGGAGCCCCGCGTTGCCATTGCCTTTCCCAGATCTCCCATGGTTTTTGCCTACGCAGCCATGGATATGCAGGAATTTTCCGGCGGTCGCTTCCGGTTGGGGCTGGGCACCCAGGTCAAGGGGCACATCGAGCGCCGCTTTTCCACCAGCTGGGCCTCACCCGGGCCCCGCATTCGCGAATACATACAGTCGCTCCACGCCATCTGGGACGCCTGGCAAGACGGCAGCCGCCTGTCTTTCCACGGGGAACATTACAACTTTTCCCTGATGACACCCTTCTTCAGCCCCGGGCCCTCCGAACAGCCGCGCCCTCCGGTCTACATCAGCGCGGTCAATGCCTATAACTGCCGGGTGGCCGGAGAAGTATGCGAGGGCATCTCCCTGCACCCGCTGAGTTCACCAGACTTTGTTCAGCGGAAGGTGTTACCTCCCGTAGCCGATGGTTCAGCCAGAGCGGGCCGGGACCCCAAGGGTATCAAGCTTACCGGCTCCCCATTTATCATCACGGGCCCCAACCGCAGTGTCATCAAGGAGCGCGAGTACCCGGTCCGGCGGCAGATTGCCTTCTACGCATCGACGCGAACCTACTCAACGGTCCTGGAGACCCACGGCTTCGAGGACGTGGGAGTCCGGCTCCACGAGATGTCCCTCAAGGGACAGTGGGAGGAAATGACCGACCTGATCACCGACGACATTCTCGACAAGTTCGTGGTGGCCGAAGAATACGACCAGGTAGCCGCCGCCGTCAGGGAACGCTATGACGGGATCCTGGATGAGGTCGTCTTTGGAATGGACGTCCTGGGGTCAGAGGATGAAGAGCAGTTGCGAAAGATCATTTCGCAGTTGCAGGAATAGAGTCCTCACTCTCCCCGGCGTGGCCATCGGTCTCCTTCCACAGCGGTCAGGAAGTCCAGCACCGCCTGGTTGAAAAGCGCCGGCTCCTCCAGGTTGATCGTATGGCCGCTCTGCGGGAAAATGGCTAGCCCGCACCTTGGCATGGCCCTCTTCATGAACAGTCCCGGCTCCAGGCAGGGCTCGTCTTCATCGCCCACCAGTATCAGAGCCGGAGCCTCTATTCTCCGCAGTTCTGATTCCAGTTCGTAAATGGTCGGGCGCCTCATCTGTACTCCGCGAAAAGTGTTGGCCGAGCCCAGGGCAGAGTGGGCAGCCAGGCCCGCCCTGAACTTCTCCCAGCCCACCGGGTCTTTGCGGCGGAACTGTATTCGCTCCGGGCCTGTGGCGTACCCTGCGGCGAACTTCTCCATACCTTCCGTCAGCATCAGCTCACTCAGTTCCTGCCAGGATGCCAGGAGGCGGGGGCGGTCCGTGGATCCGGAACCGGAGCCAGCCGCGGCCACTACCAGGGCGCGGCACATTTCTGGGTGGGCTATGGCGAAGGAGACCGTCGCGCTGCCTCCCATAGAGAGGCCCCCGATATAGGCCCGTTCCAGGCCCAGGTGGCTCAGCAAATCCCGCATGTCCGACACTAGGTGTTCCTGCGAGTATGCCTCAGGATCGTCAGGAACATCCGAAGGCGGGTAGCCACGATGACAGTAGGTGATGACCTGGTACCGCCTGGTAAGGAAATTGACCTGGAGATCCCAGCTGGTGATGTCGCCGGCAAACTCGTGGCTAAGCAGCAACGGGTAACCCCGGCCCGCAACCTCATAGTGAATGTTCACGCCATCGGAGGCGGCAAAAGTAGGCATTGCTCTCTCCTTCCCGTTAACTGTTGCTTCCTGTCAGACCGCCTGTCGTAATCAGGGGTTGTGTCGGATGACAAGAAGCAATAGGCTTGCATCAAGTCTAGCACTGGACGCCGGACATCGGCACCAGCGTATCCGAGGCAAAAGGGGCGCGCACGGAGCCGGGTGAACTCCGTTGTTGCAAGGAGGACCTCATGCTGAACAAGGTTCACCACGTTACATTTGTCGTCGAAAGCATCGACGATATGGCGGAATACATGGAGCGGAATTTCTCGCTTAGCCCGATGTCCCGCGATGAATTCGAAGACCGTGGCTTCAAATCCATCCTCTACCGAATCGGGGAGTCCTACGTAGATTTCTTCGAGCCACTGAGAGACGACACGACCATGGCCGAGCAGCTCCGGGCCACCGGTCCCGGCGTCATGCACGTCGCCTTCGGCGTGGATGCCATTGACCAGGTCTTTGCGGACCTGAGGTCCAAGGGCAACGAGCTGAGAGGGGACGGGCCCGCCGCCAGCCCCTTCGGGTACCGTAACCTGAACATCGAGACCGGCAGCTCCCACGGCATCCACTTCCAGCTGGCCGAGGGCGAAGCCACGGTCTGATAGCCATTCTCCAGAGAGGTAGCCTGATATGGAGTACAGCATCCTTGGTCGCACCGGCCTGCGTGTGTCCCGCGCCGGATTCGGCGGCGGCGGCATAGGACAGGTCTGGGGAGCCACCACCGAGGTGGAGGCCATCCGGTCGGTGCACCGCGCTCTGGACCTGGGGATCACCTTTTTCGACGTCGCTCCCGGATACGGCGACGGCAAGGCAGAGGAGGCCCTGGGCAAAGCTTTGCAGAGCCGAAACGAAGACGTAGTTATAGCCACCAAGGTCCGGCTACGAGCTGACGAAATGGACGACGTGGCGGGAGCGGTGCGACGCTCCGTTGACGCAAGCCTGGCCCGTCTGCAGCGGGACTCCGTCGACGTCCTCCACGTCCACAACCGTTTCACCGAGAAGCGCGAACCCGCCATTAACGGGATCACCGGCGATGACGTCCTCGGCCCGGTGCTGGATGCCTATCGGGAAACGCAGCAGGCAGGCAAGACCCGCTACATCGGCCTTTCCGCCATGGACCATCACGTTCCTACCATGCACCGGCTGATCAGCAGCGGGGAATTTGACACCGTCCTGGCCTACTACAACCTGCTCAACCTGACCTCCCAGGAACCAAAGCCTTCCGGAGCCCACGTCTTCGATAACGGTCAGATAATCCCCATGGCCCGGAGCCAGGGCATGGGGATTATCGGCATCCGCTCTCACGCCGCAGGCGCGCTTACTCCAGCACTGGACCGTCCACCGACACCGGGCGACTCGCTGATGGATGCCGATCTGCGGAAGGCCGGCATGCTGGACTTCCTGCTGGATGGACCGATCCAAACGCTGTCCCAGGCGGCTATGGTCTTCAGCCTGATGAACCGCGATATCGATACGACGGTGCCGGGGGTGAAGAACACCGCCGAGGCCGAGGAGATCGCCCGCTGCGTCGAGTTGCCGCCAATCCCCAAGGCACACCTGCAACGACTGCGGGAACTGTACGAACGCGACTTCCGCTGATCACGGGCTCGGCGCAGATCGGGTGCTGGGGATGGAGAGTCCCGCTCCCGCGGTTTCAGATTGCCCTGGACATACCGTCGGGTTGGGCCCGTGTGGTCTTCCTATCCCCCTGCCGCCCCATCCACTTTCGGCCAAACTTCCTCGGCAAACCGTTCCATCCGGCCCAGAATAACGTCCAGCTCCTGTGTCTGCCGCATGAAGTCCAGCACCAGCGAACTTACGCCCATTTCCTGGTACTGCTGGATGTCGCCCGCAATTTGCTCGGCGTTGCCGACGAAGGGCAGCCGTCCGTTGCCGACGGCATCGCCCGTGAGTTCGAACTGATGGGTGCGGTAAATAGTCTCGATTTCCGAAGGATCGCGGCCGAAGCGACGGGCGTAGGTGGCCAGGCGCTCGAGGCCTGCGGCCAACTGCTCCGGGGTCGCCATGGGAAACGTGGGGTTGGAACCCAGCGGATACCAGCCATCGGCAAGCTCGCCGGCGCGGCGGAGGGCCGGGCGGCTCTCCCCACCCACCCAGATGGGCGGGTGGGGCTTCTGGACCGGCTTGGGCAGAAAACTGATATTGTCGAACCGTATGTACTTGCCCTCGAAATGAGGGGCATCGCTGGTCCAGAGCTCCTTGAATGCCCGAATGTATTCATCCGTGACCGCTCCCCTCTCCTCGAACGGAGGGCTGTCGAGGGCCTCGAATTCCTCTCGCATCCAACCTACCCCGACGCCGATTACCAACCTTCCTCCGGAGAGCATGTCGAGGGTTGCGAGGGCTTTGGCAGCCAGCAGTGGGTTCCGGTAGGGAACGATGATCACACTGGTCACCAGTCTGATGCGGGAGGTCTGGCCAGCCAGAAAGGCAAGCAGCGTTATCAGTTCCATGGCCTCACCGGAGGAGCCCCCGGGATACTCGCCACCTTCGGAGTAGGGGTATGGCGAGGAGATATCTCCCGGGATAAGGATGTGGTCGCCGGCAAACAGGGCATCGTATCCCAGTTCTTCGCCTTTCCGTGCGATCACGCCGAGGGTCTCCGCTGTGGCAAGGGGTCCCCTGGCAGGCAGCACAAAGCCGTATTTCATATCGTTCTCTCCCTGTAATCGGGTGGATCCGGTGGAGCGTGTGGAAGCCGATTCCTCTACGTCCGTAGTCCCAGCTCCGGGAAACTCGTCACATCTTTCCTAGTAGGCGTTCCGCAACACCTCCATCACCTGCGACGCATCGGTGATGGGTATCGCGTTGCTCCGGCAGCCGCCGTCGGTAAGCACCAGTTCCGCAATATCCGGCAGGTCATCCTCGGGTATCTCCAGCTCCCGCAGCCGGTGCGGCATTCCCAGTCCCAGGATGAAGTCGTCAACCGCCCCGGCAGCCAGCTCAGCCGCCGCCTCATCGCTCTTACCCCTCGTATCGAGACCCGCGGCCCGGGCCAGGAGGGCCTGCTTTGCCGCCGATGCCGGGCGGTTGTATTCCATCACGTATGGTTGAGTCACGCAGGAGGTATATCCATGCCCGACGCCATACTTGACGCCCACGATATGGCCAATGGCATGGGAAAGTCCGACGGAGAAATTGGGCGCACCCATCATGGACATCCAGGCAGCCATGAGACACCGCAGGCGGGCCTCCGCATCGCCTTCCGATTGCCTCGACCGCGGCAGGGCATCGAACAACATCTCTGCCGCAGAAAGGACCGGCGCATCGATGGCGGGCTGGTTTCCCGCGCAGTAAAGGCGCTCGATGCAGTGGTCCAGGGCCTTGACGCCGGTGGAAAGCCACAGCCAGTCAGGAGTCCCAGCGGTCAAGTCCGGGTCGAGAACTATGAGGTCTGCGTGGAGACGGGGATGGCTCACCCTTATCTTGTGGCCGGCCTCATCATCCAATACGTTGCCGCCTCCCGTGTTGAACTCCCCGGCAGACAGTGTGGTGGGAAGGGACACCTGCAAGGGCAGTGGCTTGCCGTCCAGGTCTGGGCGAAGCAGCATGCCCTCCCGCTGTCCCCGCTCACTCAGCTCCGTGACCGAAGAAACGCCCTCCGCCATCAGCACCGCGATCATCCTGGCGGCATCGGATATTGTGCTTCCACCAACCCCCACCAGGGTGTCGGCCTCCAGCGAAACGGCCAGGTTGGCAGCCTCTACCGCAGTGGCCAGCGGCGCCCTCTGGGTCAACCCCGAGTAGACACCGACTGCCAGGTCTCCCAGCGCGTCCTTTACTTGGTTGACAGCATCGGTCCGCTCCGCCACGCTGCGGCCCGACAGCACCAGGGCCCGCCTGCCCGACAATCCGGCAACCTCCAGGCCCAGCGTCCGGACCCTTCCTTGACCAAAGACCACCCGGTTCGGTACTGCGGGATTGAATTCCCCGCTCAGACTGCCGTAAGCACTCATCTACTCATTCACCTGGGTCCAGGGCACTCTGAAGGAACTATGTTGGCTCCCCTCACTAATCGGAAAGTGGAATAATGATCGCAAATCGCGGCCCGGTACCAACCACTCGGGTGGAATGTCCGGTCCCAGTCAGGTCCTCGGCCAGCAGCACCGTGCCGGGGCCGTAATGTTTGATCGTTCCGTCGGGCGTCCCCACCTCGATTTCGCCGGTGAGCGTGATACTGTACTGCCGCCTGGGCGCGGTATGAAAGTCCAGGAAATACCCGGGCTCATACATTCGGAAGGTGATGCCGGGAGTTTGGAACACCTGGCTGGACAGGCCATGTGCCCCCTCTGTGTCGACAAAACTCTGCATCTCAAATTCCCGTTCTTCTATCACTGACTGCCCGTCTGAACCGGTATAGACATGCACGAATTTTGACATCATTCCTCCGAATTTCTCGAACGACTTCCCACCGCGCCTAATGGTACAGGAATTGGTTGAAGCGTCAAGAATCCCCTTACTCCATGCAGGGTCATTCGATCATCGCAAACTCCAGCCCGTCATTCCCGCGAAATAACGTGCCCCTCGTCATTCCGGCGAAAGCCGGAATCCAGAATGACCCTTTCGCACAAAGACCCACCCTGCCAGCCCCCGGGCAATCGCGTCTCAATTGATTCAGATTTGCCCGCGCCCCGAGTCAATGCTCGGCGGGACGCAGACCCGATTGACCGTCCGTTGCCCCTCACCGGGAAATCGCGCCGCGCTGCCGACGGTATATCGGCAAGAGCGGCAAGGCCTACCGCCACTGCCTGTGAGGGTTCAATCCCAGTGAGGCAGAACGAGTCACTTTGGGGCCCATTCCGGCGCGACGGATGCCCAGCCCTGTGCCCACCTGGGGGCCGTCCGTGCCGGGAAGGAACTGGCCGAGCGCTACCAGGTCAGCCTAGGAAGCCTTGTCCAACCACCTGCGGCGTTCTACGATTTCCTGCCGGAAGTATCCCAGATGAGCGAAGAGACCGCCAAATGTGGACACTCCATGGCGGAGGGAAACGAGCAGCACTGCCAGAAAGGAACCTTGCTGCCCCTCATGCTGTATTCAGGGCACTCTGCACGTCGGTTCTCATGTGTCGGATCCAGGTGCGCAGCAACCTATCGGAGGGAGCGGCTGGTACCGATCGAAGCAGCATTCCGTACACCCAGCGACGTCTCACGCGGGATGGATGAGCAGGATCCAACCAGTGAGCGTTTCTTGCCAGGATGCTGAGTGTGGCTAATCCCAGAAGAATGGGCCAAAGTGCCGCCAGCCTTAGCCGAATGCACCTTCCCGGTATGGCCAGCAAATAGGCTTCGGCTGCCTCGAAGTGTCCCAGAGCTGTCTTTATCCAGGACACAAGTACCGGCCGTGCGAGCGCTGCATTCACCGGCTGGGTCAAGTCCTTGGGCACAAGTCCAACATCCTTCAGGTCGGCCTCAGGAAGATAACAGCGGCCTATGCGCAGGTCCCGCGGCACGTCTCTCAACACGTTGGTCAGTTGCAATGCCTTGCCAAAGCGTACCCCAAGCCGGGACATTTCCGACTGGTCCCAATGCCGCAGACTTCGGTTGTGGGCAAGCGAAAGGGCCGTCCAGAATTCGCCCACGCAGCCGGCGACCAGGTAGGTATAGCGATCCAGATGCTCAGGGGTTTTCAGGGCAGAGAGCTGGCCTGAGCCTTCCGGCGGAAACGTCTCCAGGTCCAGATTCATACCCTCCGTCAGGGTCGAGACCACTCCGCGGACGGCCGCCCGGTCGTCCTCGGGCAAGGCTTCCATAAGCCCAAGGACCTTGGCTATCCCCTGGACCAACTCTGCTTCGGACCGGGAGACCCCCTCGGATTGCCCACCGAGACCCTTCCAGAAGTTGTCAGAGCCGGCCCTGGCGTCGCTCCCGTGTAGAGCTTCACGAAAGGCTGCCAGAAGAGCGAGCCGGTCCTGCGGTGGGAGAGCCCGCGTGTCGGCAATAGTGTCGGCAGCGCGTGCCAGCAAGTAGGCCACCGCAGCCGGTAGACGCATCCCCGCCGGCAGCACTCTCAGGCTGAGGTAGAAGGACCGGGAAACTCCGCGCAGTACATCCCTCTGCCATCGGCGGTCCTCCATAAAGTCAGACCTTATTGACCCGCCGGTGGAGTACCGGATCCGACTGCGATATTAGTCTTGCACGGCGAAGGAAGCAGCTACCGTTCCGATCGCCAAGCCGCTCGCAATTTGGCAAATCTGCTTCCATCATCCAGGGATGGGAGTCATCGCGGTATAGTTTCCCACCCCATGTGCTCTTCATTATCCCGGTTCACGATATGGGGAGGGTATGTGTTGACGGGACACTCCTTCCAATGCATCCGAGACCATTTGGCCGATGGGCAGCGTCTCCTCCAGTCTTTGCACGGTAGACAGCCGGGCCCGGGTCTCTGGATGGCGTGGCACGAAGAGGGAGCAGCAGTCCTGGTCGGGCTGAATGGAGATTGGAAAAGTGCCAATACTTCTGGCCATTCCAACAATCTCTTCTTTGTTCATTCCTATCAGGGGGCGCAGAACCGGCATGCCGGAGATATTGTCAACGACCGCTATATTCTCCAGCGTCTGCGAACTGACCTGACCAACGCTTTCCCCGGTTACGATGGCTTTTGCCCCAGCTTGGCCCGCCAGGCCCTCCGCAATGCGCATCATGAACCGCCGGTAAAGCAGCACCCGGTAGGAGGGTGGAGTATCTACGATGATACGTTTTTGTATCTCAGCCAATGGTGCAAGCAGTAGATCTGCACCTGTCTGATAGCGGGCAAGGTGCTGTACCAGCTCCTCGGCCTTCTCTATGGACGACCGGTCTGAGAGTGGGTAGCTGTGGAAGTGCAGGTAGGATACCGGACAGCCCCTCTTCATCATATGCCAGGCTGCGACCGGCGAATCTATCCCTCCGGACAGCATGACAATAACGCGGCCGCTGGCGCCGACCGGCAGACCTCCATGGGCGAAAGTCTCATCGAAATATAAGAGAATTCCCCTCGCCTGAATGTCGAGATAGATGCAGAAATCGGGGGATGACAATTCGACGGAAGCCCCCGTCAGTTTTTCAACGAACGATCCCAATTTTCGGTTGACCTCGGGAGAGGTCAGTGGAAACCGCTTATCAGCGCGATTTGTCTCAATCCGGAAGGTACGGAAATCGTGCCCTTTCAGTAAGTGGGGCAATTCCCCTTCGATAACCGCCAGGTCCTGGGGGTATTCCCTGGCCAGGAAGAACTTGGCCACGCCAAAGCATTCTCGAACCCGTTCCTTTACACCTGGCCAGAGCTCCTCGTCTTCCAGAGTCAGGCCGATAATCAGGCGATCATGCCAAATATGGGAGACTCCAGATCCCGCGGTCGCGTGACGCAGATTCTCCTTGAGCCGACGCATGAACCAGGGCCGGTTCTTCCCCTTTAGGGCTATCTCATGCGTCTTTACTATTACGTGAGTATTCACGCAGCCATTCTACACAACAACCGGGGACAACGTTGGCGAGAAGGCGTCCCTAAATAAGAGCCCCCTGCCGGTCGGCAGGGGGTGAATTTGATCTGTTCTGATGCCACTCCCTCGTCAGGCGAATATCGATTCCTTGATCGCCTGGACATCGTGGCGAAGTTCGTTGTCTTCGTTCATCTCGCCACTGATCTTACCCGCCCCGTGGATTACGGTGGAGTGGTCTCGACCACCCAGCAATCGGCCCACGTGAGTGGGAGGGAGCCCGATTTCGTGAATAAGCAGGTACATTGCGACTTGTCTTGGCACCGATACGGTCCGCTTGCGGCTGCGCGCCAGAAGTTCGTCGACACGGAGGTCGAAATGGCTGGCTACCGCGGAAATGATGCGATTGGGGTCAATAGACGCCCGTGTTTGTTCGGGAGAAACATCGCTTAAAATGCGTTCTGTCGTTTCCAAAGTTATGTCAACATGCATCAACTGAGCGTACGCCACCATGCGGTTCAGGCTGCCCTCCAGTTCTCGCACGTTGCGCTGCACCCGTTTGGCGATGAGCTCTATAACCGCCTCCTCGAGGCCCACGTGCATTTCGTCAGCCTTGCTGGCCAGTATGGCCATTCGCGTCTCCAGGTCCGGCGGTTGAATATCAGCGATCAGGCCCCACTCAAATCTTGACCTCAGGCGCTCTTCCATCAGCGGCAATTCGCGGGGTGGGCGGTCCGAGGATACGACCACCTGGTTGCCCGAATTATGGATATCATTGAACGTGTGGAAGAATCCCTCGTGGGTCTGCTCTTTGCCGCTCAGAAACTGTACGTCGTCTACGAGAAGCATTTGCACAGAGCGATATCGTTTCCGAAAATCCTCGGTGGTACGACTGCGGATAGCCGCGATGAACTCATTAGTGAACTGTTCGGAGGTGACGTACAGGACCGACAGTCCGCGACCAGCGCAGGTGCGGCCGATTGCCTGGAGGAGGTGGGTTTTCCCCAGACCTGCACCCGAGTACAGGAACAACGGATTGTAGGACACACCCGGAGCCTCAGACACCGCATGGGCCGCGCTGAACGCCAGTCGATTGGATGGCCCAACCACGAATGACTCGAAGGTATACCGTGGATTTAAGGACCGGAACTCAAACAGCGGCTGATTGGCCTCCCGAGGTATTCCCTCAGGGACTTGCGCACGTTCAGTGACGTAGGATACCCCCTCAGATCGCACCTGTAGCTGCAACTGGAGGCTTCGGCCTGAGACCTTCTCAAGAGTGCGTTGCAGGGCGTGGAACATCCTTTTCTCCAGCCATTCCACCGCAAAAGGAGTCGGGACCTCTACAACGAAAAGCTCCCCATTGTTGGACAATCCTCTAGTGGGACTCAGCCAGGTCTCAAAAGTTGGCCGCGGTAATTGCACTTGCAAGTCACCCAGCACCGCACGCCAGATTTCTCTGGCTGAATCACCTCTCTTTCCTGACTGCACTTCAATTACCCCACCACTCGAATTCGGGCAACCAGCCCTGGGAGAAACACAAATCTATCCCTCGATCAACACGCCGCAAAAGATTAAGAAAAGGGGCCCGAATGACGCAGCACTTGCCGAAACAGGGGCCTGCCGGCTCTCAAGGCTGCCCTAGGCTGGGTGAGCCTGCAATTCTAATGAATATTGGCTGCCCGACCCAATCAAAATATCTAAGGGTTACCTGTTAATCATCCCAAAGCTACCGAACCTATTGAATGCAGGCAACGTAGCAATATCTTTCGCAGGCTGTCAACGGGGATATCCCCCAGAAACGGGGCCATTTCGTGAGTATTCTTCGGCAAAATATTAAACCTTTCCAAGGCTGCATTTGAGGCGCGTTTAATCTTGGAAATCATGTCCACCTGAGGTCGTTGGTCCGACTCGCCTATTCGGGGATACCCATTGTCTGGGCAGGCCGCCCTTCGGGAGGCGCTCATTGAAGGCAACCCGCAATTGCGACCCCCAATTTCGTTGGCTATAATTGCCACGGTTGAATGCGGGGCTCAAGCTGGCCCCGGGTATGTTGTGCCCCGGAAATTTCCGCCTTTTGACGACCGGCTGACAGATTGCTGCTCACCGGACGAGACGGGAGAAAAAATGCCACCTCGCAAGTCTCGCGCCAAGGTTAATAGTAGGGGTAAGGGTGGCGCAGCCGTAGCCGAGTCGTTGAGATCGCTCCCAGGCGGGTTAACCGCAGAGGACCTGGTCGATTTTTATCGACGTATGGTGCTCTGCCGGACCATTGACGAACGAATCTGGGCGCTCAACAGACAGGGAAAGGTGCCCATCGCGGCCTCCAGCCAGGGACACGAGGGAGCGCAGCTGGGTAGTCTGTTGGCAGCGGAAAAAGACGGCAACTGCTTTCTGTTTCCGTACTACAGGGATCTGGCCCTGAAGTTCGCTGCCGGGATAACCGCTGAACAGGTCATGCGTTCATTCATGGGCAAGGCCGGCGACCCATACAGCAATGCTCGACAGTTTCCCCTGCAGGGGGCCGATCTTCCCCGCAATATCATCCAGATTTCCAACGTAGTCGCCGCCGGTCTGACCCAATCAGTCGGCTACGCCATGGCCTGCAAGATGCGGGGCGAGCAAACAGTGGTCTTGGTCTACTTTGGCGACGGTGCATCCAGCCAGGGCGAGACCCACGAAGCCATGAATTTCGCCGGTGTTCACAAGCTGCCCGTGGTATTCATCTGCGAGAACAACCGTTACGCAATTTCCGTGCCACAGCGAAAGCAAATGGGGATACAGGAGGTGGCCAGCCGGGCCGCCGGATATGGTTTCCCAGGATTCACCGTCGACGGCATGGACTTTATAGGATGCTACGAGGCAACCAGAGAAGCCATTTCCCATGCCCGTCAGGAAGGACCCGTGCTTCTGGAGATGATGGTGGAACGGTTTATGTCGCACACGACCGACGACGATGATCGACGCTACCGGCCCGCTGGCGAGGTGGAACAGGCGCGCTTGCGGGACCCCCTGGTCTCACTCGGCACGCTCCTGTTGGAGCACGGAATACAGAGCCAGCAGGAACTCGAGGAAACGGCTTCCACCGCCTTGGCAGAGGTGGACTCCGCCACCGATGCTGCCGATGAGGCGAATCCTCCCCCTGTTTCTACCCTTCACAGTATGGTGTACTCCGGTTAGTTTTCAGGCAGGACTCCTGCATCAAGCAGCATATATGCCTCGGCAAAGAGGTCGATTCAGAGTCGAAACCGCATTGACATAGGAGGCCAGATCAGTGGCCTTAAAAAGCGTAATAGAAGCTGTCCGGGAAGCTCTCCGAGAGGAGATGTTGCGAGACCCCTCCGTGTTCGTCATGGGAGAGGATGTGGGAGCTCGAGGGGGTGTTTTCCTGGCTACGCAAGGGCTGGTGGAGGAATTCGGGGAGGACCGTATAATCGACACTCCGCTGGCGGAGGCATCCATTGTGGGGATTGCACTCGGTGCCGCCTTCCGCGGTCAGCGGGCCGTCCCTGAAATCCAGTTTTCAGACTTCGTCTGGCCCTCGGTCAATCAGCTCATCGGTGAAGCTGCCCGCACCTGCTACGGCACAAACGGCGCCGTGCAGGTCCCAATGACCGTCCGCATCCCCTACGGCGGCGGTATTCGAGGCGGACTATTCCACTCTCAGAACGTCGAGACGCACTTTTTCCATACTCCCGGTCTGAAGGTGGTAACTCCTTGTACTCCCTACGACGCCAAGGGTCTGCTGAAGAGCGCCATTCGCGACAACAATCCCGTCGTGTTCCTCGAGCACAAGAAGACCTATCGCCTGGTAAGAGGCGAGGTGCCCGAGGGAGAATACACTCTGCCGCTGGGTCAGGCCGATATCAAGCGCCCGGGTTCTACCCTGACTGTGATCAGCTACGGTCTGACGCTGCACTATTGCCTTGAAGCGGCCCAGGAGGTTGCGGGCGAGGGTATAGACGCCGAGGTGGTCGACTTGCGGACCCTCTCGCCCCTGGACAAAGAGACAATCCTTGGCTCTGTGCGAAAGACTGGGAAATTGCTGATCGCCCACGAGGACAATATCACCGGCGGAGCTGGCGCCGAAATCGCCGCGTTGGTGGCTGATGAAGCCTTTGAGTACCTCGATGGCCCCATCATGCGCGTCTGCGGCCCCGACGTTCCGACCATGCCCTTTGCGCAAACGCTGGAGGACGCATACATACCGGACACACCCAAGATCGCCGCCGCGCTTCGACGACTGGCAGCCTACTGAACTCCGACAAGTCCCCTCCATCCAAGATACGGGTATTCTGAACAGGTGAATGGTGACCAATTGGCCGTAACGGTAGAACTACCCCACGTCGGTGAATCCGTGGTAGAGGGCACAATCGGCAAGTGGCTAAAGCAACCCGGCGATTCTGTCCGCCGGTATGAGCCCCTGGTCGAGGTGGTAACCGACAAGGTGACTATGGAAGTGCCCTCCCCAGTGGAGGGAGAATTGCTAAGGGTGCTCGCGGAGGAGGGAGAGACAATACCGATGGGTGCCCCCATAGCGGAGGTCGGTGAACCCGGCGAGACCCCGTCATCCGAGCCGCCCACAATGGCGGCCCAGCACCTTGAACAAGCACCGCAGCCTCCGCCGGCAACAGTCGGTACCACAGGGTTCCTTATGCGGGACGTTACACCGGTAGGCCCCACCGGTGGCGCCGCCGTAGAGGCGATGGAGCCAACGGAAGCAGTCTCGCTCCCCGCGGTCGTGCCATCCTCGACTCCCCTCGTTGGCGCACCGCAGGAACCATCCATTTCAGTCCCAGATCCGCTCCGTGGCAACGGCCAGCCGAGGCTGTCGCCGGCTGTACGCAGGCTCGCCAGAGAGCACTCCGTGGACTTGTCGCGTATCCAGGGCACCGGTTTGGGTGGGCGAATTACCCGCAATGATGTTCTGAGCCACCTTGCGGAATCTGAGGGTTCTGAGATCGCTGACCCTGCTTCCCATGATTCGGCCCAGGTATCGCGCTACTCGGAGCCCTCCGGTGTCCCTTCCGCCCAGAGACAGGCCGATGAACGCATGCCTCTGACTCCGGTAAGACGCATGATAGCCGACGCAATGGTCCGCAGCGTCACCCAGATTCCCCATGCCTGGAGCATGAAAGAAGTAGACGTTACGGGCTTGGTAAACCTTCGCCAGGCTGCACGGTCGGATTTCGAAAGGCAAGAGGGGGTCGTCCTGACCTACATGCCCTTCGTGATTCAGGCCGTGGTGGAGGCTCTGCGGAAAGTGCCGTCGATGAATGCATCCTGGGACGAGGACTCAATTATCATCAAACGGCAGATCAACCTGGGGCTTGCAGTGGCTGCCCCCAACGGCCTGATCGTGCCAGTTATTCACAACGCGGACCGTTTGAATATCGCCGGTCTGGCGCATGCGGCACAGGACATTACCGAGAGAGCCCGTTCAAACCGTCTGTCCATCCAGGATGTGCAGGAGGGCACGTTCACCCTTAACAACACGGGCGCTCTCGGTGGCTCAGTGGTTTCCGGGCCCATTATCAATCATCCGCAAGCCGGCATAATGACCATGGAGACCATTGAAAAGCGGCCGGTGGTCAGGAATGACGCCATTGCCATCCGCTCCATGATGAATATCTGCCTCTCCTTCGACCACCGCATTAACGACGGTGCGGAGGCCAGCTCCTTTTTGGAGGCGGTTAAAGTAAGGCTCGAGGCCTACGCGCCGGATTCACCCATCTACTAGCGGACAGCCTGAGGCAGTATGCCGAGCACCGACACTTGCCGTTTCGCTTGGCTGGGGACACTGGAATATCCTCTGGCCGTGGAACTACAGCGGACCCTCGTCGAACAGGTCCACGACGGCGCCTCTCCCGACTCGTTGCTCTTGCTGGAGCACCCGCATGTCTACACCCGCGGCCGACTGAGCCGAGAAGAACACCTGCTTCCCTCGCCGGAGGGAATCACCGCCATGGGAATACCCGTATACGAGACCGACAGGGGTGGGCAGGTGACCTATCACGGGCCTGGACAGCTGGTCTGCTATCCCATCATCAATGTACGCCGGTGGGGTGGCGGGCCGCTCAAATACGTTCGCACCCTCGAGCAGGTCATCGTCGAGACTCTGGCGGACATGGCCGTCACGGCTCACACCGAGGAGGGGCTTACCGGCGTTTGGACTTCCGGGGGCAAGGTAGCGGCCATAGGCGTCAAGATAAGCCGGGGAGTCGCCTTTCACGGGTTCGCTATCAACATAGACACCCAGCTTTCCTATTACCGCCACATCGTCCCGTGCGGCATCGGCGACCGGCCTGTTACGTCGATGGCGGAGTTGCTGGGTCGGAACGTCGATTCGGAGGCTGTGAGATACAGCCTGGTCTACCACTTTGGCAGGGCGTTCGGCATGAGGATGGTTGAAGCCTCAACGGGTCTGTTTGGAAAGATGACGCCACAACTGACCTGACGCCAGCTTTGACACCCCCGCGGGCACGTTGCTACACTCGCCCGCATTCTGGTCCGAATGGAGGCAACCCGATGGCGGTTTCGCGCAAGGTCCGCCAGTTCATGGCAGAGGGCGGCTGGATACGCCGGGTCTTCGAAGAAGGACTGGCGCTCAAGGCGCAGATAGGTCCCGAAAACGTCTTCGACCTGTCCCTGGGAAATCCGGTGATCGAACCGCCGGTGGAGTTCAAGAACGAGTTGCTTCGGCTGGCCAGCGAACCGGTTGAAGGGATGCATCGCTACATGCCCAACCCCGGGTACATGGAGACGCGCCAAGCCGTTGCGGAGTCGCTGTCCAAGGACACGGGCCTTCCCTTTCAGGGTACAGATGTCGTGATGACCTGTGGGGCGGCGGCGGCGGCCAACGTTGTGCTCAAGACCATTCTGAACCCGGGAGATGAGGTTATCATCCTCGCTCCATACTTCTTCGAATACCTCTATTACATCGACAACCACGAAGGTGTTGCCGTGGTGGTCGACACCACCAGTTCCTTCGAACTCGACTTGGGCGCCATCGAACGGGCAATTAACTCCAGGACCAGGGCCATCATTGTCAACTCACCCAATAATCCCTCTGGAGTCGTTTATTCGGAAGGGACTATTGCTGAACTTGCCGATGTTCTCAACAGGAAGCAGATGGATCTCGGCACAGAAATCTTCCTTATCAGCGACGAGCCGTACAAGCGAATAATCTTTGAGGGGGCGAAGTTCCCACAAGTCGTTCCGACCTACATCAATTCCGTCATTGTGACGTCCCATGCTAAAGACCTGGCACTGCCGGGGGAACGCATCGGATTCATAGCTATCAACCCCAATTACCCAGACAAAGAGGAGTTGACAGGAGGATTCAGCTTTTGCAACCGGACCCTGGGGTTCGTCAACGCCCCGGCCCTTATGCAGCATGTGGTGCGTAACCTTCAGGACGTTAGCGTCGACCCCGGCTATTACCAGCGCAAGCGGGACTTCATGTACACCGCCCTGCGCGAAATGGGATACGATACCGTTAAACCCCAGGGTGCCTTCTACCTGTTTCCCAAGGCGCCCATCGAAGACGACGTCTTATTTACAAGGGTGTTGTTGCAGTCGAATGTGTTGGTCGTCCCGGGCAGAGGGTTCGGCGCCCCTGGGTATTTCCGGATCTCCTATTGCGTCGAGGACTGGGTGTTGGAGGGAGCGGTAGAAGGGCTGGCCAAGGCTGTCTCTGGCTGAACCCACGGTGAGACAACGGATTGACCGCAAGACTCTCCGGCTCAGGGCACAGTTTGCCGTCGCCCTATGGCGAAGCTTCAGCGGCCCAGGCCCGTATTCTGCGCCTCCAACACGCGCGGCGGTGACTGGGGTCTGGGAATGACCCAGTAGCTGACCGACGCAAGCCCATAAATCGCCGCCAGTGGTACGAGCGACCAGAAATAACTGCCGGTATAGTCATAGATTAGCCCCATCCATACGGGCGTACTCATTGACATCAACTGGTCCGGCAGATGTTGCCAGCCCCGCAGCGTCCCGTAGTTCCTCCTTCCGAAAAAGTCTCCCATTATGGCCCAAGCGAGTGGGTTGGCTGTTTCCGATCCGGCCAGCAGCACCACGAAGACGATCGCCTGCCACATGGACCCGCTGTGGTTCAGCAGGGCAACCATCGATAGCGCGCCCACAACCATGGCTATGGCGCTGAGCCGCTGCTTTGACCATGTATCTCCTAGCCAGCCCACGAGGGGATTCATAACCAGGGAACTCAGCGCCAGGACCCCCACCAGCAGCGCAGAGAGACGCACGCTCTCGTCCTCCGGTCTGCCGGAACCCATGAGGAACCAGACCAGGATCGGCGAAACCAGAAACTGCATTCCGGAATGCACTGTATTCCTAAGACCAACGGCCAGAACCAGGAGCCAGAAGGATGCCGTTCGCATCGCCTCTCGGGTAGTGAAGTCCGGCTCACCGGGGGCCAACCTCAGCGCCGGTGAACTGGCTGTCTCGTCGGGGGCCATCGTTACCAGCGGACCAACTGCCTCAGGCCTCGCCCCGTCAGGAAGCATGCCCTTTTCCTCTGGCGCGCGATGGACCAGCGCCGTCATTGGTAGCACCACAGCCAGTATGGCGATCCCGGAGATACGGGCGGTCATCACCCAGCCTATCTCGTAGACGAGTATTCCCACCAGGGGCGATATGATTATTCCCCCCAGTGGGCTACCCATCCCCGCCACAGCCATGGCAAGACCCCGGCGCCTTCGGAACCATTGGTTGATGGCAGGCATCAAGGCGTTGTTGTAACCCGCCCTGAATCCAAGGGACAGAAGCCCTACGAAAACGACCAGGAAGTAAATGTAGTTCTCGGTGAAGGAGAAGAGAATGAAGCCGAGGCCCGATGCGCTGCCACCCAGAAGCATGATCGAACGCGGGCCAAACTTGTCGTTAAGCCAGCCAAGCAGGGGACCCTGAAGACCCCCCTCCAGCCTTCCGAGCATTTCAGCCAGCGAGACAATGCCTATTCCAACACCCAGCTCCCTGCTCAGCGGAGTGACATAGAACGTGAATCCACGGTTGAAAGTGCCGTGCTTCAGTGCATCCGCAACTCCGGAAACGGCTACTATCCACCAGCCGTAGAACACTCTCCGCGGCAGAAATAACAGTCTATTCGACCCGGACGTGAACAAAGGTGAAGGGGTCCTCCTGCCTCGCTGACGCGACTACTGGGCGAGCTTCAATGATGTGCGGCATTGCAGATGCCATACAAAAGTATACCGGCCCGGCAACTATCGGCCGGGCCGGAACAAGTTGACGCCCGTCCGGATTTAATCGTCCAGATTGATTACGATGTTGTCAGGACCACGGGAAAGCACAGCCTCGGCCGGTTCCTCGTAGGGATTCCCCTCGATGTGATCGAAATGGGCTGGCACGAATATGAAGTCACCTGGTCCCGCCTCCACATATTCCTTGAATCCATCGCCGTAGTAGACGCGTATCCGACCCTTCAGTACGTAGGCCGCGGTTTCTGCCTCCCCATGGTTATGGGGAGGTCCCATGGTGTTCGGTGTGCACTCCACATGGCCCAGCCAGATTTTCTCAGCGCCCGCCGTGTTGCCATCAATCCCCGGCTTCCGAATCATGCCCGGTGTTTGCGCAGTTGATTCGGGGGAGCCAACACCATTTACTACCTTCAAGACTCTGCCCTTCGTAGATGATCCTATGGATGAACTCATTTCACCTCCCGGAGTCTGTTGCCAAAGATTCTCCCTCTTGACGCGCAGGGAAACCGTGCGGGCCATGATAAAGCCCCAACTCAGCACCGGCAACCCTTTTCAGAACACCAGTATTCACCGCACTGGCCTGCGCTCAGGAGGCATGATAGGAGCACAATAGTCCGCTTTCCCTGGCCGTTGAAGCTTGTGAAAGAGACGGGTTGGCAGGCCCCCGCCGCCACCAGGTGGCACGAAATGAATCAAACCCCTGGCAATGAGCGTTTTTCTGCATCGGCGTCCTCGATTCCGAGCCGATTGTCTTGCGCTGCGTCCTTGCGACATTTCCTGCTCCTTCCGACAGCATCCGCTGCCATCAGTCTAGGAGCGGGACTCTCACTTCGCCGTCTGTCCGAAATTCCGGGTCCACCTCGGCATCGTCGGTCTACGCAAAGGAGAGGATGAGGATTGACTACAATGCTCGTACTCTGACTGCGTCTGAGCGCCTGCATCAGCTCACCGCAGCAGAATGCGAACTGCCATGCGAACTTTCCAATTATGCCGGGCGCATCCTGACCCGGGACGGGTTGCTCCGCCCGGTCTTCGGGCCGGAATTTTGCGGCAGGCAGCAACAGCTCACATCCTTCGTTAAGTCCCATCATCAAGAGCCGGCAGACCGTGCCCGGAGTCCCTCGTACATATTCATCCAACACGGGATGGGATACCGGATGGCAAAACAACAGCCTTCCCGGATGGCACAAATGCCTGCCTTCCGTCTCCTGATGCCCTTATACCCATATCCTGAACGGACCCAGTCGTCCGGCTGGGTCGGATTTCTGGCGTGCCGAGCGTCCCATGGGGCCGGCTGGAAATGCCCGGATTCAGGGATTATCCTGCCAAGACGAAGAGGATGCCGGATCAGTTGAATAAGCAAGGTTTCCTCACCAGGATTCACCAACAGCCATGACCCCTGGAGTATTACAATAGCCGGGCAGTGCCGGAGCGCACTGTCAATATTCCGCTAGTACTGTCCTGTCTGGCAGTTCACTCCATTTTTGGAAGGCCCCGGTTATCCGCTCTCCACAAAGAATACCCCGGCCAAGGGCGTTGGACGTCTGGCTCAACTACCGGGATTTCCGTCTGCTCTGGTTCGCCAATTTCTGTGCCAATACCGCCATGTGGCTGCAGCTGCTCACGGTAGGCTGGTTGGTCAAGGACTTATCAGAGGGCTCGCAATTCGGGGGGATCCTGGTAGCCTCGGTTGGCGCGATAAACACCCTGCCCTGGCTCCTGGTAAATCCCTTGAGCGGCGTCCTGGGCGACCGGCTGGACCGCCGCAAGCTGATGATTGCAGTTCAGGCCATGGGCGCCTCCCTGGCCTTCGGTTTCGCCTTTCTCGCAGACAGTCCCCACGTTCTGGCTTGGCATGCATACGCCTATGTGCTGGTTTCCGGTGCATTTCTGGCCATCACCCAACCGATGCAGCAGGTGCTGGTGGCCAACACGGTGCCCCGGGAACTGGTGAGCTACGCCTTCGCCGTCAATGTCCTGACCATCACGGGAACCCGCATCTTTGGACCTTTCGTTGGCGGCCTGCTCATCTTCTGGCTCGGTTATTTTTGGAACTTTGCCCTGGAAGGGGTGTTGTATCTCGCCGTATCGCTACTCCTGCTGGCAGTACGCCTCCCCTACGCATCTCCATCGATGGAGAGGCCCGGGAACCGTTTCTCTCCCGTCGGCGACTTCATTGAGGGCATTCTTCACCTGTGGCGGCGACAGCGGGAGATACTGCAGATGATGGTTCTGTCGGTAATTCCCAACACCATCCTGCATCCGGTGTGGTTCCTACTCCCCCTCTTCACAGCGCAGGCTCTCCACGCCGGAGCAGACATGGGCGGATACCTGCTGGCTATTACCGGAGTCGGAGGATTCATTTCAACGCTCGTCATTGCCTCCATGGGTCAGCCGTCGCGAAGGGGACTGGTGCTCCTGGGGACTGCCGCTCTGAGTTCCGGCACCACGATGGCCTTTGCTTTCTCATCGTGGGTTCCCCTTGCCTTTGTCCTCCTGGCCCTCATGTCCCTTTGGCAGTCTCACTACCGAACGACCCAGGCCATTGTCGTGCTGACCATTGTTCCCGACGAGTTCCGGGCCCGGACATTCAGCGTGCTTGCCTACGAGCGGGGCCTCTTGACAGCGGCCAGTGTCCTGGCAGGAATGTTGGCCGATGCCACGTCCGCCTCAATGGCGATTTTGACCCTTGGTGGCGCCGGCCTGGCTATGGCGGCGGTCTGCTTCGTTACGCTGCCCAGGGTTAGGACGTTGCAGTAAAACCGGCGAGGTCTCTCCCTCAGTTGAGCCGGATTAGTCTCCAGCCGGAATTCAGGGTGGCACCCTGGAAATCCCAGGCCGATGATAAGTTTACCCAAACGACATCCAGGCTCTTCACCTGGGTCAGGGTGCTGAGGCTTGCGAATTCCGGCCGGGGATCATAGTACGACCAAGACTGGGTGGCGCTGTCCAAGTACCAAACCCTGACCAACACATCCGCTTGAATCAGCTCCCGGAACACGTCCTCCGGTGGGCCGCTGAGCGGTGGCACGGCCACCTCCACGACCTGCGTCACGACCACCCCCAGCACTTCCACCCGCAGCGTGTGGTCTCCCAGCGGCAAATGTGGGACCGTCACCTCCAGCTCGAAGGAACCGTTCCTGGCGGTGGAGATGTTGGGCACGGGCGTAATGTCCCGGTTTCCGAAAGTCACAGGCCTCACCACCGCATAGGGCGGCAGATTCTCCCCTTTGATGGTCATCTGGGATTCCGGGGAGACCCAGTCAGGTGTCACCGTAACCGTGGCTGGCAAGACCAAGTAGTCGGCCATGGCCGTCATGGGACTGTCTTTCAACCCCTCTACGTCCATTATCGCCGTTACCCGGTACGTCCTGCCGATGTCCGCCGTCAGCGGCACTGTAATTGGCAAGCTGAACCCGCCCATGGCGTCGGTCTGCCCTCCTCCGGCGAATTCGTCGTCGTAGGTCAGCCGGACGAACTGCTTGGCGACAAACCCTCTGCCCGTGACCGTAACCCGGTCTCCCGCCCTGCCCTCCGCTGGAGCCAAGGTGATGGACGGCTCCGGAATCGTGAGAGTAGCAGTACCCAGCGTCCCGTCCCACCCCGTCACCTGCACCTCGTTCTTCCCGGCCCGGGCCTCCACGGGCACAGTTACAGTCAAGGCCACATCGCCGTTGGTGCTTACCTCGAACTGAGATGGATCCTCCGCCACATCCTCGCCATTGACCGTCACCTTCTGAATGTCACCGCTTCCGTCGTTAGTCCTGGAGAAACCGGAGCCGGTGATGGAGATCTCCTGCCCTCTGACCGCTTCCGACCTCGACAGGGTGAGCGCCTGCGCCACAATCTCTACCGTTGCCTTGGTGATGGCGATGGGGTCGTCTGTTCGAAAGGAGCTTTGCAACTCGCCCCTGCGCTGCCCCCATTCGCTCTCTTCGCCAAGTTCATGGCAGGACTTGGTGTCGTCTGCCACATCCTCCGGCGTTCTATCCGCTCCTACGTCTCTCACGTAATCGAGTTGACTGTGATCGTACACCGAAACCGTCTGCTCGCCAGGGGGGATGTCGGATGGTACATCGACCGTCAAAGTGACTCTGCCTTGAGGGTCACGAGGGGCCGCGTTGGGGTGTTCTATACAGTTATCGTATTCAACTGCTTCCGCAAGAAAGGCGTCTTTGCCGGCGATTTGCACGGCCACAACTTCGTTGCGATATTCCTCCCAGTCGGAAATTATGACCTTGAGGCTGGACCCCAGCCCGACCGGGTCTGGCTCAAAGGACATGGCGCTCCTGATGTCAAACCCCACGGAGACATCATCGCCCTCGCTGTCCCTCGCCCTGACCCTGTACTCATCGTCGCCAGGAGTGCCGCGGGCGGTCAGCCTGGTCCTGAATGCGCCTCTGACGGTCTTGACCGAAGCCAGTGTTTCACCTGCGTCAATGTCTTCATCGCCATCGGCATCGTGATAGACCGTAACGGTTCCCGGCGCGTACCCCTTGCCTTCCAGCGTAAATTCACTGCCTCGCGGTCCCTCCTGGGGATTGACCGTGGTTGTCCTTCTCACCACCGTTTCTATGATGTCTTCTTCGTCCCCGTCCACAGTTGACGACACCCTGATGGTCTTGATGCCGGCTGAGAACGGGGTCTTGACCCGGGCCAGCTTGCTGATTTCGATCCTGTAGTCGTCCTTGAACGATATCTGGGCATCATCTTTCCCTGAGGGAACGGAAAAAATCACCCGCTCTCCTTCGATTTGTACCTCGGACGGATTGAATGATTTAAATGATGTAGCTGACTCATCTTCCTTGTAGAAAACTTTAATCCTGGACGTTGCCATGGTGCTCGGGAGATCGAAGCCCGATCCGGGGGAGGGACCTGAAAAGTCAACCGTGATGTCGTCGGCGGTGCTTATGCGCGCCTCAGCGTGAGTATGCAATTCAACACGCACGGCAGTGTTAGGTACCGTGGAGTCTATTGGGTTCTTGACGATTACAAAGTTCTTGTCCTGTGCGTCCACATCATCGTTTGTGGCCCCATCAACGAAGGATATTGAAACCGGGTAAGGGTCTTCGTCTTCGAAGTCGTCGAAACCCTGGGGGGTCTCGGGCGTTTCGATCTTCGCGCCCGCCTTGATGGTAATGGTGACGTACTCCCCCGCATCAAGAGTGCCGGAAAGGTTGTCCGATAGCCGGAGTTCCTTTCCTTCCACCGTTGCGCTAAGGATAGGTACTTCCACATCTCCATCACCGCTACTCTGAACTGTGATGTGACTTCCGGTCATAGGCCTAGGCACGGTCTCGGGCAGGTCAAATGACCTGTGAAACGTGATAACAATGCTGTCGTCGGCAGTGTCGTAGAATCTGCCTTCGTCGGGCACATACGCCTTGAAGGTCATATCCCTGTAGCGCCCGCCGTCCACATCGACGGTGTGTGTGTGAGTGTTCTGATGAGTCGGCTCGGTACAGTCAACAGCGTTGCTTTGAAAGTCCTCGTGCCTGTCGTCCATGTCTACACAATCGTGCGCCCCTACCTCCGCCGGCGCGAACACCCCGGCCGCCAGCAGCACGGCGACCAGCGCCCCCGCCAGCTGCAGGGTTATCGAAAGGCGACTTGCCACTCTCTGTGTCATCCGCGGGCCTGCCTGGCCGGGTCGGCTGGGTTTCCCGGTAACGCCCTTTGCCCACCTTCTCCGATATGGAGCACGGCAGTTCCAAAGCTCTATAGGTCCATTTGTATCATAGCCATGTTACCCAGCCGCGATTTCCCTAACAATTGATATGGAGTATGCGTTTCCGTAATTTCGCCGTGACAGGTGGACCACGAGACTCAACTACGACAAAGCTTCAGCCCCGACGAACGATGTTTCTCTCGGGGAGACACAATGGGATTCATGAGTTATCCACGGAAACCGCCGGTTTTCCACTGGTGATTTGCCTGTTATCCACCGGCCTTCCACCGTTATGTAAACCGGCCAACAACGCCATTGCGCCCGCTCGGGCTACGTGCTTAACTGGCCGTCAAACCAATGGGCAGCGGACCATTCCGGTGCCCCGGGAGACGGACGTGAGCCTGACCAGTAGAATCGCTGAGTACATTACTACCACAGGGCTGGAGGACTTTGCGCCGGAGGCCATTGACGCGGCTAAAGCCGCCATCACCGACTGCCTGGGCTGCGCCCTGGCCGGCTCCCGCGAACCCCTGGCCGACGTCCTCTGCGACTACGTTACCTCCCTGGGCGGCAATCCGCAGGCCACGGTGATAGGCCGGGGCTTCAAGGCCAGCTCGCTGGAGGCGGCACTGGTCAACGGGGCGATGTCCCACGCCCTCGATTACGACGATGTCACTTTTATCACCAAGACCCACCCCAGCGCGGCTCTAATCCCCGGTGCGCTGCCCCTGGCGGAGGAGGTTGGGGCCACCGGCGGCGAATTGCTGCTGTCCTACCTGCTGGGGTTCGAGGTGGCCTGCGCCGTGGGCGATGCCATCTCACCGGCATACTTCGACGACCTGGGCTGGCACCCGACCGGACCCCTCGGCACATTGGGCGCTGCGGCCGCGGCTGCCCGTTTGCTACGCCTGGACCCGGAGCAGACAGCCATGGCCATCTCGCTGGGGGCATCGCAGGCCTCCGGGCTTCGGCAGAACTTCGGCACCATGACCAAGCCCTACCACGCCGGGGCGGCTTGCCGCGCCGGGGTCAACGCTGCCAAGCTGGTGCAGGCCGGGTTCACTGCCTCGCAGGACGCCCTGGAGGGCCGCTTCGGATTCATGCGCGCCTTCTCCGGCGGCAGCGGTTACGACCCCGACAGGGCCGCCGCATCGCTGGGCCGCCGCTGTTTCATCGTCGAGTCGGGTATCGAGATCAAGAAATATCCCTGCTGCGGCAGCGCCCACCTGGCCCTCGACGCCACGACGCAACTACTTAGGCGGGAGACGTTCGTGTCCTCCGATGTGGACCATATCGACGTCCTCGTAGACTTCGATCCGCCCCGCTCGCTGATCCACTCTCGCCCCACCGGAGGGCTGGAGGGAAAATTCAGTATGCAATACTGCCTGGCCGCCGAGATCATCGACGGTCAGATCAGCCTCGGGACATTCACTGACGAACAGGTGATGCGGGCAGAGGCGCAGGACCTGATACCCCGGATCCAGATGCGTCGCCACTCCGGGTACGAGGGGCAGACCAGCTGGACGGAGGCCCATAATCGCGTTGAGGTGCACCTGAAGGACGGGCGCGTGCTGTCCGAGCGCGCAGATCGCGCCACCACCGGCGCCCTGCGGGGAGTGACGCGGGAAGATGTGAGGTGGAAGTTCCTGGACTGTGCCTCCGCCGCCATAACCGACAGCGACGCAGAGGTAGCCCTGCATATGCTGGACGGCCTGGAGGACCTGGGGCCGGTCGGCCCGCTGGCGGAGTTGCTTGGGGGATAGGTCTCCCGCCTACAGGAGACCCAAGCGGGCCGGTCTGGGTAAAAATGAAGGGCTCGTCCTCCCCTGATATGGACCGAGGGAGGGTTATTGCGCCGTCATGCCGCCATCAATCACCAGTTCGGCACCGCTCATGAACGATGATTCGTCCGACGCGAGGTACAATGCGCCGTTGGCTATGTCCTCCGGAGTGCCGATGCGCTTGAGGACCGTGCGCTCGATGGTTTCCTCGCGGCTGCCGGCGTCGGGCCATACCTGGTCGCCCATCGGCGTGTCGATGGGTCCCGGATGTATGGAGTTGGCTCGAATACCCTCCGAGCCATACTGCACGGCGGTGGACTTTGTGAGAAGCCGTACCGCCCCCTTGGACGCGCTGTATGCGCTGCTGGTGAGGCTTCGCACCAGCCCGGCGGTGGAGGAAATGTTGACTATGGAACCGCCGCCGGCCTTGCGCATCTCGGGGATGGCCAGCTTCGTGCCCAGGAACACGCCCTTGGCGTTGATGTCGAGGATGGCGTCCCACTGCTCCCCCGACGTTTCCATGACGTGCCCTCCTCGCCAGATGGCGGCGTTGTTCACCAGCACGTCGAGTTTGCCGTAGGCCGAAACCGTGGCGGCTATCGCCTGCTGCCAGTCCGCCTCGCTGGAAACGTCCAGGTGAACGTAGGTAGCATCGCCCCCCAGTTCGTTGATCTCAGCGGCCACGGCCATACCGTCGGGGTCCAGTACGTCCGCGATTACCACCCTGGCACCCTCGCTAGCGAACAGGCGAGCCTCCGCAGCACCCTGCCCCCTGGCCCCTGGCCCCTCCTGTTATCAGCGCAACTTTACCTTCCAATCGCATGTGCCCCCCGATTGCGGAATCTGAATAGGCGTCGGAAACATCTCTCTGGTTTCCACGCGCAGTGTAGTGGCGGCACATTTTGCCGGTCAATGAGGCAGTGCATGCGGGCAGGACCTTTTCAAGGTACTGAAAAATCCGGTGGTGGTGAAGCCCTGATCTTGCCGCAAGGTCGAACCATCGGCGGATTCCATCGACCCGTCCTTCGACAAGCTCAGGGCTAACGGAAATAGTCAATTTGAATCTTTGAAAAGGCCCTGGCATGCAGGGGCGGAACGTCCTGAAGCCGTGTCGCCCACAGTAACAGGCGTCCACTCTCGGCCGTCATTCATGCGCCGGAGAACCTTTCTCAGGAACCGGCCAGGACCGAGGCAGCCGCCAGGACTCTTGCACGAAAACTGGCAATTCTATGAAATAACAGCCTCACTTACTGAACACCTACCAAGGTAACTCTTCCGATTATCGTAGGGGAGATCACGCTAACGACGATGTATCGTCCAGAAACGCGATGCTTTCTGACAATCGTTGACAACCCGTTGCGGCGGCTAATATTATACCGATAAGTCTGCCTGCCCCGTCACCAGCCCGTATTGCGAATTGCGTCCGGACAGGTGGCAACGACCAAGCAGGAAATACTTTAGTTCGATGAGGAGGCAACCATGGGCGACCAGGACATCGCATTGATGGCCCACCTGATGCGCCGTGCCGGATTCGGCGCCACCAGGGAGGAGTTGGAATCCAGAGTGGCCAAGGGCTACGAAGCCACCGTGGAAGAGCTGCTGAACCCTGAGGGGCAACCAGCGCTGGACCGCAATGAAATGATGAGATATCACCCCTGGACTTGGCGTCCCGGCACTCTGCCCGGCATGGGTGCCGCAGAGTGGCTGCACGACATGGTCAACACCAAGCGCCCGCTGGAAGAAAAGATGACCTTGTTCTGGCACGGCATCTTCGCCACGGGTGTCTCCAAGGTCGACCATTACGACGACGTGATGGACATGATCTTCAAGTTCCGCGAGAAGGGCATGGGCGACTTCCGCGAACTGTTGGTCGAAATGGCCAAAGACCCGGCCATGATTTACTGGCTGGACAATTGTGAGAATCACGCCGACGCGGTGAACGAGAACTGGGGCCGCGAGCTTCTCGAGCTCTTCAGCATGGGCGTTGGCAATTACACGGAAGTTGACGTCCGGGAATGCTCCCGTGCCTTCACGGGCTGGACTATCGAGCCCAAGCTGCCGCGAGGGCCCATCGGTCGTCATGACTGGTTCTTCGAGTACAGGCCCGAGGACCATGACGAGACGGACAAGACCTTCCTGGGCCACACCGGTAATTTGAACGGCGATGACGTCGTTCGCATCATTAGCGAACATCCCGCCTGTGCCCGGTTCATTGCCCGCCACCTCTACAACTTCTTTGTGGCTGACGAGCCCCAGGTGCCGGCCTGGTCGGTGACGCCTCCCAACGACCCGGATGCCGTCGAAGCCATCGCCAATGCCCTGCGCGAAAATGAATACGACATGAAGGCGGCCCTGCGGCTGATCTTCAACTCGGATTTCTTTAAGAACGCCCGCTTCGCCCGCCTGAAGAATCCCACCGAGGTCGTGGTTGGCACGCTGCGAATGGTCGGCGGCGCGGAATTCCCGGCTCCCGGTATCGGAGAATTGTCCCGCCAGCCCAACTACATGGGCCAGGACCTGCTCAACCCGCCCAGCGTGGAGGGCTGGCACACCGGCGCCGAATGGATCAACAGCGGCTCGCTGATGCGCCGGGTCAACTTCACTGCTGAACTGGTTGGCGACGTTTCCCGCCCCGGCATCCGCGACATGGTGAACCGCCTGAAGGCCAGTGGCGCCAGCACCTCGGCCGAGGTCGTAGACGCCTGCCTGGACCTGATGGGGCCCCTGGAAGTTACCAGCGAGAGCCGGGACGAGTTGATCGGCTTCGTGAGCGAAGGTGGCGGCTTCTCCTGGGCCAGCGACTCCGAGGTGGTGGAGGCCACCCGCCGCGTGTCCGAACTGCTGCAGCTCATCGTTTCGCTGCGGGAGTACCAGTACGCCTGACCGAGTTGGAATGCAGGAGTGCGGTGTCTCCACGCCGCACTCGCCAGACCAGGGGGATTAATCGACCAGCCGGCGGACCCGGCAGGAGGAAAGGAAAGAATGACCAGCACCAAGAAGGACCCGGTCCTGGTAGTGTTCCAGCTCACCGGGGGTAACGACTACCTCAACACGGTCATCCCATATACCAACCCGCTGTACCGGGACAACCGACCGACGGTGGGCATTGCCGAAGAGCGCATCATACCCGTTGACGACAAGATCGGCTTTCACCCTGAAATGGCGCCGCTGAAGCATGTCTACGACCGCGGTGACATGGCCATCGTCCACGGTATCGGCTACGCCAACTCGCCCCGCTCCCACTTCCGCTCCATGGACATCTGGCACACCTGTGAGCCGGACAAGCTGGGCACCGAGGGCTGGCTTGGCCGTGCCACCCGCGACATCGACCCCAACAAGGAAAACGTACTGACCACCGTCAGCTTCGGCCCCTCGCTTTTCCGCGCCCTGGCCCTGCCGGGCGTACCGGTGGCAGTGGTCGATGACCTGGACAACTACGGACTGTTGCCCAACATTGGCGGCGAGCAGCGTAACAAGGTGCTGGACCGCTTCGCCCGCATGTACTCGCCTGCCATCGGCTCCGGCGCGGTGATGGACTACATGGGGCAGACCGGCCTGGACACCCTGGAGGGCGCCGATATCCTCAAAGAAGCGCCCAGGATGTACTCCTCCGACGTCGAGTACCCCGACACCCCCATCGCCAAGAAGTTGAAGGGTATCGCCCAGGTGCACATGGCCAACTTCGGCACCCGGGTCTTCTACGTTGACCATGGCAGCTTCGATAGCCACTCCAACCAGACCGGCATGCACGACAAGCTGTGGTTCGACGTCTCCCACGCCTTGGACGCCTTCCTCGACGACCTTAAGGAGCACAACGTCGATGACAACGTCGTGGTTCTGATGTTCACCGAGTTCGGCCGCCGCACCCACGACAACGGCTCCGGCACCGACCACGGCGCCGGCGGCGCGGCCTTCATGTTCGGCCCGAACGTCAAGGGCGGCCAGTACAGCGAATACCCATCCATGGAGGAGAAGGACCTGGAGCAGGGCGACGTGGTCCCCAATTACGACTACCGCGGCCTGTACACCACCGTCCTCGAAGACTGGATGGGCCTGGACGCCAAGCCGCTGGTCGGCGACGTCTACGAAAAGCTCCCAATCCTGGCCTAGCCCGGGTCACACTTTCCAGGAAGCACGACAGGGGCGGGCGTTTCAACCCGCCCCTGCGTTAGCCATAGGACCACGCCGAACAGGGAGGACAACCAGAATGCTTACGGAAACAGTAGCCGGCCGCACCTATGACTACAGCCACAACGTGGGCCGTGGGGCGCAGACGGGCATGGGCTTCAATACGCCCGTGGCCATGACCATTGGACCCGACGGAGTGGCGTATATCGCAAATCGCGGCAGCGAGTCCATCGGTAACGTCGACTGGAACCGCACTGGTGTCGGTCAGCGCATCTCCAGGGTCAACGTCGGTGGCACCTGGGGTGAAGAGGAATACCTGGGAGAATTCAGCCGCTACGGCAATGGCGACGGCCAGCTCATTTGGCCCTCTGGCGTGGTCTCTGACAACGCCGGTAATCTCTACGTTGCCGATGAGTGGCTGAACCGCATCACGGTGTTTGACGGAGATGGAAACTACCAGCGCCACTTCTCCACGGTCAAAGATGATGACGGCGAAGTGAACGGCAGCTGCGGAATCGCAATTTCCGCAGACCAGGTTCTCTTCATTACCGACGGCCGAAGCCACCGGGTGCGCAAGTTTTCCACCGACGGCCAGTACCTCGGATCCTTCGGCAGCCACGGCTCGGCCGAAGGCGAATTCGACTCGCCGTGGGGTATCACAGTCGGCCCGGACGGCCACGTCTATGTCGCCGACTCCGGCAACCACCGGGTGCAGAAGCTGACCCAGGACGGGCAGTTCGTCGCACAGTTTGGCCGCGAGGGCAACAAGCGCGGGGAAATCAACTATCCGTCGGACGTTGCCGTTGATCCCGAGGGCGACGTCTATGTCTGCGACTGGAGCGACAACCGCTGGGGCAAGGGGCGAGTGCACATCTTCGACGCCGACGGCAAGTTCCTGACAAGCCTGGTGGGCGACGCCCAGCAGCTTTCGACATGGGCGCAGTTGACGGTGGACGCCAATGCCGACTACGCCAAGCGGCGGCGCGAGGTACGGACTACCGAGCCCGAATGGACTTTCGCCCAGCCGACCGCCGTTGAGTACGACACGGAGAACAATCGGCTCATCGTCGTGGACACCCAGCGCAGTCGGCTGCAAATTTACAACAAGGTCAGCCGCTACCTGGTCCCACAGCTCAACCTCTGATCCGGGATCACCAAGCAATCCCAAAAGCAAAGCCCGCCGGACCAAACCAGCGGGCTTTCTCATTAGAAACCGCCAGCACCTCCTGATTGTTTTCCGCCACCGGAAAGTATCAAAGTATCCCGGGGGCCGGACAACGGATGGCTTAAGGGAAATCATTTCAGCCCCGCAAACCACCTTCAGTGAAGCCGGTACAATAACGTCCTGAGTTGAGTTGCCATATCCCCACTCTCCGCTACACTATAGGCTTGGTTCATTTGCTTACAATCTATGCCCCTGTCTTTAGAGCCAACATCTTTCATACTGACAAGTCGAAACGGACAGAGTATGCACCCCGACCGCGAGCAGCACTTTCTCCGCATGGCGGCAGAGCACCCGGAACTCACTTGCGCCGATGCCCCCGACGAGATTCTGGAGGCCTGCGCCGTCGAGGTGGAACCAACGGACTTCCTTGAACAGTACTTCGCGGCCGGGCACTCGGCGTGGCTGGCCCACAAACACGGGCGCTCCATCAACAAGCCGCAGATCCTGGTGGACCAGGCCATCCTGGTGCTGTATCGCCGCGCCTGCTTGCTAAACACGGCACGCATGATGGACCTCCCCAGCCCTGATGCCGACATGCCTTTCTTTTCTGACGAGGATCTCTACTGAGCAACGGAAGGCGCTTACCTGATTCCAGGCGTAATGCTGGTTCGCTTTCTTATTCGATTTTCTGACCGCGTAAAGTAGTACAATCAGTCGACACAGACATCCGTGGAGGAACGATGCAGGGAAAGACCGCCATGGCTACCATCCTTAAGCAGGAAGGCGTCGAGCTTGCCTTCTGCTTCCCCAACAACACGCTGATTGACGCCATAGCCGCTGCGGGAATCAGGCCGGTAATCGCCCGCATGGAGCGCGGGGCGGTAAACATGGCCGATGCCTACAGCAGGGTTAACAACGGGCACAAGACGGGAGTGTGCATTGTTCAGGCGGGTCCCGGGATAGAGAACGCCTTTCCTGGGGTGGCGCAGGCCTTCGCCGACAGCGTGCCCATCCTGATGCTGCCGGGGCATGAGGGCTCGACCCGGACCACGATGACCTCCGACTTTTCGGCCACTCGCAACTACGACGGCGTCACCAAATGGGCCGGAATGATCAATTCTCCCGAACGGGTGCCGCAGATGCTGCGCCGCGCATTTACCCAACTCCGCGCCGGCCCGCCCGGACCGGTGGTGCTGGAAACACCTACTGACGTGATGAACGGCGAGATTGACGAATCGCTTTTCTTCTACGCCCCGATCACCAAGCGGCGCACCGCCGCCGACCCCGCTGATGCGGCGCGGGTGGCACGCCGTCTCCTTGGCGCAGCGCGACCCGTGATTTACGCGGGCCAGGGGGTATTGTACGCCGAGGCCTCGCCCGAGCTGGTAGAACTGGCCGAGCTGCTGAACGCCCCGGTGATGACCACCACCCTGGGTAAGAGCGGCTTCCCTGAGAACCATCCCCTGTCCCTCGGTACCGGAGGAAACACCGGTACCAGGGCCGTTGGAGAGTTCCTGCGGAGGTCCGACCTGGTGTTCGGAATCGGCACCAGCTTCAACAAGACACTGGCATCGGCCCCCGTGCCTGCAGGCAAGGCTGTGATTCAGTCCACCATAGACGACCGGGACCTGAACGGAGAATACGGCCTGGAGGATATGCTTCTGGGGGATGCCAAGCTGGTGCTTGGCCAGCTCATCGATGAGGTCAAGGCGGCGTTGGGCGACGGCGGGCGACGCGGGGACGGTTCTGTGGCCGCCGAGATCTCCTCGATAAAATCGGAGTGGCTTGCCGAGTGGATGCCGAGGCTTACTTCCAACGACGTCCCCATCAGCCCCTACCGGGTGGTCTGGGAACTGAACAACGGGCTGGACAAGGCCAACAGCATCGTCACCCACGACTCTGGCAACCCACGCGATCAGATCGTGCCGTTCTACGAGGCCACGACGCCCCGAGGCTATCTCGGTTGGGGGAACTCCACTCAACTGGGCGCAGGGCTGGGCTACGCCATGGGCGCCAAGCTGTCGGCCCCGGAAAAGACCGTGGTCAACCTAATGGGAGATACGGCAGTGGGAATGTGCGGCACTGACTTCGAGACCGCCAGCCGAAACAGGATCGGCACCATCACGGTGATTATCAACAACGGGGCCATGGGCGGCTACGAGAAGAACATCCCCATCGCTGTTGAGAAGTACGGCTCCAAGTTCCTGACCGGCGACTACACCAAGATGGCCGACAGCCTGGGTTGCCACGCAGAGACCATCACCCAGCCCGGCGAAATCGCTCCCGCGCTGGCTCGGGCGCAGGGCATCGCATCCGGCGGACAGCCGGTGGTGCTGGAGATCATCACCCGCGAAGAGCCGGTGTTCTCGCAGTATTACCAGACGGAATCCACATATAGATAGGGTTGACTTCGGCTGATATGACCCGATCCATAACCGACCCGCCCGCAGCCAATCGAGGCAGCCGCCGCTGGCTCCAGGTGCTGGTGAACTGGCGGCCCGAGATTCTGAACGACGTCATCGCGCAGCGCCTGCCTGAAATACCGGATGATATCGACTGGCGGTCGCCGATTCTCGAGGACCAATACGCGGAATACCGGGACCAGTCGTTCGTGGATCGGCTGGCGGAATCGCCATATTTTCGCATCCCGCTATATCCGCAAACTAATCTCGCCAAATTCTGGCCCCGGTTCGGCCCACAATGGGACGCCCTTGCCGTCACCGACAGGGGGCAGATATTGCTGGTGGAGGCCAAGGCCCACATCCCGGAAATGGTGACCGCGCCGACCCAGGCCAGGGGGGAATCTGCCCTGGAAAAGATCCATGAGAGCCTCGGACGGGTCAAGACTTTTGTGAACTCCAAGGCACCGGTGGACTGGTCCACCAGCTTTTACCAGTACGCTAATCGCCTGGCCCACCTATACTGGATGCGGCAGCTGAACGGCCACGATGCGTATCTCATCAACCTGTTCTTCATCAATGACCGGGAGATGAACGGACCGGGGTCCGCCGCCGAGTGGCAAGCGGCGATCCGCCTGCAGGAGGTATTTCTGGGAGTCCGGCAGGGGTCTCAGGCAGGGTACGCCCTGGACCCGTGGGTTGGCGCTTACTCACTGGACGTATTTTTTGACGTGAGTGAAGTTTCCGTTCTCTACCCAACTCCAATCTAATCTTCAAGGAGCCGCTGCAATGCCCGAAAGGTTCAGCTACGATGGACTGTTCGCCGCTGGAGTGCCGGAGGTGCCCCCCGGCAAGACCCGCCACGCGAAGTACGACTTCGCAGTAGCGTATCCCAACCCTGATACCCTGCCTCTGGACGGACTGGCCGATGCGGTTCGAAGCGTGCTGTCCAAGGAAGGCCGGGACCTGGCCTACTACACAGATCCTGGGGGATACCTGCCCTTGAGACAGTTGGTGGCGGAGCGACTCGCCCGAAGCCGCAACATGCAAGTCGACGCCGAAGGGCTGGTGCTCACCGGCGGTTCCGGCGAGGCGATATCCATGGTCATCCAGGCCCTTACCGACCCGGGCGACACGGTATTGACCGAGGAATTCCTGTACCTGGGCACTCTGCGGTCCATGCGCCGCTACAGCGCCAATGTAGTGGGGATCAAGTGCGACGATGACGGCATCATTCCCGAGGACCTGGACGCGACAATTCGGCGCCTGAAAGGGGAGGGCCGAAAGGTCAAGTACCTTTACACGATACCTACATTCCAGAACCCGCTGGGCTGGACCATGACGCTGGAGCGGCGCAGGAAAGTGCTGGAGGTCACTCGCCATCATGGCGTGCCTGTGTTCGAGGACGACTGTTACATTGACCTGCGCTTCGAGGGGGAGGACGTCGCATCTTTCCATTCCCTGGACGATTCCGGTCAGGTAATCTACGTCGGCTCGTTCTCCAAGACCATCGCTCCCGGGATGCGCATGGGATACCTGGTGGCGCCGCCAGAGGTCATCAGCAGGGCCTGGGCCTTCAAGATGGGCGGAGCCGTGAACCACTTTGCCGCCCTCACCATCGCCGAGTACATGACCCACGGCGACCTGGAAAACCACGTACGTGAGCAGAATGAATCGCTTCGGGCTAAGCGGGACGCTATGCTGGCTTCCCTGGGAGAAAATTTTGGAGACTCCGCAACCTGGACCAGGCCCGAAGGCGGCCTGTACGTGTGGCTCACACTGCCCGAGGGCGCGGACCTGGACGCCCTGCAGGAGCAGGCATTCCAGGAGGGCGTGGGTTACCACTCTGGGGTGATGTTTTCCCCCGAGGGACGCGGTCACAATTCAGCGCGGCTCTGCTTCGGTTACCCCACCCCTGAGGAGAACTACGAAGGAGTGGCCGAACTTGCCCGCATCCTGGAACGCCACGGGGTGATCGGGTAAAACGACCTAGGCCCGAGGCATCAGCTCAATGCCCAGTCCGTTGGGGTCCTTCACATAGAGAGAACGGCCCACTTCCTGGTACTTGACCCGGTTGGCATCCAGCCGGGTCTTTACTTGGTCGAAGTTGGCTCGATGTATGATCATCGCGATGTGCATGACGTTCCCCACTCCCTCGGGAGCACGTCGCTGCAACCTGGGAACATCGGGAAAGTCGAAGAATGCCAAAGTCATGCCGTTGCCGATGTCTACGTTCATGTGGGTCGACTCGGCCACATCCCGGTTGGCCGTAACACGGACGACGGGCATCCCCATAATCTGGCTGTAAAAGCGGGCGGTCTGCTCTAGGTCTTTGGCAAAGACCGCGATGTGGTCTACCCCACCTGTGGCGGGTCCGGCAGAGCCTTCGCCGGGAATCATCGCCTGTAGCCTTTCACGTTTGGCCTCGATGTCATGGGCGGAGGCATTCATGGCGCCCTCCATCAGTCGCAAGGCTCGTCTGGGTTCTCCAGGTCCAGCATGGCCAGAAGTCGGCCATAGCCGATGAACATGCCAGTGATCATGCCGAGCTCGAAGATCTCAGGGTCGGTAAACTCATTGCGCAACTCGCCGAAGAATTCGTCATCCACACTCTGATGGTCTATGGCCATACGCTCAGCGAAGCGCACCGCAAGTTTCTCCCGATACGGCAGGTCCGCATCCTCATAATGCTCCAGAGATGCCACCATCTCTTCTGTCATGCCCTGCTGCACCGCCGGCACAGCGCGACCCAGCTTTCAGGTGGCGCACTCGTTCAGCTCGGCGATCTTCAGCCGTACCAACTCCTTGAGCCTGGCATCCAGCAGTCCGGCCAGTTTCAAGGGGGCGTAGAAGGCCCAGAATGACTCATAGGCCTCCGGCAGATTCCCCGCCGCCTGGAATATACGGGGGTTGAGCTTATGGGCCGAGGCATCCTCCGCAATTTTGCGTAGCCCGGGCGTCAACCGGTGAGTGGGCACCAGCTTTATGCGGGCCAACTTCGCCTCCTTACTAAGGCACTATAGGATGGATTTCCCGGTTTACCTATCGCCCTCGCATTAATGCTCTTCCGGAGTGCGAAGAAACTTCTGAATGCCTGTGGATTCAACCCTACACCACCGGACGGTCCGCCACATCGGCGGCAACCTTGCGGCGCTGAAATTGCCCGTCGCCAAGAGTACCGAGAAAGTTTCCATTCTCGACCATTACCTTGCCACGGAGAATGGTGGTGACGGGCCAGCCTTCGATTTCGCGGCCCTCCCAGATGCTGTAGTCGGAGATATGGAAGTCATCCATGGTCAGCGTTTTCTTGATGCCCGGGTCAATGATGCAGATGTCGGCATCGCTCCCGGGGGCCAGGACACCCTTCCGGGGGTACAGGCCCATGATCCTGGCGGCGTTGGAGGAGGTCACCTGGACGAACCTCTCGAGAGACATGCCCTGCTTGGAGACGCCCTCGCTAAAGGTGATGCCCATACGGGCCTCGGCACCGTTATGGCCGCCGGTCGTATCGGATATGGTACGGCCGGAAACCTTGGTCTCCCACGAGGTGCAGTACTCGTCGGTGGCCATTGTCTGCAGGCCGCCGTTGATTATGCCGTCCCACAGCATCTGCCGGTCGGCTTCCGACTTCAACGAGGGGTAGGTGTGGTACTTCATTCCGTTGTCTTCCTTATAATTCTCCTCGTTGAAGCAACAGTAATTGTGCAGCGTCTCGCCGTACACCGGTCTCCTCTGACTGCGGGCTTCCATTATGTTACGGACGCCCTGGAGGGCGCTGACGTGGACGAAATACACGGGGGACCCAGTCCACTCAGCGACCTTCAATGTACGGGTGAATGACACGTCTTCGGACTCGGCGCTGTGGACCTCGGACATATTGAACCACTCGGTGCGTTCCTCCCGAGTTAGCTTTTGGTACATATGCTGCACCATGTCGTCGTCTTCGGCATGAACCAGCAGCATGGCGCTGAGGCGCTGGATCTCCGTCATAAGGTCATGGAGATGCCCGGTCCCAACCATGCGCGGCTCACCGGCGCTGGTGGGGGGACGGATGTTGGTGGTGAAGATCTTGACAGAGGCGAAACCGTCTTCCACGAACTCGTGCAGGGAGCCCAGGATCTCGGAAGGAATCTGCCCCAGCAACATCAGGTGATGGGAGTAATCGGCGTAGGATTGGCCGTGCCAGACACCGGTGCGTTCCGCAATCGCCTGCGGTATGTCGATGCCGGGGTACTGAATGGCAAAGTCAAGCAATGTGGTGGTGCCGCCGAAGAGGGCAGCGCGGGTCACCTCTGGGGGCGGAGCGGTGGTGAGATTGCCGTGCCCCATGATGGGGGCGGAAATGTGCGCGTGGGGCTCAATACCTCCCGGTACCACCACCTGCCCGGTAGCGACAATTATGCGGCCCGCCTCGTCGCCCAAGGTCCCCGGAGCGGCAACGGCCACTATCCTTTCGCCCTGCACGGCTACGTCCCACTCGCCCACACCCATGGGGGTAACGACCTTCCCGCCGCGGATTATCAAGTCCAGCATAAATTGCCCCCTGTCTGAGTTTGGCACGGCAAACGCCGACCATGCAGCGGCAGTTTAGCACAAGGGCAAGCGCGAAAGGGCACCGTCCAAGCGGGGTCTGGCGCCATCCAGTTAGTGTCGTCGTACCTGCGGAAAAGTAGTTGACGTTAATCCGCCGCCGCCGTCCGGTTTTGTTCCGTTGTGGGTTGTGGCGCCTGCTCGGAGGCGGTTTGCGCCTCCGTGGGCAGAAGCTGTTCCCAGTTGGGGAGCTGATGCCTTCTGGTAGAGGGCAACAGTACGATGGACAACACCCCCACAGAACTGAGTGCCAGCGACAGCCCCATGGTTGCATCAAAGTCGCCGGTCAAGTCCCGGAGCCACCCACCAAGGAGGGCTCCGGTGGCCATACCAATGCCCGCTCCCATCATCTGCCAACCGTAGGTGGTGCCTATGGGAGCGCTGCCGTAGTACTGGCGATTGATGATGGGGAAGGCACTCATCTCACCGCCGAAACCAATTCCAAAGAGCACGGCAAAGAGGTAGAACTGCCAGGGTTCCACGGCAAAGAACAGAAGCACAATTGGAAGAGTCTGAAGGGAGAAACAAACCGCCATCACTCCCTTGCTGCCCATATGTTCCGCCAGGACAGGAACTGCAAACCGGGTTACGGTGCTGGTTACGGACATAGTAACGAAGGCACCGGCAGCCAGGCCAGCGGAGACGCCCTCGGCCTCAGCGATTGCCACAAGGTACACCAGCACGATGGCATGTCCCGCACAACCCCAGAAGTGAATGCCGATGAGGTTCCAGAAAGCCAGGGAACGCTGGGCTTGCTTGAAGAACACCCTGGCCCGAATACGGGCCATATCACCGCTCTGCACCTGCCTCACCGGCTCGTTTGGCGATGCCCCCAGGGGCCTGACCCCGATCTGGCCAGGCTCGTTGTAAAAGAGCCGCACCAGTCCCAGGATTGCTACGCCGCCGACGATGCCAGGTACCCAGAAAGCCGCCCGCAGTCCTGTCAAACCTCCCCCAAAGGCGGCAATCACCAGGAGCATGATAGGAACTGCCACCAGGGGGCCTACCCCTTGAGCCGACTGCAAGAGCCCCATTCCAGTGCCCAGATGACGTCGGAACCAGACAGTTACCGAAGCCGTAAGTGGCACTTGGAAAATTCCCATGGACGCACTGAGTATCACCCCGAAGAACAGGTAAAACTGCCATAGACTGGTCATGAACCCGGTAAGCACCATGCCAGCAATGAAAAGCAGGGCGCCGATGGACATGGTTACCCGCGCACCGTAGCGGTCTCCCAGCCAGCCGGCCGGCGGCCCCAGCATTCCCGAGACAACCCACTGCAAGGCGAATCCAAGTCCTACAGCGCCGTAACTCCATCCAAAGGAGTCCACCAGTCTGGGGATAAGGATGCTGGAAGAGGAACGAAAGGAGGACGACAGAAGCCGCATCACCGCAGCAATAGCGACTATGACCCAGGCGTAATGAACAGGATGACCGGCAATGATCAGGTTTCGAAGGTGAATGGAATATCTGGGGGTCTCACTCATTTGCAACTTCAGCCAATTGGCCGCCGGTCAGAAGCAATCCGGGGGTGTGCTCCGAGGTAGTGAACTGAACAGGTAGGTGAAGGCAGATTATAGAGCAACCCATCCCGTCGCGTTGATTCGGCCATTGCGGCGAGGCCGGAGTGTTTCCAGCGTGTTTGACACCTCGTTGCTGCATACAACGGGCATCCATACCCAAATGCAAACTGGACCGAAAAGATCGTGGAAACTGGCCCCTTCAGCCGGTCGGCCTCCTTATGTCAGTCATGACTTAACTGCCAGCGGCGATGCGAACCGCAGGAAATTCCGAGATCCATAACGCCGCTATTTCGTGTCATACCAACCCCGGAAGGAGTCCGATTCACACGGCTCCGGCATCGGGACTTCAGGGCATTCTGTGAAATACTGTGGCGCTACCCTTCCCGTCCTGGCCGTCTTGACCATGGGAAAGCAACGTTGCACGCTGCACAGGGCCTTTTCATTCTCCGAATTCAGGGGTAATGCCGAGGAGTAAGAAGGCTTCGGAGACGTGAGCGGCGTGGCGGCGTAGGGCGGCGGCAACGTTGGTATGACCAGCCCAGCGCACCAGGGTGGTGGTCAGGTTGCGAAAGGCTGCCATCACCTGGGGGGCGTTACCGCTCCTTACCTGGGAGCGGTCTTCGTCAAAGGTGACGTCCCGGACCCAATGCACCTGGTTCTCGATATTCCAATGCCCTCTAAGAATCTGCAACAGACGTTCCGCTCCGGCAACCTCGGGCGAAAGACTGGTCACCGCATAGCTCACCGTCACCTGGGTGCGTCCCCGGACTCTCCTCTGCCGCTCCAGCCGGCATACCTGCCGCAGGTGGGGCCACTCCTTCCCCACCGATCCGGCGCTGCCCGCATACCGGTTCACCTCCGGGTCGGACAAGGCCCACAGTTCCCGCCGCTCCCAGCGCCCGTGCCGTTGCTTGGGCGAGACATCCACCCACACAGTCAGCTCCGCCCCTCGCTCCCGCCAGTCCTCAGCCTGCCACGGCGGTACCCATGGCCCCGCAACCCTATCAGTTTCCAGTGGGGGAAAATACTTCCACCAGGTCCTGGCACAATGCAGGCTGATTTTCCTTCACCGGCAACAGGTAATCTCCGCCGCCAGCTACAATCTGCTGGCACACCTCCCGTTGGGTCAGCAGAGCGTCCGCCACCACTATCCTCCCTTCCAGGGGAATCTGCCCCAACACTGCTTGGGCCGCTGCCAATTCCTGACCCTTGCCCGCCGTGGCTGCCTGGCTCAGCACCGCCTTGCCCTCAGTGGCGTAGGCTGATACCAGGTGCACCCCAGGCAGTTCCTCACCGTGAATCCCACGCAACGTCTTCCCGTCTATTGACACCACGGAGCCCAGATCCACCCCACTATCTCGCACCCATTCCCGCAGCACCCCTTCGAAGGCATCCACGTCCAGATCCTTGAACACCCGGTGCAGGGTGGCTACGCAGGGCGTTCTCCCCTGTGGGAAACCCAATTCCTCTCCAGCAGTGGCTCCTTGGTCCCGGCCCCATTGCGCAATGGCGTAAAGACTGCGGGAGCCACATAGCATGGCGCAAACTGACAGACTCAATACCGCTCCCAATGGGTGGCGCCGGCCTTGCCGGCTCCGGTGGTCTGGAACTCCATCCAAGGCTTCTCTCAATCTCATCTTCCCCACCTCCTCACTTCTTCACCACAACTTTAAGACTCCTTTAAGAAAATGAAAAGGCCCTGGCACGCTGCATGGCTAGTCTTGACATTCCTGCAGCTAAGTATATACTTATATGTTACCGGTTTATGCCTAGTAGAATCCCTTCAACCAGAAGACCCCTCACCCTCCCTCTGTATCTGCTTGTCGTCGGCCCTGGCCTCACTGTGCCCTGAACCTGCTCGACCGCCCGTCGCAGCTACTCATGGTTAAGGAGAATCGGAATGGCTCTACCTCCTGTTCGTAATGGATATTCGTCTAATCTGCCGGATGTCCGGTCTTATGCTCGTATACCTCAGGTGCTTGACGTCCCTAATCTGATCCAGAGTCAGATTCAGTCTTACGAATGGTTCAATGATGACGGTCTGGAGGACGTGTTCCGGGAAGTCTCTCCCATTTCTGACTACACTGGTAAGAAATATGAACTTCACTTCCAGGATCACGAGTTCCGGCCGCCAAAGTATTTGCCCCAGGAATGTAAGGAGCGGGAAATAACCTTCTCTCAACCACTGTATGTGAAGACCCGGCTGGTCATGAAAGAGACGGGCGAGATTAAAGAGCAGGAGATTTTCATGGGGGATTTCCCCATGATGACCGAAAACGGCACATTCATCATCAACGGGGCCGAGCGCGTAGTGGTCAGCCAGTTGGTGCGGTCTCCGGGCATATATTTCGTCACCGAACGCAGCCCCAGTAGCAACAGGGGGCTATGCATGGCGAAGCTCATTCCCTCCCGGGGGGCCTGGCTGGAGTTCGAGACCAGCAACAAGGACGTCCTCTCAGTAAAGGTCGACCGTAAGCGCAAGGTCTCCGCCAGCACCTTCCTACGGGCGTTGGGAGTAGCCTACGACGACCAGATCACCACGCTGTTTGAGGACGTTGACGCTGACGAGACTCATCGCTACATTCAGGCCACCCTGAGAAGCGACCCTGCACCGGAATCGGTAAGCGTCACATTCCGCGAGGAGGACCTTCAGTCCCTTTGGGCCTGGCTCCACGAGGACGAAGAATACGACCGGGACGCCGCCCAGCGCATCGCCGGGGCGCAGATCGAATTCTATCGCCGCCTCAGGCCAGGGGAACCTCCCAGCCTGGAGAATTCCCGGAATCTGATCAACAACCTGTTCTTCGAGCCGAGAAGGTATGACCTGGGCAGGGTAGGCCGTTACAAGTTTAACCGCCGTCTGAGCCTTTCCAACGACGCAGGCCCCATGACCTTGACGCGCAGGGACATCATCTCTGTCATCCGAATGATGATCATGATCAACCAAGGTGAGGGCCAGGTGGACGACATTGACCACCTCGGAAATCGCCGGGTCCGTGCTGTCGGTGAACTGGTGCAGAACCAGGTCCGTGTTGGTCTGCTGCGCATGGAGCGCATGGTCAAGGAAAAAATGACGCTGGTCGACCCCGAAACAGCCGCCCCCCAGGGCTTGGTCAACATCCGCCCCGTGGTGGCCGCAGTTCGTGAATTTTTCGGCGGGTCCCAACTCTCCCAGTTCATGGACCAGACTAACCCACTGGCCGAGTTGACCCACAAGCGCCGCTTATCCGCCCTCGGCCCCGGCGGTCTATCTCGGGAGCGGGCCGGCTTCGACGTCCGCGACGTTCACTTCTCGCATTACGGCCGAATTTGTCCCATAGAGACCCCCGAGGGTCCCAACATCGGCCTGCTCAGTTCGCTCGCATCGTATGCCCGCGTTAATGAATTCGGATTCATCGAGTCGCCCTACCGTTTGGTATGCCATGAGCTTTCCAAGGATTCCCCTGATCTCCGCGGCAGGACGGTCACGCAGGCGGTCGTCAATCCGGAGAATGGCCACACGATAGTGAATGAGGGTGTCGCCATTGGGGCAAACCGCATCGGCGCGCTCAGGCGACTGCCAGAGGGTACCATGATTAAGGTTCGCCCATTCGTGGTCGAGGCGGTCGGCGCTGGTAACCTGGAAGAGTCCATAGTGTGGCTCTCGGCTGACCGGGAGGAGCAGTTCCGCATCGCCCAGGCCAACGCAAAACTGGACCATCTGAACCAGTTCGTTGAGGAACGTATTGAGATACGGGTAGGCGACCAGTACACCCAGGGTTCCCCCAGTGAAGCCCACCTGATGGACGTTTCGCCGATGCAGATAATGAGCGTTTCGGCGGCCCTGATCCCGTTCCTGGAACACGACGACGCCAACCGGGCTCTGATGGGCTCAAACATGCAGCGGCAGGCTGTACCCCTGCTGCGCCCCCAGTCCCCTATCGTGGGCACCGGCATCGAAGAGCGAGTGGCCAGGGACAGTGGTCAGTTGGTGACCTCCCGGGTGAACGGGGTGGTTACATCGGTGAACGGCCGCGAGATCGTGGTCACTGACGTCGATGGTAATGAGCATCCTCATCCATTGATCAAGTTTTCCCGCACCAACCAGGGCACCTGCTTCGACCAGCGCCCGATTGCCACCCGTGGCGACGTGGTCCGGGTGGGTGAAGTTCTGGCTGACAGTTCCTCCACCGAGAACGGGGAACTGGCCCTGGGGCAGAATGTGCTGGTGGCCTTCATGTCTTGGGAAGGCTACAACTATGAGGACGCCATCATAGTCAGCGAACGCCTGTATCGGGACGATTTCTTCACCTCCATCCATATAGAGAGACACGAAATGGAGGCCCGGGAGACCAAGCTGGGTCCCGAGGAGATCACCCGCGACATCCCCAACGTAGGCGAGGCCAGCCTCCGCGATCTGGACGAGCGGGGCATCATCCGCGTGGGGGCCGATGTGGCTCCTGGAGACATCCTCGTCGGCAAGGTGACTCCCAAGGGCGAGACCGAACTTACAGCCGAAGAGAAGTTGCTGCGCGCCATTTTCGGCGAAAAATCCCGGGATGTTAAGGACACATCCCTCCGGGTACCCCACGGAGAACGGGGCAAGGTCATCGACGTCAAGGTGTTGAGCCGGGAGAATAAGGATGACCTCAATCCCGGGGTCAAAGAGGCCGTTCGCGTGTGGATCGCCCAGACCCGCAAGATCTCGGTCGGCGACAAGATGGCTGGACGACATGGCAACAAGGGAGTCGTTTCCCGCATTCTCCCCGAGGAGGACATGCCTTATCTCGAGGACGGGACCCCCGTCGACATCATCCTGAACCCCATCGGCGTACCCTCCCGAATGAACTTGGGACAGGTGCTGGAAACGCACTTGGGAATGGCCGCGGACCAGCTTGGCTTCCAGGCCAAGACCCCGGTGTTTGACGGAGCCTCCGATGAGGCAATCGAAGATTCCCTGGCCCGGATTTGGTTCCAGCAGCAAGCCTCCTCTGCCGTAAATGGCGACAGTGAGCAGAACAGTAACGGGTCCCTGCGCGACGATAGGGAATTGACGTTCAACTGGCTCGAGGAAAGGGGTTGCGACCCCTACGAAATATTCGACGAATCCAAGCTGGGCATTGCGAGGGAAGCCTGCTTGAGGCTCTGGCTCGAAAATGTGGCCGGACGGGATACCACCGGCATGGACATGGACCAGATGCACCAGGAGGCGCTCAACGTACACCGTGAACGGCTCATCGCGCCTCCCACCTTTGGAAAGTTCAAACTGTTCGACGGGCGCACCGGTGAGGAGTTTGACCAGTTGGTAACTGTGGGTAGCATCTACATACTCAAGCTAATCCATCTGGTGGAGGACAAGATTCACGCCCGTTCAACAGGCCCCTACTCCATGATCACCCAGCAACCCCTGGGCGGGAAGGCCCAATTCGGCGGTCAGCGTTTCGGTGAGATGGAAGTGTGGGCCCTTGAAGCGTACAGCGCCGCCTACAACCTGCAGGAGGTGCTCACGGTCAAATCGGACGACGTAGCCGGCAGGGTCAAGACCTATGAGGCGGTGGTCAAGGGAGAACCCATCGGACAACCAGGAGTCCCCGAATCTTTCAACGTGTTAATGAAGGAACTGCAGAGCCTCGGCCTCAGGGTACAACTGCTAAGCGAAGACAATCGCCCAATCGTTAGCCAGGATCTGAGCGAAGAATTGGCCCCCGGCCTCGGTCAGGAATTCGGTCGTGCCATCAGCGGCGACTCTGAGCTATTCCCACTGGAGACGATTTAATAATGGTCAGAATGGCAGACAGGACGGAGACCACGGCTACTGATTTCAACGCCATACGAATCTCCATCGCCTCGCCGGAGCAGATCCTCAGTTGGTCCCACGGCGAGGTTACCAAGCCGGAAACCATTAACTACAGGACACTGCGACCCGAGAAAGACGGTCTGTTCTGCGAGAGACTGTTCGGACCCACCAAGGACTGGGAGTGTTTCTGCGGCAAGTACAAACGGATCCGATACCGGGGTGTCGTCTGCGACCGTTGTGGCGTCGAGGTGACTCGCGCCAAGGTCCGCCGTGAGCGCATGGGGCACATCAGGCTGGCCGCCCCCGTGGCCCACATCTGGTTCAGCAAGACCAACCCCAGCAGGCTGGGTCTGCTGCTCGACCTCTCTCCACGCAACCTTGAGCGGGTGCTCTATTTCGCCCAGCACATAGTGATATCGGTCGATGATGAAGTCCGCAGGGAAACCATTGTGGCCGAGCAGCTCAAGAACGAGCTGGAAATCGAAAGGCGCCGCAACGACGCCGCGGTGGAACTGGAAGAGCTGAATCGCCTGGTATTGAGCTATACCGGCGGAAACCCTCCTGAGACGGACAACCCAGCCGTTGAATTCGCCCCTGAGGGCGGCGAGCCGGTGGCTGAACTCCTGGAACTGCAGAAGCAGATTGACGCCATCAACAGCGAGTTGGCCACTTTCGAGTCCGAATCAGCGTCGCAATTGAAGGTCACCGTGGACGAGTTGAACGACCTTCAAAGAATGAAGCTGCTGGCTGAATCTCGCTATCGGGAGCTGAAGGATAAGTATCCCGGGGTCTTTGAGGCTGGCATGGGGGCCGAGGCCATACTCGCCATCCTGAGAGCGGCGGACCTGGACGCATTGCGGGACCAGCTGATCAACGACATGCAGTCCACCTCAGGACAGCGCCGGCAGAAGGCCATCAAGCGTCTGCGGGTTGTCGAAGCCTTTCGGCAGAGCGGCAGCGGCCACGGGGAAGGTACCCGGGTGGAGGACATGGTTCTCACTGTCATGCCCGTCCTGCCCCCCGAGTTGCGCCCCATGGTGCAACTGGACGGCGGACGGTTCGCCACCAGCGATCTCAACGATCTGTATCGCCGGGTCATCAACCGAAATAACCGGTTAAAGCGTCTGATGACCCTGGGTGCCCCTGAAATCATAATACGCAACGAAAAACGTATGCTGCAGGAGGCCGTTGACGCCCTCATCGACAACGGCCGCCGGGGCCGCCCCATCCAGGGCAGTCATAACCACAAGCTCAAGAGCCTTTCCGACCTGCTGAGAGGAAAGCAGGGAAGGTTCCGCCAGAACCTGCTGGGCAAACGGGTTGACTACAGCGGCCGCTCGGTCATCGTGGTTGGTCCTGAGCTGAAGATGAACGAATGCGGCCTCCCCCGGCGCATGGCACTGGAACTGTTCAAGCCCTTCGTCATGCACCGGCTTGTCATGCTGGGAATCGCCCCCAACATCAAGAACGCGAAGCGCATGGTGGAGAGGGCCCGCGGCGAGGTGTGGGACATACTCGAGGATGTAATTAAGAACCGCCCTGTTCTTCTGAACCGGGCCCCAACCCTGCACCGTCTGGGCATCCAGGCATTCATGCCCGTGCTGATCGACGGTCACGCCATCCAGATTCACCCTCTGGTCTGCTCCGCCTTCAATGCCGATTTCGACGGCGACCAGATGGCGGTCCACGTACCTCTCTCCCGCATGGCGGTCCTTGAGGCCCAGGAAACCATGCTCAGTACCCACAACATGCTTTCTCCCGCCTCGGGAGACCCCCTCGTGGCTCCCACGCTGGACATGGTGATGGGCTGCTATTACCTTACGGAGACCGATACGCCGGAAAAGCGCCCCGACGTCAAGGGAGCCTGGAGGAAGTTCTACGACATTTCCGAGGCCAGGGACGCCTACGAGGCAGGGGAAATTGACCTGAGGGCGCCCATCTACATCCGGCAGATCCGTGGAGGAGACAACCAGGGCGGGTACTATTCGAGTACTCTCGGCCGCTTGGAATTCAATGCAATTCTTCCCGACAAATTTGTCTTCGACGAAACCCTGCCGGAGGCGGTCCGTATACAGAACAAGCTCATTGACCGGGGCGCTCTCAACGCCCTGACCTCCAACCTCTATCGTTTGCTCACCAACGACGAGACGGCGGAAGTTCTGGACAGGATCAAGAACCTGGGCTTCAGATTCGCCACGGCCTCGGGAATCACCATCGCAATCAACGACATCCAGGTGTCCTCTGAGAAGGCCATGGTGATGTCTGATACCGAGGAAAGGGTCGATCAGTATAAGAACGAATTCGAAGTGGGGCTTATATCCGAGGAGGAAAGGCACGCCAAGATCGTCGACGCCTGGAACCAGGCTTCCTTCCAGACCGCCGACCTGGTCGGGAGCGACCTGACCAACTACGGCGGTATCGGCGTTATGGCCCTCTCCGGAACCAAGGGTAATATCTCCCAGATCAACCAGATGGCCGGTATGCGGGGGCTGGTACGACGTGCCGGCAGTACCGACGTCATAGAACTGCCCGTAAAGTCCAACTTCCGAGAGGGACTGACCGCACTGGAATACTTCCTCTCCACCCACGGGGCTCGCAAGGGACTGACGGACACAGCGCTCAACACCGCCAGCAGTGGCTACCTGACCCGGCGCCTGATAGACGTGGCCCAGGAAGTCATCGTTCAGGGCGAGGACTGCGGTACTTTGGACGGCTGGGCCCCTCAGCGTCCGGCGCCCCACAGCAACATCACGCTGCAGTACCGCGTTAGCGGTCGCCTGGCCGCCACGACCCTGGCACACCCCGAAACCGGGGAGATACTGGTCAATCGAAATGAGACCGTCACACTTGCCAAGGCGGACCAACTCGTTTCCGCCGGAATTACCGAGATCCCGGTCCGCTCTCCTCTGACTTGCGAAGCCCCTAGAGGCGTATGCCGCATGTGCTACGGTGATCTCGCTGCCACCGACCAGCCCGTACAGGAAGGTCAGGCAGTCGGTATTATCGCCGCTCAGAGCATAGGAGAGCCCGGCACCCAGCTCACCATGCGCGTGTTCCATACCGGTGGTGTGAGGCGCCGCAACAGTGAACTCGACGAGGCCGTGTTGGCGCGTGCCAGAGAACTCCAGGCTGTACCCGTAGAGATTCGGGAGCAGTTGGCACAGTTCCGCCGGGATATGTCCTCCGTCGGAAAGGTCTGGGAAGGCAAGGAGGAGCTTAGCCTCAACGTGTCCAGCGACCGGCAGACCATCGCCACCAGGATGACCGAGGCACTCGGTTACCTGGAGCAGACCAACGAGGCCAGGAACCAGCGTGGGCAGATTAACTGGATTCGCGACGACTTGAGTAGGTTGGGCGAAGTCAGGTCCTTGGGCGAAGCTAGAAGCCTAGTCTCTCAGATTCAGAGGGACGTTAGCGTCCTCAACACCGGCCTGGATTCGCAAATGAGGCCGGGCAGTCAGAGGCGGGACCAGCGGCGAGATTCCATGAACCGCCTGCAGGACATGGCCAACGAACTGCCCAGCCAGATCGAGGCCATCCTGGAGGACGTGCTGCGGACCCCCGCTGATGAACTGCAGGAAGCAGTCAGCAGAGTGCGGGAATACGCAACCGCAGTAGTGCCGGAACTCCAGAAGGTCACCGACGAAATAAAGCGAATGATAGATGAAATCCCTGGGGCTGACGCCAGGCTTCAGGGCCGCCTGTTGCTGGTAATCGAGCGCATCCTCGAAGACCTGGCCCGTTCCAGCGATCCACAGGAACTCGAGGAGGCGGTCAACCGGGCGGTACAGGCGGAAAGCACCGAGGATGACCGTTTCCGTGTCGCTTTCGAGCTGAACCGGATCCTGGGCAGCTCCAACCGGCACAGCTACGACCTTCAACGCGAGGCTGACGTAATCCGTCAGGACGTGGAGGCCCAGAATCTGGACATCACCGGTGGATTGCCACAGGTCGAGGAAATCTTCGAAGCCCGCGTGCCCAAGAGCGCGGCCATTCTGTCGGATATCGACGGCGAGATAGAGTTGGAGACCGACGAGGAGAACAACGTACTACGTGTTGTCTTCAGGGAGGAGGTCCGGGAGGACCACCCTCTGCCTGACGGCGCCCAGGTGATGGTGAACGATGGAGACTTTGTCGAGGCCGGAGACATCCTCGCAGCAGTGCCCTCCATCGAACGCTTTGCCCTTCCTGAGGGTGCTGAGGTTCTGGTGGATGATGGCGAAGAGGTGACGGAAGGCATGGTGCTTGCCTCGTTGCCCGCCTCCGAAGATTCCGAAGGATCTACTGCCGTTCCCACCGCTACCACTTCTGGACGGGTGGGACTGGACGTTGGTGCGATAGCTGTGATTTCACAGGGAGAAACTGTCGAGGCCACCGTCGGAGGACGAGTCGAAATATCGGACGGCCTGGTTGAGGTCGTCTGGGAGGATGTCGAGGTCAGGGAACACGTTATCCCCGCCTCCTCCTACCTCATGGTTCGGGACGGCGACCGGATCAACGCCGGGGATCCATTGACCTCCGGTCCCCTGAATCCGCATGACATTCTGCGCATCAGGGGGAAGGAAGCCCTCCAGTCCTACATTGTCGACCAGGTGCAGGCGGTGTACCAATCTCAGGGTGTAACCATCCATGACAAGCACATCGAGATCATACTTCGTCAGATGCTGCGCCGGGTGCAGGTAACGGAGCCCGGCGATACCGAACTCATTCCGGGAGAGGTGGTGGACAAGTTCGCCTTCCAGGAGCAGGTAGCCAAGGTACTGGCGGAGGGTGGTGAACCCGCTACCGCTGAGCAGGTCCTGCTGGGTGTAACCCGCGCCTCCCTGCGAACCGACAGTTTCCTCTCGGCCGCATCCTTCCAGGAGACCACTCGTGTCCTGACCGAAGCGGCAGTGAAGGGCCAGCAGGACTATCTGCTGGGTCTGAAGGAAAACGTCATCATCGGGCGCCTGATCCCTGCCCAAGTTGAAATTCCGGGTATGGATGAGTTGCTGCGGCCCCAGCCTGCTCTGGACATGAGCGCCATGGCTCCCGGGGGCTGGCTGCGCGGGGACGGGGCCGCGGATGAGGAAGACACAGGCGATCTCCAAATCCTGGGCCTCGAGGACGATTTCGATCGTATTGCCCAGGCCGCCCGCGGCTATGCCAAAGAGGGCGAGGATGAGGACGACCTCGAGGACCCATTCGACGAGGAGGACGAGGAGGAAGAGCAGGAGGTCACCGCCGCGAGCGATAACGCCACAGCGGGGCTCGCGGAGGAGGGACTTGGCGTCCCGCAGGAACAGCAGAAAGAACCACCGGGTTCTGACTGAAATCTTGGGGAATCGAGCCGGGATATCCTGTCCGATTCCCCGGACCATTGTCCCGGACCTTTAGCATCGGGGGAGGGGTGAGGACGATTGGCCGAAAAGAATAATGGCCTAACCCAGGACTTGAGGGTGAACCTGGCGCCCCTGCATCCGGCAGGTCTCTGGCTGGATAACCCTGTAATGATTGCGTCGGGGACCCTTGGATATGATGGTTACGGCCGCGGACTTGTCGGTGTTCATCCCTTGCACAAATTGGGGGCTGTGATCCCCAAGACGGTAACCCGCTGGCCCAGGGAGGGCAATCCCGAGCCGCGTTGGTACCCTGCCTCCTACCGCGAGGCTTGGGAACAGGGAGATACCCTGTTTCTCAATGCCATCGGACTGACCAACCCGGGAATAGAGACTGCGGTTCGGGACTGGACTCCACTGTGGGCCCAGTGGCGCGCAACGGTCCTCCTCAGTTTCTCTGCCCACAGCGTTTGCGAGTTCGGCGAGATGTCCGCCATCGCTCAGGATTCTGTGGGAATCAGTGCCCTGGAACTAAACCTCAGCTGTCCTAACATAGAAAACGGGGCCATGTTCAGCTACAGCCCTTCCCTCACCCACGACGCCGTTGCTGCCGTCAAGAACGAGACCAGCTTCCCCGTCCTGGCCAAACTCTCTCCCAATGTACCTGACATTACCGAGATAGCCCGGGCAGCGGTTGCCGGAGGTGCGGATGCGCTCACTATCTGCAACACCCTGCCCGCCATGCGCATCGACCTGGCCTCCCGCCGCCCCGTCCTGGGAAACATTACCGGCGGACTATCAGGAACGGGACTCCGCCCTGTTTCTTTAGCCTTGGTCTACCAGGCAAGCCAGGCAGTGGATGTCCCCATAATCGGAGTGGGAGGCATCCTCGATTCCGCGCACGCGCTGGAATACATTCTTGCCGGGGCCACCGCAGTGCAGGTGGGCAGCGCAAATCTTGTCAACCTCGCCGCCCCTTGGAATATCCTGACCGGATTGCGAGAATTCATCTCCGACCAGAGAATTGAGTCCCTGGAACAAATCAGGGGTGCGGCCCACCGTTCGTTAGCCAGTTCGTCCTGATTTCGCCCCGCCGGTATAGGTGGTAAAGTAAAGGGGTGAAACTTCCCACATTCCCGGGCGGGACCTTCTCCCCGCTCCGGAATTATCCATCAGCAGGACAGCTCCTATGGTATCTGTTCTTCAGAAAATAATCGGAGATCCCAACGAAAAGACCCTGAAGCAGCTCGGCTCCATCAAAGATCGAGTTAACGCGCTGGAGCCGGAGTTCCAGCGGCTCAGTGACGAGCAATTGCGAGAGAAGACCGCCGAATTCCGTCGACGGCTGGAGGGGCGGGAGACTTTGAACGACTTGCTGCCAGAAGCCTTCGCGGCGGTGCGCGAGGCAGCTCGTCGAACGTTGGGGCAACGCCACTACGACGTCCAGATCATCGGTGGAATCGCGCTCCATCAGGGCAAGATCGCCGAGATGAAGACTGGCGAGGGCAAGACCCTGGTTGCTACGCTGGCCGTCTACGCCAACGCTCTCACCGGGTGCGGCGTACATGTAGTCACAGTGAACGATTACCTGGCTCGCCGGGATCCCGTGTGGATGGGACCGGTCTATCACGCGCTGGGACTGACCGTCGGCTGCCTGCAGCACGATACCTCGTACGTTTATGACCCGGAGGTCACTGGCGGCAAGCTGCCGGGCCTGCGCTCCGTGAGCCGGCAGGGGGCCTACCTGGCCGATATTACCTACGGCACCAATAACGAGTTCGGCTTTGATTACTTGCGCGATAACATGTCCCTCACCGCAGACACCAAGGTTCAGAGGGAATTGAACTACGCCATAGTCGACGAGGTGGATAACATTCTCATCGATGAGGCTCGTACACCCCTGATCATCAGCGGACCTGCAGAGGAGCCCGTCCAGCTATACCAGAGCTTCGCTCGCCTGGTGCCCAGGCTCGACATCGATGACTACACTATCGACGATCGCACCCGCGCCATTTCCCTGACCCTGGATGGCATCGCGAAGATGGAACAATGGACCAATACTTCAAACTTGTATGACCCTGAGAACTTCCACCTCGTCCAGTACATGGAAAACGCTCTCAATGCCCACGTAATGAAACAGCGTGACAAGGATTACGTCGTTCGTGACGGCGAGGTGGTCATCGTCGACGAGTTTACCGGTCGCCTGCAGCCAGGACGGCGCTGGTCGGACGGCCTGCACCAGGCCGTGGAAGCCAAGGAAGGGTTGCGAATCCAGCGCGAAAGCATTACCTACGCCACCGTTACCCTGCAGAACTATTTCCGCATGTACCAAAAGCTGGCCGGAATGACCGGTACCGCAGCCACCGAAGCCGACGAATTTTTCCGGATCTACGGCCTTGAGGTAGTGGAAATTCCCACCAACCAGCCTATGCGTCGGGAAGACCACACGGACCTGGTGTACCAGACCGACGAGGGCAAGTGGAAAGCGGTCAGCGACAAGATCTTTGAAATACACGAGTCCCAGCAGCCCCTGCTCATAGGCACCACCTCCATCGAGGACTCCGAGTTCCTCAGCGACCGGCTTCGCAGAAGAGGCATCCCCCACCAGGTGCTGAACGCCAAGAACCACGAGGGAGAGGCCAGCGTTATCGCCCAGGCGGGTCGGCTGGGCGCGGTCACTGTCTCCACCAACATGGCCGGCCGGGGCACCGACATCGTTCTGGGCGGTTCCGACACCTCCCGCGGCGACTGGCAGACCGAGCACGATCGGGTGCTGGAGCTGGGTGGCCTGCACGTCATCGGCACTGAGCACCACGACGCCCGCCGCATCGACAACCAGCTCCGTGGACGCGCCGGGCGCCAGGGAGACCCCGGCAGCTCCCAGTTCTACGTCTCCTTGGAAGACGAGCTGATGCAACGCTTCGGAGGCGACCGCATCAGGACGGTGATGGGCTGGACCGGGCTCGAAGAAGACATGCCCATCGAAAACAAGCTGGTCACCAAGTCCATCAGCGGCGCTCAGGTCAAGGTCGAAAGTTATCACTTCGACATTCGTAAACACCTGCTCGAATTCGATGACGTACTGAACAAGCAGCGCGAGGTAATCTACGTCGACAGGCACCAGGCTCTGGGAGAGGGCAACCTGCGGGAAAAGACCCTGGACATGCTTCGCAGGGAGTATGCCCGGTTGATGGGCCAGTACATTCCCGGCCGGCATTCCGACGACTGGGATGTCGAAGGCCTGGTGAGGGAACTCATCCAGATAGGTCCTTTGCCGGATGAGCTTGAAGACGAGGAAAGGATCTACAATTACAGCCAAGAGCAGGTAAGCGCCATACTTTCGGCCCACGCCGACGCCGCCTACGCCCAGCGGGAAGATTCCATTGGCAGCGAGCACATGAGGCTGATGGAGCGTTTCCTGCTGCTGCGTGCCATCGATGCCCACTGGGTACAGCACCTGACCGCCATGGAAAACCTCAGGACAGGCATCGGCCTTCACGCCTACGGTCAGCGGGATCCCCTGGTCATGTACCGCAGCGAAGGGCAGAAGATGTTCCACGACCTCCAGAACCGCATTCAGCGAGACGTGGTCCGGCTGCTATTCCACGAGTCGTTGGATCCCGCTCAGGCAGAAGCTATCGCCAACGCCAGGCGAGGACGGAGGAACGGCGGATCGGCCAGCCCCATGCAGGCGGTCAGCCGGTCCAACAGCAACGTCCAGCCCAGCGGAGGGACCAAGGTGGGCCGAAACGCGCCCTGTCCGTGCGGTAGCGGCCGCAAGTTCAAGCGCTGCTGCGGCAAGGCCGCCTGAGAGCCCAGTTCAGGGTGAACAGGGCTGGGGCGATAACGACAACGCAACCCGCATTGTCCAACAATACGGTACAGGGAACCCGGCGTCACCGACTACCGTATCGCGCCCCATCGGTACACCCCTGGACAATGCGGAAATAGACCGTCCGCACAGCATCCTGCCGAGGGCACTTCGACCCGTTCAAGGAGCAGACTACGGGCAGCACCTGCCCGTCACTCAGGACTGACTCAACAATCAGAGAGCGACTTGCCCCCGAATAGCCCCGTGAGCCAGCCGAGTATTCCGCCGCGCCCGGGCTGGGACCCAGACTGCCCGTGGCCATCCTGCTCCATGGGCACCACACCCTCGCCCGAGAGAACATGCTCGGGGTCCCTGTCAAAGGCGACCTTGCAGCCCCGCCCGCAGAAATAGTAATCGGTGCCATTGTATTCGCTTTGCCCACCTGGAGGATTTTCCGCCTCGACCTCCATCAGGCAGACCGGGTCTATAGCGACAGCCATCGAATTCTCCTGGAATCGCTGTTCATATCTGTATGAGAGACCCTCGCAGCCGCAACGAGTTCGTTATGACGGTTACCGAGCTGAAGGCCATGGCCAGGGCTGCGAGCACTGGATTCAGAAACCCCTGAGTTCCGAAGAAAAACTCCAGCGCACCCGGCACGCCCCCAACGGCCTGGAATATGGGATAGGACACCCCAGCTGCCACCGGCACAAGGAGCAGGTTGTAGAAAAAAGCCCAGAAAAGGTTCTGCTTGATTGTACGGATGGTCTGTCTGCTCAGGAGCAGCGCCGTGGCCACTCCACGCACGTCGCCCCGCATCAACGTAACGTCAGCCGCCTCGGCCGCTATGTCGGTGCCCCCGCCAATCGCCATCCCCACGTCGGCCTGCGCCAGGGCAGGGGAATCATTGATCCCGTCTCCCACCATCGCAACCGAGCGGCCCTGGCTCTGCAGGTTTTTCACCACCTCCACCTTGTTGTGGGGCAGGACCTCGGCCTCCACATGATCGATTCCCAATTGGCTGGCCACTGCATAGGCCGTAGACGCGTTGTCACCCGTCAGCAGGACCACGGACAGGCCCATATGCTGCAGACGGGCCACCCCCTCCCTGGCCTCCGGCCTCAGTTCGTCCGCAATGCCGATTACGCCCCGTGCTTTACCCTCCGCCGCCAGGAATACCGTGGTCATTCCCTGCCGGACCATCGCGTTGCCATGTTCAGAGAGGTCATCGAGGTCTATGGCATTGTCAGCCATGAGCGTCCTGTTCCCCAGTAGGACCGCCTCCCCGTTTACCGTTGCTCCGATTCCTTTACCCGGGTAGTTCCGGAACTCCGTCGTTCTCTCGACAGCCAGTCCCCGTCGAGCCCCCTCGCCAATAATGGCCTCGGCCAGTGGATGCTCGGATGCTCGCTCGACCGACGCGGCAAGTGCAACCAACCGCCCCTCGTCCATGCCATTAGACGATACGCCGGCCACCCTTGGTTTGCCTGTCGTAAGAGTGCCGGTCTTGTCCAGGATGACGGTATCAACCCGGTGGGCGGCCTCCATCGCTACCGCCTGCTTGACCAAAACCCCATGCTGGGCCCCTTTGCCGATCCCCACGATGATGGCCGTGGGCGTGGCCAGCCCAAGGGCGCAGGGGCAGGCGATAATGAGCACCGCCACTGCGACGAGTACGGCAAAGGTCAGTGCCGGAGGCGGCCCGACCAGCAGCCAAAGCACGAAAGCGGCAGCGGCAACGGCAATAATCGCTGGTACGAAATAAGCGGACACCCGGTCTGCTAACCGCTGTATGGGTGCCCTGGATCCCTGGGCCTCCTGCACCAACCGGATGATCTGGGACAGCACCGTATCGTCACCCACGCTGGTGGCCCGCACAAAGACTGCTCCCTGCTGGTTGAGCGTGGCACCGTATACGCTGTCTCCGGGCAGCTTCTCTACCGGCATGCTTTCTCCGGTCAGCATCGACTCATTGACCGCAGAGTGCCCTTCGGTAACCACACCGTCCACCGGAACGTATTCTCCGGGCCTGACCAGTAACAGGTCGTCAGCGGCGACTTCCTCCACAGGTACTCGTACCTCTCCGTCGTCCCTCACAACAGTGGCCAATGTGGGCCTCAATTCCATCAGGCGCCTGATGGCCTCGGATGTCTGCCCTCGTGCCCTGGCCTCCAGGTAACGGCCGAGCAGGACTAATGCGATGATCACTGCCGCCGTCTCAAAAAATACCTTGCCGTCCATCCCCGCCGCCGTCAGAACCGACGGAGCAAAGGCGTCCAGCAGCACCACCACTGCGCTGTAGCCGTAGGCCACGCTGGTACCCAATGCGATGAGGGTATGCATGTTGGCAGTCCCATGGCGAACTGCGTTTAGGCCCGACTGGTAGAATCCTGCCCCGGCCCAGAAGAGCACAGGCGTAGCAACTGCCCACAGAAGGAAGGGATAGAACCCTAGCTCCATCCAGCCAGCCACCCAGGGAAAGCCCCGAAATGCCCCCAGTATCAGGAGGATGGCCCCTGCTGCCGCCACCAGCAACCGGTTACGCAACTCTCGCAGTTCCCGCACCCTGGAGAGACGGTCCAGCTCCCTTTCCCGGTCGGCGGAGGACTCGACGGTGTAACCGGCCTCCTTCACGGCGCGCCGAAGATCCTCGAGGCCTGCCAGCGTGGGAGCAAATTCCACTGTCGCCCTTTCGACCCCCAGGTTTACGCTGGCACTGACTACTCCAGGCACTCCGTTCAGGGCCATCTCGACGTGGTGCACGCAGGCGGCACAGGTCATCCCCCCGATGTTCATCGAGGCGGAAACCGTTGGCGCGTCCCCTGTTCCGACGGACATCAATCGATCACAAGGCAGTGGGAGCCACCCCCACGCGCTTAGACTCCTTCAACGAAGTACAGGTCGCCTCTGGATGACTTCAATCGCATTTCCTTGAGCGGGGCGTACTCCGGCGAGTCATACCATTCCCTTGCCTTTTCGACGCTCTCGAACTGGAGGATCACGATTCGCACAGGCTCATAGTCCCCTTCGATCCTTTCAGGCTGCCCTCCGCGGACCACATATGTGCCACCAAATTGCGCAACGGTATCGGGAACTCGTTTCCCATACTCCGCAAAGGTCTCCGGGTCTGTAATGGTGATATTGCCAACCATGTATCCCGCCATGAGGATTGTCCTCCGTTTGTCCAAGTATCCTGATTGCCTCAACCAGCGTAGCACCCTCGCCGCCGCCAATCAAACAGCCTGACGGTACGCATATACTGCTTCCCTGGTTGACATGAAAACCGGGAGCGACGCAAGCATCACTCCCAGTCAAACCCGGCCATCAGGTCACCTCTAGACATACCGCGGTTCCACGTCGCGGGGCAGGCCGAAGGCGTGTTTGCCGATGAGTTCCAGCGCATCGAAACCGCCAATGGGATGCATGGTGCCAGCGCGAACGTCCCGGTAATAACGTTCAAGGGGCAGCCTTCGCGCCAGCGCAGCGCCTCCCACCATATCAACGGCCTTGTTCACCACGTCCTGTGCCGACTTCATACAGAAATACTGCATCGCCACCGCATCCACGATGGAGGCGTCGTCGCGGTTGTTTACGTCAACCAGCTTCTCGGCGACCTGTCTCTGGTAAGCCCAACCGGCGTTGAGCGCGATATCCATTTCAGCGGCCAGGAACTGGTGCCCAGGATAATAACTTTCCGGCTGTTTGAACGGTATTCGGGTTCGATCGCGTGTCTGGTTGATGGCAAAGTCCCGCGCCGCCTTGGCGATTCCCAGGTAGACCGAACCGAAGGTTCCGCCATGCCAGGCCCACAGGCCGCGGGCGTAAATGTCCCATTCCCAGGGCCTGTGCTTGAATACTTGGTCCTCCTCAACAAACACGTTTTCCAGCCGCCAGCTGTGACTCTGGCTGGCCCTCATTCCCATGGTATCCCAATCGTTGAGGCAGACCAGACCATCGTGGTCGATAGGAAGGACGAATATTAAGCCGACCTCCCCTTCCTCCGGGTCTTCGTAAATGGCAGTACTGGCGAAGAGATCGCCCCCCGGGCTATTGGTGCCAAAGCCTTTTCGACCGTTTATCAAAAATCCGCCGTCGGTCTTGGTAGCCTTGACGGTGGTGTAGCCCATTCCGGTAATGCCCTTGTAGCTGTCCACTTGGGGGTCGGTAATGGCGCCAAACACGATCAGTCTTTCGTCGGCAATGCGCGTCAGCAGTTCTTCGACCTCAAAGCCATCAGCCCTTAGATCGGTCATCACGAAGGGTAGCCCGAAATGCATGTTTACGGCCAAGGCTGTTGCTCCACAACCCTGGGCCAAGCGGTTCTGGGCAATGCAGATATCCAGCAGGTCCGCTCCACCGCCATTGCAATCGGCTGGAATAGGCATCGATGAGTAACCCGATTCCTTCATTTCCGCGTAGTTCTGGAACGGAAACTCGCCTTTCAGGTCATATTCTGCAGCCCGCTCGGAGAACACATCAGCGTGCTTTGCTGCCAGGTCGTACCACTTGCGCTGCGATGGGGTGAGTTGCTCTACCATGTGCTCCTCCCGTTCACGCGTAACGTGGGCATTTCGTTGCTGATTCTGCTATGGCGGAATTCTAGCGCAACGTATATTGGCCGTCCATTCAGCAAATATTGCCGGAAGGGCCGTACGGACGAATCCCCCGTAGCTCGTCCCGGGGTAGAGAAAAGGATCGGATTAAGCGAGTCCGTAACGGGTTTAGAGTCCGAACCAGCGCCCCAGTCCGCCGGTGACCGATACAACCCGTGAACCCTCGTGACGTTCGATGCACCCCGACCGAACCAGCGAATCAGCTATGGAACGTCCCAGCCTCCCTCCCAGGTGGAGGGATCGCTCGGTCCAGTCGACGCAGGAAAAAGCGACCGGCTTTTTCGTTTCTAGCACGGTCATACGGATTCCTCGCTCCGCGAAAGCAGTAGCTCCCCTCGCGGTGGGGAGGTAGGTCAACCGAATAGCTCCCCTAGCGTGGGTTTCTGGCTCGATCCACCCTCGGGCGAGCATCTCATCAAGCAACTGCACCCCAGCCATGCCAGCCAGATGCCCATAGCATGTGCGGGCTCGGCGCAATGCCGTGTTGCGCCGCACCTCTCGAGCTGCTTGCGGACTGCCTGGCTTTATGGGAAGAAGCCAGGAATTCGCCATGTTCGGTGTTCTGTCACGAGGATCCATGCCAAGCTATTCCGGCTTCACCACCGCCTATTGCTGGTAGGAAATGCACTTCGCTGCTTTCCTGGACCCGCTCCAGCAGCCCCAGCAGGCTGGTCTCTCCATCTACTACAACGGCAAGACCGGGGAGCAGATCGTCCTCCTCCACGTCCATGAGCAGGTCGCGGGTTCCGGGATACTCATTCTCCAGATTGTTGATAACCTGCCGGACCGTCGCTCCCGGCACTACCACCTGCTGGCGGCCGCCAGCCAAGGATTGAATTCGCGGCGGGAGCCATACTTCCGGCATTGCGCCACCTCTTCCGAGTTCAGATGTTTTCCCCATTTCCCAGGAATTCTCATGCCAGGGAAACAGACCGGGGACAGGTCATGTTACCTGCCCCCGAATCGTACTCTTTCCCGCCCGGACCGTGCCAGTACAGACCGAGCTCGGGCTAGTCCTGGCCCTTCAGGCCCCAGAGACCCTCCAGCACTTTATCCGGGGAAATGGGCAGCGAGTCCATCCTGACACCGATAGCGTCATAAACAGCGTTGGAAACTGCGGCCAGCGGCGGCACCAGGGGCACCTCTCCCACGCCACGCAGCCCGTACGGATGCGAAGGGTTGGCAATCTCCACGATTACCGTATCGATCATCGGCAGATCCAGGCTGATCGGCATCCGGTAGTCCAGGAAACTGCTGTTGAGCATTCCACCCTGGTCGTCGAAACGGTACTCCTCATTGAGGGCCCAACCGATTCCCTGGACCACCCCGCCCTGTATCTGACCCTCCACGTAGCTGGGATGGATTGCCTTCCCGGCATCCTGCACCGCGGTGTAGCGCAGCACGTCGACTTTTCCGGTCTCGGTGTCCACCTCCACGTCCACGATGTGCACTCCAATGGACGGGCCCGGACCGGGCGGGTTGACACCGGCCCGCCCCACTATGGGGCCGCCGGTACCCACCGCACGGGCGGCGATCTGCTTGAAGGTGAGCCTCAGTTCAGGGTCGGAGGCGTGCTGCAGCACACCGTCAACATACTCCACGTCCTCAACGGGAATATCCCAGATACGGGCCGCGCGCTCCCGCATCTGCCGCTTCACGTCCTGGCCCGCCTCGTAGGCGGCCCAGCCGGACTTGAAGGTGGCACTGCTGCCGCCGGTATTTGAGGTGAAGCCAATACTGTCTGTGTCACCAACCTGGGGCTTGATCTCCTCCACTGGTACGGCCAGCACCTCGGCTATGTGCAGCGCCACGGCGGCCCGGCTGCCTCCGATGTCGGGGGAGCCCTCGGTCAGGCTGATCGAGCCATCCGAGTTGACCACGGCGAGGGCGCTGGCCGGTCCGGTATTGTTGCCCCAGAAACCGCTGGCCACGCCGCGCCCCCGCTTGATATGGCCGTTCTTTCCCTCGGTCCCGCCTTCCAGCGGGGCGCTGTTATGCGGGTGTTCTTTTGCTGCCTGCAGGGTCTCGATGTATCCCACCCTTGGAGTCATCGGGCCACCCACCCGGCGAACACCCTCTTTGGAACTGTTCAGCAGGCGGAATTCCAGCGGGTCCATGCCCAGCTTCTCACACAGTTCGTCGATGGCTGTCTCCATGGCGAAGGCGGAGGCCGGGGCACCGGGGGCCCGGTAGGCCGCCGCCTTGGGCCGGTTAATTACCACGTCGTAGGCCGTCAGCAGGGCATTGGGAACGTCGTACTGTGCCATCATGCACTGGGCCGCAGCGGGCACCGGAGAGCCGGGAAATGCGCCTGCCTCGAAAACCAGGGTTGACTCGGCCGCCACCAGCTTGCCCTCCCTGGTGGCTCCCAGCTTGACCTTGATCTTTGTGCCCGAGGTGGGACCTGTGGCCTCGAAGACCTCCTTTCGCGACATCTGCACCTTAACCGGGTGGCCGCTCTTGCGGGAGAGCAGTGCCGCCACCGGTTCGACATAGACCACTGTCTTGGCTCCGAAGCCGCCGCCGATCTCCAGCGGTATGGCTTTTACGTCCGCTATGGGAATGCCCATGAACCGGGCCGTATGGTCGCGGACCGTGAACTGGCCCTGGCTACTGGACCAGATGGTCAGCTTTCCGTCCGAGTTCCACTGGGCAGTCCCCGCGTGGGGTTCTATGTAACCCTGGTGCACCGGGACGGTCTCAGTCTCCTTCTCAACGATTACCTCCGCCTCCTTGAAACCCTCTTCAATGTCACCAAGGCGGAACTCGAAGTGGTTGGCGATGTTGCTGTTTTTGCCTTCCTCGTCATCGTTCAGCAGGCCCCCCGGACGCAACGCCGGATTCGAAAGACTGGCCAGCCTCTCATGGACGATGGGGGCCTCAGGCTTCATGGCCTCCTCGGCATTCAGCACCGGCGTCAGTACCTCATAGTCGACCTTAATCAGCTCCAGGGCCTTTTCGGCAACGTGTGGGCTGACTGCAGCGACTGCGGCCACGGCATGGCCCTTGTATAGGACCTTGCCCCGGGCCAGCACATTCATGCTGAGAAACCCCAGGTTTTGGATAGCACCCTCCGCCAGGTCCGACAAACGGCCGGATGTTTCGGGCCAGTCGGCCGAGGTTACTACCGCGCGCGCACCGGGAAACTCCTCGGCGGCGCTGGTATCAATGGACTTGATGACGGCGTGGGAGTGAGGACTGCGCAGAATCTTTCCGTAGAGCAGCCCCGGAAGATTCTGGTCGGCGCCGTATCTGGCCCGCCCGGTAACTTTCTCGGCGCCGTCGGGGCGTATGGGACGGGTGCCGACCACGTTGAATTCCTCGTTGGTGAGGACCATATTCGGCTTGTAATCCAGCATTTGCGTCTCCTGACATTGACTGGTAAAGCACTTCTTAGCTACGCTGAATATACTATCACAACAAAATAGCCACTACCGGAACCTGCGGAGGTGGCTTTCTTTGCCCGCCCTAGCGGATCAATGCAGCGAAAGCATCGGGAACCCGCACATCCGGGTAGCAAGGCCATCGGTCTCGTGCAATACCCCGGCGCCATCCTGTACTTTCATCGCAAAGGCCCACTGTTCGGCGCCTTCCGGCACTAGCCCCAAATCCAGGCTTACGATATACTGCCTGCGGCATTCGACGGTTTCACGGCCACCCCTGACTGGTCAGGTACAGGACGGGATGAGCGGCTGATTTTCATCGGGAGTGAACAGCAGGGATGCGTATACCGGGCAGGCGCATCGGCCGAATCTTCGTGGCACTTGCTGCGGTGGGGTTGATTCTCCTTTCAACTGTAGCCAGCCATGGCTGCAGGGTTCAGGGCAGCAGCCCGACCCAGGGCAGCGCGGCGATATCAGCCGAATAGACTCGCGCCCGATATGCGGGCCGTGACGCGGGTCTTTTGATGGATCCAGGTCTTTCCTATTTCCATATTGCACGATCCACGTGATGGCTGCAGATAATAGCCTTTCACCCCACGGCGGCGAACTGAAGATTTCGCTCGCTCCCACGGCGGAGGCGGCACACCTGACAATGGGTTTGCCGCGTGTTGCAGTGAATGAGCGGATAGCCAGGGAAGTAATCAACCTGGCTTACGGTTTTTTCTCTCCCCTTGACGGCTTTATGGGACTGGCAGACCTGGACTCGGTGGTACGGTCCATGACCCTGGCCAATGGGTTGGTGTGGAGCATTCCTGTTATCCTGGACATCTCCCCGGCGGAATGGGAGACGTCCGGTGGTTCCGCCGGCAAACGCGTCGCACTGATGCACCAGGATCAGCCCCTGGCTCTCCTTGATGTCACCGAAGTCTATTCCTACGACAAGTCCATCATGGCCCAGAATGTCTACGGGACTACCGACGCAGACCACCCCGGCGTCGCCCGGACAATGGCACAGAATGACGTGCTGCTCGGGGGCAAGGTGACCCTGGTCAACCCACCTCGCATAAACCCTCCTTTTGACAGGTTCTGGAAGACCCCGGAGCAACTGCGGGCCCGTCTCGCGGAACTGGGCTGGCAGTCCGCCGTTGCACATCAGACCCGCAACGTTCCCCATGCCGGGCACGAGATGATGATGAAGGGCGCCTATCTGGCTTCGGGAGCAGACGGTATCCTCGTGAGTGCCGTCATCGGAGAAAAGAAGCCCGGCGATTACATCGACGAGGCCATTGTGCTCACTCACGCCCTCCTCCGGGATGAAGGCTTCTTCCTGCCAGAGATCCATGAGACATCTACGCTGATGTGGGATATGCGTTACGCCGGCCCTCGTGAAGCCGTCTTCCATGCTATAGTCCGTAAGAACCTGGGTTGCACACATCACATGTTCGGCCGGGATCACGCCGGTGTCGGCAGCCACTATGGACGCTACGCGGCCCATCAGGTTTTTGACACACTTCCCGACCTTGGTATAAAGTCGGTGCTCACCCTCGAATGGTGGTACTGTCCTGTTTGTGAAAGCGTGGCCTATGAAGGGATTTGCGGACACCAGGATCGCAAACAGGATTTGGCTGGTACACTGATCCGTAGCATCATCAGTGGAGGGGCTGGTCCCGCTGCAACCACCCTGAGGCCGCAGGTTCTTGAGATGGTGCGGCACTGCGCCGAAGAATACGGAATGGGCTCGCCGTTCGTTACAGATGAATACCTGGAGCGACGTACACCGGTGATGACGATGCCGGAGTTGGCCGTTTGCACTTGTACGGCTTGTCTGCCCGGCTGATTTACTGTCATTCATAGACCCCCTCTAACAGACCGGAGGGGGTTTTCCTTTCCAAGGGAAACTGGCGGAGAACTGGAAACTGGGGGTGGACCTTGCCGACCTATGTAAACCCCAATACGTGCAACGCCTGCGCCGGAGAGCATCAGGGACCTCTATGTGTCTACATCTGTCCCAACGACCTCATGGCCCTGGACCTCGACGCCAATAAGGGCTTCAACCAGGAACCCGACCTGTGCTCAGAGTGCTATGCCTGCGTCAAATTGTGCCCCCAGGAGGCTATCAGCGTGCGGGGATATGCCGACTTCGTGCCCATGGGCGCGATCGTGCAGCCCCATCGCACCGACGACGGTCTGCACTGGGAAGTGGTCTTCCGCGATGGGCGCCGATTCGATTTCACCTACCCCTCCCGCAGCCGCCCCGCCGGATCGGTCGTGCCCTACGAAGGATTCACCGAAGACCGCGTGGACGACCTTGGGAACCAGAACCTGGCGGGCGACTCGAACTGGCTGGGCATCGATTGTCTACCCGTACCCGGCGCCAAGTAGGTCCTTACCGCGTTCCTCGGCTCCGGACCGGGGCAAATACGGTTCTCCCATTCCATCGCCTCGAGTCGGGCGTATCCTGTTAAACGGAGGATCCAGCCGTGGCATTCGAGACCACTGAGACCGTAGATTGCGACATACTGATTATTGGCGGCGGAATGTCGGGCTGCGGCGCCGCCTTCGAGGCCAAATACTGGTCCGGCGACAAGCGGGTGGTGCTGGCCGAGAAGGCTGCCATCGAGCGCAGCGGCGCCACCGGGGAAGGGTTGTCCGCCATCAACTGCTACATGGGTCAGCGCTACGGCTGGAATACACCAGAAGATTTCGTCAACTACGTAGTCAATGACATGATGGGGCTGGCTCGGGAAGACCTCGTCTACGACGTCGGCCGCCATGTCGATAACTCTGTGCATCTCCTGGAGGAATGGGGACTTCCCATCTGGAAGCAGGAAAACGGCCAATACGAACGAATCGGCCGCTGGCAGATCCCCATTCACGGCGAGTCCATCAAGCCGATTGCCGCCGAGCCGGCGCGCACCGCCCTGGGGCCGGAAAACATCTACGAGCGTGTTGCCATTACCCACCTGCTTACTGATGACGACGACCCGGGAAAGATTGCTGGAGCCGCTGGCTTCTCCGTCCGCGACAACCGGTTTTACGTCTTCCGCTCCCCCGTTGTTATCGTCACGACCGGCGGCGCGTCCAACGTGTTTCGACCCCGTTCCGTGAGCGAAGGACTCGGACGAACCTGGTACTCGGTGTTCGCCACCGGGTCCGCCTACGGCCTGATGATCCCGGTGGGGGTTGAAATGACCCAGATGGAGCACCGGTTCGTCCCCACCCGCTTCAAGGACGGGTACGGCCCCGTCGGTATGTGGTTCCAGTACTTTCACGCCAAAGTTCTGAACGCCCAGGGGGAGGACTACACGGTGACCCGAGCCGACGAACTGAGCAAGTACGAGCCCTACGGGTCCGCCATCCCCACGCCCACGCCGCTCCGAAACCACCAGATGTTCCTCGATATCCGCGACGGGCTCGGGCCAATGTATATGCGGACGGACCTCGCCATGCAGGCACTGGCGGAGGGAGATCCGGCCAAAATGGACCAGGTGAGAAACGAGGCGTGGGAAGACTTCCTCGATATGACCATCTCTCAGGCCCTCACCTGGGCCGCGCAGAACATTGCTCCGGAGGAAACTCCCTCCGAGATTGTCCTGGCGGAACCCTACATCATGGGCTCCCACTCCGGCGAGGCCGGTGCGTGGGTCAGCGGGCCGGAGGACATCGCCTCCGACGACTATTTCTGGGGTTACAACCGGATGACCACCATCCGGGGGCTCTTCGCTGCCGGCGACGGCGTCGGAGCGGCCCCGCACAAGTTTTCCTCCGGGTCCTTCACCGAGGGGCGAATTGCCGCCAAAGCCGCGGTCAAATACTCCAACGAGAACTCTGCAAGACCCAGTGTTTCCAGCGACCAGGTACAGGGAATGCGCCAGAGAATTCTCGGCCCCCTCAACACTTTCGACCGCTACAGGGGTGTTTCAACCGCTGAAGAAATCAATCCTAACTACATGACCCCCAAGCAGGGGCTCGTCCGGCTGCAAAAAATAATGGACGAATACGCGGCTGGGGCCTCGGCCTGGTATACCACCAACGGGCCCACACTGAGGCGCGGCATAGCGCTGATCGAAATGCTGCGAGAGGACCTCTCCCATCTCGCCGCCCGCAATCCGCACGAACTGATGCGCTGCTGGGAGGTGGTGCATCGCGCCTGGGTCGGTGAAGCCCACCTGCGCCACCTGCTCCACCGCGAGGAGACTCGTTGGCCGGGATACTACTACCGGTCAGACTTCCCCAGCCTGGATGATGCCAACTGGCGGAAGTTTGTCAACTCCCGGTACGACAGCAACAGCGATTCCTGGGAGCTGATGACGCGGCCATACCGCAATTTGATAACCGGGTGACGCACACTCGCTGTCATTCGCTGTGTTTTGAAGTTATAAGGGCGCCTTGAGCGGGCGCCCCTTAGTCGTTTGGCCAAATCGCCGCGCAGCGCATTTACTCCTCTAATCGAACCAGGCGTCAGAGTCGTGTTCCTGCCAATTCCGCCCCACGATTTCTCGACGGGGTAGCAGCGGGCGCCTGGTGAGCACACGGGCGACAGCGATTGACAGCACTCCTGCCACGAAACCTCCTACATGGGCGAAAAAAGCCACGCTTACGGCGTCCGACAGTCCCAGTGAGGTGAGACCCTGGAAAAGCTGCCATACGAACCAGCCACCCAGCAGCCAGATGGCCGGAACCTCGATGACGGTAATCAGGAACATCACGATCAGGGCTCGCACACGATTGTAGGGATAAGTCATCAGATATGCGCCCAGCACGCCCGAGACCGCTCCACTGGCCCCGATCAGAGGGATTTGCGACCCGGTGTCCACCGCCACATGGCAGAGTGTTGCCACAACGCCCGTTGACAGATACAGCAGCAGGAAGCGCACCGGACCCAGCCTGCCTTCAATGCTGCTTCCGAACACCCATAGAAACAGCATGTTGCTTGCCAGGTGCAGAAATCCACCATGAATGAACATGGAGGAAAAGAGAGTGGCCCAGGTCGGAATCGGAGATGATATGTCAACGCCGGTTATCAGGCGCTGGTAGTCCCTGCCCTCGGCCAACTCCGAGGGAATGAACCCCCATTTGAAGAAAAACACGTTGATCTCGAAGTTGCCGCCTCCACCCAGAACGCCCAGACCGCCAACCGTCAGCTCATACAGGAATACCAGGACGTTCAGCCCGATCAGACCAACGGTAACGGGAGGCAGCGACAAATGCCGGGAGCCGGCATCCGAGAACGGAAACACCGCTCAGTTCCCCTGGCGCGGGCCCCGTGATGGCTGGAATTCCTGACCTGGGCCGAAACTCACGCGGCGGAGGGGGCCGCCGAACCCGACACTACGTCGCTGGTAGCGTGAACGATAATGTCCGCTGCCGTCTCGGGCGTCATGAGTCCCATATTGAGCATCATGTGATAGTGGGTGGGATCGTTGGGGTTGTAATTGAAGAAGCGGCTGAAGAAATGCTCGTGCGCCCGCTCCAGTTCGGCGCCGTAATTCTCGGCCTCCTCCCTGGTGTAGTTCTCCCGCTTCATCAGCGTCTGAACGCGAACCTCCAGCGGGGCAATCAGCCCGACGTGCAAAATTCCGGGCCGGTCAGCCAGGATGGCGTTGGCGCCGCGGCCTATGATGACGGCGTCGCCCGACTCGTATATGTCATTCACCACCTTTTCCGTGGCCTCGAGAAACGTCTTGTCGTCAATCGGTTTGTTCGGAGAAACACCCTCCCCCATCATCTCCATGAAGGTCTCCGGCGGCAGATTTTCAATCCCCCTGCCGAAGTATGGCTCTCCGCTCACACCGGACATCGCTGATCGTTCCAGCATGGTTTGCAGGAAACGTCCCAGGCGGTCCCGAAAACGATCAACCCTCTGCTCCTTGGCGATCAGTGCCCCCACGGGGGAACCCACCAATCGGGCGGCCTGGGTAAAGACCAACCGGTCATAGAAGTTGATCTCCAGGTTTTTAGCCACCATCTGACCAATGGAGACCGCCCCGGCCCCCAGTGGTCCATTGATCGTTATAACTGCCATTTCTACTACCTCCCTGGTAGGGTTGACCTGCTCGGTTTGACGCTCCGGGTTCCCAACGGCAACTCAGCAGGCTAGGCGCCGCTCTCGAACAGCCGCGAGCGCCGGCGGGGATATTCCTCCGCAAGCAGACCCAGGGCGTAGGAGTCGAACCACTGGTCTCCCCGCCTGTGGGCCTTCCGGAAGTGGCCCTCCATAACAAAGCCTATGTGCTCCACCATGGTCAATGCAGACCGGTTGTATTCCGGCACGTCCACCCATATGCGGTGCAGGCCCATCTCGTCAAAGGCGTGATCCAAAAGCCTGACCATCGCCATGGTACCGTAATGGTGGTGCCAGAACTCCTTTCGCCCAATGAGAATGAAGGCTTGGGCTTCCAGCAGCGGCCATTCAATTACCAGCTGGGCCTCACCCAAGTGTTCACCCTCATCGTTGTACACCGCGAAAACCTTGCGATTCTCGTCATTGAACACCCGGGCCCACTCCCTGCCGTCCCTCTCCAGCACTCTGTCGGGATCATATCCCGCATGCAGCGGCCGACCGTCATCCCCCATACCGTACCAGGATGTCCTCACCTCTTCGTCCTCGAGCCACCCCATCAACCTCTCCACGTCCTCTCGGGAGGGTGGTGCCAGAGCTACACTGGGAAACATACTTCACTCCCTGCCGGTTCACGAATCGACGCGGAATTCCCGTCGGCTAGTCATCGAAAAGTTTGCATACATTATATCAAGTTTCATTTCACATCAAGGGCAACAGGGTCAACTATGAGCAGAGGCCCGTGCCACTACGGTAGTTTCGTTACTCTCCTCCGTAATCCTGCTGGACCCTGAAGTAGTATACTCACGGCGGCTTTCGGCACAAGAACCGTCACCCATTCAACATCAGGACCACGGACTATGCGAGAAAATACACTGAAATCCACCCTTCAGCAGGGAAAAGCAGTCTTTGGGGTGATGATTACTTTCCCCTCAGCTCCCGTCGTTGAAATGCTGGGATCCCTTGGATTCGACTGGGTGCTCTTGGACAATGAACATGGCTCGATCACCGTCGACAATTCCGAGGACCTGGTACGGGCCTCGGAACTCTCGGGAATCGCCCCCATCGTACGGCCGGTGGCCAACAAACCGGAGATAATCGCCCCGTTCCTCGACCGCGGTGCCTGGGGTGTCCAGGTGCCCCACGTCAACACCGCCGACGAGGCCAGGGCCTCCGTGGATGCGGTCAAATACTATCCGGAGGGCCACCGCGGCATTTTCAGCCGTGGCCGTCCTGCTGACTACGGCTTCAGCGGAAGCACCGCCAGTTACGTGGCCGAGGCCAATCGCAACACGCTGGTCTGCCTGATGCTGGAGGAAGTGGAGGCCATAGAGAACCTGGAATCCATGGTGCAGGTCGAGGGCGTCGACGTTTTCTTCATCGGTTCCGGAGACCTGTCCCAGTCCATGGGCCTACCCGGCCAGCAGACTCACCCGGAGGTTCAGGCCCAGATGGAGCGCGGTGTGGAAGTCATCGTGAATGCCGGTAAAGTAGCCGGGGTCAGCTGCCCCGACGACCTCGTCCCCAAATACCTGAACCTGGGGGTCCAGTACTTCCACGGCAACGTGAACAGCCTGCTTCAGACCTCCAGCGTCTCATACCTGGAGGGTATGCGGCAGGCCGCAGTGAAAGCTGGCCTGTAACCGGCAGGATATCCGCAGAGATCAAAAAGAAAGCGGTACCGTTCCAGCCGGGTACCGCTCGCTATTCCCAAACCAGGTGCCCCTACGCCGGCACAGGCACACCGCGAACGTTATTGATGGCCTTGACTTGGTCCATCAGAATCCGGAAGTTCTCGAAAGTCAGCGACTGCGGGCCGTCGCACTTTGCCAGGTCCGGGTTGGAGAGAGGGCTGGGGGAAGACAAACCGCCGGGGGATTGGGTAACCCCGGCGGTTTCTGTAGTCTGCGTGGTGAGATGTGGCTAAACGGGAGTGGCGACGAGGTCTCCCATGGCTTCGTAGGCCCAAAGAAGCAACTCCTCGGTCTCCTCCCAGCCGATGCAGGCGTCGGTGATGGAGACGCCGTACTGCAACTGGGAAAGGTCTTCGCAGAGGCGCTGGTTGCCCTCGATGAGGTTGCTCTCCAGCATCGCGCCAATGATGTCACTGCCCCCCCTGATTCTCTGGGAAATCACTTCTTTGAAAGCGCCGGCTTGCTGCGTGTAGTCTTTGTTGGAGTTGCCGTGGCTACAGTCAACCATGAGATGGGAGCGGACACCGGCCTTCTCCAGGCGCTCCTTGGCCTCCGCGATAGCTTCGGCGCCAAAATTGGGGCCCGCATTGCCGCCACGGAGCACAAGGTGCCCGTCGGGATTGCCGGTGGTGTGGACCAGGGCGGTCTGGCCATCGCGGTCCATGCCCAGAAAACCATGCGGGCTGCGGGCGGACAGCATGGCGTCGACGGCGACCTGGGCATTGCCGTCCGTGCCGTTCTTGAATCCGACGGGCATACTCAGGCCGCTGGCCATCTGCCGGTGAATCTGGCTTTCGGTGGTGCGGGCGCCGATGGTGCCCCAGGTTATCAGGCCAGCCAGATATTGAGGGACAATCGGGTCGAGGAACTCGGTGCCGGCGTACATCCCCATCTCGCCGATCTCGAGAAGGAGAGAGCGGGCGGTGCGAAGTCCGGCCTCGATGTCGAAGCTGTCATCGAGGTGAGGGTCATAAATGAGGCCCTTCCAGCCGACAGTGGTGCGGGGCTTCTCGAAGTAGACCCGCATCACGATGAGAAGGCGGTCGCTGAGTTTTTCGGACAGTTCCTTGAGGCGGCCCGCGTACTCCAGGGCAGATTCCTTGCTGTGGATGGAGCAGGGGCCGACGACAATGAGCAGCCTGAGATCCTCACCATTGAGAACCTTTCGCACCTGCTCCCGGCCATCTAAGACAGTCCTTTCCACCGCGGGAGTGATGGGGAGCGAGTTGACGAGATTTCGCGGGGAGGTGAGGGGTTGCATGGACTCGATATGCACATCTCTGGTTGCAGAAGGTTGCACGGTGTCCCCTCCGAACAAATATGGTGACCCAGGTAACGGTCTTACCTCCACCCCCGGTCAGCCAATCTGGGCCCGGCCTCCCGCACTACTACGAAAAAACCCCAGCCCATGTCGGCTGGGGTTTGGTGTCCTTATGACTGCCTTTGGCTAGCACACCAATCCTTCGCCGGCTGGCTGGCAACCGGTAAAGAAATAGCAGGAATAATAGCATCCGTCCCTGGTAATTTTCATCGCGAACAACATACTACTCGCCCACCCGGTTTAAGTCAACAAGTTTCGGAACCGTTTCAGGGCGATTGCAATTGAGGGGCTAGTGGTGAGGAGATGTTAGAGCAGAGGGGCAGGGAATCGAAACCCGCATCAAGTCCATTTACGACCTGTACGCCCTGAGCGCTTCCGTTCCATGCAGGTAAATGTTTACCAACTCCTCGGGCTCTTTGTCAGTATTTACAAGTATAAGTACCCTGATGCAACGGTTCAAGGCGGTAGGCACCGTCACTTCGACGGCTCCGAGTAGGGCGGTATTGTTCCATCCCAATGCCCGGGCAGAGGCCGCAGGAAATACGGCGTTCAGGTCTGGCGTCACAGTGAAGAACACCGACGCCACATCTCTTTCCTTTAAATCGTTGGCTTCAATTAGAGCCTCCAGCAACTCCGTCGTCGCGTCATGTATGCCGTCGCTGGTATTGTCTTGGGCTATAGTGGCGCCCCGCAGTCCCCGGCAAGCGGTCATCAGAGTCCTCCATTGGTAGATTGCGCGGCTGGTGTCCGCCCCGCCAGGTCCGCTACAAACGAGCTTGCCCGTTGCACCACCTCGTGGCGCGGAGCCTCCAACACCACCCGTACAAGGGCACTGCCCACCACGGCGGCCTCGGCGGTGTTTCCCACCTGCGACACATGTTGGGGGGTCGAGATGCCAAACCCTATCGCGAGGGGCAAGTCCGTTTTACTCCTCACCCGTCCGACCAGGTCGATTCCCTGGCCGGACACCTCGCTTCTTGCGCCGGTTACTCCAGTCACACTGACGCAATATACGAAGCCGCTGGCCCCGTGGCACGATTCGGCTATGCTTTCATCCGTGCTGGTCGGCGCCAACAGGGGAATCAGCGATATGTTCCGTCGATTGCACTCCCCTGCTAGGTGAGCGGACTCGGTTCCTGGCAGGTCTACGGCTATCAGTCCATCCACCCCAGTCCGCTGGCACTCCTCGGCGTAATGGGCCACGCCAAAGGAGTATATGGGGTTGTAGTAACCCATTAGGATCAGGGGCGTTTCCGGTAATTGGTCCCGCAGTACCTCCGCCGCATCAAGGCAGTCCCGTGTGGTCACGCCGTTCTGGAGGGCCAGGAAACTTGACTGCTGGATTGTGGGCCCCTCTGCCAGAGGATCGCTGAAGGGAACGCCCAGCTCGATCGCGTCCGCACCGGCCTCCACGAGGGCGGGCACCAGCTCCAGCGTCGCCTCCATGTTCGGAAAGCCGGCGGTGAGGAATACGATGAGTCCGGGACGCTTCCGCTCCCGGACCCTCTCAAACATCCTGTCGATTCGCTCTGTGCCCATTGTTCCTGTGGGGGCCTGTTTTCTAGTATTGAAATACGGTGCCGAACAAGCCAAATGTAACCCACCTACCCTGCAGTGTCCAGCCCCATTCCGGAGGGCGGCGACCGGCACCACTCCGGACGGTCCGTATGTCGGTGCCACTACAATCCGGCCCTGACGGCCAGGAGAGCCAGGGCGTTCTGGCCCGCGTGTACGGCAACGCAGGGCCAAAGGGAGCCGGTCCGAACGAAGAGCCACCCCAGGGCCAGGCCGGTCAGGAATATGGGAATTATCGTCGCCGCATCCAGGTGGAACGCACTGAACACCAGAGCCGTGGCAACTATCGAGGGGCCTTCTCCCATCCGTTCGAGGACTCCGCGCAATACGAATCCGCGAAAGAGGACCTCCTCGCTGATGGGCGTCACCAACGCCAGGGCCTGCAGTGTCAGTAGTATTCCCCACCCAGGGAAGATGACATCGGCTTCTATTTCGGGAGGACGGAGCACCTCCAGTTCGAGTTGCTCCACGATGAATCCGTACAGAAAGGTAGCGCCCATGCTCGCCGCAAGGGCCCCCACGGAGAGCAGCAGCGACAGCAGGAACGGAGAGCTTGGCCTCTTCAGACCCAGAGCCTGAAGAGGGTGTGACGCCCGGCGCACTCCCATGAACCAGACCACCAAGGCAACGCCGATAGCCAACAGGTGGACCGCGATCCATGTTTCCGCCGCGGCCTCGTATTCGGGAAAGGCCGGCCCTATGGCCCGGGCACTGAATGCCGCGATAAACAGCGCCCCCAGAAAGAAGAACAGCCCTGCGGTGATATGCACCACCGTCCAGGGCACCTCGACTGTGTCCGTCCCCGGGTTCTTGCCTTCATCAGTACCCTTGTCCTCCATGGAGGGAATCACAAACCCGCAGGCGGGCAGAATTCGCCCATGTCGGCAAAGGGATGACCGCAGATGGTGCAGTGTGACGAGTGTTTGTTCATATGTACTGCCAGGATCGTTCATACCTTAGGGCGGAATCCATATGCCCGCAAGGGAACCTGGCCATCGGCTCCACTCAATTGCCTGCGGGCATTTTGATGACAGTTGCCCATTGCGGGGTCCGGTACCGCGCCATTATCGTTGATGTATGGCATTTTCGCTTCCTGTAAGTCTCTGTTCAGTCACATCCTCTCCGGGCCTGACACCGGCTTGGCTGACAGCCCATCATGGAACCGGAGGGGACAAATGGGACGAAATGGGACCGGAATCGAAATTTTCCGTCTCGGGTCCTACGGTGAGACGGTTTTAGCTACAAATCCGGCACACTGCAGGGCTGAAATGGGAAGAAACGGGAAATTATGGGAACGCGTGGGAAAAATATAGTCCCGTTTCTCCCAGGTGCGTTCTCCACCTCCTGAACCCGATATCTCCGCCGAATCTCCGCGAGTCCTCGACTCCATCACCCGTGACGAAAACCGTTTGCCTGGTGTCGGAACGTTTGCAACCCCGGTAGCCGTGAACGATAATAGCTCCCAGTCGGTTACTCCTCCCACCAGCCATAAGCCAATAGGAGCGGTTCCGCAATGCCCAACGAAGCTCCCATCACCCGCGATTCATTTGATGAAACCGCAGCCCGGCTGGGGATCTCAGGCTCCACGGCGCACATGGACGAGCTGTTTCAGCAAGTCCTCGGCGTACTCCGGGGGACCCAGTCCCTGCTCTCGGTCGACGTTTCCGACGCGGAGCCGGACATGGCCTTCAGGCCTTCCGGCAGCTCCTAGCGCCGCACCGCCCTGGTGCGGAGGCGGGGACCAACCCTATTTGGAGACGGCAACGTGGACGAACTCGAAATCTGCTACATGAGCGCCGGTCAGCTGGGCCCGCTGGTCGAGAGCGGAGAGCTCTCTCCCGTGGAAATTGTCCAGGCCCACCTCTCTCGCATCCGTAGCACCGAACCGGTCCTCAACTCTTTCATCACCCTGTTGCCCGACGAGGCCCTGTCAGCGGCTAGGCAGGCCGAGCGCGACATTCGCGCCGGCCGATACCGCGGTCCACTGCACGGCATTCCCGTCGGTCTAAAGGACCTGTTCAACACCGGTGGGGTCCGTACCACCTCCGGTTCACGCATTTTCGACAATTACCTCCCGCAAGAGGACTGCACCGTTGCATCCCGTTTCCGTGAGGCCGGGGCCATACTCCTGGGCAAACTGAACATGCACCAGTTTGCTTATGGCCCCACAGGTGAAAACCCCGATTACGGACACATGCACAACCCTTGGAATCCGGGCATGGTCAGCGGTGGGTCCAGCGGCGGCTCCGGGTCGGCAGCAGCAGCCGGCCAGTGCACCATTACCACCGGAAGCGACACCGGCGGATCAATCCGCATCCCTGCGGCTCTCTGCGGCATTGTCGGCCTCAAGCCCACTTACGGACGGGTCAGCCGCCACGGGCTTACTCCCCTGGCTTGGTCCATGGACCATCCCGGTCCCATGGTACGCACCGTGGAGGACGCCGCCATCACGATGAACGTTATTGCCGGTCACGACCCGCTGGACGTCGCCTCGGCAAACGTCCCTGTTCCCGACTACACATCCGCCCTCACTGGCGACGTCCGAGGCTTGAGGGTCGGTGTGCCCCGTCAATATTTTGACGCTCCCCTTGATCCGGAAGTGCGGCAGGCGGTCAACACCGCGCTGGAGCAGATTGAGTCCCTGGGCGCCGAAGTGACCGAGGTGGATTTTCCGGAATTCGCGGACGCCGCCGCAATCTCCACCACCATGCTCATGGCGGAAGCCAGCGCCTGCTTCCGCGATCTGCTGGCCAGCGACGGCAACAGCATTTACGAGCCCGTCCGCCTCCGTCTGGAGGCCGGCATGTTCATCAGCGCCGCGGATTACCTGCGGGCCCAGCAGGCCCGGGCAGTGTTCGACCGGGCCACCCGCCGGCTGCTCCAGGACGTGGACCTTCTAGCGGGTCCGACCGAGCCGGTGACCGCCCCTCCGCTGCTCCAGCAGCAGGTGCTGGCGGGCGAGCAGGAGATCGGAACGGTTGCCGCGCTCACCCAGTACACGCGCCCATACAACATCACGGGCTTCCCCGCAATATCCATACCCTGCGGATTTTCCACGGAGGGGCTTCCTATTGGTCTGCAATTGGCCGGCCGACCCTTTGACGAACAAACGGTTCTCGGGGCCGCCTTCGCCTATGAACAGGCCACGGACTGGCACACCAGGCGCCCACCGGTCTAGGCCCCGACAATGCCTGGTCCTGCCCCTGCAGACGGACTCTGGGCCATCGAGGAGCCGGACGTTCCGGGGCCATTCCTGATCGTGTAGAATAATGTAGTATCCTTGTTGTTCCCCGTCCCAACGAGGACGAGGACGTCCAAATTGGCAGAGATCACCACAGTCACCTTCGATCTTTGGCAGACCCTCCTGGTCGACAACCGGGAGTTGGGATTGACGCGTTCCAACGCCCGACTGGAGGCCGTGCGCCGTATACTCTCGGACTGCAAGGAAAACTTCGACGCCGAACGGGTCCGCGAGGCCTATTGGGAATGCTACCGCCAGTGTGCCTCTATTCGCGAGGAACTCAGGGACGTTAGTTTTGCCGAGCAGATCGACATCTTCGTTGATAACATCAGCCCCGGTCTGGGTCAGCGCCTGCCCTGCGGCGCACTCTCGGAAATCACCCGAGTATACGCCGACTCGTTCCTGGATTACCCCCCGCCGGCGCACACCGACGCACTGGACGTCCTGGACGGCGTGCGCGACATGGGGCTCCGGATCGGGATGATCTCAAACACGGGTATGACACCCGGCACGACCTTTCGCACCTACCTGGCCAACACCGGTATGCTGGACTATTTCGATACGCTTACCTTTTCCGACGAGGTGAAGGTTGCCAAGCCGTCAAGAGAGATATTCCTCCTGACCTTGCGGGCCCTGAACGCGGCACCGGCCCAAACCGTGCATGTGGGAGACAGTGTACGGAACGACGTAGTTGGGGCAAAGCTCAGCGGCATAAAGGCGGTCTGGATCACGGGATTCAGTGAACGCGAGTATCCCATTGACCCTGCTACCGAACCAGACGAAACAGTTGGCACCCTGGCGGAGGTGGTACCGGCCATCAGGCGTCTCAGCTCCCTGGGTTAGCCGGAGATGAAGGCGCCTGCGGTGACTCCCCATTTCTATTTCCCTGCCCTTCGGGACAAGGGAACTGATTCGCCAAAGCGGAAGTGACATCCATGAGGATGGAGAACTACAAGCTGGGCGACCGATCGGAAGAAGGCACCTCGGATCTCAATGAGTTGTGTGCCCAAATCCTCTCGCAGCGCCGGCTCATCCTGGTCAGCAACCGGGGACCGGTCGAGCATCAGCTGACGGAAGGGCGACACGAGCCGCGACGTGGCAGCGGAAGCGTTGTCACCTCCTTCAGTACACTGGTCCGGCAGTTTGAATTTACCTGGGTGTCCAGCGCAATGAGCGAGGGCGACCGCTCGGTTTCAAGAGGCGGTGCGTCAGGACTCTCCGTAAAGTCTCCCATCCCAGGCCAGCACGTCCTCTTGCACTATGTGGCAACCCCAAGGCGGGCCTACCACAAATACTACAATGTAATCTGCAATCCGCTCCTCTGGTTCCTGCAGCACTACATGTGGAACCCGCCCCATAATCCGACCGTTGATGCGAACGTGCACGACTCTTGGGAGACCGGTTATGTGGCAGTAAATGAGGCGTTCGCGAAGGCGGTCGTGAGCGAAGCCCGCTCCTCCAGCCTGCCGCCGGTGGTTATGGGCCACGACTATCATCTCTACCTGCTTCCCGAGTTCGTGAGGAGGGATATCCCTGGGGCCATAATTCAGCATTATGTCCACATCCCATGGCCAACACCCCTATACTGGAACCTGATTCCCCGCCACATCGTCCGTCGAATCTGCGAGTCCCTTTGCGCTGCCGACCTAGTTGGATTTCAGACGGCCCAGGACCTCCGGTGCTTCCTAGACACCGTCGAGGAATTCGTCCCCGAAGCGGTTGTGGACGGCAATAGCGGGACCGTGGTCCTCGATGGACAGGTCTGTTCCGCAAAGGTATATCCTGGATCGATCGATGTGGGGGAAGTCCAGCACATCGCCAATGCCCCTCGCACCCTGGAATATGAAGCCCGCCTCAAGCAGGACACCCGGGAACACACCATCGTACGTATCGACCGGGCTGAGCCAAACAAGAACATCGTACGGGGGTTCCGCGCTTACGACCTGCTGCTCAATCGACACGATGAGCTCAGAGACCGGGTGAAATTCCTGGCCTTTCTGGTACCCTCCCGCACTCACCTTCGGCAGTACCAGCGCTACATGGACGAGGTCCAGCAGACCATCCAGCAGATAAACAACAACCACGGCAGACCGGGGTGGCAGCCCATAGTGCCCTTCATGGAGAACAACTACACCCAGGCAGTCGCCGGCATGAAGTTGTATGATGCATTGCTGGTCAACACCCTCGTGGAGGGCATGAACCTGGTGGCCAAGGAGGGTCCGGTAGTGAATCATCGGGGCGGCGTCCTGGTACTGTCCCAGAGCAGTGGGGCACATCATCAACTGGCCCACGGCGCATTGAGCGTGGCTCCGACCGACATCGAGGGGACCTCGGAGGCTTTGTACAAGGCCATCACCATGCCGGCGCCGGAACGCCAACGCCGCGCCGCATACCTATACCAAACCGTGTGTGGCGAGGACAACGAAAACTGGCTGTGTCGACAGTTCAGCGATATAGCTGCCCTGCTGTAGCCGGGCGCCGTTTCCCAGTAATCTGACGGCCCTCCGGCGGCGTACCCTGTCAATACCGCTTAGCCGGTCTGGATAAAAGGTCGGTCTCAGGATAAAGTGGCTCATGGAGCAGCTCTTCAATCACGGCCCCTTCGATGCGGGATTCCCGGACCTGCAGCTCTGCATCTTTCCCCATTTGAAAGAATTCATGGTGTTTGATGCTCGCACAGGGGAACCCCCGGTACGGGTGTTGCACGCGGACGATGTCCTCGGAGATGAGTTCTTCAGTGCGGTCGAGGCAGAATTTTCTCACGCGCTCAGGCAGAGCAGCGAATATCCCTTTGCTCACCTCATGAATCTGACCATGCACTTTGAGGAAACGATTCGAGAGGTGGCAATGTCTTTCATCCTCGAGCATCTGGGGGTGCGCCTCCACGGCGAACCGGGCGCAGACCTTTCTCCTGACGACCTGCCCGGTGTCGTGGTTTACGTCGTGACGGGCAATTCCGCCTCCGCTCACTCAGAGGTGGTTATGGCAGCCCTCCACAGCCTGCTCGAGGGGGCCAGCGGCGATAACAGACTGTCCGAGTGGGAAGGCAAACTGGCTGACATGGTCGCCCTCGAGTCGGAGATCACCCAGCGCCTGAACCGCCTGGAGCTGACGGAGGCCATCCGCGGGGACTCGCCCGATTACTTCACCCTGTGGGAAAACCTGAACTGATGGCATTTTCCCGATCGCTCAGCGCAAGTCGGATCGGCCTGATATCCGACACCCACTGCGCAGGCAGCGGCCGGGACCTCCCTCGAAGGGTGCTGGAGATGGTGGCCGGGGTTGACCTCATCCTGCATTGCGGCGACCTGGAATGCCTGGGAGTCCTCGACTACCTGGAGTCGGTGGCGCCGGTGCAGGCGGTGCGGGGATACGAGGACCCTCGCGAACCGGGAGACCGCCTGGCGGACACAACCAGGGTAGTACACGCCAGTGGTATCGCCATTGGCATGGTTCACGACATCCAGTGGCCCGGCCCCAAGATCGCGACAACCAGCGACGGAACGGACTTGATACTGCCGGAAGGCAGTGCTACAGAGACTCTCACCGCGAAGTTCGGGGAACCTGTGGACGTGGTCCTGTTTGGTGACACCCACGAGGAACTGGTCTGCCGCTGGGACGGGGTGCTGATGATTAATCCCGGCAGCCCGACCTGTCCGGGCAGACGCCACCGCCGTGGCGCGCTGGGCACGGTGGGTCTGCTGGAGATAACAGAGGGCCTCGCTGCCGCCAGGATTATCGATTTGGAGTTCGAGGCTGCAGCAGGCCGCTAGGGGTGGCCGCGTCCTGGCCCCGATGCCTCACCGGACAGCGCGATGGGTTCGGGGTACCTATCCAGCAGGCCCATGAAGAAGTCATGCCGGAGCGGATTGGTGGCTTCGTTCTCAGACTTGCGCAAGTAGATGCGCATGGCCGGATTACCGTCGGCGTCTCGCATCCACAGCTGGTATGAGGGCAGCCCTCGATCGTTGGTGGTATGAACGAACTCGGCCTCGCGGATCTTGGACATGTCCAGGTGCATGTGCGTGCCGTCGGGTACCATCAGGGTCACTATGCGGCCATCGGGTGTGAACCGCAGATCGTCGAAGTCCATGTAAATCTCGGCCGAGGCGGCAGTGCTTTCAAGCATCACTACCACCTCGTTAAAGGCGCCGCCGTCCTTGCCGTCTCGGCACTCCTCCAGGATCGCACGAAGGGTGACGCCTTCTGTCACACTCATACCGTTTAATTCACCGTCCGACAGACTTGGACTACCCCAGGTTAATCAGAGCGTTTACTTCCAGGAACACGGGAGCAAATACCAGGGAGACCACCGCCATGAGCTTCAGCAGAATATTCAGCGACGGGCCCGAGGTGTCCTTGAACGGGTCGCCGACCACATCGCCCTCTACGGCAGCCTTGTGGGCATCGGAGCCCTTGCCGCCGTAGTTGCCCAGCTCCACGTACTTCTTGGCGTTGTCCCAGGTGCCACCTGCCGATGCCATCATTATGGCCAGCATGAATCCCGATGCCACTGAACCGATCAGCAACCCTCCTAACGCCGCCTCTCCCAGGATGAACCCGGTGGCGATGGGAGCAATTACGGCCATCACGCCGGGGACGATCATCTCTCGAAGGGCTCCCCGGGTGCTGATGTCGACGCAGCGGGCCGAGTCGGGGGTGCCAGTGCCTTCCATCAGCCCTGGGATTTCACGGAACTGACGACGCACCTCGTCCACGATGCCCTGTGCCGCGCGGCCCACGGCCTGCATGGTCAACGCCGAGAAGATGAAGGGCAGCATTGCACCAATGACCAGACCGACCAGTATTTCGGGAGTAAGCAGGTTAATACCTAGGCTCCCCTCAGCCACCATTGCTTGAACGTCCAGCTTTCCGTCGCCTCCGATCTTGATCAGCTCGGCGTTCACGGAGTAGGCGGCCAGCAGGGCCAGCGCGGTCAGCGCCGCCGAGCCGATGGCGAATCCCTTACCAGTGGCGGCCGTGGTGTTGCCCAGGGCGTCCAGGGCGTCCGTGCGCTCCCGGACCTCCGGGTCGAGGTTGGCCTGCTCCGCGATGCCGCCGGCGTTGTCCGCTACCGGTCCGTAGGCATCGGTAGCCAGGGTGATCCCCAGTGTGGAGAGCAGACCTACCCCTGCCAGCGCTACCCCGTAGAACCCGGCGAACCAGTAGGCCAGCAGGATGGCAACGGAAACGCAGATCACGGGGATGAGGGTGCTCAGCATACCGCTGGCGATGCCCTGGATGATAACCGTCGCGGCGCCCGTCTCAGAGGCAGCCGAAACCGTTTGAGTTGGCTTGTAGCTGTATGACGTGAAGTATTCGGTAGCCAATCCGATAATCGTGCCCGCCGTCAGCCCCGCCACCACGCAGCCGAACCACCACCAGTTTTCCGTAAGCGTGATGGTCAATATGGCGGCAAAGATTATCAGCAGACCGCCGGCGGCGAATATGCCGTATCGCAGAGACCAGAGGAGTTTGTCAAAGTTGGCCTGTTCGCCGCTGCGCACCAGGAAAGTCCCGAGGATGGCGGCGACGATTCCAGCCCCGGCCAGAAGCATTGGGAACACAGACTGGGGATCGGTATAGTCAAACTCATTGGCAGCACCGGTGGCGAACACCACGGCGGCAGCGGACAGAGCAACGGTAGAAATGATGGAGCTGACGTAGGATTCAAAGAGGTCGGCGCCCATGCCGGCCACGTCGCCCACGTTGTCGCCCACGTTGTCGGCGATGACGCCGGGGTTGCGGGGATCGTCCTCAGGAATACCGGCCTCAACCTTGCCCACCAAGTCGGACCCTACGTCAGCGGCCTTGGTGAAGATGCCCCCGCCCACGCGGGCGAACAGCGCGATCGAGCTGGCGCCGAAGCCGAAGCCGGCCACTACGCTGATGTTCTGGAATATCAGGTACAGGATGGTTACGCCCAGCAGACCAATGCCGACAACCGTGACACCCATAACGGTCCCGCTGGAGAAGGCCACCCGGAGAGCCGGATTCAGCCCCCGCATCCCCGCAGCGGCAGTCCTCACGTTGGCCCGCACGGCCACGTTCATGCCGATGAATCCGGCAGTGCCAGAGCAGATGGTGCCCACGAGGTAAGAGATGGCCGTGGCTGGAACGGCCATGTCGTGCTTGAACACTGTGTAGTCGAGCACGCCCAGGACGACGGCGACGACCACGACAAATGGAAGCAGGGACATGTACTCCCGGCGTAGGAAAGCGCTGGCGCCGGTCCTGATGGAATCACCGATGCTTCGCATCAGTTCATTTCCGGGCTCGGCGCTCAGCACGCGGATTGCGGTAAAGCCAGCGAAAACCAGCGCAAGGGCACCCGCGGCAAGAGCTACTATTAACGATTCCATGTACTCTCTCGGAGCAAGATTTGAGTGGGAATAGGGGGAAATTTAGCGTCAGAAACTTATCATAATCGGACATAAATGGTCAATCGAAATTCGTCGCGCCGGCAGTGTCAGAGACTCGTCCGGACTATGACGACTCCTGCCCGGTAGGCCTGGATCGAAGGGCTCGCAATTCCGAAGGAACAGGACCGGCGGCCGGTACCCTGAGAGCTTGTCGGCCCTGTGCATAGAGGCAAGAATGGATGCCTGCGCAGGGCAATCCTGATATACAATGCGGGCCGGCCCACCCACAGGCAGAGGGAGCGCTATTAATGCGGAGCAAGGATGAGGTTCGCGTTGCGGTATGGACAGCGATGGAAGAGTCCGGTGCCGCCCACACTCGCAAGCTGCATGACAAGATTCCCCACTTCCGCGGCTGCGAGGCGGCCGCCGACCGGGTCGGCGAGCTGGATGCGTGGCAGCATGCCCGGGTGATCAAGGGTAACCCGGACAAGGCTCAGCGGCCCCTGCGCCAGAAAGCACTGGAGGAGGGCAAGACCCTGTACATGGCCGTACCCAGGCTGCGGCAGGAGCAATGCTTCCTGGAACTGGACCCGGCGACGATGGGCGCTTCGCCCGCCGAGGCATCCACCATCGCGGGAGCCTCGCGCTGGGGGCGACCCGTGTACGTCGAGGAAATGCGGCCGGTGGACCTGGTAATCTCCGGCTCGGTGGCCGTGAACCGGCTGGGAACGCGCGTGGGGAAAGGCGGAGGGTTCGCCGACTTGGAATACGGTCTGGCCATCGCCGCGGGGATCTTATCGCCGGGTACGCCGGTGGTCAGCACCGTGCATCCCATGCAGGTGCTCGAGGAGGAGCTGCCCTTCGCCAGGCACGATGTGTTCCTGGACTACTTGGTGACCCCGGAGGAAGCAATCCGATGCAGTGGAGAGATGCCCCGTCCCTCGGGCATCTACTGGGACGACCTGACTCCGGCCAAGATTCGCCAGATCCCCCTGCTCAGGAAGCTGCGAGAGCTGACCGACCCGTAACGCAAGTGTTACACCAATCAATGGGGGGTGGCGAAGATGATGACCTTCTTATTCCCCCGCTCGAGCTCACCCTTGGCGAACTTTTCCGGTAATGACCATCCAGCGTACTGCTAGCCCCATTACGAGCCTCCCAGTGCTCCTCTGAACATGCCCCTGCCTGCGAAGACTGCGCCCTCCCATACCGGAGAGTTATCCCCAGTAATCATCCAGCGTAGTTGCCCGTCGTAATCAGATCAGCAGGTTGTAGCCGATGGGCAAGGCACTCCTGCCGGTCAAGGCATCGGCCAGGGCAGGCCCGTGGCCTTCCGCCACTGCCACGCCGGACAAGACCTGCAGAGCGACCTGGGTTCCGCTGGCTGGAGGCAACGCGTCAACGCCCAGGGCGCGGGCGAAGTCGCCGCCGTGGATCACCAGTTCCATGGTGCGTAGCTGGAGGTAGTCCACCAGTCTCATGCCGCCCAGAGGAGTGGCGAGGATGAAGTCGTCGTCCAGCTCGTTGATTCTCTCGCGGGCCATGTTCAGGAAGCCGCGCACCATCATCTGCGGGTTGTCCATGATTTCCAGGCTGGCGGACCGGCCCATCTCCGCGACCCGGGACGGATCCGTGTTCTGCCTCACGTTCATAATCCACTGGGTTGTGGATTCCACGTCCACCTGTGACGCCGGCTTTTCCGAGTAGCCCACGACGGTGTTGATGGAGCGATAAGTGTGGCCCGCCAGGTCGCGCAACGTCCACTGGCCCAGCGCGTGGTCTTCCCAAGCGTCGATGTCCACTCCGTCCACCAGCGCGGCGAAGAACTCGGCGGATTCCAGGTAGGCTTCTCTTATCTTGTCGCCGAAGGGAGTTCGGGTGCTCACGTAATTCCCCGCGCGGATTATTTCACCCCCACCCCAACCGTCCCCCTCAGGGGTAGGGAGAGAGACCGGAAGGGGAAACTAGGGCTCGCCCACCAGGTTTTCAACCTCGAGGGACTTCATAAGTCCGCTTATCTGTTCCCAAGTGTCGTCTTCGACGAAGATGCCCTCGCGGCGGCGGCGCTGCTCGGTGCGGTACTCGATTTCGCCTGGGTAGAGCACCTCGGTGAATCCGGCGGCGGGCGGCGAGTCCTTGACGAACTCGACGAACTCTCCCATGTCCTTCTTGAACTCGTCCAGAGGGCGGAAGTGCTCCAGGTTGAAGGCTGCGATGAAGCAGCCGTCGTTGTGCCGGCCCTCCGGGTCTATACCGAAACCAAGACCAGTCAGCAGGCCGGAGAATACCTCTACCATGAATGACAGGGCATACCCCTTGTGACCCTGGTCAACGCCAACGGGCAGGATGGCTCCCCCGGAGAAGTAGTCGTTGGGATCGGTGGTGGGGTTGCCGTCGCGGTCGACGATCCAGCCGAGGGGAATGGACTCGCGGCGGTTCCGGGATAGGGCGATTTTGCCCAGCGCGACGGTGCTGGAGGCCATGTCCATGAGTACCGGGCCGTCCAGGTCGCTGGGCATACCGATGCAGATGGGGTTGGTGCCCAGCTTTCGCGCTCGTCCGCCGAAGGGGGCGACATGCTTGGGGGCGGCACCGGAGTCGGCGGTGATCAGCCCGATCATGCCCTCGGCGGCGGCCATGGTCGGGTAGTCGCCCAGCCGCCCGATGTGGCTCTGGCTGTGGACGGTGATGGCAGCGACGCCGTGGGTGCGGGCCTTGTCTATGGTCATGCGCATTGCCCGCTCGGTGACCACGAAACCGAAACCCCAGTTGCCGTTGATGACGGCGGTGCAGGGGGCCTCCCGCTCAACTACGAAAGGCGCACCAGGGACTATGTGGCCGACGTCGATGCGCTCGGCGTAGGTGGGAATCTGGATCACGCCATGGGAGTCATGGCCACAGAGGTTGGCCTTGACCAGGTGTGTCGCGACCACCTCAGCCTCAGCTTCCGGAGTACCCTTGGCGCGATAGATGTGGTAAGCCACTTTTTCCAGGTATTCAGGCGAAAAAACGGGCATGACGGAACCTCTGTCGGAGCGCCAGAATGGGGACAGCCCATCGTGCAGGCCGCCATAAGTCTAGCCCGGCCCTCCACCATTGTCCAGGATGACGAGTGGCGTCGACGCATCGCCGACCCCGCGGGCAGCGGGGCATTGCTAAGTTCGAACCAATCCCTTGGGGCGCCAGCTGGCTCGGACCCACGCGTCCGGGTGCAGGAAAGACTTTGAAAACGTTCTGTGGCAAGGAGAGGCCTTCTTGACCGACCCTGTACACCGTTCCTATAATTTCCAAACATCAACATGCCGGGCGGGTTCGTTTATCCTGGGATCCGGCGCGGGAACACAAGCTGTTGGTCCAACCATCCCAGCAAGTGATTGAAGATCTCACCAGCGCAGCCCTGGCCGAACTTTCGGAACTGGACAGCGCCGACGCCCTGGAACAGTGGCGGATTTCCTACCTGGGCCGGAGGGGCAGCTTAACCACCGTTCTGCGGGGGCTGTCTGACCTTGACCTGGAGGAGCGCCGCAGGGTCGGGGCGCTTGCCAACAAGGCCAAGGATTCACTGGAATCGGGCCTGGCTTGCAGGACGCAGGAGATCAACGAGGCGGCGCTGCTGCGGGCCGCCAGCGAAGACAGTCTCGACGTGACCCTTCCAGGGCGGCTCCCCACCGAAGGACGTCTGCATCCCACCACTCAAATCGTTCGCGAAATATGCGCTGCCTTCGTCGGCATGGGCTTCAGCATTGTGGAAGGTCCCGAGGTGGAGTGGGACTACTACAACTTCGAAATGCTGAACATCCCAAAGGGGCATCCGGCCCGGGATATGTGGAACACTCTTTGGGTGGACTACACCAACGAGGCCGGGGAACAGCCGATGCTGCTTCGGACCCACACATCGCCCATGCAGGCAAGGGTGATGGAAAATCAGCAGCCGCCGGTACGAGTTATCGTTCCCGGCAAGTGCTATCGCTACGAAGCCACCGACGCAACCCACGAGTGGCACTTCTACCAGGTGGAGGGCCTGGCCGTCGACGAGGGGATCACCTTTGCCAACCTGAAGGGCACCCTATATGAGTTCGCCCGGCGCCTATTTGGCGAGGAGCGTCAGATCCGCTTCCGCTGCGACTATTTCCCCTTCGTCGAGCCGGGCGTGGACATGTCCATTGATTGTTTCGCCTGCGCCGGGACCTCCAGAGGGGCTCAGGAAGATAGCCAGGAGCAGGCCCGTAATGCGAGTGTGGACGGATGCCGCATATGCCGGGACAGCGGCTGGATCGAAATCATGGGGGCCGGTATGGTACACCCCAAGGTGCTGTCCGGCGTGGGCTACGACCCTGACAAATATACCGGATTCGCCTTCGGCATGGGGCCGGAACGCATTGCCATGCTGAAATACGGCATTGATGACATCCGCCATTTTTACGCCAACGATCTGCGGTTTCTGCGGCAGTTCTAGAGGCGCGGGCATCCACAATTCAGAGACAGGCGCTGAATGAAAGTTCCCCTTAGCTGGCTCCGACAGTACGTCAACGTGGACATACCCGCCCATGATCTGGCCCACCGGCTGACCATGGCCGGCGTGGAGGTCGGCGAGGTGGAGGAAACGGGCGGGTGGAGCGAGGTGTACGTTGGCAGCGTCACCTCTGTACGCCCTCACCCCAATGCCGACCGTCTGCGCTTGTGCACCGTCAATACCGGCACTGATGAAATGGAGGTAGTCTGCGGGGCGCCCAACGTGGCCCAGGGACAAAAGATCTGCTTCGCCCGGGTCGGTGCTTACCTGTACAACGCTCACAGCCGGAAGCACGAAACCCTGGCAGCGGCAAAAATCCGTGGAGTGGATTCCCAGGGGATGATCTGTTCGGAGCTGGAACTGGGCTTGGGGGACGACCACACGGGCATCATCGTCCTACCCGAGGACGCACCCTTGGGGGAGCCGCTGTCCGACTACTTGGGAGATACGGTCCTGGACCTGGAGTTGACGCCCAACCGGCTGGACTGCCTGTCGATGCTGGGGGTGGCCCACGAGGTTGCAGCCCTAACGGGCGGTACGGTCACCGAACCCGAGGCGAAATACCGGGAGTCGGGACTTACAGTCGATGAACGAGTTAAGATTTCTATCGCCGACCCGGACCTGTGCCACCGGTACACCGCCGCGGTGATTGACGGCGTACACATTGGTCCATCCCCCCAGTGGTTGCAGGACAGGCTGGCCCGAGCCGGGCTTCGTCCCATCAGCAACGTGGTGGACGTAACCAACTTCGTCATGCTGGAATATAACCAGCCTCTGCACGCCTTTGACCTGGACACGGTCAAGGACTCGACGATAATCGTCCGGCGGGCCCGCCCCGGGGAGAACCTGACCACCCTGGACGGTGTCGACCGGGTCTTGCATTCGGAGAACCTGGTCATCGCCGACTCCACGGACCCCATCGGGCTGGGTGGAGTCATCGGCGGCTCCAATAGCGAGATCGGGCCGCACACCCGAACGGTGCTGCTGGAGTCAGCCAACTTCAACGCCGCCAACAACCGCGAGACCGCCACGTCGATGGGACTGCGAACGGAGGCGACCCTGCGATTCGAAAAGGGCCTTCGTCCCGAGCTGGCGCCTCTGGCGCTTCGGCGCGCCGCTTCGCTGATTCAGGAAGTCGCGGGAGGTACCGTGGCTCCGGGAATCATCGACGTGTACCCAGAGCCCGCAGGCCCACCCACTGTGAAGCTGACCCATCGCCGGTTGAAGCAATCCCTGGGAATGGTCTTGCCCCTGCACTCCGCCCAACAGGCGCTGGAATCGTTGGGCTTTTGCTGCACGCAGGAGGGGGAGTCCCTAACTGTAACGGTCCCCTGGTGGCGCAACGACGTAAACATCGAGGATGACCTGGTGGAAGAGGTGGTGCGGACCATCGGCTACGACGCCGTACCAACCGTAATGCTCTCCACGGCCATTCCCTTCCATCCGCCTACACCGGCTATCTCTCTACGAGACGAGATAAAGGACCTGCTGGCGGCAGGCGGTATGCAGGAGGTGATTAACTACTCCCTGATATCGGCGGACCAACTGTCGCGGCTGGACCTGGGGGGCAAGAGCGCAACTACCATGCGCATAGCCAACCCAATGAGCACCACCCATGAGTACCTGCGACCCACGCTGCAGACCGGATTGCTGGGAACGCTCGCGTCCAACCAATCCGGCGGAGCGGGGTCCTACCGGTTCTTCGAGGCAGCACGGGTCTTCATGCCCCGCGCTGGAGACCTGCCCCGGGAGGTCGAGACCGTGGCGGGGGTCCTGGCTGGTCGCCGGGCCGATGCCTCCTGGCTTGACTCATCGGGAGGGCTTGACTCCCCGGGTGGCGAATTGGTCGACTTTTTCGACGCCAAAGGCGTTGTGGAATCGCTGCTGGGCCAGCTCCATATTACGGCCTCGTGGGAACCCGGGGAGCACTCCGTGTACCAGCCAGGCAGGTGTGCAACAGTCAGGTCCGGCGAATTGACCCTGGGCCACGTAGGAGAAGTGCATCCAACTGTTCTGGAGCATTTCGGGCTCGACTTTGATGTGGTCTCGGGATTCGAGTTGAGTCTCCAGGCCATCCTCGGGGCCATCCCAGGGTCTCAACGACGGTTCGAGTCACTGCCGCGGTTCCCCGTGGCGACCAGGGATCTGGCGCTGGTTGTCCCAACCGGGGTTACGGCTTGGCAGGTCACCGAACTCATACTGCGGCACCGGCTAGTGCAAAGGGCCGAGCTATTCGACATCTATTCCGGAGAAAACTTGGCTCCCGGCACGAAATCTCTGGCCTTTCACGTCCAATTCCAGGCATCGGACCGCACCCTCACCAACGAAGAGGTGGGACGGTCCCTGGACGGGCTCCTGCGGACACTGGAGCGGGAGGCCGGTGCCTCCCTGAGGGCATAGAATCCATCCCATGCGCCCCAGTGAAATTGACAGGACCGATTTGCCCCCCGTCCCGGTGAATCGTGGTCCGTCTATTCCGGTGAAGCGCTCCTTTTAAGGGAGGCACAATATGACAACGCATGATCGACAGCACCACAACCGCCATCGCGATCACGGAGAGGAGGCACCCCACCATCACGGCCACAGCCATGCCGACGAGGACATGCTGAGTGTTGAGGAGGCCTATCATCGAGTGATGGCCAGCTTTGCGCCCCTGGGAGCCGTGGAGGTGCCCCTCCTGGAGTGCATGGGACAGACCCTGGCCATGGACGTCACGTCGCCGTTGGCGCTGCCCCCGTTGGCCAACTCCGGAATGGACGGCTACGCGCTGCATGGTAGTGACATCGAGGGCGCATCCCCGAACTCGCCACGCCGACTGCCGGTCATTGGCATCGTCGCTGCAGGGCAGCTCCCGGACCGCACGGTGGAGCCGGGCACGGCGATGCGAATCATGACCGGCGCCCCGGTTCCCGACGGAGCCGACACCGTGGTGCCCTTCGAAGAAACCGATGAGGTGCAAAGAAAGCGAGAGGGACGACCACTGGACGAGGTGGCCGTTTTTTCAGAAATGCCCGTCGGAGCCAACGTGCGCCCGGCAGGAGAGGACATCCGCGAAGGCGAACTGGTGCTGGAGGCCGGTACGGTTGTGCGCGCCGCCGAGGTGGGTGTCCTGGCATCTCTTGGCTTGGCGAAAGCATGGGTCGTTCGTCGTCCCATTGTGTCCGTCCTAGCCACCGGAGATGAACTGGAGAACGCCGGTTTGCCCCTTGGTGGCGGGAAGATATACGACAGCAACAGCTTTGGCGTTGCGGCGTCGGTGGTTGCCTGCGGCGGCGTACCCCGCCTCATGGGGATAGCCCGGGATAATCTGGAGGACCTCCATGGAAAGCTGGCCGCCACGGAAGGGTCGGACCTGGTGATCACCTCCGCAGGAGTTTCCAAAGGTGACTACGACATAGTTAAGGAAGTGCTGGAGCAGCGCGGGGCGATGAACTTCTGGTCTGTGCGAATGCGCCCGGCCAAACCCCTGGCCTTCGGCCATCTGAGAGGAGACGGGGGGAAAGACGTGCCGCTCCTTGGACTGCCTGGAAATCCCGTGAGCGCCATGGTCGCGTTCGAGATGTTCGCCCGTCCAGCCATTCATGCCATGCTGGGCCGTCGCGTTCGACCAAGACCATCGGTGGACGGGATCCTGACAGGCCCTATCCGCAATTTTGACGGCAGGCGGGTCTACGCCCGCGTTGAGGTGGAACGCCGCGACGGGGTGTATTACGCGACTCCAACCGGGCCCCAAGGTTCCAACATACTGACCTCCATGTCGCGAGCCAACGGCCTCGCCATCTGTCCTGAAGACCTGCCCGCCAGGCATGCTGGCGATCAGGTACGAATCATCATGTTGGACTGGAATGAAGAGGTGGATCTATGACCATTACCGGATCAGAACCGGGCGGCCAGACGGAAGAGAATACCGTGGGAGACGAGCTTTATCACATCAGCTTATTCAGGCTGGACCAGCTGAACCGATCGGCAGTCCACCTGATCGCCGGCCGGCTCACTCAGGAGTGTCCTTCGTACGGGACTCCGACCCACGGTGCTAACCCCGGCGACCTGATCCGGGAAATCCAGGAGTTCCATTCCGGCGCGGATGACTTTATTCGTTATGACATGCCCATAAAGGAGATTGCCTTTCGCACACTGCTGACCCGGGGGAACGAACCTATGACCTTGAGCGCCCTGCACCGGGAACTTACCGGCCACTGGAGCAACGCACTGAGACCCATCTCCATTGAAGTTTCGCTGCTGGGGCGAGTCCTGGAATCGGACACGTATTACGGGTTTGCGCGCGCCTAGGCACTGTTCCCGCACGAATATAAACTAACGCCAGGAGCAGAGCGTTCCTGGCGTTTTCAAGTCTTGGGCCCCGTGCCGGAGTTACGCTACTTTAGCAGTCAACTCCTCTCGGGCCCTATCCACCAGCTTTCCAAATCCTTCGGGGTCTCGAACGGCCATATCAGCCAGGATCTTTCGGTCCAGTTCGATACCAGCCAGCTTCAGTCCATGGATGAACTGGCTGTAGGACAGCCCAGCCGCCCGACAGGCGGCTCCTATCCGCACGATCCACAGGCTGCGGAACTCACCCTTGCGTTCCCGCCTGTGCCTGTAGGCATGGGTCCACGCGTGCATCAAGGACTCTTTAGCCCACTTGTAATTGCGGTGGGATGCCCCTCGAAAGCCCCTGGCGGCCTTTATAACCTTCTTATGACGACGGCGCTTGGTTACGCCCCGCTTCACTCTTGCCAATTGATGGTCTCCGTAAAATGCGCTGGCTGTATTGCTAGCCGTAAGGGGTGAGTCGCTTCAGACGAGGAACGTCAGCCGGAGAGACTGCAACCTTGTCTGAATACTTGCGGGTGACCTTGGTGGGCTTCTTTCGCCGCAGATGGCTGCTCATTCGCTTTCTGCGAAGCAACCTACCCGACCCTGTCACGTGAATTCGAGCCTTGGCGCCTTTGTGTGTCTTAAGTTTTGGCATCGGCCAGTTCTTCTACCTGGTCCGGCTGGTTATCACCGGACTGTTCGTCTGCTGATTTGCCAGATTGGCTTCTGTTCACCGTTCGCTGCCCCGATCTGTCTTCCCCCTTTTGCAGGGCCGGGATCAACACCATTGACAGAGACCGTCCCTCCATCGCAGGGGGGCGCTCGAGACGTACCTCATCCTTCAGCTCGTCGGCGACCTTGCGCAGGACCGAGAGCCCCAGCTGCTGGTGGGCAGCCTCTCGTCCCCGGAATCGAACGGTGAGTTTGACCTTGGAGCCGTCTCCTATGAACTCACGCACTTTACGCACTTTTGCGTCTAAGTCGTGGGTCCCGATATTGGGGCGGAATCGGACCTCTTTCTGCTCGGTGCTCCTCTGCCCTCTCTTGGACTCCTTTTCCTTCTTGGAGGACAGGTACAGCAGCTTTCCGTAATCAAGCAGCCGGCACACCGGAGGGTCGGAATTAGGCGCAACCTCCACCAGATCCACATCCGCGTCCCTCGCCATCTGGAGCGCGCGACGAGTTTCCATCACCCCCAATTGTGAGCCATCACCTCCGATGACCCTGACCTGCGGGCTGGTGATCCGTTCGTTGACACGATACTGCCTGGCTATGCTGGTACACCTCCAATGTACTATACCCCTCATGGACGAGGGGGATATTGCAATCTATCACAAGGCTGTCCTGTCGTCAACGCAAGTGGGGCGCGGAAACAGGGCCTTTTCATTCTCCGAATTCAGGGGTAATGCCGAGGAGTAAGAAGGCTTCGGAGACGTGAGCGGCGTGGCGGCGTAGGGCGGCGGCAACGTTGGTATGACCAGCCCAGCGCACCAGGGTGGTGGTCAGGTTGCGAAAGGCTGCCATCACCTGGGGGGCGTTACCGCTCCTTACCTGGGAGCGGTCTTCGTCAAAGGTGACGTCCCGGACCCAATGCACCTGGTTCTCGATATTCCAATGCCCTCTAAGAATCTGCAACAGACGTTCCGCTCCGGCAACCTCGGGCGAAAGACTGGTCACCGCATAGCTCACCGTCACCTGGGTGCGTCCCCGGACTCTCCTCTGCCGCTCCAGCCGGCATACCTGCCGCAGGTGGGGCCACTCCTTCCCCACCGATCCGGCGCTGCCCGCATACCGGTTCACCTCCGGGTCGGACAAGGCCCACAGTTCCCGCCGCTCCCAGCGCCCGTGCCGTTGCTTGGGCGAGACATCCACCCACACAGTCAGCTCCGCCCCTCGCTCCCGCCAGTCCTCAGCCTGCCACGGCGGTACCCATGGCCCCGCAACCCTATCAGTTTCCAGTGGGGGAAAATACTTCCACCAGGTCCTGGCACAATGCAGGCTGATTTTCCTTCACCGGCAACAGGTAATCTCCGCCGCCAGCTACAATCTGCTGGCACACCTCCCGTTGGGTCAGCAGAGCGTCCGCCACCACTATCCTCCCTTCCAGGGGAATCTGCCCCAACACTGCTTGGGCCGCTGCCAATTCCTGACCCTTGCCCGCCGTGGCTGCCTGGCTCAGCACCGCCTTGCCCTCAGTGGCGTAGGCTGATACCAGGTGCACCCCAGGCAGTTCCTCACCGTGAATCCCACGCAACGTCTTCCCGTCTATTGACACCACGGAGCCCAGATCCACCCCACTATCTCGCACCCATTCCCGCAGCACCCCTTCGAAGGCATCCACGTCCAGATCCTTGAACACCCGGTGCAGGGTGGCTACGCAGGGCGTTCTCCCCTGTGGGAAACCCAATTCCTCTCCAGCAGTGGCTCCTTGGTCCCGGCCCCATTGCGCAATGGCGTAAAGACTGCGGGAGCCACATAGCATGGCGCAAACTGACAGACTCAATACCGCTCCCAATGGGTGGCGCCGGCCTTGCCGGCTCCGGTGGTCTGGAACTCCATCCAAGGCTTCTCTCAATCTCATCTTCCCCACCTCCTCACTTCTTCACCACAACTTTAAGACTCCTTTAAGAAAATGAAAAGGCCCTGGGCGCGGAAAGGGATTCGATGGCTTTTTGAGGGAGGGCGAAAGATTGAACATCCAAGGGCGATGTCGGCAGGCCGCAGGGGAAGTGTCTCGTTCCGTCCCACTGAGGGAGCAGCCGCAACGGTTAACTGCAGGCCCTGCCGAATATGCCGTTACACCGTCGGTGGTGGGGTGCGATTTCCGGGTGAGTGACACAGGCTGTCAATCGGGTCTCCGTCGCGGCGTGCATTGACCCGAGGTGCGGGCCTTTCCACTCGCAGTCAGTTCAGTAGTGGCCGGGCACAATTATAGATCGTATATTCGTATTTAGTCGTGTAGCAGAGGGGAAGGTGCGTAGCAAGGCGGGTCTTTATGCCAAAGGGTCATTCTGGATTCCGGCTTTCTCCGTAATGACGGAGGGGGCCGGAATGACGGACCGGAGTTCGCAATAATCGAAGGGCCTTGAACGGGGGTAGGGCCCTTCGATTATTGTCTGAATCAGGATTGAAGGATGGGCAGGATTTCCTGCCATCTACCACAGGCACAGTCGTCGATGCTAGGAAGTTCACCCTAACCCTCTCCCTCAAGGGAGATGGGATAATCGAAAGGCTTTGATGGGCAGAAACCCCTTGTCCCTCATGGGCATCAGGCTGAACTCTGGTTCTACGTCAGCTCGCGTCGCAAAGAGGGATTTTATTGCCCGTTAATGCCTGTCATTCTCTGGACCCACAGTGGCGGCCTAACCATTCTCATCCCGACTTGATTCATCCCCAGGACTGGCTCCAAAGTCCAGGCCCTTCAAAAACTCTTCAATCTGTGGAGAAAGTGGCGGGTTGGTGCCATCACCTTCTATATCTGCCGATTTTTCCCGGTCGTATCGCTCCTCTAGGCGGGAAAGCAGGCGTGATACCTCCGAGGTATCGGCCACAATGTTTTGCAAGGACTCGTACTGTTGGACGCCCCGTTCCCGGTCCTCCAGCCTGGACGGAAGTCCATAAATCCGGCAAAGGATTCCCGTCAGCCGGGCAGCGCCTGAGAAATCTTCCTCCACCTGGAAATACTGGGGTAAATGCACAACGAAAATCCGGGTGTCCACGCCGGCCGATTCAGCATGCTCGAAGACTAGGTGAGTAATCGTTGTGGGGCCCTCATAATCACTGGGCCGCACCTCCACCATTCGATACTCGTCCTCATTCGAAGCGTCTATGCTGCCGCCCGACACCAGGAGCGGACGCGTATGGGGCACCATATCGTACATGGCCCCGATCAGGGAGTACCGCCTCACACCCAGGTGGTCCAGCATCTCTATGACCGAGTCCGTAAAGTCTTCCCCATAAGCGTGGGGTTCCAGCAAGTGCAAGGTGACCAGGTCTGGGCCGTTTTCCCGTATGGACACTTTCACGGTAGTAGAGGGAATGGAATACTCCCGCTTACCCCGGCGCAGGGAGGTCTTCGGACGGTAGCGGGTGAAGTCGTAATACCTTCCGGGGCGAACCAGTCGTCCAACCTCTTTCGCACCCAGGTAGCGCTCGATGCGGCGCAAGCTGATGCTTCCCACACTGCCCACATCGATCCAGGGACGAAGCACAGCCAGGACGTGGGGTTCCTTCAATTCCGGCAATGGCTCATCGAATTCGAAATCCCCAATACGCATCATCATAGTTTGACAGCACAGTTCTGGGATAGCAAGGGAAACGCAGGCGGCTGCAGGGGTCTTTCGATTGTCCGGGGCCTGCGGTTTCTTTGCCGGATGTGAGTGGCTCCGGCCAGGTCTTTATTCCAAAGGGTCATTCTGGATTCCGGCCTCGTATCAAGTACGGGGTGACGTTCATTCGCGGGGATGATGGTGGTGGAGCCGGAATGACGGGAGGGGAGCGGTGCAGGGGGGGTGAAACACTGCCGACGATTGGAGGCGACGGGCGGATTCGAACCGCCGCATAGAGGTTTTGCAGACCTCCGCCTTAACCACTTGGCTACGTCGCCTTCAAATGCTTCCTGGCCGTTAAGTGGTGCCGAGGGCGGGATTTGAACCCACACAGGCGCACGCCCACTGCCCCCTCAAGACAGCGTGTCTACCAATTCCACCACCTCGGCCGGGCCAGTAGATGGCTATTATAGCATCGTTTTAACTACGGCAACACCTTTCCAGAGGGTGAGACAGGGCTATTGGGTTTGGCCGGCCTGTATGCGTGACCTATGCGGAATCGAGTACGGGTGGTCATGCAAGACAAAACCAGCGAAAGTCCCGGAGTCCCTGTGGGACGGAATTTTTCAATTCCCGTCCCATTCCGTCCCATTATTGCCTTTCGATCCGTCTGCGGATAAACCAACGGCCACAATTCCAGCCGGGAACAGTCATGGCTGAAAGGGAGCAGCAATACCATAAGAATATGGTACGGAGTCGCAGGCGGGCTTCGCAAGAGACAAGTGTCATCAAATAACCCGTATGCGATTGCCTAGAGGGTGCAACGTCCCTCCGCAATTGCCTCAAGACCCCTCAGTTGACAACCAAAGAACACACTTGAGCGGCCAGAGGTCCGTGCTGGCTACTGATATAATCCTGTTTCCGATTAGTTACTTTCCGGTCATCAGTTTACGGAGAATCGTTATGACTTCCTTCGACGCGGGACCCGTTCAGGCCATAACTTTTGACCTGTACGGCACCCTCCTGGACCTGGAGGCTACCTTCGCGCCCGCATTCGAAGGGTTTCTCCGCGGCAAGGATTCGACCGTGGACTCAGTGGAACTGGTCCGCACCTGGGAGTGGGCCTACTTGCACGAAGGCATGGTGGACACGTTTCTCGGCGGTCCCAGAACACCCTTCGAGCAGGTCCGACGGACCACCCTTTCCCAGCTGCTGGCCCGGATCGGCGTTGAGCACACCCGGGACGAGGTCGAGGATTTGCTGGCCCGGCGCGCCAACCCCACCCTCTTCCCGGATGTGGTGGAGAACCTGCGCGCTTTGCGTGAAGGGTTCACCCTGTCGGTGCTGTCCAACGGGGACCTGTCCGTTTTGGAGCGCATAGTTTCCACGCTGGCTATTCCGGTTCACCGCACAATCTCAGTGGAACAGGCCGGTTGCTACAAGCCCGACCTGCGAGTATACGGGAAGGCATCCGAGCTGCTATCGGTGGACCGCAACGACATCCTGCACGTCGCCGCCCACGCCTGGGACATCCGCGCCGCACAGAAGGCGGGTATGAAGGGCGCCTACATCGACCGCTACGGCATCCCCTACGCTCCCTTTACCGATTATCAGCCTGACATCCAGGCTGCGGACCTGACCGCGCTGACGCGGCTGATGATTCCCTAACCGTCTATCCAACAGTTATACACCGGAGGGAATATGTCCATCCGATACGGCATTGACCTGGTGCTCCAGCCCTCCTTTACCGCCAAGGTGTACCAGACCCGCCAGATTGTCTGCGGCCAGTACTCATCCTGGGCCGCAGAGATGCAGATGCTTCGCATGGCGCTCACTCCATACTTCCCCTGCTGGGAGAACCGGCTGCCGATACTTGAGTCCCAGGTGGAGACCATAGCCGGCAAATCGACGGAGCAAGAGCCATACATGCTTCGCAGGACCGGCATCTCCGTCATACCCGAAACGACCAGCGTAGTAATGGAATTCGAGGCTCCGGCGCCGCTGTTCGACCTGGAGCGAAATGCCTTGGAAGCTGCTCACAGCCACTCCCTTGGACTGTACTCATCCCTCCGCTTCCGTCCCGCGATCACACTGCTGGAATACGGCAATATGCCGGAGCAGATACTGAATGACGCCGCTAAATTCGCCGACGGAGTTGTATCAGGGCTGGACGTGCCCGAGATGGCCCTGCCCTGGCGCCTGCTACTGACGCGATACTCTTCGGAGGCCGCCGGGGAAGACTGGAGCAATGGCCGCTGGGCTGCCGACCTGTCGTGGCAGGTGCGATCCAGCCACAATGTCTACGCCGAGCCCACATCCGCTTCAAGGTAACGAGGATGGTCAAGAGTCAGGTCGAAAAGGAGGCTACAGAACGCCGCCAGCGGTTTTCGGCGTTACTTTGGCCGCAGGCTGGCCTGCCGGCCCGCGGTACTTGAATGGTCTCGTGTCCGGTCAATCTCTCTCCCCATTGAAATCGGGACCAGCCGGATACAGCATGCCCTTGGGCTGCACTATTGTCATCCCACAACTACGACTCTGCAGGAGAACACGAGATGAAAGCCACCACCAGGCTGCGACAGATGCTCAACTCGGACGACATGGTTGTCGCCCCCTTCGTCCTGAACGCGCTGCACGCCAAGATTGCCGAATCGGTCAGGTTCCAGGCGGTCTACATGACCGGAGCCGGAACTGCCGCCGAGCGGGGCTTCCCCGACGTCGGACTGCTCACCATGACCGAAATGGTATCCAACGCCAAGTACATTGCGGACGCCGTCGACATACCGGTGATCTGCGACTCGGACTCAGGCTACGGAAACCCGCTTAACGTCATGCGCTCGGTGCAGGAATACGAGGCTGCCGGCGTGGCTGCGATCCACATCGAGGACCAGGTTTTCCCAAAGAAATGCGGATTTTTCGAGGGCAAGCAGGTCATTCCCCTGGAAGACCACGTCCAGAAAATCCGGGCCGCCCTCGATGCCCGCAAGGACCCCGACTTTGTCATCATCGCCCGGTGCGACGCCTACGCCGTGACGGGGTGGGAGGACACCATCCGCCGCTGCAAGGCCTACGTGGATGCCGGCGCCGACGTGGTGTTCGTGGATGGCATCAAGAGCGAAGAGGATATCCGCAACTATGCCCGCGACATGGCCGACCTGCCCCGGTTGTACAACGGCGACCTGATGAACACCAATGACCTCAACGACCTGGGTTACAAGATCACGATCTGCGGCAGCACAATTTGGCTGATCTACCAGCAGGTCAAGGATTCCTTCGAGGAATTGAAGGCCACGGGCGCCGTCGACCCCAAGCGCTTCGCCACCCGCTGGGACGTCGCGTCCCTGCTCGGCCTTGGCGAGATATACGAGCTGGAGCGAAAGTACGGGGTCGGCGACACAGTTCCCACCAACGTATAGGCAGCAGGGGGGCGCGATCTGGATTGGCACTTCCCCCGGACGATGCGGCCGGAGACCGCTGGTCTCGTCAGTGCCCACGAAGTTGCTGGAACTCCCGCTCGGTAGTCTCGGCCTCCACCTGCTGGTACTCGGGCAGGCTGATCAGGGCCTCCACCTCGGCACGCATCCGGGCCACCTGGGGCGCATCGATGCCAATGTGGCCGGTGTCCCGCAGGCTCTCGTAGATACGACGGATGCCGTCCACCGCTGCAATAATGGACGAGGTAGCGTAGATCAGGAATTGACAGCCCAGGTCACGGTACTCATCCACCGTGATATCGTCGGTCCCGGTAATCACCATCAGGGGTATATCGGGCACTCCTCGCCGAAATGTGGCCAGGTCCTCGCGGCTGCGAACTCCCCGGGGCATCACCAGGTCTACGCCGAGATCCCTGAGGGCGTTGCCCCGCCGGATGGCCTCATCCATATCACCTTCCACGGCTGTGAAGGCATCGGTGCGCCCCACGATGAGAAAGTCGGGATCGGTGCGGGCCCTCAGAGCGTATCCGATCTTCTGCAGAAAATCGTCCATGGGGATGACGTGCTCCAGGCCGGCGTGATACGAGGCCCGCTTGGGGAAGAACTGGTCCTCAATGTGGATACCCGCAACACCCGCCTTCTCGAAGGACCGGACGGTGTGCATCGCATGTACCGGTTCGCCGTATCCGGCGTCGGCGTCGCAGATAACGGGAAGGGGCACGGCACGTACCACTTTCTCCACCACGCCCAACTGCTCCGTCATGGTCATCAGTGGCTCCGTAACCGCCAGATGGGCGCCCGAAATGTAGCCACCGCAGTAGACGGCATTGAATCCCAGCGACTGCACCAGGCGCGCCGATATCGGGTCGTACGCTCCCGGCGCCACAATCTGCTCACCAGAGTTGATTCTCGCCCTTAGCTCGCTGCGTACTGACATGGTTCCCGCCTTCGAAGCCAGGTTTACCCGGGTAATGCAGGAATTGCCGATCTCGAAATGGTTACCGGCAGCATTCCCCGGCGGTGCCGGATAGTGCGCCTTGTCTAGTCCTGCGGTATGAGGGGGATCACTTCCCGCGAGAACTGTTCCATGTTTTCCTGGATGGACGGTACGCTGTCGGCGGCCGGGAAACCAACAATGAAGTTGGAAACGCCCAGGTCCATATATTGCCGAAGGTCTGCTGCGATCTGCTCTGGTCGGCCGTTCATCCAGGGGCGCCCGCCGCCAGCCGTATTGCTGAAGCGCACGTCTGTACTGAAGGTCAGGTCCACTGCGTTCTCTTCGCGTCCCGCCTGGACCGTCAACCGGCGCAGGCGCGCGGTGAGGCCCGAAAATTCCTCCGGCTCCAAAATCGCCGGCGGTCGCAGGCCGATGGGCATCCAGCCATCTCCATAGCGCGCCGCCCGCCGGAGGGCCGGTCCCGTGTGGCCGCCAATCCAGATGGGCGGGTGCGGCTTTTGTACCGGCTTCGGCGAGAAACCGCTGCCTGATATCTGGTAGAACTCACCGTCAAAGCTTGGATCTTCTTTCGTCCATAGCTCCTTGTACAGCTGGATATATTCGTCGGTGACCGCTCCCCGCCTTTCGTAGGTGTCGAGTCCCAACGCTTTGAACTCCTCTTCCATCCACCCCACTCCCGCTCCGAGGATCACCCTCCCTCCAGAAAGAACATCCAGCGTAGAAAGCAACTTGGCAGTCACGACGGGATTGCGGTAGGGAAGGATCAGCACATGGGTACCCAGCCGTACTCTCTGAGTACAGCCAGCCAGGAAATTGAGGGCGGCCAGAGGATCAAAGTAGGGCTGATCGGGCAAAAACGTTGCCACGCCATCGGAAGCATAGGGATAGAAGGAGCTGACCTCCCGGGGCAGGATGATGTGGTCGCTGACCCATATGTGATCGTATCCCAAGTCGTCGGCGCGTTGTCCCAGAGCTCTCAATTCGTCGGGGCCTGCCAGCGGGCCCCGGGTCGGAACGGAGGTCCCAAAAGTGACTGCCATATTGTCCTCCGGGGCGCGTTTTGGCGCCCGGGCGAGAATCGAAAATTCGGCGCTAGTGTAGCAGATGGTCTCCGGGTTGCGAACTAGGAAGCCCTGTCCGACGTCCCGGGACCTCTCTGCTTTCTCACCACGAAACTGTGGCTGATGTAGTCGTGAGGGCCCCGTTTCCTTACATCCATCGCCACCCAAATGTACAACAGGCCGAGGGGAAACAGGGCCAGCAGGATCACACCCCTCAGCATTTCCCTGGTCACCGCTCGGGGCCACGGCGGGACGTTACCGCTGGCATCTACAACCTGTATCCGCAGCAGCATCTTGCCCAGGGTCTGTCCTTTGAGCGTGGTCATAATGATCCCATGCGCCGCCGATATGCCACAAAACAGCAGGAGGAAGCTGTAGTTGAAATTCTCGAGGGTAAACTGGACTTCCTCCATAGTTGCCGGTTCCACGTCGCCCGAGGTCAGAGAAATGCCGATTATCGCGGCGATCAGTGCGGCTACCAGGTACGCGAAAATCCAGTCGGCTACGAAAGCCGCAGCACGAATCCAGAACCCCATGTATTCAACGCCCGCTTGGGGCAAAGCCAGGGCACGGCCGCAGTCGGGGCAGAATTCAGTCGCCTCGTCGACCGCCGCGCCGCAAGCGCCGCACCTCAGCCCGCCGGTAGCCCTTTCCGCAGGCGCATAGGACGGCGCATTTGCGCAATCGAAGCAAAAGCCGTCTGACGCCCGGAAATGCAGGGCACAAAGGGGGGACACTCCGCACCTGGGACAGGTATGTCCCTGTCCCCAGGGCACGCCCACACCGCAGTTACGACAGTAGGGAATATAGTCCCGCGGGGGCTGACCTGCCCCATACCGCATGCCAATGCCGCCCGCATCCCCGTCATTCAGCGGCTGGCCGCAAGTCGCACAAATCGCACTGCCTACCTCCACGGGAGTGCCGCAGTTTCCACAAAAAGATGGTCCCCTTTCGAATCCGAAGTCTGTGCCCATCACCATCGACGTTCCAGGACGACGAAATTAACTTCGGACAGGATACGCTGACCGACTCCCTTGCTCAAGACATCAAGGCCTGCCGTGGGCCCCGTTGAGCAGGTGGGCGGTTCAAGCATCGTAATACAGGCGAGATTGCCGGGTGGGTTTGACACCCTCTACTACAACATTCGTACCATTTCTCTGTGCCGTTGCGGCACGATTTCACCGATTTAATTTACCCTGGACTCGGCCTATAATTTGGACTAGTTTGGCACGTTTTCCGGGCGCCGTGGCCATCCCATCACTGGTGCGACAACCTTGAACAGGCTTTATCCAATAACAAACCCAAACGGAAGGACGCACGACACCCGTGAGAATTATGCAGGCACCGGTCACAGGCAAGAGACCGCCAATTCTGGAGGGCTGATTCTCCGTTCCATTTTCCGAACCCTGGGCGTTGTTTTCGCCGCGATGACCCTCTCCATCGCCTGCAACGCCATAGAGGAAAGGATCTCCCCCTCCACGCCTACGCCCGCAGTGCCCCCCACTGGGACTCCATCAACCACGAACGTACCAGAACCATCAGAGCCCGCAAACGCCACACGACCGGCGGACAACGCCCGGCCAACGGCCTCGGGTCTCGTGCTGTCGGTAGCCATCGCCAGCACCCCCGAGGACATTCCCGAATACGACCGGGGCGACTGGCGGCACTGGACCGATGAAGACGGGGACTGCCAGAACGCGCGTCAAGAGGTGCTCATCGCCCAATCTATAGCGTCAGTGTCCTTCGTAACTGACGAGCAGTGCCGGGTGGCTACCGGCAGCTGGGTGGGACCATACACGGGGGAAGCCATCGACGACCCAGCGAACCTGGACGTCGACCATGTCGTGCCACTGGCGAATGCCCACCGCTCAGGGGCCTGGCGCTGGGACCCGGACCGCAAACGGGACTACGCCAATTCTCTGGCTTATGACAATCACCTACTGGCCACCACCAGTTCCGCCAACCGCTCCAAGGGGGCCAAAGGCCCGGAAGAGTGGCGCCCTCCACTCGAGCAATACTGGTGCACCTACGCCATAGACTGGGCCACCATTAAGCACCAGTGGGGACTGACAGTCACAGAGTCCGAATACGCCGCACTTTCCGAGATGCTGGGCACTTGCGAGACGGCCGTTCTTCTTCAGCCCACACAGGGGAATCCACCGGTTCTGCCCACGCCCACCGTCCCTATTCGACCGACACCCGCCGATTCGCCAGATCAGCCTACAGATCTCCGATACGATCCCTTTGGTCCTGACCGGGACTGCGGAGACTTTGACAGCTATGGAGAGGCCCTGGCGTTTTACCTCGCGGCGGGAGGTCCTGACTCGGATCCACACCGGTTGGATGTCAACGGCGACGGCGAGCCTTGCGAGACCTTACCCGGCGGCCCCTCAGCCCTGGCCGTCCCGCCGGAATCCCAAACAGGCGACGGTCAGAACTGGGCAAGGGCCGGCAAAGCCGTTCCAGTATTCGCAGAGTGCCACTCGACAGGACCATTCGGGAGCATAACTGGATACGTCACTTTCAGCCTGTTGATGGGCACCGCCAGCAACGATTGCCCTCCTGCCGCTGCCCAGCTTCCCACTGAATCAACTCCAGCTTCGATCCAGGATCCGGATTTCGCCCCGTTCCCTGCGCCGGCCACCGACCGTGAAACCATAGACCGTCCCACTCCAACGCCTTCGCGGACTCCACATCCCAGCCCGCCGTTCACTGACTATGACTGCGATGACTTTTCTACCTGGCAGGAGGCCCAGGCCTTATTCACAGCAGAGGGTGGCCCCGGGGACGATCCTCATGGCCTCGACAGGGACTCCGATGGAGTTGCCTGCCAGTCCCTGCCTGGCAGTCCCGCAAGTGCGATGGCCGCAAGTGATTCGCCGCCCGCATCTCCCAATATCCCTGCCGTCCCTGGGTCGAAGTCCACTGTGGGCCCCGAAGTACTCTTCGATTTGCCGTTCGACCCCTACGGGCCAGACCGTAACTGCGAAGACTTCGCCACCTGGTGGGACGCTCAGAATTTCTATCTGGCAACCGGAGGTACAGGGGAAGATCCCCACAAGCTCGACCACAACGCCGACGGGACGGCATGCGAGACCCTTCCGGGCGCACCTCAGGAGGAACCGGAGCCGCCACCTGAGCCTGAATTCGTCGACCGCAACTGCGTGGATTTCGCAACCTGGCGCGAGGCCCAGGACTTCTTCCTCGGCCAAGGCGGCCCCAATGATGACCCGCACAGATTGGACCGGAATGGTGATGGATTAGCTTGTGAGTCCCTGCCGGGAGCACCCATTGACGACCCGGAACCACCAACGACGGAACGGGGTTCCGGCGCGGAGAGCACTCCCTTCGTCGACCGCAACTGTTCCGATTTCGCCGACTGGCAAGAGGCCCAGGACTTCTACCTCGGCCAAGGCGGCCCCAATGATGACCCGCACAGATTGGACCGGAATGGTGATGGATTAGCTTGTGAGTCCCTGCCGGGAGCACCCATTGACGACCCGGAACCACCAACGACGGAACGGGGTTCCGGCGCGGAGGGCACTGCCTTCGTCGACCGCAACTGTTCCGATTTCGCCAACTGGCAAGAGGCCCAGGACTTCTACCTATCCCAGGGCGGTCCCGGCGAGGACCGGCACCGGCTGGATCGTGATGGGGACGGGACAGCCTGCGAGAGCTTATCCGGGGCCCCCAGTGAGGACAGCTCCTGAGGATTTCCGCTCCTCACCAATACCTTTGCGAGTTCCCAGACTCCAATGCCTTACTGTTTCACCCGTTTCTATGCTAGGCTGAAGTCGAGGTAAACGAGAAAGATGGGCGTGAAGCTGGCACTAAACCGGGTTGTGGTCGCGATGAGCGGCGGGGTAGATTCCTCCGTTGCTGCGCTCCTGCTGCAACGAGCGGGGTGGGACGTCATTGGCGTTACCATGAAGCTCTACAGCCTGGACGAGTCGGAGCTGCCCGAGGGGCACCAGGGTTGCTGCACATTGGACGACGTGGAAGACGCCCGTTCCGTTTGCCGGATTCTGGGCATACCTCACTACGTACTGAACATGGAGCGGGAATTTCGCGACCAGGTGATGGACTACTTTGTGTCCGAGTACCGTCGGGGACGCACCCCCCATCCCTGCATTGCCTGCAACGACAAGATCAAGTTCAGCCGGTTGCTGGACCGGGCGGACGCATTGGGGGCCCGATATGTCGCCACGGGCCACTATGCCCTCGTCCAGCAGAGCGAGGGGGGTGCGATTCTCAGGAGGGGTGTTGACCGGACCAAAGACCAGTCCTACGTCCTGTTCGGGATGTCTCAGGCGCAACTGTCCCGCACCCTGCTTCCCGTTGGTGGTTTCCAAAAGGAGGAGATTCGCCGCCTGGCCCTGGACAGTGGGCTGATCACCGCCGACAAGCCAGACAGCCAAGACATCTGCTTCATACCGATGGGCGACTATCGCGAGTTCCTACGGCAGCGCTCCTCCGGTGTGCCCGGCGATATCGTCGAACTGGACGGAACGGTGGTTGGCGGGCACCAGGGCATCGAGTACTTCACCGTGGGCCAGCGTCGCGGCCTGGGACTGCAGTGCAGCGACGGCCAACCCCGTTATGTCATACGGCTCGAGGCCGACGCCAACCGCGTGGTGGTTGGCCCCGAGAGCGCCCTGTACACCGGAGGCGCCTGGGTATCGGGGGTCAACTACGTCAGCGGGCAGGCTCCTGCCGACGGTACTCCAGTTGCCGTCAAGATTCGCTACAAGTCCCACGAGGCGCCCGCTGCGCTGCATCCCCGTCAGGATGGAGCCCTGGTGCGCTTCCACGAACCCCAGCGCTCGGTCACCCCAGGACAGGCTGCGGTGTTCTACCAGGGCGACACTCTTCTCGGGGGCGGGACCATCGAACCCGGCGAGGGCAACCCGACCATGCTTCAACGCCCATCCCTGTTGGGTGAGGAGGCGACCGTGGCGGCGGCCCGATGAAAGGGGCCACACAAGCAATCTCGCTCACTCCGTATCATGCCCGACCTGTCCCTCGAACATGACCTGGAGCGGCGCGGACTTTGGCCCGTGGCAGGCGCCGACGAAGCGGGACGCGGCCCCCTGGCCGGGCCGGTGGTGGCCGCCGCAGTGATCCTTCCGCCAGACCTCACCGGGAAGGAGGACTGGCTTCGAATGCTGGACGATTCAAAGCGTCTGACTGCAACCCGCCGGGAGCTGGCCTTCGAGGCTGTGCGGGAAAACGCCCTCGAGTGGTCGGTTGCTGCGGTCGGACCGCAAGAGATCGATCGCATCGGCATCGGCGTGGCGGCCTTGCAGGCGATGATGGCGGCAGTAGAGCTCCTGGGCCAGCGACCAGCCCACCTGCTCCTGGATTATGTGGTGGTTCGTAAGTGCTCTTATTCCTACGATGCACTGGTGAAGGGGGACTCCCGAAGCTACAGCATTGCCGCCGCTTCAAATGTTGCCAAGGTTACCCGCGACCGCATGATGGTGGAATACGATACCGCGTTTCCCGAGTACGGTTTTGCCCGTCACAAGGGCTACGCCACCCGTCTTCACCTGCAGCAGTTGCGGCAGATGGGCCCCTGCGAGATCCACCGCCGTTCCTTCGCTCCCGTGGCCCAGTACCGCCTTCCCTGGCACGGAGGAGCCCATCAATGAGTTCCGCCTCCGGCAGGCTGGGCTCATGGGGCGAGCGTCAGGCCAGGCTGCACCTGGAGACCAACGGCTACCGGGTACTGGCAACCAACTACAGGTGCCGTACCGGAGAAGTGGACATAGTCGCCAGCCAAGGCGATGAATTGGTTTTCGTCGAGGTCAAGACCCGGAGAGGCAACGACTTCGGACACCCCGAGGAGTCAATCACCCCTGCCAAGGCCGAGAGGCTGGCTGCCGTCGCCGAGGAATTTCTGCAGTCAACGTCCGGCGGGCAATACCATTCGAGCACTGCCTGGCGCATCGACCTGGTCTGCCTGGTACTGGACCGGCAAGGACGGCTCAATTCCGTCAATCACATAAAGCACGCTGTGGAATTCTGAATTGCCGGGCCGCTGCCCTGCACCTCACGATGCGCCTGCCGCTCGCCCGGCAATTGCCGGACGCCTAAAAGGTGACCGTCAATCGGCAAAGCATACCCCAGAAAACAAACAGGAGCGTGATAAGAAGAACCATCAGCAGGCAGCCGTTTCGACGGTTGAACAGCCTGAGCGGAAGGGTGAGTAGGCCAACGATGCCCCGAATCAAGGCTGACTGAACTCCTGTGCAGCGGCCAGGCCATTGATTTTGGCGGCGAGATAACCAGCGCCGAACCCGTTGTCGATGTTGACCACCGCAACTCCAGGGGCACAGCTGTTCAGCATGGACAGAAGGGCGGCCAGGCCGTCAAAACTAGCCCCGTATCCCGTGCTTGTGGGCACGGCTATCACCGGCGCAGACACCAGCCCGGCCAGCACCGCGGGCAGCACGGCGTCCATCCCCGCCACCACCACGATCACGCGGGCGGCACGGATGTCGGGCAGCCGGTCCAGCAGGCGGTGAAGGCCGGCGACCCCCACGTCCGCTACCAGTTGCGGCTCCTGCCCCATCAGCCGGGCCGTCAGCACCGCCTCCTCGGCCACGGGCAGGTCGGCAGTCCCGGCGGTTACCACGACAGTCCCCTCCAGCCGTGGGCCGACCACTGGCCCCGGAACGACGATGGCGCTGGCCAGCTCGTGGAATTCGGCCGATGGGACCACCCGCAACACGGCATCAAAAGCGTCCTGGTCTGTCCTGGTAACCATGACGGGATGCCCATGTCCCTGAAGGGCCGCAACAATCCCGGCCACTTGCTCCGGGGTCTTGCCCTTCCCCAGCACCACCTCGGGGGAACCGGTGCGCAGGGGGCGGTGGTGGTCCACCCGGGCATAGCCCAAGTCCTGGTACGGCATGTCCCGCAACCGGTCCGCAGCCTCTTCGGAGGTTAACTGCCCGTCCCGCACCTGGTCCAGCAGAAGGTGCGGGTCCCAAACACCGCCGGAGTAACTATCCGCCATTGGGACCGTCCACCAGGTCATTCCGCGCCGCCTCCGCTATCCGCTGATAGACATGCTGGAAGGGCAAACCGCGCTCGGTGGCAATACGTTGGCAATCGTCCGGTTCCGGAGCAGCACTCACCGGCGACCCAGCCAGCGTCTTGACCTTGACGCTAACCGGACCGAACTCAGTGTCCAGGGTGACGCTTTCACGATCAGCGACGTAGCGGTCCACCAGCCGGGTGCGCACACCCAGGGTGGGCGTCTCTCGCACTATAATCTCCACGGCTGCAGCCTCGAGGGAAACGGGCACCAGTGCCGACAGCACGGCTCCGGGGCGGTTCTTCTTCATCTGGACCGGAGTGTGCCACACGTCCAGGGCACCCAGGGCAAACAGCCGCTCATGGGCATAACCCAGCACCAGTCCGGAAGCATCATCCAGGTTGGTTTCCAGCAGGACAACCCTGGCTTCCTGGAAAATGTCCGAAATTCCAACGGGTTCAGAGGGTAATGTTCGATGCCGCACCTCCGTTGGCTCGGTTTCTGCCGTTTCTCCCAGCCAGACCCGCAGAGCATTGGGAAAAGCCGCGGGATCCTTGGTTCCAAGTCCAACGCCTATTCGCCGGACGCTGAAAACCGGACGGGTAAACTCGGCCATCGTGGTGATAAGGGCCGCGCCCGTTGGGGTGGTCAGTTCGCCCGCTGCGGAATGGGTGGGAGAGTCCGGCGCCACCGGTGCCCCGGCGGCGGCGATGAGTTCCAGGGTGGCAGGAGCCGGGTTCGAGTAGCCGCCAGGTCTTCGCGGCGGCGAGGGCTCGCCCAGCACCAGCGGCGCTGCGTACACCCTCTCCACCTCCAGCTCATGCAGGGCAAGGCAGGTACCGACCACGTCGACCAGGGTGTCGACGCTCCCCAATTCCTCCAGCTCCAATTCGTGCCGAGGGACGCCATGGACCCTGGCCTCCGCCTCCCAGAGGGCCTCCAGTACCGCTCCCGAACGCTTTTTAACCTCCGGAGCCAGGCTGCTGTCATAGACGGCTCGCAGCAGACCGGCAGGACTGCGCCGGGTGTGGTCAGAAAGATGAACCTTCAGATGTGTTCCCCGGACTTCGCAGCGAGTGGACTCCGTGGCCTCGAGGGAGTAGCCATTGAATCCCAGACCGGACAATCCCTCTCGCAGCCGCTCGACCGGAAATCCAGCGTCCACTAGGGCCCCTAGCAGCATGTCGCCGCTGGCCCCACCGATGGACTGGATGTAGGCAATACGCATAAGTCAGCGATGCGGGAGAGAGGCGGACAGCTTCAGCTGGTCATTTAGGCTTCCGGAACGCAGCGGGGCCAGGTCCAGAGACACCCATAGGTAACCGATAGCCTTCAGACCAGAAACTAGCTCCTCTCGGCGACGCAACACGACATCGAAGTCGGCCTCGGAGGCTTCGACACGACACATCCTGTCGTGGTGGCGTGCCCGGAACTCCTGAAGCCCCAAACCGCGCAGAAATTCTTCGGCTCGCTCGATCTTCGACAGGGTTTCCTCGGTGACCGGAGTCCCGTAGGGCACCCTGGAGGAGAGGCAAGGTTGTGCAGGCTTGTTCCAGACGGGAATTCCCAGCCCTTTGGCGATGGCCCGCACCGCTGCCTTGTCCAGCCCGGCCTCCAGCAGCGGGCTGCGGGCGCCGTGTTCCGCCGCCGCCTCCATGCCAGGCCGATAGTCGCCCCGGTCGTCAATGTTGGCTCCATTGGCTACCCACTTGAACTTTTCAGCGTCAGCCAGCGCGGTCAGGTGGGTATAAAGTTCGGTCTTGCAGAAATAGCAACGGCGAGGCGAGTTGTTCGTGTATCCTTCCCGTCCCATCTCGTTGGTACGAATGACCCGATGGGCGAATCCGAACTGCTTGGCCAGCCCCTCCGCGATTTCCAGCTCGCGCGATGCAAGGGCCGGCGAGACTGCGGTCACTGCCAAGGCACGTTCTCCCAGGGTCTGATGGGCACAAACGGCCACCAGCGAACTGTCCACCCCTCCTGAGAAGGCCGTCACCACCGATCCCATTTCCCTCAGGATGCCACGCAGCTTCTCCAGCCCGCCGCTAAGTAATTCCACCTCGAGATTGGTGCGCTCGGCCATCGGCGGTCAGTTCTCCTCACTGAGAAATGCTCTCACGGCAACGGCAAATCCTTCGGGCTGCTCCAGCATCAGGAGGTGTCCGGCGTTGGCCAGAGTGCCGGTCCGGGAACCTGCGATCAAACCCTTGAAGTCGTCGGCATAACCCGGCGGGTTGATGTTGTCCCGCTCCCCCCAGAGAATCAGGGTCGGGGCCTTGATGCGGTAGGCCCGCCGATTCAACCCTCTGTCGGGCAAGGGCCACAGAAATTTTCCTGCAGCGGCGATGTCCTGCATCCGGTCGCGCGCCAGCATGTCCGCAATACCATCGAGGGAGGACACGGTGTCCGGTGTGGCGCCCAGCTCCTGCGATAGCTCGTCGGAACTCAGGGCCAGCAGGTCGGCCACCGGTGCCTCGTCCCGCCACACCCCGGCAGGGGACGCCAGGACCAACCTGTTGACGCTCGACGGCGAGAATGCGGCCATCTCCGCGGCGACCATTCCACCCAAAAAATGCCCCACAACGTCGGCCCGCTCAACGCTCAGCGAGTCCAGCAGCTCCAGGTGGTACAGCGTCAGGTCGGTGAGGTCCGCCAAATGGTCCAGTCCCGTGGCCTCACCATAGCCCGGGAAATAGGGAGCGTAGACAGTGAAATTCTCCGACAACCGCTGCAGGAAAGGAGCCCATCCTTTCTGTCCCACCGCGCCGTGCAGATACAGCAGCGGAGGCCCTTGCCCAGCCGTTTCGATTACGGCCTGAAAATCACCGCCGCGCATTTCCAGGTTGATAGTTTCAGGCATCGCCGCTCCGGGGAAAGATATCTACACACAGTGTAATCGATTCACAGCGCCGGGTACCACTCAGCAATGGCCGCACCTATTTCGTGGGGCGAGTCTTCCTGGATGAAATGCACACCGGTCACCGTCACCTCCCGCTGGTTAGCGAAGGCACGGCAAAACTCGCGTTGCGGACCAGTCAGGATGGCGCCCGGATCGGCGTTGATGAACAGCTTGGGCGTTGGCGTTTGCGCCAACCATTCAGCGTATTCTGCGACGAGGGCCACCACGTCCGCCGGTTCGCCATCGATGGGGATTTCACGGGGCCACGACAAGGTGGGCCGCCTGGATTCGCCAGGTTCGGCGTACCGGCGACGGTACACTTCCATGGTCTCCTCTTGTATACCCCTGATGGTGCTGCCGGGCAGCACCCGTTCGACAAAGATGTTGCGCTCCAAGACCATGTTTTCCCCGGCCTCCGACCGGAAACCCTGAAACACCTGACGGGCCGCCTCCGGCCATTCGTCCCAGGTGACCGGTCGGACTATGGCCTCCATGTATACCAATCCCTGCACACGTTCTCTATTGCGCCTCGCCCAATGGAAGCCCAAGGCCGAGCCCCAATCGTGCATCACCAGGACCAACCGGCCTTCGGGCAGCACGGTATCGAACCACGAGTCCAGGTGGCGGCTGTGGTCGGTGAAACGATAAGAGCCATCGGGGGAGGCATCGGACTCGCCCATACCCACCAGATCCGGGGCCAGAAAGCGGGCCAGCGGGGAAACGTGGGGGATGATGTTGCGCCACAGGTAAGACGATGTGGGATTGCCGTGCAGGAAAACAACGGCACCCTGGGCATCACCTCCGGTATCGACGTAAACCATCTCCATGCCACCGACGTCGGCGCGCCGACGCGGGTGTGGGTCCTGAGGGGAGATTGGAATATCAGCCAAAGATGCGCTCCCTAAAGCTTGAACTTGCTGATGTCAAAAGATGCATGGTAAACACCAAGAATAGTTACATCCCCGCTTTCGTGCACCAAGTAAGGTATTTGATAGTCGCCGTAAAGTATGACTCGAATGTGCCGGTCTGAGTCATGGTAGCGATGGCCCATTTCGGGAAAGTCTGCCAGCGAAAGGACGTGTTGTCTAACGCCTTCAATCGTCCTAGAAGCGGCCCTTCGGTTATCTTCGGCGATGTACTGGAATATATCGTTCAAACAGAGCTGGGCTTCTATGCTCCAAGTTATTCTGCCCACGATTTGATTCGGTTGGCCATCTCTTCATCTGAGATAACGCGGCCTGCGTCGGCATCGGCCAAACCACGCATGATCATGAGATGGAAGGCCAGAGCTCGTGAAATCTCCTCAAGGGTACTCTCTTCAGGCTGGCTCTTAATTAAGTTGATCAATTCTTCCTTGGGTATCGACATCCTCAAGGACCTCTACTCTCTTCTCACATATGGGGGTTCCGTTGGCTGTAGAACGCCCACGATCTTGCTCTCGCCGTTCCGCTGCGCCTACACCGCCACCGGGGCGATGGCGTTGGGGTTGGATACGCCCTCGGGCCACCAGCGCGTCTCGTACTCGGACCAGATGTCGCGAACGTAGGGCATGACCTCCCGGGCAAAGAGCTCGGTGTTCTTCAATGCCAGTTCCTTGGGCATGTCGCCGAACTGCAGCAGCAACATCAGGTTTCCCACCTTGAGTTCCCTGATGGCGTGGGTTAATTGCTCCCGCACAGTCTGCGGACCGCCCACGATGACGTTGCCTGCCTCCAGGTAGTCGGTCCAGGTGAATTCCTTGAGCTGGTCCTCCCGGGATTGGGTGGTGGAGTTGGAGACCTGCGAGTTGTTGCTGCGGGTCGAGCGATAACCCGGTGGGTTGCCGAAGCCGGAGTGAACGTGCAGGCACTTCTTGAAGAAGTACTCAATGGACTCCTTGTATTCCTCGGCCTGCCCGTCAGTCTCCGAGACCGCGACCAGCTGCAGAAAGCCCGCGTGGTAGGGATTGAATTCCTTGCCCTGCCGGTCCATCTCCTCCCAGAAACCGTCAAGCACGGTCTTGCCTACTTTGTACCCGGAGTAGGAAAGATAGCAATAAACGTAGTCGTTACGGATGGTCCAGTCCCAGGTCTCCAGGCTCCCGCTGCCGGGAACCCAGATGGGCGGCCTGGGCTGCTGGTAAGGGCGCGGCCAGATGTTGACGTAGCGCTGCTGGTTGTACTTGCCGTTGAAGGAGAATGGCTCGCGTTCGGTCCAGGCTTTCACCACCAGGTCGTGGGCTTCCTGGTACTTGTCCCGCAGCGTGATCGGCACCTGGCCATACCCGAAGATGGTGTCCATGGCAGTCCCCAGAGGGAATCCGGCAATCAGCCGTCCGCCGCTGAGGCAGTCCAGCATGGCGAACTCTTCGGCCACGCGGATGGGAGGATTGTACAGGGCCAGGCTGTTTCCCAAGACCACGATGGCTGCGTGAGAGGTCCCTCGGGCCATAGCCGAGGACATCAGGTTGGGTGAGGGCATCAGGCCGTAGGCATTGGCGTGGTGCTCATTCACGCAGATGCCGTCGAAGCCCATTGCCTCCGCGAATTGCAGCTCATCAAGGTAGTCGTTGTAGAGCCGGTGGCCTTGTTTCGGGTCGAACAGGGAGTTGGGCACATCGACCCATACGCTGTGGTAATCTTGTTCGAAGGTGCTGGGCAGCCCCTGGTAAGGCATCAGGTGGAAGAAGCACATTTTCATGGGGTGATAGTCCTCCCTGGTAGCTCTGGCAGATTCTACACTGAACGGGAATGCCCCGCTAGCAGGCCGACCGTGGCAGGTGTTGCCCCCAAAAGCAGCAGTATAGGATGCGGTATGAGTCTGTTGCCCAAAGAAATTCTGAATCGTCTGCGAGAAAATCGCAGGCGAAAAGACCCTGTACCTGTGGTCAAGCTGTTCACACCAAACGGCGAATGGGCCTGGCCACTAGCCAACCAGGACGGCGGAGACAAAGACAAAATGTTCGGCCTTTGCGACATGGGGATTGGCCAGCCTGAGCTTGGCTACGTCCGGCTCTCAACCATCGAGTCCTACGATATTAAGGGGATAGTGATCGAATTCGATCCCGACGCCGTGTTCGACAAACCCTTGTCCGAATACGCCAGCATCGCCAAAGAGAACGGCAAGATAGTCACGTAGCTGCGCGAAAGCAATATGCCCCCACTGCTGCCCTTACAAGCAATACCGGGGCATCGCATCCCCGGGGAGAGAACAGCGCCCCCAGGTTCTACAAAGAGGGATTGGCGTAATGTCGAGAATTGAGCAGCAAGTCGAACTGATCAAGATATTGGTAGCTGACATACGGGCCCGTGCCGGCACCCTTACTCCGGAGCAGTTGGCCTTGCCCAGCGCCTGCAGCGATTGGCAGGTACGGGACGTGCTCAGCCACCTCATCGGCGGAGCCGAGCGGCAGATTGAAAGCATGGGTCGTGGCAGGGCCGGGGAATCGGGGCCGCCCGCGGGTTTCACGCCCATGGAAAGCGCTGCACTCTCCAGCACCAACGCCCAGCGGGACATCAGCCGGAGGGAGCAGCTGGGCGATGGCCTGTTGCAGGCCTACGACGAGCTTTACCAGAGGCTTTACGGCGAGTTGGACGAATTCGCACCCGATAGATGGGACATACCTTGCTGGCACCTGCGTCGCGGCGCCATGCCGGCCCGAGAATACGTCGAATTGCGGATTCAGGAGCTGGCCATCCACGACTGGGATATGCGAAAGGCCTTCGAGCCCAATCCATCGATCCACCCCAACTGCATCGATATCGTCCTGGGTTTCGCTCCTAAATGGCTGGCTATGTGCTTTCGCCCCGGCGAAAAACTGGACTCGCCCGTGGTCTATGAGTTCGACCTGGCACCTCCTAACGATACCAGCATCATCCTGCAGGTAAACGGGGACAGTTTCGATTTCATCTCCCCCGACGATGCCCCCGAGGGTCGTTGGACCATCTGTGCCGAGGCATCTGCTTTCCTCCTGTTCATCTATGGCCGAATTACTGGCAGGGAGGCCATCGCCGCCAACGAGTTTGCCATCACTGGAGAAGCGGGGATGCTGGACCAATTCGAGGCCTGGTTCAAGGGTGTTTAGCCGTTGGCACAGATTGGCGGACCATTGCTCAATTCATTCGCGGGGTGACTTCTATTGAGTACTGACACCAGAGACGTCGTGGTCATCGGGGCAGGAATCGTAGGAAGCATGACAAGCTATCTATTGTGCCGTCGAGGCCTGAGCGTAACCCTGATGGAGGCCGACACGTTGGGCAGCCATGCCTCCGGTCTGGCTTTTGGCGGCCTGGACCCGCTGCACGGTATCGGCGTCCCCGAGCCACTATTGGACTTCAGCCTCTACTGCCTGGGGAGGCACCGTTCCTTGGCCCGGGAATTTCAAAGCGCAACCGGTCTCGACCCCCAATTCCGCCCACGAAATCGCCTGTTCCTCGCCTTCGACGATGAGGACGCGGAAAGGGAGCAGATTGATGAGGCCTGGACGAGGGGGCTTTCGGGTTTCGACGCCAGATGGCTGGACAGGGATGCCGTCCGCCGCCTGGAGCCCAAGGTAAACCCGGAGTGTCTCGGGGGGCTCTACATCGGTGGAATGGCCTCCGTGGACTCCTACCACCTCACCATGGCCGCTCTACGCTCTGCCGAACGCTTCGGCACTCGCCTCGTGATGCGGCGCGCCACGGGTCTGGAGTCCACCAACGGCCACGCCATCGCAGTCACCTACGAGGGGGGCAAGATTGAGGCTGGATCCGTGGTGGTCGCCATGGGGCCCTGGTCCGGCCTTGTCGCCCAGTGGTGCGGCGCCCTGGCCCCGGTGGAGCCGTTGAAAGGCCAGATACTGAGATTTCGTTACGATGGCCCTCCCTTCAACGTCTCACTGAATTATCGCGGAAACTACGTGGACTCCAAGGCCGACGGACTTGTCTGGGCCGGCTCTACGGAGGAAAACGCCGGGTTTGACGACCACCCAAACTCGAGAGGGCGGGACAGCATCCTTGGCGACCTGGCTCACATGGCACCCTCTGTAGTCTCGGCGAGATTGGTGAACCACACGGCATGCCTGCGTCCGGTTACTCCCGACGGCATACCGATAGTTGGGCGGTTGCCGGGCTGGGACAATCTCTACCTCGCCTCCGGGGCAGGCAGAAAGGGCATCCTCTGGAGTGTGGGCATGAGCCAGATCGCGGCTGACTTGATTACACAGGGCGAGTCCGACGTTACCGGTGCCAACCATTTGCTCCCCGACCGCTTTCTCACCGCGGCGGAAAGCCGGCCGGGGTGAGCAATATCCGTGTCTGTTCAAACCAGGCCTGGATATTCTCCGAAGTCTCGCCGCACCGTCTGCCTAAAGCCCGTTGCCGGGGACCTCATGCTTCCTGGCCACCAGCAGGCCGTCCTCACGGCTGATTCGCATAGTGAAAGGATATCGGTCCAATTCCAGGGCCAACTCTACGTCCTCCGGGTGGTATTGGGACTGACTGTCATCAAAGAATTTTTGGGTGGCTCCACCGGTCATTATCAGGGACTTGACCGCCTCGAAGTCCGGATTCCGTCCCTCGATGACGTTTCTCAGGTAGATGCCGCATTGTTCGTCCTCGTCGGAGCGCACCCTCCCCTGATCTCCCATTGCGATGATGGAAACAACGTCGGGTCGACTCCTTCTAATGGCGTTGGTGGTGGCCTGAGCAACCACAAAGGAACCCAGGTATATCGTCTCGGCGTTGGCAGCAGCGGCGACACCCACAGTGCCCGCGCGGGTAGACTGGACCAGACTCTTTCCCGCCACATCTGCCATGGCAACCTCATGGGGTGAGTTACCCAGGTCGAACCCCTCGGGCCGTTTGCCATCCACCTCCCCCATCAGGAGGTCGCCAACGCCGCTGCGGTGCAGCTCCAGGGCGTCATCCGCCTCCGCCACCAGCGTTATTTGAGTCGCGCCCCGATCGAAGGCAATGGCGGCTGTTGTGAAGGCCCGGAATACGTCGATAATTATGGCCGTTCCGGCGGCCTCCCGAGCATCTCGCACCAAGCTCCCCATTCGTATTTCCATGACAAACCCCGTTCAAATTTCGATAAGTCCACCGATACACAGGGAACGCCAAGATCTGGACCAACTCCCGCATTTCCGGCGCCCACTGCGAACTCGGCGTTGAATTTGAATTTAAACTACCTTGGCCGGCTTCTGCAGGGAGGGTATTTCGTTGGGCCCGTCCCAGCGGCTGCCCGAATGCGTCCATGGGACCCCGCCCACGAATATGTAGCCCCTAGTGTTGATGCAGACACTATTGTAAGCCACGAAATTCCCCGATTCTCCGCCTTCGGGAGCGTCGTCCAACATCGGCAGACAGGGCCGTCGCAATCAGATTAATTGATTGCTGCCAGTCCCACTTTCGCGGCAAATCAGAGTTCCGGTAGTTCTTGAATCCTCACTCGGCAAGCATGAGGTGGCTTCGTCCAGCACGATTGGGCCAATATCAGGCCACTGAATTCTGGCTTTCGCCGGAATGAAGGGTTGTTTTTCCTGCGGTGGTCGCATGGTTTCCCAAATGCAATTGCCCAACATCGGCAGAACGTTCCCCTTGACCTCGTGGATTGCGACGGAGGCCAAGAACGTAGACTTGAAAGTTGGCCCCCACGGTTGGTGGCCTGGTAGCGGCATTCTCCCTCCCCGGAATCACCATGCTGTTGCCTCCCAGAGTCTGAGGATTCCGGCCGGGACAAGGCCGTGGGAGGAGGACCAGCTAGCCCCGCTAGAGTTCCCTGAATATCGTGTAGCCTGCCGAGCCGGGAGCGGCGGGATTGTCGTCCTCCGGCCCCGTAGGGCCGCCGCGCCGGGCCTTGGCGTTCCACTCCATGATCTGCACCTCCACCAGCGCCGTCACGCCTAGGTCGGAAGGGGGTGGGGGATTATAGTCCCGTTCCAACAGCCGGCCGGGAAAGTATCGCTGCACCATCCTGTCGAAAATCGAAAACTTCTCCTCCTTGTCCTTGACCTCGCGCGCCGTGCCGAATAATACAACGCTACGGTAGTTCATCGAGTGATTCATCGCCTTCCGCGAGTACACCAGACCGTCGGTCAAAGTTACGGTGACGCATACCGGGGCGCCGGACGCCAACAACTCCAAGGCCCGGCTGCGGATGGAGCCGTGCAGGTACAGCCGGTCGTGCTGATCGCTGTCAAAGTGGTACGACAGTGGTATTACATAGGGCAGACCGTCCTCTATAAATCCGACGTGGGCCACAAGCCCGGCGCTCAGTATTTCCGCCGCCTCCCCTGGGACAGCGCGCTCCGGATGGTTTTTGATTCGTGTGCGTTCGCTGATTTGCAATTCGATCCTCTCTATCTGGAGCGGTGCAATTCACTGACTTCCATTCGGGAGAAACGCTGCCTTTCCGGTTTCAATTTTCCGACCGTCAGGGATTCTAGCATGGCATACCTTGACAGCGCACAGCCGCGGTTTGCCAGCCCTGTCCCGCCGTTGCTAATATGGCTGCAAGTTTGCAAGCAGGTAAATTCAATGCCGCATCACGAGGAACAAACGGCACGTCGCGACTTCGTAAAGTATTCGCTCTTCAAGGTTGACCCGAGGTGGCGAGGCGTTCCCGAGCATGTTCGCAGTGCAGGCAAGCAGGAATTCGCCGCCGTGCTGGACGAGTTCTCAGGGAGAGTATCCACCTCCAGCTACAGCATGGTCGGCACCCGCGGCGACGCCGACCTTTTGTTGTGGATGGTGAGCCCCACGCTGGAGGCCGTCAACGAGCTATCGGCCCAGATAAACCGGACCGCGCTGGCCCCGTACCTTTCCACACCTTATTCTTACCTGGCAATGACCCGCCGCTCCCCTTACGTCGTCAGCCACCGGCACGAGGGACAGGAGGGTACAACGTCCACCATGCGTATCGTAGGCCGCAAATACCTGTTCGTCTATCCATTCGTCAAGACCCACGACTGGTACCAGCTCCCCAGGGATGAGCGGCAGGAGCTGATGAACGAACATTTCGTCATCGGGCACAAGTACCCCGACGTCAAAATCAGCACGGCCTACTCCTTCGGCCTGGACGACCAAGAGTTCGTCCTGGGGTTCGAGACCGACGATCCCTCAAACTTTCTCGACCTCGTAATGGAGCTGCGAGAGTCGAAGGCCCGCCCTTACACCCTACTCGACACACCCATCTTCTCCTGTATCAGCAAGCCAATCGAGGCCTGCCTGGACGACCTGGGCTGAGTGCCGGCGGCTTTTCCCCGGTAGATCTATCCCCGGCGGCGCAAGAGAGGGGCCTGTCATGGACAGGCCCCTTGTTCGTGGCGACCGCAGGTGAGAAACGATTTTCTACTTTCGCTTCAGCTCAGCGGGATCAGTGTTCTTGAAATAGTCGTAATTCTTGGCGACGTAATCCTGCCACTCGGCGGGAACCGCGTCCTCGGCGAAAATCGCCGTAACGGGACACACCGGCTCACAGGCGGCGCAGTCGATGCACTCGTCGGGGCTGATGAAGTACTGGTCGTCCTCGTCGCGAGTGTAGATGCAGTCCACCGGGCACACATCGACACAGGCGGAGTCTTTAAGGCCAACGCAGGGTTCAGCGATGATGTAGGTCATTGCGATCGGCTCTCTTTATGAATTAGCGATTAGCCCGGTATCCTCAGAAATGGGCCATTCCGCGAAGAATTATAGCATGGCACCATCGGTTTGCAATACGAATAGTGCCGCTTTGCAGGGCCTTTTCATTTTCTTAAAGGAGTCTTAAAGTTGTGGTGAAGAAGTGAGGAGGTGGGGAAGATGAGATTGAGAGAAGCCTTGGATGGAGTTCCAGACCACCGGAGCCGGCAAGGCCGGCGCCACCCATTGGGAGCGGTATTGAGTCTGTCAGTTTGCGCCATGCTATGTGGCTCCCGCAGTCTTTACGCCATTGCGCAATGGGGCCGGGACCAAGGAGCCACTGCTGGAGAGGAATTGGGTTTCCCACAGGGGAGAACGCCCTGCGTAGCCACCCTGCACCGGGTGTTCAAGGATCTGGACGTGGATGCCTTCGAAGGGGTGCTGCGGGAATGGGTGCGAGATAGTGGGGTGGATCTGGGCTCCGTGGTGTCAATAGACGGGAAGACGTTGCGTGGGATTCACGGTGAGGAACTGCCTGGGGTGCACCTGGTATCAGCCTACGCCACTGAGGGCAAGGCGGTGCTGAGCCAGGCAGCCACGGCGGGCAAGGGTCAGGAATTGGCAGCGGCCCAAGCAGTGTTGGGGCAGATTCCCCTGGAAGGGAGGATAGTGGTGGCGGACGCTCTGCTGACCCAACGGGAGGTGTGCCAGCAGATTGTAGCTGGCGGCGGAGATTACCTGTTGCCGGTGAAGGAAAATCAGCCTGCATTGTGCCAGGACCTGGTGGAAGTATTTTCCCCCACTGGAAACTGATAGGGTTGCGGGGCCATGGGTACCGCCGTGGCAGGCTGAGGACTGGCGGGAGCGAGGGGCGGAGCTGACTGTGTGGGTGGATGTCTCGCCCAAGCAACGGCACGGGCGCTGGGAGCGGCGGGAACTGTGGGCCTTGTCCGACCCGGAGGTGAACCGGTATGCGGGCAGCGCCGGATCGGTGGGGAAGGAGTGGCCCCACCTGCGGCAGGTATGCCGGCTGGAGCGGCAGAGGAGAGTCCGGGGACGCACCCAGGTGACGGTGAGCTATGCGGTGACCAGTCTTTCGCCCGAGGTTGCCGGAGCGGAACGTCTGTTGCAGATTCTTAGAGGGCATTGGAATATCGAGAACCAGGTGCATTGGGTCCGGGACGTCACCTTTGACGAAGACCGCTCCCAGGTAAGGAGCGGTAACGCCCCCCAGGTGATGGCAGCCTTTCGCAACCTGACCACCACCCTGGTGCGCTGGGCTGGTCATACCAACGTTGCCGCCGCCCTACGCCGCCACGCCGCTCACGTCTCCGAAGCCTTCTTACTCCTCGGCATTACCCCTGAATTCGGAGAATGAAAAGGCCCTGTGCCGCTTTGCAGGTCTATCGCATTTGGGCACCTCAGGGACCGTAACTCCCGCGCCAGTGGACAATCATTTGTCCGAAATGGGTGAGCACGCTACGATAATCAGGCGGTTTCGCGCTTTGCGTTACTACCACCGCAGGAGCTACGGGGCAATGATTTCGAGCGTCGAATTCCCGCGTCGTTATCTTCAGGATCATAACCTCCTGGTTGGAACCGGAGCACCCGTTAATGTCCTATCCACCTTCGGCGGGCGAATGCAGAGTTCCACTCACATTTGCGGAGCAACCAATGCCGGACCAAGGGAAGGGGACCTCGGAATCGGCCTAGAGGACGAGCCCGTACGTGCGTTTCTTGATAGACAGGTTCACAAAGGTCTCGGTGCGTTGCACCCCATCCACCACACCGACCTTGGTGCGCAGGAAGTTACCCAGGTTTTCAGCGGATTCCAGACCCGCCCATATGAATACATCAAAGGCCCCGGTAGTGATGGCCACATAATGTGCCTCATCCAGCGATGCGATTTCCTCTGCCACTGAATCGGACTTTCCCGGGCCAGTTTGCAGGCCTATGAGCGCGGTGGTCGCGTAGCCCAGCTTTTCGAGATTGGGCACTGCCACCACTTTAACCACGTCCTCCTTGATCAGGCGCCGCAATCGGCGGCGCACGGTACCCTCGCTGACACCTACCTCTCGAGCTATTTTTGCGTTCGATGCTCTACCGTCCAGCTGAAGAAGGGCGATGATTTTTCGGTCCAGTTCGTCCATCTTGATACGCTCCCAAAGCCAGATGCCGTCTCCTGGCGTACTGGCGTACCGGGCTGGCCCACCACCCGCCGTGACGAGATATGTTATTTCCGACTTATGTTAATGTCAAGAGAATTTTGTATCCTATGTATTCTTCAATATGGATTATCCGTCGACAATTGGTCAAAATGGTGGCTGTAATTGGCGGATATCCGTAGGATTGGACTCGGCGAATTCTGCTGATGCCAGGTTCCCAATTCGCGACTTTCCCACATGGGGACCGACAGCGAAAGCGCAAGGCTATCGCATTTGGATTGATTGGTTGCTGTCTGTCCCACTTTCGCGGCAATCCAGGGTCTCAGCGCCCCTTGAATCCCTCACTCGGCAAGCAGGAAGTGGATTCGTTCAACACAATTGGGCTAACTAGCAGGCCACCGGTTTCCGGCCCCGTATCAGGTACGGGGTGACGTTCTTTCGCCGGAAAGACGGGCTGTTTATCATGCCTTTAATGTGGCGGTCGCATGGCATCCCAAATGCTATTGCCCTGAGCGAAAGCGGCATTGCTATTGCTATTTACTGTAATATAGTACATGCAGGCTGCCACATCTCTGAGCGGGTGTAACTCAGTGGTAGAGTGCTTGCTTCCCAAGCAAGACGTCGAGGGTTCGAATCCCTTCGCCCGCTCCATCCAATATCAGCTCCTCCGTGCGGTTGCCAGGAATCGGGTTTTTGACGCATCGGGGACTCGGATTCCGTTGCCGCTCATCTTGCCCTATGGTAAATTACCGGCAAGTATTCGTTCAAAGTCAGCTTTGACAGGGAGAGTTCCATGGCATATGTAACCCCCCGCGAGGGTGAGTCGCCGGAGAGCTTGGTCAATCGCTTTCGGGCGTCTGTTCAGCATTCCGGAATACTCAGGGAGCTGAAGGACCGCCGTTTCTTCAGGTCGAAAGCCCAGAAGGAACGGTTGGCTGCTCAGAGAGCAGCTCGACGTCGCCGCCGGCAGAACCGGCGCAACCGCTAGGCCACACAGAGTTTTTCACCGAACCTGGAGACTGCGAATCCGCACGCTCCATGCAGTTCGAGACTGCTCTGTTGCCAGATTGCGTTACGGCCCTTCCTCTAAGCCACTCCCTAGTTTCGATTCAAGCCCTCCGGTCTGGTTACGTGGTGCTCTCTCTGGAACCTTCACCCTGGGCGCCAGGGTGACCTGATATACTAGGAGTATCGTCCGATCGGAACCCGGTAACTGCAGGGGCGTTTAGCTGTTCACAGTTCCGTTGGCCCTGAGCTTGCCGCAAGGGGTGCCAGTTCGTGGTGCGGCCCTTCGACAGTCTCCGGGTTCACCATGAACGGAACTGCCTGTTTAGCATCGAGAATGAGAAGGCCCTGCCGGTATCTGGGGGTCGCCTTGCGGGAGGTAAGGCCATTTGCTACCATGAGGGAGCCTGGAGGGATCGCATAGTGGCCTAGTGCGGGCGCCTGCTAAGCGCTTAACCTGCTAAAAACGGGTTCATGGGTTCGAATCCCATTCCCTCCGCCACCGCAAATTTACCCCTATTGTAATTTTCCGCAGAATAGTCAGCATTTTCCACCTGACTTACCATTCTGTAGTTGACCCGCAATACCGGCTCTTACGCAGATTCGGATTTCGGGGAACCGGTCAACGACAGACAGGACTGACGTGCGGAGTGGTAACACCACAGGGATCAGGTCGGTTCCCCGAGGAAACATAGCTTTGGGGATGTCCTGACACCAAGGGAGCTGCGTTCCATTCCTTTGGCGCCTCCTCGCCCTGAATTGCGTTGAACCCAAGTATCCTCGCTCGACGCGTGTCTCTCAAGGGCCGTTGCCATTCGGCCTTTTGACCTATGGGCGACCCCTCCCTTCCCAGGCCCTTCCACCCCCATCCATTAGCCGACGCGTCACCTGGTGACGACGCAGGCAGGGTTGTCCGGGTCGTCGCCGAGCTTCTGGCGCAGCCTCTTCACGCAGGCGCGAACCGGCCCGGAGTCCCCGGAGTTGTTCTGACCCCAGACCCGTTGCATATGTGGCCGCCCTTGCGCAGCCCGGCCTCGTCATTTGGCCTTAGTTACTCCGCACCGGCAGGACGCGCCACCTCGATCTCTGTACTGCGGAGCCAGACCCCGGCGGGGACATCTGCGGACAGGTAGCGGATTGCGGGGGTAACCGTTTCGCCCGCGGCCTCCACAAAGCCCAACTCGATGCGCCCATCATCCAACCGGCGGGACCGGACCATACCGATGGCGTTGCCATCCACCTCGACGTCGCTGCTGGCCCGCCAGACCCCGGTAGGATCGCTGGGGTACAGGTAGCGCCTGATGGGTAAAATCCGTTCTCCGCCGGATAGTTCCACGCCGTACTCGAAGGCACCGTCCTCATTCAGCCGGGCGATGATCCGCATCCGGTGTGGTGGCGGGTCGACGGGCGGCGGTTCGACGGTTGCAGCCTGAGGCTGATCGTAGCCGAACAGCGTCAGGATGTCGTCGCTGTCGGCAATGGACAGACCCTCCAGGAACAGGGAGTTTTCGTCATCGGCGTTTGCCACGGCGCACAGTGCCGCGTCCATCGCCGGGCCGTAGGCCGGAATCGTTGCGCGCATTTCGGCGTCGAGGTTGACCAAAGCACGGGGGTTGGCGGTTCCGGTCAATTCCAAAACCTGGCGCAGCCCATCCGAGGGATCGTCACAGGCTGCCCGTTGCGAGAGGTCGTCGATCATTCCCCGGACACCGGCATCCTCCCAACCCAGCTCGGCGGCCCGGGCTTCCTCGACGATCCCGCCGGCCGCCACTGCCGGGGAGATCACCCTTTCGGCGTAGGCGAACTGGGAATGGAGGGCGAAGGCGTCGGTGAAAGAGAGCGGTTCGCCGTCATTGACCCGATCCTGGAGCGCGCTCCAGGAGGCCGCCAGGGACACGTACTGCTCCGATGTGGACCTTGACAGGCCGAGCACCAGGTCCTCGACGTCCGCCGGGACCAGGACCTCTTTCGCTATCCAGGCGGTGGCGAGGTCCGACGCCTCGAGGGCATCCCTGTAGCGGTCGGCGAATTGCTCCAGCAGGGCGCTCGATGACGGATTCTCCAACACAACCGGTGCTGCCGTTCCCGTGGTTGGCAGGCCGGCGATCCGCGGACTTTCGAAGATGCCGTCCAGCACTTGGGTGTGGATGCCCGCCGCGTAGATCGCCCTGGCGCGGAGAGACGGATCAACCTCCGCCTCTGGGTCGGCAACGGAGCTGACCGTGGTCGTGACCAGCCCGTCTGCATCGGACACCGCCTCGACCAGGTACTCGGTCCCGTCCACACTCACGGAGACCTCACCGAAGGTTGCGCCGCTCAGCACCATCAGGTTATGCCATTGGCCGTGGAACCCGGTTTCCTCCCCGTCTTCGTTCTCGGTATAGACGCCGACGAAGATCCACGAGGGTCCGGGGCTGCGGAAAGTTACCTCAAAGGGTGGGATCTCATCTATGGCGACGCTGTTCCCGGCAGCGGTCTGCGGGCCCGTGTGGTAAGAGACCCCGGATACCCAGGGCAACTCCGACGCGGCAATCTCGCCGGAATAGTCGCGCACCCGCGGGCCCACCACGTAGACCTCCGCGATATCTCCTTCGCCCGCGAGGTCGCCACCGCCCAGGTTGCCCACGCGATAGTGGACGTCGAAGGGCTGGCCCGCTATCACCTGCTCCGGTGTATGGACCTCCTCGATTTTCAGCAGGAAGTCGGCCTGGTCAGCCTCCTCGTCAACGAGATGGACCACGAGGGTGAAGTCGGCCATCAGGGGCTGATAGTCGCGTTCCAGATAGGTGGTAGCTTCCAGCATGTAGGTGCCCGGCCCGAGGTAGCGGTCAATGCGGGAATTACGCCGCTCGCCACCGTCGTCGTTGGCCGAGATCAGTCCGGCGGTGGTGGAGATGAGCGACAGCACAGGGTCGCCGCTTTCCGACATCAGGTCCACACGTACACGGCCGCCCTGGGGCAGATCGAACAGGTAGCTGTGGGCGGGGTGTTCCACCACGAAACGGGAGCCGCAGGTATCGAGCGACCACGAATCCGACGCAGTCAGATCAACGCCCGCCTGCAGCGTGCCCAGGTGAACCGGATCACAACCCGCGACACGGCTGATGGTGAGGGTGAAGTCGGCTGGACCGCGTCCGCGACCGCCGACCGTGGTTGCCTCCACGATATAGGCGCCGGGCATCAGGTCGCGTTCGACCCGCGCGTTGAGACCAGCGCCGCCGTCATCGTCCTCTGCAAGGCGGCGTCCATCTCCACCCAACAGATAGAGGAAGGAGTCGCCCTCCGAGGAACCCAGGTTGATCCTGGTCCGTCCGCCCTCGGCCAACTCGAAGCGATAGCTGTGGGCATCGCTGTCGGCCCTAAAGCGGGAATCGCAGTCCTCGGTAGTCCAGCGTCCGTCAGCCGTCAACTCGACCCCTGCCCCGGTGCTGAGGGTGCCAAGGTCGGTCACCACGCAAGCCGGTTCCTCCTGCGCCCATGTCGGACCCCTCCAACCCAGGGCCAGCAAGGCAATAGCTGCTAGGGCCAAGGCGGCCGCCAGTATCAGTGCTCTAATTCCGATGCCGGCCGGCGACATGGCAAGAACCTGAACGTACTTCTGATGCTTCACGAGAACGATGTCCTCCTACTACCGGGTAGTTGAATTGATGACCGGTGGCAGACGGCAGGGTCTCCAGATCACCGGCCGGGGAGAAGTTGAACCGGGCGCTATAGCCGTTGGCCCGGAGGGAGGTGCGGGGATCCCCTGGGGAATTGCCTCTTTCCCGACGAGCGCCTCGGGAGCGGCCCGACATGTCGGGGCGAGTGCCTCTCCCTTCCCGACGGGAACAGGCCGGGTCAACATCATGAAGGTGTTCTCCTCGATCTCCGCAGTGGGCAGTCAGTTCATTCAAGGCAGATTTCGCAGGTCAACCGCAGGTCAACCAGCTTGCCGAAGGTCCCAACCTGGACATAGCTGGCCTGCTCCGGGACCGGCGCTTAATGAGGCAGGCAAGGTGAAAGGGCTTGATTGTGGCCCTTTGATGGTTTGACTTGATTGGCGGCACAACCGGGTCTGCTCCCTCCAGCCTGACTCCAGACAGTTTACCAATCTATCACAATTGCGTTGAAATAAATGAAAGTAGGCCTCTGATAAGTGTTTAAACACATTGGAGCAAATCAGTAGGGGCATTCGCCCAGGAAAAGGTCCAGTCAGGTCACGGTTGCTGGGCCTGCAGGCCCAAAAGGTCGATGCAGTTCTAGGAGGCATCGCATTCGAAGGTCGCTCCCACCACTTGCGGCCGGGCCCGCTCCGATCAATGCGGAGGACCGTAGGCGCTTATGGCCCCCGGAGCCGCCCAATTTTCCCGGTTCTCCCCGCTGTCATCGCCGAAGTACCTGCGTTCAATTATCCCCATCTCCTCATTGACGTCTTCGGAAACATCGGCAGACGTTTTCTTTGCGCTCCGAATATTTGCCTCCTGGCTGGATCGGGACCTCGTGTACATCATTCGCAGCCCATCTCGAAACCTTCTGTCGGCCCAAAGTCTCGTACAGTTCCATGAAAAGCCGGGTTCCCAGGCAATATTGCAGAGCTCGTACACGTTGGCCCGCAGCTCAAGCCCCCGTATCGTGGCCTCGAAATCGTTAGAGTTGCGCTCCCAAAAGGAGTCTCCAGCACTGACCCTCTATTCAATAGTGCCTGCCAAAGGGCACCGTTTGCTTATTGGTATGACAAAGCTAAGGAATCTTGATGGTTATCAAGTCGATCGCAGAAGAAATCCGTTAATTGGAGTAACTCAAGGAATCTGAATTGGCACTAGCTCGGATCTCGAAGATCGTTAAAGGTACTGCCATATCCAGCATTCCCTTCCCGAACCGAATCTCCGGTCTCTGAAGGGGATCAGGAGCCCTGGCGCGTTACTTTTCCACGTGGCAACTGATGATGTCTATCCCGTAGTACTTGCGGTGATGGACCGACGAGGCGTAGTGCCGCAGTATACGGACGGACAATTGCTGTTCGTCCTCCAGTGCCTGGTCCTGGCCCAAGTAGGCTATGCGATTCTCGATATTCCCCTCGATCGCGTCGTCCGACGCCACCACGATTTCCAGCTCGGCCGAGCCACTGTCAGGACGGATTGCGGCGACTAACCGGCGTTTCTGGTGTGCCGGGCCGTCGGTTTCTTCGTTGAGCATGCTCAATATGACTTCCTCCCCTACCAGACGCAGCCGGTTTTTTCCCTCCTCCGTCCAGGAATGGGTGTCGGCAAACTGGCACAGCAACCCGTCAACGGCGGGCAGGGAGGACGGGGACAGGTCGATCCGCAACTTCCTGGCGCGAAGACTTGATACTTCGGTGATCAGGGTCATACCAATGGCCGCCATGCCCCCTACGACAATGGCATTCCCCACCAGATGACTGGTGATCCCTTCAAAGAAGCCGCCAAAAGCACCTGCGGACAGCCCCAACACCATGGAAACGCCGATGATGGTGGCTTTCTTCTGGTCAATCTGTCCGGTAAAGACAGTTTTCGCACCCTCTACAAAAAGCACGCCGAAAATAATGACGTACACCGCGGTAACCACCGGGCTGGGGATGGAGACCAAAACGGCCAGCAACTTGGAGAAGAAGGCAACAGCAATGGTCAACAGTCCGAGGTAAATTCCGACGCTCCTGGCGGCGACGCCGGTAAAGCCGATGTAAGCAACTGTAGCCGACCACGGCGCCGCGACGGGTAGCGTCCCCACGAGGCCGGATAGGAGAGTACCTATGCCGTACACGGACAATCCGCCCTGCACCGAACGGAAGTCAATGGCCGACTGGTTACGATAGGAAGCGCGGTAAATTACCGACAGGTCTCCCACCGCTTTCATAAAGGCAGTAAGGTTCACGAACACGAAGGCCGGAAGCAGGGCCCAGAAATCGGCGCCAAAACTCAGTCCCAGCCCAGGCCACGAGAAATAGGGCAGGCTGACCCATGGTGCCTCTACCAGGGTGGCGGTGTCGTAAAAACCCAGCGGCACGGCCAGTATGAGGCCGGCGACCACAGTGACGGGCAGAATCCATATGCGCCACACCGGCGCGTCTTGCAGGGATATCAGGACACCAGCAGCAACGGCAACCATCCCCGGGGCCAGGAATAACATCAACGATTCGCCTTCCTCGGGTATAACAGCCTTGCTGATGATGAACGGTAAGGCCGACACGGCTACCAGCATGACCACTATTCCGCTGACCGTCTGGGTGAATATCCGGCGAAGGGAGGCAAGACGGAGGGTCAAGACGGACTGGACTAGGGTGGAAACAATTACCAGGCTGGCCAGCAGACCAGGTCCGCCGACATTGAGCGCCAAGGCGCAAACAGCCAGGAACGGAACATTGAAGTTTGCGACAATAAGGCGGCCCGAACCGAGATAACGCAGATGCATGGTCTGGAGGATCATGCTGCCCCCGGTGACCGCCAATGCGGCAAATGTCACCCACGACAGGTAATCCTCCGACTCATCGGAGGCCCAAACGACCAGTGCCGCCAGCATGACCAGGCTTATGGTGTTGGGTATGAATATTTGTAAGGCCGAGGATATCGCCAGGAGGGGCGGACACTTCTCCTCCGGTTCGTACTGGATTTCATGGCGCCCCCGGGCTCTTCTGAACATTTAGTTGAAACCCCTGGTAGTATCTCCCTGGTAATTGACCCCGATCGCCGAAGGGATCTTACTGATCGCGCGGATTTCGGAGGGGGAAGGCGCCCCATTGCCATTCCCGCCGAAACATATCGAGGCATCCGTGGCTCGTGCGCTTCTCTTGCCGGGAAACCAGGGATGGGAGGTACTGAGCAAGAGTGAGGTGCACTCCACCGGTTTCTCGAGAGAGGCCTGGCAAGGATTTGCGACCTCCCCAGGTGCGTGTACGCTTACCGATTCTATCCGAATCACCCACCCAGGCCGTAACCGAGCCTTTCATTTACTTGGATTCTTTTGGGAACCGCCCTCTTCAGGCCGACGAATCAGATACAAGAGGACCCGTTCGCCTGTCTGCAGGGTTACTATAGTAGCGGTTTTTGATTCCAGTGATACGAACTACAATCGTTTTCATGGGCGCAATTGCGCGAACTGGTGCAATCGGCTTATGAAAAATGTACAATGGGCGAGGTCAGGTATGTCTCTGTTGATATGTTTTGTGCATTTTTTCGGAGGTATGGCCGAAACTAGGCTGAGGAGCTAAATCGTGGCGAAATCCGAGAATAGTAGAAACAGGTCGGCGGACTGGAACGCCTTGAAGTACCGACCAGCATCAGTTGGCCTGAGCGCTTTGGTGATTCTACTGGTCATGGCTTCCATGGCTGCCTTTGCGGTTGCCTGCGGCGGAGATCCCTCCCCGACGCCGGAACCCGCAGCCACCACGGCTCCACAGCCAACGCAGGAACCCGCTCCCACCACGGCTCCGCAGCCAACACCCGAACCCGCCACCACCACGGCTCCACAGCCTACACCCGAGCCCGTCGCGTTGGACGATGACGACCTCAGCCGGGCATTCGTAGAGGGCGCCATAGAATACTACGGAGAGAACGGGCTGGACGCAACCGTTGAGTTCTTCATGTCTCCAGACAGCATCCAAAACGATCGGTCGCTGGTCCTGCTGGACGAGGCCGATGCCGTATTGCTGGTGTACCTCAGCATACCCACCCTGCAGGGCCAATATATCGGTCCGGGCTCACCTTTTGGCTCCTTCATGGGATTGATATAAAATGCCACCGAGGAAGGCGAGTGGATTATGACCCGGGGGATAAACCCGGTGACCCGAATCGAGGAGCCACGGCGCCTGTTAGTCGTTCGCCACGACGGCCTGGTGTTCTCCACTAGCCATTCGGCCTTGGCAGAGGACGTTGCGTATTCCGTCCAGGAATATGTCAATCGGGCCATAGCCAAATACGATATGGAAGGTCTCGACTCTGTCATTTCCCACTACAACAGCCGGGACAGTCTGGACGGGCAGTTTTATCTCTTCCTCATAGGAGAGGACGATATCTATGTTGCGCATCCCATTTTCCCTCACCTCATAGGGACCGACATCAAGGACGTGGTCGGGTCCGATGGGCAGGAACTTGGCAAGGAGATCGCGCAGGCCACCGAGGAAGGTGCGTGGGTGGAATACCTGTGGCCCCATCCCGTATCCCGACAGGAACAGCATAAGGTCACCTGGGCCGTCCGCCACGACGGTCTGATATTCGCCTCGGGCTACTACGCCGGCGAGCCTGAGACAGGTCCTCCGGAATGGCGCGACGCAGACCCCCAGGAATACACCGTCCAGTTCGTGAACCAGGCCATTGAACGATACGAGCGCGACGGCCTGGATTCCTTGCTTAACTACTACAACAGCGTCGCCAGCTTCGAGGGAGAGTGGTATCTATTTGCCACCGACAGCAACGACATTTATCACATCCACCCCTTGTTGCCAGAACTAATAGGTAGCGACATCAAGGACGTCGTAGGCTTAGACGGCTACAGACTGGGCGAGGAATTGGCACAGGCCACCGAGGAGGGAATCTGGGTGGAATACCTGTGGCCCCATCCGGTAACGCTGAAGGAGGTACCCAAGGTTTCCTACGCCGTTCGCCATGACGGGATGTTGTTTGCCTCCGGTTACTACGTGCGAGTGGACGACCCTGCAGGCTATACCAAAGCATACGTCCAACAGGCCATCGACTACTACGAAAGCAACGGATTTGATGCCACGGTCGCCTATTACAGCAGCAAGGATAGTGTTGATGGCCAGTGGGGCCTGACCTTGTCAGATGAGAACGACATTATTCGCATAGTACACCTTGCTCCCCAATTCCTGGGCAGGGATTTGAAGGGCCTATCGAATCCTCTCAGCGGGCGGCATCTGGGCGAAGAGCTCTTATCGGCCACGGAGGAAGGACGGTGGGTTACCAACGTCTTTCCCAACGTCAGGTCCTCGGAGACCCTGTATTCGCATACATGGGCCAGACGCCATGATGGGCTTCTCTTCATGTCTCGCTATTACGACGACCAGCCGGACGATCCCGAATAGTAGCATCAAGAACAGGAGGCATGGACCCAGGGAGTTCTACGGATCGGGCCCCGGCAGGGAGCTCGACCGGAACATTTCATAGTTGACCTGGCTCCCTGTGGTCATGCCACCAGTTGCCCTGACCCGGCCGTCGCAGTGGCCTTGACCCTTTCGACCTGTGCGGCTAGCTTCTGCTGCGCCAAACACGGATTTTCGGAAAAGACTTTGCATGGCTTGCCGGACCAACCTGAGAACCGGTGCCTGCCGATTGATTCCACCAAGATTCGTGCCCAACAGCAGGGCCCGGTGGACAAGAGGCCAACAGATCATGTCCCGGGAGTTCCTGATACAGACTGAGCGCCAACGGACGTATCAGAAGGCGGCGCCCAGGGACGACCGCCGCTCCATGCTCTCATTTCAGGACAGGCGGCAGGGGCCAAATGACGATATCCGGGCTTACGGCCATTGATGCCGGGGCGGTTCCCGTCGACCGAGGAAACGGTGGCATCTGGCTGTTCACCCTTTTCCAATGCCACTGAGTTGGTTCCGCCCATGGCAGAGCCTGAACGGACCCCTAGGAATAAGGCCCGGAACAACACCTTGCACGCAACGTGACCAGAGGGCATCCAACAAGCCGATTCAGCAACGGGGACTTGCTATCCGGCAGGAGGCAGGAGACTGTGCCTTCCCTGAGCTCTTAAGCCGCTCCCCTGGGCAATCTGAAGCTGGAAATGTGGACTCGTCCCAAGAAGAGACGGACTGCCTGTTCCGGTCCTCGCAGTCCCCTTAACCCCCGACATTATGACTTGAGGATCAAGGACTCGGGGCGCCGAACAGGCAATCTGATCAGCGTTGATTAGCCACGATGCTCTCCAGCTGGCGATCTCTATCTTCAGGTACCACAAGCCTCCCGATTGGTCAACTATCGGTCCGACACGTCGGTCGGTGGCGACCAGACCAACACAGGCGACCCCAGGGCTGTGGCCCTAGCGACCTGAACCCTGGGGCATTAGTCGTTTCAGTCACCCTGAAACAGCGCATGATCGCATCTGATTTGCCTTTCTTGTTTGCCTGTCCCTCGAACCCCGGAGCATTCCAGCACACTTACAGTAGCCGTGAGGCGGCTAGTGGATATAGGCATGCTGCGGAAAGCCTGATAGGTTTTAACCATCACTTACATTACAATAAGGAGACATATAAGTTTACTATGTATAGTCCATTTATGCAAGTAATATCAATACTTCAACACAATTCTAATATCAGAGATACAATATAAATCCACTGTTTACTAATTGCTCGTATAGTATATCGTAGACCTGCATAAGTCCTGTTTTTGGATATGGTTAATAGTACTATCAACATATGGTAACAGCCAAGAGTGCCCTACGAACAAACCATCGTGTCGAGACCGACTCATGCTCCAGGGGGCCGGCCATTCAAATGACTGCGCCTCACCCGAGCTGGATGACCATGAGAAACTTGCGGTTTCTGATTTCCCGATCCACCTCTTCGCGGCAATCCAGGGGGTTCCAATTGTTCACTACGCAGGGACCGGACTCAAACCCCAATTTCGCTAGGTTTCGGCTAGGATTCCATTAGGATTTCCATATCTGGAGTGCAAAAGATGGCCGTTCCCAGCAATATGTCGCGTCCAAGCCCATCCCGGGCGCTCGACACGATGCCCTGATGAAGCGCAGCGTGGGAATTACGACAGCATCGATTACGATGGGTATAAATACATTGTCGCAATTAGTACTTTAGTCGCTTGCCGATACAGCACACAAGGGCCGACAATTGAACTAGCGCCATCCATTCGATTGTGCGAACTTCCAAGTGCCCAGATATATACATAAGGGTCTTCGCGAGGTCAGGGGTTGGGAGCGCTACCTTACAGTATTGCCATTTGGCGCGCTGAGGAAACCATTGAGGGGAAATTCTGCGCCGCTGAGCTAGCCGATGTCCCATACAATTTGGCCAGTGTTCCCAATCGTTTGTACTAGCCGGGAAATCCAGCCGGGCAGCTGTTCTTCGAGTCCTGTTATGTTCCCATTCTCCTCATTGACCGCCATTTCAAACACGTCGAATCACGCCAGCGCCAGGTCCAGGCAACGGACATCTGGCGCCGACCCACGGGATCACGCTCCCAACAATCAGGAAATGGGAAAGGCACCCCCAAACGGGCGTCGAGGCCACCACATGAACGCAGAGGGCGGGCTAAGGGATAAGGGAGGTCCATTATGACGCGGGGTAACCAAAAGGCCTCGCATTCAACCAACGGCCTGATCAGGGTAATGATCGTCGATGATCACACTATTGTGCGTGAGGGCCTCAGGGAGGTCCTTGACAGGACCAGTGAATTTCAAGTGGTCGGCGAGAGTGCCGATGGCGTCGAGGCAGTGGAAGTCGCGGCCACCGTCCAGCCCGACGTGATAATCATGGACATTATGATGCCCCGAATGGACGGTATTGATGCCTGCCACGAAATAAGGGAGGCGCAACCTAATGTCCGGGTAATGATGCTTACGGCATCCACCGATGAAAACGCCGTGATGCGGTCCGTAGCTGCCGGTGCAACCGGCTTTCTCAACAAATTATGCAGCCGTGAAAAGTTCCTGGAAACTCTTCGTGACGTCGCTGATGGAGAGTTCCGGGTTCCCGCAGAGGCCATGCTCCGCGCCTTTGCCAGTGTGCGGACCAGGTACCCGCAATCAGACGCAACGGACCTGAGCAACCTGACGACCAGGGAAAGGGAGATACTGGCCCTATACGCTCAGGGAATGACATACGCCGAGATTGCCCAGGCCAAGGGTAACCGTCCCCTGACCGTCCGCAACTCCATCTACACCATCCAGAACAAGCTGAAGGTCAAGACGAAACAGGAGCTGGTAGTCCGCGCCGTTCGTAGCGGGTTGCTCGATTCCTGACCTTTCCTCCATTGTGTGACAGCCGGTTCTGACATCGCCCCAATGACTGACAGGGTTCTACAGCTTGCCTTCAGCACATTGAGAGCGGTCAGTCCCCTTCGACGAGCGGAGATTCCTTTTGTCGCCTGCGGGTCATTGGTTGAATGCGGATTGGCCCGATGACAGATTTCCTCCCTTGAAGTCGTTGCATACCGACGGCGCATAGAATCTCGCAATTCCTATCCCCAACCAGGGACGTGGAATGAGAGGGTTGCGCCAACCATGGTTGTGTACCCTTGGGTCCATAGCAGAGAAGCTTGCCGGGATCGCACGAGGTCTGTCAGCACCTGTCAGGGTATTTAGGTATTATTCCCGTAACCACTTTGATTTCTGATGCCATGACTACGGCTGGTTTCCGTTTGTCATCAACAGCTTCCCCTGGCCCCCTTTTCGGCATCCATCGACGACGGCAGCAATGCACCTTACGATTGCGCTGCTACCGACCGTTACAGGATTCGTAACTCCTTAACAGTACGTTTATAATTCTCATATACTAATTGTGTACACAGGTGTAGTGGTGCCCGCACATCTCTGACTGCAGGGCCCATTTTGCCCGCGGCCTTCTTGCCGCTGGAGGTCCCACATGCAAGGACCACCTCGCCCAGTCGATAGTCTGTTCCCGGAACCATGGTTCGGGAAGCTGCTGCTGGTCTCGCTCCTCGCGATGCTGAACCTGCCGGTCATTTTTGCAGGCACCACCGGCATGGACCCGTACGGTTTCTTCACCCTCGGACCGGTCTCCGAACGGCCCTGGCCGCTGGTACTGGCGTTCCTGCTCAGCACCGGTTCCGCACTGACCGGCTATGCGGTCTACAGGCTATTGCGCAAGAGACAGACCTGGTATTCAGGCAACCGCTACGGCGCCTTCCACCGGAGCGCCTTGCTGTTTGGCGTCCCCATTGGCATCGCTTACGCCCCGCTGTTCCTACTCACAGGCTACAATGACAAGCCTACTGCCCTGGCCTTGGCCGGCATAATGTCCACCTGTCTGTGCATTACCGCTGCCCTCCACGACCGGGAGACACGTATCGACCCAGCCATGGCCCGTATCCTGTTCATATCCTGCCTGGCCTTCATTCTGGTGTTTCTGACCCTCTGCGTCCTCGCCATGCTTGCCATGTACCTTGTCGAACAGGTCCCCTCCACCGGAAACTTTTTCTGGACCTGGCACTTCTCCTGGAACGACCTGGGGTATCCGGCCGAAGAGTTTGGCGCCCGCCATCGCAACGGCCTCCTTGCTTTCACACTCGCCGGCAGTTGCTATATGACCGTCGCCATCGGCGGCTCACTGCTCGGCGCAGTTCTGGCCTGGACCAGGACCGGCCCCAAGCACGATGGCTACGACCTCCGCACCTCCGGCACTCCGCCCCAGGGACAGCCGGACGCCTTCCTGGAACGGCCGGGCGACGGAAACTTGCCACCCCAGGACCCGCCCGAGTTCGTCGTCTCCCAGAACGGCGAGGAAACCGGCATCTCTCGCACCCAGTACGAGAAAATGCTGGCCGAAAAGGACCTCATACTTCCCGACGCCCGGCTCCTTGTGGACAAGGCCTCCGGCACCGCCTTCGCCCGCACCAACGGAAGGTGGCGCCGCCTATCCTTCCGTGGCAAGCGCAAGGGACCCTTCCTGCTCCTCTGCGTCTACGCACGCCATCCTGGCCGGCGCTTTACAACCAGCGAGCTGGAATTGTTGCTAAAGTCCGACATGCCAGGCCGCGACGGGTTCAATGTCAGCGACTTCTTTGCCCAGTTGCAGAGGAGGGCCCCAATCGTCCCCGTGCAACGGGACGACCACGGCACCTACATTCCTGAGTCAGCCAAGGTCTGCTTCCTAGACCACATGCCCCCACTCCAGCCCAATGGCGAGTCTGCTGCCGTCGTCGGTCCCGGCCCCCTCGCCGACCAAGCCCTGTAATCCTGGCCAATGTCCGATCCGGGCAACCCGGACCCAGGACCTCTACCCATCCCGGCAACTTTCCGCTTTGATCCCTCACTCACTGCCTGCAAAGCTATGTGAATAGCCCGGTTTCATGGAGGTGCATGGGGATGAAAAAGAGCCTTTTTTCATGGCTATGACGAGAAAGGAGCGGGTACGGGCGAGATTGTCTCTTGGGTTGGTTTTTCTGGGCCCCAGCTTTCGCCGGGGTGACGGATGTGGCGAAAATGGCGGGAGAGGACGGGAGTGGCGGACCCACCACCAACAGGTTCTTCCTCAACTTTGCGATCGCCCTGCCGACTGCCGGCCGCACCATTGCGTGTCGCCGGTCCCTGCGCTACCATCCCGGTATCTCATCGCCCGTCTTGGATCGAGCCCTCAGGAGCCAACATGCCCGAAGTCAAGCCCGTCCCCGACGGCTACAGCGCCATCACGCCCTACCTTGTCGTTGAAAACGCCTCAGGTTTCATCGACTTCCTTGTCGCTGCCTTCGGGGCCGTCGAACGCCTTCGCGTCCCCATGCCTCAGGGAGGCGTCGGCCATGCCGAGGTCGAGATCGACGGCGCCGCGCTCATGCTTGCCGACGCCATGCCACCAGACTATCCGCCCACCAGATCTCTGATCCATCTCTACGTCGCCGACGTCGATAGTGTCTTCGCTCGCGCCGTAGCCGCCGGCGGCACCTCCGTTGCGGCACCCTCTGACCAGTTCTACGGTGACCGTCTCGGCCGCATCACCGATCCCTATGGCAACCAATGGTCCATCGCCAGCCACGTTGAGGACCTGACCCCCGAGCAGCTAGGACAGCGGCTCCAGACACTGGACGAGGAGAGGTAGAGGCGGCAGAATTACCGCCGTCCGTAGGTAGAGACAGACTCCTATACCTGTCGGTTCAGCCGGAAGAAAGGCTTCGCCACCGCTGGCCTCCTGTATGCGGCTACCTGGAGCGAACCCTGCTTCCTGTCTCGACACTTTCGCCGGCTCTATCCGGAACTGGAGTTTTCCCTTGTCGACCAGCCTTGACGCAGATGGCTTCCGCAGGTTTGCATTCCCTATTAGGTACAGTTCCACCAGAGTTCCGATAGTTCGAGGCGATGGAGTGCGCTGTCTCCCTTTGATATCCCGCGTTCTCTTCGATGCGTGAACTACATCTTAGTAACGACTACATGCACTTGGCAGGCCCCGCATTCGTTCCCAGCGATAACTCTGTCCGCTCAGAACCCTCGCCACCCAGGCAACGCCGCCGCCTGCCTCACCCATTCCACCATCTGCGCCTCGTGCAGCTCACCCTCGTGAATGTCCACCCAGCGCGAGTCGGGGTCTTTGCCCGACCCCGGCGGGGCCGGACTCAGCAACGCTCCGTTCAGGAAGGTCACTTTGACGTAGTGCGTGAACACATGGAAGCTGGTGAACCACCCTTGGCCATCCACGCCATACCAGGGCGAATTCCACCGCACCGCCTTTCGCACTTCGGGCACAGTTCCTACGATAAGGTCGTCCAGGACTCTACCCAGCTCCCTCTTCCATCCCGGCATCGCCGCGATATAGGCCTGCACCGGCCCGTCGCCGTCACCCTTGGCGATCTGCGGGTTGCCGCCCGAAAGCAGCCTCACCTCCCTGGCGGTGTTCCTGGCGGCTTCCATGGTCGACTTTGATGGTCTTTTCGGCGTCCTGTCGGGCAAGTAACTCCCCCGAACGTATCTTGGAAGTATGAAGGCGAAGGGAAATCAGGGGGCTAAAGAAGTGGGCCTATTTTGACGATAGGCAGAACCGTTTTCGAGATGTGGCTGGGTAAGGTTGTGAATCTGTGCTGGACGGTAGGCAGTATCACTAGAGTTGCTACCTTAACCGACTTGCAGGCTGGACTGGTTGACTGTCTTGGTCGTCGTGTACTTAGCCATTAGCCTACGACCTAGAGAGGCCCAGTATCTTGTTGTACAGTCGATATAAGGGTGCAGAGGGCTGTTTCCCTAGGGCCGGTATGTCGTCGTCTTTGAACACCTGACGACCTCCCTCGTCCACCGTGGCAAAAGCCACCGCTGTAGCCGCGGCGCCGCCGCGATAACACTTGCCCGGCCGAAAGCCACGCCGCATCTTCCAGAGGATGCACTTCTCCGGCCCGGTCAGGGCGCGCACCCTCAGCCAACCGCACCATTCGGGAAGGTAGACATCTTCAAGCACCGATGCGCTGGCAATTGGTGAGTTACGGTCGTGCTCCTTCTCCTTCCACCAGTCAATATCCATGAGACCGTCCTCGAGGCGACACTGGCGCAACTCGTCGAGCGTCAACTCGTCGCCCTTGAGCTGGTTGCACGGTCCACAGAGAAGTGTGCGATTCTGGATCACGTCTGGGCCGCCAGCAGACTTCGGCTTGATATGGTCAACTTCAAGATCGTTCTGGGACTTCGGTTGCCCGCAGCCCTGACAACGCAGTCCGTACCTGTCTATCAGCAGAAGCTTTCTTCCTCTTCTGGAAAGGTCTGCGCCTAACATAGCAGACTGTTCCTGCGCCCCAACGTTCAATATGTGGAGTTCTGCGTCGCGACGGCCAATTAAACGCAACAGATAACTCGTCGTTGCCAACGTCCTTTCTCCATTCACTTTAGAAGGCACGTGGGCGACCGATAGCTGGCACAGCTTTGAGGCGATACCGAATCTGGAGGTCACTCGCATCGCGGACCAATGAATAGTGCAAAACTTACATGGTGGGCCCGGCTGGGATCGAACCAACGACCAGCCGGTTATGAGCCGGCTGCTCTACCACTGAGCTACGGGCCCTCACAATTAGCTTATGCCCCGCCCTTCGCCGCGTCAAGAAAACACCCCAGCAGCCGTGGACTTTCCCTGGGCCATGAACCCGCTTGTTGATTTCCCAAATGGCTCCTTCCCTTGTTCATCAAACCACAGGACGGACCAGCACACTCCTGTTAACACCGCGCCCACCCGGCAGTTACGCTGGAATGAACAATACAGACAAATAATCTCAATCAAGGGCCTTTCCGCCACGCGGCGGGCCGCCCAAAGACGCCGCAAACAGCTATCCGCTTCCCGCCCAGCTACGCTGAGTTCAAGAGGAGTTTGGACAGGATTGACCGCTTTCGGGTCGGCATTGCCCTTGGCAACAGTGAGGCCGGATGTCCTAAATGTCCGGTTCTAGCAGGCATGCCAAAACGACGGGCGACGCTCAGAGACCGCGTCGGGCTTCGTCGTCAACCCTGCGGCGAGCCGGATGCTGGGTCAAGGAGCCGGAAACAATCGGAGAACAGGGAACTTCAGCTCACCACGGCGCCACTATCCCACGGAGATGAGCGCGGTTGACCTAACGCAGCTTTACCGCCGTTCCGTAGGCCAGGATCTCCGACATCCCCTGGCTGATCGCGCTGGTGGTATAGCGCACGTTCACCACGGCGTCGGCGTTCAGTCTCTCGGCGTCCTGTACCATCAAATGCGTGGCCTCGGACCGTGCCTTGGCCAACATTTCCGTGTAAACACCCACGTTGCCGCCGACCACGCTACGCAGTCCGGCCTGGATGTCTCGACCGATGTTTCTCGCTTGCACCGTGTTTCCGGTAACGACTCCCAGGACCTCGGCGATGTCCCGCCCGGGCACGGTTTCGGTGGTGCTGACTATCATGGCATTACTCCTTTGAAGGGCGGCTGAGGGTCCTATCCCAGCCCCAGTCGCTCGCGGTAGTCCGGGTCCCACGCCGCGATGATTCCCCGCTCCAGGGCCTCTGCCTGCGGTACCACGGGTGAGGGCTCACCGGTGGTCGGCACCGTGGCGATAACCACGTCTTCCACCAGCTGCCGGTAAGTCTCCAGCGATATGCCCAGCAGCTCCATGAGAGCCCGCTCGTTGTGCTGCCCGAAGGCGGGGGAGGGACCCTGGATGTGCAGGGGACTCTTGGAGAACTTGTAGGGGCGGCTCAGGAACATCCGCTCCCCCATTTTACGCTCCGCCGGGTACCGCACACGCTCCAGGAAGTTGCGGCTCTTGAAATGAGGGTCGTAATGGATGTCTCGTCCCGTCAGCACCGGTCCCGACGCAATGCCCACCGCCTGCAGCGCGTGCATCGTGTCGTACCGGTCCCGCGTCGAGGTCCACGCCGCGATGATCTCGTCCAGCGCGTCGTGGTTCTCTCGCCGACCCACGATGGTCCTGAAACGGGGGTCGACAGCCAATTCCGGCTGCCCCATTACTTCGCACAGAGACCTCCACTGAGGGTCGCCACCCACCGACAGCGTAATCCACTGGTCGTCGCCCGCGGCCGGGTAGCAGCCCTGCGGCGCCCGCCACGGGTGCCGGTTACCGATGCGGCCTCCCACCCGGCCATTGGCGGCAGCGTCGAGGATATACTCCGACAGGAACATCACCCCCGACTGGTACATCCCCATGTCCACCCACTGCCCCAGCCCCGACCGGCTCCGGTACCGCAGCGCCGCCCCGATAGCGAAAAGCGCCGTCCAGGTGGAAAGGAAATCCACAAACGACGCACCGGCCTTGGCCGGACCACCTCCCACGTACCCGGTCACCCAGCAGTGGCCGTGCGTCGCCTCCTGCGTCGTTGCCTGCGCCGGGTACCCGGAGTAGGGACCGTCGCCGTGCCCGTACCCCGTGTTCGACACCAGGACCACGTCCGGCCGCAGCTTGCGCAGGTTGGGATAGTCCAGGCCCCAGTTCCGCATCACCCGCGGCGTGAAGTTCTCCATCACCACGTCCGAGACCATCACCAGCTCTTTGAACAGCTCCCGGCCCCGCTCGTCGGTCATATCCAGCGTGATTGACTGCTTGCCCCGGTGAATCAGGTTGTACGTCGAAGGACGGTTCCACCAGTCCTCACCCAGGTCGTTCTCTGCGAACACTCCCGAGTAACCGCCGGTGCGCGTAACGTCCGGACGTCCCGGCCCCTCAACCTTGATGACTTCCGCGCCCATGTCCGCCAGCAGCCCGCCCGCGTAGGGCAGCGCGAAGACGTAGGTCGAGTCCAGCACTCGTATCCCCTCGAGAGGCAGCCTCCCGCCCCCTCCCTCCCATGGGGAGAGGCAGGGTGGGGATGAGAATATGACTCTGATGCACCCATCAGATCGCGTCCGTTTGCCGGAGTACCGTGAGTTCCTGCAAGGTGTGTCCCAGGCCATCCACGTAGACTTCCCGGTTGTGCTGTCCCAGGGTCGGTGCCGGCATCTGATACTGGTACGGGGTCAGCGACAGATTGAACAGCACCGCCGGAACCCTGATCTTCCCGATAACGGGATGGTCCACCTCCCGGTAGAAATCCCGCGACTCCAGTTGAGGGCAGTTAGCCAGTTCCGACGGTGTCTGCACCAGTCCGAACAGCATCCGAGAGTTGGCCGCGTCCGTGAACAGCTCCCACTTGCCCCGTTCGCTGATCGACTCCAGCACTATGCGGTCCAGCTCCTCACCGCTGCGATTCCGCTCGGCGGTATCTGTGAACCGACCCTCGTGCAGCCTGGGATCCCGGAAGAAGTTGGCGATGGTCTCCCAAGTGGCTCCGCCGCCTGTCTGCACAATGATCCACCCGTCCTCACAAGGCATTGGGTGGCCGAAGTTGCTGCCCGACGGCCGGCGGCGGGGTTGCGTCGCCCCGATGAACGGGTACATGGTCTGCGTTGCCATCATCGTGGAGGCCACGCACTCGGTGATCGACACATCGATGTGCTGCCCCTCCCCGGTGTTGGCCTGCATGAACAGCGCCATTGCCGTGGCCGCCGCTCCGTTCAGTCCGCCCTCGTACTGCGCCTGGAACCCGCCGTGCTTCAGTGGCTCCCTGTCCTGCAGCCCACTGATGCTCATGATCAGCCCCATGGCGTAGTTGACGATCTCCTCGCCGGCGTACTGACTGTACGGCCCGCTCTGACCGAACGGGGTGATCGACGTCACAACCAGCGCAGGGTTTATCTCCTCCAGTGCTTCGTACCCCAGTCCCAGCTGCTCCAGGTAACCTGGCTTGTAGCTCTCCACCACCACATCGACGTGGGAAAGCAGTTCCCGGAACAGCTGTCTGCCTGCCTCGGTCCTGAGGTTGATGGTAGCCGACTTCTTGTTCAGGTTCATCGCCAGGAAGAACAGACTCTTCTCCGGGTGCGGGTCGTCCCCGAAGAAAGGAGGCGCCCGGCGCAGGGCAGCGCCCGCAGGAGGCTCCAGCTTCAGGACGTCCGCGCCGTAGTCTGCCAGCAGGCGAGCGCAGAAGGACCCGGCTATATCCTCGCTCAGGTCCAGTACCTTCACGCCGTCAAGGGGACCGTGCCCCATCGGCTCGGGAAACGCGGGTTCAGCGGTCAATGGCAGTATCTCGATGGTGGCAAGTCGGGGAGGCTCGGGCCGCCCGACAGATTGTAGCGAAAGACGAAAGGGCAGGCAACGAGACTACGGGCCGGCGCTGGCGGGTCCGACTGGTGGGCGGATAGTCAACTCTCTCGAGCCTCAGCCTCAAATCAGTAGGATGCCCTGGGGAAACAGGAGGACGGGGAGTTGTGGTCAAGCTGCCTCACTCTCCGAAGGCCTCCTGAAGTTTGGCCTCGTATTCCTCCATCGTGTACCGGTAGGTCTGCGTTCCTTCCGCCTGCACGGCATAGTGACCGCAGACCGCTCCCATCTGCACTGCCCGTTTAACGCCTGCTCCGAGTGCCAGTCCCTTGATGAGTCCACCCCGGAAAGCATCACCCGCTCCCGTGGGATCTATGGCTGCCTCCGCCGGGACCACGGGAACCCGCTCTGCAACGCCGTTCGAGCGGAACTCAGCTCCGTCAGCACCCAGCGTCACAACCAGGTGATCAACCATCCATCCAAGATCCTCGGCAGAAAGTCCGGTGCCGTTGGAAATCATCCCCAGTTCGTACTCGTTGCAGATGAGGATGTTGGACTGCCCGATACATCGCGAAAGGGCCTCCGGCTCCCAGATGGGCAAAGACTGACCGGGATCGAATATGGTGTAGATCCCCAGTTCCTGGTTCCTGGCAGTAAACTCCATCATATCGGCTAGGTTTCCCGGGCCTACGATGGCGAGGGTCTCCGAGGCATTGACCCCCTCGTAGTTGAATCCTGACTGATGCTTCATAGCGCCTGGGTTGAAGCCCGTGAACTGGTTGGAGTCCCGGTCAGTGGTGATGTAGGCCCCAGCGGTCAACTCATCCTCGATGATACGGATGTCATCGGTGCCAATACCGCAGGTCATCAGCCAAGCGAAATACCGGTGATAATCGCGTCCCATGGAAGCCAGGATCCTGGGCCGCTCCCCCAGGAGATGCAGGGAGTAGGCTATATTGCCGGCAGTCCCTCCAATGTGCTCCGTTAGGCTATCCACACCAAAGCTGATGTTTATGTTATCCAGCTGGTCGGCCAGGATGTGGTCCCTGAAACGTCCACCGAATCTCATGATGCGGTCATAGGCCATAGACCCCGAAACCAGGATTTCCATCTAGACTCCTCGTTGCCATGCGATTGTTACTTTTAAATTTGGCCCCAGAAACGCCGCCAAGGTTGCTAGCAGTCGTGCTGTCCCCGAATGCTGCCCTCGAACGTTATTACATCACCCTCCGAGAACCCTGACCGGGCCCATTCGCCGGCGTTTAATTCCAGCACATATTTTGCCGGTGAGGGCGACTGCGTCCGTGGAATCTCCGAATCGTCCGCACCGGGATGCGGGATGGGCACGTCAGCGGAAACCCCGATCAGCCGGCATTGGCCATCGATCCAGATAATGTCCAGAGGGAATCGCATCTCCTTCATCCAGAATGACAGCTGACGCTCCTCCTCGAATACGAAAAGCATCCCCTGGTCTATCGGCATTTGTTCCCGTCCGGAGAGACCCTGCTGCCTCTCCGCCGCGGTTACTGCCAGGTCCACCGTGTACCTGGCATCTCGTATGAGGACCAAGGCTTCGACGTCTCCAGTCGCCGACGAAGTATCTCCGGTCCCCGCCCCTGCGCCAGCACACCCCAGGGTAATTAACAGACCCCATAGAAAAAGCAGACCCGGCATTCCCTGGCCTCAGGTTCATGAAGTGAGGGTCACAGCCGGCGGATGATCCCCAGGCTGTCCATCGGTTTCGGGATTGCACAACCGCTTTCGTACATTCCGGGTAGCATGTTATCCCAACGAAGATCAAGCTCTCAACCCACCCTGGCAAGCCGAACGAAAATGCACCCAAGCTCGTCGAGCTAAACAGAACCAAACATGCGGCGATACGCCGGGTACGGGCCATCGGCGCACACCGCAGCCGGGTTTGAGACACTTCTGTAGCCTTGTACTGATTAAGTGAGTAGAATGACCGGCATCGGCACCGACGAATTCCGTTGAGCAGAAAACGGAGCTCGCCTTTGCCACTCCGGGATTCTCTGGCGGTGGAGCAACTATAGTGGCCGCGACGCAGGTTAGCAGCAATGTGAGGTATGAACCCGAGGAGAAGCCTCCGGGTCAAATAACCATCGGACTAGGGGTACAGGCGGGTGTCATCACCCTGCCTGCCATCGTTATCGGCGTGGTGATAGTGGTGAAGGCCGGGGGCGGCACGGACAGCTACCTGGCCTGGGCAGCATTCGCGGTGCTGCTGGTCAGTGGGTTCACGACGCTGATCCAGGCGGTGCGTGTCGGTCGCATAGGGTCGGGACACATCCTGATCATGGGGACCTCGGGAGCGTTCTTCGCAGTATGCATCGCGGCGCTCCAGGTGGCGGGCCCGGCGACGATGGCCAGCCTGATCGTAGTGTCGTCGCTGTTTCAGTTCCTGCTGGCGGCCAAGCTGTCGCTGCTCAGACGAATCTTCACGCCGGTGGTGTCGGGGACGGTGATCATGCTGATCACGGCCACGGTGATGCCGGCCATCTACCCGCTGGTGGGGGATGTCCCGGAGGACACGGCGGGGTACGCGGCACCGATGATCGCCGTGATCTCGCTGGCGGTACTATGCGTGGTGATCCTCAAGGGCTCGCCGGCGCTGCGGCTGTGGGCGCCCATTGCGGCGATCATCGTAGGATGCGCGATCTCAGTGCCCTTCGGGATCTACGACATGCAGGTGGTGAATGACGCCGCATGGGTCGGGATCCCGTTCGCATCGTGGCCGGGCCTGGACGTCACGCCGGGGGTGGAGTTCTGGGCGCTGCTGCCGGCATTCGTGGCGGTTACCATCGTGGGGGCCATCGAGACGGTGGGCGACGGGGTGGCGATACAGCGGGTCTCGCGCCGGAGGCCGCAGGCGACGGACTTCCGGGTGGTGCAGGGGTGTCTGAACGCGGATGGGCTGGGCAACTTCCTGTCGGGGGTCTCGGGCACGCTGCCCAACACCACCTACTCCAGCAGCATCTCGATCACCGAGGTCACGGGCGTAGCGGCCCGGCGGGTGGGCGTGGTGATCGGGGTGACGCTGATGGTACTGGCCTTCTCGCCGAAGATCGGGGCGCTGTTCATCGCGATACCGGGGCCGGTGATCGCGGCGCACGCCACGGTGTTCCTGGGCATCCTGTTCGTGCAGGGCATGCGGATCGTGATCGCGGACGGGATGGACCACCGGAAGGCGACCATCTGCGGGGTGACCTTCTGGGTGGGCGTGGGCTTCCAGAACGGATGGATTTTCGCGGACAAGCTGGGGGACGGATTCCTGGCGGTGCTGCTGGGGAACGGGATGACGGCGGGGGCGATCACTGCGGTGATTTTGACGTTGATCCTCAACATGGCCACCAACCGCCAGCGCCGGCTGCAAGTACCTCTGATCAATGACTCCCTAGGCGAAATTGACGGATTCCTGCGACGGTTCGCCCGGCGCGCCGAATGGAATGAAGCGTCTACGGAGCGCCTGGCGTCTGCCGGAGAAGAGGCCCTGGCGGTCCTGCTGCAGGAGCACAGCGGATCGGATACGCCGCTGAAGCTGACGGTGTCGGCACGACCGGAGGACCACGCGGCGGAGCTGGAGTTCGTGACCTCGTTGGAGGGTGAGAACGTGGAAGACCACCTGGCCTACCTCAGCGACATGCCACTGGTGCCGGACGAGCGGGAGGTCTCCTTCCGGCTGCTGCTGCACTACGCGTCGTCGGTGTCACACCAGAAATACCACGGAGTAGATATCATCACGGTGCGGGTGAACAGTTCGCGGTAGCCGACCCGATACACCCATTTCGAAGGCGCCAATTGCCTGCATCAGTCCCATCTGCGTCGGGGATGAGTGGGACGGACCGGGAAGAGAACCTTCCCGTTGTCTTCCCATCGATTCCCATTCGGTCCCATTTTTCCCGAAAAGAGCGGGATTTTGTAGCCAAAATGGCCGCCTGAGAAGAGAAAATCGAATTTCGGTACCATTTTGTCCCATTCTGTACCTGCCCGATATTTTCCCAGTTCCACAGGCGTCGAACAGAGTGCTTCAATACAGGACAGACCCGAGCAGGGGCGAACGGCAACATTACAATAATCATGGTACGAGGGCGTTACCGGGCCTGGCAACCACCAACTGTCATCAAATTATCCGGACCGGTGAACGCAGTCGCGTTGCCCGACCTTCGAGCCGGAGGAACGGGGGTGGTACAATCCGGCCAGAAACTGAAATAGCAGGCCGGAGGTGGAACGATGGTACTGGCAGGTCAGCAGCTAGAGACGGGAATGATCCAGTATGCCAGCCGCGACGGGACGATGATCGACGCGCTGTACAGCCGTCCGGCGGAGCCGGGCAACTATCCCGCAGTCATTGTGACCATGGAGGGGATGGGGCTGATGGACCATCACAAGGATATCGCCGTGCGGTTCGCGGGACGGGGATTCCTGGCCATCGCGCCGGACCTGTACACCCGGGAGGGCACGCCCGAGCCTGAGAACGTGCTGGCCACGCTGTTCGGCAGCCCCGACTCCCGAGCGATGGACGACCTGGAGGGGGCGGCGCTGTTCCTAAAGTCGCAGGCCCACAGCAACGGCAAGGTGGGGATCATCGGGTTCTGCTCGGGCGGGCGGTACACGCTGATGATGGCGTGCCAGAGCAGCAACATCGACGCGGCGGTGGACTCGGCGGGCGGGCACATCGCCGACCAGGAGATCACCGACCTGCGTCCGGTGAATCCCATCGACATGGTAGCCGGCCTGTCGTGCCCGCTGCTGGCGCTGTTCGGGATCGAGGACGAGAACCCGACGCCGGAGCAGGCGGAGCGGCTGAGAGCGGAGCTGGACCGGCACGGCAAGACCTATGAGTGGGTGATGTACGACAACGCCGGCCATGCCTTCTTCGCGGACTACCGCCCCAGCTACCGCGCCGCGCCGGCGCAGGACATGTGGCACCGGGTGCTGGAGTTCTACGGGAAGCACCTGGCGTAAGGGGTGGGGAGTCCGCTCGTCCTTCGACAGGCTCAGGACGAACGGGCCTTTGGCATCCAAGCAATGGACGGCTAGAGGGCGCATCGGGTGGTGCGCCCCTTTTTGCTTTCCAGCAATACCCAAGATGCATCGAGAGGGGTCTGTTCGAGGCGAAAGCAGCCAAGGCGATGTAAAATATTGGTCACGGAGCGAGCATGACCACTCCAATCAACAGCTTTCAGGACATCCTCGACGCCATAGAGCGGGAGCCGACCCTCAGGGAGGCCCTACGGCGTTACATTCTGACCGATGAAATCCTCGGTCTCCCCGCGCAGGTAAGGGCGCTTACCGACGCGGTGGAGGCCCTTGTAAGGGAGTCCAGAGAGTTCAGGGCGGGGCAGGAGCAGCTCAGGGCAAGGGTAGGAGAACTCCGCGAGGGTCAAGAGGAGCTCAGGGCGGATGTGGGACGAATCGGAGGTGATGTCAGCAACATGATGGGCACCGGGTACGAGGGAACTGCGGCCCGAGTCGCAGACCGGCTGGTCAGGAGGGAACTGGGCCTTACCCGTCCCACAGTGGTGATGAGGGGCCGGGGAAATACCGCAACCCCTCCCATACCGGAGATCGACCAAGGAGCCGAAGCGGGCAACATCACCTGGAGTGAGTCGGATGACCTTGCCATGGCCGATGTGATAGTCCGGGCGACCGGACAGGATGGCGAAACGGTCTACGTCGTGGCCGAGATTTCGATCACGGTGCAGGAGCGGGACCGGGTGAGGGCGCAACGAAGGGCGGCGCTGCTGGAAAAGGCTACGGGGGTGGCCGCGATACCGGTGGTCATTGGGGTTGACGAGGAAACGCCGGAGGGGGATTCGGGGGTGGCGTTCTGGCAGTTCGACCCCGATGGGTGAGGCGTGGGACTAGTGAGGCATCCTGCAGTCCGCTGATCACGGGCGCTAGGGGAGCCATACAGTGATGGGCGTCTTAAGTGGCTAACCTTTTGCCAGCGGAACTTAAGGATTTTTTACTGCAATTCGAGTTTGGAGGATCCTGTGCCAAGGAAACCACCGGTGAGAGCCGGCGACCCTCCCATTCGTTCCTTTGACTACACAATCAACGAAAAAGGGTGCTGGGTGTGGAAGTGGTCGGTTGAAAGGAAGGGATACGCTTCCGTCCGGGTCAATGGCCGCGCCCAAAAGGCACATCGAGTGTCCTATGAACTTGCTAAGGGTCCAATCCCCGAAAGAGCAATCATCAGACATCTGTGCGATGATCCCGCTTGCTTGAACCCTGATCACTTGAAGGTCGGAACCGGCAGCGACAATATGAGAGACATGGCTGCCTCTGGCAACCAAGGCAATCAGAAGTTGACAATAGATGAAGCAAATGAGATCCGCCAGATTTTTGCTAGGGACGATACTTCGCAAGCGGATCTTGCCAGGCGCTACGGGGTGAGCTCATCGGCCATAAGAAAGATCATCTACAACGAACGTTTCGTCGATTCCGACTATCATCCCCCACACCCAAGACCCAATCGGCGGTCACGAAAGGTAGTCGGAGAGAAACTGGCGAGAGAAATTCGTAAAGCATACGACGCTGGTGGTGTATCCCAGCATGAGTTGGCTCGAAAGTACGAAGTTAGCGCTAGCACTGTTTCTAAGGTAATACGACACGCCATTTATCCAGGAATAACAGAAGACCGGCCGGCTAGAAGGGCCGCTAACCAGAAGCTAACCAGAGAGCAAGCCGACGAAATAAGGCACATCGTAGAATCTGGTGTCTCTCAGCATCAGGTTGCAAAGAAATTCGGCGTAAGCCAGAGTCTCATAAGCCATATAGTCGCTGGAAAATTACATCACGATAGACGTAGAACATATCCGACAAAGCAACTAGCAAAAGGTGAAAGTCGACCAACATTACAGGCTCTAAACGGTCCTGCCCCTACAGGCCGAGCCGAGCAACGGCGTCGTAAGGAGACATTACGAGTCCCGGGCCGGAAACCTCGGCGGCGTCCGGGAGAGCCTGCGGCAATCACGAAGAGAGACTGGACTCTGGATCCCAAAACTGACTGTCACAATTGGAATTGGGGGAATAAGGAGCGTCGCCCCTTCATTTCTACAAACAGCGGAAAAGAAATGCTTGCCTATCGATACGCTTGGGAGTCTGAAAAAGGACCCATTCCAAATGGATTTCAAGTAAATCACAAATGCAACAACTGGCGTTGCATTAACTTGAACCATCTATACATAGGTGATCAATTCCACAATATGAAAGATTCTGTACATGCAGGCAACCACGCTACTCAAAAGCTCGCATGGAATCAGGTCCGTGAAATTAGAGAAAAATACAGCCCAGGTAAGACTACTTACGAGAAACTAGCAGGAGAATATGACGTAACTGCGGGAGCCATATACAGGATTATCACCAACCGGACTTTCTATGACTCAACTTACATCCCACGAAATCCCAACCTGAGTGTAAGGAGAAAACTTTCTGAGGACGACGCTAGGTCAATTCGCATGAAATTTGGAACACAGAGAAATTCAGCAAGCTCCCTCAGCAGGGAGTATAGTGTTTCCACATCGGTTATCTATGGGATAGTCTTTAACAGAACGTATCATGACCCTAACTATGTCCCTCTCCTAGAGACTAAAAATCCCCAACTGCACTTGTGGGACGAGGGTGCATTGCGCAACATCAGTTGATTCTCGGATTAGTTCCGTATTAGACATCAATTAGCAGTGCTGGACTCCTCCAGCCGGTGGATGCCCTGGCGCTGGGAGAGGAGGTAGAGGTTGCCGGCGTGGTCCTGGGCGAAGGACATGATGCGGAGGTTGGTGTCGGCCAGCTCCTTGTGCTCGGTGACGCGGCCGTCGGCGTAGCGGAGGGCGAAGACCTTGCCGGAGCAGAAGTCGCCGTAGACGTAGGCGCCGCGGAGCCAGGGGATGGCATCGCCGCGGTAGACGTAGCCGCCGATGACGGAACAGGGGCGGCCGTCCAGGGAGTACTCCCAGACGGGCGGGATGGTGCCATCGCGTTCGCAGTCCTCCCTGGGGGCAAAGCAGTGGCTGCCCTCCAGGGTGTTCCAGCCGTAGTTGCCGCCGCGATGAATGATGTCGATCTCCTCCCACTGGTTCTGGCCGACGTCCCCGGCCCACAGGTCGCCGGTCTCGCGGTCGAAGGAGAAGCGCCAGGGGTTGCGCAGGCCGTAGGCCCAGATCTCGGGGCGGCCGCCGCCGTCGGCGAAGGGGTTGTCCGGCGGAATGGAGTAGGGCTGTCCGGGGGCGGACCCCGAGACATCGATGCGCAGGATGGAGCCGAGAAGGGTCGTCGTGTCCTGGCCGTTGCCTAGAGGGTCTCCGGCGGAGCCTCCATCGCCGACACCGACGTAAAGATAGCCATCGGGGCCGAAGGCGATCTGTCCCCCATTGTGGTTGGAGTAGGGCTGACCGACCTCAAGAATCACCAACTCACTGGCGGGGTCTGCCACTCCCGAGGTTGCGTCATAGTGGAACCGGGAAATCACCGATCGCCTGGGACCGGAGGCGGAGTAGTAGACGTACAGGTAGTTGTCGCCTTCGGGGTCCAGGGCCAGGCCGAGGAGGCCCTCCTCGGAACCCCGGCTGCTGACGCGGCCGCGTAGGTCAACGGGGTCCGTGGCAATTACATGATCGGCAGCGTTCAGGGATTCCTCGGCCAGAACCCAAAGGCTTCCGGCCTGCTCCGTCACCAGCCACTGGCCGCCGGGAGCCTGAAGGAGGTTCGTGGGCGCGTCGAACTCCCGGCCGCCGAATGCGGGCACCAGTCGCAGACTGCCCAGGGTGGCATCCGCCACGGCAGGAGGGCGTACGGTAGTCGGGGCCAGCTCAGGCGGGGAGCCGGCGCAGCCGGAGCCTATCACCGCCATGAGAACCATCAGGACTGTTATCAATGCCGCCATGCTGGAAGTATGGCACATCCGGCGCTGGCGCAGGGCATGGGGCACAGGGCGCCGGAGGTCTGCGGTGTGCATTGCAATCGGAGGGCGAGAGGAGGGCTCGCTATCCCTTTTCGGAGGCGGCCCGCTCCAGGTTGAGGGCGAGCAGTCGTTCGAGGATTTCGGCGTCGGTGAGGCTGGCGGGCCAGCCGTAGGCGGCGGCGACGGCGGCGTCCAGCACGTCGTGGGCGTTGGCCAGCCAGGTGGGGCGCTGATTGTAGAGGTTGGTGAGGGTGCGCTTCTTGAGTTCCGTTTCGGTGGCGCCGGGCGGGTTGAGCCAGCCCTCGCGGAGCTCGTTCAGCCGCGCGGCAGCCTCGCCGATGGCGGCGCGCTGCGCATCGTCGGGCCTGGGGAAGGGGAAGGTCTCGAAGCAGGTTGTGGGGGTGTAGCGGAACCCTGATTCCACTTCTCGCAATTGGGTGCCCATTGCGCGCGCCCAGAGTTCGTGGAACCGGGAGTGGAAGACGCCGAAGGTGTAGTCATCGTCACGGGCGACGGCAATGGTGGCGCTGCAATGGTGGCGCTGTCGGGTAAGTGCAAATAATAAGGGGCCGGAGCATCAACGCTCTGGCCCTCTTGCTCGTCCAATAGGAGCCGAAACGGCTATGGAACGGGTTGACGACGGGTATTCGGCCTACTTCGTCGTTCTAATTTGTAGTATTGCTGAACGCCCACGACAGAACCCGCACCCCAAAGTCCGGTGTCAGCTTCGGCACGTGGGGAGATGATTCCATTTCCCAATACTCAACGACCAGACCCGCCGGACAGGGATAGCGGACGACGGTAGTTTCCTGGCCCGCCGCACCAGAGTCTAGGTCAAGGCTTGGCAGGCTCTTAGGGCTGGCAACGTCGCACCCGGCCCTCTTACCCCAACGCGCCACCAATTCACCAATAGCAGCGTATCTTCCCTGCCCGACCGAATGGTCGGAGATAACCCCGCCTTCCAGCTTGATTACTTCGTCCTCGGTGCCGTGAATGTGCAAAAGCGAAACCGGACTGGCGGAAGCGCACCTTTCAGGGTCGGTGAATGACGAACCGGCCATAGCAACCACGGCAACCAGTCCGGGCAGGCTCTCGCAGGCAAGGCGATACGCCATTGACGCCCCGTTGGACAATCCCACGGCATACACACCGTCTGCAGTTATCCAAGCCGAAGCATCGTCCACGAGAGACGCGAGATAAGCCACATCATCCGCCTTGTCGCTCTTGACCCCACAACAGAAATCATTGGCGTTCCAGAATCGCCTTCCAGAATCGTCCTTCTCGCCGTTGGGAATTATGAGTGCGAAGCCGTGGTCATTGACGAGGTCGGACATTCCAAAGTAAGAGTCCTGGGCCATATAGTTGCTACCGTAACCGTGCAGATTGACAACTACGGGGAGCGGTGTCTGCCGGTCGTGTTCCAACGGCCACGCCAGAAGGGCAGGGCGCGTGGCGTCGTTTCCGGTGATGGTGCGAACCGCAAGCCCCTTCTTAGCGAGTTCGCGGGCGGCGTCTTCGTGCGCGGGTTCCGCCGTGCTTATGACTACGATAACGGAGAAAGCGGCAACTACGGCCACAGCCAGAGACAACGCCAACGACAGTACTGGAGCTACCTTCCCCTTACTCCCACGCCAACGCTGGACGAGGGCCACCCCGGAAGCTGCCACCCCCAAAGCGGCCCAGGCAACAATTGTGTACGCCCCGGTTAGGGCTGGAATCACGCCTACCAAGACGAGCGCCGTCACCGCAACCACGACGGCCAGCCAGACCAAAAGCGAGATGCCAAACATCAGCCACCTCCAAGAGGCTTCATTATTCTCTGTTGAAGAACCGGATTCAAGGCAGAAAGGAACCCCCGGCTACGTGGTCGGTGATTTCACTTTTGCCATGTAATCCCGCTCTTTGCCCTAGTATGGTCAACTGGAAATTCCACGAAAGGAGAGCGACTATGGTAGCTGAAACAGTCAAGAATACTAAATCCAGAATAGATTATGATGACGCCGTTTTTAGGGCGAAGGGTGTTAAGGTTCATGACTGGTACAGTGGACCTCAACCGCCTGCCCATATAGTGTTGTTCACAGGGGATGATGCAGGCGGACACAGGGCAGCTTGAGATTGCCAGAGAAATCAGCCTGTTTCTGTGGGTATTGCGGCAAGTATGGTGGTACGGAGCTGGCAACGAGCACTAACCCCATTGGGAACTGACCTTCTTTTACGCACCATTGGTAAGGGACGACCCTTCGAGCGAAAGCCCGAATTCACACTGACAACATCGTTGTCTTTCATTGCCGTCTGAGTCCTTACCCTTCCTCGTTCTTAGTTCCTGTTCTGGATGATTATCTCGCGGTATTCACGGGATGAATCGCCGTGGTAGACCGAGCGAAGTTCGCCACTGCCGTCCTGGAAGCCGTCTGAATCCACCGAATGAATCGGGTAAGGCGACGGCATATTCTCAACTCCGCCCTTGCGCTAACCGCGCGCCATCCTACCACAGACAAGGCCCCTGCCCGTGATGGCAAGGGCCTTTCATTTTCCGCTTTGTAATCCAGTCCGTTGCCCTGGTATGGTCTATCCAAGAAACTTGCTCCAAAACCCCTTACCCACAGTTTCAAAAGCCTATCGGACTTCGCCATTAATGTTGCTGCAAAAGGGCTTTTGCGGCTATTTTCATAACAATGATGGGGAGGGGCCGGAATGACAGGGTGGGGGCCGGAATGATCGAATGGCACGGGCGGATGCGCCAGGGTTCTCCAATAGTTCACGGTTCTGTTGGCCCAGAGCTTGTCGAGGGCAGTCCGTTCGTGGTTCGACAGGCTCACCATGAACGGACTGCGCGCTGCAGGTAATAATTAAATGACCCAGGCGGTGTGTGGCGTCAAGGGAAGGTTTCAAACCTACCCTTTCGGGTATTGGGCGCGTGGGGTGCAGAGCGGGCACCCTTCGACGGGCGCACGGCTGTGCGCCCCTACGGGTCGTGTCGGGGCCAATGCGGCGGGTGTTGCGACCGTGCTTTCAGGATTCCGGCTTTCGCCGGAATGACGGAGTGGGCGGAATGACGGGGGAGGGCGGAATGACGGGAGAGGGCCGGAATTACGGAGCGGAGGTTGGGATAGTCGAGTGGCGCTGGTCCGGCGTTGCATTGAGTTCTGAGTCAACTCCCCAGTGTGTATACTGCCGTCGTAAGAACAGGACGTTTTCGGCGAAAGGACTCGCCGTCTGATCCGGAAATTCCGCTTCCTGGCGCTGCTCCTTCCGTTCTCCACCGTTCAGATGCTCCTGAAGAGACCGATACATTACGCTTGGGCTATCGTGGCTGTCGCGGCGGCGATGGGATTCATCACCTCGGCGATGCGATTTGCTGCGGCTGCCCTTGTGCCCCACCTCAGCGATCCGGCCTCGGGCTTCGGGTGGAGTTACGGGGCCATCAGCTTCGCCTTCAGCCTCCAATGGGTGGTCCTGGGACTGGTCAGTCCCTACGTTGGACTGCTCGGAGACCGTTACGGGGTGCGCCGGCTCCTCCTGTTGGGCTCTCTGCTATTCATCGCCGGCATGCTGCTGACCGGCATCATGACCAGCCTGTGGCAGTTCTACCTGTTCTTCGGCGTGATACTGGGCGTGGCCACAACCATATTCACCGTGCTCACGGTGTCGGGGGTGACTCTGTGGTTCAGACGACACCTGGGGGCCGCCCTGGGAGTGGTGTGGTCGTTCCAGGGAATGGGTACAGTGGCCCTGCTCTTCGTGATCGGCGTGGCCTTCGACCAACTGGGGATGAAATGGATCTTCTGGTTCCCGGGCATCGCCGGCGGGGCGCTGCTGGTCCTGATGGTCAAGTTCTTTCACAACGAGCCGGCCGATATCGGGCTGCGACCCTTCGGCGACGCTGGAAACGAGGCGGTCCGGGAGCCGCAGCGGAACGATGCAGCCAGGGTCAGGGCCAGGGTATTCATCCAGCAGGCCAAGCGCACTTTCACCTTCTGGAACCTCATCGGCATCCACTACTGGGGGTGCATGGGGCACAACATCATCAATGTGCTGGTGGTGGCCATAGCCGTGGACCGCGGCCTCTCCCTGGGAGTGGCTGCGGGCGTGCTGGCTGCCCTGCAGGGCGCCGGGGTTATCGCCCGGGCGGCGGTGCCCGTGTCGGCGGAACGCTGGGGATGCAGGACGGTGTGGATAGTGGGGATGTCGCTACAGGCTTTCCCGCTGCTGATCGTGCTATTCTCCCACGACGCCTGGGCCTTTTACCTTTTTGCCATCCTCCTAGGCATTGGCCAGAGCTGCGAGGTGCCCACCTTCCCCATAGCCAATCGCCAGTATTACGGAAACGTGCCCCAGGGAAGCCTCTACGGCTGGCAGAATCTGGGCAACGGCCTCGGTATGGGAGTGGCGCCGGTGTGCGCCGGACTGCTCTGGGACCTTACCGGCACCTACGCAGCACCCCTGTTCATGTCCCTGGGGTTCAGCCTGCTGGCCCTGGCCTCCGCCTGGCTGTTGCCCTCGCCGGGTACGAGGCTGATTCCAGACTGGGAGAGCCACCTACCGGCGGACGCGGATTCTCCGACTACACACGATACCGAGTCCCGGACGGCAACCGAAGTCTTACGTTGACATCGGGCAAGGGCAGGGATGGGGCGGAAAGCAACTGACGGCTGGATGCCCTTTGCCGGGAGGCGCCCCTTGACTCGTGCCATGCCCCTGCGACGGGGCCACTGAACCCAGCGTTGTCACGCGGGTAGAGTCGGATACGCCCGCTGGCGATGCGTCTTCCCGAGGGGGCGGAATTGAGGACAAAGAAAAGTGCCGAGGGACAGACTCGAACTGTCGACACCGGCATTTTCAGTGCCGTGCTCTACCACCTGAGCTACCTCGGCTACAAAGTTAATTATCGAATCCACCGCGACGACTGTCAAGATTGGCTGGTCAAGGGCCAGGGCCTTTTCATTCTCCGAATTCAGGGGTAATGCCGAGGAGTAAGAAGGCTTCGGAGACGTGAGCGGCGTGGCGGCGTAGGGCGGCGGCAACGTTGGTATGACCAGCCCAGCGCACCAGGGTGGTGGTCAGGTTGCGAAAGGCTGCCATCACCTGGGGGGCGTTACCGCTCCTTACCTGGGAGCGGTCTTCGTCAAAGGTGACGTCCCGGACCCAATGCACCTGGTTCTCGATATTCCAATGCCCTCTAAGAATCTGCAACAGACGTTCCGCTCCGGCAACCTCGGGCGAAAGACTGGTCACCGCATAGCTCACCGTCACCTGGGTGCGTCCCCGGACTCTCCTCTGCCGCTCCAGCCGGCATACCTGCCGCAGGTGGGGCCACTCCTTCCCCACCGATCCGGCGCTGCCCGCATACCGGTTCACCTCCGGGTCGGACAAGGCCCACAGTTCCCGCCGCTCCCAGCGCCCGTGCCGTTGCTTGGGCGAGACATCCACCCACACAGTCAGCTCCGCCCCTCGCTCCCGCCAGTCCTCAGCCTGCCACGGCGGTACCCATGGCCCCGCAACCCTATCAGTTTCCAGTGGGGGAAAATACTTCCACCAGGTCCTGGCACAATGCAGGCTGATTTTCCTTCACCGGCAACAGGTAATCTCCGCCGCCAGCTACAATCTGCTGGCACACCTCCCGTTGGGTCAGCAGAGCGTCCGCCACCACTATCCTCCCTTCCAGGGGAATCTGCCCCAACACTGCTTGGGCCGCTGCCAATTCCTGACCCTTGCCCGCCGTGGCTGCCTGGCTCAGCACCGCCTTGCCCTCAGTGGCGTAGGCTGATACCAGGTGCACCCCAGGCAGTTCCTCACCGTGAATCCCACGCAACGTCTTCCCGTCTATTGACACCACGGAGCCCAGATCCACCCCACTATCTCGCACCCATTCCCGCAGCACCCCTTCGAAGGCATCCACGTCCAGATCCTTGAACACCCGGTGCAGGGTGGCTACGCAGGGCGTTCTCCCCTGTGGGAAACCCAATTCCTCTCCAGCAGTGGCTCCTTGGTCCCGGCCCCATTGCGCAATGGCGTAAAGACTGCGGGAGCCACATAGCATGGCGCAAACTGACAGACTCAATACCGCTCCCAATGGGTGGCGCCGGCCTTGCCGGCTCCGGTGGTCTGGAACTCCATCCAAGGCTTCTCTCAATCTCATCTTCCCCACCTCCTCACTTCTTCACCACAACTTTAAGACTCCTTTAAGAAAATGAAAAGGCCCTGGGTCAAGGGCAGGGTCAATAGGTTATCCGGTGCTTGCGGTTTTTACTGCAGGCTCCGGCCGGGTCTTGATGCCAAAGGATCTTCTGGATTTCGGTCCCGTATCAAGTACGGGGTGACGTTCTTTCGCCGGAATTGGCTGTGGCCCCCTGGGCCACGAACGGGGATGAAAACCTTGTTGGTTGCACCAGGGCAACCACAAGGGTTGCCCCTACATCGGGAAGGCTATTTTCATAACAATGACGGAGGGGGCCGGGTACGGGCGAGATTGTCTCTTGCGCTGGCTTTTCTGGGCCCCGGCTTTCGCCGGGGTGACGGGAGAGGGCGGGGGTACGGGCCGGGGGTGGGGTACGGGCAGGTGGCCGGGGTAGGGGCGAGGTTGTTTCTTGGGCTGGCTTTTCTGGGCCCCGGCTTTCGCCGGGGTGACGGGGGTGGAGAGCGATGACGGGGGGCCGAATGACGGGAGGGGGCCGGGTACGGGCGAGGTTGTTTCTTGGGCTGGCTTTTCTGGGCCCCGGCTTTCGCCGGGGTGACGGGGGTGGAGAGCGATGACGGGGGGCCGAATGACGGGAGGGGGCCGGGTACGGGCGAGGTTGTTTCTTGGGCTGGCTTTTCTGGGCCCCGGCTTTCGCCGGGGTGACGGGAGAGGGCGGGGGTACGGGCCGGAGTACGGGGTACGGGCGAGATCGTCTTTTGGGCTGGCTTTTCTGGGCCCCGGCTTTCGCCGGGGTGACGGGGGTGGAGAGCGATGACGGGGGGCCGAATGACGGGAGGGGGCCGGGTACGGGCGAGATTGTTTCTTGGGCTGGCTTTTCTGGGCCCCGGCTTTCGCCGGGGTGACGGGGGTGGAGGGCGATGACGGGAGGGGGCCGGGTACGGGCGAGGTTGTTTCTTGGGCTGGCTTTTCTGGGCCCCGGCTTTCGCCGGGGTGACGGAGAGTGGGGGGGTACGGGCCGGGACCGGGCCGGGGTACGGGCCGGGGCCGGGAAAGCGGTCCAGTTCTGTACTTCGCTGTTGCGCCGGTACGTCGCAACTTATACAATTACTCAACCCTCCGCGCTCCGCGGCATTCTGCGTTGGCGCGGAAATCGTCCCGACGGGACACCTCCCCGTCCGGTGATGCGCGACCGTGCCCGAGACTTGCTTAGGGAGCAACGCCCCGTATGGATGCGAAGAACATCAGAAATGTAGCCCTGCTTTCTCATTCCGGCGCCGGCAAGACATCGCTTTGCGAAGCGGTGCTCTTCAGCACCAAGGCGGTAACCCGCCAGGGGCGAATCGAGGACGGTAACACCGTCTCCGACTACGAGCCCGAGGAAATCAAGCGGGGTGGCAGCATCCAGACAACCCTGATCGCAGCCGAGGCCGACGGATGCAAGATCAATTTCCTGGACACCCCCGGATACGATGACTTCCAGGGCGAAGTGGTCAGTGCGCTCCGCGTGGTGGAAGGCACCGTAATCCTGGTCGACGCCACCTCCGGCGTCGACGTCGGCACCGAAAGAGCCTGGAACTGGAGCGAGTCCGCTAACCTGCCACGGCTCATCATTGTCAACAAGATGGACAGGGAGAACGCCGACTTCGAACGCAACGTGGCAGACATCCAGGCCACCTTCGGCAGGCAGTGCGTTCCTTTCCAGGTCCCCATCGGAGAGGCCGAGGGGTTCGAGGGGGTCGTCAACGCAGCTGATCCCAGCGCCGATGTTCCCGCCGATCTGGCCGACCAGGTCGATACGGCCCGTGAACGGCTCATCGAGGCAGCCGCCGAAAACGACGACGAGCTGGCAGACCGCTACCTGGGGGGCGAGGAACTCACCGCCGAGGAGATCGAGAACGCCCTCAGAGTGGCCGTCCTGCAGGGCGACCTCGTGCCCATCCTGGCCTCATCCGCGACCGGTAGCATCGGCGTCAGCGAAGTCATGTCCATGATCCAGGCATACCTGCCCTCCCCCGTCGACGGCATCAAGCCCCGGCTGACCAAAGCGGGCACCGACGACGAGGCTGCCTTCGAGGCCGACCCCGGAAAGCCCATCGCCGCCTTCGTCTTCAAGACCACCGCCGACCCCTTCGTCGGCAAACTCTCCCTGTTCCGGGTCTTCCAGGGGTCCATCAAGAGCAACTCGGAGGTCTGGGACGCCAACCAGGGTCAAGCCGAGAGGGTCGGCCAACTCTACCTGCCCAAGGGAAAGAACCAGGAAAACCTGACGGAGGTCACTGCCGGCGACATCGGCGCGGTGGGTAAACTCTCATCGACGGTGACCGGCGACACTCTCTGCACCCGGGACAACCAGGTCACCTTCGAGCCGATCAGGCTGCCGGTGGGCTACTACCGGGTGGCGGTATCTCCCGCATCCAAGGCGGACCTGGACAAGATGTCGATGGCCCTGGCGCGTATTGTGGAGGAGGACCCCAGCCTCCAGATGTCCCGGAACGCCAGTACCAGCGAGACCCTGATCACCGGCCTGGGCGATGCCCAGATCGAGGTGGCCCTGGACAAGATCAAGCGGAAGTTCGGTGCCGAACTGCGTGTCAGGCTGCCGCGCGTACCGTACCGGGAGACCATCACACGCATCACCCAGACCGAGTACCGCCACAAGAAGCAGTCGGGCGGCCACGGCCAGTTCGGCCACGTCCTTCTGCGCCTGGAGCCCACGGAGCGCGACCAAGGATTCGAATTCGGCAACGAGGTCGTCGGCGGCCGTGTTCCCAGAGAGTACATCCCATCGGTGGAAAAGGGCGTGGTCAAGGCCTTGGATGAAGGCGCATTGGCCGGATACCCAATCGTCGATCTGAAGGCCGTGCTGTTCGACGGCAGCTTCCACAGCGTCGACTCCTCCGGAATGTCCTTTGAAATCGCCAGTATCCAGGCCCTCAAGAAGGGGGTCAGCGAGGCCAGTCCCATCCTGCTGGAGCCGGTCATGCGGCTGTCAGTCACAGTGCCCGACGGCTACACGGGCGACGTGATGAGCGACCTGAACGGCAAGCGGGGCCGAATCCTGGGAATGAACCCCCAAGACCGCGTGACGGTGATCGACGCGGAGGTGCCGCAGTCTGAGCTTCTACGTTACGCCCAGGACCTGCGCTCCCTCACCCAGGGCCGGGGCTCCTACTCCATGGAATACGACCACTACGAGCCGGTGCCCGCAAACCTGGAGCAGCGGGTTATCGAGGAGGCCAAGCGGCTGCGCGAAGAAGACGAGTAGTCCTGTCTTCAGAACTCGTTAGAAGCCAGGGCCCCGACCGATCGGTCGGGGCCCTGGACGTTATCGCTGTACGCTCCGGCTAGAACGCCCAGGTGGGCTCGTACTCACCGAACACATCGCGGAACACGTCCATCATCTCTCCCAGGGTGGCGTAGGCCTTGACCGCTTCGATCAGGGGCGGCATCAGGTTTTCGCTGCCGCGGGCGGCGGCCTCCAGCGCCCGCAGTTTTTCCGCCACATCCCGGCCGTCCCGCGTGCGGCGCACCTGGTTGATCCCCTCGATCTGCAGCCGTTCGCCCTCGCGGTCCACCCGAAGCAGGGGAATATCGACCTCTTCGCCGGTGTTGTACTCGTTCACTCCGACGGTGATCCGTTCCTTCCGGTCCTCTTCCATCTGGTAGAGGTATGAGGCCTCGGCGATCTCCCGCTGCAGAAACCCCGTTTCCAGGGCGGGGATCACGCCGCCGACGTCCTCAATGCGCCGGAAGTAGTCGTAGCTTCCCGCCTCCATCCGGTCAGTCATTGCCTCCACGAAATAGCTGCCCCCCAACGGGTCCACGGTGTCGGTTACGCCGGTCTCGTGGGCGATGATCTGTTGCGTACGCAGGGCCTGGAGGGCCGCCTCCTCCGACGGTAGCGCCCAGGCTTCATCCTTGCCGTTGGTGTGGAGCGACTGGCATCCGCCCATGACGGCCGCCAGGGCCTGAAGGGATACCCGCACCACGTTGTTATCGGGCTGCTGGGCAGTCAACGACTGCCCCGAGGTCTGGGCGTGGAAGCGCAGTTTATGGGAACGGGAATCCGTCGCTCCGAAGCTGTCCCGCATTTCCTGGGCCCAGATGCGCCGGGCCGCGCGGAACTTTCCGATCTCCTCGAAGAAGTTGTTGTGCACGTTGAAGAAGAAGCTCAGGCGGGGAGCGAACTGATCGACGTCCAGCCCTCGCTCCTGGGCGTGGCGAACATACTCGAAGCCGTCAGCCAGGGTGAACGCCAGTTCCTGCACCGCGTTGGACCCAGCCTCGCGAATGTGGTAGCCACTGATGCTGATGGGGTTCCAGCGCGGCACTTTTCTCGCGGCGAACTCGACGGTGTCGGTGACCAGCCTCATCGACGGTTTGGGCGGGAAGATGTACTCGTTCTGGGCGATGTACTCCTTCAGAATGTCGTTCTGGATCGTCCCTCCGATCCGGTCCAGGGAGGCTCCCTGCTTCTCCGCCAGCGCCAGGTACATGGCCCAGATTATGGCGGCGGGGGCGTTGATGGTCATGGACGTGGTGATGCCGTCCAGCCGGATGCCGTCGAACAACGTCTCCATGTCGGCCAGCGAAGACACCGCCACCCCGCAGGTCCCGAACTCGCCGAAGGCCCTGGGGTCGTCGGTGTCATACCCGTACAGCGTGGGCATGTCGAAGGCCACGGAAAGGCCTGTCTGTCCCTGTTCCAGCAGGAACTTGAACCTCTCGTTGGTTTCCTGAGGGCGTCCGAAGCCGGCGAACATTCGGAATGTCCAGAGGCGTCCCCGGTAACCGGTCTCGTGGATGCCACGAAGGTAGGGGAATTCCCCCGGCAGGTCATCTCCCAGGATTCGGTCATCGCGGGCGGCGTCGACGGCCGTGTACACCTGGTCGACCGGCACCTGCGAGGGGGTGCGGAACTCCGGCCGGCGCTGGCTGCCAGGCTCCTGCCGGGCGCGCCAGTCGCCCACGCGCTCTTTCAGCTGCTGAATTTCCTGGTCTGGAGTCAAGGCATTACCTCCGGGGCATACACTTGGCGGACATTCCGGTGAACGGGTCTGGTCGACAGACGCACGCTGCGGGTCTCTTGAGGAGAGTCTAGTCAGCAGCCTGCACGCATGTCAACGCGGCGCTAAAGGGCTAACAGCGATTTGAATTATAGTCGTGGAAGTGGGAGAGTGGACACTTATCACCTACCTGCAAGCAGGAGCATACGCAGCCATAATGGCAGCCGTCCTGGGGGTTCCGCAAATGCTTTCCAGCTATTTTGACCTTAGAGCACGCCGACAACATGAAGAACGCCAGGAGGAACGCCGCCGGCAGGAGGAGGAGCGCCGCCGGCAGGACGAGGAGCGACGGCGTGATGAACGCCGCCAGGATGCGGAAGCGGCTGAGCGGAGGCACCGGGAGATGATGGTTGCGCTGATTGCCGCTCTGACCAGAGTGAACGGTCAAGGCAATGGCGAGCGCCAGGACAATGGCCAAAGCGAACTGATCCGTACCCTCCAGCGGACAATCGAGGGCCTCCAAGCGGAAAATGACAGGCTTCGAAAAGAGAACGGCAACGGGGGCTCATCTGTCTCAGGCTGACTTGCCCCATCCGCATTGAAAGAATTGGCAGGCTAAGGCCCTACGAACCGGACGAACCGCCTCCGCCCGGCGCGCAGCACATCTCCCACCGCCGGGGTAATAAGGGCGCGCTCGTCGCTGATGCGAGTTGAGTCGCCCACCGCAGGCAAGACCTCCACCGCTCCCTGCGTCAGTAGACGCCGCGCCTCGGCGTTGCTGGCGGCCAGACCGGCAGCCACCAGGAGCCGGTCAGCTCGAATGGCACCGTCGGAAGGTCCGGCCCTCTCTTGCACATCCGCCAGGGACACCTCGGGGATGTCATCCGGCAGGCTGCGTCCCTGCACCACCCGCTCGAAGTGCGACTGGGCGTTGTCCGCCGCCGCCGCATCATGGAACTGCCTGGTGATGTCCCAGGCCAGACGCTTCTTGTGCTCCATGGGGTTGATCGCGTCGTGGGCCAGGTCCTGCGCCAGGTCCGCCAGTTCGTCGGGCCGCAGGGCAGTCAGCAGTTCGAAGTAGTTGGGGATCTGCCCATCGCCGATGGACATTATCTTGCCGTACATTTCCTCGGGACGCTCATCCACTCCAACGTAGTTGTCCAGGCTCTTGCTCATCTTCTGCACGCCGTCTGTGCCAACCAGAATGGGCATCATGAAGCACTGCTGCGGCGTCTGTCCCATCATTCCCTGCAACTCGCGACCCACCAGGAGATTGAACATCTGGTCGGTACCTCCGAACTCCACGTCCGACTCGATGACTACGGAGTCGTAGGCCTGCAGCAGGGGATAGAGCAGTTCCGTGATGGCGATGGGGCGCTGCTCGGCGTAGCGCTGGGCGAAGTCCGCCCGCTGCAGGAACTGGGCCACGGTGAACCGGCCGGTCAAGCCGATGACGTCCGCCAGGGTGAATTCCCCGAACCACTCGCTTTGCTGCACTACCTGGGTGCGATCCTCATCCACCACCCTGAAGAACTGCCGCAGGTATGACTGGGCATTTTCCATCACCTGCTGGTGGGTCAGCATTGGCCGCGTTGCCGACTGGCCACTGGGATCGCCGATCTGGGCGGTCCAGTCCCCCACAATCAGGATAACCTGATGTCCCAGGTCCTGGAGCTGGCGCAATTTGCGAAGTCCGACCACGTGGCCAAGGTGAATGTCGGGACGGCTGGGGTCGAAGCCCATCTTTAGGCGCAGGGGTCGTCCGGAGTTAAGCAGGCGGATGAACTCGTCGCGGGAGATGATCTCGCTCACTCCGCGATTGACGATAGTATCCAGCGTTTCGGGGTTGAGCAAGTCCTCTCCTCTTTGCGAGTACCCGTTTTACCCGGCCTCCGCCAGTACGACACGGGATTCCGCCACGTCCTGTCCGATGCGCGATATCAGAGCATCGATATCGGCAAAGGTCTCCTGGTTGCGCACCTTCTCAACAAACTCTACGGTCATCGTTTCGCCGTACAGATCCCCGCTGAAGTCCATGACGTAGACCTCGACCAGGCGCTGGGTGAGGCCGAAGGTGGGGCGAACCCCGATGGAGGTCGCTGAAAGGTGCCGCTGGCCACCGAAATAGGCCCATGTGGCATAAATGCCGTCTCCGGGCCAGAGCAGCCCTGAGTAGACGTCGATATTGGCAGTGGGAAATCCCAGGGTCCGGCCCCGCTGGTCGCCCAAAACCACCTTACCGCTGAGGCGGTGATTCCGGCCCAGCAGGCCGGCACCACGGGTCACGTCACCCGCGACCAGCGCTTCCCTCACCACCCGGCTCTTCACCGGCTGCCCCTCGATCTCCAGTGGTGGCACCGAGCGGACCCAGAACCCCAGCCTTTCCCCTTCTTTCTGCAGGAAGGCGAGGTCACCTTCGCGTCCCCTTCCCAAAGCCGAGTCAGGACCGAGAACCAGGCCCCGCATTCGCATGGACCCACTGAGCAATTCTGCGAATTGACGGGCAGTGACCTGGGAAAGCTCCTCGGTGAACTCCAGGGGAACCACGAGTTCAATTCCTGCTTCCTCCAGCAGGTCGACCTTGTGGTCCGGTGTGGTAAGGTAGCTGGGGAAGGTACCCGGACGGAACACGGTTATGGGCCGGTTGGTGAAGGTGACTACAGCGGGGATACAGCCTGGCGATGCCCAGTCGATCAGGTGGTCCAACAAGTGCCGGTGTCCCAGGTGCACACCGTCGAACACGCCGACGGTCACCACCGTGTCTCTGTCGGGGGTGCTGTCGGCCAATCGCTGGCTGAAGCTCATGGGTTCTGTGGACCCCTGTAGGTACCGGTGGACGAATTCGTCAAATTGGCGGACACACGTGGTCCCGTTTCCCGGGGCGCTTTGGGCGAAACACAGCGACTCAAAGCGCAAAAACACGGTTCTGGCAGGGTGCGCCGTGGCGCGGATGTTAGCACAGCCGGGTCTCATCGTCAACCTGAGACCAGCGGCCGGGCGGTAGTTTTCCGGCCATCGCCTGGCGGAAATCGAAATCGACCCGGAGGATCCCAGCCCAGTAAGCCAAGGCTATTTCCCATATTTAGTTGAAATTAGTTTAAGAATAATATAGGAAATGATCGATGAGATATGTATAATTCGATCTTGTCCGTACTATGCGAGTAGCTGGTGGAGAGGCCCGTGGCAGGCGCCTAAAGGGACCGGACAGCCCGGGAGTGCGTGCCACCACCGAGCGGGTACGGGCTGCGATCTTTAACATTCTGACGGAGACCCAGTACCGGGACCGGCGCGCGCTGGACCTTTTCGCCGGCACGGGGAGCCTGGGCATAGAGGCCCTCAGCCGCGGCGCCCTCCGGGCGGATTTCGTGGAGCGGGACCGGCGGCAGTGCGCCGTCATCCGGGACAACCTGGCAGCACTGGGCTACGGATCTATTGGCGAGGTGCGTCAGGCAGAGGCCACACGGTCGCTGCCGCACCTGCCCGGCGGATACGCCCTCGTCCTGCTGGACCCGCCCTATCGACTGGGCCCCTTCCACCAGGTTCTCCAGGCCATGGCGGACCAACCCGGTCTCCTGACCTCCGACGCAATGGTGGTGGCAGGCCACTCCCGGCGGTGGAACTGCACGCGGCCTACGGAGGCCTGAGGCGCATCACATTTCGTCAATACGGCGACAATGCGGTCTCCTTCTACCGGAACGAGCCGATAACCGGTACCGTCGGCCCCGGACCGAATCTCCAGGAAACTGCGGAACAGGAATGGTAAGAGCACTTTACCCAGGCAGCTTCGACCCGGTGACCGTCGGGCACTTGGACATCACCGCCCGCGCCGCCAGGCTATTCGACGAGGTAGTTGTCGGCGTGTACGACACCCCCTCCAAGAGCCTCCTGTTCAGCACGGACGAAAGGCTCAAGCTGTTCCAGCAGGCCTGCGGCCACCTGCCGAACGTACGGGTGGAGAAATATTCGGGCCTCACCGTCCGTTTCGCCAAGGACATCGGGGCCGGCGTCGTAGTCAGGGGACTGCGCAGCGGCTATGACTTCGAGTACGAGTTCGAGATGGCCTTCATGAACAGCAAGCTGGAACCAGAGGTTGACCTGGTTTGCTTTATGACCTCACAGGACTATGTCTTCGTGAGCGCCAGTCTATTGAAGGAGGTTGCCAGGCTAGGCGGAAACATCCGGGAGATGGTCCCTCCCAACGTGGCGGAAGCGCTTTACTCCAAATTCGGAAATCCGGTCCAGCAAGGGTAGTGACCGGGAGAGGGGTTATCATAGATATCATAAATGTTATTGACAAACTGGAAACACTCATCGATACCAGCAAGGCTGCCCGCGCCGGCGGCCACATCCTCGTGGACCGGTCCAAGGCCATCGAACTGGTGGACCAGCTGCGATTGACCGTGCCCAAGGAAATCCGGGCCGCGGAAGAGGTGCTGTCCCAGCGGGACCACATCATCAACCTGGCGCAGACGGACGCCCGTCGCACCAAGTCCCAGGCCGAGGACGACTACCGTGAGCGGGTCGACAGGCACGAGATCCTGGCCCAGGCCGAGCAGCGCGCCGCCACCCTGCTGCGAGACGCCGAGGACCGGGCCCGCCGCATGGTGGAGCAGGCCGAGACCCAGTCGGAGTCCACCCGGTCCGAAGCCGACGCGTACGCCCTGCGGAGCCTGCGCACCCTGGAGCAGGAGCTCAACAACGTCACCTCCGCCGTCCGGCGGGGCATCGACGTCCTTTCCGGCCCGGCCACGGCAACTCTCACCACCCAGTACTTCGGAGAGACTCAGGCGGTGAGGTAGCCCGGCACGTCCACGGCTATCCCCTTTAAGGGGGAATCGGACTCGCCACCGGGCAACGGACTCAGCCGCAAATAGCGCGTCGCCACCGGAACAGGACAGATGAAACGCGCGGGGCAGCCTTATTCGGCTGCCCCTGCTTTTTGCCGGGCCTGGACGAGATCTGCCCATAACGGGACCCGGGAGGTACGCACTCCGCGGGGGTGAAAGCTAACAGGGTTCCGGCTACTCCATCCGTGCTGACGGAGATTTTCGTTTCGCGGTCAAACCCGGACAAATGCGGGCATTTTCGCCGCATCCGTCGGGCCCGGCGGACCGCTCCTGGCGATCCATTAGGTGTGCTAATAACGCACATATTCTATCGTAGCCAGCTACACTGCCGTCCGCAAGGGCCAACTGTCAGCATGAAACCATCTCACGCTTCCTCTCCCTTGACGTTGAGGGCGAAGGAAGGTACAGAGGGGCCCGGCGGAATTGAGGAGAGGGCCTTGGGATAACCGGGGGAGGAGCCGCCCGGTTATCCCAAGGGTTGTTGCGACGCTCAGCAGGTCAGCCGCACGTTGCCGAGGTTGGACAGCGTGGAGCCCGGCTTGATCAGCGTGTCCAGCGACACCACGCTGATCAGCCGCGACACTTCCGCCAGCCCGGTGTTCAGGGGTGCGTACAGCATGTACAGGCTAAAGGACTCGTCGGTGTAGGCCAGAATCTCGTCAATGTCCTGCCCGAATCCTGCCGCCGTGGACACCTTGTCGATCTCGTCGAGCATCAGGAACCTGAGCCGCTCGATGGTCAACTCCCGGAGCACCTCGTTAAGCAGCGACGCCAGCGTGGGCGAGAACTGCTGACGGATGGGCGGCGGCAGGCAGCCGCTGAACCCCGTGCCCTGCAGGTAGATGTGCTCCAGGTTGGTCAGGTTGCCCAGCTCCAGGGGCAGCTCCCCCACGAGGAATGGGTTGTCGTCCAGCACCAGCCGGCGCAGCTCGCCCAGGTTGCCCAGGTGCCCCGGTAGCCGCCCGCTCAGGCCGTTGCTGGCGCCCGAGGCCCCCGAGGCCTTCGGCGTGAAGTTCTGGTTCAGGGCCAGCAGGCGCAGGTTGCGCAGATGGCCCAGTTCCGGCGGAACGGAGCCGGCGAGCTCGTTCTTGGACAAGTTCAGCTCGACCAGCGCGCCCAGGCTCCCCAGCTCCCTCGGGATGTTCCCCTTTAGCTGGCGCTCGTCCAGCCACAGTTTCACCACCCGACCATCGCCGTCGAGGCTAACTCCTCTCCAACCCCGGCGGAGGAAACCTACGCCGCTGTCCGACTCCATCTCCCCTTCCCAGGAATCGAAGGAGCTCTCCGGAGTCCCGTTGCGCACGAAGTGATCCCGGACGGCCAGCAGGGTCTCCTTGTCCGTGTCGTCGTACTGGCGGGCGTAGGGGACGATGCCGGACGTGGGTGGCGGCGGCGGGCAGGGGGCCAGCCCGAGACCGTAGGTCTGGTCCAGGAAATCATCCCAGCCCAAGGAGACTTCGGGGTCCCTGACGGCCTCCAGGCCGTTTTGTTCCACCAGCACATTGTGGATGGCCTGCAGGATAAGCAGGTCCCAGCCCGGCTCGGTGCCGGGGCCCCGGCCCAGGTTGTAGGACTGGGAAAGCGCATTGCGCAGCCTGGTGCCGTACGGAATGCAACCGGTAAGTTCGTTGCCCCGCAGGTTGGCCGACTGCAGCCGGGTCAGGTGGCCCAGCCGGTCAGGGAAGGGGCCGGACAGGCCACTGCTGCCCAAGTCAATGCGGGTGACGTAGCCGCCCTCGGTGGTGACGCCGGTCCACTGGCCCATCGGCCGGTCGCTGAGCCAGTTGGTCCGGGCGTTGGCGTCCCAGCGCGGCCCGCCGGTGACGTTGTAGACGGAGACCAGCACCGCCCGGTCGCCGGAGTTGTCCGGCACGGCGGGTGCCGACGGCGTGGTGACCGTGGTCGTGCCGCCGTCGGTGCCAGTGCTGCCGGAGCCGGACCCGGTCTGCCCGTTGCCCGAGGCGGAACCGCTGCCGCCGGAGCCCGTTACCCCAGCAGACTCTGTCCCTGGGGACTCGTCACTTTTTTTGAGGCGCTTCCCGAGCAGAAGGGAAGGTCGCCGGTGTACTCGACGCCCCGCAGGCTGGCCGGTATGCAGCCGGAGAGGTCCGGCATCCGTGTGAGGGTCAGCTTTCTCAGCCCGGTGAGATTGGCTAGGGCTGGCGGTAGTTGACCCTTGAGGTCGCGACCTTCGATGTTCAACTGCGATACGCGTCCACCCTCGACTGTAACGAATGCCCATTCCCGCAAGGGCGTGTAGGTCGCCCACCTCCAGCCGTCCCGCCAGTGGCTCCAGTGAGTCATGGTGGACTCCCACAAGGCCACCAGAGCCACAGTGTCCGCCAGGATCCCGTTCTCGTAATGGTCCGCCCAGGTCAGCTGGTTGTCCCAGATGGAAACGTTGGTTAGATTGGAAAGTCCGCCCAAGGCAGCGGGCAATTCCCCGCTGAGCTTGTTAGTGTCCAGGTACAGGAGGGTCAGGTTGGACAGGTTGCCCAATTCCGCGGGCACGGTGCCCGTCAAATTATTGTGTTTCAGGTAGATTTCCCTGAGGGCAGTCGCCTCGCCCAGTTCAGGCGGTATCTTGGTCAGGGTGTTATGGGCGAGATCGAGCTTGGTCAAGTTGGACAAGTTGCCAAACTCGACTGGAATCTCACCACTGAAACCATTGTGTCTCAGGTTCATCTGTTCCAGGTTGCCCAGGTTGCCCAGTTCCTCTGGCAGTCCACCGCTCAGGCCGTTCCGGGTCAAGGTCAGTTCAGTGAGATCGGTCAGATTCCCCAAAGAGGGCGGAAGTTCGCCGGTGAGACCTGCAACGTTGGTGATATTCAATCTTCTCAGGCCTCTTAGGTTGCCAAACGCCGAAGGAAGCTGACCCTTGAGGTCGCGACCTTCGATGTTCAACTGCGATACGCGTCCACCCTCGACCGTAACGAATGCCCATTCCCGCAATGGGCTGTAGGTGGCCCACCTCCAGCCGTCCCGCCAGTGGCTCCAGTGAGTCATGGTGGACTCCCACAAGGCCACCAGGGCCACCGTGTCAGCCAGTATCCCGTTCTCGTAGTGGTCCGCCCAGGTCAGCTGGTTGTCCCAGATGGAAACGTTGGTTAGATTGGAAAGTCCGCCCAAGGCAGCGGGCAATTCCCCGCTGAGCTTGTTGGTGTCCAAGTACAGTAGCGTAAGGTTCGAAAGGTTACCCAGTTCCGCCGGCACCGTGCCTGCCAGATTATTGTGGTCCAGGTAGATTTCCTTGAGAGCGGTCGCACTGCCCAGCTCCGGCGGTATCTTGCTCAGGGTGTTGTGGGACAGGTCCAGCTTGGTCAAGTTGGACAGCTTGCCCAACTCAGCCGGAATCGCGCCACTGAAACCATTGTTCCTCAGGTTCATGTGCTCCAGGCTGCCCAGGTTACCCAGTTCCGCCGGCAGTTCACCGCTCAGGCCGTTCTGGGTCAAGGTCAGTTCAGTTAGATCGGTCAGGCTCCCCAAGGTAGGCGGCAGTTCCCCGGTAAGGTCGGGAACATTGGTAATGCTCAGCTTTTTCAGGCCTACCAGGTTGCCAAATGCCGACGGAAGCTGACCCTTGAGGTCGCGACCGTCGATGTTCAGTTGCGAAACACGGCCGCCCTCGACGTTAACAAAAGCCCATTCCTGCAATGGGCTGTAGGTCGCCCACCTCCATCCGTCCCGCCAATGATCCCAGTGGGTCATGGTGGACTCCCACAGGGCTACCAGAGCCACGGTGTCCGCCAGGATCCCGTTCTCATAATGGTCCGCCCAGGTCAACTGGTTGTCCCACACGGACACGTTGGTAAGATTGGTGAGACCGCCCAACTCGGCTGGCAGTTCCCCGCTCAGCTTGTTGGTGTCCAGGTACAGCGTAGTAAGGTTCGACAGGTTGCCCAGCTCCGCCGGAACAGTGCCCGTCAGCTGATTCCTCTGCAGGCGAAGCTCCTTAAGTGCTGTCGCCTGACCCATTTCGGGCGGTATCTTGGTCAAGATGTTGTCGGCGAAGTCCAGCACGGTCAGGTTGGACAGGTTGCCCAGCTCGGCAGGAATCTCGCCGCTGAAACCACTGTTGCTGAGATTCATCTGCTCCAGGTTGGCCAGGTTCCCCAACTCGCCGGGCAATTCACCACCCAGTCCATTTTGTGTCAGGGTCAACTCTGTGAGGCTGGTGAGATTCCCCAAGGTGGCCGGAAGTTCCCCGGTGAGGTCGGGAACGTTGGTGATGTTCAGTCTCTTCAAACCCGTGAGATTGCCCAAGGCTGACGGCAGCTGACCCTTTAGTTCCCGACCCTCGATGTTCAGCTGCGATACGCGTCCGCCCTCGACAGTAACGAATGCCCATTCCCGCAACGGGCTGTAGGTCGCCCACTTCCATCCGTCCCGCCAATGATCCCAGTGAGTCATGGTTGACTCATACAGGGCGACCAGGGCCACCGTGTCGGCCAGGACGCCGTCCCCGTAGGAGTCTCCCCAGGTCAGTTTGCTGTCCCAGATGGACACCTGCTCCAGCTTGGACAACCGGCCCAGTTGCGAGGGCAGCTCTCCGGATAACTGGTTGTTGTCGATATGAAGCACGGTCAGTTCAGAGGCATTGTGAAGGGCGGGAGGGACCTCTCCTTTCAGCTCGTTGTTGGCCAGAGAGAGCCCCGTGACGCGGCCGCCGGCTTCCGCGCTCACGCCGAACCATTCGCCGAGTTCCTCGGTCGTGAGCCAGTTGGTGTTGTCGGTCCAGTCTTCTCCGCCAGTGTCCTCGTAGAGCGCGGTCAGGGCCACCATGTCGGCCAGCACGCCCGGCGCGTAGGACGGCGCCCAGGTGAGCTGGTTGCCCCAGAAGGACACCTCCCGCAGGCTGTCCAGATTCGCCAGGTCGGCCGACAGCACGCCGGTAAGTTGATTGTCGTGGAGCCGCAGCACCTCCAGTTCGGTAAGGTCGGTCAGCTCCGGAGGCAGGGAACCGGTCAGGCCGTTGTCACTCAGTTCCAGCTCAGTTACCTTGCCGGCGGAGTTGGTGGTGATGCCAGCCCATTCGCCGACGGGGGCCGCCGACAGCCAGTCCCTATTGTCGTTCCAGTTCTCGCCATCAGTCGCCTCGAACAGGGCGATGAGAGCGGCGGCCTCGAGGTCCTCGGTGAATGGCGTGGGGATCGTGGGCCTGGGAGTGCGTGTGGGGGTGGGTGCGTCCGTTGCCGGAGGCAACGACAGAGGGGTTTGCTCCGGCTCCTCCGTCGCTCGCTCGACGGTTATGGTTTCACCGGCGCAGGCCGTCAAAGCGACCAACACGACGAAAACCGACATCAACAATATTGCAGGAAGCGTATGGTGTAACAGCATCTCTAATGTCTCCCGAAATGTATCACTAGAGTTACATTTATTAACTGGAATAAAGAATTATATCATGGTGCTATCGTCTGTTAGATTTCTACTATTTATTGTTTCTCAAACAGTACCATCATCTAACTGCAATATTGCGGAAGATGACTGTATGCCATGTTTTCCGTCCGGGTGCGCATGGTGAGTCATGCAGGCGTCGGTCTGTTCCCCGGTGCGGTCCAGGGACCGCCCAGAACACAGACCCCCTTCCCTTAATCCGCAATCCGCGCTGTACACAGGGCGATGGTACGGGCCGTCCATTCACCAGAGATGGCAAAACTGCCCCAAGTACCATCTATTCAGATTCCAGGTCCGAAATAAACCGGAAATCGCCTAGGTTTCGGATAGGTTATGGCTAGAGTTTGCGGCTAGCGTCGCGGGGGAAACGGCAGAACAGTAATGACGGAGGGTGGTGTTCTTTTGTCGGGATGGCGGAGGGCGGCGGGAATGGGCGCACGCCCTTCGACAGGCTCAGGAGTGCGCCCCTACATGGGAGGGGGTCTTTTTGCATGGATGGATGGAATGGGATCTTCTGGATTCCCGCTTTCGCGGGAATGACGGAGGGGCAGGAATGACGAAGGCGGCGTTCTTTCGCTAGGGAGCTACTGGGTTCCGGCCCCGTATCAAGTACGGGGTGACGTTCTTTCGCCGGAATGACGGAGGGGCAGGAATGACGAAGGCGGCGTTCTTTCGCTAGGGAGCTACTGGGTTCCGGCCCCGTATCAAGTACGGGGTGACGTTCTTTCGCCGGAATGACGGAGCGTCCCTTTCTTTCAAGGAATGACGGGCTGGGGTCAAGCATTTGTCACATACTTGCTAAAGCCCCTTTGCCGGCATGTGCTGCTGGTACCAGCCGAGGGTGTGCTGCATCACCTCGGAGAAGGCCGGCTCCTCGTAGACCTCGTAGTGGCCAACGCCCTGCAGCGTGACCAGCTTCTTGGGCTCCCCGGCGCGGGCGTAGAGCTGCTCCGACTCTTCGGGCGGAACCAGACGGTCCTGATCGCTGGTTATGAACAGCACCGGCCGTGGCGCGATCTTGTCCACAACCCATTCGGGGTTGAATCCCAGGGTGTCGTCGATGTACTCGACGGGGATGGTCATCACGGCGTTGGGGTTGTTGGCCCTTTGTGCTGCCGCCAGGGCCGCCGACTGCCGGTCCGGCAGCAGGATCTCGCCCCGCTCCACCATTTCCGACTTGCCGGTCATCACCCGCTGGACGCGGTCGGCCTTCGAGCGGTCCAGCAGGTCGAACCATTCATCCATGCGGCGTACCCGGCTCATCCAGCGGGCGCCGTTGCCGATGCCGACGACGCTGACCACGCACTTGGCCCGCTGGTCGATGGCGGCGGTCCAGACCACGGTGGCGCCACCGTAGCTGGTGCCATAGATGCCAATACGTTCTTCGTCCACCTCAGGCTGCTCGCCGAGAAAGGTCATGGCGGCCTGAACGTCGGTGACGCGGCTGTGGGGCGCCAGGCGCAGGGGCGAAATGCCCTCGCTCTGGCCCCAGCCCTTGTAATCGAAGGTCATGGCCACGTATCCGGCCTCGTTGAGCACCCGGGCGTTGTCGGGCAGGTACAGGTCCTTGACCCCGGTGTAGCCGTGGCAGAGCAGGACCGCTCCGCGCCGTTCACCGGGTGTCAGGTCCTCGGGGATGAATACGTCCCCCTGCAGCTTGAATCCCTCGCTGTAGAACTCTACCGCTCGTTTCATCGGTTTTTCCCCCTCTTTGCAGTACCTTTGCCCTGCTGGCTGACTACAGGGCCGCTCCCGATTCCAGATGCTCTGCCCCACATCAATCCGTTAACCTTGCACTCCCCGCGGTCAGCCGCTCACTCAGTTCCCACAGCCCGGCGGCCAACTCTCCGTTGTAGCTCAAGGCCGAAGACCGGACCGGGCGGCAGTCAACGAAGAACTTGCCGGTTACGTCCTCAATTTCGGGCGACGATGCCAGAAACACCAGAGTCTCGGCGCCCCGCTCGGCATCGACTCCGCGTGCTCCGATGAAGAAGTTGACGACCCGCCCCAACACACCGTTGTTCCTGGCTATATTGGTCCGCACCAACCCCGGGTGGAGGGCGTTCACCGTGACGTCCGAGCCTTCCAGGCGCTTCGCCAGTTCGTAGGTGAAAAGCAGATTGCACAGCTTTGAGCGGCCGTAAGCGCGGTAGCCGCGGTTGGAACCCGGCCTCGGCAGGTTCTCCAGGCGGAACCGGCCCGGGGATCCGTGGGCGCTGGAGGACACGTTGACGATGCGGGCCGACCCGGATGCCCGGAGCATGTCCAGCAGCAGTGTGGTCAGCAGGAAATAGCCGATATGGTTCAACGCGAAGGTCATCTCAATGTCGTCGTCGCTGACCCTGTTGGTCAGAAAAATCGCACCGGCATTGTTCAGCAGGACGTCCAGCCGCGGCAGCTGCTCCCTGACCTGGGCCGCCAACTGCCTGATCTCCCGCTGGGATGACAGGTCGGCCAGCAGGTAGCTGACGGACTCGTTTCCCGTCTCGTCGATAATGCGGATGGCGGCAGCGTGCGATTTTGCGGCGTTCCGGCCGACCATCACGACCCTCGCCCCCATGCGGGCCAGGTCACGAGCAGCGACGTATCCTATGCCGTCGCTGGCCCCGGTTACCAGGCAGACCTTGCCAGACATTTGCATTGCAAGTGGAACGTTCATGGTGAAGGATTTTATCGCAGCCTTCGCTCCGGTGGTAGAATTGGGGCGCAATTTGACGGCACTACAGGCTGGGGGATTCGGAATGAGCGGCGGCAGGACCACCTTCGGTTGCAGCCTGAGCGTGGAGGACTACTGGGATGTACCGGAGTTCGCCCGGCGCGCCGAGGAGCTGGGGTTCCAGCGGGTCACCATGGGCGAGCACATCATGGACAGCAACCCGCCGCGGCCGACGGTCCTGAACCTGACGGCCATGGCCGCCGCCGCCGGAGCGACCCAGGACCTGCGCATAATGACGGGAATCGTGATCGTACCGCTCTATCACCCCGTTATGCTGGCCAAGCTGGTGGCCAGCGTCGACCAGGTCTCCGGGGGCAGGCTGGACTTCGGCATCGGCATCAGCGGACAGCGGGGGACCCACGTAGAGTTCGACGCCCTGGGTATCTCCACCCGCACTCGCGGCCGCAGGACCGACGAGATGCTGGAGGTGATGAAGCGGCTGTGGACCGAGGAGCACGTTTCGCATCACGGGCGTTTCTTTGACTTCGACGATGTGACCCTGCTGCCCCAGCCGGTGCAGAAGCCGTATCCGCCCATCTGGGTCTCAGGACGCAGCGAGGCAGCCATGCGGCGCGCCGCCCTGCAAGGCGACGGCTGGTATCCCTACCTGTTCACCAACCGGCGCATCAAGTGGAGCAACGACATGGTGCGCCAGTTTGCCGCCGAGGCGGGCCGCGAGCTGGACAGCTTCCACTGGGGCCTGAACCAGCCCACGGCCATCTCCGTCAATGGCGACGAAGCCATGGAACTGGCGGTGCGCAACGTCGGCGAGCGCTACGTCACCCCTGACCGCAGCGCCGAGGACATCGCCCGGGCCCTGTGCGTGGCCGGCACCCCCGACGACTGCGCCCGCGCGATGGAGGCGAAGATCGAAGCCGGTGTCGAGCACGTCAATCTCGGGTTCCTTTCCCCCGACCCCGATGGCCTGTACCGTCAGATGGACCTTTTCGCAGAAAGAGTGATGCCCCAATTTGGTTAAATACAGACGCACTCAGTCACGCAAGCTTCATTCCCCCGAAAGCTGGAATATAGCGAACGTATCCCTTTCGACTAATACAGCGATGCCCTGCTACTGGATTCCCGCTTTCGCGGGAATGACGGAGGGGTGCGGGAATGACTGTGGGTTGCGGGAATGGCGGGACTGGAGTAGCGGACAGGATTACGAATAGAGAACCCGAACATAAAGGAGGGTGAGACATGCCCGATTCGGTATCTATCAAGGTGGAAACCAATGTTGCCGCGACCATGCGCGACGGCACCACGCTCTACGCCGACGTCTACCGGCCGGACGGGCCAGGCCCGTTTCCCACCATCCTGCAGCGGACTCCCTATGACAAGACGTCGCAGCTGACCGCCGGGATGCAGGACGCCATGAGGACCGCCAAGGCCGGTTTTGCCCTGGTCATCCAGGACACCCGGGGGCGCTTCACCTCCGGCGGCGAGTTCTACTGCTTTGTCGATGACATCAACGACGGCTACGACACGGTCGAGTGGGCCGCCTCACAGCCTTGGTCCAACGGCAAGGTCGGCATGGTGGGCGCATCGTACGTCGGGGCGACACAGTGGCTGGCCGCCACCACCCGACCTCCGCATCTCACCACCATCGTCCCAAACGTGACCGCCTCCAACTACCACAACGGCTGGACCTACCAGGGCGGGGCCTTCGAGCTGGGCTTCAACGCATCCTGGACCCTGCTACAGCTCACCCTGGCCAACTTCCAGACCCACTCCGGCGTGAAGAGTATCCCGCAGGCCCGCCAGGCGGAGTTGGTCAAGTCGGTCGACGAGATGAACGATGCCTTCCGGCACCTGCCGCTCAAGGACCTTCCCAGCTTGAACGGCGGCCTGGCCGATTACTACTTCGACTGGCTGGCGCATCCCTCCTTCGATGACTACTGGAAGAAGCTGTGCATCGAGGACCAGCACTCCCACATCACCACGCCGGCCCTGAACATCGGGGGCTGGTACGACATCTTCCTCGGCGGCACCATCCGCAACTTCCTGGGGATGCGCAAGAACGGGGCAACCGAGGAGGCCCGCCGGGGCCAGAAGCTGATCATCGGGCCGTGGCAGCACAGCTCGCGGGGTACCAGCATGGCGGGCAACCACTACTTCGGTGTGGCCGCCGACTCCATGTCCCTGGGCCTGGACGAGGTGCACCTGCGCTGGTACCAGCACTGGCTGATGGGCGAGGACACCGGCATGATGGATGAGCCGCCGGTCAAGATCTTCGTCATGGGCGACGACGTCTGGCGCGACGAGGACGACTGGCCCCTGGCCCGCGCACAAAACACCAACTACTACCTGCACAGCGGCGGCAACGCCAACACGCGGCACGGGGACGGCAGCCTCAGCCCCGAGTCGCCCTCCGACGAACCGCCCGACGTGTTCCTGTACAACCCGAACAACCCGGTGCCCACCCAGGGCGGGCCGCTCTGCTGCAATCCCTACTTCGTCGCCAGCGGCGCGCTCGACCAGAGCGAAATTGAGGCGCGTCCCGACGTGCTGGTGTACTCGACGCCCGTGCTGGAACGGGACGTGGAGGTGACGGGTCCCATCACCGTAACGCTGTGGGCCGCGACCTCGGTCACGGACACCGACTTCACCGCCAAGCTGGTGGACGTCTGCGAGGACGGCTGCGCCCGTAACCTGACCGACGGCATCATCCGTGCCCGTTACCGCGAGTCCATGTCGGACCCGTCGCTGATCGAGCCGGGCCGGGCCTACTGCTACAGCATCGACCTGTGGGCCACCAGCAACGTGTTCAAGGCGGGGCACCGCATCCGGCTGGAGGTCTCAAGCAGCAACTTCCCGCGCTTCGACCGGAACACCAACACCGGAGGCGTGATCGCCGCCGACACGGAACTTAGACCCGCCGTGCAGACCATCCTGCACGACTCGGCCCACCCGTCCCACGTCACCCTGCCCATCATCCCCCGCTAGATCAAACGCCGAGTGCGCCGAGTGCGCCGAGTTTTCTGCATCATTTTCTCGGCGCTCTCGGCGTTGAAAATTGGAGAATAGATGCCCCACGAATCGATCCCCGACCCCACGGCGCCTCCGGACCCGTTGCGCGACTGGTACGTCAACGAGATCTGGGGGCGCCGGGCCAGCGACGACGACGGCCTGTTCGAGGTGATGAGCCTGCAGGTGTTCCAGGCAGGCCTGACCTGGAAGATGATCCTGGACAAGCGCGACGCCTTCCGTCAGGCCTTCTGCGGCTGGAAGATAGACGCCGTGGCCGCGCTGGGGCCCGACGACGTGGAGCGGCTGCGGGAGGACGGCGGGATCATCCGCAACCGCCTCAAGATCGAGGGGGTCATCGAGAACGCCCGCCGGGTGCAGGCGATCCGTGACGAGCACGGCGGCTTCTGCCAGTGGTTCTACGAGTCGCTGGAGGGGCACGAATACCCGCCCCTGGCCCAGGAGCTGAAACGCCGGTTCAAGTTCATGGGCCCCGAGATTGCCCGCATGTGGCTGATGGCCTCCGGTCGCATCACCCGGGAGGAGGGAGACAAGTTCCGTCCCGTCCCCAGGGTTCCGGCGGCTGAATAGTCAAACCCGGGGCGATCAGCCGTCCAGCGCCGCCAGCTCCTCCTCGATCAGCCTCACGATCAGGTCGTCCAGACGCTCCACGGTGAATTCCGACACACTGTGGGAGGTGCCCAACCCCTCACCGTATCCGGGATAGAGCAGGAAGATGAAACGTCCCATGGTGTGCTGGGCAATCTGCCGGAAGATGTACTCCCCCTGCGCGTCGAGGCCGCTGGACGCCACCGAGAATATCTTGATACCGCGTGTTCTGGCATCGACCATTTCCACCGCGTAATTGAAGTCGTCCTGGTAGTCCAGGTGCGGTGGAGCATCGGCCAGGAGGAACACCAGCCGCACGGCGTCGCCGGAGCGCCACCCAGGGCGTTGCACCGCCACGTGCAGGGCCTCGTTCAGGGACTCGGGGGTATCACCCCCGCCATCGGCCACCACGTTGCGGATGGTGCCGGAAAAGCGGCCCACGTCGGCATCGAAATCGTACAGGCGGGTGATGTATTCGTCTCCCCGGTCGCGATAGCTGACCATGCCGAAGCGAAGGTCCGGCTGGGAGGGAAGGTCGGCTATCCGGGCCGATATGGACAGCAGCGTCCGCTTTATCTGGTCGATCTCGTCGGCCATACTGCCGGTCGAGTCCAGCAGGAACAGCACGTCCAGGGGCACGCCTGCGTCGTAGCTGGATTCCGCATCCAGGGTCACTTGCCACTCGCCATCCTCGCCACGATCGAATTCGAGGATCTGACCAACTCCGCCCTTCTCCACCGACACGTCGAAAGACGTGACTTCTTCGGCGATACGTTGGGCGCTTGGGAAGAAGAGAGTCCGCCCATCAGCGTAGGTGCGCCCTTTGGAGAGAACCTCATCACCCACCGAGACCGTGACCAGCGCGTTGGGCACCGGTTGCCCGGCGCTGTTCGTTACGATGATGATGTATCGCTCGGACACGTCAACACTGTGGACCAGCGGCCCCTCGTAGTCTGCCAGGTACCGCTGGTATTCCTCCCAGCGTTCGTTGTCATCCACCTCTCCCGCCGACAGGGAGGCAGGTTGGTAGGGTTCACCGCTGTCGGAGGAGTGGTCCTCAGGATCCGACATCGCTTCGGCGGCGGGCACGGGCGTCGGCCCCGGGGCGGGAGTGGCGGCGCTGGCGGGCATGGCGGCGGGTGCAGCGGCTACATCCGACTCTCGACTGACTGCCTCTGCCGCCATCGGTGCCGGTGTCGGCAACGCCGCCAGCGAGGTAGTGGCGCCAGGGGATTCTGTCCCCGTGGGCCCCGACGTCCCTGAGGGCCCGGCCGGGCCTCTCGGTGCTCCACCGGATGTATCGACGACTGCAGCCGTAGTGGGCGCCACGGGAGAAGGCGTAGGGCCGGAGGCGGCGAGGGTAGGCAGAGGCGTTGGCACCGGAGTCGGCGATGCCGCACTAGGGGTGGCAACGGCGGTTCCCCGAGTCACCTGGGTGGCAGGTGGGACGGGAGTTGCGTCGGGCGAGGGTGTCCCATCGTCGCCACCGCAGCCGGCCCACGCCACGGAAAGGAATACCAGGAGCAGTGCCGCAGACAGCAGCAGGAAGGGAAAATTCATAGCGAAACCCTTCGGCTTAGATCAGATTTGCCGTCCCGTTCACTGAATCGAGGGACGGGATCCTGTACTGGAGAATATGCGCCCAAGGGCTGAATCGTTCCCTGCTAATATGTCCTGGCTTGAATCGGGAAGGTCAATCGACCTGGGAGAGGAAGGAAATGTGCCGGAGCATCAAGGTCCTGCGCAAAGCGGAGACACCCGCCACGGACGCCGAGATCGAGGCGGCGGCTTTGCAGTTCGTCCGCAAGATCAGCGGCTACCGGCAGCCCTCCCGGGCCAACGCCGAGGCCTTCGACCGGGCCGTGGCCGATATTGCGGAGTCGTCGCGGCGGCTGCTCTCGCAACTGGAAGTGCGCGGCTCTCCGTAATCTCGCGCCGCCGCAAAATTCCCTCTTCCTGTTAGTGGAGGGTCAGAGTGGGGTGGGGTTAAAAGGCGGTGCAGGGGCGGAAGTCCTCAGGTAGGGGCAACTCTTGTGGTTGCCCCGACAGGTCTACCGCACCCTCGCGTACCTGGTTGCCAGGCCCCTGGATGCGTCGGTTCCCGTTCCGCTGACCAAGTAGATATCGCCGTGGGCGTCGGGCCAGATCTGGTGACTGCGCGGAGTGTGCCAGCGGGCCAGTACCGCGCCGCTACCGTCGCGCACGGTCAGCAGGTGCTCCGTCGCCTCGCCGCTCTCCCGTTCGGCCAGGTAAAACAGGCCGTCCCTGCCGATGTGCAGGTCGGTGGGCAACTGCACGTTAATCCACTGGGTGACGAACTCACCCTCGGGGTCGAAGATCTGGATGCGGTTATTGTTCCGGTCGCAGACATAGATGAGGCCGTCGCTGTCGACCCACAGGCAGTGGGGCGAGTTGAAAGCGCCCGGCCCGTCGCCGCCGGGCCGCCCCCACGAGGCGATGTGCTGCCCGCCGGCACCGAAGCGGTGCACCCGGCAGTTACGGTAGCCGTCGGAGGAGTACAGGTCGCCTGACGGCGAGGGCGAGAGCCGCGTCGGTCGGTTGAACGGCCCGCCCGCCCGGAGCACGATTCCCTCGTCCTCGAAGCAGCCGGTGTCCGAGGGCCGGCCCCGGTTGCCCACTTCCAGCAAGACCTCCCCGCTGACGGACAGCTTCATGGCGACGTGCGCGCCCCGGTCGGCCAGATAGATCACGTCGTCGGGCCCGATGAACATGGTATGGGGCTCGACGATGACACCCGTCCCCCAAGAATCCAGGAAGTTGCCGTCGCGGTCGAACACCATTACCGGCGGGTCCTGTTGCTGCTGGCAGAGATACACCCGGGCCTGGGAGTCCACCACCACGCCGGTCACCACACCCGCCCGCATCCCCTCGGGCAGCTTGCCCCAGCCTCCGTCAACCTCGAATCTGAAGTCTCCCGCTTCAATCAGGGCCATAGCGCATCACCCCCTGCCGATATAGGGCATCTTGGTCGCCATGATGGTCATGAACTGCACGTTGGTGTCCAGGGGGAGGTTGGCGATGTAGACCACCGTCTCGGCCACGTGGGCCACGTCAAAGCGCGGCTCGGTCTTGACGTCGCCCGTAGCCTGCATCACGCCCCGCTCCATGGCCGAGGTCATCTCGGTGGCAGCGTTGCCGATGTCGATCTGGCTGCAGGCGATGTTGTACTTTCGCCCGTCCAGGGAGGTGGCCTTGGTCAGGCCCATCACGCCGTGCTTGGTGGCGGTGTAGGGAGCGCTGTTGGGACGGGGCACGTAGGCTGAAATGGAGCCGTTGTTGATGATGCGTCCGCCCATGGGGTCCTGGTCCTTCATGATCCTGATGGCCTCCTGCGTGCACAGGAAGGTGCCAGTCAGGTTGGCGTTTACCACGGTCATCCACTGCTCGAAGGTCAGGTCCTCCATGTTCGCGGGAGGCGAACCGCTGCCGGCGTTGTTGAACAGCACGTCCAGCCTTCCGCCGAAGGCCTCCCTGGTGCGGGCAAACAGTTCGGCCACCGACTCGGGTTTACCCACGTCGGTGGCGACGGCAATGGCCCGCTCCCGGTGTTCTTCAGCCGCGGCCAGCGACGCCTCCAGCGTCTCGATCCTGCGTCCCGCCAACGCCACCGAGTATCCATCCTCCAGCAGCGCCAGCGCCGCGGCGCGGCCCACGCCCGATCCTGCGCCGGTGACGATGGCGACCCTTCCCAGTGACTTCATAGCGGTCCCTCCCTAGTATTCAGCGTTGACTCCGGATGGCAGTTTAAACCCACAGGGACTGAATTTGAAATGGGGAGAGTGGCAGGGCCTGGCCGGGGAACTATCACCAGAACTTCACCGGGATGTGTCTCCGGTATCAAAAGAGGGCTATAATCGGCGAAATCTAATTGGGGAGGTGAATCAGATGCGCGCTGCGGTTTACAAGGGAGAGCAGGTGTTACAGGTCGAGGACGTTCCGGACCCAATTCCCGGGCCGGGACAGGCGGTAATGAAGGTCAAGTACGCTGCCATTTGCGGGACCGACGTACATGCTTTCATGTACGACATCGCCAAGCCCGGGAACGTGCTGGGCCACGAGTTCGCGGGCACAATTGTCGACGTGGGCGAGGGGGTCACGCTGGTGAAGCAGGGCGACCGGGTCATATGGGGTGGCGGGCACCGTCCCCCGGAGGCGGATCCGGAACCCAGGGCCAATCCCAGGTATAACTACCGGACCATGGGTTTCCTGCACGATTCGCCACATCTCGGCTACGCCGAGTATGCGATGATGGACGAATGGGAATTCACCCTAGTACCCGACGACGTCACCGACGAGCAGGCGGCGCTGATGGGGCCGTGCGCAGTGGCAGTCCACGCCGTTCGGATATCGGACATGAAGCTGGGCGACACGGTGCTGGTGCTGGGCGCCGGGCCCATCGGACTGCTGTGCATCCAGACCGCGCGGGCGGGCGGAGCGACCAAGGTAATCGTCTCGGAACCGGCGCCGGCCCGCGCCGAAGCAGCCCGGCGCCTGGGAGCCGACGCGGTGATAAACCCGCTGAGCGAAGATCTGGAGGCCCGGGTGATGGAACTCACGGGCGGGGTCGGGCCGCAGGTGGTCTTCGAGTGCGCCGCCGCTCCGTCGACCATGGACCAGGCGCTGGATATCTGCGCCAAGGACGGACAGGTGGTGCTGGTGGCCATAGCCTGGGAGCCGACGGGGGTGATGCCCTCCAACTGGATGGCGCGGCAAGTGCGTATGCAGTCGTCTTTCGGGACGGAGATAGAGGACTGGCGGGTAGCCATGGAACTGATGCGCAAGGGCCTCGTCTCCGTGGACCATATGCTGACGGCCACCGACTTCGTGCCGCTGGAGGGAATCCAGGGCGCCTTCGATGCCCTGCGCAAGCCGACGACCGAGCTGCAGGTGGTGGTGGCGTTCTAGCGGGTACCAACACTCTGCCTGGCACCAAAATCCCCCTGTCGGAAAAGCGACAGGGGGATTGTCATCTGCGGACGGGAAGGCCCTCTGGAAAAACAATGGAGCGGAAGACGAGATTCGAACTCGCGACCCCCTCCTTGGCAAGGAGGTGCTCTACCACTGAGCCACTTCCGCTCTCAACGCCCTGTCAGCGGAGACACACCGACGGGACAGCTATTATTATATCAAAGACCAAACTCGCTGTGCACGTGTCCCGGCGGCTGAATTACACTTGCGAAAACCCCATGTGGCCCGTCCTTCCGGGCCTCGCACGCAAGCGGGTAGCACCCCCCGTTGGGCCCTGACTTGCGGCGATGATCCCAGGGAGCTATCGGATTAGGGGAGACGGAGAATGACCTGCCAAAGTTGCGGTCGCGAACTGCAGGCCTCCGACCGCTACTGCCCCTGGTGCGGCGCACCCCAGATCCCCCAGCCGGAGCCGGAAGCCGCTCCCCTCGACCCAAACGCACCGCGTGCCGGCGGGAGTCCCGCGCTGGAGGACGAGGTACGCCAGCTCCGCATCGCCGTGAGCAGGATGTCGGCAGACCTGGCTCGGATGTCGCTGCGGCTGGAGACGTTGGAGCGGGAGAGTGGCTCGCCCACCTTGACCGGTCCTACCGCCGAAGCGACCCCTTCCGTCGACGTCGCAGCTTCCGGCCAGCCCGTTGCCGAGGCCAACGTCGCGCCGCCGGTAGCTGATTACACCCCATCCGCTGTACCCGCCGGTGAACCGACAGCTCCCCTTAGGTCCGAAGTATCCAAGAGCGGGGCGGGCTTCGGCGCTGACCTTCTCACCGGCTGGAACTGGGAGTGGCTGCTGGGCGGGAACTGGCTGGCCCGTGTCGGCATCGTCGCGCTCATATTCGGAGTGGCCTTCTTCATCAGCCTGGCCATCGACAATGGCTGGCTGGGCGAAATGGAAAGAGTGATCCTGGGCGTGGCCGGAGGCGCAGTCCTGCTTGGTGCAGGCGAATTCTGGCGGCGGCGCTACGCGGTGTGGGCCCAGACGGTGGCCGGCGGAGGGCTGGCGATCCTCTACCTGTCAGTATACGGCGCCTTTGCCCTGTACGACCTGATCTCCCCAGAGCTGGCTTTTGGCGCCTTCGTGGTGATCACGGTGGCCGGGGCCGCCGCATCCCTGCGCCACGACGCCGTCGGCGTGGCAGTGCTTTCAGTGCTGGGCGGCTTCGCCACCCCCATGCTGCTGCAGGAACGGCTGCCCGACCAGCGCCTCCTGCTGGCCTACGTGCTGCTGCTGGACCTGGGAGTGCTGGGGCTGGCTGCCTTGCGCAACTGGCACTGGTTCACCCTCCTCGCCTGGGCCGGGTCGCTCATCCTGTTCGCCTTCTGGAAAGAGCAGCTTGACCCGTCCACAGCCCTGGCCCAGGTCGGAATCACGGCCATATTCCTGGTCTTCGCAGGGGCAACCCTGGTATTCGAAGTGCTGCGACGTCGGGCGGCGGGCATAGTGGGCCTCGCCCTCATTACCCTGAACGCCGCCAGCTACTACGGCATCAGCTACTGGCTTATGAACGATCCCTACGGCGACTGGATGGGCGGCTTCACCGCAGCCCTTGCCGCGTTCTACGTCCTGCTCGGAGTCGCCTGCCGCCTGCGCGGCGCGGAGCAACGCAACCTGACGGTGTTCTCCGCGGGGCTCGCCGTGGTTTTCGCCGTCATCGCCGTGCCGGTGCAGTTCGACGGAACGTGGATCGCCGTTGGCTGGGCCGTGGAGGCAGCGGTGCTTGTCTGGCTCTCCTTCGGCGTGGGTATTCGAGAGGTCCGCTGGCTCGGTTACGTCGCCTTTGGCGTATTCGCCGGCTGGCTGCTTGTCGTGGAATCACCGGCGGCACTGGACGCCGACCTGACACCAGTACTGAACTGGTACATGCTGGCCTACGCCGTGGGAGCCATATCCGCCGCGCTGTCCGCCTGGCTGCTCTGGCGTCACCGGGAGCAGCTGGAGGCCGCTGAACAGGCTGCATATCCCGCCTTCGCCGTGGCAGCGGCCGCCGCCATCGCCGTGGCCATACCCGTTCAACTCGAGGGCGTTTGGGTAGGCATCGCCTGGGCGTTGCAGGCGGCGCTGGTGCTGGAACTGTCGCTGCGGCTGGGGCTTCCCGCCCTCCAGTGGGCCGCCGGGGCCCTGCTGGCCGCCATGCTGGTGCGATTGCTGGCCATCGACACCTTCGAGCTGGACCTGGAGACCTTCCGCCCCGTCATTAACTGGCGGTTCCTGCCCTTCATCCTTGGCATTGCCGCTCTCTACTGGTCGGCCCTGCGGCTGCACGCTGCCGACCTGGAGTCCCTCTGGGTGAAGGCTGACCGGCAGCGCGGTATAGCAGTCGCCACGCTGCTGGTCCTGGCGAACCTGGTCACCCTGTGGCTGCTGTCCGCCGAGATCATGGCCTCCGCAGACAGCGCCCTGTTCAACCTGGCGCCCGACGCCAGTGAGAACGTGGGCAGCCTGGGCCTTAGCCTGCTGTGGGCGGGTTATGCCGCCATCCTGATCGTGCTGGGCGTGGCCCGCCGCTGGAGATGGGTACGAATCGCGGGTCTGACCCTGCTGGCGGCGCCGGTGGTCAAGCTCTTCGCCTTCGACTCCCGCCTGTTGGAGCAGGAATACCGGGTGATCGCCTTCCTGGCGCTGGGCCTGATCCTCCTGGCCGGCGGACTCCTGTACCAGAGATACAGCCGGCTGGTCCGGGGATTTCTCTTCGACTAGGCCCCCGGAAACCGGCCGATCACTACCCTTCCCTCGAAGGGTTGCAGGGGCGACACCGAACCCGGTGCGCACCGAAAAGCGTACGTCGTGGCATCCAGTCGGGTTGACATGCAATTTGAGGCGGGCATAATATTTTTTGTCACCCAGGACTAATTCGGAGGCGGCACCAATGAAACAGATGACTGTTGACAGCATCCGGGTCAGTCCTATGAATTACCAGAGAGTTGTTATCCTGCGGGAGAACGATTCCGACCGCTACCTCCCCATCTGGATCGGGCCCGCCGAGGCCGACGCCATCGCCGTCAAGCTGCAGGACCTCAGCGTTCCTCGCCCTCTCACCCACGACCTGCTTCGCGAGGTTATCGACAAACTGGGCGGCTCCATCCAGCACATCGTTGTCAACGACCTGCAGCACGACACCTTTTTCGCCACCATCACCATCGAGGTCAATGGAGGCACCGAGGACATCGACTGCCGCCCCAGCGACGCCGTGGCCCTGGCAGTTCGCGCCAAGGTGCCCATATACGCCAATGAGTCCGTCCTGGACAAGGCCGGGATTCACCTGGACAAGGAGGGGAAGCCCGCCGAGGGTGAAGAGGCGTCCACGCTGGAGGTGGAGCCCCAGAGCGAGGTCAAGGCTGAAGAACTGGAGGGCATGTCCGCCTTCACAGACTTCATCGACTCCCTCGACCTGGAGGACTTCGGCAACAGATAGCCCAAAGGGGAGCGGTCCACCGCAAGAATCTGCCGACTCCAGCCCCGGCATCGGACCATCTCCGGCCCCGATAGAACGTCGGGGCCGGTCGCGTTGTTGAACGTACCGGGCCGTGCGGACGAGGGCATTCCCGTGCTCGCTGACCGCAGCGATGGGGCCCCGGCGGGCGACGGAAATCGAATTGACATACACAACGGCTGGTGATACCATCCTGCCGTTTGAGCGGGTTTATGGACCGACGGCTCATCGCGTTGCGGCTCCTGGGTCTGGGCTGGTATGTTGCCCTCTGCATAGTGGTCGGCGCCGTCGGAGGGATCTGGCTGGACCGGGTGTCCGGCCTCGCACCCCTCTTCACACTGCTGGGAGTCCTAATCGGTACGGTGGCGGCATTTTACGGTCTCTACAAAATGGTGATTCCTCTTTTTAACAGCAATACCACCTCCGGCAGGCCCGGTTCCGACGGAGAGAACTCCCAGTGAGCAAGGGGCTCCTTTTAGGCGGATTGCTGTTCATTGCCGCCCTGTTCATCGCCGGGCTCATCACTGGAGCCATTGGCGCGGGCCTGGTGCAGTCCGACGCCGACAAAGAGGCGGGCAAGACCGCTGAAGGTCCCTTCATCCCCAAGCCCGCGGTCCATCTTCCCCCCCAGGTCGTAGCGCCCCAGGGCGCCCTGGACCACTACCTGGAATATCTCCACGCCGAACACGAGAAGCTCGATTACGGCGAGGAGGCCCTGGACGAGCACTCCAAAGAGGTGTACGACGAGGGCCCCTTCCTGGGCAACAACTTCATAATCACCAACACTTTGCTATCCTGCTGGGCCGCCAGTATCCTCCTGGTGCTGCTGTTCGTGCTGGGCGCGCGGAAGGCCAGCCTGGTTCCAGGTCGGCTCCAGAACTTCGTCGAGATTGTCATCGAGGCCCTGCTCAGGTTCGTGGAAGGGACCGTGGGCCCGGGGCGCTCGCGGATGCTTTTCCCGATCATCGCCAGCATTTTCCTGTTTGTAGTCATCAACGCCTGGATCGGGCTGCTGCCCTTCTATCCCGCCCTGGGGCTTCTCTACGAGGGAAGCGGGTTCGTGGCCGACGGGAAAGTGCAAATCCACCTGCTTCGCCCCGCCGGAACAGACATCAACATGCCGCTGGCCCTGGCCTTGGTCTCCTTCGTGTTCGTCGAGTTCCTCGGACTCAAGATCCTGGGCTTTGGCTACTTCAGCAAGTTCATCCGCATTCGCAGCCTGGTCTCGGGCACCAGCGCCCTGTTCCGGTTCCGGATGCTGGACGCCTTCCAGGGGCTGCTGGACTTCTTCTTCGTGGGACCGCTGGAGGCCTTCAGCGAGTTCGTCCGGCTGATCAGCTTCACCTTCCGTCTCTTCGGAAACATGACGGCCGGCGAGATCCTGGTGCTGATGTCGGCCTTCCTGGTGCCCTTCGTGGCCACCGTGGGCGTCTACGGGCTGGAGTTGCTGGTGGGTCTCATCCAGGGACTTATCTTCGCCGGTCTCACGCTGGTGTTCGCCGCCATCGCCATGACGGCCCACGAGCACGAGAGCCACGAGGAACATCACTAGACAGCGACGGGGAAACCGACGCCAATCCTCTCCCATTGGGAGACTGAAATTTCGAGGGGGCAGAAAGGAATATGGAAGTGCTGGTACTGGGAATGGTCATCGGCACGCTGGGGATTGCAGCCGCAGCCCTCGGCGGCATATTCGCCATCTACGCGTCTCGACAGGACTAGAGTCCAAGCAAGTACATTCTGAGGAACAACCCTGAGGAGGGAAGATGGACATCCTTTTGGCACTGCTGAACACGCCGCTCTTGCAGATTGACGCCGATGCGGCTACCAAGCTGGGCGCCGGCATAGCCATCGGCCTCGGCCTGATCGGCCCCGGCATCGGCATCGGAATCCTGGGCGCGGCGGCCATGAGCGCCATCGGCCGCAACCCCGAGGCCACCGGCAATATCCAGACCAACATGATCCTGGGCATCGCCTTCGCCGAGGCGCTGGGCATTTACGCCCTGGTGGCCACGATCATGATTGGCTTTATCTTCTAGCGCGGCTGAGGACGAAATGCTTGAGACTTTGGGAGTCCACTTCCCAAGCCTGCTCATCTATCTCGTCAACTTCCTGATCGTTCTCGGTCTGCTGTTTGCCTTCGCTTACAAGCCGATCCTGCGACTGATGGACCAGCGGGCCGAACGTATCAGGGAAAGCCTGGAGGCCTCCGAGCGGGCCCGCGAAGAGGCCGCCTCCTCCCAGCAGGCCGTTGAGGACCAGCTGGTCGAGGCGCGCCGCGAGGCACAGCGCATCATGGACCAGGCCCGGGAGGCCGCAGAACGCTTCCGGTCCGAGGAAATGGAACGGGCCCGGGGAGAGGCGGAGAACTTCGTCTCGCGGGCCCAGTCCGATATCCAGCGGGAACGCGACGCGGCCATAGAGGAGGTGCGGGCCAACTTCAGCGACCTGGCCATCACCGCCGCAGAACGGGTCGTTCGCCGCTCCCTGGATCGCCAGGCCCACGAGGACCTGATTTCCCAGGTGCTCGAGGAAGGCGAAAGCCTGCGGAGGGGTTAGCCGACCTATGCCGCAGAATGTATCGGGCAAACGGTACGGACAGGCCATTTTCGAGTTGGCCCAGGCCCAGGGTTCCGTGGAGCCCTGGGGGCAGGACATTGCTCTTGTCGCCGAGGCCTTTCAGGATGCCGAGTTCGCCGCGCTGCTCAAGCACGCCGGCATTTCGGCCGGGGACAAGCGGCGCACCACCGACGCCGTGCTGGGGACCGTGCAACCCATGGTGCTCAACATGGTCAACCTGCTGGTGGCCCGGGGACTGGTCGACGCCGTCACCGAAGCCTGCCGCGAGTACGTGGAGTTGCAGGACGCCCTGGAAGGCCGCCAACGGGTGATGGTGACCACGGCCGTGGCGCTGGAACAGGCCGAGGTTGACCGGATCACCTCCTTCGTTGCGGACCTCATCGGCCGGGAGGTTGTAATAACCCCTCTCGTGGACGAGGAGATCCTGGGCGGGCTGGTGATCCAGATCGGCGACCGTCTCCTGGACGGCAGCGCCCGGGCCCGGCTGGAAGGACTGCGCGACCAGTTGGGCGCCGGCCTTGGTTAGCAACTGCGTTGTTAGTGCGTCCGGGGTATAATCGGGAACAGGAACATCTCATCCGGCTCATTTTATCGGCTAACTCCCGTCATTCCCGCTATCGCGGGAATCCACAAACCCTGTCCCCTCAGAAAGGGATCGCAGGCGGATAGTGCCAGACTCCCGCTTTCGCGGGAATGACGATTTGATTAAGGAGTGCCCACCATGGCCACCAGGGGACTGGACATTGTTTCGCTGATCAAGCGACAGATCGAGGAATTCGGCGGCGAATTGGCCCTGGTAGACGTCGGGACCGTGGTCCAGGTGGGCGACGGCATTGCCAGCATCCAGGGTCTCCAGGGCGTCCGCTCCAACGAGCTGCTCGACTTTGGCAACGACATCCTGGGCCTCGCCCTCAACCTGGAAGCGGACCTGGTAGGTGCCGCCATTCTGGGCGACCCCAATGTGGTCAAGGAAGGCGACCAGGTCAGGTCAACGGGCCGCATCATCGAGGTTCCCGTTGGCGACGGTCTCATCGGGCGCGTTGTTGACCCCCTGGGCCGCCCTTTGGATGGGCGCGGCGCGGTCAACACCAGCGGCACCCGCTCCGCCGAAACCGTGGCCCCCAACGTTGTCGTGAGGCAGTCGGTCGACACCCCGGTACAGACCGGCATCAAGGCCATCGACTCCATGATTCCCATCGGACGCGGACAGCGCGAGTTGATCATCGGCGACCGCTCCACGGGCAAAACCGCCATCGCCGTCGACTCCATCATCAACCAGAAGGGCGGAGACCTCATCTGCATCTACGTCGCCATCGGCCAGAAGCAGGGCAAGGTGGCCCAGGTGGTCAGCTCCCTGGAGGAGGCCGACGCCATGGGCCACACCATCATCGTGACCGCCGGAGCCTCGGACTCGGCCCCACTGCAGTACCTGGCCCCCTATGCCGGTTGCGCCATGGCCGAGGAGTTCATGGACCAGGGCAGGGACGTCCTTATCGTTTACGACGACCTGACCAAGCACGCCTGGGCCTACCGCCAGATGTCGCTGCTGCTGCGCCGCCCCGCCGGCCGTGAGGCCTATCCCGGCGACGTCTTCTACCTGCACAGCCGTCTGCTGGAACGATCGGCCCGACTCGACGACGAACATGGCGGGGGCTCTATCACCGCCCTGCCCATCATCGAAACCCAGGCCGGAGACGTCTCCGCCTACATTCCGACTAACGTGATTTCCATCACCGACGGCCAGATCTACCTGGAGCCGGAACTGTTCAATGCCGGCATCCGCCCTGCGGTCAACGTTGGTCTGTCTGTTTCCCGCGTTGGCGGCTCCGCCCAGACGCGGGCCATCCGCAAGGTGGCGGGACGCCTGCGCCTGGACCTGGCCCAGTACCGGGAGCTGGCCACCTTCGCCCAGTTCGGCACCGCCGACCTGGACGCGGCCACCCGGGCCCAGCTGGCCCGGGGCCAGCTGGCCACCGAGGTGCTGAAGCAGGCCCAGTACGCTCCCCTGTCCCTGGACCAGGAGGTGGTCATCCTCTTCGCCGTGAACTCCGGGGCCATGGAGGATGTCCCACTGGACCGCACGGGAGAATTCGAGGAGGGCCTGCTCCGTCACGTCTCAGGCAGCCACCCAGACATACTGGAGAGCATCACCGAGACCCGGGACATCACTGACGAGACCGAAGCCAGGCTTACCCAGGTCATCTCAGACTACAAGTCGACTTTCGGCATCTAGACCAATCGGTACGCACTCCCCCGTCCTCTCTCCGATGGGGGAGGGATGGGGTGGGGGTAAGAAATGCCCAGCGTCAGAGACATACGCCGCCGCATTCGCAGCGTGGACAACACCGGCAAGGTTACCAACGCCATGTCGCTCATCGCTGCGTCCAAGATGCGGCGCGCCCAGAATTCCGTGCTCCAGGGCCGGCCCTACGCCGAAAAGATCCTGGAGGTGATCGCCCACCTGGCGGCCCAGCCCTCCGACGATGTGTCGGCCTCCCAGCCTCTATTGCGGGTGCGCCCCGTGGAGCGCATCGCAGTGCTGGTGTTAAGCCCGGACAGGGGACTTTGCGGCGGTATGCACGCCAACCTGAACCGGCGGGTGGGCCAGTTCATGCTCGATCAGGAGGTACCGGTGCAGGTTGTCGCCGTGGGCCGCAAGGGCCGCGACTTCATGGTCCGCTCCGGCAGCGACCTGACCGCAGTATTCACCGACCTGGGCGAGACGCCCTCCCTGCTCGACACCCTTGCCATTTCCAACATGCTCATAGACACATATTCCGAGGCGGGAGCCGACGAGGTTTACGTGGCCTACACCCGCTTCAACTCGACGCTGTCGCAGACCCCGGTGGTGGAGCGCTTGTTGCCGATCACTCCATCGGAACTCACGGGGGCGGAACGTGTCGGCTATATCTACGAGCCCGACAACCTGGTGGTGCTGCAGAGCCTGCTGCCCCGGTTCGTCGAGATGCAGGTCTACCACGCCCTCCTAGAGTCCATCGCCAGTGAACAGTCGGCGCGCATGGTTGCCATGCGGAACGCCACCGACAACGCCAAGCAGCTCAGCGAAGAGCTGACCCTGGTCATGAACAAGCTGCGCCAGGAGAGCATCACCAACGAGCTCCTCGACCTCATAGGCGGCATGGCCGTCCTGGAGGGATAGCTCGATGAGCATGATTATCAAGGAATATAACGTTATCGGGAATCGGTCCACCGATGTTGTTCGAGTCTTGTACGATACTGGCTCAGGGGCGTCCTTCGTAAGGAGGGAAATCGCCGAACCATTGGGAAACATCGACTCTTCCCCAGTCCCCGTGCGCTTCATGATGGCGAGTGGACAAGAAACCTTCACTGTGGAACAGGTTGTCAATCTGGCAGTCGATGTGGACGGAACATCTCTTGTTTACATGTTCTACGTCGCAGAAGATCTGGCTGAGGAGCTCATTGTCGGCGCGGACATGATGCAGAAGTTCAAGATCACCCTGGATATGGATAACGAGGCGGTGAGCATTGATCCCCGCGCCCTGTACCTGAGGGCTTAGGTCCTTGGTCGCAGTACCTATCCCGGTCTCAGGAGAATGAAATGGCTACCGGCAGAATCGTACAGGTAATCGGCACCGTCGTTGACATCGAGTTTCCCGCCGAGGAACTGCCCAAGCTCTTCGACGCAGTGGAGGTCGACAACGAAGGCGAGCGGCTGGTACTCGAAGTGCAGCAGCACATCGGCAACAACTGGGTGCGCTGCCTCGCCCTGGGGGCCACCGACGGTCTCGCCCGAGGCGTAGAAGTCACGGACACCGGCCAGCGAGTCTCCGTGCCGGTGGGCCCCGAGACACTGGGGCGACTGTTCGACGTCACGGGCACGCCGCTGGACAACCTGGGCCCGGTGGAGACACCTCTGCGCTGGCCCATTCACCGCGAGCCGCCGACCTTCGACGACCAGAGCCCCTCGGTAGAAATCCTGGAAACGGGAATCAAGGTATTCGACCTGATCACCCCCTTCATGAAGGGCGGCAAGATCGGCGCCTACGGTGGCGCCGGCGTGGGCAAGACGGTGATCATCCAGGAACTCATCCGCAACATCGGCGCCGTCCACCAGGGAGTGTCGGTGTTCGCCGGCGTCGGTGAGCGCTCCCGCGAAGGCAACGACCTCTGGCACGAAATGCAGGACTCCGGCGTTCTCTCCAGCACCGTCCTGGTCTTCGGCCAGATGAACGAGTCCCCCGGAGTTCGCGCCCGCATCGGTCTGACCGGCCTGACCATGAGCGAGTACTTCCGCGACGAGCAGAACCAGGACGTGCTGCTCTTCGTCGACAACATCTACCGCTACATCCTGGCTGGTATGGAGGTGTCGGCCCTGCTGGGACGGATGCCCTCCGCCGTGGGTTACCAGCCCACCCTGAGCACCGAGATGGGCGCTCTGCAGGAGCGCATCACCTCCACCCGGGGCGGGTCCATCACCTCTTTCCAGGCCATCTATGTCCCCGCCGACGACTACACCGACCCTGGTATCGTCACCACCTTCGGACACCTCGATGGCGTGGTCTCGCTGGAACGATCCCTGGCCGCTCAGGCCCTGTATCCCGCGGTGGACCCGCTGGCCAGCTACTCCCGCATCCTGGAGCCACGCATCGTCGGTGAGGAACACTACCGCCTGGCCCGGGGTGTGCAGCAGGTTCTCCAGCGGTATCGCGAGTTGCAGGACATTATCGCCATTCTTGGCATCGAGGAGCTGTCCGAAGAGGACAAGCTGACCGTATTCCGGGCGCGAAAGATCCAGCGCTTCCTGACCCAGCCATTCTTCGTCGCCGAGGCTTTCACCAGCCAGCCGGGCAAGTACGTGCCGTTGCGCGAAACTGTCCGCGGATTCCAGGAAATCCTGGACGGCCAGCACGACGACCTGCCGGAACAGGCTTTCTACATGGTGGGGACCATCGACGAAGCTATCGAAAAGGCCGAGGGAATTCGGGCACAGGGGTAGACCGTCATGCCGATGATGCTGGAAATCACCACGGCCGAACGCCAGGTGTTTGGCGAAGAGGTGGATATGGTCATCGCCCCCGGCGTGGACGGGCAGCTGGGCATCCTGCCCAGGCACGCACCGCTGATGACCATGCTGCGACCCGGGGAGTTGACCATCCGCAAAGGCGGCGCCGATTCCTACTTCGCGGTCTCCGGGGGATTCCTGGAGGTGCTGGCCAACCGTGTCACCATCCTGGCCGACGCCTGTGAGAATTCCGAGGAGATCAACGAGGAGCGGGCCCAGGAGGCCATGCGCCGGGCCCAGGAAAGAATCGCCAGCCGCCCGACCGATATGCAGATGCAGAGGGCCCTGGCTTCCCTCCGTCGCGCGCAGGCCCGCCTCGAAACCGTCCGCCGCCGCCGACCCCGCTCCGGGCAGCTGCCGCCCACGGTTTCCTCGGGTTGACCCCGGCACCAACCCTGCTTGCAAAATCCCGCATGATGAAAAATCCCCTCCCGGAAAGGGAGGGGATTCTGTTTGCTGGACCGGTCTTGCCAAGTGCCCGACTTAGTGCCTCAAGGCCCTCCGATTATCCAGTGCTCGCGGATTTTCATGCAGGATACGAATGGCTCCGGCCAGGTCCTTATGCCAAAGGGTCATTCTGGATTCCGTCCCCGTATCAAGTACGGGGTGACGTTCTTTTGCCGGAATGACGGAGGGGGCCGGAATTGGCTATGGCACTGGGGGCCACGTAGGGGATGAAACGAACTTTTTTCATGGCAGTGTCGGGTGGGGGGCGGGTACGGGCGAGATTGTCTCTTGAGCTAGTTTCTCTGGGCCCCGGCTTTCGACGGGGTGACGGGGCCCCTTAAGGGGATGGAATGGCCTTTGCGGCTATTTTCTTAACAATGACGGGCCGGAGTTTGCAATGATCGGATGACCCTGCTTTATGCGTTGACATCCCTGGGCAGGGGCAACCCATGAGATTGCTTCGTTTCTCATCGCTTCAACGTGATTGGGCTGCTAGTCCTCGTTCGAGGTGTTGATGTAGTAGGTCATCGACTGCAGGGAAAGCACCGGGTCTATGTTCCGGATCCTCACACCCTCCCGAACATGCGGAATAATCGGCGCATAGTTGAGTATCGCCCGAATTCCGCAGGCCACCAGCTGGTCGACCACCTCCTGGGTATGGGAGACCGGCACGGCGACGATGGCGATGCTGATCTTCCGCTCGGCAACCACCCGTCGCAGGTCGTCCAGCGAATGCACCGTCAGCCCGCCCACGTCTTCCCCGATGACCTCCCGGTTCACGTCGAAGGCTGCCACCAGGTGAAAGCCATCGGGGTTGAAGCCCGGGTAGTTCACTATCGCCCGGCCCAGCCTTCCCACGCCCACCACCGCGACATTCCAGTAAGCGTTTACTCCCAGGATCTGTCTCAGCCGGTCCAGCAGATCACGAACGCTGTAACCCCGTCCCTGCTTTCCGAATCGCCCGAAGTACGACAGGTCTTTGCGAATCTGGGCCGGCGTCACCTGCAGTTTCTCGCCCAGCTGTTGCGAACTCACCACCGTTATGCCGTCTTCCATCAGCCGGTTGAGGATGCGCAGATACTGGGGAAGCCGGCTTACCACCACCTCAGGTACTTCTGTACGGGAGAAATCAGGGGCCAGGGGATCTCCGGTCATGGGCTATTGGCTCTCTTGCAGAGATTCCGGTACACGGCACACGGCGGGCCATCGGGATTATAATCTAAAAGACCATCAAATTGCCGTCAACATTTCACGCAACAAGGAGCTGCACAAGTCGGCGCAAGGTGATGGTTGAATCCCAGTTAAACCTGTGAGGTCCTGCTGAATTGCACGTGGGAATCTGCAAGCTGACCCTGTATCTCCCCGGCTCCTCCACTCTGAAGGAAAAGAGACAGGTCGCCAGGTCTCTTTCGGACCGTATACGAAACAGGTTCAACGTGGCCGTAGCCGAAGTGGAGGATGCCGATCGGCGACAGCGACTTACCCTCGGCTTGAGCTGCGTGAGCAACGACCGACGACACGTCGACGCCATGCTGGCCGAGGTGCTTGATTTTGTGGAGGGCACTCGGTTGGACCTGGAGGTGGTGGAGGTTCAGAGCGAAATCGTCAGTGGTGTGTAACCGGGCGCCACGTCTCCAAACTCGATTCCGTTCCGGAAGTCCACCAGCGCCTTCCCCATGGTATCCGCAGCCACCTGTTCCATGTCATCGTGGGCCGCGCCGTTCAGGGAAACAAAGCGCTTGGGCCGATTGGCCGCGTGATACAGCTTCACTCCCTGTTCGTAGGGCACAATTTCGTCCTTGTTTCCATGTAGCACCAAAAGGGGGGTGTGCACCTTGCCGATTCGATGCACTGAATTGAAATGCCCTCTCACGAACCAGCCGGCCATCGGAAGGCGGACAACGAGTCCGGCCATGTCCCGCATGGATGCAAAGGGAGAAATCAGTGCCATGCCCGCCGGTGGATGCTCGCTCGCCAGCTCGATCGCGACACCCGTCCCCAATGAGTGGCCGAAGTAGACTATCCGGCCAGGGTCGATGTCGGAACGGTTTTTCAGGTGTTGCAGGGCAGCGCGGGCATCCAGGTACGTGCCGCGTTCCGTCGGCCTGCCCGAGCTGTTACCGTAGCCACGATAATCGAAGATAAACTGGTGAACACCCAGCAGTTGCCGCGCCTGCAGGAGCTGCTCCACCCGAGTGCCCAGATTTCCCCCGTTGCCGTGAAACCAGAGCCACGTCTGGTTACAAGCCCCGTTGGCGCTGGAACCGTTGGAACCTCCGGCTGAGGGAAGGAACCAGCCGTGCAGCTCCATGCCATCAGCAGTGTTGAATCTAACATCCTCATATTGCAAGCCGACATCAGCAGGCGTTGCTGAGACCTCGGCCTTTGGTTCGAACACAAAACGCTTTTCGGCCCAGGCCCAGAACATACGTTATCGCCCCACCCGCCAAAGGCCTCAGGATGAAATGGCGGCCTGCCCTCTGGTCTTCATAAGTTCCAGCAATCGGGACGAGAAGTCCCGCTTGCTCAGAACGGCGTCGCACCCCTGGTCCAACGCCCTGCGCAGTGTCACCACATCGCCATGGGGACCATAGGCGATCAGGGGAGCTCGCTCCGTTACCCCCCGATTCGTTCCCAGGGCCTCCGTGAGCACCGCAATCCCGTCCGTCCAGACCGCCTCATCGGATTCCAGGTCCACAAGCGCCAGGGCGATTTCCCGGCCGGCAGTGGACTTGAGCAAACCGGATGCCGAGTTGCCGTAGACCGCCTCCATACCCGCCCGCATTGCCGCGGACTCGATGCGCGGTATGAAGAACAGGTTGCCCGTCAGGACCAGGACGACCTGGGGGAGGCTTTCGTCCGCGGAGGGCTGCTCCGGCATCTCAGCGCTCCGGCGGCGCACTGAAAGGCACCGCAAGTGTCGAGGGTGGATATGACTCCTGTTCCAGGCGAATGGTATCCAGCCTGCCTACGATATCGCGTTTCTCCGGGACCTCGGCATCGCAAATCGTGCACCAGATGAGCGCCCTGGAAGACAGCATCATGTTGTCCTTCTTGACCGTCATGGTCTCGACCTCCGCAGAACACACGCTGCAACTGCGAAGGATGTTTACCTGGTCAATGGGTGGCATGTCCTCTACCTCCTTGACCTGAGTAGCCTCTCCAGAATCATACCGGCCCGCCATGGGCCTCGGTCAAGGCTCCAGGCTCTCCGATAGTAGTTCCAGTACGTCCTTGGAGTCTTTCTCGCCAGCTTTCCCCTTGGCCTGAATGCCCTCGGTCATCATCTGCAGGCAGAAGGGGCACGAAACGCCCACGGTCTGGGCCTCGGTCTCCAGAAAATGGTCGGTGCGGGCGTGGTTCACCCGTTGACCCTGGCTCTCCTCGATCCACATGTGCCCGCCGCCGGCGCCGCAGCAGAACCCTCTCTGGCGGCACCGCCCCTCCATCTCCACCAGCTTCAGGCCGGGAATCGATTTCGCCACGTTTCTTGGCTCGTCGTAGACCCCGTTGTGCCGCCCGAGGAAACAGGAGTCGTGGTAGGCGACGGTGACGTCCATCATCTTTACCGGCTTGATTCGGCCTTCCTTGATCAGTCCGTCCACGAACTGGCTGTAGTGCAGCACCTCGAACTCGCCGCCCAGCTGCGGGTATTCGTTCTTGATGGTGTTGAAGCAGTGGGGACAGATGGTCACCACCTTCTTCACATTGTAGCCGTTCAGCGTCTCGATGTTCTGGGCCGCCATGATCTGGAACAGGTACTCGTTGCCCATCCGCCGGGCCGGGTCGCCCGTGCAGGTCTCCTCGTCCCCCAGGATGGCGAAGTCGACGTTGGCCGCTTTAAGCACCTTTACCATCGACCGGGCCACGGCCTGGCTGCGCTGCTCCAGGGCCGGCGTGCATCCCACCCAGAACAGTATCTCGGCGTCGGGCTTTTCCGCCAGCGTCGGCACCTCCAACCCTTCGGCCCAGTCAGTGCGCGAGAACTGCGTACCCCGCCACGGATGGCCCCTCTGCTCCAGGCTGATCAGCGCATTCATCGCGGTCTCAGGGGCGTTGGACTCCTCAAGCACCATGTACCGCCGCATGTCCATGATGGTCGGCACGTGCTCCACGGTAACCGGACACTCCTCCATGCATGCGCCGCAGTTCAGACAGTCCCAGATGGCAGTCTCGGGAATGGCGTTGTTCAGGATGGGGGACGGCTCGACGTGCTCCGGGTCCCGCGCTCCCTGGTGGCCGATCTCCACCATGTGGTCCTTGAGGTTCTCGACGATGTGCATCGGCGAAAGCAGCTTGCCTGTCACGTTGGCCGGACACACGTCCGAGCAGCGCCCGCAGACGGCGCAGGCGTACCCGTCCAGCAGTTGCTTCCAGGTGAAGTCCTGCACCCTGGAGGCGCCGAACCGCTCCGCGTTTTCCAGGTCCATGGCCGGGAGTGCGCCTCGCGAGTCCAGGGTTCGGAAGAAGGCATTGATGGGAGCGGCCACCATGTGCATGTGCTTCGAGAAGGGGATATAGACCGTGAAGAACAGGATGACGGCGAAATGCAGCCACCAGAACACCCCCTGCAACACGCTGGCGGTGGACTGGCTGATGCCCCAGTCCATGAACAGCCGGCCCAGGGCGCCGCCGATGATGACGTCGGCTTCCGGTCCGGTGCCCCCCTCGGCCACGTAGAAGGTGTGCGTCAGGATGGTGGAGGCCATCAGCACCCCAATCATGCCGACGATGATGATGGCGTCGGGGTTCCTCGTCAGGTCGTAGCTCAGGCGCCGGGGCCTGACAACCCAGCGGCGCACCACCGCCCAGCCCAGCACCACCAGCAGCACCGCGGCCAGGATGTCCAGGTAGCTGCTGTAGACCATCGCCCCGGTATCCGTCAGCAGCCACTCCGGGAAGGGCTTCCAGGCCGCCGCCGCGAAGATGAATATGGCGTAAGACAGCATGAAGGTGAGGAAACCCCAGAAGATGGTGGCGTGGCCCAGCCCGGCCCAGTCGCCGAAGGGGACCCGCTGCAGTACCTTCTTCTGTCCCAGTACGATGGCCATCGCGCCGCTCAGCCGATCCCAGGGCCGGTCGAAGCGCGCCTCCGCCCTGCCCTGCAGAACCAGCCGGAACACCCGCTGGTAGATGGCAAAACCGCCGGCCGCCGCCGCCAGCGCGAAGAGCACGTACACGCCGACCCAGATGGGGACGGGACCCATGTCGCCAGGAGGGACCAACTTTAGTTCACCTTACTCTTAGTCCTGGGGCAAGGAATGCCCAAGGGGGTACCAGGGCCTTTTCATTCTCCGAATTCAGGGGTAATGCCGAGGAGTAAGAAGGCTTCGGAGACGTGAGCGGCGTGGCGGCGTAGGGCGGCGGCAACGTTGGTATGACCAGCCCAGCGCACCAGGGTGGTGGTCAGGTTGCGAAAGGCTGCCATCACCTGGGGGGCGTTACCGCTCCTTACCTGGGAGCGGTCTTCGTCAAAGGTGACGTCCCGGACCCAATGCACCTGGTTCTCGATATTCCAATGCCCTCTAAGAATCTGCAACAGACGTTCCGCTCCGGCAACCTCGGGCGAAAGACTGGTCACCGCATAGCTCACCGTCACCTGGGTGCGTCCCCGGACTCTCCTCTGCCGCTCCAGCCGGCATACCTGCCGCAGGTGGGGCCACTCCTTCCCCACCGATCCGGCGCTGCCCGCATACCGGTTCACCTCCGGGTCGGACAAGGCCCACAGTTCCCGCCGCTCCCAGCGCCCGTGCCGTTGCTTGGGCGAGACATCCACCCACACAGTCAGCTCCGCCCCTCGCTCCCGCCAGTCCTCAGCCTGCCACGGCGGTACCCATGGCCCCGCAACCCTATCAGTTTCCAGTGGGGGAAAATACTTCCACCAGGTCCTGGCACAATGCAGGCTGATTTTCCTTCACCGGCAACAGGTAATCTCCGCCGCCAGCTACAATCTGCTGGCACACCTCCCGTTGGGTCAGCAGAGCGTCCGCCACCACTATCCTCCCTTCCAGGGGAATCTGCCCCAACACTGCTTGGGCCGCTGCCAATTCCTGACCCTTGCCCGCCGTGGCTGCCTGGCTCAGCACCGCCTTGCCCTCAGTGGCGTAGGCTGATACCAGGTGCACCCCAGGCAGTTCCTCACCGTGAATCCCACGCAACGTCTTCCCGTCTATTGACACCACGGAGCCCAGATCCACCCCACTATCTCGCACCCATTCCCGCAGCACCCCTTCGAAGGCATCCACGTCCAGATCCTTGAACACCCGGTGCAGGGTGGCTACGCAGGGCGTTCTCCCCTGTGGGAAACCCAATTCCTCTCCAGCAGTGGCTCCTTGGTCCCGGCCCCATTGCGCAATGGCGTAAAGACTGCGGGAGCCACATAGCATGGCGCAAACTGACAGACTCAATACCGCTCCCAATGGGTGGCGCCGGCCTTGCCGGCTCCGGTGGTCTGGAACTCCATCCAAGGCTTCTCTCAATCTCATCTTCCCCACCTCCTCACTTCTTCACCACAACTTTAAGACTCCTTTAAGAAAATGAAAAGGCCCTGAAGGGGGTACCGAATTCTGCGGAATAGCCACAGGGATTGGTCCAGGAGACCGGGGCATGCCCATCAAAGGCGGCGAGCGGAGACAATTAAGCCGGTTCCCGCCAGTCCCTGATGTAGTCCGCGTCTCTTTCGTCTTCGAGGATGACCCGGCTCAGCGACTTGGGATTCTGTCTCCAGAGTTCGCGCAAACGGCGTGGAGCCTGCACGCCGGGATAGCCATTTCGGGAAAGCCAGCAGCCTACAATGAGGCCTGTGCGTCCCGTGCCGCGAAGGCAGTGAACGTAGACCGTCTTGCCCTGGGCGATCTGCTGATCGATGGTGTCGAGAATATTCTTGGTGAACTCCCGGCTCTCCGGCAGTCTGCCCTCGGTCATCGCAAAGCGAAAGTGTTGCGCCGGTCCAGCAAGTTGGGCATAGGGGAGCAGGTGGCTGCCGTCAACACCTGGCCCGGTTTCTTCCACTTCAGTCAAGTCAATGAAAGCGGAAACACCGGAGTTCAGCAGCGCCTCGATTTTTTTCTTCGATGATTCTTCGTTCAGGTTCCTCGGATATTCCCCGGCCAGAAGTTGATTCGTTATCCAGTAGCAATAATCAATAGGCCGCTCTCTCATGGTAGCGCCTCCTTACAGACCCTGGACCTGCGGGATGACCTCTCGTCCCAGCAGCTCGATCTGCCGCAGCACCTGTTCCTGCGGCATTCCGGGCCACTGCATCCGGAATATCATCATGTTGATGCCCAATTTCTCCCGGTAGCGTTTCAACTCGTTCACCACGTCCTCCGGCGAACCCAGCAGGAAGCGATCCCTAGCCAGGTCCTGGTAAGGGACGTTGAAGGACTCCTCGCCCGGCAGGGCCTTGTCCTGCCCCCATGACGCATAGGCCGCGTACTTTCCCTCCAGGTACGGCTGGCTCTCGATGTAGGCCGCCTCCCGGTCGGATGCCACGTACATTTCCCGCATCATGGGCAGGTCCGACGGCACCGGGTTGCCCGCCCTCTCCAGCGCCGCCGTGTAGCGGGTCCACTGGTCCGCCACCATCGGCACCGTGGCATGGGGGTTGATCAGCCACGGGTATCCCCAGCGTGCCGCCCTCCGTATCGCCACGTCGTTGTTCGCCGCCACCCATATGGGCGGGTGCGGTTGCTGCACGGGCCGGGTGATCAATTGCGTCTTCGGGATCGTGTAATACTTGCCCTCGTATTCCAGTTCGTCCTCGGTCCAGAGCCGCTTGATTATGTCCAGCGACTCGTTCATCCGCCCCACTCGCTCCTCGCGCCTCACCCCAAAAGCCGTGTACTCCTCGTCGCGGTAACCCAGCCCGATACCGAACACGAAGCGCCCGTCCGTGATGCAGTCCAGCGTGGCGATGCTCTCAGCCAGTTCCACCGGGTTGTGCAGCGGCAGCAGCAGCACCGTGGCCGCCACCTGCATGTCGCCGGCCTCGGCCGCCAGTCTTGACATCAGAGGCATCAGCGAGCTCATCTGGTACGGCGCCGCCAGGTAGTGCTGGCCCGTGGCGATCAGGCTGAAGCCCGCATCCCGCGCCGCCGCCACCTGCTCCACGCTGTCCCGGATTCTCTGCGGCATCGACTCGCCGGGCAGGTACTGGTTGGTTACGAAGAATCCCAGCCTCACGGTCACTCCTTGTGCGATTCACCCCGCTCATGGGAATTGCGCCGGCCCCGTATTGTATAACAGTTGCCGCGCGGTTGCAGGCGCGCCCGGTGCTCCGCATACCCATGCGTTTACCATTAACTGCACAAGGGGATATACTTTTTCCTGACGGCCCACCGCTGGACTGACCATGGACGGGAGAATCATGGAAGGCTGGAAGGAAAAATATCCGGTTCAAATAGACCATTTGGTTTATGCAAAGGTGGAGCGCATTGCCCGAATCAAGGGAATGTCCATTGAAGAATGGGTAAACCAGTCCCTGCGCCAAGCGGTCAAAGAGGCCCCCGAGGCGGCCGAGGCGTTGCGGCAGGTCATTCGGGAGGCCGGGGAATGCAACGCTCCCACGGCTGACATAGATCAGATGATCCGGGAAATTGAGTCCGGGTATAACAGCCTGTGATCTTCGTAGATTCCAATGTGCCAATGTACCTTGTGGGATCACCACATCCGAACAGAGATCGAGCGGCAGAGGCAATTTTCAGACTCAAGGCAGAACCCGAGTTACTTGTTACTGATGTAGAGGTCTATCAGGAGATCATTCACAGGTTTTCATCAATCGGGAGGCACTACGCCATTGACGAGGCGTTCAGTGTTCTCAACGACACGGTGGAGCAGGTCCTCACCTTTGGGATGACCGAAATTGAGGTTGCCAAGGATCTAGTCCTGTCCGTTCCATCACTCTCAGCCCGGGACGCATTACACGCCGCAGTAATGCAGTCGGCGGGAGTCAATCGTATCCTCAGCTACGACGCGGGCTTCGATTCCATTCCCGGAATCGAACGCCTAGAATGAAATTCCCATCAACCGACGCGAGGAATAGACTATGAAGATAGCCAGGTTTCAGTACAACGGACACACCGCCCACGGCGTGGTCGAGGGCGACGAGGTCGTCGAGATCGAGGGCAACATCTTCTCCGAATTCAAGGCCAGCGGTGAGCGGCGGAAGCTGGAGGACGTCAACCTGCTGGCTCCCACAGACCCCCGCGAAATCTGGTGTCCGGGCCTGAACTTCGCCAACCACCTGGAGTTCGCCGCCGGGGTCCTGGGCGACGAGGACCCCCATGTGCCCGAGCACCCGGAGCCGTGGATCAAGGCACGCAACTCCCTCGCCGCCACCGGCGAGAACATCATCCTGCCCCACGACACCTCGGGCGAGGTCCACTACGAGGGCGAGGCGGTGGCCGTCATCGGCAAGCCCTGCCGCCGCGTCAGCCCCCAGGAGGCCGGCAGCTACATCCTCGGCTACGCCTGCGGCAACGACGTCTCCGAGCGCGCCTGGCAGAAGGACGACTGGACTTTCTGGCGGGCCAAGGGTTCCGACACCTTCGCCCCGGTGGGCCCGTGGATCGAGACCGACATCAACCCGCAGGCCCTGGAAATGATCGTCCGCCTCAACGGCGAGGAGGTGCAACGGGGGCGAACCGAGGAGATGCTGTTCACCTTCGCCGAAATCGTCAGCTACATCAGCCAGCAGATAACCCTGCAGCCCGGCGACCTGGTCTTCTCCGGCTCCACCGGGGTGACCACCGCCCTCAAGCACGGCGACCAGGTGGAGGTGGAAATTCCCGGCATCGGCATCCTGTCCAACCCCGTGGTGCTGGAAAAAGCCTAGCCAGCATCGGAGAAGTCGGCACGGCCCCGGCTACAGGTTGATCGACGCCCTAGCCCGGGCCACCGGCTCTCCGCGGTCGTTGTCCACCTCCACGGTGCACTCGACCAGGCGCTGTCCGCCATCCATACGTTTGCCGACTACCTCGCCCGACAGGCTGATGGTGTCGCCGGGCCCAACGGCCAGCAGATGCCCGACCTCCAGGCTGCTGCCCTCGTCATCCAGCCGCTCCTGAGGAAAGCCCTTCCCCAGCAGTTCCACGATGTACGACTCAACAGTCCTCCTGGGAAGGGTCTCGGGATACTCGTCATTCTCGTCGGGCTCACCGTGCAGCGAGTTGTACCTCAGGATCGTCTCTTCCGTCTCCCACTTAATTAGCACCGGCAGGGTATCGCCCACCGAAATGGAGTCAAACTCCACCGTCATCGCCCACAACCTCGCCATAATATGCCCCTCGAACTCGCTCTTCTTTGCCAAGGCTAGCATCCCGTCGTTCGCATCGGCAACCGTCGACTGGCGCCCCTCGGAGCTATGAGTTACCCTGTTTCGCGGCCCTGAAGGCCTCAGCACTACGTAAGCAAGGAACGATATATGCCCGATTCGGAAATTAACCAAGCCTACAGCAGGGCCATGGTCATCATGGCCCACGCCGACGACGCCGAGTGGACCTGCGCCGCAACCATGGCCAAGATGTGTGCCGAGGGATGGGAGGTGGTACTGGTGCTCTGCACCGACGGCTCCAAGGGGAGCGACGACCCGGCAATGACATCGGAGCGGCTGGCCGCCATCCGGGCGGAGGAGCAGCGCGAGTCCGGCAGAATACTGGGACTCAAGGAGGTGGTATTCCTGGGCTATCCCGACTCCTACCTGGAGCCGACGCTGCAGCTGCGCAGGGACATCGCCCGCCAGATTCGCCGCCACCGCCCGAACGTGGTGATAACCGAGCCGCCAACCCGCGACATCGACAGCCGCTACTACGGTAGCCACCCCGATCACCTGGCCACAGGAGAGGCCACCCTGGCCGCCGTGTTTCCCACCGCCCGCGACCGCCTGACCTTCCCGGAGCTGCTGGAGGAGGGGCTGGAACCGCACAAGGTGCGGGAGGTATGGATCGTAGGCGGGATGCCGGGGTCCGACCACTTCGAGGACGTCCAAGGCTACATGGACACCGCGGTTGCCGCGCTGAAGGCACACAGGTCGCAGGTCTCTCCCGAGGCGGCCGAGAAGTACTTCCCCATCGGCCGCGCCGAGACGGCCGCCAAGGTCGGCCTCAAGTACGCTGAGGCCTTCAAGACCATCAAGTACTACTGACAGGTGCAATCGAATAGCAAAGGAGTCGAATGTCCAAGGTGGACCAAAATGGCGGAGCCAACGTTAACCAGCGGCGCTCTCTACGATTAGCTGGTTACGATTACAGCCACGCTGGTGCCTATTTCGTAACTGTCGTCACCCAAGGACGGGAATGTCGTTTCGGTCGGGTATCCGGCGGCAAGATGGAATTGAACGGAGCAGGGAGGATGGTTGGAGACTTGCTGGACGAACTGCCCCGAAATTTCACCAATGTGGCCATCGACGAATTCGTGGTGATGCCCAACCACATTCACGCAATCATAGAAATGCTTCACGTAGGGGCGCCCCTTGTGGGCGCCCTGGAATGCAATTCCGAAGCGTCCCTAAGGGACCTCGGGGCAACCACAAGGGTTGCCCCTACATTGGGTTCGGTGATCGGATCATTTAAGTCTCTAACCACGATCCATTACTTGAGGAGAGTCAGAGACGGAAAATGGCCCGGGTTTGAAGGGAGGCTCTGGCAGCGAAATTACCTCGACCACATCATACGTGACGATGAGTCCCTTGACCGCATTCGGGCATACATCCTTGACAATCCTGTTAACTGGGCGCTCGATGATGAGAATCCTTCCCGGATGGCATAGTCAAAGGGTAGAACTGCCGCTGCCATCCATTGGGGCCCGTCCGACGCCTACGCCGGCTTCCTCGCGGTCACCTTGAAACTGGCGGTGTTCCTGTAGGTCTCCCGCTCGGACTCATCCCAGAACTCAAAGCCCTCGCCGTTGATCTCGACCCTCTCGAACCCGGCGCGGCGCAGACGGTCGACGTAGATCTCGTGGTACTCGGCGCCCGCTGCGCAGGACACCCACGATTCCGCGTCGGTCGCTGCCGGCCCCTCCGCCGTCAGCGCCAGCACGTCCGAAAGATGAATGCGCCCGCCGGGGGCCAGGACCCGGAAGCTCTCGCTGAACACCGCGTCCTTGTCGGGCGACAGGCAGACCACGCAGTTGGAGATGATGACATCGTAGGAGTCGCTGGGCAGGGGCATCGACTCCATCTCACCCTGCACGAACTCCACGTTGGTAAACCCCAGGCTGGCCTGGTTCTTCCGGGCCAGTTCCAGCATAGACGGAGTCATGTCCAGTCCCGTCACCCGGCCTCTCTCGCCCACCTGCTGGGACGCCAGAAAGCAGTCGATGCCACCGCCCGAACCCAGGTCCAGCACCCGCTCGCCGGGCTGCAGCCCTGCAAGGGCCGTCGGGTTGCCGCACCCTGCCGAGGCGGCAATCGACTCCGCCGGTAGCCCGGAAAGCTGGCCCTCGTTGTACAGGCGCATGGCATGGTCCAGGTCCTCGGGACCGCAACAGGACGCGCTGACCTCGCAGCAACCTTCGCCCTGCTCCACGCTCCCCTGCTCGAGTACCGGGCTCAGCTCGATCACCCGCTCCGCCCTGGCGCCATATTTCTCCCTGACCAGTTCCTTGATTTCCTCGTTGTTTGTTGTCACCGGATTTCCTCCCTCGTAATTGTTATCCGGGTCTTACCTGGGAAATTCCTGCCAGTATCGGACAGGCCATCTAGGTCCGCGCCGCCGTTCCGGATATGTCCCTGGCCTGTTCGATGCACTCCTGCACTGCCGGCAGCATTCGTTCCCAGACCCTGGCAGCCGACTGGAAAGCCTGTTCTCCTGATGAGGATAGCCAGCACACCCTGCGTTTGCGACCCAGGTGTTCTTCCATGCGGCTTTCCACGTATCCGCGGTCCTGGAGTTCCTTCATGGTCGAGTACACCATGGCCTCGGTGGGTTCGCAGCACCCCTGGCAGGCCTCCTTGATAGCCCGGTTCACGCCATAGCCATGAAGCGGGCCCTTGGCCAACTGCGAGAGCAACAAGAAACGGCAAAGGCTCCTCTTCACCAGGCTCTCCCAATATTCCTCGCTCTGCATTTCACTCATGTTTTTGCTCACATACTTAACATCACTTACTAAATTAGATTTAGTATAGTTCGGTGGCAGCGGGAATTCAATACCAGAATAAAGCAGTCTCTTAAGCTGGGCACAGGGGACACCGCGCCAGCGTAAACCGCGGTCAAGCAATCGGCGTACCGGTGCCACCAGGACTGCCACCGGTGATAACATGGTTTAGGTGAATGTCAAAGAACTGCCTCCGCCATTTAGCGGTTCAGAGGAAGAAAATGACTGAGAGAAAAGAGGACGCAGCGATGAACCAGTGGCTCGAGACGCGGGCGAGCCTCATGGTGGCAACGGCCAAAATGGTCGCACATTACGTCGCCACGGCGGTGGAAGCGGGTGTATCGGCAGACAGGATCAACGGCGTGCTACAGGACATTACCAATACCACCCGCCTGAGCGAGATCTGGGTAACCGACGCCGATGGAAACGTCGAGTTCACAACCAACCCCGAAATGGATTTCAGGTTTCCCACGGACCCCGGGTCAGGGACCCAGGCCGCGCCCTTCGCCCGGCTGCTCGAAGGCACGGCCAACGAAGGCACCGCCACGGTAGTCGTCCAGGACCCCCAGCCAAGAGAGTACGACGGCGCCGTGTTCCAATACGTGGGTGTCTCCGGAATCGTCCGGTCTCGCATTGTCCAGTGCGGCATAGAAGGCGACCCCTAGCGTCGCCGCCCGGGTTTTACCGCCTCGAGAGCAATCGCTACCCTACCGGTGATGAACCCCGGGATGGACCGGTCCGGCAAGCCCGGAAGCCCAAGTTGTTACTCGCCTAAACTTGCCGCGTCAGCCGCCGCCAGCGGTTGCGCTGGTCCCGGGTCTCCGGCGTGAAGGACGGCGGAGCTTCGTTCCGAATGCGCTCCAGTTCCGGAAGCAGCGACTTGACATCATCCAGGTAAATTAGGAGGGTGTGAGAATCAAGCCAGTCCTCGTAGAAATTCGTGTGCAATGCTTGAGCCGAGCCAAATAGCCTTATCAAATCGGGGCTACTTTCTTCATAGGACACCTGCTGGACGATGTCCACAATAAGCGTATGGCTGCCATGATTCCAGCCGCGCTCCTCGGCGATGGCCTTGAGTGCCTGCGCCGCCGCGCCCCAGCCCTTCTCCGACGCCTGGATGTTGTTCCCGGCACGCAGGTAGTTGTCGGCCTCGCCGATGCACCACCGGCTGAGTTCCGCGTGTTTGTTTGGTTCCTGGGCGTCGCGATCCATTTCTTGAAAACCTCTGACGTTGAGGCGATGCTATGGCCCGTTCTTTACCTCGCCGTTGTACCAATCGAGGATCTCGCTGCCCGTCATGAACACCACGCCCTCGAAGCGGCTGATGTAGTCGAAGATGGCGTCGTAGTACTTGATGCGGTGCGCCGCCCCGGTGATGTACGGGTGGGTCGATATGCACATCACCCGTGCGCTGTCGGCACCCTCCCGGTACAGCGTGTCGAAGTGGTCCTTGGCCCGCTCGAACAGCTCCGGAGAGCGATGATTCTGGATCAGGTAGATGGGAATGTCATTCAGTTCCACCGTGTAGGGCAGGGCCACCATGCGCCCGGACTTCACGATCATCTCGTACGGTTGGTCGTCGTTGACCCAGTCGGCGATGTACTCGATGCCCTCCTCGGCCAGCACGTCCGGCGTGTCGAAGGTCTCAGCCAGCCCCGGACCCATCCAGCCTCTGGGCGCAGTGCCCGTGGCCTCCGCGATGGTGTCGATGGTGCGGCGAATCACCGCCCGCTCGTCCGGCTCCCGGTTGATCACCCGCTGGATGAAGCCGTGGGCCAGCATCTCCCACCCTGCCTTCGTGCATTCCTCCACCAGCATTGGGTAGCTCAGGCACACCGAGGCGTTCAGGCTTACCGTCGCCCGTATGCCATATTTGTCCAGCACCTGCTTGAAACGCCAGAACCCCACCCGCAGGCCGTAGTCGAACCAGCCGAAGTTGGGGATATCGGGGAGCGTTGCCACACCCTGGGGCGTAGGCAGCACGGTGCGGGCCATCGGTTCGTTGATGTCCCACTCCTCCACGTTGATGACCGGCCACACCGCCACCCGGGCATTGTTGGGAAGCTTGAGCGGCGGCCTGCTGAAGATGGGCGAGAACTCGGCGCGAGGGTTGGACATGACTGCCTCCTGTGGCTGGACTGTAGCGTAAAAATAACTTGGACTAACCCCGGTTGTCTGAATTCACCTCCCAGCGTATCCCACCGCCAGGAATGTCGTAGATTCGAAATCTCCAGTTCATCTCCGGACTGAGCACCGGGTAAATCATACTGTAGGACTCTTCGCGAAACGGCCGCCCCTCGGCGCCGCCGGCCTCGTACTGGAACCGCCTCCATATCTGCCAGCCTGCTCCCGGGTCCTTCAGCATCAGGAAGGAAACCGGGCCGTCGTTCGCGGCTTCCTGTTCCCCTATCGGACCCAGCGTCAACGGACGGCTGACCCCCGAAAGCATGTCCAGTTCCTCCACTGCCGAGCCCACGCCTTCCGGTTGCTGGCCGAAGGGACTGCGGTCAATCGCGTTCCACCGGGCGCTGACATTGCTGTCGCTCATCGGCTGCATGACCATCCTGACCGACTCTTGTCCCACCAGCGGATAGATGCCGTCCTTGATATCCACGACGCGGAAGGTCACGACGATGTGGTCGTCGAAGTTGTCGCTGGTGCCGGCGACCGCGTGGTGTATCTCGGCACAGGTGCAGAAGTGGGCGTCCGGATGGCGGTTCGTTCCGAAAATATCCCCGGAAATCACCAGCCCGGCCAACGCCTCGATACCCCGACGGGCGCATTCCTCCGGCGAAAGACCCTCTGGGTCCTCCGACCACCGGACTATTTTTGCGTCGGAATCCCGGGAGCTTGATTGCGGATCGTCTTCGGCAGCGAAGTCATTCGAAAAGACCATTCGCCCCACCTCAAAGAAGCAAATGGCAAACGCTAATCGCGTTGGAAATCCTCAATGACGGGAGGCCCGAGAAGTGGTCGAAAGGAGGGAATTCTTCTACGGCATTTGGCATCACGGCTTCAAGCTGATGGAGAATGTGGGCATTCTATACAAGCCTTTCCGAGAGTGGCAATACGATAATCCAGATGCTATTCTGGGATTAAGCTAGCTTGCAGGTCAAATTGCTAAGGCTGTTGTCCTAAAAACGGGATTTCGTGGAGCAAAGGATCAAGGTAAATGTCGGATTGTCAGTCAATAGGGTTCTCTTAGAACAGGGGCGTTGTGGTCCAAGATAGGCGGTTCACAGTAACTCTGACGCTCATCAAAGAGTTAATCTTGTTCGCTCTCTTGATAATGGTAATGTTTATCATGGTTGGTGGGTTTATCCTCTTGGGTATTCTTAACCTTCCCCAGAGTCTGTGGGATCCCCAGGGAGTCTATGCCTACATCGGTTTGGGAATGATTTTAATGGCACCGTTACTTGCATTGGCAAGAGTAATAGAGTGGTGGCTAGCGGCATATGCGAGGTTCAGTGTCTTCTTTCCTCGAGATGAGCCATGATGAAGCAAAGACGTTCCACAAGAGTTAACATCCGGGCACGAGATGTTGCGTTGCGCTTGATTGTCTATGGCTTACCAGCGACAATCATAGTCCTAGGAATTGTATTGGGATGGTGGGAAAGAATAGGCCGGTCGGCCAGTTAGGTACGCTCGGGAGCAAGGGGAGTTCTCGATTGCGCTCGTTTCATCTGCCCCCGGTATACACCACCGTCTCCGGCGCGAAGGCTGCCCAGGCGAACCAGAAGTGGCTGCCGTGCACCACCGGCGTCAGGGACTGTCCAGTCAGCGGCCCCGCAACGGCCTGCCCCAGCACGTTCCACGTCGACCCTGTCTGCTCGTCCACGAACCCGCCGTTTTCCGAACGAAAGGTCAGCGCCCGTCCCTCGTGGGTAGCCTCGAACACCCCCGTCGCACCCACATCCCTGGAGTCTGCGATCCGGGACTGGTCCAGCGCCGACGCGGTTCCAGACTGGAAGAACACCACAATACCTGGTTGCCCCTCCGGGTAATGCACCACCCGTTCCCTCTCCAGGACCAGGAAGGGAAAGGCCACCGGCTGACCGTCCAACTCCAGGGCGGCCACCCGTTCCATCGGCAGCAGCCTTTCGTCGGGCAACCCCCTGAACAGGAACGGCCATTGCCCGGGCTCGTCATAGCCGTAGTATGGGTTGTTGCCGTAGTCTCGGATGTATCCCGTCTCCCGCGACAGCACGTCGGCCTCGGGGAAGGCCGCCTTGAAGTCTCGCCAGGACACTAACTGCGCCGGCACCAGTTCCAGCTGGTACCCGGCGTAGGCGCCCACTATGCCCTCGCCGGTCAACTGCTGCCACCAGCTCTCCGTCTGCCGGTCCCACATGACCAGGTCGCTGTGGCGCAGGTTGCCCGACACCCCGAAGTCCAGCACCGCGTCGCCCACCCGCCGGTCGAAGGCCACCGCCGAGTTGCACAGCGGGCAGAAGGTCACCGACACCGGAACACCGCCCAGCGTGTCGTTGGCGATCTCGTGCCAGGTCAGAATCGCCAGGGGGTAGGCCCGGGCTGCGCCGTTGATCTCCAGCGCCACCACCGGCTGCACGTCCTCCAGCCACGTGTCGGCTTCCTCGATGCTCTCGAACTGCGGATTGTCTAGGGGCGGGATGCCGTCGCGGGGGACGCCCCCCGACAGGAACTGGTCGTAGGGGACGGTGTGCAGACTGAAGTCGGTCAGCCACTCGTCCGTCCGGAATTTGGCGGCATCCAGCTCGTTCTGGAAGTCAGGATCCGGCTCCACCATCGGCGCCGGTACCGAGCCGTACCTAACGCTCGCGGCGGTGGGCGGGTCCGTCACCATGGGCGTCGCTCGGGGCAGCGTAGCTGCGGAGGTTGCTGTTGTCGTGGACACCCCCGACTCCTCCGACGGAGTTGGGGACTCGCTGGCGACCGGCGTGTCCGTGGGGGGCTCGGTCACATCCCTGTCGGAGTCCGTCGGCGCTCCGGCGGCTGCCGGCGTTTCTGCGGGCAGAGGTTCCGGCGCGGCGGTGCCGGTATCCTGGCCGCTCTCACAGGCAACGGCCGCCATCAGCAGCAGCGCAGCCACCCATATGAACGCAACCTTCCTGCGAGCCAGGCTATAGCAGGTTGTCGCGTCCAACGGTCAGCCAGTAGAAGACGATGTAGGCCCCGGCTATCACCATGAATGCCGATGCGATGGGCTGGATGTAAGGCAGGGCCCGGCGCATCATGCGCACCATGGCGCCCTTGAAGATCGCCATACCCAGCGTCATCACCATGATGACCAGCCCCATCCCGAAGGCGTACAGGAAGAAGTTGCCCACCACCTCCAGCAGCGAGTCCGTCGCGCTCCCGATGCCGACCACCGCGATGAATATCGGCAGGGTACAGCTCAGCGAGGCCGTGCCGTAGGACACGCCAAAGGTGAAAAAGCTCCGGACGCTGACCGTGTTCGGATTCCCCAACCGGTCGGCGGCGCGGGCCGCAACGCCCGTGTAAAGCTTGCCTCCCGCCACCATCCAGGCGCCCGCACCCACCAGCACCGCTCCGATGATCAGCCCCAGCCAGGGCAGCAGGTCGCTGATAAACGACGCCGACAGCCCCACTGCACCGCCTACGACGCCGAACAGCAGGATGAACCCCGCCGAGACAGCACCGCCCACCACCAGGCCGCGCAGGATCGCCGCCAGCGGGCCGGGGCGCTCCTCCTCCGACAGGTTGGAGCCCAGGTACAACCCCAGGTAGGCGGGCAGCATGGCGAACCCGCAGGGGTTGACCGCCGAGGCCATACCCGCGGCGAAGGCAAACAACGCTGTTCCGCCGATCAATCCGCCCAGGAAATCCTGGGAGTTACCCGACAGCTTGCCCTCGACGAACAGGTTGATCGGATCAATCCCGCCGCCGCTGCCCACCAACAGCGCACCGACCACGGCGATGGCCAGCGCCGCAGCGGCGACCGCAGCAGTTACCACCCAGGTCTTTCCCTGACCTTCCCTCAGTGTTTCAATCGCAGCAATCATATCTTTAACTACGCATCGCGCTGCCGCGCGGATTCTTTGGTACCTGGCTGGTCATTGCTAATTCTGTTGACGGTACATCGGCCACGATACGGAAGGTGCCCTCTTTGTACCAGATTCATCGCTCGTTCACCGGAAGGGCTGCGGGTCATATATCCCCGGCGGAGCCAGCCCCTCGAACCGTTCGGGGTGCAGCACCTCCGCCAGGCCCTCCAGCACATCCACCACCCGAGGGCCGTGCCGGCTGGGAATCCGCCCGTCGAACACGAAAGCCTTCTCGTTCCGTACCGCCGGCAGATCCTCCCACCCCGGCAGGACCGTCAGCTTGTCCCGCGCCTCCTGCCGCGATCGTTCCGGTCCGAAGGCGCAGGGCATGATCATCAGGTACTCCGGCTCGTACTCCCGCACCTCGTCCCACGACAGCTCACGAGACTTTCCCCGTGGCGTGGCCAGTCCCTCTTCGCCTCCGGCCATCTCCGATATCTCCGGCAGCCATTGGCCCGTATTACGCAGTGGGTCCAGCCAGTCCAGGCAGACCACCCTGGGTCTGACGCCGTTTCCCCGAACTCCCTCGGTAACTCGCCTGATCCTCTTTTCCAGGGACTTCTTCAGCTCCCGTCCCTGCTCCGGCGCACCCGCCGCGCTGGCCACGTTGACGATATTCTGCAGAATGTCGTCAACGCCGCTGGGACGAATGGTGAGTATCTCCGGCCGGTAGTCCAACACCTTCGCCGCCGTCTCGAACACTGACCCGCTGGCGATGGCACACACCTCGCACAGCTCCTGGGTGATGATCAGGTCGGGACGGAGCCGGGCCAGCAGTTCCTCGTCGATCCAGTACATCGGGTTGTTATTGGCGCGCGCCTGCTGCACCAACGAGTCGATCTCCCCCGAGTCCAGGTGCTTGACGCTGCGCAGGCTGTGGCTTACCACCGGCAGTGACGCCGCCTCGTCAGGGTAGTCGCAGGCGTAGGAGACGCCCATCAGAGCGTCGCCCAGCCCCAGGGCGTAGACCATCTCCGTGGCGCTGGGCAGCAGTGAGCAGATCCGCATCAGTTACCCCGATCAGCAGGTAAGGCCAGTATACTTTCGCCCCCTCTCTCCGTACAGGGCCGCCTCATCACGCCGCCTGAGTGGTAGGGCCGGCACGATGCGCACCCCTCAACACCCTGCCACCCCGTGGGGCGCAGAGCCGTGGCTGCGATGGGTGGCCGCACCGTTCCATCCTGAAAATCCCATAATGCCGACAATCCTGATTCAGGCCTTCCGCTGGGCAATCACATCTTAGAGTAGTCAGGCTTATTGATCTGTAATTCTTTCGAAAGAGGGAATCTACCCAGCCTTGCAACCGGAATGCCAACAACCGCCAAAACGCTCTGGATTCCGGCTTTCGCCGGAATGACGGTCGTGAGCAAAGCTGAATCCATTGAGACGCGATTGCCCTGAGACCATCCCCGTTGCCTGGCTCTTCCGCGACAGGGCCATGCTAAAATTCAGGTATCGCAACCTGCGGGAGGCTATGTTGCCGGCCGATATACTCTCTGGCACCGATCTTGCGGCAAAGATACGAGCCGAGGTCTTCGACGGCGTCATTGAGATGCAGGAAAAGCACGGCGTTACTCCCGGCCTCGCCGTCGTGCTGGTGGGAGACGACCCGGCCTCCACCGTTTACGTCAACAACAAGCAACGCGCCTGCGGGCAGGCCGGCCTCTTCAGCGATTCCACACGCCTTCCGGCTACCGCTACCGAGGACCAGGTCCTCGGCGCCGTCCGGGGTTACAACGACGATTCCAGGGTGCACGGCATTCTGGTCCAGTTGCCCCTGCCAGGAGGAGTGGACCAGCACCGCATTATCGAGGCTATCGACCCAGACAAGGACGTGGACGGAGTTCACCCGCACAATCTGGGCAAGCTGATCCAGGGTCGGCCCGACTTCTCTCCCTGCACCCCCGCCGGGATCGTCGAGCTGCTGCTGCGCAACGGCCACGATCCCGAAGGCGCCAACGTGGTCATCTGCGGTCGCAGCGACATCGTCGGGAAGCCTCTCGCGGCCCTGCTCATGCAGCGTGGACGCGGCGGCAACGCCACCGTCACCGTCTGCCACACCCGTACCCGCGGACTGGCCGGCATCACCCGCTCCGCCGACATCCTGGTGGCGGCCATTGGCCGGCGCGGGTCGATCACCGCCGACATGGTCCGGGAGGGAGCGGTCGTCATCGACGTTGGCATCAACCGCGTCGATGACCCCACCGCCCGTCGCGGCTACCGGCTCAAGGGAGACGTGGACTTCGGCCCGGTCTCCGAGAAGGCCGCCGCCATCACCCCAGTGCCGGGGGGTGTCGGACCCATGACCATCGCCATGCTGCTGGTCAACACCCTGACCGCCGCCCGCATCAGCATCCACGGACGCCACTAGCCCCGATCGACGAAGGCTATCCAGGTCCAACCGTGCGCACCAGCGACTTCGACTACCACCTGCCGCCCGAGCTCATCGCGCAGTTCCCTCTCGAACCCCGCGACTCCTCCCGCCTAATGGTGCTCGACCGGGCCACCGGGGCCATCGAACACCGGCACTTCACTGACCTTCCGGCTTACCTTCGGCCCGGCGACCTGATGGTCTTCAACCAGAGCCGGGTAATTCCTGCCCGCCTGTTCGGCGTCCGCAACGACAACGGAGGAAGGGTGGAACTGCTGCTGCTGCGCCGCGAGGCCGATTGTGTCTGGGAGGCCCTGGCCCGTCCCGGTCGCCGCCTCCGGCCCGGCATCACCCTAACCATCACCCCACCCGACGGGGTCACCCCTGGCCCGCCCCTGACAGTGGAGGTCCTGGAGTCGCGCGCTGAAGGATTGAAGGCCGTTCGACTTTCGACGGAGTCGGCCATCGACCGCATGGGCCATACGCCGCTGCCGCCCTACATCCGTCAGGGACTGGACGACCCTGGGCGCTATCAGACCGTTTACGCCCGCGAGCCCGGCAGCGCCGCCGCACCCACGGCCGGGCTGCACTTCACCCCCGGCCTGCTGAAGCGGATCAGCGACGCCGGAGTGGAAACCGCCTTCGTCACCCTGCACGTGGGCCTCGATACCTTTCGTCCGGTCCAGGACGAGGACCCGGCCGCCCACCACATCCACACCGAACGATATTCGCTGGACTCCATCGCTGCCGATTCCCTGAACCGTGCCCGCGCTGAGGGCCGCCGCGTCGTCGCCGTCGGCACCACCAGCGTCCGGGTCCTGGAGCAACTCGCCGCCGACGCGGCGCAGAACGGCCGATGCGAGTTCGCCCCGGTGGAGCGAGATGCCGACATCTACATCCTGCCGGGGCACCGCTTCCGCGCGGTGGACGCCATGATCACCAACTTCCACCTGCCCCGCTCAACCCTGCTGATGCTGGTATCGGCCTTCGCACAGCACTGCGCCCCCAGCGGAGCCGAGGGGCTGGATATGGTCCTGGCTGCCTACACGGAAGCCATCGGTAGGGGATTCCGCTTCTACAGCTTCGGCGATGCCATGCTGATCGTGTAGCCTCGCCAGACGACGGATGCCGGAAGCGCCCCCGGATCAGGAAACTTTCAACCGGATGTCGCCCAGTCCCTCGAAGGTAAATGCGGCCTCGTCCCCTGGATTCAGGAACTTGGTACTGACTATGCTGCCCGTCATCACCAGCATCCCGGCCTTGAGTTCTTTTCCGCGACCAGCCAGGGTGTCCGCCAGCCATGCCAGGGCGTCCAGCGGATGCCCCAGCACGTCGCGCCCGTACCCTTCGCCTGCCGGCTCACTGTTGATGGTCATGGCGCCGTGGGCATTACCCAGGTCGATGGACTGCCAGTCCGTTCGTTCCGCTCCCAGCACAACACCTGCGTTCCAGGCGTTGTCGGCAGCTACTCCCAGGAAGTAGAGGTTGCTATAGTCCGCGCCCCGGTCATCCACCAGCTCGAAGGCGGGCATGAGTGCACCCACCGCTTCCGCAGCCTGCTCCCGGCTGTAGGGCACGCCGCCAGCCGGCAGGTCAGACCGCAGCCGCACCGCCACCTCGCACTCAGCGCCCAGCCGGACAAAGTCGGACGACTCGACCGAGGAGGGAGAGTGGTGCACTCCACTCTCGAACACCGCGCCGGCAGCGGGAGCGTCGAACCCCACCATCCGCTGCATTACCGGCGTGGTCAGCGCGATCTTATAACCGACGATGGCCCCACGCTCCGGCACCAGAAGCGCGTGAAAGGCCTCCTGCATGTCATACGCCTCGCCGATAGTCTCGGGCGAGATGTCTTCGGGGAGAGCCTCGTACCGAAGGCGCTGTCGATGTGCATCAAACAGGTGTCGAGCCGCCCTTTCTGCCTTGCCTGGCTGGGTCATCGAGAGAACCCCCAAATCTGAATGGCAGGCCTCAGATCTCGTAACGAAACGAGGCCCGGTACCGGGAACGGTCGATCATACAAGCTGCAGCAGCTGCAGGGTATTGCCATCAGGGTCCCGAAAAGTGGCGACCCAGCCTCCCCAGCTCTCCTGCTCCGGCTGACGGATGAACTCCACGCCAGCCTCTGTAAGCCGCGCTGCCACCTCATGTATGTCGTCCACGCCAAGGTGCGGCATAAATCGGAACGGATCCCCGGATTGCCCCGACACGCGATCGTGCAGCCCTATGTTGAACCGCACTTCTCCCAGCTCAAAAGCAATGAAGTCAGGGTGCCGCGAATGCAGGGGCAGCCCGATCACATCGTTGTAGAAGCGGAACAGCCGCTCCAGGTCACCGGTCCAGAGGGTTACTCCCACGACCCCGGTTATCATTGCCGGCACCTCCAAACGCAAAACCGGCCAGTGGCTAACACCGGCCGGTCCTCGTTTGTGCGTCTCTCGTTTGGGAAGAGCTATACCTCCGCCAGCTCCCCCCGGCGCTTGGCGGCAGAGCAGCGGGGACAAAGGCCATAGAAATCCACCCTTTGCCAGCCCACCTCAAAGTCGGATGACTGCTTAACGCTGTCGCGAAGGTTCACCACCATGTCATGGACTTCGCTGGAGGTGTCGGCATCAATGACGTTCTCGCATTCGATGCAGACCAGGTTGACGTGAGGTTCCATATTCGGCTCGTAGCGCGACATCCTCTGGAACGGCAGTTCCTGAATCAGGCCGCTTTTTTGCAGCACACCCAACGTGGAGTAAATAGTAGCCAGCGTCATCGAGGGGAAATGGCCGCGAACCCGTTCATAAATCTGCTGAACAGTGGGATGGTCCTGAGAATTGAGCACGACTTCGGCAATGGCCAACCGCTGCGGAGTAACCCGGACGGCCCATTCCCTCATCCGTTCCATTAACTCCTGTTGTGTCAGCATATACAGCTCCGGGAATGCTTTAAAGCCAAAGCCAAAGGTATCCGAAACGAGCCAGTATCAGTACGAAATGTTTCCATAATATATCCTTTTTGCGTCAACGCGGCAACTCCGATGACATGCAAGCCGACATCCCACACTGGTAGCCCGTCTGCGGCGCATCCCTTATCGCAGTCGAAAGTACGATATCAAAATGGAGCTGACGCCGTGCTGCGCCAAGCTTCCTGCTCATGGCCGAAGTGGTACCCAGCTATGCCTTCCCAGCCTGCTCAGGGCTCCAATAATTGTCCCTCGCCTTGTACTCTTCGTCAGGCCGACGCGGGAACGAACCGTGGGAAGACCCTGGCCAGGAGAGAAGGAATGCTGACGTTGAACAGGTAGTAGACCACCGGTACGACAACCAGCGTTAACGCGGTAGAACTGATCAGGCCGCCGATTACCACGGTGGCCAGCTCCGCGCTGATGATTCCCCCTTCGCTTCCCGAAAAGGCCGCCAGCGGTAGAAGGGCGAAACTGGTGGTAAGGGCGGTCATCAGGATCGGCCGAAGCCGGACACGGCCCCCCGCAATAAGGGCGTCGGTTACGGACATGCCTTTCTCGCGCAGCTGCTCCACGAAGGCTATGAGCACGATGGCATTGGTGACCACGATGCCTATGAGCAGCAGTAGGCCCATCATCGCTGGCAAACCCATGGTGCGCCCGGTAATTGCCAGGGCCACAGTGACGCCGATGAGCGCCAGGGGCAGGCTGGTGATGATGACAAACGGATTTCTCAGGGACCCAAGACTGGCAACCATGACTGCGTACATCAGGGCGATGCCCACCACCATGGACAGGAAAATCGCCTGAAAGCCCTCGGCAATGTCGGCGAATATCCCTCCGCTGGTGACGGACACGCCGGGCGGCAGATCGAGTTCGGCGATTCTTTCATCAATCTCCGCTCCCACCGCCTGAGTGTCCTCGGAGGTGATGTCTGCCGTGATGCTGGCGGAGCGCTGCCGGTCGGTGCGGCTGATGGTGACCGGCCCCTCTCTCGTGGTAATCCGGGCCAATTCATTGAGGGGAGCAGTGCCGCCCGGCCCGGCAATAACCAGTTCACCTATCCGGTCCACGCTGCCCACGGATTCCCGACCGCCGGTCAGCCGGACCTCCGTCGCCTTGCCGTCGATGTTGATGGTCGTAACGGTCCGACCGATCAGGAACTGGCTCAGCTGAAGGCCGACCTGTCGGGCGGTCAGTCCTATGGCAGCTGCGGAGGCGGTATCCACCTCGACCGCCACCTCCTCCCTGGCCTGGGCAATGTCACTGGACAGGTTTACGATCCCGTCCACCGTACCGATGGAGGAGACCAGTTCATCGGATACCCTGGTAATGGCTTCGTATTCCGGGCCGGCGACACTTATTTCGACGCCGCTGGTGGGCGGGCCATCCTGCAGCTCCGTGATTTGCAGCTGCCTGCCTGGTCCCTTTAGCTGCTCCCTGAGGTATCCCGCCGCCTCCTCCGGAGCATTGCTGTTGAGCGACACAAGCAGGCTCGCCTGGTTGAAGGCCCCCGGAACACCGCCCCCGGCGAGGTCTGTGGCCCCCACGGTGGAGATGTAGATATCGGAGAAGTCTTTGACCTGGTCCTCGATATCCATGACTTCAGCGAGAGTCCTGTCCGGCGGCGTGCCCGGAGGCATAGTCAGGTTCACCTCTACCCATCGTTCGCCGCCGCCGGGGAACAGGGTGATGGGGATCTGCGTCATTAATCCCAGGCTGGCCACGGTGATTACCACCGCCGCGATGATGGTAGCGGCCTTGTGTCCCAGCGCCCATCGCAGTACGGGAGTGTAAAGCCGTTGCATCCATGTTTCGTTGACAAAGGCGATATCGTCCTCTCCCGCACCCTCGGGCAGATCGCCCGGGCGGAGAAGATACGCCCCGAGCACCGGCACAGCCGTCAGCGATACAGCCAGAGAGGCGGCCAGCGCAAACACCACGGTCAACGCAAAGGGAAGGAAGAAGGCACCAACCAGTCCCTGGATGAATCCCAGGGGAATGAAGACGACGATGGTCGTAAGGGTGGACGCAAAGATGGCCGGGCCGACCTCGGTTGTGGCCTCCAGGGCGGCGCGCCACCTTTCCCGACCCGCCTGGATATGACGGTAAACGTTCTCCAGAACCACAATGGCGTCATCCACCACCCGCCCGACTGAAATGGCCAAGCCGCCCAGGGTCATGAAGTTGAGCGTCATGTCCTGCCATGTCATCAGCAGGATCCCGGTAAAGATGCTCAACGGAATGGACAGAGCGATAACGACAGTGGGGCGGAGGGTGGTCAGAAGCCCGCGGACCGCCGTTGGCCGGATGGTGAGCATGAAAATGAACACCACGCCAACCGCAAACAGGAAGCCATACAGCGCCTCCTTCAGGAGGGTGTCGATCTGTTGCTGGATTTCGGGTCCCTGGTCGGTAACGATTATTATCTCGACCCCGGGAGGCAAGACTTCGATACCGTCCAGCACCTGCCTCACACCGTCCGTCACCTCGATGGTATTTGCCTCAGCTTCCTTGATCACTGCAACGTTTATGGCAGGCTTCCCGTTAGTCCGGGAGATGCTGGTTGGTGTCCCCTCGGTCAGTTCAACCCCCGCCACGTCGCCCAGGAGCACCGGCCCCGACTGGGTGGAGCCCACAACGAGGTTACGGATTTCCTCCACAGACCCCAGGGTATGGATTGTCTTCACGGGAATCGCGCTTCCCGAGCCAAATATCAGGCCAGCGGGCAGCGTGACGTTGTTATCGCTGAGGGCTGAGGCTATCTGGGGCAAGGCGATACCGTTGGCCAACAGCCGGTCCGGGTCGACGGAAACGCGGACCTGTCGTTCCACCTCTCCCGTTACGGTAACCTGCTGGATGCCACCCACCTGGGAAAGTTCCGGAAGGAGCCGCGACTCAACAAATTCCGACGCCCGTTCCGTACCATCGTCGGTGGTGACACTGAACTGAATGACGGGAAACTGGTCGGGATCGAATCGACCTATTTCCGGTTGCTCCACGCCCTCGGGGAACACCAGGACATTCACCTGGTTCTGGATCGAACTCTGCGCGTCGGCCATGTCGGTGCCGAACTTGAAGGTTGCCAGAACGAGAGAGTTGCCCTCGAAGCTGCTTGACTGAATGCCCTCCAGTCCCTCGGTGCCTTCGATGATCCGCTCAATCGGCTCGGTCACGTCCCGTACTACGGCCTCAGGATCAGCGGAGGGGTACGATGTAGTTACCACAACCAGTGGAAACTCTATCTCTGGAAAGAGCTCCACCTGAAGGGAATTATAGGCAAAGACGCCTCCCGCCAATAACGCAATAACGGCTATCAGAGTAACTGTCCGTCTGCGAATGGCGGCAGCTGTGATGTGGTGCATCAACCCTCCAGAATATCAGGCGCGCAAAAGGTCGCCGCCCTGCTCCCATTTGCTTTAGGGCAGTGGCGGCGGTCAGGAGCGGTCCTGTCGACTCCCCCCGTATTGCTACACACAGGGAACCCCGATGCTTCCGACATTATAGTACGAAGGACACTACGGACCGGATTTGGGGCCGTTTCCAGGTAAGCCAGGGCACGCTCGGGCCATGCGCTATCGAGGTGCCGTCCTTACTCGCTGGTGGCTGTCCGTAGGGAGGTCCGGAGCTCTCCGACTGTCCGTCACCGGCGGGGCGCCCTGACTACGGCGAGCTGGCCACACTACCAGGGGTCCCGTGGCCTCGGACACTCCGCAGGCCCATGTCAAGGACTACCAGAGCGGCTCAGGTCCCGCAAAAACGCATTCTCTTTTCGTCTTAAGGTCCCGGCCTTTGCTGCGGTCCTGGGAATGCGGCGGAAGTTATGTGTTCAATATGTTGATGATACCGGGAAGAAGCCGGGCGGTTTCTTCGACTTCCTGGAGGCCAACCGCCGACAAGATTGCGAAGATTATGGCAGTGACTATAAGAACGGGGATGAAGGCGATTAGAACCACGAAGAAGGCCCGCCACATGGAGTTATAGTCCAGGCTAGCCTGCACCGCCATGAGCATGGCCACGAAACGCCACACGAATATGACAAAGGCAATGGCACCGCCAGCGTAGGGAATAAACACGAACACACTGAAGAGACCTGGAGTCTGGGCGAAGCCGATGCCCCTCGCCAGTTCCCCCCAGTCGGCGCGGGTTTCGGGGGTATTCAGAATTGTCGTACCCACCAGCCAACACCCGAGGGCCCACAAGGCCCACCATACGATTCCACCGACAATACCTAATACCAAGCCCATAACCAGGCCGGCGTCGCCCGACAATACTCCACCGACGGCGCCGGAGATTGACACAAGCACCACCACAAGCATCGCTTGCCAGGTCGCACTTCTGTCGTGTTCGACGTCTTCAAATGTATTCCTGTTCAGGAGGGCCGCGCCCAGCATCCGGCTAAACATCCGACAATTCCTCCGCGATAGAAGCCAAGACCCCAGGTACTGCACGTCGCCTAGGGCGAGTAAAGATTAGCAGATTCGCTTTCGACCTTGTAAAGTCGCCACGAGCGACTTTGGGTGAAAATGGCGCGGTAAGGCACATCTCCAGCCCGCGCCATTCGAGCCGATTGGAAGACGATCCGCCAGTTGTGGTTAAATCCCAATCGTGTCCGGTGAGGGCGCAGCGCAATACAGGAGACAGAGAGGAACCATGAAGTACGACGTCATCATAGTCGGTGGTGGTGCTGCGGGGTCCGTACTGGCGGGACGGCTGTCGGAGGACCCGGGCCGGTCGGTGCTGCTGCTGGAAGCGGGAAAGGACTACCCGGACTTCGACCTGATCCCCGACGAGGTGAAGTATGGTCACACCCGCTTCGCCGAGTCGCCCGAGTCGGAGCACAACTGGGCGCTCAGGGGCATGGCCACAGAGGAGCAGGGCGAGATTCACGTGGCACAGGGCAAGGTGATCGGCGGCGGCTCATCCATCAATGGGCAGGCCATGCAACGGGGGCTCTCCGAGGACTACGACGACTGGGCGGCCCTGGGCAACGACGAGTGGTCCTACGCCAAGGTGCTGCCGTTCTTCCGCAGGATGGAGAACGACCTGGACATCCACGACGACTTTCACGGGACGGAGGGTCCGATCCCGGTGAGGCGCCGGCAGTCCAACCCCGAGCCGGCGATACAGCGGGCCTTCCGGGAGGCATGCCTCCGGGAGGGGTACCCGGTCATTGAGGACACCAACGGCGCCAACCCGGCGGGGCTGGGCGTTGCGCCCACCAACAACCTGGGCGGCGTGAGGGTCAGTACGGCCATAGCCTACCTGAGCCAGAACCGCCACCGGCTGAACCTGACGGTCCGGGGGCAGGTCCATGTCCGGCGGGTCCTGTTCGAGGACGGTAAGGCCGTGGGGGTGGAGGCTCAGAGCGGCGGAGAGACCTTCACCGTGGAGGCGGAGAGAGTGGTGTTGAGCGCCGGAGCCATCCGCTCGCCGCAACTGCTGATGCTCTCGGGGATCGGGCCGAGGGAACACCTGGAGGGGATGGGCATCCCGGTGATCCGGGACGTGCCCGGCGTGGGGCAGAGCCTGTGGAACCACCTGAGCGTGCACATCAACTTCAAGGTCAAAGACGGCGTGGAGCTACCGGCAGACCTAGACGCTCCGCACTACCGGCTGATCTTCACCGCCCCGGACTCGGAAGTGGTAAACGACCTGGTGCTCTCGACGGTCAACGTGGTGGAGGAGCGGGAGGAGAGGGAGCCTGGCTTCCGTACCCGCTACCGGACGGGGGAGGTGCCCGCCGATCGTGCGGGCCGCATCTCCTGCACCCTGGGAGTGCCCAGGGGATCGGGTTACGTCCGGCTGTCCTCCGCCGACCCCTCGGTCCAGCCGACCTTCAACTACCGCTACCTGCAGCACCCGGAGGACCTGCGCCGGGCGCGGGAGGGCATCCGGTTCGGGGTGCGGCTGCTGGAGTCGGAGCCCTACCGGGACGTGGTAGACCACCGGATCACGCCGACGGACGAGACCCTGGCCGACGACGAGGCGCTGGACCTCTACATGCGCCAGACCGTGGGGACGGCGAGGCATGTATCGGGAACCTGCCGGATGGGGCCGGACTCCGATCCGATGACCGTAGTGGACCAGTACTGCCGGGTCAAGGGCGTGCGGGGACTGTGGGTGGCCGACGCCTCGGTGGTGCCGCAGCTGCTACGGGGCGGCGGGATGCACCCGACGGCGATCATGATCGGGGAGCGGGTGGTGGAGTTCATCACAGCGGGCTGACATCAACCGGGAGGTCAACCACGAAGGGCGCTGAGGACGCAGAGAATTGCGGGGTGGGGATGAAATCAGAAATCCTCCGGGACATCCGCGTTCCCTGCCTTTATCGATTCTCAGGGAGGCCAGAGCGAGACGCAGATAGGCCGGGCAGACCCATATGACTCATCTCTTGATCACCACGGTGTCGCAGATGAAGTCGTGCAGGCCGCGATTGCTTCTGGTGAACCCGACCATCAGGAACCCGATGCCCAAGAGCAGGTAGGACGGGATGTATGCCAGAGATCTGCAAAGGGCCCTGGCAAAGCTGATCTTGCTGCCGTCCCTCCGCAGAACGTACAGGCCCAGCAGGCGCTTGCCGATGGTGGTGGAAAACAGGGACACCGCCAGAGTGTAATAGACAATCGCCAGCAAAAACGATATCTCGTTGAAGGTCCACGTAAACCCGGTCCCATCCCCGTACCTCGTCAAGGATAGTCCGGGCAAGGCGGCCACGACGGCAAATTCGGCCACCAGTAACGCAATCCAATCAATGAGCCACGCGGCCAGTCGGATTAAGAACCCCGCCGGCACGTCCTCGACGATTTCCTGCGAGAGCGTCCCCCGACGGGGGTCGTCGAGGGGCAGGCCGCAACCGGAGCGGAACGCGGCGCTCGAGTCATTGGCACCGCCGCCATTGGCGCCGCCGTCCGACAACCGGTAGCCGCAACGCAGACAGTCCCGGTATCCCGCTATGGCCGTTTGACCGCAGTTTGAGCAATCCATCCCGGCTTGCCCCCCGGCCTCAGAGAACGCGACAGCCGTTACTTGGCGGTGATGCCGCCGTCGATGATCAGCTCGATGCCGGTAATCCAGGCCGACTCATCGGAGGCGAGGTAGAGAGCGCCGTAGGCGATGTCTGATGATACCCCCAACCGGCCCAGAGGGACCTCCTCGGTGCGCTGCCTCATGACATCGGGGTTGTCGGAGATCCCGGTTAACATGGGCGTGTCCACCGGCCCGGGGTGGATGGAATTGCAGCGTATGCCCTCGGAGGCGTGCTGAATGGCGGTGTTCTTGGTAAGGGTTCGCACGGCGCCCTTGGAGGCGCTGTAGGCGCTGCCTGTCAGGGCCCGGCCCAGGATCCCGGCGATGGAGGACACGTTGATAATGGACCCCCCGCCGGCGCGGCGCAGGGCCGGGAGTACCTTGCGGGTACCAAGGAAAACGCCCTTGGCATTCACCGCCATGATACGTTCCCAGAGCTCCTCGGAGGTGTCCTCGATGCTCTCGGCGTTGGCGATGCCGGCATTGTTAACCAGCACATCGAGCCGCCCGAAACGGCCCTCCGCAGTGTGTACCGCATCCTCCCAGTCGGAGTCGCTGGTGACGTCGAGGCGCACGTAGAACGCCTCGCCGCCTGACTCGGTGATGCGGCGCTCCACCGCCTGTCCCTCGTCGTCCAGTACATCGCCGAAGACGACCCTGGCGCCCTCGGCGACGAACAATTCGGCCTCCAGGGCACCCTGGCCGCGCGCCCCGCCAGAAATCAGTACAACCTTGCCGTCCAACCTGCCCATGAGTGCCCTCCATCGAATTGCTGTTCCGAGCGCCCTCATTCTACCAGCGTCTCCGCCCTGGCATGCGACGATGCCACGCCACGGGCATGACGGCATGGGGCGGGCGGGATATAATCGGGGCGACGGCTGCCCAGCACTCGACTGACAGGGAGCCAATCTGGAGGAGACTACTCATGCCGCAGCGGACATTGTGGATGCACGGCGCAAACATGCAGGTGGAATATCCCAACCGGATCACCTCGGTGCGGGCCACCGGGCCCTTCGTCAGGATCGAGGGGGCCAGGGGCCAAAACACCTGGCTGCACTTTCCGGTGCCCACCCCGGCGGTGATCGACGGCTCGAGGATGAGAATCAACGCCGCGCTGGTCAGCTTCCGGACGCGGGACCACGCCTCGGTCAACGAGATTATCGTGTACGACGGCGACCGTCGGGTTATCGAACACATGGACCGGGACCTGCGGGGCGAGCACCCGGAATACAGGGTCGAGGCTCCGGGCAGCCCGGAAATCAGCCGGGGCATCAACATCGTTCTCGGCGTCACCTTCGACAGCGCCTCGCCGGACGTGCGTTCGATGCAGATCGAGGTCATCGGCGTGGGCCTGGAGTACACGGGGTAGAGGGTATACGGAAAGCGCCCTCACCCTGACCCTCTCCCAGGGGGAGAGGGAAATTGCACCCCGAGTTTTAGATCGAATCCGCTCGTCCTGAGCTTGTCGAAAGGCGGGCGCGCTTATGGAGAGATCGAATGACGGCATACAGGAATTACATTGGCGGCGAGTGGGTTGAATCGGTTTCGGGGCGGACCTACCCGGTGTACAACCCGGCCCACAAGGAGCAGGTGGTAGGCGAATTCCAGACGTCGAACGCCGAGGACGCGGGACGGGCGGTGACGGCGGCCCGGGAGGCGCTGCCGGACTGGGCCAACATGCCCGCGCCGGGAAGGGCGGCGGTGCTGTACAAGGCGCTGGAGATTATTGGGCGCAGGGCCGAGGAGATCGCCACGGCCATCACGACGGAGGAGGGCAAGCCCATCGCCGACGCCCGGGGCGAGGTGCGTCGGGCCATGAACATCATGGAGTATGCCGCGGGCGAAGGGCGGCGGATGTTCGGATACACCACGCCGTCGGAGCTGCCGAACACGGTGGCCTACACCATGAAGCGCCCGCTGGGCGTGGTGGGCATCATCACGCCGTGGAACTTTCCGGTGGCGATCCCAGTGTGGAAGATGGCCCCGGCCCTGATCTGCGGCAACGCGCTGGTGTTCAAACCTGCGTCGTCAACGCCGCTGTGTGCGGTGAAGCTGGCCGAGGTGTTCGAGGAGGCGGGGATGCCGCCGGGGGTGTTCAACCTGGTGACCGGCCCGGGCGGGCAGGTGGGCAACGCGCTGGTGGAGGACACCCGGGTGAACGGGATCTCGTTCACCGGCTCCACCGAGATCGGCACCGACCTGTATGCCAACAGCGCCAGGATGCTGAAAAAGGTGCAGGCGGAGATGGGCGGCAAGAACGCGGTAATCGTGCTGCAGGACGCCGACATGGACAAGGCGCTGGGCGGCATCGTGCAGGGGGCCTTCGGGTCGACCGGGCAGCGCTGCACGGCCACCAGCCGGGTGATCGTGGAGGAGTCGGTGTACGACGAGTTCATGGACGGCCTGCTGCGGCGAACGGCGGCCCTGCGGGTTGGCGACGGCATCGATCCGGCGGTGGACGTTTCGCCGCTGTGCGGGCCGGGACAGTACGAGAAGGTGCAGGAATACATCGGCGTGGGCACCGAGGAGGGCGCGCACCTGGCCTACGGAGGGCGGGCGCTGAGCGGCGGCGAGTACGACGAGGGGTACTACGTGGAGCCGACGGTGTTCACCGAGGTGTCGCCGGACATGCGCATCGCCAAGGAAGAGATCTTCGGGCCGGTGCTGACGGTGTTCAGGGCGAGGGACCTGCAGGACGCGATCCAGATATCCAACAGCGTGGAGTTCGGACTGTCATCATCGGTCTACACGCGGGACATCAGCCGGGCTTTCGAGTATATCAACACGGTGGAGACGGGCATGGTCCACGTGAACGCGCCGACGCTGGGCGGCGAGGTGCACCTGCCCTTCGGCGGGCTGAAGTCGTCGGGGGTCGGACAGCGGGAACAGGGCACGGAGGCCTTCGACTTCTTCACCGAGACGATCACGGTGTACATCGACCACGGCGAGGCGGCGAGGCAGCAGGCGCGGTTCATCTGACGCCGGGGGTATGGCAGGCCGAGAGGCGGGGTGGCATGGTCCTGCATCGATGAGCAGGGCCGACAACGATCAAGCTGAGTAATGCCGGGGCGGGTTTGAAACCCGCCCCTACGACTTCGCGCACAGGAGAGGCGGGGACGCCCGGGCCTAGTCGACGACTACGTGGTTCCAGCCGGGGTACAGAGTGATCCCCCGGAACTGGGTCTGTCGCGAGACCCTCACAGCAAGCACCGTGGGCGGGTTGGCGTTCAGATCCACCGTCAACAGGGTGTTGAACGGGGCGAGCTGCGGACGAGGGTCGAAGACCTTCCATTCCTGAGTGCTGCTGTTCAACCACCAGATCCTCTGCAGGGTACCGTTGGCGATCAGTGGCTGGAACAGCTGATCGACGGGTAGCAAGTTTGGCGGCCCACCCGACGGCGGGGGTTCCGAGGTAATGGGAATGTAGTTCCACCCCGTCCTCAGGGCAAAGCCACGAAACAGTTGCGGTCGCGTCACGTTGACGGCCACGACGGTGGGCGAGTCGGCCCCCAGGTTTACTGACCGCAAGGTGTTGAACGGCGCCAGCCTGGGAGCCGGATCATAGGACAGCCAGACCTGAGAGCGCGGGACCAACCTCCAGATCCGTACCAGCGAACCGTTGGCCGCCAGAGGCCGGAACAGGTCGGCAGCAGTCCGGAGCCCGGTGGCCACGGGGGGCGGGGCCGGTGCGGGGGGGAGGGCGAAACCACCACCTCCCCCTCCGCCGCCTCCCCCTGTAATCGGCGGAGGTGGAGGCGGTGGTGGTGGCGGCGGCGGAGGAGGCGGCGGAGGGGGAGGTGGTGGCGGGGGTGGGGGAACATAGCCGGCCGTGCCGGTGCCCGACGGCGACCACTCTCCGGCGCCATTGGCGTTGGACGCCTGGACCTGTACCTCGTAGGTTGTGTCCTTGGTGAGGTTTTCAATGACGTGATTACGATCGGTGCCTGATACCTGCTCCGAGTTCCAGAATGTTGTGCCGGACTCGCGGTACTGCAAGTCGTAGCCGGTGACGGGCTCGCCGGAGGGAGTCCGGGGCGTGGACCAGGACACGCGCAGGCTGGTGTCGGAAGCCGAGGACACGCCGGGCCTGCCGGGGGCGCAGGGCGGTTCGCCGGCGCTGGTGCACTCGTTGGTCACGGAGACGATCACGGTGATGGTGGCCGTCTCGGTGTCGGGGGCAGTGGCGGTAACGGTCACCTCCGCCTCGTGGTCCGTCAGGGTCTCGTAGTTCAGCGGTATCGCGCTGGTCTTGAGCTGGCCGTTGGCATCGACGGTGAAATGGCTGGAGTCACTTCCGCCTACGGTGTAGGTCAGGTTGACGTTATCTGGGTGGCGGGCGGTGAAGCGGGACCCGAGGCTCCGGCCCTCCGCGGTGTTTTCCTGGATTGTCCGGGAGTCGGTGTCGGACGGGAAGTAAGGGCGCAGAGACACGGGATTGCCGAATTCGTGAGTCTCGGTCTTGCCGGGGCCCTCCCGGTCGCGGTAGATGACCACGACCCGAAGTTCCTTGCCAATGTCGTCTCGAGTCGGCGTGTAGGTACGGGAGGTGGCGCCTGGAATGGGGCCCCAAGTTCCGCCGGGGTCGCGGCGTTCCCACTTCCACTGGATGGAGCCAACGCCGCCATCGGGGTCTTCCACCGTGGGGGTGAGCTGCTGGCCCACCCGGGGCTCGCTGACCGAGACCTCGACGCTGCCGGTCTCGTCGACGTTGGTGACGCGGACGGTCACGTTCAGGCGGGCGACGCTGGTGCCAGGAGTCCGTTCCCTGGCCTCGACGGTGATGCGATAGCTGCTCTTTACCTCGAAATCGGGGACGGCGTTGAAGGTCAGGACGCCACTGTTGCTGAGATCGAAGGCGTCGTTGTCAGAGCCGGTGATGGCCAGGTCTACCCCAGTGTTATCCGGGTTCGTCGCTGAGTACTCGGCGACAGTCCCAGTGTCGCCCTCCTCAAAGTCAACGGTGGCAGGCCCGGTGATTACCGGAGTCTCGTCCATGTCCTGCACCGTGATTGTGACTGTCTGTGTGGCCCGCAGGTTGCCCGGGTCCGTGGCGGTTACCGTTACGGTGTGCTCGTCCCCTTGCTCGTGGTCCAGTGCGACCCTAGTGCGGAGCTGGCCGGTGGACTGGTTGATTTCGAACAGGTCGGATGCCGGTATGCTGTAGGTCAGCCGGTCATTGTTGGCGTCGGTGGCCCTGACCGGCGCACCAAGGTTGCGGGCTGACAGGTTCTCGCGGATGCTTCGCTCGTAGTTGCCGTTGGGGTCGAAGACGGGCGGCGCAGGAGCCGGGGGCGCCTCCTGGACCCGGTTGGCACTGGCTACGGTGGCGGTGTTGCCGTCGTCAAAGCCGTCGTCGTAAGAGGCCGTGGCGCGCAGGTAGAATCCAACGTCATCGCTGGCGGGGGTGTAGGCGGCGGATGTCGCGGTGGTAATGGCGGTGCCGGTGCCGCCCCGGCTGGAGGTGCGGTACCACTGCCAAGTGGTGCCGGTGGGGTCATCGTCGTCGGCCAACGTGGCTGTGAGCTGTACATTCTCCTGGGGCTGCACCGAGGATAGAGTGACCGTCCCAGGCTCCTCGAGATTCTGGATGCTGACGGTCACTGTCTCGCTGGCAGAATTTATGGCGTTAGCTGTACCGGTGCCGACTTTGGCCATAACGGTGAACGAATAAGTGCTCTGCTCCTCGAAGTCCGGCGATTCCTTGAATGTTACGACGCCGTTGCTGGCCAGGTTAAATTCGGCGCTGTCCGTTCCGGCAAGGGAGAGGGCGACCGTGGCGCCCTCGGGGTCGGAGGCGGTGTAGCGGCCAACCTGCCGGCCGGTGCTGGAGTTCTCGGGGAAGTCGTCGACAGTGTCCGGCCCGGTGATCACCGGTGGTTCGTCCACGTTGGTGACGATGACATCGACGTGGAGCTCGCCGCGTTTGTTGGTAGGGTCGGTAGCCTGGACGGTAACGTCGTAGTGGTTGTTGCCGCCGGAATCGGCGGGCCGCTCGTAGTCGGGGGCGCTGGCGAACGTGAGCACGCCGGTGTTGCTGATCTCGAAGTCAGCACGGTCCGAGCCGCCGAGGCTCCAGGTGATGTTGGTGTCGCCCTCGGGGTCGGTGGCGGTGTAGGTGGCGACACTGCCGGTGCCGTTTTCGTCGTAGTTGTCGATGGTGGAGGTGCCGGATACCATCGGCGGCTCGTCGACGTTGGTGACTGTCACGGTGACGTCGAAGGTACCCGCCATCGTGCCGCGGGGGTCCACTGTACCATCCCTGAGATTTCCGTCGTCGGTGGCAACGACCTGTAGCTCATACTCGTTATTGTTGCCGGAGTCCGTGGGGGTCTCGTGGTCGGGTGTGCCGTCGAAATACAGGTTGCCCGAGGTGTCGATGCGGAACTCGTCAGCGTCAGTCCCGTTCAGCGACCACACCACCGGCCTCCGCTCGGGATCGGTGGCGGAATAGCGGTCGAGGACCCGGGTGGTTGCGGTGCCTTCCGGGTAGGAAAGCTCGGCGTCGCCTGCGATGGTAGGATCCTCGTTCCGGTCCTTGACGGTGATGGTGACGTCGAAGGTGCCCGTCTTGGGCGGAGTGGCGTCGTCGGTGGCGCGCACCTGCACGTTGTAGACGTTGTTGCCGCCGGAGTCGGCGGGCCGCTCGAAGTCGGGGGAACTGGCGAATGCCAACTGGCCGCCGGTCGTGATGGTGAAATCGCCGCTGTCGCTGCCGCCCAGGGACCATGAGACTATGCTGGTTACATTTTCCGGGTCCCTGGCGGAATATCTGCCAACCGGATGGGAGCCGTTCTCGTCGTAGTCGGTGCTGGTCACGGTGCCGGTGATCAACGGCGGCTCGTCGACATCGGTGAGGGTCACTGTGACGTCCAGCGTCGCCCTCAGTTCGTCGCTTACGCCGGGGTTGCCCTGATCGGTGGCGACGATGGTGATGGTGCGGGTTGCTCCAGCCTCGAAGTCGGGAGGGCGGGCAAATCGCAGGTTGCCGCTACTGTCGATGGTGAAGTCGTCGGAGTCGTTACCCTCCACCGACCAGGTGATGGAGTCGCCCCGGTCGGTGTCGGTGGCAGTGTAGCGGCGGAGCACGCGGGTGGTGGCGGTGTTCTCGGCAAAGGTAAACGCGTCGTCACCGGTAGTGCGAGTGATAGACGGAGCCTCGTTGACGTTGGTGACCAGCACCTTGACGTCGATCTTGTCCTCCAGGCCTGCCCCGTCGCGGACCACCATGCTCATCAGGAATTCTCTTGTGCCCGTCTCGTAGTCAAAAGGCTGGGAGACCACGGGGTCGGTTTCAATCACGGTGATCTGGCCTGTGTTCTCATTGGCGGAAGTGATCTCGAACAGTCCGCTGGGGTCGTCCAGGGTGTAGGTCAGGGTGTCGCCGGTGTTCAGATCGGTGGCGGCGACCGGGCTGCCCACGTTGGCGCCCTGGGCCGCGTTTTCAGGCAGGTCTCGGGTGGTCTCCAGCCCGTCTTGGAAGAACGGCGCCCGGTTGCCGTCGGTTACGGTAACCAGGACCGAGGCCCAGGAAAGCGCATTGCCATTGAAGGTCGTGCGGTGCCGGATTTCGGCCTGGTCGTCGAACTCGTCGTCATCGGCCACGCTGGTTACGGTTACCGTCTGCGGGTCGTCCCATTCGAACTTGTCGGGGTCTGATGCCTCACCGGTCTTGGTAAAGGTTATTGAACTCGGAGAAACCGTAACTGAGTTGGGGTCGCTGCTGGAAAGATTTATCATTACGTCAGCGCCAGGCTCGGCCCCCAGTTCGATCGTATAGGTCGCGGTCCCGCCCTCGCTGTCGATGGGCACCTCACGCGAGACCGGACCGTAGGTGAGGTCCGGCAGGTTGGAGTCGCTGATGATGGCCCGCACCCGCCCCGCGATGTAGCTCCTGCCGCTCACGGTAGTGCGGTGGTAAACGCTCTCGATTTCGTCGGCCCCATCGGAGTCGGACTCCGCCGTGAGGGTGACGGTCTGTGGGGAGTTCCATTCATATTTGTTGGGATCAGAGGCCTCTCCGGTCTTGGTGAATGTTATCGACGTTGGCGAGACGGTAAGCGCGCCGGTGTTGGAGCTGCTCAGGCTGATGACGGTGTCGCCTTCCGGCTCCGCGTTCAATACGACGGTGTATGTGGCGGTGGTGCCCTCATTGAACCGGTCGTCATCGTCTGCGCCGAAGATCCCGTCGAAGTAATGCCCCACGGATACCACGGTCGCGGCAGGAAAGTCCGCCGCGTCGTGGGCGCTGGCGAAGGTCAGGGAGGGAGCGTCGTCGTCGGTGACCTCGACCGGCAGCACGGCAGTCAGATACTCATTGCTGCCGATGGCCACCAGGTGGCGGATGGTAGTGGCCCCGTTGTCCGCGTCAGTATCGGTGGTGGGGGTAACAGTGACGGTCGCGGCGGTGTTGTTGGAGTCGAAGGTCAGCGTCCCGGGCGTTACCGTGGCAACCGAGCTATCGGCAACAGAAACGGTTACGGTCGCCGTGGTGCCAGAGGAAGGAGCGGTCTCCATCTGCACGGTGTAAGTTGTTGCCGTTGACGCATCCTCTGTAGCCGCAACCGATTCAACGGAAATATCCAGTTCGGGCAGATCGACAGGGGCCACGCAGGGAGCGAATTCGGAGGTGGAGTCGGTCGACGTGTCGGTGGCGGTAGCGGTGATCTGAATCATGCTTTCCGGGGTGGTGTACTGGTTGATCTGGCCGAGCAGGGTGCTGGCGGAGAACGTCCGCGTCCCTGTGGCGGAAGGGATGGCGCGTACATATCCCAGCCATTTTTTACCCTCACCGCTGGTGGCCGAGTCGCATTCGTAAAAGTCCACGATGTACCGGCGTCCTGCCGCCATGGCGTATTGGGCAAACCGTACCGAGGCGACGTCGCCCCTGGTGGCGAAGGTAATGTCGCCGGGATAGTTCTGCAGGTGGTTGGGACCGCTGTCGGAGTCGGTAGCGTCGTTGACGGTGGGTCCGTCGTCGCCCAGGTCGATGCCGTGGCCGCCGTTGTCGTGGATGGAGTTCTCCCAGACGGTGTTGCCCAGCGAGCTGTTGCCCGTGATGGTCACGCCGTCGGCGGTGTTATAAGCGATGACGTTGCGCTCGATGGTGTTGTCGTCGGGTCCCCCGCTGGTGTCGTGGCTGATGTGGACGCCCGACCCTCCGTTGCCCAGGTCGGTTCCGCTGGCGTTGGTACCGATCCAGTTCTCCGAAATCAGGTTTCCACGGGCGTTAGAGCCGGCAATTTCGACTCCGTGGGAGGTGTTTCCGCTGATGATATTCTTGGCCACCAGGTTGTCCCTGGGGTCTCCGTCGATGAAGAGGCCGGAGCCGGTATTGGCCAGGGCGGCGGTACCGCCGTCGTTGGTGCCGATGCGGTTGCTATCTATGACCGCGTTTTCAGTGACATTGCTGTCGAGGTGGATACCGTGTATGTCGTTGCCGGAGATTACGTTGTCCCGGATCACGACCTGCCGCGACGAGATGTGCAGGCCCGCACTGGAGTTGCCGAGGTCGGCGGTTCCGGCGGCATTGGTGCCGACCTTGTTGCCATAGAAATGCAGGTCACTGCCGCTGCTGGTTATCACGCCGTGGGAGTCGTTGCCGGAGATGACGTTGTCTCTGAGGAGCACCTGAGAGGTGCGGAGAAGATAGATCCCCCAATGCCCATTGCCTTCGTCGGTGGCGCCGGCGGCGTCGGTGCCGACCCTGTTGCCTTCGAGGATATAGCGGCTACTGCTCTGCAGGACGATGCCCCGCCAGGCGAAGCTGTTGACTGCAATGCCACGAATGTAGCTGTTGCCGCCGCTGAGGGTGAGGCCATCGGTTTGCCCGGTGCCCTCGCCGGTGCCGTCTATCTCGATCAGCACCGTGCCGCTGCTGCCGCCGGCGCCTGGTTGGCTGTAGCCGTCGATGAACACCGGCTTGGTGATGGCGGGCAGGGCCGAGGCCGGGCTGATGGTCCGCACGCCGCTGCCGGAGATGTTGAACCCGATGGTAGCGCCGGTGCCGGCGTTGGTCTGCTGAATCGCCGCGCGCAGGGTGCAGTTGACGGAGCCATCCACCGTGCCGTCATCGCAGACCCCGTCGGTGGTGTCGTCGTCGGCTCCGTCGCCGGTGGAGTTGACGGTGTGGGTGCCGGCGTAGGTGGTCAGAGAGTACAGTTCCAGAGCGTCGGTGGTCGAGTCATCGGCCAGGTCCGAAAGGGCGGCCCAGGCGTCGGCGCGCCCGTAGCCGAAGGTGTGGTCGAAGCCGTCGGGGCCCAGGTCGATGGCGCTGACCCGGAGCTTCTGGGTGACGGCGTCGGCGACGGTCTTTTTTCCGGCATCCGGGGTGGCCTTACGCTGGGCCTCCATGACCAGGGCGGCGATGCCGGCCACATGGGGAGCGGCGGCGGAAGTGCCGTAGAACCGGTTGCCGGCGACGCCGGAGACGGGCTCACCGAAGCCGCCCGCGCCGGTGACCAGCACGCCGTCGATGCCCATGAGGTCGGGCTTCTGCCGGGTCTGCCGGGAGGGGAAGTAGATTTCAACGGGTCCCCGGTCGCTGTAGGGCTGGGCCTCGTCGTTGCCGGGGTCGGAGGCGTCGATTGCGCCGACGGACAGCAGCCCAGGCACCGCCTCGTGGCCAATCAGGGTGCCCACAGTCACTCCGTGCTCCAGCACCAGGCCGCGATGGACGAACAGCTTGAGTTGTCTCGCGCTTCCCGAGTATTTGCGAATGTAAACGTCGGCTGTCGAATAGCCGAGAAACAGGGTTGAGATGCTCTCGTAGGGGTTGTCGTCGCCATCCTGCTCCCGGTTGCTGCCCTCACAGACGTCGTTCTGGAGGTTGAACTTGACCGGCTTCAGACCGGGCGGGCATACAAAGAGGTCGTAGTCGTTGCCTGATAACCCGAACTGGTCGTTCCACTGGAGGAACAGCCGGGTACCCAGCCTCACCCTCAGCGCGATGTCGGTCTCCCCGGAGCCGTCAAAATCGTGGTAGCCGTTGCCGTCATCTGCGAACTGGCCGCCGTAGTGCTTGTTGGCACTGTTGCCGGCGGAGGAGGCAAACACGACGCCGCCGGCAATAGCGTCTTCGGCAGCCAGAGCTACGAGTCCGTCCTCGAAGTAGGGCTCGCTGTAATAACCCAGGTCGTCGACGATGACATCTGCACCCTCGCCGTCGAAGGCCTCATTGGCCAGCCAGAGGATGGATTCGACCATTTCCAGTGAGGTGGCCGGGCCCGAGAAGGCAAGCTCGGCGCTGGGGGCGATGTCGTGGATTATCTCCAGCAGCGCCGTGCCCTCATGGCCTCTGCCCGATCTATCCGGGTCAATTTCAATGCTGTCTGGCAGGTCATTGGAGCTGCGGGCGGAGCGCCAGGCGTCTACGCCGTCGGAAATGGCGCCGACCTTTACGCCCTTGCCAGTGATGCCGCTGAAGGCCCGGACCAGGTCGGCGCGGTGGATGCCGTCGCCCTCGGAGTTGACGCGGCCGGCCTTGGTGAATCCGTAGTCGGGGGCGGTGATCTCCCGCACCACATCCAGGGCGGCGATGGCGTCGAGGGCTGAGGGCGGCACCCAGGCCTGCACCACGTTGACATCGGAGTTGGTGATCTCAATGTCGGCGCCCAGGTCCCGGAGTTGCTGCAGGGTGCCGGCGTCGGTGTTCTCCAGGTGGATGTACACCTGAACGTTGCCCGAGGAGTGGAACCGCACCGGGTCGTTCCGGGTGTCCGGGGAGGTGGAGGTGCCGGACCCGATGACGGCGCTCTCCGAGCCCTTGGCGGCCACATCGCTACCGGACAGGGAGCGAGTCACCGTGCCGCTATCCGATGGCTGGCTCCCCTGTCCAGAGACCTCCCCGTGCCGCTCTATGTATTCCTGCAGCAGCGGGCTGATCGGCGATTCCTGCTTGCCCGGCGGGTCGTCGGCGAACACAGGCACGGCGAGGAGAGCGGCACAGGCCAGCGCCACCAGAACAACTAAAGCCGCTGCTCTCAAGATTCGCTGCCCAATCGCCCGAAGATTGCTGCGGCCATCGTGGCAATACCGTCGACAATACGAGAAAATCGGTTACAAATGCACCGTTAATACACAATACTATCACAGGTTTTCAGGAACAGTCAGGGCAAAATCACCCGTCCAAGGAACAGAATTGCGCCGGTATCGAGGTCCCGTATCAGGAACAGGAACGGCCGATCCACCACGAGGTGGATGGGGTCGGGGTCAGGCTGCACCGCCCTGGTCACGCCGACGATTACTGCCGTGGCCGCTGCGGCCTCCGTGCCGGTCTCGTCCACGGACACGAAGGCCTTGTGGAGCACGTCGGAGATGAGCAGGCAGATGTCGCCGCGGGACCGGCACAGACGCCCGTCCATACCCGAAAAGTTGGCCCTCTCGTCGTCGAAGGCATCGGGCATACCCATATGCTTGAGGGTTTCAGACAGGTTGAAGTCGGACTCCATCTCGAACCTGGGCATGGTCAGACGGACAAGCCTGGTCTCGAGGCTGCCCACGGCATCCCGGACCGCCTGTCCGGTCAGGGAGTCCTGGAACTCCGCAAAACGCCCGGCGTCGGGGACCAGGATGGTCATGACCGCGTCGCCGCCAACGTAGGGCAACTCGACGGCCTGGTAACCGTCGCCGGAGGCGTAGCGCAGATCGGACTGCTGCCGCATCATGGGCACTTCCCGCTGGGTTCCGTCCAGCAGGTGGAAGGGGCGGTCGCCGGTGGCGCGCTCGTCGAAGGGAGCCTGCCAGGCGGCGTTGAAGTAGATGGCGTTGGCCAGCACGAGGCGGGTTAGCTCGTTGAGGGCACCCTCGGGGATCAGGTCCTTGATCCGATCTCCGGTCTCGTCCGCGACCCAGTCGTTGATGCGGAGCCTGGCTCCCTCGTAGTCGCGGCGAAAGTCCACGGGCCGCACCTCCTGGCCATAATTCACGGCAAGGGTATCCAGGTAGTCCGGCAGAAATCCGTAGTCATTCTGGCCCCAGACGGAGTTGGCCACGTTCAGGGTAAAGGCATCGCCATCATCCGCACCCGGTCCGGACTGCAGAGCAAAGTCGAGGGCATTGAAGGCCGGGTGCAGACGGTCCTCGGGCAGGCTGAACCGCAGGGTCCTCGCCATCTGGGCCCCGGTCTCGCCGCCCGCCCCGGCGTAGGCCATAGCGAGGGCCGTCGAGATGCTATGAGGCGAAAAGAACAGGTTGCCTTCGTCGCCGGAAATGGCGTGGTAAAGGTCGAAGGCGAAGGAGTTGTTGCCCTCCACAAGGGTCAGCAGGTCGGCGGCGGAAACGAGGGGTGCGTCCTCACGGGCCAGCGACGACCGGGAGACCCGGAGGATCTCTGGGGTTGGTCCGGCTGTGGGAGCCGGCGTGAGCTCCGCCGTCGGTGCCGGCTCGAGAGTGGCGGTTGGCTCGGAGCTGGCCGCCGCTGTTGGCAGCGCGGCGGCTGCGGTTGGTGTTGGGGCGGTGGTTGGCGTGGGGACGGCCGTCGGCGCGGGTCCGGTCGTCGGCGTGGGTTCGGCGGTCGCGGCGATGACGGTCGCACTGGGTGCAGGCGGTGTTGTGGCGACAGCGGTTGGGAGGGTCGGAGGCTGAGTCCGAGGCTGGGGGGACGGCGTGGCGTCGGACCCGCAGCCGGCGAGCATGGCGGTCACCAGCAGAAGGGTTGCCGGTAGCAGAAACTTTCTCATCCTGTCAGCGAAATCCTCCCGGCGTTCTGGACCCGGCCCAGGCAATCGGAGAACCCAATGCTCACGATAGTAGAAACTCGGGACGACCGGGCCGTCTCCGGATACCCGGCTATCGTCCCCTTAGCTTCCCGACACCCTGGCCGGTCTTCCTATGAGTATAGTACGTCCCCAGGCCGAGAATAGTTCCGTCGGTGGGGCCACGAGGCGCTTTCGATTATTGTCTGAATCAGGATTCGCAGGATTTCCTGTCATCTTCTCATCTTCCATTGGCACAGTTGTCGATGCCTGGAATTTCACCCTCACCCTCAAGGGGTAGGGAATAATCGAAAGGCCTAGATGGCTCCGGCCAGGTCTTTATGCCTAAGGATCATTCTGGATTCCCGCTTTCGCGGGAATGACGGAGGGGGCCGGAATGACGGTGAGGTCCGGAATTGGCTATGGCCCTGTGGGCCACGAATGGGGATCAAAACAAGCCTTATTTCATGGTAATGACGGGTTGTTTTTCCTGCGTTGGTCGGATGGCATCCCGAATGCGATAGCCCCGATTACACAGCTCATTTCAGTTGTTCCAAAAGAGTTTTCCTGATAGTTTATTAGGTACTTTTTAATCATTTCGTGAGAAATTGCTGTGCGACGTCGAAACTGCTTCTTGATATCTGGTCTCCTGGTCGCTCTGGTGCTTCTGGCGGGCTGCACCCGGGAGGTGGTGAAGGAGGTGGTGGTGACCGCCGAGCCAGGGCCAACTCCGACCGCCGTTGCCGCTCTCACTCAACAGCCGGACACGCCCACCCCGGCCCCTACGGAACCCCCGGCGGGCGACCAGGTCTACCGGATAGGGATAGCTGAGGACCTGACCACCACCAACTACTGGACCTACCTGGGGCCTGATGGCACCGTCTGGAACAGCTATGTCCTGGGCGGCAGCAAGCCGACCCTGTACGGATATTCGGCCCAGAGGTTCGACTGGATACCGTCGCTGGCGGCCGACTTCCCGACTCCGCTCAAGGAGGAGGTGGTGGGCGGCGAGACGTTCTGGACCACGGAACTGGACCTGGTTGAGGGCGTCAAGTGGAGCGACGGGACCGAGGTGACGGCGGAGGACTTCGTCTTTACCGCCCAGACCGCCGTGGACCTGGAGCTGACAGGGAACTGGCCGTCGATAGTGGACCCTGAATACTTCGATCACGCGGAGTCAGACGGGTCGCATCACCTCAAGATTTACTTCAAGCAGAAGCCGGGGCTGGCCCGCTGGCAGTTCGGCCTGGCCTTCATGCCCATCATGTCGCGGGCCTACTGGGAGCCGGTTGTCTCGGAGGCCAGGCAGGCGGGAGACCTTATCGAGCAGCAGAAGGTACTCTACGCCCATGTCCCCGAGGGCGAGCCCAGCGCCGGCGGGTTTATATTCGACCAGTGGGAGCGGGGAGCCTTCGCCGAGAAGGCCAGGAACCCGGACTTCTCATTCAGCGGAACAGAGGTCACCCAATACGTCAGCGGAGCCTACGAGGCGTCCACACCCGGGCTCAGGGATTTCACGGCCTACGGGGAGCCCGGGGGCGAAACAGCCCTGGAATACGTGGAGGGGCCCTATGCAGAAAGCACCATCTATTCAATCTACGGCAGCCAGGACGCCGCAGTCCTGGCGTTGAAGAAGGGCGACATCGACTTCATGCTCAACCCGCTGGGGCTGTCCAGCGGGCTGCAGGAACAACTGGAGGGTGAAGGGGGCCTCACGACGCTGGAAAATGCGTCCGACGGGATGCGCTACCTGGGGTTCAACTTCCGAAAGGCGCCTTTGGACGAAAAAGCCTTCCGGCAGGCGGTGGCCACGCTGATCGACAAGGAGTTCCTGGTGGACACGGTGCTGCAGGGCGTGGCCATACCGATATACACGACGGTGCCGGAGGGCAACGGCGCATGGTACAACCCGGACGTGCCGCTCATCGGCAAGGGCCTGAGCCGCGCGGAGCGGATCGCACAGGCTGTTGAAAAGCTGAAGGGCGCCGGATTCAGCTGGGAGACGGAGCCGCGAGTCAGCGAAGACGGCAACTTCATCGAGCAGACGGGCGAGGGGTTGAAGATGCCCAACGGGGAGCCGATGCCCGAGATGGAAGTGATGGCGCCGAGCCCCGGATACGATCCGCTTCGCTCCACCTTCGCCATCTGGATCGAGCGGTGGCTGAACGAGGTGGGCATTCCGGTGCGGGCGAACCTGACCGGCTTCAACGTGATAGTCGACAAGGTATTCAACCAGCAGGACTTCGACATGTGGATCCTGGGCTGGGGGCTGAGCGCGTTCCCGGACTACCTGGAGTCATTCTTCCACAGCCGGCATTCCGAATTGGAAGGGCATAACCCCGGGGGGTACAGCAATCCCGAGTTCGACCGGCTGGCCGACGAGCTTCTGGCCGAGACGGACCTGGAGGCAGCGAAGCAACAGGTATTCAAGATGCAGTCCTTCCTAGCCGAGGACCTGCCCTACGTCGTGCTGTTCGACACGCCAATCGTGGAGACGTACAGGAGCGAACGGGTGGAATTCCCGTACACGGAGACCTGGGGCGGCCTTCAGAACACCGGCGGTATGCCCAGCCTGGTGAACTTCAAGTAGCGCCTCCGTGTTGCCAGTACCGACCGGTTTGTCCCTAGCAGCCTCAGGGAAGGAATAAGACCACGTGAGCATGGTGTTGGGGAGTCAGACCCGATGACAGGCTACCTTGTCAGACGCATCGGGCAGATGGGGCTGACTCTCTTCCTGATCATCACGCTGACTTTCTTCCTGGTGGAGGCCCAGCCGGGGGACTACGCGTCCTTCTACGTACTGAATCCCGACCTGCCGCCCGAAGTGAAAGACCAAATCAGGGCCGCTTTCGGGCTGGACAAGCCGCTTTGGCAGCAGTACCTGGTCCACCTCAGGAACACCTTCACCGGTAACTTCGGTGTGTCCTTCGGGCATTTCCCCCGTCCGGTGCTGGACGTACTGGCCGAACGCATCCCCCGCACACTGGTGTTGTTCCTTACCGCCACGGCGTTTTCCTTCTACATCGGGTTCTTCCTGGGCAAGACCATCGCCTGGCGGCGGGGCGGCCTGTTCGAATACGCCACCACCATCTCGGGAGCAACGCTGTTCACCGCCTTCACGCCGGCCTTCGCCCTGATGATGATATGGGTGTTCGCCTTCAAGCTGGGCTGGTTTCCGGTGGGCAAGTTCCTGGACCCGCTGGTATGGCGAGGGGCGGAGGTCTCGGCCAACTATGTATTCGGCAACATGCTGGCCAGCGCCGGGGCCTACCTGGCCTTCGCCTTCGTGCTGCTGCTGGCGCTGAGGAGAATGCGCCACCACATACCTCCGGCAGCGGCACTCCTGGTGCTGCTGGCCGGGGCGGTGGTGATACCGGTGGTCTGGGCATTTTCAGGCATGGGCGGCCTGGCCCTGGACATACTGAAGCACATGGTGCTGCCCGTGGCCACGCTGACGCTGATTTCCTTTGCCGGCACCATGCTGCTGACCCGGAACAGCATGCTGGAGACGATCCGAGAGGACTACGTGATGGCGGCCAAGGCCAAGGGCCTGCCGGAGAAGCAGGTGCGGGACCACCACGCGGCCCGCAACGCCATGCTGCCGGTGGTGACCAGCCTGGTCTACAGCCTGATCTTCGCCATCGACGGCAGCGTGATCATCGAGGCCGTATTTTCCTGGCCGGGCACGGGCCTGACTCTGTTGCAGGCAGTGCGCTCGGAGGACCTGCCCCTGGTGATGGGCGCCATGCTGTTCATCGGACTGCTGTCGCTGCTGGCCCACATGATCGTTGACTTCCTGTACCTATTCCTCGATCCCAGGATTCGCTACCAATGATCAATCCGGAACGCCCCGAATTTCCGACCGCCATGGCTCCCGAGGAGGCGCCGCCGATGAAGGTCGGCGGAGGGCGGGCCGGTTTCGTTCTGACCAGGCTGAGGCTGGCGGCCCGGTCCTTCGCCGGAGGCTGGAGCATCTTCATGGACAGCCGGGTGGGGATGCTGTCGCTGTTCACCATCATCATCTTTGCCCTGATGGCGCTGTCTCACCCCATCCTGATGGCCACGGTGTGGGACCGGGCCACCTACGACCCGGTCACCGGATACTCCTTCGACCAGTCGGAACAGCCGGCGCCGCCCAGCTGGAAGCACCCCCTGGGCACCGATCCGCTGGGCCGGGACGTGCTGAGCCAGTTGCTGTACAGCACCCGATCGGAGTTTGTGCTGGGCATAACCGCCGCCCTGGTGACCGTGGGGATAGCGACCGTGGTCGGGGGAGTCGCCGCCTACTTCGGAGGGCTGCCCGACGCGCTGCTGATGAGGCTGGCGGACGTGGTAATCGCGCTGCCGGCCATATCGCTGCTGATCGTCCTTAGCGCTCTTTTTCACCTTAACCTGTTCTACCTGGCGCTGATAATCGGATTGCTGGGCGGGTTCGGGGGCACGGCGATCATCCTGAAATCACAGGCGCTGAGCATCAGGGTCAAGCCGTTCATCGAGGCGGCCCGGGTCGCCGGGGGCGGCCACTTCCACATAATCTTCGTGCACATCGTCCCCCACCTGCTGCCCCTGTCCCTGCTGTACATGATGTTCACGGTGACCAGCGCCATCTTCGCCGAGGCGGTGCTGTCGTTCCTGGGGCTGCTGGACCTGAGGATGAGCTGGGGGATCATGATCCACACGGCGAACACCGGGGGCTACCTGCTGGGGGGCACCCGGTACTGGTGGCTGATCGTGCCGGCGGGGGCCTCCATCACGCTGCTGTGCAGCGCCTTCTACCTGGCAGGGCGGGCGCTGGACGAGGTGGTGAATCCACGGCTCAGGCGGCGCAATGACTGAAGCGTTGTCGTTGTCCACTGAAGGCAGTATGAATTCGGAATCGGTGCTGGAGGTCTCCAACCTCTCGCTGACCTACCTCGTCAGGCAGGGCGAGGTGAAGGCGGTGCAGGATGTGAGCTTCCGGCTGTCGCGGGGCCAATCGCTGGGACTGGTAGGCGAGTCGGGCTGCGGAAAGTCCTCGGTAGCCAACTGCCTGATGGGGCTGCTGCCGGACAACGCGCGAGTGTCGGCCGGGCGGGTGCTGCTGGACGGACGGGACCTGCTGGCGATGCCGGAGGAGGAGCTTCGCACGTGGCGGTGGCGGCGGGTCTCCATGGTGTTTCAGGCGGCCATGAACGTGCTGGACCCGGTGTACCGGGTGGGCGACCAGATCGTGGAGGCCATCGAGGCGCACGGGGTGGAGACGACGGAAGCCGGGGCGAAGGAGCGGGTGTCGGGGCTGTTCCGCAAGGTGGGGCTGGACCCGGTACTGATGCGCCGCTACCCCCACGAGTTCAGCGGCGGCATGCGCCAGAGGGCGGTCATCGCCATGGCCCTGTCCTGCGACCCGGACGTGATCATCGCCGACGAGCCGACCACCGCGCTGGACGTGATCGTGCAGGACGGGATTCTGCGGGAGCTGAAGGCGATCCAGCGGGACAACGACATGGCGATCATCTATATCAGCCACGACATCGCGGTGGTCGCGGAGGTGACCGAGGCGGTGGCGGTGATGTACGCCGGCCGGCTGGTGGAGATGGGGGAGACGGTCGACGTGCTCAACTCTCCGCTGCACCCGTACACGGCATCGCTGACGGCGTCGTTCCCCAACATTGCCGGGGAGAAGCGTCCCCTGACGGCCCTCGGTGGCGAGCCTCCGAACCGCATCGACCCTCCTTCGGGCTGCCCCTTCCATCCCAGGTGCCCCGACGCGACGGAGGTGTGCCGGACGGAGTTCCCACCCCGGGTGGACCGCGGCGGCCAATGGGCGGCATGCTGGCATCCGCTGGACGCGGCACTGACGCCGCAGGGCGGCTAGCATGGCCATGCCGGATAGCCGCCAGGAGCAGGTCACCGTTGCCGACGGTAACGGGCCTGTCCCATTGCTGGAGGTGGAGGGGCTGACCAAGCGGTTTGCGGTTTCCAGGAACCTGTTTCTCAAGCCCACCGACTTCATTCACGCGGTGGACGACGTTTCGTTCCAGATCGGGCGGGGAGAAAGTCTCGGCCTGGTGGGGGAATCGGGTTGCGGCAAGTCGACGGTGGGCAAGCTGCTGGTCAAGCTGCACGAGCCGGAGGGCGGGCGGATACGGTTCCACTTCCCAGGGGATGCCGGCAACGCGGGCGGGCCGCAGCAGCAACGGGAGGCGGTCGATATCGCCGGACTGCGGGGCAAGGATCTGCGGGAATTCCGACGCCACGTCCAGATGATCTTCCAGGACCCCTATGAATCGATGAATCCCCGGCGCACCATCTACGACATAGTGTCGGAGCCGCTGTCGGTGCAGAGGATCGGCAGCGTTATGGACCGGGTGGACCGGGTTAGCGAGATACTGACGATGGTCGGACTCTCTCCGCCGGCCAACTTCCTGTTCCGCCATCCCCACGAGCTGTCGGGGGGGCAGCGGCAGAGGGTGGCCATCGCCCGGGCTCTGGTGATCCGCCCGCGGTTTGTGGTGGCCGACGAGCCGACGTCGATGCTGGACGTTTCCAGCCGCACAGGAATCATGCTGCTGATGCAGGGGCTGGCGGAGGAACTGGGAATCTCGTACCTGTACGTCACCCACGATCTAGCGGTGGCCCGCTACATGTGCGACAGGATCGCGGTGATGTACCTGGGCAAGGTGGTGGAGCTGGCAGATACGGAGGAGTTGCTGCGAAACCCTCAGCATCCCTACACCAGGGCCCTGCTTTCCGCCGTGCCGGTGCCCGACCCGAGGCACGTTCGCCCGCGCCCGGAGATCCGGGGGGACCTGACCCTGCCGGTGAACCCGCCCGCCCGGTGCCGATTCTACGACCGGTGCCCCGTGGCGACCGAGTCCTGCCGCACGGAACCTCACCCGGCCCTGGAGGAAAAGGACTCCCGGCACTTCGTGGCGTGCTACGAGGCGTGATCCCGGCATATCCCGGGAACATCGCAAAACAGCCTCTCTATTGGAGGCCGGTTCTTTCTGAATTTGTCAATGAATGTGGTCTCAGACCGCTCGTGGTTCGACAGGCTCGCCATGAGCGGTCTGCAATTGCCCTGGCAATCGAACTGAGCAGGAACCAACCCGCCTAGACGGCGGGGACGGCGTTTCGATGGTCGGGGACGGCGAGCACTTCGGGCGCCGCTATTCCTGCCTCCGGCGGCCCGTTGCAGGCCCATCGACCAGCAGAGGGGAATCCGGTGGCGCTACCGTCCTTCGTATAGCGGCTCATCGTCCAGCAAGCCGTTCCTTACGGCCCAGACCACCATTTCCTGCTTGGATCCGACCTGGAGCTTTCTCTGGATCCCGTAGATGGAATTTCGGATGGTGAGGGGGCGCTTGCCTCTTACATCCGCAATCTGAGTGTACGACATCCCCTGGGCGAACAAGGTGAGTATTTCGCGTTGTCGCTGGTTGAGCTTGACCGTTCCGAGAGCGGATCCATTGCGAACCCTGGATCCAAACCCGCCGACAAGTTTACGGATCAGCTCCCCCGGTATCCGGTACTCCCCTCGGGACACATCCCCTACAGTGTCGAGGAACCGCTCTTTGCTGGAGTACTTGGGAAGGAATCCGATGGCACCGGCCATCACGGATTCCAGGGCCAGTTCGCCGTCAGCGGATCCGGCGAGAATCAGTATATTGGTCTCGGGCAGGGATTCCTTGATGTCCCGGCAGGTATCGATACCATTCCTGACCGGAAGCTCGGCGTCCATGGCAACCACACCGGGTCTGAGCCGCAAGGCTGCTTCCAGGGCCTCGTGGCCGTTTCCCGCCTGTCCCACGACTTCAAACTGGCCGGCGCCTTCCAGGACCTCCTGCAAACCGTCCCGAAGGAGTTGGTGGTGGTCAGCCAGCAGAACTCGAATGCGATCAGTCTCAGACATTTCAATGCCCTCCTGAAATCCTTTGACGGGCTACTCAGAAGCCCATCGCGGCGGCCAGTCCGAGCCCCCCAACAGTCCCAGCCAGTCCGAAAGTTATCCCCGAATCAGCAGCCCAGCCAACTCCCATTCGAGGGGCCAGCCTGCCAGACACCAGCACGAACGCCCCGTTGGCGCGTGCTCGCCGTGTCGACACTCTCACCTATACATCTCTCTTCCCTCCGCTCGCTTTCTCAACTTTTCAGTATCAATGGACAATCCCAGGCATGTTGGTTGCAACATGTGAGCAGGGAAGCCTTCATTTGCACCCCTGCTCCGGGCGCCTGAAGTCACAATTCATACCGCCAGGGTGTCACTCTTAATACCGAGAGGGCCTCTTTGCCAACACTTCCATCCGGTAGCCACAGGCCAATCAGAGGGCGGTGACGGATATGGTGGAAATCAACCATCAAATTGACCACGCCAAAAATGGGATATGAATCCACGCTACCCGATTATTGGCAAAAAGTGTGTTCAATTTTTCAGAATGCACAAATACAAAGCCAATTGTTCATTTTTCCGGCCATTTATGCCATTCAAACGGACTTGCCATAGGTACGGAAGTCATGAAGGGGCCGCTCTCGTGCATGTCTGACTGACCAAAGACGGCAACGAAAGCGCCTGAACTCCAGTTGTAGGGCCGTCCCAGGAGGGCGCGCGGTGGGGGGTGGTCGAAATCGAACAGGAGAATTCAGGAAGTACCAAGGCATCTCTTCGGGGAGGTTTCCAAGCTCTCCGGGTAAATGCCACAAAGCGCCCAGACAGACGGGTTGTTGTAGAATTGCCGCAGAAATTCGCGCGGGGTTACGCTTCACTCGACAGTACACCATTGGAGGACTCATGACCCAATTGATGACCGGCAAACAGGCTCTGCTGGAAATGCTCAAAGCCGAGGGAGTTGACTACATCTTCGGCAACCCCGGCACCAGCGAGGGGCCGATTATCGACCTGCTGGGCGACTATCCCGAACTGCGATACGTGCTGACCCTCCAGGAGAGCGTGGCCATGGGCATGGGGGAGGCCTACGCCCGATCCACGGGGCGGGCCTCCTTCGTGAGCCTCCACGTGGACAGCGGCCTGGCCAACGGCATCGCGCTGATGCTGGACGCCCTGAACACCGGCTCGCCGATGGTGGTGACCTCGGCCAACTACGACATACGCAAGACCAACGAAAGCATCACCGACCTGGCCAACCTGGTCCGGCCGGTGACCAAGTGGTCGGTGGAGCTCTCCCACGCTGACCAGATACCCAGTGCCATCCGGCGGGCCTTCAACGAGGCCAACACCCACCCGAAAGGCCCGGTCTACGTGGGCTTCACCTCCAATGCCCTGGAGGGAATGGCGGAGATGAACATCGCGCCGTCCCGCCCCAACTACGACGACGTTCGGCCCAGCCAGCCGGGCATAGCCCAGGCCGCCTCCATGCTGATGGACGCCAGCCGTCCCCTGCTCATGGTCGGCGACCGGCTGTCGGACGACGGCGCCATCGACGAGGCGGTGGAGCTGGCGGAGCTGATGGGGCTGCCGGTGTACCAGGCACGGGGAGCGGAGGTTGCATTTCCGACCACCCACCCGCAGTACCTGGGCGGAATGTCTCTGCGGGTGGCCTCGCAGCGGGCGGCGCTGCAACGGGCGGACCTGGTGCTGGCGGTGGGTTCCGACCCCTTCGAGGAGCTGTTCTACTGGGGGGACGTGATCCTGCCGTCCGAGGCCAGGCTGGTGCACATCGATTCCGACGCCAGCCGGGTCGGGCGCTCCGAGCCCACCGACGTGGGGATTGTCGGCAACTGCAAACTGGCCCTGGCCGACCTGATGGAGGCGCTGAGGGAACGGCTGTCTCCCGGCGACATGCCAGAGCTGGAGGAGCGCAAGCGGGCGACGGTGGCCGAGGCGCGCCGCAACCGGGAGGTCTTCGAGGAGTCAGTGGCCGAGAGCTGGGAGCACAAGCCCATGACCCCCGCCCGCATGATGTACGAGCTGGCCGAGGCCTTGCCCAAGGACGCCATCGTCGTGGATGACTCCATCAGCAACCGCGGCACCATGCGTCACTACCTGCAGGCCGCCCGGCGGGACGACATCCGCGGGGTGCGGGGACAGTCCATCGGCGGCGGCATCGGCGCCACCATGGGCACCCAGTGCGCCTACCCCGACCGCAAGGTGTTCGGCATCATCGGCGACGGCAGCGCCATGATGACAGTACAGGGCCTGTGGACGGCTGCCAACGACAACATCCCCTGCGTGTTCGTCATCTGCAACAATGGCGCCTACCGGGTGCTGAAAGTGAACTTCAACACCTACCAGTCGGACGTGCTCCAGTTGCCGGAGACCTCCGGCGGCAGGCTGATGTACTCCGACTTCACCACCCCCTTCGACTGGGTGTCCATATCCAGCGGCTTCGGCGTACCGGCGGAACGCATCACCGACCCGGCACAGATCAAGCCCGCCGTGGACCGGGCCGTGGCCTCGGGCAAGGCGGCGCTGCTGGACATCGTGATCGACGGTTCACTGTAACGCCGCCACGACGGCCACCCGAGGGGACGGGAAGACGGAGCAGGAAAGAGGAGCGGGAATGCGGACCAACACCACCAAGGCCAAGCTGAACGAGGGAGATGTTGTATTCGGTGCTATCGTCACGCGCTACGCGCCGGACATGGTGGAGATCTTCGGGGCGCTGGGCTACGACTTCGTGATGATCGATTGCGAGCACGGCCCGTCGGACCTGGACCAGGTGGAGCACATGGTCCGCGCCGCCGAGTCCTTCGGCATAACGCCCATCGCCCGGATTCCCGACCATCACCCGCAGACCATCCTGCGCTACCTGGACCGGGGCCTGCAGGGCATCATAGTTCCGCACGTCAACACCGGCGAGGAGGCGGCAGCCATCGCCCGGGCCGCCCGCTACCACCCCGAGGGCAACCGCGGCATGGCCGGCGGCCGGGCCCAGGACTACGGAATCGGCGTATCCCGCGAGGAGGGGACTTCGTGGGTCAACTCGCAGGTGCTGGTCATACCGATGGTCGAGGACATCGAGGCCGTCGGAAACCTGGACGACATCCTGCAGGTGGCGGGGGCTGACGTGCTGCACGTCGCCGCCTCGGACCTGGGGCAGAGCATGGGCAACCCGGGCACCGCCGAGGTGCGCCGCGTGATGAGCGAGGTCATCCCCCGCGTGAGAGCAGGAGGCAAGAACGTGGGCGTGGGCGGCAACAACCCGACCGACACGGCGGGCGTGGCAGAGTTCGTCCGGCTGGGCGCCAACTTCGTCACTGTCTCGGCCTGGGGCCTGCTGCGCATTGGCGGCGAGGACTTCCTCAGAAAGGTCAGGGACGCGCTGTAGTCAACTGGCCGCCACCTTCGGTCGGCCTGAGTCTGAACGCCCCTTTTCGTCCTGTTGCCGCCGGTCAGCCCTGCTGCGCCTGAAGCTCCACCTTTGGCGGCCGGGGCCGCCGTGCTATGGCGAACAGCACAGCGCTGGCGGCGTAGAGACCCGTGAGCACCAGCAGCGACTCGGTGTAGCCGCCGGTGCGGTCCACCATCCAGCCCAGGAATAGCGGCGACAGCATCATGCCTGCGCTGTAGAACACGGAGATGATGCCGGAAAGGGTGGCGAAACTGCGCCGGCCGAACAGGTTGCCCACCAGCACCCAGTTCAGCACCGCCGCGCCCTCCAGGACGGCCAGGCCGGCAATGAAGGGGAATATGATCCACGTGCCGGGAACCAGGACCAGCACCAATAACGATACGGACCCCACGGCCATGCCCACGCCCAGCACTCCCTGGCCCGGCAGCCGGAGCCCGGAAAAGCCGATGAGCAGTCTTGCCGGTATGGATACGAAGAACAGCAGCGCCGTGAGGTCGGCCCCGGCCTGTTCCGAGGTGCCCTTCCAGACCATGATGGGAATGGAGTGGACCAGGATTCCCATGGTGACCGAGATACGGAAGGAACTGGCCAGCAGGATGAACCAATAGGTGGGGGTCGCCAGGGCCTCCCGGACCGTGAAGTCGTATCCGGACGACTGCGCTGAAGATCCTCCCTCCGTCTGCTCCACCGCCTCGCCCGCCTCGGCGAGGTCGATGCCCGCGCTCTCGGGGGAGCGGCGGATCAGCAGGGCGACGGGGATGACGATCACGGCCACGAAGATGCCTGTGTAGAACATCACGTCGCGCCACCCAACGGCCTCCACGCCCCTGGACAGCACCGGGATCAGCATAGCCCCACCGACGGTGTAGCAGGTGATGACCAGGGTCATGCCGATGGCCCGGCGCCGCACGAACCAGCGGTTGGTGACGGCGAGAAAGGTCTGGCCGAAGCCGCTGTTGTTGCCCACCGACACGACGCCGACGTAGACCAGCACGAACAGCCAGTAGCCGTCCACCCAAGAGAGGGCCAGCAGCCCGACGCCGGCCATCAGTCCGAAGACAAGCACGATGGGGCGTGAGTCGAACCTGTCCACCATCCAGCCCACGATGGGCCCGCCCACCCCGGCCTCGCCGCGGGAAAGGGCGAAGATCAGCGAGACCTGGGTGTCGGTCAGCATCAGGTCCTCTCGGATGGGGATGTAGAAGACGGGGAACCCGTAGGAAAAAATGGCGCCGGGAAAGAGGGCCAGGAAGCAGCAGGCGCCGATCACCCACCAGCCGGGATATATGCCGTCGATCCGCTGGCGGAGTCCGGCGAGGGACGCCATCAGGCGCTCGCGGTCAGGGACAGGGCCGCGCTATTCTTCCGATTGCCGCCTACGGGGTGCGGGTGGGGGGACGTCATCCGTCTTCGCCGTCCCCCTCCTGCCGGCGGCGAAGCTGCTCCTCCAGGCGCCGGAGGGACTGCTGGGTGGCCCGCAACTCCGAGAGCAACGTGTCGGCGGTGGGGGCCTGTTCCAGCTTGCGCAGGCGTTCCTGCTTGGCCTCGTCCAGGTTGTTGATCACCACGGCGATGAACAGGTTGATCACGACGAAGGTGCCGAACACCACGAAGCTCAGGAAGTACATCCAGGTCAGCGGGTGGTACTCCATCGCCTTGTACATGATGTCGGTCCAGTCCTCCAGCGTCAGAATCCGGAACAGGCTCAGCAGGGCGATGCCCAGGTTGCGCCAGTGCTCCGGGTCGTGCTCGTGGAAGAGCTGCCAGCCGATGATGGCGTAGACGTAGACCATCAGGCTCATCAGCACCACGATGTGCAGCATGCTGGGGATGGAGCGTACCAGGGTGGCCACGATCAGCCGCAACTCCTGGACGGCGGAGACCAGCCGCAGCAGGCGCAGCAGGCGGGCCATGCGGGCGATGATGGCGAAACTGCCGGTGGCCGGGACCAGGGACAGGACGATGATGGAGAAATCGAAAATGTTCCAGCCGTCACGGAAATAGTTACCGGGCCTGGGCCACCGGGCGAATATCTTCAGTCCCGCCTCGACGATGAAGACGCCCAGGGTGACCTGGTGGCCCAGCTCGACCCAGTGCCCGAAGCCATTCATCACCCGGGGCAGGGTCTCCACGCCGAGCAGGACGGCATTGGCCAGAATCAGGCCGACTATGAAGTATTCGAAGCCGTGGGACCTGGTCAGGCGGTCGCAGAGGTGGCTGAGCTTGTTAACCATGGCGGGGAACCGACTACCTCCCAACCTGGCCCGAACCGCCGTCTTCGAGCTTTTCCAGCGGAGCGAAGCTGAGCAGCAGCCGCTTTACTCCCGCACCGCCCGCAAACTCGACGGTCACCTCCACGTCCGAGGTCGTGACGTCGGTGGCCATCACGATGCCCTCGCCGAAGACCCGGTGGCGAACCGAGTCGCCGATACGCAGCGAAGGGCCGGAGGGCGCCGGGGCGGCAGCGGCAGCCGCAAGCTCGGCCGAGCGGATGGACCGGCCGCGGCCTCCTTCCGGCTCTGCGACGGTGCGGGCGGCCGCCCAAGTCAGGGCCGCCGAGGCCACCAAGTCCGAGGGTATCTCCCGCAGGAAGCGGGAGGCGGTGGCAGGCCCGCCCAGGTTGCCGCGGAACCCCCGCCGGAAGGCACGCAGCATATACAGCCGCTTCTCGGCGCGGGTCATGCCGACATAGCAAAGCCGCCGCTCTTCTTCGGTCTGCTCCTCGCTCTCCAGGGATCGGGAGTGGGGCAGCAGGCCCTCCTCCAGCCCGACCATGAACACGACAGGGAATTCCAGGCCCTTGGCCTGGTGCAGGGTGATCAGGGTGATGGAGTCCTCGGCGTCCTCCAGCTCGTCGACCTGGGAGACCAGGGCGGTGCGTTCCAGCAGAGAACCCAACCCGTCGGGCGGAGCCTCGGCGTTGAACTCCTGGGCGATGGCCCGGTAGTCCATCACGTTCTCCCAGCGCTCCTCCGGATGGTCGTCGCCCTCCTGGATGTGCTTCTGCAGGCCCGACTCCTGCAGCACCAGGTCGATAAGCTTAACGACCTCCACCTCCCGGCTCAGGGCCACCCAGCGGTCGACGAGTACGGCGAACTTCGCGATGGAAGAGGCGGCACGGGAGGGCAGCGGCACGGGGCAGGGCTGCTTGTTGGCACTGGCGTCGGCGATGCTCCGCATCGCGTCGAACATCGCCATGCCCTGGCCGCCGGCCCAGTCCGCCAATTGCTGCAGGGACCTGGCGCCGATGCCCCTGGGCGGCACGCCGACCACGCGGGCCAGGTTCATGTCGTCCTGCTGGTTGAAAATCAGCCGCAGGTACGCCGTTACATCCCGGATTTCCTTGCGCTGGTAGAACCGGGTGCCACCCACCAGCCGGTACTTAACCCCCTGTTGCAGGCAGGCCTCCTCCAGCGCGCGGGATTGCGCATTAACCCGGTACATCACGGCGCAGTCGCCCAGCGTGAAGCCCTCATCCCGGGACAGTCGCTTGATCTCCTCGATTACCTTGCCGGCCTCCTCGTCCTCGTCGTAGGCCTCGTCCATCTGCACCGGCACGCCGGCGGCGTTCTGGGTGAACAGCTGGTGGTCGAGGCGCTGGCCGTTGGACTCGATCAGCACCTTGGCAGCGTTCAGGATGCTGGCGGTGGAGCGGTAGTTCTGGCCCAGGGATATGACCCGGGCCCGGGGATAGTCGGCCTTGAAGTTCAGGATGTTGCGCACATCGGCGCTGCGCCAGGAGTAGATGGACTGGTCGGGGTCACCCACCACGCAAATGTTCAGGTGCGATTGCGAAAGCTGCCGCGAGAGCTGGTACTGGGCCACGTTGGTGTCCTGGAACTCGTCCACCATCAGGTATGCGTATCGGTCCTGGTAGCGTCGCAGCACCACCGGGTACTCTCGGAATAGCTGCACGGTGCGCAGCAGCAGGTCGTCGAAGTCGACGGCGTTGTTGCGGGCCAGCAGCTCCTCGTAGTGGCGGTAGACCCGGGCGCAGACCTCCTCGAAGTAGTAACCGTCGGCCTGCCGCGCCATGGCTTGCGAGTCCTGCAACACGCTCTTGGCCTTGGAGATCAACGACAGCACGGCGCGGGGAGGGTAGCGCTTGGGGTCGTAGTCGGCCAGCTCCAGGCACTGCTTGATGGCCGCTATCTGGTCGTCGTCGTCAAAGATGGAGTAGTTGCGGGACAGCCCGATGAAGTCCCCTTCCCGGCGGAGGAGTCGGGCGCAAAAGGAGTGGAAGGTGCCGACGGTGAGAGCGTCGGCGTGGCGGCCGGCCAGGCGGGCCAGGCGCTCCTTCATCTCCCGCGCCGCCTTGTTGGTGAAGGTCATGGCCAGAATGCTGTAGGGACTCACCCCACACTCCTGGACCAGGTAGGCGATGCGGTGAGTTATGACGCGGGTCTTGCCGCTGCCCGGCCCGGCGACGATCAGCAGCGGCCCATCGACGGCCTCGACGGCCTCGCGCTGGGCAGGGTTCAGCCCTTCCAGCAGGTCGGCAACCTGGGTCATGGGCGCATTTCTCCGGTGGGGTTCATCGTTGCTCCTTTTTATCAGGGATCCGGGCGGCGAGCACCCTGAATCGTGGCCGCCACCCAAGAGGCTGCTGGAAGGACCTACGACAGCGCGGCGATCACCTCGGCACTGCTGGAGATGGTGGACAGGAAGGGCAGCGCGACGCTTAGAGCGGCGTCGTGGGCCTCCTGGTTAACCGAGGCGCAGCAGTCGCCGACAACCACCACGTTGTAGCCGCGGTCGCTGGCCTCCCGAGCCGTCCCTTCGACCACGAAGTTGGTGGCCACGCCGGTGAGCAGCAGCGTGCCGATGCGCTTGTTCTTCAGGATGGGCTCCAGGTCGGAGGCCATGAAGGCCGAGACGCCCCGCTTGGTGACCACCGGCTCGCCCTCCTGCGGCAGGACGGCGTCGTGGATCGCGGCGCCCCAGGTGCCCTCGATCAGGGCGTTGGCGCCGTGCAGGCCCTGCCACAGGCCACCATTGGCCGGGCGCTCGGGGTATCCGGCGCGGAACTTGACGGAGACGTATATGACCAGCACACCGGCGTTGCGGGCGGCGGCCAGCACCTGGGAGGTCTTGCCCAGCACGTCGTTGTCCTTGACCATCTGGGCAAAGCCGAAGTCCTTGAAGGCGCCCTCCTCGTGGACGATGTCGTTCTCGAAGTCCATTGCCAGCAGGGCGGTATGTCCGGGGTTCAGTTCCAGTGCCATGACGTCCTCCATAGTAAGCCGTTGGCGTTCCTGGCTCTCAGCGCAGGGTACGTGCGTCATTATAATACGACATAACATTCGGCCGCCCGTCCTGGCCGAGCTGACAGACAGGCGCAGGCCCGAGGCGTCCCGCCCGTGGACGGGAACCCGATGCTATAATGGGCAATCAGCACGCCCCGACGAAATCCGGCATCCCCGGCCACAGCCACTTCACCGGATGAGCGGGACTCCAGAGGGGCGGGCAGCCATAGGACATCGGGCAGAGATGACTCAAGGACGCGCCATGCTGAGAATCGAACCCCAGAACCTCCGCACCCCCGGTCCCACGCCCATTCCCGACGATATCGTCGAGGCGATGGGGACCCCGATGATCAACCACCGGGGCCCGGAGTTCGACGAGCTGATAACCAAGTGCACAGCCCAACTGAAACAGGTCTTCATGACAAATGACGACCTGTTCATCCTGACCGCCTCCGGCACCGGAGCCCTGGAGGCCTCCCTGGTAAACTCCCTCTCCCCCGGCGACAAGGTGGTGGCCGCCACCGCCGGCTCCTTCGGCGACCGCTTCATCGACATGGCCGAGGCCTTCGGGGCCGAGGTGAGCCGTCTTGACTTTGAGTGGGGCGAACCCATCGACCCCGACGCCGTCAGGCAGGCCCTGCGGGAAGACCCGGAGGTCAAAGCGGTCATGATCACCCACAACGAGACCTCCACCGGGGTGACCCACCCCCTGGAGGACATCGCCCGCATAACCAAGGGGGAGTTCGACAAGCTGCTGCTGGTCGACGCCGTGAGCAGCCTGGGCTGCATCCCGCTGCCGGTGGACGCCTGGGGCTGCGACCTGGTAGGCACCGCTTCCCAGAAGGGCTTCATGATTCCGCCGGGGCTGGCCTTCATCAGCGTCAGCGACCGGGGCTGGGAGGCCCAGAGGACCTCCACCATGCCGCGCTTCTACTTCGACCTGGCCGAAGCCAAGCGGATGCTGGAGCGGGGACAGACGCCGTTCACGCCCAACGTTTCCGCGATGTACGGCCTCTCGCTGGGGCTGGACAAGATCATGGAGGAGGGGCTGGAGGGCGTCTTCGGACGGCACGCGGCCATCGGCCAGCTTACCCGCGACCGGATCCGTGAGCTGGGCCTGGAGCTGCTGGTCTCCGACGAGCGATTCGCCTCCGACACAGTGACGGCGGTGAAGATGCCCGAGGGCGTGGACGGGGGCGCACTGATGAGCCGGCTGCGAACGGAGAGGAACGTGGTGCTGGCCGGGGGACAGGGCAAGCTGAGCAGCAGCATCTTCCGCATCGGCCACCTGGGGCATGTGACCGAGGAGGACATAGATGAGGTGATCGGCGCCCTTCGCGACCTGCTGCCGGAAGTCGGATTCAGCGCCAACTGAAGATGGGGACGCTGACTGACCACCGGGGGCGCCTTTTGTGCGCCCCTTTTCTTCTTAGGGTAAGATAGGCCCCCGCAGGGGGTGAGATTGGCCCCCAGAGCGCCGGGGAAAGCAGACCGGAGTTGAACAGTGTCGGTATCACAGTTGGAAAAGGCGATGGCCAACCTGCGCATAGGCCTCGCTGAGATGGAGCACAAGGAGGGGCAACTGGACGCCCAGATATCCCAGTTCAGGCAGCAGCTGCGCCGGGTGCCCCGCCAGGCCATGTACGGGCAGGCCAGCCTCGACGCGGCGCTGGCGGCCATGGGAGAGATCGAGGAGCGGCTGGCCAACGCCGAGGTCGTGCGCCGTCGCCTGCTCCAGATCAAGGCCTCGGCTTCCCAGGAGCTGGAGGCCCTGGTGGTGCTCAAGCAGGTGGACGAGGCCAAGACCAAACTGACTGCGCTGAAGCGCAACCGGTCGCCGGGCCAGGGCACGGAGGCGGAAATCCGGCAGCTCGAGGAGTTTATCGCGGTCCAGGGGAGGCGGGCCGAGCAGGCCATCACCGCCCGTTACGAGGAGGGCACCTGAGGCAGTATTGGGTGCAGGATCAGAAGACCGTAGGGGCGCACAACTGTGCGCCCCTTGCCGTGACCGGGAGAGACGGCCGCCGCCGTTGGATGTTTTACTCCTCAGGATTGACGGCTACTTTCCCCGTTCGCCCTGAGCCTGTCGAGGGGCGGTCCGTTCGTGGTTCGACAAGCTCACCATGAACGGACTCCATAATTCCCCATCCATTCAGCAGGGATGGTCCGCTATATCTGGCCGTCGATGCGATTGATGACTAAGCCCGTCGGCAGCTTGGGGTAGAAGAAGGTCGATTTGCGGGGCAGCCTCTGTCCCTGGCCCACAATCTCCTCGAAGGCGTCCATGGGGAAGGGCTTCATGAAGAAGGCCATCTGGAGCGACCCGGTGGCCACACCCTCCGCCGCCGCCTCGTGGTCGTGCAGGAAACCTAGGTGTTGCAGGGTGGCGTCTCCCAGCTCCGGGCGCAGGACCTTCTCCTCCAGCACCCAGGCCTCGGAGACTGACAGCGGGCCCCAGTCGTATCCTGGGGCGGACTCGCGCAGGGACAGCAGCCGGGCGCCGGAGCCGGTGAGAACCGCCATCACCCGGGCCGCCCTTCCCCTTTCCTCCACCAGCGCCACCAACTCGTCGGGAGACTGCGATGCCACGGGTTCGGAGTCGAAGGTCTCATCAAGGCGGTCCTTGACCCGCTCCAGCTGATCTTCGGTGAGGCCGGCGAGATTGCGGTGGTAGGGGAGCACCACCAGTCCGGGGTCGTCGAAGGCGATCAAAGTCATCATAACGTAGTCACGGGCCAGGGACGCCCCCCCGGCACCCTGGGAATGCCGGGTCCGCTGGTACTGTCTCGATGCCTCGTAGCGGTGATGTCCGTCCGCCAGGAACACCGGACGGGCCTCAAAGAACCTTGAGATCGCGGCGACATCCGCGGGGTCGGAGATGCGCCACAGGGTGGTGTGGGAACCGTACTCGTCCGTGGCGTCGACCTCGGGCTCACCGGCCATGACGCTATCGAACAGGGACCGCAGCTCGCCCTCGGCATCGCGGTACAGGGACATAATGGGGCTGATGTTGGCCGAGACCGATTCCATCAGCCTGATCCGGTCGCGGATGGCCGGCTGCTCGGTGAACTCGTGGGGCAGAACCTGGCGCGTCTCGTAGTCCTCGATGCCAACGCAGGCGATGAGGCCCAGCCGTGAACGCTCACTGCCGTTGAGGGTGAAGCCGTGCCGTTGCAGGTAAAAGGACGGGTCGGACTCCTGCAGGAGCACGCCATCGCTGAGCCACCGTTCGAAGCGCTGGGCGGTCTCGGCGTAGCGCCCTGCCAAGTCGCCAGACCAGTCCAGGCCCTCGCCCGCCTCCAGGTGGATGACGTTCAGGGGGTGGCGGTCCATGAGTTCCCGCTGGATCTGGGGCGTGATCAGATCGTAGGGCGGGCACAGCACGGCGGCCATGTCGCCGACCATCGCCGGGTTGTACCGCCATCCACGGAACGGAGTTACCTTGGCCATCAGTTCACCTGCCCTCGCCAACCGGAATGTCCTGAAACGCGCATCAAACTCCCGGCGCCGTGTTCGCTCTGGATCGAGGTCAGTATAGAATCAATGCGAGGTCGCCGCCAAGAGCGGTCAAACTCAGGATTTGAGCCCTCGTATGTTATACTGAGCGTTCTTTGGAAACAGCGATTCCGAGTAGGAGGACGGTTGGCCATGCCCGGCGCAATCACCCATGTTGAAGGCGGATCCATCACCAGTGCCCGCGGGTTCCGGGCGGGCGGTACCTACGCCGGCATCAAGACCTACTCCGACGACAAGATGGACGTCGGCATGCTCCTTTCGGACAGTCCCTGTGCCGCTGCCGGGGTGTTCACCAGGAGCAGCATCGTCTCACCGTCGGTGACCACCAATCGCGAGACGCTGTCCGGCGGGCAACCCCTGCGTGGGCTGGTGGTGAACTCCGGGATCGCCAATGCCGGTGTGGGGGAGCAAGGTTACATCGACGCCAAGGAGATGGCGGTCATCGCCGCAGGCTCCCTGGGGGTCAATGCCGAGGAGGTGCTGGTATTCAGCACAGGCGTGATCGGCGTCGAGCTGCCCATGACGCTGATCCGGTCCGGGGTGGAGCAGATCGAACTGGCGGATTCGGGGGGCAACCCCCTGGCCCGCGCCATGATGACCACCGACACGCACCCCAAGGAGGTTGCCGTATCGGTCGAAATCGGCGGGACCGAGGTTCGGATCGGGGGCGTGGCCAAGGGCTCGGGTATGATACACCCCAACATGGCGACCATGCTGTGCTTCGTGGCCACCGACGCAGCGGTGGACCAGGGACTGCTGCGCAGCATGTTGCCGGACGTGGCCGATTACTCTCTGAACATGCTGACCATAGACGGGGACAGCAGCACCAACGATTCGCTGGTGGTGCTGGCCAACGGAGAGGCGGGCAACCCCACGATCACCGCGGGTACGCCGGAGGCGGAGGCCTTCAAGGCGGCTCTGCTGGAGGTCTGCGTACAGCTCACGCGCAAGCTGGCCCGCGACGGGGAGGGAGCGACCCACTTGCTGACCGTGGAGGTGGCGGGCGCCCGCACCAGCGAGGACGCCCGGGTGGCGGCCAAGACCATCTGCTCGTCGCTCTTGGTCAAGTCGGCGGTATACGGGGCCGACCCCAACTGGGGGCGCCTGCTCGCCGCCCTGGGGCGCAGCCAGGCCGAGGCAGTGGAGGACAAGATCGACCTCTTCATCAACGGCGTCTGCATCATGGAGGCCGGGAAACCAGTCCCGTTCCACCGCGACGCCGTGGTGGCCCTGATGCGGGGCGACGAGGTGACCTTCCGCATTGCCCTGAACCTGGGTGACGAGGACGCCACCGCCTGGGGCTGCGACCTCACCGAGGAATACGTGGTCATCAACAGCGCCTATACCACCTGACCGGCAGTTCCGCCAGCAACAGGGAAGAGAGACCACAGAGATTTCGAACCTCCGACCTGAATTCTCTGGGGCCTCTTTGCTTTTGCGGAACCATCTCCGGGAACAAGGAGCATTGACCTGTCGATTGTAGTGAAAATTGGCGGCAGCACCCTGGGCAGCCACGATACCTCGCTGCTGGACCTGGTCCGACTGCAGCAGGATGGGGAGGAGGTCGTGGTGGTCCATGGCGGGGGCAACGTCATATCCCGCTGGATGCAGCGCCAGGGGATCCCGCCCCAGTTCGTGGGCGGCCTGCGGGTCACCGACGCCGACAGCCTGGACATCGTGGTGGCCGTGCTGGGCGGTCTGATCAACAAGGAACTGGTGTCGCTCATGGAGCAGCTGGGCGGCAGGTGCGTAGGCCTCAGCGGTATCGACAACCGCATGCTGACCTGCGGCATCGCCAACCCCGAGCTGGGCTACGTCGGCGAGGTCCAGGAGGTGAACGCCGACCCCATCCGCGCCGCGCTGGACTCCGGGTACATACCGATGATCGCTCCCCTGGGAGTGCACCGGTTCGATGGGTCGGAGAACGCAGGCAAGCCCCTGAACATCAACGGCGACACCGTGGCGGGAGAGCTGGCCCGGGAGCTGCAGGCCGACCGGCTGGTGTTCCTGACCGACGTGGCCGGAGTGATGGACGGCGGCGGCCGGGTGATCCCCAGGCTGGACCAGCGGAGGGCCAACCTGCTGCTGAACTCCGGCGTGGCCGGCGGGGGGATGATCCCCAAGCTGCAGGCGTGCCTGCGGGGCCTCGAGGGCGGTGGGGTCGCCAACATCATTGACGGCCGCCAACCGGGCGCGTTGATGGACTGCCTGCAGGGCCGCGCCACCGGCACGACGATCACAGCGGGGCTGCGGCGGCGTTAGGCAGCCCTCCTTTCTCAGGGGCCAGCGGTTCCTCTTGGCAAAGTCCATCGAGGGGATTGGGGGAGTCCTGTTTGTAATCGCGGGGCCGTACCGTCTCCGGGGCACAGTATAGAAGGGACGGCTCCGTCCTGTTCCCTTTCGCGGGGCCGTACCCTGTAGAAGCCGTCCTGCCCCCATGAAAGATTCCGGCGGGTGTGCGATAATCTACGCGCACACTTCGGGACAGATTTCCGCAGACGGACATACGGGAGTAGAGGACTCGCCATGAGCATCAGCAGCGACTGGATCGATATCGAAAAGAAGTATTACGCCCAGACGGTACGCCGCCAGCCGGTGGTCATCGTCCGGGGCGAGGGAACCGAGGTCTGGGACGCCGACGGCAAGCAGTACCTGGATTTCGTCGCCGGCTGGGCCGTGAACCAGCTGGGGCACAGCCATCCGGCCATCACCCAGGCTATCGCCGAGCAGGCCGGCACACTGATCCAGACCTCCAACCAGTTCTATACCGTTCCGCAATTGCAGTTGGCGGAGACGCTCATTGAGAACAGCTGCCTCGACCTAGTGTTCTTCGGGAACAGCGGCGCCGAGGCCGTCGAGGGCGCGATGAAGCTGGCTCGCCGCTACGGCAAGACCCAGCGCGACGGGGCCTACGAGATCATCACCGCCTTCAACTCCTTCCACGGGCGCACCCAGGCCACCGTGGCCGCCACCGGCCAGCCCCATTACCAGGAGAACTTCGCGCCCCTGCTGCCCGGGTTCGTCCACGTGGACTACAACGACGTGGAAGGTGTGATGAACGCCACCAGCGACCGCACCGCCGCCGTAATGGTGGAACCGGTGCAGGGCGAGGCGGGCGTCATCATCCCCGACGACGACTACCTCCAGCGTCTGCGCCAGTGGTGCGACAGCCAGGGCATCCTGCTGATTCTGGACGAAGTGCAGACGGGCATGGGCCGGCTGGGCAGCCTGTTCGGCTACCAGGAGTATGGCGTGGAGCCCGACGTGATGACCCTGGCCAAGGGCCTGGGCTACGGCGTGCCCATCGGCGCCTTCCTGTCCAAGGCCCACTGCCAGGCCCTGGTGCCCGGCGACCACGGCTCCACCTTCGGCGGCAACGCCCTGACCACCGCCGCGGGCTACGCCGGCACCAAATTCCTGATCGACAACGACATCCCCGGTCACGTCAAGGAGATGGAGGGCTACCTGCTGGGCCGGCTCAACGACGTCAAGGACCGGTTCTCCTTTGTATCCGATGTGCGAGGCAAGGGACTGCTGGCGGCCATGGACTTCGAGGACACGATTTCGCCGCAAGTGCTGGCCAACGCCAACGAGGCTGGCCTGCTGCTCAACGGCCCGCGCCCCAACACCGTCCGTTTCATGCCGCCGCTGACCGTATCGCGGGAGGAGATCGACGAGGCCGCCGAGCGCCTGAGCACCGCCCTGTCCCACATCTAGGCGCTGACCCGGTTCACTTGGGAGCCAACGTGGGGGCGCGCAACCGTGCGCCCCTGCATACCGTCAAGGGCTAACAGTTCCAGTTCAACCGGTCATTCGCGAGGATAAGTATGGCCAAGCGTGAATTTCACGTTGTCGTCACGACAGGCGAAGACGGGTACTTCATCGGGGAAGTGACTCAGATCAAGAGCTGTTTCAATCAGGGCGATACCGTGGATGAGTTAATGGAGAATATGCGCGAGACGATTCAGTATTGCCTTGACGAGTTCGGCCTTAGGGACCGGTCGGAATTCGTGGAAGTTCAGACGACGCTAGCCCGTTCGGATTTGACTGGAAGCTCGCAGCGAGAGTTTTATGTTGTGATCACCAGGGACGAGAACGGTATCTATTGTGGTGTTGCTCCACAGCTAAGAGAATGTTTTGGAAAAGGCAAGACTAAATCAGAACTGATGAAAAGCATGAGTCAAGCAATCGAGCTTGGCCTCAAGGACGATGATTTGGAGGATTGTTCTGTATTCCTTGAAGTAAGGAAGCTGGAACTCTAACTGTGTCAACGGGCAGGTTTCCATCATTAACTAGCCGAGAGTTTATTCGCACCATCCACCGATTGGGATTTGAGACAATTAGACAGACAGGGAGCCATTCCACAGTTAGACATTCTGACGGCAGAAGCGTCGTCGTACCAGACCACGGCTCGAAAGATCTGGACAGGGGGTTTGCAAGGAGGTTGCTAAGGCAGGCGCAAATACCGGTAACGGACTTTCTGGCCGCCCTTTAGCCAACCAGATCGGAGCAGAGGAAACCAAATGGCTAATGACAGAATCGTGCTCGCCTACAGCGGCGGGCTGGACACCACGGTAGCGGTGCCATGGCTCAGGGAAAAGTACGGCGCCGACATCGTCACCCTCACCGCCGACCTGGGCATGGTCGACCTGGAGACCGTCCGGCAGCGGGCCCTGTCCATCGGCGCCGTCGAGGCCGTGGTGGTTGACGGACGGCAGACCCTGGTGGACGAGTTCCTGTTCCCCAGCCTGCAGGCCGGAACGGTGTACGAGGAGCAGTACCCGCTGGCCACCGCCCTGGGGCGGCCGCTGATCGCCCGCTATCTCGTCGAGGCGGCACGGGAGCACGGCGCCTACGCCGTGGCCCATGGCTGTACCGGCAAAGGCAACGATCAGGTGCGCCTGGAAGTCGGCGTGATGGCCCTCGACCCGGACCTGCAGGTCATTGCCCCCATCCGCGACTGGGGCATGAGCCGCGACGACGAGATCGAGTACGGCCTGTCCCGCAACCTGCCCATCAACACCCGGGCCAGCCGCTTCTCCACCGACGAGAACCTCTGGGGGCGCAGCGTGGAGGCCGGCGAGCTGGAGGACCCCTGGCTGGAGCCGCCCGAGGACGCCTACCTGTGGACCAGGCCGGCGGCGGAGACGCCCGACGAGCCGGTGTACCTGGAGATCAGCTTCGAGCGCGGCGTGCCCGTGGCCGTCAACGGCGAGTCCATGGGAGGAGTCGCCATGGTCAGTCACCTGAACACGGTTGGCGGCGAACACGGGGTGGGCCGGGTCGACCACGTGGAGAACCGGCTGGTGGGCATCAAGTCCCGCGAGATCTACGAGTGCCCCGCCGCGATCATTCTGCACGCGGCCCACAAGGCCCTGGAGACCATGACCCTGAGCAAGGAGCAGGCCCGCACCAAGGCCCGCATCGCCCAGGAATACTCCGACGTGATCTACAACGGCCTCTGGTACACCGCTCACCGGGCCGACCTGGACGCTTACGTGCAGAGCACGCAGCGGCACGTCACCGGCGAGATCAGGCTGCGGCTGCACAAGGGCAGTTGCACCGTGGTGGGCCGGCAGGCGCCCCGCGCGCTCTACAACTACGGCCTGGCCACCTACGACCGGCAGGACCAGTACGACCACGCCGCCGCCGCCGGGTTCATCGGCATATACGGCCTGCCGGTCCGTACCCAGAACCAGGCCCAGCCGGATAGCTGAGGATCAGAGATGCGCCGACACACTGGCAGCGGGTCCGTCATGCCCACGGAGGCGGGAATCCATAAGGCCAATCGCTGAAAGTGCGAATTCCGGGAGACTTACGCTGGATTCCCGCCTTCGCGGGAATGACGATTCAATGGGAGGACAAATGACCGTCGCCGCACGAATGCATGACCTGGGAACCGAGAGCGCCTTCGAGGTGCTCGCCAAGGCCCGCGCTCTAGAGGCCCAGGGACGTGAGATTATCCACCTGGAAATCGGCGAACCCGACTTCGACACCCCCCGGCACATCATCGAGGCCGGGATGGCTGCGATCAGTGAGGGGTTCACCCACTACGGCCCCACCGCCGGCCTGCCCGAACTGCGCCAGGCCATTGCCAACAACAGCCGGGAGGTGCGCGGCACCAACACCGAGCCCGACAACGTGGTGGTCACTCCGGGTGCCAAGCCCATCATGTTCTACGTGCTGCTGGCCCTGGGCGAACCGGGCGTCGAGATCATCTACCCCAACCCCGGGTTTCCCATCTACGAGTCGATGATCCGTTTCACCGGCTGCACCCCAGTACCGATGCAACTGCTGGAGTCCAAGAGCTACCACCCCGACCTGGACCAGCTTGCGTCGCAGATAACCGACCGGACCCGGCTCATCATCCTGAACACACCGGAGAACCCCTGCGGCTCGGCCCTGTCGGAGGAGGAGCTGCGGACCATCGCCGGCATCGTGATGGAGCATCCCAACCTGTACGTGATGGCCGACGAGATATACAAGGATATCCTGTACACCGGCGAGCATTTCAGCATCGCCTCCATTCCGGGAATGGAGGAGCGAACCATCATCCTCGACGGCTTCTCCAAGAGCTACGCCATGACCGGCTGGCGGCTGGGCTACGGCATCATGCCGTCGGAGCTGGTACCCCACGTGGTGCGGCTGGCGGTGAACAGCGTGTCCTGCGCCGCCACCTTCACCCAGAAGGCGGGTATCGCCGCGCTGGAAGGCCCCAGGGACGAGGTGCAGGCCATGACCGCAGAGTTCGCGGCGCGGCGGCGGCTCATCACCGACGGCCTGCGCAGCATCCCGGGCATCCGCTGCCCGGAGCCGGAAGGCGCCTTCTATGCCTTCCCCAGCATCGAGGACACGGGTCTGTCCAGCCGCGAGTTCGAGGACCGGGCGATGCAGGAGGCCGGCGTGGCCCTGCTCTCCGGGTCGGCCTTCGGCCAGTACGGCGACGGCTACGTGCGCCTGTCCTACGCCAACTCACAAGAGAACATCAGCAAGGCCATCGAGCGGCTCGGCGCCTTCGTCCGGAGCATCTGATGAACGAGTGTAGAGAGGGAATTTCACCCTCACCCTAACCCTCTCCCTCAAGAGAGGGGATTTGAGGTTAAGGAGAAAGCAATGGCGGAATGCAAAGTGATCCACCCCGACGGCCTGGAAGTCGAGATCCAGTCAGGGGCCATGACCCGGCTGGCCGGCGTCTCCGAGGCGCTGACCGGCTCAACCGGCATCCACCTGGCCATCGCCACCATTCCGCCGCACTGTGGTTCCAGCCCCCACTACCACGTCAACTGCGAATCGGCGATCTACGTGGTCAAGGGCCACGGCCGCTTCATCGTGGGCGACAAGCTGGAGAACCCGCTGCCCATCGGACCGGGGGACTTCATTTACGTGCCCGCCGAGGCGGTCCACCAGCCCGTCAACGACAGCGACGAGGTGATGGAGATCATCGTAGCTCGAAACACTCCAGTGGAAATCGTGGCCGAGGTGTAGCCGCATCCGTACCTGCGTTCAATACCGTCCTCGCGGAGGACGATGGTCAGGGCAAGAGACGACCCTCGGCGTCCCTGGTTCCAGGGAAGAGACATATCTCTCAACAGGTGGAGGAAAACTCGATGGCTGAATACAGCGAAGTGCCCATGGATGAGTTCCGGCAAATGGCTGAGCGGGCGGGGCTGGGACTGGGTGAAAAGGACCTGGAGGAACTGAAGCCCATCTACGACCTCTACGCCGCCTACGCCGCTCAACTCCACGACATCAATTTCGGAGCCGAGGAAATGGTCGTGGCCTTCCATCCGGACTGGCCCGAGGCATAGCGACCCATCCTGTAAACACCTATCCCGAACTGCGATATATGGTGAAAGGAAATGGCCGATAAAGACAGGCTGTACTTTCTGACCATGAGAGAGGCGGGGGAACTGATGCGCACCGGCCAGCTCTCGCCCGTCGAGTTGCTGCGGTCGTGCCTCGAACGTATCGAGGCCACCGACGACCGCCTGCATTCGTTTATTGCGCTGATGGCCGACGAGGCGATGGAACAGGCCCGCACCGCCGAATCGGAGATGCTGCGCGGCAACTATCGCGGCCACATGCACGGCATCCCCTTTGCCCTCAAGGACCTGTACGACACGGCGGGCACGCGGACCACCTCCGGCTCGTACGTGGACCTCGACCGGGTGCCGACGGTGGACGCCACCACCACAGCGGGCCTGAAGAACGCCGGGGGCATCCTGGTCGGCAAACTGGCGATGCACGAGTTCGCCCTGGGCGGCCCCGACTGGTCGACCCCCTTCGAGCCTGCCCGCAATCCGTGGAACCTGGACCACATCACCGGAGGCTCCAGCAGCGGCACCGGCTCGTCGGTGGCCTCGGGCCAGGTCATGGGCGGCCTCGGCTCCTGCACCGGCGGGTCAATACGCGGACCCGCGTCGTTCTGCGGCATCGTCGGCCTGAAGCCCACCTACGGCCGGGTAAGCCGGGCCGGGGTGGTCACGCTGAGCTGGTCCCAGGACCACGCAGGTCCGATGACCTGGACGGTGGAGGACTGCGCCTACATGCTGCAGGCCATCGCCGGACACGACCCCAAGGACCCCACCTCCAGCACCGCGCCGGTCCCCGACTACTCGGCGTCGCTGGTGGAGGACATCAGGGGAGTCTCCATCGGGTTGCCCCGGCACTATTTCTTCGACCCCGACCCCAGCGTCAATCCCGAGTCGGTGGCGGTGGTGGAAAAGGCCGTGACTGAACTGGAGGCACTGGGCGCACAGGTCCGGGAGGTCTCGATTCCCAGCCTGGACTACGTACGGGCCGCCAACTCGGTCATTATGGTCACCGAGGCGTATGCCTACCACGAGCCGAACCTCAAGAAGATCCCCGAAAAGTTCGGCGACATCGTGCGCAGCCGGTTCCGCACCGGCGGGCTGCTGACCGCCGCCGACTACCTGCAGGCACAGCGGGTACGAACGTGGGCCCGCCGGGAGTTCGCCGAGGTGATGAGGACGGTCGACTTCCTGGTCACACCGACCATGACCAGCCCGGCGCCGGCCTTCGAGGGCTACGATCCGACCAGTACCGTGGCCGGAAGGAGCTTCACTGCACCGTTCAACGTTACCGGGCTGCCGGCCATCTCGGTTCCTTGCGGGTTCACCGAGGCCGGGCTGCCCGTGGGGCTGCAGATCGCGGGCAAGCCCTTCGACGAACCGGGCGTGATTCAGGCCGCTTACACCTACCAGCAGCACGCCGGGTGGTACAAGACCCGTCCGCCGATCTAGCCTGGTCCCCTGGATTCCCTCTCCGTTGAGGGAGAGGGTGAAATCCTGATCATCATTTACCTTGGCTCTACCGGGATGTCCGGAGGTTATACCATGCCCAGCGCGGCCCAGGAATACACGGCTCTGCTCGATGCCGTCGACGAGCAGCAATTGCGGCTGTTCGGCCCTCGTCCCGCCGACATCTGGACCGGCGAGTCCGCGGCTCAGTTCCGCTTCGACCCTCACCGGCAGCTGGACGCCAACCTGGAGGTAAAGGCCTCCTGCGTCGCGCCGGAGGACGTGATGGTGGACGTGGGCGGCGGCGCCGGCCGTGTCTCGCTGCCCCTGGCCCTGCGGTGCCGCGAGGTGGTAACCGTGGAGCCATCGGCGGGGATGGCCGCCGAATACGAGGCCTCCAGGCTGGAGGCAGGCATTGACAACGCCCGGCTGGTACCCGCGGGCTGGATGGACGACCACGGCATCGAGGGCGACGTGGTGCTAACCTGCGACGTCACCTACTTCGTGCGGGACATCGTGCCCTTCATCGAGAAGCTGCAGGCGTCAGCCCGGAGGCGCGTGATGATCACGGTGTGGAGCGAGCCGCCGCCCAACCGGGGCGCAGACCTGTTCCGCCGGGTCTACGGGGAGCCTCTGGCCCCCATGCCCGGCCACCGGGAGCTGCTTCCGGTGCTGTGGGACCTGGGCATACTCTCCGATCTTCGAGTGCTGCCCGACCCGACGTGGTGGGAGGACTGGCACCACGACACACGGGAGGAGGCGCTGGAGTCGGTGATATTCGGCCGCTGGTCGAGGGAGGGAATCCGCGACACGGCCCGTCGCATCTTCGACGAACAGTTCGACGAGCTGTTCGTACCAGACGGCAACGGCTACCGGGCCATCTGGCGCAAGCCTATGCGGGAGCTCCTGATCACGTGGGAGACGAAGAGTTCCTGACCGCCTTGACTTCTTCCAACGGCAGGTGATGACGAAGCAACTGGGCTGCGTCGTCCATCATTAAGCCAATGGGCGTCCTGTCGCCAGAATCGAAGAAGGCTATCATTGTCCCGTAACAGATGTCATGGCCTACCGACCCCGGATTTCCGTTCCCCAGCCACAGAGTATCGCTCTCGTCTTCGTATGAAACCTCCAGCAACTGCCCATCCAAACCCTCGTGCCAAGCCCTCGAGCTGTCTTCTTCGGTACAAGGAATATCGCCGTTGAGGTGGGGGGCGAGCAACCGGAGGGCGCCAGTTAAGGTGACCGCCGTTGGAGAGATGCCGTCTGAGTCAAAGGAGATAGTAAAGATGCCCTTGGTGATGTCCCGCTTGACTAGAGTGGGAAGTCCATTGCCCATCCACAAGGTATCCGTTTCCGCATCGTATGAAATTTCAGGATGACACACTCTGGCGTATTCGACTTCCGGCTTGTTCTTTCCACGGATCTCTTCACTCATGGGCGCCCCTCAACAAGTTCGTGTGGTCATCCCGGAATGCGGTGCGCAGAGCGCCGTCCTCATCGAGCACCACCCGAAACCAGTTGTCTTCCTCAGGCTCAAATCTGAAATATGCTGTCCTGCCATTGGATTGATGCACTATCAACGTGGGATCACCTATAGCTGCCATAATCCTTTCGGGTGTCGCCTCTGGGTGCTTGAACCGTGCGTCAGTTCTCCAGTGATGGCTCTTCGGCAGCGCGTCAAACTCCTCTTGCATCCTCGATGGCGCTACTTGTGGAACTGGGGCAGCAGCTCCTCGCCCAGGATGTCCAGCTGTTCCATGCTCTCCTCGGCAGGGCAGAGGGGGCGGACGACGAACTTGGACGCTCCGGACTCGATGTAGCGGTTGACGTACTCGGCCACCCGGTCCACGGGGCCGACGGCGGTGAACTCGGTGAAGTGGGCGTCGGGACGCTGGCGGGTGACGAACTGGTTGGCTTTGATCGTCGCCTCCTCCACATCGTCGCTGACGTAGTAACCCATCAGCACGCCGACGTGGTCGTCCTCGATTTCCCGGTTGAACTCGTCGGCGGTCTCGAAGAGTATTTCACAGCCCTCCTTGACCTCGGCGGGGGTGGCGCTGGAGACCAGCCAGCCGTCGCCCACGCGGCCCACTCGGCGGGCGGCGGCGGCGGTGCGACCGCCGATCCACACCGGCGTCGACGGCTGCAGGAAGGGCTTGGGAGTGACCGACACGTTATGGCAGGTGTAGAACTCCCCCTCGTGGGTCACCATCTCCTCCTCCCACAGCCGCCGCATCAGCTGTATGGCCTCGTCGGTCCGCGGGCCGCGCCGCTCCTTGCTCACACCGCAAGCCTCGTACTCCTCGGGCTCCTCCTGGCCGAGACCGACCGCCGGGAAGAAGCGGCCCTGGGAGAGGAAGTCCAGGGTCGCGATCTGCTTGGCCAGCACCACCGGGTTACGCAGGGGCATGGCAATGACGCTGGTGCCGAACTTCAGGCGGTCGGAGTAGGCCGCCACCATGGCGCAGGCGGTCATGGCCTCGAGGCTGAACTTGTCGCTGACGATACGGTCGCTGAGCCAGATGGAGTCGTAGCCGTGCCGGTCGCCGGTCTCCACCAGTTGTCGCAGGTAGTTGGGATTGTCGCCGCCCTCGCCGAAAGCTCCCGGCATGTATCCGATGGCGATACTCATGGCGTTCCTCTCTCTGCATCGATGCCTCGCTTTGGAGGCGGCGCAGGTTTGGTTTCTGTCCTTGGATTATACACATAGGGGCGCGCACCAGCGCGCCCCTGCACCCGCCCGCTCCGTTGACCTCACGCCTGGAGCGGCTCCATGCCGGCCTCGGCGCGGGCGTCGTTGATGTGGTCGAGAACGCGCTGCCGGAGTGGAGCGATCTCGTAGCCGATGTCGGCCAGCATCCGGCTGTTGTCCACTAGGTAGACGTGGGGCACGGTGCGGTCGCCGGTGGTGATCCGGGCGTCGGGGATGAAACTGCGCACCGCGTCGGCCATGTCCCTGATGGTGGCCAGGTTGCCGCCGCTGATGTAGGTGCGGTGATTCAGCGTTTCGGCCAGGGCGGCACGGACGAAGATTTCGGCGGCGTCCTCGGCGTGAATCATGGGCGAGGGTTCGTCCTCGTGGAAGGGCATGGAAATCGGCTGCCCGATGGCCGGCAGCGACACCATCAGCCCGCCGATCATGCCGGTCATGCCGGTCACCCGACCGTGCCCGAACACCGTGCAGATCCGGATGCCCCGCAGGTCCAGGCCGTACAGCTCGGTGTAGCGGCGGGCCGAGAAGTCGTTTACCGATTTGGTCATGCCGTAGACGTTGATGGGGTCATTCACGTCGTCCTCGTTGATCGGCCGCTCGCCGAAGGTGTCCTGCACGCCGTAGACCGCGATGGAGCTGGCGTAGACCACCCGCTGGATGCCCGTCCAGCGCGCCGCCTCGAAGACGTTGTTGGTGCCGCCGATGTTGACCTGCATGGCGAAATGCGGGCGGTCCTCGGTGTCGGGAGGCAGCAGGGCCGCCATGTGGATGATGCGGGTCACGCCGTGGGAGTCGATGGCCTCCATCAGTTGCGGCAGCTGCGTGACGTCGCCCCGGTAGAGCTTGATGCGGTCGAGGTAGGGCATGAGGTTTCCCCGTGGAGGGGCGAGGTCGAAGCAGACCACCTCCTCATCCCGTTCGATCAGCTTGCGAATGATGCGGTTGCCGATGAACCCGGTACCGCCGGTAACCATTACGGACATGATGCGTTCTCCCCTAATGGATGTGGTGGGGCCTTTCCACCAGGAGGTCCGGGCCAATGATAAGTTGCCCCGCCGCAGGGCCGCAATCCCTGCTTCCTCCGCCTCATCACCGGCAACCGTCGACGACGGTGCGAGTCGGCCGCTCTCGCTTTCGTTGACAACCCGGCAGCCGATGGTGTATCAATCTACTGCCCTCGAGAACTTGAGAAAGGCAGACAATGGCCGGCGGACTGCAGGGATGTCCGGTTCTGCCTCGGCGTAGGAGGAGGAGTATGCCCGATACTTTCTACTGCAGGGTAAGCAATTTCCTGTCGGACCCCCGGGACCGCTTCATCGCCGTGGGGGAATCGTCCGACGAGGTCCTGCAAAAGGTCAAGGACTATCTGAAGAGCGAAGACGGTGTGGCCCGCTACGGTGCCATAGACGTTGATGACCTGGAAAACAACATCAGGACCTGCATATTCAAGCGGGGCACCAAGGCGATCCACAACCGGGCTCCCGACACTCGCTACTACCACGAGCCACCGCCGACGGAGTAGAAGGCGGTGCCCAGCCTATTGGGCAAGGCAAGAACCCAATGACCCCGCATCCCCCGAGCGGGGTCATTTTTTGGCCCCGGGTCAGAGGGGTCGTTTGCCGGGTATACCTACGCGCCGGGGGTACCGTTCCGGCGTGGGTGCGGTCTTCGCGAAGGCTGCGACCACGCGATCGTCCGTCAGTCCCTCGAGATTCACGGGGAAGATGCCCTCGAACTGTCCTCCCAGTTCCGACAGGGCAAAGGCCGCCTCAGCGATCTCCCGCTCCAAACCGCCGTGCTTCAGCGCCACGGTTCTCCCGCCGACGCGGCAGAAAGGCAAGGTGTATTCCAGGAGCAGGGACAGCCGGGCCACTCCCCGGACCAGGGCCAGATCGAATGACTCCCGGAGCGAATCCTGGCGGGCCAGGGTCTCGGCCCGCCCGGTATGCACGGTAACACCCTCCAGTTCCAACGCCACAACCAGATGCTCCAGGAAGGCGGCCTTCTTGCCCACCGATTCGACCAGGTGCACCTGGATTTCGGGAAAGGCGATCTTCAGCGGCAGGCCGGGAAAACCGGCACCGCTCCCGATGTCTACAACGCGCTCCACACCGATCGGCGTGGGGACGGTCGATTTCCCGCAACCCCGGAATGCCAGGCAGGCGGTCAGGGAGTCGAGGAAGTGACGGACCTGCGTTTGCTCGTACCCGGAAATGGCGGTCAGGTTGGCCCGTGAATTCCACTCAGTCAGGTCCCGGTAGTACTGATCGAATTGCTGAAGCTGGGTCTCGGACAAGGGGATGCCCAGGGAGTCCGCCCCCTGTCTCAGGAGTTCCATGCCGGCTCCTCCAGCGTTGCCTTCCACCCCATTATGACGCATCCGGCGCAATTGACACGCAAATTGGGGCACCGTAGAATTGCCGGTGTTTGGCAAATATTCAAGAATAGAAAGGCTTCAGAAGGCGGAATATGGCGACAAAAGCGTACCTGTTGGTGGAGACTTCCGTTGGCAAGACCCGGGAGGTGGCGACCACGCTGACAGGATTGCCAGGAATCGCGACGGTTGACGTGGTCACCGGTCCCTACGACATCATCGCCATGATCAATGCCGACGATATTTCGGTGGTCGGCGACCTGGTCACCGGGCACATTCACACCGTAAACGGAGTGGTGCGGACCGTGACCTGCGTAGCCGTCGGCGGTTAGCGGAACCAGCCATGACGCCGGCGCCCGGTCTTCACTATTACGCCAGGGAGAATCGCCTTGGACTTTCAATTCACTCCTGAAGACGAGTCCTTCCGCCAGGAACTCAGGACCTTCCTTGCCACCGAGATGCCGGATACGTGGGAGGGAGGGGGCCGCTACCCCGAGGAGGACGACTGGGAGCTGACGAGGGTCATTCGCCGCAGGATGGCCGAACGGGGTTGGCTGACCATGCACTGGCCGGAGGAGTACGGCGGCCAGAACGCATCGCCGGTCAAATCGGCCATTTTCAACGAGGAGATCGCCTACCTGCGCGCACCCGGCCGGGACATATTCGGTGTCCGCATGCTGGGCCCCACCCTGATGATCCACGGTTCCGACGAACAGAAGCGCACGCACCTGCCACCCGTGGCCCGCGGCGAGGTGCAGTGGTGCCAGGGATACAGCGAACCCGAGTCGGGCTCCGACCTGGCGTCGTTGAGCACCCGGGCCGTCCGGGACGGAGACGACCTGGTGATCAACGGGGGCAAGATCTGGACGACGCTGGCTCATCGGGCCGACTGGATCATGTTGCTGACACGCACCGACCCGGACGCACCCAAGCACCGGGGCATCAGCTTCGTGCTGGTGGACATGAAATCGCCGGGCGTCACCGTGCGACCCATCATGAACATGGCCGGAGGTCACGAGTTCAACCAGGTGCTGTTCGATAACGTGCGGGTACCGAGGGCCAACGTGGTCGGCGAGGAGGACCGCGGCTGGTACGTGGCGGTGACGCTCCTGGACTTCGAACGTTCCGGCATCGACTACTCCGCCAACGCCCGCCGTCTGCTGGACGACGTGCGGGAGTACGCCACCGAGACCAAGCCCGGACCTTCCAGACCCGGAAGGCAGTCAATCATGGAGGTCCCGTGGGTGCGCAGCCTGATGGCCGATCGCTACATCGAGTGCGAGGTGGCCCGGCTCATCGCGTACAACGTGGCCTACATGCAGGGCGAGGGGCTGGTACCCACCAGGGAGGCGTCGATGAGCAAGGTATTCGGCAGCGAGACCGTGCGCCGGGTGACCGAGGCGGCCATGGATGTTCTGGGGCTGTACGGCACGCTGGGCCGGGAGGAGAAATGGGCGCCGTTGCGGGGCCGGGTGCAGGAGCACTGGATGCTGAGCTTCTCCGGCACCATTGCGGCGGGAACCTCAGAGGTGCAGCGCAACATCATCGCCGGGCGCGGGCTGGGACTGCCACGAGGCTGACGCAGCCATCGGTCAAGAAAGCCATACGAAGCAGGGGCGCCCGGTTGGACGCCCCTGCTTTCATTCCGTGAGCCTATGCGGCGAGAGGGAAACCATCGGAGCTGCTCAAGCCCTCCATGGTAGCCTCGCGGCAGCGCTGCATGATGCGAAAGACGGTGCGCACGGTGAGGGAAAACCGTTCTCCCGTCTGCTCGACAGTCAGTCCTTCCTGCTCCATGGTCCTTACGATTCGAAAATCCTTAGCCAGTCGACGGTTACGCCGGTACCACTCTGGGTCGTCGTACCGGCAACGGGGCAGCGGGCAGTCCAGGCACGAGTCAGAGGCTTCGCATCCGGTATCCTCGTAGTGGTAGAATTCGAAGGCCCCACCAGCAAAGGTCTGACCACCAGCACTGGAGGATGCCCCGGGCCTCGTGGCTTGAAAAGTAGCCATAACGAACTCCCAAACTGATGTTCTGAATTGATTTCAAGCAATATAGAACATCCGTACAGGCAGAGTCAATGGAATTCAGGAGCAATTTCGCCGATTTGTTCTAGTTTCTTCGAGTTGAGTTTTGCCAATTCCCGGAGGGGACCATGATCGAATACGAGACAATGACCTACGAAAGAAAGGGCCGGACAGGCTACATCATGTTCAACCGGCCTCAATCGCTCAACGCGGTGAACCAGCAATTCGAGGCGGACCTGCACGAGGCGCTGCTGGAATTTGACGTGGACGACGAGGCCTGGGTGGGAATCATTCACGGCGCCGGCCGGGCCTTCTGCGCGGGGGCCGATATCAAGCAACGGTTCGTGGACATGACGCCACAGGAAAGCGCGCGACGGGAGCGCGGTCCCAATCCCGAGGGCTACCTGGGGCGCAGCATCAACTGGAAACCGGTCATTGCCGCCGTTCACGGCTACGCCCTGGGCGCGGGCATCGTCATCGCGGCGGAATGCGACATGATCGTGGCGTCCGAGGACGCGAGATTCGGCATCACGGAGACGCGCCGCGGGCTGGCCGGCGGCAGGATCTGGGCCAAGGTCAACGCCTTCATGCCCTCGAAAATTGCCAGCGAAATGGTCATCACCGGCGAGCCGGTGGAGGCCGCGGAGCTTTACCGCCTGGGCCTGATCAACCGGCTGGTCCCGCCCGGTTTCCATCTGTCCGCGGCCGAGGCCCTGGCCGAAAAGGTGCTGAAGGCGCCGCCTCTGTCGACCAGGGTCGGTGTGAAGCTGACCCGGCGCCAGTGGGTGCAGACGGGGGCCGAGGCGGACATGCAGACCCTGCCGCTGAAGCTGCACCTGTCGGAGGACTTCAAGGAGGCCAGCCGTTCCTTTGTGGAGAAGCGCCCCCCGGAATACAGGGCGCAGTAGGGATTCGGGGCGCAGAGAAAACTCCCTCCCCCATCGGGGGAGGGTTAGTGTGGGGGCAATCCGGGAATAGCGAGGGTGTGGGCTACCCCTCCGTCTGTGCCTGCTGGATGCCGTAGGGCGACTTTCCGATAACCATCCCGTTGTCGAGCTCGACCACGGCTTTCAGGTTGCGAAAGAAAAGGAACGAACGCAAATCAATCTGCAGGCTGACCACGTGCCGGGACAGCTCCGGGAGGGTCAGCAGCTCCACGCCGTTGACTTCTTGGGACTCGTAACCAGCAAGGTTTCTGCGGTGCACTCTGGTATCGACCGATACCTCCACGTTACAACCCGCTCAAGACGAGTGCTGCATCAGGTCGACGGCGATTCGCCCGCCCTTGGCCCGGATCCGTTCCACCGCCGCCTGCGTCAGTGTAATTTCCATGGCATCCCTCCCGATGCGGCCTACGGACTACCGCATTGGCAAGATTCGTTGAAAGTCTCTTGACCTTATTTTAGACTGTCCGCGTTTTGTTATCCACAGCGGATGGAGAATCATGAGTACTGAGCCACAGTTGTTCAGGATTGACCCTGAAAATCGCCGATCGGAACGAATTAAAGAGGTGGAATTCTCCCGGCTGGGCTTTCAAGAGAGGCGAGATATACAGGAATGGGTGGCTGCCAATCCGGGAATTCTCGGGGATGACCTATTGGTCATTGGCAAAGAATTCAGTGGCTTTGACCTCACAAATGAAAGACTCGACCTGCTCGCCGTGGACAGCGACGGCAGACTTGCAATAATTGAACTAAAGCGCGACGATTCGGGGACTGATGCCCACTGGCAGGCCATCAAGTACGCAAGTTATTTCCAACGAGCTTCAGCTGATGACATTGTCGGGATGGCGGCCGCCTTCTGGGAGAATTCCCAGGAAGTTGCGGTTTCCAGGCTATTACAACATTTGGGAGCAGACGACCTCAATGCCCTGAATAATGACCAGCGCATTATCCTGGCAAGCCACAGGTTCGCTCCAGAGGTTACGTCCGCTGCATTGTGGCTTAACCGTAAGGTTCCTGATTTAATCACCTGCGTAAAGCTAACGCCTCATCACGATAATCAAACCAACGCGCTTTACGTCCAAGCTTCAACTATAATCCCGGTACCGGGCGCTGATGAATATATGATCGGCATCGGTCAGGGTTCGGTAAGAGACGGCTCCAGAGGCGGGAATAGTCTTGGAGAAAGGCTTGCCGAGACCTTCGCTCAAAGCAAAAATCATGAGACCACACCCTTCGTCCACAACGTAAGCAACTTGGCGCTTAGCGGACTCCCGACAGAAATCAGACCCGACAGGACCGGCAGGTGGGCAGGTAATGGAGGAGATCGCCGTTACTACCACCTTTGGTATTCACGCCGACCATGGGGCAACTGGCAAATCCACTATGCCATTAATCTTTACCCCCAAGAGGAGCAAGGAAAGTGGTTGGCCACGGTGTCATTTGATAACCGTCAGAAATTGTCATTGCCGGCTCTCGACGGAATCAGCATTGACACCCAACGAAGTGAATTGCCACACGGAATATACAATTACGTAAGAATTGCCCCGGATGCCCTGAACGATGACTTCGCCTCGCGAATCGCAGAAGTTTTGCGAGAACTCATCCTGGAAGTCACGCCCATCGTGGACGACTTCGGTAACGACAGTAGCGAGGATGACGAACCCTAGTCTCCCGCCAGCACCAGCGCGTTGACCGTCTGCACGCTCAACGGGTGCACCGGCTGGCGCCGGTCCAGGCGGCGAGACGTCTCTCGGCAGAGGAAGTCCAGTACAGCCCGTTCCAGGCTTTCGTTGGCGATGGCCTGGAGGTCCCGCTGGTAGGGGTAAGACTTGATCTTGCGGGGCTCCAGCTTGTCGGCGATGAACACCAGGAGACCCAGAGGGGTCAGGCTGGGATGCGCGGTGGTGTGCCACCGTACCGCAGCCAGTATCTCCTCGTCTTCCACGCCGTCCTCCTGGCGCAGCAACTCGGCGCCGACCGGCCCGTGGAGAGTGACCGGAGACTTCCGTTCAATATCCAGGGTGGACATGCCGTAACTGTCGGCCAGCCTCAGGATTTCCTGCTTTCCGGCGGCCCGGGCAACGTCATGCCCCAGGACCGCCAGCTCGGCGCGTTCCTCATCTATGCCGTGCCGGAGGGCCAAGTCCAGGCCCACGTCCCGCACCCGAAATATGTGCGCCCGCAGCTTGTCGGGCAGCGATTCAAACCGCTCCCGGAACCTCTCGTTGGCTATTCGGTAGGTGGGAACGGCGGTCGTCATCCCATGTCGCCCAACTGCCGTCCACCCATCAGGTGGACGTGGGGATGGGTGATGCTCTGCTGCGCGTCCGGGCCCTGATTCATCACCAGCCGGTAGCCGCTGAGCGTAACGTGCTCACGCCTGGCCATCTCCTCGGCGACGACGAACAGGTGGCCCATGATGGGCACCTGCCCCGGGCCGACATAGGCCAGCGACGCAATGTGCATGTTGGGAATCACCAGCAGGTGCACCGGCGCTTTCGGGCTGATGTCCTTTACGACGAAACACCGGTCGTCCCGGTAGAGAACGTCCTGATTGGCCGAGTCGCGGGCAATGGAGCAGAAAATACACTGCGTGGCGGTCGTCATCAGCTCTTGCTCTTGCTCTTAGTCTGGTTTGTTCATCACAGTGGAGGCGCCTGCCCGGTCAACCGTTCCAGGCGTCTGCGCCGGGCGCGAGTCTCTGCGGTGAAGGACGCCGGCAGGTCGGGGCCGACGGCTTGCAGCTCAGCAAGGTAATCTCTGACCCTCCCTACCCCGTGCTCCACCTCGTCTTCCTGGTACCAGTTCTCGTAGAAGTTCTGGTGCATCGACCTGGCAACGGCGAACATGTCGCGCAGATCGGGCTTGCCCAACTCTTCGGATATCTGACCCGAAATGTCGAACAGCAACGAATGGGACTGGTGCAGCCATCCCCTCCGATCGGCGATGGCCTTCAGGGCGCAGGCCGCGGCGCCCCAGGACTTTTCGGAGGCCTGTTTCAGGTCGCCCTGACGCAGGTAATCTTCGGCCCGGTCCATATACTCGCGGCTCATTGCGGCATATTTGTTGTCGTCAGGCGTCATAGGTGTTCTCGAGAGATCACTGCGTTCCCTGCCACTACCCGGAATTACTCGCTCTCAATGCTGGCCATCGCCAGTTCCTTGTGATAGTTGGAATCGCCGTAGCTGAGTTCCTGCACCTTGGCGCGACGGGTGTAGAGCTGGAGGTCGTGCTCCTTGGTGAAGCCGATGGCTCCGTGGCACTGGTGGGCCGTGGCGCAGACCCGGCGGTAGGCCTGGCTGATCCATGCCTTGGCGATGGACACCTCCCTGTGGGCGGACAGGCCCTGGGCCAGCCGCCACGCCGCCTGGTAGGCCACGCCCCGGCATCCCTCCACGTCGGTCGCCATTTGCGCGCAATGGTGCTGCACTGCCTGGAAGCTGCCCACCGGCCGTCCGAACTGGGTGCGTTGCTTTACGTACTCCACCGTCATGTCCAGAACCGCGGAGGCGCCGCCCAGCATCGAGATACAGTGCCCGGCCACGGCCCGCTGGATTGCCCGTTCGGCGACAGGCCATCCGCCGTTCACTTCGCCGAGCACGGCGCTGCCGGGCAGCCGTACGTTGGTCAGCGTAACTTCATTCTGTCGCTCGGAGCCGATGATGCGCAGAGGGGAAATAGCGAGTCCATCCATTCTTGCCGGAACCAGGAACAGCGTAATGCCCTCGGCGGGGTCGCCGCCCTGCTCAGTCCGCGCCGCTACGATAATCACGTCGGCGACGTGGGCATCGGGAACGAAGAGCTTGGTGCCGTTCAGTGCGTACCCGTTGCCGTCAGCAGTGGCCGTGGTCTCAATCCCCCACGGCTCGTACGTGGCGCTGGCCTCGGTGACGGCCAGGGTCATCAGGCCGCTGCCGTCGGTGACGCGGCTGAGCAGGTCTTCCTTCTGTGCGTCATTGCCCGCGTCCAGCACGGTCAGCCCGCCCAGGACCACGGTGGAGAAATAAGGACTGGGCACCAGGGCCCGACCCATCTCTTCCAGCAGCACTGCGAGGTCGAGGAAGTCGCCACCAGTCCCACCGTACTGTTCGGGGAACGGTACACCCGCCCAGCCCAGGCCGGCTATCTGCCGCCACAGCTCATCAGGATAACCGCGCTCATCCTCCTCCATCTCGCGCACCAGCGTGGTGGGGCACTCTCGCGACACGAATTCCTGTGCGCTGGTCTTCAATATCTGCTGAAATTCGGTTAGGCCCAGGTCCATGTTTCAGCCTCTGTGGTCGTCATTTCGCCGGGAATCGCGCCGCCCGGCTCGGACGCTACGCGGCGCTAGTATAGTCCATGCCAAATCTGCGCTCAAGAATGCGCTCCGTAGCCGATGGCGCTACCTTCAGCGCCGGAGAGGGAGCGGCCTCCGCTGTAGCAGGGACGCCCCCGGATTATCCCGAGCCCGATGATGCTATTATACGCGGAGATCACCGATGGGAGGCTGGGAAGCCATCGAGGAGAGGACAAAACGTGACGACCTACGTATATATTTCGTTGCAGCGCGAGGACCGCATTTCCCTCTACGCCCTGGACCAGGACACCGGCGGGCTCACCAGGAGGACCGAGTTCCCCCTGACGGGCATGCCCGCACCCATGGCCGTGGACCCACAGCGCCGCTACGTGTTCGTCGGACGGCGACGGCCCGGCGACTTCGGCCTGACCAGCTACGCCATCGACCACGCCACGGGCCGCCTGCGGGAGATCGGGGGCGTGCCCCTGGAGGGCGACCCGGTGCACATCTCCGTTGACCGAACAGGCAGATACCTGCTGTCGGCCCACTACTACCAGGCGCGGGTGGGCGTGCATGGCTTCGGCGAGGACGGCGCGTTGGACGCCACGCCCATCGAGTGGCGTGAAACGGGTATCGGCGCCCACTACGTCCAGACCGATCCGTCGAACCGCTACGCCTACGTCCCACATATAGCCGAGGGCTCCCACACAGGCCTCAACGCCATTTTCCAGTTCCGTTTCGACCAGGTCACCGGTAGTCTGGCGCCCTGCGATCCCGACCGTGCCGTGCCCAACGCGCCCGAGGGACCACGCCACGTCTGCTTCCACCCCAACCTGGACGTGGTGTACTCCTCCAACGAACAGGGCAACAGCGTGACGGCCTACCGGTTCAACCGCGCCGACGGCACCTTGAGTCCTTTCCAGACCGTGCCGACCCTGCCGGAGGGCTACGCCGGGCAAAACTCGTGCTCACAGATACAGATTACGCCCTCGGGCAAATTCCTGTACGCGCCCAACCGGGGCCACAACAGCATCGCCGGGTTCGCCGTGAACGCCGCCGACGGGACGCTGGCGCCGCTGGGCCAGACACCCACCGAGGACATTCCCCGCGCCTTCAGCCTGGACCCCACCGGTAGCTACCTGTACGCCTCGGGCCTGGAGTCGGCGCGGCTGGCGTCCTACCGCGTCAATGCCGACGGCGGCGCCCTGGAACCCCTCGAGGTCTACCCCATCGGCCAGGGCCCCATGTGGGTGCTCATGGTGGACGTGTAAGAGAATCGAGCTTAGGGAAGAGCGACTGGGGCCTGTCCTTTCGACAGGCCCCAGTCTTTGGTGCAATTCGCTCTCCCCGCACGAAGTTACTGATTTGCCAGCGCCTCCGCATCATCGATGTACTGGCCAGTCTCCCGGATTAGTCGTGCTGTGTCCTCGACCGGCTCGCAGTGCCCATTGTAGAAGCAGTCGTGATGTAGATACCGCGCAGTGTATCCGAAACGCTCCTGCAGCGACCTTGCAGTGTCGCTTCCCCTGCTCAACGCCCGGAGTCCGCTGGATACCCTGACCGTCGTGGGAGGCTGCTCGCCGTTCACTGACAACAACAGCGCTTCAGTCGCACGCTTCGTAGCGCACCAGGCCTTCTCTGCCGCGTCGCGAACGTCGCCGGCCTCCAGCATCTCTAGCGCGCTGGCGTGAACCGATCTCGCGTCGGCAAAAATATCTTGGGGTGTCTGAATCAGGGGCACGATTAATCTTTACTGTAGTATTGGCTAAATTTCACTTTGGACCTGCCATCCAGTGTAACACCGCACGGGATGGAGCAGATGCATCCAGTTCTTGCTTTCCAGTCAGCCCACCATCCACCACGGGTCTTCCAGTAGGCCCTTGACCGTCTGGAGAAACTCGGCGGCGGGCGCGCCGTCGATCACGCGGTGGTCGAAGGTAAGGCTAAGGAACATCGTCTCTCCCTTGGCCACCTCGCCGTTGGCGATGACCGGCTTCTCCACCACGCGGCCCACGCCGAGGATGCCCACCTGCGGCGGATTGATGATGGGAGTGAAGCCGTCGATGTCGTTGGCACCCAGGTTGGTGATGGTGAAGGTGCCGCCGGTGATCTCCTCTGGTCGCGTGCGACCCTCCCGGGTGCGGGCGGCCAGGTCCCGGTTCTCGGAGGCCAGTTGCGCCAGCGACTTACCGTCGGCCCCGCGAATCACCGGCGTCACCAGCCCCTCCTCCAGCGCCACGGCCAAGCCGATGTTGATCTCGGACAGCATCTGCACCTGGGCTGTACCGTCCCCCGCGGTGGTCTCGATGGCGTTCATACGCGGATGGCGTCTCAGGGCCTCGGCGGTGGCCTTGACCACCACCGGCAGCGGCCCGATGCTTCCGCCCGCGGCGTCCGCGTGATGACGGGACAGACCCCGCCGCAGCTGCATGGCCTCGGTAACGACGGCCTCGGTGGTCAGCGTCACCTGCGCCGTGGACTGGATGCTCTGCAGCATCCGGGTGGCCACCGCGCCCCGGATCCCGGTGAGCGGCACCACTCCGTCGGCATCTGGTGCCGCCGCGGCGCCGCCGTCCTTCCGGTCATCCTGAGCTTGTCGAAGGATCGCCGCCTCCACGTCCTCGATTAGGATGCGTCCCTGCGGCCCGCTGCCGGTAACCGTCGCCAGATCGACGTTGTTCTCACGGGCCAGGCGCCGGGCGGCAGGCACGACGGGCACGCGGCCCCGTCCTTCGACAGGCTCAGGATGAGGGATGGAAGGCTCAGGACTAACGGGGGTGGCGGGCGGTGCCTGCATCGCCGCCTCCACGTCGGCCAGCAGGATACGGCCGTTGGGGCCGCTGCCGATGACCGTCGCCAGATCGATGTTATTCTCGCGGGCGAGCCGGCGGGCGGCGGGCACGACCTGCACCCGCTCCCGTCCTTCGACAGGCTCAGGACTAACGGGGGTGGCGGTCCGTCCTTCGACAGGCTCATGGCTAACGGCCGCTGACGCGCTAGCAGCGGCGGCTGGAGCGGCGGGCGTTTCCACCGCCTCCCCCGGCTCGGCGATGACGCACAGCACGCCGCGGATGGGGACGATCTGTCCCTCCTGCGCCACGATGCGCGTGAGCACTCCCGCCGCCGTAGACTCCAGCTCGGTCTGCAGCTTGGCGGTCTCCACCTCGACGATGGGCTCGCCCTCGGCGACAGTGTCCCCCTCCTGCTTCAGCCAGCGGACGATGGTGCCGTCCTGCATCTCCATGCCCCACTGCGGCAGCACAATCTCCGACGCCATAACCTCAACTCCCGGGAGAAACTTACATGGATGTACAGGATTTACAGGATGATTCATTGGACCGCAAGACGCCCATCCTGTGCATCCTGTCCATCCATGTCAATTTGGGGTCACATTGGGACCTACTGCATCGTCAGGCGGACGGCCTCGGCGATGGACTCGTCGGTGGGGTAGCAGAGCGGCTCCAGGGCCGGGCTGAAGGGGATGTGCACATTGATGGTGCCCAGCCGCTGGATGGGGGCCTGGAGGTCCCAGAACCCCTCCATCGCTACTATCGCGGCGATCTCGCTGGCGGCGCTGCAGGTCTTATGGGCCATGTCGACGACCACCAGCCGTCCCGTTTTGGCCACGGAACCCAGGATGGCCTCCTTGTCCAGCGGCACCAGGGTCCGGGGGTCTATGACCTCGGCGGATATGCCCTCGCCGGCCAGCGCCTCGGCGGCTGCCAGGGCCCTCGGCACCATGCCGCCGATGGCAACGATGGTGGCGTCGGTGCCCTGGCGCTTCACGTCGGCCACACCCAAGGGGATGGTGTATTCCTCCTCGGGGACCTCAGCCCGCGCGCCCAGGATCGTGCGGTCCTCCCAGAAAATCACCGGGTCGTCCGTACGTATCGCCGCTTTGAGCAGGCCCTTGCCGTCGTAGGCGTTGCTGGCGAAGACGATCTTGAAGCCGGGGATGTTCATGAACAGCGGGTGCGACCGGTCGGAGTGGTGGGCCGCCATGCTGCCGCCGTAGTACATGGCGGCGCGGTACACGATGGGAAGGTTGACCTGGCCGCCGAACATGTAGCGCATCTTGGAGGCCTGGCTGACCAGCTGGTCCATGCCCACCCACATGAAGCTGGACAGGCTCTCGACGATGGGGCGCATGCCCACGGCGGCAGCACCCACCGCCGCGCCGAAGAAGGCGTTCTCCGACAGCGGACAGTCGCGGACCCGCTCGCCGCCGAACTCCTGGAACAGCCCTCCGGAGGCGCCGTAGACGCCCTTTTGGATGTCCTCGCCCATGATGAAGACGCGCTCGTCCAGGCGCATCTCCTCCCGCATCGCCTCGTTGATGGCCTGGGTGTAGGTAATATTGCGGGTCTGCGTTTCAGTGACCATGACCTGCCTCCTGCCGAATCACCCTGTTCCTTTAGGGGCGCACGGCTGTGCGCCCTGTACCTCTGCCGTAATATCCTGACCTATCCCATCTGTCTTGGGCGCACGGCTGTGCGCCCCTACATTGGCCGGACTACCCAGCTTCTACTCCAGCGGTATGGGGTCGGCGTACATGTCCTCCCAGACCTCTTCGGGGTCGGGGTAGGGGCTCTCGCGGGCAAAGGTTATGGCTTCCTCGATCTCCGCCTTCACCTGCTCTTCCAGTGCGTCCAGCTCCGTTGCCGTGGCGATGTCCTGCTCGATGAGCCGGGCGCGGTGGATGTCCAGCGGGTCGCGCAGCTTCCACTCCTCCACCTCCTCGTCCTCGCGGTAGGTGCTGCGCACGATGCGTCCCAGGCCCAGCGAGTGGTCGTAGTACCGGTAGGTGCGGCCCTCCACCAGTGTCGGCCCCTGGCCCGACCGGGCGCGGTCCACCGCCGCCGACACCGCCTCGTGCATCGCCAGGGCGTCCTGCCCATCCACCAGCACGCCGGGGATGGCGTAGGCGGCGGCGCGGTCGGCGATGTTGTCAACCGCCACCATCTCCTTGAAGCTGCTGGTCACGGCGTACTGGTTGTTCTCGCACAGGAAGATCACCGGCAGCTTCCAAACCGCCGCCAGGTTTATCGACTCGTGGAAGGCGCCCTCGTTGCTGGCGCCATCGCCGAAGAAGCAGACGGCCACCCGGTCGTTGCCCTGAAGCCGGCTGCCCAGCGCGGCGCCCACGGCCACGGGAATGGAGGAGCCGAGAATCCCCGACTCGCCCAGGATGCCGATGCTGAAGTCGGCCAGGTGCATGGACCCGCCCTTGCCCTTGCAGATGCCGGTCCGTTTGCCCAGCAACTCGGCCATGGCGGTCTTCACGTTGCCACCCTTGGCGATGGGATGCCCGTGAGAGCGGTGGTTGCCGGTCATCCAGTCGTCGTCGCGCAGGGCCATGCAGGCGCCCACCGCCACGGCCTCCTCGCCGATATAGGAGTGGGCCGCGCCGACGATTTCGCCGCGTTCGACGAGGTTGATCACCGCCTCCTCGAAGTGCCTGATGCGAAGCATGCGCCGCATCATTTCCATGAGCGCCGTTTTGTCCGGCATAACCGCGCCTCCTCGAACGTTGACGTAGGAATTGAGGGAATGATACCAGACTTCAGGGATACGGAGCAGCGGAAAGACCACTGTGCCGTATTCCCCTGGATATTTCCGTTAATGGTCTCGAAAAGCTTTGGCTATTCCTCCAATTACCGACTATAATCCGGCAATCAAAAGGCTCAACGCGCCAAAGAACCAGTGTCGTTAAGGTTTTGGACTTGAGTCTTGACAGGAGGAATGATCATGCCAATCCTGCGGCGGGCAGATGCTGAAGTAAACGAGGGCTACCCCGGTGTGCCTCGCGCAACCCTGGTCGGGTCGGAGCACGGCTCACGATCGTTGTGGCTCGGCCACCTGGAGGTTGGTCCGGGCGCCACGGTGACTACGCACGTCCACCCGGACACCGAGGAGGCGATGGTAATCGTCGAGGGTCACCTGGAGGCCATACTGGGCGACGAGGTGGTTACCCTGGGGCCCGGAGACACGGTGCTGGCGCCGGCGGGCATAAAGCACGGATTCGTCAACCGCTCGACCGAGCAGGCCGCGCTGCTGGCGCTGTTTCCGAAGACGGAATTTCAGCGAATTACCGTCGAATAGTATCGATATTCGTAAAAGTCGGGTCGAATAGTTTCTATTGTCAGTGGCGTCAGGGGTTTGATAGACTCACAACGTTGACCGGGTATGGTACTTGCATGGTCCCGGCACCATAAGCCTGAACGTCTCGACGGGAGGTGAGGCATGGTCTCGACCAATATCTCCGACGATATCTTTACCCCGTCAGTGATCAACGACCCGTACCCCTACTACGGAAGGCTGCGGGACGAAGACCCGGTCCACTGGAATGAGCTGTACGAGCTGTGGATCGTGACCCGTCACGACGACCTGGTATGGCTGACCCGCAACCACGAGAAATTCTCCAGCGCCACCTTCCTCAACGACCCGCGGCCGGCATACCCGGCCATCTACGAGTCGGACGGGGAAATCTACCGCATGGCCTGCCAGTACCAGGGGATGATGTTCATCCAGCACGACCGGCCGGCCCACCTGGACATGCGCAAGGTGGTCCACCGCTTCTTCACCCCCAAGTCCATGGAGGAGTGGCGTCCCCTGGTCATCTCCGCCACCAACCACCTGCTGGACGAGGCGGAGCAGAGGGGCGACGTCGACCTGATGCGCGACCTGGCGGTGCCGTTGCCGCTGCTGGTCATCGCCGAGATGATGGGCGTGCCCGAGGCCGACCGTCCCTACATCCGCACCCTGGCCGAGAAGCTGCTCTACACCAACCGCGGCGAGCCGGACCGCTACCGCACGCTGATGGAGGGCGTGAACGGCATGTTCGAGTACTGCGGCCCGTTGCTGGACGAGCGCAAGAAGAATCCGGGCGACGACTTCATCTCGGTGCTGGCCAGTGGCGAGAGGGAAGGCGTCTTCAGCCGCGCCCACACGCTGTCCAACACCGCGCTGCTGCTGATCGCCGGCCACGAGACCACCATCAACCTGATCTGCAACGGCACCAAGTCCTTCATGAACAACCGGGACCAATGGGAGCTGTTCAAGCAGGACACCGAGGGCATGATGGTTCGGGCCTGCGAGGAGGCGCTGCGCTATGACTCGCCGGTCATGACGCTGCCCCGCCTGGCCAGCGAGGACGTGGAGCTGCGCGGGAAGCAGATCAGGGAGAGGGACCGGGTGCGCTGGGTAATCCCGTCAGCCAACCGCGACCCCAACAAGTTCGAGCGGCCCGATGAGATGGATATCACCCGCTGGCCCAACCCGCACGTGGCCTTCGGGGCCGGCGTGCACCACTGCCTGGGCGCCACCATCGCGCGGGTGGAGGGGCAGGAGGTATTCCGGGCCCTGGCCGACCGCTACCCGGACCTGGAAATGGTGCCCCACCAGGCCGAGTACCGTCCCACCATGGCCCTCCGCTCGATGATGGAACTGCCCGTGAACCTGAACGTCTGACCGCCCCGGCATCGGGCACTCGGGAGCAAACGTGGGGGGCGGGGCTGAAACCCGCCCTTTTCTCTTCGCCTATTTTCGAGACCTATGAGGTAGGGGCGGGTTTGAAACCCGCCCCTACCCCTTGGACTGCATGGTCCCTTGCCCGTACCCCTACCCCAGGCGCTCGAAGGGGGTGGGCATGGGGCCAACCGGCACCTCGATCAGCGACGGGCCGTCGTGGGCCAGGCACTGCTTGAGCGCTACCTCCAGCCCCGCCGGGGTCTCCACACGAACGCCGTTCATGCCATAGGCGTCGGCCAGCTTCATAAAGTCCGGGTTATGCAGGTCGGCGCCAATGGTGCGTCCGGCGAACCGGTTGCGCTGGTCGCGCAGGACGTTGCCGTAGGCGCTGTCGTTGAACACCACCACCACGGCGTTGATGCCGTACTGCACCGCCGTAGCCATCTCCTGCGAGTTGTACAGGAAGCCCCCGTCTCCGGAGAGCGCGACCACGGCCTTGTCGGGCTGGGCCACCTTGGCCCCCAGCGCCGTGGGGTAGGCGTAGCCCAGGTTGCCCGAGTACGACGAGGTGATGAAGGTGCGCGGCTCGTAGACCGGGAAGTAGGCCCGGCTGTAGTACCCAAGCTGCGTCATGCCCGCGATCAGAATCCCGTCGTCGGGCATCGCCGATCGCACCGCCGCCAGGAAGGACTCCTGGGGCTCCACGACGATCCGGGCCTCCTCCCGCTGCGCCCGTTCCGCCGCCACCTCCGCGCTGCGGTCGGCGCGGGCCGGCGCGATTTTCGAGACTTCCGCCAACAACGCCTCCAGCGACAGCATGGCGTCGCCGTGAATGCCGTAGGTGTTGGCGTAGTTTCGGCCCAGTTCCTCCGAGTCCACGTCTATCTGGATGACCTGCTGTCCGCCTATCCAGAAGGGAAAGGCCAGGCGCGTGCCCACGGCCAGCACCAGGTCGTGGCTGCTGTTCTCGCCAGCCACCGTATCGTTCCGCAGCCACAGCGAACCCAGGGACAGCGGGTGGCGGTCGGAGATGATGCCCTTGGCCTCGGCGGTGGCGATCACCGGCATCTGCAGGTGCTCGGCCAGATTCCGCACGGCGTCGGAGGCTCCCGAGGAGATGGTGCCGCCGCCGGCCCAGATCAGCGGGTTCTCCGCAGCCGCCAGCATCCGCGCGGCCTCGGCTATCCGACCGGCATCCGGTGCTACACGCCCCGGCGCCTCCGGCTCGAACAGCTCCACGTCGGCCACCTCCGCCAGGGTTTCCGGCGGGATCTCGATCTCCACGGGACGGGGCCTTCCGTTCTTCAGATGGTGAAAGGCCTCGTGCACGGTCTCCGGCACCTCCGCTGGATCCATCGCCCGGCGGGCGAACTTGGTGACCGTCTTCATGATGTCCAGCTGGTCGTCCACCTCGTGCAGCATACCCCGGTTGACGCCGATCAGGTCGCGCTCGATCTGTCCCGACACCATCATCACCGGCGAGGAGGCGGCGTAGGCCGTGTTGAGGGCGGCGGTGGCGTTGAGCAGCCCCGGCCCCGGCACCACCAGCGCCGTGCCGATGCCCCCGCCGGCCCGGGAGTACCCGTCGGCCATGTAGGCGGTGGCCTGCTCGTGGCGGGTGGTGATGAACCGTATGCCCGGCTCGTCGTAGAAGGCGTCCATCGCATGGTAGAGCTGCACCCCTGGCAGCCCGAACACCACCCGAACTCCCTCCCGGTAGAGCGACCTCACCAGAGCCTGTCCGCCTGTCATCTTGGCCATGTTTACTTCCTTTACCGTAAGTTGGGATCGCTATCCCGCCAAAATGGGGGACTGGCTAGGAACGGGTTTCATCTATGCGAATTATGGCCGGCTGCATCACTGTGACGGCCTGGAGCAACTGCTGAAGCAACGCATCCCTGTCCCGCCGGTTTTGATCCGCCTGCCGCCGCCACTCTTCCGTCCGTCGCTGCCACTCCTCGAATTCCTGCTGCCTGTCATCCATCAGGTTCATGTGTTCGTTAATTATCCGAGTCAGTTTTATGTGCATCTGCGAGAGGCTTTCCAGGCCGCTAATTCGATCTTCCATTTCGCATTGCGTCTCTGCCGGTATTGCCTTTCGGCCTTGATTGTATCATCCGGCCAAAGGGCGGACGGCCCCGGTTATGATAGAGTGGCCCACAGCATCCATGCCCCGGGAGGGCGCCATGAAGCGGGCGCTGATCATCCGGCACCACGAATCGGAGACCATGGGCCGCAACTTCCGGGAAATACTGGAACGGCATGGCTTCGAGTTCGTTCCCTGCAACCTCTTCGAGTCCGCCCCAGCATTCGACCGGTTCGACGCGCCGCCCCTGGACTCCATCGACCTGATCATGGCCTTCGGCGGGCCGATGTCGGTGAACGACGACCTGCCTGCCCTCCACGCCGAGCGGGAGTACATGCGGGAGGCTCTGGCAGGAGGCACGCCGGTGTTCGGCGTCTGCCTCGGCGCGCAGATGATGGCCACCGCGCTGGGCGGCACGGTGGAGCCCAGCGGCGGGTACCAGTTCGGCCTGCGCAAGATACACGTGACCGAGGAGGGAGACACGGACCCGGTGTTCGGCGCCATAGCGACGCCCCTGGTGCCCACGCTGCACGGCGAGTGCTTCACCATCCCCGCCAGGGCAACCTGCCTGGCCGAGGGCGACATGCTGCTGCGAGGCGGTGGATTCCGTCGCATCAACATGGCCTTCCGTTACGGCAACTCCTACGCCTTTCAGTTCGAGCCGCAACTGACGCTGGAGGAGCTGAAGGTTTGGGACCGCGTCTTCGCCGACGACTACAAGCTGATGGGCAAGGCCTTTGATCCCCAGAGTGAGTCGGCCTGCAACCTGCGCGAGTTCGTCGGCTTCGAACCCGAGCACCGCCGGCAGATGTCCAGGATGCTGCTGGCCTTCCTGGAAAACGGGGGCCTTCTTTAGCCGTTCGCCCCTCGGCAGCGCGTCGGCCCTTGCCCACAGATCCTCAACATCATCGGGGATACACCAAACAGAGCCCGATGAGTTACCATAGAAGGGCGTTACCGCTCGATTCGGGTTAAACAATCGCTATTCGGTTATTTCAACCATATTCGGTATAGGCATTTAAGAGGTACGTAGAAGTGAAGCAATCTGAGGAAACAGAAAATGCCGGCGTACTCATCGCAATAGACTGGGAAAACATACGACGCGGTGCCCTGGCCTATCAACAGGCCCTGACTCCTCGGGCCTTGTTTGATGCTATGAAATGCGTGGGAGAAACCTTCGGCGAGGTGCGCGGCGGGACCGTGTTCGGGGACTGGAGTCTGCGCAGGGAGGATGCCGCAGCCTTCGCCCTGGCCGGCCTCCAGCCATACAACGCGCCCCGAACGATGGCCGGCAAGGACCGCACAGACCCTTCGATCCTGCTGGAGGTATACGACTGGGTCAGGGACCGCGAGGACTGCCAGTACATCGTGCTGGGCTCGGGTGACTCCGACTACCAGGCGCTGGTTGACCGGGCAAAGGCCAATGGCCGCCGCATAGTCATATGCGCCTTCAGCCAGTCGGTAGCTCGCGACCTGCTGGCGGTCGCACCGCTGTTCCCGCTGGAGGCGGAGCTGGGGTTCAGCCTCCCGGACCACGGTGCCCTCGCCGGAGAGGGGCAGCCGGTCTCCACCGAGGAGGCACTTCAGACCTTCGTTCGGCAGATGGACCGGCTGGAAACTACCATGAATTTTGTTGGCTACAACAAGCTTTGCACCCAGTGGATGCTGGACTGGGGCATCGCATCCACCGAGTACGAGTGCTACCGGCTGATCGACCAGTGGCTGTACGATGAGGTGATCGAAAGGCATGACGTGGCCAACCCCAACAACCCGGCCTACCCGACGTCGGCGATTCGCTTGATCCGCTCCAACGAGACGGTGAGGGAACTCCTGGGGTTCAACCGGGCCTCATTGACGCCAAAGTCGACCCTGGTCTAGCAACGGCCCCCTCGATTCGTGACGAAAGGAGCGGCGCGGCGGCTCCTGCCAGGATCAACCACAGTGGTAGTGCGTTCATCCTCAGGGCCGGAACGCTGCGCTCACGATAGCCGCGAGTTCCTCTCTCGGACCAGGAGACACCGAGACCGCCTCCAACAGAGTCTCACGGTAATTTTCCAGGAAGTCAGGCGCGACCTCCCCTGCGGCAATGCGGCCATGATAAAGGTCCACCGTCTCGCCCAAGCTGCTCCGCAACCAGTCGGCCCCTTGATCCCGCAGCAGGGCCGCAAGGAAGGCCCCGTCTCCGGAAAGGGAAATCGGGAGCCGAGGGTATTTCTCGGACCGGGCCTTGTCGTAGGCGAAATAGGCCAGGGACTCCGAGACCAGCAGGCTTTCACCCCTGCGGTCCAGCTCGACGACGAGGTCGGCAGCAAGTTCCGGGTCCGCCGAAATCAGTCGGTATACGATGCGGGCCGGCGGTGCAACCACCGCATCGCTGCCGAGAACCAGGTCCGCCGACCGCTCCATGTCGGCTCCCAGCACGGATGACGCGGCGGCCGGCTGGAGCACAATAAACCTTTCCAGGATGACTGGCGCCCCGGCCACGATCCCGGCCACTCCGCTGGGGTCATTAGCGGCGCGATCGGCCAGTACGGAACACAGGCCCTCCAGGAAAGGCTCGTCGATCGTGAAGTTCCCGGAAGTCTCCCCCACCAGGAGCCGCAGCCCTCTCTCAAGGTCCTCCGGCGCCGCCTCGGTGGTTATGTCAAGCTTGTCCAGCAGGCCTTTCGGCTGGAATATGGCCCGCATCTGCACCGGCGTCGGGACCATCAGGGCACGGACCGTCTGCTTGTCCAACGCGCTCATGGTCCTGCGCGCTGCGTCCCGATCCGATCCGTGCAGCAGGTCGAAGAACAGCCGCAGGTCCTGCTCCTGTTCCAGCCCGGTCTCATCCAGGAATGCCTGCAGCGTCCTGGCGCCCAACTCGGAGGATACTCTGCCCTCAGCCAGCACCGATTCCACCAGTCCGCCGAACCTTTCCAGCCGGTCAACGAAGCTGGCGGTGGCCTGCAGCGTCGGCGCCTCCGGGAGCTGTGGGTCGGAGGCGAACAACTTGACCAGGGTTCGATCCTCCAGGGCCGGCAGGAAGTTCACCAGCAGCGGCAGATCGGCGACCATTTCCGCAAGAGCTGCAGCCCGTTCCTCCGGGTCCCCCTGCAGCAAGGCCAGGGCGCTCAGAGCCTGGGACAATTCGGACGCTCGGCCCGTTCCCAACTTGTCCAGGTGGTCCGGGTGTTTTCGGAACAACGCCACCTTGTCCCGGAGGTAGCCTCGCCAGAACTGGAAATTCTCCTCCAGCCGGGCCTCCCCCAGCAGCAGATCGAAGTGGGCCGCGAAATCGGTGAGCCGCTGCTTCTCCTCCCCTGCCAAAGTTTCCCGGGCCGCCGACAGCCTGTCCCCTGGCAGATGGTAGGGAGCGGCCCCCTCATACCCGCGCAGGTCCAGGTGCACGAAGCCCAGGTACTGGCCCGCCGTGTGGCGCTTCTCTCCGCTCAACGATTGCATCCAACCCGCGACATTGTCCCACGACCCGAACGGACCCTCCGTGAGAAAGTACCCCCAGTACTTGCGCAGGATCGGCGGCACCAGTAGCAGGTCGCCTCCGGTGGTATACGGAACGTCGGCCTCCAGGCTGTGGAACAGCGGTTCCGTGTTCTCCGCAGAAAGGCGGGGCAGGTTGCGCAGCCGCTGCCGGAGCATCTCGTAGTCGTCCGGGGGCTGGGCCATGAACGGCAGGATGTCCCGGTGGTAGGCATCAAGCAACGCTGAGATTCCATCGCCGTCGCCATTTCCACGGCCTAGGCCGGGCCTTCCGATGACGGGGAAGCCACCCCAGTAGGAATGCCCCAGCTCGTGCATGACGGGGATGGGCTTGGCCTCACCGACCCCAGCCCACCCATGGAACCCGTAGCTGCCGAAGAAACCGGGTTCCTCTCGCATCTGCCGCACGTCCAGGCTGTGCAGCAGCGCCCGGCCCGCCGGTGTGGGTTCGTACAGCGAGATAACCGCCTCGATGCGTTCCCGCACCCACCCGGTGTTGCCGGGATGAGGCGTCGGACGCGGTACCGGCGGCAACAGCGTGGGTGTGGCCGTGGCGGGTGGACGCGCCGACGGCGTGACCCCGGTCCTCGTCGCTGGTGGAAGCCTCGGCGCTGCGGCTGTCCCGGTGGGACCCAGTTGGGCCACTGTCGGCGGGCTCGTCGGGGCGGTCGCAGCGGGCCCGGGTCCGCCGGTCGGCACGGCCTCCACGGTTGGCGACACCCTCCGCTCCTGGGCTGGGGGCACACCGCCTGCTCGTACCGTCGGCACGGGCACGACCTCGCTCGTTGGCGCCGTGCGCTCGGTCCCGCACCCGGCCGCGGCCATAGCCCAGGCCGTTACGATGGTGACTGCAATCACTGGGCCGAAAAGGAATCTGCTGGTCATGAGACGCTTTCGTTGGACAAGTTGACTGACCCGGGCCCGCCCCGGACGCGCTTCCGTTTCTACCGGTGCCAGGGGGTCGTCGGAAACCCCCGCCATATTCATTGCGCCTCGCGGCATTGGAATGATACATTAGCCTGAATCCGCAATTTCTACTTGATTCGTACGCGATTTGTATCATTACGGGCTGATAGGCGACATGTCTTCCGCGGCGCTTGTCGGAACTGACGGCTCCGTCGACTGGTGCTGCCTTCCCCGTTTCGACTCTCCCAGCGTCTTCGCCGCCCTTCTCGACCAGGAGGCCGGCGGGCGCTTTCGCATTGCTCCCACTGGACCTCCCTCCGAGTCTAGCCAGGAGTATCTGTCGGACACCAACATTCTGGAAACTACCTTCAGGACCGGCTCCGGAGTAGTATCGATTGTTGATTTCATGCCCATCACCGACGAGGACGGCGACGGCAAGCCCGACGTGGGTCACGATATTCTGCCGGAAGTACATCGGGTCATCGTCTGCCATTCCGGGCAGATGGAACTACGCTGCGACTTCCAGCCAAGACACGACTACGCACGATCGATGCCGGTATTCAGCAAGGTACGGGGCAGCTCGGGACATGCCCTGGAGGCCAAAGGGGGCGGACAATCCCTGACCCTTCTTGCCAGCATACCCCTGGACGTAGACAGGTCGGGTGCCGGATGCACCTTCTCGCTGTCCCAGGGAGAGCGCGCCACCTTCGTCCTGGCTTACGGGCAAGGGGGAGCATCGAGTGTGGACCAACTGCAGACGCCGATTAAGCTGCAGCAGACCATGCGCTACTGGCAGGAGCTGGTGGAGGGCATGGACTACGACGGGCTGTGGCGCGATCAGGTAGTTAGGTCTTTCCTGCTACTGCACCTGATGATGTACCGCCCCACGGGGGCCATAGTGGCCGCACCGACCACCAGCCTGCCCGAGACCCTGGGAGGCACCCGCAACTGGGACTACCGCTTCTCCTGGCTCAGAGATACCAGCTTCACCGTCGACATCCTCTACCGGCTGGGGGACGTCTACGGCGCTGACCGCTACATTTACTGGCTGATCGAACAGTGCCAGCTGGGACAGGGCCGGACGCAGATCGTCTACGGCATCAGCCCCGATTCCTCTCTTCATGAGCAGGTACTGGAACATCTCCGGGGATACGAGGACTCCCGGCCGGTGCGCATCGGGAACGGCGCCGCCTCCCACCTGCAGATGGACGTGTTCGGAGAGGTGATACTCTCCATCCACTCCCTGCTGGTGCTCCATGGGCGAATACCCGAGGATGCCTGGGAACTGGTGCATTCCCTGGCAGAAACGGTGATGGAGAGCTGGCACCTGAAAGACCGGGGAGTCTGGGAGGTACGGGGAGCCCAGCAGCACTTCGTCTACTCCAAAGTGATGTGCTGGGTCGCCCTGGACTACGCTGCCTACATCGCCGCATCCCAGGGACACAGGCGCCTGTATCGCCGGTGGTCGCTGGCGGCCGACGGAATCAAGGAACAGATTCTGGACGAGGGCTGGAGTCCAACAAAACAGGCCTTCCGCCAGCGCTACGGGAGCGAGGCCTTGGACGCATCCAATCTCGCCATACCATTCATGGCACTGCTGGAACGGGAGGACCCGCGCATCAGACAGAACCTGAATGCCATCGAACGGGAGCTGACCGACGGGCCGCTGGTCTGGCGCTATCTGCCCATGGAAACCGACGACGGGCTGGGGGGGCAAGAGGAAGGGGCCTTCACCCTGCTGAGTTTCTGGCTCATGGGAAACCTAATATATACGAACCAGCAGGACAGGGCGCTGGACTACTTCCATGAAGTGCTCACCAAGTGCACCAACCACCTGGGGCTGTTCGCGGAGATGTATGACAAGGGCACGAAGCGGCAGCTGGGCAATTTCCCCCAGGCCTACTCTCACATCGGCCTGATACACACCGCCCTAAACCTGTCCGGGTACATCGCGGACACCCCCACCAGGCGCTACAGCCGCCCCCAGTAGCCCTACCTGGGCAGGTTGCAGACGTCCAGCGCGGTCAGCGCCAGCACCCTCGCCACCTGCTCCATGTCGCTGATCCTGCTGTACTCATCCGGCACCTCCGCCGACTCCGAACCGCCGCCTGGCCCGTAGAGCAGGCAGGGCACCCCGGCACGCCACAGGTGGCACGTGTCGTCGCCCGTGTAGGAACCCGGCAGCACCGTCCCCACGCCGTCCGGCTCCCGTCCGGTCACCGTACGATACTGGCGCAATACGCAGTCCAGGATGTACTCGTCCCTGGGCAGGTCGAAGGGCTCCATCACTACGGTAAAAACCCGGTGCTTCGGGTCGGGAGGCATTTCGATCTCGTACTCAAAGTCCGGGTCCTGTTCCTTCACCCTGTCCAGGGCCCGTTCGATATCCGCCCTGACCGACGCAGAGGTCATACCAGGCAGGAAACGAACATCCACCAGCACGGTGCAGAAATCGGCGACAAAGTTCGGGCCCCGCAGGTCGTAGTCCCGCCCGCGCCCGCCGATGATGGTGCCCACGTTGATACGGGGCAGCCCCGGCAGGTCCTCCCGGGGCTCGAAGGTGAACTCCACGCCGTTGATGGCGGGCACCGCCTTGCACATCATGGCGATGGCGTCCACCGCCTCCTCCTTGCGGCTGATGTGCCGGGAGTTGCCCAGCACGTGCACCGCCATCTCCAGCACGCCGGCATGTACCGTCAAAATGTTGTCCGACCCGAAGGGCTCCGGCACCACTGCCATATCAGTCAGCGGCCCGTTTTCGCATAGGTAGGTGGTGCCCACCCCGCCCTGGAGCTCACCCACCACGCAGGCCAGAACCAGATCGCCCGGCAGCGTGACGCCCGAGGTTCTCACGGCCTCGGCCGCGGCGATCATGGAGGACACGCCGCTCTTCATGTTGCGAATGCCGCCGCCGAAGAGGTGGTCGCCCTCGATGCTGGGAGTCCAGGGATCGCGCACCCATCCCATGGCCAGCGGGTCGATGTCGATGTGCCCGTTGAGCATCAGCGACTTGCCGCCGCCGGTGCCCCGCAGGGTGGCCACTGTCTGAAACCGGCCCGGCTGCACCTCCTGCAGCTCCACCTCGTAGCCCCGCTGCGACAGGTACCCGGCAAGGAAGCGGGCCACATCGCTCTCCTCGGTCTTGAAACTGGGTATCCTGATGAGGTCCTGGGCCAGCCGCAGCATTTCCTCGCGGTCAACGCTGTCCAGTATCTGTTGAGCTGATTCTGCACTCACATGGCACCTCGCTCGGGGTGTATGCCGAGGTTACGGTGGTCCGACAGGAGGGGAGACGCGCTTCAGGCGGAGCCGACCTGCCGGTGCCGCCGTCCGTGGCCCTTCACCACTCTCCCGCATCAGGGGTCAGGGAAATAACAGGATACTACCGGCGTGCCGCAGGACTCCACATCCTTCTGTATCTTCCGTCGGTGGCGTTTGGGAATGGCGGTTCAGGGGCATTGGGCAGGACAGGTCCATACCGGAGAGGACGGCAATCTCAACGTCACCGACCTTCTGAGCGAATTCAGACATCATACCTCCATATCAATTTTGCCGAGTTGCGCAGCGGGTAGTGATGGAGGAAATGCGGCCGCACTCTGTCAGATGCGGCGGGCAGGCGGGAGTCTGGTCGTGACTTGCTGCAACCGCGAGTCAATCGGTGATGTAGGTGTGGGTGATCACTTCCCACACGTGCCCATCCTCGCACTCGAAGTAGAATCCGCGTCCCTGATGCAGGTGGTTGATCTGGCCGTCGGTCCGGGATCGAGGGCCGCTGCCGAAGGGGACGTCCTCATCCTTGATGCGCTGGAGTATGGCATCGAACTCGTCGTCGGAGGCCAGAAAGGCGTAGTGGTTGGGACGCGGGTCGTCCGAGTCATCGAAATCGAGCGTCAAAGTATCGTTGACCTTGACTGGAGCGAAGTGTCCCCACGGACCCTCGTACTTGAGTCCGAACATGCGGGCGATGAACTGTGCGGACCGGACCTTGTCGCGGGCGGGCACGATGGTGTGGTCTAGCTGCAAAGGCATAACGGTCCTCCTCTCAATGGGCAACCTGGGGGGACTCCTGACGATATTTTCAGCCTGGGCCGCGTTTGCGTTGCCGGTGGGTCCGTCGGACCACCAACGGATTCCGGATTACCCGTCCCTCCACCAGCTCAGGGGCAGGGAACCGCGGGCTTCGCCACGAACAAACGGACGGAGCTGGGACGGGCTCAGGGCATTATGTTCATTTGCCGGACGATAGACCGGGCAAGTTCGACGTCGCCCTCGATTGTGACTCTGCCCGACCGCAGCACTTCCTCGGGATCCCAGCGGCCGCAGCCCAGGCAGTTGAAGGTCTCTGCGTCGATGGCGATGCGGACTGTCGGGCTCTCGGGGGGCCGGTCCAGCTCGCGTCCCCGTCCACCCTCGATGACGATGGGCACCACCCTGCCGGGAGGGCCGGAGACGTCGATCACCACGGTGGAGCCGTCGGGGGCCTGGGCCCTGCGTGCCGCGACATAGGGCATGGCCCGAAGGATGCGGTCCAGAGACTGCGACGCCCCCGGACTGTCCATGTTGCCGGGGCGGCCGAGGGCGCGCCGGATGTCCTGCTCATGGACCCAGGCATCCATGATGCGGATGCTGATGAACTCGGCCATGGGAGCCGGGCCGATGGGAGTCTGCATCTCCGCAGCGAAGTCGTCGTCCGTGCGACTCCGAAGGAACTCCAGCCGACGGGCGGTGTTGGTGCGAAACTCCTCCAGCACCCGCCGCCCCGACCAGGAGCGGCGGTAGTCCACGATCGCCTCGTTGTGTCGGCCCTGCTCGCTGCGGGTGTGGGAGACGTCAGCGGGGGTGTGATCCGGGTCCGGGTCGCCCAGGATGCCGGCCTCGGAGCCGGACATGTGGGCAAGCTGGTCCTGAACGCTCCAGGCGGGACAGTCGGTAGGTGTGTTCCACTCCGCCTCGGACAGGCCATCGCAAAGCTGGTCGATGGAGCGCCAGACTTGCTCCATCATGTCGACAAGTTGCCGGTTGATCTCGTTCATGGCTGGGTTGCACCCCCACCCTGGCCCTCCCCCTGGGAGGAGGGGATATTATGCGCCCTCTTCCTGGCGGCGCCGGTTCTCTCGGGACTGGATGGCGTGAATGACTTCATCGGAGGACATGCGCCCGACGGGGCCGGAGGCGTACATCGAACCGAGCACCACTCCGCCGCGGCCCAGCAGGAATTCGGCGGGCTGGACGTAGCCGCCGCGGTCGTCGGACCACCAGGCACCGATGGTATCGGCGTCGGCCTTAGTCGCTCCGTAGGCCACCGGGAACGAGAGCCCCTTGCCCTGCACCTCCCGCGCCTGCTCCTCGTTATCGGTGCTGACGGCGTAAACGGTCACGTCCAGGGCGTCGAGCTCACCCTTCGCTGCCTCGTAGGCGGCCAACTGCCGCTGGCAATAGGGTCACCAGTGGCCTCGATAGAACAACAGGGCGGTGTAGCGGCTGTGGGCCTCGTCGGGCAGGGTGAGGGTGCCCCCTTCCAGCAGCTTCAGCTCCAGCCTGGGGAACCGTCCCCCCTGTTGCAGCATTTCACCCATGATTCCTCTCCCGCCCTTTTGCGATGGCATGGCGGATTATAGCAGGGGATGCCTTACTCCGGCCCGGATTGGGCAGTCAAGGTAACTGCTTCCTTACATGGCCTTGTATTGACTGGTCTTGCCCTTCACCACCTTGCGCAGCCGCCGCTGGCCCTCCAGGGAGCGAACGGCCTGCTGCACCCGCGGGGCGCCATAGCGACGGAACTGACCAGCGATCCTACTCATGGTTTTCGGCTGTTCGCAGTAATCCCAGACCAGCTCGTTCAGGGCGGCATCGGCACCCGGCAGGGGAATTTTCGGCGTCACCAGGGTGTGGCCCGGATTGCCATCAGCCGCCTCGCCCCGCGCAAACTCCAGGCGGTCGGAATGGCGTTCCAAGAACCCGCGAAACCTGGCCCGCAGCACGCCGCCGGTCCCTGTGGAGCCGTAGCCGTGGACGACACGCAGAGTACGACCCGATGGGACTGCCCGATTGTAGGCGTCGACGAATTCTTCCAGGGCTTCGGCCCAGGTCTTGCCGTGCAGGTCCAGTTCCAAGTCTCATGTCCCCATCAGCGAAGCGAGTCCCTGGATTCAGCATAGGGTGGTCATACCGGGCGGTCAACCGTGTAGAATGCCGTGGAGTGAGGAATGAGGAGAGGATTATGGAACAGCTCACCAGCAGTGTCTGGGTGGAGACCCAGGCTGTGGGCTGCAACTTCGGCTTCGCCACCACCAGCGACGGCATCGTGCTGATCGACACCCCGCACGAACCCTGCACGGCGATGGTGCTGAGTGCGGAGATCGAGAGGCGCGGACAAGTCCGAGGCCCCTACGAAACGCCAGCTCGGGGGCCCGGTTGCCCTCCTGCGAAGAGCACTCATTTTCGGAACTGAGCGAGACGATTCATGGACATCAGCACGGTAGCGATTCTCAGCCCTGGCGACATGGGACATGCCGTCGGACAGCGTCTCAGGGAACATGAACTGGAGGTGCTCACCTGTCTGGCGGGGCGCAGCGACCGCACGCGAGCGCTCTCTGAAAAGGCGGGGATCAAGGACGTTGCCACCATGGAGGAGCTGGTCGAACGGTCAGACCTAGTCATGTCCATGACGGTGTCGGCGGCGGTGCCCGGCCTGTGCCGGCAGGTGGCAGAGGCGATCGCCGCGACGGGCGCGGATACCCTGTTCGCCGAGTGCAACGCCATCTCGCCGCAGCTGGTACGGGAGCTGGAGCCGGTGATCACCGGGGCGGGCGGAAGGTTTGTAGACGCTTCAATCATCGGGGGCCCACCGCGCGGGGGTTACAGCCCGAACTTCTACACCTCTGGCGAGCACGCCTCTGAGTTGGAGCGGCTGAACGAATACGGGCTGACGGTGCTGAGGCTGGAGGGAGGGGTCGGGCAGGCCTCGGGCATCAAGATGTGCTATGCCGCCATGACCAAGGGGAGTTCGGCGCTGTACGCGCAGCTGCTGATGGCCGCCGAACTGATGGGGCTGAGCGAACCACTGCTGGAGGAGTTCCGGTCGGGTCAGGGGGCCGTGCTGGAGCGGATGGAACGGGGCATACCCACGGTGCCGCCCCGTTCGCGACGCTGGGTCAGCGAGATGGAGGAGATACGCGATACTTTCTCCGCGCTGGGCTTGACCCCTCACCTATTCGAGGGCGTTGCCGAAATGTACCGGCTGATCGGCAGCAGTCCGCTGGGAGAGGAGTTTCCCGAGACCCGGGACCGGGACCGCAGCCTCGCCGAGACCGTACAGCAGCTGGCCGGGCACGTGCGGTCCATGGGGGAGTAGGAACCACGCACCCCGGGCAGCGAAACAACGGTCAGCACCTGCTGCATACCATGGCTAGCGGACAAAACAGGTGCGCATCACCCATTTCGGGCACCCGACTAGCAGGCGTCAAGGTTTCCGGATGGATGACCCGGTGGGCCTGATGCCGAGCAAGCCCAATGGCTATTTCGACTGAGGACGAGCGAGACGATGAAAGTACTGGGCATTTGCGGCAGCCTGCGGAAAGATTCCTGGAACCTGAAGCTGCTGAAAGTCATGATGGAAAAGACCGCCGAAAGGGGAGTGGAGACGGAAATCTTCGACCTGAGCGTCGTGCCGTTGTACCACCCGGACGTGGAGGCGCTGGCCATTCCGGGGGGCGCCGAGCAACTGCGGGAGACGGTTCGCGTAGCGGACGCCGTGGTGATCGCCTGCCCCGAGTACAACTCCTCGATGAGTTCGGCACTGAAGAACGCCATCGAGTGGCTGGCGAGGCAGGGCAGCCTGCTCACCGGTAGGGTTTTCTACATCATGGGCACGAGCCCCGGCCGGTCGGGGTGCATGAAGATGCACCTGCAGGCCTCCTACAGCCTGGAGTCCGAGGGCGGGCTCGTCCTGCACCACCCCCGCGTCCTGCTGCCCAACGTGGCCAGCCTCATGGACGAGTCGGGGCGTATCACCGACCCGGAGGTGAGCTCCCTGCTGAAGCAGGCGGCGGAGCGGGTGGTCTGGTACACCGGGCACATGGCCGGTGGTAGCTGAGGGGCCGCGCAAGCCTGAGGGGTGTGGTGAGGTCCCCGACACCCCAACCCGGTGGTCACCGGTCTACGCCGGGAATGCAGCTACGGGCACCAGACACCAGGAGTCCTACTCCTCACGCTGGGCCTCGTACTCTCGCAGGGCGGGGATGACTTCCTGGGTCATTAAGTCGATGCTGCGGACGGCCGTTTCGTGGGTCATGGGGCCCTCGCGGCCCCAGAAGATGATGTAGCCGGGGTCGATGATGTCGATCAGGCGCTTCATCTTTCTGATGACCGTGTCGGGGTTGCCGGTGACTATCTGGCAGGTCTCCTGGGCGTCGTCGTAGGGCAGCACGGGACCGCCGGGCACCACCGTCTGCACGGCGCGGCGGGCCTGCTGGCGCGGGCCCGTGGCGCCGGCCTGGGTCATGTAGCCTGGGGGCGCCAGCCAGTGCTGCGGGGTCACACCGAAGGAGGTGCCCAGCTGCCAGTAGAAATTCTTGCCCTCCTCGTAGGCCCTCTCATCCGAGTCGGCCACCGCAATCCGGACGGCGTAACCCCGGTGCTCGGGGGTCGGCTTCCAGCCGTCGGCCTCGGCGGTATCCTGATATAGCCGGTAGATGTCAGCCATGAGCTGGAGCGGCGGCGCGAGGGCAACATAGGGATACTGGTGCTGGGCGGCCCAGACCACCGATTCCGGCGAAGCGGTGCCGGGAATCCAGATGGGCGGATGGGGCTTCTGCAGCGGCATGATCCAGGGGTTGACCACCCGGTAGTGGTAGTGTTTTCCCTCGTAACGGAAGGGGCCGGGCCTGGTCCAGGCGTCCACGATTACGTTGTGGGCCTCGTCGAAACGCTCGCGGTTGTGCAGCGGGTTGGTGTTGGTGGCCATGCTCTCCTGTCCGATGCCGCGCACGAAGCCGCAGACCACGCGCCCGCCGGAGAGGATGTCGATCATGGCAATCTCCTCGGCAACGCGCAGGGGATTGTCGTGGATGGGAAGCACGTTGCCGAGGAAGACGATCTTGCCCTGCTTGGTGCGGGAGGCCAGCACCGAGCCGATAACGTTCACCGAGGGCATCATGCAGAGGGGGTTGTTGTGATGCTCGTTGATCATCACCCCGTCGAACCCGGACTCGGTGCAGTACTGCAGCTCGTCGAAGTACATGCCATACAGTTCCTGTGCTTTCTCCGGCTGGAAGTGCTCGTTGGGGTACATCAGGTTGTTGTATCCCAGCTCCCTGGCCTCCTCCTGCGGGTAATCCGTGTATCCCATCTCGGTAAAGAAGAAGAACTCGCGCTTCATGGTGCGCCCCCAATGGGTGAAAGTAGGCGGGATGATTGGTCCGCGGGATTTTCGCCAGTATGGAATCAGTCCTGATGAGAGTCAATTGCGCCCCGGTCATCGTGGACAGCCTCTTCGCCGGAGTCACCGCCGGGCGCCTGGTCGAACGAGGCCTCCGCTGACGCCCGCTGCTGGCGCGCCGCCCAGTTCTGCAACCAGCGGCGGAACTCGTCGAGTGCGGGCGGAGAGACGTAGAACACCTCGACATCGGAGGGGAACTGCACCTGGTGACGCTCACTGATCAGCAGCAGCCCGACGCCCTCCTCCTCCAGGGTTGCGTCGATACGGGCCGCGATGTGCTCGTAGCGCCTGCGGTTGGCGTCGGAGTGCCATTCCTGCAGGCGGGATGCCACCGCCGGGCTGGTCAGGGGCATCATGAGGCAGCGTTGCAGGTCCAGGGTCTCCAGCAACAGTTCGAAGTCCTCGGCCGCCTCCAGCACGGCCCCGGCCTCGCACTTGAGCGACACGAAACCATGGCTGCGCTGGTCCCCGGCACGGAGCTGCTCCAGCCCCTCACTCTCGCCGGCGGTGATGCTCTCGTGATACACACGACTCAGTCCGCCCAGGGCGTTCTCCAGTGCGGCCACCTGGGTCTGGGCCTGCTGCCAGTAGTTCTGCAGTGCCGCTGCTCCCTCCGGCTCATCGGGTGCCGGGCTGTAGACCAGCGGCAGCAGGATCAGCTTGCGGCGACCCCGGTACATCTCCGCCGGCGGGCGCTCGATGCGGCCCAACTCCTGTGCCTGTCCTGGGCCTGCCGATTGGGTCATGCTTCGACCTCCGAATGCTATTGGCAGTGGCATGATACCAGCAGTCGGAGGGTGTGAAAGAATTCCGTCGTGCTCCTTAGCTCAACTGGACAGAGAACACTCCTTCCAAGGGTAGGGTCGTGGGTTTTAGTCCCACCGGGGTACCCATTCGCTTGGCATACTTGGGATGACTTGTTGTCGTACTGACTGTCCCTGGCAAGGGTAGCTTGTTCCCTACTGAGTTAGGGCAGGGACAGGCAACCGGAAGGGCCGGAGCTTTGAATCTTCAGGTAGGATGGCTCCGGTCTTTTCTTTTGGCCTGAACGATCCTAGGCTCCAGCGTGGCCGCTTCACCAGGGCCTTTTCATTCTCCGAATTCAGGGGTAATGCCGAGGAGTAAGAAGGCTTCGGAGACGTGAGCGGCGTGGCGGCGTAGGGCGGCGGCAACGTTGGTATGACCAGCCCAGCGCACCAGGGTGGTGGTCAGGTTGCGAAAGGCTGCCATCACCTGGGGGGCGTTACCGCTCCTTACCTGGGAGCGGTCTTCGTCAAAGGTGACGTCCCGGACCCAATGCACCTGGTTCTCGATATTCCAATGCCCTCTAAGAATCTGCAACAGACGTTCCGCTCCGGCAACCTCGGGCGAAAGACTGGTCACCGCATAGCTCACCGTCACCTGGGTGCGTCCCCGGACTCTCCTCTGCCGCTCCAGCCGGCATACCTGCCGCAGGTGGGGCCACTCCTTCCCCACCGATCCGGCGCTGCCCGCATACCGGTTCACCTCCGGGTCGGACAAGGCCCACAGTTCCCGCCGCTCCCAGCGCCCGTGCCGTTGCTTGGGCGAGACATCCACCCACACAGTCAGCTCCGCCCCTCGCTCCCGCCAGTCCTCAGCCTGCCACGGCGGTACCCATGGCCCCGCAACCCTATCAGTTTCCAGTGGGGGAAAATACTTCCACCAGGTCCTGGCACAATGCAGGCTGATTTTCCTTCACCGGCAACAGGTAATCTCCGCCGCCAGCTACAATCTGCTGGCACACCTCCCGTTGGGTCAGCAGAGCGTCCGCCACCACTATCCTCCCTTCCAGGGGAATCTGCCCCAACACTGCTTGGGCCGCTGCCAATTCCTGACCCTTGCCCGCCGTGGCTGCCTGGCTCAGCACCGCCTTGCCCTCAGTGGCGTAGGCTGATACCAGGTGCACCCCAGGCAGTTCCTCACCGTGAATCCCACGCAACGTCTTCCCGTCTATTGACACCACGGAGCCCAGATCCACCCCACTATCTCGCACCCATTCCCGCAGCACCCCTTCGAAGGCATCCACGTCCAGATCCTTGAACACCCGGTGCAGGGTGGCTACGCAGGGCGTTCTCCCCTGTGGGAAACCCAATTCCTCTCCAGCAGTGGCTCCTTGGTCCCGGCCCCATTGCGCAATGGCGTAAAGACTGCGGGAGCCACATAGCATGGCGCAAACTGACAGACTCAATACCGCTCCCAATGGGTGGCGCCGGCCTTGCCGGCTCCGGTGGTCTGGAACTCCATCCAAGGCTTCTCTCAATCTCATCTTCCCCACCTCCTCACTTCTTCACCACAACTTTAAGACTCCTTTAAGAAAATGAAAAGGCCCTGGGCGCTTCACCGAGCGGCCTTGCCGCCCCACGGCGCGGTTGCTACACTCTCCGCAACCGGCGGTTCGTCGCCATAAAGGAGTCCCCATGATTTACGAAGTCCGCACTTACGACATGAAGCCGGGCGCCGTCGAGCAGGCCGAGGAGGCCTTCGCCGAGGCGCTGCCCCACCGCGAGAAGTACTCGCCCATCGCCGCCTTCTGGCACACGGAGATCGGGCCGCTGAACCAGATCATCCACGTCTGGGGGTATGAGAGCCTGGAGGAGCGGGCCAAGGTGCGCGACGCCGCCGGGAAGGACCCCAACTGGCCGCCCAAGATCACGCCCGGGAACATCCTGAACATGAACTCCGAGGTCTGGCAGCCAGCGCCTTTCATGCGGCCGATGGGGGGAGACCAGGCACTGGGAGACATCTACGAGATGCGGATCTACACCTACCAGCCCGGCTCGATCCCCGAGCTGCTGCGCCGCTGGGAGGAGGCTCTGCCCTACCGCGAGGAGTTCTCCCCGTTGGCTGCGGGCATGTATACCGAGTTTGGGGAGCTGAACCGCTGGATGCACATTTGGCCCTACAAGAGCCTGGGACACCGCGACGAGGTCCGGGCGGCAGCCAGCAAGATTCCCCAGTGGCCCAGCGGGGCACCGGGACGGGTCTTCCAGGAAAACAAGATCATGGTCCCCGCCAGCTTCTCCCCGATGCACTAGAATCCAGTGAGCGCTTACGGCGCAGAGACCAATCCCTACGCCCAAGGTCCCTGCGTTTCAGTCCGCCCGTACGGGAACTGCAACAGGAGCGACAGACATGAAACTGCTCACCTATGACCTCGGCAACGGGCCGCGATGCGGCGTGCTGCAGGGTGACGCCGTGGTGGATGTATCGGCGCTGCTGGGGGAGCAGCGGACCATTCGCGACGTGGGCGCGCTGCTGGCCCTGGAAGAGTCCGCCGTGGACCGGGTCGGAGAGGCGCTGGCCGCAGGGACGTCCGCACCCGCGGTGGCACTGGACTCGGTGCGCCTGCGTTCGCCGGTGCTGCAGCCGCCGACGGTGCGGGATTTCATCGTCTACGAGGAGCACGCCAGCTCGCAGGGCACCCGGGAGCCCAACGAGGTGTGGTACCGGATGCCGGTGTTCTACTTCTCCAACACCCTGTGCATCTACGGGCCCGAGGATACGGTGCCCTTCCCGTCGCAGTCGCAGCAGTACGACTACGAGATGGAGATCGGCGCGGTCATCGGGCGGAACGGCACTGACGTGGCCCCGGGCGACGCGCTGTCGCACATCGCCGGGTTCTGCATATTCAACGACTGGAGCGCCCGCGACGTGCAGTTCGACGAGATGGCCTTCGGACTGGGACCGGCCAAGGGCAAGGACACCGCCACCACGTTGGGGCCGTGGATGGTCACCACCGACGAGATGGCGCCTTACATCCGAGACGGGCGGCTGGCGGTCAAGTGCCAGGTCAGGGTGAACGGGGAGTCCTGGCTCACCGACGGCGATGCCGCCATGGCCTGGTACACCTGGGGCGAGATCGTGCAGCGCGCCTCCAAGGACAGCCGCATCGCGCCGGGGGACGTCATCGGCAGCGGCACCGTGGGCGGCGGGTCGGTGCGGGAGGCCATACGCAAGGGTTACGAGACGGCGCGGTTCCTCGAGCCCGGCGACGTGGTGGAGATGGAGGTGGACGGCATCGGCTCCCTCAGGAACACCCTGGGACAGAAAACCGCTGATACGGCTTATCCCTTTCCACCGGCAAGCCCTACGGCGGTTCCAGACCGCGGCACCCACACGGCCTATCGTTACGAACTGCGGCGGTAGTCCATCGGGGGCTCCTCCCACCGAGGTCGTCGACGCGGGACATTCCGGGGTGGCAGCGCGGTGGCGGTCCTCCAGGGGAGCCGGCCTTCTCCCAGCAGCCCCGGGTCTCAGTGGCGGGCGGGAATCCCGGCAGCCCAACCTTGATGTTGCCCTGCCCGGTCAGGCCCCGCCGGCCTATGCCATTTAACTTAAGATGGTTCCATCAGCGAATCATGGAGAGTTGACCTTTGACGACAAACGAACGTTATCCCGTTCATGCCCTCGCGAGTATATTTCCAGCGCAAACGCCGGATGAGTTCGCGGAAATGAAAGCGAGCATCGCCTCCGTGGGGCAGTTACAGCCCATCACCGTGTGGCGGGGACAGATCATCGACGGGTCCCAACGCTACCAGGCCTGCCTGGAACTGGGGCAGGAACCGCTTTTCCAATTCCTGGATGATGATGTCGACCCGGTGGCCTTTGTCCTCGGCGCGAATATTAACCGGCGGCATCTGGACGCCAGCCAACGCGCCATCATCGGCTATCGGCTGTCCGAGTGGTCGAGAGTCGGGGGACAACGCAGCAGCAACCATCCCCGTACCGGACAAGAGCAGGAGGAGGCATTCCATTCCGGCACAAGCGGAAACGCCAACCTGAACCAGGGCCAGGCCGCCAGGCTGTTGAACGTGAGTAATGAATCCATTCGGCGCGCGAGCAAGGTCCTCCGGCCTGACAGTCCCGCGGTGCCGGCACTGCGGGACGCAGTGGAGAACGGCGTCATCAAGGTCTCGGACGCCGCGGCGGTCGTCGACAAACCGGCTGAAGTCCAGGTCAGGGCCACGCAGCGCGTGCTGGAAGCGCAGGACAGTAGCAAGCACCTGACAATCAGGGATGCGACGAAAGAGGTAGAGCGGGAGATCGTCAAACGGGAGTGGGCCGCGCGACAGGAGGAGCGGCGCAGTGCGCCACAATCCAGCGATGCGACATTTGTCCTGGCCAATTGTGCGGATTTGCGGAATCACGTGGCCCCGGACAGCGTGGACATTATCCTGACGGACCCCCCGTACAAGCCGGACACATTGTCATGCTACAAGGACCTGGCCGAGTTCGCGGCCCATGCACTGAAGCCCGGCGGGGTGCTGCTGGCTATGGCCGGCACATCCCACTTGCCGCAAGTAATGGAATGTCTCTGCAACACGGAGGGGCTGACCTATCACTGGACAATCAACTACCTTATGCCCGGAGGAAACCTCCGGTTTCATACCCGTGCGGTGCGCATGGGCTGGAAGCCAGTCCTTTGGTTGGTGAAAGGGCCATCCGACGGGACTGACCGTTTCGACGTGGTGGACGCACCCGCCTTGGCCCAGCAGGACACTCGCTTCCACGAGTGGGGGCAGAATGAAGGGGGGTTCAAGAAGCTGCTGGACTTGTTCGCCTTTCCCGGACAGGTGGTCTGCGACCCCTTCCTGGGCGGCGGCACCACGGCGGTTGTGGCCCGCGCTGCCGGTTGCGCCTTCATCGGCGCGGACATCGACGAACAGCATATCGAGACCACCAGGCGAAGGCTGGCGCATGACGGATGACGAGGGCGGACCTCCGGCCTATCTGCTCACGACGGCGGCCGACCATGAGGCTGCGCTGGATTATGCAACCCGGAGCGTGGACTTTACCTACAACCGCATGATACAGGAGAACAGAAACCGGCGGATGGAGAACATCTATGTGGGGAAACTCGCTGAAGGGCCCATCTGCCGCGAGTTGGAGCAGCGGTACGGCGTTGTGGCGAACAGGAGGGCAGTGTCCACCCATCATGAGGAGGCCGACCGCGGAGACGTGATGTTATCTTTCCAGCGCGGTCCCGGACACAAGGCGGACATCAAGAGCTTCCGGGTTCACCGCAAGCCCAGCCAACCGGCCGAGACTGTCGCCGGGAAAATAGCATCGCAGGCCCATGCCCTGGTCCCCGTGGATCAGTTGAGTCGCCCGAAAGACGTCTACATTTTCACCAGCGTGGTACTACACGGAAAGCTGGACTACCGATACGGAATCACGGTCGCGGACAGGCCCGCCCTGCTGACCTATCCCCGATGGGCCTCGCGGGCGGAAGTCATGGGCTGGAGGCAATTCCCGCCGGGAACTGTAGTCTATCCTTACCCGCGGACTCGGGTTGCCAATCGAGGGGAAACCTTCTGCAACTTGCACGCCCTGGCGGAGATGCCTCAGTACCTCGTGGGTGGATTGACCAGGGCGCAACCAGACCACAGCTCCGGGAGCTGAATCGAATGGGTTTACGAGCTGGGCTTGTCTACGGAGGGTGTGAGAAATTTGATTGCCCACCGCAGTTTCAGTTCAAATCCTATAGGCAGGAACCACTGGATTCCCGCTTTCGCGGGAATGACGGGCTGTAGCCGGGCATATGTCCCACTCCCTCCAAGACCGCCGGGGCGGGTGCTGTACGGCGTCTGCAACAGCCGGGGCGATTCGGCCAACTCCATCGCGTTCAACAGCCTGGTCTCCCCTGGCGAAAGATCAGCGCCGGGGAAACGTCAATGGCCGGGCAAGGGGAGATGCGCGTCTGAAGAAACCCGCCGGTCCCCTTCGGTGAGCTTCGAGGCGGTTGCCCCGGAGCTCCGCCGGCCGGCCAATTGGCCCCGAAAAGCTGCGGCGTCTATAATCTGCGGAGCCGATGGAACCCAGAATCGAGGTGCGCTTTGAAGATTGACCCCAAGACCTTCGAGAACTTCTACCGCGTTCTGACGGGCGTGGTGGTGCCGCGCCCCATAGCCTTCGTTTCCACCCGGTCGACCGACGGAGTGGACAACCTGGCGCCTTACTCGTTCTTCAATGCCGTGTGCTACGACCCGCCCACGGTGGTCTTCTCCTCGTCGCGGCGGGTGGAGCACAAGAGCAAGGACACCCTGCGCAACGTGGAGGAGACGGGCGAGTTCGTGGTGAACATCGTGGTCGACGACATCGCGGAGGCGATGAACCGCACCGCCGCCGAGTTCCCGGAGGAGGTGGACGAGTTCGAGATCGCGGGGCTGACCTCAATCCCCTCGGACGTGGTGAAGCCGCCGAGGGTGGCGGAGTCGCCGGTGAACATGGAGTGCCGGCTGAACCAAGTGATCAACCTGGGCGACGACGCCCACGGCCACGGCCTGGTCATCGGCACCATCGTCCTGATGCACATCCGGGACGACCTCATTTCCGGGCACCGCATCAACCACGAGCTGCTGAAGCCCACGGGCCGCCTGGCCGGCAGCATGTACTGCCACACGGCCGACACTTTTGAGTTGGTGCGGCCGGTGTACGACCCCGCCGGGAGCCTGACCGCCAACCGGTAGCCGCCGCCGGGGTGCTGCGGATGCTCCGCCGAGGCGGGGGGTGATTACTCCACGTACGTTGCGCTCTTGGGCCGGGCCTTGCCGCCATGGACGGAGGGCTCGGCGCACCACTTCTCGGCCAGGCGACGCACGCCCCGGTAGATGTCCTCGTCGAAGCCCAGCAGGTCGCAGACTACGCGGCGGTCCAGCAGGGCACGATTGGGGTCGGCGTCGGCCAGGTAGGCCGGCATCAGATCCAGCTCCCGGAACTCGTCGAAGATGCGCTCGGCGGTGGCAAGCTGCTCGTCGCTGAGCGTGCGGAAATCAAGGACGGGGAGGGAAGACACGGTACTGATAGTTACTATGCCCCTCCCCGGCTGTTGCAGATTAGATCGTCGCCAGAACGACAAGAGGCCCAGCGTCGAGTTACTCCAGATCGCAAAGGGATAATCTAGTCTTTCATCGTCAAATCTAACATTGGGCCATGCCCTGCCACCCATCGACTTTCTCTCGGTAAAAGCTACTGCCAATGGTTGGGAATTAAACCTAAAATCTTGGTTAATATGTGAACGGCTAGAGGTCGCCCAAACTTCGGCTGCCTTGTTTTCCATGCCCTGAAGCACGTGCAACTGGGAATCCGGCTGACAGACTATCATGGTTTCTATCTTGGCATTGTGATTCCACAGACAGGGGTAGGTAGACGTAGGATTCGGCACTCCCTTTGTGAAAGGAGCGAGATCTCCCTCCGCGATGTTCCGGTGATACAACCCTATGTGTCCGACCGTACTCAATTTCACAGTAGGCAGGCCGGTTGGCTGAGCCTGAGCCGGCAACCACAAGGATCCTTGTGCCAAAGCGTAGGCTGCTTGTGCCACAGCACCATCCGCTAGCCTTACTGTTCCCCATTCCTCCCCATCATTACCAATGGGGCCATCCAATACAGAGCCGGAGGGTTCTCGACCCAATGCAATTTTCGTTCCACCAAAAGGTCCGTCCTCAAGCGTACGTGGCTTGGTAGCGTTGAGAATCTCGTACGCGACAGCTTGAGCAACCAGGAAGTTCAAAGGGCGATGCTTAAGAGAAACAAACTTGATTCGCGTTTCTGGCTCCTCATAAGGCCTGCGCTTCTGGCCGACTATTAGGCAATCCCCCATTCCCGTATCCGCGCTAAAGGCCATTCCACCTGGGTCCTTGTCGTTTGCAGCTAAAGTAATTACGACGATATCCCTGTAACCCTTGACCAATGTCCGACGCAATTTTTCCCAGGATGCACCCGATGCAACAGAAACTGGCAATATCAGGCCAATAGTGCCTCCCGGCTTAACTTTCCGGTCCGCCAAGGCTGCGAAAGCTGACCCCAAGCCCGCATAACCGTGATAGCAAGTACCTTCGGTGTAGTTGGTCAACTGATTAGTCATCGCCTGCTGAACGTCCAACGTGGTGCCTAGACCCTTGAACTGTTTAATGTAGTCATCAAATTCCCGCACTTTTCCTGCCTCCTCCCAATCGGAGCCAGCCCGGGTGAAAGGCGGATTCATTATCACTAAGTCAAAGCTTCCGTCGAGCATTCGCGCCTCAGCGCCTGGTGCATCCTCTCTCCCTTTGCCCCCAATGCGGGACATTTCCATGTTCAATAAGCCTATCCCAAAGCCTGTGCTCTTAAGTAGTTCCAAAGAACCGATGGACACGCCACCACTATCTAGTCGGCCGTAGCTCGGTTGATATAGGTTTTCATCCTCGTACAACCGTCCTGGTTGAATTCCGGATAAGGTTGATCCCGTTATATGTATGGCAGCAGGCATGATGTCGCAGCCATACAGCACTTCCTCGATCATTCTTTTGTGCAATTTTTCCGCATCGCCGCCTGCGTCCTCATGACGTTTAGCCACCTCTGCGTAAACGGCACCCAGTAACGCTCCTGTGCCGCAGGCGAAGTCGGCTATCTTCAATTGCCCAATGGACTTCTCGTCGCCCCAATCTACGCCCTGCATTCGCTCGACACATAACCGGGACAATAAGGCGGCGGAAGGAGGAAGCGTGTAGAAAGAAGCCAAATACTTGCGATCAGTGATAAACCGCTGAAGCAGCCGCCCGGTTACGTCGTGGGCATAGGTTAATTCCGATGAGCTGACAGCACGAGCGGCCTCATAGAGGGTCTCGATCGTCTTTCGAGCGGCCGAGGCAGGCAATTTGTCCAGGATACTTCGACCGACATGAAATATTGGCCAGTAGTTGACGTCTAATACAGCCTCCCAAGCGTTCAGCAGGGTAGATTGAGGGTCAAGTTGACCAGCTATAGTATCCCTAAGTTTAGGGAGTGCGTGGCTCCCCTCTATCCGCTCGTGAAATACCATCGCATTGACGATAATGGCGCAAGCCATCCCACATGTCTGCTCGATGGGGTCTTGTCCTTTGCTTTTCTTGCCTTTAGGAGCCTGCAATTTTGGCAAGCCCATAAGCTCATTTATCTCGTCCAAGGTGTTGCTGGGAATTTCGGCCAATATGGTTGCTGCAGCATCCACTCTATCCTCTAGAGTCACAACTGCTCTAAGGACTTCTGCTTGTGGAACCGAAATCAAACGCACAGTCTCAGCGAGGTCCGTTAGCGAGCCGTCCAGCCAGCCCGACTCGGGGAACCGGACGGTCTTTTCGCCCTCGGCGGTGAAGACGCAGTAGCGGAGGGTGGCCTCGCGGATGGCGGCGGTCAGGTCGAGGGAGTCGCCGACGGCCTCGGGGTAGCGCAGGGCGATGGCAGCCTCGATGGGTCGTACCTGGCCGGTTACGTGAAGGTTGAGCCGGTCACGAGCCTCGGGCTCGACGTTCAGGGCAGGATCGTACTCGGCCTCGATGACCACGGGGGAGCGCCCCGTGGCAGTGATCAGGATGTCGGGATGGTAGCCGGCGTGTCCCTGGATGACCTGGGTGTTTTCGGAGCGCACTACGGCCTTGCCCAGCATTCCCTGGAGGAGGTTGCCGAGGGCGTTGTTGGCGCTGGGTTCGGTCTGGTGCGGCATGAGAGTCACCCCTGGGTCTGGCATCGGGGCCATTCTACCAGCCACGCAGCCGGGCGGGTTGGACCGATGGGTCGGCCCTGAGGCGGGATTTTGGCCCGCCCCAGGCCGGTTGGCGTTATACTATGTCATCCATCTCGCCCTGGTGCGGAGCGCTGCAGGGCAGCGAAGACGTTGGGCACGGACCGAAATAGTCCGTTTCCCGTGAGACCCAGACCGAACTCAGGAGGACAACTGATGCCAGACCTCAACGACCTGCTGGACCAAGTCGATGAAATGCGCGACGAGATCGTGGCCCTGGAGCAGGACATGGTCCGCATCCCCACGGTCAACACCGGGTTCATGCCCACCGGCAACGAGACGGAACTCTGCCGGTACATCGAGAAATGGCTGGCCGAGGACGGCATGGACTGCGAGATCATCGAGTCGGCTCCGGACCGGGGCAACATCATCTCGCGGCTGGAGGGCAGCTCGGGCAAGGCGGGGCTGATGTTCATGTCCCACCTGGACGTGGTGCCGGTGGAAGAGGAGGAGAAGTGGCGGTTTCCGCCCTTCAGCGCCACCATCGCCGACGGGCGGGTCTACGGCCGGGGCGCATCGGACTGCAAGGGGCTGCTCACCTGCCAGCTGATCGCCATGCGCATTCTGAAGCGCAACAACGTCCCGCTCAAGGACGGCCTGATCCTGGCCTCCTGCGCCGACGAGGAGCACGGGGGCCGCTACGGGTTCGGCTGGATGGCGGACAATCACCCGGAGAAGCTGGCGGCGCCCCTGGCGGTGAACGAAGGCGGGGGTGTCCCCATCGAGGCGGCGGGCAACCTGACCTACCTGCTGGGAGTGGGCGAGAAGGGCCGCCTGCAGCTGGAGATCGACGTGCGGGGCTCCAGCGCCCACGCCTCGACGCCGTGGCAGGGCACCAACGCGCTGTACGGGCTATCGGAGGTGGTGAAACGTATCGAGGCCTATGAGGCGGAGCGCGACACCAGCACCAGCCTGTTCCAGCACCTGTCGGTCTTCGCCATCGAGGACCGTCCGTCGGCGGCAAACATCGACCAGATCATCGCCGACACCGAAGAGACGAATCCGCGCTTCGCCTCGATCATGCGGGCCCTGTCGCGGATGACCATCACGCCCACCATGATCTCGGGCGGCATCAAGTCCAACAGCGTGCCCGAGTCGGTGCGCCTGACCTGCGACGTGCGGACCCTGCCCCACCAGGACGAGGCCTACGTGCGGCGGGAGGTGGAACGAATGCTGGAGGGCATTCCCGGGGTGGAGCTGGATATCGACTACATGTCGATCCCCAACTCCTCGCCCTTCGAGACGGACTTCGCCCAGCGAATCCAGGTGAGCGCGGCCAGGGCGCTGGAACGGGACGACATCCAGTGGGTGCCCGCGCTGAGCACCGGGTTCACCGACTCCCGCTTCACCCGCAATCTGGGGACCACGACCTACGGCATGACCGGCTCTCATCCGGACGACGACCCGATGCTGGCGAAGGTACACGGCACCGATGAATCGGTGGGCATCCTGAGCCTGATGAGCGGCTCCAGGATCATGCTGGCGCTGGCCTACGACATCCTCGCGGAAAAGTAGGCGCCATCGGCGTTGCGTCCCGAGTCTGGCAGGAGGCCCGGGACGGAAAGAACTCTTTCACCTGCGGGCAAGTTCTTCACTGAGTGACACTGAGGGGGTGCCATGAGAATACCCATTACCATGTGCCACGGAATCCGCCCCGTCGCCGGCGGGGCCCTGCGCCATCCGCTGCCGGAGGAACGGTTCGACACCCTGATGGGGATTGCCGCGGAGATGGGTTTCCAGTCCATCAACTACGACCAGCTGGCGGCCTGGCGCGGGGGATCCGGCTCCCTGCCGGAGCGGCCGATCATGATCGACTTCGACCACCCGGTCGTGTCCATGCGCCGGGAGGTGTACCGGACCCTGGAGCGTTACGGGTTCAAGGGCAACCTGTTCATCTACACCTCGCCCTACGATCCGGACTATCCCCGTCCGCTGGCGCTGGCCCAGGTGCCGGAGCACATGCCCTGGTCGGAGGTGCGGGAGCTGCGCGAGCTGGGCTGGCACATCGGCGCCCACACCGTCAGCCACCCCAACCTGTCCGCCCTGGCCGCCGAGGACCTGGACGGCGAGGTGATTCGGGAGGAGCTGGACCGGTGCAACCGGGTGATCGAGGAGAACCTGGGCTTCGCGCCCCAGGACTTCGCCTTCACCGGCACCAGCTGGAGCAGCGCCGCCGAAAACGAGGTCAGGAAGCGGTACCGCTTCGGGCGGCTGTGGATCGTGGGGTCTGAATACGAAGCAGACGGGCAGCCCATACGCTACGCCGAACTGGCCGGCTCCTCGGAGCCCGACGAGGCCGACGGCGGCCCGCCCAACAGCACCAGGTATATCACCGAGCACACCGACCCGCACCGGTTGCCCTCGATGGAGCTGCAGGCGCTGATCAACGAGCCTGCTGCCTTCCGTTCCTACCTGGAGGGCGCGCTGGAGGGGTAGCGGGCGATCTCAGGACCCCTGGACGCATTCCGTCGGTCTCTTGCGCTACCCATTCACCACCACCCGAACCCTCCCCTCCAGAGGGAGGGGAGTTTTGGAGTTGAGGATATGACTCCCGGACGATTCAACCTGGTCAGGCAGCTGGGGCGTGTACCCTCCATGACCGTGCCGCTGGATGCGCGGCAGCAGGTCCGGTTTGAGCGCCTCATGGAGGAGTCGACCATGGTCGACCTCCACCAGCACCCCATGGTGATGCCCGAGGACTCCGCTCAGTACTGGGAGTACCTGCGCAGCGATGACTACGTCTGGGGATACGACGCCGTCCGCGCCGGGGGCTTCACCGCCGTCGGTACGGCCAACGTGTTCCGGGGCATGCTGAACGCCAGCGAGATGTCCTTCATCCGCTTCGAAGACCTGCTGGACGAGATCACCATGATGGTCTCCGACATCTCCCGGCACGACGATGTGCTGCCCGTGGGCAGCGCCGCGGAGATAGAGTCGGCCAAGCAGCAGGACAAGGTCGGGTTCCTGCCCACGGTGGAGCACCTGGCCATAGGGAACGAGCTGAACCGGGTGGACGTGCTCTACAACGCCGGCATACGGCTGGCGGGACTGACCTACAGCCGCAAGGCCTACATCGGCGACGGCATCTTCGAGCGCAACGACGGCGGACTCAGCGAGTTCGGGGTGGAGGTGGTCCAGCGCATGAACCAGCTCGGTATGGTTGTTGACGTCTCCCACGCCTCCTTCCGCACCGCCATGGACGCCATCGAGGCCTCCGGCACGCCGATCACCTTCAGCCACGACGGCTCCTACACCCTGTCCAGCGACAGCATGCAGTCCCGTCGCCTGCGCAAGGACGAGGAGCTGCTGGCCTGCGCCCGGAGGGGCGGCGTCATCGGCATCACCGCGGTTCCCAACCGGTTCAGCAACGACCCGGAGCAGAGCATCGAGTGCGTGCTGGACCACTACGACTACATGGTCAACTTGGTCGGCGTCGACCACGTGGCCATCGGCACCGACACCAGCATCGGCGACATGGTCGACATCAGCCGGGTAATGCTGAACCGCACCGGCCCCGCCCCGGCTCCCTATATGAACGGGCTGGAGTCACCGGAGGACGGCAAGAACATCATCCGGGGTCTCATCGCCCGCGGCTACTCCGACGAGGACATAGGCAAGATCGCCGGCGGCAATGTGCTGGCCTTCTTCCGTCGGATCATGGGGTAGGCCACACCCTGGACGGTGCCGTTCCGTGACTTGCCCAAGCCCCAATACGGCGTTTCCAATCCAGCCCAAAGGAGGCCGACATGAGCGTTCTTATCAAGAACGGGCACATCTTCACCGCTGTGGACAACTACGTGGCCGACATCCTGGTGGACGAGGGCAAGGTGCGCACCATCGGGATTGACCTGTCGGCTGACGCCGAGAAAACCATCGACGCCACCGGCAAGTACGTCATCCCGGGCGGCATCGACCCCCATACACACCTGGACTTTCCCTTTGCCGGCACGGTCTCGGCGGACGACTTCCGCACCGGCACCATCGCTGCAGCGGCGGGTGGCACCACCAGCATCGTCGACTTCGTCGTGCAACAGCGGGGCCAGGCCCTGACCGAGGCCCTGGACATCTGGCACCAGAAAGCCGATGGTCAGGCCGCCGTCGACTACGGCTTCCACATGATCGTCCAGGACCTGCCCGACACCCGCCTGGCCGAGATGGACGAAATGGTCCGGCAGGGCGTCGCCAGCTTCAAGATGTTCATGGCCTACCGGGGCGCCGTGATGGTGGACGACGACACGATCTTCAAGGCCATGGTCCGGGCGGCGGACAACGGTGCGCTGATCTGCCTGCACGCGGAACACGGGCACATGATCGACGTTCTCGTACAGGGTGCCCTGGCCCAGGGCAACACCGCCCCCAGGTTCCACGCCAGCACCCGGCCACCGGCCACCGAGGCCGAGGCCACCCACCGGGCAATACGCATGGCCGAAATCGCCGGAGCGCCCGTCTACTTCGTCCACCTGAGCTGCTCCGAAGCGCTGCAGGAGGTGCAGGCGGCCCGGTCCCGGCAGAACTACGTCTACGCCGAGACCTGCCCCCACTACCTGACCCTGGACAACAGCAGGTACGACCAGGAGGGATTCGAGGGCGCCAAGTACGTGCTCACTCCTCCCCTGCGGGAAAAGTGGCACCAGGACGAGCTCTGGCAGGGACTTCGCCGCAACGACCTCCAGGTCGTGTCCACGGACCACTGCGCCTTCCGGTTCAGCGACCAGAAAACCCTAGGAATCAACGACTTCTCCAAGATCCCCAACGGCGGACCCGGAATCGAGAACCGGCTGAGTCTCCTGTATACCCACGGCGTGGCCTCGGGACTGATGGACCTGAACCGGTTGGTCGAGGTTTTCTCCACGACCCCGGCCAAGCTGTTCGGCCTGTTCCCCCGCAAGGGCACCATCGCCGTGGGGAGCGACGCCGACATCGTGGTGTTCGACCCCGACGCGGAGACCGTGATCAGCGCCCAGACCCATCACATGAACGTGGACTACAACCTGTACGAGGGGATGAGGGTCAAGGGCGTCCCCGAGGTCGTGCTCGCCAACGGGCGGGTGCTGATCGAGGACGGGCAATACACCGGCATCCCTGCGGGCGGACGTTTCCTCAGGCGCGGCACCCAGTAAGAAGCTATCCCGAAACGCGTCCCCTCCCCAAACCGTCATTCCCGCGAAAGCGGGAATCCAGCGGGTTTGGCCATAGTATTTCCGGTATCACTGCGAGAAACCGTTTTGAGAAAGTTTCTAAGACGACGCCGTGAGTTGAGAAGGAAGCGTGGACATGAAAAGAGTCGGGCTGATTTTCCTGGACCGACCGTCGTTGAGCGAACAGGTCGAGCTGGTCCGCTATGCCGAGGAGCGTGGCTTTGAGTCGGCCTGGGTCTGCGAGACGAGGCTGGCCCGCGATGCCATGACGCCCCTCGCGGCCTTTGCCCAGTCAACCAGCCGCATCCGCCTCGCGACGGGAGTGGTCAACAACTGGACCCGCACCGCGGGCCTGATGGCCATGACCCTGGCCACCCTCCACGAACTGTCCGGCGGGCGGGTCTCCCTCGGCATCGGCGCCTACTGGGACCCTCTGGCCCGCAACCAGGGCATCCGCCGCCGCAGGCACCTGGCCGCCATGCGGGAGTATGTCACAGTGGTCCGCTCGCTCCTGAACATGGAGACGGTCAACCTGGACGGCGAAGTCGTGAAGGTGCAGGACCTGCGCCTGGACCTGGGGGACGGAATGCCCAGGGACCCCATCGACGTTCCCATTTACATCGGGGCCACCGGGCCCAGGATGCTGGAGCTGGCGGGAGAGATCGGCGACGGTGTCTTCCACAACTTCTTTACCTCGGTGAGCTATCTCCGCCATTCCCTGCAGAGGGTCGAAGCCGGGGCGGCGCGGGCCGGTCGTTCAATAGACGACATAGACATGCCCCAAATGCTGGCCGTTTCCATGTCCGACGATGCGGAGTATGCCCGCAACGTCGCCCGGCACGACGTTACCATGTACCTGGGTCAGCAGCCCCACATCGGCAAGGCCAGCGGCGTCCCCGAGGAGCTGATCCGGAATGTTCACGACGCCATGAGCGGATGGCCCCCGAGGGACGGCGGGATCGAGGACGCCATGTCGCTGGTGAGCGACGAAATCGTCGACCTGCTCTGCGCCGCGGGCACCCCCGCCCAGTGCCGCGAACGGGTGCAGGAGTACGTGGACGCCGGCGCCTCCTACCCGGTGCTGTGCCCGCTGACCCCCAACATCCGGGAGATCATCGACGCCTTCGCCCCTGACTAGACCACCTGCCACGACCGCTTACCGCAGGTGCGCCGGCACACCTCGGCGGCCTCATCCACCTGCTGGTGCATGGGCCGGTCGGGATCCTCCATGAAGTCGCGTATATACAGCCCTACTTCCATGAGTCCCCACCACCTGTCCTGGGTGAATAAAGGATGGAATCAGCCCTCGACGCCGTTCCCTGCGAAGTAGTCGTACTTGCGCCCGGCCAGGTCCGCCACCTCGGGCACGTCCTCCTCCAGCAGGTAGCCCTCGGCCACCAGGTCCATGGCGGCGCGGGTCACCTGCTCCAGGTAGTCCTCGCGGCTGGCGTAGCGTTCCTCGATGGATTCCCGCGGATCCCCGGTGGACTCCCGCTCCGCCTCGGTGGCGGGTAGGGGGAGGGTCCAGCCGGCCAGGCCGCCGGTGATGCCGATGAAGAGGCCGGGGTTGCCGATGCTCTCGTCGCGCAGGTTCCAGCCGGTGTAGGTGGCCACCGGGACGGTCAGGTCGGGCAGGCGTATGCCGCCCCGCTCGTTGAACGACTCGTCCAGATCCGCCACCAGCGCCGGGAACTCCTCCCCCTCCCCGGCGGGCAGTTTCGTCGTGCGCCCCAGGTGCGTCTCCGGACCGTAGTCCAGCCGTAGGGCACGGGTGGTCTGCGACGGGACCTTCACCCCCGGGAGCTGGGCGAACCGTTCCAGCAGCGTGTGGGACTCCACCGCCGTTCCGTCGTTGAGGCTGGGGTGGCGGCTGGCTGGCGGCTCCTCGCCGGAGGTGACCCAGCGGTCCAGGTTATCCAGCACGGCCCGCAGCAGGGGAGCGTAGTCGACGCTATTCAGGGGCAGCTGTCCCCTGATACCGTCGCTGGCGCGGAATTCCAGTGGCGGAAAGTCGCCGGAGCCATGCTGGGAGCCGGCGAAGTGGTAGCGGCGGGCGTGGGGTGATTCGGCGGCGTCGGTCAGGGTCTCCAGGTCGGTGTGGATCAGCGCCGCGTCGCCGCGCCAGTACTCTGCGGAGGTGTTGGTGAACATGATCTTCGGTACCTTGCCTTGCCGTTCCATCGTGTCCAGCAGGGAACCCTGGGCCCCGGTCACCGGGTCGGTCTGCGGGGTGTCAGTGAAGGGGAACATTTCTGGGATGATGTAGCAGACGTCCTTGGAGGGCTGCCCGAAGCGCAGGTTGAACTCGCCGCGCATCCCGCCGGCCACGTGGGGAATGATGCCGTCCAGGGCCGTGCGGTCCTCCTCGTCCTCGTTGAGGCCGGTGTGAATGTACTGGCGCAGGAAGCGGCCGCTCTGGGAACGCCCAATGGCGTAGGCGTAGTCGATGGCCCCGGCCAGCGGGTTCCCCAACGACGAAGGAGCGTGTTTCAGGAAGGAGACCGCATCCCGCATCGCTACGAAACCCAGTCCGACGATGCGACTGACGTTGGTGGTGTAGACCAGCTGGTAGATCCTCCCCGGATCGAACCCCGAGGGCATGTAGATGTGGCTGTGCTGCGGCTCCACGTCCTCGTCCTCGACCCGCACAAAGGACCACTGGGCCCGGTCGACGGGTATGGCAGGGCTGTTGGGCAGGTCGCGTACGGTCAGGGTGGCCTCCGCCTCCTCTGGATCGGCGGCGGGATGGGGCAGGTGCTCCCGGTCGGCCAGCAGGAACACCTGCGTCGGCTCGTTGCACTGGAACTGGCACAGGATCCGTCCGGTCAAGGGGCCGCCCGGCCCGACGGCTTCCGGCCCCTGGAGCCCGATCAGTCCGGGAGTGGGCGGCACGTCGGCCTGCCAGCCGCCCCAGACCACCGTGTAGCCCCGGCGCATCAGGTAGCCGTTGCCCGCCTGCAGGGGCGCGGTGGCGTCGGTGGGTATCGGGATGCCGTTGAAGGTCAGGGCAGTCTTGCGCCCCCGGTTGACCACGTCGAACAGGATGCGGCGGTTGCCCCGGTCCAGGTTTACCGGCTGGAGCATCGCGAAGTCCGACGAGAACTCCACCCGTCCGGCGGAGTTGCGTGGCGCCAGGTCCAGGTCCGTGATTCCCTGGTTCCGGGCGTGCGATGGGTCCACGGCGTAGTGGGCCGTGCCTTCAAGGAGCTCGTACGCGCCCACGTTCCCGAAATTCTCGCCCGACGCGAAACTGGTGCGACTGGTGATATGCAATTCTGTTAAAGCCAAAACTCCTCCGACGGGTCTTACGGCTGTCAGCCGTCGCCCCTTCCTCTTTCGCTTGCTATGGTGTGAGGGGATTTTAGCACCTTCGGAGGGGGCATTACCCGTCGAAGCGGACCGCACCGCTCCGGTTCGCGCCAGCGGTCATCGGGGCGTGCGACGAGCCGGGGGCGGGACCTGCTGGAGGCTGCTCAGGTCCATGTCCGGTATTTCGACCCGGAGGAAGTCCCGGACGCCATTGGCCAGTTCGTTGTAACTGCCGAACCAGGCCGCCACCTGTCGGCGCCACGCGTCCAGGCCGCCGCTGGCGTGGAGCTCGAAAGCGGCCTCCCGGCCATCAAGGCCCGAAGATACCTGATCCCAGGCGAGCTGCAGCAGCGCCGCTCGCTGCAGGGCCGTGTAGCCGCCGCCACCGAAAGCGTCCTCCAGCTCGACGGACATCACCGGGTCTGCGAAGTCAGTGTCCGCCGGAGCGTTGACCAGCGACGAACCGGGGAGGCCGCGCAGGATCTCAGCCATCCGCTGGCGGACGCGTAGGGTGTTGATTCCGGCGGAGGCAACGTGAAGCTGGTTGGGCAGGGCATGACCGCTCACCGTCGTCTCCGGGTCCATCTCGGCCGCGGCCATGCAGCTACGAGTGGTCTGTACGTTGACGGTAAGCTCGATGAGTTGCTCAAAGGTCTGGGAGTTGTCCTTCAGGCCCATAACCTCGGCCAGGGCGAGGGCCAGGGCCAGGGTAAGCTCCGCCTTGGCGAGCCAACCGTAGCTGTGATGCCAGAGCAGCCAGGACACCAGGGAATGGCGCTGGTTCCGGTTCAGCGGTTCTCCGGTGAACACGCGGGAACGGGGGACGAAGACGTTCTCAAGCCAGACCATGGCGTCAAGCTCGTCGAACCGGCTGCTCAAGGGCGAGAGAAAGGGGTTACGGTGCCTGGCAGCAGGCCGACGCGAGACCACCCGGAGACCGGGAGAGTTGACCGGGACGATCATCCACAGGTGCCTGCCGCTGCCCGACGGCAACTCGTCCCTGCTGGTGATCAGCAGGTCCTCCGCAAAGGGCGTGCTGGTATGCATCTGGATCTTGCCGGAGACCACGATGCCGTCGGCGTTCTCGGAGACCAGGCGCAGCGCGGCCCGCCGGGTCTCATCCTCTCGCAATCGAGTGCCGATGAGCGGCCCGCCACCGGCGAATGTGAGAAACCTGCCGCTGTCGAGGAGAGATTCCAGGTAGGTTTCGGCCGCCTCGATTTCCTCACTCGATAGGTCCAATCGCTTGAGCGCGTTTACCATTCCCAGGGCGATGAGGGCGCCGTAGCCGGGAGTGTGGGTCATGTTGCCGCCGGTGCGGAAATGGATCGCGCTGATGGCCCTCCCCAGCCTCAGCAGATCGGCAGAGGTCTTCGGCGGGGTGAGGGCGAGAGGGCGCCGGTGGTCCATGTCATCGGCTGGAGTAAGCAGGATGTCCTGCCATTCAGGTTCAAAGTGGCGGTCGTACCAGGCAACACACTCCTCCACCATGCCCGAGGTCGCCGGGTGGGTGGTCACGTCAGGTACGGCACCCTCCCCCAATACCCACACGTCGCGCCCGTCGCGCAGACTGTCCCTGTAGTCAGCCCCGTTCCTCATACTTCACTGTCCACAAGACAACGGATTACGTTCGGAATTTTACATCGCCCCTGCAGGTGGCGATAGCGGGCACCGGCCCCCCGGCGGCCTGGACGCGAAGGACTGAGCAAGCGGATGCCACTACACAAAAAGACCAGGGCGGGAGAAATTCCCGCCCTGGTGGATAACCGGCTATGGGTTGCCGCTAAACGTGGCGGAGCATCGGGTCGAGACGGTCCCGGAGCCAGTCGCCAAGCAGGTTGAAAGAGAGCACGGTCAGCATGATGGCGATACCGGGGAACATCGCGACCCACCAGGCCGTGATTATCAGTTCCCTTCCCTCAGCTACCATCAGCCCCCAGGCCGGAGTGGGCGGGCTCAACCCGACGCCCAGGAAGCTCAGGGAGGCCTCCAGCAGGATTATCAGTCCCAGCTGGAGCGTGGCCAGCACGATGAGCGTGTTGACGATATTCGGCAGGATGTGCCGGAAGATGATCCGGGCATCCGAGCACCCCGCCGCCCTGGCGCGGGCGATGAAGTCCCGCTCTTTCATCCCGAGGGTTTCCCCCCTGACCTGTCTGCAATAGACCGCCCATAACAGCGCCGCGACCACAATTACGATGGTATCAAGCCCCGGCCCCAGCGCGACGGCCAAAGATAATGCAAGCAGGACCGTGGGGATGGAAAGAGAAACATCCACTATCCGCATTATCAGGTGGTCGGTCTTGCCCCCGTAATAGCCGGCGATCAACCCCAGAATAACCCCGATGAAGCCCCCGATACCTATTCCCACCAGGGAGATCTGCATGGAGACCCGCGATCCGTGAATGATGCGGCTGAGGACGTCGCGACCGACCTTGTCGCTGCCCAGGATGTGAGTGAAGGTGCCGCCCTCCGACCAGACGGGAGGTTGCAGTCGTCCCGCAAGACCCAACGGGGACTTCACGGGGTCATGGGGAGCGATTACGTCGGCGAAGATTGCCGGAATTATGAGCACGACCAGCAGTATCACAATGGGAATCAGGGGTAGCCTCTTCGTTTCACTGGCAATAGTGAGGAGGCTTCCCAGGACTCCATTTACACGGCGATCCCCAATCCCTGAGGCGGTAGTTATTTCGGTGGCCATAACCAGATCTGTCCTTGCAGGTCCTTAGATTCCCGGGGCGTTGGCCGGTTCTTGGTCAGTCGTACCGAATCCGGGGGTCCAGGTAGGCATAGAGCACATCTACCAGCAGGGTCAGGAAAATGAACATGCTGGCAAATACCAGAACTATGGCCTGGATCAATTGGGTGTCCCGGTACAGCACGGCTGGAACGCGAGCAGGCCCGTACCAGGCCAGTTGAACACGACCTCAGTAGTCAGGGACCCGGTCAAGGTGTTTGCCAAAAGGATTCCGAAATATGTGAGCGGAGGGATGGCAGCGTTCCTGAAACAGTGCTTCCAGACCACCCTCTTCTCCGAGAGTCCCTTGATGCGCGCCAGCTTGACGTACTCACTGTCTTGCGTCTCAAGCATGGCCGAACGCACCAACCGCATTATCGCCGCGGTCTGGAACCAGCCCAGGGTTATGGCAGGCAGAATGATGTGCTTGATTCCACCTTTCCCTGAGGTGGGCAACAGGTCAAGTTGCACCGCGAAAAACCACATCAACACGATGCCCAACCAGAACGATGGAATCGATTGCCCTGCCAGGGCCACCGTCTTCCCGATATAGTCGAACATCGAGTCTTTCCTGATTGCCGAAAGAACCCCGACAGGCACGGCTATGACCAAGGCGATGGCCATGGCAATGCCAGCCAGTTGGAGGGTGGGCGGCATGCGTTGGATTACGAGATCTGCAGCCTTTGATCCAGGAAACTTCAAAGAGCCGCCCAGGTCGCCCTTGAACGCATTACCCAGGAACACGCCGTATTGGACAACCAGGGGCTTATCCAGCCCCCATCGAGCCCGCATCCGGTCAATCTGCTCCTGAGTCGCCTCTTCCGGGAGGAACGTATCGAGGGGGTCACCGGACACCCGGGTCAGGCCAAAGGTCACCATTGTGACCACCAACAGAGCCAGCAATGCCTGTGCCGTTCGTAGTACCAGATATCTTTGCATAGTCCAGCCTACTCGAATGCCCTTAACGAAATCCTCGGTACCGAATCCAGCCTTGGAGCGCGTGCCCCGCACCGCCGGCCGCCATGCCAGCCTTTCGGCCTAGATGGCACTGGTCACACGGGGGCTTCTACCAGGAGGCCCTTTTGGGTCCGGACAATGTCCGGCAAGCCTGCCGGGCCGTTCGTTGAAAGATATGAATCCGGGCAGCCAACCGGACACGCTCGTGGGAGCGCTCAAGCCGGCTGGCTGCCCTGGATCAATGCTGGTAACGACCCGTGTTACTCGCGGACTCCCTTGATGTTATGGAAGTGCGAGACTCCGGCTGACGTCAGGCCCGGCCAGACGTAGCTTTCGATGTAATTCGGGTCAACGGTCACGTCGGCGTGCAGGTGGAACATCGGCGCAACAATGTAGTTATCGTAGATGAAGTTGCCAATGTCCCGGGCACACTGGTCCCGTTCTGCCAGATCGGCAGACCTCTCCAAGCACAGGTACGTTTCGTTAACGAAAGGCTCGTTGAGGTACCAGGATGCGTAGTGACTGGTGTAAAAGACCCGGATTCCTTCCTGCGTGGTTCTGATGGGAAGGTTCCTGGAGGCTCGCAGGGTGTTCTCCAGCAAGTGGTCCCTTCCCCGCTGTAGCCAGCTTCCGAAGTCCAGCTTCTCGATCTCCAGCTCCACGTTTACGTCGGCGAACATGATCTGGGTCGCCTCGATCACGTCGTGCAACTCGGGGCTTCCCGGAATGGTCGTGGAGATGAACTTGAGCTTGAGGGGATTGCCCTCGTCGTATCCTTCGGCAGCCAGCAAGGACCTCGCCTCATCGGGATCGTAGCCGTACATTTCGTCCCAGCGTGTCTCCCACTCCGGGTTCCAGCCCTCGTTGTTGGGGTGGAATCCGTAGTTGTAGGCGGGGCTGGCCCGGCCTAGGTACACATGGTCGTTGATCGATTGCCGGTCAATGGCCTTGTTCAGGGCCTTTCTGACGTTCATGTTCTGCAGGGGCAGTCCGGGCGTGAAGTGGTCCGGCCAATCATCGGTATTCTCGCCATACAGACCGCCGAACATGGTGTAGGTCTGCGCGGCTTCGTTCTGGCTCTGGATTACCATCATGCCACGACCCTCGGCGTCGGGCTGCAGGGTCCGCTCAATCTGGGAGATGTGCACCTCACCGGCCAGCAGCATCGCCATCCGGGTCAGGCTTTCCGGCGCCCAGACGAACTCGAACTCTTCGAAGTCCACGTCGTATGCCCAGTGGCCGTCGGCGACCTTTTCGTAAGAGAGGCTCTCTCCCAGACTCCGGTCGCTGAGCTGGTAGGGGCCGGTACCGGCGGTTTCGACCTTGTCGTAGGCGCCCTCGCCTTCAGCGTCGAATTGGGCCTTGCTAACGAGGATCAGGTCCCCGGCCCAGCGGGAGAACAGACGGTCCCCGCCCAGGTAGGGGTTTTCGAAATCGAACTTCACGTTGAATTCATCGATGATCGTGGGCGTTGCCTGGCTCCAGGCGGGCTCTTTCAGGATGGCCAAGCTATCTTCCCGATTCACGAGATCATAGCTGTGCACCACATCCGCGGAGCTGAAATCTCCCCAGCCGAAGTGCCAGGGTATGCCCTCTCTCAGCTTGAAAGACCAAGTCTTGAAGTCGTTGGTGGCCTCCCAGCTCTCGGCGAGCAGCGGGCCGACCTCGGAGGTATTCTCGTTTACGCGAAGCAGCGTTTCGGCGAACACGTCGTGCTGCACGATGTAGAGCCATGGGCCCACCCAGGTGCGGTTGCTTTCCACATCCGGCGTGGGGAGTGCAAAGCGCAGCTTGCTGATCTTGAACGTTCCGGAGGTTGAAGGGGCCTCAGTGGGCGCCGCGGTGGGTTGTGGAGCGGTTGTCGCGGCCGGAGCCGTTGTCGCGGCCGGGGCCGGAGCCGTCGTTGCGGCTGGAGCCGTCGTGGCTGCAGGCGCTTCCGTCGCCTCTGGAGTGGCAGTGGCGGCCCCACCGCAGGCAACGATAAGTACCACGAGACCTATCATCGCGCACAGAACGGTTAGCCGCACGTTGTTCCAGTATTTTGCCCTTATCAACATTTTCTATCTCTCCGAAATTCGTAATCTATTTCCGAAATTAGTCTCTAATAGTTTGCTCTCCTCGAAAAACATTTTCGACATTCGATTGCGGTATTTTAGGTTGCGAATACCCACGTGTCAATCCCTAAAACAGGGCAAACCGGGGTGTGTTCCGGAAGGGGGTCAAAGGGGAAAATAGAGGGGAGGGGAGGAGGCTAGCGGAAGTGGTCAAGCCATATCTGGTATACCAGGGCACAGGCGCCGGTCAGGCCGGCAACCGTCAACAGGACCAGCCCCCATCCGGGCTGAAATGTGTATTGGAACAACCTCGCCCCGTGGTCCACGTCCGAGACCTTGTGGAGTTCCGACCAGTTGAATACCCCGACCAACCCGGATATGACGAGGATCACTACCGTGGCGGTTTGCGCAATGGTGATCCAGGTATTGGATCTCTGGCTCAGGAGTTTCCATAGAATAAAGACCATGGCCAACAGGCCCAAAGCAAGGGTGACACGTCCGTCGCCGATGGTGCCGTATATGTAGATTACCTGCACCTCGTCCCCGACGAATCCAATCCCCCAAATCCGCACCCAGGCTCCTATTGAGCCAACAACGACCAGCAACGCCGCGAGCAGTGCAAATAACTCCGCGGGTGGCAGAATACGGCTACCGAGCTTGGCTTTCATTGATTCGTCGTCCTCAGCCTGGGGTAACTATACCGTGTGCCGAATGTAGCAGCGTTCCGCAGAGCCGGCCTGATATCAGCAGGTCAACGGCCTTAACCGGTGCGTTCAGGAAATCGACATGGGAATTACGAATTTCGACGGAAGCACATGGCTTACGGTCTGGGCCCTTTCAGACGGCCGCCGGGAACATGGACCCGCCTGATGTTCCCCCAATTGCTGGCTCCCGCCAATTTCCGGAGGAAGAGAGAGGGGCTCCCGAAAGTGGGAGCCCCTGAAAGGTTTGCCCGTTCCGGCAGCGACTAACGACTGACCATGTCGTAGCTGCGCAGCAGCTTGCCGGGGGTGGCGCCGGTGCACACGGTGCCCTCGGTGAAGGTGACCTCACCGTTGACCAGGGTATACCGGATTCCCTTGGCCTTCTGGATGATCCTGCGCTCGCCGCCCGGGAAGTCCGTGTCGTAGACCGGGCTGTCAAACTGGAGACCCAGATCGTCCAGGTTGTAGACGATGATGTCGGCTGCGAACCCTTCCTTGATAATGCCGCGGTCGGTGAACCCGGCGATCATGGCGGGCAGGCTGCTCATCTTGTAGTGGGCCTTCTCCAGGCTCATCATGCCCTGGTCGCGGACGCGGTCGGCGATCATGTTGACCGGCCAGGTGCCCAGGGTCTGGTACCTGGTGTGGGCGCCGCCGTCCGACACGCAGGGATGCGTGTAGGGGTGGTTCAGGATTTCGGACACAGCCTGACGGTCAGTGCCCTGAGCCGAGTCGAAAGTGAACTCGGTGCGCAGGCCCTCGTCGATGGCCAGGTCGAGCATGGCGTCCATCGGGTGCTTGCCCATCATCTCGGCCAGCTCGGCGATGGTCTTGCCCTCGTACTGCAGGTTGTGGTCCTCGCGGACCTCGACCACCCGCATCTTGGACCACTCGGAGGCCGCGTCGGCAGCGCCGCCTTCTCCGGCGTAGGCACCGACATCCTGCCGCATCTTGTCCCGGTTCTCGGCGATGCTCAGCTTGGCGATCCGCTCCTCGGGGGTTCCGACGAATGGGTCGATCCAGTTGGGCATGGCATCGAAGCCGTTATACTCGGCCAGCTCGAACACCGGTGAGGGGGAGTAGGAAGTTGTCTGGGCAAACATCGGGGCGCCCTCTTCCCTCGCCCTTTCCAGGAACGCAAGCTGTTCCTTGTAGCGGCCGGGGGCGTTCTCGTTGAAGGAAACTGCGCCCCACTGGATGGGTCGGCCGGAAGCCAGGGTCATTTCAATGAGGAAGTCCTCACGACCCTTGCCGGGGGCGTCGCCCTCCACTGCGTCCATCAGAATCGCCGACTGACCAGTGACCGCGGCCACCACGGCACCGGGGTCTCCGCCGCCGATCAGGTCGGGCTCACCGGGGGGCAGGGGCCGCTCGGCCGGGCCGCGGGTCCAGCCGATGTGACCAACGCCGAACTCGTTGAGAACCCTGGCCAGGGCCAGGAACTCATCATTGTGGGCCACCTGGCTGGGGATGAAGCGCCCGTCATCGGGGCGGTTGGCCAGAGTCTTCATGGCCGACCAGCCGAAGGCGCCGGCCCGCATGGCCTCGCGCTGCAGTTCTTCCATCTGATGGATCTGCTCGTCGGAGGCCCGAACCACCGAGCGGGAATCATCAACACCCATCACGAACATACGGAGGGCGTTGAAGGGTACCAGCGCGCCCACGTTGATGCCCAACGGATGGCTGTCCAGGCTGTCCATCCACTCCGGGAAGGTCTCCCAGTCCCAGCGCAGGCCCAACTCCATGGTGCGCAGGGGGATGGCTTCAATCCTGGTCATGAGACGCATGGCAGCCTCACGGTCTTCGGGGCGGCAGGGAGCGAAGCCGAACCCGCACTGACCGATGGTAACCGAGGTTACGCCGTGCCAGCCGGACATGGTGGCATAGGGTTCCCAGTTGAGCTGGAGATCGTAGTGGGTGTGGAGGTCAACGGCTCCCGGAGCCACGATGCAGTCAGTGGCGTCGAGCTCTTCGGTAGCGGTGCCCCGGATGTTGCCGCTGATCATGGCGATCTTGCCGTTCTTGATGCCGACATCGCCGCGGAATGCCGGGGTTCCACCTGTGCCATCGACAATCGTACCGTTACGAATAATCTTGTCGAAATCCGCCATGTTGTTTCTTCCTCCAAGGATGAATTCTAGTCCACCGCAGATTAACTGAAAGCAATAGTCTCGTCAAGAGTCAATCTGGCACTTTAAGTGCCCTCCTGCTCCAACGGACGATCGTGGGGTGACCGGAATCCGGAGAGGCCCTGCTCAGACGGAAACCCAGACGGTGGCGCGTCGGGCGGAGTTGACCAGACCCGGTCGGGTTCGTGAATCGGGAAGACGAACAGCAGTTTGGCCGGAGCGTCCGAGAGATTGATGAACCCATGCACCGTGCCAGCGGGCGCCAGCACCACGTCGCCGGGTTCGATGCTCACCCGTTGCGACCCCAACTGCGCCTGCAGCTCTCCCTCCAGCAATACCATGGCCTCTTCGCTGTTGGTATGCGTATGACGCGGTACCCGGGACTTGGGAGCGACCGTCAACTCCCCGGCCCTCAGGTGGTCGCTGCCATTGTCAGCGTCCACTATCCTGAAGGATTCCAGTCCCTGCGAAATGTCCTCTTCCCTGCTACGGTCGGTAGTCCTGATAATGGGCATATCTCCTCCTGCCAATGTTGAATGCTCGATACGAGGAACACGAATTCCTTACGATGAAATCCCTTCAGCCGGAGCCAGGTCAGGCCACAGTGAGTCCTGAGGGGGGAGGCCCTGCTAATCCAGCCACCGGACGAAGCTATCGACCGGCGTGCGCTGGGAGTTGGGGGCCTCGTCGGGGTAGCCAACCGAGAGCAAGGTGGCCAGGGTCCAGTCCTCCTCCGCGCCCAGGGTTTTCCCCAGGTCCGGGTGGCGCGTGGGGCCGCCGGTCTCCCAGGTGACCGCCAGGCCCTCGGCGACTCCGGCCAGGGCTATGTTGTGGGCGGCGCAACAGACCGACGCGTAATTCTCCTTGGTACCCTCCTCATCCCGACCGGGAGTGGAGTAGGCATAGATCAGCACCGGAGTCTTCATGAGAGAGTCGCGCGTTGCCCCGGCCCGGCGCTCGTTCCCGGTCCGTTGCATGGCAAAGTCGTAAGCCAGCGAGGAGACCTTTTCCGCCGCCGCGCTGCCTTTCTCCAGGATGAAGAACCTCCACGGCTCGGTCAGACGATGGTTCGGCGCCCAGACTGCCGTTGCCAGCATCCGGTCCAGCGCATCCTTCGGGACGGGCTGGTCCCGGAACGCCCACGCCATCCGCCGTCGGTAGAGAGCTTCGTAGACACTGATGCTGCTCTCCGGCACGACACAATCATCGAATCCCAATTTGCTGGCGCGGTTGGCTTGGTCGGACATATTGTCCTCCTAATTAATAGTTCGTGTTGTTAATATTCAATCTTAATCAGCTGTTGCTCTTGACCCGGTTTGGGTTGGACAGGGGCCTCGGAGGCCTGGTTCTGACGGGATACGCCAACCTCGCTTCCGCAGGCCACCCGGCTCTTTCCCCCAGCTTACGTTCCGAGGCGCTCATCCCTCATCCAAAGATGTTCCAGTTTCCTGCGAAAAGCGACCCTTGATGAGAATAGCGTGAGTCGGTTTACGGATTCTCTCTTGTTAACCGTTCCCCCCTGGCCAGCCGGCTGCAGCCCCAGTCCATGTTGTCCGAATAGCGGGCCGCCCATGACACTGTACGCTAGACTGCCCCGCTATTGAGGGCCTGTAAACTCCCGAACACTTCGGAGAAGATCATACCTGTGAAGGGCATCCCGACGTAGCGTTCCAAGTTCGTCGTTATGGCGAGGTGATTATTGCTGAGACGGTGCCTTTTCCGCGAACAGCAGCGGCAGCAAGGCTTTTCGCCAGTAAATTGATCATTAACGATTCACGGCGATTATGGGCGGTAATCAAAACGAAGTCAAACCACATAATTCAGAGTACTCAAGCTATCATCGCCATGGTTGCACATAGCATCTACACTAGGCGAAACACCCACGGAAATACCCGTCCCCGGGCGACTGCCGCCGGCCGGTCGCGCCGGCCCCGGACGACACACGGGCGCCGGCACCGTGGACACCGAAACCGGGCTGGCTGCGCGGTCCGTGTAACCGGTGATTACGCCGCAGCTCCATCGCAAAGAGCCACGCAACAGTGACCGGGACCGGTATCGGCGGCTTTATGCTGATGAGATTCCCCGCGTTTAGCCAAGGTGATGAAAGGCGGTCTGCCGCATTCCGGCGCGGGTCCTTCGAACTCGACTGAATTTACTCCACTAACCAAAGCCTTCCCTGGTGTAAATGGGCGGGGGTCCGCTACCTGATCCAGAGTCAGGAGTCAGAAAAGCCCTCCTTATCGTAAATGGAGGGGGGTGCATTCCCAGGGCAATTGCGTCTCAATTGAATCAGCCTTGCCCACGACCGTCATTCCCGCCTCCACCCCGTCATTCCGGCTTTCGCCGGAATCCAAAGCGTCTTGGCGGCTGTTGACATTACGGTTGCAAGACTGGATAGATTCCCGCATTCGCGGGAATGACAGGTCAATGAGACTCACGACTTTAGGGCGCCATTGCCCTGGTTTTTCCGAAGCTCCGATTGAATTAGTCGGAAAGCGTTGCTATGCTTGACAAGCTGTTATGCTTGACATAGGGTCGCACCCTAACTTCCACAAGACTACCAGGCAGGATGAAAAAGCCATGTCCACCCGACCAAAAGTGAACGCTCTCGGCAGGCCAAGAAGGGTTAAGATCGACCTGGGGGAGGAATCATCACTTCCCGATCTCCCGCATGAGATTGAGATCGGTGACACCAGGTACTTCCTCGTCAAGGGTAGCGATGGCTACAAATTACTGTCGGGAGTCTGCCCCCATGAGTTCGGTCAGGTGTACGACGACGGTGATGATGTGTTCACCTGCGATGTGCACGGTTACCAGTATGACAAGATTGACGGAGTCTGCGTGACTCGGCAGGACCTGCAGATGCATGCTATCCGCGTCGACAGGCAGGACGGGCAGCTTTCGGTACTGATTCGCCCCGATTAGCTTCTCTCGAATTCGGGCACTGCGGCGAAACCATGGTCTCGCGGACGAAGGCCACCCATACCGCCTAGACGATGGAGGCCGGCGAATGAGACCCTTGGCCGGCTCTCCGCCGCAGTCGGCGCCGTAGGAAAGGGAGCTGTCCGGGCCCGAATATTCGGGCTGTCGGCACCCACGCTTTCCCTGTTGGCGGTCCGGGGGTCCAGACCCCTGCCGGATTGTCGCCTACGGCCGTTCCCCTTGGTCCCAGCCCCTATGACGGCCTACCACCTTTCTCTGTGCAGAAGGCCAGTTTTTTGTCAATCGCACTTACCGTGGCGGTACTGCCGGGTGGCGCCCTCTGGACCCACACGACGGAACGGGGGAAGATCCAATCAGACTCCGTGCCGTTCCGATTTCTGCAATTACGATGGAACTCTTGGCGGCCCAACTGGGACATGAGCGAAGAAACCGGATAGTCAGGGCAATCGCGTCATAATTGATTCAGCTTTGCCCAGGACCGTCATTCCCGCTCCCACCCTGTCATTCAAGCTTTCGCCGGCATCCGGAGCGTTTTGGCAATTGTCCGTATTCCGGTTGCAAGGCAGAGTAGATTCCCGCTTTCTCGGGAATGACAGGTCAATGAGCCTCACGACTGTAAGACACCTTTGCCCTGCCAGATATTCCCCGTAATGGCCATTGGCTTAGAATAGAGTTATCTTCTGCGATAGATTACGATTTTATAGCCAATGCCGGGATGGCGGAATGGCAGACGCGGCGGACTTAAAATCCGCTACCCTAACAGGTGTGAGGGTTCGACCCCCTCTCCCGGCACCATCTCTCTCCCACCGACGACCGTGGATGCGGCAGCCCCATGGAGCGTCCTGACCGGCGGTCGGGGATGCGACAGCTACTGGAAGCTACGCATCAAGCTCCCGAAGCCCTCGATGGGCTCGGACCAGCCGAGCCGCCGCAGCGCCAGCCAGATGGATGCCTGGTTGACCGTTATCACAGTCTTCCCCGTTCTCTGCTCCACCTGCTCCGCCGCGTCCAGCGCCCTCCAGGCGGTTCCGGGCAGAAAGATTGTGTCGGCGTCTTCCCGGGCCACCGAAACGGCGAAGTCGGCAATGGTGCGCGGAGATTCGGCGTCGATCTCCCTCGGGTTCATCGAGTCCTGCATCCAGGGCTCCCCATCCGCGCTGAGCACCTCGAAGCCCGCCTCCTCCATGAGCGGCTTGAGCCGGTTGCGCAGGTGAAAGTTGCGGTACGGTCCCGCGATGCTGATTCCCCTGGAACCCATGTGCCGCATGGCCTCAATGCAGGAGGTGACGGCGGTGATGGAGGGCACCCCGCTGGCCTCCTCCATTGTATCGGCCATGTGGCGGTCAAAGGCCATGTATCCCTTGTGCCAGGTGCCCGAGGTGCAGGCGTAGACCAGCACGTCCGGGCCTATGTTCGACAGTGAACTGGCTCCCCGGGCCACGTCGTCATTCATCCTGTTGACGTCAAAGCCGAACAGCACCCAGTCTATTTCGTTGGCCTCTCCGCTGGACATGCTCAGGCGGTGCCCCGTATCGGCATCCGTCCCCGGTTGGGTGCCCCAGGTGCCGTTCCACATTCGCTCGAAGTGCACGGTGATTTCGGGTGGCACCACGCGGTAGAAGTCCGGTTCCACGACCGGGTTGGTGGCCGGGACCAGGGCGCCGATTCTCCGGGTGTTGGACAGATCAGTCATGCTTTTCACCCCGGGATGATTGGTGCCCATTCTACTACGCCCTGAGGCGGGCGTGGCCCGGTTCCAGCGACACCTGGGTCGAGCGAAGGCCGGCCGGGAGCCCGCCGGGTATATCATGGGTCGCCAGCCTCTCAAAGGAACGTCCTCCTGGAAGACATACTGACCTGGCAGCTCGCGGTCATATTCGTCACCGCCGTCATCGGCCTGTCGCTCTCGGGCGCGGCGGGATTCGGCGGCGGCGTCCTGTTACTGCCGGTACTGGTCTGGGTCTATTCCCCCGAGGTGGCGGTGCCGGTGGTGGCCATATTCCAGCTCTTCGGGACGTGCTCTCGCGTCTGGATCAACAGGGAGTTTCTCAACCCGAAGGTGGCGGCATGGTTCGCCGCCGGCTCAACACCCTTCGCAATCATGGGGAGTTTCCTGTTCATCAGCATAAACACGGACCTGCTGACCCGGCTCATGGGCGGCGGAATGCTTGCCCTGGTAGTGCTGACACAACTCCCGTGGTCCAGGGGGGTGAGGATGAGGCTGTGGGGGTTTGTGCCCCTGGGGGCCAGTGCGGGATTCCTAGCCTCCGTATTTGGAATTCCCGGCCCTTTCGCCCCGGTTTTCTATCTGGCCTACGGCATGAGCTCTCGTGAGTACATCGCCACCTTCTCCCTTGGGATGCTGCTCATTCAGCTCCCCAAGCTGGTGGTCTACGGAGCCGGAGGAGAGTTGCTGACCCCGTTGGTCGCAGGCCTCGGGCTGGCTCTGGGGGTGGTCGCCATAGGAGGTTCGTACTTCGGGGCCCAGGTGCTGAGGCGTGTGCCGGACAAATTCTTCGCCGCCGGCATCAACGTGATAGTTGCGGCCTTCGGGGTCCTCTTCCTGGTTACAGGAGGGTGATTGCAAGCCGGACGGCAACGGGAACGAGCGCAGGGATAAGTCGTGGACGGCGAGCCAGCCAACCCGCACTCCCCTGTGTTTATTCCCGGGACGGACCCGCTGGCGTTCAAACCCCACCGGCTACCTTCCCCTTCTCCACCACATCCTTTATGCGGGAGAGATATGGGCCCACGGACATGCCGGGGAAGAGCCGGGAGAGCCTGTCGCCGAGCAGGCGTTCGGCAACACCCCGGACCAGGCGGATCGCGTAGACCGGTCCGATGAACACGCCCGGGACCATCGCCTCCACCCTGGAGACCATCATGACGGAGGTGCCGGCCACCTCATTCCCCAGCTCGAAGGCGTACTCCTCGATGCTGTGGAGCAGGCCGTTGTAGCTGTTCCTGGTATGGAAAACGATGGCGTCGTGGGGCTGATACACGACGATGGTGGTCTCTTTAACCATGGTAACCAGGCTTTCGCCCATGCCCCCGCGCACGATGATCGGCCCCTGCATTTCCGCTGTGCGTTCACGTCTGTACAGCGATCCAACCCCGGGGGGATGGGAGGGACGGGCTGTTACCTGGAACCCGGGTTCCGGGTTCCACTCGACGTGCCGGGCCATATCCGCCAGGTATTCAAATACCCCCTGGGGCGATGCATCGATCACCGCCCTGTGGCGTCCTACCAGGAACGGCCCGGCCATCGGGGTGGCTAGTCTTTGCTGACGTCGTCGGTGGTATCGACGCGGAAGCCGATGCCCAGCTTCACCTGGTACCAGTTGGCCTTGTCTCCGTCGATGGTGCCTCGAATCTCTCGGACCTCGAACCAGTCCAGGTTGCGAATGGTCTGGGAGGCGCGGGCAATGGCCCCGTCGACGGCCTGCTGAATGCTTTCACTGGATGAGCCCACCAGCTCGACTACCTTGTATGTGCTTCCTACGGGCATCTTTATTCTCCACATATAACTGCGAGCCGTGGGTTTGGTTCTCTCGCAGCGGAAACATATAATATGCGTCGACCCCCCGAAACGGCAACCGCGGAGAGCCTGACGCCAGGTAACGACCGGCACTGGGCAACCACGCAGGAGCGTCCATGTTTTCTGACATTCACCACGTCAGCTACCTGGTACCCGACCTGGAGGCGGCCATCGAGACGTATCGGAGGACATTCGGTGCGGCGGTTACCGGTCGCGGGCGGGTGCCGAACCTGGGGGAGGTCGTGTTCCTGCAGGCGGGAGGCGCTGAGGTGGAGTTCATTCACCCGGAGGATTCGGCGGTACTGACCGGCGAGGCCGGCAGCTGGGTGATCCATCACGTGGCCTACGCCGTGGAAGATCTGGACCGGGTGGTGGCCGAGCACCGGGAGCAGGGCTTCAATTTCCTGACCGAGGAACCGTTCACCAACTTCATGGGATATCGCCTCATCTATTTTGACCCGGCAGATACGGGGGGCTGTCGCATACATCTGACTGACGCAGCGACGTTGCGATAGGGGGCGGCACTCCCGTGGCGCAGGCAGCCCGGCAATTCCATTTCCCGCGCCTGCGCTGTGGTAAGATTTCGATGGATCTTCACCCCCGCGGATTGAGTACCGTTGGGCGTCCCTGCCCGCCGCGATTAACGCGCCATGGGCAGGGCGGACGTCAACCGGAAAGTTCAGGAGATATAGACGGATGAAGGCACTGGAAGGCCTTAAGGTGCTGGACTTGACCCGGGCCCTGGCCGGCCCTTTCTGCACCCTGATGCTCGGAGACCACGGAGCCGACGTCATCAAGATCGAAATACCCGGCAGTGGGGATGACACACGGCACTGGGGACCTCCCTTCATCGAGGGTGAGAGTGCCTATTTCATGTCCATCAACCGTAACAAGCGCAGTCTCACCCTGAACTTCAAGGAAAATGAGGCCAGGGAAATCTTCCTGAAGCTGGCGGCGGACGCCGACGTGATAGTAGAGAACTTCACTCCCGGGGTGATGGAAAGGTTGGGGCTGGGGTATGACGTGGTCAAGTCGGCCAACCCCCGGATCATCTACACCTCCATCTCCGGCTTCGGACAGGACGGGCCATATCGCCGCCTGCCGGCGTACGACCAGATCATGCAGGGAATCAGCGGCCTGATGAGCCTGACCGGCGAGCCCGAGGGAGACCCGCAGAAGGTGGGGATCGCCGTTTCGGACATCGGCGCCGGAATGTGGGCCGCCTTCGCCGTGATGGCCGCCGTGCATCACCGGGCCCAGCACGGCGAGGGCCAGTACATCGACGTTTCCATGCTGGACGGCCAGGTCGCCTGGCTGACCTACCAGGCGGCGACACTGTTCGCCAACGGCAGGCCCCCGGCTCGACTGGGGGCGGCGCACCCCAATCTGTGCCCCTACCAGGCATTCATGTGCCAGGACGGCAAGTTCATCAATATCGCCGTGGGGTCGGAGCGGATCTGGGAGCGCTTCTGCGAGGCCATGGAACTGGAGGAGCTGGGCAAGCCGGATTACGCCACCAACGGCGACCGGGTGAACAACCGTTCCGTGCTGGTCCCCTATCTGCAGCAGGTGTTCCTGACCCGCCCGGTCGCCGAGTGGGTGGCAGACCTGCAAAAGGTCAGCGTGCCCTGCGGGGCCATCAACGACCTGGCCGATGTCTTCGCCGATCCCCAGATCGAGGCCAGAGAAATGCTGCAGGAGATGGTCCACCCCGTGGCAGGGACCATCAAGCAGACCGGAATCCCGGTTAAGTTCTCCCTGACTCCGGGTGGACTTGACCTCCCCCCGCCGCTTCTGGGACAGCACAACAGGGAGATCCTGGCGACCCTGGGTTACAGCGATAGTGACGTCAAGTCCCTACAGGACCGGGAGGTAATCTAGTACCTCCCGAGCATGCGCCGCCCGAGGGGAGGCGGAGGCAATCCATTTCTATAGTTGGCATTCCGGCAGGTGGGAGCGATGGACCTAGGGTTGAGAGATCGAGTGGCCATAGTGGGCGGTTCCAGCCGGGGCATGGGGCGCGCCATTGCGCTGGCCTTCGCCCACGAGGGGGCGAACGTCACCATATGCGCCCGAAAGGAGGCCGACCTCCGGCGGGCCGAGATTGAATTGGCTCGCATCACCTCCCAGCAGCACGTCCTGGCCATACCCGCGGACATCACCCTGGAGCCGGACATCCGGCGCGTTGTGCGGGACACGGTCAGCCGTTTCGGCCAGATAAACATCCTGGTGACGCACATGGGAACGCGGGTGGAGGACGAGACCATGGAGCGCGCCTCCGAGTTGACCGATGACTCCGTCACCTCCTCCCTGGACGAGAGCTTCCTTGGCGCGGTGCGGTTCGCCCGTGAGTCCATACCCTATATGAAGCAGCAGCGCTGGGGGAGAATACTCAATCTGCTGCCGGAGTTCTCCATTCACTCCATTCCCGTGGGATCGGTCAAGACCACCGACGAGAGCGCTCTGAACGTGTCGAACCGCATGGCGCTGACGGGATACGCCAAGAGCCTGGCCAACGAGCTGGCCCCGTTCAACATCACGGTCAACAACCTGATTCACGGTCCGGTCGAAAGCGAGGCGCTCACCTCCGTGCTGGAGGAACGCAGCCAGGCCGAGGGGAGGAGGCTGAACCACCTGCTGGAGGAGACCGCATCCCTGGTGCCCATGAAGCGGCTGGGACGCCCCGAGGAAGTGGCCGATCTGGCGGCCTATCTCTGCTCGGAGCGGGCATCCTTTCTCACGGGGAGCAACGTGGTTCTGGACGGCGGGCTGAGGCAGGACATCCGTTAGCGGGCCCTTCTTCCGGGCCGCCGGAGAAAAAGACAGACCACCCCCTTGGCCAAGGGCACCGCTCCGGGCAGCGTGTGCGCCGACTTCACCCGGTGCGCGTATGCCGGAGTCTACCGGCGCGCCGACAGGAAATCTTCGACATCGTAACCCGCGCCGGGATGCGGCCGTCGAGAACCGGCGGGGCGTGTTTGCTACGAACTGATCCCGCCGGTAGAATTGCAGGCGAGCTCCAACCTGAATTGAGAAGGTCTGTAATGGAATTTTCACTGGCATACGAAATGCAGCGTCCCGTCCTGGATGACCATGCCGTAATCGAGGAGACCATCGAGCAGTGCATACTGGCCGATGAGATGGGCTTCGACGCAGTGTGGTTCGTAGAGCACCACTTCTTGACCACGTTTTCAGCCTCGCCCTGTCCCGAGGTTATATTCGGAGCCCTGTCGCGGCTGACCAAGCGCATCCGACTGGGGTTCGGCGTGGTGATCCTTCCCTACCACCATCCGGTGCGGGTGGCCGAGAGGGTGGCCATGGTGGACCACCTCTCCAACGGGCGCGTCGAGTTCGGCACCGGACGTTCCGCGCCCTACGAGCAGCTGGGCATGGGCATCGACCCGCGGGACACCCGGGAAATGTGGGAGGAGTCCCTGACCATGATTCCCAAGATCTGGGAATCGGACTACTTCGAGTGGGAGGGCAAGTTCTGGAAGGTGCCTCCCCGCCAGGTGCTTCCCAAGCCGTACCAGAAGCCGCATCCGCCCATCTGGGTGGCGGCCCTGCAACCGGCGACGTACCAGCTGGCGGCGCAGAAGGGCATCGGCTCCATGGCCCTGGGCGTGAACGCTCCCTCCGTTCTGGAGCCCTCCATTCGCGAGTACAAGACTGCCATCAAGGAAGCCAACCCGGTGGGTGCCTTCGCCAACAACAAGTGGCTGTCCTCCTGCTTCGGACTGTGCGGAGAGGATGACGCGGCCACCAAGGAGCTGTCGGCACGTTCCCTCAAGACCTTTTTCGGCCCGGGCCGACCCTACGTTCAGGACCAGAAGGACGTCTACGCCCGGCTGCTGGACCAGTGGGGCGGCGTTCCCGATCATCTGGCCCAGAACTTCTCGCGCTACGTCGACGTCCCGGCTGAGGGAGGCAACGGCGGCAACGGCCTCGACCTTTCCGGCGGCAGCGCCCTGGCCCAGAAGGTTTGGGAGGAGTTCGACGCTGGCACCATGGCGGAGCGGGGCATCATCGTCGCCGGGGACCCGGAGTCCTGCATCAAGGCGGCCCGCCTCCACGAGGCCACCGGAGTCGACCAGCTTCAGTTCCTTATGGCGACCGAGACCGTTCCTCACAATAAGGTCATGGAATCCATCGAAATGTTCGGCAAGTACGTGATACCCGAATTCCGCCAGTCCGAACAGGGCAACGCGGAGCGCTCCGTCGACGCCACCACGGCGTGACGGTCCGCTCCCCAAGGGCGGCTCAGGTTCCGAAGACAGGCCTCGACTGCAGTCGGGGCCTTTCGCTATTCAGCAGGGCAATCGCGTCTTGAATGATTCAGCATTGCCCATGACCGTCATTGCTATGAAAACAGCCCTCAAAATGTAGGGGCTATCAGTACGGCAGCCTCAAACCCCTCCGTGTCCAAAACGGCCCTCGCAATGTAGGGGCAACCCTTGTGGTTGCCCTGGTGCAACCAACAAAGATTGCATCCCCCTCAGTGGCCCTCAAGGCCATAGCCGATTCCCACCCCCACAACCGTCATTCCCGCCCGCACCCCGTCATTCCCGCGAAAGCGGGAATCCAGGGGTTCTCACAAGGAGAGGTCAAGCTTGGGGCAAGAGCGAAAATCCAAATGCCACACTCCCTCTAAGGCGCGATTGCCCTGGCTATTCAGCGGGCCGGAATGCTCCGTATACGGGAGTGGGGTACAATGGGACCGATATCCATGGGCGGGGGGAACGCTATGCCCTTTGGAATCGGTCGAGGTTCGGGCGTTGCAGTGGTCGAACTGCATGGCGTGATCGGCACGCAGATCCGGGCCAACGCCTACGCGCGGATCTTTGAGGCGGTGGCCCGGAGCAAGTCCCATAAGGCCATGCTGCTGGACATAGACTCTCCCGGTGGTTCGGCATCCGCCTCCGAGGCCCTGCATCGCAGCATTGAGCGGGTCGCGGAGAACAAACCGGTCATTGCCTACGTTCGGGGAACCGGCGCCTCCGGCGGCTACTACCTGTGTTGCGCCGCCAGCCAGGTATACACCTTGCCCACCTCACTCGTTGGCTCCATCGGCGTGCTCTACATGCGGCCGGTGCTGGAGCAACTGCTGGGGCGGGCCGGCGTGGAAATATCCATATTCAAGGGCGGCAAGTACAAGGACATGACGGGCTTCTGGCGAAGCCCATCGGCGGAGGAATCGGAAAAGCTCCAGGCATTGATCGATGAAATCTACGACAACTTCGTTTCGGCGGTGGTAAAGGGACGTTCGCTCCCCGAGGAGCAGGTCCGCGAGCTCGCCACCGGAGAGGTCATAACCGGGCAGCGGGCCGTCGAGGTCGGCCTTGTCGACCATCTGGGCGATTTCACCGACGCGCTGAACGCCGCAGCCGAGGCCGGTCGGACCAAGCCCCGGCCCAGATTCATCCAGCCCCGTCGCAGCCTGTCCCAGAGACTGATGGGACGGACATCCATGGAGGCAAACCCGTTAAACGCCCTGTCCGGCGGGTTGCAGCGGCTGCTCAACGGCGGTGTCTACTATCTCGACCCGGCATACATGGCGGGGTGGCAGGACCAGGACTGACGACCTACGGGTCTCTCAGGTATCTCTCATGGCCCTTTTGACTTCCTGCCAAAGGGCCTCCTTCTGGTCCAGGCTGAGGGACTCGAAGTCGATGCCGCGACGGGCGGCCAGTTCCTCCATGCCCAGGTAGCGCGAGCGGAAACGGGCATTGGCCTGGCGCAGCACGTCCTCGGCGTGAGCGTCCACCCAGCGGGACAGGTTGACCAGGGCGAAGAGGATGTCGCCCAGCTCGTGGGTCCTCTCTTCGTGGGTTGAGGCGTGGCGAAACTCCTCGATCTCCTCGGCAATCTTGTCCAGCACGCCGGAAACGTCGTCCCACTCGAATCCGGCACGGGCGACCCGGTCCTGCATCAGCTGGGAGGCGGCGAGGGCGGGCAGGCTGGCCGGGATTCCGTCGACGGGGGACTTGCGGGTGCCCGAGGCGGCGCGCTCCTCGGCCTTGATGCGTTCCCAGTTGCGCTCCACCTCGCGGGCGTCGGATACCTTCTCGTCGGCAAAAACGTGGGGATGGCGACGGATAAGCTTGCGGTTGATTCGCTCGACCACGTCGCCCATCTCGAACTGGCCGGCCTCCCGGGCGATGTCGGCGTGGAAGGCAATCTGGACCAGCAGGTCGCCGAGTTCTTCGGAGAGTACCGCCGGATCACCGCCGTCGATGGCCTCCAGCGCCTCATGGGCCTCCTCCAGCAGGTTGCGCTTGAGGGACTCGTGGGTCTGCTCCCGGTCCCAGGGGCAGCCGCCGGGCGCCCGCAGGAGTTCCACGATGTCAACGAGGGTCTGGAATTCGGAAAGCCGTCCAAAGGATTCGTAATCAGTCATGGGCCGATTATAATCACTGGCGCTGATGTTTCAAACGCCGACACGTCCAGGCGTCCGGGTGACCCGGATGCTCAACCGCCTGCAATGGGTGCCTGCCGCCCTGTTTGTGATTGCCGTGCCGGTCTTCCTCGTAACCGGCAGCCTGACCTGGGCCTTCAACAACATCGGGCTCTACGAGGCGGGTTTCGAGAAGTATCGCATCTCCCTGGCCAGCGGCATCACCACGGAGGACCTGCGTCAGGTGGCGCTGGACCTGCGTTCCTACTTCAACTCGGGGGAGGAACCCCTGAGCGTCAGCACCCGCGTCTTCGGGATGGAGCGGGACCTGTTCAACGACAAGGAAATTCACCACATGGCCGACGTCAAGCGGCTATTGTGGGGCGTGTATGTTGTATTCGGTGTCTCGGCGTTCTGCCTGGCCGGACTGGCCGCAGTGGGGCTGGCCCGCCACCGGCGGGCGTTCCTGCCCAGGCTGGCATTCCGGGCCGCTACCGGGGGAGGCCTGACCATTGCCTTGCTGGTCCTGTTCGGGCTGGTGGTCCTGGTCGGTTTTGACGCGCTGTTCCTGCTGTTCCACCGGGTCAGCTTTGCCAACGACTTCTGGCGCCTGGACCCGCGAACGGACTACCTGGTCCTGCTGTTCCCGCAGGGGTTCTGGATTGATGCGACGATTTGGGTCGCCCTGAGGTCGATCGCCGGGGGCATCATACTCGCGGGCATGGGCGGCGGCTATCTGGCCTGGCACCGATGGGGAGGGGCGGGGAGGTTGGCGGACACGCCGGAAACGGGCAAGAGCAGCGAATAGTGAACAGATCCAGTTCGCTGCCCTGAAAACGCCGGGGAAAAGAGATGCGGGTGCCTGGCTTCCCTGGCCTAGTGGCCGCAGCCGCAGGGCCCGCAGCCGGCACCGCTGAGGGGCGGGAGAGGGCCGGGGTCGAAGGAGGGCTCCTCACTGGCGCCGCCGACCCGGGCGAACACCGAGATGGCCCGCTTGGCCGGCTGTTCGCAGTTGGGGCAGTCGGCGCCCGTGGCGCTCATCGGCTGAAGCTTCTCGAACTTGTAACTGCATGTCGGGCAGTGATATTCGTACAGTGGCATGTCGCGACCCCCAACCTGGTATGTTTCCGGTGAATTTAACCGATTATTGCAAAGCCGGTCAAGCCGCTCCCGCCGATGGCCCCTGACACAGGGCAATCGCGTCTTGATTGACTCAGCTTTGCCTACCCCGTCATTCCAGCCCCCGCCCCGTCATTCCCTCTCCCTCCCGTCATTCCCGCTTTCGCGGGAATCCAGAGCGTCTTTGCAATTATTGGCATTCCGTTCGCAAGGCAGGGTAGATTCCCTCTTTCCCGGGCATGACAGATTAATGAGCCTCACGACATTGAGACGCCATTGCCACATCCCGACAAGCTTCCCGTTGGACTTTGAAGAGGGCGGTTGCTAAACTGATTGCGGCATTCTCAGGCGGAATGCAGCGGCTCCGGTGGATGAGCCGAATGACGAGGAAACGGAGGAGGAACCGTGGCAGACGTCAGAATTGAGATCCGGGAAAACGGGCCCAACCGCGTTACCGGGCCCATCGAAATCGTTGACTCCAATGGCGAGTGCTACACCATCCCCGAGGGGCGCTGGGTCAGTCTGTGCCGGTGCGGCCTGTCCGAGGAAAAGCCCTTCTGCGACGGCGCCCACCGCGGCGGCGGGTTCATGGCGGAGTCGAAGGCCCGCTAGAACGCTGTCGAGGCTGATTGACACGGGAAAGGGCGCGCATTGAAGCGCCCTTTTTGCTTTAGGGAACGGTGAGACGCATTGAGTGACAACCCCCCGCATTGCCTGGAATTCAAGCCCCTGACACCGGACCTCATCGATGACATGGGAACTGTCCTGCGAGGCAGTTGGGGCTCGACCTGCTGGTGCATGTACCCGCGGTGGACGGAGTCGGAGATGCGGGAGGCGGCTGAAGGAGGGGCAAGGGGCCCACGCCGCAGGGAAGAAATGACCAGCCTGGCGGGCGATACCCCGGCTCCGGGACTGTTGGCCTACGAGGACGGGAAGCCGGTGGGCTGGGTCGCCGTTGCTCCGAGAAGCGAACTGACGCGAATCGTCCGTTCCCGCACGACGCCCCCGGTGGACAAGGAGGCGGTGTGGGTGATTCCGTGCGTGACCGTGCGGAGGGGGCACCGGGGTCGAGGCATCGCTGTGGCACTGATCCAGGCGGCGGCGGCCTACGCGTTGGGGCAGGGAGCCCCCGCCGTGGAGGCGTACCCGAGGGCCGACGGAGAGCGCACCGGCGACGATAACGTCTACTTCGGGACCGAGACCATGTTCAGCAGGGCGGGGTTTGTGAAGGTACGGGAGCCGCTGGAGGACCGGCCGCGCAACTGGCTCCCGCGGGTGGTGATGCGGTCCTACGGCGCGGCGCAACAGGGAGCGGCCTGACTGCGTAGCTACGGCGCTGTATCAGGGAGCGGCACCGTCAACGGAGACAGGAGGTCTAGCAGTTCTGCAATGCTTTCTATATCCTCGCTAATCGCAGCGGCGTCCAAGAACCTCTTTCGTTCATAATAGTTCTGATGCAAGTCGTTGGCCCTGGCGCGCAAGTCAGACAGACGGGCGTTGCCGGTCAAGCGCCTGGCCCGATTCAATACATCGCTGAAGTCCCGATGGTAGGCATACACCCAGCCTTGGGACACAGCCACGGCCTTGGCCATGTGCGCTGCCGCACCCCAGCCCTTTTCCGACGCTTGGTGCAGATCCCCTTTGGCAAGGTACTCCCGGCTTTTGGTCAGGAAGTCCTGGGCTTGAGCTTCGTACTCAATCACTGCGTCTGGAACAGGGTGGTTTTCAGATGGGGCGGTCATGCAATTTCCGGACAATGTTGTGACCCGAATTGTAGCATGGCTGCTCAACCGCTCGTCCTTTGACAACCCTTCGACAGGCTCAGGCCGGGACGAACTACCCAACATCGGAAACACTATTTCAACCCAGACTACCGGCACCGGCGATGGATGGAGCGGATGCTGCGAACGCTGTTGAGCCGGTCCTCGGCCAGGCGGGCGGCGGCAGCAGCGGTGGAAATCTCCTCGGCCTGCGAAGTGCGTATGACGCTGGACATGATCTCGTAGATGCGCTCGGTCTTCTCGCGGGCCCGCTCCTCGCTGTACCCGGCGTCGCCCAGCTCGGCCTCCACGTTGATGACGCCACCGGCGTTGACGATGTAGTCCGGTGCGTAGAGCATGCCGCGACGGTGCAACTCCTCGCCGTCGGCCTCGGTGAGCAGCTGGTTGTTGGCCCCGCCGGCAACGACGCGGCAGCGCAGCTGGGGGATGGTCTGCGGGTTCAGGACCCCGCCCAGGGCGCACGGCGCGAAAATGTCGCAGTCTGTGGTGTATATGTCGTCGGAGGCAACCACCTCGAAACCCTTGTCGCGGGCCTTGTCGAGGGCGTCGTCGAATACGTCGGTGACCACCACCCGGGTCCCCTCTTCGGCCAGGTGATCACACAGCTTGCCGGCGACCTTGCCGAACCCCTGGACGGCAACGGTCTTGCCCTGCAGCCCGCCGTTGCCCCAGACGTGGTCGGCACAGGCCTTCATGCCCATGTACAGGCCGTATCCGGTCAGGATGGAGGTGTCACCACTGCCGCCCAGCGACAGGGGCAGGCCGGTGACATGGGTGGTCTCCTGGCGCATGTACTCCAGGTCACGGCTGGTGGTGCCCACGTCCGTGGTTGTCAGGTAGCGGCCGTGCAGAGTGTCGACAAACCGGCCGTAGGCCCGCATCAGGCCCTCCGACTTCTGGGTGTGCGGGTCGCCGATGATGACGCCCTTGCCGCCGCCCAGGTGCAGGCCGGCGGCTGCGGACTTGTAGGTCATGGCCTGGGAGAGGCGGAGCGCGTCGGTCAGCGCCTCCTCCTCGGTCTCGTAGGGCCACATCCTGGTACCGCCGCAGGCCGGGCCGAGGGTCGTGTCGTGGATGGCGATGATCGCTCTCAGTCCGGAGCCGGGGTCGGAGAACATCGCCACCTGCTCGTGGCCCCCGGCGCCCATACTATGCAGAATGTCCATTTCCGTCACCTCATTTACGCTTTTCGTACATTTCCATTATACATCATTTGTAAGGAAAATAACGAATATCAAGACATTAGCAGGTGGATTTTCATGTCATACCCAGGCCCGTAGCCCAGAGTGCCGGTGGCGGAGTGACGGTGCTCCGTCTAGCGTTCCCTGCCCCACATGGGATGGCGGAAAGTGGGGCGGGGCAGGATGCGGTCAATGGGCCGGTTTTCCGGCTGGGGCGGAGTACCAGGATCAGGCTCCTCCTTCTCAGACGCAGGCCGATAGGGCCGCACCGCCACCCGGTCGGGGCCGATGCCGCTGAGATGCTCGGCCAGGGAGTGCAGGCTGTTCATGTTGTGCACGGGCAGGAAATCGTCCACGTAGGGAAGGGCGGCCTGCATGCCCACGGTGAGCGGCTGATACTCGGGAGAGCCGAGCAGCGGGTTCAGCCAGATGAGCCGGTGACAGCTGCGTTGCAGGCGGGAGGTCTCCCGGGCCAGTAACTCAGGCTCGCCCCGGTCCCAGCCGTCGGAAATGATCATGACCACGGACTGGCCGCGCAGGGTGCGCCGCAGCCACTGGTAGTTGAAGGTCTTCACGGCCTCGCCGATGCGCGTCCCGCCGGCCCAGTCCGGGACGGCGCGGGAGACCTCGGTGATGGCCTGGTCGACGCTGCGAAACCGCAGCTGGCGGGTGATGCGGGTCAGCCGGGTAGCGAAGAGGAAGGCCTCCACGGGCTGCCCCACCGCCATGGTGTGGATGAAGTGGAGCAGCATGCGGGTGTAACGCTCCATGGAGCCGCTTACGTCGCAGATCAGGGCCAGGGAGCGGGGGCGGCTTTTCGGGCCGCGCTCGGCGAGGTCCAGCATCTCGCCGCCGTACTGGAGGCTGCGGCGCAGGGTGCGGCGCAGGTCCAGCCGTGTGCCGTCGCCTGGAACCATTCGGCGGGTGCGGCGCTGGCCCGGGTCCCAGCGCAGGGCGGCCATCATGCGGCGGGCTTCTGAAATCTCCTGGCCGGTGAACTGGGCGAAATCTTTCTGCCGCAGCACCTCCCGGGCGCTGTAGGTACGGGTCAGGTCTACCCGGGACACCGAGTCGTCGTCGGGGTCTCCCTCTAGGGCCAGTGCGTCGTCCATCGGTTCGTCGCGACCGGCGGAGACCTGGGGCCTGCGGAAGCGGCGCTGTTCGCCCATGGAGCGCAGGTCCATGCCGCTGCGGGCGGTGTTTGGTTTGCGCCAGAATACGTTGAATGCTTCGTCGAAGACGGGCAGGTCCTGCCTGCGATGGACAAAGATGCTCCGGGCGGCCTGGTAGAATTCGCCCCGCCGTCCGATGTGCACATGCTCGGTGGCGCGCACCATGTCGAGCACGTTGGCGGGGCCGGCGTCGAGACCCAGCCGGCGCAGCACTTCGGCGAACCGCAGCAGGTTGGGCAGGATGTGGCCTCCCGGCTCTGTGCCGTCCCGGTTCAGGGCATAGAGGTTGCTGGTCATGTCGCGCGATCCATAGCGGCTAGGAAACTGGCGCCCCTTGAGAATCGGGAGCAACGCGCGGGATATAGACCAGTTGCTGACCCTCCGGGATCTTCGTTTCTCCTGGGGGCGTGGGCGACACGATATCCTCCCCGTCAACCCCGGTCTCAATCATGTAGTCCTGCAACGCCTCCTCCGCGTTCAGTATCGCCTCCTCCACGGTCGTCCCCATAGCAACAATACCCGGCAAGTCCGGGAATGTGACGCCGAACGCGCCTGTCTTTCCGTCGATCAATGCTGGGTAATGGAGCATGGCAGACACCTCCTGATCAGGCCAGCCCGCTTTCTTAGCGATGGAGCGGGCCACTTCCGTAGAAACACTTCTATGGCGCGGCAAGGTTATTATGCCTCTGATGACGGAATGCCGGTAGATGTCATGAGAGGAGCCGTGACGCGATAGATACCAGCCTTCCCGTTCCAGTCTTCTCCTGATTCTCCTGGTCGAAGTTTCCATCGCAAGGACAGATTGCGTACCAGGAATTTACAGACGGAGAGCCTTGCCAAAAAGCTCAGCCTAACGCCGGCCACCGCGCCGGGGGCCGCGGTTGCGGGAACGTTCCAGCAGGGCGCGGACGGGCTCTCCGCGCACCTGCTCGATGTCGTCCTGGTACTTGAGCATCAGGCCGAGGGTGTCGTCGATTACCTCAGGCTCCAACTCCCGCTGGTTCAGGGCCATCAGGGCGGAGGTCCAGTCCAGCGTCTCGGAGATGCCCGGAATCTTGTAGAGCTCCGTCTCGCGGAGCTCCTGCACGAAGCCGGTCACCTGCTCGGCCAGCCGGCGGGGGGCGTCGGGCAGGCGGGAGGAGATAATCTGCATCTCCTTCTGAAAGTCGGGATAGTCAATCCAGTAATAGAGGCAGCGGCGCTTCAGGGCGTCATGCACCTCCCGGGTGCGGTTGGAGGTGATGATTACCACCGGCGGGTGTTCTGCCTTGAACACCCCCAGTTCCGGGATGGTTATCTGGAAGTCGGCCAGCATCTCCAGCAGAAACCCCTCGAACTCTTCGTCGGCCCGGTCCAGCTCGTCGATCAGCAGCACCGGGGCCCGCTGGTGGGCGGCGTCTATGGCCTGTAGCAGAGGCCGCTTGATGAGGAAGCGCTCGGTGAACAGTCCCGCGGTGGCCGTCTCGCGGTCAACGTCGCCGCTGGCCTCCAGCAGTCGGATCTCCAGCAGCTGGCGCGGATGGTTCCACTCGTAGACGGCGTGGTTGATGTCCAGGCCTTCGTAGCACTGTAGGCGGATCAGCGGGGTATCCAGGGCCGCAGACAGGGCCCGGGCGATTTCCGTCTTGCCGACCCCCGCCTCGCCCTCAAGGAAGAGGGGGCGCTGCAACCGCATGGCGAGGAAGATGGGCACGGCCAGGGCGCGATCAGCGACATAGTCCTGGCCCCGGAGGAGTTCCTGTACGCTCTCGATGGAATCGGGGAGAGTGGTGGTAGTAGTCAAGGAATGGCGCTCCAATGCTCTGTGTGAAGCCATTGTAGCCGAAAACACCACTCCCCGCCCCGAGATATGCCGCTGCACCGCAGGGCGGGACTCACCCCGATGGTGGAACGTAGAAGGTGGTCAGGTATCTCCGGACCAGACGGCCCAGCCGTTCCCAGTGGTCGCCGATTGACTCTTTCTGCCGCGAGGTCAGCCGGGAGTAAACGGCATCGAACTGGGGGAGTCGCCAGATGCTGAAGGCCCAGAACTCGGGCAGGAGGCCTGCGGGAGGCTCTTCGTCGAGGTAACCGACGGGGCCCGACAGTTCCCAGGAGGCCAGCAGCCTCCCCCGATCGGCCAAGGCCAGGGACTCGACCCAGGTCGCCCGGCGGTCCTCTCCGCTGTATGGCCGCATCAGTTCCAGCAGGCGGGCCAGCCGTTCCCCGTTGTCGGCGGCAGGGCCGGCGAACCGGTGCGTGTAGCGGCTCTCCCAGCGGGCCCCGAGGACTGGGATAACCAGGCCCCCGTCGGAGGCGATGGCAAGCATGGATGCCTCGGAGGACCACCGACGGGCCTTGTCACGGGCGATGGCCTCGTGGGTGTCACCCTGCTCGTCGGAGGGGCCACTGGCACCGACCTCGGCGGGAGTAACTGGAGCGAAGGGCAGGCCCGCCAACAGCCTGCGGAACTCGGCCTGCTTGTCCCGGTTGCCCGTGGCCAGGAGGACTGGTGTGGGCGGCATCAGCCGGGACGCTACTCGATACGCGCAACGGCCCTGGTAGCGGTGCCGTCGCCGCCTTTCAGCTTGAGCGGCAGTGCCCACAGCTCGAACTCCTCGCCCACCAGCTCGTGAAGGTTGATCAGGTTCTCGATTAAAGGAATGCCCTGACCGAGGAGGAGACGATGCACCGGAAAGTCGTGAATGGTGGACAGTGGCGTGGGCGGGTGCTTGTCGATGGGAAAGTCGACGGCCACAGCGTTGACACCGTTGTCGGCCAGGTAGGCGGCAGTGTCGGTGCCCAGGTAGGGGCCGTGGCCGTAGAAGCGGGGGCCGCCCGACTCGTTCTCGGCCCAGGCGGTGAACAGCACCGCGATCTTGCCGGGCAATGCCTCCGGTATCCCGCCGGCGGCCTGCACCTGCTCAATGGTCAGCGGCTCCAGCCCGCGGGCCACGGAGCGCAGATCGATCAGCACGGCCGGGCCCATGTATTTCTCCAGCGGCATCTGCTCCACCGTCGCCGCGCCGGGGACGAAGTGGTAGGGGGCGTCTACGTGGGTGCCGATGTGGGTGGCCAGGCACAAGCGTTGGTTGGAGCGGGCGTGAGTCTCGTGGGTCTGCAGCTGCGAGGTCTCCACGCCCATCAGGCCGGGCACCTCGCTGACCCGTTCGCTGCCCAGGGTAAGCGTCAAATCTACAAGCCGTCCCATGAATCGCCGTCCTTTGGGCTAGTCGCCCGGAGTGGCTTCCGCCAGGGAGCCTGAAGAAGATGTGGGACGGGGCTCCGTCCGGGCCCCGGTAATATAGTCCGACCGCGCCTCTACGGGCAGCGAGTTCTCCCAGTCCGGAATGAGGACCCGCTTGGTGGACTCCAGCGTGAGTATTACCAGCATTCCGAAGATGCTGAAACCCATGGACATCATGAATACGGGCAGGTAGGAGCCGGTGACCTCCCGGACCAGGCCGCCAATCAGGGTGGCTACGGCGTGCCCCATCATCGCGCCCATGATCTCCCACCCGTAAAGGGTCGCCATCGGGCCTGTGCCGAAGTACTGGCGGTTCACCACCAGGTACGCGGACATTTCCCCGCCGTAGCCCAGCCCGAACAGGACCCCGAACAGGTAGAAGCTCAATGGATCGTTGGCAAAGAAGAGCACAACGACGGTCACGCCCTGCAGGAACAGGGCAATGATCATGACCGGTTTGCTGCCGAAACGCTCCGCCAGGATCGGCACTATGAAACGGCCGGCGATGCTGAAGGCTGAGATGAAGAACAGTATCCAGGCCGCCTCGGTTAGGCCGATTCCCAGTTCTGTGGCGTAGGGGATGATGTAGATCAGGATGATGCCATGGCCCGCGCAACCAAGACCATGGATGGTGGGCAGGTTCCAGAAGGCGCGTGTGCGCCTCATGTGCTGCCCGAAGACCTTGAGACGCAGCGCCAGAACGTCCTTGGAGACCACCACGTCCGGCGGGTCGTCTCCCCGGGTGCCGTAGGCCTTGATGGACACGTCGGCGGGCCTGGAGCGGAACCAGATGCTACACAGGAGGATCAGGCCGCCGCCGACAAAGGCAATGAACCAGAAGGTCTCCCGCCATCCGACGGCCTCCAGCAATGCGGCCACGGCGGGAGCCAGCAGCGCCGATCCAATGCCCCCGGCACCCTGCAGGATCCCCGTGGCGAGGCCCAGACGACGGCGGAACCAGCCGCCGATGGAGGCCTGCAGGGGCACGAATGTGAAGGACTGGGTGATGGCCAGCAGAACACCGAAGGCGATGAAAAAGTGCCATATCTCGGTGACCATGCCGACCAGGAACATGCTTATCAGGTAGAGAAAGCCGCAGGCCCACATGATCGGCCGGGCGCCGAAACGGTCTCCCAGCATGCCGGCTACGGGGGCCATGAGGGCGCCGATCAGGTAGTAAAGGGAGATGGCGGCACCGATGGTGAAAATGTTCCAGGCGAACTGACCCTCACCATCGCGCAGCAACGGCACCATGATCCCGGCGGACATGCTGATGGACAGGCCGATAACCTGCACCACGACGAGGAGAACCAGCATGATCCAGGCTCGATGGAAACGAAAGGGGAGAACCGCGGCTAGCTGGGCCATAAGACCTTTACGATTACGTGGATTGACCGTTTCCCAAGGAGTCTCAATGGAGAGGACAGGCCTTCAGGAAGCCCTGTCCCCACCATGTGGTGGAGGCGCTGTCTGAGGACTCGCCGATGGGGGCAGCGCCGAAGGTCGCCTGGCCCTCGCCGTCGGTAGTTGAGCCCGTGGTGTCGGCCTCCTGCAGGCCGACACCCGGGACGGCAAAGTTCAACTCCCGGCCATCGGCGTCGGCGGCAACGGCCCAGGCTCCGAAGAAGATGATCAGCGCCACCGTCGCCACCACGATTACGACGAAGACAAATGGCGCCGGCATGTTCCGTATTAGGGTCAGCTTCCCACCTCCACCTCGAAGGGGAAGACCATGTTGTTGCCGTAGCCCCGGCCGTCCCACTTATTGGGAAACTCCATGGGCTGGGTATCGCCCTGATCGTTGGTGGCGCGGCACATGATGGTGTACTTCCCCGCTGCGGGGGGAGTCCAGTAGTGCTCCCAGCGGTTCCAGGAGTAACCGACGCGCGGGTGCAGAGTGTCAACGGGCACCCAGCTCTCGCCTCCGTCCTCACTGAACTCGACCTTCGTGATCTGCTGCTCGCCCGACCAGGCGGCGCCTGCCAGCTGGTAGCCGGCCACCGGAATGATCTCGCCGGGGACGGGGTTGGTGATGATGGACTTGACCTTAAGCTTGGTGTAGTAGGTGTAGGGGATGGGCGAGCCGGGCTCGTTCTGGGTCATGTAGCGCTCGGTCATATAGAAGCCCTGGAACTCGTGGTCCAGGACGTGGATGCCGACCAGCCACTTCACGGAGTTCATGCCGTACCAGCCGGAGACAAGCAGGCGCAGGGGGCGGCCGTGCATGAGAGGAAGCGGCTCCCCGTTCATCTCGTAGGCCAGCAGCGTGTCGGGATGGAGGGCCTTGGCAATGGGCAGGCTGCGCTCGTAGGTGACCTCGGCCGGGTCACCGACGACTTCGTCCGGCCCGTGGTCGGCGCCCTCGAACATCACCTCCACGGCGTTGTCCTTCACACCGGCTAGCTCCAGGACGTCCCTTAGGGAAACGCCGGCCCACTCGGCGTTGCCCATGATGCCGTGGCCCTTAATCTGTTCCATCACGGAACTGATGCGCAGAGCCTTGGTGTAGTATTCCGGCACCGGACTGTTGCCGCAGCATTCGAAGGTGACCTGGAAGCGCTTCTGGGGAAGCTTCTTCAGGTCGTCCAGGGACAGCGCCAGTTCCTTCTCGACCAGCCCGTCGACTTTCAGACGGTACGTGTCGACGTCAATTTGGGGACAGTCCTTCCAGTGGTTGCGTACGTAGAACAGGTCATTGGGGACGATGTTCTCCTGCAACGCGGAGGGCGGAGCGGCAAAGGTGCGCAGGCCGGCGTTGGTCGGGATGATCTGGGGCTCCGCGCGGGTTCCGATCTGGGGTAGGGCCATGCTGTCCTCCTTAACGACTGCGGCTTGCGCCTGTATTACGGTTGCGGGTCGTCAACTTCCCCGTTTGCGGACGGCGGAGGTTCGTCGAATTCCTTTCCGGCGGCTGCGGCCTCTTCTCGACGGCGGTTCCAGCCCAGCCACCTTTGACGCTCGTCTTCGCGCGCCGTAACGGCAGCGTCCCTTATCTGCCGCTGCTTCCGTTTTTCCAATACTTCTTCCAGCCAGGTGCTCAGTACCATAATTCCGTTCACCGTGTCGACTATTACCAGTGCAAAGGTGGCAGAGGCGATCGCTGCAGGTGCCAGATATTGCCAGAGATGCAGCAGGATTTCGCTGGGACCTCTAACGGTTTCATCGTCGATCCCAGTCCAGATGATCCACCCGGTAGCTGCGACAACCTGGACCGAAAATAAGGCGAAATACCACCGTTTGAGTTTGGTCGGGATGGTCCAAATGGACTCCCTGTCATTTTCGTATCTATTAGATGGACTTCTTTCCCGCTCCTCTTGTCTAGTTTCCTGCAACCCTTCGGCCGTTAATATGCCCAAGTCAATTCCGAGGCGCCCGGCTATTCCAAAAAGCTGGTCTGCGGGTCGTTGCTTGGGTAGGTGATCAGCAGCACTGCCGGGGTCCACAGGTGGTTGATCAGCTTGTGCGGCGTTCCGGGTGGCACCAGGAGTGTCGTTCCGGCCCGGACGGTGCGCACCTCATCGGCAATGATCGCCTGGATCGCTCCCGAGGACACCTGCATGGAGGCATCGGTGTTGTGAACGTGCATCCGTCCTTCCCAGCCCGGATGGATCTCCACTTCCTTGATCGTCAGGGATTGCGATCCTTGGGCGCCGGACACTAAGTAACGCTCACTGACCCGGTCAACCGGGGCTGGCATCCTGATGTCGGAATGGTCAATGAAAGGCATTTTCGCTCCGTCGGACAACGGCATTTTACCACTGTGGCATGGCAACCGCATTTTAACGGAAGACACGCCGGGCCGCCTGTGAACGTCCTGGCGTGTACCTCAGTTTCCCGAGAGGCAACTGGTTGCCTCTCCCTACTCCACGGTCACGGGATAACCGACGATGGCACTGAAGTTCTTGCGCATGTTGTTGTAGCGCGGTTCCCGGGACTGCACCCGGCCCACCTCGTCGGTGGCGCGGGACATGATGGTGTAATCGCCCGGCGTAGCGTCCCACTTGTAGGACCAGCGGACCCACATGAAGCGGTCTCGGGGCTGCTCGACGTGGGCCACGTGCCAGGTCTCACCGTCGTCCACGCTGACCTCGACGTTATCGATAGCCCCGGCGCCGCTCCAGGCGTAGCCGCGGACCATGTGCTCGCCGGAGTTGATGACCTTGGTGTTGTCGTTGGGACTGGTGACAATGGACTTGACGCCGATGGTGGTGATCAGTTCCTTGTCGGGCGAGTCCTCGGAGTCGGCGTAGTAGTAGAACTGGTAGTGGTACCAGCAGTCGGGCATGTGGTCCATCACCTGCAGGCGGCGCAGCCACTTGACCGACCAGTTGCCGGACCAGCCCGGCACCAGCAGGCGCACCGGGGCACCGTGCAGGTGCTCGAGAAGCGCGCCGTTCTGCGCCCAGGCCAGGATGGTGTCGGGGTGCAGGGCCTTCTGAACTGGCAGGCCCTTGTCGTAGTAGAAGGCCTCGGTGCCCTCCTGGGCGGTTGGCGGGACACCGATGTCCCAGCCCTCGGCCCGGATGTACAGCGATCTGTCGGTGAGCCCGGCCTCCTCCAGCACGGCGTACAGGGGCACGCCGGTCCACTCGCTGGCACTTAGGATCATCGCCTCCGAGGTACGGGAGGGACGGGGGCCCTCACCCTTGAAGTACTCGAAGAAGGTGGCGTCGGACCCGGAGCATTCCATCACCGTCCGCACCGAGCGGCCCGGGAAGCGGCGCAGGTCGTCGAAGGACAGCGTCAGCTGGTTCCTGACCTCTCCGTCAATGGTCAGCGTCCACTGGTCGGCGGGGATGAGAGGCGGTACGTCGAAGTGCTGCACGGTGTAGTGCAGATGGGTGGGCGTGATCAGCCCCTCCAGGTCCATCACCGGCGTGCGGATGCGTACGGTGCGTCCCTCGTCGTCCAGCAGGGTAACCGGCTTCACGTCCTTCGACGGCCAGCCGTACCAGTCGCCGGTCAGGCCGGCGTTGGCGGCATCGGAGCCAGTGGCATCGTCCATTCTCAAGAAATCGGGCACCGCCCCCTCTTCGCGGGTAGTCATCCAGAGCCTCCTTTCCTAGGTCACCTTTAATCGATTGTTCCCCGGGCCGGAAAATTCAGTCCTTGTTACAGGGCCGGTGAAAAGTCCTGAGCGCATCTGCAGGGCAAACGTCTCCTCACTGCGGCGGTTGGGAGGAGGACGGGTTGTCGGGGTCTTCGCCCCGCAGTACTTGGGCGCGCCGCAGTTCTATGGCGTCTTGCAACAGGTCAGAGCCGTATCGTTCCAGAATGTCGATGTCTCTGCGCAGAATCGGGTCGGAAACCTTGACCTTATTCTCCGCCTGTCGCAACTCCATCAGGTCGCTACCCCTTGCACTCCGGTCGTTCCCTGCGAACAGCAACCGCCAGAGTACGTAGGCAATGGCGGCTACGACAACCAATCCAACAAGGTACAGCATCGCTCTAAACTTTCATGCCTGCGTGTCCGGAGGAGAACCGGCAAGCTGGAGGTTACCTCATTCCCGTTTTCGGATGTTCCGGACTGACTTACGGGCCGGCGGCGTATTTGAACCCCAGCTCGGTCTCCCAACGCAGGTAGTTCATCATTTCGCCGTAGCTGCGGTCCACCCCGAGATAGTTGATGTCGGCGGGAGGCCTAACAATGCCCGTGAGTCCCTGCTCCACGGGCAGACCGGCCTGGCGCCACGCGACCATGCCGCCCTCCAGGACGGACACGTTGGTGTAACCCAGCTCGCCCATGGTCACTGCCGCCAGTGCCGAGTTGCGCCCGGTGCTGCAGGTCAGGGTAATGGCCGTAGCCTTGTCCGCCGCAGCGCCGGCGATCTCGATCTCCAGCCAACTCCGGGACATCCAGGTGGCCCCGGGAGTGTGGCCGCCGGAGAAGTCCTGGCTGGTGTCCACGAACAGCACCACCTCGGGTGGGTTGTCATGCAACTCCTGCGCCCCGACCAGCTTCACGCTGCGGAAGGCATCCCCCAGCCCGGCGACGGGAGCACGTTCCATGCCGCTGGCCAGTTCCCGGCCCGAGGCGGCCCAGGCGGGGGCGCCGCCGTCGACGGCGTAGACCTCGTTGTGGCCCATCTGGCGGTAGAAGGAGCCGGTAACGGTGGCGCGGGCACGCCCGTCGCAGCAGAAGACAATGGTGGAGTTCTTGACCACCGCCAGATCGTCGGCCCGCTGCACCGCCTGCCCGCCCGGCCACCAGCGGAAGCCGGGGATATGGCCCTCGGCATACTCAGCGCCGGTGCGAACGTCCACCTGGTAGACTGTTTCAGAACCCGCCTTTGCCATCAGGGCTTCAAGCTCGAAGGGCGACAGGTAGCGCACACCGTCCTCTTCCGCCAGTCGGGCGGCGTAGGCCTCGGCGGCGGCACGGCCCTCCTGGGAAACCTCGGGCAGTTCCACGCGGTCCGCCCCGTTTTCCAGCTCGAATCCGGCCAGCAGCCATCCCGAGGTGCCGTTCTTCAGGCCCAGTGCCTCGATGCCCATCCGCTGCAGCACGTGGGTACCGGTGATGCTGCGGGTGCGCCCGGCGCAGTTCAGGATAACGGTAGTGTCATCGTCGATTTCGTTGACCACGTCGGTGATGCGCAGGGCCAGTTCGCCGCCGGGCATGCTGCGCCCGCCGGGGATGCAGAACCGCTGGAACTCCTCGGGGGTCCGGGTATCCAGGATTACCAGCTTGTCGCCGCGTTCGATGCGCTCGTGCAGGTCCTCCGCGCTGATCTCAGGAACGTGGTGCACCACTTCCAGCTTCTCGCCGAAGTCCTTGCTGGGCACGTTGACGCCCCATTCCGTCGGGTAGTCCCGGGCGGACCAGCGGTTGACGCCGCCGTCGAGGATGGACACGCTGGTGTAGCCTAGCCTCTCCAGGGTGGCGGCGGCCAGCGGGGCGCGACGTCCGTCATCGTCAGCGACAACGACCAGCACGTTTTTCGCCGGCACCGACTCCTCGATGATGAACTCGATGCGGCGTCGCGGAATCAGGCAGGCCCCTGGGATGTGGGAACTGTTGTACTCCCCGGACTCTCGCACATCGATGAGGGCGAAGGGGGTATCACCCTTGAGCAGGGCATCCAGTTCGGAGTCGGAAATCATACTCGGCATGGCCGCAGGCTCGCTTCTTCACGGATGGCGCCATTATGGGAAGGGCCGGGAGAGAGTGTCAACCCGGCGATAGGGCTGTGCTATACTTGCGGGGTTATGACAAGCGCGAACGATGAAATTACCGAAATACCGCTGTTCCCGCTGAATCTGGTGCTGTTTCCGGGAATGCCGTTGCCTTTGCATATCTTCGAAGAGCGCTACAAGGCGATGATCGGTGATTGCATGCGCGACAACGCCCCCTTCGGAGTGACGCTGATACGCTCCGGGCAGGAGGTCGGCGCGCCGGCCGACCCTCATCCCATCGGGACAACCACGCGCGTGCTCCGCTCCCAGATGCTGGAACAAGGCCGGATGAACATCATGACCAAGGGAGAACGCCGCTTTGAGGTCGTGGAGGTCACCCAGCAGGAACCCCACGTGGCGGCTCTGGTCAGGTTCCTGGACGATCCGGTGGGAGAGGGTTTCACCGGAGTGTCCCCGGAACTGACCGAGGAGTTCACCAGGCTGATGCAGAGCCTGATTTCGCTCAGTGGCGGCTACACGGCCCAGGTGGAAATCCCCGAGGACCCGGTAGCGCTGTCCTATTTGATCGCCGCAAACCTGGACGCGCCGATACCCGTGCGCCAGGAGTTGCTGGAGGCTCCCACGGCCGCCGATCGCCTGAACCGCCTGGTCCCCCTGCTCAAGCGTCGCAACCACGCCCTTCAGGAAGAGCTGGCACGTCAGAACCCTTTCCGGGGGCCGCGCCTGAACTAGCCCGGCGGGGGATAGTCCGGAACGCAAAGAACGCCGGGGCGCAGTTGCCCCGGCGTTTCGATTTACTCCAGTCTCGGCCCGGTTGGCGGCGCTCAGGCGTTGAAGAGTCGCAGGGCGCCCTGCTCCGGAATGTAGCCGCTGAACAGCTCAGGGTGGATCATCTCGGCCATGATCTCCAGGCCGGTGACCAGCCGGGGTCCGGACCGGCTGGTGTAGGCGCTGGCATCGACGACGTAGACGCGATCGTTGCGGACGGCAGGAAGATCGCTCCATCCATCTCTCTGCGCCAGGATGGGGACGTCCTCCAGGCCGCGCTTCACGTCGAAGCCGCAGGGCATCATGACAATGACCTCGGGCTGGCGCTCGATGACATCGTCCCATTCCAGCTTGAAGGTCCCGGTGTCCTTGTCGCCGAAGGAGTTGGCCCCCCCGGCCAGGTCCACCATCTCCGGGACCCAGTGCCCCCCGCACATCAGGGGGTCGGCCCACTCCACGTGGAGCACGCTGGGCTTGCTGCTGGCGTTGGCGGCGCGTTCCTTCACCGCCTCGATGCGGGCCTCCATGCCCTCGGCAATTTCGTCGGCCATCTCCTCAGCCCCGGTGGCGCGGCCAACCATGCGGATATTATCGATGACGTCGTGGAGGAGCTGCGGGTCGAGGGAAATCACCTCGGGCTTCCTGGCCAGGCTCATGCTCACCTCGGCGACCTGCCGAGACGATATGGCTCAAACCTCGCAGATGGCCTGGGTGATGAGCAGGTCCGGCTCCGCGGCCTGCAGGACCTCCTCGTCGATCTCGTAGATACCCAGCCCCTGCTCCAGCCGCTCGGATATGACCCGGCTGATCTCGGCGCTGGTGGGCTGCTGGCCATGGAACACGCTGCGGACTACCCAGGGCTTGTTCCGTGCCGAGGGCGGGTAGTCGCACTCATGGGTCACGCCCTTCAGGCTGTCCTCCAGGCCAAGCTGGTAGACGATCTCGGTGGCGCTGGGCAAAAACGAGCAGATATTCATTCCGGGAGTCTCCGTTGGGGCGTCTACGCCCCTAGCGTTTCTTCTCGGTGTGGGAGGTCAGGCCCACGGTGGTGTCAGCGGTCGCCACGGCGACCGAACCGTAGAGGGGTCAACGGCGCTTCCAGGTCTCTACCAGCTCATGGGCCTGGTCGTCGTCCACGCCCCACATCTCGAAGTGAACGCGAATTGCGTCATACAGGGTAATGTCGCCGGGAGCCTTGTCGGGGTCTCGGTAGGACTCGACGTCAACTTCCATCCAGTCCAGGTCGATGTCCTCGGCGTTGGCGATGCGCTCCACCATGTTGACGGCGCAGGCGGTGATGCCGGAGAAGAACAGCTCGCCGGCCCCGACCTCGTCACCGCCGGGATCGTCGGCAACCCAGTGATGGTTGCGGGCGTTGCAGATGGCGCGGCCCAGGGTGCCGGTGCTGTAGCTCCTGGCCTTGTAGGCGAGTGTCAGTTCAGCCATGGTCCCTCCTTTTCCGATGATGGGTGCGCTCCAATTCGCGGTTCGAGGACGTTCCCATGAAAGCGGGAATCCACATTTCCTTATTCCCGAGAATTCCGGCGTTCTGAATTACCCACTGGATCCCCTCTTTCGCGGGAATGACAGCAACGTTGCCCTAATCCGCGACGCGGTAGGCGACGCACTCTACGACCTCGATGGCCAGGGGCTTCTGGGCCAGGCCGGTGGTGCCGATAACGGCGCGGCACGGCGGGTTGGGGATGAACTCGCGATAGACCTTGTTGAACTCCTCCCACAGGTCCATGTTGGTCAGAAAGACGATGAGCTTGATAACGCGGGCGTAGCCGGTACGGGCGGCGGTCAGAATGGTCTCGACGTGCCGCAGGCAGGCCCGGTACTGGTCAGTGTAGGTCTCGCCCACCACCACGCCCTCAAAGTTGGAGGACGTGGTGCCGCGGCAGTAGACCTTGACCGCCCTGACCTTGAGCATCCGGGTCAGGTCTTCCTCGAAGTAGTCGCTGTACATTCCGGTGCGGTACGAGACGGAGTCGGTGGCGTAATGCCGGCCGTCGGCGATGATCAGGTCGAGAAGCCGGTCCCGCTCCGCAAACGGCAGCGCCTGGGCCTCTTCGATGCTCATGGCGTCCAGGTCAGCCAGGGAGTGTCCGGACTGTCGAGTCTGGGTCATCGCAGGAGTCCTCGCTCACAAGTAGCCCCTGGCAAGCCAACGGGCAACATCCATCGATGGACTATATTAGCCTGCCCCCGTTTTGCCGCGCAAGGCAATTCCTTTTGACACCGCTGGAAAACGGGCCGTAAGATGGCCTCAAATTGACCACCCGAGGGGAGCATTTCATGGTTACTATCCCGGAATTGAAAGAGCAATACGAGGGTCTGGACAGGCAGCTGCCCGCCAAGGGAGAAGAAGCCATCGAACCCGAGTGCCTGCTGACCTTCGAGTACGAGTACCCAGGACGGGACACGGAGGTGGTGATAGACACCGACGAGTTCACCGCGGTGTGCCCGTGGACGGGACTCCCGGACACCGGTGAGCTGGTCATCAGCTACGTTCCGTCGCACAGTTGCATCGAGCTCAAGTCCCTGAAGTTCTACCTGCTGTCGTACCGGGACGTGGGCATCGTTCAGGAGCACGCCGCCAACCGCATCCTTAACGACCTGGTGGACTGTTGCAGCCCCCGCCGGATGAAGATCACGCTGGACTACAAGATCCGGGGAGGGCTGCACACGGTGGTAAACGTCGAGCACCAGGGCTCGTAACCGGCCCCGCGATTATCCTCGCAGCAGGGCGGTCAGTTCCCTCACGTCCGCCAGGCCGTCGAGCTTCGATACGGTGTCAATCACGACGCTGACGCCGTCATCGCCGAGAGATTCCGTCGCCAGGAAGGTGAACTTGCTCTCCAGCTCGTCCAGCGGGGCAGGATTGCGATGGTCGCCGTGGTGGGCCACCACCGACTCGCTGAGGGTCCGGCCGTCGCTCAGCGAAACGGTGACCCGGGCCGCAGGATAGTCATAGCGCCGCAGGTTCATCTGGTGGTCGGCTGACACTGTTACCCGCTGCGCCAGGGCCAGGGTCTCTTTGTCGCCCAGCCTGTCCTGGAAAAAGGCCGTAACGTCCGTTGAACGATGGGTAACGGCCGCTGCCAGGGCGTAGGGCAGGGAGAACTTGGCCGCCAGCATGTTGGATGGGGCCGGGTCGGACATGGTGACCGCGATGGGCGGTGCCAGAACATCGATGCGCTCCACGTCCGCTGCGGCAAAACCGCCCCGCTGCACAATGTGCTGCATGCCGTCCAGGGCCGGGTGATTGTATAAGCAGCAGGCGTGCAGCTTGAAGTAGTTCTGCTGGATGCGCAGGGGTCCATGGCCACCCAGGCCATCCACCACCGCGTCAGCGTCGAACCCCTTGCCGAGAATAGACCCGTACACATCGGTGGGGCCGTCTTTTAGGCCGGTGAAATCGCACTGGACCAGGTTGGCGGCCATGATTCCCTGCATCGCCGAACGGCCCGAATACAGGTTGCGAACGGTCGCCCCCTCCAGGCAGGGAGTCCAGGTGTTGGCAGGGCTCATGGAGGCGGCGATGTTGATAGCCTCCCGGGTCTCACGAACGTTCAGGTCCATCAGCTTGGCGGCGGCCACGGCGGCGCCGATAGTGCCCCAGGTGCCGTGGGAGTGGACCTCGGGCCTCACCGTCGTCCCGGTGCCGATGCGGGACGTCACCTCGTAGCCGGAGATCACGCTCTCTAGAAACCGGCTGCCCGAGGCTCCCACCTGCTCGGCCACGGCGAGGGCGGGTGGTATCACGTGGATGGCGGGGTGCCCGCCGCCCAGGCGATTGCCTTCGTCCATCTCGAGGGCGACGCCGGAGGTGCCATTTGCGAGGGATGCCAGCAAGGGCCCGGCGAGTTCGGAATGGCCGACAATGGTTGACTCGCCGGTGCCACTCATCCGGACAGCCAGTTCCGCCAGCTTGCGGTTTTCGGATAGCCGGCTGCCTGCCAGCATGGCACCGATGGTGTCCAGGACCACGGTCTGCGCTGCCCGTCGCGCCTCGGAGTCCAGGTCCTCCAGCCGCAGGCGGCAAACGAATTCGGCGAGCTGGTCCAGGTACCCTGAATTGTCGGCCATAGCGCCTCCTCGTGGGCCGGGGCACGTACTCGCAGGTCCGGTGGCCCGTAATTCCTCTTAACGGGGATTGTCCGACCTCACTTGCACCAGCATAATGTACGGCATTATGAGCGACAACCGGCAACTGACATTCGCCTTCTTCTCCAATCTGCGCGTGCCAATGATCCTCGGACGCAAGCTGAGGATGATTGCCGGCAATAACTGGACGAAGATAAAGCGGCTGCGGGGGTGTTGCGGGGTATATGGCCAGCCGGGATGTTGACTGCGGGAGGGCGGGCCGCCGGACGGCGGCCACCATCACGGACACCGGCACTGAGAAGCCTGAGGGCCTTGAGAACCGCCGGGACGGGTATTGGCGAGACGAAGATCGGTGACCGGGGTCAGATTCCGCTGACCAGACGGATTCCTTCCCACCAGTGCTTGCCGTGGCCCCGGCGCTTTCGTCGGAAGCCCAGGCCCGTCAGACGCATCCCGAAGGCCCGCTGCGATACTGCCTGCAGTCCGGTATCGTGGCACCAATCGATGAATCCGGCGTAGAGTTGGCCTGCCAGCATCCTGCGATCGTCCCCGGTAACGCATCGTTCATCCACGAACCGGCTGATCAGATTTCCAACAGCGGGGCTGAGGGAAGGGCGCCGCTCCTCCGGGACTGACCGCGCACGGCCGTTGGCAACTTGGGCGAGGCGTTTCTCCGACCGGGTCCCGTGCCACTGGCCCGCGCGTTCATCGAGTGCGCTGTCCCAGCTGTCTTTCTCAAAGTCGGCTTTGCCGGGCATCTCCGGTGGCAGGAAGGGCGGTGCGTCGGGAGCCAGCCGGCGCTCCGGAGGTTCGCTGGTATAGCCGCGGGGAGCGGGCACCGGCGGCGGGGGATCATCATGCTCGGAAATCGCGGCGGGAGAGCTGATTACGCCACCAAACTCCGTTCTGGTCGACCCGGCATATTTGGGCAGGGTACGGGAACCGGCGCCCGACCCCGAGGTGACGGCGGCATTGGCGCTGGCGGCACAGTATTCCAGAAGCGCCAGGTACCGCTCCAGACCGCCGAAGTCGTCCCAGCTCAACACCCGTCCCTCCAGGCCGGTTGCGTTCAGCGTCAGGCTGAAGCGGCGGATGTGGAAAAGGCGTCGGTAGGGCGGAGGGCATTCCCACACCGGCAGCAGAATCGACCGCTGTACTGCCCGTCCGATGAGGTACATTACCGAGCGGGCTGCGCGCAATTCGACCCATTCTTCCTCTATCGGTTCGCCCACGAAGGCCGTCTCGAGGCTGCGCTGCGCCTGCAGCGCCGAGAGGGCAAAGGCGGCCCTCATCTGGTTGGCGGCCCCGCGAGTGAGCTCGGCGGTCAACTCCGCCTCGGAGTGGCGGGGAGCGCCCGCCTGCTGGCCGAAGAGGGGAAGTTCAGAGCCGGGTCTCAACAGTGGCCCTGCCGGTAACCTGCCTGAGATCGCACCTTTCCATAGCGCAATGGCAAAGGCGAGATTCTCTTTGACTAGCTTTATTTCGTCTCCTGGTTTCACACGCCTCCGCCCGGCACTGTATCCAGCACTCCGGGACCGCCAGTTCCGTGAAGCGCTGCCCGAGGCGCGGCCGCCCAGGGGATACCTGCGCCCCGGTCCCATTGATTCCCGTGGTTACTTTGACAGGTCCATCACCACCTTGATGATGTTGTCCTCCCGCTGGTCGTACATGTCGTACGCTCTCTGCACGTCGGAAAATCCCATCTGGTGGGTCACCAGGGGAGAAGGATCGCACCACCCCCGCTGGCGAAGGGCTACGATCTCCTGGATATGCGCGATGACGTTACCGCTGCGGGCTCCGGTGGTCGGAATGATGCGCGGCTGCTTGTCCATGAGCCAGTTGTGTTCCAGGGGGATGAACTCCTCCTCCTGGATGCCGAAAACTATGACGGTGCCCCTTGGCCGGACCAGGCGGAAGCACATGTTGAAGGTATCGGCGTACCCTGCGGCCTCCACTACCACGTCGGCTCCTTCACCGCCCGTGATCTCGTTCACCGCCTCCTCCACGTCGTCCCGGTCGGGGTTGACCTGGTGGGTCGAGCCAAAGACCTTTGAGGCCTCCAGGCGATAGTCCAGCAGGTCTACGGCGATGACGTTGCGGGCCCCGATGCGGGATGTGATCATCGTGAAACTGAGGCCGATGCTGCCCTGCCCGAGCACTACCACATTCTGGCCCAGGAGGTTCGGCATCTGCTGGCACGAGTACAGGACGGTCCCGGAGGGCTGGCACATCACCCAGTCGTCCAGGGAGCCCTCGTCGGGCAGCAGAATCATGCGCGATGGATCGGAGACGATGTACTCCACCAGGCCCGCCGAGCCGCTGGGCGGTATTACGATCACCCGCTGCCCCTCCTGGTATGCATCCGTGCGGCTCTCGACAATGGTGCCGGCCAGTTCGTGGCACGGGTGCCCTATGGGGGCCGGGTAGTACTCCTCCGGGTTGATGGCGAAGCCGTGGCGGATATCGCTGCCGCACACCGACACTCGCTCCAGCCTGACGAGACATTCACCGTCACTGGCCGTGGGAGAGTCCGCTTCCAGCAGTTCAAAGAGCTTGGGCCCGATGAGCCTGGCCGCTTTCATTCAGTTCCATTCTCCCTTCTAAAGATGCTGCCACCGGCGGCAGCCTCCCTGACGTGTTTCGGTATATTACAGGGGAATACTTCCGTTAGGCAATACATTACGTAAAGTCGAAAGTGGCGTCAGGTATATCCGGCCGCACCTGTTTCCGGTGGGCATAAAGAATTCGGAGGCGGTATCAGCGTACCTGGCTGTAGCGGAAGCAGTCGGTGGTGTGGTCATTGATCATGCCGACCGCCTGCATGAAGGAGTAGCAGATCGTTGGGCCGACAAACCGGAACCCACGGCGGCGCAGGTCCCTGCTCACGGTTTCCGACAAGGGCGTGGCGGCCGGCATCTCATCCATTGACTGCCAGGAGTTGATGAGCGGGCGTCCATCCACGAAGGCCCAGACGTAGGCGTCGAAGCTGCCGCATTCCCCCTGCACGTCAAGGAAGGCTCGGGCGTTGCCTATGGAGGCGGCGACCTTCAGCCGGTTGCGAACGATACCGGGGTTGGACAGGAGCTCCGCGACTTTGGCATCGTCGTAGCCGGCGACGACGGCAGGGTCAAAATCGTCGAAGGCCGTTCGGTAGGCATCGCGCTTCTGTAGGATCAGCTCCCAGGACAGGCCGGCCTGTGCCCCCTCCAGGATGAGAAACTCGAACAGCCCGCGATCATCGTGCAGGGGCACACCCCATTCCGCGTCGTGGTAGGCGATGCCCAGCGGTGTAGCGGCCCAGGCGCAGCGCGTGGTCATGGCTGTGGCGTCCACACGTTAAAGTCGGAGAAGCTGGGTTCTCCGGTGTGGTCGTTGAAGAATCCACCCATAACGCTCACTCCACCCGAATCCTGGTTATGGGACAAGTTTAGCCATGCGACGAATTGGCCGTTGACGAAAAACAATCCCCATTCATCGATTGCTATCAGATTCAGGTGATTCGTGTCTAGGAAATTCGCTGCTGGAATAAGGCCGTCCGCCACTTCAGTATATTCGTCGTCACCTACATTCCGGGTCTCGTGGAACCACCGTTGGTTGCCGTTCAGTCCGATGACTTCCAGTCGGTTGAACATGGGATTGCGAATAATAAATCCGTAGTCCCAGTCAGTGTTTTCCGGGCTTTCGAAGTCGGCCTCCACTATCAGGTTCTTTGTCCAGACGCTGCTGTCGTGTTCGGCCACTAATTCAGGTTCCCTCTCCAATTTTCCTCTGGCTGGGCCATAACGCATCTGCCAGGGGAAAATGTAAAACTCATCGAACAGGGTGACAGCGCCGGACACTTCATCGCCCTCAAACGCTCCAGTGATCACTGCTACATCCCCCGGCCCTGCCACATTGGAAAGATCCAACTCGGAAACGAACTCGCCATTGACGAAGAACAGGCCGCGCTCACCGAAGGCAGCTAGCCACAGTGTGTTGCGGCCTCCAGCGACAGTTTCGAAAGTGCGAAGAGTTCCGCTTGCAATATCCTGATTTTCGCCGCTTGCCCCCCGGCGCCAGGACGCCTCCCAAATTTCCTGGCTGGTAACCACAACGGTAATGAATCTCGAGGCGGGTCCGGTCCCGCCTTCGCGGACGATGAAGCCGTAATCCCAAGAATTCGAGGTCGCTGAATACGGGTTAACGAAGGTAGCCGACACAATAAAATCGGTCACGGCGACGTCAGCGTACTCGGTCTTGATGAAATTGTCCGATGGATCGTGCCACAGTTCGCCGCTTATGGGGCCGAAGCTACTGCGGGACGGGCTGCCGTATGACGGAGTAGGCGTGGGCTGGCGCGTGGGTGTGGCGGTGGGGGCGGCCGCGGCGGTCTTGAGTTCCGGAATGCGGGACTGGACGACCCGTTCTGAAATGGCAAAGCCCAAGCCCTCCGCTATTCTTCCGGAGAACGATTCATCTATCCGGAAGGTGTTGATACCCAGGATTTTGCCGGAAAGAGACAACATGGGTCCGCCGCTGTTGCCTGGGTTCATGGCGGCGTCGGTCTGGATGACGTCGCTCTGGTAATCGGGATCGTAGCGGATGGCGGAAACAATGCCCCGGGTGATGGTGGCCTGCCCGGTCAACCCCAGGGCATAACCGATGGCGACCACCTCGTCGCCGGGCTCGAGCCGGGACGCGTCGCCGAAGGGCAGGGACTGGAACCTGCCGCAACAGATGCTGACCACCGCCAGGTCTCGAACGCGGTCTATGCCGCGAACCGTTCCCATGTACGTGGTAGAGTCGTCTACCACCACCCTGACCTGCCCAAAACCCTCGACGACATGGTAATTGGTTATAACGAATCCCGTCTGGCCCTGCGTTTCGAAAATTACTCCCGTCCCATCGGAGGTGTCGGTCTCGATGCGCACCACCGAGGGGCGCGCCTCCCGGACCATCTCGGTGATCGTTTGCGCCGCCGGGCTGGTGGCCGTCGGCGTCGCTGTGCTGGTCGGCCGGGGGGTCGCCGTCGGGCGCGGGGTGCTGATGGGGACCGGCGTCGGCGTAGGAGTTGGAGTTGGCGTAGCAGTCGGCGTTGCCGTGGGGATGGGCGTCGGCGTAGGCGTAGGCGTCGGAGTGGGAACCGGGGTCGCTGTTGGCTCGGGGGTAGGAGTTGGTGTGGGCATGGCGGCTGCGGTGGCGGCAATCCTCGCCTCCACGGTGGCCTCAACATCCGGGGTTGGTTCAGGCGTAGGCGTAGGCGTGGGTTGGGCGGCAACAGTGGCGGCCATACCGGCAGAGACGGTGGCCCCGATATCCGGCAGCGGGGTGGGCGCTTCGGTGGGCAGAGCGTCGGCAACGGCGGCCTCGACCGTGGCGCCAATGTCCGGCAGGGGCGTCGGCGTCGGTGGCGCAGGCTGCCCGGCGCAGGCGATGAAAAGTAATAACAAAGGCAAAGCCAGAATGAAGCATAATTTCATAGGGCTATTTTGACGCAAAGGCGCAAGGACGCAAAGAATATTATTGGTGACATTAAGTCATTGCGCCGCAGCCCCCTTGCGTACTAGTCTCGCGCCATCAATGAAAATGATATTAGCCGTGAAATAGTCAATTTCGCCGTTGAAGTTCACCGCACGCTCGGCGGGCCCGGCCTGCCGGAAGGTGTATATGAAGAATCGCTGTCCTGGGAACTGCGCCAGCTGGGACTGCCCATAGGACGCCAGGTTGAACTGCCCATAATCTACAAGGTCAACAAATGGGAATTATATACTTGATTACCCAAAACCCTTGACTTTGCCTGCCCGTTGGGGTAAACTATTCCCATAAAGCAAACGGGTTACAGAGGTTGAAATGGCAGGCAAGAGCTACCGTAAGGGCATGACGCTGATGGAGATCATCAAGCGTTTCGACACCGAGGAAAAGGCCGAGGCGTGGTTTGTTGAGCAACGCTGGCCGGACGGGGTTATCTGCCCCTTCTGCGAGTCCCTGGAGGTCAGCCCCAGGCCGAATCGCAAGCCTCAGCCCTTCCGCTGCCGCACCTGCCGCAAGGACTTCTCCGTAAAGACCGGGACGCTCTTGCACCGCTCACACCTTCCCCTGAGCAAATGGGCCGTCGCCTACTATCTGTTCGCGACGAACCTCAAGGGCGTGTCCAGCATGAAGCTCTACCGCGACCTGGGAATCACTCAGAAAACAGCCTGGTACATGGCCCACCGCATCCGGCAGACGCTGGCCGCCGAGGGCGACAAGTTCGCGGGGGCGGTTGAGGTTGACGAGACCTACATCGGCGGCAAGGAAGGCAACAAGCACGAGGACAAGAAGCTCCGGGCAGGCCGGGGCGCAGTGGGCAAAACCCCTGTTGCCGGAGTTCGCCAGCGGGAGACGGGCCGAATCGCCACCGAGGTCGTGGAAGCCACCGACAAGCCAACCCTTCAGAACTTCGTGATTCGCCATACCGAGCCGGGGACCACGGTCTACACCGACGAAGCAACGGCCTACGTTGGCCTTCCCCGTCCACACGAAGCGGTCAAGCACAGCGCCAACGAGTACGTCCGGGGGATGGCCCATACCAACGGGTTGGAATCCCACTGGGCCCTGTTCAAGCGTGGGATCGATGGGATTTACCACCATGTCAGCGTGAAGCATCTGCCCCGGTACACGACGGAGTTCGAGGGCCGGCACAACGCCAGGCCGCTTGACACCGCCGAGCAAATGGGGATAATGGCACGGGGCGCGGCGGGTAAACAACTTCCGTATAGTGTGCTTATCGGGCCGCGCGAAACTCGCAATCCCAGGATGCTATAGAGGCGACCCGTGGTAGAGACTTCACGCCTTCCAGTGGTGAATGTTGCCACAGTACCGCAACGTAGTCCATTGCGGTATCCGGGTGGAAAGACCTGGTTGGTCCCTCATATCCGTGAATGGCTACGCCATACCCAGCCCGATCTCCTTATCGAACCCTTCGCAGGAGGCGGCATAGTCTCGCTAACTGCGGTGATGGAGGGATTGGTCAAGGATTGTGTCATGGTTGAAATAGACCGCGACGTAGCCGCATTCTGGCGGGCGGCTCTTGAGAACGGAGAAGGATTGATTGACCAGGTGGCCCACTTCGAGCCGACCATGGATACGTTGCGAGTATTGGAGGGGGCCTGTCCAGCGTCAGTTTTGGAACACGGATTCCGTACACTGGTCCTGAACCGGACGCGGCGCGGCGGTGTCCTGGCCAGAGGAGCCTCGTTCAGTAAGCATGGCGAGAACGGCCGTGGGCTGCTTTCCCGGTGGTATCCCGAAACGCTGGCAGCGCGCCTGGCCGCAATCCAAGAGTACGCGGACCGGATCGCGTTCTTTGAAGGCGATGGAATGAAACTGCTGCCCCTGTTGCTGCGTGGATGGGGTAAAGACGCGGCGGTGTTTTTGGACCCTCCCTATACTGCACGGGGCGGCAAACAGTCCGGTCTCCGCCTGTACGAACACTCGCAGATCGACCACGAAGGGCTATTTGGCTTGTTGGCCGACACTGAGGCCAACTTCCTCATGACGTATGACGCCGCCCCGGAGATATTCGAGCTGATTCAGCGGCATAGGTTTGAGGCTGTGTCCCTGTCCATGAAGAACGGGCACCACAACCAAATCAACGAGTTGGTCATCACTTCCGAGCGGCTATTCGCATGACTATGCGCTACGGAATCGGGGAGTGGTTCGGCGAGCCGTTACAGACGATGACGGTAGAGCGCCGGCAGCACCTGGCGCGGGCAGCGTTGAGGGAAACATCCCCGCCCCCGTGTCCCTTTCAACGCGGCAATCCGCCATGCAGTAAAGTCGGCGGGGTTTGCTCAATCCAGGCAGGGGAAAGCCGTCCAGTCATTACCTGTCCACGTCGTTTCGATGTTGGGGATTTGCTCCCTCTATGGTTGGGAGAGATTGTAGGCTTTTCGGACATCTACCTTGCCCGAGAAGTCCCGTTTATGCGTTCGCCTTCGACGGGGAGGCCGGCTGGCCGCATAGACTTGGTGGTGTCTGGCGATGGCAATGCAGCCTCGTGGTTTGGCCTTGAAGTACAGGCGGTTTACTTCTCGGGGAAGGGTATGCAGGCGGATTTTGAGCTGCTTGCGCAGAACCGTGATACAGAACCACCACCCCCAACCGAGCTACGGCGCCCTGATTGGCGGTCGTCAAGCGCAAAGCGTCTGATGCCTCAGCTACAGGTCAAATGCCCGACGATGCGCCGGTGGGGAACGAAATTGGCGGTAGCGGTTGATATGCCGTTCTTTCAGGCCATTGGTGGACCGAGTACGGACCCGTCGCACGACCTGAACGAAGGCGATATTGTCTGGCTGGTGCCGCAGATGGACGAGGACTACCGTTTGACGACGCACCATTGGGAAGTGCTGTCCCTGGAAGACTCCAGCGACAAGCTGCTGTCAGCGGAAACGGTCAGGCGTAGCGAGTTTGAAGATGCGCTACGTGTCAGATTGACGCGAATTCCTGCGAACGAGGAGGGATGATGCCACGTAAGCGGAAGGAACTAGGGCGCCCGGTCCGGCCCTACCCGCCTCGGATAGACGCGACGGCGGAGGAGATCGCCCAGGTGTTTCTCCGAACCGCCCCGCCTGGGCCGGCCATCGACGAATCGCAAACCTACTCTTGCGCCGAGTGTGGGAGGGAAGTCAACTACCCTGAAATCCTGTACCGCGACGGGCGTTGCGCGGAGCACACAACCCGGCCCGTGGTGGGGTGAAAATCGGGCCGTGGGTAATCAAGTATATAATTCCCCAACAAATTATCCTCGCCGCTGCGAATAGACCTGCTTGTCGGACACAAAGTAATCGTCGAATGCAAAGCTACGGATCGTTACAACACTTTGTTCGAAGTCCAGACCCTCACCTGTCTGCGCCAGTCCGGCTTGAAGCTGGGCTTGGTCATAAACTTCGGCGAGCGCATGGTAAAGAATGACATCCACCGGGTCGTGAATCACCTTTAGCCCCTTGCGTCTTTGCGTCTTTGCGTCTTTGCGTCAAACCACCCACCGCAATTCCCAACCATTTCCAAGGGCCTTATTATAGGACGAGCAGTTGAGCGCGGGGCTGGGAAGATTACCCTACAGCCCAGCTCAACAATAACCAGGGAGGACAGATTCGATGCCCAGGGAATACGACGTCATTGTGGTCGGAGCGGGGAACGCGGCGCTGTCCGCCGCCATCGCCGCGCGGGAGACATCCGAGTCGGTCCTGGTGGTGGAGAAGGCGCCGGAGTATTTCCGGGGCGGCAACACCTACTTCACCGGCGGCATAATCCGCTTCGCCTTCAACGGCCTCGAGGACATCCAGACCGTCATACCGGACATGTCACCCACAGAGGTGGAGTCGGTGGAGGTGGGCAGCTACACCGAGGACCAGTTCTACGACGACATGATGCGGGTGACCCAGGGACTCAGCGACCCGGAACTGGCCCAGATCCTGGTCAGCCAATCGCTGCCTACCATGCAGTGGATGCGCTCCAAGGGCGTGCGCTTCGTTCTGTCCTACGGGCGGCAGGCCTTCCGGGACGAGGCCATCGGCAAGTACCGCTTCTGGGGCGGCCTGCTGGTTGAGGCCGTCGGTGCCGGCAAGGGCCTGTCGGACCAGCAGTTCGACGTTTGCCGGGCGGGGGGCATTGAGGTCCGCTATTCATCCCAGGGGAAGGAACTCCTGCTTGACCACACCGGGCGCGTCAACGGGTTGCGGCTGCTGGGACCGGAGGGCGTCGAGGACGTCTATGCCGGCTCGGTGGTGCTGGCCGCCGGAGGCTTCGAGGCCAACGCCGAAATGCGCTGCCGCTACCTGGGGCCCGGTTGGGAGCTGGTCAAGGTGCGCGGTATCCCCTACAACACCGGCGACGGCATCCGCATGGCACTGGACGCCGGGGCCATGCCCCACGGCCACTGGAGCAGCTGCCACGCCGTCGCCTGGGACCTGAACGCCCCGGCCTACGGCGACCGCACCATCACCGAGCTCTACCAGAAGCACTCCTACCCCTTTGGCATCATCGTCAACCTCAACGGCGAGCGCTTCCTCGACGAGGGATACGATTTCCGCAACTACACCTACGTCACCTACGGGCGGGCGCTGCTGACCCAGCCCCAGGGGGTGGCCTTCCAGATCTTCGACGACAAGGTCAAGCACCTGTTGCGCGACGAGTACCACATCCCCCAGGTGACCATGGCCCAGGCCGACAGCATCGAGGAGCTGGCCCGGCGGCTGGACATCGACCCCCAGGGCCTGGCTGCAGAAATCAGGAGGTACAACGCGGCGGTCCAGACCGACATCCCCTACAACCCGACGGTCAAGGACGGGCGTCGCACGGTGGGGCTATCCCCCGACAAGACCAACTGGGCCCAGCCCATCGACACGCCGCCCTACCTGGGATACGCGGTCACCTGCGGCATCTCCTTCACCTTCGGCGGGGTGCGCATCGACAACCGGGGGCGGGTGCTGAACACCAGCCTGGAGCCGATTCCGGGCCTGTACGCGGCGGGCGAGATGGTCGGCGGCCTGTTCTACCACAACTACCCCGGCGGCTCCGGCCTCAGCGCGGGCATGGTGTTCGGCCGGCTGGCCGGCAACAGCGCCGCCCAGGACGCCGCGGCCCTGCGGGACTAGCCGGCGTGGGTCTCTGCACTGCGTGGACGGGAACCCGGGAACAGTCGAGGTGAGATCTTGAGGTTCGCTGCATTCACAACGGTCGCCGCTTCTGCCGGAGAGGCCACCAACGCCGCCGACATGATTGACAACCTCCGGCAGCAGACCATCCTGGCCGAGGAACTGGGGTTCGAGGCTATGTGGCTCGGGGAGCACCACTTCGGTCCGTACGGGGTCGGCGACCTGCCGAATCCGATCCTCCTGGGCGCAGACCTGGCCGCCCGCACCTCCAGGATTCGCATAGGCCAGATGGCCAACATCGCCCCGTGGTGGCACCCGATCCGGCTGGCGGAGGACCTGGCGATTCTGGACAACATGACCCGGGGACGGATTGAGGTGGGCTTCGGCCGGGGGATCTGGCCCTACGAGGGCCCGCAGTTCCACCCCAATGCGGACCCCCGTAAAGATGCAGAGAACCGGGAGCTGTTCCGGGAAACCGTGGAGATTGTGCGCAAGATCTGGGCCGAGCCCTACTTCTCCCACAGCGGGGAGAACTACAGCTTCCCCGCCGAGGGCACCGTGTTCTCTCACCCCTCGATCCCGCCGGACCCGGCCTGGCAGGACGGGGAAAGCGTCACCAGGCTGAGAGTAACCCCCAGGCCCTTCCAGTCGCCCCATCCTCCCCTGTGGATGACCGTGTCCACCGACAGGTCGGTCTCGACCGCGGCGGAGCTGGGGCTCAAGGCGTGCTACTGGCAACCTCCGGCCGCCCGGATACGCCAGCGCATGGAACTCTACGCCGAGGTCCGCTCCGGTAGGGAGGGCCGTCGCTTTACGCTGGGGGAGGACCAGGCAGTGATGCGCTCCACTTACGTTGCCGGGTCGATGGAGGAGGCGCGCCGGGATGCCGAGGCGGCAATAATGTCGTCGTTCGGCTACAATGACCCATTTCGCGGCAGGCAGGTGTTCGCCAACCCCGGCGAGGAACTGGAGCCCTCCGGGAAGCTCGACTGGGACTTCCTGGAGCCTCGTACCTTGCTGGTCGGCTCGCCGGACAACGTGGCGGAGAAGGTCCACGAGCTAAAGGAAGTCTGCAACCTGGACTACCTGCTGGTCGAGTTCACCCACCCCGGCCTGCCGGTTCTGAAGAGCCTCAGGAACCTGGAAAACTTCGCCACCAAGGTCATGCCCCGCTTCACCGACTGAGTCCGGCCAGGTGAGCAGGGCCTTTCCAAAGTTCCAAATTGACTTTTCCGCTAGTCCTGAGCTTGTCGAAGTTCGGGTCGATAGGATCACCTGTTGGTTCGACAGGCCTGTCCTGAGGTTGCCGAAGGGCTCACCACCAGCGGAATTTCCAGAACTCTGGAAAGGCCCTGCCAAGTAAGGCGGTCCCGATGACGCGGCCCCCGCCCGGCTAGAACCAGTTGGCCTTGTCGACCACGTTGCGTAGCGGAAGGCCCTCGTTGAACCGCCGGCAGTTGTCCACGAAAAGCTCGGTGCGGCGGTCGTCAAGATAAGGGCCGACGCCGGCAACGTGGGGCGTGATCAGCACGCCCGGCGTGGTCCATAGCGGATGGCCCGCGGGCAGCGGCTCCTCCTGGAACACGTCCAGGCCGGCCCCCGCGATCTCGCCGTCGCGCAGGGCGGACACCAGATCGTCCAGCACCGTCGTCGCGCCCCGCCCGATGTTGATGAAGAAGGCCGATGACTTCATCGCGCGGAACTTCTCCAGCGTGAACATGCCCTGGGTCTCTGGCGTTTCCGGCACCGTGACCAGCACGAAGTCCGCCCGTGGCAGCACCTCCAGCAGGGCCTCGGGACGGTGCAGTTCAGCCACTCCCGGGGGCGGCTCGGTGAGCCGCGGGTCCACCCCCAGCACGGTCATGCCGAACTCGGAGCACAGGCGGGCGGTCTCGCCACCGATGCCGCCCACGCCGACCACTGCCGCCGTGGCCTCGGGCAGGTAGATGGTCTCATAGCCCTGCTGCCACACCCCCTCGACCTGTTGGGGAATGTAGACCTGGAAGCCGCGGGCGAAGGCCAGCAGAAAGGCCATGATATGGGCGCTGATGTGGTCGTTGTAGATCTCGCGGGTGTTGGTCACCACCACGTCGCTCCCGATAAGCTCCCTGGTGTAGTAACCGGCCTGCGGCCCGGCCTGGGGGCAGGCCACCCAGCGCAGCCTCTCCGCCCGCTCCAGCAGCTCGGGCACGATGTCGCCGAAGGCGGCGTCGGCGTCGCCGATGACCTCCATGGCCTCGCCGACCGTTTCACAGAGCTGAACGTCGATGTCGGGTATCTCCCGGCGCAACAGCTCCGGCCAGTGTTCCTGGTAGTTGGGAGGGCAAATAACCAGCTTGAATGCCATCAGACTCACCTTCGGGGCGAATGAATTCCGGGGCCAGTTCTCCAGCGCCAGTGTAGATACGTCCCTTCGGGCAGGTCAAATGCGCCGGGGGAGGCAGCCCCATTCCCCGATGATATGATAGTCGCCGGACCTGCCAGACGGGACCAATAGCCCAGGTAACGGTGGGACGGAATGGCTGCCAATACCCCAAGGCGGCGCCCGATCTTCTTCGGTTGGTACATCGTCGCGGCGTCGGTATTCATCGGCTTTGCCGCCGTGGGGGCGCGCAACGGATTCGGCGCCTTCGTCAATCCGATGAGCGAAGAGTTCGGGTGGAACCGGGTAACCATTTCCACCGCCTTTGCCCTGGGCATTCTGCTGAACGGCTTAATCCAGCCTTTCATGGGGCAGATATTCGACCGGACCGGTGGCCGGAAGCTGGTGTTGGTCTCTGTGCTGGTGCTGAGCCTGGTCACCATGGCCACGGCCCTGACCATGCACGTCCTGTTCTTCATCTTCATCTTCGGCCTCATGGCATCCCTGGCCCAGAGCGGCCTGTCCCTCACCAACACCTCCGCGCTCCTGTCCCGCTGGTTTCAACGGTTGCGGGGCACGGTGATAGGGATCAACTCCACAGCCCTCTCCCTGGGAGGGCTGGTGCTGGTACCCCTGGCGGTCTACCTGATGGAGGCCACCAGCTGGCGGTGGGCATGGTTCGGGCTGGGCGTGGTGGTATTGCTCTCCCTGCCCGTGGGCTGGATGTTCATCCGCGAGCATCCGTCGCAGATGAATCTCCGGCCCGATGGCGACGACGAGCCTGATGAGCAAGGGAGCGGCAACCAGGCCGCACGAACGCCGGGACCGCTGGAGGCCACCAACTGGCGGCAGTCGCTCCGATCCGCCCCCTTCTGGCAGATGTCAGGCGCCTACTTTGTCTGCGGCGCCACCACCTTTATTCTCTCGGCCCACTTTATCCCCTATGCCCAGGATCGGGGCGCCAGCCCCGCCACCGCCGCCCTGATTTTCGCCGTGATGAACGGCCTGAACATCGTGGGGGCCACCTCGGCGGGATATCTTTCGGACCGGGTGGGAGGAACCAAGAACTGGCTGACGCTGGTCTACACCATGCGCGGCCTGGCCTACCTGTTCCTGCTGTTGACACCCCTGATTAGCGGGATGTCCATCGTCGGACTGTGGGTTTTCGCCTGTATCGCCGGCTTCTCCTGGATAGCCACGCTGCCCCTCACTTCCTCGCTCACCGCCGAGGTGTACGGTTTGCGGGCCATGGGGACCATCTCGGGCATCACTTTCATGTTTCACCAGATCGGCGGATTCTGCAGCGTGATGCTCGCCGGATGGCTTTACGACGTTACTGACTCCTACACCCTGCCCTTTGCCATCATCGGGTCGCTGCTGGGCCTGGCGGCGATCTCGGCTTTCACTATCCGGGAAAAGGAGTACTCGGCCCGTTACCAGCAGCCTCGCACCGTATGGGTGGCGGATGCCTGACCCCGCCGACATTTTCCGCCTGGTCCTGCTGCATCCGGGCGATGCCGTCGACCCGGAGCTGATTCACTGGCTCAAGGACCGCATGGACGCCCTCCAGGGTCTCGGGCCGTGGGCCATGGTGGGCGTGACTGCCGCCATAGTCATCGCGATTCCGACGGCCATCGGGGTGCTCTATTACTGCCAGCAGCGGCGGCACGGATCGCCCATCCCCTGATCAGGGGACGGGCCAGGGCGATCGGACCCTGATTGATTCAGCCTTGCTCACAACCGTCATTCCGGCGAAAGCCGGAATCCAGGGATTGCTTGCTACGCACGAGTTGGGTCCCGCCAAGGTTCTATGGATTCCGGTCTTCACCGGAATGACTGAGAGGGAGCGGGAATGACGGCGGGGCCGGAATGACGGGCTGCTTGCCGCAATCTCCCCCTAATTCACATGTTCCTCAGGACAACTGAAAGACGCTGCGGAAGCCGGAGCCGTACTTGTCAGAAAACGGGAGATTGAGTAGACTGATCTCCGCCTCCTCGAGCGCGGAAATTCCCCCGAGTTCCCGGTTCGCTGGGGTGGTGATGGACCAGGACCGAGGGCTACCAGGCCCCTCCTGCCATGTCCGGGTTCGCGCCCTCATTTCTTAAGGAGGAAATTTTCGAACGGCTATGTTTGACAAGCAGTCGCTGGACAACCTATTCGACGAACTTCGCGACCAATACGAACTTGAGCCCGACTGGGAGGAGATTCAGCGCGATGCCCATCTGGGCGTGGCCCGGCTCGACGGCGGCGTCGAGATCGGCGACATCGATCCACGGGTCGCCGAGCTGGTCAACCGCTACAACCCCGGTTAGCCCCGGTACTACTGAACCGCGTTTTACGTTCGGGCATGGGTGGCGGTCTTCCGAAAGGAGGCCGCCCTTTTTGCGTTTTTCGGGAACTGAATGCCGGCCTCAGGCCAACTGCCAATAGAGCGATTTGGTATGATTTGACTCATCTATGCAGTCGTTCGAGGAAAATACCCCGGCCTCCCGGTCCCCCGCCGGCATCCTGCCACCGACGGCGAGGCTGGCGGCGGCGGTGCTGGCCATCGCGGCGTGCCTCGCCGTTTTCCTCAGCGTGGGATATGCGTGGGGTTACCCCGAAGAAAGGGCCCGCACCGTTTTGCCCGGCTTCCGCTACGTCAACAGCGGCTGGATCTCGCCGGCCGATGAGCGGGAGTTCGGCCCCCTGGCCAGCGAGCTGCGCGCCTTCATCATCGTGAGCCAGGAGGAACTGGACGAGTTCGAGAGCGGATACGTCAGCAAGGTGACCCGTGGCAACCAGACTACCCTGGGAAGAATTGACTTCGATACCTCGGTACTCCTTGCCGCCTACTACGCCTGGCTCCCCGTGCGCGGCGATCCCCTGTCCATTGCCGACGTGGCGGTGGACGACAACGCGGCCGTCGTGAGGCTGGCCCTCGATGACGACCCGCAGGGGCGGGAGTATCCATACCTGTACGCCCCCATGACCATGGTGGCGGTGGAGCGGGCCCTGTTCCCCGAGGGAGAGCCGGTGGAGTTCATCTTCCAACTGGCCGGGCACGATTCCATCGCGCGGACGGCGGTCCCCAATTAATCCATGCCGGGCCTGTTGACCGGAGCCTGGGCTCCCGGCGTCGCTGCATGGCGCGCCTCTGTCCCGGGACACCGCATCGCCCCAGGGATCGCGGGGTCAGCCCAGAGCGGAGGGTCCCCGGGTGCCAATGTCGAGGAACTGCACCAGGGACACCAGGTCGGCGTTGAAGACGCAGCAACGCGAATCGGCGCTTACCGGCATACCCTGGCCGACGGCGTATTCCCGGCAGCGCTCGGGCATCGGAGAAGACATTCGGAACATCTTGCCGGCGTGCTTGCCGGATAGTACGCCCTCATCGCCGGGGTACCGCACCGGGGTCGCCGAGGCGCCCGACAGGTGGCAGTTGAAAACCAGCGTGTTCCCGTCGCTGGTACTCACTCCCATGATCTCGCGGGCGAGGGGCTCTGGGTCGCCGTCGGTGGCCTCGCCGTCGCTGATGTTGATGACGATGGGCGGATACGACCCAGGGTTCTCGCTGGTCCATCTCCGCACTGCGCTGAGGGCAAGGGCAAGGGCCTGGCACATCGGCGTTTCCATGCCGGCGTGGGGTTCCAGCCAGACCGGCACCTGGCGCGTGATTTCGGCGATGCCTCCCTCTCCGTCCTGTTCCTTTACCTGTCTTTCCTCCAGTCGGACAACGTCAATCACCCTGCTGATGGACACGAAGGGCCATTCGGGATCGGTGCCGGGAAAGACGCTGATGATCGTTTCCTCGTGAATCGGCCCATCCACCTTGGGATCGTAATCCTTCGCATCCCTGGTGCGCCCACTCCGCTTCTCGTCCTCCGAAATGGAGTAGATGTAGTCGCCGGCGACCACTTCCTCGTACTCCAGGACTCGGGCGTGGCCGTAACCCAGGATCCCTATGTGGAAGTAGTCCCTGACCTCCATTCCCAGGGAGCAGCGCTGGGCAATGCTGTCCACGACCCGGTTGACCGCATCCGCAGCGGCGACCATCTTGCTTTGGCCCTCCTGGCCGGCCAGGGGCTGGGCCATGGACCTGGACTGGTCCACCAGGAACAGGAAGCATCCCGGGTTGCTGCGGTCTATGCTGGCGGTGTAGGGCATTGGGACGCTCCGTTCCGCGTTGTGTTGAGCGAGCTGATGCGTCCGTGGGGCATCGGTTCGCGGGGAGTCCGGCGGCTAGCAGTTGCCCATCTCGACCAGCTGCCCCTCCAGCCAGGCCATTTGGCCGGCGCGGACGGTGGCATAGGTATCGAGGCGCATGTTGCCGCGCTGTAGGTTACCCACCGAGTCCATCCAGACGAAATGGCCCTCCCGCTGGTCGAACACTGCGGCATCGCCGCACATTCCCGGCGCCAGGGAGCCGATCTCGTCCTGCAGGCCCAGCACGCTGGCCGGGGCGCTGGTGGAGGCGGCGACGGCGTCCTCCAGCGGCATACCCATGGCGTGCATCTTGCTGACCAGGTCGTTCATCAGGTAGACCGTTCGGTCCGGCGGCGGATTGTGGATGTCGGTGCTGATGGTGTGAGGCGCCAGACCCTGCTCCATTGCCGTCCTTGTGACCTCCACGTCGCAGTGAATGCCCGCGTGGGCCAGGTCCATGACCACGCCCCGGTCCACGGCAGCCCTGACCTCGGGGCGAATCTTCAGGTTGCGGTCCAGCATGTGCTCCGGGTGGCCGTTGAAGGCGTGGGTGGAGATGTCGCCCGGGCCGAGGAACTCCAGCACGTCTGGCAGGGGGATGGGGGTGCCGCTGACGTGCACCATCAGACGGGTGCCCGACTTGTCGGCGACGGCGCGGGCGGCCCGCATGGCCTCGTGGGCGTTCCAGTAGGCGACGGCCTCCACGTGCATCCGCACCTTGACGCCAAAGCAGAAGCCCGGGTTCTGCCTGATGTGGTCGGCGGTCTGGTCGACGTCGATGACCCGCATGTCGTGCAGCCCGCCGCCCAGCACCCGGTTGACCGCCAGCCCGATGCCGCCCACGTGCAGGAAGGCCAGCAGCCGGGTCCGGTGGGCCGGAAACACGTAGTCGCGCATGGCCTGGTAGTTCAGGAAACCGGCGCTTCCGGCGTCCACGCCCGTGGTCGTGCCGGAGGACAGGCAGATATCGTCGGGGTTCACCGAGGTGGGGTTGCCCCCATGGTAGAAATGGCCGTGGATGTCGATCAGTCCCGGCGTGACCAGCTTGCCGGATACGTCGACGGTGGCCGAGGCCTGGGAGGCGTCGATGCGTTCAGCGACGGCGGCGACGACTCCGTCCTTGAATGCCACGTCGCGCCGGTCATGGACGCCCTGGGCCGGGTCGAGCAGGGTTCCGCCGGAAAGCAGTAGGTCGTAGGCCGGTGCGGTGGTGCTCATCGGTCAACCCCTGTCGGTATTGATTTAAACGCCGAGAGCGCAGAGAACGCCGAGTCTTTCTTTGTACTCTCGGCGGACTTGGCCTTTAACCCTCGTTCCCTTGGGCGGGGCCGCCTCCGCTCTGCTTCGGCTGAACCTGCAGTATCTGCGGCTCGACGTACTCCATTCGGCGTACCCTGGGGTATACCCGCACCTTGGGGTCTCCCAGGTCGTCGTCCGTAATTTCCGCCGACTCGTCCACCGGCTGGAACCCATGGGACTCGATGGCGCGGGCCACCAGGTTCTCCACCAGCCGGGGCGAGCGCCCCTCGAGACGGCCCAGCTGGTAGGCCAGGGTTACGGCCAGTTGCCCCTGGGAGATCTGCTCGAAGGCGTCGATAGCGGTCAGATCGTCGGGCACCACGCCCGACTGCTCCAGGAAATCATCCAGCACCTGCCCCATGATGTCGGACAGGCCGCCCAGCTCTATTTCGTACATGTAGCCGGTCAGCTTGTCCGTAAGCTCCAGCACCCCGTCGGCGGGCAGCACCCCGTAGTGCTCGTGGCGAACGTCGGCGCGTTCCTGTCCGTCCCCTTCGGGACCGGGTTCGCCGTCGGGCTGCCGCGCTTCGCTCATGCCAGCCTCCGGTCCGGCAAGCTCACCACCGAGCTAGTCGTCGTCATCCGGGTCGCTCTCGGCAGGGGCGGGACGGCGCGCGGCATATACGGAGCCCGGCAGGATGGCGTTGGAACGGCTGCGCCGGTCAGAACCCGGGCGGGTCATATTCAGCAGGGACTCCCTGAGCCCGCTGATAGCCTCGCTCCCCAGTGTCAGTCCGACGACGATACCGCTGACACCCGCGTCCCGCAGGGCTTCGAGGGTGTCCCCATCCGGAACGGCCGAGACCTCAGCCAGCAAGTGCTTCCCGACGCGACCACTGACCCTGGCAATGGAGGCCAGGTCCTGCAGCGTCCACGCGGCCGGGTCCCCCGGCAGTGATACAAGGACGGCGTCAACCGGCAACGGATTGATGTCGCGCAGTTCCTCGGGCGACAGGTCCGGGTCGATGGCGAGGACCCGGGCGGCATCCCTGGATGTAGTTGCGCCCAGCGTGGTACCTGAGAGAGTGAAGACCAGCAGGTCGGCCCCCGCCTCGCGCCACGAGGCTGCGTCAGCGGCGGTGAGACCGTCGACCCGGGCACCCCAGTTCACCTCCGGGGCGGCCTCGGCTATCGCGCCGGCCTGATCGACGGAGGCATCGGCGATGAACACGGCGTCGGGGTCCAGCTCACCGGCGGTTTTTGCGCCGTCGCCGCCTTCGGCGGAGATGATCAGCGCCAGGCCGGGCAGCCTGGGGGCCCGCGACTGCCCGAACCCCAGGCGAGGCAGGGCGCCCTCTCGAATTTCGTCCAGCCGTTCCAGAAACTTGCTACTCATTCCCGTAAAATCCCACCGGTCTCAAGAGTGAGCGACCGCGGAGGCCGCGCTGTCGCTGATTATACTCCAAAGCAGACTGCCGGGGAGAATGCACAGGAGAGGAATAGGACGATTGCAAAGTCGTGCCGGCGCCCTCTCCGTTAGTCCTGAGCCGGTCGAAGGACGGGTTGAGAGAATCCGCTGATGGTTCGACAGGCCCACCGCCAACGGATTCTCCGGGACTTTGCTATCGTCCCGTTGCCCTTCACTTGCAGGGAATTCGCAACTGCCTGGAGAACACGCCGGCGACCACCATGGCAAGGGCGGATCCGCCCAGGCAAAGGTAGGCAACCCCGTGGTAACCCCAGCTTGCCAGGATGCCTCCGGCCAGGGCTGCGCCCAGAACGCCGCCCCCCTGGTTGCTCAGGCCCATGAGGCCCACGCCGGTGGCCGTCGATTCGCCCGAATACTCGGTGCTTCCGGCGACCAGCGTAGGGAAAATCAGGCTCAGAATCCCGGTGCCAACCGTTGCTACGGCCACGGCCACCCACATTGGGAGTTCGACGGCGAAGAACAGGTACCCGCAGGCGCCTCCCACGGCGCAGACGACCGTGATGAGCAACGACCGGTGCCTGCTTGCCGCCATCAACCCCCCGCCGTAGCTTCCCGCCACCTGGCCGAGTGCAGCTATGGCTAGCGGGAGAGCCACAAAGCCCACGCTGACGTCGTAGGTGTGGATCATGTAGGCGGCAAAGAAGGTGACCATGGCCCAGAACACCATTCGGTGAGCGAAGTTGACCGTCAGGGCTACCTGGAAGTAACCCAGGACAAGCACCGAACGGTACCTGGAGAAAATGGCGAAGTCGCGTACCCGCTCCCTGTTGTCTTTCGGGAACCAGACCAGGTTGGCGGCGAAGGCCGCCCCACTGAGCAGGCCGGAGACCAGGAAGGCGAATTGCCAGCCGCCAAGATCGGCCAATACCGCCGCCACAGGAACACTGATGACCGAAGACATCTGGCCAACGGCCAGCAGGGCTCCGACGGCCTGGGCCCGCCTCTCGGGTGGGAGGACGTCCGAAATCGCGCCGACGAAATTGGGAGGCAGGGTCCCCGCCCCCAGGCCGGTCAGCACCCGGAGGACCAGTAGCGTTTCAATGTTGGGCGCGAAGGCTGAACCGAGCAGGGATCCTGCAACCAGGAACAGACCGGCTGTCGACACGGGGCGGCGACCCAGGGAGTCTGATAGAGGGCCGACGGAAACGACCGACAGGGCCCATGCCGCAAACGTAGCCGTGGCCAGTTGTCCGGCTACCGCCACCGATATGTCCAGTTCGGAGGATATCTCCACCAGGAGGGCGGGAAGCATCAGGACCGAGTTCATGGCGCCGAAGACGGCCAGCGAAATGACGACCAGGAACAACTTCTTGTTTACCGGTCTTGCCTCCGGCTTCGCCGCTGTTGACTCGATGATGTTCTCCCCTCTCGACCCTGAGCTGCTGGCGAGCCTCTGGCCGGGTGCCATCGAGATGCTTTGCCGCCGCTCTTCATGCGCCGTCTGCCGGGCCGGCGACAGCCGGCGATCAGGCTTTCCGGACTCTCACAAGCATCGCTGTTTCGCCCATGCCGGTTCTTGACCGTCGGACAATATAACCACCTGCCAAGGATATGTCCAAAGGTGATCGGAGCACCGGTGCAGGGCAGCAAAACCCGAACCGCAGCCGGGAGGAAGAGGCCCCGTTTGCCCCTCTTTTCCGCAGTGGCATATAATCTTTTCGCCGAATATGCCCTCTACCGGCGGATTCGGCGAGGCAGTATCAGCATACCCGGCAACCATCTGCCGGCGGAAAGCAGGCCATGCTCCTCGCGCTGGACATCGGCAACACCATGGTCACCATCGGCGTGTTCGGTGACTCAGGATTGGTCACCACGATGCGCGCCGCCACCGATTCGAGGCGCTCTGCCGACGAATACGGGCTGTTGCTGACCAGCCTGCTTCAACTGAATGGCGTGCAGCGGGAAGAGATCACCGAGGTTTCCATGTGCAGCGTGGTTCCTCCATTGACCGGAGTGTTCGAAGAAGTGGCCTCCGGCTACTTCGGCGTACCCCCTCTCACAGTCAACGGCGCACTCAGGACCGGGCTGGAGATAGCCTACGATAACCCCCGCGACGTGGGAGCCGACCGCATAGCCGACGCCGTTGCGGCCAAGGACCTGTACGGCTATCCGACGATTATCGTAGACTTCGGCACCGCCACCGTGTTCGATGTCATCTCGGCAGACGGGGTGTACCTGGGCGGCGCCATCGCGCCGGGGATCAGTGTGGCGGCGGAGGCCCTGTTCCTGAACACCTCCCAGCTCCGGCGCATCGAGCTCACCCCGCCAACCTCGGCCATCGGGCAGAACACCACGGCGGCGTTGCAGGCCGGCCTGGTGCTGGGTTACGCCGAGCTGGTCAAGGGACTGGTTGGTCGTATAAAGAGGGAGCTTGGGGGAGTGGCCACCGTGGTTGCCACCGGCGGGCTGGCCGACGTCATTTCGCGGGAGACGGGCGTTTTCGATCACATCAATCCCAACCTGACCCTCATCGGGCTGCAACACATCTACGGCCTGAACAAGAACCCGGATTAATCTAAACGCCGAGTGCGCCGAGACCGCCGAGCTTTATATTTGCCCTTTATGTGGTCTCGGCGCACTCGGGGTTTAACGAGTAAATTGGGGGTAATGGCGTGTTGAGCGGCAAGCGGGTGGTACTGGGCGTCACTGGCAGCATCGCCTGCTACAAGGTTCTGGACCTGGCCAGCAAGCTGACCCAGGCGGGGGCGCTGGTGGACACCATCATGACGCAAAGCGCCACGCAGTTCGTTACGCCCCTGGCCTTCCGCAGCCTGACCCACCGGCCGGTGGTGACCGATGCCTTTGACGTGGACTCCGAGTACGCCGTCGAGCACGTGGAGCTGGCCCGGCAGGCCGACGTCATCGTGGTCGCCCCCGCCACCGTCCACACCATCGCCAAGCTGGCCATGGGGCTGGCCGACGACCCCCTGACGATAACCGCCATCGCCTCGAAGGCGCCGCTGCTGGTGGCCCCGGCCATGGACGCCGACATGTTCGAGCACCCGGCCACGCAGGAGAACCTGGAACGCCTGCGCCAGCGCGGCGCGGTCATCGCCGGGCCCGGGCGGGGACGGCTGGCCTCCGGGCTGACCGGCTGGGGACGGCTGCTGGAAACGCCGGAACTGCTGGGGTATATCGCCTGCACCCTCGGCCGCAACGGCGACCTCAAGGGCCGTACCATCGTGGTCAGCGCCGGCGGCACCGCCGAGCCCATAGACCCGGTGCGGGTCATCACCAACCACTCCTCGGGCAAGATGGGCTATGCCGTGGCCGAGGCCGCCCGGGACCGGGGGGCAAGGGTGGTGCTGGTCTCCGCCGCCAGGGGGCTGCCCGCCCCGCCGCTGGTGGAGGTGGTGCCGGTCGGCACGGCCCAGCAGATGTGCGACGCGGTACTGGCGAGCACCGGCGACTCCGACGCGCTGATAATGGCCGCCGCCGTCGCCGACTACCGCCCCCTGTCCGCCGCCGACCAGAAGATCAAGAAGTCCGAGGAAGAACTGAACATCCCTCTGGCCAGAACCGTCGATATCCTGGCCACGGCCCGGGGCGAGTTCGTGCGCGTGGGCTTCGCCGCCGAGAGCGAGAACCTGGTGGACAATGCCCGGGCCAAGGTGTTATCCAAGTCCCTGGACCTGATCGCCGCCAACGACATCACCGACGAGGGCAGCGGCTTCGGGACCGATACCAACCGGGTGACGCTGATTGACCGCGATATGAACGTCGAGGAGCTGCCCCTGCTCACCAAGTACGAGGTCGGAAACCGCATCCTCGACCGGGTTGCCGGGCTGTTTCGCGACTAGCCCGGCCCATATCCCCTTAGGGACATAGGAGACTCAATTGGAATCGTCATCGATCAGGAAGCAGATCCCCGTATTGGGGCCGACTGACATCGGCATTGTGGCCATCGGACAGAACGCCATTGGCATTGTTGCAGCGGGGGTATGGAATTCCTTCGGGATAGCGGCACTCAGCCTGCTCAACGCCATGGGGCTGGTGACCATCGGGCCGGTAAACGCCATGGGCCTGGTCGCCATCGGTGGCGTCAACGCCATGGGGTTGGTAGCGATCGGAGGGGTCAACGCCATCGGGGTCGTTGCCATCGCCGGTTTCAACGCCACGGGGGTTATCGCCATCGGCGGAGGGAAGAGCAACAGCGCGCTGCCGGTGTCGTAGCGTATGTGAGTAGCTCTTTCGAATTGCTCATCACCCCAGTCTCTAATCCGTTAGTCCTGAGCCTGTCGAAGGACGGGGGCATAAGAACCCCAAAGAGCTCCATGCCCTATTACGTCTACATACTGCGCTGCTCCGACGGTTCTTACTACACTGGACACACAGAGGATTTGGAAACCAGGATTGCCGAGCACCAGACAGGAACTTTCCTTGGATATACCCGGAAGAGACTACCCGTAGAGCTGGTATTTGCCGATGAATTTCCCTCGAGAGAGGATGCCTTGGACAGGGAGAAACAAATCAAGGGCTGGAGCCGTTCCAAGAAAGAGGCTTTGATCGCCGGGGATTGGAAACGGCTGAAGGAATTGTCCCGCTCTCGAGACTGATTGGAACCGACGGACACGAAGTCCCGACAAAACCTAATCTGTTAGTCCTGAGGTTGTCGAAGGACGGGTTCTCGGATTTCGATCAAGTAGCACGTTTCGGTTCTGGTTAAGGTCATGTATCCTCGTCCTTCGACAAGCTCAGGACTAACGTGGGACGACTGCAAAGTCTCGACAATCCGTTGGTGGTGAGCCTGTCGAACCACTACGGGATTCTGAATTACCCGTCCCTCGACAAGCTCAGGACTAACGTGGGACGACTGCAAAGTCTCGACAATCCGTTGGTGGTGAGCCTGTCGACCACTACGGGATTCTGAATTACCCCTCCTTCGACAAGCTCAGGAATAACGTGGGACGACTGCAAAGTCTCGACAATCCGTTGGTGGTGAGCCTGTCGAACCACTACGGGATTCTGAATTACCCGTCCTTCGACAGGCTCAGGACTAACGGATGCTTGGGTACCTCACCGATATATGTAACAGGGTCGTATCCGACCCTACCCCGACACGGTCTCCTTGAAGCGGCGGATGGCCTCGATGTGCTGGTCGGGGCCCTGGAGACCGGCGCGCATGGTGTTGACGGAGAGGTGCGTTGCGCCCACATTGGCCCAGTCCTCGGCCAGCTTGCCCCAGTCGTCCTGGCCGTCGGTAGCGAGACCAATGCGGCCCTCGATGCCGATGTCGTCCGGGTTGCGCCCCGCGGCCACCGCGATGGCCCGCATCTCGGCGATGCGCTCCGCGCCCTCGCCGTCGGGCTGGAACTGGGGGAACCACCCGTCGCCCATGCGCCCGATGCGCCGCACCACTTGGGGCGCGCCACCGCCGAACCAGACAGGGATGGGCCGCTGCACCGGCAGGGGGTTGATGCCGGCGTGGGTGATGTCGTGGTAGCGACCGTGATAGTCCACCACCTCCTGGGTCCAGAGCAGGCGCATGACCTCGATCTGTTCGGCGGAGCGGCGGCCCCGGTTGCCGAAGTTCTCGCCCAGCGCCTCGTATTCCACATCGTTCCAGCCGACGCCGATACCGAGACGCAGGCGGCCGCCGGTGAGCACGTCCACCTCGGCGGCCTGCTTGGCCACCAGCGCCGTCTGGCGCTGGCCCAGGATCAGCACGCCGGTCACGAACTCCAGCTTCTGGGTGATGGCCCCCAGGTACCCGAATAGCACGAAGGGCTCGTGGAACATGTCCACCGAGCTGTAGGGCCTCTCCCACGATTCGCGCTTGCTGGCGTCGGCGCCGAGCACATGGTCGAAGACGAGCAGGTGCTCGTAGCCCAGGTCCTCGGCGGCCTGGGCGAAGTCGCGCACTCCGGCGGGATCGGCCCCGATTTCGGTCTGCGGAAAGATGGCTCCCAGTTGCATCGCTGCCTCCTGATGAATGGCCCGCTTGAATGAATCTGCTTTCGCATTATATGTGGCCTCCCGCCATTTTCAACGATATCCAGGCTCCGGGCAGGTCCTTTCGACTATTGCAAACTCCGGTCCCTCATTCCGGCGACAGCCGGAATCCAGAATGACCCTCTGGTACAAAGGCCTGGCCGGAGCCGCCCGTATCCCGCAGGAAAAACCGCAAGCACTGGATAATCGAAATACCCCAGCTCCAGTCCGGTGATCGGTTGGCCCAGAGTTGATCGTGAAGTTCCTTAAATATAGTTTGCAATACAAACTAGTTTGTGCTATCGTCTGACTCGTTAATTTTACATCGCAGGAGGCGCACGATGGCACAGGCCAATCTCACGCCCGAGGAAGGATGGCGCACCATACACCGGACCATGGCCCAATCCCAGAGTTCCCTCTACCTGGCTGGCACCGCTTACATACTCCTGTTGTGGGGAGCCCTGGTCTCAGTCTATTTCCTCGCTGTGTTCGCCATCGGCGTGCTGGCGCCGGGATTCGAATCCAGCTATCCCTGGTACCCGGGGCCCCTGTGGATCGTTCTGGGCACTTCCGGAATGATCGGCAGCGCATTGATCGGGCACCATGAAGGCTCGAAGAATGCCGACCATGCTACAGCTCGTGCAGCGGGGATGAAGGTGTTCGCGTTCTGGATGGCGGTGGTTGCCGCTGCGTTCCTGATTTCGGGCACCGCGGGTCTGTGGTCTGAAGAGGGTGCATCAAAAATACCTCACGTCACCATCGGAATCATCAGCCTGGGCTACGTGCTGTTCGGCATAATGCACCTGCCCGTCCTTGCCCTGGTCGGCGTGGGTATGGCCGCTGCTTTCTACCTGCCCTCCTACTTCGCCGGCGAATACGCGGCGCTGGGCACCGGCGCCTGCATGCTGGCCGTGGCGGTTTCGGGCGCCGGATGGATCCGCAAGAGTGGCCAGCCATGACCGGCGAGGAGATTTTCCTCGACGAGACTATCCATCAGCCAACCCGCTTGCGTGTGATGACCATGCTGGTATCCCAGGTGGAGGAGGGGCGCATCGCCTACGGGTTCATACAGAAAACCCTGGGGCTGACGGGGGGCAACCTGACCACCCACCTGCGCAAACTGGAAGAGGCCGGCTTCCTGGCAACCACCAAGGAATTCGTCGACGCCAAGCCGCGCACCTGGGTTTCGGCTACCCAGGAGGGTCGCAGGGCATTCGCCGAATATCTCGCCAACCTTGAGAGAGCGTTGAATTGGTCGCCTCAAAGCTGACCGGGGACCCATTACGAAATCCGTTAGAAGCTCAACTGGCGTATTATATAGGCAGACGAATTGCGAGGCGGTTATGGACGACCTGATAATACAGACGGACGGGCTGACCAAGAGGTACGGTCATGTACTGGCGGTGGACGAGCTGTCGCTGAACGTACCTCGGGGGCGAATATTCGGACTGCTGGGGCCCAACGGCTCGGGCAAGACCACGCTGATGAGCATGCTGCTGGGGCTGGTTCGTCCCACCGCCGGCAGCTTTACCCTCTTCGGGACGCCGCCCGACGGCGGAGGCCTCGACCGGGAGCTGCACCGCATAGGCGCTCTCATCGAGACCCCCACCTTCTACCCCTACCTCTCGGGGCGCAACAACCTGGCCTACTTCCAGGGCATCTCCGGCCGCGGCGACTCCGGGGAGCTCGACTCCCTGCTGGAGCAGGTGGGCCTGGGCGGACGAGGCGGGGACAAGTTCCAGACCTATTCCCTGGGCATGAAGCAGCGCCTGGGCCTGGCCTACACGCTACTGGGCGACCCGGAACTGCTGGTGCTAGACGAGCCGACCAACGGCATGGATCCGGGTGGCATGGCCGAGATACGGGACCTGATTCGGGGGTTGAGCGGCGAGAGCCGGACCGTCATCCTCTCCAGCCACCTGCTGAACGAGGTGGAGCAGGTCTGCGACAGTGTCGCCATCCTGTCCCACGGAAGACTCATCGCGCAGGGCGACGTTGCGGAACTGCTCCAGGAGCGGGGCAGGCCGCAGGTGCGCATCCGCACCACCGACGACCGCAAAGCCTACGAGATCCTCAACGCCCTGGAATGGGTGGACAGCGTGAGCACGGACAACGGCTTCCTGGTGGCCGGTGTGCAGGCCGACCGCTCCTGGGAAATTACCGCCGCCCTCAGCCGTAACGAGGTCTACGTGGCGGAAATGACACCGGCCCAGATGTCGTTGGAGCAGTACTTCCTCGACGTCACCGACGAGGCCGCGGAATACAGCGAGGTGTCGTGATGGCAATGGCTATGCAGGTTGCCCAGCTGACTCGCTGGGAGTGGTTCAAGCTGCGCCGCCGCTGGGTGCCCTGGATGCTGCTGGGCTTTGTGATGATTGTCCAGCAACTCATTTTCTGGCTGGTGGCGGTCTTCAGCGATGATCTCTCCTATCAGTCCACCTCCGAGAATATCGCCAACGGGCTGGGATTCGCCGCGTTCTTCGGCCCCTTCGTGGCGGTAGTCCTGGCCTCGGTGGTGGTCGGTGGTGAGTACGGTTGGGGTACCCTTCGACCGGTGCTGAGCAAGGGAACAGGACGCTGGCAGTTCCTGATGTCCAAGGTGGCGGTGGTGATGCTGTTCACAGCGGTCCTGCTGATCGTCATGTGCGCGGCCGTCACTATCAGCGGATTCATTGCCGAGGCGGTGCTCACGGCCCCCGAGACCACTCAGTCGTACGGCGACATTTCGTCCGTCGACCTCCTTGCCCTGTATGGGCGAATGCTCTACGCCTTTTTGCCATATATCAGCCTGGCCCTGTTCCTGGTGGTGCTGACCGGATCCAACGGGGTCGGCATCGGCCTGTCCATGGGCTACTACATTGGCGAAGGAATTATCCTCGTCCCCATCCTGAACGCATTCAGCTGGTCAGACCACGTGTTTGCGTACCTGCTGAGCTCCAACGTGAGTGCATGGCAGGACATCGAGGAAGGAGCCGGCGCCATCAGGGAAATTGCCACCTTCGGCGGTATCTCCGACATGGCCCACGGTGCCATCATCCTGACAATCTACATCGCCGTCCTCTCGGTCTCGGCGTTTGCCCTGTTCATGAAGCGTGACATTGCAGGCGCCAAGGGCGGCTGACGGGCAGGGTGACGTTCCGGTCCGGGTGGAATGTAGCCCGGAGGGGCGGGTTTATGCCCCGCCCCTCCGGGAGTTACGCCATCCATGTGGGAACGCCATATCAGCCCTTCCGGGCCCAGAAAACGCAGTGGCGCATGGGCTTGTTGTCCTCGAAATAGAGCAGGCCGCCCAGCTTCCCGTCGGCCCCTTCCTCCACCAGCAACAGGCCGAGGGACGACAGGGCGTCCAGCAGTTCCCGCTCATCATACAGCTGGAAACTGCGGGACACGCCTCCCCTCCCGTAGGCGCCGTCCACGGCGGTAGCAACCCCGCGGCCGGGCTTGAACATCAGCTGCAGCACGCCCCCGGTCCGCAGCACCCGGGCGAACTCGGGCAGCACGCGCTGGAACACTGACTCCCCCGGGAGGTGCTGGATTACTGCGTTGCACACCACCACTTCGAAGCTGGAGGAATCGAAGGGCAACGGTTGCCGTAGGTCGGCCACCTGTATGTGACCGGCGAGCTCGGGGCGCACCTTGCGGGCCGTGGCAACATTCTCGAGCACCGCGTCCAGCCCGAACATATCAAAGCCCATCTCGGCCAGGTACGCCATTTCCAGCGCTCCCGGACCACAGCCGGCATCCAGTCCCGGCCCGGGCTTCGCCAGCTCCGCCAGCCGGAGATACAGGTCGCGGTCCTCCCGGAACGCCGGGTGCGACCGGTTGGCGAACACCTGCCGCAATGCCGCGTACTCCGACGCCCGCTCGCTGTAAAACTCCAGCGAGAACTGGTCGTAATGGGGAGTGCTGTTGGTCATGGCAGAAAATCGGGGGCGCACCAAAGTGCGCCCCCGTGCGGTTCAGGTCCCCGGGTAAGACGGTCTATTTCCCATTGCCGCCGTTGCGGAAAGCGGGAATGACTTCCTTCCCGTACAGCTCGATGGACTCCATCACCTTGTCGTGGGGGATGGTCTCGGTCTGCATGATCAGCATGACCTGGTCGACGCCGATGTCCTCGTAGGTCTTGATGGTCTTGATGCAGCTCTCCGGGTTGCCGGCGATGATGACGCCCCGGTCGGCCAGAGTGCCGGCATCCAGCTGGGCCACGGCGGCCCGGGCGGCCCCGGGGCCGCTGTCCAGCGAAATGCCCGCCTCGGCAGCCTGGGCCTGGTGCTCCTCATCGGACTGGCGCAGCCAGCGGCCGAAGTCGGCCTTCAGGTGCTCCGGCACGCCACCCCAGGCCTCCAGCAATTCCTCGTAGGCCCCGATGCGGCCGGCGATGTAGGGCTTGTCCGGGCCGAAGAAGGTCTTCATCGACTCGGCGCACAGCTCCTTGGCCGCCTGGTCGTCCTTGGCGCAGAAGGAGTGAACGTTGTTGCCCCAGAAGTCGTTGATCTCGGCGCCCACCGGGTCGGCGTCCTTGATGGCGTCGCGGTACACCTGGACGTGATTGGCCAGCACGTCCACGGCGTAGGAGGCCGAGGACAGCACGCCGATACCTTTCTGGGCCGCCAGCCGGAAACTCTCTGTCTGGGTGCAGGCCAGGTACATCTTCGGGTGCGGCTTCTGGTAGGGACGGGGCAGCACGCGCCTCGGCGGCACGTTCCAGAACCCCCCGTCGTCCCATGAAAACTCCCCTTCAGTCTGCCAGATCTGCGGGATCATCCTGATGGCCTCGTCCCAGCGGTCACGGGTCTCGCGGGGATCGATGCCCTGGCCTAGCTGCTCGTAGGCGTTGGATCGGCCGGTGCCGAACTCCACCCGGCCTCCGGTGAGCTGGTCCACCATCGCGGCCCGCTCGGCGATGCGCACGGGGTGGTGGTTGGGGAGGATGGACACGCCAAAGCCGATGCGTATGTCCTTGGTGCGCTGCGAGAGCGCCCCGAACATCACCTCCGGGCAGGGCGAACCGGAGAATCCGTAGAGGAAGTGGTGCTCGACGAACCACAGATTGTCGAAGCCGACCCGGTCGGCCAGTTCACACTGCTCCAGGGTCTCCTGGTAGAGGGTGTACCAGTCAATCTCCTCATCCCAGGGGCGCTGCATTTCGTACAGGAGTCCAAACTGCATGGCAAGACCTCATGTAAATTCGGAATTTGGAGTGCGGAATTATGAATGAAATTTGTTCTCAAAATTATGGGAGAGTATGGCAAGTATACTATGGAATCGATTAAATGGAGCTGGTCCCAGTGAGATACTACGGGATCACTGGATTACTCGCTCGACGGATAGCGCCAACTCGTAACCCGCGGGCCGACAAAACCCCTGGTAGCCAGCAATTAACCCCAGCTCATCCCTGACGCGCTACAAGGGTCACATCAGAGAAAGGCGGGGCGGATTTGCAGGGTCTTATTTGCTCTTGCCGCCCGATTTCGAGTTTCTCTTGGCATTTGCGGTGATGGAAGTCAAAATGGCAGTGAGTTGATTCGACTCGTCTATCAAATCCGACAGTTGCTTCTCTGGCACCACTTCGGCAGCTGCCAGCAATCTGAGCCAGTAATGTGTTTCCCTGGATTCCTTGCAGGCGATGGAAAATTTGTGAATGAAATCGGCACGACTTTGCGCTGAATGCCCCTCCGCAATATTCGCACCCACGGATGTTCCCGCCCGTAGCAATTGATTGACCAAAGGGGATGCCACTCGGGAATCCCCTTGCAATACCCTGCATAATCTGACCACCCGAACTGCAAAAGCAAAGGAGCGTTCTTGTATGGGTGATTCTACGGATCTGGGTTTGGCGCTGCGATCCTCGGCGGATGAACCCTCACTCATGCACTGAGTCTAACCGCCACTCCCCTTAAAGTCACTCTCCTTCTGTCAGCAAAAGACGATTCAATTTTTCTCACCGCCCATTGCCCACTCCTCATTCCTCATTCCTCACTCCTCATTCCTCATTCCTCATTCCTCATTGGAATATATCCAGTGGGAGGAACGCCGACACCACGAAATTCGGCACGTCCACCACCTCGCTCACCTTCAGGTCCACCGCCACGCTGCAGAGGCAGTAGGCCTGCTCGCGGCTCCACCCCCGCTCCATCAGCAGGTGAATCATGTTCAGCAGCGCCTGTCGCGAGGCCATGGTGCCGTCCTCGGACTCGTTGCGCCCGTCGGCGATGCACATACCCGTCGATGCCAGGAACCGGCGGGGTGCCGCCATCTCCGGGCTGGTGAAGTAGTCGTCCCGCTCGAAGTAGGGGAAGTTGATGCCCCGGCTGGCGGCCTCTCCCTTCCTGACCCGGAAACTGGCGTGCAGGGTGCAGTTCATCTCGATCGCCGTGCCGCAGCACTCCGAGTCACCCTGGGCGTAGTGGGCGTCGCCGGCGGAAAACAGCGCTCCCTCGGTGAACACCGGCAGCATCAGGCGGGTCCCAGCGGTGAGCTGCTTGATGTCCACGTTGCCGCCGTGCTCCCGGGGCGGTATGGTGCGCAGGCCCTCGGAGGCGAAGGGCTCCTGGGCCGGCACCGCCCCCTCCGGCGTGGGGCCCACCACGGCGCCTCCCCGGCGCAGCAGCTCGTCCTCCCGCAGCAGGATCTCCTGCCGCAGGGCCCTCGACGGGGCCACGCCGATGGTGCCCATGAACGAAGCGTCGGGTATTCGCACCCCTGGCAGCTGCTCCGAGGTGGCAAAACCGTCTCTCATCTGCCAGTGGCATATGAAAGGCTCGAGGAACAGGTCTCGCAGGAAGCCGAAGCCGGGAAGGATGGTGGTGAATCCCCATGAGTCCGGCTCGATGTGGAGTATGTCCACCTCCAGCAGGTCGCCGGGTTCGGCGCCGTTGACGTATACCGGGCCGGTCAATGGGTGGACCAGGCCCAGGTCGGCGTTCAATAAATCCGGCGGCTGGGTGTCGGGCGTAATCTGGCCATCGAAGGCGTTGCGGGTCTGCATCACCACCTCCTCGCCCTCGTCGGCGCGCACCGCGGGCGGGATGTCGGGATGCCAGCGATTGTGCCCCTTCTCCGGCTCGCCGCCGCACCGTTTTGAGTAGTCCAGCAATATCTCTTTCACAGGAGGCCTCCTTACCGTCGAACTTCGGGTTCCCACATCGGCCAGTTGCTGCCTCTGGGCGAAGCAGCTGGAGCGTCGGCTGATTATATCTCAATAACGGCCCCTTATTGAGAGGGACTTCATGAGGGACAGCAAGCTGATTCTGCTGGTATGCTTGAACCGAAATTCGTAATCCTCCATCACGAATGATGGCGGCCATTTCTGTTAAATGGATACATTTGTAACTGTTTCCCTGCTCCAGGGGCCGATTCTGAGACTTGCGACGCCAAAAGGGAGCGCATTGGGGGACTAATGAGGATTATTCTGCTGGTCGCGGTCGTTGTGCTGGGCGGCATCCTGGCCGCCTGCGGCGCGGACCCCACATCGACCACGCCGCCCACCATCGCTCCGTCTCCAACCGCCACACCGGTACCCACACCCGAGCCAACTCCCGCGACCGTCCCTTCCGGACAGGCCGGCACGGACATCGGGCCAAAGGGCGACCCGGTGGACGGCGGCGTGCTCCTGCTCCTGGGCACCGACCCACCGACGCTCGATCCTCACCAGACCGGTGATGTCAACTCTTCGCGCTACATCCTGGAGGTCTTCGGAGGGCTGCTTACAGTCAACCCGCAGCTTGAGATCGTCCCCGACCTGGCCAAAGAGTGGACCGTGGATTCCGATGGAATGGGCTACGTGATCACCATGAATCCCGCTGCGAAATTCCACGATGGCCGTCAGGTGACTGCCGAGGACTTCAAGTGGTCCATCGAGCGCGCTGCGGACCCCGCCACCGAGGGCCCCGCTGCCGACGTATTCCTGGGCGACATCATCGGCGCCCTGCAGAAGCTGGGCGGGGAAGCCGATTCCGTCTCCGGCGTTAGCGTCATTGACAGCAACACGGTCCGGATAGACATCGACGCCCCCAAGCCGTACGTGCTATCCAAGCTGACCTACCCCTCCTCCTTCGTGGTCGATCAGGCCAACGTGGAAACCGGCCGGGACTGGGTCAGGGCACCCAACGGCACGGGTCCATTCAGCCTGGCGGAATATGAGCCCGGGGTGCTGCTGCGACTGGAGCGGTTCACCGACTACCACCTCGGCTCTCCCCTAGTCGATGCCGTGGAGTTCAACCTGGCAGGTGGCGAAGGTCTGCTCATGTATGAGAACGACGAGATCCACTTCGCCGGCATAGGGGTATCGCTGCTGGAGGCCCTGGAGGACCCCTCCCATCCACTGCGGGACCATCTCCACCGGGGCCCGCCGGAATTCGACGTGTCCTACTTCGGCATGAATTTTGAAGAGCCGCCCTTTGACGACGTCAAGGTCCGGCAGGCGCTCAACTATGCCATAGACCGGCAGACTCTCGCGGAGGTTCTGCTGAATAACGTGGTGACGCCCGCCAAGGGTATCCTGCCCCCGGGGTTTCCGGGCTACAATCCTGACCTGGACGGCTACGGGTACGACCCGGACAGGGCCCGCGAGCTGCTGGCGGAGTCCAGCTACGGAAGCGACGCCTCCGCCTATCCCACCATTGTGCTGACCATTCCCGGCTCCTTCGGCTCGCCGGTGAGCCCGATTATCGAATCTATCCTGGCGACCTGGGAGGAGCAACTGGGCATTACCATGGAATTGCAGCAGACCGAGTGGGCCACCTACCTGGAGGACCTCCGGGAGCGCCGTTTCCAGATCTTCGGAGGCCTCGGCTGGGTGGCCGACTACATGGACCCCGAGAATTTCCTGGATGTCCTGTTCCACAGCGAAAGTGACAACAACCATACCGGGTTCAGGAATTCAGAACTGGACGCCCTGTTGGAAAAGGCCCGGGTCGAGCAGAACCTGGAGAAACGATTCGCCCACTACTACGAGGCGGAAAGGCTCATTGTCGAAGAGGCGCCCTGGGCTCCCCTGTGGCACTCCAACGGGGAAAGCTACCTGATTCAGCCCTACATCGGGGGACTGCCACTCTCGCCGCTGGTAATTCCCAGGCTCCGGTATGTATATTTCGTCGAGTGACGTCGGCTGATGTCTGGGGCGCACGATAATGCGCCCCTGATCTTTGGCCTCCAACCCGCAAGAGGAGCAGGACTGTTGGAAGTCTACCTTGTCGACGGGACCTACGAGCTTTTCCGGGCCTATTTCGCCCTGCCCAGCCTGGCGTCTCCTGATGGGCGTCCCGTGGGCGCCGTCAGGGGGCTGGTGCAGAGCCTGCTCAGCCTGTTGCGGGAAAACGGGGTGTCCCATATCGGCTGCGCCTTCGACAGCGTCATTCCGTCCTTTCGTAACGAGATGTTCTCCGGCTACAAGACCGGCGAAGGCACCCCCGAGGACCTGCTGGCGCAATTTCCCCTGGCGGAGCGGGCAGTGGCGGCCCTCGGAATCCGCGTCTGGCCCATGGTCGAGTACGAAGCGGACGACGCCATCGCCACCGCCGTGGAGCAAATCCGCTCTGATCCACAGGTTGACCGGATCATCATCTGCTCCCCGGACAAGGACTTGGGCCAGCTGGTGGAGGGCTCTCGTGTCGTATGTCTCGACCGCCGGCGCAAGGAGGTGATGGACGATGCCGGCGTAGTCGAAAAGTTTGGCGTCCCGCCGCAATCCATCCCCGACCTGCTGGCTCTCACGGGGGACTCCGCCGACGGCATCCCCGGCCTGCCCCGATGGGGCGCCAAGAGCTCGGCGACCGTCCTGTCCTGCTACCGTCACCTCGAGCACATTCCCCGGGAGGGCGCCTGGGAGGTCACGGTGAGGGGAATGCCTGCCCTCCAGGCCACCTTCGCAGCTCAGTACGAGGATGCCCTGCTCTACCGCGACCTGGCCACCCTGCGCCGGGACGTGCCCATCGAAGCGAACGAAGCCGACGTCCGGTGGGACGGCGTGCGCCGCGAGGAGTACACGGCACTGTGCGAGGAGCTGGGGTTCGGCCGCCTCGCCTCGTCCCCCCACCGATGGGCAACTTGATGCCCGAATTCCCTCTATTCAACTATAATGGCGGAGAGGGTACCGCGATTCCCAAGGATGTGCAGACATGACCCGCCAGAAAACACTTCTGACCGCCGACCAGTTCTACGAGTTCTGCTGCCGCAACGACGGGCGGTATGAACTGGTGGACGGAAAGGTGGTGAAATTGGCCCCTGCGAACCAACAACACGGTAACATCGCTTTCAACATCAGCGGCTCATTGTTTGTTTATTCCCGTGACAGCGGAATCGGCAGAGGGGGCGTAGAAACCGGCTACCGCGTACAACAGGATCCTGACACGGTACGGGGCCCTGACGTGTCGTTCAACCTGCGCAGCCGCCAGGCCGGTGAATCCGCCAGCGCAGGATTTGTACCCGGCGCTCCCGACATCGCCGTGGAGATCGTATCGCCCTCCAACACCGCAGCGGAGATGGAGCGCAAGGTGGGCGAGTACCTGGCCGCCGGGGCCCAGCGTGTCTGGATAGTAGACCCGCCCAGCCGCGTCGTGGTGGTACATCGGGCCGACAGCGCTCCCGTCAACTACGCGGGCGACGCCGTCATCACCGACGAGGAGCTGCTGCCCGGGTTCTCCCTGCCCCTCCCCGACATATTCCGCTAGATATCCCCGTGATGTACCGGGGTCCTTCGATTATCCCCAACCCCCGTCCGTCATTCCGGCTATCGCCGGAATCCAGGAAGATCCTTTGGTATAAAGACGTGGCTGGTGCCATTCTTGTCCTGTAGGAAGAACCTCGAGCACTGGATAATCGATAGGCCCTGTGTGATGTACGAATCCCCCCGCCTGCCCGCCTCGACGGGTGCTATAATGCCCGCAACCATCGCACCCGGTGCACTCCGACTCAGTAACTGAAGGAGAGTCCGCGGAGGTTATCGGGGCGGATCAAGCTGACCATAGGGAGCCGGCCATGCACATCGGATACTTCACCGAGCGTCCATACCAGGACCCCGACTCCGGGTACTTCGGCGCCACGGGCAAGCCCATAATGGACCTCACCGTCAGCAACGAGATCTACGACTCGAAGCTGGGCGCAGAGCTGTACAACCGCTATCTCGACGAGAAGCTGTACGCCGAGGAAATGGGCTTCGACGGCCTGATGCTCAACGAGCACCACGGCACCCCCTTCTGCATGGGCGGCGCCATGAACGTCGAGGCATCCATCCTCGCCCGCATCACCAACCGGGCCAAGATCGTGCTGCTCGGCAACATCATCCCCATCTGGGACGACCCCCTGTGGCTCGTGGAACAGCTCTCGATGATCGACATGATCTCCCACGGTCGCCTGGTCTCCGGCTGGGTGCGGGGTACCGGACGCGAGAGCGTCGCCCACAACGCGCCGCCGCCATATAACTGGGAGCGTTTCAAGGAGGCCCACGAATTCATCGTGAAGGCCTGGACCACTCCCGGCCCCTTCCGCTGGGAGGGCAAGCACTACCAGTTCCGCCACGTCAACCCGTGGGCGCGGCCCTACCAGAAGCCCCACCCGCAGGTCTGGCTGCCCGGCGTCATCAGCCGCGACTCGCTGATGTGGGCCGCCGAAAAGCGCATCCCCTACATCATGCTGTCCACCGAGCTCGAGCCGACCAAGGCGGCTTTCCAGCTCTACCACGACACCGCCGCCGAGCTCGGCTACGAGTCCGGCCCCCAGAACCTGGGCTACCTGTGGAAAGTCCACGTCGACGAGACCGAGGAGCTGGCCGAACAGGCCGGGCGCAAGTTCGTGCAGGGGCCGAGCAACCCCTTCCTCGCCGGCAACGAGGGCACCACCAACCCGGCGCTGGTCAACCTGCCGGGTCTGACCTCCCGCCGCCGTGTTCTGCCGACGCAAGGCAGTGCAACCGCTGCTCGCGGCGGTCCCGCTGGCCCGGCCGGCGTGCTTGGCCGTGCCTACGAGCAGCAGATCGCCGACTATACCATCATCTGTGGCACCCCCAAGACGGTCATACCCAAGATCCGCCACGTGCTGGAGTACCTGCGTCCCGGCAGTGTCTTCTTCTGGGATGGCGACGGCGCCATGACTCACGATGACGCCATGCGCAGCCTCCGCCTGATGGGCGAAGAAGTCATCCCGGCGGTCAAGGAAATCGCCAAGGAACTGGAGCTCCCCAGTTCCTTCGAGGTGGACCCGGCCACTGGCAAGCCCTACCCGGAAGAAACACCCGACGTGGCGTCCACCGCCAGCGCCGAGGGCGGCCACAGCGCCGACTAAGCCCAGGCTAATGCCCTCCGGCAGTCAAGCACGTAGGGGCGGGTTTGAAACTCGCCCCTACGCGTTGATGGCAAAAATTCTCAGCGCAAGAGCCACGCAGGCTCCCATCGCCCTCAGGATCTCATTCATGCGCTAGCCTCTCCGCAAGCTCGACGAATTCCGATCCTTCGCGAATATACTCGGGCACATCGCCAGTATACGAGCCTTCGTAGAAGGCCTCGGCGTGCAGGTAGTGGACGATGTCCGAGTACAAGGACCGAAGCCTCAACCACTCGCCGCCGCGCCGCCGTGCTATGTTTCGCATGGCTACCTCGATCTTTGTTGATCGCCGGCTTTCCTCAGCATCCACCTCCAGCACCAGTGCCTTGGTAGCGTTGCGGGCCGCACACTGGGTCTTCTCGGCAGCGTCGCGCCAGTCCTGCGCCTCCAGCCGTTGAAGCGCCGCAGCCTGCATGGCGCGGGCATCCTCCATCAGGGCCTGTGCCTCGACGTTCTTGAGCGTCAATCCGGGCCTCCAGTCTCCGTTTCCCATTGCCTGCTAACCCAATGTTACCCAGCACAATTGCACGGTCAAACCTCGTTGGTCTCGGGATGGGATGTGTGGTTAACTGTCATTCCATTTCTCCCAATTCACGGAGTTCGGAACCATGGTATATCAACCGTCCGCAGACGTAGCCGTCGTCGGAGGAGGCCCCGCCGGGAGTGCCGCCGCTACGATGCTGGCGAGACAAGGCTGGCGCGTCGTGCTGCTGGAACGCGAACGGTTCCCCCGCGAGCACGTGGGTGAGTCCCTGCTTCCTGCCTCCATGCCGGTGCTCGAAGAGCTGGGCGCCATGGAGGCGGTGCAGGCCGCCGGTTTCCTGCCCAAGTACGGGGCCACCATGGTCTGGGGGCGTGATCCGGAACCGTGGAGCTGGCACTTCCGGGAAACCAGCGAGCGGTACCCCCATGCCTACCAGGTCTGGCGACCCACCTTCGACCACATCCTGCTTCACAACGCCCTGGCGCATGGAGCGGATGTCCGGGAGGGTTGCCGCGTCACCGGCGTCGAGCTCGACTCCGACGGTCATCGCAACACCCTGCACTACGTCTCGGACAGTGGCGGAACGGAAACATTGACCGCCCGGTTCGTGGTCGACGCCAGCGGGCAGGCGGCCCTCCTGTCCCGGCAGACCGGCGCCCGGCGCTGGGACTCATTCTTCCAGAACCTGGCGGTATACGCCTATTTCGAGGGCGCCGAGCCGCTGCCCTCTCCCGACGAGAACAACATCTTCATCGAGGCCTATGAGCACGGCTGGTTTTGGACCATCCCCTTAGGCCCCGCAGCGCTGGCCAGACCCGGCGGCGCCGGCTGGAGCAGCGTGGGGGCCGTGGTCGACAACCGGACCGGGCGGGATGGCATCCAGCGGCTGGGAGCCCGTGAATTCCTGTTGGACCAGCTCTCGCAGGCACCCCACACCCGGCGGATGCTCCGCGACGCCCGGTGGGTCTCTGGCCCCAGCGTGATCCGCGACTGGTCGTACTCCTCGGAGCGAACCACCGGCCCATCCTTCGTTCTCACCGGCGACTCCGCCTGTTTCGTCGATCCTCTCTTTTCCTCCGGCGTGCACCTGGCGCTGATGTCCGGGGTCATGGCCGCCGCCTACGCCGCCACTGCGCTCCAGGCCGCCGACGGTGGCGACGAGCAACTGCGTGACAGCGCCGGGGATGTCTACCAGGAGCTGTATTACCGGGAATACAACCAGTTCCGTGAAATGGCCCGGCTTTTCTACGCCAGCAACCTGACCTCCGACTCCTACTTCTGGGAGGCCCGACGCATAACCGGCGAGAGCGAGTACACTCCCCGTCAGAGCTTCATCCAGGCCGTCGCCGGGCAGCCGCCCAGGGGTTACGAGCGGGTGGTGCTGGACCGGGGCGAGGCTCCCCCCGGATTCATCGACAGCGTCCGGGCCGTGGAGGGCGAGCGGGCCCGGCGGATCCGGCGCATCGAGGGCTTGCACTCCGACCCCCAGCGCAACCAGGTACTGAACGCCGTCCCGCAACTGGCCGAGGGCGTTCGTGTCGCCCGCAGGCCGGTGCTCGGCGAGGGCGAGTTCGTGTGGGGCTACAATCTCTCGGCGGTTTCCCAGCCCGAGGGAATCCCGTGCAGCGAGCTGGTCGCGGCCCTGGTATCCATTGCCGATGGCAGGAGCACCGTGCGGGACCTGGCCTCCCGGCTGGGGCAGGGCCTGGACCAGCCGGCCCGGGCCCAGCTCGAGGTCGCCGTGTCACGCACCATCGAAATCCTGTACATCGACGGGACCATCCAGCAGATCTGATCGCGAGACCTGGCGTCGCAATCCCCTTTGCCTCGGTCCCACCTGCCGCAGACACACGGGATCGCGGGCAGCCGGACCCGATAAACTCCCCGCCCGTAGTAAGATAGCGCTACAACGAACCTGTCCTGAGCAGAGGGGCTGATGGCCACCCGGCGGATACCATCTGGGGAGCAGGTCATCTGGTGGACCGGCGCCAGCAGCAAATGCAAGGCGCTGGCGGCGGTATGCGGGCGGCCGGGCCGACGGGAGTTCATGTTCAGCGTGGCCCCGCTGCGATTCAAAGATGCCGCCGGCAAACAGGTGAATCCCCTGGCAATTCTCTAGTTCATAATTCGAGGTACGAAATGACCATCCAATCGAGAGCACTGGAAGGCAAGATCGCCATCGTCACCGGCGCGGCCAGCCCCATCGGCATGGGCCGCTCCATCACCACCGGCTTCGTCCGCGCCGGCGCCCGCGTGGCGATGCTGGACGTCAACGAGGACTGGCTGGACCAGTCGGCCAACGACCTGCGCGAGATCGGCGGCGATGACGCCGTCCTGCCCATCGTGGTCGACGTCACCAGCCCCGAGTCCGTGCAGGACGCCGTGCAGCGCACCATCAACGAGATGGGCGGGCTGCATATCCTGGTGAACAACGCCGGCATCAACGCCCGCACCGGCGGGTTCGGCGCCGGGGCCGCCGGCAGCCAGAACGACTTCTATACCATCCCCGCTGATGCCTGGCTGCGGGTGATCAGCGTAAACCTCAGCGGGCCGTTCCTCATGGCCCAGGCCGTCGCTCCCCACATGGTCGAGCAGGGCCACGGCCGCATCATCGGCGTCACCACCAGCATGGACACCATGTGGCGCAAGGGCGGCGCTCCCTACGGCCCCTCCAAGGCAGGCCACGAGGCGTTGGTGGCCATCATGGCCCAGGACCTGGAGGGCACCGGCGTCACCGCCAACGTCCTCACCCCCGGCGGTGCCACCGCCACCAACATGGTCATCCCTCCCGAAGGAGCCTCCGCCGACGCGCTGATCCAGCCCGAGGCCATGCAGTCGCCCTCGGTCTGGATCGCCTCCGACGAGGCCGCCCACTGGAACGGCCACCGCATCATCGCCTACTACTGGGACGACTCCCTGCCCCTCGAGGAGCGGCTGGAGAAGTGCAGCGCCCCCGCCGCCTGGCCGCAGCTCGGCCTGCAGGCCGTCCACCCCGACTGGTTCGGCCGGGGTTAGGTGTGGGAGTCTATCCGGTATAATGTCGTATAAAAGGAGAATTTGACGGGAAGTGAGCTTCATAATTCTCCCAAACAGCTGACGTAGTTCCGGCTTTTTTGAAATACGACAGAAGCAGTGGTCCCGCGATAGCAGTGGAGAGTGGAGGACCAGAATGGGTCTCATCTTCGTTACCGCCGAAATAGGCCCTGACCGAGAACGCCTGGACCCGGTTCGGTTTATGGTTGACACGGGGTCGATCTACACGTTTGTCGGCCCCAGTTTAGCCAGCGATTTGGGGTTGGTATTGCCGGAGTCGACAACTGTCGTGACGGCCAATGGGCAGCGAGAAAAGGCTCTGGTAGGGTTCGGCTTTCTGAGACTGGAGGGACGCGAAGGTGGCATATTGGTGGCCTCAATGGACGTGCCATTTCCACTCCTGGGTTCTACTGCGCTCCAGGTTTTGGGATTCAAAGTAAACCCCGTGGAAGAAATTCTGGAACCCCACGGGGTATATCCCCCCCTGGCTTGAAGGACGCGAGGCCCTCCCCATACCTCCCCGCCTTGATGAACTCCGCCATCCTCTCCCCGATCATCATCGTCGTCACGTTGGTGTTCGCCCGGATGCAGTCCGGCATGATCGACGCGTCGGCCACCCGCAGGCCCTCCACTCCGTGCACCCTGCCGTACTGGCTCACCACCGCCATCGGATCGTCGGCGGGCCCCATTCTGGCGGTGCACGAAATGTGCTGCGAAGTGGTCACCTCGCGGAACAGGTACTCGTCCAGCGCCTCGTCCGTGGCCAGTTCCGCATCGGTGGGCTCGATGCGCTCATCGATGACCTCCTTGAACGCCTCGCTTTCGCCCAGCCTCACGCACAGCCGCACCGTGTCCCGCAGCCGCTCCAGGTCGAAGGGGTCCTGCAGGTAGCGGTAGTCCAGCAGAGGCTGCTCCGCCGGGTCGGCCGATTGCAGACGCAGCTCGCCCGCTCCCGCCGCCAGCTGTATCCCGCTGGTTATCCGGATGCCCACCGGCTCCATGCGGTCGACGCGCCCGGTGGCGAAGGACTGCATCGACATCTTCATGTCATTGCGCAGCGGCGATCCGTCGGCGGTGTAGCGCAACGACACCTGCATCCGGGGCGCCAGGACGTCCAGTGGAATCTCCGGCTTGGTCCGCCAGGTCACAAAAATCAGGGGATGGTCCCGCAGATTCTGGCCCACGCCGGGCAGGTCGGCCACCACGGGAATGCCGAACTCCTGCAGGTGGGCCGCCGGACCGATCCCGGACAGCATCAGGATGTGTGGCGACCCGACGGCGCCGGAGCTCAGGATGATCTCGTTGCCGTAGACCTCGAACACCTCGCCGCCGCTCTCCACTCGTGCCCCCACGGCCCGTGGTGAGCCCTTTGCGCCGTCCTCAAACAGGATTTTCTGCACGTGACAGTTGGGACGGATGGTCAGGTTCAGGCGGTGCCGTCCCTGGTCCAGGTAGCCCAGCGCCGTGCTCATCCGTATGCCGCCCGGGTTGTTGAAGGGCGTGGCGCCGACGCCTGTAGAGTCCGGGTTGTTGTGGTCCGTACTGTGGGGGAACCCAGCCTCGCGACAGGCGGCGTAGAAGGCGGCCTGCGCCGGATGCCATGTCTCCGGCTTGAACCGGTGGCACACGATGGGGCCGTCGGTGCCGTGAAAGTCGTCGGAGAAGTCCGAGTCGGTCTCCAGCTTGCGGAAGTAGGGCAGGCAATCGGTGTACTTCCACTCGCTGTTGCCCGCCTCGGCCCACGAGTCGTAGTCCTCCGGTACGCCCCGCAGGAACACCTGGCCGTTGATGGCGCTGGAGCCGCCGGTCACCTTGCCCCGGGGCACCATCATCGGCGGCGCCGACTCCGTGGCCTTTGCGATAAACTGCCAGTTGTGGTCGCTGACCATCAGGTCGATCTCGGTGGAGTATCCGTACTTCACCTCCTCGGGCAGCCGCTCGAAGTCCGGATAGTCCGGCCCCGCCTCCAGCAGCAGCACCGACACGTTGGGGTCCTCCGTCAGCCGCGTGGCGATGATGGACCCGGCCGAGCCGGCCCCGATCACGACGTAGTCGTAGTTCATAAACGTCTCTCCTTTGCAGGACAGAAATAAACGCCGAGATCGCAGAGAACGCCGAGTTTTTCTTTAATTCTTTGCGGTCTCGGCGTACTCTGCGTTTAAATGAGCGCGTCCGGCGTCTGGATGCCCTCCAGGTCCGCCTCCGTGGCCGGGCTGTCCAGGGTCATGCCCAGGTCCGTGGTCATGTAGTGGTATACCTGCTTCAGGTGGTGGGTGCTGTGGCTGAGCACGATGTTCAGCAGCTCTAGCACCGTGACCTCGCCGCCGTAGTGGGCCGGCACCACCCGCTCGAATCCCCCGGTGTTGCCGCTGTCCAGGAAGGCGATGATGTCGTCCCGCACCTTCAGGCCGTACTCGGCGATCTGCGGTCCCGTCGTGACTCCCTCCAGCCGCTTGTCCTGGGCCTGCATATCGTCCCAGCTCATGCTGCCCACCTCGTGGGACAGGTAGGCGATTTCCGGGAAGGCCAGGATGTGCAACACCGTATCCCGCAGGCTCCAGGGGCGCCAGGGCACGATGGTGTCCAGCTGCTCCTGGGAGAACTGGTTGTTGGCCCGCACCGCGGCGCTCAGGATGACGCCGTACTTTTCCGCCAGCCAGGCCGTCTTGCCCGACAGGTCCACCGACACGTCCAGCTTCAGGGCGGGGATCAGCTTCCTGGGGTAGTAGCCGATGATGACCTCTCGGTCGTCGATTATGGTCACCGGCAGCGACTTGATGCCCCGGCTGCGCAGGTGTTCCACCGCCGCCGGCTCGCTCAACAGGTCGTGGTGCTCGTACTCGATCCCGTTGGACTTGAGGAACTCTTCCAGAGTCCGGCAGGAGAATCAACCAGGCTGGGTATTGACCTGAACGTCCATGGCCATACCGCTTTCCTCCGTGAAAAATGCTGCCGGTATCCTACCACGGGCGGGCCGGGCATGGCAGACCGCCCCTTGATCGCCCCAGGGCGATGGCGTCTCAATTGAATCAGCTTGGCCCACGACCGTCATTCCCGACCCCACCCCGTCATTCCGGCGAAAGAACGTCACCCCGTACTCGATACGGGGCCGGAATCCAGAGCGCTTTGGCGGTTGTTGGCATTCCGTTTGCAAGGCTGGGTAGATTCCCTCTTTCGAGGGAATTACAGGTCAATGAGCCTCACGACTTTGAGAGGCAATCGTTCCTTTAGTCGCTCCTCCGGCAGTGGGATATAATTGGCCGCGTCCAAAGGCCCTCAGGGGACACGCGATCGATCGCCGTACCGGTCCGCCGTGTCCGCTACGGTTCCAGTTCCACGCTTGGCACCCGAAACTTGCCAATATGCCATAATGGCGGCTGTAGCAAGTCCGCCAGCGGGAGGGAGAAATGGCCTCGTTCTGGGAAACCATACAGGTGGGCGACCGGGACATGCACGTCTACGCCAGCGTACCCAGCGGCCGGGGCGGCGGTCCGTTCCCGGCGGTCATCGTCAGCCAGCACGGCGGGGGCGTGGACCAGTTCATCCGCGACATGGCCGACAGGCTGGCCGCCGAGGGGTTTGCCGCCGTGGCGCCCAACCTCTTTCACCGCTTCACCGAGGAGCAGCTGGACAACCGCACCGGGCGCATCCAGCACCTCAACGATCCCGAGATCGTCACCGACATCAACGCCACCGTCGACTGGCTGCGGGCGCACCCGGCCATCCAGGGCGATAACATCGGAATCACCGGCTTCTGCATGGGCGGCCGCGTGGCCTGGCTGGGTGCCGCGTCCAACCGGCACATCAAGGCCTGCGCCCCCTATTACGGCGGTAATATCTTCGTGACCTGGGGCGACGGGGAGCGGACACCCTTCGAGCTGGCCTCCGGGATTGGCTGCCCGGTCCTGTTCCACTTCGGCGAGATCGACGATAACCCGTCGCTGGCCGACCGGGACCGGCTGGACGCCGAGCTCACGCGGCTGGGCATCGCGCACCAGTTCCACACCTACGCCGGCGCCGACCACGCCTTCATGGACTACACCGGGCTGCGGCACCACCAGGGAGCGTCGGATGAGTCCTGGCCCCGCACCATAGAGTTCTTCACCAGCCACCTGATGAGCTAGAAGTTGCTGGCTTGAAACTCGTTTCTTCCCGCCTGAGGGGCTGGGTTGGGGTGGCGGCCTGCCAGCGGTTCTACCCACGGTCGTCGTGGGCCGGCAGGGCCGGGTCAAGGACCCGGATAACCTCAGGATCATCGACGCCCCGGTGATGCCCGACTACATCCGCGCCTGCACAGGCTGCGCCACCATCATGATCGCCCAGAGGACGCCGGACATCCTCTGAGGCGCGTAAAAGGCCCATCGCGTCAGACCAGGCCCCCTTATGGCGGAGGGTTGGGCCTGTGCCGGGCTCGCCAAAAGAGTCAAGAGTGGCGCAGGGTCCCTCGTGCAGACCCGCTCATTTGCCCCTGTCGTATATCCCTCTCCTTTGATACAGTAGAAGGGTGGGGGCATTCACGCCGATATCAATCGGCACCCGGAGGTGGGACAAATGAGCGCGGTTACTACCACACTTCCAGCGAAGCTGCCTCCCGGTCCCCGCGGCCTGCCGGTCTTCGGCTCGCTGCTGGAAATTCGAAACAACACCCACCTGTCCATCGACCGTCTGGCCCGACGGTACGGCGACATCTGCCTGCTGCGCTTCGGCAGTGTTCCCACCGTGATCATCAGCGACGCCGATCTGCTCCACGAGGCCTTCGGCAAGGCCGTGCTGGCGGACCGATGGGCCAGCGAGATCATGGACGCCCTCAGCGGCCAGAAAGACCTGGTGATGGCCCCCTATGGCGACCACTGGCGCCAGATGCAGCGCTTCGCCAACCGCGAGCTGCTCAGCGCCCGCAACATCGAAAACGTGCGCGAGCAGCACATCGAGGACGTTGTAAACGGCCTGACCGAGCGCATGGCCGAATTGGGCGACTCCGGCGATCTGGTCTCGCCGCCCACCATGACCGCCCGAAGCAACTCGACCCTGATGTTCCGTAGCGTATTCGGGCGGGAGGACGACACCACACCGGAATTCGTGGCGCAGCGGGAAGCGCTGCTGGAGTACATCAGCTGGATTTTTGCCAGCGCCACCGCTACCAACCTGGCCGACTACATCCCTTGGCTGCGGTTTCTGCCCAGCAGCGCCCTGAAGGAGGCCACGCGGCAGGCGGAGATCGGCGGCGGCATCATTCGCTCCCTCATCGATGCCACCCGCGACCGTCCGGGCCTCGACCTCTCGGCGCCGACCTGCCTGGTCGAAGTCATGCTGGCGAGACAGGATGCGGGCGAAATCACCGAGGACATGACTCCAGACCTGTGCATGGACCTGCTTATCGCCGGCACCGACACCTCGGCCCAGACGGTCAACTGGTTCCTGCTCCTGCTGGCAAACCGGCCGGAAATCCAGGCCAGGGTCCACGAGGAGCTGGACCGCGTGATCGGCCGCGACTCTCTGCCCACCGTGGACGACCGTAACCGCCTGCCCTACACCTTCGCCTGCCTCGCCGAGTCCATGCGCTACCGCACCATCGGCCCGCTGGGGCTGCCGCACAAGGCGTCGGAAGATACCGAGATCGGCGGCTATCTCATCCCCGCCGGCACCCAGGTGCTCGGCAACATCTACTCCATCCACCACGACCCGCGCTACTGGGAGTCGCCCAACGAGTTCATACCGGAACGCTTCCTGCCCCAGCCTGACGGGTCCATGTCACCGGCGATGACCAGCCAGGCCTACCTGCCCTTCGGCACCGGCCACCGCCGCTGTCCCGGCCGCCGCCTCGCCGAGACCACCGTTTGGCTGCACATCACCCGGATGCTGCACCGCCTGCGGTTCGAAACGCCGGACGGAAAGCCCCTGTCCGAGGACGAGGTGTTCGGCCTCGCCATCTCCCCCAGGCCCTACTCGCTGAAGGCCACCCGCCGGTGGTAAGCTGCCCCAGTATCCGCTCTGGTAGATTTCCTCTCCCTTGATGGGAGAGGGTTAGGGTGAGGGTGAAAGCTACCCCAGCTGCTCCAGCACTCGCCGGTCCAGCATCATCTTGACCGGGCTGATGGGCCGGAAGGTGCGCGACATCCGCACGTCTCCCGCCATGCTCAGCAGGGTATAGGCGTCGTAGGGCTCCATTCCCTTCTCCCGCACCAGGAAGTCCACCATGGCGCGCACCGCTCCCTTCATCGCCGCCCCCAGCTCCTCGCCGTAGTACAGCACCACGAAGTAATCGGGCGTCATGGCCTGCGGACTCTCGATGCCCATGCCCTTTTCGACGATGACCCGGATGTGGCTGTCGGCGGCGCACTCGGCGCCCGTGCCGCCCACCGCTCCGTCGCCCACCACGGCGTGGCAGTCGCCCATGGCCAGCAGCCCGCCCTCCACGAACACCGGCAGCCATAGCGTGCTGCCCTCCACCAGCTCCTTGATGTCGATGTCGCCGCCGTAGGGGCCGCTGTCGCTGGCCGTCAGTTGCGGGTGGGTTGGCGTGGTGGCCACCAGCCCCATGGATGGGTTCAGCGGCAGCCTGATTCCCGCGGGCAGCACCACGTGACCCTCCTCGATGGTCATCACCGTGGGATAGGCCCGGTCGAACTCCTGCTCCAGGAAGCCTCGCCCCGGCGACACCATGTGGGCCGCTCCCTCCGAAGCCCGGGGCGTTACGCTGATGAAGTCCACCCGCAGGGCGTCGCCCGGCTCCGCGCCGTTGACGTATATCGGACCGATGGCCGGGCCCTTCAGCTGCTTCTCGTCCAGCGCTTTCGGGTCGCGGATGCCCTCGAAGGCGTCCCACGTCTCCACCATCAGCTCCTCCCCCGAGTCGATGGTGATGGCCGGCGGATTGGCGGGATCGAGTACGTAGATCTTGTGTTCACGGGTCAGGGTCTTCATGGCTGCCTCCCCCTCCATCAATGGCGGCCCCATCTTAGCAGAACCCGGCCCGCGGCCTTGAACGAGACCCCGGACCCCCAGGGCAATCGTGTCTTGATTGAAACAGGATTACCCACGACCGTCATTCCAGCCCCCATCTCGTCATTCCGGCTTTCGCCGGAATCCAGAGCCCTTTGGCAATTACTGGCACTCCGGTTGCAAGCCTGGGTGGATTCCCGCTTTCCCGGGAACGGCAGGTTAGCGAGCCTCCCGACTCTAGGACGCGATCGCCCTGTCCGGACCCGAAGGCTGGGTGTTCCCCTCTATGCCCGCCCGGCCAACGCTCTGCTATCCTTGAGACGAAGTCCAACTGGAGTCGGGAGGAAGGAGATGGTGCTCATTGGCCTGTTCGTCGTTGGGTTGGTTATGGGATTCGTTGCTGGGTATTTGGTCCGCGGCGCCAAGGGTTGAATACCGCCCTATGATCTCGTCGACCGGTGGGGATGAATCAATCTCAAAGCTACCCGTTCAACACCCCATTCCGGCCCATGCGGAAATGCGCAGGTCCAAACCCATGGGAAAGGAAGGATATCGGCTCCCGGCCCTCTTGAGATAGTTTCTCATTGCACGCCACAGCCTCTAGTGCGAGTGATTCTCATCCTCGTCGTGGCCGTGCCCGTCATCCGAGTCCTCGTGCCCATCATCGCTATGCCCGTGGCCGTGCCCGTCATCCGAGTCCTCGTGCCCATCATCGCTATGCCCGTGGCCGTGCCCGTCATCCGAGTCCTCGTGCTCATCGTCCCCATGCCCGTGCCCGTGCCCGCCGTCCTCCTGCTCCTCGTCTCCGTGCCCGTGGCCATTAGCGTGTGAATGCCCATCCTCGGACTCCTCCCCTGTTCCGAAGACCTCGGGATAGACGAAGGCGGCCAGCTCATCAACGGCATCCATGAAGTTGGGGGCGTCCACCTCTAGGGAGAGGTCCTCGCCCAGCACGAAGATGTGGTGTGGTATGTGGGTGGTGTCCTGCACCATGTGCAAGCCCGACAATTCGGGGTTATCCAGTATGCTCTCCAAGGATTCCGCGATAATGATGTCAGGCTCAGCGGCCAAGACCTGCTCGGGGTCAATGGCCTGGTACCCCGCATGGGCGGCGATGTTCTCCAGCTTCAGCAGCTCGAACACTTCTCCCATCACCGTGCCCTTCCCGGGCGTCTGCCAGTCATCGCTGTGGAAGTACACCGTCCACACTGCCTCCACCGTTTCCATCTTTTCCCTGATACCTGCGACCCGGGCGTCGAATTTCTCCGGGAGGTGCTCCGCCTCGAACGCCTCCTCCTCCACCTGTTCGGGAGTGGGCGTCGGTTGCGGGGTGGGGGTGGGGTTGGGCGTCGGCGTGGCTGTAGGTGCTGATGTCGGCGGGGGAGTGGGGTCCGCCGTCGCGGTGGGGGCCTGGGTGGGCGTGGGATCGGCAGCGCAGGCCGCCATCAGCAGGACCGCGACTGTCACCACCAGCCACCCGCCCTTCCTGCGGATTCCCGGTACTGAAAATCTAATGGGAATCAATCGTTTTCACCGTGTTCGCTCTGGTCTTTTCGAAATGCCGTTTCCATTCCGGGCCGTAACAACAGGTACGTGCCTGACAACCCTCTGCGACGTGCCTCAAGAGACAACGTCTCATAATAACATGGGAGACCCTTGCCTCCGATGAGCAGGGCAATCACGTCTTAATTGAATCAGCTTTGCCCACGACCGTCATTCCCGCCCCCACCCCGTCATTGTTATGAAAATAGGAACTCGAGACTGTTGAACAGCCTCCCCGTATGGGCGCACTCCTGAGCCTGTCGATGGGTGTGAGCCCATTCCCGCCACCACCCCGTCATTGTTATGAAAATAGCCCTCACAATGTAGGGGCAACCCTTGTGGTTGCCCTGGTGCCTCCACCCCATTCCCGCCTCCACCCCGTCATTCCGGCGAAAGCCGGAATCCAGAGCGCTTTGGCGATTGTTGGCATTCCGGTTGCAAGGCTGGGTGGATTCCCTCTTTCGAGGGAATTATATGTGTTAGGTAATTCGTTGACAGATTAATCAGCCTCACGACTTCAGGGCGCGATTGCCCTGGTCCGATGAGCGAACAGGTTGCCTCGAGCAATGCGGGCCGTCGCGGTATTCCCGGGGTGTCCTAAAGGGAGAGGGTTGCGACTCCTGTAGGTAGCGGCTGCCCTGCAGTCCTGCATGCGGATAGGCGACAGCAGGCAGGCAGCCGCGGCTGCTACACCGCCAGCAGCTCCATCCGGTAGCTGACCCCGCTGTCCGGGTCCAGGTCGACCACGCACACCGCCCCCTGCTCCGGGGCGCCGATCGGCCCATAGGGGCACCCGGAGTACACCGCCGTCGTGGCGGCGTGGGACACGTCGGCGTGCCGGTCCCAGTGTCCCAGGGCCAGGTAGTGGCAGTTCGACCCCGCCACGTCCTCGGGATAGATTGGCGAGGACCGCTGGTCCCGGTCCTCCTCGAAGTGGAAATGCCCGTGGGCCATGGCCACCAGCCAGCGTCCATCGCTGGGCTCCGGCATACCATGTAGGGGCCGGAAGTCCGGCGTGTGCGACAGCATGGCCCGCCCCCACAGCTCCAGGCCCAGGTCGGGAAAGTCCAGTGTTTCGCCCAGGGGGTCAGTCAATACTCTGAGATTTGGTGGAGCATTATCGAACGGCGCCCGCCGGTACACCGAGGTTTTGTGCGCCAGGTCGTGATTACCGGGCAGGACAATGGCAGGAACAGCCAGGCGCGCCATCTGGGTCAAGAACCCCATAACCGCGTCGTCGGAAACCCGCTCGTTGTCGAACACATCCCCCGCCAGAAGCAGGGCGTCGGCTCCCAGCCGCTCCACGGTATCCACCACCGAGGCCATCACCTCCTCCGCTTTCGGATGCCCGTACGGGTCTCCCAGATGGGTGTCGGAGGTATGGATGAGCCGGAGCTTGCGGGCCGGGCATGGATGTTTCAGTTGACGCAACGCAGTTTTCACCTTTATCGTGAATCAATCCGATTGAGGTAGTCCGGATCTATGAAAATTACCGTAAGCATTGACGACGAAATCGCAAGAAAAGCCCAAAAAATCGCTACCGAAAAGAATACCACGCTGACGGCTATGGTGCAGGAGTACCTGACATCCCTAGCCGACGCCGAAGCCCATGCACGCGACCTTGTGTCAGGAGAGGAAACAGGCGACAAAGTGCGTAAAATCTTGGCTTCATTGGTCAATCAAGACCCCGCGTCCGGCACAGAGGAGGGCAGAGAAGCCGCTGCCAGGTTTTTAGAATCCGTACAACAACTCAGCCGTCCCATGGGACCCAGGAACTGGACGAGAGATGACCTCTACGACCGGCCAAAGGCCTTTTTCAAACGCGACTGAAATGCATTTCATAGACTCTAATATCCTGGTGTATGCGTACAACAGGGCCGAGCCACAAAAGCGAATCCTCGCATCAGAACTGATCGCAAGCTTACTGGAAAACAATAGGGAATTATATACTTGATTACCCACGGCCCGATTTTCACCCCACCACGGGCCGGGTTGTGTGCTCCGCGCAACGCCCGTCGCGGTACAGGATTTCAGGGTAGTTGACTTCCCTCCCACACTCGGCGCAAGAGTAGGTTTGCGATTCGTCGATGGCCGGCCCAGGCGGGGCGGTTCGGAGAAACACCTGGGCGATCTCCTCCGCCGTCGCGTCTATCCGAGGCGGGTAGGGCCGGACCGGGCGCCCTAGTTCCTTCCGCTTACGTGGCATCATCCCTCCTCGTTCGCAGGAATTCGCGTCAATCTGACACGTAGCGCATCTTCAAACTCGCTACGCCTGACCGTTTCCGCTGACAGCAGCTTGTCGCTGGAGTCTTCCAGGGACAGCACTTCCCAATGGTGCGTCGTCAAACGGTAGTCCTCGTCCATCTGCGGCACCAGCCAGACAATATCGCCTTCGTTCAGGTCGTGCGACGGGTCCGTACTCGGTCCACCAATGGCCTGAAAGAACGGCATATCAACCGCTACCGCCAATTTCGTTCCCCACCGGCGCATCGTCGGGCATTTGACCTGTAGCTGAGGCATCAGACGCTTTGCGCTTGACGACCGCCAATCAGGGCGCCGTAGCTCGGTTGGGGGTGGTGGTTCTGTATCACGGTTCTGCGCAAGCAGCTCAAAATCCGCCTGCATACCCTTCCCCGAGAAGTAAACCGCCTGTACTTCAAGGCCAAACCACGAGGCTGCATTGCCATCGCCAGACACCACCAAGTCTATGCGGCCAGCCGGCCTCCCCGTCGAAGGCGAACGCATAAACGGGACTTCTCGGGCAAGGTAGATGTCCGAAAAGCCTACAATCTCTCCCAACCATAGAGGGAGCAAATCCCCAACATCGAAACGACGTGGACAGGTAATGACTGGACGGCTTTCCCCTGCCTGGATTGAGCAAACCCCGCCGACTTTACTGCATGGCGGATTGCCGCGTTGAAAGGGACACGGGGGCGGGGATGTTTCCCTCAACGCTGCCCGCGCCAGGTGCTGCCGGCGCTCTACCGTCATCGTCTGTAACGGCTCGCCGAACCACTCCCCGATTCCGTAGCGCATAGTCATGCGAATAGCCGCTCGGAAGTGATGACCAACTCGTTGATTTGGTTGTGGTGCCCGTTCTTCATGGACAGGGACACAGCCTCAAACCTATGCCGCTGAATCAGCTCGAATATCTCCGGGGCGGCGTCATACGTCATGAGGAAGTTGGCCTCAGTGTCGGCCAACAAGCCAAATAGCCCTTCGTGGTCGATCTGCGAGTGTTCGTACAGGCGGAGACCGGACTGTTTGCCGCCCCGTGCAGTATAGGGAGGGTCCAAAAACACCGCCGCGTCTTTACCCCATCCACGCAGCAACAGGGGCAGCAGTTTCATTCCATCGCCTTCAAAGAACGCGATCCGGTCCGCGTACTCTTGGATTGCGGCCAGGCGCGCTGCCAGCGTTTCGGGATACCACCGGGAAAGCAGCCCACGGCCGTTCTCGCCATGCTTACTGAACGAGGCTCCTCTGGCCAGGACACCGCCGCGCCGCGTCCGGTTCAGGACCAGTGTACGGAATCCGTGTTCCAAAACTGACGCTGGACAGGCCCCCTCCAATACTCGCAACGTATCCATGGTCGGCTCGAAGTGGGCCACCTGGTCAATCAATCCTTCTCCGTTCTCAAGAGCCGCCCGCCAGAATGCGGCTACGTCGCGGTCTATTTCAACCATGACACAATCCTTGACCAATCCCTCCATCACCGCAGTTAGCGAGACTATGCCGCCTCCTGCGAAGGGTTCGATAAGGAGATCGGGCTGGGTATGGCGTAGCCATTCACGGATATGAGGGACCAACCAGGTCTTTCCACCCGGATACCGCAATGGACTACGTTGCGGTACTGTGGCAACATTCACCACTGGAAGGCGTGAAGTCTCTACCACGGGTCGCCTCTATAGCATCCTGGGATTGCGAGTTTCGCGCGGCCCGATAAGCACACTATACGGAAGTTGTTTACCCGCCGCGCCCCGTGCCATTATCCCCATTTGCTCGGCGGTGTCAAGCGGCCTGGCGTTGTGCCGGCCCTCGAACTCCGTCGTGTACCGGGGCAGATGCTTCACGCTGACATGGTGGTAAATCCCATCGATCCCACGCTTGAACAGGGCCCAGTGGGATTCCAACCCGTTGGTATGGGCCATCCCCCGGACGTACTCGTTGGCGCTGTGCTTGACCGCTTCGTGTGGACGGGGAAGGCCAACGTAGGCCGTTGCTTCGTCGGTGTAGACCGTGGTCCCCGGCTCGGTATGGCGAATCACGAAGTTCTGAAGGGTTGGCTTGTCGGTGGCTTCCACGACCTCGGTGGCGATTCGGCCCGTCTCCCGCTGGCGAACTCCGGCAACAGGGGTTTTGCCCACTGCGCCCCGGCCTGCCCGGAGCTTCTTGTCCTCGTGCTTGTTGCCTTCCTTGCCGCCGATGTAGGTCTCGTCAACCTCAACCGCCCCCGCGAACTTGTCGCCCTCGGCGGCCAGCGTCTGCCGGATGCGGTGGGCCATGTACCAGGCTGTTTTCTGAGTGATTCCCAGGTCGCGGTAGAGCTTCATGCTGGACACGCCCTTGAGGTTCGTCGCGAACAGATAGTAGGCGACGGCCCATTTGCTCAGGGGAAGGTGTGAGCGGTGCAAGAGCGTCCCGGTCTTTACGGAGAAGTCCTTGCGGCAGGTGCGGCAGCGGAAGGGCTGAGGCTTGCGATTCGGCCTGGGGCTGACCTCCAGGGACTCGCAGAAGGGGCAGATAACCCCGTCCGGCCAGCGTTGCTCAACAAACCACGCCTCGGCCTTTTCCTCGGTGTCGAAACGCTTGATGATCTCCATCAGCGTCATGCCCTTACGGTAGCTCTTGCCTGCCATTTCAACCTCTGTAACCCGTTTGCTTTATGGGAATAGTTTACCCCAACGGGCAGGCAAAGTCAAGGGTTTTGGGTAATCAAGTATATAATTCCCAAACAATAATGCAGTCGTGTCCGTTCAGGTATTGGGGGAATTCTTCAACATAGTCACCAGGAGAATTCCAAGTCCGCTTTCCATAGAGCAGGCAGATAGGGCGATCGGCTCGATTGCCTCCCTACCTACCTTGGATGTACTTGACATCGACATGGCGATGGTCCGCCGGGCCATCGCGACTCACAGCCGCTACGGCACCAACTACTGGGACTCCCTGATCATCGCCGCCGCTGAGAGGGCGGCCTGCTCAACCATCCTGTCCGAGGATTACAATTCGGGCCAGTCCTATCACGGTATTCTCGCCGTCAATCCCTTCATAGCCCAGGCAGAGTAAGCACAACCACATGGGCAGGACAACACTACAGGGCTGATGGATTGCCGGGAGTTTGTTCCTGGTGAGCTTGTCGAACCATGAACGAACGACTTTAAGTAGGACTCAAGACGAAAGTCGGAAACGGCCATCAACGCTGATGGGTTAGTCCACTGGAGGCGCCTGCATCCCCGCCTACCCGCCGATCACCCCCCGCTCCCGCAGGTCGGCGATCTGCTCCTTGGTGAACCCCTGCTCTGACAGCACCTCGTCGTTGTGCTGGCCCAGCAACGGCGGCGGACGGCGGATGGACGCCGGTGATTCCGTCAGCTTCAACGGCGAGCCTGGGGTCCTCAGCTCTGGGACGTTGGGGTGCTCCATCTCGGCGATCATGTTCCGGGCCAGCACCTGCGGGTTGGTCACCACTTCCGACACCCGGTTGATTGGGCCGCAGGGAACACCGGCGCCGTTGATCAGTTTCACCCAGTGCTCGGTGGTCTTGTGCCGGAACTCGTCCATCAGGATGCCCACGCACTCCTCGCGATGGGCCACCCGATCGGTGTTGGTGGTGAATCGGGGGTCTTCCAGCAGGTCGTCCCGCCCGATGGCCCGGCAGGTCCGCTCCCACAGCCCCTGGTTGGCGCAACCCAGGATGAAATAGCCGTCCGACGACGCAAAGCTCTGGTACGGCACCAGGCTGGGGTGGCCCGACCCCATGCGCTCCGGGTCCTCACCGGTCCCCAGGTACCGGGTGGCGTGATAGCTGAGCGCTGCCACCTGCCCGTCCAGCAGCGCCGCCTCCACCCATTGGCCCTTGCCCGTCCGGTCTCGCTGCCTAAGGGCGGTGACCACGGTACCGAAGGCCATCATGCCGGTGAACAGGTCGACCAGGGAGAATCCCACCCGTTGCGGCAGCCCGTCGGGTTCGCCGGTCAGGTGCATCAGGCCGCTGTATGCCTGGATGATCAGGTCATAGCCCGGCATGTCGGCCATGGGGCCGGTACGGCCGTAACCGGAGATGGAGCAGTAGACGATTCCCGGATTGACGGCCCTGATTTCCTCGTAGCCCAGGCCCATGCGCTCCAGGGTGCCCGCGCGGAAACTCTCGATCATCACGTCGGCCTCGGCGGCCATCCCCCGGACCAGCTCCACACCCTCCGGCTCCTTGAGATTGACGGTGATGCTGCGCTTGTTACGGTTGAAGGTGACGAACTGGGTGCTCTCCCCGTTCCAGAAGGGCGTCCAGTGCCTGATCTCGTCTCCCAGCGACGGCTCCTCGATCTTTACCACATCCGCGCCCATGTCGCCCAGCAGCATGGTGCAGAAGGGCCCGGCCAGGGTGCGGGTCAGGTCCACGACCTTGATGTCATCCAGCGCGCCGGCCATTCGTCAATTCTCCGGAATCATGGCGTTCGAGCTGCCCGTGACAGCCCGCCAATTATAGCACTCGCCATGCCGATGGGCGCGGGCGAGTCAGCCCCCGCCACCCCTTATAGCACTCGCCATGCCGAAGGGCGCGGGCGGGTCAGCCTCCGCCACCCTTTATAGCACTCGCCATCCCGATGGGCGCGAGCAAGTCAGCCTCCGTCACCCCGGCGAAAGCCGGGGCCCAGAAAAACCGCAGGTACTGGATACGCGAAGCAACCTGGCGTCCCCTCCCGACTATCACGTCCTATTTCCAGGGCCTCGATGTACTCGGCCTCCGCGCTAATCGGCGGTCAAACTCCCGTTGGCGTTAACCCGGGGAGGGCCGGTGGAAAGCGTTTCTGCTCCAACTCGCGCCCCCGGATGTTTCACGCGATTGACCGTGGCGCCACGACGGTGCTAGCTTGGATCATCGCACTGCTGGAGCGAATGGAGTATGAGCGCCACCGAAGCCCCCGGCGTCGTGGTCCTGGGCGGCATAAATATGGACCTGGTCACCTACTCCCAGCGATTTCCCGAAGTCGGAGAAACCGTCGCCGGTGACCGGTTCCTGACCTACGCCGGCGGCAAGGGCGCCAACCAGGCCGTCGCTGCCGCCCGCATGGGGGCCAGAACCGCCATGGTCGGCCGCGTCGGCGACGACATGTTCGGCCCACAGTTGCTGGACGGCCTCCGCAAGGCCGGCGTCGACGTTTCGCGAATCGACGTCCTGCGCGGCGAGACCTCCGGCATCGCCGTCATCAGCATCGACGCCTCCGCCCGCAACCGCATCGTGCAGGTCCTGGGCGCCAACTCCACCTGCGGCGAGAACGAGGCGGCCCGGACCGTCGAGGCCATGTCCGGCGCCTCGGTCCTGATGCTGCAGCTGGAAGTCCCCATGGAGGTGTCGTTGGCCGCCGCCCGGAGCGCCAGCGAAGCCGGCCGGACCGTAATCCTGGACCCCGGCCCGGTCAGACCCATTCCCCCCGAGCTGCTCCGGCTCTCCAGCGTCGTCACTCCCAATGAAACGGAAGCGGAAGCCCTGGTGGGATTCCCCATAGACGGCCCCGAGGCTGCCGCCCGGGCGGCCGGTGAGCTGCTCACTCGGGGAGTCAAGGCCGCGGTGATCAAGCTGGGAGCCCAGGGTGCCTGCTTCGCCTCCTCCGGTGGGTCGGGATTTCAGCCCACCTTCGCCGTCGAGGCCGTCGACAGCGTGGCGGCCGGCGACGCCTTCAACAGCGCGCTCGCCGTCTGCCTCGCCGAGGGCAGGCCCCTGGACGAGGCCGTCCGCGTCGGTTGCGCCGCCGGTGCCCTCGCCGTTACCACCACCGGTGCCCAGGACTCCATGCCTTCCCGCGAGGCGGTGGAGGCCCTGCTGGCCTCCTCGTAGGCCATTACCTCCGGGTCCGCCGGCCCCTTGACCGCAGGACCGCCAGCGATGCGGCGGCTGCAAGCCATCCCGCCATCACCACGCCGAACACCCACCAGTACACCGGGGACCCGATCTCCCAGACGATTCCTGCTATCCCCAGCAGGGCCAGCGCCGCCGATGCTCCCGCGGTCACGATACTCACAATTCCCGCAACCCGCCTCGGGCTCTCTCGCGGAAGCGTAACCCCGACGACGACAACCCCCATGGCCAGGACCGTGATTATGGCCGTCGCCTTCCAGAAAGTATCCGAGTCTGGCGCGCCCCACAGTCCCAGCAGCATCAGCAGCAGCGCCAGGGTCGCTGCGATCAGGGCGGCGGCGCGAAGCCACTGGCCCGCTCCGGCCCGCGGTATGGGCGTCGACGCCAGCATGGTCAGGAAGTAACCGGCGACCAGCAGCGCCGTCAAGAGCAGTTTCCCCCGGGTCTTGGTATACTCCAGCGTACCTATCGTGAACGCCGCAACGGCCAGCAGCGCCATCAGCGACAGCAGGCACCCGGCCGCGTGCACCTGGGGACGCCCGACCCATCCGGGAAGATTCACCCTCGCATCCCTCGACTCGATGATGACAGCGTGATGTTCATAACCGCCCTTATTGTACCGGCGCTCCCCTGCGCGTTGCGCGGATCGCAGCATTGACCTTGGACCAGGACCGATTCTGCGCCTCCTGTGCCACTCCCCTGGAACGAAGGGAGGTTTTTGGCGTCGAGCGGCCCGTTTGTCCCCAGTGCGGCCGGGTGGTGTTCCATGACCCCAAGGTCGCCGCCGTTTGCGTGATCCCCCGCGATGGCAAGGTGCTGATGATTCGTCGCGGCACCGACCTCGGCTACGGACTGTGGAGCCTCCCCGGCGGGTTCGTGGACCGCGGCGAGGTGGTCGAGTCCGCCGCTGCCCGCGAGGCCTGGGAGGAGACGGGACTGGAGGTCGACGTCGACGCCTTGCTCGGTCTCTTTTCCCTCCCCGGCGACCCCGTGATCGTTGCCGCCTTCGCCGCCCACGAGACCGGCGGGGTGCTGGCTCCGGGGCCGGAGGCGCTGGAGACCGGGTTCTTTTCCCACGACGACCTGCCGGAACTCGCCTTCAGCCGCGACACCGAGATCCTGGCTCGCTGGCGGGCTCTGTCCCCTCCTCCGCCGGACTCTCCTGGCGGCAATCGACCGGAATGACCCATCCCCTGCTGACCAGGCTGGCCCGCTCCGCCCTTGACCTGGTCTTTCCCGTTCACTGCTTCGGTTGCGGGAAGGAAGGGAGCATCATTTGCCCGATCTGCGCCGATGGCCTGGAGGGCCTGGATGGACCTTACTGCCTCATCTGCGCCGCGCCCGGTGTCAGCGGCACCTGCCGCTGGTGCCTGCAGGACCCCAAAGCCTTCGAATCCCTGCGCTCCCCCTACCGATTCGAAGGGCCGGTGCGCGATGCAATCCACGCCCTCAAGTATCGTGGAATACGAGTGGCAGCGGAGCCTCTCGCTGACCTGCTGATCGGATACCTCCAGCGCAACCCCGTTTCAGCCGATGTGCTGGTTCCCGTGCCCCTGCACTCCCGCCGGCTGCGCAGCCGGGGCTACAACCAGTCTGCCTTGCTCGGGAGCAGGGTGGCTGCCCGTTTGGGCCTTCCGCTCCGCGAGGACCTGCTGGTCCGGACCTCCGATTCCCGCCCCCAAGTGGAGACCCGGGACCGGGAAGCCCGGCGTGCCAACGTCCTTGGCAACTTCCACTGCCCCGGCGGAGCGCAGGGGATGACAGTGCTGCTGATCGACGACGTGGCCACCACGGGCAGCACCCTTTCCGAGTGCGCCCGTGCCCTTAAGGCGGCCGGTGCCTCTGCCGTCCGCGCCCTCACCCTGGCCCGCGAAGCCTAGCCCTCCCTCCTCTACTACAATACGGCCCCGTCACCCCGGCGAAAGCCGGGGCCCAGAAAATCCAGCCCAATAGACAATCTCGACCGCCATTCCCGCTCCCACGCCCCGGCACCCCGGCCCTCCCGTCACCCCGGCGAAAGCCGGGGCCCAGAAAAACCAGCCCATTAGACAATCTCGACCGCCATTCCCGCTCCCACGCCCCGTCACCCCGGCCCTCCCGTCACCCCGGCGAAAGCCGGGGCCCAGAAAATCCAGCCCAATAGACAATCTCGACCGCCATTCCCGCTCCCACGCCCCGGCACCCCGGCCCTCCCGTCACCCCGGCGAAAGCCGGGGCCCAGAAAAACCAGCCCATTAGACAATCTCGACCGTCATTCCCGCTCCCACGCCCCGTCACCCCGGCCCTCCCGTCACCCCGGCGAAAGCCGGGGCCCAGAAAAACCAGCCCATTAGACAATCTCGACCGTCGTTCCCGCCCTCTCTCCGTCATTCCCGCCCCCAACACCGTCTTTGTTATGAAAATAGTCGCAAAGGCCATTCCCTCTCCCTTGAGGGAGAGGGTTAGGGTGAAAATCCACACATCAACAACTGTGCCTATGGAAGATGTCAGAAAATCCTGCTAATCCTTAAATCCTGCGAATCCTGATTCAGACAATAATCGAATGACCCCTCATCTACTGACACCCGCCCCTTGCCAACTAATGTAGAACACATGTACCATAACCGTAGTCGGGCCGAACCCTAGGCCTCTCCCCCATTCCAGTCGCCCCTCCGGGCACTCAGGAGTTCCAATGTCCAGCAAGCGCAAGAAGACCAGCCCCAGCGGCAGCTCTGAAATCCCTGCTGCCTCGTTGCCAGCTATCTCCGCCGCCCCCGAATTTCCGGAAACTGCCGGAATTGTCCGGGATACGGAAATTTCCGGCCTCTCCCATCGCCAGAAATCCGTCCTCCCCATCTTGGCCGTCTCCCACACCCTCGCCCAGGCCGCCCTCGTGGATCGCAACTAGAATCCCTTTTCAAAACATCCTTCTCCCTGGACGGGCGGCGGCGGGATGAGAATGAAACGACTGGCATCACTCGTAGGGGCGGGTTTGAAACCCGCCCCCATCCTGAAAATCCAAAAATCCTGATTCAGAGAACTACTTCTCAAAACCTCCTTCTCCCTGGACGGAGAGCGGCGGGATGAGAATGAAACGACTGGCAACACTCATAGGGGCGGGCTTGAAACCCGCCCCCATCCTGAAAATCCCAAAATCTGGTGAATCCTGATTCAGACATCCTGCACTTGCCATCACAAAACGCACGCCATTTCCGTTTTTGTCCGGTAATGGCAGGCGAAACGAAAAAACACCCGGGCCCACGACTGACTGGTCAGCTGGTCCGAAGGCGCCGCACCCGTCCCTGACCGAATACGACCTATCAGGAGTATCGAGACATGACCTTCACCCGCCTCAGGAACATCGTGGCCTCCCTCAAGGAGAAGTACGCCACCGAGCTCGCCGTCTACCGGGCCACTCCCCTCGCCCTGGATCTCTGCGACCGCATGGCCGAGGCCGTAACCCCCGGCAAGCCGAAATCCACCTTCACCTGCGAGCAGCTGGCCCTCGGCCTCTTCCGGCAACTCCGCGATCGCCGCATCCGTGTCAAATCCTGGGTCGAACTGGCGCGCTACCTGTCCTCCTGCCTCCGAAAGCTGCTCTTGCCCCAGGTCAATGACGTCCTCCGCAGTCTCTTCCCCAAGGCCAGGGAACGGGGGCTCATCCCGCCGGCCCGCCGAGAGATACCCTTCCGGCACAGGCGGACCTGGAAGGCCGGCATGGCCTACTTCATGGCTGCCCGGGCCGACGATCACCGGGCCAGGCAGGCCCGCGGCACCCTGCGCCAGCCCCTTCCCGACACCAGGCCCGTGCCGGTGGCCCTCCGCTACCGGCCCGCTCTCGCCAATCCTGCTAATTCTTTAGTCCTGTAAGTCCCGATTCAGACAAGAATTGAAGGGCTCCAACCCTGTTCAAGGCAATTCGCTTATTGCAAACCCCCACGACCGTCATTCCCGCCCCCACGACCGTCACCCCGGCGAAAGCCGGGGCCCAGAATATCCAGCCCAATAGACAATCTCGACCGTCATTCCGGCCCCCGCCCCGTCACCCCGGCGAAAGAACGTCACCCCGTACTTGATACGGGGCCGGGGCCCAGAATGGCCCTTTGGTATCAAGACCCGGCCCGAGCCATTCGTATCCCTCAGGCAGAACCGCAAGCACCGGACAACCGTAAGACCCCGGTCCCGAGCAATAGCCCGATTGACAAGGGTGGGTGTGTCTGCTGAAATTGGCTTATCGCAGTCCAAGATGAAGCTAATGTAACCGACTAGGAGGAGATTGCAATGGCAGGCAGAACGTTGATCTACGTCGGCGCCGAGGACAACGGACTCTACCGCAAGGAGGCCAACGACACCCGCTGGGAAAAGCTGGCCAAGGGCATGCCGCCCTCCCCGGAGGTCCGGGAGATCGTCGTGCACCCCAATGACTCGCGCACCCTCTTCGTTGGCACCCAGCGCGGCATCTACCGCTCCCGCGACGGCGGCGACAGCTTCGAGCGCATGAACCTGACCGAGGGACGCATCATCTGGTCCATCAAATTCCATCCCCACGATCCCAACGTCATGTTCGCCGGCACCGAGGGCGCCGAGGTCTACAAGAGCACCGACGGCGGCGAGAACTGGCAGTACCTGTCCACCGTCGCCAACCCCGACGCCGTGCAGATGGCCTTCGCCACCCGCATCCTCGGCATCGGCATCGAGTCCTCCGACACCAACCAGATGTACGCGGCTCTGGAGGTCGGTGGTGCAGCCCACAGTTCCGATGGCGGCAGTACCTGGACCATCGTAAACAGCGTCTTCGACGGCGACGTCGACCTGATGGACCTGCACGGTGTAACTGTCGGCACAAACGAACAGGTCTTCATCTCCAACCGCACCGGCGTCTGGCGCACCCGCGACCGGGGTCAGAACTGGGAAGACCTCCAGTTCGAGAACTTTTCCAACATCCGCTACTCCCGCGGAGTCGAGGTCGCACCCAACGACCCCAGCACACTCTACGCCTGCGTGGGCCTGAACTTCGGCAGCGAGGAGGGCGGCGTGCTCCGCTCCACTGACGCCGGCGAGACCTGGAGCCGTTTCGACCAGGGCGTCGAGCCCGCCAGTACCACCTTCGGCATCGCGGTTAACGAACGCGACCCCCGGACGGTTTACTTCTGCACCCGCAAGGGCCAGGTCTTCGGCACCCACGATGGCGGCTCAACCTGGCAGGGCCACGACCTCCCCGGCATGGCAGCCAACGTCAAGGCCATCGCCTGCACCTCGGTCTGATCGGATTCGGGGGGCCGCTTGAATTCTCTGTCGATGGCCGTGAGTCCGTTCCTCCAGGGCCAGGCGAAGTTTGAACGGACGGCCCCTCTGCAGGCCGGGGTCCAGCGGCAGCACTGAAGGCGCATCAATGACCTCCGTAGGCCGGCACGACATGTTGGCCGCAGCAATAGCGCTGCGGCCACAAATAATTGCGGCCCGGGACGAGATGGACCGGCACCGCCGATTGCCCCCGTCCCTGGTTGCGGCAATGGATGACGCCGGACTGTTCCGCACCTACATGCCCCGCTCCCTGGGCGGGCCGGAGCTGGACCCTCTCTCCGCCTTCCGGATAGTCGAGGAGCTGGCAAAGGCGGACGGCTCCGTGGGCTGGTGCTGCTTCATCGCCGGCTCGCTCAGCCTGTTCACCGGCTGGCTGGACACCCGGGTAGCCCGTGAGATGTTCGGCACTCCGCCCACTCTCCGGGGGGCGGGTTCCTTCCGCCCATTGGGCACCGCTACCGTCACTGCCGGCGGCTACAGGGTCACCGGGCAGTGGGATTTCGCCAGCGGCTGCCTGCACTCCAACTGGCTGGCCCTCAACTGCGTCGTCGCCGACGAGAATGGCCCTCGCCTGAACGCTGGCGGCCCTCTCGATGGCCTCCCGGTGCTCCGGATGATGTCTGTCCCCATCGATGACGCACGGATTGTCGACAACTGGTCAGTCGTCGGTCTGCACGGCACCGGCAGCCACGATGTGGCCGTCTCAGACCTGTTTGTGCCGGAGGACCGTACCTTCGCCCTCACCGACCAGCCCTTCGAGACCGCTGCGCTGTGCAGCTTCCGGTCCGCCATCGCGACCACCTTCACCCCGCTGGCGGGCCACACCCTGGGGCTGGCCAGGGGAGCGATGGACGCGTTCCAGGGGCTGGCGGGCGCCAGGGCCACCACGATGAACATGACTCTGCTTCGCGACCGCCCGCCGGTGCAGGAGGTGGTTGGCAGGGCCGAGGCCGTCATCAGCGGCGCCCGGGCCTACGTTCTGGATGCTGCGGGCGCCATGTGGGAAGCAGTGCAGTCCGAGAAGGAGGACCCGGGCGAAGAGGTCCTCCAGGCTCGCCTGGCCGTCACTCACGCCGTCCACGAGTCGGCGAGGGCCATAGACATGCTGTACCACGCCTCGGGCACCAACGCCGTCCGCAGCAGCAATCTGCTGGAGCGCTACTTCCGGGATGTCCACGCCGCCATGATGCACGCCGGCGGACTGCTCGCCAACTTCGAGCAGGGTGGCCGCGTCGCCCTGGGACTTCCGCCCGGCGCCCCGGGCTGGTGAGACCATTCAGGGAAGCGATTCCCTCTCGGCGACGGTCAAGCCTGCTCCGGTGGATTGAGCCCGGAGGGCGGGGGAATCCGGAAGACAATCCCCCCGTCCGGCGCATGGGAGTGCGAGAGAAACGCATCGGTCAGCCGTCGGATTTCCGACAGAGTCTCGGCATGCTGGCTGTCCGAGCGTTCCCGGGCTTCTCTGTATTGTTCGTCAGAGCGTTCCCTACCGGCCTTGACCTCACCCTCCAGCTTGCCCAGGCGCAGATACACCGGGGCGGCCAGACCTACAAAGGCAACGAGGGCAACCGCCAGTGAAGCCAATGCCGCTATCGTAGGGGCGTCCATACTTTAATCACTCCGAGAAGGGTGAGCCTCGGCCCTCATTATAGCTCCGATCTACGGCCGCACCCAGGTCTCCGACCAGGCCAGGCAGGCTGTGCTGCTCTGCCTATCGCCCCGCATCTCCAACGCCACCTCGCCATCGGCGTCATCCCCATTCACGGTCACCCGGCCTGACCGGGCCGGTATGAAGCAGCTGTACACCCCGTGGGGACGGCCCGGTGCGCTCCCCGCCGGCACTGTAAGCATGAACGGCTCCAGGAAGTTGTACCAGGTCAGCGTTATCTGATCGTCGTCGCTTTCGATCGACTCGGTCCAGTAGGTGTAGGTGTCTCCCTTCCTGCTGAACTCCGCCTCGATGACCTGGATCGACTGGTCGGCAAACTCCGGGAAGAGCAGGCTCTCGATCTCTTCCTGCAGCCACCTTGTCATCGCGATGTTGTCGGAGTATATCCGTACCCCGTCCACCAGATCGCTCTTGATGAACAGGACGTGGCCCGCCCCGCCGGGTGAGTACAGCACGCGCCAGTGGCTGGTTCGAGTGGTTTGCTCACCACCCTCCACCAACCGGATGAAAGAGTTCTCCCCCGTGAGTCGGATGCTGTTGGGATCGACCGGGTTGGATGTTGTCATAAGGCGGACCTCCTATATCTCTCCGGGTACACTGTCGTGGATTTGCTCCTGGCTGTAAACACCCTAGGGAAGAATTCCCCAGTGAACCGTCTTCGGCGCAGCCGAGTCTTGGACACGTAGATCGTAGCGGACAGGCCAATGGCCAGGTTGGCACCGATCAGGGCCAGACCAGGGGCCGGTGATCCGGAATAGATCAGCAGCAGCGCGAGACCCGCGAGCAGCATCGTAACGCCAAGACCCGCTACCTTACCCCGGAATCCCTGACGGCATAGCTTTTCCAGGTACCTGAGTTCGAGCTCGGAGTCCCTTTCCAACTTCTCCGCAGCCTTACCCATGACCCGGTTCAACGCACCCGGAACCTTTCCCTCATAGTGGACCAGCAACTCATCCGAGGGCAGGGAACCCAGTACTATGTCGGCCGTGGCGAAGGCACGACGATAGGCAAGCGGCAAGTCCGAGAGACGTTCCGATTCCTCGGACTCAAACGTGGCAATGGCGTCCCTGACGTAGCGGTCTACGATTCGCGTCCTTCGTTCGGAGGCATTGGCCTCCAACCGGAATCTCCGTTCCCTTCTTCCCAACGGCGGAACGAGAGAGCCCCAGTCGTAGACTCTTACCATTCCCTCAAAGAAGGCCGAGACCGGAGTGGCGTAGCTGCTGTAAACCAGGTTCAACAAACCGGCACACCCACCCCCCCTGATGGACTGGAAAGAGCCTGCGGCCCGGCCGCTCTGGTGGTCACGAACAACAACGCCGCCGACTGGAGCAGCCGCGGCGTTGTGAAGGTTCGATTGGGAGATCCCTTAGTCCTCCTTGGACGGGAACCAGTCCTGCTTCCAGGGGAAGTCACCGTCGGCGGAGTCGAAGGCCGGCAATCCCGCCTCCACCCGCTCACGGTAAGGACTGGTGATAGGCTCGCGGTAGGGGTAGATGCCGCCTTCGTAGACCTCGGGGCCTTTCTTGAAGTGCCTGGCCTCTTCCAGCGTCTCGATAAACGGGGCGTTCATGTCGTAGAGCTGGTCCACGGTCTTGGGCCGGGGGCCAGCCTTGGACACATGACCGTACAGCTCGCGCCCGATGATGCGCTCGGCGGTCCACACGCAATCGATGAGCTTGTCAATGTCCACGCCGGTCTCTATGCCCATGTCCTCCATCATGTGGAGCAGGTCCTCGGTAGGAGCCATGCCGGTGGCGCGGCCGTTGCCGCAGTAAGGGCAGCCGCCGAACCCGCCGATGGTGCCGTCCAGCTCCAGCGTGTCGTCGGAGCCCAGGGTGCGCATGGCAGCGTAGGCCGAGGCGATGGCCATGTTGCGCCCGTTGTGCAGGTGCAGGCGGAAGTGGTCAATCTCCGGCCAGCGCTCCTTCACCCGGTACAGGCTCTCCTCTACCTTGGCCGGGGTGCAATGGCTCATGGGATCGCCCATTGAGACGCTGCGGACGTTGATGCCCACCTCGTCCCACATGTTGTGTTCCTTTTCCAGCAGGGTCATCAGGCTGTCCACCGGGAACTCACCCAGGAAGTTGGAGCCCCAGCTGGCGTTGCAGCCGATGCCCGCTTCCTTCACGTTGAGTTCCTGGGCCTGGGCCACTCGCTGCGGCCAGGTTTCCATCTCCTGCATCTGGGAACGGTTGGTGTTCCGGCGGGTGAACACGTCGCACATATGGGCGGAGAGGCGAGGATAAGGATCGCGCTCGATGGTCAGGGGCGGCGAGTACTGCCGGGCCCGCTCGACGCCGCGGGAGTTCAGGGCCAGGGCGGTGTAGGTGATTCCCGGCTTAGGGGTAAAGCGGGTGACGATCTCGTCGATGCGCTCCATCTGCGGTGTCCATTTTGGGCTGACGAAGGAGCCGACGACGATGTTCTTCAGGCCGGAATCGGAGAGCTGGTCAAGAAGCTCCACCTTGTCGTCGACAGAGATGTTGGCATCCTCGATCTGCATGCCCTCGCGCATGCCTTCTTCCTTGTACACTACTTTGGGATAACGGGGCATCAGGGCCTCCTCTTGGTGCGGGATAGGCCACGCCGACCCCTTCATCCGCGATCGCAAGGGGCGCGACAGATTGCTCGGATTTTAGAATTCAGGCGGGCGACTGTCAATCGGGAAGAGAGCCGGCAACAGCACCCTTGAGGAAGCGCAACCTGGGACGATCGTGCCGGATGAGCGGCTGGTTCGAATCGAGGGCCGGAAGGGACCCGTTACCCGGAAGGAAACTGTACGCTCTCTCTTCATGGTCGCAACGAGCAGCCTATCTGCAACACCAGACGCATAAGCGATGCACGGTCACGCAATTGATTGACAGGCTCACGGGCCAGTCCTATAATCCCGGACTATCCGAGAAGGTACGGATTGCCTGCCTTTTTGGGTCAAAAACCGAAAGCTTTGGGCACGTAGGGGAGCTCGGTTGAGCCGGGCTGAGAGGGTGGCCGGATGCCACCGACCCTTGCGAACCTGACCTGGGTAATGCCAGCGTAGGGAAATGGGCTTGGCTGTATTTGAGTTGCAGGCCGCCATCCTGAAGTTGGCGGCCTCTTCTTTGCCCGACGCCGGCGCAACTCAACGGAAAGCGGGGGGATCAACTCTCCGGATCCTACAATCCCCGAGGAGGAGTACCGTGGTACAAACAGAATACACCAGCCAGTTCCAAGGCAAGACCAGCTTCCCGGCCAGTAGCAAGGTCTACAGGGAGGGGTCGCGGCCATCAATCCGCGTACCGTTCCGGCAGGTTGCCCTGACTCCCACCTCTGGTCGCTTTGGCCAGGAGGAGAACCCGCCGCTGGCTATCTACGACACCAGCGGACCCTATTCCGACCCGGGGGCCTTTCTCGACCTGCGCCAGGGACTGCCCGCCCTTCGCCGCGATTGGATCATGGGCCGCGGCGATGTAGAGGAATACGACGGTTATGGCGTACCTCTGCGGGGCAAGAACGTAGCACAGCCCTTCCCGGGCCTCACCCGAAAGCCGCTGCGCGCGAAGTCCGGAATGGCGGCGACACAGCTGCGCTATGCGCGGGAGGGCATCGTTACCCCCGAGATGGAGTTCATCGGAATTCGGGAGGGCATAGATCCCCAGTACGTACGTGATGAAATTGCACGTGGCCGCGCCATCATCCCGTCCAATATCAACCATCCCGAGTCCGAACCGATGATCATCGGCCGTAACTTCCTGGTCAAGGTCAATGCCAACATCGGTAACTCGGCGGTAACCTCCTCTATCGAGGAGGAGGTGGAGAAGATGTTGTGGGCCACCAAGTGGGGCGCCGACACAGTGATGGACCTTTCCACCGGTCGGGATATCCACACCACCCGTGAGTGGATACTGCGCAATTCGCCGGTGCCCATTGGAACGGTGCCCATCTACCAGGCCCTGGAGAAAGTCGGCGACGACCCAGCCGAACTCACCTGGGAGCTTTACCGCGAGACGTTGATCGAGCAGGCCGAGCAGGGCGTAGACTATTTCACCATCCACGCCGGCGTGCGGCTCCAGTACGTGCCTATGACGGCCAAGCGCGTAACCGGCATAGTGTCCCGAGGTGGCTCGATTATGGCGGGCTGGTGCCTGGCCCATCACCAGGAGAACTTCCTTTACACCCACTTCGAGGAAATCTGCGAAATCATGCGCACCTACGACATTTCCTTCTCGCTGGGTGACGGTCTGCGACCCGGCTGTATCGCCGACGCCAACGACGAGGCCCAGTTTAGTGAGCTGGAGACCCTGGGGGAGCTGACTAAGATCGCCTGGGAGCACGACGTGCAGGTGATGATCGAGGGACCGGGCCACGTCCCGATGCACAAGATCAAGGAGAACATGGACAAGCAGCTGGAGGTGTGCCACGAGGCCCCCTTCTACACCCTGGGCCCGCTGGTCACCGACATTGCGCCAGCCTATGACCACATCACCTCAGGAATCGGCGCGGCCATGATAGGGATGTTCGGCACTGCAATGCTGTGCTACGTCACGCCCAAAGAGCACCTGGGCCTGCCCCACCGGGAGGACGTCAAGACCGGCGTGATTACGTACAAGATCGCCGCCCACGCTGCCGACGTTGCCAAGGGCCACCCCATGGCCCAGCAGTGGGACGACGCCCTCTCCAAGGCTCGCTTCGAGTTCCGCTGGGAGGACCAGTTCAACCTGGCCCTCGACCCGGACACGGCCCGGGACTACCATGACGAGACGCTGCCGGCCCAGGGGGCGAAGGTGGCCCACTTCTGCTCCATGTGCGGGCCCAAGTTCTGCGCCATGAAGATCACGCAGGATGTTCGGGAGTACGCCAGGGACATCGGCGTAACCGTTGAAACGGCCTTCGATGAGGGGATGCAGGAAAAGGCCCGGGAGTTCCGGCAGTCGGGGGGGAAGATCTACCAGAAGGCCTAGCCGTCCTGCGGTTTTCTGATTACGGATATGAGGAGGCGATTTGCAAATCGCCTCCTTTTTTATGAAGATGTGAGCGGAACTGTTCCGGAGGAGTGACTGATGGCAATCTACTTCCTGCTGGGAAGATTGAGCAGCGAAGGTCAGCGAATGCTGAACAACAACCCCGACCTGGTATCCGACACCGCCGCTACTTTGGAAGTAGAGGGGGCCAAAGTTCTTGGCCAGTATGCCGTGCTGGGGCACTACGACTTTATTACCATGGTCCTGGCGGACGAAAATGAGGCTGTCGCCCGGTTGTCGGCCGAGTTCGGTGCCCGGACGGGTCTGCATTTCGAGACGCTTTCGGCCGTGGCCGTGGGGTTCCTGGCAGACAACGACCCCTCCAGCGAAGTGCCCGACCAGACGTCGGTTCAGATGGGCAGCGGAAATGGCGCCGACCGTTGACGCCGTCTGACCGTTGCCACAGGAGAAGGAAGCTCCCGTATCAACATCGCTGCCGTACTGCGCTATAATTGATTCTGGCTTTATGCTCAGCGCCCCCGTAGGGGGTGCTGTTGTTTCCCTACCCTCGCCGTGGTGGTCGTTGCCTATGTTCAGTCCCGTTTCCAGCCGTGTCAGCTTCCCGGAACTGGATGCCCGCATCTTGGAGTACTGGAAGCAGCGCGACGTTTTTCGCCGCGCCGGCACGGAGCGCGAAGGTGCTCCCCGCTTCATGCTCTACGACGGCCCCCCAACCGCCAACGGGAGTCCCGGTATTCATCATGTGCTGGCGCGCATCTTCAAGGACGTAATGTGCCGGTACAAGACCATGAAGGGATACATGGTGCTGCGCAAGGGCGGCTGGGACACCCACGGCCTGCCGGTCGAACTCGGCATCGAGCAGGAACTGGGCCTGACCAGCAAGCGGGACATCGAGGAGTTTGGGATCGAGGAGTTCAACCGGAGATGCCGTGAGAGCGTCTTCCGTTACGTTCGCGAGTGGGAGGAGATGACCGACCGAATCGGCTTCTGGGTGGACATGGACGACCCCTACGTCACCCTGGAGAACGACTACATCGAGTCGGGCTGGTGGATTCTGAAGACGCTGTGGGACCGCGGGCTGCTCTACCAGGGGATGCGGGGGACGCCCCACTGCCCGCGCTGCGTCACCAGCTTAAGCTCCCACGAGCTGGCCCTGGGTTACCAGGAGGACACACCGGACCCGTCGGTGTTTGTGAAGTTCAGGGTTGAATCGGCGGGAGCACGCGCAACGATTCCCGATCCGCTGAACGCCGGGGATATGCCGGTGTACCTCCTGGCCTGGACCACAACGCCGTGGACGCTCCCCGGGAACACCGCCCTGGCAGTGGACCCCCATTCCGAATACTCTGTCGTCGAATTGGAAGGGGAAAACGGCCCGGAACGGATGGCACTGGCCACCGCGCTGGTGGAAGACAACATCCGGCAAGAGCACACCGTCGTCGGGAAGCTGCAGGGCTGCGAGCTGGTTGGCCTAGGGTACGCGCCCCTGTACGCTCCCGCCAGTTTCGGGTCAAGGATCAGCCGGTTCGAGTCCGGGACGTTGGCCACCGTGGAGGAGAGCGGCTACTCAACCAGGGTCGTCTCCGCCGACTTCGTGTCAATGGAGGACGGCACGGGCATCGTCCACATTGCGCCGGCCTTCGGTGACGAGGACCTGGGGCTGGGCCGCGAGAAGGGGCTGAACTTCGTGCAGCCGGTGGACCTGCAGGGCATCGTCACCGGCGACTATCCCTTCGCCGGGAAGTTCGTCAAGGACGCCGACCCCGAAATCATGGCCGACCTTGACGAGCGGGGGCTGCTGCACCACCGCGACATCTATCGACACACCTACCCCTTCTGCTGGCGCTGCGACACGCCGCTGCTGTACTACGCCAAGAGCTCGTGGTACATCCGCACATCGGCGTTGAAGGATGACCTGGTCGAGCAAAACAGCCGCATCAACTGGTATCCGGACCACATCAGGGAGGGTCGGTTCGGGGAGTGGCTCCGTAACAACGTTGACTGGGCCATCTCCCGCGAGCGCTACTGGGGAACGCCCATCCCCATCTGGCAGTGCGACAAGTGCAGCAATCAGGTCTGCGTGGGCGGCCGGGAGGAACTGAAGGAACGCCTCGGCCCTGGCGCCGGCATCGTCGACGGGCTGGACCTCCACCGACCCTACGTGGACGAGGTCACTTTCCGATGTGACCAGTGCGACGGAACGATGTCCCGCATCCCCGAGGTCATGGACTGCTGGTTCGACTCCGGCGCGATGCCCTTCGCCCAGTCCCACTACCCCTTCGAGAACCCAAAAATGGAAGAGGAGGGACTGTTTCCCGCCGACTACATCTGCGAAGCCGTCGACCAGACTCGGGGCTGGTTCTACAGCCTGCATGCGCTGTCCACCCTGCTGAAGGGCGAGCCTTCCTACAAAAACGTCATCTGCCTCGGCCTGATCCTGGACGAGCGCGGGCGGAAGATGAGCAAGCGTGTGGGCAACGTGGTGGAGCCACTGCCCCTGCTGGACGAGCACGGCGCCGACGCCCTGCGCTGGTACCTGTTCACCGCCTCCCAGCCCGGCGAGGCCCGCAGATTCTCCTCGCGTCTGGTCAACCAGACCCTGCGGCAGATGTTGCTGACCCTGTGGAATATCTACTCTTTCTTCACCGGCTACGCGGCCATCGACAGGTTCGAGCCGTCCCAGAGGCCGGTAGGCTGGAAGCCGGAGAACGAACTGGACCGCTGGGTGCTGTCGGAGCTGAACGAGCTGGTGGCCGAAGTAGACCGCTGCATGGAGAACTACGACCCCACCAACGCGGGGCGGCGCATCCAGGAGTTCGTCGACCGGCTCTCCAACTGGTACGTGAGACGCAGCCGACGCCGCTTCTGGCGCAGCGACGATGGTGATGTCGACAAACTCTCGGGGTACGTGACCTTGTACACCTGCCTGGTCACGGTGGCCAAGCTGATGGCCCCGCTGGCCCCCTTCGTGGCTGAGGAGATATACCAGAACCTGGTCTGCTCCGTGGACCCGGACGCACCCGACAGCGTGCACCTGGCGGACTACCCCGTCGCCGACGAATCGCTAGTGGATGACGACCTGATGGAGGCCACCCGCCTCGCCATGCGCATTTCCAGCATGGGACGGGCCGCCCGGTCGAAGTCCGGCTTGAAAGTGCGCCAGCCCTTGGCGTCGGCCGCCGTCAAGACGCGCACCGCCTCCGAAAGGGGATTCATCTCCCAAGTACGGCCGCAGATACTCGATGAGCTGAACATCAAGGAAATTGAGGTGCTGGACGACGACGCTGCCCTGTTCCGGGAGGCCCAAGAGCAGGCCGGTGGCGACTCTTCGACAAGCTCAGGGGCGGCCGTCGTAACCGTTGGCCGCTACACCGCCTCGCTGGAGGCGGGCTACCTGGTGGCGGTCAATGGCGAGATCACCCCGGAACTGGCCGAAGAGGGCCTGGCGCGCGAGCTGGTGCATCGCATCCAGGGACTGCGCCGCGGCGCCAATTTCGAGGTCACCGACCACATCGAGACGTGGTACGACGGCCCGGAGGAACTGGCCGGAGTGATGCGCGGCAACTTCGCCGCCTACATCCGCGAGGAAACGCTCAGTGAGTCTGTGGAGGCCGGGGCGCCGCCCGAAGGCGCCAAGTCGGAGGTCGCCAAGATCGAAGGCCAGGAAATCACCCTCGCCGTCCGCCGTGTCTAACCCTGAAGTACCTCCATGGCCGGGCCGAAGCACCTGCTGAAAATCCCCTCCCCTGGAAGGGGAGGGTCAATGTTGGGAGGATACCCTGCCGGAGCTTCCCGAAGTCGAAAGCGTGCGCCGCAGCCTGCTGCGTTCCGGACTGGCCGGCCGCACGATAACCCGTGCCGACATAGGCTGGGCCAATACCGTCAAGCATCCCTCGGCCGGGGAGTTAGCGACGGCCGTGGTGGGCCGGACAGTGAAGGACGTTGAACGACGGGCAAAATACCTGCTTTTCCCTCTGGAAGGCCCTTCGACAGGCTCTGGGCAGTCTGAGCCCACCTTCGTTGCCCACCTGGGCATGACCGGCAACCTGGTAGTGCAGCCGGGCGACCAACCGCCTCACCCCATGACCCGTCACACCTTCTCGCTGGATGACGGGCGCGAGCTGCGCTTCGTGGACGGACGAAAGTTCGGCAAGCTGTGGCTGACTGATGACCTCGCAAGGATCCTGCCTCCACTGGGTCCCGAGCCGCTGGGAGACGAGTTCACCACTGAATGGCTTGCAGACTCCTTCACCAAGCGCAATGCGCCGGTCAAGGCGCTGTTGCTGGAGCAGTCCATCGCGGCGGGTGTGGGAAACATCTACGCCGATGAGGCCCTGTTCCTTTCCGGCATCCGCCCTGATCGTCCGGCAACGGAACTGTCGGCGGACGAGGTAGTGCGGCTGCGGAAGGGCATCATCGACTGCATAAATGCTGGGTTCGCCGTCTACGACCGGGTCCGCGACCTGCGATGGCCCGAGCCGCCCGAACCCATGGGGACCTGGAGCCACCCCAGGGACGCCAACACCCCCTGCCCCAACTGCGGCGGAGAGATGTCCTCCACTCGCATACGTGCCCGCGGCACCTGGTACTGCGCTACCTGCCAGGACTGACAGCTAGTCGAGCGCCGTACCGTAGATGTGCGTAGGCACTACGATAATTGCGGATCGACGGTCGGCGATCATGGCGGCGTCGTATTCTTCCCAGTTGGAGTGTTCTTCGGCCGCAGCAACGCGGTAGACGTCACGCAGTGTCAGCCGCAGCTCATCGGCGTCGGTATTGTTGGCCGAAATGATCTGCGCCTGCCCCTCCAGGACCACGAAGGGTCGCCATTCCTCGGCCGAGACCAATAGCGTACAGTTGGGGTTGCGCCGCAGGAGGTGCAGCTTGGCGCGGGTCTCGGTGACGGTGAAGGCCACGCCGTCGCGATATGCGCCGCAGGTGATGATGCTCATCTGCGCCGCGCCGTTGCCCCGGAAGGCCGTCAGTACTCCACGGTGGTTGTTGGTGCAGAATTCCCGCACGTTGTCCGGTAGCATTTTTCACACCTCCTGCTGTCTGCGGGCATCTTGGTCCCGGTCCGGTCGAGGGACAGGTCCACCCAAAACGGAAGCCTAAAACTCGACCTCGTACATATGGTAGCGGGTGGGGTACATATCCAGCGACCGGTAGACCTGTTGGGCGATAGAGTTCTCCTGCTCTACGTACAGTCGCAACCCGCAAACCCCGCCCGTAGCCTGCGCCGCCTCCGCTGCGTGGCGGTGCAGGGCGGTGTAGACCCCTCGGCGGCGGAACCCCGGCCCCACGTAGACGCTCTGGATCCACCACCACAGCCCGTTGCGCCAGTCGCTCCACTCCAGGGTGATCATCAGTTGGCCTGCCAGGCGCCCTTCCAATTCCGCAACCAGGTAAAAGCCCAGGGATTCATCGGCGAGTACTGCCGAAACCCCGGGTCCCACCACGTCTGCGTCCAGCGCCATTCCCTCGGTCTCGAGGGCCATAGCAATGTTGGATTCGACGATGAACCGGGCATCGGCAGACGTGGCCCGACGGATGTGAATATACTCAGGCATGGCCCCAGTTTAGCAGCCCATGGAGCCGAGGGGGAGATTACCTTCGTCACGACAACTGGTTAAACGGCAAGGGTCCCAGAAGCAAGGAGTATAATCACGTAGTATCTGGCGCAGTTAATCTGTGCGGGTGGATGATGAGATGTTTGACAATCTAACGGAACGGCTGACCGGCATTTTCAACCGGCTGAACAGCAAGGGAAGACTCACTGACAAAGACATAGACGAGGCTCTGACCCTGGTGCGAAGGTCCCTGCTGGAGGCCGACGTCAACTTTCGGGTGGCCCGCGATTTTGTCGCGCGCATAAAGGAACGGGCCCAAGGGGCCGAGGTACTGGAGAGCCTTACGCCCGGTCAGCAGGTGGTCAAGATCGTACACGAGGAGTTGACCGAACTGCTGGGCGGCAGTTCGGCAGGTGCAGGCCGCGCAGGTATAACGCTCTCCAGCCAGCCGGTCTCACCACTGATGTTGGTGGGCCTTCAGGGTTCCGGAAAAACCACCACCGCCGCCAAGATTGCCCTGGAACAACGCAAGCAGGGACACCGGTCCCTGCTGATCGCGGCCGATTTGCGTCGGCCCGCGGCCATCGAACAGCTGGAGACCCTGGGCCGGCAGTTGGACATCCCTGTGTATTCCGAGAATCCAAGGGGCTCCAACGCTGTACAGGTTGCGCGCAACGGGCTGGCCCGGGGCGCCGAACTGGGAGTCAACTGGGCCATAGTTGACACCGGTGGGCGGTTGCAGATCGACGACGAATTGATGCGGGAACTCGAGGAGATTCACGACGCCGTCAACCCCCACGAAACCCTATTGGTGGTTGACGCCATGACCGGCCAGGATGCAGTCAACACCGCCCAGGGGTTCCACGAGCGGGTTGGACTCACGGGTCTGGTCATGAGCAAAATGGACGGAGACGCTCGCGGCGGTGCGGCCCTGTCCATCACCAGCGTGACAGGCGTCCCAATCAAATACATGGGGGTAGGCGAACGAGCCGACGGGCTGGAGGTGTTTCATCCCGACCGGCTGGCCTCTCGCATTCTGGCCATGGGAGACGTGCTCACACTGATCGAGCGGGCCCAGGATGCCGTCGACGAGCAGAAGGCTCGGGAGATGGAGCGCAAGTTCCGCCAGGCCAGCTTCGACCTCAACGACTTCCTGGACCAACTGCAGAGTGTCAAGCGGATGGGGTCTCTCGACCAGATTGTTGACATGATTCCCGGCATGTCCGGGGCCAACCGCAAGATGATGACGGGAGACCTGGACGAAACAAAGATGAAGCGCATCGAGGCCATCATCCATTCGATGACACCCGAGGAGCGGCACCGCCCGGAGATTATCAACGGAAGCCGTCGCCGCCGCATCTCCAGGGGCAGTGGCACCACTCCTCAGGATATCAACCAGCTCTTGAACCAGTTCAAGCAGACCCAGAAGTTGGTGCGTCAGATGACGCGCTCCCGCAACCCCGCCAGCCTGATGAAAATGTTCGGGAGATAGGGCCAATACGGCTTCCGATTTCTCCGGGGCATTTCCGAAATGTCGAAAGCTAGACCATTCCCGAGCGCATGGCGGCGAACAGGTAGGCGGTGAAGTAGCTACGCCAGGGACGCCATCGCTCGGCGAACCTTTCCACGTCGTCGTCGGTAACCGGTTCCCCGTTTCCCAGGAGCTTCGACACTCCGCGCCGCAGGGCCAGGTCGCCCAGCGGGAGCGCGTCGGGGCGCGCCAAACCGCGGACCAGGGCCCACTGCGCTGTCCATTTGCCTACCCCACGGAGCATCGTCAATCTGCCCACGAATTCATCGTCGGGAACGTCGCCCAGTTCCGTCCATTCCGGACTCAGCGCTGCGGTAGCAATACCGTGGATGTATTCCGCCTTCCGTTGCGTCAGCTTGAGCTGGCGCAGCTCCTCCGGCGTGGAAGCGGCGATGGACTCAGGCCGGGGAAACGCGAGATACATCGTGCCGTCGAAATCCGCTGATGCGCCGTAATTTTCGATCATCAGCATGCGCATGGTCCGCGCCACGCTGGCAGATATCTGTTGCCCCAGGATTGCCAGTACCAGCGATTCGAACAGCGTTGCGGTGCGCGGCAGGTGCAGGCCTCTGTACTGCCTCACCAAGTCTCCCTCCGCGAGATCGCCCTCCGCTATGGCGTAGAACGGACACAGGTCCTGGCCGGTACCCAACATCCACTCCACCTGCTCGCCGGCCATCCGAGCATCCGCCACGGTCAGCCCGTGGCCGCGCACCTCCAGAGTGAGCTCCGGCTGGTCCACGGTGCCCGAGGAACGGACACAGGCCAGAGCCAGCCTTCCCTCCAGGTCCAGCAGGCGTCTGTAGACCCCGCCATCCAGGTTGTCGGCCCCGCTGCGCGCCTGAAAGTAGGTGTGGTAGCCCGCCGTCAGGTCAAAGTCAAAAGGAGCCGTTGGCTTGAGATGCAGGGTGATCGCGTCCATACCTAACGTGTACCTTGGCCTTCGCCCGCGGACCCGAGAACCAACGACTTCAGGACCGTGTACCTGGCGCCAGATCTGTGCAGCTCACTTCGCATCACATCCACGGCCTCCACCCGCCAGCTTACGGCCATCGGAGGGACCAGGGAGTCCACGATCGCGCCAAGGCGGGCCAGTTGAGCGTCCGGGGTGCTGCGACGGGGGCGGCCCAGAGTAATATGGGGAGAGAAGGGCCGCTGCTCCGGCGGATGTCCGGAAGCGGTGATAGCCTCCTCCGCCTGCATCTGCAGTTGAGCAAGCATATCCAGACCGCCATTGACTCCAGCCCAGAGGACCCGAGGCCTTCGCCGATTGGGGAACATTCCCAGGCCCGCCAGTTCCAGTTGGAAAGGTGAATGCTCCTCGACTACCGGTTCCAGGCACTCGTACAAGGGGTTCAAGCTTGAGGCGGGGATGTTGCCAAGAAACTTCAGGGTCAGGTGCATCCCTTCCGGGGTGGCCCACTGGATTCCTTCAGGCACACCTTCTCTTATCCTGTCCACGGCCTCCGCCAATTCCTCGCGCGCCTCGACCGAAATGCCAACGGCCACAAAGACCCGGACCGTTTCGACGCCAGAGACCACTAATCTCCCTGCGCAGGAAAAAGGGTCCTGTCCAAGATAGACCGTGCTGCCACCAGGTCTATGTAGGACTTGACCGCGGTGTCCAGGTCGCTGCCGTCGGTGTACATCGCCGGAGCCACAGAGTTTACTCGCCCCTCCCGTCGATACTGGACTGCCTCGTCCCGTGCGCCGTCGGCGTAAACGGCAATAGATAACCCTCCCAGGTCCTTGACGAGCCTGAAGCACGGTACGTCGGTTTCCCCGTCTCCGATGTAAACCATATTCTCAAAGGGGACAGGCCGTTCGTTTTGCGGCACGAATTTATTGATGATCGAGCTGTCCTTCCAGTCGTGGGCTCCCTTGTTGATTCGAAACAGGTACTGGGTCTTGGTGGTGAAATTAATGGCTACGGCGGGCCATACAGCGATACCATCGTCATCGTAGAGGAACTTGGAGGCGTATATCCTTTCGAACCAGCGTGCGATGGTCGTGCCCTCGATGATTTCCGAGTTACCGGAGGAAATTACGTAATGCTCCACCCGGACGTCCCGGAAGCCGCCATAGTTGTTGATACGCTGGAACCAGTCCTCCACACCCGGAAAGAAATCGATGTCGCGGCTACGGGCCACCAGGTCCTCGCGGCGCACCCTGATCCCAGCCTGGTTAGCCTTTTTCAGCATAACGTACATATAAGCAAGGATTCCGTCGGCATGGTTCAACTCCGAAAGAGCTTCTACCTCTTGCCAGAACTCGGCCGGAGTGAGTCCAATATCGGGGATGAACTGGCGCTCCTGCATATTGCCGGGGGCCAGGGTCCCATCGAAGTCGTAGATTATCGCCAGGGGAATATGGCAATTGGCCACGGACTGCTCCTTTGGACTCGATACCGCGACATCTGACGTCCCATCAATTGTGCCCCGGCGAAAGCCGATTCTCAACAACGGCCGCGATCCTGTTGTACCATTCCGCCAGGTCATCCACGGAATACCTGGCATTGGCCGGGCTGGGGTTCGGGACGACGAATACGTCGGAATCACCGATGCTTTCGGGCTGAAGACCAAGCGCGGGTGTCGCCTTCCTCCCCTCTCCGTATTGCAGGTACGCCTTGTAGGCCATCAACCCGTGGAAGCAGATGAGCCGAGGCTGATATCTCAGCAGCGTCTCCCGCAGCAAGGGGGCCCACCTGCGGTAATCCGAGGTTCTGAGTCCACTCCCCTGCGCCGTTGGCCGCTTCACGACATCCGTGAACCCGATACCATATTCCAGCAGTACTGAATCGTCCACGGGCTTGCACTCCCGGCCCAAGCCCGCGGGAAGCAAGGAGGAGCGATTGAAGGCCGGCCAGAACCGGTTGCGCGGGTTCGCAAAATAGTGGCCTTCCCGGACAGAGTATTCCGACGGGTTTAAGCCTACGAACAGGAGCCGGAGACCCGGGGCGAGCAGGTCCGGCAGAGTCCGCAGTTCATCGCCTTGGTGCATCTCGCCCATAGGATGGCGAGTACCTTAAAGCGCCAGAAGGTGGGATGCGTTCTCGCCGAGGATCAGTCGGCGCTGGCGCTCGCCCAGCGGCTGCTGCTCCAACTCCGTTAACGGCCTGGAGTGGCGCATCAGGGGAAAGTCAGTGGCAAACAGCACCTGAGTCTCCCCCACCAGGTCGATGACCCTTGAATAGACATCGGGACGATAGAGAAAGGGAGATGCTGCTGAATCGAAATACACATTTTTCAGCGCAGCCCCCACCTCCGGCATCATGGAATAGAAGGGCAGGCCCCCTCCCCAGTGGGCGCAGATGAATGTGTTATCCGGAAAATTGTTGATGAGAGCCATTACCTTCTCTGGGGTGGTCCTGCCTTTTCCAGGGTAGAAGTGCCCCACTGGCTCTGAACAATGGAGCAGCAAGGGCATGGAAAGGGATCGTGCCAGCTCCATAATGGGAGACATCAATAGGGGATCCGTAATATCGATTCCCTGGGTATCCGGGTGCAGTTCGCCGATTCCCTTCAATCCGTGGTCGGCGCAGCGCTGGACTTCCTTTACAGCGAGGCCAAGCCAGGAAGGATTGACCGATGCGAACCCGATTAGCCGTTCCGGGCAGCCGTTGACTGCCTCGATGATGTAATCATTGGCTTCTTGGGCCACTCGAAGATCGGTCCACCCCATGCCCATCACTACTGCACGGTCTATCCCATCCTGGTCCATGGCCCGCAGCAGGGTGGGTACATCCGCGATGCGCGCGGAAGGCTCGGCCAGAATCTCCGCAAACGTGGCATCGCGGTCTGAAAGTTCCCCGCGGCGCTGGGCGAAGGAGGGCGGGAGTACATGGCAGTGAGCGTCAACTATCATGCTGGATCTGCTCGATGAGATGGGGCTCGACCACCAGCCCTGTAACAGGACAAGGGACCTTAGTGGTCGCGGCCGTTGTCGCTGAATTCGTTATCGGTGTAAACGGCTGTCTCCCGGCCTTGGAACACGTGAACAACGAAGTTGTTTCGAGCGATGCCAACTGCGTCTGCGATGTCCTCATCCACGGCGTCCATGATTTCCTGGATGGCCTGCTGGGTCAGACTCTCGTCGACTGCGAGGGAAACGTGGACCATTTCCGCGGTAAAGTGGATGTCTACCCGCCCGACAGTCCGGTCGAATTCCACAATGTTATAAGCCTCAGAATTGGGAGTTCTAACCTCCCGTTCGAATGTAAAATCAGCCATGACTTTACAAGCTCGCGCTCTGTATTTTGCTCAAGGTCTGACCTGCCCGTTACCCATGATTACCCACTTGTATGAGGTCAATTCCCGCAGCCCCATGGGACCACGGGCGTGCATCTTCTGGGTGCTGATTCCCACCTCCGCGCCGAGGCCGAACTGCCCACCGTCGGTGAACTGGGTGCTGGCGTTGACGTAGACCGCGGCAGCATCTACCTCGTCCAGAAACCGCATGGCGGCGGAGTAATCCTCGGTAATTATGGCTTCGGAATGGCCAGAACCATAGGAGTCTATGTGCTCCAGGGCTTCGTCTATCGAGTCCACGACCTTGACGGCAGCAACCATGGATAGAAATTCCCGCCCCCAGTCGTCCTCGCCGGCCGCCTGTACATTGCCACCGGCCTCAGGTCCCAGAATGCTAAGCGCACGATTATCGCAGTGGAGCTCCACCCCGGATTCGGTGAGTCCCGCAGCGATAAGCGGGAGACCCTCAGCGGCTACCGCCGAGTGGACCAAGAGAGTATCCAGGGCATTACAGATGTAGGGTCGGCGCACCTTGGCGTTCAGAGCAACGCCGGCGGCCATGTCCAGGTCGGCGGCACGGTCCACATAGGTGTGACAAACGCCGACGCCCCCGGTGACCGCCGGCATGGTGGCATTTTCGCCAACGAAGCGGACGAGGCTGTCCCCGCCCCTTGGGATGACCAGGTCGATATATTGGTCCATCTTCAGCATCGCGTCGACCAGCGTACGTTCAGGGTTGTCCACGAACTGGACAGCCCCTGTAGGGGCTCCGGCCTCCGACAGGGCACGGCGGATCATGTGTATCAATTCCGTATTGGACCGCAGCGCCTCCTTGCCGCCCCTGAGGATGCACGCATTTCCCGATTTGAAGCACAGGCCGAAGATATCCACGGTCACATTCGGGCGACTTTCGTAGATACTAGCGATGACCCCCAGTGGCGTGCGGCGGCGACCGGCAACCATGCCGTTGGGCAGCGTATTCATTTCGATGATTTCGCCGACCGGGTCAGGAAGCGAGGCCACCTTCCTCTGTTCTGCCGCGGTGCCCCGGAGTCGTTCTGGCGTCAGGAGCAGACGATCGACCATCGCCTCGCTGAGCCCACCTTCGCGGGCTTCAACGCAATCCGCCGCATTGGCATGAAGCAGCGCATCGTTATCACCCTCCAGCATGTCGGCCAGGCTATGCAGCGTCCGATTCTTTACCTCCGCAGACAACCGCGCTACCTTGCGTGAGGCACTGCGAGCGGCCCGGCCCAATTGATTCAAATCCTCTGCTGTCTGGGTAATCATGACTCACTCAACAATCGCAAAGGCTGCACACGCTTAGCGGCATTGACTAAAGGAGCACCAAGTTGTTGCGATGGACCACTTCTTGTCCAAAATGGTAGCCGAGGGTTTCTTCTATTTTGCCCGACCGCAGACCACGAATGCGGTCCACATCGGCGACGCCGTAGTTGGCAATACCGCAGGCAATGCGCCGCTCGTCTGCGTCCACGATAAAGATCGTATCGCCCCTGGCAAAGTTTCCCTCAGCGCGCCGCACTCCGGCGGGCAACAGGCTGCGGTGCTGCTCCCGAAGGGCAGTAACCGCGCCATCGTCCACTACCACCTGTCCACGCTGGGAAATGCCGCTCAGCATCCATCGTTTGCGAGCCTCCAGTTTCTCCCCGGCTGCTGCAAAGAAGGTCCCCACGGGCTCGCCGCAGGCTGCCCGGAGGGCTGCGCTACCGTCTCTCCCGTGGGCCATGATCATGGGAATGCCGGATGTGGTTGCCAATCGAGCGGCCTCCAGCTTGGTGGGCATTCCTCCCCTGGCCCATGGCTGCAAGCTGCGGCCGGCCATGGCCTCGATGTTATGGTCAACACGCTCGACCCGGGGAATGAGCCTGGCAGCAGTATCGGTCCGGGGGTCCGCCGTGTACAGGCCGTCGATGTCCGTCAGGATCAGCAGCAAATCAGCGTCCACAAGATTAGCTACCAAGGCCGACAAGCGATCATTGTCCCCGAAAACGGCACCTATTTCGTCCACGGCCACCACATCGTTTTCATTAAGCAGCGGCACCACTCCCAGGTCCAGCAACCCCTGCAGGGTGTTGCGGACATTCAGGTAAGACTGCCTGTTGGACAGGTCCCCAATCGTCAGCAGGACCTGGGCCACGACCACGCCTTGACTGGCGAACTGCTCCTGGTAAATCTGCATCAGACGGCTCTGGCCCACGGCGGCGGCTACCTGCCGCGAACGAATGTCGCGGGAACCGGCGCCGTATCCGCCAAGGGCGGCCCTTCCCGCCGCTATCGCCCCGGAGGTCACCAGCATGACTTCGGCCCCATCTTCCCGCAACTGGCAGATTTGCTCCACGATACTTGCCACGACTCGAAGGTTCACAGCCGGGGAATCTGTAGCCTCGTCAGAGAGAATACCCGTTCCGGCCTTTATCACTATGCGACGGTATATGGGTAGCTGACGCAGGTTCCCCGTTTCCGCCGTCGGCTGATTTTGTTGGCCGGATAGAGGCATGAAGGTAACGCACCGATGCCAGGATGTGTGGAAGGGTCTGCGGTTCGGGCTGCAGGGTTAGTGCCAACACGATTATAACATCACGCCCGGCGGAATCTCCGCCCGGACGCGCAAATTGCCGGAGTACAAGGCCGCAAGCGACAGGGATAATCCAGCAAGGGAATTCACGATGAACGCAGGGCCGCCTCGTTTGAAACGTCAATCGCGTTGGATTAGGCTGAAATATGATGAGCCGGAGGTTGAGTCCACCCGGGGATGGTCCTTGAAGTGGCGCAAGCGGGGACCCTGTTTTCCTGTTTCTAGTGCCACGATTGGTAATTCTAAGCTGAGGAAATACGGACCACAATACGGACCACCCGGAGGTATTCCCGCTCTTTCCGATGTCCAGAACAGGAATTTCATCGCTGTATCTTGCGCCCAGTCCGGTTATACTGAGATTGGCAAGGGGGATGCGCCCATGCTGGGCAATTTCCCGGATATTCTGCCTGGTTGATAGAAGGCTTCACTGAAAAATGCCGTAATCTCGCCAGAGGCCGGAAGCAGGTCCGCACTAGATCGCCGGCCTGCAAAGACCTTCCAACGAGGTTTGCTGCCGGGGTTGTGCACCAGCCAACCCCCTGTTGGCGTTTCCGAAACAGGTGGAAAGTTCATCGTCTCCGGGTTGCTGACCGGAATACCCACTGGATAAGAAAGGACCTATGTCTCTAGGCGGAATACTAAAAATCCTCGACGACCATCCCGAATATCGCCGGATTGTGGAGCAGTCCGTGACCGGCGAATCACCCACGGTGACGATTCGACAGGGCGCCAGGGCGACCCTCATTTCCTCAATGGCCCAGCGGGGGACGGGGCCGTTACTGGTGATCACCCCACGCCCTGAAGACGCCAGGCGCCTTCACGACCAGCTGTTGAGCTGGCTCGGTGATGCAGCGCCGGTCCATCTGCTGCCGGAGCCGGAGGTTCTGCCCTTCGAGCGCCTCGCCGTCGACGGAAACACCAGCAACCAGCGCCTTGCCGCCCTGGCCGCCCTGGCCTCGGCGGGCTATGCCGTCAGGTCTCGGGATGATGACTCTGCCAAGCTGATTCCGCCTGTCGTTGTGTGCTCCATCGGCTCGGCGCTCCTCTACACCGCGTCTCCGGAGGTGATGGCAGGGCAAATTGGCGGGGGTGCGTCCGGTACAGAGGGAACCCCCTGCACGGATTCCAGCGTCTGGCGAATTGGAGACCGCATCCGACTGGACTCCATGCTTCCCCATTGGGCGCGGCTGGGCTACAGGCACGAACCGGTAGTGGACTCACCCGGCAGCTTCAGCCACCGCGGCGGTATACTCGACATATACCCGCCTGACTGCGAACTACCACTGCGAATTGAACTGTTTGATGACGAGATAGACACCATTCGAAAGTTCGATCCCCTCACGCAACGCTCTGTGGGGTCGGCGGCTGAGGTGCGGCTGATTCCCGCGCGAGAACAGCTGCCGGAAATCGTAGGAGTCCAAGTACTGGCCGCTCGCGCCGCCGCTATGGACTTATCCTGCTGCAACGAGTTCGTACGGGAACGCATCGAGGAGGAACTGCAGTCACTGACCGAACTGGGAGGACCGGAGTTTAATCCAGAAATACTGTCCTTTTACAGCGGACTGGTAAACCGCACTCCCTTGCTGGATTACCTGGGGCCTAACGGCGGCGTGGTGCTGGACCGGGCAGGCCGCGTCGAGGCCGAGGCCTCGGAGCTGGAGGAAAGGTTCGAACGCATGCGCTCCGCCCGGGAGGAACGCGGTGAACTCCCATTGAATTTCCCCTCGCCGTGCATGACCTGGGACCAGTTTTCCGCGATCCTGAGTCATCACCGCGTGACAGAACTGCAGACCTGGGTGGGAGAGGAGGACGACCAAATCTTTTTGCCAGCCACACCATATTACGGCCGGTTGGAACAGCTATCTGCGGACCTTCGCCGCCGCTTCGGCGAATCGGTAGCCACCGTGGCAGTTACCCAGCACGCCCGGCGTGTCGCGGAGATTCTCGAACAGGACGGCATTACTTCTTCGGTGGTGGACTCCCTGGACGACACGCCCGCCCCGGGTGAGGTCGTGATCATCTCCGGCTCGTTGCGGAACGGTTGGGCCGTGGAGCTGGCCGCCAACGGCGCCAAATCCGCGCATGCCGTCGCCAGCGGGGGTCGCCGACGGGGCGTGCCCCAGGTCGCGCGCCTGGACCTCTTAACTGATTCTGAGCTGTTCGGAACCGTCAAGGAACGCCGTCAGCGCCGCCCTCGACGGGCTGAACATGGTCCTGACATCACCCTGGCCGACCTGGAACCGGGCGTATATGTTGTGCATATCGACCACGGTGTCGCCCGGTTCGCCGGAACTACACACATGGGCGACGGTGACGACCGGCGCGAATACCTTGTACTGGAATACGCAGACAGCGACAGGTTGTACGTGCCCACCGATCACCTGAACCGGGTGAGCGCTTACGTTGGGGCCCAGGAGCACGCGCCGACTCTCACCCGCCTGGGCGCGGCCGACTGGACACGAATCAAGCAGCGGGTGAAGGGGGCGGCCCGTGAGATGGCCCAGGAGCTCATCAGGCTCAATGCCACCCGCGAAATTGCCCTGGGTCACGAGTTTGGCCCTGACAACCCGTGGCAGCGAGAACTGGAAGACTCGTTCCCTTTCATCGAAACGCCCGACCAGGCCCAGGCCATTCAGGACGTTAAGTCCGATATGGAACGCATTCGTCCCATGGACCGGCTCATATGCGGCGACGTGGGCTATGGCAAGACGGAGGTGGCCCTGCGCGCCGCCTTCAAGACGGTCAGTGACGGGATGCAAGTGGGAATACTTGTGCCCACCACCGTACTGGCCCAGCAGCACTATGCCACCTTCACCGAGCGGCTCAGCCCATTCCCCGTGCGCGTCGAGGTGCTCAGCCGTTTCCGGACTCCCAAAGAGCAACAGCACGTCGTTGACGGGCTCAAAGAGGGCGAGGTCGACATCGTAATCGGCACTCACCGTCTCCTGCAGAAAGACGTGCAGTTCAAGAATCTCGGCCTGGCCGTTGTGGACGAGGAGCAGCGTTTCGGAGTCAGCCACAAGGAACGACTGAAGCAGTTGCGTCGGCAGGTGGACGTCTTGACCCTGAGCGCCACTCCCATTCCCCGAACGCTCAACATGGCGCTGGCGGGGTTGCGGGACCTGTCCTCCATCCATTCGGCCCCGGAGGCTAGGCTGCCGGTCAAGACCTTCGTCTCTGAGCACTCCGAGGACGTAATCAAGGAGGCCATCCTGCGCGAGATGGAGCGCGGCGGCCAGGTCTTCTACCTTCACAACCGCGTCCGTACCATCCACCAAGCCGCGGACGACATACGCAAGTTGGTGCCCCAGGCCAGGGTCATTATCGGTCACGGCCAGATGGCCGAATCGGACCTGGAGGAGGTGATGGTGGATTTCGCCAATGGAGATGCCGACGTCCTGGTATGCACCACCATCATCGAGTCCGGACTCGATATGCCCAACGTGAACACGCTGATAGTAGAGCGAGCCGACCGGTTCGGGCTGGCCCAGCTATACCAGCTTCGGGGGCGCGTGGGTCGGGGTCAGCACCGCGCATACGCCTACCTGCTGGCTCCCCGTGGCCGGCGCATAACTGACGCTGCCGAGATGCGTCTTCAGGCGATCCTTGAAGCCTCTGACCTTGGCGCCGGATTCCGCATCGCCATGCGTGACCTGGAAATTCGTGGCGCAGGCAACATCCTGGGCGCTGACCAGAGCGGGCACATCCAGGATGTGGGGCTGGACCTGTACACCCAGTTGCTGCAGGAGGCTATTCGGGAGCTGGAGAGGGAGGGCTCCCGCTCCGATCCCGAGATGGCCGAGCCTGTTGCCGATGATCCTCCCCGGGTCGAGTTACCCCTGAACGCCGGAATTCCGGAGGACTACATCCAGCACCTTCCCACTCGCCTCTCCGTGTACCAGCGGCTCGCCAAGCTGACCGAGCGACGCGAATTGCCGGAGATACGCGAGGAACTGCGCGATCGCTTCGGCCCCATCCCCGAGGAAGTGGAGAGCCTGCTGAAAGTGGCTGAAATCAGGGCCGTCTCCGGAGCCGCTGGCGCGGAGTCGGTGATCCACTCGGGAGAATCAATCGTAATAACGTTGAGGAACTCGGTGGGCGGTGCCAAGGCACCGCTGCAACGTGCCCTGGGCCCATCTGCCCAGGTCGGAAACGCCCAGATCCAGATGGCACTCCGGCCCCTCGGTCCGGAATGGATGAGCCGCCTCACCCGCACGCTGGAGCGATTGAGAGCCTTCATGGACAACATGCACCAACTGGCAGCCGACGCTGCGGCCGGCTGACGTTTTGGCCCTCCTCCTCCGGTAGATTGAAGCACCTGAAAGGAACGGTATCGGAATGAGCAGGTTCCCCCACACAGGAATTGCATTAGCCATGGGTCTGCTGGTGGTTCTGTCCCTGCTGCTGGCTTGCGGCTCAGATGATGGCGAAGGTGGCGACCGCGAGATGGCGGCAGATTTCCCGATCATCGTATCCCAGGGACAGGACACTCTGGGCGGAGACCAGGTTGCCATGGCATCGCTGGTTGGCGACAGGCCCGTGGTGCTCAACTTCTGGGCCGCCGAGTGCCCCCCCTGCCGTGCCGAGCTCCCGGAGTTCCAGGAGTTCCATGAGGAATACGGGGACAGGATCCTCGTTCTGGGCGTGGACCTGGGGCAGTTCACCAACCAGGGTACTCCGGAACAGGGCCGCGAGCTACTCGAGGAGCTGGATGTCCACCTGCCGGCAGGGTACACCGAGGACTCCGATGTGCTGCCCAAATACCAGGTCCTTGGGTTGCCCACCACCGTTTTCATCAATGCCGACGGTTCCATCCACAACAAGTGGACTGGCGCACTGAACAAAGAAACTCTCATTGAGAAGGGCGAGGAGATGCTGGACGGTTAGGCTTCCAGCGATCGTGGGGGTTGATCACCGGGATGTCTCGTGGGAGAGAGCCGATGTTAGCGACCCCTCCATATGCTAGAATTGTCACATCGGGGTGTAGCGCAGTGGCTAGCGCGCTACGTTCGGGACGTAGAGGCCGGTGGTTCGAATCCACTCACCCCGACCATCTCGATTCTGCACCAATACACCGAAGGGGCGCACGATGGTGCGCCCCTTCGGTGTATGCCGGCGGTGGGGCCTGCTGTGCTATCATTTCCCCGGTTTCAATCCACACGCCAATCGAACTGGAGGCCCGCATATGCCATTCGGAGGCAACGACTGGCTCGCCCTTACCACCGAGGATGCCCTGGACCCTGATCTCCCCATCTGCGACCCACACCATCATTTCTGGGACTTCCGCACCGAGCGGATTCCCTACCAACGCTACCTACTGCACGAGCTGGCCGAGGACGTGAATGGCGGCCACAACGTTCGGTCCACGGTATTCGTCGAGGCCCGTTCAATGTACCGCCCCGGCGGCCCCGAGCAGATGCGGCCCGTGGGCGAGGTGGAATTTGTACAGGGGCTGGCTGCTGCCAGCGACACCGGGCTTTACGGTCCCACGAAGGCAGCTGCGGCCATTGTGGGCCATGCGAATTTGAACTTGGGCGAAAACGTGAGGCCGGTCCTGGAAGCTTTGCAGGCGGCCAGCCCTAACCGGTTCCGCGGCATACGCCACTCGGTGACCTGGGACCCGCACCCCGAGGTTGAGAACACCGCCGCTCACAAGGCCGAGGGGCAAATGAGCAGCGACAACTTCCGTGCCGGTGCCCGGGTGCTGGCCGGCATGGGCATGACCTTCGAGGGCTGGATGAACTTCCCCCAGATGAACGAGCTGGCGGAATTTGCCAGGGCCGTGCCCAATCTCACCATCATTCTGAACCACGTCGGCGGGCTGCTTCGCGAGGGCCCCTACGCCGGCCGGGATGCTGAAATCTTTGAGCAGTGGCGCAGGGGAATCGCCGCCGCCGCCGCCTGTCCGAATGTAGTCGTCAAACTGGGCGGTATCGGCATGCCCCGGGCCGGTTTCGATTGGCACACACGGACTACGCCCATCGGCTCCGAGGAGCTTGCGGCGGATATGAGGCCGCTCATCGATTACTGTATCGAACAGTTCGGCCCAAGTCGCTGCATGTTCGAAAGCAATTTTCCGGTGGACAAGGTTTCATACTCCTACACGGTGATGTACAACGCCTTCAAGCGCCTGAGCACCCAGTACTCGGCATCCGAGCGGGCAGACATGTTCCATGATGTGGCCGCCAGGATCTACCGGATAGACTACTGACGTCTGCGCCAGGCTCACCGAGGTTTGGTCCGATAACGGGAATGGTGGGCCCGACCGTAGCCATGGTCAAACTGACCGGCTCCCTTTTCAACTCCATCCAATGATGGTAAGTTAGGCGGGATTTTCAATCAGGCAGTTCCGGGTAGAGTCGGAAACAGCCATCGGCCCCCGCAGTAAATCGGGGGCCGATTTTTGCGCCGCCTGCGGCACACCCACGCCATGAGTGCCCGGTAGACATTACCCACCCGAGAGTGCAAAGGAAACGCCCCATTGGTCATAGCCGTCGCTTTTATCTTGATGGCCGTCTTCTTTCTGGCCGGCCTCTACGTCGCCGGGGCACTGGGAAGCCTGGCACTGTTGCTGATGGAGTTTTTCTCCTCGGCACCCCTGTCGAACATCATGTCCAACCGGGTATGGGAGACTTACACCCGCTTCCTGCTCGTCGCCATTCCGCTTTTCATCTTGATGGGAGAGTTAGTCCTGCGAAGTGGTATCGCTAACCGCATGTACCGGGCACTGGACCGCTGGGTGGCGCCGATACCGGGAGGCCTGCTCCATACCAACATCGTTTCCTGCGCGGTATTCGCCGCATGTTCTGGATCCAGCATCTCCACCGCTGCAACCATAAGCCGGGTGGCATTGCCCACCTTTCACACACGCGGCTACAACGAACGGTTGGTCGTCGGGTCCCTCGCGGCGGGAGGCACGTTGGGGATCCTGATCCCTCCCAGTGTGCTGCTGCTCATCTACGGGCTGACCACCGGGACCTCCGTGGGCCGGCTTTTCCTTGCCGGGTTTATTCCGGGGGCCATCATGGCCCTGGCGTTTATGGCATTCATCGGATTCAGCGCAGTCCTCTGGCCGCGCGTCGCTCCCAGGACCGAGGGCGAGACGTTCCGGAGTTGGCAGAGCTGGGTAGAACGGATCGCCGGATCTATCGCAGTAGGCCCAGTGGTTATTCTGGTGCTCGCCGTATTGGGTTCAATATACGGAGGCCTGGCCACGCCCAGCGAGGCGGCGGCCATCGGTGTCTATGGTTCTTTCGTATTGGCGTTTATCTACAACTCCAAGTTGCTCTGGTTGCCTGTCTTTGCCACTCTGCTGAGACTTACTGGTCTGGCTGGCTACTACGAGGCAGTACGACTATTAATGGGCTCAGTTATAGGCCTCGTGGTATTGCACCTGGCGGCACAAACGGTTTACCTGGTCTTTTTCCCTGACCAGTCCCTGTATGTCCCCTCTGACATCGCTGATGCAATCTTCCTGATCGAGGTATTGGTCCTGCCCCTTGTGGGATGGGTTTTCATCCTCTCTGAAGTGTCCAAAGAGGAACTGCAGGCGTCCCAGCTGCCTACAGCTACACAGGTCCGGGCGATCCTGGGTTCCAATTTAACCATGCTGCAGGAGGTGTTCATGTCGACCATGCGCACCACCTGCATGATCATGTTTATCCTGATGGCCGCCTTCACCCTGCAGTTCGCCTTTGCCTACCTGCGCATCTCCCACTCACTCGCCGATCTGGTGGTCGGCCTGGAACTGACTCAAATGCAGCTGGTCGGAATACTCATAGTCTTCTATTTGCTGCTGGGAACTTTCATGGAGAGCTACTCCATGTTGGCCACCACCTTGCCGATTCTTCTGGAGACACTGTTCCGTTCGGGGATAGATCTTCTCTGGTTCGGCATAATCATGATAATTCTTTTGGAGGCGGCCCAAATCAGCCCTCCCCAGGGCCTCTCGCTCTACGTGCTGCACGGCGCCCGGCGGGAAACGGCAGACGTGAGGGGAGTGACCGAGACGGAAACAATCAACGACGTCTATATCGGTGTGCTTCCGTTCATGGGATGCATGGCCGTTGTGATCGTCATTCTGATGGTATTCCCTGAGCTCGTTACCTGGTTGCCAGACCAGGCCAAGGGCGCCCGATAACACCCACGGCACCGGCGACGGCCACCCTCCTCAGGTGTTCAGATCGGCGCTCCCACGTATATCGGTGTAGCGATCTCCTTCGGAGTCCCCAATGACCGCCTCACAACGACCGAGCTGGCACTTGTTCGTAATTGTTCCCCCTGTTTAGTACAAACGAAGCAAATCAATTTCGAAAATAGGTAATATCTCAGTTTGACTTCATTCGTTACGGAATTAGTCACTACGTCTTGGAGTGTCTCAGTTTGACTCAACTCCGCCAGACTGCGGAGTTGAGGGATTTTCCACGGTGGAAGACATGGAAGAACGCAGTCGACCATTTAGGAGAGATTTCCAAGTTAACTTGAAGTAGGTTCATCGTCGGAGTTAATCCGTCTCCGTACCGTTCCCATAACTGGATGGGTAGCCCCCAGCAAAGGAGCGCCACGGCAAATGAGAATCCTACCACTTATAGCATGACCTAGGGCCTGTTTACATTCGGCTTGCAGATGCCGCAACCACGTACTTCTCTGACTCCTTCGATAGCCCACCCGAAGGCTCTGGCCTCCGACAGGGTCTCCAGAGGTCCGCTCCAGTAGCCGGTTTTCGGGCCGGTATCCCGCACGAAGGTTCCTTCTGCGTGGTTTGCCGTGTGGATGAGGACATCCTTCCTGGGACGCCGAAAGTTCGCGTAAAACATACTCTGCATCCTCCATGGATTGATCTTGTAGATTCGTGACTGCGGGCACTTGTGACGGCCTTCCAGCACTGCTACAGTACAGACAAGGAGTCTATGATGAATCAGTTCTACCTGGACCCAAGCGAAAGAAATCTCCCAGCCGAGCCGCTAGCAGCTCCGCGAGTCCCTGAACTGCTTGAAATTGCTCACCAGATAGGCGCTGGTCACGTTGCAAAGACACTGCATATTCTAATGTGTCCCGTAGAAAGCGACGATGACTTTCTTTCACGTCTGGAGAGTCGATATTGGCAAGGGAGTAAGCGATACAATCAATGAACGATTCCAAGGATCTCGCGTCGATGTCAGCCTGGCACATCGTGGCCTCCAGCGGTTCACGGTGCTGTCACCATAGCATAGATTGCCACGGAGAACCCGATGGAAAAACGCACTCGAGCATTGCAAAAGAGCGACCCTCAGTTCCAGGCCCTGTTGGCCGAACTGGTAGAGGAATGGGGAGAACAGCTTCGTCGCAATGAAGTGATGGATCGGAACCTTAAGGAGACTTACGTCTTCGCGGTTCGGCAGTTTCACAGATGGGTGGTCAGAAGCGACCAGACCTACTTGCCGCGTAATCGAGGAAGGCGACCAGTCCCGAGGCATCTGCTCTAACGGGAGAGAAACCGTACAACACAAAGCCCCGCCGCGTGGCGGGGTTTCTGTTTGATTGACGCTCCGCCTTTCGGCCAGTACAGTACCGCGTAGCGACGGACTACCTCATCCACCGAAGAGCCTTTTTGGTCAGCGCAGGAGTGCACTGTGCCTCTTGCGTTGGCTCATGGATCAGGTGGTCCGTCGCTGTTCCACTCCTGAACCGGCTACGCAAGAGGCTCCATGAAGAACTTTCTCGCCGGATGCGCCACTATCATCATACTTTTGGGCATCATAGCCTTCGCTGGGTGTGGGGTGGCCCTTATGTGTGGCGGCGGTGATAACGGAGACCAATCCGGGCGTCCTACTAAGACACCCAAACCGACGAATACCCTCGAACCAACGTCTACACCGCTGCCTCGCGTCGATGCCATGCAGGTGTTCCTTGACTATCAGGCGAACGAGACCCGTGCCAACAGGCAATACAAAGACCGATGGCTGACGGTTGAACTTGGCTGGATTGACAGGATTGACGACGGCGGCAAGGTCGTGATGAACGCGGACCAATACGGATGGAACCAGATCCAACTGGACTTCAAGGACGATGATGAGGTCATCCCGCTCGAACGCGGCGGGCACGTCACTGCCGTCTGCAAGGTGCAGGGCCTGACCTGGGACTCCCTGCTGGTCTTTAAGGATTGCAGATTAGCACCATCGGTTCCGACTGAGGTGCCTACGCCGACCGAGGTGCCGGTTGTTAATTTGGAAACCTATAGCTGTGACTATTTGGCGGAGGTTGCTCAGTTCAGCAGCAAGAATTATCAGCCGGATAGCTACATCGTGGCCGTCACCGATCTGAGGTCAGTCAGACAGGAACCGTCCGTTAAGGAATGCGTGGCTCAAGCTGAGCTGAGCAATGGTGAATTCAAGGTCTTGAGGATGAGGGCCATCCGGGACGAAGACGGAACTGTCCGGAGTGGCTATGAATTGTCGGAAATCGAGTAAGCTTTGGGTAGGCTGTGGCTGGTTGACGTGGGCGGCAATTAACGCTATAAGGTACGCACGTTCATGATGCCCCACAGGGCTGTCTGTTATCATAGAAGGCAAGATAGACGGGCGGGCAACATCCAGAGCAGTTCCCGGGTTGTCCTGGTAATGATTGCGACTGACCAGCAGGAGAGTGGAGATGCCGCAAGGACCGCAGGGTCAGAAGAGGCCACACGGAACCGTGGAGGCGGCGGTGATGGTGGCGAAGATAGCCACCGGCGAGATCAAAGAGGAACTGACTGAGCCGCAGGGCAGCGTTCTGGCGGATTACCTGAAGGCGGAAGAGGATGCTCAGGAATCCAGCGAGGTTGCATTGGCTGAGCACGTTGCCCGCGTGAGTTAGAGGCGGTTGACTAGGGCCTGATTACATTCAGGCTGGAAGTAACCTTCGAGTGTTAGCAATAGCACGGCCTTGTATAGGTGTATGCTGTGATACGCAATGGAATGTAGTCCATCATGCACCAGAAGAACGATTTTTTGACGAAGCAAATGCCGGAAAGGAGGAGGCCTACTGATGTCGGGCGAATTACAGGAAGGAACGGTTGTGGTGAAGGTTCGATGCCGTAGCCGTAAGGACGAAGAGGATAACACCTATGTCAGCCATTTTGTTGGGCTGGGGCTAATAGCCAGGGGCGAAACGGAAGAGGAATCTGTTGCTCGGTGCAAACAGCTCTTCACTAAATTCGTGGAAAACTACCGCTCTGTAGGGCAGCTCTCAAAGCGGCTGAACGAATCCGGGATGGATTGGTACTGGCTGGAGGAATACCCGGAAGATGAACCGCGCCCGGAGTTTACCAACAGGGGCCACCACAATGGGAGCGCGATTTCCCATTTTGAGGCAGTGGGGTATAGGCTGTCGGAAGCAGAAGATGCCCTGCTGCCTGTGGCTGCCTGATGCCTGTGGCTGCATCCCTCTCCCTAGCCGAGCTTACGGAAGTGTTGGAGAGGATGGGCTTCTACCCCAGAGAAGATGATCCCACCGTTTTCGAGCGCCCTAGCGATCATCTGATGCTATTCCCCGATGTAAGGAACGGCCGAGTAACGCTAAGGGACATTCTCGACAGCATCGAAGAATGGCAGGGGACTGAGAATCTGACGGACAGGTTCATGGAAATTTTCAATGAGTTGGGTGGCTTGGATTTCGGCTTACCCACCGATGATGCCTTGTAAGGCAATATCCGCAACCTCATACGCACGAAACCCCAGCGGCAGTCGCTGGGGTTTCTGTTATCAGGGCCTCAACTCGTATGTAAACAGCTCGCACTCTGCGAGATGGAGAAACTATTCACAGGCTGTAGCGTGTGTAGAGTCACAGAGGGCGACTCAACGCTAACCGACGAATCCACGGGTACAAACTGATACATTATCATAGCTATCCACGAACATAAATGCTATAATTCACGCATGAACCGTCTACCTTTGAGCAAGCGTACCCAGATACTGCACATGCTGGTGGAGGGTTCCTCGTTAAGGTCAATCTCCCGGGTGGCCGACGTGTCGATCAACACCGTCACGAAGCTGCTGGTGGACGCGGGCAGAGCCTGCCGGGAGTTTCATGACCTTCAGGTGCGCGGCATCATTGCCCGGCGAATCCAGTGCGATGAGATATGGAGCTTCTGTTACGCCAAGCAGAAGAACGCCGATTACATCAAAGGAACACCGTCCTACGCGGGCGATGTGTGGACCTGGACAGCGCTGGACAGCGAGTCCAAGCTGATTATTTCATGGCTGGTGAGTCCCACCCGGGATTTCTTCTACGCCAAGAGGTTCATGGATGATCTTCGGTCTCGGCTGGAGAACCGGGTGCAGTTGACCACCGATGGTCTGAAGACCTACCTCGAGGCCGTAGAGGGATCGTTCGGATCAGAAGTGGACTACGCGCAACTGATCAAGTCGGTCCACGCGGGCGACACCAGTGAGGAAGATGAGGTTGAGGCTGTCAAGTACGTGGTGTCGGGGAACCCTAATGAGCGGTACATCAGCACCTCACACATGGAGCGGCACAATCTGACGACTCGGATGTCGGTGAGGCGGTTCACTCGGAAGACCAATGCATTCAGCAAAGACATTGAGAACCACCGGCACGCGCTGGCGCTGTACTTTGTCTGGTACAACTATTGCCGGTTTCACGAGACGTTGAAGACGACGCCCGCAATGGCGGCTGGACTGGCGCACACGCAGTACGGTTCGGACTGGCTGGACAACCTTGTGGAGCGGGCGCGATACTGACCTACGGAGCATAGTACAAGGGTGTGGATGATGGTTGAATACGTGCGAGGTGGGGTTACTTTCGAGTGGTCCCAACTGGAAGAAATAGACAATTGTCTGTGGAAGGCTCGTGTTGGCATCGGAGACGTTTGCCACAGGATTGAGGGGGAATTGCTCATCTGTTGTCAAGAGGTCAATGGTAGGCCCCAATGGCAGTGGATACTTACTGTAGGCGATAAGGGTCATCCTCCAGGGACAAATGGCAAGGTTTCATTTGACTTGGATGAGTTTATGGATTCCGCTGAACGGGGAACGATAGGAATTTTGACGGACGAGTTGCAAAAGAGCCACGATAATACCAGAAGATTGCAGGAGCGCCAGCGTGCACAACAGGGAAGGGCTGACGCCGTGGGAGAGGTTCTAAGGAAGAGACTCTGATCAAGCGGGCGCGGGTTCCAAACTGATATACAGAGGTAAACAATGCCCACGAACTACAAATATGCCCTCATCGTTGCGGAGGTTGTTGAGTATGATCGAGGAGAACTGAAAATCCGATTACCGGGCTATGACGGTGAGTCGGTGTATGTCGTCATGGACGCTGATGCGGCCCCCTTGACCGATGAGCAGGCACGAGAACTCTGCGTTGAATACCGTATAGGCCCATTGGCCTAACTGAGACACTGCTGTTCAAGAACCGGGGCAGAAATTGAACAGTGTTCAAACTGAGACATTACCCGAAAATAGATACTTTTGACTCAATTGGACCGGCTCATTAAAATGCGATTAGCGCCAGGCAAATAAACCTGTGCCGTACACGGAAAACTGGGCTCTTAAAGTTGGATTTAAACTAATCGGGTTTTACATTGAGTGGACTGATGATATATCCGAAAGCATTAGTTCTAGTACTTCTGATTTCGGCCTCGACGCTGTTTCTGGCCGCCTGCGGCAGCGAGGCCCCTTCTCCCACCTCCGTTGCCACGGAGGTGCCCGCTCCCTCGGCGACTCCGGTCCCTGCTGCCTCGACTCCCCCTCCTGCCCCCTCACCTACGGCTGAACCCACGCCGGTACCTTCCACGGCCGTGCCCCCGACCCCGGAAGCTGCCGTCGCAGCAACCGAGGAGCCGTCGACCCCTGTCCCGGCACCTGCCACTGCGACGCCAGCAGCCCAACCAACAACGCCCCCGCAACCTACCGAGCAGGAACTCCTCGCCAACTATGCGGCGCAGTACGCCAAGGGTCCCGGGGCCATCTTTATTGATGACCCTGCGCAGCTCATTGGCCCGCCACCTCACGATGCGCTGATGTTTGGGATGCCCCCTGAGCAGTACACCTTCCTGGCTGGAGCGGCGCTGGCAGGGGCTCCGGAATTGCAGATACCAGGCCATATGTTCATCTACACCAGCGATTACTACCAGGGCCTGATAAGGAAGGCCAACCTGACAGATCCAACGGAGCTCGTTTCGTCAGGAGAAGACATCGAGATCCAGCACGTCTGCCTGGATCGAAATCTGCCGCCGTGCGTGCTTGTGCAGGCCTATCTGGCCCCCAATATCGCTAGGCGCACTGACAACCAGGTGAAGATCTCGGTCGTTTCGCTCGCTGAACTTTCGATTGCCGGACCTGACACATTGCAGCAGGTCTCCCGCGGCACACTGGACATGGTCAATATTTTCACCGGCTATGTTGCAGGCAATCTGCCGGCTCTGGAAGTGCAGTCGCTCTGGGGGTCGGCTCTCGACTGGGAGACTTCATACTCCACTTTGACCCTGCTGGCAGAGGATATCGACCGGATTGTGCTGGAGGCAACGGGAGGAAGCCCGGTACTGAATCGAAACTGGTTCGCCGGTACAGACCAATGGTTCTTCAGCAACAAGCCGCTGCAATCCCTGGATGATTACAAGGGAGTTATAATCCGCTCAAATTCCGCTGCGATGTCAGACTTCATCATAGGAATGGGCGCGGAGCCATTCCCGACGTCGATCGCCGATATGTTCGTTGCCCTGGAACAGGGATACGTTGACGGTGCTGCCTATGGAGCTCTCCTGGCGGTGTCGGCGAGCTTGTTCGAGGTTACTGACTACATGTCGGGCCCCATAGTCGGTTTCGGATACACAAACAACGTCATCAACAAAGACGTATGGGACCCTATTCCCGCCGATCTGCAGCAAATCATGATTGAAGAGGGCGCCAGGGCAGAGTTGGAGGCGCTCAGGCTGGCGCCGTTCCAGAACGTTGCTGCAGTGGCGCTCAACCAAGGGCTCGGAATGCAGCCCGTTCCCTTTTCCCCCGAGATACAGCATCACATTCAGAATGTCGTGCTGCCCGAGCACGTCATTCCGGGTTGGCTGGAGCGCCTAGGCTTTCCGGAACGCAATGCAGACATTGTGGCAATTTTCAACGAAAAACTCAGCCCATTTACTGGACTCTGGATTGATGATGACGGCACAATAAGCCGGGTCGAGATTACGAAAGGCCCACGGGCTATGCAATAGGCCATGTTGCAAGTAAAATGCGTGCCCATACGGGTCTGGCAGACCAAGTGTCAGGCCGGAACAACTCGCCCCAGTGGGGCGAAGAGAGGAGGAGTGCCGCAGTATGATTCACATTAGATTGTTGGTTTTTGCGCTTGCGGTAGTTTCCCTGCTGCTGCTGGTGGTGGCCTGCGGTGAGGCAGCCACTGAGGACAGTCGCGAATGCGAGCGGGTTGGTGAGTCTACCAGTCTTGAAGACTACGCCGAGGAGAATGCGAACGGCCCGTGCGCAATATTTGTCGGCGACATCGAGCAGCTTGTTGGACCTGCGCCGCTGACCCAAGCGGGCGAACCGGACACAGACTTGGGAGACTTGGAAGGCAACGTACCCCTTAGTGCATTGCAAGACCACCTCTGGCTTTATGAGAGCGACTACTACAAGTCTCTCGTCAGGAAGGCCAACTTTACCAACCCGACGGAACTTACGTCCGAAGGGGAAAGCATCAAGATACAGCATGCCTGTATCAACCGTGCGCTACTCCCCTGCAAGATTATCGAGCAGTACTGGGCACCCAACCTGGAGGCACGCACCAACGGACAGTTGATTCTGGAAGTCAGTTCCTTCCCGGAGTTGGGACTTGCCGGCCCGGACACCCTGCAGCTTGTGTCCGAGGGCACTCTGTCCATGGCCAACATTTACACTGGCTACGTGGCAGGTAACTTGCCGGCCATTGAGGTGCAGTCTCTCTGGGGCATCTACCCTGACTGGGAGACAATGTACTTTTCTTTGACCGACATGCACGCCCAGTTGGAGGACATGGTCGCTCGCCAGACCGGCGGAGGCATCATCGTCAACCACAACTGGTACTCCGGTAATGACCAGTTCTTCTTCAGCAAGAAGCCCCTTCGGAGCCTGGAGGACTTCGAGGGCCTGAAGACTCGCAGCCATGCAGCTGCTCTTTCCGACTGGATTGAAGGCATGGGGGCCGAAGCCCAATTCATCGCCTTCTCCGAGGTGTACACTGCGCTGGAGCGAGGCATCCTGGACGCCGGGGTAACCGGCTCAACCCCTGGCTACGGCCAGCGATGGTACGAGGTCTCCAGTTACCTCAACGGCCCTCTGAAGAGCCTTCTCTCCACCAACAACGTGGTCAACGGGACTGTCTGGAACGATATTCCCTCCGATTTGCAGCAGATCTTCCTCGAGGAGGGAGCCAAGTCTGAGCTGGAACAGCTACGTCTGACCTCCATCCAAAACGTGACGGGGGTCATCAAGAACACCCAGATTGCCGAACCGCCCATGGAACTGGTGGAGTTCACACCGGAACTGGCCGATCACAGCTTTAATGTAGCCGTGGTGCAGCACGTGATCCCCGGCTGGTTGAACCGCCTGGAATACCCGGGAGATGGCGACGAGGCCGTAGGTATCTTTAATGAACACGTGGGACCATACGTGGGATTGACCATCAACGCCGACGGCTCAGTCTCAGAGGCAGCTACCACCAAGGGTCCTCACGCTCAGTAACCCCAAGAACCTTGATGTCTAAGCCCCTCTCTTGAAGAGAGGGGCTTTTTTTGTCTAAATCCTCCCTGCACCGGCCCGTTTTGGGACTCGGCGAACCGGCGCATAGCGGGGACGCCGACCCTGGACTGTTCGCGCACAATTGGGGATTGCGCCGGACAGAAATTGGTGTAGAATATCGCAAGTCACGGGCCGCCGGGACGGTTTGCATTTGTCCTTGCCGGCAATACGTTTCCGTCACATCATTAAATCAGACGTCGCGAGGGCCGCCGGTATGCCATTGGAAATGATAGCGATGCTGGTTGCTATTATCGCAAGCGCACTTCTTGTATTGGGCATGGGACTGGTGTTCGGGCCAAGAAATGCGCTGCTCAAGTCCCGCACATTCACAGGCATGATGGACCGGTTCTACTTCTGGCTAGGATATGTCTGCGGGGTAGAGCTTCTGCTGCTCGGGTTTTTCATCACCTACCAGGTGGTCGCCCGCAAGCTGGACTGGGTGCAGGCGCCAGGGACCGACGTGATGAGTGGGTACGTGCTCGCCATGGCAGCGACCTGGGCCTTCTCATACTCGCTGCGCTCAGGGTCCCACGTACGCATTGACGTGTTACTGCCCTACATGGGCGCCCGAACCAGGGCTGTCGCCGACTGGGTGGCTGTGTGCGCAGTACTGTTCCTCGGCTGGGTTACCATGTGGAAACTTTGGGATACCGTCGTCCTCGATTACCAGGAAGGTTCAGTCACCAATGACTACCCTCTCACACCTTTATACATCCCCAAGATCGTAGTAGCTCTCGGCTTCACCCTGTTGAGCCTGACGGCCCTCCAGATGATGTATTCCATGATGGCCGAATCCTGGTTGATACGATGGAATCGTGCCCAGGGCGGAGAGGACATCGAAGTCATCACCGTTGCCGGTGGGGAGGCGGCCGGGGCAGCCGACTAGTGCGGCACCGGCTGAATTACCCGCAGCAACAGAGATCCCGGTTGAAATTAACCTTGAGAGGTTAAGTCGTGGCAATCGGTGTAGCATTCGGGTTGATGGGCGCCTTTTTCATGGCGGGGATGTATGTCTCCGCCGCCCTGGGCGCACTCTCCCTTATCATCATGCAGTTCTTCGACTCGGCTCCTCTTTGGAACATCATGTCCAACAAGGCGTGGGAGGGTAATACCAGTTTCATCCTGGTGGCAGTTCCCCTGTTCATTCTCATGGGTGAGATGATGAACCGCAGCGGCATGGGGGAGCGCATGTACGCCGGGATTACCAGATGGATCTGGTGGCTCCCAGGCGGTCTGATACATACAAACATCGTTTCCTGCGCCATCTTTGCCGCTTGCTCAGGGTCCAGTGTGGCCACGTCAGCGACCATCAGCCGTGTATCCCTGCCCAGTTTTCGCCAGCGTGGATATTCCGAGCGAATGGTGATCGGTTCCCTGGCCGCCGGAGGTACCCTGGGAATCCTGATCCCCCCAAGCATCAGCCTGATTATTTATGGGGTCCTGGTTGAGGAGTCCATTGGCCGCCTGTACATGGCGGGCTTTGTACCGGGAGTTGTGCTGACCCTCTCCTTTATAGTGATGATCCTCGCTCTGGCGCTGGTCTGGCGCGGCCTCGCGCCCAGGGAATCGGGGGACAGTTTCATCACTCTGCGAGGTTGGGCAAACAGGCTCGTCGGGTCCATTGCCCTGGTACCGATCATTGCCTTAGTAATCGTGGTTATCGGCTCCATCTATGGTGGAATCGCGACACCCAGCGAGGCAGCGGCCTTCGGAGTGTATGGTGCCTTCGTTCTTGCCCTGATCCTGAACGCCGAAGAGATACTTCTACCCTTCTTTGGCACCATGATGCGGAGCCTGGGGCTGATAAACGTTTCCATGCTGGTCAAGTGGGTGCTGGGGCTTATGGTTGGGGGCCTGCTGGCCCATCTGATCCTGCAGATAGCCCTTGCCCTGACCGGAGCGGAACTGGACTCTCCCGACATTTTCCTCAGTGCCATTGTGGGCGAAAACATTTTCCTTATCGAAGTGGTCCTGGTCCCCTGGACGGGATGGACTCCGTTCCTCGTCGGTGCGAACCAGGAGGAGCTTCGCAACGCCCGTTTCCCGGATGCCGCGGTGCGGCGGCAGATGGTGATCCGCAACTTCAACATCGTGCAGGACGCCTTCATTTCCACGGTGCGTACAACCGGGATGATCTTCCTGATTATCCTGGCGGCCTTTACCCTCTCATTCGCTTTTGCCCGGCTGGGTATCTCGGGGCAGATTGCCGAGGCGATTTCAGGTCTGGGCCTCAATGACTGGCAGCTGGTTCTGGTGCTGGTGGTGTTCTACCTGGTATTGGGGACCTTCATGGAAAGCTTCGCCATGATGGTTACCACCGTTCCTATCCTTTTGCCAACCCTGAAGGGTGCCGATGTGGACCTGGTATGGTTCGGAGTGATTATGGTGCTGCTGGTAGAGGCGGCCCTGATCAGCCCCCCGGAGGGTATCAACCTATACGTGCTGCACGGGGTGCGCCTGGATGTTGACCGGGAGCAAGCTGAGGCGGCAAACGAGGTGCTGCAGCAGAGTACCATAGCGGATGTGTGGATTGGCGTGCTGCCCTTCATGGGCTGCATGGCCTTGACAACCGGCCTGGTGCTTATTTTCCCGGAAATCGCCCTGTGGCTACCAGATGCGGTCTACGGAGCTCGTTCAGGCTAGCCTTCTGAATACCGTAAAGGGAATTCTAAAGAGCCCCGGTGGATGCACTACCGGGGCTCTTGCCACATAAACATGGGGAGGAAAATCCCCTCCCTTTGTGGGCCCTCAGGCCGTCCAGTCGCTACTGGTTGCTGTCGGTAACCAAAAAATGCTTCACCCAGAACTGGCCCCTGTAGAGGTTGTCGACCTCCTGAGCTATGTTGCGACGTAATTCGCTGCGTTCGTACCGCATCAAGGACTCTTCGCTTTCCCATACGCTCACACTGACGCCTTCATCCGGGTCCTCCACGCTTCGGAGAAGCATCCTGTCGAACAGTCCGGTGGGCCCTGCCTCGATCTTCAGGACGTTGTCCCGGTAGTACTGTTCGTATTGGTCCCAGGAACCCAGCCGCAGCTTGCCCCAGGCCGTCATGATCACCGAATTGACGGCTGCAGGACCAACCACTGAATCACAATTGGATGCAACGATCTCGAAGTGCTTGATCCAGGTCTCACCCATGGGATATGCCATGGGATTGAAGAACTGCTCTGCATCGCCCGCAAGACCGCGACGTGTCTCACTCGTTTCGTAGTCGTGCAACTCCTTCAGGGATGACCAAACACTCCAGAAAGCCATCTCGTCGGGGTCCGACGTTCCCCTCCAGAGCTGACGCTCCACCAAGCCTGGCATTACCATGGTAAAAGGAATTACCTTGTCTACGTAGAACTCCCGCAGATTGTTCCAAGCGCCCGGGCGCGCCCTTCCCCATGCCAATTGCACGTACATTTCACACGCCTTTTAGTAGTTCGCGGCCGTCCCGCCCACGGCCAGAAATTCTATAGAAGTATCACTCTCCCGTCGACAAGCCGCGGGGTGGCGATTGCCTTGTATGGGCCACAGTGAGAACCGGCGAAGCCGGCTGGAATGCGTAGTACTTGACACCGGCGAACGGCACTGCGTAACGCCACTCTCTGTGCCCGGCCTGCAACCGCAATTCCTTTACGACCGGCTTGGTCTCAACCGCACCTGCGTCTTTGGGTTTCAGCAAGGTAACCATTACACACCTCCTTACATTTGCAGAGAGATGCCCGGCGGTCAGACAGGCCCTGTCGGGCCGGCCGGATCCGCAAGCCGATAACAGCCCCTATCCTTGCAACATCTGGGATTTGCTGAAACTAATCCTCCTCTCCGCCCCCTTCCTCGTCCTCTACCTGGATCTCCCGGCTGACACTCGCACCCAACTCGTTGAGGGTACGGCTGTAGCGGTTGGCAAAGAGCTGAGCAGTGGCAGCATAAATGCCCCGGCCGATGGCGGCGTCTTGGGTGCAGAGATCCAGGAGAGAGGAGCGAGGAATCTGGAGCAGTGTCATGTCAGTGAGAGCCGACCCCGCGGTGATGAGCGTTCCCTCGCCAAGCAAGACCGCTTGGGGAAAAGACTCGCCAGGGCCGGCAACCCTGACAGCGATTCTCCCGATTTCCGCCTGGGCGGTAAGCTGGGCCTCCCCTTCCTGAATCACGAAAAGGTTCTGTCCCGCCTCACCCCCGGCGCCCAGGGTCTCACCTTCTCTCACGGAAACGGTGCGCCCCATAGCCACCACCGCGGATACCTGCTCCCTGGACAGCCTGGAGAACATGTCAACCGAGGTGTAGTCGAAACCCTGACCTGGATCCCCCACATCCAACTCCTTACCGGCGACCAGATCTTCAGGACGAAATACACGCACTGGCATAACGGACCGGCGCTCCACCTCTCGCGCAACGCTGCCCCTGACTAACCGGGCCAGACCACGCCGATCATGGGTGAACATGGAAATCAGGTCCACGGCGTTGCGATTCGCATAGGCTACGATGGCAGCCGGGACTGAATCGTTAACAACGACGGCAGCGGAGGCGTCTACGGAAAGATCTTTCAGTCGGTTGGCGATTCGGTTCAGGTATGCCAGAGCACGACTGCGGTCCTCTTCCTCTTGCTGCGAACCCAAGACCACCAGCTCGCCCATCGATTTGGTTCTCCCTGGAGGAATCACAGTCAGTAGGGTGGCCTTGCCATCCGAATTGACCAGTTTGGGAATTACATCTAGGACTCCCTCCGATTCTGCGGAACGGTCTAGTGGCACAAGCACGTTCTGGTACATATGTAGTCTCCACGGAACCTAAGGGATAGGTGATCTGATCTCTTTCACGTGCCCGACTTCATCCCTAAACTCGATAATAAACACTCTAGGTTGGCATGAGGTTCCAGTCAACAATGTGCAAACAATCACACAATTGCGCACACCAAAGAGCGGGTATCGCTGATTCGCGCGATGAAGCCTTAGAGTCGCACCGTCATATGCTCCCCACAAGCCCTTGCAGGAAAGCGCGGGTCCTGGTAACGGATATCTGGGATCCGTCAACAGGGAAAATAGTGGCCAAAAAATCAGTGGTGCCGATATCGGAGAGATGTCGCAGCTGACTCTCGACCTGGGACTCATCTCCCACAATGGCGATATCACCAGGACTGGCAACGCCCTCCCTTTCCAACATGGCCCGATAGCTAGGGAGGGTAGCGTAATACTGAAATAACCGGTCGGCCCGGGCCCGGGCCCTTTCCGGGTGGTCGGTCACCGCTACCGGCAGCCCCGCGCAGATTCTCGGTGACGGATTTTTCGCCGCCATAGCTGAATCTTTCACCCGGGGAATAACGTGCTGCTCCAGCGTCCTTGGGCCGGTCATCCAGGTCACCGTGCCGTCCGCCAGGCGGCCCGCGATCTCCAGCATCCGGGGACCCAGAGCTGCCATGACCACCGGGCAACTCACCATGTCAGCGTCGGGAATCTGCAACTCTCCCGCTACTTGGAACTCCTTCCCGCGAAAATCCACTCCGCTCTCGCGAAGCAGAGGGCGCAGCACCGACAGATATTCCTCAATATGACGCGCAGGATGAGAATAAGACAATCCCAACCAGTCCTCCACGGTGGAACGATGGGACACCCCAATGCCCAGTGTGAGTCGCCCTCCAACGGCTACCTGGGCGGTGAGCGCCTGCTGGGCCAATGCCACCGGATGCCTGGGAAAGGTGGGAACAACTGCCGTGCCCAGCTCAATCCGGTGCGTCTGCATACCGGCCATGGCTATGACGGTGAGCATGTCGGCCCCGAAGTGCTGGGGCAGCCAGTAGCTGTCGAAGCCGTCCTCCTCGGCCTGGCAGATGCGCTGGAGGCGCTCTGACACATCTCTCATCAGGTCCAGGGCTCCCACGAACAGTCCGATTCGCACAGCTCTACCTCCACAGGCAGTTTTGACAGACCTGACCAATAGATTTTACCGAGCAAACGAACATCGACCCGCCGGACTCAGTCTAGCACAATGCACCGACCCGCCAAATTGCGCATTTGCTCTCCCGGTACGCCTCTGTTACGAGCCCTGGATAACTTTCCGACTGCGACCGGACAGGCAGATTGACGATACAATTTGCCGATAGTAGGCTACTGACGGCATGAGGGCCGCCCGCCAGCCGTGCGGGACAGGAAATTTGCAAGGCGGTAAAGCGATGAGCTACGAGGGACTGATAGCTGAAACGGTGAACATGAAGGGACACGAGGGAGATTTAATCGACGCCTATCTGGCACGTCCGCTGGGCGCCGGACCCCATGGCGGCGTAGTGTTGATTCACCACATGCCAGGCTGGGACGAGGCCTCCAAGGAAATGGCCCGCAAACTGGCCTTTCACGGATTCGTGACCATATCCCCCAATCTGCACTTCCGGGAGGGAAAGGCTACACCCGAGGAGAACAGCACCAGTATCCGTGAAAAGGGCGGAATGCCGGACGTGCGTACCATGGGTGACGTCGAGGGAGCGATGGCCTACCTGCGAACGTTGCCGTACCTCAACGGAAAGGTGGGTTTGATCGGCTTTTGCTCGGGTGGCCGCCAGACCTACCTTGCTGCCTGCACCCTGGCTGGTGTGGATGCTGCGGTAGACTGCTGGGGCGGTGGAGTAACCCCGGGCAATGACCAACTGACCCCGGCAATGCCGGCTTGGCCCGTGGACTTCACCGCAGGCTTGAACTGTCCCATCCTGGGACTGTTCGGCAACGATGACCCTCGTCCCTCACCGGCCGATGTGGATGAGACCGAGGAGGCGCTGAAAAAGCACGGCAAGCAGTACGAATTCCACCGCTACGACGACGCGGGCCACGGCTTCTTTGCCGTCGACCGGCCCAGCTATCGGGTCGATGCTGCCGTCGATGGATGGAAGAAGGTACTGTCCTTCTTCGGTCAGCACATCGGTTAGTCGCTCCATTTCCACAAATACCGGGGCGCATCTATATGTGCCCCGCCGCCGCCGGTTTGCGCCACCTCCATGACCCCGAACCTCTTCCTCCGGGACGGCGAAGGCGGGGGATTGTGATGTTGCTGACGGCACGCCTATAGCGAACTCTACCCTTCCACTAAAGCTGGGGCGTAGTTGATGCCTACGGGACAGTGGTATTCGCCAGGATGGCACCGGCGAAATCCACGCTCACTGTCTTCATCCACCCAATGTAGCAGGGACTAGGACAGTCTCGCACAATCATATCCGGTTCGGTCAGCGCGGACGCACCGGCCTCAATGGCCCTGTCTCCCGTCGTCGGCTGGGCCGGCGACCGGTAGGGCTTTTGCCCGGCGACGGTGGCAGGAATGCTAACGGTTGGCGTGTCCATGGCCTCCGCCGCGTGGGCCACGATGCCATTCACTTCTGAACTTGCCCATGCCTCGGCCCGGGTGGCTTCCCACACGGCGGGATGCGCGGCAGGGCCAACGGGGCCACCCTCCTGTCCGGGACCATCGGCGGAGTGGTGATCACTGTGTTCGCAGCGGTAATGATGTTCGACAACTTCGGTGTGAGCACCGCATGATTTCTCCAGGAAGGTAGCCAGCCTGGCGGCGGCCCTTCTGCCTAACTTGATTTCGCTGGCAGGGCATCCTGAGACCAGGGGTTGAGACTCGAATGAGATTCGGGCCTTGAATCCTTTGCGGCCGGGAGATTTCAGGAAAAGGGCGGCCCCGGCTCAGCACCAGGCGCGTATTCATTCAGAGACTCCTGGTTAGTTCGGGATGTAACTCGAACCGCCAGCCTCTGGATACTGGTGGTGATGGGGCATGCTACATTCTTCCTTCATGCTGGGGACAATGTGCCCATGACGGCTTATCTGAGAGACCTGGGGTTGCCACTGCCTCTGTGGCAATGGCAAGCTCTGTTGCGTCAGCGGATGGCGGCAGGGCTGGGGATGCCTGATGGAACAGGCTCCGGCAAGGTTTCTGTATTCGGTTATCGTGGTGCCGCTGTCAGGGGCTGTGGTGTTGCCGCTCCTTGCCGAAGGAATAACGGGGGCACCCGCAGCATTATCAGCAGTAGCCCTCTTCGGACTGGTGGCTGCCAGGGGAGATATCACCCCCGAAGTCTATCCCGACTACCACGGTCGGGCGCCACCAGGCAGAATTCGAGGGTTCGGAGACGTCGGCGTGCTGGTTGACCAGTCCACAGGACCATTGCTGGCAAGAATCGTTTTCGGCTTGAAGGAAAGCTACACACTGTTTTTCTTAGCCCTAGCCGGACTGGCAGCGGCCAGCGGGCTTCCGTTCCTGGATGCTCGACGACCGTCTCCGTGCGTAGAATCATCGGGCCGGAAAGGCTGAGACGGCCAGCCATGGTCTGCTGTGAGTCCCCCTTTGGTGAAATGACATGACGACTAACTCAGAGCGGGAAATGCTGTTGATCGCCTTCATGCAGGCGTCCAACTGCTCGAACTACACTGGCTCCTGGCGGCACCCAGAGACCTCGCCACTGTTCCTGGACCTGGAGTACTACCAGGACATTGCAAGGAGCCTGGAAAGCGCCAGGTTCCACATGGCGTTCATTGACGACCGTCTGGCCATGCCCAGCCGATATGGCGACTCCTACGCGGAGGCAGTGGAGCACGGGGTGCGAGTGGTCAAACTGGACCTGGTACCAGTGATTACCGCCATGGGGTTGGCTACCTCTCGCCTTGGTTTGGGGGCCACCTACTCCACCACCTATTACTCGCCGTTCCACGTGGCAAGGTTGTTCGCCTCGTTGGACCACTTCACTGGCGGCCGGGTCGCTTGGAACGTGGTTACCTCTCTCAATGACTCAGAGGCCCACAATTTCGGCGTCTCTGAACACCTGGAGCACGACGACCGGTACGACGTGGCCGACGAGTTCATGGAGGCCACCATAGCGCTCTGGAACTCCTGGCAAGACGATGCGGTGATTGCTGACCGATATAGCGAACGATTCGCGGACTCAGCCAGGGTGCATCGCACCGATTACAAAGGCCGGCACCTCAGTACAAGAGGGCCACTGACAGTCCCACGTTCTCCACAGGGTAACCCGGTGATAATCCAGGCGGGGCAGAGTGAAAGGGGCCGAAGGTTCGCGGCTCGCTGGGGCGAGTTACTGTTCGTCATATTTCCCACACCGGAGGGATGCAAGGCGTACAGGGATGACCTGAGGGCGCGGGCACGGGCGGTAGGCAGGGAGCCAGACGACGTCAGAGTTGCTCCGGCGGTGTACGTGGTGGTGGGCGAAACGGAGCAGGAGGCCGCCGACAAGCTGTCTTTCATTGAAGGCCTGGCCCGGCCCGTAGATTCACTGGCACTGCTGTCCGAGGTGTTCAACTACGACTTCGCCCAGCATCGACCCGACCAACCACTATTGGACGATGAGATGGCCTCGATGACTGGGCTCCGGGGCTTCCTGGACCGGGTGATTCAACTCAGCGGGAACCCCAATCCATCATTGAATGACTTCGTACAGTGGTCCGGACGCGGTACGCTGCGGGAGCTTCCGGTGTTCACCGGCACTCCGGGGCAAGTGGCGGACCAGATGGAGAAGTGGTTCACGCTGGAGGCGTGCGACGGCTTCGTCTTATCGGCGACGCACATGCCGGGCGCCTATGAGGATTTTGGCAGGATGGTGGTACCAGAGCTACAGCGACGGGGTCTTTTTCGAAAGGAACACAAAGCCGGGACACTCCGCGACAACTTGGGGTTCAGGCGCCCATGACCGCCATATAGTGATGGTGCCGGAACCGGAGGGGCCCCACCGGACACCCTAAGGGTTCGCCGAGACGCCGCCAACTTCGGGCAGGGTCATTCGACTATTGCAAACACCGGTCCGTCATTGTTATGAAATTAGTGGTGGTTAGCGTGCCCTCCTCCCGGAGGAGGGTTAGACTCTCGTCACCCCGGCGAATTAACGTCACCCCTTACTTGAAACGGGGCCGGAATCCAGGATGACCCTTTGGTATAAGGATCTGGCCGGAGCCATTCATATCCTGCAGGAAGAACCGCAAGCACAGGATAATCGAATGACTCTAACCTTGAGGGCGGGAGTTCGTTGGCATGGCCGCGCTATCACGGCTATAATTGCGTCAGCGCAGATAGACGCTGTAGGAGTTAATCGCTATGCCTTTGCCGGAACGCATGAAGTTCGGAATCTTCATGGGCCCCTTCCACCGGGTCGGGGAGAATCCCACCTTGGCCATTGACCGGGACCTCGAATTGGTGCAGTGGCTCGACTATCTCGGCTTTGACGAGGCCTGGATCGGCGAGCACCACAGCGCGGGCTGGGAAACCATATCATCGCCCGAGATTTTCATCGGCGTCGCCGCCGACCGTACCAAGCACATCAAGCTGGGTACCGGCGTCATCAGCATTCCCTATCACCACCCCTTCAACGTGGCCAACCGCATGGTTCAGCTGGACCACATGACCCATGGACGTGTGATGTTCGGCGTCGGACCGGGCGCCCTTCCTGGCGACGCCTACATGATGGGCATCGAGCCTACCGTGCAGCGCCGACGAATGGACGAGGGCTTCGGCATGGTACTCCGGCTTATGACCGAGACCGAGCCCATCTCCTACGAGAGCGACTGGTTCACTCTACGCGAGGCGATGCTGCAGCTCCGCCCCTACACCAAGCCCCATATGCCGATAGCAGTAGCCTCGGTGCAATCGCCCGCAGGAGTGCAGGTGGCGGGAAAGTACGGTGCCTCGGTGCTGACCATCACGGTTCCCCGGGACCCCGGCGCTCCGGACTCCGACCTCGGCGCGCTTTGGGACATCGCCGAGACCTCCGCCGCCGAGCACGGCCAGACGGTTAACCGCGACGACTGGCGGCTGGTCCTGCCGGTGCACCTGGCTGAGACCAAGGAGCAGGCGATGGAACAGGCCCGTCTCGGCGCCGGACGATATCAGCGGGAGTACTTCGAGCACACCATGGGCCGCGACGCCATCGTGGACGGGCCTATAGAGGACATCATCGAGGTAATGGACGAGAGGGGCGCCTGGATCATCGGCACGCCAGACGACTGTATCAAGGGCATCAAGAAGCTGGAAGAACGCAGTGGTGGCTTTGGCGGTTTTATGGTCCAGGTGGTCGACTGGGCCAAGCGTGAGCAAATCCTGCACAGCTTCGAGTTGTTGGCCCGCTACGTCATGCCGGTCTTCCAGGGCACTACCGCCAGCACCGCCGAGTCCAACTACTGGGCATATGAGCACCGCGAAGTCCTCAAGGCCGGGCGCACCGCCGCTATAGACCGCGCCAAGGCCGACTTCGCCAACCGAAACGATTAATCACTCCCATCGCAATTCGATTCAGGGTACAGGTAAGGGCGCACAACTGTGCGCCCTTACCTGTAGGAGGATCAAGCTATGAAAGCAGTATGGTACGAGCAGAACGGCCCCGCCGACGTCATGCAATTCGGCGACATGCCTGAACCCGAGCCCGGACCAGGCGAGGTGCGGGTCCGGGTGGCCACATCTGGGGTCAACCCCTCCGACTGGAAGCGGCGCGTCGGCCTCTCCGCTCGCATCGACTTCCCCCGCGTTATTCCCCACCAGGATGGGTCGGGTACCATCGATCATGTCGGGCCCGGCGTGCCGGAATCCCGTGTAGGCGAGCGCGTCTGGCTTTTCGAGTCCCAGTTCGGACGCCCCTTCGGCACGGCGGCGGAGTACACCGTTCAGCCCTCGGGACACGCGGTGCGGATGCCCGGCTCGGTGACCTTCGAGCAGGCTGCCTGCCTGGGCGTTCCGGCCATGACCGCCCACCGCTGCCTCTTCGCCGACGGCCCCCTCGACGGCAAGGTGGTGCTGGTGCCCGGTGGTGCCGGGGCCGTGGGCCACTACGCCGTGCAGGAGGCCAAGCGGGCCGGAGCCACGGTCATAAGTACCGTCAGCTCCGACTACAAGGCCGGCATCGCCACCGCGGCCGGTGCCGACCACACCGTCAACTACCGTACCGAGGACGTTATTGGACGGGTCATGGACCTGACCGGCGGTGAGGGCGTCGACCACATCGTAGAGGTCGACTTTGCGGCCAACTTCCCAGTCACCAGCCAGGTGCTCAAGGCCTCGGGCGTCGTGGCCATCTACGCCTGGGGCACCGCGCTGCAGCCGCCGGTTCCGTTCCAGTTCCGCAGTAACAATATTGTGGTCCGCCACGTGTTGGTCTACACCATGCCCGAACCGGCCAAGGACGCGGCCATCGCCGACATCACGGCCTGGCTGGAAGCCGGTGCACTCACCCACCTGACCGGGCCCCACTTCCCGCTGGAGCAGACCGTACAGGCCCACCAGGCCGTCGAGGGCAATGCCATCGGCAACGTGATCATCGACGTAGCGACGGAATGAGCGACCCTCCACCGTCCCGGTGCCGAGTATTCATCGCGATTGACCCGTATGGGGGCCACTGCTAGAATGCGGCCACCTTGCGGGCCAGGCCGGAAGGTCTTTCGCTCACAGTTGCAGGGCTGCGAGGCAGCCTAATCTCGCCAGACAGGGGAGAACATGGCCAGGAAACTGAGCGTATCGGTGGACCACAACCTGTGCGTCGGCAACCAGATGTGTGTCTCCATCGCCACCAAGGCACTTACGTTGAACGACGACCGGCAGGCGATCCCGGCTGACGTGGACGCAGACACCGAGGAAGTGATCATGGAGGCGGCGGAGCAATGTCCCATGGCGGCCATCAGCGTTACGGACTTGGATACAGGCGAGCAGCTCTTCCCCTGAAGGCCGGAAGGCCAGGGATCTTCTGCCCTCCTTTTTCACGCAAAGGAGGGCTTTTTGGTGGCACCGAAAAGGTGCTTTATGTCAATTGTTCATCTTCCTGGGACCAAGAGATGAATTCTTTCGTTTGCTGTAGGTCTGGAGTAATGGATTCCCGCTGGCGGGGGAATGACGGTAAGAGACCTGAGGGACGGTTGATATGAAGGCGGGAGTGGCGGTTTAGCGGAATCAGCCGTCTCGAGATAACTTCCAAATGCCACTCACCTTCCGTCGTATCGACTGGTTTAGTGGGGTCCGGTAGGGGAATAGAGTGCATTCTGAACGGGCTTGAGACCCGCCGCCCGGTGACCGGGTAACGAGAACGGGGACACCTTCCCTGGGAGAGAATGGATTGGAGCATCTTTTTCATGCAGGGGATAACCTGGAGGGGCTGGCGCGGATGGCCGAACTGGGCGTCGTGGCAGACCTGGTGTACATCGATCCGCCCTTCGCGACCAACAACGAGTTCCTGATGGACTCAGACCGCGCCAACACCGTCAGCGCCTCCGGCGACCTGGCCTACTCCGACGCCCTGCGGGGTGACGACTACCTGGAACAGCTGGGGCTGCGGCTGGAAGCGATCCGGCGGGTCATGGCCCACGATGGCTCGGTCTATGTCCATATCGACGTAAAGATGGAACACCGCGTTCGGCTGCTGATGGACGATGTGTTTGGCCCCCGCAATTTTCGTAACAGTATCACCCGCATCAAGTGCAACCCCAAAAACTTCGCCCGTCATTCCTACGGCAACATCAAGGACACGATCCTGTTCTACTCGGTCTCACCACATCGCCTCAAGTGGCACCCGCAGGAGGAGCCGTTGACCGACGAGGACGCCGTCTCCCGCTATCCGCTGGTGGACGAGGACGGGCGCCGTTACGCCACCACGCCCCTGCACGCCCCCGGTGTCACGAAGGACGGCCCCACGGGCAGGAACTGGCGAGGGGTGCATCCACCGGCGGGGCGGCACTGGCGCTATCCACCGGAGCGGCTGGAGGAGCTGGATGCCCAGGGACTGATCGCATGGAGCAGCACCGGCAACCCGCGCAAAATCATCTACGCCGATGAGTCGGCGGGCAAGCTGCCCCAGGACGTATGGGTCTTCAAAGACCCTCAGCGTCCCAGCTATCCGACCCAGAAGAACGCCGCCATGCTCGACCGCATCATCCGGACATCATCGGACCCGGGAGACACCGTGCTGGACTGCTACGCTGGCAGCGGCACAACCCTGCTGGAGGCGGCGCGGCTGGGCCGCCGGTTCATCGGCATGGACGATGCGGCAGCAGCGCGGGTGGTGGTGGAGCGGCGGCTGACGGAAGAGGGGATCAATTGGCGGGCGGTTGATGAGAGCATTTCGCTGAACGAAGTGAAAGCAGTTCGATGCCTATCCTGATGTTGGCTTGGTATGTATAAGTCTGCTATTCGAAAGATCTTATTTGCGCTCCTCATAATCCTAGTTGCTGCGCCCGTTGCGCTAGTAATTTATTTGCTCTACTGGTTATTCTTTGTTTCAACTTGATTGCTTTCAGGGACTTGCGAATACTAAGGGAGGCGCGGTGGGTCAGCAGGACAGCCGGTTGAGCGAGACTGACTTTGAGTTGACGCACACCGGGGTTTGGAATCCCGCCTGCGCGGGAATGACGGTTCGGGGTAGGGAATGACGGAGAGGTGCGGAGGACTTCATGTCAAACATTGGCATCTGCCTGTTGATGACCCAGCACGACTTTGACATCGTGGGCCTCGCACGCAAGGTGGAGGAACTGGGCTTCAACTCTCTGTGGGCCCCGGAACACGGCGTAGTGCCCGCCGACTTCAGCGTGGGCGAGACCGGGCCCAGTGCCGGAGCGCCCAGCGCCTACGCCGACGGGCGGATCAATCAGATCATCGACCCGCTGGTGTACCTGGCGGCGGTAGCGGCGGCCACGACGACGATCAGGCTCGGAACGGGCATCTGCCTGGTGCCGGAGCGCAACCCGATACGGCTGGCCAAGGAGGTGGCAACACTCGATCTGCTCTCCGGCGGACGGTTCACCTTCGGTATCGGAGCGGGCTGGCTGCAGGGCGAGGCCGAGGTGCTTGGGGCTGACTTTCCGCACCGCTGGCGGCAGACCCGGGAGTACGTCAACGCCATGAAGGAGCTATGGACCAAGCCGGTGTCGGAGTTCCACGGCCAGTGGGTGGACTTTCCGCCCATAATCTGCGACCCCAAGCCGGTGCAGAGGCCGCACCCTCCGGTGATGATCGGTGGCGAGTTGCAGCGCGCGGCACAGCGAGTGGCCGACTACGGCGACGGCTGGCTGCCCCGGGCACGCACCACGTCGGCGTACCACGACCCATCCCGGCTGCCGGAGGCGCGGCGGCACATCGAGGACCTGTACCGGGCCAAGGGACGCAACCCGTCGCAGCTCAACATCACCATGTGGGACGCCCCCCAGGACCGGGAGCAGAACCGCCGGTTCCTGGACGCCGGGGCAGACCACATCGTGCACCTGCTGACGACGCGAGACGAGCGATCAACGCTGGAGGAACTGGAACGGGTGGCGGAGTCGGTGCTCTAGCCCAATCCCCGCAAATGCCGGGCGAACTCGAAGCGGTTCTCCAGCATGCCAATGTCCATGGCAAAGGACGACGGGCCGACGGCCTCTACCTTGGAGTGTATGACCGAGAGGCCCTGGCGGTCTGTGGCGGCGGCGTAGGCTTCCTCGATAGCCTCGAGGGTGTCGGCCCTTTCGACGAGTTCGACACCAGCCTCCCGGGCTACTCCGCCCAGGTCGGTGCCCGCACCGGACGCTGACGGAAAGCCGCCCACGGACAGCAGGCTCTCATTGTCAAAGACGATGTGGGTCAGGTTGGGCGGACTGTAACGGGCCATGGTGCTGAGGGTGCCCAGGTTCATCAGCAGAGAGGCGTCGCCGTCAAGGACGGTGACCTGCTGGCCAGGGAGGGACAGAGCGATGCCGAGCCCTATGGAGGAAGCCAGGCCCATGCTGTGCTCCAGGTAGAAAAAGCCGGGCCGATGCCCGCAGTTGTACAGCTCCACGGCCACGGCGCCCATGATGGTGACCACCACCTGGTCCTTCAGACGGGGATAGATGGCCTGCAGCGCTTCCTCCCGCAGCATAATCAGTCCTCCCACATCAGTTCGCGGGTCAGCAGCAGCGCCACCGGGCGCAGGGAACTTTCCGCCAGGGTCTGGGCCTGGCGGATGTCCCGCGCCACCAACACTGGATCCGACATCTTCCGGTACATGATACCCAGGGCATCCAGCACCCGCTCGGTCACCAGGCCTCCCTCGGTCTGCCACGGGTCCCGTTCCCCCATCTCGCCTCGGTAGCTGATCAGCATCAGCAGCGGGATACGGTAGAGTTGGGCCAGGGACACGATGCCGTTGATGGATGTGAGCAGACCGTGGTTCTGCATCAGCATCGCCGACTTCTTGCCGGCCAGGTGAGCCCCGGCGGAGATGCCCACTCCCTCCTCCTCCTTGTTCAGCCGGACCAGCGTGACCTCTGGATCCTCGTCTGCCAGACGCACCAGGTGTACCAGCCAACTCTCGGGAAGGGCGGAGATGAGCCCGACGCCGGCATCTTTGAGAGCGTCGTAAATAACTTTGGAGTTATCGGAGGAAACGGGCAAGGGTGCACCGCCGCATCAGGAGATTGGAGTCTGAAATAATTCTAGGGTCGGTCGCCGGGGACGGTCAAACGGAGGGCCGCAGGTCTATTTGCCTGGGACAAGAGTATACTGGATTATAGGCAAATCAAAACAAGCGCGGTCATGCCGAATAGCATTATGTGGGACGCCGTAGAGACAATCTCCCGGGACGAAATGGTCGCCCTCCAGATGGCGCGGCTGCGGAACTGCGTGGCCCATGCCGGTACGAACGTCCCGCTCTATCGCGAGAAACTGGCCGCCGCGGGCGTAAGGCCGGGGGACGTGCGGAGTCCGGAGGACGTGGCCCGCCTGCCCTTCACGGTCAAGCAGGACCTGCGGGACCACTATCCCTACGGGATGTTCGCCGTGCCCATGAGCGAGGTTGTACGTCTGCACGCCTCCAGTGGGACCACGGGCAAGATGACGGTGGTGGGGTACACCGCCAACGACATCGCGATGTGGGCCGATTTGGCGGCGCGGGCGCTAACCATCGCGGGAGCGAGCGGGGACGACATCGTGCATATCGCCTACGGCTACGGGCTGTTCACCGGCGGGCTCGGACTGCACTACGGCATCGAACGGCTGGGCGCAACGGCGGTGCCCGCGTCGGCGGGAAACACTCGGCGGCAAGTCGAACTGGCACAGGACTTCGGCGCCACGGTGCTGTGTTGCACGCCGTCGTATTCGCTGCTCATCGCTGAGCAGGCGGCGGAGTCAGGTGCCAGCCTGGACACGATGCGGCTGGGAGTCTTGGGGGCTGAACCCTGGTCGGAGGAGATGCGTGCTGAGATCGAGTCGCGGGTGGGCATCACCGCGCTGGACATCTACGGCCTCTCGGAAGTCATGGGGCCTGCTGTGTCCATGGAGTGCCCCAGCAAGCAGGGATTGCACCTTGCGGAGGACCACTTCCTCCCCGAGGTGGTGGACCCGGAGAGCGGCGCCTCGTTGCCCGACGGCGAGACCGGCGAACTGGTCCTGACGTGCTTGACCAAGGAGGCCCTGCCGCTGCTGCGCTACCGGACCGGGGACCTGACACGGCTCCGACGCGGGCGGTGCGATTGCGGGCGTACCACGGCGCGCATGAGCAAGCCGCTGGGCCGAACCGACGATATGCTGATCATACGTGGAGTCAACGTTTTCCCCTCGCAGATAGAGGCGGAGCTGTTGCAGGTCGAAGGGCTCGAGCCGCACTACGAGTTGCACCTCGGCCGGAGTGAATCGAGACTGGACGAACTGACCGTCCGGGTAGAGGCATCAGACGGGCTGCTCGGGGACGAGGACGTGCATGCGATTGTCGGCAGGACATTGTCCTCAAGATTGAAAAGCACTCTCGGCCTCGGGTGCGGCGTCGAGGTCGTCTCGCCGGGCCAACTGCCCCGCAGTGAGGGCAAAGCCGTCCGCGTGATCGACAACCGGCGAATCTAGATACGGTCCCGAGGCACCATGAAATTCGAGACGGTGATATACGAGAGCGACGGGGACCTTATTCGGCTGACGCTGAACCGTCCCCAGGCGCTGAACGCCGTTGACTACCGGGGCGCGCTGGAACTGCACCGAGCGGCGCAGGCGATACATGACGACCCAACGGCCAGGGCGGTGATAATCCTGGGTGCCGGCCGTGCCTTCTGCACCGGCATTGACCTCAAGGAACTGGCGGCGGGCGAAACACCCCAGGCCTACTTCTATCACTGGGACCGGGCGCTGCGGCTTCTCGAACTGTCGGACAAGTTGGTCCTTTGCGCCATCCAGGGCTATGCGCTGGGCGGTGGGCTGCAGTTGCCCCTGGCCTGCGACATCCGCATCGCCACCCCGGACGCCCAGCTGGGTCTGCCGGCGGCGAAAGAGGGCTTCATTCCTGGCCTGGGCGCTTATCGCCTGCCGCGGTACATCGGTCTGGGTCGCGCCAAGCGCATGGCGCTCTCGGACGAGAGTGTGGATGGCGACGAGGCGCTGCGCATCGGGCTGGTGGACTACGTGGTGGACGGCGCGAACTTCGGCGCGGAGGTGGAAGCGCTGGTGCAGCGATATCTGGCCATCAGCTCCGAGGGGGCACGTCAGACCAAGCTGATGCTCTCTGCATTCCAGGACTACCATCACGGCCAGTTCTTCGAAGAGTACCTGAGACGGCAGGCCATCGCCACGTCGTCTCCCGACCACCCGGAGGCGCTGGCGGCGATGCGCGAGGGGCGGGAACCGGACTACCGGCGCACCAGTGAACGAGGCAAGTCACAAACCTCGATTTGATACAATGATAATAATAATAATCATGTTTGGGTCTGGAAGGTTATGACATCGGCGGACCAAAAGACACATGTGCTTGCAGGGAAGGACGGACGGATCGACTTCGCCACCTCTCCGAAACACTATCGCCACTGGCGCCTCGAGGTCGACGGCCCCGTGGCTCGGCTGACCATGCAGGTGCAAGAGGACGGCGGGCTGTATCCTGGCTACGAGTTGAAGCTGAATTCCTACGATCTGGGGGTGGACATCGAGCTGTACGACGCGGTGCAGCGCCTGCGGTTCGAGCATCCCGAGGTAGGAGCGGTGGTGGTTACCTCGGGGCACGACCGGGTCTTCTGTGCCGGGGCCAACATTCGCATGCTGGCCCAGGCCGACCATGCTCTGAAGGTGAATTTCTGCAAGTTCACCAATGAGACCCGCAACGCCATCGAGGACGCCAGCGCCTGCTCCGGCCAGCGCTACATCTGCGCCGTCAACGGTCCGGCAGCGGGCGGCGGCTACGAGCTGGCCCTTGCCTGCGACCACATCATTCTCATCGACGACGGGTCCAGCACCGTGGCCCTGCCCGAGCTCCCTCTGCTGGCGGTGCTCCCGGGCACAGGCGGTCTGACCCGGCTGGTGGACAAGCGCCGCGTGCGCCGCGATCACGCCGATTTCCTCTGCACGGCCTCGGAAGGGGTGCGCGGCTTCCGCGCCCTAGAATGGGGTGTTGTGGACGAACTGGCGTCCCGGTCCCGCTTCGACGAGACGGTGGCTGAGCGGGCTGCATCCTTAGCGGCCGCAGGGTCGCGTCCAACGTGGGGCGAGGGTATCAAGCTGACGGCACTGCGACGGCACATAGGCGACGATACCATTGACTACGACCACATCGGCATCGAAATAGACCGGGGTCTTAACGCCGCTTTTCTTCAGATCCGGGGACCGGAGACGACCGCTCCTCCCGACGCCGACGGCATCCGAGCCGAGGGAGACACCTTCTGGCCTCTGGCGCTGGCCAGGGAGTTGGACGACGCCATTCTGCACCTGCGCACCAACGAGCAGAGTGTCGGGACCTGGGTGTTTCGCACCTTCGGTACTCCGGAACTGGTGCAGGCATTCGACGACCTGCTGCTGGCCTGCACCGACCACTGGCTGGCCCGGGAAATCACCCTGTACCTGAAACGTTCGCTGAAGCGGCTGGACGTCAGCTCGCGGTCGCTGGTTGCGCTGGTCGAGCCAGGAAGCTGCTTTGCCGGCACGCTGCTGGAGCTGGCCCTGGCCGCCGACCGGTGCTACATGCTGGACGGAGTGCTGGAGGACGGCGAAGATCCTCCCTCGGTCCGGTTGACCGGGATGAACCAGGGCCCATTGCCGATGGTCAACGGGCTGACCCGGCTGGAGGGGCGGTTCCTGGAACTCGAGGAGCTGGAGGACTACGGTGGCCGGGACCTGGATGCCCAATCGGCATACGAGCTTGGGCTGGTGACCTTCATCCCCGACGACATCGACTGGGAGGACGAGGTGCGCCTGGCACTGGAGGAGAGGGCCAGTTTCTCGCCGGATGCGCTGACCGGCATGGAGGCCAACCTGCGCTTCGGCGGGCCGGAGACGCTGGAGAGCAAGATCTTCGGGCGGCTCAGCGCGTGGCAGAACTGGATATTCCAGCGCCCCAACGCCTCCGGTACCCTGGGTGCCCTGCAAGCCTATGGCACCGGCGTCAGGGCTGAGTTCGACCGGCGACGGGCATAACGACCCTTGACTGTCCGCATGCCATCCCCCCTCCATCAGGAGGCTGACCATGAGCATCAACTACACTGACCGGATTCCCAACAACGTGGGGCTGTCGGACAACCGCCGGCTGCAGAGGGCGCTGGAGTCGTGGCAGCCCAACTACATGAAATGGTGGCACGAGATGGGGCCCGACGGCTCCACCAACTTCGACGTCTACCTGCGAACCGCCATCAGCGTGGAGACCGACGGCTGGGCCAACTTCGGATACGTCAAGATGCCGGAGTACCGCTGGGGCATCTTCCTGGCCAAGCCCGATCCCGACCGCGTCATATCCTTCGGCGACCACCTGGGCCAACCGGTCTGGCAGGAGGTGCCTGGTGAGTACCGCGCTCCCCTCCGGCGGCTCATCGTCACTCAGGGCGACACCGAGCCTGCGTCGGTGGAGCAGCAGCGGCGGCTGGGGCTGACCTGTCCATCGCTGTACGACCTGCGAAACCTGTTCCAGATCAACGTGGAGGAGGGCCGGCACCTGTGGGCCATGGTATACCTGCTGCACGCCTACTTCGGGCGGGACGGGCGCGAGGAGGCCGAGGCCATGCTGGAGCGCCACTCCGGAGACGCCGACCGCCCGCGCATCCTAGGAGCGTTCAATGAGGCCACGCCCAACTGGCTGTCGTACCTGATGTTCACCTTCTTCACCGACCGGGACGGCAAGTACCAGCTCGCCGCGTTGGCTGAATCGGGCTTCGACCCGCTCTCCCGCACCTGCCGGTTCATGCTGACCGAGGAGGCGCACCACATGTTTGTCGGCGAGACCGGCGTGATGCGCGTGGTGCAGCGCACCGGAGAGGTTATGCAGGAGCTGGGCACCGACGACCCGGACCAACTGCGAGCTAGGGGGGGCATCGACCTGCCTACGATCCAGAAGTACATCAACTTTCACTACAGCGTATCGGTGGACCTGTTCGGGCAGGAGGTGTCCACCAATGCCGCCAACTACTTCACCGCCGGGCTCAAGGGCCGCTATCTGGAGTCGCGGATCGACGACGATCACCGGCTGACGGAGGACCTGTGGTCGGTGCACACGGTGCGCGATGGCCGCATTGCCGTGGAAGAACTTCCGGCGCTCAGCGCGGTCAACGAGCGGCTTCGTGACGACTACATCAAGGATTCCCAGCGGGGGCTGGACCGGTGGAACCGTGCGCTGGAATCCCTGGGAGTGGACTTCCGGCTGCAACTGCCCCACCGCTTCTTCAATCGCCAGATTGGCAACGCCGCCGCAGTGCGAGTCTCGCCGGACGGACGGGTGATTGGCGAGAGGGAATGGCAGGCCAACGCCTCCCGGTGGCTGCCCACTGATGAGGACAAGGCCTTCGTAGACTCGCTAATGCAGCGGGTGATTGAGCCCGACAGGATCGCGGGGTGGATCGCCCCGCCGGTGCGAGGCATCGACGGCAAGCCGTGGGACTTCGAGTACGTACGATTCAAGTGAACCGATAGGCCAAGGTCCCGGAGTGACATGATGCAGCACACCGTCGTTGTGGACTCTACGGTCAGCCCATCGCGGATTGAATACTCTGAAGTGTTCAACGTGGCGGTGCCTTTCATCGATCGACACCTGGACGACCTCAGGGCCTTCAAGACAGCCATAGCCCTCGACGATACGGGTGAGACAGTCAGCTACTCCCAGTTGGCCGAACGAGTCAACCGTTGCGGCAACTTGCTCCGGTCTCTCGCCGGAGAGCCCGAGGGCCGGGTGCTGATGGTGGTCAAAGACTGCCCTGAGTTCTTCTACGTCTTCTGGGGAGCCATCAAGGCCGGGCTGGTTCCGGTGCCGCTGAACACGCTGCTGCGGGCCGACGACTACCGGCACATCATCGAGGACTCCGGGTGCGCCGGGCTGGTCTACTCGCCCGAGTACCGGGACGAGGTAACCCGCGCTCTGGCCGGCGCGGAGCACCAACCCACGTTCATCCTGTGTACCGAGGGGCCCAGTTCGGTCGCCGACATGCTGGAGGAGGCCTCGGCAATACTGGAGCCGGCCCAGACCACAGCGGACTCCGAGTGCTTCTGGTTGTACTCGTCGGGATCCACGGGGCGGCCCAAGGCCGCCGTGCATCGTCACCGGGACATCGTCACGACCTGCGTGCACTATGCCGCCGATACGCTAGAGGTGACAGAGAACGATATCTGTTTCTCGGCGGCCAAACTATTCTTCGCCTACGGGCTGGGCAACGCCATGACCTTTCCCCTTTGGACCGGGGCGACGGCGGTGCTGAGCGGGCAACGCCCTACGCCGGATATGACGTTCGACATCATCGAGCAGCATCAGCCCACACTGTACTTCGGGGTGCCGACGCTTTACGCCGCCCAACTGCGAGCGTTGGACGAAACACCCCGGGACCTGTCGTCGCTTCGGGCCTGCGTTTCCGCTGGCGAAGCTCTTCCGGCCGACATCTTCCGGCGTTGGCGGGAACGCACCGGCACGCTGATCCTAGACGGAATTGGTTCAACCGAGGCACTGCACATCTTCATCACCAACACCATACAAGACTACCGGCCTGGGACGAGCGGCCGCCCCGTCCCGGGCTACGAGGCCCGCATCGTGGACGAGGAGGGCAGACCGGCCCCCACAGGGGAGACCGGGCGGCTTTTCATTCGCGGTGACTCCACGGCGACGCACTACTGGAATAACCCTCTTCGCACTGCCGAGACCATGGTGGACGGCTGGCTGAACACCGGCGACACCTACCTGCGGGACGAGGACGGCTACTACGTCTACTGCGGGCGCAGCGACGATATGCTCAAGGTAGGAGGCATCTGGTGCTCCCCCGTGGAGATCGAAGGACGGCTCATCGAGCACCCCCGGGTGCTAGAGGCGGCAGTCGTGGGACGCGCCGACGCCGACGGGCTCATCAAGCCCGAAGCCTTCGTGGTGCTGAACGACGCCGGCGACGTGAGCGACATACTGGCCGAGGAGCTGTTGGAGCATTGCCGGAGCGGGCTGGCCAGGTACAAGTACCCGCGGTGGATCAACTTCGTCGAGGACTTGCCCAAGACCGCTACCGGCAAAGTGCAACGATATGTGCTGCGTAGATAATGACCATTGCATCTTGATTGCGTTGGCGACCGATAGAGGGTATTCTTGTCCAACAGTTCCGGCGGAGGGAATGGAATGGCGAAAATAGAGCGGGTCGGCCACGTTGTATTGAACGTCAGGGACACGAAAGAGGCCATCGAGTGGTACACCAACACCCTAGGCATGGAGTTGATGAACCACAGCGAAGGAATGGACATGGCCTTCTTGTCCTTTGGGGAACAGGACCACGATATCGCCCTGATCAAGGCTCCGGAGGGCGTTGAGACTGGCAGTCCCGGACTGTCGCACACGGCGCTGAAGCTGGATGGCGGCCACGAGGAATTGCAGGAACTGTATGCCCGCGTAAAGGATGCAGGCCATCCCATTGAGATGACCGCCGATCACGGCCTCAGCAAGAGCTTCTACTGTCTCGACCCCAGCGGAAACCGCATCGAGATTTTCTACCAGTTCCTCCACGCCGAGGAAGCCCGCACCTTCATGCGGGACGTCGGCGCCATGCTGGAGAACTACGAGTTGGAAGGTGTGCCGTCCGACTGATCGGCTGTTATAGACCAACCAGGAAGGGCGCTGGGAACGATCTCAGCGCCCATTTCATTAATACTCCGTTTTTTGGAGGCCTCCATGGCAACCATTAGTCGCGAAGACATCCCCTTTCTGGGCGTGGCCGAACTGGCACGCCTTATTCGATCGCGGGAAGTCTCGCCAGTCGAGGCCACCGAGGCCTACCTGGAGCGCATCGAACGGATCGACGGACGGCTGAACTCCTACATCACGGTATGCCGAGAGGAGGCGCGCCAAGCGGCGCGGGAGGCGGAGCAGGCCATCGCCGCCGGTCAGTACCGGGGGCCCCTGCACGGCATCCCCGTGGCGGTGAAGGACCAGTTCGACACCGCCGGAATCCGCACCACTTATGGCTCGGCCCTGGCTTGGGACCACGTACCCAGCGAAGACGCGGTGGTGGTGGCCAAGCTGAAGGAGGCCGGTGCGGTGCTGCTGGGCAAGCTGAACCTGTCGGAGTTCGCACTGGGAGAGAGCTTTCACCACCCCGGCGGCCAGCCCCGCAACCCTTGGGACCTGGCGCGCAACCCCGGCATCTCCAGCAGTGGCTCTGCGGCGGCCACGGCTGCTTTCCTGTGCACCACCGCTTTGGCGGAAGACACGGGCGGGTCAACCCGGATCCCCGCAGCGTGGAGCGGGCTGACAGGGCTGCGGCCAACCTGGGGGCTGGTGAGCCGTCGTGGTGTGGCCGGTGTTTCGTGGTCCATGGACACCGTGGGACCCATCTCGCGATCCGCCGAAGACTGCGCCCTAACCTTCCAGGCCATTGCGGGCCACGATCCGCAGGACCAGTACTCGTGGAACGCCCCCGTTTCCGACTACGCTCAGGAAATCCAGGGCGGGATAGACGGACTCCGCGTTGGCGTGCTGCGGGAGAAAGTGGCTGAAGGCGGGCTGGAGCCGGAGGTACGTCAGGTCATCGAGTCGGCGGTGGCCCAGCTGGGCGAGCTGGGAGCCTCGGTACGGGAGGTATCAATGCCCATCGTGGAGAACGCCGGGGCGGTCTCGAAGTGCATCACCGACATGGACGGCGCGGCAGTGCACTACGAGCGGCTGAAGACGAGGGCTGGCGAATACGACCACAACACCCGCGTGAGGTTGCTGACGGCGATACTCACGCCGGCGCAGGCGTATCAGAAGGCGCAGATGGTACGCACGCTGATCCGTCAGGCCGTGCTGGAGGCGCTGGAAGAGGTGGACGTCATAGCGCTGCCCACCTCGCCGACGGTGGCGCCGCTGCTGCCGGCAGAGGCCGGTATCAAGAGCCTGGAGGATGCCCGGAGTAGGATTGCCGGAGTGCGCAACTTCACCGGCGCGTTTAACGCGGCGGGCGTGCCGGCGCTGTCGATACCGTGCGGATTCTCGGGGGACAACTTGCCGCTGTCGCTGCAGCTGGTGGGCAAGCCGATGACTGAAGGACTGCTGTTTCGCGTCGCCCACGCCTACCAGCAGATCACGGACTGGCACCAGCGACGCCCGCCGCTGGGGGAGTGAGGAGTAAAGTTACTCGAAAAGCCGTTCTATATCGCGACTGCCGTGCAATACCCTGTGAATCTCGATTGGCGTACTGTCGGAAAGGTAAAGGATGATATATCGCGTCCCCGGTACCGGATGGCTGCGAAGGCACGGTAGGTAGGGACGTTCAACCCCCCATTCCTGGATGTTCCGCCAAGAGTTCAAAACGGTCGCGGATTCGTTCAATCATACTGGCAGCTATCCGTTCGCCACTACGTCTCAGCAAGAAACTAAGAATAGTGGCGAGGTCGGTCGACGCTATATCTGATAAGTGGTAGCTGGCCATCAGGGATAGCGCTTCTGCTTTCTTTCCGCCTCGATTTTCAAGGGAATTATATCCGATTTTAACCATCGGCCCTGAAATCGTGGTATAGTAACCCCATCTTAACTACACAACCCCGGCCACTATCAATGACCGGGGCTGTGCTCCAAACCTGGAATAGCAGGTTCGGCGGCGCGCACTGGCATTGTAGCAACAGCCGTGCGTTCGGGCAATTGAGCCTCCGTCCAGTTTTGGGGATGGAGGTTTTTTCATGGCTTACAGACGCCGTAGACGGAGGAGGACCTACAATCCCATCAGGAGGGCAAGAAACGCTGTCAAGTGGACGGGTAATCTCGGCCACGGCCCATTTAGGCGAGCGAAAGCGGCCTGGCGGCAGTTGACGAAGTAAGGCCATCAGGGGCTGACAGGATAAGCGGTGCAATCCTTGCACCGCTTATCTCTGTACAGGACTTCGGGGAAAGAGACAGATCCTCCGCACTCGGCGCAGTGATAGACCATCGGGAAATCCACTTCGTCGCCTGGCTTGCCCTGGAAGAAAGCCTGTACCAGCTCCTCCGGTGTTGCATCTGCCCGCGGAGGTAGAGGGTGTGCTGATGGACGGCCTCGTTGTTTCTTCGCTTTAGCCATCTTCGCTCCGACTGTGTAGAGACAGGAGTACCCGGGTCGGAAGTTCGGATACATCGGACATTTCGTCCAGTCGCTTGGTGAGCTTGTAGGTAACCGCTTGTCCCTCTGCCATCCGCACCAGCGATCCCGCTCTGCCTTCTGCTACCACGCCCTTTCTCCACATCTCGAACACCACGCGGTCCGGACAGATTCCGAGACAAATCAGGTGGTCGTATTGACGGTCTAGGCGGACGTGGTTGAACTGGAAAGTTCGGTTAGCACCTAATGAGGCCGTTTTAATCTCCAAGCGCAAATCGCCAATTCGGAGATCGGTCCTCGATGTCCTGCCGCCGTTTCCGGTTTCTATGCCATTGTGGGCCAGATAACGCCGTATGAACTCCTCACCTATCTCGCCCCGGTTGGTGTTGCCCAGCAACCGATAGCCAATTAGAGGAGACTCCTGCCAAATGTCCTTGGGAGAGTGTTCCCGGATAATCTCCACCAACATGTCTACGGGATTCATGCTGGCAACTCCCAATAAGCACATCCTTCCGTGCGCTTCCAGAACACTAGAAAGTAGGAATGGTTCTTCCGAGCGTGGACCTGTCGGACTGCGCTACTGACACCCGGCCGGTTCTGACGCACAACGACGAATAGATCCTCCGCCACGAACCCTATCCGCTCATACACCTGGACTATCTCGATGTGCGTAAACCGTTGACGGTTTGAGCAAACCTCATCTTGGCATTTGACTATAAGGACACCCCGTTCGCGCAGCACGCGGAATGCCTCTGCCCCTCCCTTCTCGTACAGGTCCAGAACCGCATCATGGTATTTCTTCTCGGTGTTGTTTCCGGATCCGTTGTTCCGGTAGTGTTCCTCGAATGCAGGTTGTCCCGAATGGGTTGTTCCTCCGGGACTGTGCATGTAAGGCGGGTCTAGGACTACGCAATCTATAGATGCATTGTCATAAGGTAAGCAGCGGCAATCAACTCCGGTTTCCAGATCGGTGGCGAGAAGCGTATATCGGTCAGATGGAACATTCTTCCAAAACACGCCCTTCCCGTAGGTAACGTCCGCGACTGTCTGGCCTTCTGGCACATACAGTTTCAGGATTGACGGAAATACGTTGGCATTTCCGTCAACCGAGGCGCTTACAACCAGGTCGTTAGTTGGTGAACCATTCGTCACTTGCCGACGATCTGACGCGGCCCCCAAGCTACACCATCCCTGGTCGCTGGCGTGGAGTCGTCCCTGTGAGGCTCTCATACGTGGTACGGTGGCCAGCGGAATCGCGGACTATCTGGCCCATGATCTCGGCTGTGTCCATTGGGCGGGCGTTGTGGCGCCCCTCGAACTCCGTCGTATAGCGGGGAAGGTGCTTGGCCGAGATATGGTGGAAAGTCCCATCGATGGCCCTCTTGAACATCGCCCAATGGCTTTCCAGTCCGTTCGTGTGGGCCATGTCGCGCACATACTCGCCCGCGCTGTGCTTGACCGTCTCGTGCTTCCGGGGAATGCCCTGGTAGGCCGTAGCCTCGTCGGTGTAGACCGTTGCGTCTGCGGTTGTGTGGCGCATCACGAGGCCCTGGAGTGTCTCCTTGTCCGTCGATTCCACGACCTCAGTGCTGATTCGGCCAGTGGCGCGATCCCGGACACCGGCGACCGGCGTCTTCCCTACCGGCCCGCGCCCCGCGTTGAGTTTCTTGTCCGCGTGCTTGTTGCGCTCTTTCCCGCCGATGTAAGTTTCGTCGGCTTCCACCGCACCGGAAAACTTGTCCTCCACGCGGCCCCACATCCCGCGAATCCTGTGACCCATGTACCAAGCGGCCTTTTGGCTTATTCCCAAATCTCGATGCAGCTTCATCGAGGACACGCCCTTGAGACTGGTAGCATGGAGATAGAAGGCTATGGCCCATTTGGAAAGCTCGATGTTGGAGCTATGCATCATGGAGCCGGTCTTGATGGAGAAGAACTTGCGGCAAGCCTTGCAGCGGTAGGGTTGGGGCTTGCGGTTGGCGACGATGGTAATGCGGGTGCTCTCACAGCCATCGTAGGGGCATACTGGGCCATCCGGCCAGCGTTGCTCGACGAACCATGCCTCGGCCTTTTCCTCGGTATCGAACTTCTTGATCGCGTCGATTAGGGTGATGCCCTTCCGGTAGCTCTTCCCTGGCCCTGAAGTCGCCATTGTGCGCCCCGCCTGTGGTTGATTTACAGCACTATTTTAACCATCGCGGGCAGGGGTGTCAAGGGGTATGGTTAAAATCGGATATAATTCCCATTTTCAAAGCACGCGCCTTAATGTCCGTAAGCAAATCATCACGATTTTCTTCCGAGTACGTCTGGTAGCGTCCCGCTTCGAAGTCGTCGATACTTTCCTGAACTAAGTCCTTGACCATCGCCACTGCCACATCGCGCTGGTCCAGCAGATCCAGGGCGCGTTCAACCACTTCGTCAGGCGATCCGTATATGCCCGCGTCGACCTTCCATTGAATTCGCCGGAGTAATTCTTCGCTAATCTTAATATCCATAGCCGCCTTCTCCTATCCATCCAAAGCATAACCACTCCCCTACACCGCTGCAAGGCAACCCGCGGCCCTTGCGTGCTGGCATACCTTGGCCCACAATCATCGCAGCCTAACAGGGGAGGCATGGGATATGGACAGCCTGATTGCCCGCGCGCTGGATACTGCGGCGGTGCGGGGAGCGTCGTATGCCGATGCGCGGATGGTGGAGACGGCGCAGGAGCGCTACTCGGTGCGGACGGGCGTGGTGGACGTGATCAGCTCCGACGAGTCGCTGGGCATCGGCGTGCGAGTGGTGGCCGACGGCGCATGGGGGTTCGCATCGACAAGCGACATGACGGCGGAGTCCGTGGACCAAGCCGCAGCGCTGGCCGTGGAGATCGCGAAGGCGTCGGCCACGTCGGGCGGGCCGAGGGTGGATCTGGGGCCACCAGTTGCCAGCCGTGGCGTCTACACCACCCCCATCGAAATCGATCCCTTTGCCATAGCTCCTGAGGAAAAGCTGGCCCTGCTGCTGGATATCGACGAGCGAATGAGCCGGGTGTCGGGCATCTCGGCCCGCAACGGGAACCTGATATTCATCCGCGAGCGCAAGTCCTTCGCCAACAGCGAGGGCGCCGACCTGGAGCAGACCATCTACGAGGCTGGCGGCGGGATACAGGTCACGGCCGTGGGCAACGGCGAGGTTCAGCGCCGCTCATATCCGCAGTCCATGGGCAGGCAGCAAGGGTGCAGCGGCTGGGAGTACGTGCGCGACTTCGACCTAGCGGGCAACGCCGAGCGGGTGGCCAGCGAGGCCGTCGCCCTGCTCACTGCTGACCGGTGCCCGGCAGACATTACCACGACGCTGATCATCGGCGGCTCGCAGGTGGGGCTGCAGATCCACGAGTCCTGCGGCCACGCCATCGAGCTTGACCGGGTGCTGGGTTCCGAGGCGGCCTACGCCGGGACCTCCTTCCTGACCACGGAGAAGCTGCATGATTTCCGCTACGGCTCCGAGCAGGTGAACATCACCGCCGACAGTATCCGCTTACCCGGCCTGGGCTCCTTCGGCTGGGACGACGAGGGCGTGCCGGCGCAGTCCACGCCCATCGTCGAGTCGGGGCGGTTCGTAGGCTACCTGATGTCGCGGGAGACGGCCGCCACTCTGGGCCTGGAATCCAACGGCACCATGCGGGCGTCGTCGTGGAACCGTCTACCCCTCATCCGCATGACCAACGTCTCGCTCGAGCCTGGGCAGTGGGAGCTGGATGACCTGATAGCAGACACCGACGACGGCATCCTGGTGGATACCAACCGCTCCTGGTCCATTGACGATCGGCGCTACAACTTCCAGTTCGGCACCGAGGTCGGCTACGAGATAAAGAACGGCATGCTGGGTCGTTTGCTACGCAACTGTACCTACACCGGCATTACGCCGGAGTTCTGGAACTCATGCGACGCGGTGTGCAACGCCAACCACTGGACCATGTGGGGAACGCCCAACTGCGGCAAGGGCCAGCCGGGCCAGTTGGGACACACCGGCCACGGCGCGGCTCCGGCCCGCTTCCGCAACGTGCGTGTGGGGGTGATGCGATGACCGTCCATTTCCAAAGTTCACTCTCCTCTTGGGAGAAGGTTAGGGTGAGGGGGGTTGGTAAGTGATTGGAGAAGATTCGGCCATGCGGCTCCTGGAACGGGCGCTGTCGCTGTCCACGGCGCAGGACGCCGACGTCTACCTGAGCAGCCAGGACCTGGCACTGACCCGGTTCGCGGGCAACGCCATTCACCAGAACGTCTCCCACAGCAACGTCACGCTGAATATCCGCGCCGTCGAAGGCCAGCGGCTGGGCCGGGCCACCACCAACGACACGTCGGACGACGGCATACGCAAAGCGTTGGAGGCAGCGAAGCGCAATGCCCTGCTTATGCCCGAGGACCCAGCCTTTCCCGGGCTGCCGGAGCCGCAGCCCGCGCCTCGGGTGGCGAGTTGGGACGAGTCCGCCGCCGCCTGTCCGCCTCTGACCCGGGCGCGGATGGTCGGCGAGGTTTGCCGGCAGGGGGCCGCCAAGGGCCTGGACACCTCCGGTGCCTGCCGCACCGGAGTGCAGGAAATTGCAGTGGTCAGCAGCCGGGGCGTCCGCGCCTACCACGCCGGGACCTTCGCCGGTCTGATCATCACCACCCGCAGCGACACCTCGGCGGGCTGGGCCAAGGGTGGCTCCTGGCGGCTGGACCAGATAGACTACCCCGCCTTGGCCCGTGAGGCGGTGGACAAGGCGGTCAGAGGACGAGACCCTCAGCCCATCAACCCCGGAGACTACACGGTCGTGCTGGACCACTACGCCGTCGATGACATCCTGGAGGCCTTGTCACTCTATGGCATGGGGGCGCAGGCGGTGCAAGAAGGCCGTAGCTGGATGAACGGCATCCAGGGAACACGGGCGATGAGCGAGTCAGTGTCCATCTGGGACGACGGCGGCTCACTGACCGGCTGGCCCATGCCTTTCGACGTGGAGGGCGTGCCGCGACGCAAGGTCGAATTGGTTGAGAACGGCGTGGTCAACGCCCCGGTCCACAACACTTACACCGCCGCCCAGGACGGCGTCCCTTCCACGGGGCACCAGCAGTACTTCGTGGGCCCTCCCATCGCCTCCAACCTGTTCATGCGGGCGGGCGACAGGAGCGTCGACGAGCTCATCGCCTCCACACGGCGGGGGTTGTACATCACCCGCTTCTTCTACACCCGCCTGTCCCACAACCGGGGCTGCGTCATGACTGGCATGACCCGCGACGGAACGTTCCTCATCAAGGACGGCGAGTTCCGCCACCCAGTCAAAGACCTGCGCTTCACCCAGTCTTACGTGGACGCCCTCAACGGTGTCGAGAGCGTGGGCGACGAGGCCAAGCTGGTGCTCAACGAGGTGGGCTTCGCCACTTGCGTCCCGGCCCTCAAGTTGGCCAGTTTCAACTTCACGGGGGTTACGGTGTAGGTCCGCTGCCCCGCGACTACGCGCCGTTGGCCTCCACTTCCGACAGGAACTGCAGGACTCGCCTGACGTACTTTTCAGGTTCGTCGGCGTGGGGCTTGCATTCGCCCCATTGGCTGTTGGGCACCTGCCGATGGGCCATCTCCGCCACGGCCCTGGGGTGCACGTCGTTGTAGCCGGGCATGATCATCGTCGGAACCCGGATGCCACGCAGCATTTCCTTGGTGCTGCCCAACGTGGGGAATTGGCCGCCGAAAAGGGCGTAGATCGTGTCCCGCATCACCTGGATGAATTCATCGGTGTCCATCGCCTCCAGGATTTTGCGGTACTCCGGGTCGGTCTGGGCAATCTCTGGGCTGAAGGGGGAGGAGCGATCATCGGCGTCAAAGGCGTCAATGACGGCCCCGATCCCGTCCTCCGCTGCCATCTCCATGCTCCTGTACAGCTTGAAGGTCAGGTAGCCGTCGCATATGGGGCCACCGGCGACGTTGGACGGGAAGATGGCCCGCACTCGTTCCGGTCGACGGTAGGCGCAGCCGAAGGAAATGGCGGCACCAAAGGATCCCCCGCCCAGGATGCTCCGCTCAATGCCCAAAGCGTCCATCAGTCCGAAAACGTCGTCGCAGACCATTTCCCAGGTCTGGGTCACCAGGGGACTGCGGGACTGGCCGCCGAAGCGCCGGTCATAGACGATGACCCGGTGCTCCTGCGATAAAGCATCCACCACGTTCCCGTAGCTGCTGGCAACGCCCTGGAGCCCGCCAGGAGAAAGAATGATCGGAGGGCCGCTGCCAGCCTCCTCATAATACAGCTCGGCACCGTTTACTTTCGCCGTTGCCATCTTCAGCCTCCCTTCCAAGTGTCGGTTGGCTGGAATTATAGGGGGGCAGCAGGGTCTCGGCAAAGGTTGACCGGCCTCATGGATGGCTCTACCATCCAAGCAGGCGATAGTTGTAATCAGGACTACGGTATGGGAAGCGATCGTTACGGCAATACAGTGCAAGAAGCGGAACTGGCGCTGCTCGAGTTCCTGCGGGCTTTCGAATCGGTGCAGAACAATATGCGCCCGGAACAACTGGCGGGATCTCAAGAGCAACTGCGGGAGGCGGCGCCGGAGGAGTTTCCGCCCCTGGTGCGTGGGATGAGGGAGGCGGAGGTGCCTGAGGCGATGCGCCAGTTTCATGACGCATTCACCGCAGGCCTGCGCCACTGCAGCAACGCCCGCGAGGCCTTCCTGGGCGCCAGCGAAAGCAACTACCCACGGACTGGCATGGACATCCGGCGATCGTTATCCCGAGGCCTGCACCTGCTATACGGCGTGCGACGGCAGACGCCCCAGCTGTCCGAATACTGGTTCATGCCCGAGGCGAAGGCGCAGCAAGAGGCCCTGGAAACGCCGTCGCCGGACACGGATGCAGCGGTGGGAGTGATGCACCGGAGAAGGACCGCACCGCTGGCCGACTATTCGCTGTATGTGCCGGAGAACTACAGTCCGAGTAGAAAGTGGCCGCTGATAATCTGTCTGCACGGTGCCGGTGGCTGTGGTGATCAATTCATCTGGTCTTGGCTGCGGCCAGCCAAGAGCCGCGGTTACATGCTGCTGGCCCCAAAGTCACAGGACGTTACCTGGTCGATCCTACAGCCCGGGCGGGACATCCGATCGGTGGAGTCCATGCTGGAGGAGGTCAGCGGCGAATACGCCGTGGACCGCGACCGGGTATACCTTTCGGGCCTGTCGGACGGAGGAACATACACCTATCTACTGGGGCTGGCGCGACATGAGCTTTTCGCGGGGATAGCTCCCGTGGCGGGGGACCTCCACGGAATGGCGGACGATATGCTGCTACGCAAGCAGGGACGGGAACTGCCGATTTACATCGTGCACGGGGCCCACGACCATATATTCTCAGTGGAATCGGCGAGGGAGGGGCACGCCATCCTGACTCGGCTGGGATATAACGCGCGGTACGAGGAGCTGCCGGACTGGGGGCACTCCTATTGCTCGGAAGTCAACGAGCAACTGGTGATGCCATGGTTTGAGAGCCCGCCGAACTCATTCCGCCAGTAGGTTTTGGTGGTCTGATACCGGGTCCAGCTCAGGCATCCTTGGCAACCTCCACCAAAGGGCTCCCCCGTATCCGTCCAAACTGTTTCATTCCTTCAATTCTGAGATGAATGTACTGTATTCTCATCACGATCTCAATACATTACTATCCCCGCTTTAAATACAATCGTAATCACCTGGATGCATTATAGTTGTCAACTACTAATTGCAGCAGTACTCTAACTCTGTTACCTTAATCCTTTGTTATTCTGTTTTCTTGAAGCTTGCGTCCATTTCGCAACTTTTGGGGATCGGAAGTAGCTGATATGGCAACTGAAGAGTCGGCCGTGTCCCGCGACGGTCTGTTCCAGGAATGGCGCCGGAAGGCATATCTGCGACGGCTGCTGCTGCCCCAGGACTTCATGGAAAATGTCACACCGTGCGGGCAAGAAACCATGGTCTGTCGCAAGACGACCAGCGACTACGTGGTGATGAGCGACCGGGTGGAGAAGAAGACCGTACGGACGGGAGAGGCCGGGAAATACTCTACCGACTTATCCTATCGGCCCACGGAATTCAAGGATCAGACACTAAGGATCTTCGCTGACAAACGCCAAGTCCAGTGCGATAAATGCAGCGGCGACAGGAGAGTTTCCTGCCCGACGTCAACGATGTGCTGGCAATGCGGTGGCAAGGGCCGACGCAAAGAAACCAAGCGGGGAACACGCGAAGTAACGGTCCCGGCCAGGACTGTGACCACTGGCTCGGGACGATTCGAAACTGAAACCAGAATCCCAGCCCGGACCAGCACACGCGAATACCAATACAAAGAGTGGGTAAGATGCGGCAAATGCAAAGGCAGTGGCCAAGTCACTTGCTCAAAGTGCGATGGGACGGGATGGGTGACTTGCAACCGGTGCTCCGGCGTAGGCTTCTTGGTCAGCGGGAACCTGATCACTAGGGAATTCAGGCACTCTCAAGAGGTGGAATACCAGCTGACGGGAATGGACACGGATCAGTTCAAGAACGGTCTGGAAGGAAGGCACTTCAACTCGATGGTGGGCGACCTCGTAAGCAGCGAATTCCAGACTCCCAGCAATCAAGAGACGGTTCTCGAACGCAAAAGCGTCCATTCCTATGATGTGCTCTCCCGCCAGTATTCGTATGGAGAGAAGCAATTCCACCTGAACCTGATCACGTCGAACGACGAGGTAAAGTGTCTGGCGTCGGGTTTACCCTTTTCCGGGCTGAGAGTTGCCGCTGCCAGTATTGTGGCCAGCGGCGCCGTCGCCGGGGCAATTGCGGTCCTCATGGCCCTGGCGTAGGCCGGAGACCCTTGCAACGGGCCGGTCATAGTCAGGCCCTCAGCTGGGTTGCCTTCAGGCTTCACCCTCCAGAATGGGTCGATTGCGGTCGGCCTTCTCCCGGCCCTGGAGCGTTTCGGCAAATGCGGCGTGCAGCCCGAAGCAGCGGGTTTGAAAGCCGCCTCCACTCCGGGCCTGCCTGGATTTCCGGACAAAGCCACCTGATTCGGAACCCCGCCCCCGTTCCAGGACGATTGCATATTCTTGCTGCCAGCCCAGAATCCCCTCTCCCTTATCGGGGGGGCGGGGAGCGGGTGGAATCTCAGCAACGGAGCACGTCAAGACAGGGAATCCCAACCGACATGATTCCTAGCCGGTCCCCCAGGGTGCCGAGTTCGCCATCGTCCTAACCCTCGTTCCGGGCTGCTTTGACAACGTCCTGCGCTGCTGGTTAAATGCACGCCAAACACACCCTAATTGAGACAGGTGAGCCATGAAAGCAGCAGTATTGAGAGAGGTGAACCGCCCCCTGGAAATCGAGGAGGTGGAGGTAGCGTCGCCGGGACCACGGGAGGTGCTGGTACGTACCGGGGCCACCGGTGTCTGCCACAGCGACCTGCATTTTGTCGAGGGGCTGTACGCAACGCCAATGCCGGTGATCCTGGGACACGAGGCCGCCGGGACCATCGAGGCCGTCGGCGAGCTGGTGGACTACGTCAAGCCTGGCGACCGGGTAATCACCTGCCTGTCGGTGTTCTGCGGCACCTGCGAGCGGTGCACAGAGGGTCGCACTGTGCTCTGCCCTCGCACCGGCCTGAACCGCACGCCGGACCAGACTCCCCGCCTGAGCCAGAACGGCGAGGAGGTGACGCAGTTCGCCAACCTCTCATCCTACGCCGAACAGATGCTGGTGCACGAGAACGCGGTGGTGAAGATTGATCGTGACGTGCCGTTCGAGCAGCTGGCGTTAATCGGGTGCGGCGCGACCACCGGTCTGGGAGCGGCACTGAACACCGCCGCTGTACGGCCCGGCAGCACCGTGGCCGTGATCGGCTGCGGCGGCGTGGGCCTGAACGCCATCCAGGGGGCAGCCTTGGCCGGCGCTTTGCGCATCATCGCCATCGACGCAGTGGAGACCAAGCTGACCCTGGCCCAGGAATTCGGCGCCACCGACGTCATCGACGCCTCGGGCGGCGACGTGGTCAGCAAGGTGCGGGACCTGACCGGCGGCGGTGTGGACTACTCCTTCGAGGCCATCGGCAAGAAGGAGACCGCGGAGCAATCATTCCACATGCTGCGAGCGGGCGGTACGGCCACCATCATCGGCATGATCCCCCAAGGCACCAAGATCGAGCTCGACGGACCGTCCTTCCTGAGGGAGAAGCGTATCCAGGGAAGCAGCATGGGCTCCAACCACTTCCGGACCGACATGCCGCAGTACGTGGAGTTCTACCTGCAGGGCCGCCTCAAGCTGGACGAGTTGGTCTCTCGCCGCTTGGGCCTAGAGGACATCAACGACGCCTTCGAGTACATGAAAGAGGGCAGCGTGGCCCGCAGCGTGATCACGTTCTAGGACTTGATCCGGCAATTTGGAGGGGTTGACACCGTGCCAACCCCCAAAGAAACATCAGTCAGTTTTATCCGCGGAGTGGCTGGGGAACACTTGTCCCGCTTATCGGGAAGAGCGCCAGACATAGCCGCGGATTTAAGTTTCTCGAATTGAGTGACCGGTCAGGTGGGATCGACACAACAGACAATTGACTCCCGCGTTACAACTCACAAGTATCTGTCAAAATTTGAGCTAATATGAGATATACGGTATGAAACTGAGAGGAACTGTAAAAGGGCGAACCATCGTATTTGATGGCCACATCGGGTTGTTGGAGGGGCAAACAGTAGAGGCTGAGATACGCCCTGTTGAAGGAATTAACAACGAAGCAGGCGAAACTGGACCTTTGTGCGATTCTCTAGCACACCGCACCTTCCGGCCTATTCCGGCCGATGGGAGGATTGTAACTAACGAACTGGTAAACGAGATACGGGAGGAACTAGGTATCTAGAGGGTGAATTCTTTACTGGACATTAACGTTCTTGTTTCGCTAATCGACGAGGCGCACGCGAAGCATATAGAGGTTTCCGCCTAGTTCAATACCAACTATGCGGGCGGATGGATGTCCTCTCCGCTCACTCAACTCGGGTGTGTGCCTGTACTGTCTCAACCTCGATACCCCGGCGCAAAGAACGTACAGACAGCTATTCAGCAGCTAATGTTTGCCATTTCAGCCCAGGAGCATCGATCCATCCCCGACGACGAAAGTATTCTCGACAATGCACTGGTAAACCCCGAGCATTTGTCTGGACACCGTCAGCTAACGGATGTTCACCTGCTGACCCTAGCGGTTGCGCACGACGCAAGCTTGGTGACGCTGGACACACGGATTCCGCTCACCGCGGTCCATGGGGCAACGGACGAGCATATGGTGGCGCTCTACCCCCTCAGTACCGCCACTCCGGATCCCGCTTCTGCAGGAAGGCCGTGATCCCCTCGTAGGCGTCTTCCTTCTGCAGGTTGTCGACCATCACCTTCTGGGCCACTTCGTAGGCTGCTGGGCGGCCAAGCTCGATCTGCTGGTAGAACGCCGGCTTGCCAATGGCCAGGGTCTGGGCGCTGGCCGAGGCAATCTGGTGGGCGAGAACAACAACATTGGCATCCAGCTCATCGTCGGGAACCACGCGATTGATCAGGCCGATCTCCAACGCCTCTGACGCCGGAATTGGCGTGCCAGTAAGCAGCATCTCCATCGCCTTCTTGGTGGTGGCCACGGAGCGCGCAAGAGCCACGCCGGGAGTGGTGCAGAACAGCCCGATCTGTACGCCGGGAGTCGCGAAGGCAGCGGACTCTGCGGCAACGGCGAGGTCGCAGGTCGCGACCAGCTGGCAGCCGGCGGCCGTGGCCAGACCCTGCACCTGTGCGATCACCGGCTTCGGGAGTAGCCGGATGGCTTCCATGACCTCGGTGCACAGTGCGAAAACGGCCGTGTAGGCCTCGGCATCCCTGTCGATCATCTCGTTCAGGTCGTGACCGGAGCTGAAGACTGGGCCCTCGGAACGCAACACAACGACGCGAACGTTGTCATCATGCTCGAACTCGCGGAACAGCTCCTTCAATTCACCCAGCAGTTCGGTCGAAAGGGCGTTGCGGCGCCCCGGGTTATTCAGGGTGAGGAAGGCTACCCCTTCCCTCAGTTCATGGCGAACGAGCTGTCCGATCATGGTCGTCTCCTTGTAGTCGGCGGCGCGGCAACTCACGCCCAGTATCGGTTCGAGTTTAGCAAACCCGCAGGCTATGTGCCATCAACGAAGGCAAACCGATGGAGCCGATCCTGTGACCGAGAAAACTCGATCAGACTAGCGCGACACGGCAAGCGTCGCCAGCATCCGTGCTGTCAGCCGGCCATCGGCTACGGCGTCGGCGCGGCAGACCGTGATGCTGCGGCCCGGGCGCAGCACCTCGGCCCGGGCAACGATGGACTCTGAAATGCCCGAATCGACGAAGTTAACCTTGTATTCGATCATGGCAACCGAATCTCCGGCGGAGGTTAGGCTGAGGGCCGCCAGGATGCAGGCGTCGTCCAGCAGGGTCGCGACGATGCTTCGCCTTGCGGAAACTGGCGCGGCAATTTGTTCACCGGTCAACGACAACGTTATTTCTACGTTTCCAGGGGTAACCGAAACCAGTTCGCCTTCCTGGCCGCCGGTGCCGGTCTGCCCTTGGAACGCTGCGGTTACCCGGTCAGCGTAGGATGGGTCCCTGGGCTGGAATCCTGACATGGCTGGTGAAAGTCCCTAGAAGTCCACCGCCTCCCTGAATCTGCGCATCATTTCGATGTGTTCATCGGCGGTGTTCAGGCCGGCGCGACGGTTCTCGATGGAGAGGTGGGACGCACCCATCCTTCGCCAGGCGGCGACCTCTTCCACCCAGTCCTCGGGAGAGGCGCCGGCAGTCTTCAGGCGTCCGTCCAGGCCCAGCTCGGAGGGATCGCGACCATACTCGGCCATGTATCCATGCACCTTCTCCTGCAAGGCATAACCAGCTTCGTCTGGACCGAAGTTGGGGCACCAGCCGTCCGCGATGCGGGCAACCCGCCGCAGGGCCACGTCGGGCGGGATCGGAGCGGCCGGACTGCCCACGCCCAGCCAGACGGGGATGGGCCGCTGCACCGGCAGTGGGTTGATTCCGGCGTGGGTAATGTCGTGCCACTTGCCATGGAAGTCGACGGATTCCTTGGTCCACAGTTCCCGCATAACCCGGATCTGCTCGGCGCTGCGAGCGCCCCGATCATTGAAGTTCATCCCCAGGGCCTCGTACTCCACGAAGTTCCATCCCACGCCGATGCCCAGCCGCAGACGGCCCCCACAGAGCACGTCAATCTCGGCAGCCTGCTTGGCCACAAGCGCGGTCTGCCTCTGGGGCAGGATCAGGATCCCAGTCATCAGTCCCAGCCCGGGAACTGCGCCGGCCAGGTAACCCATGGTTGTCAGCGACTCGTGGACCACGGACTTATGGTTGTACATTCCGAATAGGGGATGGTCGTAGGCGCTGGGATCGGCGCCCAGGACGTGGTCGGCAATGAACAGGTAGGAATAGCCCAGGTCCTGGGCTGCATGGGCGAAGTCGCGGATGGCCACCACGTCAGGCTCGATTTCCGTCTGGGGGAATATAACTCCAATTTCCATGATGCTCCGGTGTGGTACAAGATACCTATCGGGACACTTCAGCGATCACCATACTATCAGGTCATCCAGGTGTTGCAGGAGTATGTCCTACCCCAGCAGGCGGGCCTTCTGGGCCTCGAACTCCTCTCGCGTGAGAAACCCCTGATCCTGAAGCCGGGCCAGTCGCTCGATGTCACCAATGACCGATCCGCTATTGGCTACCGGGTCGCGGACCAGGGAGCTGTCGACCTGGCGCACATCCGCTACCCCACAAAGACCCATGGCGACGCTTAGCTCACTGCGCAGGATCTCAAGGCACCGTCGAACACCCTCCTCGCCGGCGACCGACAGGCCCCAGAATATGGGCCGGCCAACGAAGGTGGCCTTAGCACCCAGGGCCAGGGCTTTGAGCACGTCGGTCCCCCTGCGGATACCGCCGTCGAAGTAGACCTCCAGTCGGTCGCCGACTGCATCGACGACTTCCGGCAGAATGTCGATGGAGCCCTGGGTAGTCTGGAGGGCGTGCCCGCCGTGGTTGGACACCACCAGCGCCTCGCAGCCGTTTTCGGCGCAAAGGCGGGCGTCCTCAGCGGTTTGGATCCCCTTGACCACCAGCGGCATGGAGGTGATGGACCGCAGCCATTCCAGGTCCCGCCAGTTCAGCGAGTGTTCAAAACTCTCGACAAAATTCCCTTGTGTCGGCAGATTGGGCAACTCGATTCCCTGGAAATTCCTCAGGTTGCGCTCAGCGTCGAGAATGTAAGCGTACCTGATTTCCCGCTCCCGGGAGTTGGCGCCCAGGTTGTCCACCGTGAGCATCATGGCGGTGTACCCAGCGTTTTCGGCACGCCGGACCAGTATCTCGGTGAGCTCCCGGTCCTGGAAGAAATAGAGCTGGAACCACAGCGGCTTCTCCGCCACCTCGGCCACCTCCTCGATGCTGTAGCTGGAGGCGGTGCTGAGGGACATGATGGTGTCAGCCGACGCAGCGGCGCGGGCCGCGGCCAGCTCTCCGGCCGGGTGGGCGCGCTGGTGCGTGCCGGTAGGGGCCAGCATCACGGGGAAACTGATCCGCTGGCCCAGGACCTCGGTGGACAGATCCCGCTCGCTGACATCAACAAGCACTCGCGGACGCAGGGCGATCCGGTCCATGGAGCGGACGTTGGCGGTGTTGGTGGTCCAGTCGGGCGCGTCCATGTCGCCGAAGAGCCGGTCGAACAGGGCCTTGGGCATAGTCACCTTGGCGCGGGTCTCATAGTCGCCTATGGTAAGCAGGGGGTTCTGGGTGGTCATGTTCATCTCCTGTGTGTCGTCGCCGCTGAACTATCGGGCCTGATTAGTCACGGGATTCATGTGGTTGGAGGACGCCGCCGGATAATGAAATAGTATGGCACGATAATCGTTACCAGCAGGAGCACGAGGGCAAACAGGGGGCTTTCGATGCCGATCATGCCCAGACAAGCTTCGAAAAAGCGAAAGATCAGAAAGGCTCCGGCGGCTACCGGGACCATGAATACCATCAACATGGCTGCTCCCGCAATCTCCACGGCGAGGGTCGCGACTCGTCCGAAAAGGGAGGCCATAGCGCCTCCCTCTGCGGAGACGGGCCCTGGCTGGGCGACCAGGGCCCCCAGGGACTGTTCCTTCCTGATTCGGAAGACGAGGAACACGAATACCATGAATATCACGGCCAGCGAGAACTGCCAGAAAGTACCGAGGAAGTAGATGAAAAAGAAAACCACGGCGAGAGAGCCCGTAATGATGATCAGGAGAAAAAGGGCTACTATTGGCAGACCCGCTCTGAGCTCTTCCAGGTGAGTCCTCAGGACGGAATTGGAACGAGCGAACTCGATCGCGCCCAAGAGGGCCACGCCGCCCAAGCCGACAGCAATCCAGATAACAGCCTCGAGCATCTCGACGCCCCTGGTGCGGGGCGGGGCGCCGGTGCACCCCGTCGTCCCCGTACCCCGGCCTGATGGACATGCTGGTCAACGCCGGAAAAAGGCATTGTAACAGCCTGCACGTGCGGATACGAACGGGCAAGGGGAATCTGCAAGGCCCGCTGCGCCGAGGGAATGCGGACTGTCTAGGAGACCGCCGTCAGAGAGCGTGGAGTGTCGGAATGACCTCCTTACCCACCAGGTCAATATGCTCGATGACCTCAGGCTGGGACATCTCCGGATAGAACAGGCGGATGATCACATCGGAGAAGCCCATCTCGTGGTACACGGAAAGCTGCTGGATGCACTCCTCCGGGCTGCCCACCAGGAAGGTGTCCTCCATCAGCGATTCCAGGTCCCCGGTGACCTTGCGAGTCAGTTCGTTGTCGCTGCCATGCAGGCCGTGCTGTGCGTATACCTCGTACTTGCTGGCGAAGTTGGCCTGGGCCCGGGTTACCGCCTCCTCGTGGGTCGGAGCGCAGAAAAACTCGCGGACGACCACCATGTCCTCGGGTCTGTCATGCCCGCTCTCCTCCAACGTGCGGTGATAGAGGTCGACCTGGTGGCGGATGGACTCATTGGACTGGGCGGGCCCCACGTACAGGATTTCTCCCTCACGGGCCACGCGCCGCACGGCGGGATCGCTCATCGCCGCCTGCCACACCTTGGGGTAGGGTTTCTGGTAGGGCCGGGCCGTCGGCCGCGCCCCGGTGACGTCGAAGAAGCGGCCGTGGTGGGTTACCTCGTCCTCGCTCCATAGCCGTCGCATGAGGTGCATCGCCTCGGTACATCGGGCACCCCGCTCGGACATCCCGACGCCGAAGGCCTCGAACTCCTCGGGCCGGTAGCCCAGGCCAATGCCCAGGATGAACCGCCCCTCGGCGATGTGGTCCAGCGTGGCGGCCTGCTCGGCAACGTCCACCGGGTTCAGTAGCGGCAGCAGGAGTATCGACGTCGCCAGGGTCATGTTCCCCGGCTCAGCGGCAAGGCGGGCCAGTATGGGGAAGGGCTGAAAGTGCTGGAAGGGATCGACCAGGTAGTGCTGTCCCCAGCAATAGAGGTCGAACCCGGCGTCCCGGGAGGCCCGGAAGTGCTCCAGCTGGTTCAGCCACTGCTGCTGATGGTCAATGGAGTCGCGATGGACTACGTGTCCGACCTGAAAGCCTACGCGCATGATGTTTCTCCTGTCCGTCCATTACTCCGTAGGGGCGCACAGACGTGCACCCCCTTTCGTTGGCGTCGGTTATTCCCTCTCGCCAGCGAGATTGTCAATCGGCAGTGCGCCCTGGCGCTTTATCCCGATCGGACGGCCCCTACGCTTCCACGTGCCGGTACTTGACGAGGCGATGCCCCTCCAGGTTCTGGTTAACGTAGATATCGCCGTGGGAGTCGACCCACACAGCGTGGGCGCCTTGACCGTGCTCCACTGGGACGGGGCTGCCCCAGCGGGCCAGGATGTCTCCATCCATGTCCAGGATGGACATGAAGCCGTCCAGCTCCGGGACAAAGATGGCCTCGTCGGCGTCGATATAAATGTCGCAGGGACGGGCGAGGCCCAGCCACTGCTCCAGGTAGTTGCCTCGGTCGTCGAAGATTTGGATGCGGTTGTTCTCGCGGTCGGCGACGAAAACCCGTCCATCGGTGTGCACCCAGACGCCGTGGGGCACATGGAACTCACCCTGACCGGTCTTGCCCGGCTGCCCCCAGGACTCGATCAGCTTGCCGTCATTGGTGAAGCGATGGACACGGGCGTTTCCGTAGCCGTCAGAGATGTACAGGTCGCCGTTGGGGTGTATGGCGATGTCGCTGGGGCTGTTGAAGGGCCCTGCCGCTCGCTCCACCAGGTCGCTGTAGCGGCCCGACCAGCCGGTGTCGGAGGGCTTGTCCCACTCCCCCATGGTCATCAGCAGGTTGCCCTTGGGGTCGTACTTCAGGACGACATGGCTGTTCTTGACCGGCATGTACAGGTTCTCGGCGTCATCGATGTACATGCCGTGGGCATCGGGCAGCTTCCCCTCTCCCCAGGAGGCCAGGAAGTTCCCGTCCCGATCGAGGACGATCAAGGGGTGCTCGCCCCGGTTGAAGAGGTAGACCCGGTCCTGGGAGTCGGTGACGATGGCCGTCTGCCCCAGCACCCAGCCCTCGGGCAGTTTCTCCCAATCAGGGACCAGCTCGTAGGTGTACTTGCCCTTGCCAACGGTCGCCACGGCGGACCTCCTGTCTGCTAAGTGTGTGAGGACTCCCCCACCCTGAGCCCCCCGAAAGGACGAGCGTTTGGGGAATAAGTCAGTATGTCGTCAGCACCTCGATGACTGCCTGCTCCAACTCGTTTGCCCGCACCAACACCTGTTCCGGCGTCAGCCCGCCCAGGGGGTGCGGGAAGCCCAGGGGAAGGAAGTCCTTGCGCCCAAAGGTGCTGGCGTGGCGGAAGGCGGAGTTCAGGAAGGGGTCGGTGCACAGCACCACCGTCGGGACGCCCCGGTTCTCGAGAGTCATTGCGTCGTGCATACTGCACGCGGTGCAGGACCCTCAATCGGCGATGGCAGTCACCACAAAGTCGCAGCGTTCGGCAAGGCTGTCGATGATGTCGTCCGCCGCCGGGCGGGAGTAGACGTACTTGTCCACCGCCAGCGAGTCGCCCAGCTCCATGTCGCGGTCAAGCAGCTCTCGCACATTGCTCAGCAACAGGGCTGCGTTGGCCTTGCGATTGCCCAGGAACCCGCCCACCTTGCCGTGCAGGTTGTCCAGACGAGGCGCGGGACGCCATCGGTTGGCAGCGTCGGGGTCAACGGGACTCATCAGGCCCATCTGACGCAGGCGATCTTCGACATTGGTAACGGTCATTTCAGATTCCCTCGATCTTTCGGGTTACGGCGCGGGAACCCCAGCCGGGCAGGTAGACCGAGTGGGGACCGCCGGCGCCTCCGGCTACGAAGATGTGGATCCGATCCGGAGCGCGGACCACCGGCACCATCTGGTCGTCGTCCTCCGGATCTATGAAGCGGGGCCAGAAGTGGCCACGTCGGGCGTCGCCCTGGGGCGGGCCGCCGTGCTTCAGCATCCGCACCGGCTTGCGGGCATGCTCGAACAGGAACTGCCGGATGTCCCGCTTGGTCCAGCCGTCAGCGTGCAGGAACCTGGCGTGCTCCGGGCCGATGGCGACAAAGGTATCGCCCATGACGTACATCTGGACGTTGCCCAGGGGGCACATGGTGTCGGCCAGCACGGTCAGGAAATCGCGGGAGTTGGAGGCGTGGTACATGACGTTGTGCGGCGCCTCGGCGGGAAACACCGTTACCGTGCTGTCGGAGGCGGCGAAGCCCATCTCTACGTGCATGGGCATCCACGGATTGGCCTGCTCGTCCTCGGCGACGCAGTAGGTGTAGGCCCCTGGATGGCCGAAGGTTGCCTTGTTGGTCTCGCCGGGAATGGCTCCGCCCAGGTTCACCAAGGCCAGCTTGACGGCGCGCCCGATGGTGGCGTTGGCCCGCCAGCCGGAGCCGAAGCAGTTGTAGCCGCCGTTGATGTCCAGCCGTTGCACCACCGGTCCGTTCACGATCAGTAGCGGCGTGTGGATGCCCGTGGAGCACATTACCCCGCGCAGGTTGAAGCGCTCGTCCATCATCGCCTCTAGGGCGGTGATGACCACGGGCATGTGCTCGGGCAAGCAACCGGCCATCACGGCGTTGACGGCGACACGCTCCACCGTGGATCGCCCGCCCAGCGGCGGCAACTCGGCGATCAGTTCATCGCCGTTTCGTCCGGTGTGGGCCACGAATCGGCGTACCAGCTCCTCCGACGGCGGCACCACGGGCAGCCCATCGGTCCAGCCGGTCTCGAACATCAGCTCGATGGCGTCGTTGATCTCGGTAGAAAGCATTTTTTGACCCGTACGGATTTGGAAAGCGCAGGCGGAGAGACCCCGCCGACCAGCTAGCCCTTGAACTCGGGCATCACTTCCTTGGCAAACCACTCGAGCTGCTCGGTGATGACGCTTTCGGGCGTCCCCACGGGGTGGCTGACGCCTACCCGTTCGATTCCGGGGTACTGCGCTTCGACTGCCTTGAGCTGCTCGATGACGCGGTCGGGCGGGCCGGCCAGAAATGCGCCGCCTTCCACCGCTCCCTGGATGGTGGGCAGCCCGGCCGTTGGAGCACGGCGCGGGTCTCCGATGTCACGGATCTCCTCGTCCGACAGGCGCCGGCTAAGGCGCAACGGACCGAACATCTTCAGGTTCTCTTCGAAGAACCCCTGGGCCTCCTCCATCGCCTGCTCCACGGATGGCGCCAAGTGGAAGTGGAATCCCACGCTGATATTGGTGCCGGGAGGGGGCTCCTCGTGACCGGCGCGTACCATCGCGTCCCGGTAGCCGTAGATCACGCTGTCCATGGCGCCGCCCTCAGCCACCCCGCCGCCGATGATGCCTTTGATGTTGTGCTTGACCATGAAGTCGAGGGCCCGTTGCGTGCCGCCCTGGATCGGCTGCCAGCACTCGACGGGCAAACTGGTGGGACGGGGCACGAGGGTGAGCTCTTTCAGGTTGTAGCCGCGATAGGGCACTTCCGGGGGCAGGGTGTAGTACTTGCCCTGGTGCGACCACGACTCCTCGTTGAAGGCCTTGAAGATGATCTCGACCTGTTCCTCGAAAAGTTCGCGGTTCGCGTCCTGGTCCTGCAGGGGAGACCCGAAGCTTTCCACCTCGCGGGTGTGGTAGCCCCGGCCCACGCCGAAGATGACCCGCCCACCGGTCAGGATATCGGCGGTGGCGTAGTCCTCAGCGAGACGCAGCGGGTGCCACATGGGTGCGATGTTGAAGCCGCAGCCAAATTTCAGGTCCTTGGTCACGTGGGCGAGGTGCACGTTGAGCATCAGCAGGTTGGGAATGCACTCGTAGCCCTCGGGCTGGAAGTGGTGCTCGGCCATCCACAGGGTGTCGTAGCCATTCTCGTCCATGGTCTTGGCTATAGCCTCTGTCTTGGGGAAGACTGACGACAGCTGGTCGTTGTCATAAATGCGGTCGTTGACTGGGGTCCCGCCGTAACCGATGTTGGTCATGTCGATGTGGCCTGCGAACAGGCTGTCGAACTTGGTAATCATTGTTGCCTCCACTGGGCTTGGTTGGATTGGGTCTCCCTGGCCATGTCTTATAGGGGCGGGTTTGAAATCCGCCCCTACCCTTGTCTCCTCTAATCGTAGGGCTGGAGCTGGATCTCGTGGAGAGCAGGGATGACCTCCCGGCCCAGCAGTTCGACGGAGCGCATGACGTCTTCGTGGGCCATGTCGCCCTCATTGCCGTAGATGTGCAGGTAGCCGGGGTTGAGGCGTTCGATGATGTTGCTCAGCTTGCGGGTGACTGTGTCGGGGCTGCCGACAATTACGTTATCGACATCCTGAAGCTCCTGGTAGGTCATGCGGCGGCCGAACCCGCCGGCCCCGGGGAGTTGCCGCTGGATGCGCACGGCCTCGCGGGACTGGTATCCGGGCGGGTCGTTGTGCTCCACCGGGCCGCGGTTGCGGTGATGCTCCGTCCAAAGGAAGGTCTCGCCGATGCGTTGGGCCTTTTCGTCGGTGTCGGCACAAAAGACCCGCAGCAGGTACCCAAAATGTTCGGGGCCTGGGGTGAAACCGACATCTCTTGCCGTGTCGATATAGACGCCCTTCAGGCCTTCGGTGTAGTCCAGCAGGGAGCCCAGGTTCATGTAGGGGTGCTGGTGTCGGGCAGCCCAGACCACGCTCTCGGCACTGGACAGGCCGGGGAACCAGATGGGCGGGTGCGGGTCTTGCACCGGCAGCACCCACGGGTTTACGGCACGGTAGTGGTAGAACTGCCCTTCGTACCGGAAGGGGCCGGGCTGGGTCCAGCACTTGATGATCAGGTCGTGGGCCTCCTCGAAGCGGGCCCGGTTCTCGGCGGGGATAATCCCCCCCGCCAGGCTCTCCACGGCCGTGCCCCGCACGAATCCGGAGATGATGCGCCCGTTGGAGAAGCAGTCCAGCATGGCTATTTCCTCGGCCATACGGATCGGATCGTTGACCGCGATGACGTTGCCGAGGATGGCGATTTTCGCGTTCTTGGTGATCTTCGCGATCACCGCAGCGTCCAAGTTGACCGCCGGTTTCATACACCAGTAGGAGGCGTGGTGCTCGTTGGACATGATGCCATCAAAGCCCACCTCGTCGGCCAGTGCATACTGCTCGTGGTATTGGTTGTACAGAACGTAGGCCTTCTCGGGATCGAAGAAAGTGTTGGGAAAGCCCAGCCTGCCCGAATCGTACTGCTCCAGGTCGGCATCGGTGACGTGGGCGTAGGGCTGTTCGGAGAACCAGAATACCTCGATGGTGTCTTTCATGCGACAGCGGCTCCTTGGAGTGTGCGATGGTGGTTAGCGGGCCGCCCAACGGGAACCCGCGCCAACTGGCAATCTACCCACTGGGCCGGGGAGTGTCAAGAACAGGGCCATCGCGGAGCGGACTCAAGCCGCTGCCGAGGCTGGGCGCGCCGCCAGCTCACGTCCGGCACGGCGACCCATGCCGAACCAGAGGGTCACCAGCAGCATCAGTCCCGCCGCCGTGGTGATGGCCACAGGCCAACCCGTTTCTGCGGCGACAAATGACAGCGGCAGGGCGCCCAGATAATGGAAGCCAGGTGTGAAGTGCAGGATGCCCATCACACGGCCTCTCACCTCCGCCGGCGATGCCAGCTGTAGTATCGTCGTCGACAAGGGCCAGACGGTGCCCAGGCTGACTATGCCCAGCACTAGGAACAACGCCCAGGCCAGCCAGAAGGAGGTTGACCAGCCAAACATCGTCAGGGCTGCTGCCATGGCCAGGAGGCACGCCAGCAGCCAGCGATAGAGGAGGTCGCGGTGCATGAACGTGATGGCGATATTGCCCGCCAGGGAACCGATCCCGGAGGCCAGCAGCAACATACCTGCCCTTGTGGCGTCGCTGCCCAGTTGGTCCTTGGCGAAAGCGGGTATGACCTGGAGGTGGGACATCCCGAAGCCGCCGAAGGAGCAGGTCAGGACGATGACCGTGAGCAACACCGGCGAGTTCCGGATAACGGAGACGCCGTTGGCGAAGTTGCGCAGCAACGGCTCGCGAGCCGCGGCGATCGCCCGGTAGGTCCCCCTGATGGGCAGCAGGAAGAGCACGCTCAGCCCGTAGAAGACCGCATTGGCGGTGAGTCCTGCGCCGAGTCCCCATACATCGTAATGACCGGCTATGAGGGGCGGCCCGTCGATGAGCAGCCCGGCCAAAGGGGGGCCCATGATCCGGCCGATGTGCACAGCAGCGTTGAACTGGGCCACCGCATCGAGGAGGTTGTCCTGCCTGACCAGGTCCGAGAGCATGGTGACACGGGCAGGCTGGTTCAGGGCCTGGAACACTCCGAGCAGGGCCACGGCGACGTAGATATGCCACAGCACCACGATCCCGGCCACGGTCAGCAGGGCCATGACTCCAATCAGCAGGCCAACGGCGGCCTGCGTCAACATCAGCAACACCCTGCGGTCGATGCGATCGGCGATGACGCCGCCGATGGGGAGCACGAGCGTGTTGGGAATGCCATACAGGAAGACGACGAGGCCCAGTTGCTGGATGGAGGAACCGGTGAGTTCCAACACCAGCCAGCCCAGCACCAGGAACTGCATTCCCTGAGCAACTGACTGGAAGAAGGACCCCATCCAGTACCAACGGAAGCCGGCGACGCGCCACGGGCCCAGCAGCCGGGTCCAGTATGAGGTTGTGGCAGGGGTGGGTGAAGGGCCAGTCACCAAATTGAGTTGCTCATGGTCTTGCTCAATGGATATCGGGAGGAGATACGTCGATACAAAGCAGGCGGAGTGCCCGAAGACAGTTTATCGGAAGGTGTTCTCGTGTGCCGCCCGCTGATCGCTCACGCCCCAACCGGTGCGCCGCCAGTGCCATGGCCGTCCTGTGCCCGGGTCACACGGGACTGCAACGAACAGGGGCGGTAACGATCAGCCAAGGGGACGCAACCCAGGTTATGGCCAACGGAGCCCCGCAGCGGAGACGGTTTGTGGCCGGGCATCCGGGGCAGTGGAACCGCATGCCGGGTGGCACGTACCTAGCCAGGGTCCCGGCCCGGCGCCAGCGCCCCGCCTGCTGCCAACAAGGGGAGAGGGCGACGTCCAAGTGTGCCGGTTCACCGGCAATGGGCGGCGCTCAAACCCGGGGGCATGGCAAGCGCAGGGACCCTAGTCGGGGATGCCCATGCTTACGCTGCGGTAGCTGCCGTCAATGGCGCGGGTCTGGTGGCCCTGGCCAGTCATGTCCTCGGCGAGCAGAACGTCGCCCGGCTGAAAGTGTCGGGAGGAGCCATCGCCGCAGGTGACCTCCATCCGGCCCTCAAGCACGATTAGATACTGCCGGCGGGTGGGATGATGCCAGTCGCTGAAGCTGTTCTCAGCGGATCGGCGGAACACCAGGTCCTCTCCGGGCTTGGTGGCGACGCGCAAGGTGTCCTCGCTGGGCATACCCAGGTCCTCGAAGTGGGACTGGCCGTCGTCTCCGGTATAAATGCGTACCAGCATTGGTACCCCCCTGATCAATTTGTGGAAAATGCACCACCTCATTCCCACGGCGCGGCAAGTATAATCCAGGGTACGAGAGACGCCGTAGAATGCCGGCCAGCGAGGGGCAAAGGGGCGAGCGGTGCCCGCTGACCTGGCTCCGGCTCAGACCATAATTTGGGCACTGCCCGAATGCTAGTCCCGGAACCGGAACTCCCTGAGTACCGGTGAAACGTGGACCCTGGCCTCCGTCAGCTCCTGGATCTCCTCCGGGTGCCAGCCGGGGGCGTTTTCGATCAGCTCAAACCCGTCGGGAGTGATGGCGAACAGGCCCAGGTCGGTAACCAGCATTTTCACCACGCCCGGGGCGGTGATTGGCAGCTTGCAGCGTTTGAGCAGACGGGGCTCGCCCTCGCGGGTGGTGTGCTCCATGGCGATGAAGACACGCTGGGCGCAGGCAGCGAGGTCCATGGCCCCACCGATGCCGCCTCCCTTGCGGTTGGGGATTCGCCAGTTGGCGAAGTCGCCGTTCTCGGCCACCTCATAGGCGCCCATGACGGTAACGTCGATCATGCCGCCCCGAATCATCATGAAGGAATCGGCGTGGTGGACAATGGCCATGCCTGGCTGAGGGGTGACGTGCTGGCCGCCGGCGTTGATCAGATGACGGTCCTCATGCCCCTCGGCGGCCAGGGGACCGTAGCCGACGACGCCGTTCTCCGAGTGATTGATGATCTCACGCGAGGTGTCGACGTAGTTGGAGCAGAGGGTGGGCATTCCCACGCCTAGATTGACGATCCAGCCGTCCTGGAACTCCATGGCCAGGCGGTCGCACATCTGCTGACGGGTCAACCTGGTCTTTTCCGTGGTCATTTTCGTCGCTCCGTGCCGGTCGTATGAGCTACGGGCGCAGGGCTGTGCTCCCCTGCACAATGTCCAAGGCTGGTTAGATCCCAGGCTTGGCGCCCGACCAGATGCCATCCTCGGGAATCCTCACGATCCGGTCGACGTAGATACCGGAGACATGAACATGGTCGGGGTCGAGTTCACCGATTTCCACCACGTCGTTTTCCACCTCGACGATGGTGGTAGTGGCTGCCATGGCCATGATGGGATTGAAGTTGCGCTGGGACAGGCGGAACTGGAGGTTGCCGAACCTGTCGGCCTTCCACGCCCGGACCAGGGCGTAGTCGGCAGGTAGCGGGTACTCCAGGACGTAGGTGCGACCGTCAATCTCGCGGTGCTCCTTGCCCTCGGCCAACTCCGTTCCGACGGAGGTGGGGGTATAGAACCCGCCGATGCCGGCGGCGGCGATCCGGATACGCTCGGCGAGGGTGCCCTGGGGCACTAGTTCGGCGTCGACCAGGCCCTCGTTATACATCCGCACGAAGGGGGTGACCATTGAGGGGTGAGTAGGGGCCGTGAAAGCGCAGATCATCTTCCTGACCTGTCCTGCCTCCACCAGGGTTCCAACGTCGACCAGCTCGTCGAGGGTACCGGCGTTGTTGGAAATGCAGGTCAACTCCCTGGCCCCCTGCCGGTTGACGGCGGCCAGCAGGTTGCGGGGGACACCAACGCCGGAGAACCCGGGACACATCACGGTGGAGCCGTCGGGAATGTCGGCCACCGCTTCATCCATAGTGGCGTAGACCTTGTCTTTCATGGGCAGGCGACCCTCCTGGGGCAATTGCGAGGGTTTGCGTTACAAATACTAGCGCAAGTGCATCGGCGCGCCAACCGGCAACATTCTACCACCGGCAAGGCACCAGTCGGGCCTGGTACCGCAACAGGTCATGATCTTTCGATCATTGCAAGCTCTCGTCCGTCATCCCCACTCCCTCCTCGTCATTCCCGCGAAAGCGGGAAGGTAGATTCCCTCTTTCGATGGAATGACGATTCAATTAGCCTCACGACTTTAGGACGCTGTTGCTCAGGTCCCCGCCCCCAGGGCTATTGCATTTGGCCGGCCTGTATGCGTGACCTATGCGGAATCGAGTACGTGCGAGCACGCAAGAAAAAACCAGCGAGAGTCCCGGAGTCCCCGTGGGACGGAATTTTTCGATTCCCGTCCCATTGTGTCCCATTATTGCCTTTCCATCCGTCTGCGGATAAACCAACGGCCACAATTCCAGCCGGGAACAGTCATGGCTGAAAGGGAGCAGCAATACCATAAGAATATGGTACGGAGGCGCAGAGGGGCTTCGCAAGAGACAAATGTCATTAAATAACCCAAATGCGATAGCACTGGGTCCGCGCCCCAGGGCCTTTTCATTCTCCGAATTCAGGGGTAATGCCGAGGAGTAAGAAGGCTTCGGAGACGTGAGCGGCGTGGCGGCGTAGGGCGGCGGCAACGTTGGTATGACCAGCCCAGCGCACCAGGGTGGTGGTCAGGTTGCGAAAGGCTGCCATCACCTGGGGGGCGTTACCGCTCCTTACCTGGGAGCGGTCTTCGTCAAAGGTGACGTCCCGGACCCAATGCACCTGGTTCTCGATATTCCAATGCCCTCTAAGAATCTGCAACAGACGTTCCGCTCCGGCAACCTCGGGCGAAAGACTGGTCACCGCATAGCTCACCGTCACCTGGGTGCGTCCCCGGACTCTCCTCTGCCGCTCCAGCCGGCATACCTGCCGCAGGTGGGGCCACTCCTTCCCCACCGATCCGGCGCTGCCCGCATACCGGTTCACCTCCGGGTCGGACAAGGCCCACAGTTCCCGCCGCTCCCAGCGCCCGTGCCGTTGCTTGGGCGAGACATCCACCCACACAGTCAGCTCCGCCCCTCGCTCCCGCCAGTCCTCAGCCTGCCACGGCGGTACCCATGGCCCCGCAACCCTATCAGTTTCCAGTGGGGGAAAATACTTCCACCAGGTCCTGGCACAATGCAGGCTGATTTTCCTTCACCGGCAACAGGTAATCTCCGCCGCCAGCTACAATCTGCTGGCACACCTCCCGTTGGGTCAGCAGAGCGTCCGCCACCACTATCCTCCCTTCCAGGGGAATCTGCCCCAACACTGCTTGGGCCGCTGCCAATTCCTGACCCTTGCCCGCCGTGGCTGCCTGGCTCAGCACCGCCTTGCCCTCAGTGGCGTAGGCTGATACCAGGTGCACCCCAGGCAGTTCCTCACCGTGAATCCCACGCAACGTCTTCCCGTCTATTGACACCACGGAGCCCAGATCCACCCCACTATCTCGCACCCATTCCCGCAGCACCCCTTCGAAGGCATCCACGTCCAGATCCTTGAACACCCGGTGCAGGGTGGCTACGCAGGGCGTTCTCCCCTGTGGGAAACCCAATTCCTCTCCAGCAGTGGCTCCTTGGTCCCGGCCCCATTGCGCAATGGCGTAAAGACTGCGGGAGCCACATAGCATGGCGCAAACTGACAGACTCAATACCGCTCCCAATGGGTGGCGCCGGCCTTGCCGGCTCCGGTGGTCTGGAACTCCATCCAAGGCTTCTCTCAATCTCATCTTCCCCACCTCCTCACTTCTTCACCACAACTTTAAGACTCCTTTAAGAAAATGAAAAGGCCCTGGCACGCGCCCCTGCCGTTATTGACCCGCGACGCCGCCCTTGCTACACTTTCAGGTAGCTCGGGCGGTTAGCTCAGTTGGTTAGAGTACTTGCTCGACACGCAAGAGGCCAGTGGTTCGAGTCCACTACCGCCCACCATCACGACAGACCGCAGTGCCTCCCTGCCTGCCAGGGTCGGCCCGGAACAGATGAAACTCTCTCCATAGAGTTAGCGACCTTATTCTTACTTGTCGCCGCCAACCTCGATAGCGGAAGATTGACAGAGACTTGACGATGAACGCCGCCGAAATTTACAAGCCCGAGGCTAATCCACGGATCCCACGGTTCTCCGCGGGAGACACCGTCCGCGTGAACTTCCGAATCCGCGAGGGTGAGCGCGAGCGCATCCAGGCCTTCCAGGGCGTTGTGATTCGGCTCAGCAACGGCAAGGGCCCCGCCGCCAGCTTCACCGTTCGCCGCATTTCCGCCGGCATCGGCATCGAGCGTATTTTCCCGATTCACTCGCCGCTTATCGATTCCCTCGAGATCACCCGCTACGGCTCGGTGCGGCGCGCCAAGCTCTACTACCTGCGCGGCCTCCAAGGACGTGCCGCGCGAATCAAGGAGCTGAATCCCGCCCAGCGTCGCCGGGCCGCAGAGGCCCAGGCCGCCGCTGCCGCCCGCCGTGAGGAAGCCGCTCGCGCTGCTGCCGAGGCCGAAGCCTTGGAACAGGCCGCCGCCGAGGTAGAGCAGGCAGCCGCCGAGGCCGTACCTGAAGCCGATGAAGCTGCGGACGTTGCCCAACAGCCGGTGGATGTTGTGGATGAGGGTGCTGCCGTCGAGGATGACCAGCCCGTAGCCGAAGATTCCACTGAGGTCGTGGAGCCAGTTGCCGAGGCCGCCGAGGAGCCAGTCTCCCAGACCGATCAGGCCGCGGAAGACGAGCCTGAGCAAGGCGAGGAGAAGCCCGCCGGGGCCGGGGAATCGGAGTAGTCCTAGGGTCGACCTCCCCAGCCGCACGGCCGGCCGCAGCCAATCCGCTCCGGCACTGATAATCCGTGGCTGAACCAGTGTACGCCGACGTCGCCGTCGATGCCCCCGTCGGGCACGGTCGCGCCTTCACCTATCGCGTTCCGGAACGCGCCTCTGTGCAGTCGGGGCAACTGGTCTGGGTCCCTTTCGGTTCCCGCACCCTTCAGGGCATCGTGGTGCAGGTCCCCGTAGCGGCCCCGGATTTCGCCACCCGCAACATCCTGCAGGCCGTAGACCCCGCTCCCCTTATCGCGCCTGCACTGGTCGACCTGGCGCAGTGGCTCAGCCGCCACTATCGCTGTGCCCTGTTCGAGGCCCTCTCCCCCATGCTGCCCCCCGGATTCGAGGCCCACGTCCGCTCCCGCATCTACCCCGCGCCGCTGGACGGCCGCGGGTCCAGCGCCCCCGCCGACGGGTTGAAGGAAGAGGTTGCCTGGGCGCTCGGCGCCCTGAACGACAGCGGCCGAATGTCCCAGGCCGACTTCGTGAAGCTGCTGGGGCGACGCGGCAACCGCGAGCTAAACCGTCTCTTGGATCGCGACGTCGTGCGGCGTGAGGTGGTCATCCCCCGTTCCGGCGTAGCTCCCAAGTATGAACCATACCTGATCCCGGCCCGGCGCGATCTCTCTGGCGACGACAGGTTGAACCCTCGTCAGCAGGCCCTCCTGGACCTGGTCCGCCAACCGCCGTGGCGCGTACCGCTGGCCGAGGCCAACCGGGAGTTTGGCCCCAGGACGGGGGAGGCTTTGTGGCAAAAGGGACTGGTCGCCCAGGAGTGGTGGCGCACCTCCGGCGGGCCTCCGCCCGTTGCCTCCCTGGGCGGGGCCTCCCTCCCGGACCACCTGACCCTCACCGGCGAGCAGCGGGATGCCCTGGCCGAGGTCACCGCCGCCCTCGACAGTTCCCATACCGGCAACTCCGGCCCGGCTGGCTCAACCCGCCCTCCCGCTACCTTCCTGCTGCACGGCGTCACCGGCAGCGGCAAGACCGAGGTCTACCTGCGCGCCATCGCCCACGCCGTTCGACTGGGCCGCCGCTCCATATTCCTGGTGCCCGAGATCGCCCTCACGCCCCAGACCCTCGAGCGTGTCGACGCCTGGTTCTCGGGCCGCGTCGCCCTGATCCACAGCAACCAGACGCCCCGTCAGAAGTTCGACCAGTGGTGGGATATACGCGGTGGGGACTTCGACGTCGTGGTCGGCCCTCGCAGCGCCCTCTTCGCTCCCGTCGACAACCTCGGCCTCATCGTCATCGACGAGGAGCACGAGTGGACCTACAAGCAGGACGACTCGCCGCCCCTGTACCACGCCCGCACCGCCGCCCTGGAACTGGCCCGCCGCACCGGCGCCGTGGTCGTCCTCGGCAGCGCCACACCCTCGGTGGAGAGCTACTACCACGCCTCCCGGGGCCGCGTCCGCCTGCTGTCCCTGCCCCACAGGGTGGCTCCTGGCTCCACAGACGACGGAGACCCGGTGCCTGTTCGAGCTCCCCTGGCCCAGGTCCAGGTGTGCGACATGCGCCAGGAACTGCGCGACGGCAACCGCAGCATCTTCAGCCGCGCCCTCTCCGGGGCCCTGGGACAGTGCCTCTCCGACGGCAACCAGGCGATACTGTTCCTGAACCGTCGCGGCTCCTCCAGCATCGTCCAGTGCCGCGACTGCGGCCACGTGGTCTCCTGCCGCCGCTGCACCACCTCGCTGACCTGGCACTCCAGCCCGCCCCGGCTGCTCTGCCACCACTGCAACCGAGGGCGCCGCCCCCTGCGCCAATGCCCCCAGTGCCGGGGCCGCCGCATCCGGCAGCTCGGCGTGGGCACCGAACGGGTGGTCTCCGAGGTCCGGGAATTGTTTCTCGGGGTCAGCGTCGACCGCCTCGACTCCGACTCCGCCCGCTCCGTCGGCGCCGCCGAGGAGGCCGTGGCCCGCCTGGCCTCCGGCCAGACCGACGTGTTAGTCGGCACGCAGATGGTCGCCAAGGGCCTCGATGTGCCGAACGTCGCCCTGGTAGGCGTTGTGCTGGCCGACGTTGGCCTGCACCTGCCCGACTTCCGTTCCGGCGAGCGCGCCTTCAGCCTGCTTTGCCAAGTTGCAGGCCGCGCCGGTCGCGGGCATACGCCAGGCCGGGTCTTTGTCCAGACCTACAACCCCGATCATTACGCTATCCGGGCCGCCGCAGGGCAGGACTACGGAGAAATGTACGACCTCGAAATCCAGTCCCGCAGGCAGTTGGGCAATCCCCCCTTCAACCAGCTGGCCCACATCGTCTACCGGAACGCCGACGCCGACGCCTGCCAGGGCCAGGCCGTCGCCATCGCCGATGAGCTCCAGCGCCGCGCCGCCGCCCAGGGCCGGACCGACCTCGAGGTCGTGGGCCCCGCTCCCGGCCTGCCGCCACGCCTGCGGGGCCGCCACCGCTGGCACCTGCTGCTCCGCGGACGCAACCTTCCCGACTTCCTCGAAGACGTCGACTTCCCCTCCGGCTGCACCGTCGACATTGACCCTGCCCACGTCACCTGACGGCCTCCGCCAATGACCACTTGTTTCGGTGGCTCTTGTCCCTCATAAACGGTACTAGGCTCCCACGCATCCTGGCGGCCTGCTAAACTGGCGCCGAATCCCTCGCTGACACAGAGGCCTGCCGATGCAGATTACGCCCCACATCTACAGTACTCACATCGAAGAGGACCCCACCACCTTCGGGGCCATGCACCCCGGCGGCACCCAGATCTACTTCGTCGGCGACCCGGCGCAGAACATGGTGGTGGTTGATTCAGGCGAGCCCTATCGCGCCTGGACCCGGCAGATCCTTGGCTACCACACCGAGCTGGGGCGGCCCCGCATCTCCGCCATCCTCATCACCCACGGCCACGGCGACCACATCGGCGGCCTCGACCGCCTGCAGGAAAGCTTCGACTGCGAGGTGCGCTGCCACCCCGGCCTGGAACCCCGGCTCACCCACCAGCTAGGCCCCGGCGTGGTGCGGCCGTTGCAGGAACAGGAAACCGTGGACACCGGCTGCGAAGTGTCGCTGCGGGCCTGGCACACTCCCGGCCACGAGGACGACCACGTCTCCTACCACCTGCCCGCCGACGGCGCCGTCTTCAGCGGCGACACCATCCTCGGCAACTCATCCTCCAGCGTACGCAACCTGCGGCAGTACATGCAGTCTCTGGACACGCTGGCCCGCCTAGAGCCCGAGATTCTCTGCCCCGGTCACGGCCAGGTGATCCGCGACGGCGCAGCCCGCATCGCCTGGTACACCCGGCACCGCAACGAGCGCGAGGAACAGGTGCTGGCGGCGCTGGCAGGAGGTGCTGGCTCCGTTGACGAGATCGTTACCGCAGTCTATCCCCGCGACCTGGCCGCCAATCTGCGCTCCGCCGCCGCCCGGAACGTGCGCACACACCTGCAGAAGCTGGTCGAGGAGGGCCGGGTGTCCCAGTCCTCCTCGACATACGCGCTGGCTTAGGGGAACCAAGGGGGTGGGCTACCGGCGGGAGTTCCGTTTCACCGGGGGCAGCCCCGGCTGCGGGCTGATGGCCGGGGTCTGGCTGGTAGCCATCGGGGCGGTGCTCATCTCTCCCGTGGGCGAGTGGATCATCAAGGGCATCGGCTGGATCACCCTGGCGCTGGGCGCGCTGGTGATCGTCATGACTGTCGTCGGCTGGCTCACCAGCCGCGGCCGCCCCCGCGATGGGCTCTGACGCGATCCCAGGAATCAGGTCGACTGCGCGGACTACGCCGAACTTGCCTGATCAATGCGGACGATGTCAGCCTGCATTACGGCGACAGCCTGGACCAATTGCTGGACCAATTCGCTGATCCGGTGCAGAGATTCCTCAGCCAGTTGCTGGTCTTCCTCTGCTTGCCGCTGCCACTCCTCCATCCTTGCCTGGCGCGCCGACATTCGCCTCTGCGATGCTTCCACCTGCAATGATAGAGTAGTGGAGATCTGCTCGAATTCCTCAAGGGCCCTGATTCGATCCTGCATGTGAGTTCCTGTTTGGCCAGGTTAGCTGGCTGTTTCGGCTCGTGATCCCTAGGGTGGCCAGGGCTTAATTCTACACCCGCCGGTCCGCGCGGGAAGGCGCTTGTCCACAACCGTCCGCGACTTGAGAGCGTTCCGAATCACGAGGTTCAGCGCAACAATGGTCTACGGGCAGCCACAGGGGCTGCCCTCACAGGCCGTGATACCACCCAGACTCGGATGCTATCGCTTGGCGGCTATGACCCCACGCGGTTCAGGTCCTTCTCCGGCAGCTCGATGCGGATGTTTCCTGGCGCGACGACGAAGGCGATCGTGCCCCCCGGACGGATTTCGTGCGGCTCCGAGGTGAACTCCACGCCCTTGTCCCTCAGCTCCGCAGCCGCGTCTTCCAGAGTTCTCCACCCGCAGGCCGAAGTGATCCAGCCCCTGATGCGGATGATCGGCGCTCGGGGTCGTGTCGGCGGCGCAGCGGGCTATGAAAATCTCCAGGCCGTTCAGGTCCAGGTCCACCTTCGGGTTCCCGTCCGACTGCACCGACTCCACGATTCTAGCCCCGAACATTTCGTTAAAGTACTTGGCCGTATCCATGGGCTCCTGGCTCAGCAAGTGTATGTGATCGTAGGTGTAAAGCGCCATCTCAGCTCCCCCTTCCTAACTCTCGAGTGGTCAAGTTCTCCATTGGTCACTTAGGGGCGGGTTTTAGACCCGCCCCTGCCGAGAATACATCTGCGCTCTGTGTCCCGCGCTCCGGGACTGGCGCGGCGACCGGGCCTAGCGCGCCAGGCCGTAGGGGATGGCTTTGACCGCCGGGTCCTCCGACTGGTTCATCGCCTCCGCCAGCCTCACGATCAGGCCGCTCATGGACGTGTCGCTCCAGTACCACTCGTGGATTTCGCGGTCCTCCGAGCCCGGCCTCTGCTCCATGCGTGCCTCGTAATAGAAGGCCTTCAGGTCGTCCACGCAGTATCGGATGAACTGGGGGACGCCCACGTCCTCAGGCCGACCATCGTAGTCCGTCTCCTCGTCGGCGGTGTAGCCCTCCAGGAAGCGCACGATGCCACGGAACCGGCGTTGCGGCACGCCGCTCACACCCACCGCAGTGCGGCCGCCGTTTCGCTCCACCCACCGCTCGTAGTAGGGACGCAGCGACGTCAGCTCGTCGGCTGGGTCCAGGCCCTTGGATGCCTTCGAGCGCCCGGCCCCGGAGGCCTGCAGGAGGTCTGCCGGGACTGAGTCATCCTCAAACTCCTCCAGCACCGGCCCTTTCTCCGCCTCCAGCAGGTCGAAGGCGGCCTTCATAACCTGGTGCTGCACCAGCGGGTCCCCTGCCCGGCCCAAGGAGTTGCCGAAAGCGTAGGGCACCCACAGCATCCGGGGCGGCTTGGTCCGCTCGGCGTGCTCCCTGACGAACACGACGCCGGTGGTGCTGATTCCGGCCTCCTCGAAGCACCTGGCAAGCACGCTGACCGCGTGCGAGCAGAGGGGTCAAGTAGGTGTGAGGAACACCACATCCACTCCCTCGTCCACCAACATCCGGGCCGCCTCTGGACCGGTACCGTTGGCCACCCTGGTCGAATCCCGGAGTGCCCCCATGAAGGAGTAGTTGTAGTCCGCCAACGACCCGACGACACCCTGCTCGCACAGCTCGTCCATCCGGTCGATGGGGAAGGTCACGTTGATGTCCCGGTAGATGCCGGTGTGGTCGAAGCCGATGCTGACGTGGCTTTGGATGATGTCTGCTGGCGAAGTGCCCCGGGGTATCACCCGGTAGGAAGGATCGCCACCCTGGGGATCCGTAATGAAGGGCTTGTCGCCCCGCAGGTGCAGGCCCGCCGAAGTCACCAGCGCCACCTTGCTCTCGCTCAGCGGCTTGCGCATCGGGGTCCAGGGCGCGTCCTCGTGCTCCATGCACGGGAACATCTGCAGCATCCGGCGCTGCACCTCGCTCAGGGTTTCCAGCCTGGGCATACGAACACCTTCCGTTTATGACTTACTCGGGCCTGAGGCCCCGGTGCGGTTTCATGTGACATCCCCCACCGGACAGCGCCCACGAATGCGGGTTGTGGGGAGGCTATTTCGCGGGGTGACTCATCCCGGAGCCACCGTCCTCGCAATCACCCGCAGGTAGATGTGCAGCATGTAGTGCACCCACGTCGCCATGTCCGGCCAGTTCTCCGGATCCGAAACGTCAAACTGCCGGCGCGCGTCGAACCCGCCCTCCAGGTCCACCCACTCCGTTCCCGGCTCAGACGAGAGCCTGCCCTCGAACGCGTCCTTGAGCGCATCCCAGAAGGCCTCTCTGTATCCCCGGACCCTCGAGGCCGACTCCGACAGTGACTCTCCCCTGCGACCCCGCAGCCACAGACCGGCTCCCCAGTGATAGACCGCCAGCGACACGTTCAGGTCCGTCGACTCCACCGGTATCCAGGCGTATGCCCGGCCCCAGCCCGGGGCAATGCCGTCGTCCGGGTACAGCTCGGCGTAGCGAGTCCAGAAGTCCCGGCGAAACTGGATGGCCTCGGTTGTCATGCCTGCCTCCGCAACCTAGAAACAAGAGGTTGTCGGCCCGCGAAACCGCCGCTCTTATGGCGAAACGCATTGCCTCTTTGGGGGCTTACTGCCAATGGGCGAACGTTGTGCTATCGTAGCGTTGGGCCGTTCGAGTGTCAAAATCCGCCCTGCCCATCGACCGGAACAGAAATCTATGCCGCCAACCATCGTAATCGCAGGCGTCCGCAGCGGCGTGGGCAAGACCACCATCGCCACCGGCCTCATGGGCGCCCTGGCCCGCCGGGGCTATACCTTGCAGCCTTTCAAGGCCGGCCCGGACTACATCGACCCCTCATACCACCGCGTGGCCTGCGGCGTCCCCTCCCGCAACCTGGACACCTGGCTCCTGCCCCATCCCACCGTGCTGGAGCTCTACGCCAGGGCCGCATCCAAGCGGCAGATCTCCGTCGTCGAAGGCGTCATGGGCCTCTTCGACGGCCACTCCAGCCTGGACGAGGAGGGCTCCACTGCCCAGCTGGCCAAGCTCCTGGGGGCCCCGGTCATCCTAGTCGCCGACGCGTCCAAGGTCGCCCGCAGCGTAGCTGCCGAGGTGCTGGGCTTCCAGCAGTTCGACCCCGACCTGAACGTGGCGGGGGTCATCCTCAATGGCGTGGCCAGCGACCGGCACCTCGACTTTTGCAAACCCCAGATTGAGACGACCACCGGGTTGCCGGTGCTGGGATACCTGCCCCGTCGACCCGAGTTCGAGCAGCCCGAGCGGCACCTCGGCCTCATCCCCACCGTCGAGGGTACCGTCGCCCGGCAGTGGTACGACGTCCTGACCGCCCAGGTCGAAGAGACCATCGACGTGGGGCGAGTGGCCGAGCTGGCCGATCGCGCCTCCTTTCCAGCGGCGGACACCCACGCCGGCGGGGTATTCCCCAATGAGACTCAACCGAAACGCGCCCTCATCGCCGTGGCCCAGGACCGGGCCTTCAATTTCTACTACCAGGACTCCCTTGATCTGCTGGATGCTTGGGGCGCCGCGATCGCGCCCTTCAGCCCGCTGGACGACAAGTCCCTGCCGGAGGGAGCCGGCGGCGTCTACCTCGGCGGCGGTTTCCCTGAAATGTTCGCCGCCGAGCTCTCCGCCAACCGTCCCATGCTGGACTCTATCCGAAGGGCAGCAGCGAGGGGCATCCCGGTCTACGGCGAGTGCGGCGGCCTGATGTACCTGGGCCGGAACCTCACCGATCTCGACGGCGAAAAGCACGCGATGGCCGGACTTCTGCCCGCAGTGTCCTCCATGTCCCAGTCCCGCCTGTCCCTCGGATACCGTGAGCTGGAGGCCCGCGATGATGGTCCGCTTCTGTGCGCAGGGCAGCGGGTGCGGGGCCACGAGTTCCACTGGTCTACCCTGGAGCAGCAGCCCGGAGAAGATGAATCCGTCTACCTTATTATCAACCAGGACGGCCGCCCCGACGGCTTCCGCTCCGGCAGCGTCTGGGGCACCTATGTCCACCTGCATCTCGGCAGCGCGCCGGGCCTGGCATCCCGGTTCGTGGAGACCTGCGCCGTCCACAGCGTCCTCTGACCAAAAGAGACCTTCTGCTTATAATGGTTCCCTCTCCCTTGAGGGAGAGGGTTAGGGTGAGGGTGAAGCCCTCGCTTTCAGAACACACGGAGGAAAGCAAACGATGGCCACCAGCAACGAGAACACCGGCGCAAGAACCGAGCCCGGCCCCCAGTCGGTCACCGGCCCGCGCATTAACAAGGGCCTGGTGATCGTCAACACCGGCACCGGCAAGGGCAAGACCACCGCCGCCATGGGCGTCATGCTCCGGGCCTGGGGCCGCGACATGAAGGTCATCATGCTCCAGTTCATCAAGCACACCACCGCCAACTTCGGTGAGCAGCGCGCCGCCAAGAAGATGGACATCGAGGTCCGGGCCATGGGGGACGGTTTCACCTGGCGCTCCAGGGACCTCGAGAATTCCGCCGACCTCGCCCGCGCTCACTGGGAGGACTGCAAGGAGGTCATCGCCAAGGGCGAGCACGACGTGGTCATCCTCGACGAGTTCACCTACGCGATGCACTACGGCTGGATTCCTGTGGACGACGTGCTCGAGGTCCTGCGCAACCGACCCGAGATGATGCACGTGATCATAACCGGCCGCAACGCTCCTCCAGACCTGGTCGAGTTCGCCGACCTGGTCACCGAGATGACCCTGGTCAAGCATCCCTACCATGTGGGCATCAAGGCCCAGCCCGGTATCGAATTCTAGCGCGACGCTTTGAAACGGGCGGAATGCCCTTGGTAGGATCGGGTTTCTCCCGCCCTGCCCAATTCCCGTTTCAACCATCCGGTCTGGAACGCCTCGATTTCTATTCCCCCTCGCTGGACGCTTCAGGGCGGGGCCGCTAGAATCACTCCTACGAACCAGTCAAGTACAGGAGCGGCCGCTATGACAGCCACCAGAGACCAGGCCTCCGTCGGAGACAGCACCTTCAACGGCCAGTTCGGCCCCCCCTCGGAACGCGCCGTCAAGAAGCTCAAGGGCCACCTTACCCCCTGGGTCCAGGAGTTCGTCAATGCCGCTCCCTTCGTCGTCATGGCCACCGCCGACGCCGACGGCCGCTGCGACGCCTCACCCAAGGGCGGCAAGCCCGGCTTTGTCAAGGTCATCGACAACCGCCACCTGCTCTTCCCCGACGTGGCCGGAAACCGGCTCTTCCAGTCCTACCAGAATATCGAAGACAGCCCCTACGTCGGCTTGATCTTCTTAATCCCCGGCCTAAACGACACCGTTCGTGTCAATGGCAGGGCTAGCATCGTGACCAAGGACGAGCTGGACCGCCAGAACATCGAGCTCGCCCTCTACGAGACCGACGACAACTCCCGCCACCTCCAGGGCATGCTCATCGAGGTCGAGGAGGCCTACAGCCACTGCCCCCGCGCCCTCAAGTTCTCCAAGCTCTGGGACGCCGACGAGATCGGAAGCAACAAGGCCAATTCTCCCGTCAGCGAGCGCACCGACGAGAACTACTGGGCCCACGAAGCCGGGGAGTAGGGTTGGCTTCTTTCACCGTCTCTGTTCAGGTGAGCAATCTTGACACCGGCCTAAACGAGACGGTGGAGGCTCTGGTAGGTGCCGGGACCGCCATCGCTGTGATGCCGGCCTCCCTACTGAAGCGCCTGGGCATCGAACCCGAACGGACCATGTACTTCCGCTCGGAGCACGGCGGTCGCGATGAGTTTCCGGTCGGTACTGCGCATTTCTCCGTTGAAGGCGCTGAGGGCCCCTCGATGGTCGTTTTCGGCCCCGAGGGCCGCTGCGAGCTGGGCGCCAATACGCTCTCTGACCTGCTGCTCGAGCCGGACCCCGCGTCCCAGTCCCTTTCCTCGGTCTTGGGACTGGGCCTGCTCCCGGGCATAGTCTTCCTGGGAGACCACGACCCAGGACATTGATCCCAATCAACACTCATAGGAATTACGCATGGTCACCATCGCCTTCGAAAAACACCGGCTCTCCAACGGAATGGACGTCATCCTCCACGAGGACCACACCATCCCCCTCGTCGCCGTCAACGTCTGGTACCACGTCGGCTCCAAGAACGAGCAGGTGGGCCGGACCGGCTTCGCCCACCTGTTCGAGCACGTCATGTTCGAGGGCACCAAGCACCACCAGCGCAGCCACTTCGAGCCGCTCCAGAAGGCCGGCGCCAATCTCAACGGCTCCACCACCACCGACCGCACCAACTACTGGGAGGACGTCCCCTCCAACTATCTGGAGCTCGCCCTCTGGCTCGAAGCCGACCGCATGGGCTTCCTGCTCGACGGCCTCGACCAGCAGAAGTTCGATGTCCAGCGCGACGTGGTCAAGAACGAGCGCCGCCAGTCCTACGAGAACCGCCCCTACGGCATGGCCCACCATCACCTGCAGTCTGCCCTGTTTCCGCTGCCCCACCCCTACAACTGGATGACCATCGGCTCCCAGGAGGATCTTGACGCTGCCAGCCTCGACGACGTCAAGGGCTTTTTCCAGCGGTTCTACGGCCCCTCCAACGCCAGCCTCGCCATCGCAGGCGATTTCCACCCCGCCGAGGCCCTGGAGCTGGTGAACCGGTACTTCGGCGACCTCTCCCCGGGCGAGAGCGTGCCCCGCGTCGGTCGGCAAGACTCCCTGCTTTCAGGCCGTATCGACATCGAGATGCGCGACAAGGTGACCCTGCCGCGCCTCTACATTGCCTGGCCCGCCCCGCCCGAAGGGCATCCCGACGACGCGCCGCTGGAGCTGTACCAGGCCATCATGTCCGACGGCCTCAGCTCCCGGCTCCACCGCTCCCTGGTTTACGAGAAGCAGATCGCCCAGCACGCCTTCGTCCGCTATGTTCCCTCCGAGATTGCCGGGCAGCTCCTGGTGCAAGTGACCGCAGCCGAGGGCCATGGCCTGGACGAGATCGAAAACGCCGTCGAGGCCGAGATGGAGAACATCCACCGCAATCCGCCCACCGACGAGGAGATTGCCCGCTCCAGGAACCGCATCGAGGCCACCCACTTCCGCCAGCTGGCCCGCATCGGCGGCTTTGGTGGCCGCGCCGACCAGCTCAACCACTTCAACATCATCGAGTCCGACCCGGACCTGATCAACACCAGCCTCGACCGCTGCCTCGCCGTGCGGCGCGAGGACATCCTGCGCGTCGCCCGCACCTACGTCGGCGACAACCAGGTCCGCCTGCGCGTCCTGCCCGAGACGCCCCTCTCAGCGGCCACCACCACCGTTGACCGCAACATCATGCCCCCGCCGTCGCAGGAGCCGGCCTTCACCCCGCCCCTGCCCGTTCGTGACCGCCTGCCCAACGGCATGGGCGTCACCGTCGTCGAGCAGCGCGGGATGCCCATCGTCGCCTTTGGAGTGCTGCTAAGCTCCGGCGCCTCCGCCGACCCAGCCCACCTCCCCGGCCTTGCCGGTTTGGTCGCCGATATGCTCCCCGAGGGAGCCTGCGGCAAGACCAGCCAGCAGATCGCCAACGACTTCGAGTTCATCGGCGCTCGGCTTTCGGTGGAAAGCCGCCGCGAGTACAGCCTGCTCACCACCGAGACCCTGACGAAGCACTGGAGCAGCGCCCTGGAAATGACTGCCCAGGTGCTCCTCTCGCCCGACTTTCCCCAGCACGAGCTCGACCGCCTCCGTCGCGAGCACCTCACCGACCTGCGCCGCAGCAAGGACGAGCCCAACGTCATCGCCGAGCGGTTGATCGCCGGCCTAATCTATCCAGCGGGCAGCGGCTATGCCCACCCCATCAGTGGCACCGAGACCTCGGTACAGGCGATCACCCGCGACGACCTCGTTGCCCAGTTCCGTCGTGCCTGCCGCGCCAAGGACGCCCACCTACTGGTTGTCGGTGACGTAGACCGCGAGGAAGTGATGCGCCGGGCCGATTCGGTGTTAGGCGCCTGGACCGGATCTGTCCCAGACACTGGACCCGGCTCAGAATGCGACCCCGCCGACGGATCGGCTACCATTTACCTCGTCGACCGCCCCGGCGCGCCCCAGTCGGTGATTCGCGCCGCCCAGTCCCTCGTGCCGCGAAGCCACCCCGACTACTTCCCGCTGTTACTGGCCAACTACTCCTTCGGCGGACAGTTTTCGGCCCGCCTGAACCAGAATCTCCGCCAGGACAAGGGCTACAGCTATGGCTACATGTCCTCCATCCAGTGGCTGCGACTGCCATCCCTGCTGGTCGCCGGCGGCTCGGTGCAGAGCAACGCAACCGGCGAGTCCGTCTACGAGACTCTCAAGGAGTTCCGCGAGGTCAGCGGCGAGCGGCCCATCACCGCCGAGGAGCTCGCCAACGCCAAGGACGGCCTGCTGCGCGCCTACCCCGCCGGCTTTGAGCGCCCCGGCTCAGTGCTGGGACAGCTGGTCGCCATGGAGCAGTATGGCCTGCCCGACGACTACTTTCGCAGCGTCCGCCCCTCCATCGAATCCGTGACCCTCGACGACGTCCACCGCGTCTCCGGAGACCACATCCGTCCCAGCAGCCTGCAGGTGCTGGTCGTCGGCGACCGCGCCTCCGTCGAGGGGCCGCTGTCAGACCTGGGACTGCCCCTGGTCCACCTCACCGAGGACGGCGAGCGAACTTCCTGATACAGTTTCCCCGTCCCGGTCGTGCCTCACTTTCGGCCTAAGGCAGACCAGAAACTTAGAAAGCGGCGGCGCTAGCTGAGGGGGCAGGGTCGCCGTTGTTTCTGGTCAATGGAGGAGCGTGAGATGGCAGCCACGGACTCGATCATGTACTCGCTGGAACGCAACTGGGAGATGGTGGAGGCCGCTATCTCCGACCTCGACTACGAGACCATGGCCCGGCTGCCCAACGACCACAGCAACTCCATTGCCTGGATACTCGGACACATCAGCCGCGTAACCGACCTCTTCATCATGCACCGCCTCCAGTCAAGGCCCGAGTTGTGGTTCGCCGAGGGCTGGTGCGAGAAATTCGGCCTGGCCAACAACGTTGACGGACTCGGCCGGACCGCCGATCTGGCCAGCTGGCTCCCGCCATCCAAGGACGTGCAGATCGGTTATTTCGAGGCCGTAAAAGCGATAACCCGGGAATTCGTGCCACCGCTGTCCGCCGAGGACCTGCAGAGGAGGTACGTGTTCCCACCCCAGGCCCTGGTGCAGGAGCACACCCTGGCCACTGCCCTCGGCCAACTGGTGCTCGAAAGCCTGACCCACGGCGGTCAGATCGCCTATCTGCGGGGCTACTACCGGGGCTCAGGCTGGTACCGCTAGACACCATAGCTCCTGCCTCCTCCTTGCGATCGTCGCACCGTCCCCACGTGTAAGGGCGCCAGCCGTGGGTCCTCTTCCCGCCAGTGCCGTTCCGGTTCTGCCGGTGGTGCCCCTGTCGCACCGTCCCCACGTGTAGGTGCGCACAGCCGCTCGTCCTGTCCTATAATCGTGGACGCCAGCGGGGTACCCGGATAAGCGAAGCTCAGGACCCCGCGTAATAGGTCCCGAAGGTGCCGATGAGCGGACAGACAGTCCGGGTTGCCGGTGTGGTGCTGGCGTTGTTGGCAGCGGCGGCCCTGGTCGTCGCGGCGGTCGTTCTGCTCACCCGTAGCGACGACGTGGACCCGGTGGTCGTCGTCGCCCCCGAACCCGAGAACACACCCGTCCCCGCGACCTGGACCGACATCAGGGTGCAAGTAAGTGGTGCCGTGTTCTCGCCGGGCGTATACCCGATGGCCGAGGGACAGCGGGTCATAGACGCCATTGCCGCGGCCGGAGGACTGCGGCCCGAGGCGGACCTGTCAGGGCTGAATCTCGCCCTCCGCGTGCAGGACGAGGCCCATTACCACGTCCCGTACCCCGGTGAGATGCCTTCCCCGTCGGTTTCTGCCCAATCCGGGCAGACCGCTGGCATCCATGCTGGCACCTCCGGTTTGGTCGATCTCAACACCGCCGACTCCCGGGAGTTGGAGTCACTGCCCGGCATCGGACCCGTGATGGCCGGCAGGATCATCGCTCACCGGGAGGCCAACGGCCCCTTTGCCTCCATCGACGACATGGAAAACGTGCCCGGCATCGGCCCCAAGACGCTGGAGTCCCTCCGGCCGCTGGTCACCGTGAGCGGCACTCCTTAGGGAGCGGGCCGGAGTTCGCAGCATGGACGACCGCGTTACGTCTTACTGTTGGCCGTCCTACCGATGAGACTTGGGCTCCTGGCGGCGGCCTGGCTGGCAGGCGTGCTGCTGGCCTTCGAGACTGGTTTGGAACCCTCGGTTTCCTTGCTATTGGCTGCTGCTGCTCTGGTGAGTGCCCTAGGGCTTAGGGTGGTGCGGCTGCCGGCGTTCCCCTCGATACTCGCCGCCGTGCTGCTGTTGGGGCTGGGACGAGTCGGAATTCAGGAAGGGCATAGTACCCCACGTGATTTGTACGGACAGGAGGTCGTGGTCTACGGCAGCATCGCGGACGACCCAGAAGCCGCGACACGACACGTTCGCTTCGAGTTGCTCGTTTCCGCCGTGGAGGCCGATGGGGCGTCCCAGGACCTTGGCGGTCGATGGCTAGTTTACGCCAGCCCGCCCGACGAGCTGGTTTTGGGACGAAACGCACCTTATTTCCAGTACGGCGATCAAGTTACGGTGAGAGGCACCCCGCTGCAACCTCGGCCCATCGATGGGTTCGATTACCCGGCCTACCTGGCAGCGCAGGGCATAACCGCCACCATGTTCGCCGCCGAGACAACTGTCACGGGAGAGGGCGGATCGCCATGGCGGTCAGCGCTCTTTGCGGCCCGTAACAACCTTGCCCGGAGCCTCGAGGCGGCAATGCCCTATCCCGAATCGGCCCTCGCGACTGCGATGCTACTGGGCAAGCGGGAATCGCTTCCCAAGGACCTCGTCGAGAAGTTCCGCGGCACTGGAGCGGCGCACCTGCTTGCCATCTCCGGCCTCCACGTCGGCGTGCTGCTGGCGGTGGTGTCCGGCGTGGCTGCCTGGGCTCTTGGCCGCCGGCGACCGGCTTGGTTGCTCGTCGCCGGGGCCCTCGTCTGGCTCTACGCCCTGGGAGCCGGTGCCTCCCCCTCGGCGCTCCGGGCTGCGGTGATGGGCACCGTGTACCTGGCGGCCCTGGGCCAGGGCCGGCCCGGCAGCGCCCTTCCGGCCCTGGCCCTAGCGGCAGCGGTGATGACCGCCGCATCTCCCGGCCTGGTACGGCAGGTCAGCTTCCAGCTGAGCTTTGCCGCTGTAGCAGGCATCGCCCTGGCTAGGGCAGTACTGGGCGAGCAACTGGACCGCATTGCCTCTCCGGCGGCAGGCTGGAGTCGACAAATTATCGGGTGGGCGGGCGCCCTGACCGCCGTTTCGGCGGCGGCAACGCTGGCGACATGGCCGCTGGTGGCGGCGAACTTCGGCCAGGTCGCACTACTTGGCATACTCGTGTCGCTGCTGGCGATTCCGGCAGTGGCCCCATTGATAGTAGCCTCTGCCGTATCCGGCGCCGTCGGGTTGGCCCTGTTGCCGTTGGGCGAGTTTCTGGGCTGGATCGCGGCTGCTCCGGCGGCGTGGCTTATCGGTGTGGTCTCGGTCTTTCCTGCATGGACCTTGGAGGCCGGGTGGGTGGGACGGCCCCTCTTGCTGGGCTGGTACGGGGCGTTGGGTCTGGCGCTGCTCGCCGCCCGCCCCCAGTGGCTGCGCCGATGTAGACGGGGGTTGGCCTCGGCTTGGCGATGGTTCCATAGCCAGACTTCGCCGATTTCCGGGCGAGGGCCTTCCGGTTGGCATCTGCCCAACCCTTACGTGTCGCTGACCGTCGCCGCTGGCCTCGCCATCGCGGCGCTCCTCCTCTGGCTCAGGGTGGCAGCCGGGCCCGACGGTCTGCTGCACGTCCACTTTCTCGACGTGGGACAGGGCGACAGCACCCTCATCGTCACCCCCACGGGCCGTCAGGTGCTGGTCGACGGCGGCCCCGATGGAAATCGCGTGTCTCAGGAGTTGGCCGATGCACTGCCCGGGGGAGACCGCAGTCTTGACCTGGTGGTGATGACCCACCTAGACTCCGACCACAGTCAGGGCCTGATGGATGTGCTTGACCGCTACACCGTCGGCGCAGTGCTGACCGGGCCCCCCTCCGGCGGCAGCGCCATGAGCCTTCAGTGGGAACAGCGACTGCGGCAGCACGGCATTGACCCCCTGGTTGTTCGCGAAGGGCACGTCATCCAACTGGGCGACGGGGTGGAATTAACCGTCCTGAACCCGCCGCGGCATCGCCTGTTCGGCGAGTCCAACAATGACTCCGTCGCCCTGCTGCTCACTCACGGCGCCGTCAGAGTGTTGCTCGCCGCGGACATGGAGGAGGAGGCCGAGCGGCGGTTGATGAGCGACGACGCGCCGTTGAAAAGCACCGTGCTCAAGGTGGGGCATCACGGCAGTGCAACCTCCACGACCCAGCCCTTCCTCGAGGCCGTCGGCCCGACAGTCGCCGTGGTATCCGCAGGCCCCGACAATCCCTACGGCCATCCCGCCCTCGAGGTGCAGCGGCGCCTGGGGATGGCCGTGGGCCCCGGAAACGTCTACCGCACCGACCACAACGGCACTATCGAGCTCATCTCCGACGGCACCACAATACGGGTGCACACCGAACGTTAGCGGCAGGGTGATTGGCCGGAACATTCGCAATCATCGTCCCGAAATCCGAGCCTTGCATATTATGGCACTATATACCGGCAGGGCGATCCGGACACAGCCACTACGTAGGGACCCTTCTGAGCTCCTTGAGACCACCCACCGGTTCCAGCGGGAGGCCGACGAGTTCTTTGCTCCAGGCGACGACCTGAAGGGCGGGGAGATGATGTGGGAAGCCGCGGAGCGTTTAGTTGACTCCATGGTGAAGATATCAGAGTCGCTGGGCTCCCATTGAGCGATGTTGGCGGAACCCACCTGAACGCTGGGCAGCAAAAGTGGTTGCCCTTTGCTTTGTCCGCCATTATCGTTTGGTGAGTATTCTGCTTCGGAGAATCAGACCTTGATAGAAACGACTCGCATAGACGGGCGGCGATGGGACGAGCCCCGACCGGTGAACATATTCTTAGGATACCAGCGCTCCGCCGAGGGCTCGGCGCTCATCGAGATGGGCGGAACTAGGGTCGTTTGCGCCGCCTCCCTGGAAGAACGCGTGCCCACCTTCCTGCGCGGGCAAGGCACTGGCTGGGTTACCGCCGAGTATTCCATGCTCCCCCGCGCCACCAATTCCCGCAGTTCCCGGGAGCGCGACACTGGCCGAGTCAGCGGACGCTCCCAGGAGATCCAGCGCCTCATCGGGCGGTCCCTCCGCGCCGTCACCGACATGGCCGCCCTCGGCGAGCGCACCGTCCAGATTGACTGCGACGTGATCGAAGCCGACGGCGGCACCCGGACCGCCTCAATCACCGGCGCCTACGTGGCGCTGCACCAAGCCATGACCCTCCTGGTAAAGGAGCGGCTCGTCCGCCGGGTGCCGCTCCAATGCCCTGTGGCTGCGGTCAGCGTCGGCATTCTGCGACGGCAACTGCTTCTTGACCTCTGCTACTCCGAGGATTACGAGGCCGACGTCGATTTCAATGTGGTGATGACCGCCGACGGGGGACTGGTGGAGCTCCAGGGTGCCACCGAGGCCCGGCCTTTCGCCCGGCCCATGGTCGAACAGGTGCTGGCCCTGGCGGCCCGAGGGCTGGAGCCCCTTTTCCGCGCCCAGCGGCAGGCTATCCACACAATCTAGTAAGCAACCCTTCGCCTCCACCCGCGGAGCATCCGACCAATATCCGATGGAGCCAAACCAGTAGAACCGCCCCCTGACATACCTGCCCTCCCAGGATGGTCCCACGGTCGTGTGCGCCCGTCCCTCTCCTACGGCATGGACCGCGTGATTCAGTGAAATACAATAACCAAACTAATTACGGCTCTGATAACCCTTAGTTGGCACCTCCTCGCCAATTCCAATATAATCGAGCCCTGATATTGCCCCAAGGACTAGCTGAAATGACCAATAGCACGGCATCCGGCAACAGCGCTCCTCAACAGTACGCTTTCTTTCGGGGCGAGGTGGTGCCCCTCGCCGATGCCCGTGTGAGTGTGATGACCCATGCCCTCCACTACGGGACCGCCGTCTTTGAGGGCATCCGGGGCAACTGGAACGCCGAGCACGAGACCACCTACATCTTCCGCCTCCGCGAGCACTACGAGCGCATGATCCTCGGCTGCCGCATGCTCATGCTCGATATCCCCTACAGCGTCGATGACCTTTGCACCATCACCGTCGACCTCGTGCAGAAGAATGCCAACCGCTCCGACGTCTACATCCGCCCCCTCACCTACAAGAGCGAAGAGCTGGTCGCCAACCTGAAACTGCACGAAATAGAGAGTGATTTCACCCTCATTGTCGTTCCCTTCGGCAACTACCTGGGCACCGAAAACCTTCGCTGCTGCACCTCATCCTGGCGCCGGCTCGAAGACCAGATGACTCCCACCCAGATCAAGACCTCTGCCAACTACCTGAACAGCATCCTTGCCAAGACCGAGTCTGTGCTGGCCGGGTTCGACGAGGCCATCCTGCTCAACCAGGACGGCCACGTGGCCGAGGGTTCGGGTGAGAACCTGTTCATGATGCGCAAGGGCCAGCTCATCACTCCCATCCTGGAAGACAATCCTCTGCCCGGCATCACCCGCGACACCGTCATGGAGCTTGCCCGCGAGGAACTGGGCATCGAGGTCATAGAGCGTCGCATTGATCGCACCGAGCTCTACCTCGCCGACGAGGTGTTCCTCAGCGGTACCGCCGCTCACCTTACTCCCGTTATCTCGCTGGACAGCCGTCCCATCGCCGACGGCAACCCGGGCCCAGTGTCCACCCAACTGAAACAGATGTACTTCGATATCGTCTTTGGTCGCAACCCCAAGTACCTGCACTGGTGCACCGCCGCCATCCCCAACATGGTCACGGCCTGATGAGCTTCCCATACACCTGAGACCATTCACCCTGTATGGAAGGAATGCACAGACAGGAAACCAGACAAGCCAGGGCATAACAACCATCATGACGAGTTTTAGCAGCCCAGAAGAATTTCTGAGAGCCCTCGAAGAGAACCCCGCCTGGAAAGAGGCGGTGCGGGCTATTATCCTGGGCGAGGAATTGCTGAGGTTGCCTGTCGAGTTCAGAGCTTTCTTTGGGAGAGTGTCCGCATTTATCGACCAGACTGAGGCTTTCATTGGCGAGCAACGGCAGTTTAACGAGACCTTCGTCCGCCGTTTGAACCGCATAGAGGGAGATATTGGAATTCTGAGAGGTTCCTACGCACGGGAATCCCTGCTGCGGGACGCCGTCGGTATCGCGAACGATTTGGGGTTTTCATTCGTGAGAATTCTACCCGATGAAGAACTGGCCCGACTGGCACAGAGGGCAACTGGTACTGCACCCAACAACGAATTGCGCAGTTTTCGCCGGGCCGACCTCATTATTGAAGCTACCGACGGAAGCGATATTCACTACATCGCCGTTGAAACGTCCTACACGGCCGACCAGCGAGATACCGGCCGCGCCCAACGCAACGCACGGTACTTGACGGAAATCACTGGACAGAACGCTCATCCCGTGATTGCCAGTGTCAGGAATGATGACTATGTAAGCGGACAGATCGGCTCGGGCACCATATACTGGCATCCCCTGGATGACCGCGGGCCGGTCGTACCCGAATAACTGTGAACCGCCGCTGCCGCAGACGACTGTGGACCTCCTGACCGAAATAGGCCGCTGGATCGGACTGGGGCTTCTGGCCTACCTGATCGGTGCCATCCCCACCGCCTACCTCTTCGCCCGCTTCGCCCTGGGGAGCGATGTCCGCAGCATCGGCGACAACAACAGCGGCGCCGCCAACATCTACCGCGAGGTAGGGCCTCGTGCCGGCCTGGCCTGCGGCGCACTTGACATCATCAAGGGTGGCGTCGCCGTCATAATCGTTTCCCTAATCTCCAGCGACACCGGCATCGAAATGTTCGCCGGCGTTTGCGCCATTCTTGGCCACATCTGGCCCGTGTTCCTACGCTTCCAGGGCGGCCGGGGTGCCGCCGTCGCAGTCGGTGTCCTCATCGCCTCCTTCCCCATCATCGGCCTGCCCGTCGGCGCCCTTTCCCTCGTCGCCCTCTACCACACACGCAAGGCGCTGGTCGCCCTGTTCATGTTCCTTGCAGGTCTGCCAATCCTGACATGGGTCGCAGTGCTCACCGTCGACTACACCCCCGGCGAGGCCGGGTACGCCCTGGCCATTCCCGTCCTGGCGGGGGCCAGCCACTGCTATTCGACCATTCTCCTGCCCCGGCTGCGGGCCAGGGCCTCCTGAATCTCCAACGACCACAATACGACCGAATGTCCAGCATCGAAGTCATCGGCATGATCGGCGTCAACCGGGAGCGGGATACCTCCCGGGGCGTTACCGTCAGCCTCTTCGGCGGAGGCATCAATCCAGCCGATGAGATTCCCGCCGGCGTCGACCCCGAGTACATCGCCGAGTTTTGCCACGCACACGAGCAGAGCGACTTCGATAAGGTCCTGATCGGTTACTCCTCCGCCACCGCCGATAGCTTTGCCGTCGCCGGCTACGCCGCCACCCGCACCGAACGGCTCGGCTTTCTCATCGCCCACCGAGCCGGCTTCATGGCCCCCACCCTGGCCGCTCGTCACGCCGCCACCCTCGACCAGCTCAGCGGCGGTCGCATCGCCCTGCACGTCATATCCGGCGGCAGCGACGAGGAGCAGCGGCGCGATGGCGACTGGTTGGACCACGACTCCCGCTACCGACGCACTGGTGAATGGATGGACATAGTTCGCCGCCTCTGGACCGAGTATGAACCCTTCGACTACCAGGGCGAGTTCTACCGCCTGGAACAGGCCCACAGCCAGGTGAGGACCAGGCAGCGTCCCCACGTGCCGCTCTACTTCGGAGGCGCCTCCGACGCGGCTATCGAGGTTGGTGCCAGGCACGCCGACGTCTACGCCCTGTGGGGCGAGCCCATCGCCGCCATCCGCGAGCAGATCGCAGAAATTCGCGCCCGCTCCGCCCGCTACGGTCGCACCCTGCGTTTCAGCCTCTCCGTGCGCCCCATCCTGGGCGACACCGAGGGCGAGGCCTGGGAGAGGGCCCGGGGTATCCTGGAACGGGTACGTGGATCTGTGGGCGACTCCGTGGGCCCCGACCGTCCGGCCCGTCTGCAGTCCGTCGGTTCTCGCCGTCTACTCGACTTCGCCGCCCAGGGCGAGATTCACGACCAGCGCCTCTGGATGCCCATTGCCGCCGCGACTGGTGCCGCCGGCAGCACCACCGCCCTCGTTGGCACCGCTGAGCAGGTCGCCGAGTCCCTCCTCGCCTACTACGACTCCGGCTGCACCACCGTGCTCATCCGGGGATTCGACCCGCTCCAGGACACCGCCGATTACGGCGAAAAACTAATCCCCATCCTTCGCGCCGAAGCTGCTGCCCGTCCCGTCCCTGCCTGACGCCAGGGGCTTGCAGGGCACATCGCATAGTCCTCTCTCCCTCCGGACGGGGTTATGGTGAGAGAGTCTCCTCGTCCTGCAAGTTTCCTGGTCCCTCCACCTTAGTTTGAAGGGGCAGGGTGGCGGTGAGAGCCCAATGATATAGAGGCTATCGGCAAGGCCATTGTCAGCCTTGAGATAGCCTCTTTGCGTTCCCCCGACGGAGAAAGAGGGTCTTAAAGCCGCTAGCCGCTAGGTGGAGCCATGCCCGTCATGTCCACGCCGCACTGTCCCAGGGCGTTGAACAAGGCAAAGATTCCGCTCTCATCCCCCGAAGCCAGCGTGGCCGCGAAGCCATCTGGCCCTCCCATCGCCTCCATTACGCAGTTCAGGCCCTCGCGGTCGTCGGGATTGAAACCTAGCGCCGGGGCCGCCGCCGCGAACTCCTCGTCGTTCAGGCAGGAGACGGTCAGGAACATCGCCGACATCCCGGCGACCATCGCGGCCTCGCTATCGTCCCCTGTTTCGGACATCATCAGCGACCTCAGGTCGACGCCCTCCATTCCGGTCTGGATACAGGCATTTGTCTCACCGCTCAGCTGACTGGGGTCGCCCACGAACCCGCTCAGAAAAATTCTGGTCAGTGTCTCGTCCTCCAGGCAGCCCATCAGCTGACCCGGCTGTTCCGGGGTGGCGACGTCCACCAGCGACGGGTCCTGCAGCATTTCGGGGCTGATCCCGGCGCCCGCGAGGCAGGCGTACTCACCATCCGACAGATTTGCAAATATGGCGGTCAGGGCCTCCATCTGCCCGTCGATCATCTCCCCGGGTCCCGTTTCCGGCGGCATCACTTCCGAGGGCCCACCCATCATTCCCGGATCGCCCTCGACCTCCACTCCGCACTGCGCCGCGGCACCGAACAAGGCCAGGATCGCGTCCTGGTTGCCAAGAGTCATCGTGTCGGCGAAGCCCTCCGGGCCTCCCATCGCATCCATAAGGCAGCTGAGGCCCTCCCGGTCCTCGACGCTGAACCCCAGCGAAGGCGCCGTGGTCGCAAACTCCTCGTCGTTCAGGCAGGACACGGTCAGGAACATCGCCGACATACTGCCCATCATGGCCATTGCCGGGTCTCCCATGCTTCCCGCCAGCATCACCCCGCGCGGGTCCATTCCCTCCATTCCGGCGCGGACGCACTCTGACGTTTCCTCGCTCAGTGGAGCAGGAAGGCCGATTAGCTGCGTCAGGAACATGCGCAGGACCGTCTCGTCCTCAAAGCAGCCGAAGAGCTGCGACAGCTCCTCCGGCGTGCCCGTTTCCGGTGCGTCGAAGATCTGCAGCAGCCGATCGATGGGCGCCACCCCGGCTGTACAAGCCAGCTCCGCCTCAGTCAGCTCGGACGCGATGCTCAACGGGTCTTCCAGCTGCAGGGGCCGGATCGCGTTGCTGCTCACCATCGCCTCCGTGGGAGCGGGCTCAGGCTCCGGAGTCGGTTCCGGCATGGCCGTTGGCTCTGGTGTGGCTGTCGGCGCTGGTGTGGCCGTCGGCGCCGGTGTGGCCGTCGGCGCCGGTGGCTGCGTCGGCTCGGGCCGTGGCGTTGCCGTCGCCTGAGGAGCCGCCGCCGGTGGCGAAGTCGCTTGACCGGCCGGTTGTGCGGCCGCTGGCTCCGTCGGCGCCTGGGTGGGATCATCGCCGCCGCACGCCACGAATGCGATCAGTGCTACCAGGACCACGAAAATCAGGAGTTTTGACACGACTCGCCCCCTTTCCCTCGGCGCCTTTCTCATGGTGAACTTCCATGGTACATGTAAAGATTTCCGCCAAGCATATAAATCCATACGCTTTGAGGGGAATTTTGGATCGAAGGCCAGGTTACAGGATTGGGCGGGTAGTTAAAGGGCTTACTATATTTCTAAAGCCCCTTCCATCCCAGCAGTTGCTCCAGCAGGGCAAAAAAGCGCGTTTCGTCGACCTCGGCCGCCAGCGAGACCGTTCCCGGCCCATCCAGAACGACAGACTCTCCCCATCTCTCCCCCGGCTCCGTTACTACGTCCAGGCCGATCCGGCGCATCGTCGCAATTCCCGGATCCAGCGCCAGTGCCACCGCCAGAGGGTCATAGAACTCGAAGCGCTCCCGGCTCGCATCCCCCCGGAACCAACCCTGGAGAACGCGCAGGGCCAAGGAACCGACGGGGTCGCTGGCTGTCAGATCCTCCGCCTGTCCCCGGCTGATGACCACCTGCCGGCAGGCCCCAGGTCGGCCATCGTCGTGGGCAGGCCCAGGTTCATCACGCGGGCCGCCGCCAACGGGTCACTGTGAAAGTTGAACTCCGCGTAAGGGGTCACGTTTCCCCGGGTTTCCACTGCACCTCCCATGACGACCAGCTTCGCCGCTTTTGCCAGCGCACCGGGATGCTTGCTCTCCAGCCTTGCCAGGTTGGTGAGCGGCCCCAGGGCTACCACCGTCGTATCGGCGCCATGCTGGAAGAGTTCCCGGGCCAGCAGGTCAACCGCGGTCCCTCCGGTCACGGGCCTGGATGAGTTGGGCAGGCGCACTGGCAGGCCTCCGGGACCGTGAAAAGCAACTGATGGGAGGAACCGGCCCGACAATGGTCTCGCGGCCCCTCGAGCCGCCGGAATGTCGAAACGCCCCACGGCATCCAGCAGGGCCAGCGCGTTCCTCGTGGCCCGCGCCCTGGGAACATTCCCGCCCGTCGTGGTCAGACCCGCCAGCTTCACCTGCGGCGCCGCCAGCGCCAGCAAAATGGCGATCGCGTCGTCCACCCCCGGGTCGGTGTCTATTATCAAACGCAATTGGGAATACCCTGCAGAGCTGACCGTGATTGTCCTTCCCGCATGCTACGGCAGCGGCCGTTCAGCGCACCGATGCCAGCCTCGGTTGAGGCTGTTCCAAAATGTCGTCGTTATAGTTCACGAAGCTGGCCAGTGATTCCAGTGCCGTATGCCGGAACTTGTATCCGGTTACCCGCCTCAGTTTGGCCGTGCTCATGATGATCGGCCAGCGGTCCAGGCGATGGCTGCGGACCACCAGCGATCCCCCAACCAGCTGCCTCAGCGGAAACACGAAGGATGCGGGCAGCTGCATTCTCCGGCTCGAGAGCGCCTGTTCCAGCTCCCTTATGAAGGCCACCCCGCCTCCGGCTACGTTATAGACCCCGGTCACTTCATCGAGAATCGCCAGGCAGATGATCCTTGCCAGGTCGTCGTCGTTGATGAACTGCAACGCAGGATTGTGGTCCGAGATGCCTACCCATCCCGTGAAATAGAATTCGCGTACCAGTGCCAGCGATGTCATGTGGCCCAGGGCCTGGCAACTGCGCAGGATAGTGACCTTGATGTCCGGGTTGGCCTCCGCAAATTCCAGCAATACCTCCTCTGCCCGGTGATTGTCCTGGGCGTACTGGAATCCCGGCGCGGGACGTTGGGGCCACTCCTCATTGACAGGCACCGGCAGGTCCCGCCGCGCTCCGTACGTCGTGTGGGAGCTGACGTATATCAGGTGTTGGACGGATGCCTGGCGGCACGACTCCGTTACTGCGTTCAGCATTTCCCGGTTCTGCTCACTCACGGCGTTGGCCTCTCGCCGAAGCAGTCCGCTGCGCCAGGCGAAAGCCAGGTGCACCAGGGTGCTTACCCCGTGCTTGGTCAACTCCCCATGTATCGGCTGTGTTACGTCCTGCCGGTATGCCGCTATGTTGTGCACCGGAGACCTTAGCGGACGAAGGTCGAAGGCAACCATCTTGCCGAGGCCGGGAATCTCCTCGAGGTGCTCGAGCAGCTTGGCCCCGATGTGGCCCGACGAGCCCGTTACTGCCACCACCTTTCGACGTGTGGTCATGGGCCTAGTCTAACAACTCTTGCGGGTCTATGAACGGTGTCTCGCGGCAAAGCGCGCCTCCTCGCCCGGCCTTTCCGATGGACCATCCCTCCGGCTCCTGGCTGAAATGCCGGGGACCGGCCTTATCGCATGCCCCACGGCGATAGCGTGCTGGTCAGCCACGCCCGCGCTGTGATCCGCGTCTTCTCCCCGGTACTTAATGCTATCCGCCGTTCCCCCAGCACGTCGTAGTCCGAGGCCTCGATGCGTTCCAACACCCGGGAGTAAATCGCCCCCAGCACCGCCGGGCAGGCCCTGCTCCGCCTCGAAAGATAGGGCAGCAGCCTGAATCCGCTTCGAAAATAGTCCCTGGCCCTCTCGCCCTGGTATCGGAGCAGATCGACGAAAGCATCGTTGCGCACCCCGCTGCCCAGTTGTTCCTCCGTGTAACCGAACCGGTCCATCTCGTCCTGGGGCAGATACACCCGCCCCATCTCCCAGTCCTCCCGCACGTCCCTCATGATATTGGTCAACTGCATGGCCAGGCCCAGGTCCACTGCGTGCTCGCGGGCCGTCCCGTTCCGGTACTGGAAGATCTGGAGGCACACCAACCCCACCACGGAGGCCACCCTGTAGCAATATTGCCTCAGCTCGTCAAAGTCCTGGTAACGGGTCTTGATCAGGTCGCTCTCCACGCCAAGAATGATCTCACGGAAATATTCCTGCGGAATCTCGTACCGCTCTGCTGCGTCCGCCAGAGCCAGGAACATCGGAGAGGCAGCCTGCCCCCCGTACGCCAGATCCAGGCTGGCTTGCAGGCTGCTCAATGCCGAAAGCTTGTCCTCAACCGTTGCCGCCTCGTCTACCGAATCATCGCAATGCCGGCAGAAGGTGTAGGCCGCGTAGATAGCCCTTCGCTTCTCGTGCGGAAGGGTCACAAACGCGTAGTAGAAGTTCTTGGCCTCACGCTTGGTCAGCCTCTGGCATTCCGCGTAGGCAAACTCCAGGTCGGTTTTTGCTGCCGCCATCTTCGGCGATCAAACTGGGTCGAGCCCCGCAGCGGCTACGCCCGGAGCAGGGCCCGGCAGCCTCCTTCAGACTCGGTAACCATCACAAACTCGCCTCCGGCTCCAACCGTCATTTCCGTGAACGGTGTCGCTGGCGAAACCATCGTTATTTCCGCGGCTTGAAGAAAACACGCACTGAATATTCACTTGGCTGGCTATCCCGGAATATGACCGCTAGGGGATAGTGTCCTAATCTCCCACCACCTGCACCATCACCTGCCGGTTACGCGGGTGATCCAGCTCTATGAAAAAAATGCTCTGGTAGGTCCCAAACTGCATTTCTCCGGCCAGGATCGGAACCGTCTCGCTGGTACCCAGCAGCAGGTGCTGCAGGTGCGCATGCCCGTTGGGTGATTCGTCCGGGGTCATGTTGACGGTACGGACCTCGAAGTCGTTGTGCCGGTACGGTGCATGGCGCGGCGCCACACCCTCCAGGAACTTGGCCATGTCTTCCAGCAGCAGCGGCTCGTTTTCGTTGATTTTCACTGCCGCCGTGGTGTGCTTGGAGAAAATTACGGCAAAGCCGTTTTCCACCTGCGACTCGCTTATGCAGTTTGACACCCAGTCGGTGATGTCGATGAACTCCGGCGCATCTTTGGTCTTGACACTTAGGCAGAACGACTTCGTCTTCATCCTTCGCTTCCTTTAGCGAGCCCGTGCGTTCCGGACTGCGGGTAAATGGCGCCCTCCAGCGGGCGCCTCTTCTCAGAATTGGATTCGCCTATGGCCCGGGCGAAGCGTCCCAGCGCCAGCAGGGGCCAGTAGTTCCTGTAGAGATGGTAGTTGATCATGAACCCGGCGGGCATATCCAGTCCCTGGTGACCTGCATCGCCGGGCTTGGGCATTCCGTTTTGCCTCCGGCCAATGCCGTATCCCGGGAAACCGGTGCCCGTGAAGTAGGGCTCGTCCCAGCTGCCGTCGGTCTGTTGTATTTTCAGCAGGTATTCCACACCCTGCAGGCAGGCCTCCGACCTCGCCTCTCCTGCCGCGATCAGGGCCAGCAGACTCCACGCCGTCTGCGAAGCGGTCGACGGGCCCACTCCCCTCAGCTTGTCGTCCACGTACGACCCGCAGCATTCCCCCCAGCCGCCGTCTTCGTTTTGGTGAGACAGAAGCCACTCCACTGCCCGTTGCACGTATGGCTGCCCCATGTCCTCACCGATCGCCTCCATGGCCGGCAGTACCGCTCCCGTACCGTATATGTAGTTCACGCCCCAGCGACCGAACCAGGACCCATCGCCCTCCTGCTCCTCTCGCAGGTAATCGTAGCCCCGTTGCACCGGTCCATGCGACTGTGAATACCCCAGCCGCCCGTACATCTCCAGTATGTGCGCCGTTACGTCGGCGCTGGGTGGGTCCAGCGTCTCGCCGAAGTCCGCGAAGGGAAGCTTGGCTACATACTGGCGGTCGTTGTCCTTGTCGAAGGCGGCCCAGCCGCCACTCCTCGACTGCATTCCCTCGATCCACTCGACCCCACGGCGTATGGCCTCCTGCCTCCGTTCCTCCTCCTCTCCCTCCGACCGGGCCAGCGCCAGTGCGATGATGACCTCCGAGGAGTCGTCGATATCCGGGTACTTGTCGTTGTGGAACTCGAACGCCCATCCTCCTGGCGGCGTATCCTTGGCTTTTATCGCCCAGTCCCCCTCCGAGAGAATCTGGTTGTCCACCAGCCACTGCGTTGAGTGCTGCACCATCGGATCGTCCGGCTCCACGCCCGACTCCAGCAGCGCCACCTGTGCCAGGCACGTATCCCATACCGGCGACACGCAGGCTTGGACTGTGCAGGTATCCTCGTCCTCAATGGCAAAGGAATCGAAGCCGTCGAACCCCTTGTCCAGAGCGTCGGCGAATTCCTCGTCCCCCGCGTGATGCAGAGCAATCAGGGAGTAAACCCACGGCGGCTGAATCCCGCCCCAAGCGCCATCCTCTTCCTGGTGTTCCAGGATCCACTGCAGGGCCCGTCTCCGGGCAAATCCACGCAAGGGCTGCATCGGCGACTTGCGGTACAGGTTCATCAGCCGGTCCAACGTGAATAGCCCGCGGGACATCCAGTCATCCGGCACTGACAGAGAGAAGTCCGTAGCCTCCCTGCCGTTGGGGTAGAGCTCGTCTATCGTCGCCCATTCCGGAATCGGGCAATAGGGCCGTTCAGTGAGAATTATGCTCATGGGAACGATAGTTGCCCTGGCCCAGCTGGAAAACTCGTAGATGTTGAAGGGAGCCCAAGAGGGCAGAAGAATCAACTCCGGCGGCAGGTTCGGTGTGCCACTCCATTCCCACTGGCCGAATAGCGCCAGCCAGATCTTGGTGAACACTCGCGTCCTGGGAACGCCGCCCCTGCTCAGGATGAATTCTCTCGCCCTCTCCAGTTCCCGCGAGTCCGAGGGGTGCCCCGCCAGTTTCAGGGCGAAGTAGCATTCAACACTGGTGCTTATGTCACCCGGAGCCTCGTAGTACTGGCCCCACGAGCCGTCATCCTGCTGCTTGCTCAGGATGTAGTTGGCCACCTTCCGCCACCGTTCCGGGTTCTCTCGCCCGAGGAAATGGCTCAGCATCAGATATTCGGCTTCCATGGTCGGGTTCGACTCCAACTCTCCCCACCAGTACCCATCCGGATGCTGGGAGTCACGGAAATACCCGTGCGAGTGGCTGATCGCACTCTTGACCTTTTCCGCCAGCCCGGCCAGCTTGGCCAGGCCGTTCAGCGATGGATGCACAGTATCTGCCATCAACGCCTCGCGACTTCCCCTCTGCCACCCGTGTAATTGTGCGTGGTGAACCAGTCGGCCGCCCGTTCCAGGGCCCTCTCCACCGGGCTCTGTGGCAGACCCAGTTCCTCTATCGCTCGTTGGCTGCTCACCCAGGCGGGACGCTTCGATGCCACTACCCCCTCTACCGGGATGCGCGGCTCCCTCCGCAGCAGCCCACCCGCAATAGCCTGCTCCGCGTACCCCGCGCCTACGACCAGCCAGTAGGGCAGGCGCAACCGCGGAGCCGCCAGACCCGTCAGCCGGCTCAGCATCTCGAACATTTCCCTCAATGTCACGTTCCGGTTGCCCAGGATATATCTCCGTCCGTTCTCGCCCCTCTCCAGGGCCAATATGTGCCCGGCGCTTACGTCCGCCACGTCCACCAGGTTCAACCCTGTTTCCAGGTAGGCCGGGATCCTCCCTCGCAGAAAGTCCAGCACTATTCTCCCCGTTGGCGTTGGCCTCACGTCCCATGGCCCCACAGGGGCCGTCGGGTTCACCACCACCACCGGCACGCCCTCTTTCGCCAGCCGCAGCGCCTCCTGTTCAGCCTGGTACTTCGAACGTTTGTAGTGGCCGTGCAGCGAGCCGGGTGACAGCGTCATACCCTCGTCTCCCAGCGATCCGTCCCTCGGGATTCCAATGGTGGACACGGTGCTGGTATAAACGATGCGTTCGACCCCCGCCTCCGCTGCACACTCCAGCACGTTCACTGTGCCCTCCACGTTGGGCCGGCGCACCTCTCGCGGGTCTCTCGACCAGAACCTGTACGCCGCGGCGCAGTGAAACACCGCGCTGCATCCGGTCATCGCCTGTTCCAGTGATTGCCGGTCCAGGATGTCTCCATCGACCCGCTCTATGCCGGTCCCGTCAATTGTTAACGAATTGCTTCCAGGCCGGGCCAGCGCCCGGACATCGTATCCACGAGCCCGGAGCTCCCTGGCCAGGTTGCCGCCGATGAACCCGGTCGCCCCGGTCACCAGAACCCTCATTCAACTCGCCCCGACACTATTCTGCAGAGGAAAGGTCTAGTAGAGGGCCTCGGCGGCCTCTTGCTTTCTGATATGACTGCGCCTTTCCCCCTCCCGTTCCAGGTATGAGATTCCAAATCGGGCCAGCACCGAATCGCAGAGGTCCATCTGTGACCTTAGCCTGAACAGCGTTGGTATGCGCCACGGCTTGAAGAGCACCTCCGTGAAAATGGCACTGCGGCCCTTGGACAGTCCGGGCAGGTATCCCGGCAGTCTCTGCTTTGCCGTGTCCAGGATCACTCGCACAGAGATAAAGGGAATTCCCTCAGCTCCGGCGGCTGCAGCCACGGCGTGGTCCTCCATGTTCACACTGGTTGCCTCGTATCGCTCTCGCAGTTCTCGTCGCTCCCGCCTCTCCGAGATCAACCTGTTTACAGTCAGGGACCGGCCCCGGCTCATTGGCATCCTCAACTCGGCCGCTGCTGCCTCCGCCAACTCCAGCATTTCCCCCGACGGGGCTATGCTTTCGACATCTTCCTCAGTGTCCAGCACATAGCTTTCCGAGACCACCAGGTCCCCGGTCTCCATTCCCGGGTCCAGCGCCCCGGCCACGCCCAGCATCAGTATCCCCTCTGGCCGGCGTTTGGTGGTCCCCAGAATGGTCTCCAGGGTTTTGGCCGCCCGTTTCGGCCCGACTCCGAGCAGGTGGCGCTCCACCGGGAAACCCATCGGGCGCGAGTCCCCTCGCGCCTCCAGTTCCCGCTCAAGGCCGAAAAGCTCCGAGTCCATGCTGGCTACGATGTATATCACTGTCCCCTGGGCCTCACTCCATCTCGGCCTTCGGTGCGCTGCTGATTCCCAGCATGGCTACGCGGCGGTGATCCCGCCCTTGTGGGCCGCCCCGGACTTGATCAGCGTGGCCCAGTCCCGTGGCGACTGCACCGCGTTGAAAATCGTTGCCGACTCGAACCCGCAGTGCATCATGCAGTTGGAGCACCGGGGGTCCTTGCCCACCCCGTAGTTCTCCCACAGGTCCTTTTCAAACAGTTCCGAGATATGCTCCACATGCTCGTCCGCCAGCGGGTAGCAGGGCTTACGCCAGCCCATCACCGTGTAGGTGGGGTTGGACCATGCCGTACACTGGTACTCGCGTTGGCCTTTCAGGAAGTTCAGGTAGAGGGGGTTGTTGTAGAATTTCACCCCTTCCGAGTTCTCCGGGTCCAGCAGTTCCTGGAACAGCCCGTGCGACTCCTGGCGAGTCAGAAAGATTTCCTGATCCGGCGCGTCGACGAAGTCGTAACCTGGAGAGATCATCGATCCCTCAACTCCGATGCCGCCGACTAACCGGAACATCTCTGTCAGGTCCTCCACATCGCTGCCCCGGAATACCGTGGTGTTGGTGCACACCCGGTAACCCCGGTCCAGGGCTTCCTCAATGGCCGAGACCGCCCTTTTGAACACGCCTGAGCGAGCCACCGACTCGTCGTGCTTCTCCTCCATCCCGTCCAGGTGGACCACCCAGCACAGGTACTTGGACGGAGGCACCTTCTCCAGCACCCTCGGCAGAACCAGGCCGTTGGTGCAGCAGTACACGAAGTACTTCTCCGCGATCAAGCCGTTGATAATCTCGTGGATGCGCGGATGTATCGTCGGTTCGCCACCGGCTATGGAGACAATGGGCGCCCCCGACTCCTTGACCGCGCCGATGGCCTCGTCCACCGGCATCATCTTGTCCAGCACCGGCTTGTACTCCCGGATTCGGCCGCAGCCGATACAGGCCAGGTTGCACATCTCCAGGGGTTCCAGCATCGTCACCAGCGGAAATTTGCTCCTGCCCCGCGCCTTCTGTCTGAGTATGTACCCAGCCAGGCGCACCGAAAGCTCGACGGGCCTCTTGGCGCGTTTCGTCTTGGTAGTCATCTGCCGTCCTTTCCGAACCTCAATTTTTCCCCCGGCAATAGTTTCCCGGCGAAAACTTTCCTGCGTCCCATTCTATATCTTTTGGGCATCCCCATGGTTTACCAAATCGGTAGACCAACAAATAAGGGATGTCTAATACTGCCTCCGGGCCAGGAAATCCACCAACTCATCTGCCTCCAGCCGGGCCCACTCCGGCAACGGAACGGGCGCTAGGGCGTCCAGGGCGCGGTTGGCCGCGGCCTCGGTGAGTTCCTGCGAGTTCTCGCGGGCCCCCACCTCCTCCAGGATCGCGAGCACCCTCTGCACGTCGTCCTCCTCCAGTTCCGGTTGTCCGTAGATGCGCTGCAACTCTTCCAGCGCCGCTCCACCCGCTCGCTCTAGCGCGTATACCACCGGGTATGACTTCTTTCGGCGCCGGATATCGTTCCCAGTCGCCTTCCCCAGCGTGGCCTCATCTCCCCAGATCCCCAGATAATCGTCCCTGATCTGGAAAGCACGGCCCAGTCCCTCGCCGAAGGCCGCGAAGGCCCCTACCGCCGTCTCGTCGGCCTCGGCCAGCAGCGCGCCCGTTTCCAGCCCGCAACGGATCAGCGCTCCCGTCTTGCAGGCGATCATGTGCAGGTATTCCTCGGTCGCTATCACGGTCCGGCTCTCGAACTGCAGATCCAGGCACTGGCCCTCTATCATCGACAGGTAGCTGTCCGTCAGAATTTCGGACACCCTCAGCACCACACTCGGGGCAACACCTCGTTCGTTGGTCCGCAACGCCGCCAGGTCTCCAGTGGAATGCATCGCGTCCCCGGCGACCAGTGCCCAGGGCACTCCCCAGATACTCCATGCTGTGGGCTGATGCCTCCGCTCCAGGTCCTGGTCCTGGATGTCGTCATGCAGCAGCGAAAAGTTGTGGATCAACTCCAGAGCTGCGGCGGCGGGAACTGCCCGGTCGTACGCGGAGGCCAGCGCCTCGCAGGCAAAGAGGCACAGCGTTGGACGAAGGGCCTTGCCTTGGGAGGAACCTGTGCTAACGGGTATGCCTTGCTGATCACATCGGCCCAGATGGTAGTTGAGCACCAACTGAACGTCCCCGCCCTCGGTTTTTGGTACTGACGCACCTAGTTCGTCGTCGATCCAGCTCTTGTACCGAGCAAACATGCCCGGGAGCCTCGGACCCGAGGGGGTCAATACCGGGGGACCGGCGGTTGAGTCCGTTGCCATTGGCCGAGCCTCGAACCTGCAGTTCAGGAGGTTATCTTGCCTGTCGGCCGCCAACATCGGCAGCCGATGTATGGCAACCGATGTTAGCAACCGTCCATAACAGTGTCAAGGGAAAATCCCCATCGATTGTAAAGCCCAATTTCCTCTCCCCTTCATTGCCTCATCCTCTCGGATGGAGGGTCCGTGCAGCGGTGAAATCATGTGTTCGGCGCCCTTGGATGACTCCCATCACCATCGCCCCAAGCCGGTGCGGTTCTTGTGTCTATCCTGCTCACGCCGTTTGCCGTTCATTCACTTTCTCGCAGCTCCAACCGCAACCGCCGCATCGCCGTCGCTCTTAATTCATGGCCCGGCCCTTACACGGTATACCAGGAACATCGTGCGGTCCCCATCGGTCCCGGCACCGAGCTTCTCAGCGTGAGGAAGAGCCGCTTCCAGTGCCGCAGCCAGTGGAAGGTAGTCGTCCATTAAGACGACTAAGGTGTCTACGGTGATTTCCTCCGGCGGAGGAATCCAACCGCTCCCGCCGTGCTCCATCGCACCGTCCTTCCCCGTCGCCCCAGGCAGCAGGAACCGGCGCATGTTGGTATCGAAAGAGTACCTCGCCGAGTAAAACCGCACCTGCTCCGGCCCGTCCAGCTCTTTCAGAAAAACCAGCGAGCGGTAATATTCCTGATTAAAGAACCACCTCAGCGAGTCCCCGCCTTTCCAGCGCTGGAACTCCTGAGTGTTCTGCAGCGCAAATACGGCCACGAAAGCCACCGCCACAGTAACCGTTACCCCCAGCGTCAGCCGCCTCCCTCCGTCCCTCAGCCGAAGGCCTGCAAGCCTCTGCCGGATTCCGCCGCCCAGTGCCGCAAGCAGTGCGTCCGCTCCCACGGCGACCAACGCAAGCACGAAGAACATCCCCAGCAGGTACCGGCGGCTCTCAACCCCCGGTACGAACAGCAACGGCAGCATTCCGACCAGCAACCCCAGCAGCAGTAGCTGGTGGCGCCGCTCCCTGACCCTCAGCAGCGATATGCCCAGTCCCAGCCAGAACGGCGCGGTCGCCACCACCGGCAGAATCGGAATCGCCGGAGCCCCGTCAGTGGTGTTCCCTTCCACCGGCTGGTGCACCAAAAGGAGCGCATCAAGAGCCAGCCCCGGAATTCGGAGCCAAGTGGAAGGCGAACTGAGCGACACCTGGTACAGGTCGCGCAGGTTCGGCCCAAGGAACCCGGAAGTGGCGTAGAACCACAGCATCGGAGCCCCAACCAGTAGTGACACCCCCAGTGCCAGCCAGAGTTGCCGGCTTTCCCTCAATTCCCTGTCGGCCACCATCAGTAGGAGCACCGCTCCCCATACGCCGGCGAAATACAGGAGGAAGGTCTTGAACGTATAAAGTCCCAGTCCTAGCGCGATTCCTGCTGCGGCCCCGACCCACCAGCGTCTCGACTGCACCGTCGCCACCAGCAATCCCATCGCCAGCATCGCCACGAACACTCCCGTGATGCCCCCGAAGGCGATCCGGCTCTGTATCACGAACCAGAAAGAAAACGTGAGCAACGCAGCCGTCAGCAATGCCACCCTAATGCCGAACAGTCCCCTCACCAGCAGGTACCCCACGGGTATCATCACCGCCCCCGGTATTGCCGATGCCAGCCGCATTGTTTCTACAACGGGTTCTCCTAGGCGGAAGAGCAAGCCCATCCAGTGGGCGTAACCTGCCGGGTGCCCCAGGGTCACACCGGTCCAGATGCCGATGTTTTCACCCCTCGCCGACCTCAAAGCCTCCAAGGCCAATTCCGTCTCGTCACCGTGGACTCCATTGGGCGAACTCTCAAGTCCCCACGCCCGCAGCCAGAGCGCCGCCAGCGTCATGGCAAGGACCGCCGCTACCTCCAGGGGTAAAGGAACTGCCGGTTCTTGGCCCGGCGTCAGCGTCCCCCGGATTTGGTCCGCAGCTTTGGCGACTGCATCAGCAACCCTGGCCATCGGTCCCGGCGCCCACACACCTGCCTTGCCCCAAATTCGTCCTGCTCCAACGGAATCCGGCGCCTCCGCTCCCATGCTTGAGGCCGCCTCCGTCGGCAATGAGGAGGGCACCCAGTCACGTGCCCTCCGCCATAGAATTCGCCCCGGCACGAGCGTCCGGTTCAGCCGGCGGGCCACCGCCGATCGTGGCTCGAGGCCCAAGGGCCTCTCAGGTTGACGAGGTCCCTGAGCGGGTTCTCCGCAGGGCGTCCTGACCGCGACCGGCTCGGCCGCAGTCTGTTCTGCTGCCCGCACCGCACTATCGGCCCGTGTCCTCGTCGTCTCTGTGGGTCGGGCCGTGCGCGACACCTTGTCCACCCTCGGTGGTCCCGTCCAGGGGACCTGCTTAATCAACAGGGCCCGCAGCAGGCGGTACATTCCGGAGCGGAAGGATCCCGGCGGCGGCAGGCGTACCTCGTCCGGCGGCCGGCGGTTGATCTCCACGAACGCCTCTTCCTGCCCGGATTCCTCCAGCTCCCCCAGCGCCGTCCCGCACTGGTGGCAGTAGCTGTGGTCCGGCGGGTTGCCGTTGCCGCAAGATGCACAAACTCTGCTCAATTCTCTCCCGTCATTCCCGCGAAAACGGAAACCAACGCCCCCTCGCCCTTGCTGGTGAGCCTGTCGAACCGCTCATGCTGTGCATCCGGGCTATCCATGTGAGTCAGCCACCCCCGTGAATTAGCCACCCGCTGCGCCGGGGAATCAGCGCAATCCACAAACAAGAAAATTCGCAGTTAACACTTTCCAACAAAAGCGGGAATCAACTTACCCGCGTCTTGCCGTCTCCACCGCCTGATTCGAAACGCTACCGGCTTGTTCCTGTTTGGTGAATTGAGCGTGGACCTGTAGTAAAATAGCAGCCTGCGAAATCCGGTGGAACCACTCGGCCGGTGGAATATGGCGACCTTGGAATTGCCGTTCATATCACGTCTGTGGCCTGTCCCGGCCCGGGCGTTATCCCATTTGACCCCGCCATTGGTGGTGGCTCTTTTGGCCGATTTACAGGCTTGAAGGAAGGTTGACACCCATCCCTGATTGCCATATATTTCTATCTTGAAATGAATGTTACATAAGGTAGGCATCTTAGACTGGCGGAGTGTGTCAGCAGGGGATGTCTCCTAGCTGTAGCGGGCGTATTCCGAAGCTTTAGACAAACTAGGCCTTTGAACCAAAAGGGAGAGATAAGGAAAAGGAGGAACTTATGGCTGATCAGGACATCGCATTGGTAGCTCACCTGCTGCGCCGCGCCGGTTTCGGTGCCAGCCGGGATGAGATCGAAGCCAAGGCAGCGATGGGCTACGACAAGGTAGTCCAGGAACTTCTGAACCCCACTGGCGGTCTCGATGAAGACATCCTCATGCGCTACAACCCGGCGTATCATGAGGCTGCCGCCATCGAAGTAAACACCCAGCTCTGGGTGTACCGCATGATCAACACCCCCAACCAACTCCAGGAAAAGATCGCTCTCTTCTGGCACATGATCTTCTGCGCCGGGCACAGTAAGATCGACTCTGGCCAGGAAATGGGCCGCATGATCGACATGTTCCGCGAGCATGGTATGGGCCGCTTTGATGACTTGCTGCTCGGGCTCTCGGAAAACCCCGGCATGATGTACTACCTAGACAATACCGAGTCCCACAAGGCCAACCTCAACGAGAACTACGGTCGTGAGCTCCTCGAACTCTTCTCCCTCGGCGTCGGTTACGACGGGGCCTTCAACTACACCGAAGACGACGTCAAGGTCTGCGCCCGAGCCTTCACAGGCTGGAACGTGGCTCCCTCGTACCCGCCCTTCCCACACGGCCGCAGCCCCTGGAATTTCCGGTTCGACCCCGCCGACCACGACCAGAGCGAAAAAACCTTCCTCGGTGAGACCGGTCCTTGGAACGGCGACGACATCATCCGCATCATCTGCGAGCAGCCCGGCACAGCCCGCTTCCTCGCACGCCACCTGTACAACTACTTCGTGGCCGATGAGCCCCAGATCCCCGCTTGGCGCCTGACCCCGCCCCGCGACCTGGAGGCCATCCAGATCCTGGAGAAGGCCTACTTCGACTCCGGCCACTCCATCAAGGCCATGCTCGAGGCCCTGTTCACCTCCGACTTCTTCAAGGGCGAGTCCGTCCGCTATCTGAAGGTCAAGAACCCCGCCGAGATGGTCGTCAGCCTGCTTCGCATGGTCGGCGAGCACAGGGAGATCAGGCCCGGCCTGTTCGAGCTCTCTCAGGAGCCCAAGTACATGGGCCAGGACCTCATGAACCCGCCTACCGTCGAGGGCTGGCACACCGGCCGCGAGTGGATCGACAGCGGCTCCCTGGTCGAGCGCATCAACTTCGCCGCCGACCTGCTCGGTAACACCGAGCTTGACGGTGTTCGCGGCCTAGTCGACCGTCTGATGGCCCGGGGCGACAGCCTCACCCCCGAGCAGTTCGTTGAAGGCTGCCTCGACATGACTGGCCCCGTCCAGGTCACCCCTGAGACCCGCGCCCAGTTGATCGAACACGCCTCCCGTGAGGGCCAGCTGGACCACGGTACGGACGAGGAGCGCGCCACCTTCACCCGCCGAAGCGGTGAAATGTTCCAGATGATCGCCTCCACCGCCGAGTTCCAGTTCGAGTAAACATCGCCTCCCCCTACTCACTCCCCCCAAAAGGGGAGGGGAGGGTAGAGGGTGTACCCAACACCGGACCGGCCGTGAATACTAATCGTAACGCTAGAAGGAGCAGCAAATGGTATCGACCGCTAAAGATCCCGTCCTGGCAGTCCTTTCTCTGTCCGGCGGTAACGACGGCCTGAACACCGTCATCCCCCGCAACAACAGCTACTACCGCGACTTCCGCCCCACCCTCGGTGTGCCGGAAGACCAGATCCTGCCCATTAACGACGAGCTGGGCTTCCACCCCACCATGGCCCCCCTGATGAAATACTGGGAAGCTGGGCAGTTGGCCATCTTTGTCGGTATCGGTTACCCCACCCCCAGCTACTCCCACTTCCGCAGCATGGACATCTGGCACACCTGCGAGCCCGAAATCATCGGAACCGAGGGCTGGCTGGGACGCGCTGCCAAGCTGATGGACCCCAACGCCGAGAACGTGCTCACCTCCGTCAACTTCGGCCGGGGGCTGCCCCGGGCCCTGGTGATGGAAGGTGTGCCCGTAGCATCCGTCGGAAACCTGGAGACCTATGGCCTACTCACCGGCATCGACGGCGAGTCCCAGCGCAACGACGCTCTGGAAGTCTTCGGCCGCATGTATGCCCCGGCCATCGGCACCGGCCCGGTCATGGACTACATCCACTCCACCGGTACCGACGCTCTCAAGGGCGCCGACATCCTGGCCACCGCTCCCCAGATGTACTCCTCCGACGTCGAATACTCCAACACCGTCGTCGGCCAGTACATGAAGAACATCGCTCAGACCCACCTGGCCAACTTCGGCACCCGCATCCTCTACACCACGTCGCCCTACAACGGCTTTGACTCCCATGCCAACCAGGCTCAGGCCAACGCCGCCCTGTGGACCGACGTGTCCAACACCGTTGACACCTTCATCACCGACCTGCGTAACCATGACGCCAGCGACAACGTCACCCTGCTCATGTTCACCGAGTTTGGTCGCCGGGTTGCCGATAACGGCTCCGGTACCGACCACGGCGCAGCAGGCGTGGCCATGGCCGTAGGCGAGCACGTCAAGGGCGGCATCTACGGCGCCTACCCCTCCCTGGCCCCGGCAGAACAGGAGGAAGGCGGCAACCTGGCCTTCAATCTGGACTTCCGCTCCGTCTATTCCACCATCCTCGAAGACTGGTTTGGCCTCGACGCCAACCCCATAGTCAACGGCAACTTCGAGCGGGTCCCGTTCTTCAACAAGTAAGACGACTTCCGGCAGGAATCTGTTGTAGAGGCGTCCCTTGTGGGCGCCCACCGGCCCAGGGCAACCATAGCGATTGTCCTTGGAGATCGGCAGTCTAGGCGCAGCCGGGACTGCTCACAACACACTACGAGGTAAGGATATGGCAACACATTTCTTCGGTCTGACGGACCGGACGTTTTACCACAGTCACGCCGTCGGCCGGAACGAGTTCGCCGGCACCGGCTTCCGTAACCCGGTGGACATGGCCATCGCCGCTGACGGCTCGGTCTATGTGGTCAATCGTTCCTACGAGAATCGTCCCGACGGCGTTCACATGACCGTCGTGACCCTGGACGAGGAATACATTACCGCTTTCGGTGAGTATGGCGAAGGGGACGGTGAGTTCGTCTGGCCCACCTCCGTGGCTCTGGACAGCACCGGCAACGTCTACGTCGCCGACGAGTGGCTCAACCGCATCACCAAGTTCACCGCCGAGGGTGAGTACGTCAGCAAGTGGGGCACGGGCGGCTCCGGCCAGGGTGAGCTCAACGGCCCCTCTGGTCTGGCCATCGACTCCCACGACAACATTGTCGTCGTCGACAGCAAGAACAACCGCGTCCAGAAGTTCACCATCGACGGTCAGTTCATCAGCAGCTTCGGCTCCGAGGGTAGCGGCGATGGGCAGTTCAATATGCCCTGGGGCATCGCTCTCGACAAGGACGACAATATCTACATCGCTGACTGGCGCAACGACCGCATCCAGGTCTTCAGTTCCGACGGCCAGTGGCAGCAGTCCATTGGCGAGAGCGGCGATGGGGTCGGCCAGTTCAACCGCCCCAACGGCGTTGCCGTGGACAAGGACGGCGACATCTACGTCGCCGACTGGATGAACAACCGGGTCCAGGTCTTTGCTCCCGACGGCCGCTTCATAACCTTGTTCCGCGGCGACGCCGCTCTGTCCAAGTGGGGCAAGGACAAGCTGAATTCCAACCCCGACATGATTCGGCAGCGGAATCTGGCCTTCGCCAGCGAGCCCGAGTACGAGCAGCGCCTCTCCCACCCCTGCGGCGTACGCATCGACGGCCAAGGCCGCATCGCGGTCATCGACCATACCCGTGGCCGCATCCAGGTCTACGTCAAGGAAGACGAGCCCGTCCTCCGCTAGACCGCCCGTTGCACCAGCAACGACGAGGGGCGCACACCCGTGCGCCCCTATTCTTTTGCGCCTGACGCCGCTCCGTTGTCGCCTCAGCCCTGAAACCCAAACCACAGGGGCGGGTTTTAAACCCGCCCCTGCTCTCCTGCATTTAGTATTTTGGGCTCTTGCCTTGTTCCCGTTACGCTTGGCCAAGGGCCCGCGTTGAGGTCGCCGGGGCGTGAGGGCGCACCCCGTTCCGGCTCTGCCCCTACCCTTCCGGCCCCTTGGGCATGCCGTTGTCGATCCAGATCACGATCTCGTCTATCTCATCCCGCGAAAGGAACGGGCCCCGCAACGGCATTCGACCCGACGTGCCCACGCTGCGGGCCAGCGATCGCACCAGCTGCGTCTCCCTCCCGGGAACCCCCGGCTCGATGGCCCGGATGCCTGACAGCACTGCCTCCTGCAACTCCTCCGGCGTCTCCCAATAATATGCGTGTATGCCCGGTAATGGGTTCCGCCCCCAGCGGTCCACCCACCTCGCCATGATTCCGTCCAGTAGTTCCTTGACCCTCGGCCAGTAGACCACTTGCTCGTTGCTGGATTCTTCGCTCATCCTTGCCATTCCGAAATTAGATTGCTCCGAGTGGCCTAGCAAATACGCGCCCACCCTCTACCTTGTAGCAGGATGGGCGAACTGCCGCTGAGGAGACCGGCTCTTCGGCTATGCCCCGGTGGGATGCTCGCTCACCGCCTCCCGCTGCAGCAGGTCAATCGCGTGCCTCAGCACCGGCTGCACCACCTCCAGGCATTCGCGGACGCCTTTGGTGCTGCCGGGCAGGGTGATGATCAGCGTGTTGCTGCGGATGCCCACCACCGACCGGCTGATCATCGCCATCGGCGTGAACTCCAGCGTCTTGGCCCGCATCGCCTCGGCCATGCCGGGCACTTCCTTGTCCAGGATCGACAGGCACGCCTCGGGCGTACAGTCATAGCGCCCCAGCCCGGTGCCGCCGGTGCTCACGATCAGGTTAACGTCCGCCGCATCGGCCCACTCGACCATTTTGGCGGCTATGGTATCGTGGTCATCGGTCACGATTTCGGACCTTACAACCTCGAATCCATCGTCCGTCAACATATCGCGAATCGCCTGGCCGCTGGTGTCCTCCCGGTTGCCCTGTGCACCCGAGGTGCTGACCGTCAAAACACCCAATCCGAACATCATTTCCTCCGCCGCAAATCATACCATAACCCCCATGACTCGAAAACGCGCCGCCCTGAAGGCAGGACGATTAAAAAGTCAGGGAGAGGGGTTCGTCAGGATGGAGATGGGAGTGTGTGGATATGGAGGCGGCGGAATCTCTGCCTTCGTGCATTGATAAAATCCCGGACCCCAGGAGTGCCAGGGGTGTCCAGCACCCCTTTCAGGCCGTCTTGCGGTTGACCCTGCCGGGCTTGGTATGCGGTCAGACCACTACGGCCTACTTTGCCCTCATCGCCAAGTTGCACTGGCCGGTGCTCAATGAGCCCTTGGGGTTCAGCCAAAAGCATCCGCATCACGACACTACTATCTCCCGCACCCTGGCCGGGGTTCCCCGGGAACAACTGCAGGACGCCCTGGTCGTTGGGCAGCCTGGGTGGTGGCGGATCAGGGAATGAGCGCCTCGGTGCACGGCAAGTGCGCCAAACAGTCCGTGGGTCGCAATGGCAATCCCTTGGTGATGGTGGAGGTGCTGGCCCACGACCTGGGGCTGTGTTTGGCCAGGTGCCCGGCATCGGAGAAACGGTACGAACCGGAGTATTGCGAATAAAGCTGGTAGGACCTGTTCGAAAGCTATCGGGGTCTGCAGTTGCTGACCATGGACGCATTGTATGCGGAGAGGGACCTGTGCCAAGCCATAGAGAACTGTGGCCGGGACTATGACGTTCACACGCTACGGCGCTTATGCTTGGGGGAGTTATACACCACCTTGGTGAACACTGCACTGAACGGCCGGCACCTGAAGGAGCGGTTTCCACTGCGGATGTCCATGCTGCTGCGTGCCAAGACCTGTGCCTTCCGGCCCTTTCAATCCATGTCACGCCTACTCGGCCACACGTCCTGAATTTGCAATCGTCCTGGGGCGCGGAGCAGGTGCTATTGAGACACGGTTATGCCGATGCTAGAATCTGGGCCATGACGGAAAAGCAGGCCAAGCGTCGCAGCCCAACGATGTCGGCGGCGCGCATCGCCCAAGCCGTGGAGTTGATGACCGGGGAATATGGCCCCTTCCCCGAGGAGCGGCGACTTCCCCCGACCGATGAGATGGTCTTCACCATCCTCTCCCAACACACATCGGACATCAATTCGGGTCGCGCCTTTGCCCGCCTCATGGAGCGATTCGGATCGCTGGAGGCGGTCGCGCGGGGGGATGTAGAGGACATCGAGAGAGCGATCGCTCCGGGAGGACTGGCCAAAGTAAAGGCGCCCCGGATCAAGGAAGTACTGCAGAGGGTCCTGGAGCTGAACGGAGGCTCGCTGGACCTGTCCTTCCTGCGGGAGATGCCTCTGGCCGAGGCCAAGGCGTGGTTGCGGCAACTGCCAGGCATCGGGCCCAAGTCGGCGGGCATAGTGCTGAACTTTTCGCTGGGAATGCCGGCAATGGCCATCGATACCCACATCTACCGAGTCTGCCAGCGACTTCGGGCCATTGACGCCAAGACCAACGCGGACAAAGCCCACGACGTGATGGAGGCCAAGGTCCCGCCGCATGGGGTGTTCAACTTCCACGTGGCCTTCATTAATCACGGGCGGCGGGTGTGCCGGGCACAGCGGCCGCTTTGCGAAGTGTGCGTGGTGGGAGAGATGTGTCCATCGCGTCGCAAGTTCATGTCGGAAAAGGTAGCTCAGGAGAGCAACGGAAAGTCGAAAGGGGCATCCAAGGCAGTGGCGGACAGGACGGATGCGCTGCCCCATGTGCCGCCAGCGCTGCTAAACGCTGACTGAGGCAGGCGCAGCGGGGACACGGCCTTTGGCAACGCGGAGCGAAGGGAACCATGTTGGTTGAGTCATTTCCGATTTGGTGGGGATGACGGTGGCCTTTGGCCACGCAGTGTATGTAGATGAGGTATGGTCAGCCGGGCAACCACAAGGGTTGCCCCTACACCGCCGCCTCTTTTCATGGCAATGACGGGAAAGCGACCTAGGAGGGCCTGCAAAGTGAAGGTAGGAATCATCAATGTCACGGGGTACTCGGGATCGGAGCTGGCCCGCATCCTGCGTCGTCACCCGGAGGTGGAGATCGCGTCGGTCACCGGGCGGAGTGCCGCCGGACAGAGGCTGGGCGAGGTGTTCCCCCACCTGGACAGCTTGGACCTGACTATCGAGCCGGAGTTGAACGGCAGCCTGGACCTGGTGTTCTCGGCATTGCCGCACAAGGCCAGCGCGGAGGCGTGCATCCCGGTGCTGGACCAAGGTGTCAAGGTGGTGGACATCAGCGCGGACTTCCGCCTGAAGCGGGCGGACGAGTACGAAGAGTGGTACGGGGTGGAGCACCAGAAACCGTCGCTGCTGGAGGAGGCGGTCTACGGGCTGACAGAGCTGCACCGGGAGGAGATCCGTTCGGCACGGCTGGTGGCCAATCCCGGCTGCTACCCCACCAGCGCCATCCTGGGGCTGGCGCCGGCGGTTGCGGCTGGCATCATCAGTCCCGATATCATCGTGGATAGCAAGTCGGGAGTGTCGGGCGGCGGACGCAGCCTGACGATGTCCAATCACTTCTCCGAGGTAAACGAGAACGTCTTCGCCTATGCGCTGGGCGGGCACAGGCACCTACCGGAGATCACCCAGGAGCTGAACCCTCTGGCCAGCGACCCGGTGAGGGTGACCTTCCAGGTGCACCTGATCCCCATGACGAGGGGCATCCTGAGCTCGTGCTACGCTCCGCTGATGAACCCCGGCGAGTGGGAGGGAGACGAGGGCAAGCAGCGGCTGCTGGACACATACCGAGACTACTACGCGGACCATCCGTTCGTGCGGGTGGTGCCGCAGCCGCCGCAGACCAAGCAGACGCTGGGCAACAACCTGTGCCTGTTGCATCCGGTGATCGACCGGCGCACGGGGCGGCTGATTGTGATCAGCTGCCTGGACAACCTGGTCAAGGGCGCAGCGGGACAGGCGGTGCAGAACATGAACCTGATGGCGGGGTTCCCGGAGGATACGTCGCTGGACGAACTGGCGGTGTATCCATAGCGCGGGCAGGCTGGGGTATGCTACACTCGTAGGGTATCAAGTGTGCCCCGGTCGTCTAGCCAGGTCAGGATGCCACCCTTTCAAGGTGGAGATCAGGGGATCGAAGCCCCTCCGGGGTACCAACATCCGAAAAGCGAATGGCCCCGCGGTGTGAAAGCCGCGGGGTTTTCTGTTTTGGGACGATAGACCGGTTGAATCAGGTAATAGAACTGCGTAGATCGCGGTGGAAATACTGGACATTTATCATGACATTGATCACGTTGATACAGTGAATATGTAGCCACATAATACGTTTATAAAGTAGACATGATAAGGGACATAATTTATGACACGTTTGTATCAATCATCCCATCCTTGGATCAGCTTCAACCTGCATTTGGAACAGGCCCCAAGCCGTTTTTGGATGCTGTTGGGTGAAGCTCGCTCATTGTGCGAGCAAATCGGGCGGTCGCCGTTGCTCCCGGAAACCTTTACGGACCTGCATCAAATCTACCTAGAGCGAGGAGTTCAAGCCACCACAGCAATTGAGGGAAACACGCTTACGATTGATGAGATTTCGCAGCGACTCAGGGGGTTGCTCAAACTGCCGCCGTCTAAGGAATACCTCGGTCAAGAGGTGGACAATATCATTGAGGTCTGCGACGAAATATTGAACAGCATGACCAGTGGCGATGTCATTCCAATGACCCCGGATCGCATTAAGGAACTTAATCCGGCAGTCCTGAAAGGGTTGGAATTGGAACCCGGCGTCTTTCCGGGAGAGATTCCCTCGCGCCAATACGGGGTTGCGGATTATGTGGCCGCGCCTCGCGAGGACTGTGACTTTTTGCTCTCAAGGCTGTGCGACTGGCTAGAGGAGATCGAGGCCAGCCAGGTGCTGGACGACAGGACTGCCACTGCCATTCTGTGCGCCATTTTGTCCCATTTATACTTAGACTGGATTCACCCTTTCGCAGATGGCAACGGCAGGACCGCCAGGTTGATGGAGCACCAGATTCTAGCCGGCGCCGGGGTGCCGAGTCCTGCGACACACCTTTTGAGCAATCACTACAACGAAACTCGGACGGAGTATTACCGGCAGTTGCGGCTGTCCAGCCGGGTGAATAATGGCGCCATCGGTTTCGCAGTCTACTCCCTGCAAGGGTTTGTGGACGGCCTCAAGGAGCAAATGGCCCAAATTCAGGGACAGCAGCTGACCATCCTATGGGAGAACTATGTCAATACGCAGTTACCCGGAAGCAGCCGGTCAGACCTCCGCAAGCGAGAGCTGGCGCTAGGGTTGTCGCGCCGCGACGAACCGGTCCCGAGGAGAGATGTTCGCCTGCTTACTCCGGAAATTGCGGCCGCTTACGCGCGAGTGACAGAGAGAACTCTGAGCAGGGACATCGGGGAATTGGAGGAGACGGGCCTGATCGAACGGACTCGCGTCGGATTAAGAGCTCGTAAGGAGATTGTACTTGGCTTCCTTCCTCCTTCCGTGGACGCTCGAAATTATGTCGATACTTAAGACACTGCATGACCGCCACCTGGGGTGAGTTTGCGGGGGAGGAGCCGGGGCTGGCTGCACTGGGCGAGGCGCAGTTCGCGCGGACCGGGCTGGCGCTGGTCGGGACGTTGCGCCGGGACGGTTGGCCGCGCATATCGCCGGTGGAGCCGTTCATCGTAGACGCGCAGCTCTACCTGGGCATGATGTGGCGGTCGGTGAAGGCGCTGGACCTGCGGCGGGACCCGCGCTGCGTGGTGCACAGCACGGTGTGGGACCGCGCCGGGACGGAGGGGGAGTTCAAGGTGTACGGACGCGCCGTTGAGGTGGTTGACCGGGAGGAGAGGCGGAGATTCGGGGACGCGGTGTTTACCGCAATCGGGTTCCGGCCCGAGGAGCCGGACTACCATTGCTTCGCCGTCGCGATCGAAAGCGTCGTGTTCTCGCAGTTGCGGGGGGAGGAGTTTCACCGCCAGGTATGGAAGGCCGATTGAGGGGCGAGGGATATCGGATCCCTCACAGTCCGAGTACCCGACCCCGATGGCGCCCGGAAACGGTTTTGGATCCGGCAGTATCTGTCCTGACAGCCAATTCGCATTGCCATTTCTCCCCCACCCTAACCCTCCCCCCTCGAGGGGGAGGGACTCTGTTGTTGCTACCCAGACGTAGTCTAGTCGAAGACGAACACGCACTTGCCGGTGGCGGCGCCGTCGAAGGTCTGGAAGGCTTCGATGGCCTGGTCGAGGGAGTAGCGATGGGTGATGAGCCGGTCGAGGGGAGCGCCGGTGTCTACGAAGAAGCGGGCGATCTCGATGAGTTCGGCCTTGCTGAAGGTCCACGAACCGAAGATGGTCACGACCTTGAGCACGACGTCGCGGTTGAAGTCGATCTCCGCCGGGCCGCCGATGCCGACGTAGCAGGCGCGGGCGAAAGGACGGAGGCAGGTGAGGGTCTGCTGGCGGGCGGAGGGGTTGCCGGAGGTCTCGAGGGAGGCGGTGGCTCCCTGGCCGTCGGTAAGGTCGCGAATAGCCTGCACGGGATCGTTGTCGGCAGCATTGACGGTGTGGTCGGCACCAAGATCGGTAGCCAGTTGCAACCGCTGGTCCACGACGTCAACGGCAATGACGCGGGCGCCCATGGCCTTGGCGCAAAGAGTTCCGCTGAGGCCGACGGGGCCCTGTCCGAAAACGGCCACGATGTCCTTGCCAGAGACGTCCATCCTGTTCAGGCCGTTCCAGGCGGTGCCGGTGCCGCAGGAGATGGCGGCGCCCTCCTCGAAGGAGAGCTCGTCGGGCAGGTGCACGAGGGTGCGGGAGGGGCAGACCATGTAGTCGGCGTTGGCGCCATGTCCGGTGCCTCCTCCGAAGGTTACATGGCCGAGGGGACAGAGCTGCTCGTACCCCATGTAGCAGACCTCGCACACGCCGCAGCCTTCATAGTGATGGCACATGACGCGGTCGCCGAGCCGGAGGCCCGGAGGAGCGCCTGGGCCAAGCTCCTCGATGACGCCGCAGGGCTCGTGGCCGGTGATCATCTCGGTGGGGTCGGAAGCGCGATACCGGTGCAGATCGGTGCCACACAAGCCGGAGGCCATGATGCGCAGCACAGCTTCGCCGGGACCGGCGTGGGGATTGGGAAACTCGCGAATCTCGGCCTCGCGGTTGCCCTTGAAGGTTACTCCGCGCATATCTCGTTTCCTCGTGGCGGGGACTTGTCTAAATGATACCAATGCCCGGAGGGAGATGCGAGTGGAAGCGGCGCGATTGGTGGCCCTTGGCGGAATAAGGGCGGGCAGATATTCTCCATTTTCCGGCCGAATCCGGACAAAAGCGGATATTTGTGATCTCGCCATTTCTGATTTGCGGCGGGGCGGAAATGCCCGACAGGGGTGCGTTTTTTTGGTTTTCCGGTCAAATCCGGACAAAAACGGACAAAGGAGAAAGTGTATTCAATTGCTTTCTGACATTTTTCCAACTGTCCTCTTACGGAGTTGACCACGATCGAATAAGTGCTCAAGGGACCCTTGCCGCGGTGAATGAAGGGATGCTCCGAGTTCTCTGTAGCATTCCTGCTTTTCTCCCCGTTCAAATGCAGATGTATCAATGGCTCTGACCTTCAATTCGGGCTGGATGAGAACAGCCACCACAAGGAAACCACTACAGTCACATGAAACTGTCTAATGACCGGCTGTAGTTGTGCCAACGTTCTCCCTGCACTAACTATTCACCCCACCCTACCCTTCTCCCTCGGGAGGGGGAGCCGTTGAGGCAGCGTTAAAAGTTCAATTGTTCTAGTTTTACCCGATTATCATACCGGGGCTGCATGAACCCTGGCAAGCGCAGTTTGTCATCAAGCAAGGCCTTTTTGGTTCTTTTGCGCCTATGAGCAGGACCGCTCCGTTGCAGGATTTCTGCGACGATACAACAGCGAGCCATGCGGCAGGGAAACGCCTTCACCCTGACCATCTTCCGAAGGCAGAGGGGACGATTAGAAGGCCGTGGGGGTGGCGATTCGGATGTAATGGTGGTATGGCTGGGCCCTTTGGATTATGATAAGGGTCGACCGTCAGAGGATGGGCCGTCGTTCCGCATCCGGCCCCGGGGTTGTGCTCCTTGGACGAGATTTCCAGCCTGCAGACGCATGTCTCCATTGACGAGAGGTTCGAGGAGGAACTTGATTCCGCCTGGCTGGAGATGGTGGCCCAAGCAGGGCTGGTGGTGGCGGAAATCGCCGGTGAGGCGGAGGTCAGCCTGCTAATCACCGACGACGAGACGGTTCGCGAGCTGAACCGGGAGTACCGAGGCTTGGACGAGACCACAGACGTGTTGTCGTTTTCCACCGAATTTCCCGGACACTGGGAGGGTGAGGGAGACGGGCCCATGGATTCCCGCTTTCGCGGGAATGACGAGACGGGCGGGAATGACGGCAGAGGCCGCTATGACGAGGGAGATGGCGAGTTCGTTTTGCCACCGGGACTTCCCACACCCTTGGGTGAGATAATCGTGTCGTGGCCGCAGGCGCAGCGGCAGGCCGTAGAACGCAGGGAAAGCCCGAGCGACGAACTGGCGCACCTGATTGTACACGGCGCCCTGCACCTGGTGGGGCACGATCACGAAGAGCCGGAGGAGACGGCCCGGATGCAGGTGCTGGAGAAGAAGGCACTCAGGCTGCTGTCAATCGGCAGCGCCGCAAGGAACGGGGGTCTCGAGGCGTCATGACCTCGCAGGTCTATTATCGCAAGTGGCGTCCGTCCAGCTTCAACGAGCTGGCGGGCCAGGAACATGTTTCCACAACGCTGCGCCAATCGGTGCGGCTTGGGCGGATCTCGCATTCCTACTTGTTCTGCGGGCCGAGGGGGTGCGGCAAGACAACGACGGCCCGGATCATCGCCAAGGCGGCCAATTGCCTGGACCTGCAGGACGGCGACCCGTGCAACGCCTGCGCCGTCTGCGAGTCGATCAACGAGGGCCGCTTCATGGACATCATCGAGCTGGACGCGGCCAGCAACCGGGGGATCGACGAGATCCGGGACATCCGGGACAAGGTGAACTTCGCGCCGGTGCAGGGTCGGCGGAAAGTGTACATTATCGACGAAGCCCACATGCTGACGGACGCGGCGTCCAACGCGTTTCTGAAGACGCTGGAGGAGCCGCCGGGGCATGTAATATTCGTGCTGTGCACGACGGAGGCGCACCGGATTCTGCCGACGATTATCTCCCGATGCCAGCGGCTGGACTTTCGCCGGATACCGTCGGAGACTGTGTTCGGGCGGCTGTCGGAGATCGCAGAGGCGGAGGGGGTATCGGTGGAACCGGCGGCGCTGCGGACCATCGCGCGCTACGCGGCGGGCAGCCTGCGGGATGCGGAGAACCTGCTGGAGCAACTGGTCGTATCGTGTCCCGACGGGGTGACGGCGCCGCAGGTGGAGCAGCTGCTGGGCATTGGCAGCGACGAGGCGGCGCTGGAGCTGGTCAAATACCTGTTGCAGGGCAACACATCGGCGTCGCTTTCGGCGGTGAACCAGGCGGCATGGGAGGGCAGCGACATCCGGCAACTGCACCGGCAGACATCGGACCTGCTGCGGGTGTACATGCACCTGCAATGGGGGTCGGAGGAGGCCATCGACGTGCCCGAGCATGTGCGGGCCCAGCTGAAGGAACTGACGGGCAAGCAGCCTTCGTGGCGGATCGTGCACGCGCTGAAGGTGTGGGGTGCGGTGAATATGCGATACGACTCTCCGTCGACGCTGCCGCTGGAACTGGCAGTGGTGGAGATCTGCGAGGAATCGGCTGCGCCTGCGGTCGCGGTCGGCCCTTCGACAAGCTCAGGGCCAACGGGAGCACCGACACCGGCGGCACCGGCGCGTCAAGAACGAGCGCCCCAGCCAGCCAGGACAGCGGCGCCACCACGGGAGCCGCGTCCGGAGCGGGCGTCGGCCCGGGAGCGGGCACCCACCCGAGAACCGGCGCAGGCATCTCCAGGCGTACGGCAGCCCTCTCCGAGAACGGCGGAAGCCGGCAGTGCCCGGGGAAGCGGCGAGTCCAACGATCTGTGGATCCAGTGGAACGACACCGTGAAGGCGCTATCGCGGCACAAGGGGAGGAAGTACAATCTTGGTGCCCTGCTGCGGGACTGCCGGGTCAACAGCATCACGCTGGATGGGCAGAAGCTGGTGCTGCCCTTCAGCAACAAGGCGAACCTGGAACGGATGCAGGAGGAACTGGAGGACTCGGCCTCTCGCAAGAGGCTGTCGGACGCGCTGGCCGAATCCTTCGGCGAGGGATGTGAGTACGAGCTTACGCTGGCCAACGGGCAGCAGGCCGGAGCCAGCGCCAACCGGTCGGCACAGCAGAGCCCACTGGTGCGCGCCGCCCTGGGGATGGGAGCGCGGATACTCCAGGAAGAAGAGGTGGATGAATGAACCGGAACATGATGCGGCAGGCCCAGAGACAACTGGCGCAGCTGCAGAAAGTGCAAGAGGAACTGGAGACGCTGACGGTGACGGGCTCGGCGGGCGGCGGCGCGGTCAGGGTGGTAATGACAGGCAAGCAGGCGGTGGAATCGGTGGAGATCGAACCGGAGGCCGCAGAGGACCTGGAGTTGCTGCAGGACATGCTTGTGGGCGCCTTCAACGACGCGGCCACCAAGGCACAGGAGCTGGCCGCGAGCAAGATGAGTGTGATTACCGGAGGGATGAATATCCCCGGCCTGACGTAGGGACGCCGGGAGATACTCATGGCAGTACGGCGACGATGACAGCCGTCAAGGGGCGGTGCGATAAGCCGCGCAGGGAGTTCCCAGTACCGATGTCAAGGTCCCCCGGATGATTCCCGAAAACCTGCCCTCCACTTCACCCTCGCTGGCCCGGCTGGTGCAGGAGCTGAACCGGCTGCCGGGGATCGGGCCGAAGAGCGCGCAGCGGTTGGCCTTCCACATCATCCGCATGCCCGAGGAAGAAGCGTACGCCCTGGCGGAGGCGGTGTCGGCGGTGAAGGAGAATACGATCTTCTGCGGGGAATGCCAGAACCTGGCGGAGAGCACCCCCTGCGGCATCTGCGCCGACGGCCGACGCTCGCGGGCGATTATCTGCGTTGTGGAGGACCCAATGGACGTGCTGGCCCTAGAGCGCACGCGGAGCTTCCGGGGGCTATACCACGTACTGCACGGGGTGATCTCACCAATAAACGGCATTGGGCCGGAACAACTGAAGCTGCGGGAGCTGCTGGAACGGCTGGACGACCGGGAGGTGGAGGAGCTGGTGGTGGCGACGAACCCCACGATGGAGGGGGAGGCGACGGCGATGTATATCCAGAGGCACCTGGGGCGCTCAGACTTGCGGGTAACACGACTGGCCCGGGGCCTGCCGGTGGGCGGGTCCCTGGAGCACACGGACGAGACCACGCTGGGCCGCGCTTTCCAGGGAAGGCAGGAGCTATAGAGTGGCGCCGCCGCGCACGTACCGCTGCGAGGGGCTGGCGCTGCGGAAGGCGCCGATAGGCGAGGCGGACCTGGTGGTGACCGTGTTCACCGCCGAGCGGGGCAAGATACGGGCGGTGGGCAAGGGGGCCCGCCGGTCGACGAGCAAGCTGGTCGGGCACCTGGAGCCGCTGACGCTGTCACGGATGTCGGTGGCAATGGGCCGGGAACTGGACATCGTGTCGCAGGCCGAGGTTATCGACGGGTTCGGAAAGGTCAAAGAGGACCTGGCCACGCTGACCCGGGGCCTGTACGTGGCCGAGCTGCTGGACGGGTTCGGGCCGGAGGAGAGCCCGTCGGCGGGTCTGCTGCGGCTGGCGTTGAGCGTGCTCAGGGCGTTGCCACAGGCCGCCGAGCCGGAGACGCCACTGCGATACTTTGAATTCCACCTGCTCCGACTGACCGGGATGCTGCCGGAACTGTACCACTGCGTGGAATGCCGGAGGAAAGTGGAACCGGAGGCCCACCGATTCAGCGTAAACCTGGGCGGAGTGCTGTGCCCCGATTGCGCGCCTCCAGAGGCGTGGATCCGCCCGCTGTCGCTGCGGGCTATGAAGGTGCTGAGGCTGCTGCACCGGGGAGGACTTCAGGAGGCGGCAGCGCGGCCACTGAGCGCGCCCCTAGCGGAGGAGCTGAAGTCGGTGCTGGGCGGTACCGTCCGCTACTGGCTGGGCAAGGAGGTGCGCGCCGGCAATTTTCTGGAACAGCTCCGCCGGGAGGAAGCCGCAGGCGTCAGCGTTCGCGACTGAGGAATAGTCTCGAAAGCGGGGTGGCTCAAAGTGCACCGTCTGCTGAGAGGCCGGGAGGGATGAGTTCCGGCATTCGCGGAGGATGTCGCGGGAGCGACAGGTCGAGATCCGGGATCGTTTCAAACCGACCGGCGAAGGGGAATGCGCTTTTCCGGATCGGCTGGTAATATGTCCACTAATTTTGCCGTGTGCCTGTATCACGGCGAGACTGAAGGGGACTTGTTCTTTCGGGTGGGATTTGTGGGAAGGTTGCGCTGATGTTTTCCAAGATATTGATCGCCAATCGCGGCGAGATCGCCTGCCGAGTGATCCGCACCTGCCGGGAGCTGGGCGTAAAGACGGTGGCGGTGTACTCGAACGTGGACGCCAATTCCCTTCACGTGCGGGAGGCGGATGAGGCGGTCCTGCTGGGCGAGGCGGCTCCCCGGGAAAGCTATCTGAACTCGGACAAGGTGGTGGAGGCGGCACGCAACACAGGGGCGGAGGCAATCCACCCCGGGTACGGCTTCCTATCGGAGAACCCACGGTTCGCCCGCCAGTGCGAGGATGCGGGCATCCGGTTCATCGGCCCGCGGCCGGAGGTGATGGAGCAGATGGGCGACAAGATAGTCGCCCGCAAGCTGGCACGGAGGGCGGGGCTGCCGCTGCTGCCGGGAACCGACGACGCGGTACCCAACGATACGGCGGCCGAGGAGGGTTGGAGGCTGGGATTCCCGCTGATGGTGAAGGCGGCCGAGGGCGGGGGAGGGATAGGCATTCACGTGGTCATGACCCCGGAGGAGCTGGCGCCGTTAATCGAGCGGGCACAGCAGGTGGCTTCGGGGGCATTCGGCAGCGGAAGGCTGTATTTCGAGCGGTACCTGAAGGACGCCTCGCACATCGAGGTGCAGCTGATGGGCGACGACCATGGCAACCTGGTGCACCTGTTCGAACGGGACTGTTCCGCCCAGAGGCGGAACCAGAAGCTGATCGAGGAGACACCGGCGTCGGGAAAGCTGACGCCGCGGCTGCGTCGCCGCGTGGCGACGCTGGCGACAAGGCTGGGTCAGAGCATCGGGTACAGCAACGCCGGCACCGTGGAGTTTCTGGTCTCCCGCGACGGCAGCGTTTACTTCCTGGAGATGAACACGCGGTTGCAGGTGGAGCATGGAGTAACGGAGATGACCACGGGTCTGGACCTGGTGGAACTGCAACTGAGGGTTGCTGCCGGGGAGGCGCTGCCAATCAGCCAGGAGGACGTCGTGCAGAGAGGGCACGCCATCGAGGCCCGGGTTTACCCGGAGGATCCGGAGACTTTCCTTCCCGACGCTGGAGAGATAACGGACCTGCATCTGCCCACAGGGGAAAAGGTGCGCATCGACTCGGCGTTATGCGACGGGTACACGGTGGGCCTGGACTACGAGCCGCTGATGGCCAAAGTAATGACCTGGGGGGAGACCCGGGAACAAGCGAACAGATCCCTGCAGCGGGCTCTGCTGGAGCTAAGGCTGGAGGGCGTGAAGAACAACGTTCCGCTACTGCGCAGCATCCTAGCCAGCAGCGAATTCGCTGCGGCCACGCACCACACGGGGTCGGTACCGGTCTGGGTCGAGGAGTTGCGCCAGAGGCACCTGGCCCACCAGGCAGGCGGTGGAGCGCCGATGGGGCACATCAACGCTGGGACGAATGGTGCCGCCGGAGGATCGAGCAACGAGAAAGAGGTTGCGGCGGCCATTGGAGCAGCTCTGGCGATGGCGATGCAGGACCCGTCAGCGGCAGAGAGCCCCAGCGCGTGGCGGACGCAAAAGCGCCGGGAGCAGATGTTTCTTCGTGCCAGCAGGAGTCGGGGTTGGCGATAACCAAGCTCCGGGTCCGGGTGGGGAACAACTGGTACAGCGTTGAGGTGGGCGACCTCGACCGTTCACCGGTTGAGGTGATCGTGGACGGGGAGAGCTTCCTGGTGGAGGTGGATGGCCTGCCGACATCGGCCCGTCGACAGCGCCGGGGGCGCACGGAAACCCCGGGGATCATGGTGCCACCGCCGGCCAGTCGAGTGAACCCCACCAGCGCCGAAGGCAACGTGATCCGGTCTCCAATGCCGGGACGGGTTATTTCCATCATGGTGCGTCCCGGAGACAGCGTTTCGGTGGGGCAGGAGGTCTGCGTCGTCGAAGCTATGAAGATGGAGCAGAGCATCCGCTCGCCGCTGAACGGGCTGGTCAAGGAGGTCCGGGTACAGCCGATGGACTCGGTCCGCACCAACGACGCACTGATCGAGCTGGAGTAGGCAAGGCTATTTGGTTTGCATAAGCGCAGGCAGCCGGCATTTTGTATAATATGGGCTCTACTTTCGAGTTCCAATAGGTATGCCCCGGGACGTCGAGTACACCGAAGAGATTAGTGAGTGGTGTAACGGAATTACCGCAGGAGAGCAAGATTCAGTTGCAAACTTGGTCCGCCTCTAGATCGAATGCGGCGTTAACCTAGGGCATCCGAAATCTTCAGGAATCCACTCATCTCGCTACAGACATATGCGGGAACTTAGATCAAACGATGGCAGAAACCCGATTCGAGTTTTCTGTGCATTCGACCCCAGGGGAACCGGGAATTTGCTGATAGGAGGGCACAAGACCGACGGAGACCGATTCTATCGGGAGTATGTGCCCATCGCAGACCTGCTTTACGATCAGTATCTCGAGGAATCGCGTCAAGAGGGACTGATTCCATGAGCGGACGCCACCCATTTTCTGATTAGTTGAAGGACTTACCCGAGGAGCCCCTCCAAGAAACAAAACTGGGGTCCGACCGGCTAAAGGTGAAGGTTCAAATAGCCAAAATTATCGGCGAGGAATTGCTTCGGAAGAACGACAAACTTTGCGACCTACTATGCGAGGCGGAGACGGACCTCTCGGACAAGGAATTGCTGCTAGCCATAGCCGAGCAAGTTAACACGGTTTCCGGAACGGAGAGGGCCCTTACGTCCGCTCAGCTCGACCAATTGAGCGAGCTCACAAACGAGGTCCGCGAGTGGATCGAACAAGCCGAATCCGCCAAGGTATAGCCTGAATTTCACTGGGATATGCCCAAGACTCACAGGAGGAACCAGGATGAAATACGACTACATTATTGTGGGGGGAGGTTCGGCGGGTTGCACCATCGCGACGCGGCTGTCGGAGGACCCGAGCAAGTCTGTGCTGCTGCTGGAGGCAGGGCCTGACTATCCGGACTTCGAGACGCTGCCCGACGATTTGAAACTGGGCAACAACGTCTGGTTCTCCGCGTACGGACCGCACAGCTGGGCCTACCGGGGACACATGACCGACGAACAACCGGACCTGGAGATCCCCCGGGGCAGGGCCACCGGCGGCTCCAGCGCGATAAACGGCCAGGTGCTGTACCGGGGCGTTCCCGACGACTACAACCGCTGGGCGCAGTGGGGCAACGACGAGTGGGGATTCACGCAGTGCCTGCCGTACTTCAACAAGATGGAGACGGACCTGGACTTCGGGGGCAGCGACTTCCACGGCTCCGACGGCCCGGTGCCGGTGAGGCGGGCCCCGCGCAGCGAGTGGCTGCCCCACGCCGTGGCTTTTGAGCAGGCTGCGCTGTCGGAGGGCTTCGAGATCTCCGAGGACATGAACGACCCGGAGTCGACGGGGGTCTCGCCCCGAGCCCGCAACACGCTGAACTTCAGGGGCAGCAGCGGCGTGCGGATGAGCATGGCCCTGAACTACCTGGACATGGCCCGCCACCGGCTGAACTTCACCATCAGGGGCAGCGTGATCTGTCGTCGCATCCTGTTCGATGGCAAGAAAGCCATCGGTGTGGAGGCGGAGAGCGGCGGCGAGGTGTTCGTCGTGGAGGGGAACGAGATCATCCTGTCCAGTGGCGCCGTGGCATCGCCGCAGATCCTGATGCTATCGGGCGTAGGGCCCAAGGAACAGCTGGAGAAGTTCGGCATACCGGTGGTGCACGAGTCGCCGGGCGTAGGGAAGAACCTGCGCGACCATCCCTCGGCGGCGGCCATCTACCAGGCGCAGGGGGAGAAGCCAGACGTGCAGGCACCGGTGATCCAGGTGGGCCTGCGCTACCAGGTGCCGGGGAGCCCGTTGGAAAACGACATGCAGCTTTCACCCATGCTGATGACCAGCGAACACCGCCCGGCGCAGGTGTCCATCGACGAGGACCTAAACTATATCGGCATGAGCGCCAGCCTACAGCTGGCCCTGGGGCAGGGCGAACTGACCCTGAACTCTGCTGACCCGCACGAGCAGCCGTTCATCAACTACAACTACTACCAGGAACCCGAGGACCTGCGCCGGATGCGTGAGGCCATTCGCCTGGGCGTCCGGATGGCGGAGAACCACCCGCACTACAAGGACATCATCATCGAGCGGGTTATGCCCACGGACGATGAGCTGGTGGATGACGAGGCGCTGGACCTGTGGTTGAAGCGCAACTCGGGTACCTCGCACCACATCTCGGGCACCTGCAAGATGGGGCCGGACAGCGATCCGCTGGCGGTGGTGGACCAGCACCTTCACGTCAAGGGACTGGAGGGCCTGCGAGTGGCGGACGCCTCGATCATGCCGGACTGCATCCGGGCCAACACCAACGCTACGACGATCATGATAGGCGAGCGCTGCGCCGACTTCATCAAGGACGGAAAATAGACGCGACCAGGATGCAGACTTAGGAGGGGCGCACGGCTGTGCGCCCCCCCTGTTTTGCCAAGCGATGCCTTACGGAATGGCAAACCCTGACAGGGCCAACAGGCGCGATATTGGACATGGTCGCGTCCGGAGGACGCCAGTGGAATACAGTCGAGTCGCTGTTGGCGAGGCTCGGCGAAGTTGGTCACAGCGTCGCGGCCATGGGAGATAGGAGGGGACGGCGCGAGTGCCGAAGGTGGGACAGGGCTACCGGCGGTTGGACCAGCTATTTGAGTTGGGGGCGCATAAGGGGCTGGACCGGCGGGGGCACAACCTTGTCGGGCCACGCAAATCCCTGGGCATCAGTCTGCATGTTCCCGAGGCATGCTACCTGCCAAGTTGCGGAGTCGCTGGACCTACCCCGGCAAGCAGCGCAAAGTGGGCGGACAAATCATCCTGTCCGACCTTCGAGAAGCAGCAGCAAATCTTTAGTCGCCCTCTGGCTCTCCAGGATCAACGCCAGCGATTCCAGGAGGGTCCGGGCCATTATCTGGGGGTCTTGAGCAATCTCGCCCCGTATAACCTGTTGCATTCGTTGCAGCACCCGCTCCGTGCTATCGATCATCCGGTCCAACCTGGCCTCGAGGTCATCGTAGGATTCAGCTGGCATATGACACCTCACCGTGGTCTCTGAAATATGACCCGCAAGGGCTGGGGCAGAAAGTCGGCAACTCCAGGCGCTTGCGGGACCAGCATGGCTATGGAACAACGTCCAAGGGAAGCCCCAGTGGCAGATGGAATTTAGTATACACAAATGTTATTTCATAGACCACACTGTGAAATTTTTGAACGGTCTACAGAGTGCCATTGAAAGGACACCGGCTTCGGGACACGTAGATCAAATCGACAATCCCAAACCGAAGAATGCCGAGGACACGGAGTAGACACCTGAGAGAAGAAGGCGCTCCTTCGGTCTTGCTGAAATGCATCCATGCCATCATGAAGGTGAACACGACCTTGATTGCAGATAAACCCTGCGACTTCCTCACTCCCGGCAAGTAGACCCCATCCAAGGAGAGCGGCTTATTTGTGGGAGCGCCGGAGCGCTTTTGCAGAGGAGATTCCGGGCGGATTAGAAACCCACCACCACGTATGTTCTGAGACGGCAAAGGAGGAGGCAGCGCCATGAAACGGAGCGAGAGCCGCATACTCACGACCCACACGGGCAGCCTGCCCCGGCCGGAGGGGCTGGTGGAGATGCTGGGGGCGGTATCGCGTGGGGAGGCGGTGGACCATGAGGCAATGGCCGCGGCGGCCCGGGAGGCAACGGCCGGCGTGGTGCGGGCACAGGCGGAGGCCGGGGTCGACGTCATTAACGGGGGAGAGCAGCCGCGCATCAGTTTTTCCACGTACGTCACGCAGCGGATGTCGGGGTTCGGCGGCAGGTGGACCCGCCGAGGGCAACGAGACCAGAACGAGTACCCGTCGGTCCTGCGGTCGCGGGTAGTCTCGCTGGCGGAGGTGCCCATGTGCGTCGGTCCCCTGTCCTACGACCGGCTGGACGTGACGGCGCGGGAGTGCGACGACCTGATCACCGCCGTGGAGGCAACCGGTGTGGCCCATCAGGAGCTGTTCATGACCGCCGCTTCGCCGGGGATAATCACGCTGACGATGAGGAACGACCACTACCCGACTTACGAAGACTACGTATTCGCGGCCGCGGAGGAGATGAGGAAGGAGTACGAGCTGATAGTCTCGCGAGGGCTGATACTGCAGCTGGATTGTCCGGACCTGGCCATGGAGCGGCACATCACGTACCAGGACGACCCGGTGGAGGTGTTCCAGGAGGTGGTGGAGGTGCACATCGAGGCGATCAACAGGGCGCTGGTGAACATTCCCCGGGAACGGGTGCGGCTGCACGTGTGCTGGGGGAACATGGAGGGTCCTCACCACTACGACGTGCCGGTGAGAGACATTCTGCCGATCATCTACAAGGCGAGGGTGGGGGCACTGGTGATGGAGATGGCGAACCCGAGGCACGCCCACGAGTACAAGGTGTACCGGGAGATGCCGCTGCCAGAGGGGATGCTGCTGGTGGCGGGAGTGATAGACACAAAGACGAACTACGTGGAGCACCCGGAGGTGGTGGCGGACCGGCTGCGGCTGGCGGTGGAGGCGACAGGCGGCGATCCCACCCGGGTGCTTGCGGGGACGGACTGCGGCTTCGACACGTCGGCCGGTTCCAACCGGGTCGACCGGGGCGTGGTGTGGCTGAAGTTGCGGTCGATGCGGGTGGGGGCGGATATGGCTAGCAGGGAGATGTTCAGCTAGCGGATGGCACCAGGGCCATAGGTGGAGAGCCGGTATGTTAAACTGCCGCCACATTGACGGACTTTCCTGCGGAGGGGCGGATTGGCTGACAGCTTGATAACCGACGAGGTGCGGGCGCTGATCGGGACGGAGTCGGCGCCAGAGCGGAACCGCTTCGCGATTAGCGAGGAGATGGTGTACGACCTGGCCGACGCCACCGAGGACCCGAACCCGCTGTACGTGGACCGGGATGCCGCCGAGGAGTCGAGGTTCGGGGGGCTGATATGCCCGCCGCTGGCGACGTGGAAGGACATCACACCGCCCATCGGGTACTTCGGGGCGGGGCAGGAGTCACACTTCGAGGTGCCGCTGCCGTTCAACAGCTACGGGCTGAACGGGGGGAGCGACTGGCAGTTCCTGCGTCCGCCGTACGTGGGGAGCTGGGTGACCCGGCAGTTCAAGATCCTTGACATCTTCCAGAAACAGGGCCGCTCGGGGCCCCTGGTATTCGTGGAGCGCCTGGAGACCCAGACGGACCAGGAGGGGCAGGTGCTGGTGCTGGCCCGGCGGGTCAGCATTCACCGGGCGCTGGACCAAGATGCAACCTCCCCCCGGGAGGGTGCGATGGTGGCCAGCGATCTGCAGAACGTGAACCTTTCTCCCCCCGGACCTGGCGAGGAGGTGCCGCGTGCCGTGCCATCAGACAGGCCGCAGTTGCACTACGAGGACGTCACGGAGGGGATGGACCTGCCCACGGTGGTTAAGGGACCGATGACCACGACCCACCTGGTCCGGTGGGCGGCGGCGAACGGAAACTATGCCCGGATCCACTGGGACCTGCCCTTCGCGCAGATGCAGCAGGGACTGGAAAACGTGGTAGTCAACGGTTCGCTGAAAAACCAGTACCTGGGTCAGCTACTGGTGGACTTCGCCGGGCTGGGCGGGTGGCTGCGAAGGTTCTACGTGCAGCACCGGGGCATGGACTACCCCGGCGACGTGCTGAAGGCGGAGGGGACGGTCACCGGGCTGCGGGAGGTGGACGGCGTGGGGCACGTCGACTGCACCGTCACGCTGACGAACAGCCGGGGACACCAGACGGCGTCGGGGGTGGGCACGGTGGTGCTGCCCAAAAGGGGGCAGGAACTGCCGCTGGTCTGGGCGCCGGAGGAGTAGAGTTGCTGCAGGGAGTGAGGGTGCTGGACCTGGGGCCGGGCACCGCACCGTCCTTCTGCACCAAACTGCTGGCTGACTACGGGGCCTCGGTGCTCAAGGTGGAACCGCCGGGAGAGGGAGACCCGGAAAGGCGCCGGGGCCCGTTCGTGGGAGACGATCCCGATCGGGAAAAGAGCATCCCCTTCCTCTACCAGAACACCGGCAAGCGCAGCATCACCCTGGACTACTCGACCGAGTCTGGGCGCGCGATTCTCCTGAGACTCCTGGACCATGCGGATGCGGTGGTGGAGGGCTTTCCGCCTGCTACGAGCGAGTCCTCCGCCATCGGGTACGCGACGCTGTCCGAGACCCACCCGCAGCTGGTGGTGACGTCGATCACGGCCTTCGGGCAGGACGGGCCCTACCGGGACTTCCAGGCCACGGATATCATCACCTGCGCCATGAGCGGGCTGATGTACCACTCCGGCGACTCGGACCGGGAACCGCTGCGCAATGTCCTCGACCAGTCGATGTGTGTTGCCGGGGCGAACGCGGCGGCGGCAACGCTGGTGGCCCTGTTCGACCGGCTGGCTACGGGCGAGGGCCAGCACGTGGACGTGTCGGTGGCCGAGTGCCTCGCAGCGCACCTGGTGCAGCCGGTGCCGTACCACAACTACATGGGAGCGACTAAGGGGCGCCGTCCGGTGCGCGGTTCGGGCTTCGAGGAGCTGATGCCCGCCCGTGACGGGTACGTGGTGCCGTCGGTGCAGGGGTCGCAGCCGTGGCAGACGGTGGCCGACCTGATCGGGCTGGAGGAGTTGCAGGACCCGCGCTTCGCCACCGGCGCCGGCCGAATAGCCAACGGGGAGGAACTGAAGGCGCTGCTGATCGAGGGGCTGGCGCGATGGGACCGGCTGCCGCTTTTCCTGGCGTCGGGGGAGCGGAGGCTGGTGTTCGGGATGGCCCAGGACGCGGGGGACCTGGTGTCCTGTCCGCACCTGACATCGCGGGGCTTCTACCACGAGCTCGACCACCCAGTGGCCGGACCGGCTACCTATCCGGGCATGGCGGCGGCGTTGACCCATCCGACGGGTCCCGGACATGCTCCGCGCCCGGCGCAAGCACCCTCGCCGGCACCGCTGCTGGGACAGCACAACGCGGAAGTCCTGGAAGGGGAACTGGGCATCGACCAGAACCAACTGGCGTCGCTGCGGCAGGCGGGGTGATATGAAGCGTCGCCCGCTGGAGAACATACGCGTCGTGGACCTGAGCCGGGTGTTCGCCATGCCGTTCGCCGGGGCGAACCTGGCCGACCTGGGGGCGGAGGTCATCAAGATCGACACGTGCCAGGCCCAGTTCATGGAGACCACGCGCACCATCACCGGCCCGTTCCCGGGCAACCAGCCCGGGGAGCTGTGGTGGGAGCAGGGGGGCACTTTCCAGACCCTGAACCGGGGGAAGAGGAGCCTGACACTGGACCTGCGTTCCGAAAGGGCACAGGCCATCGTGAAGCAACTGGTGTCGGTCAGCGACGTTGTCCTGGAGAACTTCACTCCTAGGGTGATGGCCCGCTTCGGGCTGGACTACGCATCGCTCCGGGCGGCGAAACCGGACCTGATCATGGTGTCAAATACAGGCTTCGGGCATTCGGGCCCCTGGAGCAACTTCGGAGCGATGGCTTCGGCCCTGGAGCCAACCCACGGCACCGGCGCCTTCATGGGCTACCTGGAGAACGACGGCTCAGGGACGCAGCGGGAGGGAGGCGTACCCAACAAGGTGGGGAACTCGTACACTGATTTCCTGGCAACCTGGACGGCCCTGGGGTCGGTGATGGCGGCACTGCTGCACCGGGCCAAGACCGGGCAGGGGACGTGGATTGACCTGGCGATGTATCAGGCTGGGGCGTCCTTCATCGGCGAGGGGCTGCTGGCCTACTCTTACAACGGCCAGCGGGCAAAGCGAATCGGCAACCGGCACCCGTCAATGGCCCCGCACGGCTGCTATCCGTGCCGTGGAGAGGACCAGTGGGTGACCATAGCGGTACGGGACGACGCCGACTGGGCGGCGTTCTGCGCCATCATCGGGAGGGCGGAGCTGGGCGCCGACGTCAGGTTCGCAACGGCGCGAGAGCGACTGGCGCGGCAGGATGAGCTGGACAGCATCGTAGGCGGATGGACGAGGGAACGGACATCGTACGAGGTGATGGAAACGCTGCAACAAGTGGGGGTACCAGCGGGGCCAGTGCTAACGGCGGGGCAGGCGCTGGCCGATCCACACTTCCGGCACCGGGGATTCTTCGAACGGGTGGAGCACCCGGCAGAAACGGGGCTGGGCACAAAGGAGTACATCGGACGGGGCTGGAAGTTCTCCAGGAGCGCAGCGGCGATAGCCGGCCCGGCCCCGCTGCTGGGCGAGGCCAACGGTTACGTGCTGCAGGAGATCCTGGGTCTGGACCGGACAGAGGTGGAGGATCTGGAGGTGCAGGAGGTCATCGGCACTCGACCCATCGGCGGAAATGCCCCGGGGCAGGTGCCGATGGAGACGCAGGCTGAGCTAGGCTGGATCGCGGGGTACGTTGCCGACTTCGAGAAATGAGAGCGCTCCCCGCCCAGTACGTTGAACCCTTGGGGCTACCCTAACATCTGCGTCAACCGCAGCCAGAGGAGGCTGCCCTTCCCGCGCTGCCCTTCGCCGCTAGTCGTTTCGCGCCGCAAGGGGACGTCTCATTTCGACGGGGAAGGCCTTGTCATCGCACCGGCGCCGTGGAGAGCTTGCTGACCTGCTCGAGGAGACGGTAGCGGTACCTGGATTCATCCTGAGGGGGATTGTCCTCTCCGTGGTACAGGTCGGTGCGCTCAACCCTCAACCGGTAGATGAATCCTTCCTCGTAGCTAAAGCCCTCGATGGTGTTGTAGAAGAGCTCTCCATTGACCTCGAGGCATTTTTTGTTGACGACGCCCTCGCAGTCCTGCAGTTCAGAGCCAACGGTCACCAGAAGCGCGAGTCGTTCCCCGGAATAGTCGCAAGCCATCGAGCCGAGCACCAGGATGGCCAGGAGCGAAGGCACTAACAATATCGCAATTTGAGATTTAGTTACAGACATTGGCATCGTCACACTTGATACAGGCGAAACCATATTTCGAATTCATGAACATCTATCAATATTGATTATTCTCATTGAACATACGGAAGGCACTGGCGGGTCAGCTTCATTTCCAGTTCGGCGTAGATCCTGGGGATGAGGGTCGGGCCGCGGCACCGAAGAAGATAGCGCCATGTATGCGTCAGCAGGGACAGCCTCAGAGCAGGCAAAAGCCACTGGGACCGCAGTCAGTCACGGGGTGCGGCGAGAATGGACATACTCCATGGACCGGTGAGCAGCGGCACCGCGAATGCGAGGATGGAACGGGGGCAAGTCTTTCTGATTGGAGACACTGGTGCCAGATGTTGCGGCACAGGTCCGGAAGGCGGGGCTCAGCTTTCTAAGGGTGACTTCGGGGGCGAAATACTGCGCGGTTACCGGTCTCCGGTCCCTGGCTGAAACCGCAGGCTCATTGGCGGCATTGTCGTAGGAGCCACCCCAAGACTACCGAGCAGGGTGTGGGCAGGAGACGGGGGACAGATGCGCGGGGGAGCGTAAACAGCTCTCAAGCGCAGGTCGCGGGGGAGCGTAAACAGCTCTCAAGCGCAGGTCGCGGGAAATGCCAATCGATATCATCAAACTGAAGACCAAGTATAAAATCTGAATAGGACTTAACGCACGTAGGTATTTATGAATCACATGCACGATTTCGAAATATGCTCGTAAACTCAAAAAAGGTGCACGCCGTAATCTTACAGAGTTCCCCTATCAGCGACCGAAGAAACAGCGGGCGTTCAGGGACAAGGAGAACCAACACCCAGCCCACGGAGAGACGTCCTGGCAAGTTAGTAATTTCGGTGGAAGCGCACTCATGAGCGTTACAGGCGATTCGCATGTACCAAATTGCGGCGAGTCCAGCATCCGGAATCGGAGGTGGGTTGACTCCGATCGATTTCTATACCCGTCAATGGCTTCAATATACAATGCTGGAATATAGCGATACGGGATATAGACCACATCCGGCCGGGACCGAAACAATACCTAATGGAACTTGCGCGAATGTAAATGGACTGAGAGAATAATCGTTGTCCAATATAATACTGCAATACTGCAATAGTTAATGGAAAAACTCTGGCACAGAGACTTAATTGAGACAACATGCAAACGGATCCTGAAACCCGTCGACTGAGAGCCAAGCAAGTAGGAATGCTGATGCAGGCCTATCGGCACGCGTATCAGAAAGGGGACGGGCGAAAGAGCCGGCTGTCCCAAGAGGGCCTGCTACATCTCATGGGACAAATCGACCCACAATATCTCGAGAGGTACAACCATTCCACCGTGGCCCGTTGGGAATCGGGTGCCACGCGGCCCAACAAAAGCAGGCTGGAGGTGTTTGGCCAGGCGCTGGAACTGAGCGGAGAAGAAATACAGGGCATGCTATGGCTGGCCGGCCTTGGTGAAGACCAGGAGGCTGCACAGAGCACGCGGAGATTGAACGAGCCCGAGACCCCCAGGGACCTCGTTGCAGGGGAAGCGGCTTCGGATGGGTCTACAGAGGAGGGGGGAAACGGAACTTACGCGGGCTATGCAGTTCGATTCATTTTGACCAAGTTCGCGATTCCCGGACTGATAGTAGGCACGCTGGGGTACATCCTGGCACGTATGGGTTGGAATGCGGGCTGGGTGATGGCCCTGTACGTGATTCTGGCAGTGGTACTGGTCCTCGTGCAGAACTTCCTGAAACTACGGCGAACACACGAACTAAGAGAGCTTTACTTCATTACCGTCTTCTTTCTGATCAGCGGAAATCTGCTTCAAGCTCCGGCGATTCGAATGGACCCCTACGGTTTTTACATGATAGGGGACTTCGCCAATACACCCATGCCCTATCTGCTGGCGACCATCGTCAATCTATTGCTTGCGCTGGCTGCCGGTCTGATGTTCGACTTTCTCTGGAGGTGGCAGTACCGAAGCAGCGGCGGGTTTGCCAATGTGTACCAGCGGGCCGCGTGGACGGCATTTCCGCCCCTGATAGTGGTTTATGCGATCACACTGGTTTTCTGCAGCCTAGGAACGTGGGTCTACCTGTTGCTGGTTTTCTCCATACTCGGTGGAACAATCATGGCCATACTGGTCATAAGGGACGGAACGCTAAAGTTCACCACCTGGGAGAAGAGACTGCTGATGCAGGGGATGGTGGGCGCCGTTCTGGTACTCACCGCGATAGGAGGGGCAGTCACGCTCATTCTTTACCTGCATCCCAGTCCAATGGCAATTCCTGACCATTCACTCATACGCTCGTGGGACATTGATTTCGCCGCACTGGGTTATTCACCCGACGAACTGATGGAGAGGTACAGGTTCGGAGCGGTGTTGTCTTCGCTGGCCACCATCGCCTACATGGTGATCGTGTTGGGCGGCTGTGCGCTGGCGACGGTATCTCGGCTGAAGGTGGATGACACCAACGACCCCGCGAACTTCCCGCAATCAACGCAACCGGCTGCAGCTAGCCAGGCAATGCCGAGGAAGCGGAGCTCCATACGATTCAGGCTCAAAGAGGCACTCCTTGGCCTCGGGATTGTTCGGAGGCACGCCATTGTGGGGCCGAGGATTAGGCTGCGAAAGCCCTGAAAGGGCAGGGTACGATTCACACCACCGGGCTTTCAAGAGGCGGCGCGGACGATCTCGTACATGTGCGAGTAGAGCTGCACCAGTTGCCTCAGTCGAGTGGGGACACCACCCTGGGCGGGGCGAGTATGCTCAAAGTCGACGACCTCGGTGAACCGCACTTTCACCCTAGCTCGGAAGGCCTCCTCAAGGCGGAGGGACTCGGCAACGGGAATCACGTTGTCTGACCGGGTGTGCAAAATCAGAATTTGGGATCGGACCTGATTTACCACCGAAGAGGGTGATATCGAATCCAGTTCCCTGCGGAATTCGACAGGCAGGGCATCAAACAGGATTTTGGCCTCTTCGTAACTGACGCCCTTCAAGAGAGATCCAACGGCCCGGCCGGCAGGCGACAACATTGTCGAATCACCGGCCCCTACAGGAACTTCACCCTTCACGGCCCCGGCGAGAACCGCTGCGTCGGGTGTACCGGCCACGGTCTCGAGCAGTTCGTTTGTGATAACGGCCATGGTATCCGGATCGGGCTGCCATGGGGTTGCGCGGCCCCGGTACATAGCGGTATTGGAGACAGCCTGGAGAACGATATCCTCTCCGTTGAAGTAGGGGCCGAAAGCGCTGACCAACCCGACTCGGTCCAGGATGCGAGGGTCCGCGGCCGCTACGAGGGCGAAGGATCCTCCGACGCAGAACCCGCCCAGTCCGATGCGATCAGGGTCGACGTATTCCTGCTGCTCAAGGTAGAGATAGGCAGACACGATGCTGTCGATCTCCCGAGGATCCAGGGAGAACTCGTAGCTCATTTCCGCGGGCCAGTGGTACATGACGACAATGCCGGCTCTGGCCAGGGCGTTACCAAGGGTGACAGCATGGGGGTGGTCGAATCCCTCTTGCGTGACGCCCAATGAAAGGACGACGGCGGGACGAAGGCGGTCGGCGGGGACTCGATAGATTTCCGCCACCGAACCGCCCGTCGATGTTTCGTAATGCACCCGGTAACGCTGGACCTGGGGACCGAAGAGCGCCCTTGGGCTATAGGAGTCCTCCAGGACGTCGAGTATGAGCAGCGCCGTGTTTAGGCCGTCCCGGCCCTGGGGGACGACGGCGATGAGCAGGGTCAGCACTGCTCCAACCACGACGGCGATCTGGAGCGTAAATGATACTGCCTTTTTGAGGATACTACTCAAGACCTGGTGAACAAACAGGAGACCTATTGCGATGAGAGCGGTCTATGTCCCTTTCGAGGAGTAAAGCGAGTCGGCTGTCACTGCTGACAGGGCATCAAAATGACACCTTTGTGTCCAGGGCAAGAACAGACGACGAATCAATCAAGGGCGCAACAGTTGATACACCAATAATCGAATCAGATACCAAGCCGATTGTTCTACCCAACTACGATACAATCACACAGAAAGAAAGCAGCGCAATCTACCTTTCTCAAGTTCGGGCTCCCATTTCGACGGCCGAGGGAATCCGAATCGTTGTCCCGTCCTCCCTTCCCCCACCATGGACCGGAGAGAAAGTATAACAAATCCGCAGGCGACGACGACGCCCCAAGAGCCCCTCCAAGCCCCCCTTCCAGGAGGCGACAGATGAACCTGTCATTCCGAGGACGACCACGCAAATGCGAATGCTGCCGTTCGTGTAGGGGCAGAAACCGGTCCGTCGAAGCGGGCAGGAAAGGAATGGTGGAATCCCGCATCCGAGGTACAGCAGCCAGGACCGAGGTGAAACCTCCTGAATTGAAAGGATGCTCTATCAGTAGGTATCCAAATGTGAGCCACAGCAAAACCAGTCCAGGAGGACCACGCCTGAACGATTCCACCACTTCCGGATTTCAATCTGCGCCATTCAGGTTCATCCACCATGGTGCCGAAAGTGGCACGGAGATGGGCATCCTGGGACTGGATAGGGGCCAACAGCTACCGCAGTCTGACGAGGCTATCCCGATGGTCGCACCCGACTTCGAGACAGGCGGTGCATTCGATAAGGACAAGTAACGCCGAAACATGTCGCAGGGAAGGAAAGCGGGTATCCTTACTGTCACCACCCCATCTTCTGCTTCATTCCTACATTAATCAAATGTAGAAATTTATTTATAATCAAACGCTTAGGGCTAATTATCAAACTTTATATTCACGTATTGTGCATATCGAATCAAAAATATGAATGCGATACTCATAATGCTAATATAAAGTCACATTAGTCTGACGAAAATTAATCTATGCAAGCACAATATTATCACACTTATAGAACAATTTATTTCTCGTATTTACTCTATGCAATTGAATTGCTTTCATTATTGCATGACACACTCCTATTTCTATTGCAGCGTTTATACCGATTCGGGTGTGGGATTACTGTCGGAAAGCATTGATCAAGGGTCCAAAATCCTGCGTCCGAATCCGCCCAATTGCTACTGGAAGTGAACGGAGCGTCATGCGGCGGCGAAAAGGAGGGAGCAGAGAAAGGTATAATGGTATCCAGAACCGTCAGGTCGTCATGTTCCAATGGTCATATTAATGATGTCAGGAAAGTTACGTCTTGCGGAAGAAGCAGATGGGGGAGCGATACACTTGCTTCCCCTTGCTCCATCCAACCAGTGGATACGATGCTTCCACCGGAGGTAAACCATGACAGGTTATACCCAGATCCTACTCCCCCTTGATGGCTCGGCGGTCTCGGAGCAGGCCATTCCCCATGTGGCTGCACTGGCAAGAGCACTGCAGGTCCCGGTTCGGCTTCTGATGGCCGTGGAGCCGGACAGCCCGGCCATCACCCAGTCACTCTTCTCCAACCGGAGGTGGATCGAGCCAGCCAGCACACGGGAGAAACAGGCAAGGGAATACCTGTTGCAGGTTGCCGACACCCTGGGGGAGCGAGGGATCAGCGTGGAGACCGTGGTGCCGCTGTGGGAGCCGGTTGGAGCAATCGTGCAGGAGGCAGCCAAGCAACCAGAAACCCTCATCGCCATGGCCAGTCACGGTCGCTCCGGGCTGGCCCGTTGGTGGATGGGCAGCGTGACCGACAAGGTGCTTCACATGTCCGACAACCCGGTACTGGTCATACGGGCCCGGGAACAGGAGGCTGTCGCCGATTCAGACGCACCCAGCAGGATCATCGTGCCGCTGGACGGCTCGGAGCTTTCGGAGGGCTCCTTGCCCCACGCGATGCACCTGGCGGGGAAGTTAGGGGCTGCTGTGACGCTGCTACAGATAACGCCGTCGGAGGCCGAGTATTACGGTCAGATTGGCGTGGGACCTGGAATGGCCCCCGCGATCCCCCTGTCGTCGCCCCCCATATCCGAGATAGCGGAGCTTGTCAGACAGGAGGCGCAGGGCTACCTGGACTCGTTACGGGACAGGCTCTCGAGCCAGGGAACGGTGGCGGTGGAGGCTCATGTCGTCCCTGGAACGCCGGAGGACACGATCGTTGATTTTGCTGCGGCGCAGCCCAACGTACTGGTGGCGATGACCACCCACGGGCGGTCGGGAGTGGGCCGCATGATGCTGGGCAGCGTAGCGGAAAGGGTGGTCAGACAGTCAGGCTGCCCTGTGCTGCTAATACGCTCGGTCGAGGCCGAGTGAAGACCAGCCGACAGCACCCGATGGACGATCCTGTTATCCGCAAAGCTACAGATTAATAGTTCCGACACACACCGGCGATTCCCGAATTCGAGTTGACCTCCAACACAGCGACGGACCAGTTCGTCCAATGCAGGCGTGGAATCCGTCGGCGGTGGAAGCCGTGAACCCGTCCCTGGAGAATCAGGTTCTTTCGTCGAGATGGCGAGGCTCGGTCATAGTCTCCAGACTGCGGCAAACGCGGCCTGGCGGTGCCGTCCATAACACTGCCGGGAGCGGGCATCTTCGGGCGGCTGTGTGCTCCTACGGCGGGCGGGCGACCGAGGTGTCCTGCTCCGCTCAGAGGCCCAGCTGCTCGTACAACTCCGGGTTGACGCAGTGCACCAACCGCTGGCCATTCAGGCCGTTGACCAGGTTCTGGGCGGCCATGATGCTCATGGCGCGCCGCGAGAGGACCGATGCGCTACCGATGTGCGGGGTAAGGGTCGCGTTGTCCATGGACATCAGGGGGTGGTCATCGGGAATAGGCTCCGGGTCGACCACATCGAGTCCCACGCCGCCGATCCAGCCCTCGCGCAGGGCGGTTACAAGGGCGTCGGTGTCGACCACCGGGCCACGGGAGATGTTGACGAGGATGGCGTTGGACTTCATCTTCCGCAGGGCATCGGCGTTGATGAGGTAGCGGGTCTCAGGCGTCAGGGGGCAGTGCAGCGTAACGAAGTCGGACTGGGACAGCAGGTCATCCAGGGTCGCGTAGGTCACGCCGTACTGGGCCTCGGCGTCGGGGCGGCGGTTGCGGGAGTGGTAGAGGACGCGCATGTCGAAGCCCTGGGCGCGGCGGGCCACTTCGAGCCCGATCTGGCCCAGGCCAACGATGCCCAGAGTGCTGCCCTGAACCTCGCTGCCGAGCCAGTAGGTGGGGTGGAAGGCCAGCTCCCAGTTGTTGCCACGCAACCACCGGTCGCTCTCGACCACCCGGCGGGCGGCGGAGAGCAGGAGGGCGAAGGCGTGGTCGGCCACAGCCTTGGAGAGGATACCGGGGGTGCTTCCCAGCAGAATGCCGCGCCGGGTGCACTCTGGGATGTCCACATTGTCGAGGCCGGCGGCCAGCTGACTGATGACCCGCAGGTTAGGGGCAGCGTCCAGGAGGGCGGCGTCGACGCGGTCCATGATGTTGATCAGGACCCCCTCGGCATCGGCCAGCCTGGCCCGCAGCTCCTGGGCGCTGGGTGGCGGGTCGTCGGGCCAGACCTCCATGTCACAGGCCTCTTCGATCACGGCAAGGGCGTCGTGGTGCATTATCCGGCTGACAAAGACCCGCGGCTGGGGCATGGCTTAACTCCTGGGAAGCGGTTGATTGCGTAGTCGGCGGGTCAATTGTATCCAACGCTGGCACCCGTTACCAGAATCAAGCCGTCGCGCCGCTGCGGAGTTCCTGTCGGCCGGGGCATCCGGAAGGGACCAGGCCGCATGTCGTGCGTAGTCCCTTTAGTGGACGGACGGTCCCTTCACCCCGGCCTTGTGGTCGAGGGGGAGATTGCGACACATCTCCTGGGGCCCGCCTTTGCCGCGACGGTTGGAGAGGGAGGGGGCATTGGGGAGCAGGAGGGGCTGCGAAAAATTTCAAATCCCGGTCAAATCCGGTCATTTCATGCCTCCTCAAAGGTTATCAGGGCATTTCGTTGGGGGTGAACCAAAGGAACTGCCCACGATAACGCCCCGTCTGATCCACGTTTGCCACGATTTCGGGTAGGAGAGGATGGGTCGAGGATCCGGATTCCGCCGTGAGGCAGTTTCGGGTAATTCGTGGGTAACCACTCAATAAAGTGTCTCATCCTGTCTCGTTCCGACTAATGCTTTTTCGGGGTTAACTACTTGTCGCCCGGGGTTACGGGGAGCTAAAGATAGCTGATGCAAAACTATACGAACATACATACTAATACTATTAGATCAACCTGGGGTAGGCAAGAAGGAGGTGTCATCATTTGAGGGTGTTTCGATTATTGTCTGAATCGGAATTCACAGGATTAAAGGATGAGCAGGATTTCCTGCAATCTTCCATAGGCACAATTGTCGTTGGTTGGAATTTCACCCTAACCCTCTCCCTCAAGGGAGATGGGATATTCGATAGGCCATGGTCATCATTCTTCGCAGAAGAGGCAAAGGAAATGGCAACGAGGGCAGTGGGGTTGAATGAGGTATGGAGGGAAGGGTGATGGTAGCGGCGAATCGGGCAGGCACAAGGGCTGCCCCTACGGGGGCGTCAGTATCCAGATGACGGGGACTGAGGGGGAATAGAAGGCAGACGGGCCAGGGGAATCGCGTCTTAAAGTCGTTAGGTTCATTGACCTGTCATGCCCTCGGTAGAGGGGATCTAACCAGCCTTGCAACCGGAATACCAACAACTGGCAAGAATCTCTGGATTCCGGCTTTCGCCGGAATGACGGTCGTGGGCAAAGCTGAATCAATTAAGACGCGACTGCCCTGGCAGGCGGGTGGCGTCGACAGAGGATACCGGCGGTGCTAGGATGCAGTCGTCTCCCGGGCTGCGGGCCAGAGGGGACTCATTGCGACTTTGGAGGGACTGGCCATGCCCGGCAACGCCTTGGACTACTCGACGCTATTCAACCGGGGCCTGCCTCCGCCCTCGGGTCCCTTCGGCGGCCATCCGAAGTACAACTTCATCGGTGGGCACAGCGACCCGGACATGGTGCCGATGGAGGGGTTCATCGAGGCGGCCACCAATGTGTTCCGGGGCGACCCGCGCAACATATCGATGTACAACTTTGACGGCGGGCCGCAGGGAATTGTGCCGCTGCGCCAGTTCCTGGTTAACAAGCTGGCCACGCATCGGGGAGTCAATACGACCGTCGACGAGATCTTGATCACGTCGGGCTCCGGCCTAGCCATCGAGCTGATCAACGAGATCCTGCTGGAGGAGGGGGACACGGTAATCGTCGAGGCCTTCAGCTTTTCGGGCGCCCTGGGCAACATACGGCGACGCAGAGTGAACATGGTCGCCATCGAGGTTGACCAGGACGGGATGAGGATGGACCAGCTGGCGGAGGCGCTGGAGCAACTCCGGGCGGCGGGGGTCCGCCCCAAGTACATCTACACGATCCCGACACTACAGAACCCGACGGGCACCGTGATGACTGTGGAGCGCAGGTTGCGGATGCTGGAGCTGAGCAGCGAGTACGGGGTGCCGATATTCGAGGACGAGTGCTACGCCGACCTCATCTTCGAGGGGGAATACGAGAACGCGATCCGGGCCATGGACGACAGCAACCGGGTGCTGCACATCGGGTCATTCTCGAAGAGCCTGGGCCCTGGCACGCGGCTGGGCTACATCGTGGCGGGATGGGAGGTTATGAGCCGGCTGCTGTCGCGCAAGAACGACGCGGGGACAGGCGTCATGGACCAGATGATCGTGGCGGACTATTTCAACAACCACTACGAGGAGCACATACTGGGGATGCGGGCGGCGCTGAAGCGTAAGTGCGACGTTCTGGCCAGCGCACTGAGGGAGTCGTTCGGACCCAACGTAGAGTTCGAGGTGCCGCGGGGCGGCATGTACCTGTGGGTGAAGCTCCCGAAGGGGGTAGACTCGCGGGACCTGGTCATCCCGGCGCTGCGGGAGGGGATTGCGTTCAACCCCGGCCCAGACTGGTCCGCCGATCCGGAGGCAGCGGCGGGCTACATTCGCCTTTGCTTCGCCCTGCCGTCGGAAGGCGAGATCCGGGAGGGCGTGGAGAGTCTCGCGGAGGTGTTCCGGCAGGAGGGCGCGCTTCCGTAAAGGCGAGCGGGCCGTTTCGGGGGCAATCAATTCTCCGGACATTCCGGCGGTTACAGTGCATTACGTTTTCACCCCCACCCTGACCCTCCCCCATCAAGGGGGAGGGAATTTTTTTGGGCTTCCCGGATTGCGCCTCCTTCTGCCCAAAGGGCTGGTGTAGAGTGGGCGTGGTCCCGAGCGGTCTGCGGGGGACCACCAGCCAACCGACAGGAGGACTGCCATGACAGTACTGGCGGACTATGCGAACAAGTACGAGACGGTCAGGGTGCATCGCGAGGACGGAATTCTGGAAGTCACCTTCCACTCAAGAGACGGCAGCCTGCTGTGGGGCGAGGCTTCGCACCGGGAGCTGGGTTACGCTTTCGCCGACATAGGGGCCGACACGGAGAACAAAGTAGTGATTCTCACCGGGACGGGCGACGACTATTGCGCGAATTTTGAGCCCAACCGAGCGACCCGCCGGATGCCCCAAGACTGGGACAAGACCTACTGGGAGGGGAAGCGGCTGCCGACGAACCTGCTGGAGATCGAGGTCCCGGTCATCGGGGCGGTCAACGGTCCAGCGACGATCCATGCCGAGATTCCAGTGATGTCGGACATCGTGCTGGCGTCGGAGACAGCAACGTTCCAGGACGGCCCGCACTTTCCGCGGGGAGTGGTACCGGGCGATGGCGTACACGTCATCTGGCCGATGCTGCTGGGACAGAACCGGGGCCGCTACTTCCTGCTGACGGGACAAACGCTGTCGGCGCAGGAGGCGCAGGACCTGGGCGTGGTGGCGGAGGTGCTGCCCAAGGACGGGCTGCTGCCCCGGGCGTGGGACCTGGCGCGCCAACTGGCGGAGCGTCCGCGGCTGACGCTACGCTACAGCAGGGTCGCGATGACGCTGCAACTGAAACGGCAGATGCAGGACATGCTGGGGTACGGTCTGGCTATCGAGGGTCTGGCCTACGTGGACCGGTCGCTGTCCGAGGGGTAAAGCGAGGTTAGAGCGGACGACAAGGCCAAGGCAGGGCAGCCACAGGGGCTGCCCCTACAAGGGGGAAGGGAATTGCGGGGAAGCGGGGGAGCGGCCCTACGGGTTGGGTGCGGGAGTTTGGGGACAGCCTCTCTGGGGTGGCGGTGTCAGCTAAGTGTCTCCGTCGTCGGGTTGGGGGTCGAGCTCCAGGAGGCGCATGCCGCGCTCGACCTGCTGGCCGGGCTGCACCGACAAGCGGCGCACAACGCCGTCGCGGGGGGCGGAGATGAGGAGCTCCATCTTCATGGACTCCATGACCATGACGGTCTGGTTGCGCTCCACCCGGTCGCCCTCAGCGACCAGCACCTGGAGAACCGCGCCGGGCATGGGGGCCAGGACGTCGCCGGAGTCATCGGCGGCGGCACTTCCCCGTCGCCGAGCGGGGCCGGAGGGGGAGCCGGCGGGCCGGAACATGTATAGAGTGCCATCGAGCCAGAGGTGCAGCTCGGGGCCGACCCAGGCCCAGGCAAAGGGATGGCTGCGTCCCGCTTCGTCGCGGCAGATTCCCTCGCCGGTTTTGGTGGACTCGATGCTCAGGGTGACTGCCGAGGATAGGTCCTCGAGCGGGTCACCTTCCAGCTGGAAGATGAAACGGCCACCCTGCTCATCAAGACGGTAGCGGTAGGCGTCCCCTTCGGCGGGGTAGGTCTCCCGTATCCGGCCCTGGTGCTGGGTCACGGCAGCCTCAACTCGCCCGCAGAGGTCCAAGGGCTGGAGATAGTCCCATGGATTCCCGCCTTCGCGGGAATGACGCCAGGCTGCGAGGATGTCCCGACGTTTGGCTGAAGGGAGGCCCAGGCGGCCAGGGAGCGGGCGATGGCGCGGGTTTCGTCGGACAGCAGGGGGCTGGTGACCGCCGGGTTCCATTCCAGGAAGCCGGTGTCGTAGTCACCCCGCCGGAACTGGGGATGGGCCACCACCGACCGGAGCAGGGGGATGTTGGTGATCACGCCCAGCACCTGGAACTGGGACAGAGCCAGCTCCATGCGGCGCAGGCTGAGGTCGCGAGTGGGCGCCCAGGCGGTCAGCTTGGCCAGCATGGGATCGTAGTAGATGGAGACCTCCTGGCCCTCGGCAACGCCGCTGTCGAGGCGCAGGCCGGGGCCAGAGGGGGGCCGCCATCGCAACAGGGTGCCGGTGGATGGGACGAAGTCGCGGTAGGGATCCTCGGCGTAGATGCGGCATTCGACGGCGTGGCCCCGGGGCTGCATGTCTTCCTGGCGCTGCGTCAGGGGTTCGCCGGCGGCGATGCGGAGCTGCCACTCCACCATGTCCAGGCCCAGCACGGCCTCGGTAACGGGGTGCTCGACCTGGAGGCGGGCGTTCATCTCGAGGAAATAGAACTCGCCGCTGTGCGGGTCGAGCAGGAACTCGGCGGTACCGGCGTTGACGTACCCGGCGGCGCGGGCCACGGCGACGGCGGCGGCGCCCATGCGCCGGCGCAGCTCGAGCGTCAGGGCCGGGGAGGGGGTCTCCTCGACGATCTTCTGGTGGCGACGCTGGATGCTGCACTCCCGCTCGCCCAGGTGGAGGGTGTGGCCAGAGCTGTCGGCGAGCACCTGGATTTCGACGTGGCGGGGGTTGGCGACGTAGCGCTCGAGGAACACCCGGCCATCGCCGAAGGCGGCCTGGGCCTCGCGACTGGCTGATTCGATGGCACCGTCCAGGTCCTGCCGCTGGCGAACCACCCGCATGCCGCGTCCACCGCCACCGGCGGTCGCCTTGACCAGCAGGGGGAAGCCGCATTGCTCCACGAATCCGCCGGCGGCAGCATCGCCGGGGAGACAGACGGGAGAACTGGGGACGACGGGGACGCCGGCGCGCTGGGCAATCTCTTTGGAGCGCAGCTTGTCGCCCAAGGCCTCCATGCTGTCGGGGGAGGGGCCGATGAAAATGATTCCAGCCTCGTGGCAAGCGCGGGCGAACCGGGGGTTCTCCGACAGGAAACCGTAGCCGGGGTGGAGCGCCTCGGCGCCGGAGTCGCGGGCGGCCTGCATGATCGCGGCCATGTTGAGGTAGGTCCCCTCGGCAGCGCTGCCTGGCAGGCGCACGGCCTGATCCACCGCCGCGACGTGGGGAGAGGCGGCGTCGGGGTCGGAGTAGACGGCGACGGTTGCGATGCCCATGGCGCGGAGGGTCTGGCTGATCCGGACCGCGATTTCGCCCCGGTTGGCTACAAGGACCTTGGTGAACATGGACTCACATTCGGAAGACGCCCTGCTTCTTTGGGGGGAAGGGGGCGTTGATGGAGGCGGCGATGCCGAGGCCCACGACGTTGCGGGTGTCGACGGGGTCGATGATGCCGTCGTCCCAAAGGCGGGCGGTACTGTAGTAGGGGTCGCCCTCCAGCTCATACTTCTCCAGGATAGGACGCTGCAACTCGTCGCGCTCCTCCTGTTCCAGGGTGCGGCCCTGGCGCTCGAGCTGCTGCAGCCGCACGGTGGCCAGGACCTCCGCGGCCTGCTGTCCGCCCATGACGGAGATGCGGGAGTTGGGCCAGGTCCAGAGGAAACGGGGCTGGTAGGCGCGGCCGCACATCCCGTAGTTGCCGGCCCCGAAGGAGCTGCCGATGATGACGGTGAACTTGGGCACGGCGGCGTTGGAGACGGCCATGACCATCTTGGCGCCGTCCTTGGCGATACCACCGGCCTCGTACTGGCTGCCCACCATGAAGCCGGTGATGTTCTGCAGGAACAGCAACGGGATGCCGCGCTGGCTGCACAGCTCAATGAAGTGGGCGCCCTTGAGGGCGCTCTCGGAGAACAGGACGCCGTTGTTGGCCACGATGCCCACCGGGTAGCCCCAGAGGCGGGAGAAGCCACAGACCAGGGTCTCACCGTAGCCGGACTTGAACTCGTGGAAGCGGCTGCCGTCGACGATACGAGCGATGACCTCGCGGACGTCGTACTGCCGCCGGTTGTCGGGGGACACGATGCCGTAGAGCTCCGCCGGGTCATGGGCCGGGAGTTCGGGCTGGGCGACGTCGAAGGGCGGGTCGCGGCGGCGGACGAAGTTCTCGACGATGTCGCGGGTGATGGCCAGGGCGTCCTGATCGTCGACGGCCCGGTGGTCGGCCACGCCGGAAACACGGGTATGGACGTCGGAGCCGCCGAGGGTCTCCGGGTCGACTTCCTCGCCGGTGGCGGCGCGGACGAGGGGAGGACCGCCGAGGAAGATGGTGCCCTGCTGGCGCACCATGACCACCTCGTCGCTCATGGCCGGGATGTAGGCGCCGCCAGCGGTGCATGAGCCCATTACCACGGCCACCTGGGGGATGCCGAGGGCGGACATCTGCGCCTGGTTGTAGAAGATGCGCCCGAAGTGGTCGCGGTCGGGGAAGACCTCGGCCTGCAGGGGTAGGTAGGCGCCGCCGGAGTCGACCAGGTAGATGCAGGGCAGGTGGTTCTCCAGGGCGATCTCCTGGGCGCGCAGGTGCTTCTTGACGGTGACGGGGTAGTAGGTGCCGCCCTTGACGGTGGCGTCGTTGGCGACGATCACCACCTCCTTGCCGTGGACCACGCCGACGCCGGTGACGATGCCCGCGGAGGCCTCGTCGCCGTCGTACATTTCCCAGGCGGCCAGGGGCGAGAGCTCGAGGAATGGGGTGTCGGCATCGACCAACCCATCAATCCGTTCGCGGGCCAGCAGTTTGCCGCGGCTTCGGTGAAGTTCGACCGACCGGTCGCCGCCGCCGGCTCGCACGCTGGCGAGCCGAGCCTTCAGATCCCGCACCAGGTCCTCCATGCGGGCCTGGTTGTCCAGGAAATCCGGGTCGGCAGTGCGGAGGTTTGTGCCGATTACTTCCATGGTGTCCCTGAGGAGGCGTTTCCGAGAGTGGGGCCGTGCCCTACTCACGCTTCATTATATGCCTGTGCCGGAGGGTCTGAACCGGGAATTTCGGGGTTATTGGACTGGTTTGATTCCCAGAGAGAGGTGTTGGGGACGTGGTTTCCCGCTTTCGCGGGGATGACGAGTGGAGGCGGTAGTGCCGGGAGGAGGCGGGGATGGCGATTGCCTGACCGGTGATTTCGGTGACTCAGGGATTTCAGTGATCACGGGGCTAGCAGATGGTTAGTTCACATGGCTTTACGGGATGGACGGTCTAGTGATTTGAGACGGACTTGCTGATGTGTCGAAAAACTTGAGACAGGCAAAATGGGTTAGTTTGGCCATTCTACAAGTGTCAAGTTCGCCAGCCGCTGGTAATTGAAGGTAGCGCCGTACGACTTTTTGAGATAGTCTATTGATACTGTTAATTCCGGGCATCGGAGGATGCATTGCTCAAGTGGGCGAGGCTGCTACTACTGGCGACCCTACTCTACAACTTCGTGGAGGGTGGGCTCGCGCTGTGGTCCGGGGTCGTGGCCGGCAGTTTCGCGCTGGTGTTCTTCGGGGCAGACAGCTACATAGAGGTGGCGGCGGCCTCCCTGGTGCTCTGGCGGATAGGCATCGAGGACAGCGAGCACGCCGAGAAAATCGAGCAGCGGGTGGTCCGGTTTATCGGCTGGACCTTCCTGGTTCTTTCCGCGGCCATAGTGTTTCAGTCTGCGTGGTCCCTGTCACAGAGGAACGGCGCTGAGGAATCACTGGTGGGCATTGTCCTGGCAGTGGTTTCGGTCACCGTCATGCCACTGGTGGCCGTCTGGAAATTGCAGGTCGCTGCCAAAGGGAATCTGGAGTCCATCGCCAGCGAGGCGAAGGAGACCATCGCCTGCTCGGCACTGTCGGTCACCCTGCTGGTGGGCCTGGTGGCCAACGCAACGTTGGGCTGGTGGTGGCTGGACGCCGTAACGTCGCTGATGCTTCTGCCGTGGCTGCTGCGCGAGGGTCTGGAGGGCGTTCGCGGCGAGGCCTGCATTGACGAGCTGATACTGTGCTTCTGCCGCAACTGCCTGTTCGGGCTCAGGGCCTGCAAGGCAGTCTGCTGTCCGGCCTGAGGGGCGGGTTCAACCTGGTCCACAAGCAGCCACCCGGGCAGGTGTCAGCAGGGGAACAGGAACGGGTTCGCCGGGAAACATTTCCCATCGCTTGAAAGTACGGGGCTTGCCAAATCCTTTCGCAGATGTCACCCTGTGCCTGGTCACCTGCGAACGATCGACTTGGTGGCTTCAGGGTAACCAGTGCGACATCCTCCCCGCTTGACGAGCCGTGGGAGGGTGAAGGCACGCCCAACGGAAGAGCACAACAACGGAGGACAGGAACATGACGACCACCCGTTACGGGAAACTGATATCGGCGGACTCCCATGTCATGGAGCCGCCGGACCTTTGGTGGAACGCCCTAGGCTCCAAGTTCGGAGACCGCACGCCACGCCTGCTGGAAGAGTACCGGGGTGAGAAGGGCAGCTTTTTCTACTCCGGATACCTCGGCTCACCGGTGCAGCGGGTGCGGATACCGCTGTCGAACCAGACGGAGGCCGCGGCGTTCGAGGCGGAGGAGAAGGGACTGGGGGCGGTCGGGTTCGACCCCGAGGTGCGGGTGAAGTGGCAGGTAGAGGCGGACATCGACGCTGAGGTGATGAACCCAACAACCATGCTTGGCGTGATGCGCAACCCCGATGTACCTGTGCTCCACGCCTGCTCGGAGGTCTTCAACGACTGGATGGCGGACTTCACAGCCTACGATCCCAAGCGGCTGGTGGGCGTCAGCGTGATTCCCATGCACGACATCGACTGGGCGGTGGCGGAGTTAAAGAGGACGCTGGACCGGGGGCTAGCGGGGACGATGATCAACTGCCAGGCCCCGGAGGGGTGCCCGCCGTACCGGGACCAGGTATACGACAAGTTCTGGGCCGCCGCGGAGGAGGCGGGGATGCCCATCACGCTGCACATCCTGACGGGGAGGGTTGTGGACGCGCTGTTCCTGGCACGGATCGGGCAGACACCGGAGGAAACTTCGGCCAACCCGGGGCTATGGATCGACCTGTTCATCGAGGTGCAGACGGTCCTGGCCAACGATTTCATCTACGGCGGAATACTGGACCGCTTCCCCAAGCTGAAGGTGCTGTGCAGCGAGTTCGAGGTGTCTTGGATACCCGGGTTCATGTCGAGGCTGGACCAGATCGAGGACGTGGCGCCTCGCCTGAACCTGCCCAAGCTGAAGATGAAGGCCAAGGACTACATGCTGACGCGGGTGTACCACGGGTTCATCGACGACACCGCCGCCGACGTGGCGATACGGCACGTAGGGGCGGACAGGGTGCTGTGGGGATCGGACTTCCCTCACATACGATCCATCGGACTGGACGCCCAGTCGACGCTGTACGAGCAGCTGCAGGCCTTCTCGGAGGAGGAGCAAGCGATGCTAGTGGGCGGGAACGCCGTGGAGGTGTTTGGCCTTAACTAGAGGAGGAATTGCGGCTCCAGATGGGCGGGCGGAGGCGATGCAGGGGCGGGTTTGAAACCCGCCCCTACGGTTATGTTAGAGTCCTGTGAGGGCGTTTGGTGGCCGGGGGCGCAGGTTACGGCTTTGGTGGGGATGATGACTGAATTTGGGCGGCACCTAGAGACCGTGGCTTCCAATGATTGCCGGCTTGATGGCATCAAGGGATACAGAGTAGAAGCTTGCCCTACCGTGTGCCCTGTTCTCCCACAATTTTCCGAGCTTATCCAATCCACCCGCCTGTTCAACCAGCATCCTGTACTTGACCACATCCAGAAGCAGCCAGGCCACAAGTCCATCTTCAGCCTGATTTGACCAGCCGTAGAAATAGATCTGTGAGGCGAGATGAAACCACTCGCCCCGTGATTGGTAGGTGGTGCCGACTGCGTTCATGTATTCCTGGGTGAAGTCCCTGAATTGCAGGAAATATCGGTAACGGCGGCACTTCTGTTGCGCGGTAACGATCCCTCCGTTCCTGAGCTCCAATATGGTGTCTACCGCGAAGTGATCATCAAAGTGGCGCAATTCATCATGTTCTCTGGTGTATTTAACTTCACACTCGGGAAAATATTTCTGATAGACCTGCTTTATCGGGCCCCTCATGCGCCTTTCGAAATTAATGTCATTTTCGAAAACCATGCCCCTCCGCCGTCTAGCGCGATTTCCAAAACCGCAAGAGACTGTCTCAACACTTGAGTTGTCCCTGGCGGCAATAGCAGATTACGGCACACACTCGCTAGATGAATCCAAGGTAGGTTAGTACCTCCATTGCATGGTGCATCAGAACCATTCTTTACTTCAATAGCAAAGCAAACGGGCTCCAGGGCATTCGCGTCTTAGAGGGTGTGTGACATTTGGATTTTCGCTCTTGTCCCAACCTTTACCTCTACTTGTGAGAAGCCCCAGATTCCCGCTTTCGCCGGAATGACGGGGTGGGGGACGGGAAAGGCAATGGCCCTGTGGGCCACCAATGGGGATGAAGACTTTTTTGGTTGCATCAGGGCAACCACAAGGGTTGCCCCTACATTGGGAGGGCTATTTTCAAAACAATGACGGCCGTGAGCAAAGCTGAATCAATTAAGATGCGATTGCCCTGCTAACGGGCGGCTTTGTATCGGGTTTACAATTGAGCTGTTATAAAGTAATCCGATAGCCTGCCAAGGAGACGAAGTCGGTGGATATTCCGAAAATACCTCGGACCGCGGCTGTGGTTGGCGCGGGCATCATGGGGGCTGCCATCGCCTGGCGGCTGGCATTGCGGGGTGTTCACGTCGTCCTGATCGACAGTGACGAGCCTGGACCCAGCGCCTCCAGCCACAGTTTTGCCTGGATCAACGCCGGAGCCAAAGAGCCCCTCGACTATCACAATCTGAATCGCCGTTCCATGGAGATGTGGACCCGTTTCGCCGCCGAGATTGGCGATCCGGACGATCCCGACGATCTGGACCCGGCAGGCCTCCGCCTGGGCGGCAAGGTATCGTGGGAGTCGGACCCGGTGGCTGCTGAGGCTTTGGTGGCCCGGGTGCGGAGACTACAGTCCTGGGGCTACCCGACGCGCCTGATCGACGCTCGTGAACTGAAGCAACTGGAACCGTCGCTGGATCCCGGCCCGGTGGCCGCGGCCGAGTACAGTCTCCACGAGGGTCAGGTGGAACCGCAGATGGTGATAGATACCTGTCTGCTTCGACTGGAGGAAATGGGCTGCGAAATATATTCCGACACCTTTGTGTACGCCTTCGAAAGGGACAGGGAGGGCCGGATCCTGGGAGTGGAAACCAGCCGGGGTCCCGGAGATGTGGACGCGGTGGTCGTTGCCGCAGGCACCGGGACCACCTACCTGGCGTCCATGGCCGACGTAAAGGTGCCCCAGGCGCGCAGTCCCGGCGTTGTGATCAGGACAAACCCACTGCCTCCGCTGCTGGAAAACGTGCCAGTAGTGTACGCGCCTGCCCAGGGCGACGGCCGCCGGGAGATACACATGCGACAGTGCGCGGACGGTCGCATGATGATCGGCGAGGGGGACCAGGAGAGCCTAGCCGAGGACGACAGCCAGGAGCACGCCGACGATCTGCTGGACCGGGCCCGGCGCTACCTGCCCGGACTCGACGGGGCCCTAGCGGTGCCCGTGCCCGTGGGCTGGCGTCCCATGCCCCTGGACGGCTACCCGGTGATGGGGTTTGCAGCCGAGACGCCCAACCTGTACGTGGCGCTGACACACAGCGGGGTCACGCTGGCGCCGGTGCTGAGCCAGCTGGCCGTCCAGGAAATCTGCGACGGGACGCCGGCGGATGCCGTGCTGGGCCCCTACCGGCCGGGCCGGTTCTCGGGTATTACGCCGGAGCAGGTGGCCACGGCCGCCCACCCGCGAGCCGCCCGGAGGCACTGAACCGCAGTCCCTTCCTGAGCCAGTGGGGGCCCTTGCCGAATCAGTTATCCTGTCCCCACGGGCCAGGCATACCGGTCCGCGTCGCTAGTCGCGCCGGACTGGTGATAAGCTGCCAGGCAGTGGCGAAGTCGCATAGTTTTCCGTCAGAGGTGTTGTATGGCCCTGTTTCTCAGTGAGCAGGAGGTCGCGCAGCTCCTGCCCATGGACGAATGTATCCAGGCGCTGAACGGGGCTTTCGCCCATGCCGGGGCAGGTCAGGTCGAGAACAAGCCGAGGTCCCGCATACGAATGCCCGGCGGGTTCTTCCACTTCATGGCCGCCGCCGACGGAGGGCAGGAGGTGTTCGGATACAAGGCCTACCCTTCTTTTGCCGGGCCAGGCGGATCGAAGATGATGGTCATGCTCTATGACTACGAGACGGGAGAGCTGCTGGCGTGCCTGGAAGCGGGACGCCTGGGCCAGATACGCACGGGCGCGGCCAGCGGACTCGCTACTCGATACATGGCCCGGGAGGCAGCAAAGTCGGTGGCGGTGATTGGCTCCGGGTTCCAGGCGCGGACCCAGCTGGAGGCGGTGTGCGCCGAGCGCCCCATCACCGAGGCGAGGGTGTACAGTCGCCGCCAGGAGCGGCGCGAGGAGTTCGCCCGTCGCAGTGGTGAGCAGCTGGGGATAGGGGTCCACCCGGTGGACAGCGCCCAGGAGTGCGTCGAGGGGGCAGACATCGTGGTAACCATCACCTCGGCCCGGGAGCCTGTGGCACTAGGGCAGTGGATGGTGTCCCGCGTCAACTACTTTTGCCGATTGAGCGTCAATTAGTTTTGCCGGTTCACCTCCTCTGCGTGGCCCCGTTGCTGTGCCGCATCGGTGCGGTAGCTGGGGACGTCAAACTCCAGGATGACGGAGTGGTGCACCACCCGGTCGATGGCCGCCGCGGTGGCCATGGGGTTGGCGAAGATGCGTTCCCACTCGGAGAAGACCAGGTTGGACGTTATGCCCAGGGACCGGCGCTCGTAGCGCTCGGCGATGAGGGTGAAGAGGACCTCGGACTCCTCGGTCCCCTGGGGCAGGTAGCCCAGGTCGTCCAGCAGCAGGAAGTCGAAGTTGTCCAGCTTGCGCAGCCGGCGGGGCAGGTCCAGGTCGCGCTTGGCGGCGAGGAGGTCCTGCACCAGGCGGTAGGCTGGGACGAAGAGGACGGAGTAGCCGGCTTCCACCAAACGGTGGCCCAGGGCGCACAGGGCGTGGGTCTTGCCGGTGCCGGGCAGCCCGAAAGCCAGCACGTTGACGCCGCGCTCCACGAAGCTCCCCTGGGCCAGATGATCCATTTGCTGCCGGAGCGCCAGGGGCATCCGGTGGTGATCGAAGGTCTCCCAGGTCTTGCCCGAGGTCAGCCGGGACTCCTTGCGCAGCCGGTGGGTGCGCCGTTGACGGCGATCCTCGGCCTCCTGCTCCAGCACCTCCAGGAGGATGGGCAGGGCGTCGCCGTGGCCGGCGGCGGTGAAACGCTCCACCGACTGAGCTTCCATGGTGGGCAACTTGAATTCGTGGCACAGCTGGCCGATGCGCTCTTGCACGACGCTGGCGTTCATCATCCGCACACCTCCGTCCCGGCCAGGCTGACGGTGAGCAGACCGTCGTAGACCTTCAGGTCCGGCTTCCCGGACAGGACCAGCGCTGGGGCCTCGATCGGCTTGGGCTCGACCAGCTCCCGCACCTCGGCGTAGTTGAAGGACCGGCCGGACTCCAGGAGCAGGGACAGCGCGCTGTCCACATTGGCCTCCATGGTGGTGGCCGCCAGGTGCAGTATCCGCACGTACTCCACATCGGCCCGTTCGCCCCGCCATTCCCGGAGGGCGTCGTAGGCCAGGCGGAAGCGCAGGGTGGGAAACAGCTGCTCCCGGTAGCGGTAGCGGGCGAAGGCCCCGGGCTTGCGCACCAGGGAATGGATGACGTGGCGGTAATTGACGTTGACTTCCCCATCGCCGTGCACCCGCGCCATGCGTTCCACGAGGTGGCCCTTGTAGTACACTTCCACCCAGTCGGCGTACAGACGGACCTGCACCTCCTGGCCGATCAGGCGGGAGGGCACGCTGTAGCTCCGTCCCGCTACCTGGATGGTGCTCCACCGGCGCACCTTGGACTGGTAGTTGGCGTATTCCGGCATGGGGGCTGGCGGCAGGGGCCGTAGGCAAGCCATTTCCTGCTCCAGCTTCCCCCTGACCAGGCGATTGCGTTTCTCCACCATCTCCCGGACGAAACCGGCGTAGTCGTCGGCGGTGTGGAAATCGCGGCTGCCCCGCAGGATGAGGGCCTGGTCTATGGCCTCCTTGAGGCGATAGTGGGCGTGCTCGGCGACGCCGTTTTCATGGCTCTGGCCGCGATTGATGCGCGTGGACCGGAGTCCGTAGTGGTCCAGCAGGGCGGCGTAATTGTCGTTCAGCGCCCGGGCGCGGCTGCGGCGTATTTCATGGGTGAGGGCGGCGGCATTGTCCGAGCGCACCACCTCCGGGACGCCGCCCAGGGTCCAGAGGGCATTCTGCAATCCCTGCTTGAGGGCCAGGAAGGTCTCGCCGCCGGCCACCTCGGCGTAGTGCCACCCCGAGTGGCTGAGGATCAGATGGAACAGCAGGTGGGGGTAGGGCTGGCCGGCGACGGTCACTCCCAGGGCCTTGCCGTGAGTGAAGTCCATCTGGGCTTCCCGTCCCGGCGGATGCTCTTGGGGGAAGTACACCTCCTGATCGGGACCGTGCAACGCCCGCCAGTCCTGCAATCGCCGTTGCAGGGTGCGCAGCTGGGAGGCGTCGAACCGGCCGGGATGGCGCTCCTCCAGCCATTCGATAATCGTCGTCGCCTTCAGCTTCCCCGTCGGATCGCCCCGCAGCAGGGGCTCAATCTCCTCCTCCCACACCCCGTCGAAGGGGTCGGGCCTGGTTCGCCACCAGCGCTCTTGCTTCGTCTCTGACGGCAAGGACCCGCGCTGCCACTTGCGCGCTGAGCGCACGCTCATCCCAGCCACCGCGGCCGCCGTCTCCTGGGTCTTTCCTTTCATAAGCCTCTGCCTCAATAGCCTGACTTGTCGGTCTTTGATCATTCCGGCACCTCCGTGCCGGAGGGTTTACCTCATCTCTGACCGGCAAAAATAATCGACGCTACCGGCATTCCTTATTGTCGTTAATCAGATGGCACCGGGGGCCCACATCAATGCCGCCGGGGGCAACCACTGGCTGCGCCGGGAGATAGACGAGGAGGCGGTGCTGCGCTCGGAGGTCATCGTGGTGGACGACCTGGAACAGGCGAGGATCGAGTGCGGCGACCTGATGTGGCTGGAGGCCCGGGGCAGCTTTCGTTGGGATATGGCCCACGAACTCCGGGATGTGGTGGCCGGGAGGGTGCCGGGGCGGGTGTCTGCGGACGGGGTCACGCTGTTCGAGTCGATGGGGGTAGCGCTGGAGGATGTCGCGGCTGCGGAGCTGGTGTATCGCAAGGCGCGAGAGCGGGGCATTGGTCAGGAGCTGCCGTTCTGAAGTCAGCCGATGCGCTGAAAGGGTAGTACTTCAATCGGTCAATAGTAAGGGGCGGACTTGCTGTCCGCCCCATTCAGTTTGTTGCCTGGTCTACTGGGCTGCGTGCCGAGGAGCAGCAGGCCCGGCGGCCAATGGCAGGCTACATAGGCATCCGGTAGTGGCGGCGATACTCGTAGCTCTCCGCCAAGTGATGCTGCACCCGTTCCTGCTCGGTCATGGCCGGCCCTGTGACCAAGTCATAGGCAGCCATCATACCGGCTTCCAGAAGGTGAATGAAACGCGACCCGGTTTCCCGCACTTCCTTGACACCCTGGTTCATGGTGACCATTTGCTGACCTTCCTCCGTTTTCATTATTTCAACCAACTGTGATAGCAATTGGTCTATTTGATTTGAATTTATGATATATCCTAATTTACATCACGTCAACAGATAAATTGTAAACTCTATTATTTTGAATCATTGGGCCGCTTGAACAGGAAGTCATAGCCATCGAGGGGCTCGAAGAAAAGCACAACGGCGCCGAAGGGCGTACAGCCCGGTCAGTGGCACGGAGGGACCGGAGGTGGACGCTGTCAGCAGGATCCGGGTGGGGGCACCGACCAATAGGCAGTGGGAGCGCTACGCTCCGAATTCCGGCGAGGTGGGGGGATCACATCCCCAACTTGCCGGGATTCATGATGTTGTTGGGGTCAAGGGTGCGCTTGAGTTGCCGGATGACGTCGTGGCTGACCCCCAGCTCGCGGGCCAACAGGTGGTTGAGCTTGACGCCCACGCCATGGCAGTACTCCATGATGCCACCCATGTCCTGGCCCAGCTCCAGCACGCGGTCCACGGTGCGGGCCAGGCGCTGGCGGGCCTCGGAGGGGTCGCCCGATTCCGGCAGGATGAGCATGGAAAACAGCTCTGGGCGGCTCCAGATGGCGTACTCGGCCACGGCGATACCCTGAGCGGCGAGGATCTCACCGGCCTGGCGTTTGTATTCGAGGACCCTGGACGAGGGAAGGGCCAGATGCAGGTAGTCGAAACCGCGGCGCCGGCGCCACCGGTTCCAGCGTACCTTGCGGGGCTGGCCCAGGGCGGTAAGCTTGTAGTTTTCGGCGGAATCACGGCGGACGGTCCAGTAATGCTCCGTGGGTTCGGTCCCCAACGAGTACCCCCCGGCGGCCGCGCATACCTGGTCGGACCGGCCGGCGCTGGCGGCCACGCCCTCGGCGAAACCTTCGAACAGGAGGTGGAGAGTGACATCGTCGTCCTCCTCGGTGAGGTCCAGAAGGGAGGGACGTATGCCCAGGGCCAGCATTTCCGAGGCGGCGGAGAAACCCTCATCGAAGGTATGGAAGCCGTAGCTGGCGAATTGCCGGCTTTCCGGCAGCCGGTACACCCGGATAGTGGCCCTGGTGATGATGCCAAAGGTACCCTCGGCGCCAATGAAGAGGTGATTCAAATTGGGGCCTGATGAGTACTTGGGCACATCGCGGGTCTCGACCACGCGTCCATCCGGTAGCACCACCTCGAGGCCAACAACCTGGTCGCCCATGGGGCCGTGGGCGCAGGCCCGGTAGCCGACGCCGTTGGTGGAGATGGTCCCAGCGACGGTGGCGATGGGCACGCTGTAGGGATCATGGCCAATCATAAGGCAGTGCTCGGCCAGGATCGCCTCCAGGTCGCCCAGAACCATGCCTGCGTCTACGCGAGCCGTCAGGCTGGTTGCGTCGATGTCGAGAACGCGGTCAAGGCGCTTTACGTCCAGTACCAGGCCCCCGTGAGCCGGGACGACGGCGCCCATCACACCCGTTCCGCCGCCGTAGGGTACGATGGGTACTCGCTGTTCGTTGCACCAGCGAACGACGGCGGCCACCTCGGCGGTGGAGGCGGGCCGCACCACCACGTCGGCCAGGCGCTCGAAGGCGTCGGCGGCGCCGAAGGCGCGGCTGGGGGACAGGGAGTCGCCGGTGTAGCAGTCGAGGGAGTCGGGGTCGGACAGCACATGGTCCGGTCCGACAATGCGGGCCAGGGACTCTAGGGATGTGGCGTCCAGCGTGGTAGTCACCGGCAGTCGCCCGTAAACATCGCTAGGCCGAGGGAAAGGTGGATGCGGGGCAGGGTCATAGGGAGGCCAGCCGCTCGGCCTGGCGAATGTAGTCGGCCGTATCATGGATCATGTCGGGGATGTCCGGGTCATCAATATGCCCGTCATAGCAGACCTGCTGATGCAGGAATCGCGCTCGCGCGCCGAACATAATGGGCACTAATTCAAACCCAGAGGTCTCCCGGCCCACACGTCGAATCCAACTGGAGATCTGGTTGGTGTTCTGAGGGTCTTCGCCGTGGGCGAGGGCCGCAGCACGGGTAGCCGCCCGTGTCGCGATCCAGGCCTTGCCGCAGGCGTCACGGATGTCGCCGGCCTCGAGCCGCTCGAGGGCTGATTCGTACTGGTGCCACGCATCCTCGAAGGCGGCCGTAAAGTCGCTTATCACGGCGTCACCCGGTCCATTCTCGGCTCCTTGGTCGTCTTCAGGCTCCCCAGCCGTTCAACTTACCGGCGGTGTCGACACTGCCATTCTAACCACTTTACCGCAAAACGGCGTGGGGGAACACTGGAGGCGACCAAGAACGCATCGGCTGGCATGAGGCAAGGAGGAGCAGGTCAGGAGGAGCGGAACTGCCAGACCGAGCCGTTGGGGGTGTCCTCCACCGAAACGCCCAGTCGCTCAAGGCCGTCGCGGATCTGGTCGGCCTGCTCGAATTGCCGGGCCCGGCGCAGAGAGGTCCTTGTCTCCAGCAGCAGGTCGATGAATGGTCCGGCCCCGGTCGCCGCCTCGTTCTCTGCCTCAGGTTTCTCGAAGGTGAGCCCCAGAATTGCACCCAGGTCCCTCAGGGTTTTCTGAGCGGCGTCCACAGGACTGCCTGCGTCGCTACTGCGATTGATCTCCCGCCCCAGGTCGAACAGCGCGGCCAGGGCCCGGGGGGTGTTCAGGTCGTCATCCATGGCTTCGAAGAACTGTCTGCGATAAGGTCCGGCGTCCAGAGGCTCTCCGCCCACGATGCCGTTGCGCTGCAGGGCGTGGCGCAGGCGATCCAGGCTACGTTCCATGGAGGAGCAGCCGTCGTCTGTGTAGGATAGGGGACTGCGGTAGTGGGAACTGAGGAAGTACAGGCGGATGGCGTCTGGCGAGAACCGCTCCAGCGCCTCCTCCACCGACACGAGGTTGCCCAGAGACTTACTCATCTTGTCGCCGCCCAGGCGGAGCAGGCCGTTGTGCACCCAGTAACGGGAGAAGGGGACGACGCCGGTCGAGGCCTCGCTCTGGGCGATCTCGTTTTCATGGTGGGGGAATACCAGGTCCTGGCCCCCGCCGTGGATGTCCAGGCTTTCCCCAAGATAGGTCATGGACATGCTGGTGCACTCGATGTGCCATCCGGGGCGGCCGGGGCCCCAGGGACTTTCCCAGGAGGGTTCACCTGGGCGGGTTCCCTTCCACAGGGCGAAGTCCATGGGGTGTTCCTTGTTTTCGTCGATTTCTATTCGACTGCCGGCCTGCATACCCTCCAGGGTGCGATGGCTGAGCTTGCCGTATCCCTCGCTCCTCTGCACGCGGAAGAACACGTCGCCGCCCGCGGCGTAGGCGTGTCCCGAGTCAACCAGCCTGCCTATGGTCTCGACAATGGGCCCGATCTCTTCGGTGGCGCGCGGGTAGACGTGGGCGCGGAGGATATTGAGGGCGTCCATGGTCTGGAAGAAGTCGTCTATGTACCGCTCCGCCAGATCGATGGGCTGTATCCCCTGCTCGTCGGCGCGCTGGATGATCTTGTCGTCCACGTCAGTGAAGTTCTGGACGTGGCGAACCTCGTAGCCGAGATGCTCCAGGTAACGGCGCAGCACGTCGAAGGCTACGTAGCTGAGGGCGTGTCCGATGTGGGTGGAGGAGTAGGGAGTAACGCCACAGACGTACATCCTGACGACGTTACCGTCGGCGGGAACGAACTCGGTGGCTTCGCCAGTCAAGGTGTTGTAGAGCTTCATGGGCCGGAGTTTGGCGGGGCGCAGTCATGGGTGCGCCCGGTTAAGGATACTGGAGAGTCCACAGGCACCCGCAGGGGGTCAGGGCCGTTGGTCAACGCCGGGCGTTGAGATGATGCAGGCCACGGCGCAGGCGGCTATCCCCTCGCGGCGGCCGACGAATCCCAAGTGGTCGGTCGTGGTCGCCTTGATGCTGACCCGGTCAGAGGAGACTCCCAGCGAAGTGGCGGTCCGTTCTTTCATTTCCGGAATGAACGATCCCAGCCGGGGCGATTGCGCCAGCATTGTAGCATCAACATTTGACACCCGCCAACCGGCGTCCCGCAGGAGTGTCGCCACCCGCTCCAGCAACAACAGGCTGGAAATGCCCCGGAGATTCGGGTCGGAGGAGGGGAAGTGGGTGCCCTTGTCCCCCAAGTCTGCGGCCCCCAGGAGAGCGTCCATGAAGGCATGCACCAGCACATCGCCATCGCTGTGCCCCTCAAGGCCGTGGTCGTGGGGTACCGCCACTCCTCCCAGGACCAGCCGGCGGCCAGCTACCAACGGATGGGAGTCGAACCCGATGCCCATGCGGATGTCGGGGAATTCAACCAAGGATTATCACCCCTGCCCTGCATCCTCCACAGTTTCCAGCATCCGGCGCAGAAAGGCCTCGGCGACGACCAGGTCGCCCGAGGTCGTTACCTTGATGTTTTCGTAGCTTCCTTCGAACATCCTCACCTGGTGGCCCAAGCTTTCGACCATCGCCGAGTCGTCGGTAAAATCCGTCTCCAGCAAGCGGTGGGCTTCCATGAGCTGTTCGTAGCGGAATACCTGGGGAGTCTGGGCCTGCCAGAGGAGGGCACGATCGGGAGTGGCTTCTATGGCCAGGTTGGAGGCAACACGTTTGATGGTGTCCTTCACCGGCATCCCCGCGACAGCGGCGCCGTGGAGGGCGGCGGCTTGGACTCCCCGCTCCAGCATCGCGGCGTCGAGGCAGGGGCGGGCGCCGTCGTGGACCGCGACCAGGTCGCAGGGCTGCAGCGCCAGCAGGCCGTTACGGACGGAGTCCTGCCGTCGTTCCCCGCCGGCGCAGACCAGGGAGACCTTTCGATAGCCCCGTTCCGCGACCAAGGCCTCACCTCGCTGCACGGACTCGGCGGCCAGCACCAGGACGATCTCGTGGACGAGGGGCGACACCTCGAAGCGGTCCAAGGTCACTGCAACGAGGGGCGCACCCAGGAGCGGGGCGAAGGTCTTGTCCACGCCTCCCATACGGGTGCTGCGGCCCGCGGCGACAATAACGACGCCGACACGCCGCGACTGCGGGAGTAGGGAGGATGGCACGGGTGCAACCACTTACCAGCGGGCCCGTTCAGCCGGCCCGCGGCTGGGCGAAGATTATGCGGCCTGCTGCGGTCTGCAGGACCCGGGTGACCTGTACCTCGTGGCTAGAGTTGATCAGGCGCCGGCCGTTTTCAACCACCACCATAGTTCCGTCGTCGAGGTAGGCCACGCCCTGCCCGGCCTCCTTTCCCTCCTGGACGATGTCGACCCGCATGGTCTCGCCCGGCAGGACGATGGACTTCACGGCATTGGCGAGCTCATTGACGTTCAGGACCCTGACGCCCTGGATTTCGGCAACCCGGTTCAAGTTATAATCGGTGGTCATGATCGATGACTTCATGCCGCGGGCGAGCTCCACGAGCCGGGCATCCACCTCACCCCCGTTGCCGACACCCACGTCCAGAACCTGAAGGGGTACCGACGCGTCCTTGCGTAGCCGACCCAGCACCTCGAGTCCGCGCCGTCCGCGGTTGCGCCGAAGTGAATCACTGGAGTCGGCGATGTGCCGCAGCTCGTCGAGCACGAACCGGGGAACGACCAAGGAACCATAGATGAACCCGGTCCCGGTGAGGTCAGCAATCCGGCCATCAATTATGGCCGAGGTGTCAACCAGAATGGTATTGGGACGCTGTTCCTTGGAAAGCCCGACCGAGGGGATCGGGTCCAGACCCGGAATGGAGTCGTCGGGCAAACCCGGCGGGGGGGCGGAGTGCTCCACGAGGTCCAGGCCCGGCAGGATAGCCCGGATGTCGCGCTGGCGCTGGATTCCCACCCACAGGCCGGCCCAGCCACAGGCCACGCTGATAGCAACCGGCACGGCCAGCCCCAGGATGCCGCTGAGTGCGTAGAAGGGTATGGAGACAAGGGAGGCAACGATCAGACCGATGACCAGACCGACCAGAGATGCGATCAGGGTTGACCCCGGCATTTCCGATACATGCCTTGCGGCCCCGCGTGCCGGGCCGGTGAGCAGATACGGAAGCAGCAATCCGCCGAGGATGGCCCCAGACCCTGCGAAGGCCGGTCCCCACGGTAAGAAGTCGCTTGTCGTGGACAACCCAGCGGTGAGGCACACCCACCAACCCAACGCCCCCAAACCCACGGCCCCCAAAACTCTGAGAGTCCCGAGGAGCAGCAATGTCATAATCCGCTACTGCAACTGGTTGAAGGATGGAAACGAATTCCGGAATAGCGTCCACGAGATGAGCGAGGGTTCCCGGTAGACAGTTCCGAGGCACTAATGAGGTACTTACATGATAGTGGAAGGCGGATGAATATTAAACGCTCCGCAGAATAATGTAAGGAAGATTATGTCTGGTCGCTCGTACTCATTGAAAGTACCAGTCAACACTGGATTTCATGAAAATACGGGTAGAGAGAGGTGGACCAACGGGGAGACCGGGGGAGGTCAGGCACTCAGCTTCAGCGAATAGAGCGCCACGGCCACCGACGTCGCCAGGTTTAGGCTTGAGACGCCGGGCGACATGGGAATAGCCAGCCTCCTCGAGGCCCGCGACAACAATTCGCCGCTCATGCCGTGGCGCTCCGTGCCAAAGGCCAGAATTGCCCCACAGGGCACGTCGGCCCAGGGCAATGTTTCTCCTCCCGGGTCCACCGCCACGACCGGACGAACAGAACACGGCAGGTCATCGATTCGGGCGACGGGCAGGGCGAACTGCAGGCCGGCAGCAGACACGATGGCCGCCGGATGCCAGGGGTCCTGGGCGCCGGTGACGAGGAGGCCGTCGGCCCCGGCAGCGGCGGCAACGCGGACTGCGGCTCCGATATTGAAGGGATTACGGGGGGTTTCCAGCAGCACCACCGGGGCCCTGCCAGGCAGGTCCAAAAGGCCCACGACGTCGACCTCAGGACGCACCGCGATGGCGATCACTCCCGTATCGGGCGGTACCGGTGACAACTGTCGGAAATCGTCGGGGGTGACCAGAGCCATGCCTTCCGACAGCGGCTCACGGACGTCCGGAGCGACACTGCCGGCCAGCTGCAGGGCTGCGTCCACGTCCGGGCTGACTATCTCCAGCAGTGCCGCCCCAAAGCGGAGGGCGTGCTTAACGGCGTGCAGGCCGTCCAGCACCACCAGCGTCGAGTCGCGGCGTGCCTGACGGAAACGGTCTATCAGGGCGTGGTCGGTCATCTTCCGGTGATGTCAGTCCAGGAAGGGCAGATGCTGTAATTCTGTTCTATCATGCAGGTGGCAATCAAGGGACCGCCAACAGCCATTGAACAGTTTAAGGGATTTTCGCTCAGGAGGGCCTTCATGGTAGAGCAGGAAGAGAGAGTCCCGCCGCCTTCCCCGTGAGCACCGCAATACCTGGAGCAGGCAATGGCCTGGTCAGAGGAGGTGCGCAACAATTCCCGGGTGGCGCTGGACCTGGCGTATGGGAACGATGAGCGCCAGAGGCTGGACGTCTACATGCCGGAGGATACCTCGGTCCCCTCGGCGCCGGTGCTACTCTTCTTCCACGGCGGCTACTGGGTGATCGGGCACAAGGACTTGATGGGATTCATGGCGCCGGCTCTCACTCCCGCGCCGGCGCTGCTGGTGTCGGTGGGCTACCGGCTGGCACCGGGGGCCAAGTACCCGCAGCAGGTGGACGACTGCCGGGCCGCGTTGCGGTGGGTCTATGACAACATCGCCAGGTATGGAGGAGACCCAGAGCGAATCTATGTCGGCGGTCATTCGGCGGGCGGGCACCTGGCAGCGATGCTAACCCTGCAGTGGGAACAGCGGACGGCCCTGGGCCTGCCGCTGGATGTGATCAAGGGCTGTTTTCCGGTCAGCGGCGTGTTTGACGTGTTCGATACGGCCCAGGAACGCCGCGAGGCCTTCCTTATGTCGGAGGATGATGCTCGCGACGCCAGTCCAATGTACAACACCAAGGGCAACACCACGCCCTTTCTGCTGGAGATCGGATCCGACGACTTCGACAACCTGCGCGCCCAGCACCCACGGATGCTGGATGCCCTGCGGGCGCAGCCGGGGTACGTGGAGGAGATGGTGCGCGAGGGGCACAACCATTTTCGGATAAGCCTGGACCATGCCGACCCAGACAGCCCGTGGGTGCGCCGGGTCAGGGAGTTGATGTCCGGCGGGGTCGCCTAGCAGCAGCGCCCCGGAGCATGGTCTTCTTCAGCCCTGCTCAGAAGCTCGGCGATCAGCTCGCGGGGGGTTAGCCAGACCATGACGGCGACCACCAGGAGGGCGATGGCGATGTCGTCAAAGGGAAAAAAGGGAATCAGGTCGATGGGGCTGACCAGATAGACCAGGGCCACCAAGGGCATGGCGCGAATGTACCAAGGCAACCGGCGGTCGAAAATGAGCAATCGGAGGAAGGTGACTTTGGCGCGCACCTTCAGCCGGTAGAAGGTGGCGTAGGGCTCGCGCCGCACCATCCATATGACCACGGCCACAGCCAGGATCGCTCCCGCGACCAGCCCGGCACCCGCGGCCACAGCCAGCATTCTCCAGTCCAACGTGTGCTGCCATTTCCTCGAGATTCGAGACCCCGGCGGTCTCGTCGATACCAGCTTACACCCCCCGGCCCAGCTATGGGGCCGTGCATCCGGGAGGTCCTTGAGGTCCCAGATGCGAGCGACAGGGTTGACCACTCAAGCAGTGATGAAGACAATTGGTAAAAATCGCGGAAAGCCGCACCAATGAGGAACACGATGGCGATATTTCGAATCTATGCCACGGACGACGGCGAGAGTCACATGGAGCAGCTTCAATTGGAGGAATACCCGGAGCTGCACTCGATGATGAATGTGGGCGAGGTGAAGGTGCAGTGGTGGACGGAGCCGCGCACCATGGATTTCCACCCGCTGCCCGACCGCCGGCTGATCATCCACCTGACCGGGGAGACCGAGATCACCACCACCGACGGATCGTCACACCTGTTTCGTGCGGGGGACGTCCGGCTGATGGAGGACACGTCGGGCAAGGGCCACAGCCACGTCGACCGGGGGCCGAACTCGGCCGCTTACATCTTCCTGCAGGACTAGCCCCGGTTCGACGCCGGCGACCTCCCCTTCCCGGCGGCACGGTCGGTGCGCCGAGGCCCTACATGCGATGGCCAGTGGAGTGCATAATCAGGTTGCCGGCGGCCGCCTCGGTCATCACCTCCACTGCCTCGGCGATGGTGGCGTCGTCCACTCCGAGATGCTTCACGGCATCCAGGTGGAAGCGCACTCAAGGACCGCAGTTGTTCATTACGGAAACGACGTAGGCGATGAGCTTCTTGGTCCTGAGGTCCAGGCGCCCGGGGCTCATGGTCTGTTTGTAGTGGTTCCAGTAGGACTCCAGATGTTCCGGGTTGTGGGCGATCAGCTGGAAAGTCTGCGGAACATAGTCCCAGCCCATGGCCTCCTTGATGTCCTCGTAGATCTCCTTCACCCTTCCGGTGGCCTGCTGCTCGGTCACCAGGTCAACTCTCGCCATTTGAGCCCTCCCCGATATCGCACAGTAGTAAGATTGCGGTAGAAGTAATGGGTACCATGTTTCTCCAGCGGTCCCCAGAGGAACGTCGGTAGAGCGGTCCCGTAGTTTTTCAAAGCCAGTGGTAAATTTTCGGCAATTTATTGCCTATGCTGATTGCTAAAAGGTATGATATCGCAATACCTCGGAGGCCTCTTCCAATTTTGGAGGCACGTTCGATTTTATTCGACGATATTCGAATGGCGGGGACAGCATAGGACTGGCAGTATCACACAGCCATGTACGTCCGCGAGAGTCGAAAGCGGCAACTGCATAATTGGCCGGCGAATCCTCCGACGGTCAGACCAGGCGTCAGCCACTCCGTTGGGGAATTCGATGGTGGAGGGCGGCGTGGCAATCACCCGCAGTACCTGTCCGTTGGGCACCGGCCCCGACACCCGGCAGAGTTAACCGGCGGCTTTCGAGGAGCTGGGTGGAGACACCGGCTGCAACGGACGCACTCACGTTGCGGCGCGCCATAGGGCCGCGCGGGTCAACGGAGCAGACACGGCAGTCCGGAGCCAGCGCTGCCACGCCAGGGATATTCACAACGGCTGCGGGAGACGGTACTCTTTCCTAACCATCCGCTCCCAAGTGTATATCCTTCCAGATGCAATATTCGATTGAGAAAAAGGACTCAGGACTCTCAAACATCACCAGAAAGGGACTTACTGACACCAGGCAACCAGCATGAAAAAGGATTCTCGCAAAAGCGTCAGCGGCGTTCGTGAGCGCGGGGAGAGCGGCGATGTTGCGCGCCTTTAGGACGGGCGGCGGGCGTCGTCCCTGGAACCGTGGGCTCCTCGTCGAGAGGGCCTGGTTCCTTGTCCTGACGAGGTGGGTACAGGAGTGGCTTGCAGCCCTGCAGCAGACGCCGATCGCGCGGTGGCTGGCGGCGTGTCCCCAATCGGCGCCGGCGGTGTGGGCCCGGGAGTGGCGACGGGAGCTGGGCGAAATCGCGCTGTACGTTGGCTGCTACCTGGTTTACGTGTTCAGCCGCGGGGCAGTGTACGACGACTTCCGCGAGGTGGGCATCGTCAACGGGACGCGCATCGCCGAGCTGCAGCAGTCCCTGGGGTTCCTGTGGGAGCCGGCGATACAGGCGTGGGCCATCGAACACGTTCGCGGCCTTGTGGTTTTCCTCAACTATACCTACATTCTGACCTACTGGCCGGTGATATTGGGACTGGCTATCTTCCTGTTTCTGCGCAACAGGCGGTTGTACTACTACTTCCGGACGGTGGTGTTCCTCGATCTCGTTGCGGCCCTGCTGACCTTTACGCTCTTTCCGGTGGCATCTCCCTTTGCCATTCCCTGGACCGGCCTGGTGGACACAATCCAGGCCTACGGACCGGGGTTCTACGGTAACGAATCGATGTCGCTGTTCTATAACACCTCGGCGGCCATGCCCAGCCTGCATTTCAGCTGGACCGTCATCCTGGGAGTGTACCTCTGGCGATCGCTACCGGGCGGATTCAAGGCGGCGGGACTGGTGTACCCGGTGATGACCTTCTTCGCCATCACCATCACGGGGAACCACTTCATCCTGGACGCCATTGTGGGCGGAGTGCTGGCGGGGCTGTGCTTCGGAATCGTGGAGGCGTACAGGGTTGCCTCGGCACGGGTGAAGATCGAGGACCTGCGCTCCGGATGGTACTCGTTCTCACGCCGGATCAAGCGCTGGCAGTTAGGGAGGACGACGAGCAACAGGGGGGCATAGTCCGCAGGCGACCGTGCTCCGGCCAGGCAGGTGCGTTAAGGGCTGTCTGAACTGTGAATCGTCTGATTGTTGGACTGCGCCGATTTGCAGGCGTAGAGGGAACCGCCGAGGACTGCAGTCGTGGTTCCCCGCTTTCGCGGGGATGACGGAGGAGTCGGACAACGCGGAAATCCATCAATGGGCTCAGGTTCGCAGTAAACGTAGGGGCGGGTTTGAAATCCGCCCCTACCCGTTGCGGCAGATGCCAGGAGCGCCAGTTACGGAATTAGCGGCGCAGGTCTAGCGCAGGCGCCGGAAGTGGTTGCGGATGTCCTCCACCAGCAGTTGCGGCTCCTCCAGAGCGGCGAAGTGGCCACCGCTGGGCATGACGGTCCACTGCTGCACGTTGTAGGAGCGCTCGGCCCACTCGCGGGGCGGGCGGCTGATTTCGGCGGGGAATATGGCCACACCCACCGGCACGTTGATGCGCTCTCCCTGGGCGAAGTCCCAGGGTTTGCGAAGCGTCTCGTAGTACAGCCGGGTGGACGAGTTGATGGACTGCGTGACCCAGTAGATGGTGACGGTGGTGAGCAGCTCGTCCTTGGTGAACCTGGACTCCACGTCGCCATGGCAGTCGCTCCAGGTCCGATACTTCTCGACGATCCAGGCACACAACCCGGCGGGAGAGTCGTTGAGGCCGTAACCCAGGGTCTGGGGCTTGGTGCCCTGGATGTGAGAGTAGCCGCCCTCGGCCACCAGCCATTCCTCGCGCTGGCGCAGCAGCCCCTGCTCGGCCTCGGTGAGCGGTTGGGAGCCCGGTCCCATGTAGGGCGTGGGCCGCACCACCGAGGTGGTGTGGATGCCGATGCAGTGGTCTGAGTGGGAGTGGCCCAACCTGGCGGTAACGCTGGCGCCCCAGTCGCCACCCTGGGCAACGTAGCGGTCGTATCCCAGCTGCTCGTGCATCAGCCTGGCCATCACGTCGCCGACGGCCAGCACGTCCAGCCCCCGCTCCTGGGCGGCTTCGGAGAAGCCGTATCCGGGCATGGAGGGGGCGACCACGTCGAAAGCGTCGGCGGGGTCGCCGCCGTGGGAGGCCGGGTCGGACAGCAGGGGGATGACCTTGTGCATCTCAAAGAATGTGCCGGGCCAGCCATGGGTGATGACAAGCGGCAGGGGATTCGGTCCCTTTCCCTTTTCGTGGATGAAGTGGACCTGCCGGCCATCGACGGGGGCTTTGAAATGGGAGAAGCCGTTGATCAGGGCCTCCTGCTTGCGCCAGTCGAAGTCGTTCCTCCAGTAGTCCACCAGTTCCTTGATGTAGTCCATGTTGGAGCCGTAATCCCAGCCAACCCCGGGGAGTTCATCGGGCCAACGTGTGCGCTCGAGGCGGGCACGGAGGTCGTCCAGGACTGCATCGGGGACTTCGATCTTGAAAGGTGTTGGCGGCATGACATTTTTTTCCTTATTTCAAACTGGACTCTGAGCAATGAGTCCTTGCATTGCCGACCCTAATCCCCTCCCGCTGAGGGGGAGGGGACTTTGGGGTTGGTGGATTTCCAGCTATCCCGGCAGGAGAGGTTCCGTGCGATCGGCTGCCAGGTCGGGGTCGAAGGCGTTGATGACAAAAGCCAGGAAGCTGTAGTTGCCGATGACCAGCGTCAGCTCAATAAGGCCCTGCTTGCCCAGCTGCTCCAAGGCGTCCTGGAAGGCACCGCGCCCGACCCGGCGGTACTCGAAGAACTCGCGGGCGTAGTTGATGACGGCACGCTCCAGGTCGCTCAAGGGCGGGAGTTCGGCGCGGTCCCTGATGGCGGTCACCACGGACTCCTGCACTCCCGCCGCCCTGGCGACGCCGGCATGGTCGTTCCAGATATGCTGGCAGTCATACTCCCTGGCCGCCACCAGCATGGCGAGCTCCAGGGCGGCCTCCGATAACGATGATTCATAGCGCAGGTAGTTATTCAGCGCCGTGGCGGCCTGGTGGGCCTTGGGCACGTGGATCAGCACAGATCCGGGACCAATGGTTGGGACTCCGCCCAGGGTCTCCACCATCTGGTCGAATTGATCGACCTGGTCCTGAGGGACAGTCTCTCTCGTTGCGGCGGGGATTCTCGCCATCATCAACCTCCTGTCTAATCAAGGACAACCGAGCTTACCCTACGTGTCTGCTCAGGGCCTTGTCAATCAATCGCCGGAGTTTTCGGAGGCCGCGTCCCTGGGCATGAAAATTCCGCAGATCAACAGGGACCAGCTGGCGACGGCGCAGATGAAGAACCCGGGATAGTAGGAGCTGAAAACGTCATACAGGGAACCGACCAGGATCGGGAAGATAAACATTCCCATCCCCGAGAAGGTCACATAGGACCCCCAGACGGCTGCCACCCGCGCCTGGGTCGCACCCTGCAGGCGCATCGGGATCGTTAACAGGACAGGCGTGTAGAGCCACGATCCCACTCCCAGCACGACCGCCGAAACATAGACGCCTGCCTGCCAGGAAAGAAGGAACGTTCCCAGCCCTCCGAGTATCGCCAAAGTCCCGGAAAAGGCCATGATTCCCCGGTAGGAGAACAGGAAAGCGCCCAAGCCGGACAGGAAGGCCAGCCTGGCGCGAAGAGTCTCGAACAAAAGGGGTATGGCCCCTCCTGTCAGCACCGCGAAAATGCCGACGAAGGGCAGGATGCTGGTTATGTATCCAGCCTCCTGGGCGGAAAAGCCCCTCTCCTCAGCGTAGAACGTGGGCAGCCAGGTGGTCAGGGCCGTGTACTGGATGAAGATCCCAGCGTCGGCGGCGATGAGCAGGGCCACCGCCCGGCCTCTCAGTACGGAAAATACTTCGCGGATGGAAATGCCGGGCCGGCGGCCCCGTTCATCCTCCCGGTCCTTCGGCGCCAGCGGCCACAGGACCGCCCCGATGATGCCGACCGCGGAGAACACCGTGAGGGTCATTTTCCAGCCCAACAGGTCAGCCAGCGGGACCGCTCCCGCCAGGGATACGGCCACCCCCATGCTGAGGATAGCCGTATTCAGGGAATTGATAAGCAACATTTCCCTGGGGCGGAACCATTGCATCACCAGCGGCCCGGTGGCGACCACCATGAGCGCAAGGCCCACTCCGTAAGTGAGGCGCAGCGCGAGCAGCACATAGAAATTCGGGGCTATCGGGGTGAGGGCCAGGAGCGCCATCGCTACCCAGCCCAGCAGGTAGCCCTTCTTTACGCCCACCCGGGCAATCAGCATCCCTCCCGGGATGCCCAGGGCAGCGCCCACCAACATGGGGAGTGAGACCAGGAGTCCGGCCGCACCATGGCTGATGCCATACTCCTCGATGGCGAGCGGGAGCAGAGGGGAGAGGGCAAAGAGGTTCAACCCGGCCGCCAGGTGAGCGGCCACGGTCATCACTGCCATGAAAAGGCGGGCCCGGCTCGTGGCGGGGCCGAATGTGTTCGCAGCTAGCTGAACAGCCGGCCCTCCTCCGGAGATGTGGCCGGGGCGATGCAGTCGGGCCCCTCGCTGCGAGCGTTGTTCACCACTGGCGAGACTTCCCGGACGGTGAGCAGCTCCGGCGGCGCGGGCAGGAGCAGCGGTTCCAGGGTCTCGGAGGTCTCGGTCATGGGGTCAAGCCAGAGGGGTTCCGTCTCCGCGGAGAGGATGACCGGCATACGGTCGTGGACCGGCTCGATGAATGAATTGGCGGCAGTAGTGAGGATGGTACAGGAGCGGACCCACTCACCCTCGGGCGACTGCCAGTTTTCCCACAGCCCGGCAAAGGCCAAGGGCTCACCCGACTGCGGGGTGAAATACAGGGGCACGCGCTGCTTGCCTTCCCGGCGCCACTCGAAGAAGCCGTCGGCCAGCACCAGGCAGCGGCGGCGGCGGAAGGCGCTGCGGAAGGCGGGCTTGGTAGCCGCGGTCTCGCTGACGGCGTTGATCATCCGGTTACCGATCTTTATGTCCTTGGCCCACGACGGAACCAGGCCCCAGCGCATCATTTCGCCCCGTCGCGTCCCGTCGTTGACCACGACTAGGACCGACTGGGTGGGGGCGATGTTGTAGCGAGGCCGCACCTCCGGGGCATCTATACCCGAGGCGTCCATGGCGAACCCGAATCTGAGCTGCAGATCGGCGACGCTGGATATTAATGTGAACCTACCACACACTATGGTAACTCCAACGGCGAATTGCCGTGCGGCGGCACCCGGCCCATGAACAAGGGCCGATCTGCCCGCCCCTAACCGACGACTTCGCGGAACTGCCGGATGGCGTTGATGTGGTCCTGCGGGGACTGCAACCCGGCCCGCATGGTGTTGATGGAAACATGACTGGCCCCCAGTCCGCTCCAGGCCTCGACCTGGCCCTGCCAGTGCTCCGGGTCGCCGTCGGCGGAATTGATGCGCGGCTCCATCAGTATGCTGTCCGGGTCGCGGCCTGCGGCCTCGGCATATCCGGCCAGGCGCTCCAGCACAGCCGGGGCGTCCTCGGGTCCGACCTGGGGAAACCAGCCGTCGGCCAGCCGGGCGACGCGTCGCAGCACCCGGTCGGTGGGGTGGTCGTTGGCCCGGGTACCTGCTCCCATCCAGACGGGGATGGGGCGCTGGATCGGCAATGGATTAATCCCGGCGTTGGTGATGTCGTGGTATTTGCCGTGGAAGTCGATAACCTCGTTAGTCCACAGCTGCCGCAGCACATCGACCTGTTCGGTCTGACGGGCCCCGCGGTCGTGGAAATTCTCGCCCAGGGCCTCGTACTCCACGTGATTCCAGCCCACCCCGATACCCAGCCGCAGCCGGCCGCCGCTGAGCACGTCCACCTGGGCTGCCTGCTTGGCTACCAGCGCCGTCTGACGCTGCCCGAGGATCAGGATTGCCGTCACCAGTTCAATAGAGGTAGTGATGGCGGAAAGATACCCGAACAGCACCAGTGGCTCATGGAACATGCTGTCCTTGGTGTAACCGCCCGGCCTCCAGTTGGCGTGATGGGAGGTGTCGGCCCCCAGCACGTGGTCATAGACTATCAGGTGAGAGAATCCCAGTTCCTCGGCCGCCTGGACGTAGTCGCGCACGGCCACCGGGTCGGCGCCAATTTCGGTCTGAGGGAAAACGACCCCTGCTTTCATCATCAGTCTCCTATCCCTACACCCTGCTTTTCCTTTGCCCTGAAGTGGGGGATGACGTGGTTGCCGAACATGCGGAGGGTGTTCATGGTCTCCTCGTGACTGGCCGGCCCGATGGCGTTGAGGCAGAAGACCTGCTCGATGCCCATGGCCTGATAGTTCTGAACGAAACGGATGCAGTCGTCGGGGGTGCCGACGCAGAAATGCTCGCCCCGCTTCACGACTTCAAGGGGCGTGGGGTCGCCCTCGTGGGGGCCCGCCGCCAGACGCATGTCGCGCTCGTAGTAACCCTGGTAGTCAGGAGGGACAGTACCGGGGTCGACGCCGCGCCAGACCAGCCTGGCCCGCTCTCGCTGCTGGTGCAAATACCAGCCGACCAACTCTGTGCCGCGGTCGCGGACTATGTTGGGGTCCTCGTGGCAGAATCCCGCGGTCATCAGGGCATTCTGGCTGTTGACCGTTGGACCGTGAGCGCCGTTCAGGCTCCTCTGGTACAACTCCAGCGTGGCCGCCACGCGGTCGGCTCCGCCCTCGCTGCCGACCAGGGCACCCAGCCCCAGCTCCCCGGCGCGGCGGGTTGTCTCCTCGCTGGCGCAGGCGGACCAGAGGGGCGGATGGGGCTTCTGCAGGGGTTTGGGCAAGACCTGGCGAGGGGGAATGTGGAAGTAGTCGCCGTCGTGGCTGACTTCCTCCTCGGTCCAGATGCGGGGCAGCACCTGGGCGAACTCTTCCCACATGCCGCGGGTGTCCTCCAGGGTGGTGCCGTAGGGGGTGAGCTGATAGGGGTAGCCGGTGCGGCCCAGGCCGACATCGACGCGGCCGTTGCTCAGGATATCCAGCGTGGCCATGCGGGCGGCGGTGTGCAGCGGGTGATGGATAGGTGCCAGCACCACGCCGATGCCCATGCGAATGCGGGAGGTGCGCTGGGTGACGGCGGCGAGGGTGAGGTCGGGGGCGCTGTTGTGGGACCATTCGGGCCGGAAATGGTGCTCGGAGAACCAGACGCTGTCATAGCCCATTTCCTCGGCGAAGGCGATCTGGTCCAAGGCCTCCCAGATGCGCCTCGCCTCGCTCTGCTCATCCCATGGCTTGGGCACCTGTATCTGGTAGAAAAGTCCGAATTTCATTGGCGACTGCTGCCCCTTCACTGGCTGTAACCGGACTATTATAAGGGCAGCCGGGGCGCGATAGAAACGATCACAAGACGGGACGGGGGTAGCAGGGATAGTCCGGGGCTGGGAGGTGGAGCCGGTGAGGGGATTCGAACCCTTGACCTGCGGTTTACGAAACCGCTGCTCTGCCACTGAGCTACACCGGCTTTAGCTACGGTTCTGATCTATTTTCGCATTGGGTGAAGCATTCTGCAAACCATTCCCGCAGGCGACCCCAGGGGAATTCTATGGTTTTTCGAGGGAGGGCGAAAGATTGGACATCCAGGGGCAGTGCCGGGAGGCCGCAGGAGAAGTGTACCGTTCCGTAGCTGAATTTTTTCCAAAGTGTCTCAAAGTGGCTCGTTCCGTCTCACTAAGAAGGCAGCCGCAACGGTTATCCGCAGGCCTTGCCGATTGTGCCGATATACCGTCGGTAGTGGAGTTCGATTTCCGGGTGAGGGGGACGCAGGCCGTCAATCGGGTCTCCGTCGAGCCGTGCATTGGCCCGGGGCGCGGGCCTGTCCACTCGCAGTCAGGTTAGTATTGGCCGGAAGCGATTATAGATAATATGTTCGTATGTCATAGTGTAGCAGGTGGCACGGGGCGTGGCAAGAGGACTGGCAGGGCAAGGTCTTTCGGTTATGGTCTGTATCAGGGTTCACAGGATTAATGGATTAGCAGGAATTCCTGTCGTCTTCCATGCGCACAGTTGTCCATTCTTGGAATTTCACCCTCGCCCTAACCCTCTCCCTCAAGGGAGAGGGGATATTCGCAAAGGCCCAAGGAGGGGGCAGGGTCATTGTGTCAGGGTGTCGTTCCTGGATTCCGGCTTTCGCCGGAATGACGGTAGGGGCCGGTATGACGTTGGGGGCCGGAATGACGGGCCGAACTTAAAAGGAAGGCACCGGGTGGGCGGATTCCAGCGCTCCGGGACCAAACCGGGATGGGCGACCACAAAGGAGCGGTTACTGCATCGTCGGCAACTACGGTATACTTCCATATGCGGCGTCTCCGGCAAGCAGAAACAGTGGGTGGAGACCGCACCGGAGGCCAGGAACCTGGAGTTGCTCCTAGCAGGCAATAGCGCTGCTGTACCACCGGGAATCGTCCCTGGCGGATTCAGTTGGTGGGACCCAGCCGTTGGCCAGGGCGAGAAAAGCTGCAGGGCGGCGCGTATGTCACCGGTCAGTCCTGCCTTGGACCTTCATCGAGGCGGAGAGAGTGCACCGTTCTCAGCTTCAGGATCGAGCGGGTCAATCGATTAAAGGACAGGAACAACGGGTTACCAATCAGGACAGAAGTTTTGGCGAATTAGGAGGCCAATCTTGACTCTTCCCAACCGACTCAAATTCGGAATATTCATGGCTCCATTTCATCCGGTCGGCGAGAATCCGACGCTGGCACTGGAAAGGGACATGGAGCTGATCGAATGGCTGGACAGCCTGGGATACGATGAGGCGTGGGTGGGTGAACACCACAGCGCCGGCTGGGAGACCATTGCGTCCCCAGAGATATTTCTTTCAGCGGCGGCCCAGAGGACCAAGAACATCAAGCTTGGAACCGGGGTCATCAGCCTGCCGTACCACCACCCCCTGATCGTCGCCAACCGGATGATACAGCTGGACCACATGACCCGCGGCCGGGTGATGATGGGTGCCGGGCCCGGCGCCCTGGTCGGAGATGCCTACATGATGGGCATCGACCCGTCGACCCAGCGCAGACGTATGGACGAGTCCCTGGGCCTAATCCTCCGGCTCTGGACCGAGACTGAGCCCATCACGTATGAGTCGGACTGGTTTACGCTGAAGGATGCGAGGGTGCACCTCCGCCCCTACTCGCAGCCGCACATGCCGGTGGCGGTGGCCGCGTCGCAGTCGCCGGCGGGCATGATCAGCGCCGGGAAGTACGGAATCGCAGTGCTCTCCCTGAACACGGTCAGGCTGCCGGGGGCCATTGCTCCCAACCTGTCCGAATTCTGGAAGATCGCCGAAGAGACGGCAGCCGAGAACAACAAGACCGTCAACCGGGAGGACTGGGGCCTGGTAATTCACGTTCACCTGGCCGAAAGCCGAAAGGAGGCGATCGAGCAGGCCCGGCACGGGGCGGGACGATACCAGCGCCAGTATTTTGAGAACACCCTTGGCCTTTTCCAGGGCTCCGATACCCCTGAAAACAAGGTCATAGATGAAATGGTGGAGTCCCATAGCTGGTGCGTGGGAACCCCCGATGACTTGATCGAACACATCCTACGGCTGGATGAGGAATCGGGAGGGTTCGGCAGGATACTGGTCCAAGCGACAGAATGGGCCACCAGGGAGCAGGTGCTCCACTCCTACGAGCTCATCGCCCGGCACGTGATGCCGCGCTTCCAGGGTTCCGTCGCTAGCCTGGTGGATTCCAACACGTGGACAGCAGACCTGAGGGCCGAGCTGGCCGGCCTGGCCACAAAGGCAGTGGCTCGGGCCAGGGAGGACTACCTGGAGACTCGGGCGGGATCATAGGCCGCGATTCCAGTACACGTTCATCTCCAGGCAGGGACCGCTTCCGGTACCCGGCGAGTAGCCTTCGATGGCGCCGGCCATGAGATCGAGCGAAGCCTCTTCTTTTCCACGATACGAGATTAACGAGACGCCCGGTGGACGGGATGCCGTCGGGCTGGGCGTCCAATCGGCTCTCCTGGCGATCGCACCGATAGCCCTTTTTCCCATCGTTCTGGCCCAATCTACGGACACCAGCAAGGCATTCTCCGATTGGGCGGTCTTTGCCATGCTGGTGGTCAACGGTGCGGGAACAATCCTGCAGGCCTTCCGGCTCGGACCGGTTGGCTCAGGGCTGTTCGTAGTACCGTACCCGTCTCCAACCACGATTCCCTTCTGCATCATTGCCATCCAGGTGGGCGGCCTCGCAACCCTGGCGGCCTTGATCGTGGTGTCGGGAGTATTCCAGATCGTCGTTTCGATGCGCCTGGCGTGGCTGCGTCGGATCGTTACACCGGCGATCAGCGGGGCAATCCTGATCCTGCTGGTCCTGTCCCTGGTACCGGTCCTGTTCCGGAACCTGTCCGACGTCCCTTCTGATGCGCCCGGTTTCGCGGGCCCTCTCTGCATCCTGGTGGCCTTCGGGGTGACGGCCGGCCTGCTGGTCCGTGGCTCTCCGCAGTGGCGCGCCTGGGCCTCCATCATCGGGATCGTAGCCGGTTCCATAGTTGCGGTGGCAACCGGCATCTACGATTTCGGGCCGATCAGCACAGCGCCCGCGGCCGGGCTGCCCCTGGGCGGCTGGCCGGGTCTGAGCCTGGACCTGGACCCCTCCTTCTGGTCGCTGCTGCCGGTGTTCCTCTTTCTTTCGATGGTGGCAATGCTCCAGGGCAACTCCATCGTGCTGGCAACCCAGAGGGTGTCCTGGCGCAACGCCAGGGCGATGGACTACCGCAGAGTGCAGGGTGCGACCGTACTGAACGGCCTGGCCAATATACTTTCAGGGCTGGCTGCCGTCATGCCGATAACGATCAGCCCCCGGGGCGCTGCGTTCGCCCAGCAGACAGGGTGCGCGTCGCAGAACATTGCCATAATCACCGGTTGCCTGGTGATGGCCGTGGCCTTCTTTCCGCCGATCTGGAGCCTCCTGATCGGCATTCCGGCGCCCATAGTGGCGGTATACATCGTGATGCTAATTGGGCCGCTTGTGGTGGAGGGCATGAAGCTGATCATCCAGGATGCGCCGGACTATCGCACGAGCCTGGTGGTTGGTACGGCGATAGTGGTTGGGCTGGGACTCCAGGCCGGCCTTATCTCGCTTCCCATCGGAGAGGTCTGGGGCAAGGTGTTGCAGACGGCGCTGACGGGGGGGAGCGGCGCTGGTGCTGCTCACGGTGTTTGCGGAATTCAGACGGCAACGAAGGGAACGAATCCAGGTGAACCTGCACCTGGACGAGCTGCCCACGTTGAACCAGTTCATGGCAAGGTTTTCCGACCGCAGAGGGTGGAGCGCCGAAATGAACAGCCGGCTGGGGGCAGTGGCGGAGGAGACCATGCACATCCTGCTGGAGGGACAGGAAAGTAAGGAGGGCCGGCGAGAAAGGCGGCTGGTGGTCGATGCGGCAAGTACCGGAGCCACGGCTGAGCTGGAGTTCAAGAGCGTGGCCGTTACCAGGGAAAACCTGGAGGACAGGCTCGCCATGATGTCCCAGCAGCTACCCGTCGAGTCGGAGATGGCGCTTCCGGAGCTGGAGACGCTAGCCGAGCGGGACGTCTCGCTGCGACTGCTTCGCCACTATTCGACCTCTGTCAGTCACAGGCAGTATTTTGACGTGGAGATTATCACCGTGCGGGTGACGGTATCTTCCTGATAAGCGAAACCTCCAGGGAATTCCCTCTCCAGGGAGGCCGGCAGTTCCCGGACGAGGAGGCAAATGGTTCTGAACCCTGGCACATTCCCCCTATCGGAGGGACATCGGAGACCTAGGTTGCGGAAAGGGCCGTAACAGGGTCCTACCGGGGGCACCATACTGAACGGCGATTCGCAGCGGGCCGCCCAGGAGATGCCAGGGCGCAGGTTTAATCAGGAAGAACAGGACTAATTAGCCAGTTAGAGGGTGTGTGACATTTGGATTCTCGTCCTTGTCTCAACCTTAACGACTATTTGTGGGAGACCCTGGATTCCCGCTTTCGCGGGAATGACGGACCGGCACCAGGCATTAGTCACACGCCCTCATAGAGGAGTCAAGGTATGAGCGACGCTTTTCTCACGCGGGTCAAATTCCTCACCTTCGATATCTTCGGCACCGTCATGGACCTGAGCGGCAGCCTGTCCGGTCCCGCCGGGGAGTTCCTGGCGGCCCACGGCTCCGGTATGTCCGCCGAGGCGTTCTACGGGGAGTGGCGGGAGAGGCAGCGCATCGAGCAGTACCAGGACAACCTGCTGATGCTGGGGCACAGCGGCTATCGTGAGACCTGCCGTCGAGCCTTCGTCTACTGCCTCAAGAAGCACATCGTGGTCTACACCGACAAGGCGGTGCTTGAATTCATGGAGGTCTACAGCAACCTGCGGCCCTACGCCGACGCCGTGGAGGGACTCCGGTCCCTGGAGGGTCACTACGGCCTGGTCGCCCTTTCCAACGGCGAACAGGCTTACCTGGAGGAGCTGCTGGGCAACAACGTCCCGGTGGAGTTCAACGCCATAATCTCAGTGGACCAGGTCGGGGCGTTCAAACCGTCGCCGGGGATATACCGCAAGGCGGTACAGCGACTGGAGTGTGAACCTGGCGAGGTCATGATGGTCGCGGCGCATGCCTTCGATATACTGGGAGCACAGGCCTGCGGATTCAAGGCGGCATACGTAAACCGTTACCGACTACCGACTGAGGACTCCGTGTACCAGCCGGACATCATCGTGGACGACTTCGTAGAGCTGGCTGGCAGGCTCCTGCCCTAGCCAGGGGCCAACAGTGGGGATCAGGCCGGGGCTCGGCCCCTTGCCCACTTCGGATGTGAGCGATCCCTGGTTGCTGGGTCAGAAACCCTGGCCCACAAGGTCCGCGATCCTTTCGCCGATCATCAGGACGGCGGGGTTGATGGGAGCGGTCACCAGATCCGGCATGATGGAGGCGTCCACCACCCGCAGACCCTCCAGGCCGTACACCCGGCCGTACTGGTCCACCACGGCCGCAGGGTCGGAGGGCGGCCCCATCCGGCAGGTGCCTGATATGTGGGAAAAGGTGACCGCCTCGCGGGACATCCAGGCGTCCAGTGCACCGTCGGAGGCGAGGTCTGATTCCGCAGGCTCGAGGAGGTCGCCCAGCAGTCCGCTCAACTCTTTTTGCCGGGCCAGCTCCAGGGACTGCCGCACGCCGTGGCGCAGTCGCTCCCGGTCAGAGGGTTCGCTCAGGTAGTTGTAGTCCAGCCAGGGCTGAACTCCAGGATCGGTGGATCTCAACCTCAGCTCGCCGCTGCTTTCAGGACGCAGCAGGGACACCATCATTTCCGCCAGGTCGGGACGGGCGGCGGCAAGTTCCGCAGCTCCGGGGACCTGCAGGGTCTTTACCCTGGGCGGGACGAAGGCCGCCATCATTATGCACAGGTCATTCCGGTAAAGTGATCCAGGAGCCGTGAAGCGCAGGGTGGCACTGCCCAGCCCCGGGGCATCTACGCCGGAATAATCGCCCCTGATGCGCCAGGTAACGTACAGCTTGGGATGGTCCTTGAGATTTTGGCCCACGCCCGGCGAATCCAGCACGACGGGGATTCCCAGGCTCTCCAGGTGTCGGGCCGGACCAATACCGGACAGCATGAGCAACTGCGGCGAACCAACGGCCCCTGCGCTCAGGATGACCTGGTCCCCATCGACAATGAACGTCTCGCCACCGCTCTCGGCCAGAACTCCAGTGGCCCGAGGCGAACCTGCCGAGCCACCCTGGAACAGCAGTTTGTGCACGGTGCATTTGGGCCGGATGGTGAGGTTCAGCCTGTGGCGGGAGGGTTCCAGGTAACCCAGGGCGGCGCTGAAACGGACGCGGTTGTGGTTGTTGGAAACGCCCGGCCCGATTCCGGTGGCGCCGGGGCTGTTGTGGTCGGGGCAGTCGGGGAACCCGGCGGCCCGGCAGGCGTTGTAAAAGGCATCCTGCACCGGGTGCCAGTCCTCCGGGTGGGAGTGGTGGACGAAAATCGGACCGTCAGTACCATGAAAGTCGTCGTGGTGGTCCATGTCGGTCTCGATCTTTCGAAAGAACGGGAGGACCTCCCGAAAACTCCAGCGATCGTTGCCCAGCGAGGCCCAGTGGTCGAAATCCTCGGGGTCCCCGCGGAAAAAGGCCGAAGAGTTGATGGCGCTGGAGCCGCCTGTGACCCTGCCCCTTGGTACCGACATGTCCGCATAGGCGTCAGTGGCCCGGGCCACGAAATTCCAGCTGTGACGGCTCTCCAGCAGGGATATGGGATGACCAGCGAATGTGCGTAGCAGCGGCGGGGGGCCGCCGGTCCCGTACCCGAATTTCAAGTCGTCCGGAAGGTATCGGAAATCGGGATGGTCCGGGCCAGCCTCCAGCAGCAGCACAGACACCTCGGGGTCCTCCGACAATCGGGAGGCCATTATGCTGCCGGCGGAGCCGGCACCGATGATTATGAAGTCGTACCTCATGCTCCTTCCACCTGCCAGCGCCGTCTCAGGCTGCCATACCCCAATATGCCAATTTGGCTCCGCCTGTTAATACCTGCCCCGGCCATGCGGGTCAAGTGGAGACAGGCATTCCAGCAGGGCCCTCACCTGGGGCGGGCCAAGATCCTGGCAAAGGCGGGAATACCAGCACGCCGGTCGAAAGAGAGGAATGGTGAAGGGGATCGAGGGCCTGGGCGGGAAGGACGGGACCAGCTTTTTCCCACGGATTCCCAAGAATTCCCGAATCTTCCCATTGCAAGACCTTTTCGGGGTAAATTTGTAGCTGGAGATCCGCCTCTGGCAGCGGTTTTTTCGAGTCTGGTGCCACTTTGTCCCGTTTTGTCCCTTCCCGGTTTTCCTCCTAACCGGCGGGTCTACTTCAGGCGGCCCAGGCAATAAACTCCCAGCGGAGACCGAGGCAGCCGGCGCAATTACACGGAGATGTTTCGAACATATGATCCTATAATACAAGAGCGAAACGAGGTCCGGCAACAGGGAAGTGTCATCCGGCTACCCAAGGGCGATGGCCATGTGCATTCCGGGGCTCCGGTTTGACGATGATTGGCGATACATCTATGCTCCAAGACACGGACAGCAGTTGGTTGGAGGATGGCGCCGGACCGTCTCCATCCCCATACCCAGCATGATCAAGCAGGGAAATACCACATGAAAGTGCAGATAATGTCTCCGGCGGCGAACCGGGTGGACTTCAAGGTTCCGCCCGCTCCCAGACTTGCGACCTTCGAGGGCAAGACCGTCGGCCTGTACAACAACATGACCGGCGGGGCCGACATCGCCGTCGAACGCTTCGCCGAGCTGCTGCAGCGCAGGTATCCAAACGTAAGGTTCCAGCGTTACGGTGGAAAGCTGCGCGAGGGCCGTCCGGAGCTCAGCCGGGGCGTCCACATCGACGCCGAGGAGTCCGCCCGCATCGCCACCGAGGTTGACGCCATGGTGGGCGCAACGGCCCATTGAGGTGGCTGCACGTCGTGGCTTGCCCACGACATGGTGGCCATGGAGAAGGCGGGCGTTCCCTCGGTCGGCATCGCGGCCCGCAGCTTCGCCCGGGCCTGGCAGGCCTGCGTGGACGGTTGGGGGCAGCCCACGACGGCCTGCGTCACTATTCCCCACGCCACCACGGGTCAGCAACCCGAGTTCATCCGCAACATGATGGACGAGCAGTTTGACGCGATCATCCTGGGCCTCACGGCCCTTCCGACAGCCCGCGGGCAAGTCGGCTCCCCGAAGACCGGCGGCGCCACCGAGGTCTTAACCGTGGAGATGGACGCATCGCCGGAGGGGCTGAACGCGGTGAACCGGTTCCTGGAGGAGCGGGACTGGAGCGACGGTCTTCCGGTCATTCCGCCCACGCCCGAACTGGTGGAGAAAATGCTGGCCGGTACCCGCAGGGCGCCCCAGGACGGGCTGATGGTGATGGAGCCGGGATTCGGGGTCGCCACAGTGGAAAAGGTGGCGATCAACGCCGTGATGGCCGGGTGCCGTCCGGAGCAATTCCCGGTGCTGCTGGCCGCCATCGACTGCCTGGCGCAGCCGGAGCTGAACCACCGGGATATGCAGGTGTCGGGCCACACCGAGGCACCGCTGATCCTGGTCAACGGCCCCGTCGCGCGTCGGGCGGGCATCAACAGCGGCACATCGGCGATGGGTCCCGGCGTGGTCAACAGCGGCAACACGGCCATCGGCAGAGCGCTTCGGCTGTGCCTGATCAACATCGGCTACTGCAAGGCCGGGAGCGGCGACCCCAACTTCATCGGTCTACCCACCAAGTTCGGGATGTGCATCGCGGAGAGCGAGGATCTCAGCCCGTGGCAACCCCACCACGTTGACCTGGGCTTCCAGGCCCACGAGAGCGCGGTGACTCTCGTCACCGTCACCGGCCCCGGTGACATCCTGGACTCGGGTTCCAGGAACCACAGGGAAACGCTGAACAACATCGCCTCGATGATGTCCTACCCCGGCGCCGGCAGCGGCGGGTGGATACGAGGGTGGCAGTCAGCGCAGGTGGGGCACAGCAATCGGCGGGTGTCCTTTCCGGGACCGTACCATCCGATTGTGTTGAGTCCATCCAGGGCGGTCATTCTCGCCGAGGCCGGGTACAGCAAGCGGGCGGCCCAGGAGTGGCTGCACGAGCACTGCCGGATGCCGCTGCAGGAGGCCATTGGCAACCGCGATGTGCCCAGGGACGAGAACGGGCGCTGGCTGCATCACCCGGAACTGCAGGCGATGGAGAACGACTCCGGCGCCACCGTTCCAAGGCTGGAGAGCCCGGAGCAGTACCTGCTGTTCGTTACCGGAGGCACCACTCACTACGCCCACTTCTTCTACGGCACATACGGTATCGCCACCCGGCCGGTGGAGGAGGTTTAACTCCACGCAGGGCCTGGCGCGTTCACGGTCCCCCATAAGGGACGGCACCCAAAGTTCGTTAAAGCTCCTCGGCAATTAATGAGAGGCAGGAGAGAATATGGCATCAATAAGGTTGTATTCCGGTGAGGACGGGGAATCACACATCGAGGTGATAGACCCGTCCACCCATCCGGCGTGGACCCAGCTGCAGCAGGCCAAGGGAATCGTTTTCCGGACCCTGCCACCCGGGTTCTTCAGCGACTGGCACGTCGCGCCCCGCAGGCAATACCTGATCACCCTGTCGGGAGAGGCGGAAATCGGGCTGGGCGACGGGACGGTGCACAGGCTTGGGCCGGGAGACGTGAACCTAGCAGAGGACCTGACCGGCCGGGGACACACCACCCGGGTTGTGGGGGACGTGCCCAGGGTAGTCGCAACCATTCACCTGGATGACTGAGCAACTAGCTGTAGACTAACCTAGCCGCTGGAATGGCGAAGGGTGGGCAATCTTGGGAGCTCAGGACACCGTGGCCCCACCCCAAGCAGCATTTGCGGAAGGAAGAGAAACTATCTCAAAAAATGTCCCGACAAACTGCGACGGTAATCACGGTACAGGCCGCTGGATTTCCGCTTTCGCGGGGATGACGGATGATGGGCTGTGGCGGGCTTTGGGATAGTTTTTGAACAATCAGGTGAGGTGCGCGAAAAATGGAATACCGCAAACTTGGCAACCTGGACGTTTCTGTCATCGGACTGGGGACACTGCGGACTTTCGATGTCGCCAGCGCCGATGAGATAGCCATTCGAAAGCAGATTGTGGACAACTGCCTGGAGAATAACGTGAACCTGATCGACACCGCCGCCTGGTACGGAAATGCCGAACAGGTCCTGGGCGAGATCACCGAGGGGCGCCGGGACCAGTTCTACATGGCCACCAAGGTACGAATCGAGGGTAAGGAGGCCGGAGAGGCCCAGATCGCCCGGTCTTTCGAGTTGCTCAAGACCGACTACCTGGACCTGTTCCAAGTCCACAACATGATCGACTGGGAGACACACCTGCCCACGCTGCAACGGCTCAAGGACGAGGGCAGGATCGGCATGGTGGGCGTGTCGGCCATGGTGCCCGACGCATACCCCACGATCATGGAGCTGATGCGCCAGGGCCGGGTGGATGCCGTCCAGATTCCGTACAACGTGCTGAACCGGGCGGTGGAGGACGAGCTGCTGCCCCTGGCCGAGGAACTGGGTACCGGCACGCTCGTAATGGAGCCGCTGCAGAAGGGGCGCTACGTCCTGGAGCTGAAGGAGCAGCCGGACCTGACCCCGCTACGGGAGTACGGGATCAGCACCTGGGCCCAGGCACTTCTGGCATGGGTCATTTCCGACCAGCGGGTGAGCGCAACGATCCCCACGACCACCCGTCCCGAGCGCATCGCGGAAAACACCGAGGCCGCCGGGGCGGCCGAGCTGCCCCAGCAGTTGCGCGACCACATACGCCGGGAAGCGGAGCGGTGCCTGTAGGAACGGGGCCAGGCATCCTAGCCAAGTCCCATGCCAGCCCGTTCACCGGCGAGCACGATCCCGGAGGCCGGATGGTCTCGGGGCGGCGGGTTACTTTCACCCGGGAGGTTGGGTGGCCCGCCCGGATTGCAAGGGCAATCGCGTCGCAAAGTTGTGAGGCTCATTGACCTATCATTATCACTTTCGCGGGAATCCAGCCAGCCTTGCAACCGGATTGCCAACAATAGCCAATACGCTCTGGATTCCCGCTTTCGCCGGAATGACGGGGTGGAGGCGGGAATGGCGGTCGTGGGCAAAGCTGAATCTATTCGGACGCGAACGCCCTGCTCGGATTGCGGATCGGCGGGTATGGCCCGGATAGCAACGGCGTGCTGCAACGGGGTGTGAAATCCCTCCTTTCGGGGAATTCAGAATTCGCCGGTGTCATAGATCCAGTGGTAGCGAAGATGTTTCACTGCCTGCGTCCAAGGGGATGACGGGACAACTTTTAGGAGTTGTCCTGGCACTGGACCGCAGGTTGAGTAGAGGTAGAATCAGGGCGGGTCAGTGTTGATAGGGCCAGGCTGGAGTAAGGTACAGTGATGGACCGGTGGGTGGGGCAGTTGGCCGTAGATATCGCCGGCGTGCATGGTTGTACCGTTGGCGGTTCCCGGTCCTAGCCATCCCCTACGGGAAACAGAGATGCCTGACAAAAGAGGGGCGGTGTCACACCAGCGGCACTTGTCAATTCTGCTGCTGAAGTTCGACGGCGAACCCAGGGCGGCCAGTAAATCGAAAGAAGGACAGGATAGTGAGTACTCCCCAAGAGATTGAAAGTCGGGTGCGGGCGGCGCTGGAGGAATTTGCCATCGAGGGTTGGGACTGGATCGAGATCGATCCGCAGTACGGCGACACCGCGGAATTCTGCCAACAGTACGGGTACGGCCTGCCATATGCCGCCAATACGATCATCGTGGCCAGCAAGCGGGGGCCGGCGCAGTACAGCGCGGGGATAGTGCGGGCGTGCGACCGGCTGGACGTGAACAAGCGCGTGCGTGGGCTGATGGGGGTGTCGCGGGCGTCCTTCGCCTCGCCGGAGGAGACCCGTGAGGTGACGGGAATGATGATCGGCGGGGTGACGGCGCTGGCGCTGCCGGAGGGGTTGCCGATCTACGCTGACGCCCGCCTGCTGGAGATGGACTACATCATCCTTGGAGCGGGTAGCCGGTCCGGCAAGGTGAAAATGGCGCCCCGAGAATTGGAAAAGCTGCCGGGCGTGGAGTTCATAGAGGGCCTGTCGATTTCGGCGGTGTGATGGTAGGCAGCTCAGGCCAGCGTCTCAGGCGTGTCGGCTAGTTGCCTGCTCGAGACAGGGTCATTGCGCTCTATGGTCTTAGGGGCTGTTTGACATTTGGATTTTCGCTCTTGGTCCCAACCTTAACTTGTCCTTGTGAGAAACCCTAGATTCCCGCTTTCGCGGGAATGACGGATCGGTGCCAGCCATTTGTCACACACCCTCTTAGCGGGGGGACTCGTCCGATGGGTGGCACTCCGGGTATGCCGGGGGCAGACCGCGGACCCAGCCGGAACGACAGAGGGAACCTGATCACGCAGGTTCCTGGCTGTGGTGGGTCCGTCGGACCATTAACGGACTGTGGCTTCCTCTCTCTCGACAAGCTCGGCACCATCGGCACCAACGGTGTGGCTGCTCGAGCGACTTCGAAAAGGCCCAGGAGGCACAACTTCACGTGGTTGACAACCCGATGACAGGGTGTTACGGTGTCAGTTCAACCAAGAAATATATGCGATTAGAAAGTACCTAAGCATAATTGAGACTTACTATCAATAATGGCTTTCGTGACTCCACAGACAAACCTGATCGCGGTGTTAGAGGAGCTAGGTTACAGGTCCACCGCACCCAGGAAAGCGATAGCCCAGCTCCTGGAGCAGAAACTTGATTGTTTTACTGCAGAGGAACTGAGCGACGAATTGCCCTCGGTGGGCAGGGCGACGGTGTTCCGCACCATCAAGCTGCTTCTTGGGGCAGGGGTGGTCTGCAAGCTGGCTGCGATAGACGGTTCTCAAATGTACCGCCTCTGTCGAGTTGACCATCACCATCATCATTCAGTGTGCATACAATGCGGCGCGGTGGAAGAATTCAGGGCCGCCGCGGTCGAACGGTTGATCAGCGCAATCAGCGCCGACTTTCCGGGGGAGGTCATCGACCACCGTGTCGAGCTATACGTGGTCTGCAGCCTTTGCCCGCCCCTGGGAAGCAGGCAGGGGCTTGTTCCAACCGACCGGGGATTTGAGATTGCCTGATGAATAATGAGACAGAGTATCATATCGTATCTGCACCACACCGAGGCTAACTTCAAGCTCAAATCACCATCGAAAATGGATGAACCAAATACTTAATGATACAGACTCACAGTATGAAACATGGCCGTCCGGCCCAGGCGTTAGCAAGGGGTCTTATCGAACGTTGCGGCGGGGTCCTTACCGCTGTCGCAGATGACCGGGACGCGCATGCAACGGAGGAATCCGGGGCAACCGATGCTACCGCCGTTTCCCCTCCAGCACAGGAGGCAACGCGACCGGGGGCCCATTCCACCGGCGTGGGTTCAAGGTTTACCGATTACCCAGGCCAGGAGACCGATGGGCTGTATGACCCCTGGCAAAATGCCAGTACAGGAGCGTCCAGATCAATCGCCCCCCGCGAGTTGGTTGACGCCGTTGAGTTTTCCGTTCCGGACTCAAATGGCCCCCGCAAGGATGAGCCCGGGGCGACGAAAACCGACCACGGGAACGGCGCACCGGGGATGACGGGGCGTGGCCTGATCGGTGACGAGACGGAAGGCAAAGTTTCCAGGATAGGCGTGGAACAGGGACAGCCCCGCCTGGTTGAAATTTCCAAACGCCAGACGATAGAACATCTCGAACAATTGGAGGAGGATTTCAGATGATGACGCCGCACAAGGTACCCGTAACCATACTCACCGGCTTTCTCGGCTCCGGCAAGACGACCCTGCTAAACCGGATCCTGACCGAGGAACACGGCAAGCGCATCGCCGTGATCGAGAACGAGTTTGGTGAGGTGGGCATCGATCAGGCGTTGGTCATCAACGCTGACGAGGAAGTCTTCGAGATGTCAAACGGTTGCATCTGCTGCACGGTGCGCGGAGACCTGATCCGGGTACTCAACAATCTGAACAAGCGCCGCGATAAATTCGACTACGTGCTGGTGGAGACCACAGGGCTGGCCGATCCCGGTCCGGTGGCTCAGACGTTCTTCATGGACGACGAGCTTCGCGCTGAGTACGCGCTTGACGGGATCGTCACACTCGTCGATGCAGCCCACATCGAGCAGCAGCTCGGACGAAGCGACGAAAGCACGGAGCAGATCGCGTTCGCAGACGTGCTCTTGCTCAACAAGACGGACCTCGTCAACGACGAGACCCTTGACACTGTAGAAGCCCGGCTCAGGGGCATGAACCGCATGGCGCGAGTCCTGCGCAGCGAGATGGCGAACGTACCGATAGACACCGTGCTCGACCTAGCCGCCTTCGACCTGGACCAGGTCCTCGAGCGTCGCCCGACCTTCCTCGAGCCGGAGTATCCCTTCGAATGGACGGGAGTCTATTCCCTCGGTACCGGCCGCTACGAGCTCAACCTCGCCGAAGGACCTGATCCGGCGATGTCGCTGGTCGCCGTGTCCGGCCAGGGCACGGATGACGCTGCCTTCCGGGATGGCGCGGAGTGGTGTGTGCGGCAGTACGCCGAACCTGCGGAGGTCATTCATCCGGGGGAAGAGTTTCCGCTCGGAAAGCATGTCAATCTCCTGCTCGATTCCCCAGGCCGCAAGTCGTTCTTCTTTGAGGTCGATACGCCGGTGCAGGTCGGGCTGTTCACCCAGCACCTCCCGGAGGAGTTCGATCTCCAACTGAGGAACGCAGATGGAGAGACTTTCAAAATGGGGGGCAACTTTTGCTCCGAACCTGACTGCATAGAGGAGGAGGATGGCACACGCCGCATCAAGGGAGCGGCGGTTACCGCCGAATCCGAGCGAACCTGGGTCGCCCAGCACGAACACGACGACGAGGTGGGATCGATCTCCATCGAGATAGACGGCGACGCTGATCCCGAAAAGCTCAACGCCTGGCTTGGCCAACTGCTCCGGGATCGCGGTGTGGACATCTTCCGGATGAAAGGCTTCATCAGCGTCGCAGGAGAGTCGCGGCGCTTCGTCTTCCAGGGGGTCCACATGCTCTTTGACGGCCAGCCGGACCGCGAATGGGGGGACGCACCCCGCCGCAATCAGCTCGTCTTCATCGGCCGCAACCTTGACGGGCAGAGTATGCGGGAGGGCTTCGAAGCATGCCTGATCTAGATGGCGGCGCCCCTATGGGCGTTCTTGGCCGGGGCTGGTTCGGGATGGTCGGCGACTACGCTATCGCCGGAGGATGGGTATTGGATGGCAGGGCGCTGGTGGCCGGCGATGCCGGGGGCAGCGTCTACGCATTCGACGGCGAGTCCGGCGCGACCGCGTGGGTGCAGCGCGAGGTCCATGACGGTGGAGTGCTCTCGGTTGCAATCCACCCGAAGGGAACGTCGTTCGCCACGGCCGGTCAGGACGGACGGGCCTTAATCTGGAACGCATCCGATGGTGAGGTTAGCCGGGCTATCGAGGTCGGTAGCGGCTGGGTGGAAAACGTGGCGTGGTCTCCGGACGGCCAACGGCTGGCGGTCTCCTGCTCCCGGCAGGTCCTTGTGTATGACGCGGAAGGCGCGGAGGTCTGGCGCTCTGAGGAGCATCCCAGTACTGTCAGCGCCATCGCCTGGTCGAGCGTATCAGAGCTGGCGACAGCCTGTTACGGCCGGGCGTCATTCTTCAGAGCATCCACCGGGGAGCTTCGCCAGAAACTGGAGTGGCAGGGATCCCTGGTGTCGATGGTGCTGAGCCCCGACGGTGGGATCGTAGCCTGCGGCAGCCAGGACAACTCGGTGCACTTCTGGCGTCGCTCCACGGGGCAGGACTCCATGATGTCCGGATATCCTGGCAAGCCGTCGGCCCTGGCCTTCGACGATGCCGGCACCCTATTGGCCACCGGCGGAGGGGAGACGGTGACGGTCTGGAGCTTCCGGAAAAGGGGGCCCGAAGGCACGCGGCCCGGAGTGCTGGAGTTTCACGTTCAGCCGGTGACCTGCCTGGCCTTCGCTCCGGGGACGACGCTTCTGGCATCGGGAGGCCGGGATGGCGCCGTGGTTGTGTGGTTGCTGCAGAGAAACGGAAAGGGCCGGACGATAGGGGCTCAGGATGTGGAGGACCCAGTGTCCAAACTGTACTGGCGGCCTGACGGGAGCGGGCTTGCCGCCCTCGACGCTCAGGGCGGTGTGACCGTTTGGCAAGTAGAGCAGACCAAGGGCCAAAATAACCGCCCTCGAGGAGGCCGGCGCCAGGGAGCGGGCAGGCGCTGAGTGTACGTCCGCCCTTAGAGCGGCCATTCCGGCGCCCTCGAACCCTAGCATCGCAATTTGTCCATCAAAATCGAATCTAAAGGAAGATCATGTCCAAGCTATTGATACCAAGTGTCAGAATATTCTTGCCGGCTGTGCTGTGTGCGCTGCTGGTCCTGGCGGTGGCCTGCGGGGAGGGCTCCGCCCCCACGGAAACTGCGGCGCCGCAGGCAGCAACCACGGTTCCGCAACAATCTTCTCAAGCGACCGAAACACCGGACCAGTCGGCGGCCACGACCGTTGAGGCGGAGCGTCCCACCCTGACGGCGGGCGTCATCTGGCTCGACAGTCCCCTCGACCCGGTGAAGAGCGGCTGGGTCGCCAACCAGTCGGGAATATCGGAGAACCTGTTCCGGCTGTCCGCAACCACTCTCAGCCCCGAGCCGTGGCTGGCGACGGAGGCCGCACAGATTGACCCGTTGACTTGGGAGATCACGCTCCGGCCGGATGTCAAGTTTCATAATGGCACCGCAATGGATGCGCAAGCGGTCAAGGCTTCACTGGAGAGGACTCTCCGGTTGTCACCGGCATCGGCAGAAAATCTGGGCATCGATGCCGTGTCCGTCAAGGACGCCCAGACCATCACGGTCACCACGCTAGATCCGCGACCGACTCTCCCAGGCCTGTTGACATCCCCAGCCACGGCAATTACCGACGCGGCTGCGGCAGATGCCGCGGGTGAGGGTAATTTCATTACCGCAGGAGCCCTGACGGGCCCTTACATTCCCACCGAGTATATCCTGGAAGAGCGACTCAGCAGCGTGGCCAACGACGATTACTGGGGTGGAACTCCACCGCTGGCCGGCATCGAGCACCTCGCCATTCCGGACACCAACAGCCGGGAGCTGGCCCTGCAGGCCGGGGACATTGACGTTGCCATCAACGTTTCACCCACCGGAGCCCAGGTAATCGACTCCAAGCCGGGGATGCACAGCCAGACCGCCGGCATCGGCACCTCCGTGGTCATGTGGTGGGTCAATTTCGAGCGCGGCACGCTGTCCGACCCGCTGGTGCGCCGGGCGGTGGCCCACGCCATCGACCGGGAGAGCATTGCGGGCCTGGTGGCGCCGGAGGGAACCGGGTCTTTCGCCGAACTGCTGCTCCCGGAAGACTTCGTGTCTTGCCCAGGGGTGAGCGCGCCGGACTACAACCCTGACGAAGCCAGCAGTTTGCTGATGCAGGCCGGCTACGCCGATAGCGACGGCGACGGAATCCTGGACAAGGAAGGTCAACCGCTGGAAATTATCATCGGCGGCTACCCCGAACGGTTCCAGCTACCCATCATGGCCGAGGCCGCCCAGGCGATGCTGGCCGACGTGGGCATTCAGGCCGAGGTCCGCATAACTGAATGGAGCGTGGTCAACGAGCCGGAGTGGGACCTCTTCGGATGGTTCAACAACGTTGTCGAAACCGGAGACCCGGTGGTAAACGTCAGCAAGTACGCCGGTATCCGGGCCGATGCCAGCAACAGCGGCGCAAACAACTATGGCCACTACGACAATTCCGGGCTGACTGATATAGTCGCCAAAGCCGGTGACGTATCCGACATCGAGCAGCGTAAGGAAATCGCCTGCGAGGCTCTAGCGATGGTCACCGACGAAAGCGCCTTCCTGCCGGTCGCCCACGTATACATGGTGTACGGAGTCAGTGAACGGGTAACGGGTTTCGATCCGCACCCGACCAGTCTCTACTTCTTCGACCATCGCATTGGACTGGCCGAATGATGACGGGAAGGTATGACCGACTCGGATAGAGGATCCCGGGAGTGGGAGCATACCTAGTCCGAAGGTTGGCCACGCTGCCGCTGATGCTCCTGGGAATCTCGGCGGTCAGCTTCGTACTGCTGAATCTGGCGCCGGGCGATCCTGCCGAGATCGTCCTGCGTCAGCGCAACCCTGGCCAGATGCCCAGCTCGGCCGCAGTGTCAGCCATGCGCGCCGAGCTGGGCCTGGATGCTCCCCTTACCACGCAATTCGCCCGCTGGATGTCCCGGGCGCTGTCAGGCGACATGGGCCGCTCCTACGTGACCGAACAGCCCGTGGCCGCCCAGCTGGCGCGCCGCACCGCACCGACGGCCCTGCTCACTGTGGTTGCTATGGGCCTGGCGCTGATCGTCGCCGTGCCCATGGGCATCCTGTCCGCTCAACGGCGGGGCGGCACCGTGGATGCCATCGCACGCCTGGCGGCGCTGGTGGGCGCGGCGGCCCCATCCTATGCGCTAGCCTTCGGGCTGATCATCCTTTTCGCGGTGAAACTGTCCTGGCTGCCGGCCCTGGGCTACGGTTCGGCCTCGCAGGTGGTACTTCCGGCCATCGCTCTGTCCCTCGCGCCGATGGCCCAACTGATGCGGCTGATACGGGCCAGCATGCTGGAGGTATTAGGGCAGGACTACATCCGCACGGCGCAGGCCAAGGGACTGTCCGAGCAGACTGTGGTCATCGGGCACGCTCTGCGTAACGCGCTGCTGCCCGCCATCGGAACCACCGGGGTGAACCTTGGCTACCTGCTCAGTGGGGCAGTCATAATTGAGACCATTTTCACCTGGCCGGGATTGGGTCAGTTGGTGGTGGGCGCGGCGCTGACCCGGGACTATCCGGTGGTGCAGGGGTTCGTAACCTACATTGCCGTGGTAGTTCTGCTGGCCAACCTGGCGGCTGACATTGCCCTGCGCCTCGCAGACCCGCGCCTGCGCTACGAACGGGAAGAGGTGTAGCGGTTGCTGGCGGGCGAAATCGAACGCACCAGGGAGATATTTCCCTCCCTGCCCGCTACCGGCGGATCGCGCCGTCGTCGCCAATGGAACGCGCTGCTACGGGAGCCGGGAACGGCGCTGGGGCTGTTCCTGGTAGTGTCTCTGCTGCTGGCGGGACTGCTGGCACCCTGGCTCCCACTGGATGATCCAACCGAGATCAATCTGCCCGAAAGGTTGCTCTCTGCGTCACCGGATCACCCATTGGGCACCGACCACCTGGGCCGTGACACCCTGAGCCGCGTCGTCCACGGCACCCGCATGACCCTGCTTGCCGCCGCTGCCACCCTGGTCCTCAGCATGACCATAGCGCTGACGGTGGGCATAGTGTCCGGATACCACGGCGGTTGGACCGACACGGCGCTGATGGGAGTAGTCGACCTGCTGCTGGCCTTTCCTTCGCTGATTCTGGCGCTGGCGGTGGCGGGAGCTTTGGGACCCGGTCTTTTCAACGTCCTGCTGGCAGCAGGGGCCGTGTGGTGGGTGGGCCACGCCCGCATCATTCGTGGGATCACTTTGGGGGCGCGGCAGATGGAGTACGTGACGGCGGCGCGCGCCGCCGGAGCCGGAAACCTGCGTATCATCCTCCGGCACATTGCTCCAAACATTCTTGGGCCAATAATAGTGATGGCATCTCTGGACGTGGGTTGGATCATCCTGGGAATCGCCGGCCTAAACTTTCTGGGGTTGGGCGCCCAGCCACCCACACCGGAGTGGGGCGCCATGCTCAACGACGCCCGCCCTCACCTGCAAACTGCGCCCCGTCTGCTGCTATTGCCGGGAGCGGCCATCTTCATCGCGGTGCTGGGGTTCAATCTGCTGGGTGACGGCCTGCGGGACCTGCTGGACCCCCGCATCCGGCGACTTGGGGGCTGACTTACGAGGACGCACTCCGTAACTTCCGTTCCGTTCGGGCAGTCCCGGTCCTGAGGATCTGGTCGAGTTCCTCGCGGCGAGAATTTCTTTCGGCAGCGAAAACTGGATTGAGTTCGCGTCAGGAATTTGCGGAAGGGCGCCCTTTCACCGTTTCGGCCTTCCTGGCCAAGGTCATGGGGCATCTTCCCTGATTGCCGATTGCCTTTTGCACCGGGCAGATACGGCATCAATCGCTCCCAAAGGACACCACTCATTGCGTGGCGCTGGGCCGGATACCAGGGCGGCGATGGTTCACTATTTTCGCTGCGCTACCCGAACTTCTGCCGCAATACCGCTGTTGTCATACCCTTCCCGCAATACCCTTACTCTTGTTGCGGTACCCTGCCAGAAATTGACGCAAAACATAGCAGAGAGCCGAAGGCCCAGGATTTTCGACCGCACAGGAAGGAGGAAATCAGATGGCCACCTGGAAAGTAGGCTATTTCAGCGGCGCTGGCGGAGTCCCTTCGACCATGCTTGAACATGCGACGGAGGTAATCGAGGTTACGGTGATGGATCCGGGCTTTGCCGGAGTCGTAAAGGATCGTTCTTCGACGCCACGCCGACTCACTGATCACGGGCGACGTTAGCACTAACTTGCTAAAGGAGAGCCCCCGGGTAAAGCTGATCCAGGCCCTGAGTGCAGGCCACGACCGGCCGGAAAAGGAGGCCATCCTTGAACTCGACTCCGAACCGGGTGTTCCACGAGGGCGAGGGAGGTCGACAGGTCCACTTAAAGCTGCCTGGGCCCTACGACACCAGCGACCGGGGAGCGATGCGCCGGGTTTGTAGGCCAAGGTGACGTCTGCATCACCGGAAAGTCTGCCGAAGTAACTTCATCAACGGTCATCTGCCCGATGACCGGGAGGGCGTCAGCTGCCAGCATGCTCGCCCACTGAACAGCGTGCTTCAGGCTGTTCCAGCTGAGCCCGCAGGTCGACGACCCAGCGGAGCCCCGGTAAAAGTGGGGACGGGGAGAGTTGCGCTGATAGATCTCTTTTGAGCGGCCTGCTTTTCTGCCCAGGGCCGCGCGCCTCAGGTTATGAGGTAAGGTTGGACTTCGGCCGTACCGGGCCGCTGGCAGGGCTGGCCGCAAGGGCCGCATCGCGTCGTCGGCCGCCAGTTACCATCCGCCTGAAGCAAGAATCGGTACCCTGGTGAGCTAAGTGGAGACAGAGTCCTTGGACATCATCGTGCCGACGAGTCCAGACGACGGACTTAACAAGGAGAACATTGAGGTTGTCCATTCCGATTCCTTCCCAAATTTCTCTCACGGGTGAGGCGCGAGCCGGCGGCGTCCTCCGATGCTTTGCGGGAAGGAATAAGGCTCGAATATCGACGAAGTACGTGTGTGTATGTATATGCAGGCATCGAGCCGTAATGGGACGGTGTGGGAAACCAAAGTGGCGGAGGGGGTGTCTATCGAATTAGCTACGGATTAGCGGGTAATTCCCACTTGTACCACAAGTGGCGGTACAAGAGCCGCAAACTTCCCGTCTCTGGGGCTGGATTCGAATAGGAAAGGCCTCTTCCCCAGGCGGCAGGGAAGAGGCCTGTACCCGGACGGGCTGGCCGGGTCAGCGTCTCACGGTTCCGGCCGCGGCTTGACTGGTACTGAGTGTTACTATCCAGCCTACATGCATGGAGGGAATGGTACCTGATGTCAGTTAAGGCTTTGGTACTAGCGGGTGTCTTGGCTCTAGCAATAGCAGTAGGTTGTGGTGCTGGCGGGCCGTCGTTGGGGGATTGTCGGGATATGTTTGCAATAGTTGCCCAGATGCAGAGGGAAGGCCGGAGTCAGGATGAGATAGCGGCTGTACTTCGTGCTGGCGGTTGGAGCGGATCTGATTTCAACTCTTTCGTTGAGGAATGCGTGGAAGAACACGGCGCAGATAAGCTTCGGTGAGGCGAGCTCAGCGTGATCCATTCACACTTCAAGGTCAGCGTCTCACGGTCCCGGCTGTGGCGTGGCGGTTGCAGTAGGGCAGGCGCTTGCCGTCGGTAACTCGGGCGCCGGGCGCTGGGCATTGGCGGGCCTCCTCGAAAGACGGTTGACTGTCCATAGTGTCCATACTGTCCACGACAAAACCGGTAGAGGTTTCATATACGGATTATTCTGTTTTTCCTCGCGTTTGGGGTCTATAAGGTTTTGATATGGACACCTATGGACACCTATGGACACTTACAAGCCATTCCGGGGTGTATTGTGGGCAGACGAAAGGTACGAGAAGTCGTTGGACATCGCCGCCACTGGGCGAGCGTCTATATGTGGCGGGTTTTCTACACGCGCCCATGTTGTCCATCGACCCCACTCCCGTCGCCTGCCATCTTCTTTTCGCCAGCCGACTTCAGCCATGGTCTTGGTGAAGGCCCGAGTGTCTACGCGCCCCATGTGAGTATTAAGCAGGTCCCACACGCTTTTGCCCGTCACCCGGCCTACGATCCTCGCTGGGTCGCTCTCGTTCAGCAGGTTATTTAAGAACTCGAAGAAGAGACCCTGCTGTTGATGCGCGGCTGAGTCGGTATTGGCCGCCTCCCACAAGTGTCTAGGCAGCCTCACGGCATATCCCGATGGTACCGTTGAGTCCCGGAAGAGGCCGCGCGTCATTTCGTTCACGGCCTGCGCCCAGAGTTGAGGCAGTTCTGCCCGAAGTTTGTCTACGTCAATCTGGTGCCCGTCTGGGATCCGTAGCACGGGGTGTCGCCGGTGTTCGCTGTCGGTCAGAACATCGATGTTGTTGGTGGTTGCCACTACGATGAAGCTCCCCCGCTCGGTCGATTGGAAATACTGATGGGCGTCCCGTAGGTGCGTTTCGTCCATCGTTACGAAGCTCTTAAGGACTGCCTGCCCTCTGGCGCTCAGGCCCTCCATTTCGGCCAGCTCCAACACGGACGGCGTTCTTGAGGGCGTGACGGGCCTCGCCTATGTTCATGCCGGTGTTGGCCCGTCGCAGAGCCCTCACCGTTGAGGTCGTCCTACAGACGCTCCAGTAACTTTGCAATCTGATCGGTGTGGTTCATATCGGGTTCCCACTCGCAGATCACACCGTGTTCATCGATGACTACTGCGGGCCTTTTACCGTCTGACGGGTCTTTGACGTACCTCTCTCCATCGAGAGAGGACATGCCCAGCTCAATGCCTACTCGTCGATCAGGGTCGTTCAGGACCGCGAACGGAAGCTGTTCTTTCTCGACCCACTGGCGTGCATCATCCAGGCTTCCGTCATGAATTCCGAACAGCACCACGTTCTTCTCAGTGAACTCGGCAGCATGCTCTCGGTACCCGAGAGCCATGCGGGTTCAATTACCACCGCCCGGACTCGTGAAAAAGTACAGCAGAACCTTTTGTCCTCGAAGACCGCTAAGGGAAATCGTCTGTCCATCGCTGGACTGAAGTGTGAATTCGGAAATCTTCTTCCCGATGTAAGTTTCCATCATTGCCGCCCTTTCCGGTGAGACTTGATAGAACCGACGCAAGCATGGCAGAACCGTTCCCCATGCAGTTGCCGGGCTGCACAGAGTCTAGACGTTTCTCACCGCCTATGCACGCATAGTAACCCAACTGCTTTGAAATGATGCCACGCAGGGTATGCGCCTTGGCGGAGATCACCATTCCCCAAGATACGCTGGTGCTCACACTCTCTCCCAACCTAAACGCGGGAGAGGCCGTAAATTAACGTACACCACTAGCAAACGAAACCTTTTTCAGGGAAGGCAGAAGTCTTATCCTTGGCGAATTCACCGCAGTGGCTGGTAATTAACGCAAGCATGGTATCAGGCTGGTGGCTCAATCTGAGCCTGGCGTCGCCATTCTCCTAGCGGAGGCTGCAATTTTCACTGAAGTCCTATCCGTCCACCTGTTGGATAGTCCAGCAGCTGACCTCCAGGCGCTTGGCCAGCTCCCGCTGGCTCACTCCCTTCGACCGCTCCTCCCCGATGTAATCCCGTTGCTGCTGGGTCAGGACCAGTCGCCGGCCGGGGAATCGGCCCTCGGTCCGCGCCTTGACCTGTCTGACAACCCAGCGCTCCCTGCTGGAGTTCCGCCACCACTCCCTGAAGGCCAGCACCATCTGCAGCTGGAGCTTGCCGTTGGCGGTGGCCGTATCGAAGTCCTCCGACAGGGACCGTAACTCCACTCCCGCATGATGCAGGCCCTCGATCACCTGTAGCCTGTAGGTCAACCCCCGGGAAAGGCGGTCAATGCGGGTGCCACCAGGGTGTCGCCGGAGACTAGCACGTCCAGCAACTGGAGTAGGCCGCCGCGGTCGTCCTTGGTCCCGCTGGACTCCTCGGCCCGGATGTTGCCCATGGCGCAGCCGGCGCGCACCACAGGCGCTCCACCTGGAGGTCCAGGTCCTTGTCCTCGGGCTCCCTGACCGAGACCCTGGCGTAGCCGTATAGCGTCACCTTCCCACTCCCCCTGGCTGGAATACCCGAAGCATTGGATTCTGCCAGAGATTCTGCAACCGGGTTTTCCAGCCGTGACGGCCCGGTGGGTTAATCCCCGGACCTGCGTTACGGTCACGCCAATTATGCAGGTGGCTTGACTGAATTCGCGGACAGAATCAGTTACGGCTGATTGCTATTGCGTCAAGGGCGGGCGACTGGAAAACACAGCGGTGGATCCAGGGCTCGAAGGGTCAGCGAGAGTTGCAGGATTGGGCAGTGGCGGGTCGCCCGCAGGACTGCGCCGAAATCATTAACCGATCCTACGAAGAAGACGGCCTGGATTAAGTCGGGTTGGCCAGTTTGAATTCGCCCAGCGATTTCTCCGCCAAGTTAGACTACCTTCAGTTCATTTCAGAGGAACTGATACCCCGTTTGGAGCGACGTGGGCGGTCTTGGGGCCGGCGAGCGTCCGGCAAGGGAAGGATTCCGGCATTACCCAACTCGTGGTTCGCTGGCAACCGGGTCGCTAAACTACTCTGCCAGGACAGGAAGGAGGTGAACCATGGCCAGGTCCCCCGCAACGCGCATTCAACGAGTACAACCCCCGGCCACGCTGGCTGCCGGCGAAAAAGCCCGGCAACTGGCCCGGCAGGGGCACGACGTTATTGACCTGGGCCAGTCAAGTCCGCACCACGTAACCCCGCAGCACATCATCGACGCTGGGATTCAGGCCCTGAATGCAGGGCATACCAACATCAGCTCGTCCCGCGGGCTGCCCGAGCTGCGCCAGGCCATATCCGTAAAGCTGGGTGCCCACAATGGCCGAGCAGTTGATCCAGAGGGCGATATCCTGGTTACTCCGGGCAGCAAGATGGGGCTTTACGAGGCCATCAACGCCTACATCGAGGCGGGAGATGAAGTACTGGTGCTCGAGCCCACGTGGGTCAGCTTCAGCCAGCAGGTGGAGATGGCCGAGGGTGTGCCGGTCGCCGTGCCACTCAGCGAGGAGGAGGAGTACCACATCAGCTACGAGCAGTTGAAGGAATACGTCACGGCGCGCACCAAGATGATTGTCATCAACAACCCCAACAATCCCACGGGCCGGGTTTACTCCGCAGAGGAATTGGCGTCCGTAGCGCGTTTGGCTCAGGAGGAAGACCTGCTGGTCCTCTGCGATGAAACCTACGAGTATTTCCTCTACGACTCCAACAGGCACGTTACCATCGCGGCTCTGGAGGGGATGGCGGAACGAACCCTGACCAGCTACACCTTCACCAAGGCCTATTCCATGTCGGGCTGGCGGTTGGGCTGCATCGTGGGTCAGTCAAACCTGTTGGCGCCACTGCTGAAGATACAGGAACAAACGGCCAGTTTCGTTTCTCCTTTTGTGCAGATGGCCGGGGTTGCCGCTCTGGAGGGCCCCCAGGACCATCTGCCCAAGTGGAGTGAGGACTGCGATGAACTGCGCAGGCGCTGCGCCGGCCGGCTGTCCCAGGTTCCCGGAGTGCACTGCCCGCTGCCGGAAGGGGCCACCTTCCTGTTCCCTCGCTACTCGGCAGATGTGTCATCCACGGAGTTGGCCGAGCTGTTTGTGGAGCGGGAAGGAGTGGTGGTAACTCCTGGCAGCGGCTTCGGCGAAAGCGGGGAAGGTCACTTCCGCATTGCCCTGATGCGGTCTCCTGCCGACCGGGTTGTGGAAGGGGTGGAACGCATAGCCCGAGTCCTGGAAACTCTTTAGCCAGCTTTGCTTTCCTGGGCTGGGGCTGCATTATCCGACTTCAGCATGTACCTGCCAGTCACCGCAACCGTTTGCCGCCTGACCGAGACCGGCCTCCACATCATACAGGCGGAAGCGGCGGAGTTGTATTGGAGTCGATTTACAAGGACTTTGACCCACCCTGGGAGTCCGGTGATTTTCAGCAAAATCAGGTCGCCGATTGCCGTCAATCACGTCCCTCCTGGCCTGCTGCGTCCAGCAGAGCCCTATGCGGTGAGAGCCACCCCCGGAGGCTGCTGCCTTCGATGACGATCTGGTAGCTGGGGTTGGCGAGGCGGTCCAAAGCACTGTTGCCCAGTACGGGGTCCTCGAAAAGGCCGAGCCATTTGTCCACTGCCCGGTTGCTGGTGATGACGAAGCTGGAGGCCCGGTGGCGGTTGAGGATCAGTTCGTAAAGGTCGGCCGACTGCTGCGCGGTGAAGCGGTGCAGACCGGTGGCGGTGGTGAAGCCCACGGACATGCCCCGCTGACAGGCGGCCAGGCCCAGGCCGAGGACGACGTGGGTCTTGCCGGTGCCGCTGTTGCCGACGGCGATGACGTTTTCGCGGCGCTGGACGTACTCGCAGCGGGCCAGCTCCATCGCCAGGGCCTTGTTCACCGAGGGGATGGCCGGGAAGTCGAAGGTGTCGAGACTCTTGACGGCAGGGAAGCGCGGCGCGGATCCGGCGCTCCACCATGCGCTGGTGGCGGTCGATGAGTTCCAGTTCGGCCAGTCTGAGGAGGTATTCGGGATGGTCCGCATTCTCGGCGGCGCACTGGGCGGCCATCTTCCCGTACTCTCTCAGGAAGCTGGGGAGCCTGAGTTCCTTAAAAGGTGGTGTTCCAGCAACAAAGTGGACCTCTGGCTCATGCCGCTCTCCCGGACAGGAGTGTCATGTAGTCCCCTGCATCGGTGGTGCCGACCATGACCCTGGGCAGGTAGGGGTAGAGTTCCAGGTCGAGACGGGGCGGCCGACCCTCCAGCCGGCACAGCACCAGGTGCTTCACCGCGTCGGAGCTTAGCGCCCCCAGCCGGATGGCGTCCTTTACCGCGGCAGCCTCCTCCTGCTGGGAGAAGGTCTCCAGCAGCCGGAGCACCTGCACGTACTCCCGTTTGCCCCTCCGGCCCATGCGCGACTCCAGCAGGCGACGCAGTAGGCCGAACTCCTCGGGCAACTCCCATCCCTGTAACGGCGCCGCCTGGTCCAGGGCAGCGATCTTCCGCTCCAACAGCGGCAGGTAGTGAATGGGGTCGTAGACGAAGTCGTCTCTCTCTCGTAGGAGCGCGGGTGTTTGGCGATGACCTCGGAGCCGCAGCTGATGACCACCTGATCAACGTAGCCCCGTACGATGATGTCGCGGTGCCCGTAGGCCACCGGCACCGAGTAATCGTTGGTCCGGTACCGGACCAACGACGGGGAACTCACCCGGCCCGCCTGTTTGTCGCAGGCGTCGTATGCTACTGGCAGCAAAGGCAGCAAGGCCTCCAGGTCCCGCTCCATCCGCTGCCCGATGCTCTCCGAATGCCCCCGGAGCCTGGCATCCATCCGCTCCAGGCAGCGCCGCTCCAAGTAGGCATTCAGGACCTCAAAGCTCTCGAAGGAGGGGATGGGCACCAGGAAATTGCGCCGCGCGTAGCCCACCAGGCCCTCGACCTTGCCCTTATCGTTGCCCTTGCCGGGACGCCCGAACCGGTCGTCGAACAGGTAGTGGGACTACAGTTCGGTGAAGGCCCAGGTGCGCTGGCGCCGGCCATCCCCCAGTATCTTGGCCACCGCCAGCTTGGTATTGTCGTAGAGCATGCTCTGGGGCACCCCGCCCAGAAAGGCGAAGGCCGAGACGTGGCCGTCCAGGAAGGCCTCGGTGGTCTCGGCGGGATAGGCCTTCGCATAGCAGCCGTCGCTATGGGGCAGGTTCAGGACGAAGCAGTGGGCCTTCCGCTCCACGCCCTTGATGACCACCAGGGCCTCGCCGAAGTCGCACTGGGCGTGGCCCGGCGGGTGGGACAGCGGCACGAACATCTCCCTGGTCCGCTGGCGATGCTCCCTGACGTAGTCCTTGACAATGGTGTACCCGCCGTCGAAGCCGTACTCGTCTCTCAGCCGCTCGTAGATGCGTTTGGCCGTGTGGCGCTGCTTACGGGGAACCCGGTGATCCGCTTCCAGGATTCGGTCAATGACGCCGGTGTAGGTCTCAAGCTTCGGACGCCGGGGCGGTGTCTGCCGCCGGTAACCCGGCGGGACCGAGTAGGCCAGCATCTTGCGCACCGTGTCCCGGTGCAGCCCGAACACCCGGGACGCTTCCCGGACGCTCATCCCCTCCACCATCACTGCCCGGCGAACCCGCAGATACACGTCCACTCTGTACATCCGTCCCACCACCCATAGGCTCAACTTCAACCCTATGGATGGCAGCGGACGGTACAGTATTCGACAGCCGTTTGTCAGCAATCGTCCGCCCGCGTGGCCCAATATATCTCCGCCGCTTACAGCGGGTGACGTACCAGATGGTTCGTGTCTTTCCGGCAGCTTTCGAGGCACCTGAGAATCGAAATCGTCGCTGGCAGCCGATTGTATCGCCGCCATGGTCAAAGTCCCCTTATGCCAGCCGGTCACCTTATCGCCACCAAGGTCTCATCCTGGTTGCCGCGGGTTCAACCATCCCCGGACCATCCCCGTCTTTACCGTATGTTCTCCTTCTTTGCCAGCCGGATGGGCCGCCGGCTCTTTCCTCTTCCCGGCTAACTTGTCCGGCGAACACCGGGGCTGTGATTGAATCACGATGCTACAGCCATCCTGACCTCGATGCGGTATTGCTGCCGCCGGGCATACCCACTGAAGACATTTGACGGAGGCACCCGTTCCTCCTTGCGGGTCTTTAGTGGGAAGTTGGTGGCTGTAGCAAGTGCCAAAGTCCTAACCGCAAGGAGGTTACCCGAATGGCCCCCTTCCAGGACTCCCCCAATTTTCAACCCAATAGGATTCGTTCCAGCTCCCACGAGCGCGGCCGCGCACTGTCCCATTCCGATTCCAGCCCAACGCGCATCCAGCGCGGTCCTCGTCAAGGAGTTCTCGGTTCATGCCGCGCGGTGGCAGCCCTGATAGCTTTGGCGCTCGCCATCATGGCCATGGTGGCAGCCTGCGGCTCGGAGGCTCCCCAAACATCTGTCCCTGGCGATCCTGCAGACCGTTCCACGCCAGAACCAACGGCCGTGAAAACGGAGGCCGAGGAGCGCACCGGCCCGGCTGCGACCAAGGTAACTCAACAAGCCACGTCCTCCTCCGGGGCAGCCTCGCCTACGGCAACGTCCCCAAAACCCGTGAGGCCCACTTCTACCCGTCCCATAGCATCGGCGGCACCAGTGGAACGGATATCGACTCCCGTAGCCACTTTGCCAGCAACCCGCCCAACGCCTGCCCACACGGCCGAGCGAGCGCCCACGTCAACCTCAGCGCCGCCGGGGCAGGAAGCCACCGGTCCCACGCCGTCACCTGCGGTGGCCACGCCCATGCCCACCCCCACTCGACCCCTGCCGGGAGAAAACACCTCGGTCGAAACCGACAGAGAGGCCCTGGTTGCCTTTTATAACGCAACCGATGGCGGGTTCTGGGCAGTCGGGCACAACGAGAATTGGCTTACCAATCAGCAGCTCAAATTCTGGCACGGCGTGAGCACCTACCACCAGGGCCGGGTAACTGGCTTGGTACTGCCTGAGGCTGGAATTTCCGGTGAGATTCCTCCGGAGCTGGCCCGCTTGGAGTTTCTGTGGAAACTCGATCTCTCCTTCAATGACTTGAGTGGGGAGGTACCTCAAGAAATACTGGACATGCCAAGTTTATCGGAACTCAACATCTGGAGCGGAAACCAGCTCATTCACCCCGACCTCGAACCGCTCCAGGCGCTTTACGACGCCACGCAGGGGGACCAGTGGTATAAACAATATAAGTGGTATAGCTATCATCCCATTCCCTGGGGTGACTCATTTCAACGTGGAACGGGGCGAATGATCGAACTTGACCGCAAGGAACGGGTTATAGCTGTCGATATAAGCAGAAATAACCTTAAGGGACCTCTTCCACCGTCGATAGTGAACCTTACTCAGCTCAATTACCTAGACCTGTCGGGCAACCATTTGACCGGGGATATCCAACCGGAGATCGGAAGACTTACTGGCCTTAGGGAGTTGGGACTCGGATACGATCCTGCTGCGCTCGTTAACGTGCCTCGGCAACTGGGGATGCTCGACAACCTGACCCGTCTTGTTCTTGAGGGTATCGATGGTGAGATACCACCGGAATTGGGTAATCTCCTAAAATTGAACCACCTTTTCCTTTCTGGCGCCGACCTGACGATACCTCCGGAATTGGGCAAACTCAGCGAGCTGACGCATCTTGAAATTGAGGGCATCACTGGTGAGATACCTCCGGAATTGCTGGGACTGGAAAATCTGGAGGTCCTGATCGTTAAGGGAAACGGATTCACCCTTTCCGAATCGATTGACTTTAGCCGCCTGGTCAAACTGAAGCGACTGGAGCTTTCGCCGGGTGGGTCCCCAAATGGAATACCGTCCAGCATCGGCAGCCTAAATGCCCTCCAGTTCCTGATGCTCACCGGAAACGCCTTCACTGGACCCATACCGCCGGAGCTGGGCAACCTCAGTCGACTGAGATCGCTTCTCATCATCGACACTCAGGTGAACGGAGAAATCCCGCCAGAGCTGGGGCGTCTGAAAGAGGTGGGGTTTTTGTCTCTGAACAACAACCAGCTGACCGGAGAGATACCCAGAGACCTAGCGCTTATGGACAGACTGGCGACACTGCATCTCAGCCATAACCAGCTCACCGGTGAGATACCCTCGGAATTCGCTCGTCTGGAGCGCCTATCGGGTCTGAAAATAGACGGGAACCAGTTGACCGGCTGCATACCGGCAGAGGTGTACGAGGGGCTTCGCAAGGACGACCGAGGCCGTCCTAGCAGCTATAACTCAGATTTGGGAGACTTGGTCAAGTGTCGATAGGAGTTGGCCTGGCTGAAACCCAGAATTTTTCCAATTCTGCCGTCCCGGCGCTGGTCCACCGGGACCGGTCCAGGACCGGTCCAAAGGGTGTGTAACTGTTGCATGGAATCTCATGTTTTCTGCTGAAATCTATTGGTATTTGATGGTGTAGTCGCCGTTTAGGTGACGCTTGAGTGTAGCCGGGTAGCCCATGGCTGCATTAGTCTTGACTCACGCTGAGAGCGCACCGCATAGCCTTGAGGCCAAGGCCGGAGCAGGAGGCCGCTTTCGGTCAGCATGCCGGCTATGCCAGGTTAGCCTACAACTGGGCCGTGAGGGGGTTCAAGGCCAGTCTCGAGGTCGGCGAGTGGCTGGGCGAGAAGACGCTCCGCCCACGCTGGAACAAGGTCAAGCACCTGATTGCGCCGAGGGCGCGGCCGCTCTCGCAGAATCCGGCGAAGTACGCCATCATCGACTTCGGCCAGGCCGCGGAAAGCTGGGGTGAGTACCGGCAGAAAGCGAAGTCTAGTCAACGTCCGGGACGGAGGGAGGGTTTCCCGAGGTGCAAGCGACGGAAGCACGAGCAGGGCTTCCGGGAGGTGACCGTAACCGGACGGCTGGAGTTTGGTTCGCCTGCATTTGCGTGGAGCACGGGCAGGCTCCACCTGCGGTGAAGTATGGGCCCACTGGCGGCGTTGACGTTGGCATCGGGATGATGGCCGTCTGCTCGGACGGCTTGGCAGTTGAGAATCCAAGGGTGTTGGTCCCGGCATTGAAAGGGCTGAGGCGTCTCGACCGGAGCATCGCCCGGAGCCGGAAGGTTCACGGCAGAGGGAATCCATCCCACCGCCGGGAACGGTTGTCCACGAAGCGCCGGAGACTTCACGCCCAAGTGGTGATCGTCAGGAACGATAACCATCACAAGGCCACGACGGTGATAGCCAAGTCGGTGGGCCGGGTGGTGGTGGAAGACCTGAACGTGGCGGGGATGATGATGAACCGCGGGCTGGCCCGGGCCATCGCCGATGCTGGGATGGCGGGCTTTCTCTCCAAGCTGCATTACAAGTGTCTGCGGTATGGCGCCGAGTACCTGATGTCGGAACGGTGATATCCCTCGTCCAAGCTGTGCTCTTCCTGCAGCTGGAAGAATGATGACCTCCGTCTCTCTGACAGGGAGTGGACCTGCTGCGGGTGTGGCGTCTTGAACCACCGGGATCATAATGCGGCAGTGAATTTGGCGAATTGGCCGGGTTTGAGCTTCCCGGTGTCAGGACGTGGAGACCGCGTAAGACCGGCAATGCCGGCGGTGGCCTGGGAAGCGTCAACGGTGTCTTCAGGTGCCATCACTGCTCCGGCAAAGCTGGAGTATCAGATTTCATCAGATTCCGAATAGCGGCCATTTGCCAAGGTGACCGGAGCGGAATCTCGATATCGAAAGAGGCTTGAAAAGACCGAGTATTCACATATTTTCGTTGACAAATATGCAGATATCCTGATACTTTTGTGCGAAATTACGCCAAGTATGAGTTTACTCCGTCCTTCTTGTCCATTTTGGGAGGTTGATACATGAAATCTCGTCATGCCTGGATGCCATCATTGTTCCACGTGCTGGCCCTGCTGGCGGCCCTCGCTGTCATCGGGGTCGCTTGCGGCGGCGAAGCAACGGCCGTCCCTGCGCCAACGCAAGCGATGGTTGCTCCCACGCCGCAGCCGACTCCCACTCCGGTCGACCTGACCAACATTACATCACAGATGCAGCAGTCGATCTCCGAGGCGATTTCGGGGATGGAGGCCCCCGAGACTATGTCCGAGGGGGAGGTGCAGCAACTCGTCCAGAATGCGGTAATGCAGGCGGCGGCGGCGGCGCCGGAACCCCTTTCCGAGTCGGAAATTTCGCAGCTTGTGGAGTCGGCAGTGGCCGCGGCGGCGGCCAGCGCACCCGAGGCGCCGGAGCCTCTGTCGCAGTCGGAGATCGCGGCCATCGTCATGGCGGCTATTCCCACTCCCGTGCCGACGCCCACGGCGATCGTCATACCCACGGAGGCCCCGGTCGCCATGGCGGCTGAGCCGGTGTCTAACCGCGTAATATTCGTTGCCTTTGCCGAGCGCGAGTCCAACGATGCAACCGCGGTGGCCGCCGATGCATTCTGGGGTCAGCTGACGCCCATGTATGAAGGCTTGCTCGAGTACGATCAATGGGGACAGTGGAGCCCCATGCTCGCCGAGAGCTGGGAGGTCAATTCAGACTTTACTGCCTGGAGCTTCAAACTGAAGGAGGGCGTGCAGTTCCATTTTGGGCAGGGTGAGTTCACAGCCAAAGACGTGGCACACACGATACAGTACGTCGGCCGGGAGGGTTCCCTCGCGGGCGATGCCGCGTTCTATGGAGGGATCGAGGTAGAGGTGGTAGATGACTACAACGTCACCCTGAACCTGCCTGAGTCCAGGTCCAACCCCCGTCACTTCAGCAACGCATCGGCCACCTTCATTTTGAGCAAGGACCACTTCGATGCCACGGGGTCGGAGGGGATTGAGCTGAGCCCGGTGGCCACTGGACCCTACCAGTTCAAGGAGAGAAAGGAGGGTGAGTATATCCTTTGGGACCGCGTGCCCTACGAGCACTACCGGAACAATCCCGACTTCCCCGAACTCCAGCTATTGAACGTGAAGGAACCGGGCACCCGGCTGGCTCTGATGCTGACCGAGGCGGCGCACATCGGACAGCTGGAACGTCGCCACCACGAGCTGGCTATCAACCGGGGGCTGGAGGTGGTCCAGGCGACCGTGCCGTCCACGCCGGTCTATGCCATGTTCGGCGGCAACTACCTGCCAGACTCGCCTGACTATATCCCACCATTCCATGGGCGGCGCCGGGCGAGGTCGGACTCAAGGTGCGAGAGGCCATGAACCGGGCGGTAAACCGGGACGAGATCAGGGATACCATCCTGGGAGGCCGGGGCGATGACATGGCGGTGACCTTCTGGCACGCCTCCCTCCCCGGCTGGGACCAGAGTTGGATCGACAATTACGAGGAAAACTACGGGTATGACCCCGAGCGGGCCAAGGAGCTGCTGGTCGAAGCCGGATATCCCGATGGGTTCACCGTCCCCATACTCATGGTCCCCCGCGCCGAGCTGGCGGAGGCACTGGACGTTGCCGAGGCTATCGGCAACTACTGGAAGGAGATCGGGCTGGATGTGGAATTCAACCCGGCGGAGGTTGTCTATTTCGTGGATCGGTTCCTTGCCCATGACATGGACTTCATCTGGACCGATGCCACCCGGCGCTTCCTGGACCCCGACATGCTCCGGGTGATATACACCACCGTCGCCCCGCTGCATTTCTACGTTACCCCGGAATTGGACGCGATATACGAGGAACTGGAGGGGAAGCCGACCACTGACCGCGGGGAGAGAGACCGTCTTCTGAGGGAAGCGGGCCAGATGATCTACGACGAGTATGCCACGGTGCCCTTGTACTGGCTCCGCCTGGAGGCAGTGATCAATCCCAAGATCGTGGCGGAATGGGAAACCTCAGCCTACATTTTCCCGAGAGACCTGCAGTACGCCAAGGCGGTGATGAAGTAGTCCTGGTAATTCCGGAGAGGCGCGTACTATCCGATCCGTGTTCTGCGGGGCGTTCCTCCCCGCAGAATTCGGTTTTGCCGCGATTCCACCTTCCGGCAATACACTCGTAGTGGCGAGGGACAGTGTAGCGTAAGGGGCTGGCATGCAGCGCTACATACTCATACGGCTGGCCCAGGCGATTTTCGCTATCTGGGCAGTGACGATCATCGTATTTGCCCTGGCTCATGCGTCGGGGGATCCCCTGAGCCTTATGATGCCCTTCGATGCGACGCATGAGGAGAGAGCGGCAATCCGGCGATTCTATGGCTTCGACAAGCCGGTCCACGTCCAGTACTGGAAGTTCCTGAGCAACGCGGTGCAGGGGGACTTCGGCCGATCAACGGTGCGACCAGACCACGAGGCCATGGAGTTGGTGCTCAGCCGCTTGCCAGCCACCCTCCAGCTGGGGGCCGCGGCGTTGCTGCTGTCTCTCATACTGGGTGTGCCCCTGGGGGTGTTATCGGCGGTGAAGAGAGACACTCCCCTGGATTACTCAGGCAAGGTCTTCGCCCTCCTGGGGCAGTCGGTCCCCTCATTCTGGATCGGCCTGATGCTCATGTGGGTCCTCTCCGTCGAGCTGGGTTGGCTGCCGGCCTCCGGCAAGGGTGGGATTGAGCACATGATCATGCCGGTCATCGCCATCGGGTGGTTCCAGGTGGCGGCTATCATGCGGCTGGTCCGTTCCGGCATGCTGGACAACATGGACAGCGAATACATAAAGATGGCCCGGCTCAAGGGCGTGGCGGAATGGAAAGTCGTCTGGAAGCACGGCCTGCGCAACGCCATCATTCCAGCCCTTACCTACTTCGGCGTCACCGCAGGGGTGTTCGTCACCGGGGCCGTGATCATGGAGACGGTCTTCGCTTGGCCGGGGGTGGGGCTGCTGGCCGTGGAGTCCACCGTGTCGCGGGACTTCCAGGTGCTGCAGGCGGTGGTGGTACTTGGGGCCGTTGGCTTCATCCTGCTCAACCTCGTGGTGGACATCTTGTACGGTTATCTCGATCCTCGAATCCGGCTGGCCAATTGATCGGGGCGCCGGACCACTGCAACTGGTGAAGGTTCATGGCCACTGCATTACCTGGAATAGGTGCACGGCAGACGGGATGGAGGGTCCTGGGAGCGGTTCGTTGGGCCCGGCAATTTCCGGTGGTGCCTCTTATGGTGCTGGCGCTAGTGCTGCTGGTGCCGGCCATCTTCGCCAATGTCCTGACCCCGCACGACCCCGAGATAGGTACTCTCCCGAAGGCGATGCAGCCACCGGTCTGGATGGAGGGGGGAGACTGGTCTCGGCCCCTGGGCGCAGATGTGCAGGGCCGGGATATCCTGACCCGCATCATCTACGGCGCCAGGGTTTCCCTGATCATTTCCCTGATATCAATATTCCTGAGCGGGTTGATCGGTACCTCCTTGGGGATGGCGGCGGCTTACTTCGGGGGTTGGGTGGACCACGTCATTTCCCGCCTTGTGGACATTTCCATGGCCATACCGGCTATCCTGTTCGCGCTGGTGCTGGGAGTGGTCATCGGGGCCGGGTTCAAGACGGTCATAATTGTGGTCCTGTACATCCTGTGGTCTCAGTATGCCCGCCAAGTACGGGGAGAGACTCTGTCCGTAATGAACCAGGACTACATAGCCCGCGCCCGGGTAGCCGGGTCCTCCCACGTCCGCATCATGACCCGGCACATATTTCCCAACGTGTTCAATACACTGGTTGTGCTCGCCACGTTGCAGCTGGGTTTCGTAATTCTGGTGGAGTCGGGCCTCAGTTTCCTCGCAGTGGGCATTCCCCGGCCCACGCCGGCCTGGGGCTCTATGGTGGCGGACGGGCGCAGCCTGATTATCGTGGCCTGGTGGATCAGTCTGTTCCCCGGCCTCGCTATCCTGCTCACCGTCCTCTCCATGAACCTGCTGGGCGACTGGCTGCGGGACAGGCTGGATCCAAAGTTGCGGCAGTTGTAACAAACAGTCAAGAATAGAGGTCTCTTAACCAAAAGGGAGGTGTCATGTCGGACCCGGGGCAAAAAATCACGCAGCGAGAGACGCAGGCCGGAGAAGAGGTCGAGGAATTCGACGCCATCGTTATCGGCGCCGGAATCACGGGACTCTACCAGCTGTACAGCCTGCTCCAGCTCGGGTTCTCCGTGCGGGTCTTCGAGGACGGAGGCGGAGTCGGGGGCACTTGGTACTGGAACCGCTACCCGGGTTGCCGTTTTGACTCCGAGAGCTACGCCTATGCCTATTCCTTCTCCGAGGAACTCCTCCAGGAATGGGACTGGAAGGAGCTCTTTTCCGGGCAGCCGGAAAACGAGCGCTACCTCAACTATGTAGCCGACAAGTTCGACCTGCGTCGGCACATACAGCTAAACACGCACGTCACGTCCGCCGTCTACGACGAGGCCGCGAATCGCTGGCGCGTCCGAACGGAAGGTGGCGGGGAGGCTCGGGCGCAGTTCCTGATCACCGCGGTTGGCGTTTTGTCGGCTCGTTACGTTCCAGACTTTGAGGGCTTGGACAGTTTCGAAGGAAAGTGGTGCCACACAGGCAACTGGCCAAGAGAGGGAATGGACCTGGCCGGCAAGCGCGTCGGTGTGATCGGGACCGGCGCCACCGGTGTTCAGGTCATTCCCGAGGTGGCCAAGGTGGCCGCACGCCTGACGGTCTTTCAGCGCACCGCCAATTACTGCGCGCCGCTGCGCAACCGCCCTATCGACCCCGAAGGGATGCGCGAGATCAAGGCCAACTACGCGGCGATCATCAGGAAGTGCAGCGAGACCCCCAGCGGACTGCCCCACGAATTCGACCCCCGCTCGGCCATGGAGGTCTCACCGGAGGAGAGGCTGGCGAAATTCGAAGAGCTGTGGGCCGAGCCCGGCTTCAAGAAGTTCATGGCCAACTTCCGCGACATCCTGCTCCCCGGAGAAGCCAACGAAGCCTACGGCGAATTCGTACGCGGCAAGATTCGGGAGCAGGTCAAGGACCCAGCGGTGGCGGAAAAGCTGACGCCCAGGAACCATCCTTTCGGATCCAAACGCATCCCGTGCGAGACCGGATATTACGAGGCCTACAACCGGGACAATGTCCTGCTGGTCGATCTGCTTGAGACTCCCATCGAGCGCATCACCCCCAGGGGCGTCAAGACCGGCGATGCCGAGTACGAATTGGACGTCATAATCTTTGCCACGGGATATGATGGCATAACCGGGTCGTTGACCCGGATAGATATCCGGGGCGAAGGCGGCCAGACGATCAGGGACAAATTCGCCCTGGGCCCACGCACCTATCTGGGTATCCAGAGCGCCGGCTTCCCCAATCTTTTCACCATGAATCAAGCCTCCGTGTTGGCTACCTACACCAAGGGCGCCGAGTGGACTGTAGAGTGGGTCAGCGAGTGCCTGGACTTCATGCGCGAAAATGGTTTCACCCGTATTTCGCCCACGCCCGAGGCTGAAGAGGAATGGGTGGAGTACGTCGCCAAGGGGACGGCCGGCTCGCTCAGGACCAAGTCCAACTCGTGGACCATTGGGGCCAATATTCCTGGCAAGGCCCGCGTCGTGCTTGCCGCCAGTCCAGACCCGGCACCGATCTTCCGGGACCAGTGCAAAGAGGTGGCGGCGCAGGGCTACGAGGGATTTCTGCTGGAGTAGGCTGCACCCGCTCCTTCGAGGGGGTGGAACCGGAAGAATTGCGGCGGGGCTAATATGCTGTAAAGCCGCCGTCTATGATCAGCTCGATCCCGGTTACGTAGGATGACTCGTCGGAGGCCAGGTAGAGCACCCCGTACGCTATGTCCTCGGAAGTGCCGATTCTCTTGATGGGGGTGATCGCGATACGATCCTCCCGGTCCTGTTCCGTGGGGAAGGTCCAGTCGGTCATGGGGGTCTCTATCAGACCCGGGTGGACCGAGTTGCACCGTATCCATTCGTCAGCGTATTCCATGGCGGTCGCTTTGCTCAGTAGACGCACCGCTCCCTTAGAGGCGGTGTAGGCCCCTGAACTGGGCCGGAAATCGCCTACCAATCCCGAGACCGAGGAAATGTTGACGATCGAGCCGCCCCCGGCCCGGCGCATCTCCGGGATGGCGTACTTGGTGCCGAGGAATACGCCCTTGGCGTTCACCTCCATTATCGTGTCCCACAGTTCCTGTGGTGCGGTTTCGATCGAAACCTGACCGCCGCCGGCCTGGATGCCGGTAATGCCCGCGTTGTTCACCAGGATGTCCAGTTTGCCGTAGCGGTCCACAGCGGTGCGGACCGCAGCCTCCCAGTCTTCCTCCCGGGTCACATCGAGGTGAACGTAGGTGGCGTCGCCACCGGAGGCACGGATCTCCGCTTCGACACCACGTCCTTCTTCGTCGCGGAGGTCGCCGAAAACCACCTTCGCTCCTTCCGTAACGAAAAGCCTCGCCTCCGTTGCCCCTTGACCCCGAGCGCCGCCGCTTATCAGTGCTACCTTTCCGTCCAGCCTTCCCATCTCAACTCCCGATTCAGTCACCGTGAAAGTCAGTGTGGTGCCATCGGACACTACGAGATGGAATGATAGCAAACGGCGCAGAGTAATTCTGCCTTCCCGTGTTGGGAGCTACCATCGGCCTCAGTGCTATAATTCGGTCCTGCGCAAATTGGTGGAGCGGCAACGGGTAAAGATACCGGCCGAAGACAGGCGGGTTTCCCGATGCAGCTGGAATTGATCTCCCTGTCCCTTCTACACAGATGCCCGGACTGCAGAAGGCGCTGTTCCTGCCTCACAGGGTGTCCAATAAGTCTGCCTAACCGCAAAAGATGATGCTGTTTTGAAATCTACCATTCCTGAATGGACCAAAGGGACGCCCTCACCCTGACCCTCACCCGGAGGGAGAGGGAGCTTTTAGACACTCTCTCAGGAATCCCAACCGGCGGATATCATGTTTCCGGACCAAGGAGGCCCTGGTGAACAAAGAGACACAATACCCGGACTTTGATGCGGTGGTCATCGGCGCCGGCTTCTCCGGACTTGGCATGCTCCGGCAGCTGCGGGACGAACTGGGCATGTCGGTGCAGGTGTACGAGGCCGGCTCGGGAGTCGGCGGGACCTGGTACTGGAACCGGTACCCGGGCGCGCGCTGCGACTCGGAAAGCTACACCTATTGCTTCCTGTTTTCAAGGGAACTGCTCCAGGAATGGGAATGGAGCGGAAAATACCCCGAGCAACCCGAAATCCTGGCTTACCTCAACCACGTGGCGGACCGGTTCAACCTCCGACGCAACATTCGGTTCGATACCAGGGTCACTGCCGCCAGGTTCTTGGAACACTCAAATCTATGGCAGTTGGAAACGGACCGGGGCGATTGTGTGACTGCCCGGTTTCTCATCACCGCGGTCGGCTGCATCTCGGCGGCCAATGTTCCGGACATCAGGGGTCTGGACTCCTTCCAGGGAGAGTGGTACCACACCGGAAACTGGCCCCATGAGAAGGTCGATTTTACCGGCAAGCGAGTGGGCGTGATCGGCACCGGTTCCAGCGGCATCCAGTCGATCCCGGTTATCGCCGGGGAAGCCGGGCACCTAACGGTGTTTCAGCGCACTGCCCAGTACAGCATTCCCGCCAGGCACGAAACCGCCGACCGCAGGTTTATCCGCGAGGAGGTCAAGCCGAACTACGACAGCATCGTGGCCAGAATGCGGCGGACGGGCGTCCTGGTGGACGGGGACGAACGTTCGGCCATGGAGGTCTCAGAGGAGGAACGTCAGGCAAAGTACGAGGCGGCCTGGGCCGAAGGCGGACACAGGTTTGCCATGAGTTCGTTCAGGGACGTGGCTACCGACCTGAACGCCAACGAGACCGTCGCAGACTTCATCCGGTCCAAGATCAGCGGCATCGTGAAGGACCCCGAGACCCTCGAGAAGCTCCTGCCCACCGGCCACCCCTTCGGGTCCAAGCGGATCCTTATAGATACCGATTACTTTGAGACCTACAACCGCGAGAACGTGGAACTCGTCGATATTCGCCGTTCGCCGATCCGGGAAATCACGCCAACAGGAATTCGGACAGAGGACCATGATTACGAGCTGGACGTCATTGTTTTCGCCACCGGCTACGACGCCATGACGGGCACATTCTTCAAGATGGACATCCGGGGCAGGAACAATTTGGCACTCAGGGACAAGTGGTCCGAGGGGCCGAAAACCTTTCTCGGCCTGCAGACCGCCGGGTTTCCCAATATGTTCATGATTACGGGGCCGGGCAGTCCCTCGGTTTTTATCAACATGCCCGTGTGCATCGATCAGCATGTCGAGTGGATTTCCGACTTCATTGAATACATGGGCGAACAGGGAATCGAGACAGCCGAGGCTGATCCGGCAGCGGAGGCCGCTTGGGGGATCCACGTGAACGAGCTTGTCCAGCCCACGATGTTCATGCACGCCGACTCGTGGTACTGGGGAGCAAACATTCCAGGCAAGCCGCGGGTGTTCATGCCCTATGCCGGCGGTATGGAATCCTACCGGGACAAATGCGACGAGGTGGCTGGCAGCGGCTACGATGGATTTATACTCAGTTCCGGGAGCAGAGATGGGGCCGTCAAGGCCACCTAGCTCGCCTATCCGGAAAAGCGGGTGAGGTTCGGCTTGGCTCCCCACCACGTCTCGTCAGGCCTCTGGGCCCAACCCATCACTATGGGATCAGCAGGAGCTTGCCCGTGGAGTGCCTCCCCTCAAGCTGCCGGTGCGCATCAGCGGCCTCAGACAAAGCAAAAGTACCGCCAATGTTGACCTTCAGTTCCCCTGTGCCAGCCCAGTTCAGCACCTCTCCCGCTCGCCCCAGCAGTTCCTCCCTGGTGGCCGTGTAGTCGAGAAGGGAGGGTCGAGTCACGAACAGCGACCCGCCGGCATACAGCCGCGCGGTGTCCAGCGGAGGCACTGGGCCGCTGGCTTGGCCGTAAAGCGCCAGGTATCCCCGCCGCGCAAGGCTGCGAAGGCTCCGGTCAAAGGTGGCTATTCCAACAGAGTCATACACTACTTGAACGCCACGCCCGTCGGTGGCCTGCCTGATCTCCTCCCCAAAGTCCTCTCGAGTGTAGACGATAGCCCTGTCGGCGCCTGCCTCCATGGTCAGGGCGGCCTTTTCGTCAGTGGACACAGTGGCAAAGACATACGCTCCCGTACGCTTCGCCAACTGCACCAGCAAAAGACCGGTTCCGCCTGCCCCGGCGTGGACCAGGACAGAGTCGCCGGGCTTCAGCGAATAAAAGCCATAGGCCAGGAAGTGCGCTGTCATCCCCTGAAGCAGCACTGCGGCACTGGTCCTGGCGTCGAGCCCGTCGGGTATGGGGACCAGCATTTCGGCCGGCACTGTAACCCGCTCGGCATAGGCGCCAAGGACGGCGCAGTAGACCACCGGGTCGCCCACTTTCACTGCAGTTACTTCCTCACCGACCGCCTCCACCACTCCCGCCGCCTCCATCCCGGGGGTCATGGGAAGGACCGGTGGGGGATTGGCCCCTCCCCTGCGGGTGACGACATCGGTGAAGTTGATGCCGATGGCCTGCACGTCTACCAGTGCCTCACCCGGCCCAGGGACCGGGTCGGGGCACTCCTCGTACTTCAGGACCTCCGGGTTGCCCGTCTCGTGTATCCTGATCGCCTGCATCATTGTCCCCCTTGCTTCAGGGTCCCGGTTTGCGGGAGCCGGTAACACACCAGAATTCTCCGAGCACCGTAACCGCGTCTTTCCGCTGATTATAAGCCCGCGAGTTGCGGAGCGTCCCAACCTCCGTTCAAGTAGAGTCGATTGCATCGGACCGAGCGGTACTCCTGCCGCCGCGGGCCCCGGCATTGGGGCAATTCAACCCTCGCTGCGATGTTGTAGTCGCTCTTGGAGTTATTTGGTATATTGCCCCCACACCTCTAGATCACAGTCCGAGGGGCCATGACGCCAGAGAAACCGAGAGAGGGTCTCCTTCTGCCGCCGTACCGGGTGCTGGACCTCGCTGGGCAGGCAGGGGTGCTCTGCGGCAAGCTGCTGGCCGACCACGGAGCGGATGTGGTACTGGTCGAACCTCCCGCAGGCCATTCCGGGCGGACGCTGGCCCCCTTCGCCGCAGACGACGTTCACCATGAAAAAAGCCTTTACTTTCTCTACTACAACACGAACAAGAGATCCATCACCCTGAACCTGGAGTCGGAGGCCGGGCGTTCGCTGTTCCGACGTCTGGCGGCGAATGCGGATGCGCTGGTGGAGAGCTTTCCAGTGGGCTACCTGGGAAGTTTGGGACTGGACTATCAGGCGCTGAGGGAATCCAATCCGGGGCTGGTCATGGCCTCCATCACTCCCTTCGGGCAAGATGGGCCCTGGAAGGGCTTCAAGTCCTCCGATCTGATCGCAATGGCCTCCAGCGGCTACATGGAGATCACCGGAGACCCGGACGGACCTCCGATCAGGCAGGGAAACGAGCAGTCCCACTTCGCCGGAGCACAGTACGCTGCCGTCGCAATGCTCGCTGCCCTGTTCTATCGGGATATGCAGTCCGGTTCCGGTCAGTACATAGACGTGTCGCAGCAGGAGGCGCTGATAACCTACTTCACGGACGCGCACCCGGCCTTGGCCTGGCAATTCCTGAACCAGAATGTGACCCGGGTGGGTACCAGCTCCACTCTGGCGGTGCCCCTCGGGGCCTATCCCTGCAAGGACGGCTGGGTTGCCGCTGGCGTCGTCACCCCCCGGGAGTGGGATGCGCTCGCCCAGTGGATGCACGAAGTCACCGGCAATGACGACATACTGCGGGAGGAGTACCGCGGCGGGAACCAGGCGCGGGCCCAGTACGTCGAGGAGCTGACCGCGACCTTTATCGATTTCACCACCCGTTTCAACATCGACGAACTATTCCACGAGGGACAACGACGGAATCTGGTCTTCATACCAGTTAACAACGTAAACGACCTCATTAGCGACCCCCAGTTGGAGGCCAGCCACTTCTGGTTCGAACTGGACCATCCGGCGACCGGTCCGTTGAAGTATCCTCTGGGAATATTCGACAGCGAAGAGGTGGGGCCGGCGGCCGTGGCCGCACCCGGTCTGGGTCAGGACAACCGGTCGATATACTGCGGCGAACTGGGCCTGACGACGGAGGACCTAGGCTTCTTGCGTGCCGACGGCGTGGTGTAGTTATTGGGATGCTTTCCGTTTTCGACGTGCGAATCTGGGCAAGGCCGCGAAAAAACGATGACCAATAAAGCGCTGGGCTCTATTCGCGTTCTGGAACTCGGACCGTATGTTGGTCTCCCGCTGACCGGACGGATACTGGCCTCTCTCGGGGCCGAGGTTATTCGCGTGGAGACTAACAAGGCACTGGACGAGATGACCTTCATTCCTGCCTGGTCCCGCGGCGCCGGCCAGCCGGACTTCAACCGGCACAAGAGACGCATCACGCTGGATGTTCGTACGCCCCAGGGCAAAGAGCTGTTCATGGATTTGGTCAAGACCAGCGACGTGTTCGTGACCAATTTTCGCCGCAGCGTGCTCGCCCGGTGGGGGATCGATTTTCCCGAAGTGCGACAGGTCAGGCCCGACATCATCATTATGTGGCAGACCGCGCTGGGGGGACAGGGACCCTACTACACCTATAAGTCGTTCGGCATCCTGGTACAGCACATGTCCGGCGTTTCCATGATGACGGGCGACGAGGGCGAACCACCGGGAACCATCAACTCGTCCTACTCGGACTACCACACCGGTGTGTTTCAGCCGCTGGCCATAATCGGGGCGCTGATGCGCCGACAAATCACCGGGCAGCCCGCCACGCTGGAATCCTCGGTCTTCAAATCGGGGGCCGCCACCGGTGGACCGGCGATACTCGACGCCCAGGTGAACGGCCGCCTTCCCCGGAGGATGGGAAATCGCGACCGGTTTGCCGCGCCCCACGGGGTCTATCCCTGCCAGGACGTGGGCAGGTACTGCGCTATCGCTGTTTACACGGAGACCGAGTGGCAGGCTTTTGTCCAGGTTCTGGGAAGCCCGCCCTGGAGCAGGGACGATCGCTTCGGTACGGGCCTGGACCGCCACCGAAACCAGGAGGACCTGGACGACCTGGTAGCAGCCTGGACGGTACTGCGCAGCGCGGATGCGGTAATGGAGCAGTTGCAAGATGTGGGCGTGGCTGCCAGCGTGGTATCCCAGGGCGAGGACCTGCATTCCAGTCCCCATCTGAAGGCCAGGAACTTTTATCGCGAGTCTGACTACTACGTCTCGGAACGGGATATTCCGGCCGACCAGTGGGAGCGGTCAGAGAGCCTGTCCTGGAGCATTCCGTTCCGGATGTCGGAGACCCCGGTGGAATTTGGCCCTTACAGCAACGTGGGAGGGGATAATTCCTACGTATTCGGAGAGATCCTGGGCGTTGGCGGGGACGAGATAGAGACCCTCATGGCGCAGGGAGTCCTGTATTAAACGGACTGGGGAGTCCGGCGAAACGGAGGTACGAGGTTGGACTACAGCAGCTACCAGAGCCTGCTCGTCGAAAAAGAAGACGGTATCGCACTGCTGACGATGAACCGGCCAGAGTCATACAACTCCACCGATTTTCAACTGCACAATGAGTTGAGCCGCATTTGGCCCGACCTGGGCAGGGACCCCGAGGTAAAAGTGGCGGTGATTACCGGCAATGGCCGGGCCTTTTCCGCCGGTGGAGACTTCGACATGCTGGAGAAAACCTTGGGCGACCCGAAGATTATCGCCAGCCAGATGGAGGAGGCCAGCAACACGGTCTACAACATGATCAACCTGGACAAGCCGGTGATCTCCGCCATCAACGGTGTGGCTGTGGGCGCCGGGCTGGCAGTGGCCCTGCTGGCCGACATATCCATCGCCTCGGAGCGGGCCCGCATCACCGACGGCCATACCAGACTGGGAGTAGCTGCGGGCGACCACGCCGCGGTCATCTGGCCGTTGTTATGCGGGATGGCCAAGGCCAAGTACTATCTGCTCACCTGCGATTTCATCGACGGCAGGGAAGCCGAGCGCATCGGCCTGGTCAGCATGGCTGTTCCTCACGAGGATCTGATGCCAAAAGCCATGGAGGTGGCCGCCAAGCTGGCCTCCGGGCCCCAGACAGCGATTCGATACACCAAGCGGTCGTTGAACCAGTGGCTGCGAATGGCGGGACACACTGCCTTCGACTACTCCCTGGCCCTCGAAATGCTTGGCTTTTTCGGTAGCGATGCGCGGGAGGGACTGGCTGCGCTCCAGGAAAAGCGAACGCCGGACTTCCCCTCAGCTCGATAGAGGCCAGCGGTCGGTTGCCACGGCTTATGGACACGGGAATGATGTATCTCGATAGCGTTTGTGCTGGAGCAGGACATGGGTAGGCTGGACGGAAAAGTCGCCCTTATCAGTGGCGGAGCACGAGGAATGGGGGCCGCCGAGGCCAGGATGTTCGCCCGGGAGGGTGCGATGGTGGTCATCGGCGACATCCTGAACGACGAGGGAACCGCATTGGCGGCGGAAATCACCGGGTCAGGGGCACAGGCCCTCTTTGTTCACCTGGACGTCACCGACGAGGAAGGGTGGCGCAGTGCCGTCGAGGCCGCTCTTACCGCCTTCGGCAAGCTGGACGTCTTGGTCAACAATGCCGGCATCTGGCGGGGCGGGAGAGTGGAGGACCACACCGCAGAGGTCTGGGACACTGTCCTGGACGTCAATGCCAAGGGGGTCTTTCTCGGGACCAAGGTAGCGATCCCGGAGATGAGAAAGGCGGGCGGTGGTTCAATTGTCAACATTTCCTCCACCGGGGGGCTGGTGGGCAGCCTGCGCGGGGCCGCCACCGCTTATATCGCCTCCAAGGGGGCGGTGCGACTCTTTACCAAGGCCACCGCTGTTCAGTACGCCTGGGAAGGCATCAGAGCAAACTCGGTGCACCCGGGCGCCGTGGATACGGAAATGTACCAGCAAGTCTCGGACTCTTTCGACCCGAACGATACGGGACTTCGGTTGAGGAACCCCACCGGCAGGATAGCAACGCCTGAGGATGTCGCCTACGGTGTCCTGTTCCTGGCCTCGGACGAGTCCTCGTTCATCACCGGAAGCGAGCTGGTAATTGACGGGGGTGGTACCGCCCAGTGAGGCGCGCTACTCGAAACCCGGAGGTATCTTGTCGGCCCAAGGGCGGGCGCGCTCAAAGGCGGCCGATGCCTGTAGAACCCTGGCCTCGGAGCGGCGCGGACCGATGACCTGCAGGCCGATGGGGAGGCCGTCGGAGGAAAAGCCACAGGGCACGCTGGCAGCGGTCTGTCCAGTCATGTTGATGGGAAAGGTGAACGGCAGGAATCCCAGGAGTGCGCTGACCTCTTTCCCGTTAATCATGACTGGAGGCTGGCCGGTCACGAAAGCGGGCGTCGCCAGCGTGGGCGATAGCAACAGATCATAGGTGTCGAAGAAGTCTTCCATCTGCCGGCCCAGCTGATCGGCCCGCAGAATGGCGCGGGAGAGACGGGCCCCGTCGACCCGGGAGCCGTTCTCAATGGCCTCCCGGGCCGGGTCGTCAAGCTCGTGCCGGTGCTCCTCCAGCAGGTGTCCGTAGGATGCGTAGGCTCCGGAGGACAACAGGTCATAGAAGGCGTCTCCTGGGTCCTCTAACCTCAGCGGCGCGTCCTCGACGATGGCGCCCAGCTCCTCGAAGACGCGGGCGGCCCGAGAGGTGATCTCCGCCACCTCCGGGTCGACGGCGGCGTAGCCAAAGTCGGGGCTCCACGCAATCCGCATCCCGGTCACGCCCCGGTCCAGTCCGGCGCTGAAGTCCGGCGGCTCCTCCTTGATGGAGTTGGCGTCGCGGCTGTCGGGGCCGGCCAGCACCTGCAGCAGCAGGGCCGCGTCGGCCACAGTGTGGCTTATGGGACCAGTCTGCGAAATTTGGCTGGAAGCAGGACGGCCGTATCCGCCGAAACGGGGGACCCGGTATTGGGTGGGCTTGATGCCGAAGAGGCCGCTGAAGCTGGCCGGAATGCGAATGGAGCCTCCCCCGTCGCTGCCGACAGCGATGGAGCAGAGGCCGGCAGCCAGGGCCGCGGCCGCCCCGCCACTGGAACCGCCGGGGGTGCGCTCGAGATGCCAAGGGTTGCGGCACGGTTCGCCCAGCCTGTTTTCGGTGTAACCTACCTGTCCGAATTCGGGTGTGTTGGTCTTGCCCAACACGATGGCTCCGGCGGCCTTTACGCGCTCCACTGCTATGGAGTCGACTTCCGGGATTCGGTCCCGGTATACCGCCGAACCCAGGGTCGTCGGAATACCCTTGGTCATTTCCAGGTCCTTGATCGATATGGGGACACCGTGAAGCGGAGCCGTGGCCCACCCGCGGGCCACCACCTCATCGGCGGCACGGGCGTCTGCCATGGCCTGCTCCTCGCAAAGAGCCAGGTAGGAGTTAAGACGAGGGTCCAGTCTTTCTATGCGCTCGTAGAAATGACGGGTGGCCTCCTCCGCCGATACCTGCCTGTTGCGAATGGCCTCGGCAAGTTCCGTTGCGGGCATGTAGGAAAGCTCACTGCGCATGACCACTCCTTACGCTCGGGGTCGATAAGTTGACCTTGTCAAGCTGATGATGGCACCCGCAGGGCGATACTGCAACTGTCGCCAACACAGCCGGTGCCGTGGGCTATGGGCATCGGAGGCCATGAGGGAGGCCCAGGGTAGCTACAAGGACAGAGGTGGAACCCCTTGGTTCTTTTATCTCGCGGCGGTGGGATCGATGGCCCCGGCCGCCGGGTAAGTTCCCTACGGTTCCTCCAACGCATCTGCACATTCGTGCCGCAGGCGGCAATGCCCCGATGTTGGGGCATCTTTGTGATGTCGGTTTTCCCCGGCGCTCTGTCCTTTCTTTGCCCTGTTGGGGACTCTCCATGTCCACGTGAGCGGACGCTTCGGCGACGCTGGCCCATTACCTCCAGTCCACGAAGTACGCGAGTCCTCCCAACAACCTCGAGAATCGGCTCACCTGGGACAGGTCACTGCTGTGGCTGAAGGCCAAGAAGGTGCATTGGCGCGCCCTTGACACAGCGATGCCGAGAAGACGCAGCTCGTCATCCATGTAACTCGGGTCGCTCTCCGCGAGGGGTCCTGGAATGAGGGCATCCTGAAAATCCACTAGAATTGCTTGGTTCCACTCGTGTCCGATTGACTGATGAAAGGTGCTCAAATGAAGGGCCATAGATGGGAGCACCGGGGCATCGGCCAGTACGGCCAACGGAATGCTCTGCTCTCTCAGTCTCGGGATTATTCTCCGAATGGTGGACATCCTCCTGCTGAGGATCATGGTACCCTCCAGCGATTTCCCATCACGCCACATTTCCCCAAGGCGAGTAGCCAGGGCATTGTCCATTTGCTCCGCGGATCGGTACAGGTTGATAGGTGTACGTTCCGCCGTGAGCGCCTCTTCCTCCGGGGTGGCGGCCCTTGCCCTGATAACCGGCAGCTCCGGAGTCCCTGGGGCTGCAACCTCCCTGGCCTGCTCCTCTACCTCCAGGTTTCCCATGACTCTCTGAAATAGCCGTTGAGTAATCGGGCTGCACCGGTAATTCCCTTCTAATTTGATGGTTCGGTATGCGTTTCCGTACAAATGTAGAAATTCCTTTGCTGGTTCATAGGCGGCAAAATGTCTCCCCCCGATCCGCAAGGAGGGGTTCACAGCAGCGGTAATCCGCACCTCCCTTCCCGCCAGTAACCTGATCATCGCGCGGGATGCCCAGCTGACCTCATGATAGTCATCTATCAGGAAATGGGGCTGGTTGACTTCCTGCCACAGTCTTAAATGCTCCTCATTATGGTTCCGCATGAAATATTGAGCCGCGTAATCCGGCTCCATTAAATCACTTGCTGCCAGTTCGGCCTCGCATTCTGCCAACAGCTCATACCACAGCTCAGGCACCTCTGGGCCGAGCCTCCGAAAATTCCACTCGTTAAAGCCATGGAAAATCGGAGGAAATCCGGGATCTCGCTCTCTCCCATCCTTTCGGCAAACGCCTCATCCCCTACAAACACCCGGGCTATTATCTCCACCCAGTCCGGACCCGGAAATTTGAGATCGGGGATTGCGTACCCCTCGTCCATAAAACCCGGATATCGAATCCAGCGGATGGCAAGACTCTCAGGGGTCAGGGCCTGGAATGACCCGTGTGAGGAACCGGATAGGCTGCCATAGGTGGGGTCTGCCCCCTGTTCTCTAAGCCACCCCATCAAATCCACCGCCATATGGCGGTCCCGGGTCAAAAAGAAGACCTGCTTGCCTGCCACCTCCCGGTTCAGAATTCTGAGGGCCCGGCCTTTTAAAACTTCCGACTTCCCGGACCCGGAGGGCCCCGCTATGAGCAGGGGGCCTGCCGGAGCCGTTGCCGCAGCGATTTGCCGCTCGTCCAACGTGATCCTGTCCCGCGGTGTTGACACGTTAAGGTCCTCCTAAGATGAATACTGGTACCGGTCGCGCTTCTGCATATGCACGTCCTTTTGGCGAACTTCGGGACACGTTTTCGGAACCCGCCCACCACCTTTCCAGGCATTTGGACCAGGGTGTCCCGCCGGGCCCGCCCAAAGACGAGGGAATCTATTGGACAGACCTGATCGGGATCCTGACTCCGCCTCCACCCTGTCAGCAACAGGTCCAACTGTCCCCCCAGGGCCTCGCGGTTGGACATCACCAATGCATTGAGCCGGTTTCCCTCGTGCAGGAATTTGCTGACAGCGGTTTCATCACGATCCCTGCCGGTCTCCCCACCTTCACCCTTGCCTACCACCCATAGGGACGGCACTCCTCCGTCCGCCTCCAATGCGCCATAGTAGTTGTTCAGCCTTTCCCGGACTTTTGAGGGAGCGAAGGCAGAGCGTTCCAACTCCACCGCGTGCCACCGTTCCACTCCGTCCCCTGCGGGGATCAGGACCCACAGATCGGGCCTGAGGGTGATCTCCCCGTAGTGCATTTCCACCCGCCACCCCTCATAAACAGCCAACCCCACCTTTCTGAGCCGGTTCCTCAGCTTTGCCACGTCTCGCTGGTGCCGCCGCTGCATCTTCCGATACCGGCCGTCCTCATTGGTAAGCGCCTGCTGCTGCCGGTGCACGGTCTGTGCAGTACGACGGTCCCGCCGGGCCGCCGCCTGTCGGCCCTCCTTGGCCAGGAGATAACCCCCGTCAGTCTCAACAGCGATCTGAGCATCGAGAAGCAGAGTCAAAATGGCATTTCGTTTTTTCACCCCAGCACCGGAATCCTCCGGTCTCGCGGGACGGTCACCATGATAGTCATCGCCCCTTCTGATCAAGGCGCTCCTGGGCTGCCCCACACCCTCTGCGATAATGGAGGCGTTGCAGTCAGGGTTACCCTCTATGAACTCAACGACCTTCCTGGCGGGGACTCCCTGAACGGCCATCAGCTTGCTATCCATACACATCCTGCGTATGGCCCTCTCGGGCTGCCCCACCAAACCCTGATGGTCCTGCACTGGCCTGATGGTTCCCAGGGGTGGCACGGGAGCCAGCTTTTCGATGATGTTGCCGTCTGCGTCCACAATCGCTTTGGGCAGCCGGGGAAAGCTTCGCTGCACCTGCCATCCGGCCAGCCGGTCGATAGTGATGAAGACCACTCCGCTTGGTCTGGCCGGAACCACATCCTCAAGGAAACCGGGAACGACTTCCAGCTCGGCACAGAGGTCAGGTAGGGTTTTAAAATCGTCATTGGCCCGGAGGCCGGACTTGTGGTGCAGGCCCACGAAGACCAAAAAAATGATGACCTTTCGACCCGTCCTCGCCCGGTACGTCAGGATGCCGTGGAGTGGGACATAGCGTCCCGCCTCCAGCCACATCGCATCCTCCAGGACGGCCGACTCGTCCAGCTCAATGACATCTAGGTCGTCTCCCAGGTCCAGCGGCAATTCGATCGGCACCTGTACTGCTCCGCTGGTCATGAGCCTGGGCACCGGGCGGTTGGCGACCTCGATCTGACGCAGTCTCTGTAAAGGTCGCTGCAGGCCCTCCTCACAGTGGTGCCTCCGTACCGGCAGACCAAACTTATCCCCCATCTCCCTCACGCCTCTGGCCGTGGAGGCGTATCGTGACTGCAGCGCAAAGGTCTGACCAACCTTTATGGACACCAAAAGCCCCTGCCTCTCCGCCCGCTGTAAGAGCCTAGTGGCTCTAGGCTGGTCGAAGGTCCCGAATGCCGCAACGTCGCTGGCGCTGGGTAGTATCAGCATGTAGGCCTGCCGCAGGGCCTCGTACAAATCGCCTTCCGGGTCGGGGCGCTGGCCCAATGCTCCGTGCTGCTCAACCACTATGTCTTCTCCGTAAACGAAATTCCTTGATCATCTCTATCTCGTCCTGCCGCACTCCACATCAACGCCAGTTTCCCTCCGACGCCCTGGGCCTGGACCTCAGCCAGACCACGATCTCCGACAGCCACCACCCCACGGCCCTAGCCCCCAGTCGCACCGGCGCCGGGAATTCTCCGGCGGCGACCATGGCATAGACGGTGGCCCGGCTCAGGCCTGTGATCGCCAGAACCTCCGGCAGCCGCAGCATGCGATCCGGGTCCTGGGTCAGCTCGTCCAGTGCCCTCACCAGCGATCCTCACTCGGGCGGATTTTTGATGAGTCAAGTTTGAAATAGATAGGCTCGATAACATTTGCCCGTCGCGGGCCTCACATCCGGCACCTCCGTAGCTGAGGCCGGACTCGTCAGCTATGGAGGGCCCTCCCATGTGGCCCCGCAGGGTAAAACGGTTTCTCTGGGAAATATTTGTTACATTATTCAGGAATCAAAAGTTACACTCGCCATATCAGGAAGCGAAAGCGGAACATCGGGAGGGCTGATGGCGGTGCATTGTGCGGAACCACAGTGTCCAGATTGCGGCAGCGCCCGGATATGGAGGTACGGGCAGCGGAATGGCCGGCGGTTATCCATGTGCCAAACATGCACACGCCAGTTTGGGGCGGGCAATCACCCGACTGGGCGCCGGTACTCCGATGAAACGATAGCGGAGGCCGTCCGGTCTCACTACCTTGGAGCTACTTATCGTGATTCTGTCGCAAAGGCCGGATCCCAGGGCGACGTCGGCACTCTGCCGGCCCCGGCCACCGTCATGAGATGGGTCCGCGAATTCACCGTAGCGGCGCTGAGACAGGTTCAGTGCGTCTCGCCCGTCACCGGCAGCCACTGGGTCCTCGACCACTCACGGTTCACCCCAATGGGACTGCACTGCTGGCAGGTGCTGGATCGTAACAGCGGTTACCAGCTGGCCATCGCCACTCACCGGGAGTTAAGGGGAAACGAGGCCGTGGACATCTTGAAAGGAGCGCTCAGCGCCACACGGTCCCCCCTTGATACGGTGCATCTCCGCTCCTGTCCGACGGGTGATCCGGGCAATGACCAGACCTGCAGAATCCTGGAACAGAATTTCCCTGGGCTCGAGATCATCTCCACATCGGAGGCTCCCGACCGCAGTCCTTTCGTCTACAAACCTGACGGCCCGAGGTACAGTGAACCGGCCCTTTCGGATAAACTCGCCCGCATTCGGACACCCGAGTCGCTTTCCGTCTTTTTCCGCGGATGGGGTTTGTCCTACAACTTCATGGAACCTTGGAACCGGAGCAGTTCCCGGCCGGCATCGGCGGTCATGACCAACCCTCCCTTTTCCAGTTGGCATAAGGTTATAACGCTTTCCAGGCGGGAACGGGCAAACAGACGCAACCGCGCTGGCCGGTCCAACTCCTCATAAACCGTGCCTCGGCGCCGCCCCCTCCAGAGATTTGGGCCCGGGCTCTCGCGGCACGGCAGCGGGACGCGTGTCATCACCCGGGTGGGATATTTGCCCGGCGGCGCGCCACGGCTACCGCAGGGACCCGCATCCGCGACAAGTGTCCAGGTTTTGCCTGCTGCTACGGGAGTTGACAGTCCGGTTTGCGACTCTGGTGCTTGGCTTTTTGCCGGAACCGCGGACCAATGAGCACGGCGTCAAGGCAACTTACCAGTGGGGGCTGATTCAAGCAGTTGCGTCCCCGTGCGGGGCAGGGATAACGATACAGCCTTGGGAGGGGTTGGGCGGGGCGAGCATTTGGTCTAGGCCTGCCGGTGTATTGGAAGGCGAGTTCTATCCGCAGTTAGCTGGTCCGACGCCGCAGGCCCACGTTCCGTGTACTCCGGTGCGGGATTGCTGATAGGAGACGCGCTGTGTCCTTGGAATCAGCACGATGTTGACTCTTTACGGCGGGCGGTGGCAGCTATGTCCAACCGGGCTCGGCTTCAAGTCAACGCTGACCACGGCGAAAGCCACCCCAACCGAACCTGCAGCTTCCCATGGCTCTCGCCGCGCCCGGCAATCATTGTTCAGGGAGACCAACCCCAGAATCCGGCGCACTCATGATTCGGGAAAAGGAGAAAGAGAAAGAGACGGTGTGAGGAACCGACCACTGGCTACTGTACCGGGGGATGCAGGCTGCCGAGGTTGAACGGTTCTTTCTCCTGCCCCTGGCTATTGGTGTTGCCGCTGCAATCGACCAGCGCCGCGGTTGCAACCGGCTGGATCAGTCTATGAAAGTAAGGTACACGTATTGGTACACACGAAGCGAAAGCTGCATCAATTATCTAATACTAAGTACGATATTAAAGATACTTTGGCGGAGGGAGTGGGATTCGAACCCACGATGCAGTCGCCTGCATAACGGTTTTCAAGACCGCCGCCATCGTCCACTCGGCCATCCCTCCCGGACCTCTGGGCAGATGCACTTGGCAGCCCGGACCCCCCCGGGTTGCGTTCCCGGAACTGGTTCCCGAGGATACACGCTGCCCTATCCACTTCGATGGTAACACACGAGACTGGGAAGCTGCGGCAATACCAATGTACAGGGTAGCCCCGAAAGCCCGTGTAAACAGGCCGATCTGCGAGCCGTAGTGTGACCGGACTGGCAGATACAGGCTATTGGCCCCCTGGCCGTCTGCGCCCTAAGGAATCAGGACAGGATGATTCCTAAGCCGGAGGCAAGGCGAGCCTCTTAGGACGGATGATTCCTGAACCGGAGGCAAGGCGCGCCTCCACAGTCGAGTTTCAGCCTGAAGCGGTCCAGTGTTGACCCAAGATTGGGAATGCGCCACAGCAAGAGTTGAAATGCGCCGGTAATCGCCGTGAATTCCCGGTGCAGGCATCGGCGGGAGGGCCGTGGGATCACACAGGTGATGGAGGAACGGGATTCCTCGGAGCATAGGAGTCCGAGACATCGGAGCAGGTCTCGTCTTCCAGGAAAGGCCCGAAGCAGCGGCTGGGTCCGGCAACGGTCGCGATGAACCTGCGGGGCCAGCGCAGGATATTTATGGCGCCGGAGAGACCGGAAAGGGGCCTGTTTCCGGCCGCAACCCGATGGTCACAGAAATACCCGGCAACGCACCGGGGACCATCTGCAATGCAAGAGCAGATTCCCGGCGCAGGGTGTCGTGCAGCTGCTGATCCGGCGCAACGACATGGCGGCATACCCGGAAGGCCCTGACCGTCTGGTACCCCTGTTTCCGGTCGATTACGATGAAGTCCGGAGGTTGCGGAGATTCGGCGATGGCCCGAGGGTCGCGGCGGTCTCCCGGCCCCTCCTGCTCCGTCAGCCCGGGAGCTGCCCAGGCTCGATACCCGGTCCCCAGGTCGTACCGAAATCGAAGCGGGCCGCCAGTTGCCCGGTGAAGGTACTGGCGTCCTGCAAGGCCAGATACACGGCGCAGGGGCCGACCACGCTGGGGTCCACGCGCAGGTGCCAGTCGCGCTGGGTCCATGGAATGGCGGCGGAGCCCTCGCTGCGCAGCGGCCCGGGGCTCAGGATGTTGACCGCGATGTTGTGTTCCCGCACTTCGTCGGCCAGGCACAGGCTGAACATGTGGACCGCCGCCTTGCTGGCGCTGTAGAGCACGCCGCCCCCCTGGGCGGGATCAGTGGCCATGCGGGAACCAAGGTTGATGATGCTTCCGCGCCGCTGCTCCATCATCGTCGGGAGCACCGCCCGGCTGCAATGGTAGGGGCCGGTAGCATTGATGCGCATGACCTGGTCCCAGCGGGCGGCGTCGATTTCCAGGATCGACTCTCCGAGCACCATCTGCCCGGCGTTGTTGAAGAGCACGTCGATCCTGCCGTAGCGCCCCACCGCCAGTCTGACCATCTCGTTGACCTGGGACTCGACGGTGACGTCGCAGTCGACGGCCAGGACATCTCCCCCGGCGTTCCGGATGGCCGCGGCCGTCTCCTCGAGGGTGCCGTCCAGTCCGGTGGGGGACTGGCTCCGGGCGCAGATAACGACGCTGGCACCCTCCCGAGCGTACTCAGTGGCAATGGCCCGGCCCAGTCCCCGGCTGGCGCCGGTTACGATGGCCACCATTCCATCCATCTGACCCATGGCTGGCCTTCCTATGCGAATCGGGTCTTGACCCACCCCTCGTCGAAGGGCGTCCAGAAGTGGGAGGTGAGCTTCAGGTCTTTGAACTTCCAGGCCCCGTCCACCTTGACGTACTCCTCGTCGTACCTGGCGGAGCCCCACACCGCCTTCTCTCCCTCTGCGAAGGTACATGCCTGGAACAGGTACCAGATGCCGGTGGCAGAGTCCCCGTCCACCTCGATGATGGGGTTCATCACCATGTGCACGGCGAAGGGGAGCATTTTGGCCGCGTTAACGAAAAAGCCGCGGATTTCCTCCCGTCCTTCGTACTTTCCAAAGGTCGCGCTCTCCCAGACCGCATCTTCGACGAAGAGACTGACGATGCTTTCGACGTCGTAGTCGTCATCGCAATAGGCACAGTAGCGGGCCTTGAGGCGCTTGATCTCCTCCACAGCCTCCAGGGCTGCCAGGCGGCGCTCCATGTCTTCCATACTCATTGCAGTATCTCCTTCCCACTGTTGAAGTAAAATTGGCGGCTCAGGTTGCCTGGCCGCCGTCCATGTCGATGCACTGCCCCACGATGAACTCAGCGTCCCTGGTGCAGAGCCACGCAATCACGTTGCCGATCTCCTCGGGAGTACCGGCACGCCCAAGCGGTATTGTCTGCAACCGGTCGTGCCATTCCTGGCTGCGTGGGAACCCGTATAGCGCATCATTGCGGGCGGTATCGGTGGTACCGGGGCTGACGGCGTTGACCCTGATGCCGTGGTGCGCCAGGGCCCGGCCCGCCTTGCCGGTGAAGGTGTAAAGGGCACCGCTGGCGACGGCATAGGCCACATCGGCAGAACGGGCGATCCTGGCCTCGACGGAAATGACGTTGACCACGCTGCCTCCGCCGCCCTGTTTGAGGAACTCCCTTACCACCGCCTGCGTGCATAAAAAAGCACCTGTGACCTTGATGTCCAGCACGCCGCGCCAGGCGTCCTCGGACAGGTCCTCGAGCTGGGCCCAGGCCGCCATTCTTGGAGCGCTGGCGTTGTTCACCAGGATATCTACGCGGCCAAAGTGCTTCACCGTCTGGTCAACCATGGCCTGGACCTGATCGCTGCGGGTCACATCGGCGACCAGCGCCAGGGACTCCCGGCCCATTTCGGCGATTTCCTCGGCAACGCTGTCAACGTCCCGCCAGCCGGCCTCCCGTTCGTCGTCGGGGAAAGTGTCGGGGTTTCGGCCCGTGCCGGCCACGACCACGCTGGCGTCCTCACGAGCCAGGGCCAGGGCAGCAGCGCGTCCGATGCCCCTCATGCGGCCAGCGCCGGTGACGATGGCGACCTGTCCGTTGAGTTTATCCATGAATCCCCATGCTTCCGGGTAAAGCTGGGTCGGTCGAGACGAAGTAAGGAATCATCGCTCAGCGAAGGTTGTATCATCCGCCATGGCAGTCCCGCAAGGGTCTCGTCCACGACAGGTGGCGTTTCTGGGGCTGGAGGGCCAGACCGGGGAATTCATTAGCACACCGCCCCAGGTGCTTGCCATTGACGCGGGTTTCGGAGTTGGCGACACCGGTCTGAGCGAGGTCGTCCCGGTATCGCGACTGCCTGGTCGCGACCCGGAGCGTACGCCCCAGAGAGTGCCCTCGGTGTTTGGGATGATCCGGTGGGCCGGCAACTCCAGCACCGCTATTTTCACGTCGGCGGGCACCACGAAGTCCCGGACGGGGATCAGGGCGATGCTGCGGTATTACCCGGAGGAGGGGCAAGGTCGCCCTGGAGCACAGCCCCACTGCGCCCCTGGGGCATTTCCGGGTCATTCGGGCCGTCTGTGTTACGTAATCGATGATGCCATCGTCAACGTACACACCGGTCTCCGCAAGGGCCTGCGATTCGAGGAACCCGGCGACATCCTCCGCCGGTTCCATGACCTCGGCGGTATCGTTAACGATCAGTTATCCAGAAATTATCGGCTTTCTTATCGAATTTACCGTTCCCCGCCAGGTCATCCAGCCATACCCAGGTCTTGTTCAACCATCTCCAGCGGAAGTTCCGGATAAAGAACCTGGGGATGGCATACATCCTGTTGGGCGGCTTGGTCCAGGCACACCTGCGGACGCAGGTGCTGCAGGTGCTCCCCACCCGGTTCTGGAATGTCATGCACTTCTTTGCATCCACTTTCCAGGAAAGGACGCCCGATGAATTGCTCTCATCCAGCGCTTCATAACTGCGTTCGCCCGTGGTGATGGCCTTGGTGCCGCACTTGGGAACGCACTTCAGGCAAGCGTTGCAGAACTCGGTGATGCCGTGATCCACGGCGCCCACCGGTTCCAGCGGAAGGTCGGTGAAAATCTTGGAAATACGGCAGCGCGCCCCCACCTTGGGATTGATCAAAAGGCCGTGTCTTCCCATCTGGCCGAGGCCGGCATCGACGGCCAAGGGGATGCTCAGGGCCGTGTCGTTGGCAGCCGGGATGGCCCTGTATCCCAGACCCCTGATGAACTCGGCCAGCATCCAAAGGGTCGGGGCCATGCGGGCGTAGGCCAGGGTACTGAGCCCCTCGGTCAGCAGGGTCGGAGCATGCTCCGTGCCATCCAGTCCCTTGCCCCACTCGTGGAGCAGCACCACCACATATTTCATCTCCTTGGGTATGACCCTTGTACCATCCTCCAGGCGGACGGGCTGGTCGTGCTGTTCATATCCCGGCTCATCGGAGAACTTGATGGGAAAGGCCTTCTTGGTCTCCTCGTCGAAGTAGTGGGAATACACCCAGCGGCGGTCGAGCTCGGCAAACCCGACCTGGTCTGCACCAAAGAGCTCAGCGGCCTTGCGTACGACCTGGGACGCCTCGGCGGGAGTGGTCTCCGGTCGCCCCGTGGGAGAGGGCTCCACATCGCTTCGCCATGCGGTGGCCCTGGTATCCGACTGGTTCTTCGAGAATTGCATGAGCGACAGCAGGGAATCTGCGGCGGAGTCCAACCCCCAGGCAGTTGCCTCGAAGCCCACCCGCCCCTTTTCCATCAGCTGGCGCTGTTTGACCTTGAGCTGTTCTCGTTCGGCCTTGTATTGGGCTTCCCAGATCATCTGGGAACCCATGTGGTCCTTCTGGTTGAACCGAACGTAGGAATCCTGCACCTGGTACATTTCGGCGGCTGTAACCCGGACGTCTGCTTTCGATTGCTTCTGCGCGTGGGACTTTGGACGCCGCAACAGTTCGAGTTTCATCCCACAGTACCTCCTGCCGGTAACGGCTCGTCATATACTGGGGGCTGTTGGCTTTTTTTGCAAATTTTCCATGGGCCGCAATGCTCCAGACTCTCCTTGATAGGAGTGGTCCACACAAAAGCAGCAGCTTGTGTTCATGGCGGCCCGGCGGATACCCCATCCCCCGTTGCGGCGCGGCTAGGGTGAGCAAAGCAGTATCCTGGGTTGCCATTCTCGTCCCTTCACGTGGTTGACGGCGAACGGTGCAGACTGGTGCACCGGGGCAGGGCGCGGCAATTCCGTTCATCCCGGAATGATGGCAACAGGCGCTCCAACTGTTACAATCCCACCAAGAGATAGCTTGTTGAGAAGATTAGCTACTACCGGCCTCAGCTGGGGCTTTGCGGAGGGAACGCCGCGCGTCGTCCATAAACCTGGCACGGTAACCCGTAAGGTAATGGCGCACCGGTGCCGGCCAGGTCCAACAGCTTCAGCGGGAAAGGCGAATGGGGGTGCAGAATGGCCACGCTACAGAGCAATTATGCCTACAGGATGGGGGAAAGGTACGGAAAGCATCCCGATGACGGCCAGTACCCCGGGACCCTCATTATAGTCGAGGGAATCGACGGTTCCGGGAAGAGCACCCAGATAGACCTACTTCAGAAATGGTTGAGAAGCCGAAACCTGGTCACCGTGTTTACCGAATGGAATTCGTCGCCCATCGTCAAACGCACGACTAAGCAGGCGAAGGTGAGGGAATTGCTCACCCCGATGTCATTCAGCCTGATACACGCGGCTGACTTTGCCAGCCGCGTGCATGCCCAGATCCTCCCGGCCCTGAGGGCCGGGGCCATCGTTCTGGCGGACCGCTACGTCTATACGGCGTTTGCCAGGGATGCGGCGCGGGGTGTCAACCGGGACTGGGTCCGTCGCATTTACTCCTTCGCCGTGATGCCCACCCTTGCCTTGTACTTTCGCGTACCGCTGGAGGTGTCAATGGAGCGGCTCAGCGCCGGCAGGTCTGACCTCAAATACTACGAGGCGGGCCAGGACATGGGGTTCTCCAGCGACAAGTGGGAGTCCTTCCAGGTTTTCCAGAGCAAGCTGCTGGAAGAATATGAGGAACTTACCGAGGAATTCGGCATCCTGAGCATCGATGCCACCCAGCCCATCGCGGTGCAGCAACAGCAGGTGCGCCGCTATGTGGAACCGCTGATCGAGGACGCCCTGGAGTCGGGAGCACAGAGCGTCCCCGAGGCGCTGGGCCACGCTGGACTGACCGGGCGGTACATCACGGAGCCGCCGAGGCGAAGGCTGACCGAGCAGGATATTCTCCGGCTTGAAAGAAGCCAGGAATAACAGGCCGGATTCTCGGGACAAGTCAGCGGGAGCGGCAGAATGAGAACACTGAGTTTCTACGGACACACGCCGTCCAGGATGCAGATGGAGGCCGTTCCGGGCCGTCTCATCGTCGTGGAGGGGACCGACGGCGTGGGTCGGTCGACCCAGATAGCAATGCTCCAGGAGTGGCTGGAGGCGGAGGGGTACGCTGTTCTGGTCACCGGGTTCCGGCGTTCGGAGGTTGCCGCATCGGGCATCGACCGCGCCATGCGGGGAAACACGCTGGACGCGCTAACGCTGAACCTGCTCTACGCCACGGACTTCTGGGACCGGCTGGAGCGCAGCATCGTCCCGGCACTGCGCACCGGTATGGTGGCGCTGGTCGACCGCTACATATTTTCGATCATCGCCCGGGCCAAGGTGCGTGGCGTCCCAACAGGCTGGCTGGACGATGTCTTTGAGTTCGCGGTGGTGCCTGACCTTGTCCTTTATCTGGACGTGGACGTGGAGCATCTCCTGCCAAGGGTGCTTTCCGTCCGGCAACTGGACCACTGGGAATCGGGAGAGGACTTCCTGCGCGGTCCGGACCTGCATGACAATTTCATCCGCTACCAGACGGCGCTGCTGGAGGAATTCCGGGGCATGGCGGGGCAGCACGGCTTTGTCACCGTCGACGGGAGGGGCACGGTGAGCGAGGTCTTCCGTTCCTTGCAGAAGGAAGTCAAGCAGGCGCTGGAGGGGATGGGTACCGAGTAGGAAGAAGACAGACCAAAGTCTGCCTGCCCACCCGGGACGTAACCCTGGCCCGGGCCTGACACCTCCATCGCGTCCACATCCCAGTTGCACATTGCCCGGCTCCGTGGTTCCGCATGGAGCGCCTGCCCGTTTCCTCCGTACCTTCATACTGGCCCACGGGGTCCCGGACGGCTCTTTCCGGTTGTTAAATGGGCTGTGGTTGTGCAATCCCCGGCTCAGGCCTAGTATAGGTTGCCGGGCGAGTATGTCCTTTCCACCGGGAGAGCGCAGAGGGATTGACTGGCCAATGGCGCCGCAGTTCGTCCTTCCCGCCGGTCCGGGAATCCCGGAGGGGACCGGTTTACTGGTCCGGCAGCGATTACCCCGGATGCGCTTGCTGTTTCGGGCAGCAGGAGGCCAGTCTCACGATTATCTCAGGAGGCCAAAGATGTACAAGATCGGAATAGACGTCGGAGGCACCTTTACCGATTTCGTCGTGGCTGGGGAGGGCGGGCAACCGCGATTCTTCAAGACCCCATCCACGCCCGACGATCCATCCATCGGGGTCATGAACGGCCTGGGTGAGGCAGCAGCGGCGTTTGGACTTTCCCTTGACCAGCTGCTGGGCGACACGGACCTGGTGATCCACGGGTCGACCGTCGCGACCAACACGCTGGTAGAGCGTAAGGGTGCCACCGTCGGGCTCATCACCACCGACGGCTTCCGCGACCTGCTGGAAATGCGGGAGGGGCTGAAGGAGGACCGCTACAACCTGCGGATGAAGATGATGGAGCCGCTGGCGGCCCGCTATCTGCGGGTCGGGGTGCCGGAGCGAATCCGTGCCAGCGGTCTGGTGGAGCGTCCGCTGGACGAGGCCGCGCTGGTGGAAAGCCTGGACTACCTGGTCAATGAGGGAGCAGAGGCGTTGGCGGTGTGCTTCCTGTTCTCGTACCTGAACCCTTCCCACGAGCGGCAGGCCGCAGAAATAATCCGTCGCCGGTTTCCTGATGCGTTCACGTCCCTTTCCCATGAGGTGATTCCCCAGATCAAGGAGTTCGATCGTCTGAGTACCACGGTGATCAACTCCTACGTCGGCCCGGTATTCAGCCGCTACCTTTCGCACCTGGCCGAGCGGTTTGAAAATTACCCCCAGCTCAGGGATGTGCTGATCATGCAGTCCAACGGCGGGGTGGCGCCGATAGCCGACTCCAGTCGCATGGCAGTACGTGCGATTCTGTCGGGTCCCGCGGGAGGCGTCAGCGCCGCCGCCTATACCGGGCAGCTACTGCAGGAACCCCGTATTATCGCCTTCGACATGGGTGGGACCAGCACCGACATTTCCCTGATTGAAAACGGGGTCCCCCACATAACCACCGAGAAGTTCGAGGCGGGTTGGAAGATCGCCGCTCCGATGATCGACATTCACACCCTCGGGGCTGGCGGGGGCAGTATCGCGAGGGTGGACGAGGGAGGCATTCTTCACGTCGGACCCGAAAGTGCCGGCGCTGAGCCGGGTCCCGCCTGCTACGGAAAGGGGGGCACCAAGCCCACCGTCACCGACGCCAGCCTGATGCTGGGGTACCTGGACGCCAGCAACTTCCTGGGTGGCCGGGCCACACTGCAAACCGCAGCCGCCGAGCGGGCCATGACGGAAGAGGCAGGCATACCGCTCAACCTTTCGGCTGTCGAGGCCGCCTACGGCGTTTTCAAGCTGGTGTGCACCACCATCGCCGAGGGTATCAGGCTGATGTCCGTGCAGCGGGGCGTCGACCCCAGGGACTTCACCATGATGGGATTTGGCGGCGCCTCCGGTCTCCACGCCTCCGAAGTGGCCCGGCAGCTACAGGTGGCAAAGGTATACATTCCGGCGTCGGCGCCGGTGCTTTCGGCCTACGGCATGCTGAACACCGACATCAAGTACGACTTCTTCCGGTCCCACCCGGTCAGCCTGGAGCAGATGGACCTGAACGAGCTCCGATCCATCCTCGACGAGCTGGGCGCGCAGGGACGGGGCAAGCTCTCGGCGCAGGGTGTGCCGGACCCATTGGTGGAGATCCAGTACTCCGCCGACATGCGGTACCTGGACCAGATCTACGAGGTAACGGTGCCGCTGCCCGATCCGGACTTGCCGGAATCGGAGTTCCTTTCCCAGCTGACGGCCAATTTCCATCAGCGATACGAGGAGCTCTACTCCTATGCGCAGCAGGACCAGGAGGTGCGATTGGTGACCCTGCGGGTCGCGGCGGTCGGAAAGCTGCCGAGGATCGCCCGGCTTGACCACGCGGGGGACAAGAGCGGGACGAGCCCCGTCGCCTTCCGCCGGATTTATATGGGGGAGTGGATGGACGCGCCGACCTACGCCATCGGGTCGCTTCAGGCCGATGAGGAGATTGCCGGACCGGCGATACTGGAATCGGAATTCACCACCATACTGGTGTGGCCGGGAGACACCGCGACGATGGACGCCATGGGCGGAGTCGAGCTGCGGGTGGGCCTGCGGGAGACAGCAACCCAGATTGAAGAGACCACCCAGGCTGGCGCGGCAGCGGATATGCCGCGCGGCAGCGCCGACCCGATCACGCTGGCGGTAGTGGAGCACCGGCTGGAATCCATCGCCCAGGAAATGACCGAGGCAATGCTTCGGACGGCCATGTCCCAGATCCTGAACTCCAGCCGGGATTTCTCGACCGCCATCCTGGACGGGGACTGCCAGCTGGTGGCCCAGGGAGAGGGCATCCCGGTACACATCAGCGCCCTTCCCGTGGCCGGCGCCGCTGTCCGCGACTACTTCGGCGATGACATCCACGATGGTGACCTGTTCATTTTGAACGACCCGTATTTCGGGGGAAGCCACCTGCCGGATATCACCATCATCCGTCCGGTCTTTCACAAGGGGCGGCTGCTGTTCTACGGGGTGAACCGGGCGCATCACAGCGACGTGGGGGGAGGTACCCACGGGGGTTATAACCCAGGCGCCAACGAGATATTCCAGGAGGGTCTCCGCATCCCCCCGCTGAAGCTTTACGACCGGGGCGTTCCCCGCAACGACCTGCTGCAGATGCTGTCAGCCAATGTGCGGCAGTCGGAGAACTTCCTGGGCGACCTGAACGCGCAGATCGGCTCGGTGATGCTGGCCGCGCAACGCATTGAGTCGTTACTGGCGGACTACGGCCCCGACCAACTGATGGCGGTGGTGGCGGAAATACTCAACGCCACCGAACGTCAGGTTCGCCAGTTCGTTTCCGGTTGGCCCGACGGCGTGTACTACGGCGAGTCGCTGGTGGATGACGACGGCTTCGACAGCAAGCTGGTGCCCATCCGGGCCAAGGTCACGATTGCCGGTGATTCAATGACCATCGATCTCAGCGAGTCCAGTCCACAAGTGGAGGGGTTCATCAACAGCGCCTACGCCAATACCCGATCGCTGGCCCACGCCGCGATCATGTACCTGGCGCCGATGGATGTGGCGCGGAACGAGGGCTCCATGCGCCCGGTGCAAATCATCGCTCCGCGGGGGCTGGTGGTGAACGCCAACCCGCCCGCTGCGGTGTGCATGAGCACCAACCACTGTGCCGAGGAGGTGGTGGAGGCGGTGTTCAAGGCCCTGGCGCCAGCCATTCCCGGCGCCGTCACTGCCGGGTTCTCCCGGCGGCTGCGATATGCCATTACGGGATCTGATCCGCGGACAGGACGGCAGTTCATCTGGCACTTTTTCCTGGCCAGGGGCGGGGGCGGCGCCTCCGAGGGAATCGACGGCTGGTCCAACGTTGGCGAGGTCAACGTGGCGGGAGGAATACGCTCGCCCAGCATCGAGGTCACGGAGGAGCGGTTCCCCTTCTTCATACAGCGGCACGAGCTGCGACCCGATTCGGGCGGCGTGGGGGCCTGGCGCGGAGGCCTGGGCGCGGTTTGTGACCTGGTCTACGAGGGAGAGGGTCCCGCTCTGCTCAACACCGCCGGAGACGGTATAGTGGTGCCGCCCTTCGGACTGTTCGGCGCCACCGATGGCCTACCCCACAACTACAAGATCGTTTCCGATGGATCCGAACGGGTGTTGGGATCAAAGGAAGTGGGTGTCGTCGTTGAGCCCGGCGACCACATCATCTGCCTGTCCTCCGGGGGCGGCGGTTACGGCCGACCGGAAGAACGGGACGAGGATGCGGCTATCTGGGACCTGAAAAACGGCTACGTGACCGGGTAAGGCAACGGAACGGCCGCCAGCAATACCTGACTTTGGCGTGAGAACCTACTGTGGCTCCAGGCCCGGAGAGCATTGCCGGGCCTGGCCCTGCGACTTATCGGCCAGGGTCCGGGCCGAGGCGCCCGCTGAAGTCCCGAAAGGCCACCGGATCTGCATTCTCACCCCCAGCGTTCCCTCCCACCGATCGAAGGGAAGTACGGCCGCCTATACCGCTAACGGGGTAGATGGCGTTCGACCCAGCGGCGCTCCTCTTCCTCGTCGTCGAAGTAGATGAAGCGGTGGAACAGCTTGGGTTGCTCCCTCGTTTTTCGAAGGTCATCGCGAAAGGCCGCGCTGCCGGGCTGGTCGGCTCTCAGCGTTTCGGGATCAATGACGACCCCGTATTCCAAGCGGGCCGATTCCAGGGAGACGAAGCCGCCGCGCACATCCTTCTCGACCAGTGCGATTTCTCTTTCCAGAGGGTCGCCCCAACCACCTCCGCCGGCGGTGTAGATTCTCACAACATCCCCGGCCTGCCATGGATTGTCATCGGAGAAGGGGCGGATGTCCATCTCGCCGCCGGCCCCGGGATTCAGCACGACCCTTGACGTACCGCCGGCCTTGCCACCGGAGACACCCCAGGCCGGGAAGCGGTTGTTCTCGACCCGCAGGCCGAAGGTCCCTTCGGGTGCCAGCAGGCGAACATCCCGGATGATGCCACAGCCGCCGCGGTACTTGCCGGGTCCGGCGGAGTCGGGGTTGATGGCGTACCGTTCCATTCGCAGGGGGTACTCCATGTCCATGAACTCTGCCGGGTAGTTCTCGTTGTGGCGGCTGTAGATGGCGTCCAAACCGTCGACGTGGGGACGGGCCCCGTGCCCCACCGCGATGCCGTCGGTGCAGAGCATCCATTCTCCCGTATCGGCGTCCTTCATGCGCCAGTAGGCGATCACGTAGACCGCGGTGGCCGCCATGGTCTTTCCCTCGCTGGCCCGGGCGACGACGGCCAGAACGGCATTCTTCAGCTTGGTGAAAGTGTGGGCCCGGCAGCCCAGCGCGGCGGGCCACTGGGGCCGAAGGATGCTGCCTGGACGCAGCTTGACGTCGTCCACGGCTGCCAGCATACCGTGGTTCATGGTCAAAGACGGGTCGTACTGGTGGAAATGCTGCCCGAAATAGGCCCCGATGGTGCCATCGCTGGCCATGAAGTTTATGGAGCCCGGAGCCTGGTCGTCGCTCTCCGTGGCGTCCAGAGTAAGGCCTTCATCGGTCCTGTTGAGCTCCAGGTGGAAGGAATGCCACTCGTCGCCTACACCGTCGTTGTCCATGTAATCGCGAGTGGAATAGTTTCCGGGCGGAATCAGTTCCAGCGTCTTGTTTCGGATGAAATCTGCCGTTTCCCGCTGGTCCAGGCGGAAGGCTTCCAGTGTCGTTTCCTTGCCGAAGCGGCGGAATATTTCGAGCACTCGCTCCTCGGCCCGCTGCGCCGCCGCCATCAGGGCCCGGCTGTCGCCCTCCAGCAGATCGGGATACCTGGAGTTGCGCAGAATGATGCGATAGGCCTCGTCGTTCAGCTTGCCCTGGTCCACAATTCGAATGGGCGGCACCAGGGTGCCGTCGTGGAATATCTCGGTGTTTGCCGGACCGATACTGCCGGGCCGGGAGCCTCCCAGGTCCCAGAAGTGGGCGAAGGAATGGCAATACGCCACCAGTTCGTCTTCGAAGAAAACGGGCGTTATGAACACCATGTCCGGGGTATGGCTGATGCTGCCGTGGGATATGTAGGGATCGTTGTACCAGTAGACGTCCCGGGCGTTCATGGTCTCCGGAGGGTAGCAGTCCCACACGCAGCCCAGTATGTCACTGCCCAGGGTCTCTCCGTAGATTTCCCCGCCATGGCTGTCCAGGAAGCTCACCGTGTAGTCTTTTTTCTCCCGGATGAAGGCCGACATGGCCGTCCGCTCGATGATCAGCTCGCACTCCAGCCGCGCCGAGCGCAGAGATCCGCGAACAAGCTGAAGGGTGATCGGGTCCACAAGCGACGGAGGCGCCGCGCCTTCTACCGGGTGCAGCGTGGTTGACATAGTTCGCCCATCCTTGCCTAGACTGGCTGCATTATACAGTTGCCGTATTCGTCGATCCGGGCCGTCCATCCCGGATCGATTACCACAGTCGAGTCCAGGTTTTCCAGGATCGCGGGGCCGGTAATGTTCGAACCCGCAGCCAACCTGGACCGGTCATAGATTTCGCAGGGGACAAAGCCGCCGGTATCGTCGAAGTACACCTCGCGCCGTCCCAGCGTGGCTTCCTGGGGGCCAGCCAACCCTTGGGATAGCGGGGCCAGGCTGGCAGTTTCCAACTGGCCCAGGGCGGTGACGCGGAGGGTCACTACCTCAACCGGTTGTTCCAGTGAAAACCCGAATAGCCGGTTGTGTTCCCCGTGGAATTGCTCCATCGTCGCCTCCAGGGCGGAGTCATCCACTTCGTTGCCGGCCAGATCCACCGACACCTCGAAACCCTGGTGGGCATATCGCAGGTCCGCCGATCTGACCAGCTCCCGCCGGTCGGCGGGAACGGACTCGGAATCGAACCAGCGGCCCGCCTCGGACTCCAGGTCCCGGTATATAGCCTCCATGGCGCTCAGGTCGTATTCGGGCGGCTTCTGTACCGATGTCCTAGCGTAGTCGTTCTTGAAATCTGCCACCAGCAATCCGTAGGCCGAGCCGACGCCAGGGTTCGGCGGAGCGATGACCGTTGTCATATTCAGCAGGCGGGCCACTCCGATGGAGTGCATGGGACCTGCCCCGCCAAAGGCGACGAGGGCGAAGTTGCGAGGATCGTAGCCCCGCTCCACGCTGACGTTGCGCAGGGCACCCATCATGTTGTTGTTGACGATCTGTATGATGCCATGGGCCGCCCGGTGGAGGTCCAGGCCAAGGGGAGCGGCGATCCGATCCTGAATCACCGACCTGGCAGCGTCGGCGTCCAGGGTCAGGGCTCCCCCCGCGATGCTGTCGTTGATACGGCCCAGCACCAGGTTGGCGTCGGTGACGGTCGGCTCGGTCCCGCCAAGACCGTAGCAGACCGGGCCGGGAACGGCCCCGGCGCTCCGCGGTCCCACGTTCAGGTTGCCCGCCGCCGTCAGCCAGGCGATGCTGCCGCCACCCGCGCCAATGGTGGCAATGTCCAGCATGGGCAATTGCACCGGCCAGGCCCCCAGCTCGCCCTTCAGTGTGATGGTCGGCGTGCGTCGGTTGATCAGGGAGACGTCGGTGCTGGTGCCACCCATGTCGAAGGAGATGCAGTCCTCGATGCCGGTATTCCTGGCCACGTCAGTGGCAGCCATAACCCCGGCCGCCGGGCCGGAAAGAGCCGTGTGCACCGGCTGCCTGATGGCGGTCTCCGCACCGATCACGCCCCCGTTGGACTTCATGATCAACAGGGGGGCCTCAACGCCCAGTTCCCTCAGTTCCTGGTCCAGGTTCTCTATGTAGTAGCTGACCCGGGGCATGACGTAGGCGTTGAGTACGGTGGTTATCGTCCTTTCGTATTCCCTGAAGACCGGTAGCACTTCCGAGGACAGGGACAGATGGGCACTGCCGAACTCCTCCAGGAAGAGCTGACGCGCTCGCTGCTCGTGGCCGGGATTGGCGTAGGAGTGGGTAAGGGAAACAGCGATGGACTCGATTCCCTCATCCCGAAAATAGGCGGCCGCAGATCGCACCGAGTCCTCGTCCAGGGCCGCGACAACGCTCCCGTCGAAGGCGGTACGTTCCGGAATTTCGAGAACGTGCTCGGGCGGTACCGGACGCTCGGGCTTGACCCAGACATGAGGGTTGGCCAGGCGGGCCATGTTGTGGCGGCCGATTTCCAGGACATACTTGAAACCCTCGGATACCAGCACCCCAACGGGTGTGCCCTTGCCCTCCAGAATGGCGTTGGTGGCTATGGTGGTGCCGTGGAAAATCCGCCTGACCTGGGAGTAAACGACCCCTCTTTCACGGAGGATTCGGGAGATACCGGCAACGAAACCCCGGGACGGGTCGTCGGGTGTCGAAGGGGTCTTCAGCAGTTGCACCTCTCCGGTGGTCAGGTTGAGGAGGACAATGTCCGTGAAGGTTCCCCCCACGTCGATTGCCAGCGCATAGTCATCCATATATTTCCAGCCAGCTTGATTTGACCTTCACGGTCACGATGGGACCGGGCCTAATCGCAGTGAGACTCCGGCACCTGATATTGACCCGCTGATACCGACGCCACGGGCCTTCGCCGTCTTCTTCCCGCGAAACCAGACAGGCGCCGCCATGTAATGGCCACACCCGTCCAACGGCCGAAGGTGGCCATGACCGGTCGCCTGTTGGGAGCAGGTCGGAGAAAGACCTCGCTAAGCATACACCGATCGAGTTCCAGCACGTAGTATGCCAGCGCAGCCAAGCCGATGCGAGCGTCCTGCCAGTCCCGGTCTCATTCGGGTTACCGTGCCGGTGACCCGGGCCCAAATTACAGGCAGGGGGCAAGCTGTGTCCCGGCCCATCATTGGCTGTGTCGCGTTCTGTAAGCATCGCCCTGGGAAGGATAGTTGTTCGGGAGCAGGTCGTCCATATCAGGGGAATACAAAGCTCGGGTCATCAGCGTGCAATAAGAGGGATGCGGCCGGGGAGACGCAAACCACTTACCACGAAAGGAGTGGCGAGAGATTTCTGTGCCTGCCCGTTATAGCTGTGCATAGTATAAGATTAAGTGTATCCTATTTTGCGTGTTATGTAGTTACTGGTATATTTTGTTTGAATGTATTACGGCAGCTTTCATTTCATGGTCAAGGAGAATTCAGCGTGAAATTCGGTTCCTCCTGTCGTGGCAGCGTATTATTGCTGGCCGTTGTCCTGACGGTCGCTGCGACAGTAGCGGCGTGCGGAGCAAGCGCCACACCCGTCTCGGCTCCGGTGGGAGTTGCCCCCACCGCCATCCCTCCGGCGGGGACCACGGCGCCCACCAGCCCGCCTCCCACGGTTATCCCGTCTCCCACCTCTGTGCCCCAGGTAGCGACGGCAGTGCCCACCGAGCCTTCCGTCCCGACGGCGGACACCCAGCCGACCCCTGCCGCGACGGAGGCCCCCGCCACGGCAACACCGGCTCCGACGCCGGTGCCGCCCACCGATACCCCAGTGCCGGAAACCCCGACGGCGGAGCCACAGGGACCGTCTCTCCCGGCAACCATTATCGATTCAAGCGGTGACAAGGTGGTGGTGGAAGATATCAGCCGCATTGTTGTGCTGAACGGCGACATTACCGAGGTGGTTTTTGCCCTTGGCCTTGGAGATAATGTGGTCGCGGTAGATACCAGCGCCACCTACCCCCCGGAGGCCAGGGAGCTTCCCAAGGTGGGCTACCAGCGGGGCCTCAGCGCCGAGGGGATTCTGTCGATGGAACCGACGGTGATCATCGGGAACACGCTGGCCGGGCCTGTTGAAGTCATTGAGCAGCTTCGCTCTACGGGCTCCACGGTGGTCATCGTCGAGCCCGCGGTGACCCTGGCCGGGGCGGCAGCCAAGATCCGCAACGTTGCCCAGGCCCTTGGCGTTCCGGAGGCGGGCGAGGAGATTGCGTCCCGGCTCGAGATGGAGATTGAAGAAGTGAAGGAGATAGCGGCCTCAGCGCAGGACAAGCCGAGCGCGGTGTTCCTGTATATGCGGGGACTCGACACACTCTTCATGGCCGGGCAGTTCGACCTGAGCCACGAGTTGTTTGAGGCCAGCGGCGCCATCGGTGCCGCCGAGACACTGGGCGTGACGGACCGGTTCATACCGCTGACCGCCGAAGCCCTCGCCGCTGCGAATCCCGATTGCATCGTGGTGTTCACCTCGGGCCTTGAGACCGTCGGTGGGCATGAGGGGCTTCTGAAGGTCCCGGGAGTGGCGCAAACCGCCGCCGGGCAGGAGGGGTGCATACTCGACTTCGATGGTCAATATTTCGCGGGCGGCGGTCCCCGCATGGGAAGTGTGCTGCAGGAACTGCTGGCGGCCTTTCACCCGAGCCTGGCCCCGACTTCGTGAAATCCACCGCCGGCAGGAGCGGCAGGTCCTGGCTGCACAGGCTGTGGCGGCCGGCGAGCCGCCGCAGAGAGTCATCCTCCCCACGATTCTCCTCCTCGACGCTGCTGGTGGTGATGGCAGCCCTCTTCGTGGTGGCGCTATTCGCCAACGTCGGTATCGGCGCCGTTGAGATCCCGCCGTCGCAGGCGGTGGCGATCTTTTTCAGCCACCTAGGCATCGACATCGGCGTCCCCTTCGAGCCCCGCACCGATGCCATCCTCTGGAACATTCGGCTCCCACGGATCGTTCTCGGTATTCTGGTCGGCGGCAGCCTGGGTATTGCGGGCGCCGCCCTGCAGGGGGTGTTTCGTAATCCCCTCGCAGAACCGGGAATCATCGGCGTATCCAGCGGAGCGGCCGTCGGCGCCGTGGCCGCCATTGTCCTCGGCATCAACATTCTGGGCACCGGGGGCGTTGCCGTCTCGGCCTTCGTCTGCGGCCTCATTGCCACCGCGGTCGTCTACCTGGTGGCACGGAGCTACGGGCAGACCGAGGTAACTACGCTGATTCTCGCGGGCATCGCGGTCAACGCCACGGCCGGAGCTTTCACCGGGCTGTTCATTTTCATTGCCGATGACGATCAACTACGCAGTATCACTTTCTGGACACTGGGAAACGTGGGTGGAGCGACCTGGGCCGCTATCGGCCCGGTCCTGCCCTTCTTTCTCGTTGGCCTGGTCCTGTTGCCCTTCTGGGCCCGGTCCCTGAACCTCCTGACCCTGGGCGACCGGGAGGCCCGGCATCTCGGGGTGTCGACCGAACGGGTGCGCCTGTGTGTGATCGTGCTCAGCGCACTGTTGACCGGAGCAGCGGTCTCGGTGTCGGGCATCATCGCCTTCCTGGGCCTCGTCGTTCCCCACATCATCCGGCTGACGGCGGGACCGAACCACGGCTTCCTGCTGCCCGCCAGCATTCTGGGGGGTGCAACCACCCTCCTGCTGGCGGATCTCTTCTCAAGGACCGTCGTCGTGCCTGCGGAGCTGCCCCTGGGCGTAGTGACCGGAATGATCGGCGGTCCCTTCTTTCTCTGGCTGGTTCACCGGACTCACTCCGCGAGGGGAGGCATGGAGTGAACCCGGGGAAGACGCCGGCGCTGCGGGCGGAGGGCGTCAGTTATTCAGTACGGGGCAGGGCCCTGGTGAAGGCTGTGGACCTGGACCTCTACCCCGGCGAGGTCCTGGCCATCGTAGGGCCCAACGGCGCGGGAAAGTCCACGCTCTGCGGGGTGCTGGCGGGAGACCTGGAGCCGGCGACGGGAACGGTTGAAATCTGCGGCCAACCACTGCGGGGCCTAAGCGCCGCATCCCTGGCGCGACTCCGCTCGATGCTCATCCAGAATACAGTCCTGCGCTTTCCGTTCACCGCTTGGGAGGTTGCCATGATGGGCCGCCACCCCCATATTTCCAGGTGGAAGTCCCCCACCGAGGACGACTATGCGCTGGCGGAGGCCGCCATGCGGGATGTCCAGGTTAATCATCTGAGCGAACGGATATACCCGACTCTATCGGGTGGTGAACAGCGCCGGGTCTCCATCGCGCGCGTGCTCGCCCAGGACGCCCCGGTAGTCTTGCTGGACGAGCCCAGCTCGGCGCTGGATATCGGACATCAGCAACTGGTGATGGCCCTTTGTCGGCGACTGGCGAATGAGGGCCGGTCAATCCTGGCGGTGCTCCACGACCTGAACCTGGCCGGGGCCTACGCCGACAGGGTGATCGTGATGTCCGAGGGTGAATTTGTGGCGACGGGCAGCCCGGACGAGGTCCTGCGGCCGGAGCTGATTTCGGAGGCGTTCAACCAGGAGGTCGTGGTAATTCCCCACCCGCAGAACGGCAGGCCGGTGATTCTTGCGTCATACGAAGAGGAAGAGCAGGAAGCGTTGAATCCGTAAACCAGTGCCTTTTTGCTTTGTGCGCCGGCAGGTTAGTTAGCTCCATCCGCCTTCGCGGTCCTGCTTGCCCCTTCCGACCCGGAACAGAACAGGCGCAGGTATTGCAGGCATGATGGTCTCCGGTGCCGGGACCTTGGAACCGTGAGGCCCGGTAGCGATTCGGGTTGGCAGCCCTTGCCGGGTCGGCAACCTCACACTGGTGGAGCTTGCAGATCCCCTGCCTCCCGCAATCCGCCGATGAGTCAGGATTTCCGGCGCCCCAGCCGACGGGGCGTAGGACAACTGTCGCTCGCCACAATGTGGACTATTGCCGGGCCGTCCGGACACTGGGCGGTAAATGGCCGACTGGTGCGGCCAGCATGGTTTCCTTTGCCGCCGGTGATTACGGTTACCTGTATCCCCGGTTGACATCCCGCTGGTGGTGCTCCTGCGGGGCCTTTACGAATATCGCATCGCCCTCCACCACGACTTCGCAGACCGGCACATCCTCGGACAGTGGGCCGTCCACCAGGTATCCCGTTCGCAGGTCGTATCGAGCGAAGTGACGAGGGCAGACGATGATATTCCCCTCCAGCTTTCCCCTGGAAAGCATGCCATTGGCGTGCCCGCATTGGTCAAGGATCGCCGCGAATTCTCCGTCCAGGTTAACCAGAACGTAACGCTCGTCATCAATGGCCACTACTTTCATTCGGCCGGGTTCCACGTCGGTAACTTTGGCTACTTCGACATATTCCGGTGGAGGCATTTCCTTCCCTGCAGATGTATAAAAATCTAAGAGGGTGTATGGCAAAAGAGGTTTATTGCCACTTTCACTCAGGCTAATTCAGAAAAGGGTACTGGATTCCCGCTTTCGCGGGAATGACGGAGTGGGGTTAGGAATTAGTCACACACCCTCTAAGGTCGATGGCATCGAATCGCCGGCTATTCCATCCATGGGATGGTCTGCCCTTGCCGATTCATCCTCCCCTCCGCTGACTCCATTCTAAGCCACCGCTGACGCATTGTGAATCAGGATTGCATCTCCCATTGGAGGTGGTACGTTCAAGCCTAAAACGACCCCTCCCGAATATTGGGTTGTGAAACATCCCAAGGGACCGGGAGGGGCCATTGCTAATCAGTACCAGTGTTAATGGATTGGTTGCGCCCGCGCTGGCGCCTAGGTATTGCTACTGCTCCAGCCACTCGTGTTCGTGTTTGTATCCACTGTAGATGGTCTTGGGCTGGACGTAGTGTCCCACCTTGGTCTTGATCCGGTTGCTGACAATGGTCGTGAAGGTCTGCCAGGCATATTCGAGGTAGGGCGGTGCGCCTTCCAGGACCTCGCGCTGCATCTGGTGGCTGAGCTCGATCCGTTTGGCGACGTCCGTTTCCTTCTGCTGCTGGGCGAACAGTTCCTCGACCTTTGGATCGGTCCAGCCCGTGTAATTCCGGTCGGTTGCCCGGTAGAGGCCGCCGAACATATCGTCGGGGTCCAGGATCAGCACGGCCGCACCGAAGGTGCCCATCTGGTAGTCCTTGCCGATGTACCGGCCGAAAACGGTACCGATGTCCGTGAGTTCCAGGTTGATATTTACGGGGAGCACGCTCTCCCACTGGGCCTTGTATATCTGTGCGATGTCCGGGAACTGGATGATCTGGGCTACCAGGAACTCGACGTCGAGCTTGTTGTCATCCGTGTAACCGGCCGCGGCCAGAAGAGACTTGGCCTCGGCAATGTCATCGGGATGCTTTCCTCCATCCGCTCCGCGGCGGAATCCCGGCAGCTGCATCAGCTCGTCCTGGGGGAGAGCATAGGGGCTGCTGGGCGACATGGGGGCGCCCACCTTCCACTTACCGGAAGCGATGTCCTCCACGATGACCTGGCGATCCATGGCCAGGAAGAGGGCCCGCCTGATATCCGGATTGTCAAAGGGCGGCGCGGTGACGTTCAGGAGGATGTGCAGGTTGCAGCATTCCTGGGGACCCCATACGTCGAACTTGCTGGTGAAGTCGGGGTCCTCCTGCAGTCGGATCACGTCATCGGGGGCCAGGGCGTTCTCCATCTGGGCGCTCATCAGCACCCGTCCCGTCCTGTAGGCCGCGATCTGGGTCCCCACGTCGGTGATTATGAATACCTCGAATCCGTCGAAGTAGGGCAGTCCGTCTTTGAAGTAGTTCTCGTTCCTCTCGGAAACCCAGGAGGAGCCCTCGGTGAAACTTACGGGCTTGAAGGGCCCGGAGCCCATGGCGTTTTCGAAGACGTTGATATCCGCTCCGGACTCGATATAGTGCTTGGGCAGAATCTTGAAGAAGTCAACGGTGAGGAAATTGACGAATGCCGCCGAAGGGAAGTTCAGGTCGACCTTGGTGGTGTACGTGTCCACCGCCTCCGCAGCCTTGTAGTAGGCTGCCAGTTTGCCGGTGTTCGGCCTCGGGGCGCCCTCCCCTGAGGTGGTCATTCTGTCCAGGCTGAACACCACGTCCTCGGAGGTTACCTCCTCTCCGTCGTGCCACTTGGCTCCCTCAAAGAGCTTGAAAGTTACGCTCAGGCCGTCATCGCTGACGCTCCAGCTCTCGGCCAGATCGGGAATGATCTCGGTAAAGTTGTGCGGGTCGTACTCGATGAGCTGGTTGTAGATGGGTGTCGAAGGTGCGACGTCCTGGGACAGGGTCCCCTGGTGCGGATCGATGGTGCCGGGAGGAGCCAGTGTCATCATTGGGACGACGCCGCCGTATCTCCCCGCCTCGAGGATCGCTCGCGGGTTGACCGCCGTGGGCGTGGGCACCGGGGTCGGTACAGCCGCCCTCACAATGGAGGCGATTTGCGCTTCAGTGAGGGGCTCTGGCGCGCTGGAGGCAGCCTGTTCCACGGCGGCCTCGACCAGCCGGGCAATGTCGGCCTCCGACAGAGGGTCCTCCGCGGCTGCCGCCGCCTGGGTCACAGCATCCTGGACCAGTTGCTGCACGTCCGCCTGGGACATGCTCTCCGGGGTCTCGAGCCCGGCAATAGCGTCGGCAATGGATTTCTGCATTTCTGACGTTATGGACGACAGGTCCACGGGAGTTGGCGTGGGTTGAGGAGTGGGTGCCGCCATGGCCGTGGGTGTGGGCGCCGGTGTCGGCGCAGGCTCGCTCGTTGCGGCCTCGCCACCGCACGCTATCCCTACGGCAAGGAGCGCAATCATCAGTGGGGCCAACCACAGCCACCCCGGGATCCTGAACCATCCAGAATTCATTGAGTTACCTCCGTGCGGTATCCAGTTACGACGAAGTTCCTAGTATTTCAAAACAAATTTTGGGTAAACTATCAGTTAGTCCGTTATATTGTCAATGAATGCGGACATGGTTGCCGGGCCATTTTGGTATTTTGCGAAAGCGTATAGTGGGTGCTTCTGCACCCGGAATAAAAGGTAGGGACGATGTCCACAACTCGAGTCCTGGCCGGTTACTTGTCGGAACTCGGCTATCAAGACCTTCCCGGCGACGTTATCGAGAAGGCAAAGCTGGCGATTATCAATGCGCTGGGCAATGCCATCGGCGGATATCCACTGACGGTGTCCCGTACTTTTCTCGACTTGTCAAAAGAATTGGGTCTCGGTCGCGCCGAGTCCACCCTGATCGGCGATGGCACCAGGGTATCGGTGAGCGGCGCCGCCTTCGGCAACGGAGCGCTGTCCACCATGCTGGATCACGCCGACTACTTTCGCAGCCCCAGCGGACGCTGCTGGATCTGGCCGGCAGCCCTGGCGGTGCCGGCGGCGCTGGCCGCAGGTGAAGCCCGGGGCATCTCGGGACGGGAGTTCCTCGTCAGCGCCGTCGCCGGATACGAGTGCGCGGCCCGGGCCCTTACCGCCATGGACATGACCGTCGAGACGCAGAGGGAAATCAACGGAGAAACTCTCTCCACCCTGGCCGCGGCAGCGGCCGCCGGTCGCGCCTTCGGCTTCGACGAGGACCGGATGCTCTCCACCCTGGGCATGGCCGGTACCTACACCATCGTTCCGGGCTGGTTCAAGTGGGTGAGCGATGAGGGACTGTCTCCCCGCAAGGACATCAAGCAGGGGTGGGCCTTCATGTGCATGGCCGGCGCCTTCGCTGCCGTTTCAGCGAATATGGGGCTGGAGATGCTACAGGAAAACAACATCCTCGATGGCCCCAGGGGCCTGTCGAGAATGCTGGCTATGGACTCCTACGACGAGGCCCGAGTGACCGAAGGGTTCGGGGAGGTGTTCCACATTCGGGAATTCGCCTCCAAGCTCTACCCGGGAGGCGCCGTGGCCCATCCCCCCATTGTCGGCGTGCGAGAGCTGATCGAAGAGCACGGATTCCGTCCCGACGAGATTACCTCTATCGAGGTGGGCACAGCCAGACAGGACGGTATCGGCTTTGAAGACCAGGAACCAGGCAACCTGTCGGAAATGCAGTTTAGCCTTCCCTACCAGTTGGCCGCAGCCCTGTTCTCGGGCGCGGCGGGCGGGCCTGACTGGTACGTGGAGGCCACCGCCAGCGACCCCAGGGTAATCAACCTCACAAGAAACGTCACCCTGACCTTCGACGACGAGTGCCAGGCCTATTTCGAGGCCACGACTCTGCGCTTGAGCAAGGTAACGGTCAACACCGAATCGGGAAAACAGTATTTCAAGCGCATTGAGCACAACGGTGAGGCCAGGAGCTCCCAGGAAATCAGAGAAAAATTCATGGGCGCCGTTACCCAGGTGACGGAACGGAGCCAAGCCGAGCAGATCATGGAAACGGTCGACGCGCTGGAGTCCGTAGACAACATCTCATCCTTAACGCAACTGCTGGCACCATTCCCAACCAGCCGTTGACGCTCCCCTACACTGAGGGCAGTTGACACCATTGAACCGAACAGGAGACTCGCCATGAGCTTCGGGGTAATTCTCCCCAATCACGTCGCGATAGCAGGTCCCGAGGCTTATCGCAGGATTACCCTTCGAGCGGAGGAGCTGGGGTTCGATCATGTCTGGCTGGGGGACCACATTGTAATGCCCTCCCGCACCGAGTCAGACTACCCCGATACGGAAACGGGGGAATCCCCCTTCGACCCCGACCACCCAGCGCCCGACCCGCTGGCCACCATGGCCTACCTGGCGGGTTGCACCACCAGCATCCAGGTGGGGACCTTCGTGCTCATCGTCCCCCAGAGGGAGCCGGTTTCCACGGCGAAGATAATATCGACAGTGGACTACATGTCCGGCGGACGGTTCCTGTTGGGCGTTGGGGTCGGCTGGCAGGAGGAGGAATTCCTGGCCGTTGGCGTGGACACCTTCCGTGAACGTGGGAGAGTCACGGACGAGTACCTGCGGATATACAAAGAACTCTGGACCGAGGACTCTCCTGAATTTGACGGACAGTACAGCCGCTTCTCACACATCAAGTTCTACCCAAAACCCTCCCAGAGGCCGCATCCGCCCATATGGGTCGGCGGATATACCAGGGCAGCCATGCGACGGGCCGCCGCCCTCGGCGACGTCTGGTCTCCGGTCGGACAGCAGCCCCAGGCCGCCCTCGAGCCCGACGAGATAGCCGAGGCCATCCAGGAACTGGGCGAAATGACGGAGAGGGCCGGCCGGCCTCGCGATGCTGTCCAGGTGTCGTACACGGCCAGCATCCTGTTCAATCCCAGGTCAGCCGGACCCAGGCGAACCCTGACCGGCACTGCCGAGGAGATCGCCTCCGACGTACGAAGGTTCCAGCAGGCGGGGATCCGGCACTTCGTATTCGCCTTCGGGTCCGACCGGGAGGGTCTCCCACCCATCGACAGCTTTTTCGGCTGCGACGTGGACGAGTTACTTGCCAGCATCGAACGGTTCGCCGGTGAGGTGATCCCTAACGTGGCACGGTAGGACCACGACTCTCCGCAGCACTCCGCGGACCATGCCAGGCCAAGGTTAAGTTCCCTGGCGCAGCCGCGGGTCGAGAACGTCCCTCAGGGCGTCGCCCAGCAGGTTCACCGAAAAGACCACGATAGCGATAGCCAGGCTGGGGAAGACTATCAGCCAGGGAGAGACTTCCAGATATTTTCCACCGGCCTCCCGAAGCATGCCCCCCCATGATGGCTCGTCAATGGACGCGCCCACTCCCAGGAAGCTCAACGATGCCTCCACCACGATGGCCAGGCCCAGATTGGCCGTGGCAAATACAATGTACGGCGCCATGCAGTTCGGCATTACGTGCCGCAGGATAATTCTCAGGTCGCTGCATCCAACGGAACGGGAGGCGTCCACGTAGTCGGATGCCCTGACCCTCAGCGCCTCGGACCGCACCACCCGGCTGGAACCGGGGATAAAAAGCACCACCAGCGTGATGATCACGTTGGTCTCGGATGCTCCGAGCAGCCCAACTATCCCCAAGGCGAGGATCAAGGCCGGAAAGGCCATCATGGCATCGACCACGCGTTGGACCAGCAGGTCGAGTTTCCCGCCCATGTAGGCAGTGAAAACCCCTATCAGGGCACCTGCCGTTACGCCTATGGCGACGCTGATCAACCCTATGCGCAGCGCGATCCGGGACCCGTATATGATCCTGCTGAGAGTGTCTCTCCCCAGCTGGTCGCTTCCTATGAGGTATCTGTGCCCGTTGGAGTTGACCTGCCCCGGGGAGGCATACTTGTCCTTGGTGGCTAATTCGGCCGGGTCCGCGGGAGAGATCAGCGGGGCAAAGATGGCCACCAGTACCAGGGCTACCAGGACTAGCGCCCCCAGCCCGCCCAGGGGCCGGTTGCGGGTAAACCTGCCGAAGGCCAGCACCGGGCCCAGCAGGCGTTGGCCGCGCTTGCCTTGCGCCAGGTCCAGTCTCTCTGGAGCATGTGCGGAGCCGGCGTCCCTATCCAAAGCGAATCCTCGGGTCCAGGAAACCGTAGAGCAAATCGACGATCAGGTTCACCAGCAGCACCATGCCGGCGATGACAAACACCTCCGCCTGGATCACCGGATAGTCCCGGGCGAATATGGCGTCAACCAGGTATGATCCAAGCCCGGGGAGGACGAAAATCTGCTCCACGATTACCGACCCACCCAGCAGAATGCCGAAACCCCAACCGGAGACGGTCAGGATGGGTAGGGAGGCATTCTTCAGTGCGTGCAGTAATACGACGGTCCTCTCTCCCAGCCCCTTCGCCCGTGCCGTCCTGATGTAGTCCTCCCGCAGCACCTCCAGCATGGAGGAGCGGGTGACCCTGGCAATGAACGCCATCATGAACACCGCCAGGGTGAGGGCGGGGAAGATCATCTGCTCCAGGTTTTTGCCCAACCCCTCCCAGGGGGCTGTATAACCGAAGGCTGGGATCCAGTCGAACAGCTGGACCAGGAGATAAATCGTGACCAGACCGACGACGAAGTTGGGAACCGCCACCCCCACGAAGCTGATAATCCTTGAAAGATAGTCGAAGGGGGAGTTCTGGGTCACCGCAGACAGCACGCCCAGCGGGACTGCCAGGACCACGCTTATGGCGATTGCCAGGATGGAGAGTTCCAGCGTAAGCGGAATGCGGTTCTTCAGTTCCCCCGCAATGGAGGTGTTTCGCTCGTAGGAGGTGCCGAAATCACCATGGAGCAGGTCCCAGACCCAATGCCCGTACTGCACGTGGACCGGCTTGTCGGTACCCAGGGACCTCCGGAGGTTGTTGAGGTCTTCCTCCGAAAAAGAACCGGCGCCAATGCCACCACCCAGGATCAGTTCAGCGGGGTCGCCCGGAATTATCCGCAGGAACAGAAATACGAGCAGTGAAAGGATCACCATCGTCGGGATGAAAAGCAGCAGCCTGCGGGCGGCGTAATACTGCATACGCCGCCACTACCCAGGGATCCGGCCGGCTGAGCGCCCAATCATCCGGTACATAAGTCCCGCGCCGCATTCGCCCCTACCAGATGCGGAGTCTAGTCATCCGCGGCGGTGGGGAGTTCCATCCCCCTTCGCTCGTACATGCGTAGAATGTGTTCAGGAAAGACCGGGGCAGTTGGGGCCGGGAGACCTGTTTCCTCGAAGCAGCGTGCCTTGAGCTCCTCGATGCTCTCGAATCCCCGATTGAACATCTGGGGCTCGCCTCGCTCCTCCGACAGCCTCTCCCTCAGGTTGACCGTCGCAGCGGTGTCAACGGTGAGGTCGTCGTTGAGCACCACGCCGTAGCGCTCGGCTCCCTCGCGGGTCACCAGCCCCCTCCTGACCTCCTTGGCGACCATGTCGGCGTCGCGCTTGAAGGGGTCGCCCCAGCCGCCGCCGCCCCAGGTGCAGAACAGGAACAGGTCTCCCTCTTCCACCCGCACGTGATCACACTTGGACTGCAGCATTTCCTCGCTGCCGTCCTTCCGTATGAGTTTCTTCCAGCTGCGGCCTCCTGGCAGTCCGCCGTTCACGCCGTAGGGATAGGTCAGCCAACGGTCGTCATGTATGGAGATCTCGCCGGGTTCCAGGAAGCGATACCCGAGCTTGCAGCCGTTGCCGCCCCGGAAGTAACCCGGCCCTCCGGAATCAGCTATGGTCTCGTTTATCTCCATTCGAACGGGAACATAGTTTTCCAGGAACTCGTTGGGCACGTTGGTAAATGCCGGCCACAGTGAATGTCCGTCCGGCCCGTCGCCGAATGGCTTACCGGGAATTCCACCGAAACCGATCTGGTAGAGCTGGTACCATTCCCCGTTCTTGTCGTAGCCGGAGTACATCAGGTGAGGACTGTCGGAGAAGCCTGCGGCGATCAGGAAGTCGGGGGCCCGCTGCCCCAGCGTCCCGCCCAGCACGTCGAAAATCCGGCCCAGCGCGTGGGTCCGGCAGGACAGGGCGGCGGGCTTGACCGGCTTGAGCAGGGTGCCCTCCGGAATGCGGACGTCCACGTGCTCGTAGAAGCCGTCGTTGAAGAGAATCTGCGGGTCGAACACGTTGACCATGTAGGTCCCGACGAACATCTTGAACATGGCTTCGCTGAGGTAGAAGTTGATGGAGCCCTCGGACTGGGGGTCCGTGCCCTCAAAGTCAAATATGACCTTGTTGCCCTCCCGCCACAGCGTGCACGCGATCTTGTAGGGCCCCATGCCCAGCCCGTCATCACAGACGTAGTCCTCGAAGTAGATCTTCTCCTCAGCCACGCTGGTCACGATCAACTGTTCCATGGCCCGCCGGTTGCGCTCCAGGAGCAACTCCACCGCTTTCACATAGGTGTCGACGCCAAAGCGGTCGCACATGTCCAGAATTCGCCGTTCCGCCGTGCGTACCGAGGCAAAAATGCCGTCCAAGTCCGCCCGGTTCAGATGCGGCTGGCGCACCTGGTGGAAGATCAGGTTCAGCAGGTCCTCCTGGCGTTCGCCCTTCCGGTACACCTTTACCGGCGGAATGAGAATCCCTTCCTCATAGATCTGGCGGGCCTGCGTAGGAAGACTGCCCGGTACGGCGCCTCCCACGTCGGTCATGTGGCCGAACATGGCGATCCACGCCACGTGGCGGCCCTCGTAGTAGACGGGGCGCATAGTCAGCCAGTCGTTGGCGTGGCTGATAGCGGCGGCGCAGGAGTAGGGATCGGAGGTCAGGAACATGTCTCCCTCCTCCACGTCGCCCTCATATACCTCGACGAAAGGAGGGATGAATGAACCGAACTGGCCCACCACCATCAGCCCCTTGCGATTGGCGATCATCGGGAACTCGTCGCCCTGCTCACGTATTCCCGGAGAAACGGCGGTCCGTAACAACACGGCGTCCATTTCCCAGCGGGCGTTGCGCAGTCCGCTCTCGATGATGTCCAGAGTAACGGGATCGACTTCGACGTCCTGGAACTCGCCGGGTCTGGTCTCGACAATGTTCGCTGGCATAACCGACCTTCCTGTCTAATTCACCGGGTCTAATTCGCGGGTCCGGGTCTAAGTCTCCGGATTGATCAGAATGTTGCCTCTGGCGTCCACCTCGCCCACATGGTCCGGCAGGATCAGGGTGGTGGAGTCCATCTCGGTTACCATCGCCGGGCCGACGATCCGGTTGCCGGCCAGGAGCTTCGACCGGTCGTAAACCGACGCCTCTCGCTCCTCGCCGTCCACGTACATTCGGGTGGTGCCGCTTCTCCCTGCTGAGGGATCGGCGCTCCCGCCCGGCACCTCCCGCGCCGTGGCGATGGTGGCCTGCCCCAGGGCAATGGCGCGGAGGTTGACCACCTCCGGCTCGACGTCCGGAGCGAAAGTGAACATCTGGGTGTGAATCTCGGCAAACCTGTCCGCAACCAGGTCCAGTCCCTGCTGCGCCAGCTCCCCCGCCTCGACGTCAACGGTGAGAACAAAGCCCTGTCCCCGGTACCGGCAGTCCAGCTGGTACTGTGCCGTCTGTTCGGAGCGAGGGACGTTCTCCGAGTCGAGCGCCTGGGCGGCCCGCTCGGAGAGCTCGTTCAGGATCCCTCCGATCTCTTCTTTGGAGGTCTCCGAGAACCGCCTGATCAAGGTCTGGGAGGCCTCGTTTCTGAGCCTGGTGGTGGCGTCTCCGTAGGCGCACAACACTCCGGGGGACGGCGGGATGATGACCGGCCAAGACTGGGTCAGCCGGCCTATCGCGTTGGCGTGCAGCGGACCAGCGCCGCCGAAGGCAATGAGCGCGAAGTCTCGCGGGTCGTAACCCTGCTCCACCGATACCAGCCGAATGGCGCCGTACATGTTCTCGTTGACGATGTCAATGATACCCTCGGCCCCCCTCTGCAGGTCCAGTCCTAGCGCGTCGGCGACGGCCTTGACGGCACTCTCCGATAGGGAACGGTCGAGCTGCGTCTGGTCCGCCAGGACCGTGGGCAGCCTGCCCAGGACAACGTTGGCATCCGTTACGGTGGGATTCTCCCCGCCCCTGCCGTAGGCCGCCGGGCCCGGGTTGGCCCCGGCGCTCTGGGGTCCAACTCTCAGGGCGCCGGTCAGTTCCGGCACGTGAGCTATGGAGCCGCCCCCGGCGCCAACGCTGCGGACGTCCAGGGACGACGCACGGATGGTCACGTCTCCCACCCTGGTCTCCCGCCTGACCAGGGGCACACCGTTTTCGATCAGGGAAACATCCGTCGACGTGCCACCCATGTCGAAGGTGATCAGGTTCTTGTAACCCGCCTGCTCCGCAATCCACAAAGCGCCGGCCACCCCTCCCGCCGGGCCGCTCATCAGCACATTGACCGGGGCGTTCTGGACCATCTCCACCGAGGCCAGCCCTCCGTCGGAACGCAGGATGTGGAGATTGGCCACGATCCCGCGGTTTCCCAGATCATCCTGCAGCCGCCCCAGGTAGCTGGAGATGACCGGGGCCACGTAGCCATTGGCGGCGGTGGTCAGGGTCCGCTCGAATTCATACATCTCGGGCAGAATTTCCGAGGAAAGGGAAACCGGGATGTCCGGCATAATCTCGCCCGCGATTTCCCGGATTCGGCGTTCGTGACCACCGTTGGCATAGGAGTTGACCAGCGAGACCGTGAGGGACTCGATGCCCTTGTCTTTCAGGTAGGAGAGCTCTTCGCGGAGGGACCTTTCATCCAATGGCGTGACTACGTCACCCCGGGCGCCGACCCTCTCATCCGCTTCCACAGTAAGCTCCAGGTCGACCAGAGGATCGGGCATGTTCCAGACGATGAAGGAGGCCAGGCCGCCGGGAACGAAGGCGCGCTCAATCTGCAGCACCTGCTTGTAGCCCCTGGTGGTAACCAGGCCCATCTTCGCGCCCTGGCTCTGCAGGATGGCGTTGGTCGCAACGGTGGTCCCGTGCATGATCTGACTGATCTGGGAGGGGCGGACTCCTGCGTTGGAGCAGACTCTCTCAATCCCTTGGAAAATTCCTACAGAGGAATCCTGTGGCGTGGAATGGACCTTGGCTTCATAGGTGTCCCCGGAATCTTCGTCCATAAGGAGAAGGTCGGTGAAGGTGCCGCCGACATCAACTCCCAATCGGTAGGCCATTGCTTGCCCTCCCTTGACATCGGGTCTGAATTATCCGGTGCATGAGAATCGTCTTTCCTGACGATTACGGCCTAAAACCTACCTGCTCCCCGGTATAGTGTCAAGAGCGCCGGCTTTCCGTATGTTTCTGGCACTGACGGTATCAGCCCATTACGAAATTCGGTGCACTTTCCCACAACCAAATTGAAAATTATGCCGCATCTTCGCCGTCTGCATTCCCGCCCGCCCGAGAAACGGCAGGTGACGTGACCTCCGTTCATAGCCGGTCCCGGCGGCGGTCGGGCTGTGCTCGCCGTGCCTCCCCAAGCCCTGTCGTGAGCCTGTTTCTCCTCGGTTTGTTAACACACCCACGATTCGTCGGCTCTCGCGCCGACTTCCTATATTCAAACAGGCCGCGGACAGCTTCACAGCTGCGCGGCCTGCAACCCCTCCCTGCCTATGGCGACCTCCGGTTTGTTAAGAGGCCGCGAGTACCGGCACCTAAATGTTGTAGAGCTTGGCGGCGTTCAGCCCAACGATCTTGGCCTTTTCATCCTCGGTGCAATCCGCCAGGATATCGGCAAGTATCTCCCGGCTCCGGGGCCAGGTGCTTTCCGGGTGGGGATAGTCCGCCCCCCAGGCCAGCTTGTCCACTCCGATAATGTCCCGCAGCCTTATGCCCACCGCGTCTTCCTGGAAGCTCAGGAAGGTATTGCTGTGGAAGAAATCGCTGGGGATCAAACCGTTCTTGAAACGGTAGGGCGCCCATTCCCTCGGCCTCTCCTGGTAGGCGTAGTCCATGCGCTCCAGGAAGTGGGGCACCCAGGACAGCTCCACCTCGACGATGCCCACCTTGAGTTTCGGATACCGCTCGAAGACGCCGCTGAATATCATGTGCGCCACGGACACCCTGGACCAGTGGTCCGTGTTGCAGGTAAAGGCGGGCCTGACGGTCTCGATGTTCTGGAACTCCTGTCCGGGTCCGGGGCGGTTGGTGCCCACGTGCAGGCTCAGGGGGATCTCCATTTCGTTGGCGGCCGCCCACAGCGGCTCGTACATCGGGTTGTCGTAGGAATTCTCCTCCTGCGGATACACGCTGATCATGGCGCCGCGGTATCCCATCTTTGCGCAGCGTTCCAGCTCCTTTATCCCGATCTGCACGTCATCCACGTTGATCATGGCGATCCCGAGCAGCCGTTTGGGAGAGGTGGAGCAGAACTCCGCCAGCCAGTCGTTGTAGGTCGCGAAAACTGTGTTCAATAGCCGGCCGTCGGGCACCCCGTAAAGGAACAGCCCGATGGTGGGATATATAACGCCCACATCGACCCCGTCGATATCCATGTCCTTGACATGCTCAACCGGGTCGTAGCTGCCGACCAGGACGTTGTCGTAGTTCGTGGCGGAGCCGCCAAGGGTCAGCTTTTCCGGGTCCTCGAATCTGAGACCGGCCTGGGTGGCCGAGAAGGCGCTGCTCAGCCTGTTGCCGTCGCAATACCACCAGTCGCTGCCATCTTCAATACGGACAACGTGGGGAATCCGGTCCTTGAATTCGCCACTGCTGATCCTGCTCGTCCACAGGTCCTGTGGTTCGAAGATATGATCGTCCGATGAAATGATCCTGTGCTCTACTCTGTTGGTGGCAACCACGATAAGCCCTCCTGCTCACAGGTCCTCCCAAAATCATAGCGCGGGGCGGGATATTCCGCAACCGGGACTCTCTCCATTTGAAGCTCGTCACTCACCGCAATTGCAGCATTTCGGATCGATGCCGTCCATTTTTACGAAATTCAGCAAACCCCCCGCCAGGATTATTGCGTTAATTCGCTGTTTGCTATGCTGCGCCCGGCTGGAGAGACCGCCTCTTGATCTCGATCAATCTCACACGTGCCTCCCGGAGTCTCCGCTCCCCGGATGGTTCCAGGCAACTCACGGCCCGCGGCGCTCCGGCCAGGCGTCGCGTCCGGTGCCGCAAGGGTCTGAGCTTGCCGGACGGACGGGACCGATGATACAACCTTCGATACGGCGTAAATTGCAGTTTCGTGGCTACAGGAAAAGGAGATGCGACCATGACCAGGCTGGAGGAATATGCCAACAAATACGAAAACATCCATATAGAAAGGCACAACGGCGTCCTGGAGATGAGGCTCCACTCCAACGGCGACAGCCTGAAATGGTGCGAGCCAATACACCGGGACCTGGGCTACGCCTTCACCGACATCGGCAACGACGTGGAAAACAGGGTTGTCCTGATTACCGGCACGGGAGACAGCTTCTGCTCCGACCTAGAGACGCTGCCCCCGCTGCCGACTCCAAGGGGTTGGGACAAGATCTACTGGGAGGGCAAGCGAATCCTGATGAACCTCCTGGACATCGAGGTGCCCGTCATCAGTGCCGTCAACGGCCCGGCGACCATTCACGTCGAGTTCCCGCTGGTGGCCGACATCGTGCTGGCCTCGGAGACCGCCACTTTCCAGGATGCCCCTCACTTTCCCACCGGCACCATCCCGGGCGATGGAGTGCACGTGATCTTCCCGCTCCTGATGGGTGAGACCCGGGGCAAGTATTTCCTGCTGACCGGCCAGACGCTCACCGCCCACGAGGCCCAGGACCTGGGGCTGGTCAACGAGGTCCTCCCCAAGGACAAGCTTGCCGACCGGGCCCGGGAACTGGCCGAACAGCTGGCCCAGAAGCCTCCCCTTACGCTGCGCTACACCAGGGTAGTGCTCAACATGAGGCTCAAGCGGCTGCTGCAGGATATGTTGGGTTACGGGCTGGCGCTGGAAGGCATTGGCGCCCTGGACCTGGGAGCCGAGCTGTCGGGCCAGTTCGAATCCCTGAAAACGGAGTAGTGCGAACCCCGATCAAGGAGAGGGCAATTAAGCCTGCGCGCCGTTCCCCTCGACGGCCAGCAGCTCCGCCAGCTCCCGCATGTCTTCCATCTCGTCCAGGGAGTCGATGGCCGCCATGATCTGCTCTTGGCGGTCCCTGGATATGACCGGGGCAGTGAGGTCCTCGAATTTGTCCTTCATCTCCCGCCAGGTGAGGGCATTCTGGTGGTCTCCCTTGGGATAACCGGTGTAGCTGCGCAGCACGCGCCCATCGGAGGTCGCAACCTCGGCCCAGGCCGGCCACTGGGCTGGATAGATGGCGTCCAGTGCCGGATCGGTGACGCATTGCACCCGGGCCATCATGTTTCTCACCTCGGGACGCTGGGCCACCGCCACCGTATGTTCGGCCAGCGATGCCCGGCCGTACAACAGGGCGACGGCCCCACCGAAGGGCATGCTGAACTGCAGGTCCACCACGGACCTGGGGTTGCGTTTCTCCTCCTCGGGCGCGGCGATGGTATTGAATCCCGCGCTCAGGACTCCTATGGTCACTCTCTCTACTTCATCGGGCTCCAGGGCGTGTTCGCGCCGCAGGTCGAGAAGGCAATCGATGGGACCCTGGCTGTATCGGCAGCAGGAATGGGGCTTGATCCCCATTCTGGTGATCTGGAATTCCTCTCCCAGGCCCTCCAGCACCAGGTCAGGGTCCGGGTCGCCCGAGTAAGCCTGGAGAAAACCAAAGCGCCCCTCAATCACAGTGGAGGGCGCCAGGAACCCGGCCTGGGCCAGCAGAGCTGCCCAGATCCCGCTGTTGGACGCCCATCCCGGATGCAGGCGCTTGGTCCACGTCCCGTCCGTCAGGAATTCCAGGCTCCCGGCTGCCTGGCTGCCCGATACACCCAGTGCGGCCGTCGTCGATTCGGCGTTGAGGTTCAGGCAGCGCGAGGCCACCGCCGCCGCACCGAAGGCCCCGCAGGTGGCCGTGGGGTGGAATCCCCTCTTGTAGTGTTCGGCGGGCTTCAGCGCCATTCCCAGGCGCATCATCACGTCGTATCCCGCCACCACCGAGGCGATGAAGTTCCTGCCGTCCAGCCGAGCCACGTCCGCCATGGCCAGTGCCGTCGGAAACGCTATAACCCCGCCGTGGATCGATGCGTCGTTGTGTATATCGTCCAGCTCCAGGCTGTGGAAAGCCGTTCCGTTGGCCATGGCCGCGTACTCGGGCAGCACCCGTTTCCCGGTGCCGATGATTACCGAGGGGCCGGGCCGGTTGACGCTCTCGATGGCCTTTACCACCGTGCGGGCCGACTCGGTGGTGGAACCGTTCAGGGCGACGCCGGCAAAGTCCAGGCACAGGTACTTGGCCCAATCCACCACCTCGGGTGGTAGGTCCTCGTAAGTCAGGCCGGAACAGAATTTTCCGAGAATCGCGGCCTGGGTTTCACTGCTGCCATCGACCATAACTGCTGACTCCATTTCTCATGGATGAAAACTTGTGGAGTAAGAACTGTTCGCTGGGCACCCTTGGAAATCCCCATTTCCAGACAAGCGGGTGCTGGGAGCAAGCGTAAATTCCTGCGTGGGGTAAAGAATATAGCTTCATTCCGGGGTCTTCAAGAAAGTCTCCTGTGTTGCCCAGGGCAATCGCATTCGGATTATTGAATGACATTTGTACCTTGCGAAGCCCCTCTGCACCTCCGTACCATATTCTTATGGTATTGCTGCTCCCTTTCAGCCATGACTGTTCCTGGCTGGAACTGTGGCCGTTGGTTCATCCGCAGACGGATCGAAGGGCAATAATGGGACACATTGGAACGGAATGGGACGGGAATCGAAAAATTCCGTCCCACGGGGACTCCGGGACTCTCGCTGGTTTTTTCTTGCATGCCCACCCGTGCTCGAATCCGCATAGGTCACGCATACAGGCCGGCCAAATGCAATAGCCCTGCTGTTTTGCCAGGGCAATCGCATCAGCGCTGTGACAATTGCCGCTTGCCAAATCCCGAAGCGCATCAATACGATAATTCTTAATGCTCTGTCTGACCTAACCCATCCGCCTCTGGCTAACTGTAAGAGTAGGGTCGGCAACCCGGAATGGCCGCCAGTGGCCGCCGGTGGCCGGAAAACGAAAAAATCTCCCAGAAGGCCAGCCCCGCAAAAGCAGGAATGGTGAAACTTGGGAGTCCAATGGGGATAGCTCGCTGTGCCTCTGTCCTGTTTCCCCACGTATCGCCTTAAGTCAGACAGGAGGCGTTCGCCTGCGCGCGTCCTGTTGAGCGCCTCCTGTCGAGTTAGAGACCGCAATAGCTGCGCCCCCCGAGTCAGATCCCCGGACGCTGCGGGTCAATTGGCTCCTTGTCTTATTTCTGGCCCGCAAAAATTGCGGATATCGTCAGCAACTGCGGGAAATCTAACCAAAGAACCTCAAGGGCTCAGCAGTTTGTTGCCCATGTGCCCAGTGTGATAAACTCTGCCGCAAGACTTGGAATGTCTGGATATTTGTAATCACAAGAGTGCCGGAGGGAATGGAATGCCAGAATACGATATCGTCATTCGCGGTGGGACCGTGGTTGATGGCACCGGCCTTCCCCAGTACAGGGCTGACCTGGCCATCAAGGACGGTCGTGTGGCGAAGATCAGCGGCCGTATCAATGCCGGAGGGGCTAAGGAACTCGACGCCAGTGGCTGCATAGTTGCTCCAGGCGCGATAGACCTTCACACCCACTACGACGCCCAGCTCAACTGGGACCCGTATGCCTCCCTGTCGGGTCAGTTTGGCGTAACCTCGCTGACCATTGGTCAGTGCGGGTTCGGTTTCGCTCCCACCCGCCCCGAGGACCGGGACCTGAACATGCGGATGATGAACCGCATTGAGGCGATTCCCCTTGAGTCCATGCGCCAGGGCATGCGCTGGGACTGGGAGACCTTCCCGGAATACATGGACAGCCTTGACCGCCAGGGTCTGGGTGTCAATGTCGGTTGCGTGGTCCCCTTCTCGCCCCTGCGCGGCTATGTCCTGGGTATGATGGAGGCCCGTGAGCGCACCTCGGTGACCGAGGACGAACTCAACCAGATGAAGCAGATATTCCACGAGGCCATGAAGGCGGGAGCCTTCGGCCTCTCCGCCGACAAGAACCTGGAGGACCGGCCCGAGGACGGCAGCTGGCTCCCCAGCCACGTCGCCTCCAAGGAGGAGTTCCTGGCGCTGGCCCAGGTGCTGGGACAGTTCGACGTTGGACACATCGGCTGGACCATCGGCATTTCCGACGACAAGCCCGCCCAGCAGGACATGCTGGAGGAAATGGTGCGCATGTGCGGGCGGCCCCTGCACGTCGTTCTCGGCGACGAGCAGGGCTACGACTGGTTGCGCCGGGTCCGGGCCGAAGGCCTGCCCGTCCTCGCCCAGGAGACCGCGGTCCCCATCATCTCCGAGTTCAAGCTCTCCGAGTACAACCTATTCGACTATATGCCCAACTGGGTGCAGCCCCTGGTCGGCAGCCGGGAAGAGCGTATCGCCAAGCTGTCCGAGGACGGCGTCCGTGTCGGTATGAAGCGGGACATCATTGAGCGACCCCATTCCCGCACCGAGTGGGACCAGGTCCAGGTGGTGGAGGTCGTCCACGAGCGGAACCTGCAGTATGAGGGCCTGTCCATAGCCGACATTGCGGCGGCCGAGGGCAAGGACCCGGTGGATGCCTTCCTGGATCTCGCCCTGGACGAGGACCTGGAAACCGAATTCGCTCACCCCGCCGGGGGCAGCCGGGAGGAGGAGCCAGAATACATCTCCAGCCCCTTCTCTCACGTCTCCGTATCCGACGGCGGCGCCCACACCAGGTTCCTGGTAAACAGCCTCTGGCCGGTCTACTTCCTCGGCCACTGGATCCGCGACAAGGAGCTGATGAGCCTGGAGCAGGGTCACCAGAAGATCAGCGCCCTCCCCGCCTGGTTTGCCGACATGAAGAACCGGGGCACCATTCGGGTCGGGGACTTCGCCGACATCATGGTCTACAACATGGATGAGCTGGGCTTCCTGTACGACAAGCCCCAGTTCGCCACCGACTTCCCCGGCGGAGAGAGGCGACTGATCCAGATGCCCACCGGGATTCGCTACATCCTGGTCAACGGTGGTTTGACCTTCCAGGACAACGAATGCACCGGGGCGCTGCCCGGCAAGCTGCTGCGCAGCTACGAGCAGGTCTCGTAGTCCGGAATTAGTCCTTCGGTGGCCATGAAGACCCCACCAGTACAGGTGGGGTCTTCCTCTTCGATCAAACTGACCCGGGGCGGGGTCCGCTGTTCCGGGGACCACTGTCAAGACCGGCTCGCACGGCTCGTCGTGCGGTCGTAGTGCGGTGTCCCGGACGGGAGACATGGCCGTGAACGCGGGCGAGCCGCGCCGACCCAGGGGCTGGACGAAGCCCCGCACCAGCCAGGGATCAACGGAATCGAAGCGGTCCCCAGCCCCCTCGATTCCGTCTTTCACTGGATGATGGCCCTGCGAAAGTATCCAGGCGTGCATTCGCCGTTGCCACCCGGACCTAGTTCCCGGCCGGCGGCGCTGGTCCTTCGGGACTATCCCTCAGGACCAATACTGTTTAGCCGCACCCGCTGGGAAAGCACGCTTCCTCACCGGTGCAGATTGTGCCTCGGTCCCTGCTCGCGGTGGTCGCGGTCCGCGTCGAAGTCAGAATCACGCCAGTCCTGCCGGGCGATGCCGGCCTCAACGGTCGGACTAGCACCCGCAGCTCCACGGTTTACAGGCTACAGGGGTCGGAAACCAGCCCGCCTCGAGGTCTTGTTCCGCAAAATGCCCGCTTTACTCCATCTGGCGTAAACGCGGGTCAAGAGTATCTCGAAGCCAGTCCCCGAACAGGTTGAGTGCCATCACGGTCAACATTATTGCCAGTCCGGGCAGAGTCGAAATCCACCACGCGACTGCAAGTTTGTCTCTGCCGTCCGAAACCATGGATCCCCAGGCCGGTGTCGGAGGGGGGACCCCGGCGCCCAGGAAGCTCAGGGTCGATTCAACCAATATCACTATGCCCACTTGAAGGGTCGCAACGATGATCAGAGTGTTGATTACACCCGGGAAGAGATGGACCAGCAGAATGCGAAAGGTAGATGCCCCGGCGACTTGCGCCAGAGCCACATAGTCCATGGTCCTGAGGCTTAGTACCTCGCCGCGGACCATCCGGGCGAACCTGGGCCAGATCCAGATGGCAAGGACGGCGAGAATCACGGACAGAGATTGTCCCAGAGAGACCACCATAACCAGGGCCACCAGGATTAAGGGCAAGGCCAAGAGGATGTCGACCAGCCGCATTATCAGCTCGTCCATCCAGCCTCCGTACCAACCGGCCAGGAGGCCCAACATGACCCCGATGGTGCCGCCCGTGACCAGCGTCACCGCCGCTACTATCAACGAGATTCGGGCGCCGTGCAGAATCCTTGACAGCATGTCACGGCCCTGCTGATCGGTTCCCAGCAGGTGATTGGTACTGCCTCCGGATGACCATGCCGGCGGCGTGTTTCGTTCTACCAGAACCCCGACTCTGGGGTTGTGAGGAGCAATCCAATGGGCAAAAATTCCAGTGACTATTACAAGAAGCAGTATGGCGATGGGGATCAGTGGCAATCGCCGCAGGTTTCTGAGCGCCTTGAGCCAGCGCTGATACCTGGGTTCGTTGAGGGGCACTGCCGCTGATTGCACCATGGCCTCTACCAACACGCCGCTACGAGTATCGGATCCGGGGGTCTACGTATGCATAGAGAACATCTACCAGCAGGGCCGCGATGACATACATTACGGTAAATATGATGACCACGCCCTGCAGGAGGGGGTAGTCAAAGGCCCACAACGCCTGGACTGCCAACTGCCCTAACCCGGGCCAGGCAAATACGGTCTCGGCCACCAGAGAACCCGTAACGACACTGCCGAGAGTGACGCCGGCGAAAGTAAGGGGAGGAATCATGGCATTCCGAAAGGCGTGCTTGAGAATGATGGCCCTGGACGGAACGCCCTTGGCTTTGGCCAGTTTGATGTACTCGGAATCGAGTACATCGAGCATTGCCGACCTCACCAGGCGGAGGTTGGCAGCAACAAAGAACCATCCGAGAGTGACCGCCGGCAGGATTATGCTGGTCCAATCCTGACGACCCGAGGGTTTTACCCAGCCCAGTTTGACGGCGAAGAAGAACATCAGCATGATGCCCAACCAGAATGATGGGGCCGATTGTCCAATAAGGGCGACCAGCTTGCCGATGAGGTCCATGACGCCCCCTCTCCGTATGGAGGAGAGGATTCCGAGCGGCACTCCGACTACGGTGGAAAAAACGAAGGAGGCAGCCGCTAGTTCCATCGTCGCAGGCAGGCGTTCCCAGATAACTTCGATCACCGGCCGTCGTTCTTTGATTGACTGTCCATAATCTCCGGTGAACAGATTTTTCAGAAATATGGCGTACTGGTGATAAATGGGCTTGTCGATTCCGAGCTCCCTGCCCAACTCCTCCCAGATTTCCTCACCGGCGAACTCGTCCAGCATTACGCTGCGGGGGTCTCCCCCAATTCGAGCCATGATGAAAATTATGACCGACACAGCCAGCAGGGTCACGATTGATATGAGGGTCCGCCGTACCAGATATCGTTGCATCGTCCGACACCAGCTCAGGTCAGTGATTCAATGCCCCCAGCGATGACCGGGGATTGAAAATGTAGGACGACCTTAACGGTCGTCCTACATTTTCATGTCCGATTGGGCGTGGAAACTTTGACGTGGATTCGCGGTCTACTCTCCATGTCTGATTTTTCGTTCTATTATCGGTGCGGCGTCCATTCAAAGCTGGTCAACGCTCTCCGGTCTCCGTACTGCAGATGTGGCGACCAATCGTCGACATTCGCGCTGAGAGGCCAGAGGATGTTGACAGAGTACAAGGAGGACTCCGCAGCATGGTCAAAAAGGAACTCAGCGGCTTTCACCATGACGTCGTAGGCGGCCTCCGTTTCGACCGTCTGCAGCGCCTCGGTCAGCAAGCCTTCCAGGATGGGATGATGGAAACCGGCGCTGAACCCCCCGGTGCTGCTGAAGGTGTGAATCAACTCCCTCGGGTCAGCGCGGCCTCCGGTGCCATGGCAATTGGCCTGATTGTACTCGCGGGCCTGCAAGATGGGGGAAATAGTGGCATAAGGCACATGGTTGATCTTCACACTGATGCCTATGTTCTCCCACATGGTCGCCACGGCAACGCAGGCTTCAACTTCACCCGGGACATTTCTGATGTTGGGTGTGATGGTGATGTCGAATCCATCCGGGTAACCTGCCTCCGAGAGCAACTCCTTCGCCAATTCAGGGTTGAATTCCCACTCCTGCATCCTGTCCGGTAGCCGGTGCATGTTGTTTTCCCAACCCCAGAGGACTTCCGCCTTTCCTTCACCCCGGAGAATGGTGTCAACTATCGCCTGACGATCAACCGCCATGTGCAGGGCGCGGCGGACCTTTGCCGCACGTTGCCATTCCTCGGAGTTGACGTCGGCGTCGCCCGAGATCCACGGTACTTCGGGATCGAAGCTGGGGTGTCGGTCGAGGTGCTCCTGGGTGCCCAGGCCGACGTACCAGTTTCCATTCAGGCCCAGGTGTACCGTACCCCCACCCTGCACCCGCATGAATTTCACGTCGGGTACTTCCTCGATGGCAGACTTGGAGTCCAAGGCCATCAGGAAGGTGTCCAGCAGCCCGACCTGGAAGTTTGCAACGCGGGTCGATTCCTCGGGGATATCCCAGAATACCAGTTCCTTAAATTCAGGGGTCTTTCTCCAGTGTCCTTCCACGGCCTTGAATCGCCAGAACTGGCCGCTCTTGGCCTCATCGATCTCCCACGGTCCGGTAGCCGCTCCCTGCCTGCTGGCCTCGTCCTCTCCCAATTCCAGGACCTGTTCCTTGCTCATCACGTTGGCGGCAGACGGCTGGGAGGCAACGATAAGCATATCGAATTGAGGAGTGCCGGTATTGACTTCGACCGTATAGTCGTCCACTGCCCTGGCCCCTCCCAACTCATTGGACCATAGTCGCCGCAGCTTCCCGGAGTTGGACGCCCTGGAGCCCTCTCCGCCATACTCCTGCATCGACCACACGACGTCCTCGGCTGTCAGCTCGCCCCAACCCTTGTGGAACTGCACTCCCTCCCTGATATCGAAGGTCCAGGTGAGGCTATCGCTGGACAGGGTCCATCCTTCGGCTAGACGTGCCTCGAAGTTCTGGTCAGAGTTCTGGATCAATAGTGTCTCCCCGAGAGAGGAGCCCACGAAGACCCCCTGGGAACCGGGTGTGAGCCTGGGGTGCGTTCCAAAAGTTCCAACCTCCCTGAACCCGATATTCAGAGTGCCCTCGGGAGCAGCCATCGCGGTCCCGGGTGTCGGGACCGAAACTGGAACGGCGACGGTTACCGGTACCTCCCTGACTGTAACGACCTCCTTGGTAACCTCAACTTCCCTCACCACCTCCTGGGTTACAGGCACTTCTCTCATGACCTCCTGAGTCACGGTCACCTCTTTCACGACTTCCTGGGTCACGGGCACCTCGCGAACAACCTCCACCTCTCTTTCCACAACCTCAGGGGTCGCATCGGTACCGCAGGCCACGATCAAGCCTGCGATGATGACAATAGCCAGAATTCTCGCAGGCCCGATCCTCAGCAACCGCATCGCGTTCACGTTTGCACCTCTCTGTGCCTGTTTTGCAATGACGATGGTGCGCCAATGACGGGTAATATACCCGCACAGTTATGCCATGTCAAAAACAGCTGCTATTAGTTGCATTTATACATACATACTAGAAGTATTTCAGAATATTATTTACCAATTTCGTAACAACCAAGCGAAACAGAGATGCTATAATCCTGCTGCCCGCTTTCCACACCCCAGGGTTAAAGGATCCCGGCGCAGAACGCTACTCCACTTTCGACGACGGGAGAGCGGCTGGAATTAAGAGGGTGTGGGGTCCGGCTGGGTGAACTGCAAAAAGCACCGCGAAGAGGGTGAAATGGCCAGACAAGACGTCTCTCTGATAGCCCACCTCCTGAGGCGAGCCGGTTTTGGGGCCAACCGGGAACAGATTGAATCCGCCTTGGCGAAAGGGTATGAGCAGACTGTGGAGGAACTCCTGAATCCGGATAACCAGCCGGGGATGGAGGAAGACCTATTGGGTCGGTACTGGCCTTCGGTCATGAGCAGGGAGACCCTAGAAGACAATCAAATGGAATGGGTCTACAGAATGGTCAATGACCCGCGGCAACTCAGGGAAAAAATGGCCCTCTTCTGGCATAGTATTTTTTGCACCGGCAACAGCAAGGTCGACTACGGCCGCCTGATGGGACTGCAGATCGAAATGTTCCGCGACCACGGCATGGCAAATTTCAGGGACCTGCTCCTTGGGCTGTCGAGGAATCCCGCGATGCTCTACTACCTTGACAATACCGAGAACCACGGGAGGACGGTAAACGAGAATTTCGGCAGGGAGCTGTTGGAGCTCTTCTCAATGGGCGTCGGCGCGGATGACGAATTCAACTACACCGAAGATGACGTCAAGGCTTGTGCCAGGGCCTTTACCGGCTGGAACATCCGCGCGACACTCCCGGTTTTTCCCTACGGCAGGACCCCCTGGCAGTTCGCTTATGATCATGCCGATCACGATGACGGAGAAAAGACTTTCCTGGACCAGACCGGCCCCTGGGATGGAGAGGACATAGTAGACATCATTTGCAGACAGCCAGCGACGGCTAGATTCATATCCAGGAAATTGTACGATTTCTTTGTTGCCGACGAACCTCCGGTGCCCACCTGGCGGCAAATCGCGCCCAGAGACCCCGAGGCCATCAGAGTGTTGGAGGCCGCCTATTTCGATTCCGGGTACGAGATATCGGCAATGCTACGCGCTTTGTTCTATGCCCCGTTTTTCCAGGACCCTTCCGTCCACTTCGCCAAGGTGAAGAGTCCCGCCGAGTTGGTGGCGGGCACTCTCCGCCTGGTGGGGGCACACACCCATCCGACCCCCGGGTTGCTGGAGCCGACTATGGAGATCCGGTACATGGGCATGGACCTCATGAACCCACCGTCGGTAGAGGGCTGGCACACCGGTAGGGAATGGATAGATAGTGGAACTCTGGTGGAACGCATCAATTTCGCCACCGACTTGATGGGAAACACGCAATACCCGGGGGTAATGTCCATCGTGGAGCGACTTTCAGGTGGCCCTGACTCCTACTCAACCGAGGAATTCGTGGACGCTTGCCTTGACATGGCGGGCCCGGTCCAGGTTACACCGGAGACGAAGGGACAGCTCTTGGCCTACGCAGACGGCCTGGGTGAATTCCGGCAAGGCAATTCGGGAGAGTTGGGCCGGTTTGGAAGCCAGGTTGGGGAGATGCTGCGGCTCATCGCTTCAACTGCGGAATTCCAACTTGGTTAGAACACAGGGGCGGTTTCCAGTTTCAAGGGCCACCGGCGCCCCTTCGCCGGCTACGGAGGCTTCGGCATGAGCAGCCATTTCTTCGGGATCAGCGACCGCTTTTTCACTTACAGCCACACGATAGGCCGCACGGAACTGGCTGGTACAGGTTTCAGAATCCCGGTGGATTTGGCCCTGGGTGAAAGTGAGACCGTTTATGTACTCAACAGGACGTCAGGGGCACGCCAGATGGGAGTGCGGGTGACAGTCTGCACATTGTCCGAGGAATACATCAACCAGTTCGGCGCCTACGGAGAAGGCGACGGAGACTTCATCTGGCCCACCGCCATCGCTATTGACGGAGACCAAAACGTCTACGTGAGCGACGAGTGGTTGAATCGAATCTCGGTTTTCGATAGAGACGGGCAATTCCAGAGAAAATGGGGCAGGGGAGGTACCGAAGAAGGGGAGTTGAACCGTCCCTCGGGATTAGTGGTAACCGACAATGGCACCGTGCTGGTGGCCGACACCTGGAACCATCGAATTCAGAAGTTCACCGCAGACGGCCAACCCCTGGGCCATTTCGGAAGCCCGGGGAATGGACCCGGACAGCTGAATATGCCCTGGGGCTTGGCGCTGGATTCCACCGGAGCGGTCTATGTAGCGGACTGGCGTAACGACAGAATCCAGTGCTTTTCTCTGGGCGGCGAGCCCCTAGCTATCTACGGACGGCCGGGCAGCGGGGCCGGCGAGTTCAACCGGCCGACCGATGTGGCCGTTGACCAGGACGGTGATATCTACGTAACGGACTGGTTGAACGACAGGGTCCAGGTTTTGACTCCGGACGGACGGTACATCACCGAATTCAAAGGGAATGCCAATTTGTCCAAGTGGGCCAGGGAAAAGCTCACCTCTAATCCGGACATGATCCAGCAGAGAAACATGGTCACGGACTTTTCCCCTGAAGCGTCTTTCTGGCAACCCAGCGCGGTCGAGACGGACTCCAAAGGCCGGATAGTGATTGCGGACTCAGCCAAGAACAGGCTACAGGTCTATCAAAAGAACCAGACACCGATCCTGGTCTAGCGTTCCGGCCGGGAATAGCTGGATTTAGTCGATGGCGTCTTGCCCCGGCAGGCTCGGTGGTGACGTGCGACCCTATTATGGCACGGGTCCCGTTGCGTTCCCGCTCCAATGCCCCGACTTCCCAAAGACGGTTTCTCCGTCCCCCAACCTTTGCCGGCGGCAATTGCGGCGATGTGGCCCGCCTCCGGAAATCGATCAGGAATTGACTTCAAGATCCTGAATAAACCGGGAGATGAGACATGACCAAGAGGAAACACACGGCTGAAGAATCATCAAGAAGCTGAGGGGGCGGATTCGATTATCGCCTCGGGCAGTACCGTTGTTGAAGCCACTCGTCGCATCGGCGTGCCGTAGCAGACTTCTTGCCGCCGGCGGGCAGGGTACGGAAGCCACCGAGTGGTGCAGGCCCGGCGTCTGAAGCAACCAGGGACTGGCTAGGGTGAATCGTTTTCTCCGGGTGGTCTTTCTTGACATTCGGGAACTCCCACACATCACTCGGGTTCTTCTCTTTGGGGTTTCCCAACAACTTGCCGTTGGAGTCGCAAGCCAAAACCATCCCACCTTCATAAACCACTGGATTGTCTGGTCGTTCAAAAGAGCCAGATGCTGCCACCTAGGCCGAATCTGACTCGATTGGATGAAGCGTCTCCGTCAGTTGCATGGGAGCTTTCACTACGAGATCATCTGCTTGACTTGGCCGGACTTGGGATCGTAGCTAGAGGCAAAGACCAAGATGCCATCACGGCTGACGAACCACTGTGTACCGTGTCGAATCGCTGGCAGACGATTCGCGCGAATGTTCCGCCGAACCGTTACCGTAGACCCAGTTCGGCGAGCAACTCCGGTTCGCTAAGTGGCAATCTGTTGTTGGGGAGGTTAGGTAGAGGTATGTTCAGAGGAGTGTGGCACCGACTGAAGATAACGGGATAACACGAGATGAGGATGTTGAACAGATGCCCAATGTAGGGTCAGACCGCCACCGTGGCCCAAGGTCGCGAGGGCCAGTTCACTCGGCGCTCGAACTTCAGCAGGAAAAGACAGCACCGGCCCTGGTTACTCCAGAGTGAAGGAGATGCCTAGGAGTGGAAGACGCAGATCGTCCAGTCGTGGCGGTAGCCGATGACCTGGTGGCAATGTGGCTGGGATTGACGATCGCTCGGTAGACGGTCGGATCGTCGATGGGGCCGAACAACCAGGACCGACGCTTGATTGCGTTGATTTGTGCCTCCGATTACTCACAAGGCTCCATATCATCAGGGAAATGGTAGCCCTCCTCGTAAACCAGTTCAGCCCGTATGCAGCCGGTCAGCGGGTTCTCACCTAGATCCATGCTATGCAAGGTGGAGTTGCCCAGTTCCGCCGGTATCTCTCCGCTCAATTGGTTGTTGGATAAGTCCAAACTTTCCAGCCTCGGACTGTTGCCCAACTCCGCTGGTATTTCTCCGCTCAACTGGTTGTTGGATAAGTCCAGTGTTCGCAGTTCCGGATTGTTGCCCAACTCCGCTGGTATTTCTCCGCTCAACTGGTTGTTTCTGAGGTTTATGTGGATCGGATTACAGTCGAACGATGGTATTTGGCCGCTTAGCTGGTTATCAAGGAGGTTGAGGCGAATCACGCTGCATAGTCCGTCCGGAATTTCACCGCTCAACTGGTTCCCGCCAAGTTGCAGGTATCGTGCGCGCAGGTTGACAAACTCCGCTGGTATCTCTCCCATAAGGTTATTGTCTTCCAAGTTCAGTTCATCGACACTTCCGTCGCTCAAGAGTATCACGCCGTGCCAGTCATCCAAGGGCGTTTCGGTCAGCCAGCCCTCGTTATTGGCCCAGTCGTCGCCCCCGGTAGCATTGTAGAGGGCTACCAGCGCCTTCCAATCCCTCTCCATTTTATCCCAATCGACCCGGTCCTCCTCCACATTTGCACCGAGCGCTTTGGAAAAGCCGGAACCTGGACTGGCTGCCGTTTCCGTCGCGGGCTGCGTAGACTGGGGCGTCCCTGAGGTCGGCGTTGGTGCTGCCGGCTCGGTCTTCGCGATGGCTTGGTCGCTGCCGCCACTGGAGGTTGGGGCTTGCTCGGGCGACTCCCCGCCGCCACACCCTACCACTAACGCAACGGTCAGCAGCAGAGCCAGCGCGATGGCAGGAAGCGGTAGTTCCCTTATCCGTTGCACTATCGTCACCTTCAACTGTAGTCAATCGCAGGATTTATCGGCATATTTAACCCTTGATGAAGGGTACGTTTGAGAACCCACTACCAATATGACGAATCTGTTCTAGCCGAGGGCCAGTATCCCCTGTCGTTTGCTCTCCCTGGAATGGCCTAGTAGGAGCAGCGGCCGATCACAGAACCAGAGTGATGAAAGTTCTTGATTCTGTCAAGTCTGGTGGACCTATTTTGACGATAGGCCGAACCGTTTTTGAGATGTGGTTGGGCAGCCATTGAAGCATGGCACAACTATCTTGGAAGGAAGGGCGGCTTACTTCGGGTGAGATCTGATTCCCTGGTCCCTGGGACGTTTCCTGCTCCTTCACTACAGCGACAGTTGCTTCCAGATTAAGACCGAGGCTACTACTTAGGTATCCGTACGGAGTTCCGGTCCCACCTCACTAGGCAGCGTCAAGCCAACAGGAAGACCTTGCCAGTTCAAGTAACCGACGGTTCCTAGCGTGGTCGTCATCAACATCCCTAGCAGGGAGCACAATATCAGCATGGGCTGGATTCTCCTGATCAACCGCAGGAGACTGGACCACCTCAGTACCACACTTCCGAGCATTCTCAGCGGAAATTATGGCCCACCCATGAAAGCCTAGCTTTCTCCTTTCCCCCCTTTCCCGTCCCAAAACCGCGGCCTCGCTCTCCGTCAAATAGCCGCACCGGTCCACGGACATCTCCCTTATGAACTTCCCACTACCATGGCGATCCCTCGGCGGTTCGAAAGCAGACGCATCCACCTTACTCGGTGTACCATCCTCCCTCTTCTTCCGGAAACCCTTGGACCTATGGACGGAGCGCGCTACCAGCTCTGAATCTGATACTTCTTTCGGAGGGGTAACCCCAGAGCCTGTCGATGCCAACCATACCATGCGCCGCTAATCCAGTTGACTAAGAACCCGCTCTAGGAAATCGACAGGAATTGTTTCCACCCCCTCTCGCCGAACCTCATCAGGCTCGTCCCCCACCAAGCCGACATACTGCATCCTTCCATCCGGATAACAGAACACACCGACTCGGTGCTCCCCATAGCCGGCATCTATCACCACCTCTCCACTACCCATAGAATAGATGTCATAAATTCGCGGGGACAACTTGAACATTTGCCTAAGAACCACTTCCGCGTTGTTTATACTCACGTCCGAAGGTTCATCGCAGTCTTCTTCCAGTGCAACTGCCTTCACTTGACGAAGCGCGTTGAGGGCATCGAGCAGCATTTCGTCAATGCCCTCCTCGAATCCCCCCCTGTTGGAACTACCTAACAGCTTCTCTGAATCAAGAATTTCTAGGGTTGCCGCCTCCCATAAAGGGAAAGAGAACTCTATCTCTTGAACCCGAGGCTCTACTGTCAAGGCCACCACATTCTCCTGAAACCCGGACCCCACCACTTCAAAAAGAACCATCCCAGGTTCCCGCCGACTCCGGAATCTCAGCCCAACCCCTCCAACTAATGATTCATCTTCGTCCCGCCGAATCGCAGTCGCGGCGTTCTGCTCTAAAACAATCCCAACTGGGATCCGATACTCATAGTTCGGAAGAATTGCCTCCGTGAGATACGGAGACCCGGTACCTGAGGCAGCCAGAAAGAAAGGCTCCCCTTCCCCTGTCCGCACCGTCTCATTCCCAGGAAGAACGCTTATCATGGCGATTCACCTTGTTCAGCCATCTCCACGCCGAGCGCCACCAACTCGCTAAACAAATTAGCAGCCTCTTCACCACTCACGGTAATCTCAAACGGCCCTACAGTATTGATGTCCAACTCCACACGGCAAGCAAAGTTCCCTGCCCGATGAGTTATCTGGGGTGCGCCTCCCCCTGCTATCGCGAACCCCAAAGTGCCAACCTGGACAGTTGACCAAGTACCCAGCCTGTTGGCCCAGCTTCCCTCTCGAGAACTCAAGGCTCTCCGACGATTTATCCTGAAGAGAAAATCGGAAACACCCTTAGGGTCAAAACCAACAGACGGTAGTAAGCCATTAAGAGTCGAATTGGCGGCTTCCGAGGTCGGCACTTCAAACATGAGCACAGCGCCGAAAGCCAAACGATTTACTCCTGAACTACGCTCTAGCCACCTACGGCCTAGGTCCTCAAAGGGCGCCAGAACTCCCGGCAGTGTACCAACTGTTGGTAACCCTTCTAATCCTCTGTTAGGTGCCGGCGGAGCCGCCCGCAGCAACCAGTCAACCCGGTCAGGCCCAATTGTGCATCGCAGTTGCTTCTCACTGCCTCCAAATGAACCTTCCGCCACCTGGATCCGTTCATTCGGTCGACTAGAGACCTGATCAGCCTGGCGGTGCATAAAAAGCTCCCACAGCCTACCAACGTCATTTGGCGCCTCACCAAGACTATAGAACGCGGTAACCCGAAGGCTTTCAACCTCCCACCTGACTTCCGACATCGTCTCCCCATCAGACCAAGCAAAGTTGCCTAGGCCGGGCAGTATAGCACGCCAGGCCTCTCCAAAGGCGCTGACGCTATACCCTGCAGTTAGTGGTCATGCCTCTCCCTCAATTTTACCAAGCGGAGCGATAAAGCAAAACAACAACCCAAATTTCTCACGCCTCCGCGAATCGCCCAGACTCTTTGCAAGAGCCCTCCCAATGAAGTGGAACCCATTCTTTGGAGAGGATCAGAGCGGAGTTAAGTGAGAGTCCATCCATCGCCAGATATTCGGGGGCCGTGCTTTACTGTGTTACAAACCCTTGAGTGGCTGGTAAAAATCTGGGCGATTCAACCATTAATCACCAGGTCTCCAGTCTCAGGGATGGGCCATCGTTCTGTCGCCCGACCGCTAAACGTTATCGCAACTTCAACCTCCATCTTCTGAGGCAGCCCCAAGTTGCTATATCCGCCATCTCCACAGTAACCTGTAGACCAACGAAATGGACCAGGATCATCCAAGGCACTCTTAAATGGGATGGCCTGTCAATTACTGCCAGCCCTTGCGATAATCCCTGGTCCGATTGCGGGCAAACGGCTTCCGGGAGTTATCGGGCGGCATCCCGGCTCTTCTGACGAAGGCGCGGTGAATCCATTCCGCAATCCTCGCTGGCGTCCATGGTTCAGGCCAGTGGTATATCAGCGAGTAGGAATCGCCATCTGACCAGTTATCGGCCAGCCTGGGCGGAATCAGGTGCGGGTCAACCTCGCCTCTGGCGTAGCCCGGGTGATTTGGAAGGACGATGCCCAGCAACCCGCATCTAGGATTCCTTTTGGTCTTTCGAATGCTGGAGCCAATCTCCCAGTCCACGTGTTTTCTCTGCCAGGTGCGAGGGCCGATGAGCACAATGGTGACCGTGGCGTCCCTGATGAACTCGTCCCGGATCTTTTGACGCACCGTTGCCGTTTTCATGCCGGTATCGTTAATGTTGCCGGTGTCAACCGACCGGTCCACGATCCGGTTCCCCATCCTGCGGACGAATGCTTCCTTGTACGCAAGATCTTGTTCATGAAAACTGACGAAGACCCTGTGCCTGGGTATGCTTGCAGCCATCGTCCCCCCGGTCAGAGAATCAGCCGCCATGCGAGGATTACCGTGGCGACGACCACAGCGTAGAAAGGCGGCACTGAAAAGGACCTGAACATCGCCCAGAGAGTTCCTGGAGGTATGGAACCGGTGGGCATCACGGTGTAGAGATCTGAGCCTGACGCCTGTCCCTCCTGAATCTTGCGCACGAATGCCACATAGGAACGCCGGAACCCACGTTCCAGCGACAGATAGTAGGCATCCAGGAAATAGAAGAGGACGCTTGGAGCCAAGGCGATCAGCGCATGCTCCGGTTGCCCGGTCCGCGCCACTAGCACCAGGATGGCCGAGACCAGAGTGACACACCAGACCTTGCACGAGCGGCTATTCTCGGCCATCCGATTGATCACGCCCTGCATTATCTCCAGGTGCTTGTGAACAGCAGGAGACTCAGGACCTACTCGGGACTCATCGGTCATCCTGTTGCCTCGCGGCGATCGTCAAGAGTGCTCAGTTCAGTCTGTTGGCTATGGCATCCAACTCGGCGTTGATGCGGCTCCATCGCCATGGAATCGGACTGCCGAGACGGGTCAATCCATTATACGGTCTACCCTGGGGTCTTACCTGTATCACGGGCTTTCGGAGGCTGCGGGCCATGTCCGTTTCCACTATGACGCCGGGAGCATTGTGCGTATCTTGCCCAATCAGGACTACCACCACATCACACCCGCGGATGGAGTTCCTCGCCTTGCCCTTCCAGGTCTCGTCCGGATAGGACTCATGGAGAGAGCAGTCGCGGATCCGGTGGCTAGTTTCTGCTTTGGCTTGACGGTGAAAGTTGTTCTTGAGGTCGACATCCCTGTCGAACTCGAAACTCACAAAAATGTTGAGAGTTGCCACGTTTCCTCCATCCCGATGGCCGCATCGATGCTCTCGTCAGGTCCGCATTGCCCATTCGGAGCAATTTCCATCGCCAACTCCTATGCCGAGAGCTGCACACCTATTATAGTCGCCCCTCTATACCGCGATAATCAGAGCTTCCCGGCATCGCGAAGACCGCTGAGCGGCTTTAGGGCCTCAGCGAACTACTTGGCGCCTAGAAACTTAAGGCATCGGATCTATGGGGCACAATCCCGGTTCGGGAGAACAATATCCCGGAAAGCCGCCTCTCATTCAGCGTGCATGAGCCCACGTGTGCAGCGTCAAGGAGAGGGAGACTCCTGTGGTGTTCGGAGCCGGTTGGTTTAACAGACGCCCCACTTGCTCCCAACGTATCCAGTGCAGGACTCCTTGAGTTGTTGGACGCAACGTAGCCAACTCCACATCCGCGGTCAGCGGGGCAATGAGTATCCAGAATATGGATCTTACTTGTCCTGCTCCAAATTGACGCCCAGGCCTTCGGCGGATACCATTTTGAATACCGATGTAGTTAATTCCCAAGCTTAATCACTGGCTGTTCTGCGCGCACTGAGGGCGTGTCCGGGAGTCGAAGAGAAGAAAAGCCAGGAGGACAAGTGGAACCCCTATGTAGGGCAAATCTACTACACAGCCTCCCGTAGAGGGTCCGGCGTCGAACGATAGCAATGCGGTACACCCCGACACAAGCGGCTGGTCACCTCAAGGAATCCATAGCCAGCTACCTAGAGTCCCAGTATCGGATCTCACACCCGCTCGTCTTCAGCGAACGGGCTGAACTCCTGCGTCAGACCGGCGTCATCGCCCAGGAACCGTTTATCGAAGCGACCCCGGCCTTCGCGACGGGCGACCACATCTCAACCCTGGAAACGACCAGACCGGAGGCTGTAACCCCCGGACTATCTGAAATCGTCGAGTACGGCCTGCCTGTGGGCCGGTTTCCCCTCTACACCCACCAGCAGGAGGCACTGCTGGCCGGCTCCGGCCCGGCGCCCAATCTGCTGGTAGCGTCCGGCACGGGCTCTGGGAAGACCGAGACATTCGTGCTGCCCATCCTGTCCCGCATACTCCGCGAAGCGAGGGGATGGGAGCAACCCGATGGACAGACTCCCGTCGAAGGCAGCTTCTCCGACCGGAAGTGGCACCATTCCCGTCGCTTCGAACGGTGGCCGCCGGCCATGCGGGCGATAATACTCTATCCAATGAACGCCCTGGTCAACGACCAGATGTCGCGCCTTCGACGCATCCTTGCCCTGAACGGTTCTCCGGAGTGGCAACGCCGCAACCTCAACGGAAACCTCATCCACTTCGGCATGTACACCAGCCTCACCGAATCCACCGGCCGTCCAGATGGCCGCGGCAAATTGAATCACTGGCGAGAACACCTGCAGCAGATGCGCCACGAGTGGGACCAGCTTTCGCCGAGTCTGAAAAACGCAGGCAACTGGCCCTATCCCAACGGGCCCGAGATGCTCTGCCGTTGGGACATCCAGGCAGCGCCGCCCGACATTCTGGTCACCAACTACTCCATGCTGGAGTATATGCTAATCCGGCCCATCGAGGCCGGGATCTTCAACGCCACCAGGGATTGGCTGGCAAGCTCCCCTGAAAACAGGCTGACGCTGGTTCTCGACGAGGCCCACACCTACACCGGCGCCAAGGGGACCGAGGTCGCCCACCTGATCCGAAGGCTGAAGGACAGGCTCGGCATCGTCTCCGGAGGCGGCAAACTGAGAGCCATCGCCACCAGCGCCTCCATCAATCCCGGGGCCGCCGGCGACCCCCAAGATCTGACCAGGTTCACCTCCGAGCTTTTCGGGGAACCCCAGGAGACCTTCACCTTCATCCAGGCCGAGCCGTCCGACCAGGAGGCATTGCCCAGGACCCCTGACCCCCAGTCTATGGAGGCGTTCGCCACCTTTCACGAGGTCTTCGATATTGACGAACCAGAGCCGGCTATTCACCACCTGGCCGGTGCGCTGGGCCTTGCTTCCCCTGAGACCGGCCTTGAAGGCACCGTGGCACTTCACCGGCTGCTGGAGGACAACGAAAACCTGCGCTGGGCCAGGGCCCGAACTGCGCGCAACGCCACCCCGATGCGCGAACTCTCACTGGAGACCTGGCCGGGCGACTTTCCGGACGACCTGAAGGACCAGGCCACCGCCGGCCTTTTGGCAGCTGGCAGTTTCTCCAGGCCGGAACCCCAGCCTGACACCCAACCCCTGCTTTCAATGCGGGTCCACACCTTTTTCCGCGGCCTCGCCGGCCTGTGGGCTTGCATCGATCCCAATTGCTCGCAAACCCCTGAAGGACACCGGGGAGAGCGCCCGGTCGGACGGCTGTACACGGATCCCAGGACGTGGTGTACCTGCGGCGCCAGGGTCCTGGAGATGTTCACCTGCCGCAAGTGCGGACTGATCTTTCTGGGCGGCATCCCCGACAGCGGGCCCGGAGCACTCTGGCCGTGGAGCGACCAGTTCGACGCCACCGACCAGCCCAGGGAAAACGAGTACGTCATTTTCTGCGCCGAAAAACCTCACCCGGACTACCCTTCCCGGCAGCGCTCCATAACCACCACCCTGCCCTCCCTCCCTCCCCGAAGACGGATCGTCCAGGCCGGTCTACGAAATCACCCCGTCCCACGACACAAGCACGGGCAACCGCCTTAGCCCGTTCCCTAGGCAGTGCCCGCGTTGCCAAAATCACCGTTTCCAGGACGGGGACAGTGTCAGGGAGGTTATCGAAAGCCTCCGCACCCGGGGCCCCAGGTCCATCTCCGTGGTCATGGAAGACTCGCTACGCATCCAAAACCCCAGTGCCAGCGGCTCAGAGTACCAGGCGAAAGCCCTGGTCTTCACCGATTCCCGGCAGGACGCGGCACTGCTGGCAGCTGACATCAGGCGAGACCACCGCGACGACTCCTTCCGTCAACTCCTGTACCACGCCCTGCACGCCTGCCGGGACTGCCGGGGGACGGGAATGGTTGCGAACAACGGTTACCGAATCGGAACCCCCTCCGGCCCCGATGAACCGTGCGGGGTATGCCACGGCTCCGGCCAGCACCCTGCACCTCAGCCCATGTCCTACCACGAGCTGCGTCGCGCGGTAATCGACCTCGAGTTGCGTCGCGGGTTCAACCCTACGGGAGACCACCTTCCCGACGCCCACGCCAGGCTCAAGCGCGACGACGACGCCGTATACCGCGAATCCCATACTTCTTTCGATGTGATGTGCAACCGCGAGCTGAACCAGCAGGACTTCGGACTTGAACCGCTCGGATTGGGAGTCTGGAACATCGCTATGCGCCAATCGGCCGGCGCCTTTCCCGGCATGAGCGAGTCCGAATCACAGCTGTTCATCCGCACCGTGGCCCGCATTTTGGCTACCGACCACGTCCTGCTGCCTCCGGAACCGGCTAATCCTTGGGAATGGCCCAGGGACGACCGCATGCAGAACTGGGAACGGCGGCGCCTGGTCAACGGCTCCGGAAAGACGCCGGCTAACTGCGTGCGCTACTTCATCACCGGCAGGAACAAGCTCGCCCGCTATGTCCGGGCCGTAGCCTACGCCCTGCAGGCCAGAAAGAGCATCAAGAGCGCCAATCAGTGGCTGGGCCAGGTCCACCTCGAATTGTGGGACGCGCTGACCAAGTTGGATATCCTGACCCCGGCGGGGCAGCCGAGCGGAAACATGCAGCCCTACGGCATCCGCATCGACCAGTTCGCCCTGCATCCATTGGGCGATACCGTTCACCGCTGCTCCGCCTGTCGCTACATCATGGGCGAGGCTCTGCTCGACGTCTGCTACCGCTGCGGCCAGCAGACCGTCCCGGAAAGCGCCGGCGGCATCGCGAATTTCTACCGGAGGATGACTCGCTTCGCCCAGCCGGCGTCAAGCTACCCCGACCCCTACCCGGTCCGCGCCATAGAGCACACCGCCGCCGTGGGCCGGAAGGAAGCGCGCAACATCGAGCGCTGGTTCCAGAATCTGTTCCTCGACACCGAGGAATCCAGCGACCACCGAATCGACATCCTGTCCGTAACCACCACCATGGAGATGGGCATCGACATCGGCAGCCTGCTGGCGGTGGGACTCCGCAACGTGGCGCCGACGGTGGCGAATTACCAGCAGCGGGCAGGACGCGCCGGGCGGCGGGGCAGCGCCGTTGCGTCCGTAGTCACCTACGCCCTTGACCGCAACCACGACCAGTACTATTTCCACCGCCCCAAGGAAATCGTCAGCGAGCCCCCCAGAATTCCCACGCTTTACATGGACAATGCGGTAATCGCCCGGCGACACTTCCGCTCCCTCATTCTGGCCGGGTTTTTCGCCACGCGAGTGCCGAAAAACGGCGCGGGCTCCCTGTTTCACACCTGGGGCAACGCCGCCGACTTTGTTAACAGCAACGCTCGACGGCAACTGTTTGACTACATCAAGGACAACCGGCGGGAGCTCAGAAAATCGGCCGAGGCCATCATTTCCCCCGCCCTTCACGAAGAACTGCAGGATTGGGCCAGAGAGCTGCCCCGCGAGGTCCACGCCGTGGCGGAACAAGAGGCCAACCACGCAAGGGAACTGCTCGACGCCTTGACCGTCAGGGGGCTGGTGCCCAAGTACGCCTTTCCCGTGGACGTGGTGTCCCTGGCAATTCCAAGCGAGGGCTACGAGGAGGACGCCCCCTACGAGTCCCAGGATTACTACTCAGGGACCAGCCGGGACCTCAGGATCGCCATCAGCGAGTACGCCCCAGGCGCAGAGGTGATCCTCGGCAAGTTCCCCGATACCTATGTCTACACCAGCGCCGCGGTCTACGACCCCAACTCCCCGCAGCCGGACTACTCTCCCACTCACATGGTGTGCGAGTGCCCCGAATGTCACGCCGTCACCACCCACCCGGCCCAGCAGGCCTGCCCAAGGGCATGCCAGGTATGCGGGGCCCCTCTGGGGGAACCGGAGCCTGCGATTCGCCCCAGGGGATTCACCGTCGACCAGGCCAAGCCCAATAACGGCAGGGTGAAGTACAACCGCCAGAGCGGACGACAGCGCGCCGGCTACACGTCCTACGCGCAGCTGATGGTGGGCGCGAGCGCTCTGGCTCAGGGACAGCCCCAAGAGGCTTTCGCCCCCAGGCTCTATGCCCACGTCCAGGCCCAGGGACAACTACTCATGCGTAACCGGGGGCCTCTTCAGGCCAACGGAACCCTGGGGTTCAACATCTGCGCCACTTGCGGACGCCAGTTGGCGCCCGACGAAACAAACCACCGCTATCCGGCGCCGGTTCCCCCGCACCGTGGCAACTCAAGGGGCCCCAGGGCCGGATACAGCTGCTCCAATCGTAAAGGTGAGCATAGCACGGTTTCCCTGATCCACGAGTTCAGCTCGGAGGTGATCACCCTGGCCGTTGACCTACCAGGCCACCTAGACGCTCCAATCCGGGAACCGTCCGGCAGGGCCATATGGCACTCTTTCGGAACCCTCGTCAAGGAGGCCGCCGCCCGGCGGCTTCAGATCGTACCGGAGGAATTACAGGTAGGAATCAGACCTGTGGCGGACCACCTTGGACGCGTCCAGGGAGAGGCCTACATATACGACGACGTACCCGGAGGGGCGGGCTACGCCCGCTCGATCCACGAAAACCTCCACGAGGTGATTCAGGCCGCCCTGAAGGCCGGGCGCTTCTGTGAAAACCCCGCCTGCCAAAGCGCCTGCTACCACTGCCTCCTCAGCTATTCCAACCAGCGCATACACCACCTGCTGGACCGCCGGCTGGGAACCTCCATGCTAGAGTTCATCCTCAATCAGACAGAGCCGCCCCCGCCGGCCGATAATCCGGCCATGGCTGAACGGATCATCGACTACTTGTCCCGCGAGTGGAAGGTCGTGGATTCCCTGAACCCGCACCCCCGCATATCGCTCCTCTTCGAGACAAAAGCAGGCAACAGGATCGGCATGATGCCGATCCACCCCATGGAGGCGCGCCCCAACTCTCAACAACTGGAAGCCATTTATCGCGACACAGGCGTAAGGATGGCCGCCCACACCACCTTTGACATTGAGCGAAGGCCGTTCTGGGTGGCAGACCAGTTCATGTCAGCCATGAAGGGACTATGACCACTGCAACCAAGATCGAGGAAATCACGTCCGGACTAAACGGCTGCCAGCTGGCTCTTGGCGGATCCCCTGAAGATGCCGCTATCTTTCAGTCAGGGTCATTGGCCGACAGCATCAGGGCCGCCCTGCAGGAAATGCCCCAGTGCCAACCGGGCGACACGAAAGATCACATCAGGTCAATGCACGAGGCCGCCAGAGAGCGCCACCTCGCGGACCACGAAAAGTGGACCAGAAACGCCTGGCGTTTGCGCCGGCATTTCTTCGCCAACGGATCCGACCTGGATCCCAGGGCCATTTCTCCAAGACTGGTGAGGGTGGTCAACACCCAGCAGCAGGACCTGTTTCGTCTGGCCCGCTACACCTGGTCACTGCCTTACTCCCGCGGCTACGGGCGGCGCTTGCGGTTTCTCATCCTGGATGCCGGCCACGACGACGCCGTCATGGCTATCCTGGGACTTCAGTCCCCGCCCATTGACTTCCCTCTGAGGGACAAGGAAATCGAATTCCCGCTCGGCCGCAAGGTGGAATTGGTTAATCAGACCATGGACATCTACACCTTGGGTGCGGTCCCTCCGTACAACCAGCTCCTGGGAGGCAAGCTGGCTGTCTACGCCGCCTCCAGCCGGGAGATTAGAGAGGCCTACCAAGAGAAATACAGCGAAGCAGTAACCGAGATCGAGGAAAAGGTTCTTCCCGCCCACCTGGTTTTGTTGACCACTACCAGCGCTTTCGGTCGCAGCAGCCTCTACAACCGGATTCGCTACCGTGGTCGCGTGGTCGCCCAACGCCTGGGAGAAACCACTGGCTACGGCAACGTTCGCCTCAACGCCGTACGGGACTTATATCCTCAAATTAAGGAATTCTTGGTGCAGGAGGGTTATGAGGACCGAATGGGGTTTGGAAGAGGCGGCCCCAAAGAGGCCTGGCGCAACATTACGTGGGTGATGCAAATGCTTGGTATCAAGGGAGACGACGCGCTCCACCATGGGATCAAGCGAGAAGCTTGGGCCATCCCACTCGCCAAAAACGCCTGGCAATACCTCAGCGGGAAAAGCCGGCGACCGGTCTACTACCAGGCATCATTTGACCGACTCGCCAAGCACTGGAGAAGACGCTGGATGCTGCCCCGCAGCGACCACGACCACCGCTGGCAGGACTGGCGGACAGAACAATTCCTCGCGGCTATCACCCCTGAGGCTGACTCAAGGAGCCTCGATGAGGACAACAGCCAAAACGAAATAGCCGAGTACCAGCAGACTGGTTAGCGCCTCAACAATTTCCCCGTCAGCCTCTGGAAACCTGCGGGTATGTATTCATCTAATCAATCAAGGGTTCCCCCTCACGGCGACCATTTATGAATGAACGAGTCGAGCCATTGTCGAACAGTTCGACTCAATCAATTTTCCGTGAATCTTGGTTGACACCAACAGCGGCCGCGCTTTCAATCTGGACTGTCGACTGACCTCCTCAACATCCAACCGCCGCCCGTCTGTACTCCCACTCCAACATTTCGGTTCTCCAATCGACCCCGAAAGTTCCGGCATTCTTGGGCGGTCAACTTGTATGCAACGGCGGTCGACTAGTGCGTGAGCCTCCGGATGTCAAACTCACAGCTTGCAGGGGTCCAATGGGAAGACTTGCCGACCTCCACTCGGGTCCGAATTCATTGAGGCGGCCTAGAGGGTACTCTCATGGAACCGCTTAATAGAGGAATATCATGCCGGGCGCTCTGCAAGCCAATTGAGTCCTAGGGGCCCACCGGCAGGTTGTGGTGAATGTGTGGAAAACATCGCACGCGAGGCCGGTTATGTTGGGGAATTATATCTGTACATCCACTAGGCAGAGAAAACGGTCAGTCTCCAGCACATTCCCACTCTGCGGAAAGGTTTGGTTGACACTCGTTCAACTATTTGCGGTTTCTCCTTTGATTCCTTTGCCTTTTGCTCATATATGTGCTTTTCTCCTTCTGGGCGTCAACTATCTCGTATTCGGCTACCTCTATCAGTAACATATACATTTCAAACACTCCCTGACCTGCATTTATCTGCTTTGCCTCACGTAGCCGTCCATACAATCTGGATTCGCGTATATCTGTTCTATCACCCAAGTCCAGCGTCTTTTGAGGGACAACCCAGTACATATCAAGGCCAGATTGTTGTATAAGTTGCTCCCAATTCTTGTAGCCCTGGTTTCGTTCGATTTCCACAACCACAAATGGGCGACTCTGGTTGCTGATAGCACACCATTTCCCGTCAGTATCTTGACGCATTAGTGAGTAGTTAGGTTCTAAGTATTTGGTAATGGTGCCGATTGATGCAGGATGTGAACCATCCGCGTACAATTCTAAGCCACTCTGCTCGAACATCTTTACTCTCTCTAAACAGTCGTCAGCGTCGAGGAAACTCCCGTCCTCCTCGCCCAGGTCTATCTTTACGTCTCTCTACTTGAGGGCGCGGTGGTATGCTCGAATCCTTTGGGTTCGAAGTTTTGCGGCGCTTGCGTTCTACCTCACGGTCCGCGGACTCAGCTTCTTGTGCACCCCTGGCCTGAGAGATCGCCTCAGTCAGTCCTGGCGTCAAATTCCGAGCTGACTTGCTGTTGGGGAGGCTTGCTCCAACCTTGAGGCTCATATCAACCTTTGAGAGCCAATCGCCATTGGCAGGGACGCTCAGCTTGAACTCCGCTTCTAATTCGAGCCTGCTGAGCTCCTCGACGGTTAACAGTTCTAGCAACAACCAGCGGGGTACTTGGATGAATCCCTGGTGTCGGTGGGTGAGTTCTGTCGTCCCGTCACTATCGATAGCACATTTGATTGTCACTTCGATTTTACCGGTGTTGGCAGCACTGGTTTCCCACTTCAACATCTCCTTGAGGCTGCGTAAAATCCAGTAGGTCATCATCGAGGTTTCCTCCTGCCTCAAAACGGCCGTTTCTGGAACGGGCGTTGTGCGAACCACAATTCGGTGTTTAACGGTCTGCCTGTTGAGGTGGCGGCCAATTGCCGGCACGGCGCAGTGAGGCCTCGTCAACAATGTCGGCGCAGTGGGACGCTGTGAGTAACAGTACCAAACCTCGTACATGGTCCCGATAGGCGGCTGGACTGTTGGATTGTGCGTCGATCACAGACTGAGCTGCCTCCAAGAACTTACTGAAGAAGCTGTAGCCATACTTTCCCTCTGCATCAGGCCGATAATTGGAAAGATAATCGGAAACAGAGTTCAGCAGGTCATCTCCGTGGAGTGTCTGCCCTGATTTGCGGTAAGGCTGGATAGTGTCTAACTCTCCCATTTCGGTAATCCCTCGATGTGGTGTGACTCCCTTATGCAGCTTACTTTCCTTGCTCATCTGGCTCTCGAATACGTGGGATCAACTATCACATGTCAGTGGTAAGGTTAGCCATCCTGTTCAAGAACCTGTAGACCAAATTAGACCCCGTTAGTCTCCTATAGAAGCGGTTGAGTGTTGATAGCAGAGGTCACAAGCCTTGTATTTTGCCTCCACTTCCAGGGCTGTGTCTAGACTGGGAAACGACTCCCAATCGTCCGATATCATAGTTCTTATTCCATGCCCCCAACACTACTGTCCATGTAAGCCCTATGGATTATCCCAGTGGAGATCCGGGCCACTACCAGGCCATGCAATTCTCCAGTAGCCATATTGCACCTCGTCCAAACTTATTCCTTTGAAACCGCCTCCAAGGGTCGCCATGTTGGGGCACCTTTGATGCGCCCATCACGACCTGTTTCTTTGCCCTCTTCCGTAGCTTGCCAATGGGGAGGCTGCAAGTAACAGACTTTTCTCCTAGCTGGTAGAATCGCTACAATTGGATTGCGCGAACCATGTTGCAGAAATTGGTGAGCTGTGTCTTCTCGATTTCGGTAAGTGGATCCCCGAAGTGCATTAGACGATTACGATAGCAGCGAGCCTCATTCAAAACCTTGATGAATACGACCCTGTCGAATGCCAAACCAAGCGCATCCCAGTGCTCCGGAAACTCCAGCACTCTCTGCAATTCTCCCATTGTCAATTCCTCGACCCCTGCAATACGGCTACCGCTTGAGGTTCTTTGGTTCCTCAAAAGGAACTCAGCAACTCTGTCTGCCCCTAATCTTCTACTAAGGACAGTTCTAAGGCGTTCTTCGATTTCGCCTATTCGTCTAAAAGGGTCCACTAGCTCAGCGAACTCTTCAGCCAAGTCCCACGCCGTGACGATTCCTTGGAGCCTATTGTTGTCTTGACCATACACTAAGACAACGTCATTTTCTTTCAGCTGGCTGACAACTGACTTCAGGTCAGCATCGCTTCGGACTAAGGGTGCGTCAGCGACGCAATCCCCCACAGTATTCGGATTACCGTCCATCAATGCTTTCGCCATCGATTGGAACGACACGATCCCTTTGATATCCTGCCGCAAGGGATTCTGTTGATCTGCGACCACCAATTGAGAATACTTATGCATGAGCATCGTGGTATATGCCGTTTTGATCGACGCACTAGGGGACACCCATTTGACATCTGTTTTCGCTGATGTCAGTTCTGAAACCCTGAAGGCAGGCTCAGGTAAACTGCTGATGTCGTCCTCTGTGCTCTGATCGTCCCCGCCGTGGTCCTCCCCATCTTGCAGTTGAGAGTCGGACTCGTCTGAAACCTGCGTTTCTGGGTCATCTGCGTCATCGTATGCCGCAACCCTATCGACAGACGCAAGAGAAAAGCGAATGTAGGGCTTTGTGAGCGGCATCTCTACGGTGACTGGGGGGATGGCCATTAATTCAAGACTTGCTAGCGCTGCGTTGATTTCATCAATGGCCGTTGCTCTCCGCCTCACGTACCCAAAGGCGCGAAGCAGGCTCTCGCCTTTTCTGTGTTGACGGTGGCCCGCAATCAACTTATCTCGAATGTTTTCTAGGTATTCTTTCCCTGTCATGCCGCTCCTCACCTCAATTAATGCTGGTCGACTCGCCCTTTGTATTTGTCGCCCGTCTATTTCTCCCAGACGAGTTCATCTAGCAACACAGCCGTTTAACTCGGAGTACCCGGCCGGGCCTGCTGCGTGCCGTGGCCTGCTGCATTACCTGGCCAGACGATTCAAGGTCGACTTCACCACGGTCTCCTGATAAGCTCCTCGCGGATGCCGGGGTTGGCCAGCTCGCGGAGCTTAGTTTCAGGGTTCAGGTCGTCGCCGTCGCTCTTGCTGATCCAGGCCTAGCCGTAGGTGACGGAGATCATCGGGGCAACCTCTCACAACTGATTATGTGTCAAATGTTCCCAATCTTGTCAGCCGCTCCGGCAAGACGAACCGCATCAATAACTTGCGTTGAAACATTGTGCTCAAATAGGTGCATTTTCACCGCCGTGCCGCCCAACGCCTGCGTTTTTCCTCGCTGGCTATGATTGGATGCCACCAAGTCTCCCTGAATCTCCCTCTAGCTGGGACGATTGTCGGCGGACTGATTCCAAATTCATGACATCTTCTACGTCGAAGGCGCTTGTGGTTATGTTGTTGAGAGACTCTGCTGGGTATCACGTTTGCCAGAAAGCTCGTCTAATACCAACGCCTGACACTGACCGTCTAGAAGGTGAAGACACGGGTGGGCATTTCCTGGGTCCAAAAATCGTAGTTGTCCTTTCCACCTTGGGCGAGAGGGATGGAGCTCTCAATGAAGTCAGGACGTCCCTCGAATATGACATTAGGGTAAAGTCTTGAAATTACAGTCATCGGCATACGGATGGCGCGTCGGTTGAAGTAAATTGTTTTCCTGAGTTCCCTAATGGCGTCGGTCCTGGCGTCCGCCAGTGATGGACGGTGTCCCTCCTCGTATCCCAGGTAGATGAGACCGGCCTCGCCGGTGGGTATCTGGTCGACCGCTTCCACCCAGAGATTTTTGATGCTCTGGAGCTTCCTTTCCAAGGCAACAGTTGAGTTGCTGGTCCATCTCAGCAGGAACGGCAACTCAGCCCGTTCCACCTCTGGATAACTATCGTTGGCGGCAACGGCGCAGATACCATCGAATTCATCCATTTCCAGATCTATCCCGAAAACCCTGTCGAGGAAGTCCGGGCTGTACAGTCGTGTGCGCTCAAATTCCTGGGAGACGTCAACTGGCCTGAGACTGATGGTTCCTAATTCTGTTTCTTTGGCGGCATAAGGGGAAAGCGAATCAGTTACCTCCCTGATGAGGCTGAATATGTCGGCCGGTCTGAGATCCACGATCTCCTCGGTAAAGTCTATGGCAAGCTCCCCTAGGAGCCCCAGTTCCCTTCGCTCAGTGCAAACCAAGGCGAAGACGTCTCTGATGACCGAGAACTCTTTTTTCTCGTAGTCGCTGAGCGGTTGCTTTCGCTTGCACTCTATGACGATGGGTATGGGCTTATCGTGCAGGCGCAGATCTGGCGTCTTCCTACCAGGCGTCTCCTCTATGAAGGAGACATCGTGTCCCATCCGAGTGAAGGCGGCGGCGACCAGCAGCTCGAATATGATGGAGTCGGTGGCGGCATCCGGTGCTCGATAGAGGTGCCGCAGCTTGGAGTCGGCCCCCTGGACCTCACGAAGTGCCTCCAGAGAAAGTCCCAGCGTGTAAATCGGCGTTATGGCCCTTGCCGCGGTGTATGTATCGAGAAAGGGTTCCTTCGCGAGGTGGTCTCTGGCCGCCAGCAGGTAGCTCGCGAACTTGTGAAGGACAGGGGTTCCCATTGGCCATCGTTCCCGGCCGTAAAGGAGCAGAGGTTGGGTGACTAATTGTCTCTGCTCTGCGTTCACAAGTGCCTGCTGGTGGTTCCACCATGACAGAGAAATTACTGAGAGAAGGTTTTCCAGGGCCAGAGGCAGCAATTCATCTATGTCGCGGGACTCTGGTACAGTCCGAGTGGTCAAGTCCTTGCGGTACCAGCGCTGGTCGTGTCGCCAAGGCTTTCCTTGGCGGAATTGGCGGGCAGCGGAAGGAGCTCCGTTTCCCAACCTTCTCTCTGCCTCCTCTGCAACCGGATCGCTTTCCGCGGAGATTCTATCGGCCTCTGCCAGAAGGTCCAAGGCTTCTTGGTAAAGACCGGCATCCCATCCGGCCGACTCGGACTGTTTGAATTTATCGCTGGCGGCGTGCTCGAGTCTCTCCTCACGATGCATGTATGCCACTAGCATCGCAGTGAGATCCTCGTCGGATTTGTTTGCCAAGTCTTCTGTTTCAGACATATTTGTGCTCCGGGGCTTGGTCATTTTCCAAGATGCATGCCCAAGAAATGGCCGTTCTTGAGAGGCCCGGTGCGAATCTTGTCTGTCGGCATTGCGCCTGGGCTCAACAACTACGCTCATCCAAGCTCACAGCCTACTAACCCATTCGTGGTGAGCTCCAGCCAACTCCACGTAGCGCTGCGTGTCAGAAAGAGACTGATGCCCCAGCCATTGCTGGAGGACAGGGATTGGCACTCCGCGAAGCACGCAGTTGCGGCCATAGGTATGGCGGAGGGCGTGTGGGTGGGCACGGGCGGGATCTATGCCGGCATTTACGGCAGCTCGCTTCATGGTCTCGGCGACCCACTGCCGGGAGATGTCCAGCATGGGCCGGTTTCGGTTCTTGGAGTGGAACGAGGCCAGGTCGGCCAGGCTCTGCACCAGGTCCGCGGGGATCGGGACCTCGCGGCCTCTGCGGGCCTTGTTGCCCGGGGCCTCCGGCCGCACGCTGATCACCGGAGGGTCTTGGTTGAGCCGGAGGTCGCTGCAGCGGAGGGAGAGGGCCTCCGAAACCCGTAGACCGGTCCTGAGCATGATGCGGAAGGCCATGCGGATTTGGAAGCTGGGAGCGGCCGCGACAAGGGCTTCCGCTTCCTCAGCGGTGAAATAGTCCGGAAGTTTCTGCGCCCTTCGCGCCAACCCTACCGCCTTATTGGGGTGAATTGTCAAGTGTCCAAGCGAAGTCTACCGAAATCTAGGGTGTGGTTCAAGGTTGTGGGAAGGCGGCATTGGAGGGTTTACTTTACAAAATCGCGGATAACGGAAAGTGGCGGACAAAGTCCGCAATATGATCATCGTAGGCTCATCCCGGTAGTCAATCAGCCCCAGTTGGATGGGCAAAATGCAGTGCCGAAGCAATTCGTGCCTTGGATTCGGTGCCAGCCACAGGACTCAGAGGCCCGCGGCTGACACCGGAGTCCAGAGCACAGACCAGTTCGACGGCAGACCCAGGACACTGCCTCGGTGGTAGAGCAGAGGCGTTCCGCAGTCCGAAGGCGCGGCCGACTCCACATCCGCCGGTTTTCTGGGGCAAAGGTCAAAAGTCGGCGAAGTAGTTGGCGTCCATCTTCTTGACTGCGAAAGTGGTTTCGGTAACGACGCCGACGTCGTTTTCGATCATGAGTGCAGCCAGTTCCGGCCCGTCGATCAAGCGGATTAACTGGGTTCCCTTTGAGATAGACTCGGCGGTCTGCTGGGCCCCGGCATTGAAAGAGGAGGTGGTAATAAACACGCCCTTGGTGGCGCCATGTGCAACCAGGCTACCCGAAAAGTTGCGGATTTCTGGTTCCCTGATTTGGTCCGACGTGTGCCGTTTGGCCTGTATGTAGACTTTCTCCAAGCCCAGTCTGTCTTGATTGAGGATACCATCTATGCCTTGGTCACCGCTTCGCCCTACTACTCGGCCATCGCCGTAGCCCATCCTTGACAGCAATTCAACGACCAAGTGCTCAAATCCGGTGGGGGTCATTCCCTTAACGCTGTCCAAGACTTCGTCTGACAGCCTATCCAGATGCTGACCGTGGCTGATGGCCATCTGTTCGTCTGGAGTAATCTCCAAGGACCCCGAAGTGTTGGGAGCAGAAACATTTTGGTTCTCTGGGGATTCCGGCCATAGCTTCTGTAAGTCTGCAAACCTGATGATACCTTGCTGCTCTGTGAGAAAGTCTCGCCCTTCTTGGGTGATTTCCCACTGATTACGCATAGGGTTATCGATCAGCCCGGCCTTCTTCAGATCAGTAATCGCCCAGTTCGTACGATTTTCAATTCGAGTTTGTCCACCCGACGGGACCATTTCATGGAGGTCGGCATCGGTTAACTCAAAGAAATCCGTCAATTGCTCGACGACCTCTTTCCTAGTCAAGCGATTAGAAGAGGAGTTTGCGATCTCCAGTACTGGCCGGTGTAGTTCATCCAGTGTGGGTACAGCCATATGCATAGTCCTTTGCGTCGCGTTTAGTGCACCCTGGGGTGGCGCTGGACGGTGGGCACATTGTTGGACACTGGGCCCGCCAAACTCGTGATAGGGTTATCTTATCACGGGTTTTACTCGCCCCGGATCGGAGGGGCATTGGCAGGTCTAAACGTCCTTCTCTAAATCATCTCCAGCGAAGGGACAATGCCAAGATGCTATACACGGAAGATGTCTCGAGGTTCATGCGAGGAATGTTCCGGTTCCGGGTGATCTTAGCTGGTCGATCCAGGATTTAACCATTTGTCGATCTGCCGCACCAATCCGATACTTACGGGCTTTACGAACAGTCTCAGCACTAGGTGCCAGTGAGCTGGTGGTAACAACGAGTCCTGACCGTGCCCCCTCCCATTCAACATCTGCCCATAGGGCCTTCACCACCGTTTGACTGATCTTCTGTTGCTCTCGCTTGCACTGTACAAGAATTAAAGGCGGTTTTTCGGCATCATCAGATGGAGCCCACACGCGGACATCAATCCCTCCATCGCCTCGGCCAGGTCCTATTTGGACTTGGAACCCAGCGCGCTCGAAGAACTCGCCCGTAAGCCCTTCGAATTTTCGCCAATTGATTTCGTCGATTCGGGAAAAGTTCTGCGAAAGGTAGTCAATGAAACGCTGATCAAAAAATTTGCCGTAGCGCGTCTCTAGGCTCTCATCTTTGAAGAGACCGCTTAGCTCTACCGTGTTATCCCAATCGAAGTATCTATGGGGCATCCAAGGGGACGTGTGCCCTTGGAGAGCAATAGCGCCAAGCAACTCGATTGCGATATTTACCCCTGCGCCGCCCAGTTCAGCATCGACATTTTCAAGGAGACCGTCTAGATCGAGAGTTGTTTCTTGCGGAGTGTTCTCCTGCGCATCTTTGATGAGAGCCAAGCAACGACTTAGGACTTTCTCGAAATCCTTGCTGCGATTCGCATCAACCGCTAATCGATGGACAACGGCCAAGACGGGTGGCGTGGAGTAATGAACTGGAGTATTGCCAACCCTGTACAGAAGCTCTCTCACAGCTTCTTCGTATTCTTCGGATCTTACACGTACCTGCATATGGTCTGATATAAGGATGGCGTTCCGAATGTGGGGTGAATCAAACAAATGATCTGCGAGTTCTTTCTGGGTAAGCGCCAGACCAGCTTTGTAGCCCACCAATTCTCCAAGGTGCCCTGCTATCCACATAGAGCTAGCGACAAACGCTCCCAATGCCCGTACCTGCCTGATGACGAGGGTTATTTCTCGGTCTTCCAGTCAGCCTTCCTAACCAATATTCTATCTTAGCTGTGGCAGCCAGAGTCCACTCCTCATTTAGCGGACTGACCATTTCGCTAATCAATTCCGCAGGGAGGTAGCGCTGCCCCAAGCGGTCGATGGCGGCCATAACCAGCACGTCGCCCAGGGCGAGCTGCTGATCCAGGACGTGCCACTGGTCGCGGCCGTTGTAACCGACGGCGACCGACACCGTGACGTCGTCGTAGATATGCGCGTCATCCACGCTGGCGTCGAAGAGCTGGCGGCGTTGGACTTGGGGGGCGCTACCGGGGTGGCCGGATTCCTGGTCCCGGCTGGTACGGACGTAGCCGTAGGTGGTCATTGGCCCATCTTACCGTTTTTCGCCAGGGGGTCACAAGGCACAGCTGTCAGCATTTTCGCCAGTGGCGAAAACGGGGCCTTTTACGCCTACAGTAGGTGTGCTAAAAGCAGCGCAGATATATGGGCCAGGTGGGCGCATACGCTATTCTCGCTCCTTTATGTCTTACGTTATGAGTTCTTCTCCGGCTGTCTCCGAAATACTGCGGCCATGCCGGCGAGGTCTCCAGCCACCTGAAACGTTTCGTGCAGACCGGGCTGGTGGCGGGATTCGACGGGCGGCACTACCTGTCGGAGCTGGGGATGAGACGGGCGGCCAACATGAGCCGAGTGCTGCCCTCGGTGATCCGTCGCCGCAACGGGGCCTACCTGGACCGCTGGTATAGGGAACACGAACTGCGCCACAACGACGGCGTGAACTGGCTGGTGGTCAGGTTCGCCCGGGAGGGAGTGGCCGCCATCACCGGCTGGCGAGGCGAGGTCAACGTCCCCGGCCTGACCCAGGTGCGGCCCGTCCTGCTGGTGCAGGTGAGTGACGGTGCCCTCGGACCCGGAACCCACTGCATCGAGTTCGAGCGATACTCCGTGCTGCCCTCTCAGGTGGAGCACAAGCTGGGGCCCTACCGGCGGATGGCGGCGTTGGGGCGTCCGCTGCTCCTGCTGGTGGTCTGTGAGACAGCGCGGGGCCGGAACACCTTCCAGGCCGCCACCCGAAATCTGCCCATGCTGACCGCCACCCTGGAGCGGGCGCTGCAGGGTCCCGTAACCGGCCCGGTGACGGTGTGGAGCCGGGACAGGATGCCGGCGGAGTTGCACTGCCCGGGGGTGAAGGGTACCCACAATGGCATTGCTGCAGGTATAGCCCTGGCGTTCATCATCCCGCCTGTGACGGCCCCTCTCCCTCGGGCATCCAGTAGCCCACCCTTGTCTGGGTGAAGATGTAGGCGGGATTGTCGGCATCGTCACCCAGCTTGCGCCGCAGTCTTGTGACGATGGCGCGCATGGGCCGCACATCGCCGCCGCCCCGCTCGCCCCAGACTCGCTCCAGCAGATGCTCGTATGTCAGCACGCGTCCGCCGTTGGCCGACAGCTCGGCCAAAAACTGGTACTCCAGGGCCGCCAGGGGCACCAGCTGACCCGCCAGGGTCACCCGGCGCCGGTGGTAGTCGACAGCCAGGTTCCCCAGCACGTAGGGTTCCGAGAACTCGGGCGCTGCCCGACGGCGCAGGGCCGCCCGGATCCGGGCCGAAAGCTCCGTGGGCGAGAAGGGTTTGACCACTGAGTCCACCGCCCCCATGTCGAAGGCGCGGGCGATGACCTCCTCCTGCCCGTAGGCGGAGATGAAGATCACCGGCACGTCGGCGACGGCCAGGATGGCCTGCATCAGCTCGATGCCGTCAGCCCCGGGCAGCATCAGGTCCAGAAGCACCAGCCGGGGCCGCTCCTCCTCCATCAGGCGAAGCGCCTCCTCCGGGTCCCCGGTCACCCCCGGCCGGTAGCCCGCCCTGACCAGGGTGTCCCGGACGTAGCGCAGCGTCTGGGGCTCGTCGTCCACCGCCAGGACGCGCATCCGCTGCTCCGTATCGTCATCCTGTTCCCGCCGTTCTGGGTTCAACAGCAGTCCCGGCGGCCTGTCTCTGCCGGCATCCTCCACCGTGGGCAGGGTGAAGGTGAACCGCGCCCCGGTCCCCAGCCCGTCGCTCTCGGCCCAGATGCGTTCCCCGTGGGCCTCCACGATCCCCTAGCAGATGGCCAGACCCAGGCCGGTGTCCCCGCCCCGCTCCTTGGCCTGCACCCGGGAAAACTTCTGAAACAGTTGGGGCAGTTTCTCCGCCGGGATGCCCCGCCCCTGGTCGGAAACCGAGATGGCCACGTACACGTCTAACCACGCGGCGCCCACCCGTATGACCGACGACTCCGGGGAGTTGCGGGCCGCGTTGGACAGCAAGTTGTCCGCCAGTACCAGGGGCAGGGACGGATGCTCCCGGTCCACCATCCGCCGTCGTTGGGCCAGACCCACAGACCGGACCTCTCCGCCAGGAAATCCCGCTCCACCTTCAGCTGGCCGATTTCCTGGTACAGACGGGCGATCAGGGCGAGAAGGACCTCCTGGCTAAGCCACCGTCCGTCGTGGTAGATGCCCTCCTGATAAGACCGAATCAGTCTGCCCGCCGGAGCGGCTGCACCGACTTGTGAATGGGATTCCTCCATTCGTTATGCTCGTAGCACAGTTGCAGTTTGAAGTGTGCCATCCGCGGCACAGGCTTTTGAGCCGCAATGTGGTATCAATGCTTACGTCCTGCCAATTACCAGCGATCGACCACAGAATGATGCTTGATGTTCATCGCAATCCCCCGACTGGCATATTCCCCTGTGGCAACCCTAGCCCGGGTGAGAAATCGGGCCCGATGGCAAACAGGCCATTGAATGTGCCGGAGGCGAGTCGAGGGCGAAATTGAAAAGACATCCGTCGCACCACCGCTTTTTAGGCCAGGATGGACTCGCGTCAATCTATATCGTTCGAAACGCGGGGGCTAAATTGTGGCCTGTAGCAGTGGCACTCTTGGCCGCCGCGATTCTCGCAGGATGTTCCGAAGAGCCTTCCAAGATTCCGGAGACCAAAAACACCGAGAGCCTCACCCCCACTTCCCTAGATAGTAAGCCCCCGCAATCGTCAAGCCCGACTCCGGAGACTCCCGCAGCCGACCAGCGGGTAGGCGAAGTGAACGGGGTCGAGTTCACGCTTGGAGACCTGGTTCAGCGCATACGAGTGCTAAAGGCACTGAAACGCCCACCTGTCGGAACCGTGGCCTCAACGGACCCGCATATTACGCCCTTTGAGCACCTGCATTACTTGATCAATGCTGAGATTCTTCGCCAACAAGCGCCGTCCTTGGGAATAACTCCTCCCGTGGAGGAGGAGATTACTGCCGCCCAACTCCAGAGTCCGATAGCCAATACGGAGATTCCGGACTCTGAACATACGGCAATCATAGAGGACCAACTGTTCCTGAAGGGTCTCACCTCCTGGCTGGGCAACCAGATCGTCAGTCCTCAGGAGCAGGTCGAGATCCAGTGGATTATCCTGCCCTTGGAGGGCGACATCGACGCAGAGGATGTCTTTTCACAAATCCAAACAGAAGATTTCGGAACAGCGGCAGCCGAGTTCTCGATTCCTGACGGGTATGCCGATTCATCCGGATACGTAGGTTGGGTACCCGAGGGCGCCTTCCCTGATCTGGACCAAGTCCTCTGGGGCGACGAGACACTCGGTACTCATCCCTTGGCCTCGGGCGAAATATCAGGGCCGATATTTACCTTTGACGGCATATACATCATCAACATGCTGTTGGGTCCGTCTGTGCAGGGATTGAACGATCAGATGAGAGAAAAGCTGAAGGCCGAGTTAGTTCAAGCTTGGCAATCCGAGCAGCTTGAGCGAGGGCATGAAGACGGAACGGTGAAGGTGAGCTTCGACAGCACTGTCTACCAATGGGTAGCAGACCAGGTCGACTAGCGGGTAAATGTGGGAAGTATGCATTTGAGGCACCAGAGGGATCACAAACTCCCATTGAGGGCAGCGCTGGCCGGAATCAGGGCCTCCTCTGCGATTGCGCTGTTGGCCGCCTTTCTGGTCGCGGCCGGATGCGGCGGTAATGGTCTCCCTGGGGGAAGTGAGAAAGACGGGTTCGTGGGACTGTTGGCCCAAATCCCCGACAACTCTCAAACCCGCGAGCTCATATACCTGAACGATTATGCCAGAGCCCGGGATGTCTTCGGCATCCCGTTGCCGGGCGACGACGCTGACGAAGAGACCCTGACTGAATATTTGATCGCCGTCAACCGAGGACCGGAGGGGTCAACCGAAGAGGCCAAACACACCGGGCTGGCCCCTGGCCCCTGGATTAGCGGCTTCAGTGAGCACGGCGCAATACAACTGAAGAACCGCCATGAGCTGGGATTCGATGTCCGCAATGTCCACCAGAGCATCATGGCAGGCGCTCCTCCTCAGCTCCTGGAAGTGGTCAAGGGGAGGTTCAATCCCCGCGAGATCGAGCGAAGCATCGAAGGATGCTCCGACTGTCCTAAAGCGGACAGGGTGGAATACGAGGGAGTTGAGTCCTACAGCTGGGGGGAGGATGGTGTAGTTTCACTGTCAGAACGCTTTTCGCCTCCTGCATTCGATCAGCTGGGAAGGGGCGGACGTATCGCAGTGTCTGATTCCCTGGTCTTCCGCACGGTTGAGACGCCGGGCATGGAGGCCTTGATTCGCACCCATCGTGGGAAAGGGGACTCGCTGGCGGATGACGAGGACCTGGCATTGGCCGCCGGCAGGCTGGATGACCTTGAAGTATTTTCAGCGCTGATCATTGGCGACCCTGAATACTTCAGTGCAGAGGATGTGCTGGAAAATCTGTGCCTGAACCTCTATTCGGACGAGTGCGATCTGATCCGGGATAGAGCGGCAAGCGTCGGCAGTTTGACGGAGTACGAGGTTCTGGGCGCGGGCGCCGGCAAGGACGGTCACGGTCTGTTCAACGCCGTGATACTGGTCTACCGCGACGAGGGCGATGCGGAGCGCAACGCTCGTCAATTCGAGGAGAGACTGGAGGAAGGATCCAGCCTTTTCGCCAATCGCCGATGGAGCGAGCTTATTCCTGATGCCGATGTGAGGGCGGAAGGCAGAACTGTCCTTGCAAAGCTGAGGCCGCAATCCGCTGCGTTATGGCACCAGTCTGTAGTAGTTCGAGACTCGCTGTACATGTACGAATAGCGTCCTTGTTGAAATGGACGGAGGGTGCGAGGGGCGCGAAGGAGAGATGGTACGGCGGCATAGGCACTCCCGAATGGTGATGCTCTCGAGGCCATTCTTTCCCATTGCACTATGCCACGTTAACCATCAACGGGTCCAACGGAGTTCGAGGATATGAACAGGGCCGCGCTACTGGGAATCCTGCTCTGCTCGCTCATTGGAATGGTCGCAATCGTCGGTGGCGTTAGAGCTGACGACCACGACGTACCCGACGAAGAGGCCAGGATCCTTACGTGTGCCGCCGAGCGCTCCTCCTATTACGAGGGAGAGACTGTCAACCTCAGTATGGAGGTCCGTAACGACAGCGTCGGTCGCTTTGGAGGGCGCTTCAAAGCGCACTTTGAATTCTGGTCGGCCGGCAGACACACGGGCACGGAATCGGAGTTCAACGTATACATTCGCAAGGGCAGAAAACACACCTTCGAGAAGAGCATAACCGCAGGGGGCACATACCTCCCCAACAGCGCCATCACCGACGTGGTGTGCATCCTAAAAGAGAACAGCACCGATGTTCTTCAGGACATCACAGGGACATACCGTGGCAGACCGGTGGGGCATGCCAGGGTAACGGTGCGTTCCAGGCCGCCCGGGAACCTACAGATAATCAAACACACCGGGGGGAGCTCCTGAAAGGGGTATGTAACGGCCCAAAGTGGCCTTAAATGGAGCTAGGAAAGGCGCCGGAGAATCCGGCATTCTGGTGTTAGCTACACGCCCAGATGCAGGAGACCCCTCATGCGCCTTCCCCGAGAAACCTATCAGATTCAGCAAGCTATTGAAACGCATTTACCTCACCTGTCTCAGCCACAATTGACTGGCCTGGTGCTGTGGGTCTACGGCGCGATCCTCGCCGGCAGCGCCTGTCAGAACGCCGTGGCCTCCGCCCTCTCCACCGGCGGCGGCAACTGGAACCGCTTCCGCCAGTACATTCGTCAGTGGCTCTACGATGGCAGCGACCGGGCCCGCCCCTGCCAGACCCAGTTGGACGTAAGCCTCTGCTTCGCTCCCCTGCTGCGGTGGGTCCTGGCCTGGCAGTGCTCCGGCTCCCTGGCACTGGCCATCGATCCCACCCTCAAGGGCGACCAGACCACCGCCATCGTCATCAGCGTCCTCTACCGCAGCTGCGCCATCCCCGTGGCCTGGCGCATCCACAAAGCCACCCAGAAAGGCTCCTGGATGGCCCCCACCGTGGCACTGCTCAAACAACTGGCTCCGGCGGTTCCCAAGGGAATGACCGTCATCGTGCTCTGCGACCGGGGCATCTCCAGCCCCAAGCTCTGGAAACAGATATGCGCCCAAGGCTGGCACCCCAGTATGCGCTACCGGAATAACATCACCTTCTGCGCCGACGGCGGCAAGCGATTGCCCGCGCGACGCTTTGTCTCCCGCCCCGATACCGCCTGGATCGGCCAGGGCACCGCCTTCAGCACTCCCAAGGCCAAGCGCCGCTGTACCCTCGTGGTGGTCTGGTACGTCGAGCAGAAGGAACCTTGGATCATCCTCACCGACCTGGAACCCGATAAGGTGGGCCCCAGTTGGTACGCCCTGCGCTTCTGGATCGAGCTGGGCTTCAAAGCCATCAAGAGTGTGGGCTGGAAGTGGGACAAGACCCAGCGCACCGACCCAACCCGCGTCTCGCGACACTGGCTGGTGCTCTCGGTCGCCACCCTGCTGACCCTGGCCTACGGCACCAGGGTGGAAGACGCCAATGACCGGGGCATCGCCCCAGGCAATCTGCGGGCACCGCCCAAGGCTCTGGCTCTCGATCATCGCCACTCCCGCAGCCGTCCGGCGCGCACCGTCAGCGTATTCCGCCTGGGCGTCAACTGCCTCCGGCGGCTGATGCTCAAGGGCACGCCCTGGCGCCGGGTCTGGCTGCTGCCGGAACCCTGGCCGGAACCCAAGCCTGAACTGGAAATCACTTACCACGTGCCCCCCTGAAAACTGCTTACATACCCCTTTCAGGGGGGGAGCTCGGACATAATCCTGAGCGACACGGTAACGGAAGGCGAAGGAACGGACGAAGAGGCGTATGTTTCAGTAGCCAACTCCGAAACCGATGGGCAAAGCTTAAGGTGGTCGGTATCGAGCGATAGCGACTGGGTATACGTCTCGCCAGCACCCTCCCGGGTGTTGGAGAGGAACCACAGGTGGACCTCAACCGTTAGCTTCAGGAGCGCAGAGGTCAGGAAGCTGAGACCCGGCACTCACTACGCGCTGATAACCTTTAGAAATCTCACCAATAGCAGACGGGTTACCGGAACGAATCCGGTGCGGGTGAGACTTACGGTAAAGCCCCCTGGGAACCTGGAAGTCACTCCGCCGTCCGGTGGTCGCCTGCACACCATTCTACGGAATGGAAGCTTTGGCTGGACAAGCGCAAGGGTTGAATTGTTGAATTCTGTGCGCGATGGAACGGATATCAGTTGGTCGGCATCAAGCGATAAGGATTGGATAAGGGTTTCGCCGAGTAGAGGGACGCTCAGCGGGAGAAGCAGGCGATCCGTGACCGTAAGTTTCGATGCAAGTGAGGCAGCAAAACTGCCTCCTGGCGATCACGACGCCAACATCACCTTCAGGAACAGAACAAATGGCAACGTTACAGGGCAAAGCTCCGTGAGCGTGAGGCTGACGGTCGAAGTAACGCAAACCAAGGGCGTTCTGAACGTGAGCACCAACTCCGGAGGCAATCTGGACGCCACCCTGCGGGACGGCAGCCTCAGCAATGGGGTTACGAGCGTAACGATCTCCAATCCCGGCGCCAACGTCCAAGACGTGCAGTGGGACGTGACCGGAATCCCGTCGTGGGTTGACGTTTCCCCCAGCAGTGGAACCTTGGAGGGCGGAGACACGGGGCGCGTTACGATCTCTGTGGACAGGAGCGAGGCCGCCTCAATGTCTCAAGGCGCCCACAGTGGGACAATCTCTTTTAATAACCGGTCGGGTAGTGGTGTTAGGGGGGACACAGGTATGCTGGTTTCCCTGACCGTCGTAAACACTGCCCCCCAGGAAGAGGAGGATCAAAGCGAGGAATTTAACGTCGAGAATTTCAGGCACCAAGGACAAGTGGAGGGGACCGACGCACGTTACTTCGTCGATGTTCTGCCGGATCCCGATAATCCGAACATTTCATTCGTTGAGATCTTCATCCACGACGCGGATGGCCTTGCGGATGGCGAGATGGGGTCCGTAACTCTGATAATACCGGAAAGTGCCATTGTCATTTATAACCAAATAAAGAAATACTTGACTCCCCGCCACACATCGAGCCTGACAGAGTGGACGCTAGAGGCCGAGATAGTGTCAATGGCTATTAACACCGCACTCTGGACGACGTTTAAAGAGATAGGCGAGGTTCTGGTTGGGTTGATCCACCCTGTCGTTCATGCTGGCTTGGTGGGTGAACCTTATTTGCGAGAGAAAGCCCAGGCGGTTTTGGCCATCGTGAACGCTTATGAGTTTGCTGCTGATGAAGTACAAGCGATGAACCTAGGGCAGGACAGTGATAACTGTACTGATAAATTTACCGTTGGGTGGTACATTCTGGATAATCCGGGGGTAGGGCATATAAAGGGTGTCAGAATTTCCATTCCTGTTGTTAACTTGTCTGAAGATGATTATTTGTCGGTAGCAGGTCGAGTTAGAACCTACCCGGAAACTTGGAGGTACGTCCGCCGACTGGAAGATGGCTCGTTCAAAGTCGACGATGTGCTGAATTCAGGCGCAAGCATGTCGTATTCAGGCGATAGGCCGTCGTGCAACCCGTCGGCAGATGAACCACCGCCCAACTACGTCGCATGGCACTCCGACGCGATGGGCTTGGCCTACACCACATCGGGCAGGGGCGGCAGGGTTACGGTTACGGTCAAGACCCTGGAAAAAGGAACGACTGCAACTGCCCCCCGAATCTCCATCGCCGGCCCGGGCGCCTCGCAGACGAGGACTGCCTCAGCACCTGTCACAGCGCTATCGGGAGGGCAGGGTAGCCGGACCTGGCGGGCATCCTTCGACGTCCCGGTCAACGTTTCAAACACCGAGCGAGTGTACACGATCACCGCAGCATCGTCCCAGATAGAGGGTGACCGCGCCAGCAGACTTGTCATCGCTCCAGACCCCCAAGCCCCGGCCAACGCCGTCAGCTGGCATTCCGACGCGATGGGCCTGGCCTACTCCGCATCGAGCGGTGGCGGCAGGGTTACGGTTACGGTCAAGACGCTGGAAAGCAGCATGACTGCATCGGCTCCCCGAATCTCCATCGCCGGCCCGGGGGCGACGCAGACTAGGACCGCCTCAGCAGCGGGATCAAGGCAATCGGGAGGGCAGAGGAGCCGGACCTGGCGGGCATCCTTCGACATCCCGGTCAACGATTCGTCCAGCGAACGTATGTATACGATTACCGCCACATCCTCCCAGATAGAGGGCAACCGTGCCAGCAGGCTTGTCATCGCTCCCGTCACCCAGCCACCCGCCCAAGCCAACGCGGTCGCCTGGCATTCCGACCCAATGGAGTTCAGCCACGGGGACTCGGATGACGGCGGCAGCGTAGTCACGGTATCAATCAGAACATTGGAAAGCGGCATGACTGCCTCGGCACCGGGGTTCTCCATAACCGGGCCGGGTCTCTCGATGACGCAGACGGCGACGGCCGCTGGAACAAGGCGAGCGGGGGACCAGAGGCAGCGCACGTGGGAAACCTCAGTCGAAATCCCGGCCAGCTTGCTAGCCAACCTTTCTTCCTTCTTCTCCGGCGAAGCATACGTGCCGTACACCGTCACCGCCACTTCGGACCAGATCGAGGGTGATCGCAAGAGTCAGTTGATCATCGTCGTGCCGGCAATCTCATCTGACGAAGAGTAGATTACGCACTAACCCAACCGGCTTCCTGCTTTGTGGGTCCTGTGCTTGGTTCCTGGCTCATAATTGAATTCGCCGAAAACACACTCGTTTTGCCTACATCCCGCAGACATTCAAAGTAAGATTGCACAGCTGCCTGAGTCAGGCCATCAAGAGAACTTGACAGTTACTTCAAAGTTTGAAGAAGTTACAGCGAGCTCTCGATGCAGCGACAGGGGCTTAGGGACTGTCCTGGTCCGCCACCCGCGCGAACCGTGCGGAACAAGAAAGGGCGACTTACGCCAGCCATTGGGACTCCCGGGAGCCGTCGGTCCGCTTGTCAGCCGACGCCACGCGACTGATCGTCATCAGCAGGTAACCGCCGACCACGCCTACTATGTACACAATGGTTGCGAACGACATCCACACTACGCCCAGGCGCCAGCGCGCCTCACTCTCTGCATCGGTATAGCCGAGTTCCTCCGGGGTTACTTCCCGCAGGGGGATGACGCGGATATCCTCGGCAGTCATCACCAGGCCCGGTTCCTGGAAGCTCGAAAGCGTCCCGATTATGCCGAGAACACCCAGGAAGATGGCCACCACAACCGCCGCTCTCAGGACAAATCCAGCGTCCCTCAAGGTCATCCCCGGTTCATTCAATGCGACGATTGTGGCGAAGGCAAGGAACAGTACTCCGTAGATATAGGTGAAGTGTACGTAGTTGCCCAGGTTGGTGGACACCACGAGAACTACGTACACGAACGCCAACGGCGGAAGTGTGCTCCACAGCGCGCGGGCAAAGGCGCTCCGGCTGCCTTTCGGTCCACGTTGACGGCTCCAGGACAGGCTGAACACCAGGGACCCGGCCAGCGACAGCGCCAGGTGAGTCAGCATCGCGAGCAGAAATGACATAGGGGTGTTCGTGAATGGCCCGATTGTGTGGAACCCGAAGTGGTCGGTCCTGGTGAGCGCCGTTATCAGGAGAGACACGTTCATCGTGAAGAACAGGGAGATGTAGAAGAGGTCCACCACGTGGTCGCGCTCCGGCAGATTGCGGTCGCGTCTTACCCACCTCAGCACTCCCTGGCCGAGCACCAGGGCCAGCACGATCAGTACGTAGACCACCAGCACCAGGGTCCCGTTCTGGCCCATGGCGTTGAGCACGAACCCCACCGCCAGCACGAACACGCCGGGAAGGACTGCATTCCGCAAGGTCGCCTTCACCACGCCTGAGGCATCGAGTGGAGACTCGGCGCCGGCGTTCGAGGCCATCAGGCTGCGCACGTCCTGCTGGACGCTCTCCACCCGGGATTCGATGTCCCGGGCCGCCGCCACCATGGAATCCCTTTCCCTCTCATCCCCGGAAACCCCGTAGCCGGCAAGGTCCATTATCCGGTCCATGATGTGTTGCGGGATGTCGCAGGTACGCCCCAGCGCTTCCAGGAACTCCTGCGGCGCCAGCCTCGCTCCCGTCTCCCAGCGGCTCAGGGTGGAGCGGTCCAGATCGAGCGCGACCTGCTCGCCCCTTGCCACCATCAGACCGAGAAAATTCTCCTGGCTGAGCCGGCGGCCTTCGGGCCTCATTCCCTCCCGGTACGACCTGATGATCCTTCCCACCAAGACGGCCGCCCCGTCATCTCTTTCATCATCTTTATGGGAATCGTCCATTCGTCATGCCCCGTTGCACAGTTTCAAGTTGAGTTGTGCCGGGAGCGGCACAGGTATTTGTGGCACATTGTGGTATCAATGCACTCGGCGATTCGAATCCAAGCTGATAGAGCGATTTGATTCCGCGTACCGACCAGGGGGATAGCGCTGCAAGTTGGAATTCGTACCTGTGCCTGTGTGTATCGTCAGCTTATTTCTACTCCAACACAAACCGGTCGCGCAAGCTGGTAGCCGGGAGTTCCCGGGTCGCCCTGTCCCTTGGTGCTGTGGATACGCCTGATGTTCCAACGCATTGCCGGCTACACCCCGTCTCGCCTTCATGACGACGGAACGAGCCCGCTGGCTGGGGTGTTGAATTGTCCTCCCGCAGGTTCCAGCCGAGGTAAGAAATAAAGTGGCACTGACCAAACCCGGCGCTGGGATGGGCCTGAGTCTTTCCCCTGTTATTCGAACCCTGCTATCCGTGGGATTGGCGGCCTTGATCGCCGGCATCCTTGCGGGCTGTGGCGGAAACCCCGGGGTGACCGAAACAGCGCCTGCCAATGCCGCAGACGAGGAACTGGCAGCTACTGCCACACCTACGCGGCCTCCTGTCCCGACGGCCACGCCTAAGGCCACCCCGGCAGCGGCAGCCACACCCGCCCCGACCTTGACGCCTGCGGCTTTACCCAAGTCCTCATCTACGCCTGCCCCACCGTCAACTGCGACTCCCACGGCGAAACCGTCCCCCACGGCCTCTCCCACCTCGACTACTGCACCAATGTCCACAACCACGCCGACCGAGACGCCAGCGTCCACGCCTACCCCTTCACCGACGGCAACTCCGGCACCGGCACCCACTGCCACATCAGCTCCAACGCCTACGCAAACACCGGCGCCGACACCGATTCCGAATCCTACTCCTGCGGGCCCGCAGATAGCTGACGACTACATCGTCTGGAAGGTGGGCGGTGAAGTGAGCGCAGACACGGAGTCTGAAATCCGGGAGGTGGTCCGGGCAGTCCACGACTTCGCCATCGATAACGGCCTGCCCCGAATCGACCGCCCCATAACCATCTTCATCTACCAAGACCTCGATTCCCTGGCGTCCGAATTCGAAGCCACTACGGGACGAGGGTTTGAAGGTTCGTTCTGGCCGGATTTCAAGGCAGGGAATAGTGGGACACAGTACAGCAACGATTTCGTAGCCATAAACCCATTGGCCAGCCGGTTCCAGGAGCATTCGCCTTATGAACGCCGAAGAGAATTGGCGGGCGCCCTGTTTAAGGTTTACCGCCTCACACTGACCAGGATCTGGGAGGGCACCCCCAGGGACGCTGTGTCTCGTGAGGGCCCCACCTGGTTGACGGAGGGCGCCTCCGAATACTTGGCAAGTCTGGCGATCGGGCCCCGTGGATCGGAGTCGTGCGACCTGACCAGGAGCTGGAACCTCCGCGCAATCTTTCGGGGACCAGCGGACACGCCGCTAAGTGAGATGGAAACCGTTGAGGCCTTCTATTCCCAGACAGCCGGCCGCAACTACGGATTTCTCGGGATGGAATTGCTGGCGGAGCAAACGGGCATTGAGTCCATATTCGCTTATTTTGCCTCGCTTCGCACCGGCATCACCTGGCAGGAGGCCTTTCGGACGGCCTTCGGCATGACCATTCAGGAGTTCTACAGGCTGTTCGAAGAACACCGCGCTGTCGGCTTCCCGGAGCCCGGCCTACCCAGGTCTGGGGATGGACCCGCTATCGCGCCAGGGCCCTTTTCCGAGCTGTTCCGGGAGACAGACTTGCCCTCCTATCTCCGGTGGGACATCGGGAGAGGTGTGGAGCGAGCCGAGGTGGAATCCGCGTTCTGGGGCGCCGAGCTGATGCACGAATTCGCCCGATTGTCGGGGATTCCGGACCCTTCAGCTCCAATCACAATCACCATTTACAAGGACATGGAAGAGATGGCTTGCCGGTACTCCAGAAAGACTGGATGGGATCTCGATCTGTCCAGAAAGTACTGGGAAAACGGTGGGGCGGTAGCCGGCCGGGAAAGCGTCCATATATCTGCTTCCACCCCTGAACGACGGAAATCTGACCCGCACCGGCTGTTGCGGACCATGACCCATGAATTGACTCACGCCTGGTTTCAGAACGGGCTGGTGGGATTTTCGGAGCGGAGGTCGGGAATGTCTCCCCGCTGGCTAGGTGAGGGTACCGCCCAACTGGTTACGGCGCTGTTGCTTCGTGAGGACCACCCTGACGTTTTCTATCAGGGTGAACGGCCGCGGGCAGAGTTGGCATCCCGAGCCTTGGCCACTGGCGTGACCCTCCAGGACTCTGAGGTGTGGCCGCCGAGCGAGGGAGGGACCATCGGGATGGACGACGCAGGCTTGAACATAGTCAGCTGCATCTACAGCTGCGGCTACTTTGCCGCCGAATTGCTGGCTTCGCAGGTTGGCGTGGGCAAGCTTTTCGACTACTACAAGCACGTGGAGGCCTGGATGGAGCCTTGGGACCCTGTAGGTGGGAAGGTTCCGACGCGCGATTGGATGGTCGCATTCGAGCGGGCGTATGGGATGACGGTCGAGGAGTTCTACGAATTGTTCGAAGAGCACCGCGCCGCCGGCTTCCCGGAGGTGGAAGTCCCGGAATCCCCATGAATGCAAAAGAGTGTGGCGCGGGCATCGTGCTTTCGTACCCGCCGCTATCGGTTGCCGCTGGTGGCCCAAAATCACCCGAATCCTCAACTGCGAGTCCGGGAAAGCATCGATCCAGCTTAAGGAACGGAGACGCCAAGAGTGTTCACCAAGAAAGGACTAATTCTGGGAAGCGTCGGTCTAATAGTTGTCATCGCCATCGCGGCGGCGGTGCTGTTCTTCTTTTATTTGCGTGAGTTGGACCAGCCTGGAGAGGCAACCGCCCAATACGTGCCCGACAGCGCGCAGGTGTACATCTCCCTGAATCTCCGCCCGGGAGCAGGGCAACTAGCGAAGGGGCAGGACCTCATCGACCGGCTGCAAACTGACGATTTCCTCGACCGGCAGGATGAACTGCTGGAGGAAGCAGAGGACGAAACCGGGATTCACCTCCTGGACGACGTGACCGAATGGCTTGGCACCGACGTTTCCCTGGTGTTCCTGAACGTCGACTACTACCGGCCCGAGTGGGTGCTGATGGCCCAGGTCGGCGACCGGGACGCCGCCGACGACTTCATGGAGGACCTGGTCGAATACCTGGAAGACGAACTCTACACCGAGTTCGAAACCGACGGCCGCCGGGGACTGGACCTGTGGGTCGCCAGCGGCGAGGACTCCTACGGCAAGCTGTACATCTTGGGAGGCGGAACACGGGAACTGGCGTTGGGGCTGACCGACGAATACCTCTTCGTGGCCGACAGCGCAGACTCCATCGAGGAGATGGTGGACAACATAGAATCTCCGCCCACCCGTTCACTGGCAGAGAGTCAGGCGTTCGTAGACGCCCAGGAATCGTTGCCGTCGGACCGGTTCATGTTCGCCTTCGCCCAGGTAGAGGACTCGCTGGACGTTCTGAACGAGGACGACAACCTGGCTGACGAGATCGGGGAGGACGCCCTCGAAGGAATCACGGACAACACGCCGGATTACGTGGCAGCATCGGCGTCGTTTATCGACGGCGGCATGCGAGTGGACGTCGACAGTGAGACACCCTCAGGATTCTTCATCCCGTCTGCCGCCAACCACCTGGAATCGGCCGAGGCCCTTCCTGCCGACACCCTCTTGCTCCTTTCGGGAACAGGCCTGGATGAGGGTTGGGAGGAATTTCGGGACGCTGCCGGGGAGGACATCAACGAAGAGCTGGACGAGTTTCTCGAGGAGTTCGAAGAGGAAATCGGGTTCGACCCAGAGAGGGACGCGATCGAGTTGCTAACCGGCGAGATCGCCATCGCCGTACTGCCCAGCTACTTCGGCGATCTTCTCGATGTGGGACTGGATGTCGGATCAGGAGGGGAGGGAATATTCGAGGCGTTGCTGCTGGCCGGCGTCGAGGACGAAGACGCCATCGCCGACAGCCTCGATGACCTTGCCGACTGGATGGAGGACCAGGGGGTCGACATCGATCAGGAACGTCTGGGCGAGTACGAAGCTACGGTTGCAAGCTTTGACGATTTCGAAGGCTTCGAGCCCGGGTATGTCATTACAGATGACTGGGCAGTGGTGGCAAGCAACGTGGACAGCCTAGAGGAGTTCCACGACGCCGCTACCGGCGCTGTTGAAAATCTGGGTTCCCGGTCCGAGTTCAGAAATCTGGCCGATACCGTCCCTGAACCCCTACACAGCCTCCTGTACGCGGATCTGGGAGGCGTGCTGGAGATGGTAGAGGACGCCCTCGACGACTACGACAGGGAGGAATACCGGCAAAACGTTGAGCCGTTCGTGGAGCAGCTCGGCTCATTCATTGCGGCGGCGTCAATCACGGACACCCGGATCCGACTCACAGCGGCGGTGGTCCTCAGTGATTAGCCCAAAGACAGTGCTGAAAGCAGTTTCCTGCCGGGTGTCTGCGCCGTGAGTGTAGTTGTCAGCATACGCGGCGGAGCGGGCCCAAGGCTGCCCACCAACGGAAGGGCGTTGGCGCGCCTAGTTCTCGCGGCCATCCTCGTTTTTCTCCTGGTGGCCGTCCCCGGCGGGGCGAACGCCCAGTCCGGCGCGCCGGGCCTGGAGGTGGAGTACGAGGTTGATCCATCCATGGTGTCCTCAGTCTCCGACGAGTTGACGGTGGCGATAACAGTTTCCGGTGCGGGAGGCCGGGCGGGCGACCTGCCTTTGGAGATACGGGAGAGTCTGCCCCGCCGGCCTCTGGAAGTGGTCCTGGTCCTGGACCGCTCGGGGAGCATGGAGATCGACGACTACCGGCCCACTCGCCTGGAGGCCGCCAAAGCCGCAGCCAGCACTTTCCTGAAGCAGATACAGCCCGGAGACTCGGCCGCCCTGGTTTCCTTTAACGACGTCGTCAGCTGGGACGTTCCGCTCACCGAGGACCGCAGCCTCACCTTGGAGTCTCTCAGGCAACTCTGGCCCGACGGCGGCACGGCCGTAGGCGAGGGACTGTACACGGCGATTGACGTGCTGCAGGGCGGGGCGACGGAAAGCGTCAAGGCCATTGTCCTCCTGTCGGACGGGGCCTCCAACGAAGGGCGGGACCCCCGCCTAGCGGCATCGGCCGCCAGGGACGCCGGCATCCCGGTGTTTACCGTGGGGATCGGAACCTCCGGCGACGACTTTGACGAACCCGCCCTGCGCCACATCACCGAGGTAACGGGTGGCGAGTACCTCTACGCCCCCGATGAGGAGGAGCTCAGACGGGTATACGAGCTTATGGGCGGCAAGGTCATAAACGTCGCCGGCGTGAACGCCGCCCTGGAGATCGAAGCGACCGGGCTTTTCCTCCTCGAGCGGTACACGACAGAGAACCTGGACTCGGACCGGGGCGGACTCCTGGTCTACCGATGGGAGCAAATTCCGGTGGGGGAAGAGAACACCGTCCGGCTCCAGTTCCGGCCGATGGCGACGCCCCTCGGGGGAAGTGCCGCCGTGGTCAACTCCATCAGGTTGACATACCAGTCCCTTGGCTCAGACCGCGTGCGTACGGTCACCGCCGGGCCTGTGGAGGTCGAGTTCGAGAGCAACCTGGAGCGTGGCCCCCTGGGAATTGACCGGATCAGCTTCGACCGCACCCGGGATGCCTACCCGGACTCGACCGTCTACTTTCAGAACGACGACATTAGGGCCGACATCCACCTGGACCGGCGGCCTCGAGAGGAGGTCGTATCCCGTGCCTGGGCACAACACGTCAAGTCTTCGTCCGATGTCAGCCACGAATTCTCCGACGACGATGTGATTTCACACCGGGTCGAGCATCCTGGCTACGTGGGCCGCTACACCCTGACAGGGACGGTTGGGCAGGACCCGGAACCGGTTTACGACGCTCGCGAGGAAGAGTTGTTCGTGGTATTCGACCCTCCCAGAGAGTTTCAGAATTTTGCCCAGGCCACAAAGATCTACGGTGACAACAATTGGTTTAAGGGAAAGTTCACCAGGATCACCCAGCTCCATCCTCGGGATCCCCTCATTCTCGAGGCTATGGCTGACCTCTTGTACGAAGGGGACCCTGCTTGGGACCTCAGCGACCCCAAGTCGGTGGCCATGGCCCTGGCACTTAACCTGCCAATGCACAAGGTCAAGTTCGTTACGCCTGAGAAGTTATCTCAGACTTTTGAAAACGACTATCCCAATGACCTGGAAATCCTGAAAGCCGGCAAGGGCGATTGCACCGACATGGCCGCGATCTATGCGTCGATGGTGCGCTCGTTAAACATCCCTGTGAGGTTCGTGAAACTTACCTATAACCAGCATCAATTTGCTCATAACGGTTCCAAGGTAAATGAGTTTGGCCACGCTTTCGTTGAGGTATATGTCGATGGGGAATGGGTCCATTCCGATTCGACCATTTTCGCCTTTGACGAATTCGATAGCTACTTGGAAGACTCAGTTACCGACCTGAGCTTCGAGGTTGAATACCGCCCAGGCGATGTCGAGTATGACCGGACCACAGCCCTGAAGTACTCCGTCGGGCTGCTGTCACCCCCAACGGAATCAGTTGTTGAGTTCGACCTTGACGAGGTTGACCAGGTGTCAATTGCCCTAGTGTTCACGAACAGGGCTGCGAAGGAATCCCGCGTAGGTCTTTGGGACACAGGCGAGCCCCGGGCCAGGGACGTGAGAATCAGGGTGCTCGAGGACGCTGGCTTGGATATTGCCCGATTGCGCCTCGATAACGATTCGGTTCTCGAACCGGGAGAAACCGACTTTGCCGAGATGAAGATGAGGGTTCCGGATCACGTTGCTGATGACATTCCGCCCGGCGGCGAACGAATCTTGAAAGTCCATTTGGAACTCAGCTATGACGATGGTGCAGGCGGCACACTTTCCAAGAACTACATCTATGAGATCAGGCTCAATCGGACGCTCAACTGATGATGGCGTCGGAGGAATTTACAGCAATCTTGAGGTCTGAACGCGCATGAATTGGAAGGTGTGGACGTCCTTTCTTGCCGCAGTGGCGGTGACTGCCACACTGGGAGTATTGGTGTTTTTCTCCAACCAGGGCCAGACCATCGAGCGGCCATTGGGGCACGTGACCAGCATCCACGTCGACTTGGAGATGCCTTATGAAGGAGAGGCCACAATAACCTACTCCGCTGAAGCGGTCACCGAAGAGGACTTCTCGGTGGTTGTCTCGGCCCAGAGGACCATCCTGGAATTCTTGCCCCAGTACTACTCCCCGTACCGGGACCCCAACGACGTTAGGGTACGTCGTCGCGGTGGGAAGGTCTCGATGAAGTTCCCCCTGAAAGCCAGGGAGCGCCTGGAGCTTCTGTTCCCCGAGGCCTCCCTGATGGGAACCTGGCGTCCGCATTGGGAGACCCTGCACTTCACGGTGGAGCTCCCGGCCGGATACGAGGTAATCGCTACGGAACAGGAGGGGCTGGAAGATGACATGGAGGTAGAGGCCGGCGGGCGCTGGACCGTCACCGGCGAGGAGCGCAGCGCAGGCTGGGCGGACTTCACCGTGCACTACGTACGGACAGAGCACGTCGCAAACGGGGAGAGCGGCGGGTAATGGCGGGCGTGGCGGCAAACGCCGGGTCCGGTATCAAGACGACCGCCCCGAGGTCTCGGCTCAATGCCGCGACCATCAGGATGGCGATCTTTTTGGCCTACGGGCTCCTCCTGGCGGTCGCGCTGTCGATCCCGGCGATTTTCGTGCCCGGCACCCGAATCGGCGCTTTGCTCGCAGCAGCGCTCTTGACCGGGGCAATTGCCTCCCGGGGCAGGTCATGGCCGCTCCGCCTTGCCTGGGGATCACTCATGGGGTTGCTGCTGGGGGGAGCCCTCTCCGTTGCTGCTTGGGCACTTCTGAGCGACGCGCCGGATGCGGCGCTGTGGCAGGCGACCGGTCTAAACGTAGCGGCCAATTCGACAATCCGTCCGGTGGACGAGGCGTTGGGGTCGTGGCTAAGCGGCTACGAGCTTCTCGAGGACCGCCTCCTGTACATCAGGTTTGCCGTCTCCAACCTCTTGCTGGGCCTGGTTGGAGGACTTGGGGGAGGACTGCTGGCATCCGGGAGGCCCCGCCCTCGCGTCGAAACGGTGGCGGATGTCGAGAGCACAGGCGAGGAAAAGAAGGCAGAAGCCGTTGAGGCGACAGAAGACCCCGGCGACGGCAGCGAGGACGCACCCTACGCGGACGCGGCGCAGCTTGCGAGAAATGGAGGAACTGCCTTGATCTACGAAGAGGAAAAGGAACCCGAACGCACTGGCGAAGAGGATACGGACCCTGGTCCCGCTGAGGCGGAGGATTCGGACGCTGATCCCTCAGACGGAGAGGACCCGGAACCCGAACCTCCCATCGCGGAGGAGGCAAGACCCACTCCCGCCAGCGGAGGCACTACGCCAGGCGCCGCGCGAAGGCGAAGATTGTTGCTTTGGGCCGGGGGCGGCGCGCTGGCCGCGGTGGTAGTAGTCGTCGTGGTGGTGGCGTTGCTGCTGGCGGGCGGCGGCGGGGGCGGCACCCTGCCTGCCGGCCCTCTCGGCCTGGTTTCCGACGACGCATCGTGGGTCCAGGTGGTGGACGTGCAACTCCTCCTCGGCGAGGGACCCGACGACTACGTCGATGGCTTTGAGGACGCCTGGGAGGACAGGCTGGATGACATCGAGATTTCCCTGGACGACCTCAACACGCTGGTCCAGGCGTGGGGAGAGGAATGGAACGTGACGGTCTTCGATGGGGAGTTTGACTTCGAACAGGTAAGAGACGAGTTGGACGATGCCCGGTACGACGACGACAGCTACCGGGGCTACGAGATATGGAGCGACGGGGAGCTTTGGGTGGACGCGATTGCCTTGCTCGACGAGCGCGGCGAGGTGGTCATCGGGAACGCCGACGATGTTGAGGACGTGCTACAGGCGCTCAGCCGCAGTTCCGGCTCCCTGCTGCAGGACGACGGCAACGATCTCCTGCAGGCCCTGGAGCGGGCCGGGCAAGGCTGGCTTGTCGCGGCATCGGACGGATGCGCCGACGCCTATGCGCGGCGCTGCGAAGCGCTTGGCGCTGCCGCATCCAGGGGCAGCGAGAGGTACGTGGTCGAGACCACCCTGGCTTACCTGTTTCGCGATGACCGGTCTGCCGAGTCCGGGATGGACGACCTGGAGGACTACCTTGACGACCGGTTCCCCCGGCACGTGGACATCGAAGAGGTCAGATCGGACGGCGCTTTTGTGATCGTCACCACGTCAACGGACGTGGACGATTGGGTCGGTCCCTTCCCCTAGGAACTCTCTCGCACGCCATCTGGAGGAGGTTGGTATGAACAGGAGGTTGCCGGTGAAGCAGGCACTTCCCTTGACGCTGTTGCTGGCAGTGACCTTGGCCCTAGTCGTGGCATGCGGCGGTGACGGAACCAGGGAAATTTCGCCGTCTGAATTGCCTGAGTCTTTGCTGGAGCTCCTGCCCCAAAATGCCGACTCATTCACTTTTGCCAATATGGAGCAGGTGCGAGACGAACGGCTGGACCAACTGGAGGACCAGCTTGTCGAGCAAACCAGGGCCGCGCTCCAAGGCGACGGCTATCTGGACATTGAAGATGCTGAATCCCTACTGATGGCCGACCTGGGCAGCCGCGATGCTCTGACCCTCCTGCTGGGAAGGTTTGATGCCGATGACGTGGCGGACGCCCTGGACGACGATGGATTCAGGGATAGCGACCACCTGGGCGTTGCGGTCTGGAGCCACCGAGACAGAGGCGCTGCTGTTGCGCTGATTGGCGAGGACATTGTCCTGTCAGGTGAAGAGAACCGGATAGAGGAGGCCATTGAGGCGTTTCTTGGAGATGACCGGTCGATGGCCCAGGACGATGAGGCGGAAGCCTTGTTGGAGGCAATGGAGGGCGCCCTGGTCTACAACGTGTCCGACGATTGCAACTACCGGGGCTGTGACCAGACGGGTACCGCCTTGCGAGTCGATGACAGGGACCTCACGGCGGTGTTCGCATTCCACTTCCGCGATGATGACGCTGCGGAGGACTCTCAATGGGATATCGAGGACGATCTGGAAGTGAAGTTTGACGACATCATCATCGAAGTCGATGGTCGGATGTTAGTCGTTGTCGCTGATGTTGATGAGGAGCGGGTGAACCTGGGGCAAGCCGGGGAGTTGGCCTTCACGGGTTCCTCCAGGGAGCAGCCTCCACGAGGCGAGGCTATTCTCATTAGGTATGGTGAGGAATGGGCCGGCGAAATCAGAGATGTTGGCGGACAGTTATTCCAATTCTATGCAGAGGAGGGTTATGAATATCTGATCAGAACCCGCCTGGGTTCCGTCGGCGGCACCATGATGCAATTGTTTGGGCCCGGCGACTTCTACCTCGTTGACGGAAGGGATGGCCCGTCTGAACTATATTTGACGGCACCCGAATCCGGCGAATACTACCTCGAAGTGGTTGGATTCGGGAGCTACACTGGAACATATACACTGACCATCGACGTAGTGGGAGAACCGGAGTCGCCTGCTACCGCCCTGGCCCCTACAACGGTCCCCCAACCGACGACACCGCCCGGCTCTGGCCCAGCGTATTGGAAGTGGCACAGGTACGTTAAGCCCGGAGTAAATGAGGACTTCAGAAGCTACGTTCCACTACTCTCAGACTTCCCGCAACCTCCCGATTCCGGGTACTACGATGGCGTTACCGCTGATGACTTCTTCCTCATAGAGCCCCACATAGCATACGAGAACAGCGTGGTGGGATTCAGGACCTGGCTCTACCATGAAGGCTACGGGGAATACAACGTGGGCATACGCGGGGACGACGGCGTCGCGCTCTACGCGAATGGGGTCTTCGTAGCCGGGCGCGGGGCAGCCAGGGACCCTGCAAGCTACGGCTTGATGGAGTTGTACGACGGTTGGAACAAGATCGAAGCGCTGGTGTACAACGGCCCGACCTACATCGAACTGGAGCTGACCCCGCCGCTCGGCACCCTGGGGGTGCTCGACGCCAACGCCCAAGCGGGTTCGCCACCTCCGGCGGCGGTACCCGCCCCCACAACATCCCCTCCGGCTACAGCAGCCCCTGCCGCCACTACGGCACCTGCTGCCACGGCAGTTCCTGTAGACGACCACGGGAATGACCGATTCGGAGCGACTCCCATAGGGGCGTTTGAACTGAAGGAAGGCCGAATAGACTGGCCGGACGATCGCGACTTTTTCTACTTCAATGCAGAGCGCGGCCGCGATTACCATATCGAGACCCACTTGGGATCCATCTTTGATACCGTTCTGGTTCTGTACGATCCCAGCGGGGACTACGTCACTGAAGACGATGACTCTGGAAATGGCGGCGCGTCGCGGCTCCTCTGGAGAGCGACTTCATCAGGCACCTACTACCTAGAGGTCCTGGGGTACGATAGCAGTGATGTCGGAACATACCAGTTGATCCTTGGTGTCGAGGAGGCGGAACGCCCGACGCCTTTTCCGAGTATTACCCCGACTCCGTATCCCACAGCAGCCCCTGCGCCCACAGCAACCCGAGTCCGTCCGGCTCCCACAGCAGCCCCTGCGCCCACGCCAACCCGAGTCCGTCCGGAGCCCACCGTAACCCCTACCGTTAGAGTTGTGACCCTGCCCACGGCCACTGTAACTCCTACACCGACACCTCGGCCTAGGAAACCCGGCGAAAGCTCATTGTCATTCCGGTCGGTAAGCATCAGATATGACCACGGCTGCGGGGTGCTGGAGGGCGGGTCGATTCGCTGCTGGGGCAACAACGAGTGGGGGCAGGCCACGCCGCCGGAGGGCCGATTCCTGTCGGTTATCGCGGCGGGCCGTCACAGTTGCGGAGTGCTGGAGGGCGGCTCGGTCCGCTGCTGGGGCGATGACGAGTACGGGCAGGCCGCTCCGCCGGAGGGCCAATTCCTGTCGGTGAGCGCCACAGTACGCCACGTTTGCGGAGTACTGGTGGGCGGCTCGGTCCGCTGCTGGGGCGATGACAGACAAGGCCAAGCCACCCCGCCGGAGGGCCGATTCCTGTCGGTTAGCGTAGGTACAGACCACAGTTGCGGAGTGCTGCAAGAGGGTGGCTCTGTCAGCTGCTGGGGCGAGGACCGATTCGGGCAAGCCACACCACCGGAGGGCCGATTCCTGTCGGTCAGCGCCGGTGATATTCACAGTTGCGGTCTGCTAGAGACCGGCTCCATCCGTTGCTGGGGTGATGACAGAGTTGGCCAGTCCACGCCGCCGGAAGGCCGATTCTTATCAATAGGCGCCGGAGCCTACCACGTTTGCGGAGTGCTGGAGGGAGGCTCCGTCCGCTGCTGGGGTAACAACCGTGACGGGCAAGCCACACCACCGGAAGGCCGATTCCTGTCAGTGAACGCCGGGTTTGGCACCAGTTGCGGTTTGCTGGAGAGTGGCTATGTCCGCTGCTGGGGCGACAACGAGTACGGGCAGGCAACGCCGCCGTAGGGCTAATTCCTCTGCGAACAGGCGGCTGTGGAGACCGCCGCAGGACACGCCGAAACCATAACGCCGGGAGTTCGCTAGATGACGAGAAAGCCTCTCCTCGGAATCGGGACCGCAATCGTTGCGGCAGTCACCCTCGGGGCCATTGTCTTGCTCCTGGTCATCACTCGCGATTCCCAGCCCGCCGCCGTAAATTCACGGGCAGAGCGGCGCCAAGCAAAGACTCGAACGATGAGGCGCAGGAACCTTCGAGGCATAGTCATCGGATTGGCGGTCTTGGCCGCGGTCGCCGCGTTGGCGTGTACATCTTCATCTAAAGACGAACCGCCTGTAGAACGGGAGACTGGGCGTGAACGCTCGGAGCGGGCGCCTACGGAGACTCCTGCCCCTCCTACCGCTACGCCGATCTCTACTCGGGGTGGGGATTCCCGTCCGGAACGAATGGCCTACGCCAAGCCGGTGGCGGAGGGTAAATGGGCATCTTGGGAAGACACAGAGCTACTGGTGGCTAAAGACCAGTTGATCATCGTAGCCGAGCACGGCGCGACCATCGATCAGGTTTCGTCTGCATTGGAGGACCTGGGAGGCTCAATCGTCGGCGAAATCCCGTCCGTGGGAATATATCAGGTGGAATTTCCTTCGGACCTGGGGCTTCAAGAGGCCATGGAGTTTCTTGAGCAGGCCCCGGAAGTGGTGGCGGCCTTCCCCAATCCTCAGGCCGAGTCTTCAAGAACCCCTCCTCCGTCTATATCGCCCCATGGCATATGGTTCGACCTCCCTGGCTCTGCATATCTCCAAGAGATCAGGGCGCCGGAGGCATGGACGATCAACACCGGTTCTGAGGAGGTAACGATCGGCATCGTCGACTCAGGGGTGGACGAAATCCCCGATTTCAGGTCGAAGATTGTGGGGCGATTCGACCTGGGCAACCCGGATTCGAAGAGCCCGGATACCTCCCCAGATCGCCCGGCAGACATCACCCAGGACGCGGCCGTTCACGCATACCACGGCACCGTTGTCGCCGGAGTAGCGGCCGCCGCTGCCAATGACGATTATGGAATGACGGGCGTCTCCTGGGGATCCACTCTGGCAGTTGTCAAGATGTGGAAAGGGGGCAAATCGCTTTTCGACCTGGCGGCCGGCATTGACGCTGCGATTGACCTGGATGCAAAGGTGATCAACGTCAGTGGGGGATCTCCGGTCTTGCAAGCATGGTTGGACGGCATGAAAGCCGTAGTCGAGAGAGCTGCTCGCCGCGAGGTGTTGATCGTTGCCGCCGGCGCAAACCATGGCTTCCTTCGTGAGATTCAGTACAGCTTGGGCGCATTTCCCGCATGGTATGCCGAAGACCATCAGAATGTGATTGCCGTTGGCAGTACGGAGAACGGGGAAGGAACGTTTGTCGGAGGCTATGGGGCATCCATCACGGTCAGCGCCCCCCGCGAAGTATTAGGGTACTCGCCCTTTCTCGAATTCAATCCTGCTCTAACAGATGGTTCCAGAAGCTGGTCCGGGACCTCATTTGCCACACCCCAGGTATCGGGGCTGGCCGCATTGATCTGGTCCTTGGATCACGACCACAACGGCGAGTTCACGCTGAGTCCCGCTGATGTGCGCGAAATCATTACCGAAACCACAACAACTCCCCCGCCGGGAGAAACGAGGACCGGTGCCGGGGTCATAGACGCGGCCGCGGCGCTCCGACGGGCCGCTAATAACCTGGGCATCCCCATCGGCGGTGGCGGGAATTCCAGCGAAGCATTCGCCCGCAATCCTGCCCTAGATTTTAATGCTCTGGCCGCTGCGGGCAACTCAGCACCAGAAGACTTGTGGACAGACGGAACCACCGTGTGGGTGTCGGACTCGCATGACCGAAAACTATATGCCTATGGCTTGGCGACCAAGCAGCGCGACGGCTCCAAGGACATAGACACGCTCGCCGGAGGGCACGGAATCTGGTCCGACGGGACAACCATGTGGGTGGCGTACAACACCCGATCAGAAGAAAGCAAGATATACGCCTACAGTCTGGCGACCAAGCAGCATGAACCCGCCAAGGATTTCAATTCCCTTGCCGACGCGGGCAATCTCCGGCCGGATGGTATCTGGTCCGACGGGACGACCATGTGGGTGGCCGACTGGGACGACGGCAAGCTATACGCCTATAGACTGGCGACCAAGCAGCGCGATCCCGCCAACGACTTCAATAGCCTCGCCACCACAGGGAACCACAACCCGGATGGCGTCTGGTCTGATGAGACGACAATGTGGGTGTCGGACCCGATCGACCGAAAGATTTACGCTTACAACCTTAAGACCGGGCAACCGGACGGCGCCAAGGATTTCAATACCCTTGCCGAGGCAGGCAACGACAACCCGGCGGGCATCTGGTCGGATGGCACAACCATATGGGTAACGGACTGGGGCGATAGCAAGATATACGCCTACAATATGCTGCTTTCCGGCTCTGATCCCAGGGTGCCAGAGCCATCGGTCCTCCAACTGGAATACGCGACCTCTGCGAGCGAAGTAGCTGCCGGCGAGAGCTTCATACTCACCGTTCGGGTGCAGGACCACCAGCAAGAGGGAGTGCATCGCTACGTTTCAGCGCATTTCCCATTACTCACCCAGCCCGGTGGATCGAGGACTGAGCATTCCTCCTCCGTTGCCGACGTTGAGGTATTGGACTACACCAACGGTCTGTCGAAGGTTACGTTCTACCAGCCGGCCACTGGCCTGCCCATATATTACGTGGGCGAGCCTAATCCCCGCCCTGCGAAGCATCTCGGGGTGTCAGCGTGGGATACGACGCTGCCGCCAACCCCTGACCGGACATTGCGGTTGCGGATCACGCCAAAGCGCGCAGGGCCGTTTCCGATGCACCTTGTGGCATCCGTGTGCACAGCTGGGCATACGCATTGTTGGCAATATCCGGTCGATGGAGCGGTTCTAAACCAGCAGGGCCACGCTGCAGCCCTCGTATCTGTGCAGGTATCCGGGACCCCGGCACAAGAACGCTTCCTGTCGGTGAGCGCCGGGTATGACTTAAGCTGCGGATTGCTGGAGGGCGGGTCCGTACGCTGCTGGGGTCGGAACGAGTATGGTCAGGCTACGCCGCCGGAGGGCCGATTCTTATCCGTGAGCGCCGGGGCTAGGCACAGTTGCGGGTTGTTGGATAGCGGCTCGGTCATTTGCTGGGGCTATGACGAGGAAGGGCGGGCCACACCACCGACAGGTCAATTCAAGTCCATAAATGCCGGACGCGATCACAGCTGCGGGTTGTTGGTTAGCGTCTCCGTTCGCTGCTGGGGCGATGACTATGAAGGCAGGGCCACACCGCCGGATGGAATTTTCCTCTCTGTGAGCGCAGGAGGCTACCACAGTTGCGGCGTCACGGATGGTGGCTCCATCCGCTGCTGGGGCAAAAACGCATTTGGACAGTCCTCGCCACCAGAGGGCCGCTTCCAAGCGGTAAGCGTCGGAGCGAGCTTCAGCTGTGGGTTGGAGGAAGACGGCTCTCTATATTGCTGGGGTTATAACCAGAACTATGAGACGACGCCGCCAAATCGACGCTTCCTATCAGTAAGCACTGGGGATAACCATGGTTGCGGTGTTGTGGACGGTGGCCTCGTTCTTTGCTGGGGCAAAAACGATGAAGGGCAGGCTACGCCGCCGGAAGGCCGCTTCCTCTCGGTAAGCCTTGGATATAACCACAGCTGCGGGGTGATGGAGGGCGGTTCAGTAATTTGCTGGGGCGATGACACGTACGGTGAGGCCACGCCGCCGAAATAACGCTCGCCGGACGTTCCACTGGCGGTACACGCCAGTGGAGTCGCAGGCGGAGGCTGTGGAATTGCAGGTCCGCAAACCTGACAAGTGAGGTCAGTCATGGAAATCAAAGTAGACGCGGTGCTGATCGGAAGGATTCTGGCCGGGGTAATAATTTTCCTCGCTATTCTGTCCGCGATAGTCGGGGCGGCCAGCGCTAGGGAAGGCGGGTTCGAGATCTTTCTGATCAGGCTGGCTGCTCCATTGGGCATCGGGTTCCTGATCATCATGGCGACGGAGATTCTGAGGGTTCTGGAGAGGAACGGGCATTCAACGCACAGCAGCGGGTCGGGAGGCGGCGATTAGCCCCAAGAACAAGTGAGATGACACACAGGCGGCCTTGTCGTCAGTAGAGGCTTGGCCGGAGACACCAATCCTTTAGAGAGGTGGGAGCCCGGCCGCTTGTTGGCTCAGTTAAGGCCGGGAGCTTCCTGGCCATTGGAAAGTCCACCTAAGGCTAAGTCGACAGCAACGATCACGATGACTCCGACCCTAACTGCCTTCAGTGCGTTCGCACGATACAGCTAGGTGATGCGCTCGTTGGTGGCGGTTGCAAGATGCAGCAGGGCAGTTTCGTCCGCCTCTGGGGCGATAACGGGAAAAGGGAGCGTCGTCCCCGGCGGAGAAAGCAGATGGACAGTTTTGGAGAACCGTCTCCATGCCAAGGCAGCGCACAAACTACATACGAGACACCTACGAGTTCCCCGATGACTTCCCACAGCGGCTGGATCGGTTCCAGCAGGCGTCGGGCCTATCCTGGGCGGGGATAGCCCGTCGGCTCGGCACCTATCCCCACACCGTATGGCGCTGGAAGGAAGGCCTGGGCCGGCCCAACGTGCAGCACATGATGGCGCTGCTGGACCTGGCTAACGATCTGGGCCTGGGCCATCTGTTTACTGATTGAATGTAAATTGACCACCGCCAGTATCCAGGAAATTCAGGGTGTTGGGAAATGAGCCAAGGGCCGTAAGAGGCGCAGGTCTTGTCGACTGGCAGGTCCGAGAGACGAGTGAACCAACCAAGGAGTAGGTAAGTGTTAGCTACAATCGGGAAGCTTGCTATGGTCTTCGGACTGGCATCCTGTCTTATCGCGGCGGTGGCTACCTTGGCCTGCGGTCAAGGGAGGGACATCGGGCAGGTGGTTTCGCCCTCGCCCGATGTTCGCCTTGCCACAAGCAGCCCCACTTCCGTGTCGTCACCTGCGCTCGCCGAGACCCCAGAGCCTACCACCACTCCAACGGACACCCCGCCGCCTACTCCGACTGCCACCCCAGAACCCACGCCGCCCTCTCAGGTCGAGGCCCAGCACGCTCCTACCGAGACTCTCCCCAAGTTCTTCATCTGCTATCAGGTGTCGGATTGCCCGTGGTACGCAGATGCGAGCTTGAGCGACGCAGAGTATAGATCCGTAATTGAACCATTGCCGATCCCGGAAAGAGAGGACTCTCTCATTGGTTTCTACCTAACGGCAATCGAGGAGGCTGGACAAGGAGGGTGCGATCATTCTCTTCCCAAATGTGCTGCCGGTCAGAGCCTCAATCAACTGAGACTCTACGACTACCCTACAGGGGAAGCACTGGACCGTATTTCGTGGCTCACGGACGGCGTAAACAGGATCGAATCTGAATTCCTGCTAGCCATTACAGAGTTGATGAGGGTAGAAGTAGCAAAGTATGGCTATGCATATAACGGTCGTGGGCGATGGCTAAGACCGCCAGAAGGAAATCCGCTTCCTCCAACAATCGGCGTCTTGGACCTGGAATGGGTGAGAGACGGTATTGATGTTCACGAGGCGAGAGCCTTCTCCAGCCTAGCCGACCTGCGGGTGTGGGTCTACGGACGAGACCTCGATGTCGATGCCTTGTGGACGAAATCGATACCCGGTTTCCTAGCTGATGGGGTCACAAGTTGGGAGGCTGAGGCGATGGGCCATTTTTCTTTTTCGTACCGCTGGGGAGGCAAAATAGACAACTTGCTCAGTGAACCTCTTTTTGGCTGGATTCGAGGAGGTAAAGACCCGGAGCCGGCTCTCACGAAACTTGGACTAGCAGGGCCTTTTCATTTTCTTAAAGGAGTCTTAAAGTTGTGGTGAAGAAGTGAGGAGGTGGGGAAGATGAGATTGAGAGAAGCCTTGGATGGAGTTCCAGACCACCGGAGCCGGCAAGGCCGGCGCCACCCATTGGGAGCGGTATTGAGTCTGTCAGTTTGCGCCATGCTATGTGGCTCCCGCAGTCTTTACGCCATTGCGCAATGGGGCCGGGACCAAGGAGCCACTGCTGGAGAGGAATTGGGTTTCCCACAGGGGAGAACGCCCTGCGTAGCCACCCTGCACCGGGTGTTCAAGGATCTGGACGTGGATGCCTTCGAAGGGGTGCTGCGGGAATGGGTGCGAGATAGTGGGGTGGATCTGGGCTCCGTGGTGTCAATAGACGGGAAGACGTTGCGTGGGATTCACGGTGAGGAACTGCCTGGGGTGCACCTGGTATCAGCCTACGCCACTGAGGGCAAGGCGGTGCTGAGCCAGGCAGCCACGGCGGGCAAGGGTCAGGAATTGGCAGCGGCCCAAGCAGTGTTGGGGCAGATTCCCCTGGAAGGGAGGATAGTGGTGGCGGACGCTCTGCTGACCCAACGGGAGGTGTGCCAGCAGATTGTAGCTGGCGGCGGAGATTACCTGTTGCCGGTGAAGGAAAATCAGCCTGCATTGTGCCAGGACCTGGTGGAAGTATTTTCCCCCACTGGAAACTGATAGGGTTGCGGGGCCATGGGTACCGCCGTGGCAGGCTGAGGACTGGCGGGAGCGAGGGGCGGAGCTGACTGTGTGGGTGGATGTCTCGCCCAAGCAACGGCACGGGCGCTGGGAGCGGCGGGAACTGTGGGCCTTGTCCGACCCGGAGGTGAACCGGTATGCGGGCAGCGCCGGATCGGTGGGGAAGGAGTGGCCCCACCTGCGGCAGGTATGCCGGCTGGAGCGGCAGAGGAGAGTCCGGGGACGCACCCAGGTGACGGTGAGCTATGCGGTGACCAGTCTTTCGCCCGAGGTTGCCGGAGCGGAACGTCTGTTGCAGATTCTTAGAGGGCATTGGAATATCGAGAACCAGGTGCATTGGGTCCGGGACGTCACCTTTGACGAAGACCGCTCCCAGGTAAGGAGCGGTAACGCCCCCCAGGTGATGGCAGCCTTTCGCAACCTGACCACCACCCTGGTGCGCTGGGCTGGTCATACCAACGTTGCCGCCGCCCTACGCCGCCACGCCGCTCACGTCTCCGAAGCCTTCTTACTCCTCGGCATTACCCCTGAATTCGGAGAATGAAAAGGCCCTGCTTGGACTAGGCTTCCTAATGGAAAGCAACGTGTTAAGTGGGTACACTACTACTGAGTGGATGCGAGACAGCTGGACCTTGGATGATATCCCCAAGCTGGAGTTTGTCCTTTTTTTGGACAGTGGATTCGTCTTAGTAAAGGACGTCAAGAACGCCTATGCGGCAAGTGATTCCCTTTACACGGAGGAGGCACCTATAGATTCTAACCGAGACCGAATCATCGCAATAGCGGCGAGTTCCGAAGCCAATTTTGGTGCGTCCTCGGAAACTGCTTCAATCGGTGTCGAAGCCGCAATTCAACGCAGCCAGGAAGTAATAGTCAACTCCGTCCTTGAAGTCGAACGAATCATGGGACTTCCCGCCTCAGAGAGCAACATCTACGTGTACCTCTGGGAAGGACTTTCCGTAGCTGGGATCCACGCCGGAATCGACGGTGCAAATCGCCAAGGCATTCTGCTGAACGGCAACGCTATTGCAATTACTCCCGTGGTCGCTCACGAAGTCGCCCATTACTATTTCGGTAGACGAGAAGGTCCGTTTTGGTTCTATGAAGGCACTGCCGAATATATCGGAAGATTGGCACAGAGCAACCTCGATCCACTGTACTCGTATGTGGTTGGCCTCGACGCTGCGAATCGCCTCTTGAAAGGAGCGCTGGATAACTGCGAAAGGCGAGGGATATCCCCCGCAACTATTGCTGAGGCCGAGTCGGTCAAGACGCAGGCTGGGTATAACTGCCAGAGATATCTCGGGGAGTACGTGATACAGAGGATTGCTGCACATGTAGGGGAAGACCGAATTCTCAGATCGCTCCGAGAGATTCACGCGCAGGCAAGAAATAGAGGGCAGGAAAAGCCTGGCGGTCATACCTTAACGACGAAAGAGATTCTCGACATTCTCCTCGACCCTCAGGACCCACTAAATGCTGGCGTTCGCAACGAACTCATCGCCGTATCAGGGGCCACAGCAACGCATGTTGCTCCTGCGCGATTGTGGCAGGAAGGAGACCGACAGGCGTTGGATAGTCTGTTTGAGGCAACCGAAGGCCAGCTGTGGAGGATAAACTCAAAGTGGCTCAGCGATGCTTCTATCAGCCAGTGGTCGCGTGTCGAGCCTGATGGTGAAGGTCGCGTCGTCGGACTCTACCTAACGTACAATCGTCTGCGCGGAAAGATTCCGCCGGAATTGGGGACCTTCGCCAAACTGGTATCGCTGGACCTAAGTTACAACCAGTTAGGGGGAGAAATACCGCCGGAGTTGGGCAACCTGGCTAACCTGAGAGAGTTTGATTTGTATGGTAACCAGCTGAGCGGAGAAATTCCGTCAGAGTTGGGCAATCTGGTAAACCTCACAAGATTGGACTTGGGAGGGAACCAGCTAAGCGGAGAGATACCGCCGGAGTTGGGCAAACTAGTTAAGCTGACACATCTGGGTTTATCCCAAACCCAGCTGAGCGGAGAGATTCCGTCAGAGTTGGGAAAACTGGTTAACTTGAAATATCTGTTTTTGGATTCCGCCGAGTTGAGCGGATGCATCCCAGAGAGTTTGAAGGACCAATTGGTGCATTCTGAATGGTATGCGGGGCAATTCTGCTGAAACCTATTTGGTTCGTTGCCTGGAGTACCGGACTCGCTGACATCTTTTCTGTGGCCGCGCTTTTATTGGCCCGTGGAGAGCAAAGGAACGATCGACAGGTGGCCTCTCCAGTGCCTGGCACTCGCTCTGCAGCGATAACATCGATTTCCGAACTAACGATCACACACTTGCCTACAGTTACGCCGACATCAGCGCGAACGGCAACCTTAGATTCCGTTGCCCCGGTGATTCTAACACCCGATCAGCCGCCAACGTGGATGATCTTGAGCCTATATAAGTGGCTCGATTCCAACCAGCAGACTTTGACAATGGCAAGACGTGGAGATTGTTCGGAGACTCTGAAATGCAAAAAAGGCTACAAATATGGGCAGTGAGGGGAGGACGTCGCTATGTGACATCCTCACCCCGTCCGTAGCACACCAGCAGCCCAGCCTAGAAGAGTCGCAGCGCCTGCTGTTGCGTCTCGTATTCCTGCGTGTGCGGGATTTCGTCCCAGGCCGCGCCTCTTACCTTGTAGCGTCGGCCTGCGCCCTCACGGGCTCTCGGAGCAGGCGCGGCAGAATGCCACCGTTCTCCGTGGGCTGGTAGAGCGGGCGGGAATGACTCGATCACGCACCGCGCCATCGCGTCCTTGTACTTGACGATGAATTCTTCGCGGTTCATGTCGGCGTCTCCTTTCCTTGTGTCTTCGGCGGACGACGCCGGGACCCGGACGCACGTTTTCCCAGCGCCTTCGGCGGCGCCAAGGGAGACGGACTTCGCCGTGGCAGCGGCGGCGGCCGGGTTCCGGCAACGCCCAGGGGGTTTGCTTGAGTGAGCGGAGCCTTACTGCGCGGCGGCCGCTTTTCGCTGCTTCAGCAGAGCGGAGCAGCCCCGCTCGTCCACCACCGGAGTTACCGACACCCGGCCCCGGCTGTCGTAGCCGGCCCGGTAGGCGTACTCCACCTCGGCGCCCCATGGAACCCGCCCGCCGATGCGCACGGTGCCGCCGGGCTGGTTTCCGCCGGCACCAGGCCCACCGGCACCGCGAACCACCACACCCTTGCGGTCGTCCTTCCTCCAGGCCATTACCTTGACCTCGGCGGGCGCCACCAGTTCCGATGCCGAGGGCTGGAACAGGACCTCGTGCAGCTTTCTGAGTACCTTTCCCGACGGGGTGCGCTGGCCGTTTATGATCTGGGAGAGCAGGGCGCCGCTGATGCCCGCCCGCCGGGCGGTTTCGTTCTGGCTCCAGCCGTGGGCATCCATCCGGTCCCACAGAACCCGCGGGTCAACGGTGGGGCGCAGGGCCTCCTCGATCCTGACCGGACCTCCCAGCGCGGCCTCCACCCTGGCCTGGACCGCCGGGCCCATGTTCCGCAAGCCTCGTGCCACCTGGGAGAGATAGCTGAGACTCACCCCGACCTGTTCCGCCAATTCCCTCATGCTCAAGCCCAGTTCCCGGGCCCGCTCCCGGATCCAGGTGGTCTGACCCTTGACCGGGCCGTATCGCCGGTTGGCGCATTCGGCGGGCGCGATCTCGACCGGGCCGCCCAGCGCCGACTCCACCCGCGTCTGGAGCGAAGGGCTCATGTTCCGCTGGCCCCGGGCCGCCTGCGTCATGTAGCCGTAGGACACGCCCACCACAACGGCCAGGTCCTTCAGGGTCATCCCCTGCTCCCTGGCCCGCTCCCGAATGTAACTGCTCTCGCTGGTGACCCCGCCGCCCTGGCGGTAGACCACGCCCTGGCCAGGGACCTCGCCCAGCACCGCCAGGACCTTTTCCCGCAGGTAGGGGGTCCAGGGCCGGTGGCCGTTGGCCACGGAGCACAGGTGGCCGTTGTTGACGCCCATCCGGGAGGCCAGCTCCTTGAGGGTGAGGCCGTGGCGCCGGGCAGCGGCCCGCAGTTCGCTCTCCGGCTTGCCCTTATTCTTCCCCTGGGGCTGAGACTGCAAGGCATTGCCGTCGTCCCGGCCGTCAAGGATGGCCTCGGCACTGTTGGTGATCTCCGTCCGGTTGATGTTGGTGACGGTCATGTCGTTTCCTCCGAAAAACAGCAAGAGGGGCCGCCTCCCGCGGTGGGAGACGGCCCCTCTCGTGTGCAAATTTGTGGTCTGTCGGTGGCGGCTCATCCGGCCGCCGTGTTTGGCCTAGACTGGCCCTGATCTCTTAACGCAGAAAGCGGGGCCGGCCCCCGCAAAGGGAGACCGACCCCGCTCAATCGCAAGTTCCAGTTGGTGATTGGCGGCTACCGCAACCGCCTTTGATTCCGCCGCGCCGCTTACACGACTGGATGCGGGTTCTAATCGACTAACTGGCACTCCTGATGTTTCGTCGTCGTCGTTGTTACCGGAATGCCCCCCACCCTGTCTGGTTCGCTGCCTGTTTCCGTGGCTGGCACGCTTTGCTGCCAGGCGCAAGGCGCACTACGCCCAAGGCAGGACGCCGCAAGCGAAAACCGGGACTGGGGATCGTCGAAAGACGCAGTTCGGCCAGGGTGTCATTTCCTGGGAACCGCTACGTGAGGGAAAGGGTGAGGAACGCAGTACGGCGAACGGCCACGCCGTCAGCTACGACGCGGAGGATAGCCGCCCTGCAACGGTGAGCGTCCGGTCAGCAGGCGGTGAATCGCCGCGACCGGAGCGTGTCAGTACTGCGGCGCCCCTACCGTCGTCCCAAGATCATCAGCCTTGCCGCAGGTGTGATGAAGCAGCCCGGGTGTTTCCGACGCTCAGGCCGCAAGGGAAGGGAAAAGCGAAGTTGCGACCGCTCCGCAGGTGAGAGCCAAGGTTTGAGAATACCCGGGATGCCGTCCTGTTTCTGTTCGCCACCTCCTGATTGAAACTGGTGATGCGCCTTAGGATGGGATACCGTTCTGTATCTGTGCGCCACCTCCTCTGCAAAGATGATGTGCCTTGGCCTGGGATTCGGGCCGGAACGCAACGGAGAACCGATGGCGCCCCAACTACGGTGGAAACGAAGCGCGGTCAAACGCTACGTTCCCGGCGCCCAGCAACCGGAGGACCAACGTCAAACCCCGACCGCCGGACTGGACCGGTGACGGAGGACTTGAACACTCCGCCGGTTCGGCCCGCGCTGCCAGCGGAGAGCAATCTCGAATCCGCAGTGGCAGCATTCCCTCGTGGGCAGCCCCAGGGAGAGCGAATCAATCCCCAAGGTCAGGCCCGGGCAACAGGGACCATGCCCCCAAGATTTCTACGGCGGGAAACCTTGGAAAGCCAGACAACGCAATCATTATCAGCCGCCCCGGAGCCGCGAGGGTATCCCTTGGAGGGTTTATCGTCGAAATCGCTCAATTTAGTTCAACAAAAGTTAACAACGTCCGGCTGCGACCCGCCGCGCCAGCCTGTCCCGCCAATGCCGCAACGTCGCCAGGCGCCGGGCCCTGAGCCAGAGCTCCCGCCTGGCCCTCGCCCTGCGGGCGTCCTGGAGGGCCTTCCGCCGCCAGCTGATCTGCCCGCTGCGGGCGAAGCCCCGCAACGGCCGCAACTCCGGGGGCAGGGTCAGCCCGTGTTGTTCCAGCAGGGCCAACTCCACCTCCAGCAGGCGTTGTTCGTTGGCCAGCCACTCCAAACCCTTTCCCCGGTTGGGGTGTGAATCTTTCAGATCCCGCCACTCGACAATCAGGGGCCAGGCGACGCCGAACACCTCCTCGTCGTCAGCAGCAGGTTCGCGCGTCGCTAGGTCGAGATACTCCCGGAGCGGCAAAGATCTCTCCGGGGGATTCTTTGCCGCGGCGCCGGACGTGTGCGCTTCCGGCGGTGTTGCGTCCGCTCTGGCAGAGCGCCCCTGGGACCGCACGCCATCCTCCCGTCGCAGGGCGCCAACCTGGCCCTCGACGGCGCCCAACCTGCGGCGCGCCTCCCGGCCCAGGGCTTCGTGGCCCTGCTCAAGCACTTTGACCCGCTCCTCCAGCCTGTCGTTGCGCTCCCGCTGCCGGGCCGCCGCCGAGCCGACGCCCTCCTGGAGCGCCCGCTCGAGCGCCTGCCGCACCCGCCGGGTCAGCACCCCGGTCCTGGCGGTCTCCAAGAGCGTCCTCTGGTCGATGTCCAGCACCCGGGCCGCGCCCTTGTGCCCCTTGTCCCGCAGCAACTCCTGCAACAGAGTCATCAGCCGCAGGTGGTAGACGTTCTCCACGTCCCTGCTGCTGTCGATTCCGTGTCCCGTGGTTTTCATATTTCCTCCTCTTGCTCAAGCCGTTCAGCCCGGCCGGCACCGCCCTACGGCCCCGGACTGGCCCAACCGGCGCGTCACGCACCGGCACATCCCCGGGCATTTTCGGGCGGTTTTGCCGGCAATTACCCGAATTGCCCCATTTCACTCACCCCCACATCCCCTGCGTTTTAGGCTTTCAAACCGGAACCGGCCCTTATATCCAAGTGCTCACAGTAACGTCCTGTAGATGGCCGATTTCTGCCCGATTCAGCTACGAAACGACCCTCCGGACGCCTGAACCACAAAATTCGATCTCCTGTACAGCCCCAGTACAGCACGGCAAGGCCCGGTTTCAAAGAGACCTGTAAGGGTTATCAAAGTTCGTAACCCTTATAGGTAGTTTCCTACCGCAGCCAGTTTGCTCACACTCTTTTGCGGTACCGGCGAACCAACAATTCGCTGGAAGACGCAAGAGAGGTGAACGAAATGACGCGAATACCGAGGCTCCTGTCCCCAAGGCGGCTGGCGCTGCTCCTGGCGGCGCTGCTGCTGGCAGCCATCCCAGCATTTCCCACGGGCGGCGTAGCCCTGGCCCAGACTCCCGCCGACCAGTCCCCGGTCTTCGTCAACGAGGACCTCCCGGTGGTTGAGCGCAAGGACGACGGCCGCTTTATCGCCCGTCCCGTCTTCAGCAGACCCGTGGACGTGCTGTTTTACGCCGTAAGGCACCCCGACAGCGGCGACTGGCTCACCGCAACCTACCGGGTCCAGGGCGATGCGAACACACTCTCCGACGGCTGGGAGTACACCATCGAGTACCCCGCTCTCGCCGGGCAGCCCACCCTTGACAAGGACCAGACCTACCTGCTGGCCCTGATGGTCCAGAACCCCGGCAGTGACCCCTGGACCTACTACGCCCTCATACCCGAGCACCGGTCGGGCAAGCTGTGGGACAAGGTTCTCCAGTCCCTGGAGCCCGACCGCTGGGGACGGGCCATGGCCCGCTGGGCCATAGAGGGCGTCCACGGCGCCCTGTGCGGGGTGGTGGAGCAGGCCACCGGCACAGACTCCATCAACTGCCGGGAGGGATAGCCAGTATGGGCGACATCCTTACCGGCACCCCCGCCAACCTCACCTACGCCCACGAGACCGTCAGGCTGGCCTGGACCGTGGTCTGGGCCGTGGCCTCCGGCGCCCTGGTGGTGATCCTGGGCTGGATGGGACTCAGCTTCATCGTCCAGGAGCATTTGGGCCGCCACCAGTCGGGCTGGCGGGAGATGGTGCCTCGACTGGTCTTGGGCCTCGCCGCCGCAGGGTCGTCCCTCTGGTGGTGCGCCCTGGTCATCGACGTGGCCGACGCCGTCTCCGGGTTCATCGCCGTGTCTTTGGGAGTCACTGCCGGCAGCCTGCTGCGGGCGACGGTAACCACCCTGCTGAATGCCGTGGCCTCGGGCAGCGTGGGGCTGGTGCTGCTACTGGCCCTGATCTACCTGGTCTACGGCTTCTTCGTCCTCTACCTGCTGGTGCAGATGGTCCTGCGCCTGGCCCTGATCGACATCCTGATCGCCCTGGCGCCCATCGCCCTGGGGCTCTGGATATTGCCGCACACGGCGGGCTGGGGACGCTACTGGCTAAGGCTTTTCATGACGGCGGTTTTCCAGCAGGCGGTGCAGATCATCGCCCTGGCATTGGGTTTCGGGTTCCTGCACGACCTGGCGCCCATCTCGGCCTTCGAGCCGGCCCAGGACCTGGTCTGGAAGCTGCTGATGTCCCTGGCCTTCGTCTACCTGGCCACCCGCATCCCGTCGATGCTGGGGCATCACGGCACCTTCGACGCCTGGCTGCACACCCTGTACTTCGGGCTGTCCCTGCCCGGCTCGGCAATGCGCTCGGCCCGGGCCATCGGGATGCTGGGCGGGGCCGGACCCGTTGGTGCGGCGGCAGCGGTGGCCACCAGTGCAGGGGCTGCGGCGGCCAACACCGCCACCAGTGCGGCGCAGACGGCCACGCCCTCCGCACAACCCGGCCCTGCACCCAGGAGCCAGGGACCTTAACCAGTCACGACAACCAGTGGGCGCGGACTGGGTCCGCATTGTCGGAGAGGTTCGCCCCGCTCGAATCCTGCAGAGGGATGGAAATGTGCCAGTAACGACACACAACCGATAGGCAACAGCTAAACCCGTCAGACAGACAATCGAAAAGGAGAACACCTCTATGGGAGACCTGACACAGACCATTTCCAACCTGGTGGGCATCCTTCTGGGCCTAGTGGGCGTCGTCGGCGTCGGCTATTTCATCTACGGGGCCTACCTGTACCTGACCGCCTCCGGCGCCCCCAACCAGATGGAGCGGGGCAAGTCGGCCATGATGACCGCCCTCGCCGGAATCGTCCTGGCCATGGTGGCCTACGGGGTGGTGGAGCTGGTGATGAACGCGGTGGTGGGCAACACCGTGGACCCCAGCGTGCCCGATCCCACGCCTCCACCCACCAGGACAGGGGGGTAAACATGAGAGAACACGAGGTACCGACCCATGTGCAGGCCGAGGACCGGGTGCTGCTGTGGCTGACCTTTCCCCAGATCGTGGCGGTGGTGGCGGTGTGCGCCGTGGCATACGGCGCCTACCGCTACTTTCCCGTCGGCCCATCGGAGTTCCGGCTGGGCGTCGCGGTCCTGCTGGGAGCCCTGGGCATCGCCATGACCGTGGGGAAGGTGGGAGGCCGAGGGCTGCCGCTGGTGGCCGCCGACCTGCTGAAATTCAACCTGGGATCCCGGCGCTACGCCGGACCCGTTTCGGAGCTGTTGCGCTCCGAATTCCCTACCCCCGAACCGGCGGAGGCCAGAGCCAACCCCGTCTTGCAAGTAGTGAAAAGAATTGGCCAGCTTGTCCCCGGACTGGCGAGGGCGGCGACATCGCGAATCCGTTCTGCACCGTCAGCGGAACCGGGCCCAGCAGAGACCTCCGCGCCCGAATTGGCGCAATCAAGGCCAAACACGCTGCTGCTGTTGATTCGGAAAACACTGACCGGGCTGGGCGTGGCAGCCAGGGCGGCCAGGCGCCGGGGCCGTCCCCCCTTCCGCGCCCACCTCTGGTTCGGCAAGCGCCGTCGCGTCGTTGACGCTGGCAAGGGCAAGAATCCCAGGAGGAGGGAGGGCCGGGGCCGCAAGCCCCGGCGCCTCTCCATGGCGCTGGCCCTTATCACGCTGACCGCCCTGACCATTCCTGCTTTTGCCCTGGCCGACGGCCCATGGTCCGACGACGCCTGGCGGCTGGAGGAGATCGGCTACCTGCCGCCCGACCCGGTGCCCGGACGCAGGCTGTACGTGGAGGAGATATCGGTCACCGGCACCCTGGCAATGATCACCGTCAGGGCCGCCACGGAAATCAGGCTGGACGTGCGGTCCTACGGCGGCAACAGTGGCCGGGTGCTGACCTTCTTCGTCCACGACCTCCTGGAGCAGGGAGCGACCGAGAGGATCGGCCTCTCCCTGGACGGACCCAGACCGTCCTTCACCTTCGCCTGGCAGGACGGGCTGGGCCAGACCGGGGCGCTGTCCCTCAAGGGACGCCAGCTGCCCCATCCAATGCCATCGGCTGACGGCGATGTCTGTTCGCTGCGGCTGGACTCGCTGGGCTGGACACCGGGCACCCTGAGCGGCGTGATCGTGTCCCAGTGTGCCGGTGAGCTGGAGGAGCGGGTCGAGCTGCCGGTGTCCGCCGGGCACCACAGCCAGTCGGTGGACACCTTGCTGCCCGCAACGGTCACCGGCGTGACCGGCACCGTTACCGTGAACGCGGGCGGCGCCGGCACCAGCGCCACGTTCGTTCCGGACGGCGCCGGCACCAGCGCCACGTTCGTTCCGGACGGCGACACCAGTTTCACACTGCCGGTGGCCGCCGGGGAGACGGTACACGGAATCGAAATGGATGCGGCGCTGTCGGCGTCTTTGTCGGTGCCGCAGCCTCCCCTGGTGCAGCTCACCCACCACCCCCACCGGGTCGAGAGCCGCACCGAGACGGTCAGCCTGCTGCGACCCGGCGTCAGCCAGTACGTCAGCAGGACCACCCCCGTGGCCCTGCCCCCCGACAACAAGGTGGTGAACTACACCATCGGGGCCACTCTGTCCGTCCCCAGTGCGACGGTACAGCAGGACGTAACCCTTCAGATAGATCACCCCGAGCACGTGAAGGCCGAGGTGGTGACCCGCGACGCCCTGATCCGGACCCGCAGCGAGACCGTGGTCATGACCACTACCCTGGCGGCAGATGCCGCGTACCAGGCCCTGGCGCTGCCGGACCCAACACCGACGCCCGAGCCCGTCATTCACCGGCCCCTGACGGACGAGGAGACCAGGGAACTGTTTGGCAAGTCCGGCAGGCGGGAGTTTCCCTGATGCGGCGCGTCGCACAACTCCTTCTGCTGACCTGCCTGACAGCCAGCCTGATTGCAGCGACTCCGGAGGAGAAGGCGGAAGCGGCGGCCACGATGCTGGAATCCTTTGACGACGTGCTGACGGGTATGGCCGCCGTGGCAGCAGGGCTGTGCTTCTTCGCCATCGTCTGGGCCGGTTTCCTGCTGATGGCGGAGGGCGCCGAGGGAGAGGGCCGTGGCAGGGCCAGGAACGCCGTGCTGATGGCGGTGGTGGGCCTGGTGCTGGTGCTGCTGGCCAAAACCATCACCCTGTTGCTGACGAGCGGCATCATTCCCAGCCTGTAACGAAGAGAGAACGAGATGAGGAGATTCTCAGAATGAAACTGAAACTGCCGAGCCGATCCGAAAACGGCGATTGTACGGAAACAATCGAAAAACCCACGGCGGAGGTCAAGCCCCCGCCGACCCTGCCGCTGTTTTTCATGCTGTCCCACCTGGAGGACGACGGCCCGGTGCGCCTCGACGGGGTGAAGCTGACGGTGCTGGAGGTGATGGGTCTGGAGCTGGACGAGCCCAAGCTGGGCGCCTTCGCCGGTTCCCTGAACGCCCTGGACTTCCCGGTGCAGCTCTTGGTGCGCCAGCACCCGCCGGTGCTTTCCACCCTCCGCAACAACCTGACGGCGGCCCAGCCCGAGGACCTGCCGCAGCAGACCCGCGACGCCGCCGACAGCCTGGGACGGCTCTTGACCACGCTGGAGACCCGGGAGGGCATCCTGGACCGCCGTTTCTACGCAATCTGCGAGCATGCTCGGGCCGACGAACTGCGGGGACTGCTGGTCCGCGCCGGCCTCGGCGTGTTCCCGCTGGCTGGTGATTCACTGCGCCTGCTGCTGCTGGCCTCGGCCCTGGGCGGCTCCCCCGATGACCGCGACCTGGATGCGGAATGTGCAGTCGAGGTCAACCGCCGCGACATCCGCATCGGCAGTCACATCACCCGCTCCCTGCACCTGGGCAAGTGGCCCCGCTCCCTGGTCCCGGGATTCCTGCAGGGGCTGATGGCCGCCGGAGCGCCCATGGACCTGTCCGTCCACCTGGGCGCCATCCCGGCGGAGCAGGCGGCCCGAAGCCTGGAGTGGCAGAAGGTGAGATTTGAGTCGGCCCAGTCCCTCTCCTTCAAGCGGGGCCGCTCTATGTCCTCCGAGGCGGAGATCGCCTTGGAGGACGTGTCGCGTCTGCGCGGCGAGGTGCAGAGAGGCAGGGAGCGGCTGTTCCACGCCTCGTTGTCGGTCACCCTGCACGCCGACAATGCCGAGACGCTCAATGAACTGACGCAAAAGGCCAAGGCCCATTTCGCCGCCACCCTGGGCAAGCTGGACAACCTGTCATTCCGGCAGCGCGAGGGCCTGCTGTCCACTTTGCCCCTGGGCCTGAACGCCGTGGCCGTCTGGCGCACCCTGGACACGTCATCACTTGCGAGGCTGTTCCCCTTCTCCCCGCCGGACCTGGACACCAGGAGCGGCACCCTTTACGCCATCGACCTGCGGGCCTGCGCCCCCATAGTCTACGACCCCTTCGACGGCACCCACCTGAACGCCAACACGGCCGTCCTGGCAAGGTCAGGCTCAGGAAAATCCTTTGCCACCAAGCTGGGGGTGCTGCGGGGCCTGTGCCGTGGGGTGCGGGCCTACATCATCGACCCCGAGGGCGAGTACACCGACATGGCAAGGGCCGCCGGCGGGCGGGTGGTTTCGCCGGGCGTCCCCGGACAGGGCATGAACCCCTTCGTCATCGACCGGGGTGACTCTGAAGAACTCCTGCAGCGCATCGGAAGCCTCAGGCGGCTCATCGAGGTGATGGTGGGGGAAAGGCTTTCCGCCGAACGGCGTTCCTCCCTGGACCACGCCCTGGCCTCCTACTACGCCGAGAGGCGGGAGCGCACCGGGTTCCGCGATTTCTACGCCTACTTGGAAGGGGAAACGCCCGACATCGCCCACCTGCTGCGGCCCTTCGCCACCGGCAGTCTGCGGGACCTGCTCTCCGACGAGGGCGACGACCTGCTGGCCCGGGAGGCCCTGGTCACCGTCTTCGACCTGCACCTGCTGGAGCCGGAACTGCGTCCGGCGGCCGCGATGGTCTGCACCGAGACCGTGTGGGCCTCCGCCGCCCAGGACCCAAGGCCGCGCCTGCTGGTGGTGGACGAGGTGTGGTCGATCATGCAGCACCCCGAGGGCGCGGCATTCATGGTCTCCATGGCCAAGCGCGCCCGCAAGCACCGGCTAGGGCTCCAGTTCATCACCCAGGATGTGCAGGACCTCCTCTCCGAGGACTCCTCAAGAGCAATCACGGGCCATTCAGGGCGGGCGCTGTTGCAGAACGCCGCCTTCAAGCTGCTCCTCCAGCAGGACGCTGCCGCAGTCGCCACCGTGGGCGAAGCCTTCGATCTGCCCGAGGAGCTGCAACGCTGGCTCCTTTCCTGCCCAAGGGGCGACGGGCTCTTGCTGGCGAGAGGCCAGCGCTTCCCCGTGCGCATCGAGGCCACCCCCGAGGAAACCGCGGTGATCGAGTGGCGTCCGGGTCCCAGGCACTGACCAAGGCAACAACTTTCGAACCCCTTTCACAGACAGCGAACCATACCGAAAGGAAGGAAACCAGTTTGAATATCAACGTCAAGAAAATGCTCCTCGGCGACGGGCGCAACACGCGTGCCCCGGTGCTGCTGGCGGTTACGCCGCCCCGCACTGGCGAGCGCACCCTGCTGGGGGTGGAGAACCTGCTCCAGTCCATAGCCGTACCCGAACCCTTCTCCCTGGAGCTGGCCGCCGACATGGACGGCGTCTCCCTCATGGCCCGCTGCCAGGAGGACCAGGTCGTCAGGGGTCAGATCTCCGCCCACTACCCACAGGCCCGAATCCATACGGTGCCACAAGACGACGACCCGCTAAGACTGGCCGAGGGCGAACAGGCGTGGAGCATGACCCTCCGGGCCGACGGTCCCGAGTACGTGCCCCTCCGCACCTTCCGGGACGACGACCTGCTGGACCCCGGCTCCGACCCTCTCATCGCCCTGATGGGAGCGATGTCGGCCCTCTACCAGGGGGAGCGGGTGGTGGCGCGGCTCCTGCTGCGCTCCCTGGGTCCCGAGTGGTCCCAGTCCCACCAGGTGCTGGCCCACAGGGCGGCGGTTCCCGAAAACCGGGAACCCTCCTACACCTACCAGACCAAGCCTTTGCAACTGGACGGGGTGACCATGGCGGTGCTGGGCGTGGGCGCCTTGGCGGCCCTGAAAGGCTACCTGTGGGTGCAGGATGGGGAGTACCTGAAAGCCACTCTGCTGGCAGCCGGTTCCGTCCTGGGCCTCATCGTGGCGGTCTGGGGCTGGTGGCGATGGAAGCAGGCCAGGAGGCGGGTCTACGACCCGGTGCTGATCCGGGAGAAGGTCTCCCGGGTGGCCTTCGAGGCCGAGCTGCAGATCGTCGCCTTTCTCCCCGCCGACACCGGGCCGCAGCGAGCCAGGGAACTCCTGGACCCGGTAGCCGCCGCCTACCGGCACTACGACCACCCCGCCGGGGCCAGGTTCAAGGCCGGTGGTGTCAGGCCCCTCCTGCCCACGGGTAACCTGCACCCCGCCGGTCCCGGCCTGTTCGGAAGGCGCAGCGTGCTGGGGGTGCGGGAGGTCGCCTGCCTGTGGCACCCTCCGGGCGCCGGGGACGAGACTCCCCTGGTGGAGCGGTCCGGAGCCCGGGCGCTGCTGCCCGCAGCCCGGGGCGTCCGGGGCGGCGCCCTGGTGGGCGACACCACCGCCGGGTCAAAGCGGGAGATCCGCTTCCCCGAGGACCTGCTGCGCCGCCACCACCTCTACGTGGCACGCACCCGCATGGGCAAGTCCACCCTGATGCACCACGTAGTCACCCACAAGCTGAAGGAAAAGGCCGATGGACGGGACGGAGACGCCATCGTGGTGGTGGACCCCCACGCCGACCTGGTGGCCGGAATCCTGGAACAGGTGCCTGAGTCGATCATCGATAAGGTGCTGATTAACGACAATAAGGAATGCCGGTAGCGTCGATTATTTTTGCCGGTCAGAGATGAGGTAAACCCTCCGGCACGGAGGTGCCGGAATGATCAAAGACCGACAAGTCAGGCTATTGAGGCAGAGGCTTATGAAAGGAAAGACCCAGGAGACGGCGGCCGCGGTGGCTGGGATGAGCGTGCGCTCAGCGCGCAAGTGGCAGCGCGGGTCCTTGCCGTCAGAGACGAAGCAAGAGCGCTGGTGGCGAACCAGGCCCGACCCCTTCGACGGGGTGTGGGAGGAGGAGATTGAGCCCCTGCTGCGGGGCGATCCGACGGGGAAGCTGAAGGCGACGACGATTATCGAATGGCTGGAGGAGCGCCATCCCGGCCGGTTCGACGCCTCCCAGCTGCGCACCCTGCAACGGCGATTGCAGGACTGGCGGGCGTTGCACGGTCCCGATCAGGAGGTGTACTTCCCCCAAGAGCATCCGCCGGGACGGGAAGCCCAGATGGACTTCACTCACGGCAAGGCCCTGGGAGTGACCGTCGCCGGCCAGCCCTACCCCCACCTGCTGTTCCATCTGATCCTCAGCCACTCGGGGTGGCACTACGCCGAGGTGGCCGGCGGCGAGACCTTCCTGGCCCTCAAGCAGGGATTGCAGAATGCCCTCTGGACCCTGGGCGGCGTCCCGGAGGTGGTGCGCTCGGACAATGCCGCCGCCCTCACCCATGAAATACGCCGCAGCCGCGCCCGGGCGCTGAACGACAATTACGCCGCCCTGCTGGACCACTACGGACTCCGGTCCACGCGCATCAATCGCGGCCAGAGCCATGAAAACGGCGTCGCCGAGCACGCCCACTATCGCCTCAAGGAGGCCATAGACCAGGCCCTCATCCTGCGGGGCAGCCGCGATTTCCACACCGCCGACGACTACGCCGGTTTCGTCCGGGAGATGGTGGAGAAACGCAATCGCCTGGTCAGGGGGAAGCTGGAGCAGGAAATGGCTTGCCTACGGCCCCTGCCGCCAGCCCCCATGCCGGAATACGCCAACTACCAGTCCAAGGTGCGCCGGTGGAGCACCATCCAGGTAGCGGGACGGAGCTACAGCGTGCCCTCCCGCCTGATCGGCCAGGAGGTGCAGGTCCGTCTGTACGCCGACTGGGTGGAAGTGTACTACAAGGGCCACCTCGTGGAACGCATGGCGCGGGTGCACGGCGATGGGGAAGTCAACGTCAATTACCGCCACGTCATCCATTCCCTGGTGCGCAAGCCCGGGGCCTTCGCCCGCTACCGCTACCGGGAGCAGCTGTTTCCCACCCTGCGCTTCCGCCTGGCCTACGACGCCCTCCGGGAATGGCGGGGCGAACGGGCCGATGTGGAGTACGTGCGGATACTGCACCTGGCGGCCACCACCATGGAGGCCAATGTGGACAGCGCGCTGTCCCTGCTCCTGGAGTCCGGCCGGTCCTTCAACTACGCCGAGGTGCGGGAGCTGGTCGAGCCCAAGCCGATCGAGGCCCCAGCGCTGGTCCTGTCCGGGAAGCCGGACCTGAAGGTCTACGACGGTCTGCTCACCGTCAGCCTGGCCGGGACGGAGGTGTGCGGATGATGAACGCCAGCGTCGTGCAAGAGCGCATCGGCCAGCTGTGCCACGAATTCAAGTTGCCCACCATGGAAGCTCAGTCGGTGGAGCGTTTCACCGCCGCCGGCCACGGCGACGCCCTGCCCATCCTCCTGGAGGTGCTGGAGCAGGAGGCCGAGGATCGCCGTCAACGGCGCACCCACCGGCTGCGCAAGGAGTCCCGGCTGACCTCGGGCAAGACCTGGGAGACCTTCGATCACCACCGGATGCCCCTGGCGCTCCGGCAGCAAATGGATCATCTGGCCCAGGGGAGCTTCGTGGAGCGCGGCGTCAACGTGCTGGCTTTCGGGCTGCCCGGCACCGGCAAGACCCACGCCCTGTGCGCCCTGGGCCACCGTTTGGTGGAAGCCGGCTACTCCGTCCTCTTCGTCCCAGCCTACCGCCTGGTGCAGGACCTCCTCGCCGCCAAGCGCGACCTGGACCTGCCCCGCCGGCTGCGCAAGCTGGACAACTTCGACTTCCTGCTGCTGGACGACCTGGGCTACCTGCCCCAGGGGACCGAGGAGTCCGAGGTCCTCTTCACCCTCATCGCCGAGCGCTACGAGCGCCGGTCCCTGGGCATAACGTCCAACCTGGTCTTCTCCGAGTGGGAACGCATCTTCGCCAACCCCATGGCCACCGCGGCGGCCATCGACCGGGTGGTGCACCACTCCGTCATCCTGGAGTTTGACGTCCCCAGCTACCGCACCGATGCGGCACAGCAACGGGGCCACGCAGAGGAGGTGAACCGGCAAAACTAATTGACGCTCAATCGGCAAAAGTAGTTGACGCGGGACAGGTGCGCCTGATAGACCTGGCCGACGAGACCCGCGCCCCCGGCATAAACCTGCTGGACGCCCGCGTCTTTCCCGACAGGGATAGAACCGCCGACTCGGTGGTCAGGGTGGCGAGGGGCCTGTGGGACCAGTGGGGTCCCCGGATGCAGTCCATCCTGGAGCAGACGGTCAAGACTCTGCACGAGGCCAACGAGCAGGTGGAGGCCGGGGAGCAGTACACCATCCTGGACGGGTTGAAGCTGCTCTCCGACGACAACTTCCGCAAGGACGCGCTGAAGCGGGTCTCGGACCCTTACATCCTGGAATGGTGGGCCAGGGACTTCGGAAACTGGCACCACCAGTACCGGGCCGACGCCCTGGCGCCGGTGCAGACCCGGCTGTCCTACTACGCCTCCTCCAAGCGGGCCAGGGCCATCCTGGGCCAGCGCCGCTCCACCATCGACCTGCGGGAGACCATTCTCGACGGGGGCATCCTGCTGGTGTCCACCTCCCAAGGGACGGCGGGCAGGGACGTGGCCGCGCTGGTGGGAGCGTCCCTGCTCAACCTGGTGGACTCGGTGATCCGGGAGCAGGGCGGCCTGGCACCGGAGAGAAGGCGTGGGGCCCTGGTGGTGGTGGACGAGATGCAGTCCATGCCCGGCGTGGACTACGAGTCCATGCTGTCGGAGCTGGGCAAGTTCGGCGCGTCTTTCATTCTGGCAACGCAGAGCCTGGCCAAGCTGGACGACCTGTCTCCAACCATGCGGGACACCATCCTGGCCAACGTGGGCTGCCTGGCGGTGTTCCAGGTGGCGGGCAGCGACGCCCGGCAGCTGGTCTGGGAGCTGGGCAAGGAACGGGTGTCCGAGGACGACATCACGTCCCTGGACGTGCACCACTGCTATGTGCGGGCCACCGTGGGGACCGAGCGGATGCCTGCATTCTCCATGATAGTGCGCAGGCCCGAGCCGGGCGACGCCGGCACAGCCGCCCGCATCCGTGCCGCCTCTGAGGGCTACACCGTTGCGGCCCGCCAGGCGGACTACGCCGACGCCGACGACCACCGCAAGGTGGACGAGTACCGCCAGGGTGTCGAGGACCTGGAAAACGGGGACGGCCAGCAGGAGGAAAAGCCGGAAGTACAGCAGGTCCCCGCTCGGAAGGACCAGCGCAGCAGAAAGAAAAACGGTGCGGCGAACGACAGAACCGGCGACGCGGAGGACGACGAAGGCCAAGGAGAAGTAACAGCCAGTAGCGAGGAGGCCTGGGAATGAGGCCCGACGGGTGCGAGCCAGAAATTCTCCGTCTCCTGTCCGAGATGCCCTTCCTGGACCGCCTGGAGATGGTGGAGATGTCGGGCTGGTCCCGGGGCGCGGTCTACGGGGCGGTGGAGAAGCTGGAGTACGGCGGGCTATGCGCCTCCCTGCTCCACGCCGCCGGTCCCATTCCCCCGACGCGCCGGTTCCACCTGACCGCCGCCGGTCTGGGCCGTCTCGCGGGAGAGGAGGGGCTCTCACCGGAAGAACTGGCGCGACTCCGTCCCGTGTCCGCCCGGTGGCGGCGCAGCCTGCTGGAGCGCCTGGACGCCCTGGCCTCGGTCTACCGGCTGGCCTGCGCCGTCTCCGGCGTCGCCTTCCCCATCCGCTTCCGCTGGTACCGCGCCCTGCCCCTGGACGCCGGTCTCGCCCTTCCTGACGGCAGGACCGTGGGCATCCTGCGGCAGGGACTCACCGCCGACCGCACCGGCTTCGCCAAGCGCCTCTGGCGGCTGAAGGGCGGACCCATGCCCGGAACGGTGCTCGTCCTGATGACCGACGATGTGCGGCTCAGGCACGCCCGCCGTCTGCTGGCCACCGGTCCCGTGCCTGCCCTGCTGGCCCTGGAAGGGAGGGCGGCACTGGCCGGGGCAGGGGAGCGCATCTGGAGTCCGCCGACGGTCAACGCATCTCTGGACCTGCGCTACGTCCTGGAACGGGCCGAATCGGGCGGGGAGCTTCCCGTAGAGGCGGAGCCACAACGGGCCGACCCACCCGAGGACTTGGCCGTGGAGGGTCCTGGCTGGAGCGTCCCCGACCACCTGCTGCCCGTTCTGCTCAGGGCCGCCGAAAAGCGCGCCCTGGACATCGTCTCCGACTGGCCCTGGATCGCCCTGGGGGACCTGGCCGGGCTCCTGGGTATCTCCCAGCCCCGCGCCAGCCAGCTGGTCAACCCCCTGCAGGGGTTCGGACTGGTGGCCCGTCCCCGTGAGGCCGGGGGTCGCCTGGCCCTGACCGACCGGGGGCTGGCTCTCCTGGCCCGCCGCGACCGCACCTCCGTCGGCGCGGCCAGAAAGCGGTGGAGCATCGCCGCCGGCGACCCCAAAGCACCATACCAGTGGCGCAACGTCTCCGGCGGGAGAAGCCGTCAGCTGCTGCGAAACATCGAGCACACCCAGGCGGTCCACGCCTTCTTGGCCGCTATGACCGGCCAGGCCAAACTGCTGGGCTGGGAGGTGGCGCAACTGGACCCGCCCAACCGGGCGTCCCGCTATTTCCGGCACCAGGACCGGTTGCGCTCCGTAAACCCCGACGCCTTCGGACTCCTGCGCAAGGGCGGCACCGCCTGGCCCTTCTTCCTGGAGTGGGAGCGCCGGGCGGTGCGCCCCTCCACCATGTCGGAGCGGCTGGCACCCTACCTGCGCTACTACTCCTCCCACCGGCCCACCGACGACCACGGCGCCAGGCCCTCGGTGCTGGTGGTATTCGAGGACGACATCGCCCAGACCCACTTCCTGCGCCTGGCAAGGGAGGAGACGGCGGCGGCCGGGGTCAGCGTTCCCCTGTGGGTCTCCCACCGGGAGGCCGTCGCCCAACTGGGGCCCCTGGGCCGTGCCTGGCGCACGCCGGACCGGAGGGAGTCGCCCAGAGCCCTGCCGCCGCTGTAACAAGTCACAGAACCAGGGAAACAAGGGAGAGGAAAACGATGCCATCGGGATACCAGCGAAAGGATAGTCAGGATGGCCCCCGGAGGCGCGAGGGACGGACCGTCGTCCGGCTCGACGCGGCGGCCCTCTGGAAGCGGCTGGCCCTGCTGAACCGCTCCCAGAACTGGCTTGCCAGGGAGATCGGGATCAGTTCCGGGTACATGTCCATGCTGGTCAACGGGGGGCGTGCGCCCTCCGGCCGCATCCGATGCCGGATGCTGAAGGCCCTCGGCATGACCGATTTTCACCAGTTATTCACATTGGAGGTGACCGATGACCAATCCTGATGACGCACCCCGCGAGGACGGGAGCCCGGAGGACTCCGCCCGCCGCGAGGGGTACGTGCCCTTCGACAGCCTGCTGCCCGAGGACTTCGCGGAGCGCCTGCGCAGGCTCAAGGAGATGAGCGACCTCAGCTGGAGCGCCATGGCCCGGGCCGTGGGCGTGAGCCACAAGCAGATGTACCGCTGGCGCGACGGCACCGAACCCTGCGGGGGTGCCATGCACTCCCTCTACCTGTTCGCCGACCGGTTGCCCCACGGCCTGGACGTCATGATGGGCAGGGAGTTTCAGATTCCCCTGTTGCCGGAGGACGAGGAGGACGGGCAAGGGTCGGGCGACGGGGATGACCACGAACAAGCGGAGGAGGAAAGCTAGACCCGGCCCGTAAAGCCGCCGGCGTGCGCCCAATCCGTCCACGCCGGCGGCAACGCCAACACCGACAACGAGAGCACGGCGGCCCCGCGAACGGCGCCGCCGCAAACGGGGGATATGACAGAGACCAACAAGAAAAACGGGCCCGAGAGGCCCGGCAGAAAAAAGACCAAAGGCAGGAGCGGCGCCAAGGAGTCGAAAAAACCCCCGGACCGGTACACGCCCAAGCAGCGGGAGAGAATCCACAACGGGCTGCGCATCTGGGCCAGGGTGGCCATCCGCTCCTACCTGCGCCAGCGCGGCGGAGTGTCCGATACCGGGAATGTTCCGATTGAGGAGCAGGACTGATGCCCGCCCGAATCCCGGCTACCGGTCAGATGGACTCCGCAACCTGCGAGCGGCCCAGCCAAAACTGGGCCGCCTGTCGTTCCCCATTCAAGGTTTCCGGCGCGGGTGCCGTTGACAGGATAAGCCGGATGCCCGATGATGCTTAGTAAGACAATATCATACTTTAACAGGCCAATAGAGACGTCATGCCCCCACGCCGCATATCCAGGACCATCACTTTCTCCCTGCCCCCGGAGATGTTCGAACAGGTGCAGCGGATCAAGGAGGAGGAAGGCCGCGACATGAGCGAACTGGTGCGCGAGGCCCTCCGATTGTACATGGAGGACCGGGAGCTTCGCCGTGAGCAGCGCCTGGAACGCCTGCGCTCCCGGCGACAGGGGCAGGATGATGCAAAAGGAGGAGACACTGATGAGTAACAAGCACGACGCCATCCCGGCAGCCCTCTACGCCCGGGTATCCAGCGACCGCCAGGACGTGGACCTCTCCGTCGCCGCCCAGCTACGGGCGCTCAGGGAATACGCCGCCAGGAACGGCTATCTGGTGGTCCGCGAATTCGTGGACGAGGCCGAGAGCGGCCGCATCGCCGACCGGCCCCAGTTCAGGAGGATGATCGACGAGGCCGGCCGGACCGACGCTCCCTTCCGGGAGATTCTCGTCTGGAAGTTTTCGAGATTCACACGAAAACGGGAGCACGCAGTGGCCTTCAAGTCCATGCTCCGGCGCAAGGGCATCCGCGTGGTCTCCATCACCGAGCACGCTGACGACACCCCCACCGGCAAGCTGATGGAGGCCATCATCGAGTCCGTGGACGAGTTCTACAGCGAAAATCTTGCCAAAGAAGTCAGGCGGGGGATGCGCGAGGCCGCCTCCCGGGGCTTCTGGATGGGCAGCCGCACCCCTTACGGTTACACCCGGGTCATGGTGCCCGACGGGGCCAAGAAAAGGCCCACCCTGGAACTGGACCACGACGCCGCCAAGGTGGTGCAGCGCATCTACGACCTGGCCGAGGCAGGCACCGGGATGCTCAATATCACCAGTACCCTCAACGACGAGGGAGTCGCCAGCCCCACCGGAAAGCTCTGGTCCAAGAACGGCGTCCATTTCATCCTGAGAAACGAGGTCTATACGGGAACTCTGGTTTGGGGCGCCAGGGGGAAGGGTAAGGACAAGGCCGAGCCGGTCCGCATCGAGAAGGCATTCCCCGCCATTATCACCAAGGCGCAGTTTCGCAGGGTCAGCAAGCTTATGCGCTCCCGTGCCCCCAAGCGGACTCACCCTCGGCGGGTGGGCAGCACCTACCTGCTCAGCGGCCTGGTCAAGTGCCACAGGTGCAAGCGGGCCCTCAGCGGCCAAGACGCCAAGAGCGGCCAGTTCGCCTACTACGTCTGCCAGTCCCTGATCAAGCAGGGCAGCGGCGCCTGCGATTCCCCCAGGCTCAACGCCCGCCGCTTCGAGGAGCTTGTCGTCGAGAAGATTCGCTCCAACATCCTCACCGAGAGCAGCATCACCAGCCTGGTCAAGGCGGTGGACGAGGAGATGGACGGGATTGCCGCCGAGCAGCGACAGCGGCTGGAGACCGTCGAGACTGAACTGGAGGAGGTCAAGCGGAAACTGGGCCGCGTCTGGCATTTCATCGAGAACAGCGATATCGGGATGGCGGATGCATCGGACCGCATCAGGGAACACAGGGAGCGGCAGGAGCGCCTGGAGGAAGCGGCGTCGGAGGCCAGGGCCATCCTGGCCGAGCGGAGGGAGGTCCTGGACGACGTGGAGACCATAGCGGCCTACGCCAGCGATATGCGGGACTTCCTGGTGGAGAGCGACCTGACCGAGCGGCGGGCCTTCATCGAGTCCTTCGTCAAGGAGATCGTCGTAACCCCCGACGACGCCCTGCTGCGCTACACCGTCCCCATGCCCGAGGATAGCCTGATACCCGGAGGGGCCACCGAGAAGGTGGCCCTCGACGGCGCGGTTCTGCCTACCGTCAAAATTGGTGGGCTGGACTGGACGAAATCAAGAACCGGGGCCGATTCCGACGTCACCCCGTCCTGCGGCTTGGGGATAGTATACGTCAGAACCGCCTCGTCCTCCACGATCTCGATGCCCTGCACGAAGTTGCGGATCAGGGCCTTCCGCTCCGGGAACGTCCCCTCCTGGAAGAGTGCGCGGAAGTCCGCGACGTACCCCTTGATCTCCTTGCTGGTGGGCAACTCCGCCCGCCGCTGCTCCAACTGGAACTCGGCCTCCTCCCGCGCCGCAACAAGCTGGTCCTGGCAGCTCTTCAGGGACAGGATGCGGGGGGACAGCACCTCGATGGGCAACTGCTGGGTCTCCAAAGCCTGGTAGAGGTTCTCCAGCCGGGTCTCCACGTCGGCCAGCTCGCTGTTGATGGCGATCAGCCTGCCGTTGACCTCCCCGGCCAAAGCATCAATCTCCTCGGCCACCAGGGTCACCAGCTCGGTGATGGTCTCCTCGGTGAGAATCCGCTCCCTGACCTTCTCGATCACCAGGTCCTCCACCTTGGTCGCGTTCAGGTAGCGGGCGGTGCAGGCTCCGGCCCCTTCCCGGAACAGGCTGGAGCAGACATAGTAGGCGAACTGGCCGCTCTTGGCGCCCTGGGCTGAGTAGGACTTGCCGCAGACACCACAGCGCAGGAGACCGCTCAGGAGATACTGGCTGCCCACCCTGGCGGGCCTCTGCACCGTGGGCGCCCGCTGGTGAAGCCCCTGCTGCACCGCGTCGAACAGCTCCCTTGACACCAGGGCGGGCCAGGCGTTCTCCACCCTTACCGGTTCCCCAGCCTTCTCGTCCTTGCTCTTGACTCCCCAGACGGCGGTGCCGGTGTAGGCTTCGTTGGTCAGCAGGTAGTGGATGACGTTCTTCTGCCAGCGTTTGCCCTTGTTGGTGATGCCCCGCCCGTTCAGTTCCTTGCAGATTTCCGCCAGCCCGTTGCCCCTGCGGGAACTCTCGAATATCTCCCTGACTATCGGGGCGGTGTCCGGGTCAATCTCCAGGGTGGGACGCTCCTTCACCCCGTCGCTGACCTTGACGCGAGTGTACCCGAAGGGGGCCTTGGAGCCGAGGAAGAAACCACGGGACGCCGCTTCCCGCATCCCACGCAAAACCTCTTGCCCAAGGATATCCGTTATCCAATCAACACCAAATACTTAGGTACTCTTGGATGACGAAGCTAATTTAGCCCCTATGCACCGAATTAGTGAAAGCGGGGCAAATTAACAGAATGGGAAAGAGTCCCTGGCTTCGGAAATAACGACTTTTGACAACGACCACCACCCTGAAACGAGTCGCACCCCACGGATGTCACCACCTGACCACTCCCACCGCGACTGGGTTGTCTTCGGTAACCACCTGGCAATTGCGACCCTCGTGGTGGGACGCTCTTAACGGTCCCGACAGCCGAGGCCAATCCCACCGTTTCGGATAGTACGGCTTGGCCACGTTCATGGGCACCCACAATTTTAACTGCGTTGTAGGGGCACAGCAGACTCCCTGGATGCGGCGTACCAGGATAGCGGCAATCCCATCTCGGTGGCGGACATAGATTGCTGCGGGAACGAGGTCGGTGCTTCGCTGCATCCCCTTGTCAATTGCCAAATGGGTACGCGGAGCGTGCCGATGCGCTGCCGCCTAGTCGTCATCCACTATGGTCATGATTCCCTCTCCGTCGCCCATGGTGGCTCCGTCCAGCGAATACTCATCCAGAATCACGGTGAAGTACTCATCCGGCTCATCTTTAGTGTCTTGTTCCAAGCATATCTCAAATGTTTTGCTGGTCTCTCCCGGAGCGAATACCGCAAGGTCGGTCGCGGACTTGTAATCAAGGCTGGTAGCCCGTTGGTCCGCACTGGCCAGGGGCAGGGTCAACCACCGTACCGTAACCTCTCTGCCCGATGCTGTGGAGAGGGTCACCTGAAATTCCAGCAGCCCGCCCTCCGTTTCCGACCCATCCCCAACGGACACGGTTGGCGAAGCGTCGTCGTCCGCTACGTTGACCGTGGCTGCACCGTGGGAATCGGACAGAGTGTAACCGTCGCCGGCTTTCAGCGTAGCCGTTATCGACCCTTCCAAATCGTCCAGCGTGTCGTCAGTTGTGGCAATGGTGAGGGTCACGCTGCTGCCGGGGGAGACAACGACCGTCTTTGGCCCAGTGAATGCGTCATAGTCACCGATGGATTCAATGGTTACGTTTACCGAAAGGTCAGCTGGTGGCGCATCCAGATGCGCCTCACTGGCGCTGATGGTGAATACGGCGTCTTCGCCCTCCGTTATATCTTGGCCAGCAGTAATGCTCACCTCCGGCTTTGGCGGGTCGTCATTGTCCAACACGGCAACCGTGGCCGCACCTTGGGTCGAGGACACCGTGTAGTCGCTGCCAGAGTTCACCGTGGCCGTGACCGACCCGTCGGTTTCGTCAGCGTCGTCGTCGGTGGTGCCCACGGTGAGGGTGGCGCTGCCCGTGGTGGGGACGGTCACCGTCCGCTGGCCGGTGGTCGCTCCGTAGTCGCCGCTGGCGGACACCGTGACGCTCACGTCCAGGTTGGACGCCGGGGCCGGGCTGGCGGTGACCGTGAAGGTGGCGTCGACGCCCTCGGTAATACCGTTGCCAGCGGTGACGCTCACCTCCGGCACGTCATTGTCGGCCACGTTGACCGTGGCCGCCCCTTGGTTCGAGGACACCGTGTAGTCGCTGTCCACGTTCACCGTAGCCGTGACCGACCCGTCGGTTTCGTCAACGTCGTCGTCGGTGGTGCCCACGGTGAAGGTGGCGCTGCCCGTGGTGGGGACGGTCACCGTCCGCTGGCCGGTGGTCGCTCCGTAGTCGCCGCTGGCGGACACCGTGACGCTCACGTCCAGGTTGGACGCCGGGGCCGGGCTGGCGGTGACCGTGAAGGTGGCGTCGACGCCCTCGGTCACGCCGCTGCCGCCGGTGACGCTGACCACTGGCTTGGCGGGGCCGTCGTTGTCAAATACGCTGACCGTGGCCGCGCCCTGGGGCACCGACACCGTGTAGTCGTTGCCCACGTTTACCGTGGCCGTGACCGACCCGTCGGTTTCGTCAGCGTCGTCGTCGGTGGTGCCGACGGTGAAGCTTACGCTGCCCGTGGTGGGAACCGTCACCGTGCGCTTGCCGGTGGTCGCTCCGTAGTCGCCGCTGGCGGACACCGTGACGCTCACCGCCAGGTTGGCGGCCGGCGCCGGGCTGGCCGTCACCGTGAAGGTGGCGTCACCGCCCTCGGTAATCCCGCTGCTGCCGGTGACGCTCACCACTGGCGTAGGCGAGCCGTCGTTATCGGCCACGCCGACCGTGGCCGCGCCCTGGGACGAGGACACCTTGTAGTCGCTGCCAGAGTTCACCGTGGCCGTCACCGACCCGTCGGCCTCATCCGCGTCGTCGTCCGTGGTTTCCACCTCCAGCATGACGCTGCCCGTGGTGGGAACGGTGACCGTCCTTGAACCGGCGGTGGCCCCGTAGTCGCCACTGGCCCCGACCATTACGCTCACCGGCAGGTTGCCCGTTGGCTTGGGGTTGGCACTGATAGTGAACTGGGCCATGCCACCTTCGACGATGTCGCCGTCGGCCGAGATGCTGACTACCGGCTTGGGGGGATCGTTATCTATCACGCTGACCGTAGCTGACCCCATGGAACCGGACACCTCGTAAGGATCAGGGTAAGGATTGTACTCATCGTGTGGATAGATCTTCACCATCAGCACCTCGTCGGTCTCGTGCTCATCATCGTCTTCTACGTACACGGTGTTTGTCATAACGGTAGCGCCCCAGATGAATTGCTCGGCCGCTACTCCTATACGTTCTTCCTGGCCGTCATGCCTCCTGTAGATACCCATGTATACCAAGATTTCGGTATCCTCGGTCATGGGACTGGCATTCAGGGTGTAGGTAAAGCTTTCTCCTTCGTTGACCTGATCAGGGCTTGCAACTATGCTCACCACCGGCACAACTTTAATCGGCTCCCTCTCGTCGTTATCCATGATCTCCATGGTGTGTTTCGACTTGTCAGAGGCAATCGACACACCGGGCGCTCCCGGGTTTGGATTCATGATGGAGAACACCAGGGTCTCCGTGGACTCGGCAACCTTGTCGTCTATGGTGTCTATGGTAATGGAATAGCGCTCCATCCCGGCCGGGATGGTCAGGGAGTGCATCGCCACGTAGTCTTCGCCGGCAACGACGGTGCCGCCTACTACGCAATCCACAGTCACGTCATCCTGGTGAGCTTTGCTCAGGAAAAATGAGACAGTCCCCTGATTTCCCTCCTCAACCTGCTCGGACAAGGGGTAGCCCTCGTGACTGCGGATACTGATTTGGGTATGGTCATCGTCCGTTATCGTCACCGTCGTGGGCTCTCCAACGTTAACCACCCCGGGTTGCGCAACCAAGGAAATGGAGAAGGTTTCTACCGGTTCCACCACGTCGTTGTCCACCACGTTAATCGGGAGCCTCCTGGTAGTTGTTCCGGCTGGGAAGTAAATGGACTCCGATAGCGTTACGTCCTTGCCAGGGCCTACTTCCACGATATCGGAGTCGAACTCGTACTCAAGGAACAGGTCCGACGCGAGGGCGTTGTCCAAGATGACGTTGATATCGACTACATCATCGTCTTCATTGAAGGTGTAGGACGACTTCTCGAAACGGACCGTCGCCTGCGGCGGGACCGTTGAGTCGTCGTCCGACACCGGTACCGTGGCTGACTTTTGCGACGCGGACACTGTGTAGATAATGCCCTCCTCCAAAGTCCCGGTTACCCACCCGTCGGCCTCGTCCACTGCGTCATCGGTGGTGGGCACAGTAAAGGTCGCCTTGCCGCTGGCGGGTATCCTCACCGTCCGTGCGCCCGTTGCTACTCCGAAGTCGCCCCCGGCCGTTATGCTTACCTTTACCGGGAACTCCGCGCCGGGAACCGGGTTCGCCACCAAGGTGAACTCCGCATTATCGCCCTCGGTAATCCCGCTGCCCGGGGTGATGCTCACTTCCGGCACAACATCAAGGGGCTCCCAACCGTCGTTGTCCATGATCCTTATGGTGTGTTTCGACTTGTCAGAGGCAATCGATACCCCGGGCATTCCTGGGTTCGGATTCATGATGGAGAACACCAGGGTCTCCGTAGGCTCGGCAACCTTGTCGTCTATGGTGTCTATGGTAATGGAATAGCGCTCCATCCCGGCCGGGATGGTCAGGGAGTGCGTCGCCACGTAGTCTTCGCCGGCAACGACGGTGCCGCCTACTACGCTATCCACGGTCACGTCATCCTGGTGAGCTTTACTCAGGAAAAATGAGATAGTCCCCTGATTTCCCTCCTCAACCTGCTCGGACAAGGGGTAGCCCTCGTGGCTGGCGATGCTGATTTGGGTATGGTCATCGTCCGTTATCGTCACCGTCGTGGGCCCGCCGACGTTAACCACCCCGGGTTGCGCAACCAGGGAAATGGAGAAGGTTTCTACCGGTTCCACCACGTCGTTGTCCACCACGTTAATCGGGAGCCTCCTGGTAGTTGTTCCGGCTGGGAAGTAAATGGACTCCGATAGCGTTACGTCCTTGCCAGGGCCTACTTCCACGGTAGCGGAGTGGAACCGGTACCGAAGGAACAGGTCCGACGCGAGGGCGTTGTCCAAGATGACGTTGATATCGACTACATCATCGTCTTCATTGAAGGTGTAGGACGACTTCTCGAAACGGGCCGTCGCCTGCGCCGGGACCGCCGGGTCGTTGTCCGCAATCGTGAGTGTCCGCTCAGAGGGCGGCTGGAGGTTGGCGGTTGAAACCAGCGAGGCGGTAACTGAGATTTTCTTGTCCGCATTGTCAACAGCATCGTCAATGGCGGTGATAGTCACTATGCCCTTGCTCCTCGTTTTGCCTGCTTGGATAAGGAGCTCCCGATTGGCGCTGAGGGTAAAATCCTGGGCGGTGGTCGGCGCGATCCCCTGAGCGTTCACCGTCAGGGTTACATCGTGGGGTTGAGCATGCCTCAATTCGGCAACAACGTAGCTGGCGCCCGCGGCGCCGCCATTCTCGGGGATCACATCGGGAATCAGATTGAGCGTAAGCTGCTTGCTGGCGTCAATGTCGTCGTCGAGGATGGTTCCCGTGGCGGTCAGGTCCGCCGCCGTGGTAGAGAGGGCAGCGTTGGTGGCCCCGGTCAAGGTTACGACCACCGTCTCGTTGTCTTCGTCCACCGTGTCGCCCTTGATGGGGACGATCAGGCTGGCCGTGGTGGCTCCCGCGAGCACAGTGACGCTCAGGGGGTCCGGCTCCGTGTAGTCGCTGCCCGAGGTCGCCGTCCCGCCCAGGGAGTAGGTCACCGTGACCGCCTTGCCCGAGGCCGCCGACAGGCTCACCGGGAAGGACATGTTCGTCGTCGCCGCCGGGTCGTTGCCCTCGGCCACCGCCGCCGGCGCGCCCACCGATACCGTGGGGATGCCGTCGTCGTCGGTGATGGTCCCCACGCCCTTGTCGTCGGCCAGGGTCGCGTTGGCCGCCTCCGACAGCTCCACCAGGAAGGTCTCGTCCTCCTCGTCCAGCGTGTCCTGGGTGGTCTGCACCTCCAGGGTGGCGCTCCGGGTTCCCGCCGCGATGGTCACCGTCACCGCGTCGCTCAGCGCCGTGTAGTCCGCGGCCCCGGCCGGGTGGTCCCCTGCGGCGTCGGCCGCCGTCTTCCACTTGAAGGTGACCGCATTGCCGCTGGCCGCCGAGAGGCTGACGGTGAAGACCGCCTTGCTCCCTTCGACGGCGCTGACATCTGCTATGGACAGTGCCACCGCGTCGTCGTCGGTGATGGTTCCGGTGGCGGTGAGGTCCGGTGCCGTGGTAGAGAGGGTAGCGTTGGTCGCTCCGGTCAGAGTTACGGTGATGGTCTCGTCCGTTTCTTTTACTGTGTCGCCCTTGATTGGGATGAGGATGTTCGCCGTCCCCTGTCCGGCGGGAACAGTCAGGCTCAGCGGGTTGGGTTTGGTGTAGTCGGTCCCTGCCGTCGCGCTGCCGCCCAGGGTGTAAGTTGCGCTGACGTCCCGGCCGCTCACCGCCGACAGGCTCACCGGGAAGGACATGTCGGTGGCGGCGTCAGGGTCGTCTCCCTCGGTTACCGCCACCGCGTTAGCTATGCTGATTGATGGTTCGGGATCGTCGTCGGTGATGGTAAATGTCAACTCAGGGATAGCTACTCCGGTCAGCTCAGCTGTCAGGGTCAGCGTCTCGTCCGCTTCATCCAGCGCATCATCTATGGGATCCAACGTGAAGCTTCCCTGAACGGACGTGGCGCCGGCAAGGAGGGTCAGTGTGAACTCCTTCACAGCTGTATAGTCCACGCCCGACTTGGCCAGGTCACCGTCTTTCCCTATGTTCACGGTTACCGTTTGGTCCGCGTTGAAGGCGGCTCCATCCAAATTGACGGTGAAGGTCATGGTCGGCGCAGTGACAACGTTTTCCATTACTCTGGGCACTGAATCCGGCGCGGGAGTTATCGTGGCTGTCTTTCCCCCGTCGTCGTCGCTGATGGTCCCCTGGCCCTCGCCGTCGGCGATGGTGGCGTTGGTGGCGTCCGACAGCTTCACCAGGAAGGTCTCGTCGGCCTCGTCCAGGGTGTCCTGGGTGGTCTGCACCTCCAGCTTGACCGTGGTGGCCCCCGCCGCGATGGTCGCGTCGGTGGCCGGCACCGCGGTGTAGTCCGTGGCCCCGGCCGCGTCGGCCCCGGCGGCGGCGTCCGTCTTCCACTTGAAGGTGACCGCCTTGCCCGAGGCCGCCGACAGGGTCACCGTGAACTCCGCCGTGCCGCCCTCGGCCACGCTCACGTCGTCCACCGACAGGGTCGGCGCGTCGTCGTTGTCGCTGATGGTCCCGGTGGCCTCGGCGTCGGCCAGGGTGGCGTTGGTGGGCGAGGACAGCTCCACCAGGAAGGTCTCGTCCTCCTCGTCCCGGGTGTCCTGGGTGGTCTGCACCTCCAGCTCGGCCGTGGTGGCCCCGGCCGCGATGGTCGCCGTGGTGGCGGTCACCGCGGTGTAGTCCGAAGCCCCCGCCGGGTGGGTCCCGTCGGCGTCCGCCGCCGTCCTCCAGGAGAAGGTGACCGCCCGCCCCGAGGCCGCCGAGAGGGTGACGGTGAACTCCGCCGTGCCGCCCTCGGTCACGCTCACGTCGGCCACCGACAGGGTCGGCGCGTCGTCGTCGTCGGTGATGGTCCCGGTGGCGGTCAGGTCCGCCGCGTCCTCGTCCAGCGCCGCGTTGGTGGCCCCGGTCAGGGTCACGATCACCGTCTCGTCGGCCTCGTCCAGGGTGTCCCCCCTGACCGGGATGACGATGTTGGCCGTGGTGGAACCGGCCGGCACGCTCACGCTCAGGGGGTCCGGCTCGGTGTAGTCGCCCGGCGCGTCGGCCGTGCCGGTCAGGGAGTAGGTCACCACGACCGCCTTGCCCGAGGCCGCCGTCAGGCTCACCGGGAAGCTCATGTTCGTGGTCGCCATGGGGTCGTTCCCCTCGGCCACCGCCGCCGCCGGCGCGCCCACCGAGGCCACCGCCGTGGCCGGGTCGTCGTCGGTGATGGTCCCCACGCCCTTGTCGTCGGCCAGGGTCGCGTTGGTGGGCGAGGAGAGCTCCACCAGGAAGGTCTCGTCGTGCTCGTCCAGGGTGTCCTCGGTGGTCTGCACCTCCAGCGTCGCCGTGGTGGCCCCGGCCGCGATGGTCGCCGTGGTGGCGGTCACCGCGGTGTAGTCCGAGGCCCCCGCCGGGTGGGCGTCCGCGGTCTCGTCGGCCGCCGTCTTCCAGGAGAAGGTAACGTCCCGCCCCGAGGCCGCCGAGAGGGTCACCGTGAACTCCGCCGTGCCCCCCTCGGCCACCGACGCGTCACCCACCGACAGGGTCGGCGTCCCGTCGTCGTCGCTGATGGTCCCCTGGCCCTCGCCGTCGGCGATGGTGGCGTTGGTGGCGTCCGACAGCTTCACCAGGAAGGTCTCGTCGGCCTCGTCCAGGGTGTCCTGGGTGGTCTGCACCTCCAGCTTGACCGTGGTGGCCCCCGCCGCGATGGTCGCGTCGGTGGCCGGCACCGCGGTGTAGTCCGTGGCCCCGGCCGCGTCGGCCCCGGCGGCGGCGTCCGTCTTCCACTTGAAGGTGACCGCCTTGCCCGAGGCCGCCGACAGGGTCACCGTGAACTCCGCCGTGCCGCCCTCGGCCACGCTCACGTCGTCCACCGACAGGGTCGGCGCGTCGTCGTTGTCGCTGATGGTCCCGGTGGCCTCGGCGTCGGCCAGGGTGGCGTTGGTGGGCGAGGACAGCTCCACCAGGAAGGTCTCGTCCTCCTCGTCCCGGGTGTCCTGGGTGGTCTGCACCTCCAGCTCGGCCGTGGTGGCCCCGGCCGCGATGGTCGCCGTGGTGGCGGTCACCGCGGTGTAGTCCGAAGCCCCCGCCGGGTGGGTCCCGTCGGCGTCCGCCGCCGTCCTCCAGGAGAAGGTGACCGCCCGCCCCGAGGCCGCCGAGAGGGTGACGGTGAACTCCGCCGTGCCGCCCTCGGTCACGCTCACGTCGGCCACCGACAGGGTCGGCGCGTCGTCGTCGTCGGTGATGGTCCCGGTGGCGGTCAGGTCCGCCGCGTCCTCGTCCAGCGCCGCGTTGGTGGCCCCGGTCAGGGTCACGATCACCGTCTCGTCGGCCTCGTCCAGGGTGTCCCCCCTGACCGGGATGACGATGTTGGCCGTGGTGGAACCGGCCGGCACGCTCACGCTCAGGGGGTCCGGCTCGGTGTAGTCGCCCGGCGCGTCGGCCGTGCCGGTCAGGGAGTAGGTCACCACGACCGCCTTGCCCGAGGCCGCCGTCAGGCTCACCGGGAAGCTCATGTTCGTGGTCGCCATGGGGTCGTTCCCCTCGGCCACCGCCGCCGCCGGCGCGCCCACCGAGGCCACCGCCGTGGCCGGGTCGTCGTCGGTGATGGTCCCCACGCCCTTGTCGTCGGCCAGGGTCGCGTTGGTGGGCGAGGAGAGCTCCACCAGGAAGGTCTCGTCGTGC